>NZ_JAKFUM010000028.1 GCF_021732705.1 Nevskia sp. | reverse complement strand
CTCGGTCGCCGTGATGCCTATCCTTCACCAAAACGAAATCTGGACGCTGAGTTGCTCGAGTTGCGCTCCAGAGTCAGAAATAGATAGGGGCGTGTGCGATTCCGACGTTTTTCTACAGGCTCGTTAGCCCTTATGCCAAAGAAGTACACAATTCCGCCGTTCCTTGAGGGCGTCGTCACGCCCGGTGCCTACGAGCGTTGGCTTGTCCGCAAAGCCAACGCGCATGTGAAACGCGACCGTAAGCGCGGGCATACGTGCTCGGGCAGTGCCTACCGTGAAGCTATTCACGCGGCAGTGATGCATTCTGACGGTGTAGATGCCTACACGGGGGAAAAGCTGCACTGGCACCTGATGAGCACTTACAAAAACGAAGACTCTCAGAAGGGGCGTCACGCCTACAAGGCAGGGTTTGCTCTTTTGCCCACGGTAGACCACGTCACTGCGGAAGCGACCGAAGCCAGCTTCAAGATCTGCAGCTGGCGTTCCAACGATGCGAAAAACGACATGTCTCACCAGCAATTCATTGAGCTGTGCGAACGAGTCTTGAAGCACTCAGGGTTCCGAGTTGAGCGACCGGGCTAACCAGCTGATGCAGCCGACGGTTACGCCGCCCGTGCCTTGGTTCGGCACTGGAGAGTCTGTACTGTGCGGCGCAACCGCGGCTGATCGCGGGCGTTATGCCCACAAACATGTACCCACTTGAGGGAAATGTCCGTGTCCGCACTAACCAACGATGAAATTTGTCTAGGCCTTGTGGTGTATCTTGAGGAAGACGTTCTTCGGTCGTCAATGGCCGTGACGTGGTACGAGGGTAAAGGCTGGACACACGGCGAGCCCGAGCGTCGTCCGTTTGTTTGCTTTGAGATCAATGAAGGTCAATGCGAGTGGGCGCCTGTGACAACTCAAGCCCGAACCGGAGGCGGTACCGGCTATAGGCGGGTCGAACTGCTCCGTGAATGGCGGTCTGGCGGAGACAAGGCATGCTACGACAATCAATGGATCGGGAAGCGCCAATACCTTATGGATGGCGCAAAGTATTTTGTCGGTCCTATTGCCGTGTTCATCGACGCTTCTAAGAACGAGTGCTCAAGTCCAGCTACGCGTGCGCTCCTAAATGATGACGGTATAAAAGCAATCCGAGCCGAAGTTGAACGTCAAGAGAATCGTAGATTCGAGCCGCGCGGTAGCCAATGAGCGCAGTAGGCATAACTAGCGGTTCAAGCCGACGTCCTCGCCTCCGCTGCGCTACGGCAAGGCCGCGGCTTAACCTGGTCGTTGGGCATAAAGAAAATGGCTCTCTTAAGACCCTATAGGCGGACTTGCCGCCAGCTTGCAGACGGAAGCTATGGAAATGGCGGGCATTGGCAATACCTCCTACATCGGAGATTTGCGCGAGATCCGCAGCACTATGTACGGGCCTTTTTGCTGCTCCAGAAAGATCTGCAGGATCTTTTCGCATATGTCGAGCCATCGTCCTCAAATCTCGGCACGTACTCACATCGCATTCAGCAGTTACTGATGCGCGCTTGCGTAGAAGTAGAAGCGAATTTCACAGCTATCTTGTTCGAGAACTCTTATCTCAAAAATAGCGGTGATCTGAATATGGGCGACTACAAGCTGGTCAACCACTCACATTTCTTGTCCTCGTATGAAGTGCGGATTCCTGGGTGGCATGGCTCTCACGAAATTCGGCGTCCTTTCTCTGCTTGGGATTCGGGTAGCACCTTGCAGTGGTACAGGGCCTACAACAAATCAAAACATGATCGCCACGGCTCATTCCACCTAGCTACATTCGACGCTCTTATCGATGCAATGTGTGGTCTTGTCGCACTTTTGAGCGCTCAGTTTCATGACGAAGACTACTCGCCGTCTAGCAAAAGCATCAGCATAGGTCCTGGCTACAGCTATGACACTGACGATGGTATGGAGTCAGCTATCGGTGGTCATTTTCGAGTCAAACTCCCCATGAACTTACCCGGAGAGGAAAGATACGGTTTCAACTGGGGCGATCTAAGAGAAGAGGAAGACCCATTCATCAACTTCAATCATGCGGCGTATGCCCAACAATGAATTCCACTCCGACGTCCCCGCCGCCGCTTTGCGCCGTCAGGGTCGCAGGTGAGCTCAGGCGTTTGCCATGACGAAATACGACGATGCCTCTTGGCACTATGGTGCGGATAATTTTCCGAAGCATCTGCCGCAAGAGGCCGGCGCTACCCACACCGGCATGTTCGTGGCTTGGGCCTTTCTGTCTGGACTTGCAGGTTCAATTCACGTCGAGGGCTTTACTGTAGACATTCAGAAGCTACAAACGCGTACGGTCACGCCGGGCGTATTCTTCTACGAAGTCTGCGACGGCAAGTTCACGGACGAAGACTTGAACGACGACGGGAACTGATACGCCAGTAGTTACTTCGACTTTGAGAAAGGGCAATATCTTAAAGACTACGAAGCGCTACTGGGTGCTGACGTTGAAGACCTTTATTCGGTCGAAGACACATGGGCTAACTTTGATCGTCTGAGGCCGCTATTGGATCAACGATTCAACGAATGGAGAGCGCAGCATGGCTAGCGATGTACTGCAGTCGCCCGCAATGCATTCGCCTTGGCTTCGCGTCGGCTGACTTGGAGCGTTGGACGACAAAGAGACATTGATGCACGACCAGCAAATCCCGCTCCATCTGTTCGTTCCGGTGTTTGTCGCTGCATGGGTGTCCGTATGCGCGTTACTATCGGCGGTCGATGGATGGCTGCAACTTGGAAGACGATACAGTCAAAAAGTATCAATTCGAGGAAGAAGGTATCGTTTCGTATCCGGCTCAAGGGGTTGGCGCTTTTTCTCCGTCAACTATGGAAATTGCCTCTTTATAAGAGTTTGCGAGTCTGGCTTCCAACTTCAAGTTCTTTTTCCTTTCAGTATTCTGCATCGTCCTTTACTGTTTTCTTGGCCGTACGTGCTGTCAGTTGAGGTTCGTCGCTATTTTTTCTTGATTGAGCGCACGACTATTCCAAGCGATCCCCCACGCTTGGTCTCTCTGTAGTCGTGCAGTTCCAAGCCCGGACGGGCCGGCCGTGGATGACGGTTTCGGCTGGCAGCGAACGCGAGCAATTCGCTGTCATCTGGCCGTCAGCCGGGGCCAAGTGTCGACAGAGCAGGTGACGCGCTCTGCTTCGGCAACCCGCGTTGACAGGTTGATCACAACTCGCAGTTGTCGACTGTGACAGGCGGCGGGTGCGGGATGCCGGCTCCGGGCGGCGCGCCGGATGTCGGATGGACGAACGGGTCCGCGCGCGGTTGCCGGGTTGCCCTTGAGTCGGGGCGTCGATGCCCCAGATTTTGGGGAAGCCTGCCGCTCGACTTTCGCTGTGACCGACGATCCATTGACCGCCAACGCGCGCCGCCGCGCGTTGTTCAAGGCCATCCTGGGCCCCGAGAAGTCCTTTTACTGGCTGGCTGCGATCTACAGCATCGCGACGTCGGTGCTGACGCTGGCTGTACCGCTGTCGGTGCAGGTGCTGATTGCCACGGTATCGAACACGGCGCTGCTGCAGCCGGTGGTGGTGCTGTCGCTGATCCTGTTCGCCTTGCTTGGCATGTACGGCGCGCTGTACGTCGTGCAGGCGCATCTGATGGATCGCTTCGAACGCCGCTTCTTCGCCCGCTACACCCAGGAAATCGTGCTGCGCAGCGTGCACAGCGCCGTGGCTGCCGGTCGACGGATGAACCGCGAAGAACTGGCCAACCGCTTCTTCGAGATCGTCAGCGTCCAGCGAAACGTGCCGACGATCGTGCTCAACGGCTCGGCGATTCTGATGCAGGCAATCGTCGGCATCATCGTGGTGTCGGGCTATCACCCGGCGTTCGTGGTGTTCAGCGCGGTGCTGCTGGTGATGGTCTGGCTGATCTGGAAAATCTGGGTCAGCCGCGCGATCCACAGCAAGGTGTACGCGTCGAAGGCGAAGTTCAAGGTCGCGCGCTGGCTGGAAGAGCTGGCGCGGGTGCATCCATCGTTCCAGTCCACCCGGACAATCCGCTACGCCACGCGCGAAGCCGAAGCCTTGATCGCGGGCTATGCCAGCGCGCACCGCAAGCATTTCGGCCACAAGCTGGCGCAGACGGTGGGCTACTTCGGGCTTTATGCCGTGGCCAGCGCGGCCTTGCTCGGCGTCGGTGGCTGGCTGGTGATCATCAACGAATTGACGCTGGGTCAGCTGGTGGCGGCCGAACTGATCTTTGCGGCGGTGTTCTATTCACTGACCCGCCTGCCGGCGCTGCTCGACAACTATTACGAGCTGTGTGCGGCCGTCGACAAGCTCGGCGAGTTTCTCGAGCTTGAACTGGAGGACGCGACCGACGGCGAACCGGTGCCGGAAGGCGCGGTCAGTCTGCGACTGGACGGCGCGAGCATCGCCGTGGGCGATGGCACGGCGCGCTTCGATTTCACGGTTCCGGCCGGCCGCAAGGTCTTCGTCAATTGCGAGGACGACGAACTGCGCGATGCCCTGCTGGCGATGCTGCGCCGGCACCGGACGCCGCTGTCTGGGCGTCTGCAACTGGGCCCGGCGGAGATCGGCGACATCCATCTGCATCAGCTGCGTGAAGCGGTGCTGGTGGTCGATTCCACCGAACCGCTGGAACGCTCGATTGCCGAAAACCTGGGCCTTGGCGATTCGTCGGTCACCCGCAGCGCGATGCGCGAAGTGCTTGATGTGCTTGGCCTTTCCGCTGCGGTGGATCGCCTGCCGAACGGGCTCGATACCGTACTGGCCCGTTGCGGTGATCCGCTGACGCCGGAACAGATGCTGCTGCTCCGGATCGCTTCGGCGCTGCTGGATCGACCGCGACTGCTGATCGTCACGCCGGTCGCCGACAGGCTGTCGCTGGCCCAGCGTCAGGCGGTGCTTGACGCCGTGCGTCGCCAGCCGGACCTGACCTACCTGCAGTTCAGTCGACGCGCCGACATCATCGGCTTCGACGCAGCGCTCGACATCACCGCCACGCGACAGCGCTGGTTCGATGACGTCCGCAGCCTGCCGCCGCCAACGCCAGCCCCTCGGGCGCTGCCTCATGACGCCGCCGGAGTGATCTCATGAGCGAGTCGCAGACCCCGAAGTTCGATGCGGCGTACACCGCGCCGTTCCAGACCGTGGAGGCGCTGGAGCCACCGAAACCGACCCGTGGCTTCGCCCGGCTGATCGTGCTGATTCTCGTCCTGCTCGTCGTGGTGATGAGCGTGACGCCGTGGATCCAGACCGCGCCCGGTTCCGGGCAGATCATCGCGCTGGATCCGACCAACCGCGTGCAGTCGGTCACCGCATCGCTGAGCGGCCGGATCAAGCGCTGGCACGTGCAGGAAGGCGCGAAGGTCAACAAGGGCGACCCGCTGGTCGAGTTGACCGACAACGATCCGAACTACACCGAACGTCTGCAGGCCGAGGTCGATGCCGCCAAGGCGCGGCTGGAAGCCCGGCGCGTGGCGAGCGAAATCGCGCTGATCGATGTCGAGCGTCGCCAGCGCCTGTTCGACAAGGGGCTCGCCGCCAAGCGCGATCTGGAAGCGGCGAACATCCGCTGGCGCGAGCTCAAGGCCTCGGAGGCCGGTGCCGTCGCCGATCTCGTGAAGGCCGAAACCGCCGTGTCGCGCCAGCAGACGCAGCTGGTCATCGCCCCGCGTGACGGCACGATCCTGAAGATCTTCGGCGGCGATACGTCGACTTTCGTCAAGGAAGGCGAGGTGCTGGTCAGCTTCGCACCCGTGGCAACCCAGCGGGCGACCGAACTGTTCGTCAACGGGCTGGACGCCGTGCTGGTGTCGCCGGGTCGAGAGGTGCGACTGAGCTTCGAAGGCTGGCCGGCCGTGCAGTTCAGCGGCTGGCCGTCAGTGGCCGTCGGGACGTTTCCGGGTGTGGTGCAGTTCGTCGATCCGGCGGTGTCCGCCAACGGCCGCTATCGCGTCGTGGTTGCGGAAAAGCCTGGCGAGCCGTGGCCGGACGAGCGCTTCCTGCGTCTTGGCGGCCGCGCCCAGGGCTGGGTGCTGCTGAACGAGGTCAAGCTCGGTTACGAGATCTGGCGCCAGCTGAACTATTTCCCGCCGGAACCGACGCCTGCCGTCACCGCCAACGGCACCGGCGGCGGAGCCGCGAAGTGATTCGCCGCGTCTCGGCGTTCTGCGCCGGTCTGGCATTGGCCTTCGCGGTGCGGGCCGACACTGCGACCGCGCCGGCAGCGACATCGGCCGTCGTTCCGCTGACGCTCGACGCGGTGCTGAGCAGCAGCCGTGAACGCTACCCGCAGGTGCTGGCGGCACGCGAGAAGGTGCGCGCCGAGGCCGGCAAGCTGTTGTCGAGCCAAGGCGCGTTCGATCCGTACGCCGAGCAGACCAGCCGCAGCCGGCTCAGCGGCTATTACGACGGCCGCTACACCAGCGCCAAGGTCGTGCAGCCGTTCGCGGACTTCAGCAGCAGCATCTACGGCGGTTACAAGGTATCCGGCGGCGACTTCCCGATCTACGAGGACGAGGCGTTCACGCTGGATGCCGGCGAGATCAAGATCGGCGCAGTTTTCTCGCTGCTGCGCGACCGTGACATCGACGAACGCCGCGCCAAGCTTCGGGACAGCCGCATCGCGCTCGATCAGTCCGAGCTCGACGCGATGCTGACGCGGGTCCGCGTGCAGCACGACGCGATGACCGCGTATGCCGACTGGATCGCCGCCGGCGAGGCGCTGGCGGTGTACCGCGACCTGCTGCAGCTGGCGGAAGCGCGCAACGAAGGTCTCGACATCCGCATTCAGGAGGGCGACCTCGCCAGCGTCTATCTGAACGAGAATCGCCAGTACATCCTGCGGCGACGCGGCTTTGTCGTGGAAGCCGAGCGCAAGCTGGTGGCGGCCGCCAACAAGCTGTCGCTGTACCTGCGTCAAGCCGACGGCACGCCGCGCCTGCCGCTGGAAGCGGAACTGCCGCGCCGCTGGCCGAATCCGCCTGCGGCGATCGACCCGGGCAGCATCGATGCCGCGATTCGCGCCGCACTGCGGGCGCGGCCGGAAGTGGGCGTGCTGGCAGCCGACATCGAACGCGAACGGTTGAATCTGGCGCTCGGCAAGAATCAGCTGAAGCCGCGGATCGACCTGAACCTCGAAGCTGCCCGGGACTTCGGAAGCGGCGATCCGACGCGCGTGGGCACCGATGCCATCGTCCGGCTCGACGTCACCATCCCGATCGAAACCCGCAAGGCACGCGGCCAGATCGATGCCGCGCAGGCCAACCTGTCACGGCTGGATCTCGATCGCCGCCTGCTCGAAGAGCGCATCGACGTCGAAATCCGCACTTTGGCCAACGACCTGTCGGCCGCCTACCGCTTTGTCGATCTGGCAACGCAGGAAGTGGAGCAGGCCGATGTGCTGTCGCGCGCCGAGCGCGACCGCTTTGCCGAAGGTGCCAGCGACTTCTTCCTCGTCAACCTGCGTGAAGAAGCGGCCGCCAACGCCCGGGTTCGCGAGATCGAAGCCCACCTGCGCTATCTCGGCGCGCTGGCGGATTTCTACGCCGCGACCGTTCAGCGCGAGCCGCTGGGGCTCGGGGGGAGCTGAGGGCCTGATGATCGGCTGCCGCGCTGATGGCTGAGCCGCGCGCTTCACGCACGGATGTCGAAGGAAAAGTCCTGACAGCGGTTCGCTGTCGCGGGGAAGACTTTTCCGATGCAGTATCGTCCAACTGATTCCTTTCAACCAACGTGCCTGGCATGCCGGGGTCAGCCAGTGGGGACTGTTGTCGGGCTTGAACCAGTGCTCGATCGGGATCGAACTGGTCAACGCGGGCAAGCTGCGGAAGCGGTCGGATGGCCAGTGGCTCACCGAATCGAAGCAGCTGATTCCCGCTGCGGACGTCACGGTTGCAAGACACCAGAACGAGTCTGAATCGACTGGCTGGCATGAATACACGGACGTTCAGATCGCGACCGTGACTGCAGTCGGACAATTGCTGAACCAGAAGTATGGGTTCACCGATGTCCTGGGTCATGACGACATTGCCCCGATCCGGAAAATCGACCCCGGTCCGCTGTTCCCGATGAACAGCGTTCGCGGACGCATTCTCGGGCGGAGCTGACGTTCGGGCGGTATCGGCGCCTACTGTCGGCCATCGGCATCGTTTCTGAACGGTGCGGGTAGGGAAGAGTCCCTGCATTGCCGACCGTGCAAGCGCTGCCCGGACGCGGCGAGCCCGGACGCGAACGCGAACGCCGATGAAACGCCAGCAACAACGAAGAAGCCCGCCAGTTCTCACTGACGGGCTTCCAGATCGAGCCGTCGCAGTCATTCCGACCTGCGACGCCAGCCGCTTCAGGCCACCGTCACTTCCTTCGCCGTCTCGATGTACTCATCGATCTGGTTGAAGTTCAGGTACTGGTATATCTGATCCGAGGCCTTGGTGACGATGCCCATCTCGGCGAGGTACTCGGCGACGGTCGGCAGCTTGCCCATCTTCGAGGCGATGGCCGCGAGCTCCGCCGAGCCGAGGAACACGTTGGTGTTCTTGCCGAGGCGGTTCGGGAAGTTGCGGGTGGAGGTCGAGATGGCGGTAGAGCCTTCCTTGATCTGCGCCTGGTTGCCCATGCACAGCGAGCAGCCCGGCATTTCGGTCCGCGCGCCGGCGGTGCCGAAGGTGTTGTAGACGCCTTCCTGCGTGAGCTTCGCGGCGTCCATCTTGGTCGGCGGGGCGACCCACAGACGCACCGGAATGTCCTTCTTGCCTTCCAGCAGCTTGCCGGCGGCGCGGAAGTGGCCGATGTTGGTCATGCACGAGCCGATGAAGGCCTCGTCGATCTTGGTGCCGGCGACTTCGGACAGGAACTTCGCATCGTCCGGATCGTTCGGGCAGCAGACGATCGGCTCCTTGATGTCGGCGAGGTCGATCTCGATGACGGCGGCGTACTCGGCGTCCTTGTCGGCTTCGAGCAGGCTCGGCTTGGCCAGCCACTCTTCCATCTTCTTGATGCGGCGCTCCAAGGTGCGGGCATCCTTGTAGCCGTTGGCGATCATGTTCTTCATCAGGAAGATGTTCGAGTTCATGTACTCGATCACCGGGGCCTGATTCAGCTTGATCGTGCAGCCGGCGGCGGA
>NZ_JAKFUM010000025.1 GCF_021732705.1 Nevskia sp. | reverse complement strand
CGATCGGCGAGCCGGCCGGCACGCCGTCGATCCGCATCGCCGGCCTGTCGCGGCTGCGCACCGGCAAGGAGCAGAACCAGTTGCTCGACGATCTGGCCAAGGGTCAGGTCGACATCGTCATCGGCACCCATCGGCTGATCCAGGACGACGTCCGCTTCGCCGATCTGGGCCTGGTGATCGTCGACGAGGAACATCGTTTTGGTGTGCGCCACAAGGAAAAGCTCAAGAACCTGCGCGCCGAGGTGCACCTGCTGACGCTGACCGCGACGCCGATCCCGCGCACCCTGAACATGAGCATGGCCGGGCTGCGCGATCTGTCGATCATCGCCACCCCGCCGAGCACGCGTCTGGCGATCCGCACGTTCGTCTCTGAGTGGGATTCGGCGCTGGTCTACGAAGCCTGCCTGCGCGAACTGCGCCGCGGCGGTCAGGTGTATTTCCTGCACAACGAAGTCAAGGACATCGAGCGCTTCGCCGGCGAGATCCAGGCGCTGGTGCCGGAAGGCAAGGTGCGGTTCGCGCACGGCCAGATGCGCGCCAGCGAACTCGAGCAGGTGATGCTCGATTTCTACCACGGCCGCTTCAACATCCTGGTCTGCACGACGATCATCGAGTCCGGCATCGACGTGCCGAACGCCAACACCATCCTGATCGACCGGGCCGATCATCTCGGCCTCGCCCAGCTGCATCAGCTCAGGGGACGTGTCGGCCGCAGCCATCACCGCGCCTACGCCTATCTGCTGGTGCCGTCGCGGCGCTCGTTGAGCGACGACGCGAACAAGCGCTTGCAGGCGATCGAGGAACTGGGCGAACTCGGCTCCGGCTTCGCACTCGCCACGCAGGATCTGGAAATCCGCGGCGCCGGCGAACTGCTCGGCGAGAACCAGAGCGGCCAGATCGAGGAAATCGGCTTCACGATGTACGCCGAGATGCTCGCGAACGCGGTGCGCGCGCTGCGCCACGGCCGGATCGCCGATGCGCCGTTCGGCCAGGCACCGTGCGAAGTCGATCTTGGCTCGTCGGCACTGATCCCGGACGACTACGTGCCGGATGTCCATAGCCGTCTGGTGCTGTACAAGCGGATCGCCGAGACCAAGACCGAGGACGAGCTGGAAGAGCTGAAGGTCGAGTTGATCGACCGCTTCGGGCTGCTGCCGCCACAGGCCGAGCGTCTGTGCGAAGCCGCCCTCTTGCGCCAGCTTGGCGAGACCGCCGGCATCACCAAGATCCGCGCCGGCGCCAAGACCGCGATGCTCGACTTCGGCCCGCAGCCTGCGATCGAGCCGGTCAAGCTGATCAAGCTGATCCAGACCCAGCCGCGGGTCTACAAGCTCGAAGGCCAGAAGCGGCTGACCATCACCGCCAAGGAACTCGAAGACCCGGCGCAGCGCTCGCCGTTGCTGACGGCGCTGCTCGGGCGCTTGATGACGGTGCCTGCCAAGGCCTGATCGCGATGGCTCAGTGGCAGGGCTGCTTGATCTGCCGCCGCAGCAGCCAGTAGTTGACCGGCCAGGCGACCAGGAATCCGGCCGGCAGCGCCGCCGCATAGCCGGCCCAGAAGCGCAGGCTGAACACCGAAGCCGCGGTGAGACCACCGACGTGATAGTCGGTGACGTTCATCGCCAGCTCCATCGCCGCGATCGAGATCGTCTCGCCCAGCCACAGCGTGGCGAAGGCCGCCGACCAGCGCATGCCCTGCCGCACCAGCGGCAACAGGCCCAGCGTGTAGCCGCTGGCGAAACCGGACGCGGTGGCCAGCGCCATCGTCGTCCACGGATCGAGACCGAGGCTGACGCCGATCGCCAGGCCGATGAACTCGCCGATCGCGCAGCCGCTCAGGCAGTGCAGGGTCGCGGCAGTAGTCAGTCGCAGCCGCGACACCGGCGCGCTGCCAGCCGCACCGTGATGCTGGTGATGCTGATGGGCACTGGCCTTCGCCGGCGCAGCGGCGGCGTGGCAGCAGTCGGACTTCGCGGCCGTGGGTTGGGCAGGATGCAGCGGGACTTGGACGGACATGGCTTCAGGACTCCGGACTCGGGCTCAGGGAAACCGACTGCACGCCTTCGATGATCGGGCAGCCGGCGACGGTGCCGCTGCCGTGACACCGACCTTCGAGCGCGACGAGGGCGTCGCGGATCGCGGTCAGCTCACGGATGCGGCGGTCGAGTTCGGAGATCCGCGCCCGCGCGGTTGCCCGCACCTGCTCGCGCGGACCACCGCCATCCTGCAACTGCAGCAGGCCGGCGATGTCGTCGAGCGTGAAACCGAGCGCCTTGGCCTGGCGGATGAAGCGCAGGCGTTCGACGTCCGATTTCGTGTACAGCCGGTAGCCGCCCTCGCTGCGCGCGGCGGCCGGCAGCAGGCCGGCACGCTCGTAATAGCGCACGGTATCGACCGCGACACCGGCGGCCTTCGCGGCAGCGCCGATGGTGGTGGTGCGGATCAGGTTCGGGGACATCGCGGATTCTCCAGACTCGGCGCGCAGCTTCCGGTCTGGACTCTACTTCAGGGTCAAGGCCGTTCGTCGGCCGCTGCCCGGGCTGCCGCTCAGACCGGCAGCCGTCCGCTCAGGGCCCGCGCCAGGGTGCCGCCGTCGACGTATTCCAGCTCGCCGCCCATCGGCACGCCGTGGGCGATGCGGGTGACGGCAACCCCCTTGGCGCGCGCCAGTTCGGCCAGGTAGTAGGCGGTGGCCTCGCCTTCGACGGTCGGATTGATCGCGATGATCAGCTCGCGCACCGTGCCCTCGGCGAGCTGGGCCGCAAGATTGTCGAGCCCGAGTTCGGCAGGGCCGATGCCATCGAGCGGCGAGAGTTTCCCCATCAGCACGAAGTAGCGGCCGCGGTAGCCGCCGGTGTTCTCGACCGCGATCAGGTCGGCCGGATGCTCGACCACGCACAGCTGGCCGGTCGCCACACGGGTATCGCCGCAGTACGCGCAGCGGGCGTCCTCGCGGAACATCCGGCAGCTCGGGCAGCGCTCGATGCCGGTCAGCGCCTCGGCCAGGGTGGTGGTCAGGAACGCAGCACCATCCCGGTCGCGATCGAGCAGATGGAAGGCCATACGCTGCGCCGACTTTGGGCCGACGCCGGGCAAGCGGCGCAGCGCGTCGATCAGGCGGGTCAGGCGCGGGGTGTAGATCGCCATCGGGCGGTTCGCGTCGGCGGATCCGGAATCAGAAGCTCATGCCCGGCGGCAGGTTCATGCCGGCGGTGACCTTGCTCATCTTTTCGGCCGAGTGGCGTTCGAGCTTCTGCGCGGCGTCGTTGATCGCGGCGGCGATCAGGTCTTCGAGGAATTCCTTGTCTTCCTTCAGCGCTTCCGGGTCGATCACGACCTTCTTCGCTTCATGCTTGCCGTTCAGGGTGATCTTGACCATGCCGGCGCCGGACATGCCGGTGATTTCGGCGGCGGCGATCTCGGCCTGAACCTGCTTCATGGTTTCCTGCGCTTTCTGCGCCTGCTGCATCAGCTGCGCGAGTGGACCCTTCATCATCGTTCTCCTTCGTTGGCAAACCGGCGCGCGCGTGCGCGCCCGGCGTGGGAATTCGTGGCGGATTGTCGCCGTTCAAGCGGCAGCGGATCGCACGGTCGGCGTCGGGTCATCCGATCAATTGAACGGATCAATCGGCTGGATCGAGCCCGCCCGGACGGTGGCGCCGAACAGGGTGCGGAAGCCGATCACGGTCGGATCGTGCTCGATCGCCTTTTCGGCATCGCGTTGGCGGCCGAGCAGCCGCTGCTCGTCGGCGGCGGCCGGGTGCAGCACGTCCGGGCTTTCGGCGATGTCGACCTGCACGCGCACTGCGCCGAGCTTGCCCGAAAGCGCCGTCTCCACCGCAGCCCGCCGCTCCTCGTTCATCAGGTGCTTGGCGCGCGGATCGAGCGCGAAGCGGACCACGCCATCGGCCTGCGACAGCCAGGCGCAGTGGCGCGCGAACTGCCGCGTCATGCCGTCGAAGCCGAGTTCGTCGATGAGTTTCGCCCACGGCGATTCGGTCGCGGCGGGCGACGCGGTTGGCGCTTTCGGCTTCGCCGCGGCGGCGACCGGTGCGGCGGCAGCCGTGATCGATGGCTTCGCCAGCGGAGGCTGCGGCTGCGGCGATTTCGGCGCCGTCGGCAGCACGATGTCGCCGCTGTGCGCGGCCGGTGCGGCCACCGTTGCCCGCGCCAACGCCGGTGCCGGTGCCGGCGCGGCCGCGGCCGAAACCCCGCCGCGCGCCGCCGGTGCCGCCGCGGTCGACATCGCCTTCGCACCCTGGCCGCTCCCACCTGACCCTGGGCCAGAACCGGCGCCGCTGTCGTCGAATTTCAGCGCGAACATGCGCAGCACCGTCATCTCGAAACCGAGGCGCGGATCCGGCGCGTACGGGAGGTCGCGCCGACCGAGCACGGCGATCTGGTACCAGAGCTGCACGTCATCGACGGCAATGGTCTCGGCCATCGGCAGCAGCCGCGGGTCATCGTCCTCGTCGACCGCCGCCGGCAGCAGCTGCAGCACCGCGAGCCGCTGCAGCACCATCGCAAGATCATTCAGCAGCGCGTGGAAATCCGGCGCCGATTCGTCGAGCCGACGCAGCGCGCCGAGCAGCGCCTCGCCATCGTGACGGCCGAGCGCTTCGATCAGGTCGAACAGGTTGCGGCGACCGCCGGTGCCGAGCATTTCCTCGATCGGTTCGACCGCCAGCTTGGCGCCGCTGGCAAAGGCCAGGGCCTGATCCAGCAGCGACAGGCCGTCGCGCATCGAGCCATCGGCCGCGCGCGCCAGTTCGGCGACCGCGGCCGTTTCGAACTCGACCCCTTCCTGGGTCAGGATGTCGGCGAGGTTGTCGCGGATCATCGCCACACTCAGGCGCTTCAGGTTGAACTGCAGGCAGCGGCTCAGGACGGTGATCGGCAGCTTCTGCGGATCGGTCGTCGCCAGGATGAACTTCACATGCGGCGGCGGTTCCTCCAGCGTCTTCAGCAGCGCATTGAACGCGCCCTTCGACAGCATGTGGACTTCGTCGATCAGGTAGACCTTGTAGCGGCCGCGCGCCGGCGAGTACTGGGCGTTGTCGATCAGCTCGCGGATGTTGTCGACACCCGTGTTCGACGCGGCGTCGATTTCCAGCAGGTCGACGAAGCGGCCGTCGTTGACTTCCTTGCAGGCCGAGCAGACGCCGCAGGGGTTGGCGCTGACGCCGGTCTGGCAGTTCAGGCCCTTGGCGATGATGCGCGCCAATGTCGTCTTGCCCACACCACGCGTGCCGGTCAGCAGGATCGCCGGATGCAGGCGATCCCCGTCGAGCGCATGGGTCAGCGCCTTGACCACGTGGCCCTGGCCGCGCACGTCTTCGAAGCGGCGCGGACGCCATTTGCGCGCAAGCGCGAGATAGCTCATCGGAATCGGGGTTCGATGCAGGGGAGCGGCATTGTCGCGGATGGCGACGAGGCGCGCCAAGCGAGCGCGTAAACTCCGCGCTCTGCCACCGGAGTGCCCCGCCTTGACCGTTTCGCTTCCCGCGCCGCTGTCCCCCGGCCACGCCCTCGTCACCGGCGGCGCCGGCTTCATCGGCAGTCATCTGGTCGATGGCCTGCTCGCCGACGGCTGGCAGGTGACGGTGATCGACAATTTCGATCCGTACTACCCGGAAGCGATCAAGCGTCGCCACATCGCGGCGCACCTGGCGCACCCGCGCTATCGGCTGGTCGAGGCCGACATTCGCGATGGCGCCAAGCTCGACGCGCTGCTGAACGATCAGTACACCGTGATCGTCCACCTCGCGGCCAAGGCCGGCGTGCGCAATTCGCTGACCGACCCGCTCGGCTACCAGATGACCAACGTCATCGGCACCCAGAACCTGCTGAGCTTCGCGCAGGCGCACGGCATCAAGCCGTTCGTGTTCGGTTCCTCCTCCAGCGTCTACGGCAACTGCCCGCGGCTGCCGTGGCGCGAGGCCGATCTCGGCCTGACGCCGATCAACCCCTACGCCTCGACCAAGCTCGCCAACGAGCAGATGGGCTACGTCTACGCTGAAACCTTCGGGCTGCGCTTCGTGGCCTTGCGCTTCTTCACCGTGTTCGGCGAACGCCAGCGGCCGGATCTGGCGATCCACAAGTTCGCGCGACTGATGCAGGCCGGCAAGACGATTCCGGTCTACGGTGACGGCTCGTCCGAGCGCGATTTCACGTACTGGGGCGACATCGTCGCCGGCGTGCGCGCGGCGATGGCCTTCGCCAGCGATCCGGCGCAGGCGAAGTACGAGGTGTTCAACCTCGGCAACAACCGCACGATCGGCCTGCTCGACATGATCCGGCTGATGGAGAAGGTGCTGAACGTCGATGCGAAGATCGACTGGCAGGACTGGCAGCCGGGCGAGATGCGCCGGACCTGGGCCGACATCGGCAAGTCGCAGGCGCTGCTCGGCTACGAGCCGGCCACCGACTTCGAGACCGGGCTGCGGCGGTTTGCCGACTGGCTGGCCGTGCAACCCTGATCGGCAGATGACGCGCAGCATCGGGCTGGCGCTGAATGTCGGCGTCCTCGCCGCGTTCGGCTATGCGGTCGAACACTACTGGGGCTGGGCTCGGCTGCTGGCACCGTGGGGCCAGATCGCGCCGACCACGATCGCCTTGGCCATCACCGGCATGCTCGCCAGCTACGCGCTGCGCGGCACTCGCATCTATCTGGCGGAAAAGGAAATTCCACGCGGCGCCTGGTTCGCCTGCCTGCGTCTGATCCTGATCAACAACGCGCTGAACCTGATCCTGCCGGCGCGGGCCGGCGAGGTCAGCTTCCCGGTGCTGATGCGGCGCTGGTTCGGCATCGATCTGGCGCAGGCCGCCGGCACGCTGTTCTGGCTGCGGCTGCTCGATCTGCATGTGCTGGCGACCGTCGCCGCCGCCTGCGCGGCCTCGGGCTTTCTGGCGCCGGTGGCCGGCCTGTCGCAGCTGGTCTGGCTCGGCGCCGCCGGCGCTGCCGCCTCGCCGCTGATCCTGTACGCGCTGCGCGCGCCGTTGCAGCGGAAGTTCTCGGCGCGCAGCGGCAAGCTCGCCGGGCTGATCGCCAAAGCGCTGGCCGGTCTGCCGACGCAACCGGCGACATTGGCGCTGGACCTGACGCTGACCTGGGCCGCCTGGGGCGTGAAGCTGGCGGCGCTCGGCATCGTGCTCGGCCTGCTGGCGACGGTGTCGCCGCTGGCCGGCACGCTCGGCGCCATCGGTGGCGATCTGTCGACGGTGCTGCCGCTGCACGCGCCCGGCGGCTTCGGCACCTACGAAGCCGGGGCGATGGCGCTGCTGGCGCCGGCTTCGGGCGCTGCCGACCTCGGCCCGCTGCTGGCGGCCGCCGTCAACCTGCATCTGCTGGTGCTGACCACGGCGCTGATCGCCGGGGCGCTGGCCTGGCTGGCCACGCCCCGGCGCTGAGCCGGTTTCAGGCGGGCGCGGCCATCGCCGCTGCCAGCAGGGCGTCGGCCCGCGCGCGGGTTGCTGCATCGGCCAGCTCCGGCCGACCGCTGCCGAACGGCGGCTCCGGCGCGTATTCCATGATCAGCTCCAGCATCTTGCCGACGTCCTGGCCGGCCCACTGCCCGGCCACCGTCAGGCCGAAGTCGATGCCCGACGTGATGCCGCCGCCGCTCATGCGGTTGCGGTCGATGCAGACCCGCTCCCCGGACGGGATCGCGCCGAAATTCGACAATTGCTCGCGCGCGCCCCAGTGACACGCGGCCTGGTAGCCGCGCAGCAGACCCGCCGCGCCGAGGATCAGCGAGCCGGTGCAGACGCTGGTCACCCACTTCGCCCGCTCGCCGCGCGCGGCGACGAAGGCCAGCACATCCGGCTGACCGAGCAGCGCCAGGGTCGCGTAGGCACCGCCGCCGACGAACAGCACGTCCGGCTCGGCTGCAGCATCGGAAAAATCATGGGTGGCGACGACAGGCAGGCCGCAGTCGGTGATGACCGGGCCTTTTTCGCGCCAGACGTACTGGATCTCCGCACCCGGCAGAAAACTCCAGACCTGCATCGGGCCAACGAGGTCGAGCAGGGTCATCTGCGGGTACAGCAGGGCAACGATCTTCATGGTCGATTCTCCGGATCAGGCAGCGGCGCGCAGCGCGAATTCCTCGCCGACGGCGCGGGCGACGGCGGGACGTTTCAGTTGTACCGCATGCCAGTCGGCGAGCACCGGCCAGCGCTTCAGGTCGACGCCGGCGGGTGCCGTCCAGTTCAGCGCGGTGACCAGATAGGCGTCCGCTACCGTGAAGTGATCGCCGACCAGATAGGCGCGGTCCTTCAGGTGCGCAGACAAATGATCGAAGCGCGCCGGCAGTGCGACCTCGCGGGCGAAGGTCTTGGCCTCGGCCGGCACCGCCGGGCTGAACAGCGTGTAGAACACCTGCTTGTGCACTTCGGC
The DNA here is from genome assembly GCF_021732705.1 of Nevskia sp. Lineage (GTDB taxonomy): Bacteria > Pseudomonadota > Gammaproteobacteria > Nevskiales > Nevskiaceae > Nevskia. The sequence goes on along the minus strand of NZ_JAKFUM010000025.1, from coordinate 2,853 downwards.
CGCGATGTAGTTCAGCCATTGCTGCAGCCGGTAGCGGTCGAACGCGCCGGCCGGCGGAGCGAGGCCCGAGTCGGGTGCGCGATCGGCCACGTACTGCAGCACCGCGCTGCCCTCGGTCAGGATTTCGCCGTCGTCGCAGACCAGCGCCGGCACCTGCCCTTTCGGATTGATCGCCAGATAGTCGGCGCCGGACGCGGTGCGCTTGGTCGACAGCGTCACCTGATGGAAGCCGGCCGACTGACCGCTCTCGTACAGCGCGATGCGGGTGGCCAGAGAACAGGACAGCGGTGCGAAGTACAGGTCCATCAGGGTCTCCTCGAGTGTCGGCGGTGGCGGCTGGCGGCTGGCGGCTGGCGGCTGGCGGCTGGCGGCTGGCGGCTGGCGGCTGGCGGCTGGCGGCTGGGACTCGCGGTCCGGCCGCGTTTTTTGTACTGTCTCGCAATAAATTAACCGGACGCGGCAATTAAATGCAACACGGTACAAAAATATCCCCGCCACGCGGGCGCGGCCGGCCCCGTCGGGTCGATCCGGACGCGGCCCTCGATCTCGCGCTCGCGGCGTTCTGGACCGGCGGCTATCACGGCACCTCGCTCGACGACCTGAGCGCGGCCACCGGCATGAACCGGCCGAGCCTGTACGCAACCCTTGGCGACAAGCAGCAGATCTACCTGCGCGCACTCGCCCGCTTCGCCCACCTGATGGAAGCGACGGTCGGCGCCGCGATGGCGGAGGCGACCAGCTTGCGCGACGCGCTCGCCCGCTTCTACGGCAGTGCGCTCGACATCTACCAGTCAGGCGACGACGCCGCGCGCGGCTGCTTCGTGATCTGCACCGCCGCCGTCGAGGCGCCGGAAGCGCCAGCGATCCGCGAGGCGCTGCAGGCCACGCTCGACCTGATCGATCGCCGGCTCGCGGCACGCTTCGCCCAGGCGCGCGACGCCGGCGAACTGCCGCCCGGGGTCGATGTCGAGGCGCTGGGCGTGCTGGCGGCCGCCACCCTGCACAGCCTCGCGATCCGCGCGCGATCCGGCGCATCGCGGGCGGCGCTCGATGCCCTTGCGGCTGCATCGATCACGCAGCTGCTGGACCCTCGGGCCTGAGCGTGGCAGCGGCAGTCCGTACGGGGCCGGATGCTAAGATTCGGGTCCCTTAGGCACTGCAACGCATCGAAAAACCATGGCGCACAGCCTGTCGATCGTGATTCCGATGTACCGCGAGCAGGACAACGTGGCGCCGATGCTGGCCCGAGTCCATGAAGGGCTCGGCGGCTATTCCGGCCCGTGGGAATTGATCTGCGTCGACGACGGCAGTCTCGACGACACCGGCAAGCGACTGCTGGCCGAAGGGGCGAAGTACGGCCCGCACGTCCGCGTCATCCGCTTTGCCCGCAACAACGGCCAGACCACGGCGATGCAGGCCGGCATCGATGCCGCGCGCGGCGAAGTGATCGCCACGCTCGACGGCGACCTGCAGAACGATCCGGCGGACATTCCGCGGATGATCGACGAGATGTACGAACGCGATCTCGACCTGCTGACCGGCTACCGCGCCAATCGCCAGGACGCGTGGATGAGCCGCAAGCTGCCGTCGAAGCTCGCGAACCGGCTCATCGCCCGCGTCACCGGCGTGAAGATCCGCGACTACGGCTGCAGCCTCAAGGTCTACCGCGCGAGCGTCATCAAGCAGGTGCGCCTGTACGGCGAGATGCACCGCTTCATCCCGGTCTGGGCGGCGATGGTGACCAGCCCGACGCGCATCGGCGAAACGCCGGTCGGCCACAGCGCGCGCCAGTTCGGCGAAAGCAAGTACGGCATCTCGCGCACGTTCCGCGTGGTGCTCGATCTGCTGACGGTGTTCTTCTTCCTGCGCTTCCGGGCGCGGCCCGGGCACTTCTTCGGCTCGATCGGCCTGCTGCTCGGCTTCGTCGGCACCGGAGCGATGACCTGGCTCGGCTTCGTCAAGTTCGTGCTCGGCGAGTCGATCGGCGGCCGTCCGCTGTTCCTGATCGCCGTGCTGCTGCTGGTGTTCTCGATCCAGTTCCTGACCACCGGCCTCGTCGCCGAAATGCTGTCGCGCGTGTTCTACCAGCGCTCGGAAGGCCCGCTGACCGTGGCCGACGGTGCCGCCGGCGGCAGCGCCGACAGTTGGGCGCGGCTCGCGTCGCCGTCCTCCGCGATGACGCCGGCGCTGGGCGAGCGGATCGACGAGGCAGACCGCGCCCGTGCTTGAACCGGCCTCCGGTGCCGGCGTCGAAAGCGAGCGCCTGACCTCCGCCCAGATCGGCTTCCTGTTCATCGCGGTGCTGGTCGGCTTCTGGTCGAACCTGTGGGCGGTGCCGCTGTTCGATCTCGACGAAGGCGCGTTCAGTCAGGCCACCAGCGAGATGCTGGCCACCGGCCAGTGGCTGACCACGACCCTGAACGGCGAGCCGCGCTACGACAAGCCGATCCTCATCTACTGGGCGCAGGCGCTGTCGGTGATGGTCTTCGGCAAGACCGAGCTCGGCTTCCGCTTCCCGTCGGCGCTGTGCGCCACGCTCTGGTTCTTCACCGTCTTCCGCGCCACATTCGCCTTCACGCAATCACGCAATGCCGCGATGTTCGCCGCCGGTTCGGTCGCGCTCAGCGTGATGAGCAGCGTCATCGGCCATTCGGCCATCGCCGACGCGATGCTGAACCTGTGGATCGCGCTGGCGATGCTCGACATCTACCAGCACTCGCAGGCGCCGACACGCCCTCGCCTGCTGCGCGCCTACCTGTGGATGGGCTTGGGCTTCCTGACCAAGGGACCGATCGCCGTGGCGCTGCCGGTGATCATCAGCGCCGTGTTCTACGCCACGCAGCGTCGACCGCT
>NZ_JAKFUM010000024.1 GCF_021732705.1 Nevskia sp. | reverse complement strand
TCGCGCCGGAACTGTATTTCGCGATCGGCATCTCGGGCGCGATCCAGCATCTGGCCGGCATCAAGGATGCCCGCACCATCGTCGCCATCAACAAGGACCCGGAAGCCCCGATCTTCGAAGTGGCCGATTACGGCCTCGTCGGCGACCTGTTCACCCTGGTGCCGGAACTCGAAGCGAAGGCCTGAGGGCCAGGCGTCACGCAGGAAACAGCGCGGTGGCGATGCCGGACGCCGCAGCCTGAAAATATCAGCCGGCTCGGGGCAGTCGTCGCGGACTGCGAAGTCGACATCGCACGGGAGGAGTCGTCATGCAGAAGCAGGCCAGCATCGCATCGCAGAAAGTGGGGTTGTGGTGCACGTGGATTTTTGCCGCGCTGACGGTCGTTGGCTGGCTCGGCATCGCGCATTTCTATGCGCCGCTGCCGGGGGACGTGAGCGCGGAAACGGCGAAGCAGTGGTTCACCGAAGAGCATCGCTGGGGCACGATCATCGGCTGCACGATCTTCTACATCGCCGCCGGCCTGCTGACGCCGGGCTCGATCCAGTTCGGCATCATGCTGTCGAAGATCGAAGGCCGCTATCCGCTGTGGTCGATCACCGCCGGCGTCTGCGGCATCTTCATCTCGCTGATCATCTTCTTCAACGCCTGCGCCTGGATCGTCTGCGCCTACCGCGTCGAGACCAGCGGCGACGTGATCCAGGCCTGGTACGACTGGTCGTGGTTCGCGTTCCTGCTCGGCTGGATCTATCTCGCGATCGAGATGATCGCCACCGCCGTCGTCGAGTTCCAGGACACCCGCGAAGTGCCGATGATTCCGCGCTGGTTCTCGTGGCTGACGCTTGCGGGCGCCGCCAGCCTGATCACCGCGGCCGGCCCGGCGTTCTTCAAGAGCGGGCCGTTTGCCTACGATGGCTTGCTCGGCTTCTACGTGCCGATGGTGGTCTGGGGGACGTACCTGATCGGCACCACTTGGTACATGCACCAGGAACTGGTGCGCGAGGAAGCCGGTGAGCGCGTGGCGCTGGCGCGAGGCGGCTTGCCGTCGTCGATGCCGGCCTGAGCCGGCGCGAGGCAGTCCAGCCCGATCCGCGTCAACCGATGATGTTCGCCGTGGCCGTGATCGACGGCCACGGCGCATCGCGATTCACTCGGGCGACGCGGCCTTCGGCGCCGTGATGCGGGCGATCGACTGCTTGACCTTCAACAGCGCGTTGAACAGCGCCACGCGCTCGTCGGTCGACAGGTCGGCCAGCACCTGCTGGTTGAACTCGACTTCCAGCGCCGTCATCCGCTTGATCAGCCCTTGGGCAGGCCGGGTCAGATAGACGCGCTTGGCGCGCTTGTCGTTCGGGTCCGGGCGGCGCGTGACCCAGCCCGCGGACTCCAGACTCTCGATGACATCGCCGAGGCTGGCCTTGCCGACTTCAAGCACATCCGCCAGCTGCGTCTGCATCATGCCGTCGTGACGCGACAGATGCGCCAGCACCCACCATTGCGCACGGGTCACGCCCAACGGTTTCATGAAGGTGTCGTAGGCGCTGCGGCGCATCCGCGACACATCGTGGATCAAAAAGCTCAGCCGGATGCCTTCGCGCGCACTGTCATCGAGTTCCGACGGGATGATGTCGATCTCGCTCGGACGGGCGCCGCGGGCCATCGACAGATCGTCGGTGCCACGCGCTTCGGCAATGGCTTTGGTGACTTTGGCGACCCTGCTGGTCGTGGCCCGCGTCGCTGCCATGTTTGATCCTGTCAATGAAAACGGACACTCGCTCGTGTCGTTTTTTAGATTATCGCGGCCATGGCCGTTCGTATACCGAGTTCCATGCACGAACGATTCCACGCCGGAATTCTGACGTGAATCAGTGCACAGTGACTGTACGGTACCCGACCATGGGCACGGCGTTTGACGCGTCCAGCCCAGACGGATCGCGCCCTGCCCGTTGGATCACAGCAGGCCGACGATGCTGATCGCGGCGACGCCGTTGTAGGGTACGCCGCCCAGATTATGGCTGAGGCCGAGCGTCGGGTTTTTCAACTGGCGTTCGCCGGCACGGCCGAGCAGCTGCAGGTAGTGTTCGTAGACCATGCGCAGGCCGGTGGCGCCGATCGGGTGGCCGAAGCACTTCAGGCCGCCGTCGATCTGGCACGGCACTTCGCCATCGGCGTCGTAGACCCCGTCGAGCACGTCGCGCCAGGCTTCGCCGTCGGCGGACAGGCCGAGGTCTTCCATCGTCACCAGCTCGGTGATCGAGAAGCAGTCGTGGACCTCGATCTGGCTCAGCTGCCGGCGCGGATCGGTGATGCCGGCTTCCTTGTACGCGGCGGCCGCGGCGCTGCGGGTGTTCGGCACATTGCTGCCATCCCAGTCGCCGGTGCCGGATTCGATGCCGCTGCTCGAGGCCAGCTGCAGCGCCTTGATCGTCACCCGATCGTGCTTGCCCAGCGCCTTCGCGATTTCCGGCGTGGTGACGATGGCGACGGCCGCGCCGTCGCTGACGCCGCAGCAGTCGAACACGCCGAGCGGTTCGGCGATCAGCGGCGCATTGAGGATGGTGTCCAGGCTGACCGCCTTGCGCAGATGCGCCTTCGGACTCTTGACGCCGTTCTGGTGGCTCTTGAACGAGACGTGCGCCAGCGCTTTCTTCAGCGTGTCGCGATCCAGCCGATACTTCGCGCGATACCCGGCGGCGAGCTGGGCGAAACCGGCGGGGGCGGAGCAGTACGGCATCCATAGATCGTTCAGGGTGCCCTTGCCCGGTACCGGCAGGCCGCCGTAGCCGGTGTCCTTGAGCTTCTCGACCCCGACCGCGAGCGCGATGTCGACCGCGCCGCTGGCCACCGCGTAGGCCGCGCCGCGCAGCGCTTCGGTGCCGGTGGCGCACATGTTCTCGACCCGGCTGACCGGAATGCCCTGCAGGCGCAGTGCCGTGGCCAGCGGGATCGCCGAATTGCCGACATTGACCGAATCGAGTGCGGAGCCGAACCACGCGGCTTCGATCTGCCGGCGCTCGATGCCGGCGTCGGCCAGCGCTTCGTTGAACGCCTCGCTGATCAGCTGCTCGCTGCCGACATCCCAGCGCTCGCCGAACTTCGAGCAGCCCATGCCGAGGATTGCGACCTTGTCCTTGATGCCTGTTGCCATGATCTTCTCGTGAGGGTCCGGGCCGGTCAGCGGATCGGCACCGCTTTCCAGAAATAGCGGCTGTAGTGCCGCTTGCGGTCGCGCGCCTTGATCCGGAACTGCATCGACAGCGGCGTGCCGACGTCGATGCCGGCGGCGCCGACTTCGACGATCTCCATCAGCAGGCGGGCACCGACATCGAACTGGACGAGGCCGACATACAGCGGCGGCGCCAGATAGAACTGCAGCCAGTCGGCGCTGTAGGTCGCGACCACCCCACGCTGGTCGGCGAACGGGAACGGCGTCTGACTGTCATGCGCGCCGCATTTCACGCAGTTCGGCAGCCGCGGAAACTGCGCCGTGCCGCAAGTCCGGCACTGGCCGCCGACGAAAGCGTTGATCTGGTCGGACGACCGATACTGCTGGGTCAGCGCCGCCTTGACGTCCGCTTCGGCGCGCATGCCCCAGTCGAGGTCGATCTCGCCTTCGAACGAGGCCATCTTCAGATACGCGGTTTCCGGAGTCCGGGCGGCGATCGCACCGGCCAGACCAAGCGCCGGGCGACGGCTGACGGCATTCATTTCAAACGCCAGCACTTCGACACCCTGACCGAAGGCCGCGACGATGATCAGATCGCCCGGCCTCGCGTTTTCCAGCGCGTGCACGAGTTGCAGCGGCGCGTGGGCACTGCCGCAGTCGCCAACGTTGGCGGCAAGGTCCGGGATGACCTTTTCCGGCGCGATGCCGAGCGTCTTCGCGACCAGCTTGTCGCTGCCGCCCGGCGCGCCGGCCAGACCGAACCATTGCACCGAGTCAGCACTTCGATCGAGGCGCGTCAGCAGCCGCTGGATCGCCGCCGGCACGACCTTGGCCACGCCTTCGTCGCGGATCCAGCGCTCTTCCCAGTAGTAATCGTGCTTCTCGCCGGTGGCGCGAAAGTGATCGACGAACAGGTGCGACACCGACTCGCGGCCCAGATAGTTCGCCATCGCACCCTCGTCGCCGACCTGCAGCGCGGCGGCACCGGCCCCGAACTGCAGTTCCTGCATCGAGCCCGGCTTGGCCGAGCGGCGGTCGGCGGCGATCACCAGCGCATCGCCTTCGGCGGACGATTCCAGCGACTGCGCCAATGCGGTCAGGCCGGCACGGGTCGCGCCGCCGGCATCCGAACAAACCGTGGAGGTCGACAGGTCCAGCGCGCTGGCGACGATCACCGCGTTCTGCAGATCGGCAAACGGCGGCGTGACCGACGCCAGGGTGAGGCTGCGCGGCGCGTTGCGGCCATTGTCGCGCAGGCAGTCGCGGGCGGCGGCAACGGCAAGGGTGATGGTGTCCTCATCCCAGCTGCACAGGGCGCGCTCGCCCTTGGCCTGCCCTTTCAGGCCGGGCAATGCCCAGGCATGCGCGTCTGCGATCGCGGCCCGGCTCATCCTCAGCCTCGGGATGTATGCACCGTAGGAAACGATGCCTTTCGAATGGCGAGTCAAACGGTGTCTCCGAGCCTTGATCGTGCGGGGAAAGTCGGTGGTGACCGAGGCGCAGCCTGCAGTCGCTTCGCGCGGTTGTCACGAGATAATAATACGGTACCATACGATAATAGGAAATCGGCGACTGCCGAAAACACGCCGGTCGTCTGCCCCTTCATTCAACCGGTGTGGCGGGCGATGATCGCGGTCCCGTCGCTGTCTCGGGCCGATCGCCCGGCGCTCACCGACCTGCGGCCCGACCTGACCCTGGAAGACTGTCACACCCATGAGATCGATTCTGTTCGTGCCGGCCGACAACGAGCGCAAGCTCGCCAAGGCCATCAGCTGTGGGGCCGACGCGCTCGTCTTCGATCTCGAAGACGCCGTGATGCCGGAACGCAAGCCTGTCGCCCGGACCCTGCTCGTCGACTATCTGAAGACCTATGCCGGCAAGAGCGAGGTCTGGATCCGGGTCAACGATCTGGCCTCTGGCGAACTGCTGCGCGATCTGGCGGCGGTCGTCGTGTCGGCGCCGGTCGGCATCGTGCTGCCGAAGATCCGCGGCCCGGAAGATGTCGAAACCGTCAGCCACTATCTGGACATGGCCGAGACCCAGGCCGGGCTGGCAGCGGGTTCGATCGGCATCATCGCGGTCTGTACCGAAACCCCGGCCGCGGTGCTGCGCATGGGCGAACTGGTCACCCGCAGCCTGCCGCGTCTGAGGGCACTGATGTGGGGCGGCGAAGACTTGAGTGCGGCGCTCGGCGCCGGCAACCCGCGTCAGCCGGATGGCCGCTGGCGCCCGGTCTACGAGCACGCCCGCCTGCAATGCCTGCTGGCGGCGCATGCGCTCGGCATCGAGGCGCTCGATACGGTGTACGTCGACTTCCGGAACGTCGACGGCTGCCGCCAGAACAGCGAGCAGGCGCGGTATGACGGCTTCACCGGCAAGATCGCGATCCACCCGGATCAGGTGCCGGTGATCAATGCCGCATTCACGCCGAGCGAGGCCGAAGTGGCGCATGCGCGACGCGTCATCGCGGCTTTCGAAAGCGGCGCCGGGGCCGTGTCGCTCGATGGCCAGATGCTCGACATCCCGCATCTGAAGTCGGCCCGCCGCCTGCTCGCCGCCGCAGCGGCCTGAGGCAGGCCGGCGCGTCGTCCCCGCTACCGAACAAAGACGGCGCCAGACGCCGACCATCTGCAACCGAGGAGTTCGTCGATCGATGTCCCGAAAAATCTATCCGGATGCTGCCAGTGCGCTGGCCGGCATCACCTTCGACGGCATGACCGTCATGTCCGGCGGCTTCGGCCTTTGCGGCATCCCTGAAAACCTGATCGTGGCCCTCCGTGATTCGGGTGCGAAGAACCTGACCGTGATCGGCAACAATGTCGGCTGCGACCACCATGGCATGTGGCTGGTGCTGGCCAACAACCAGATCAAGAAGGTGTTGGCCAGCTACGTCGGCGAGAACAAGATCCTCGAACAGCGCTACATGAGCGGCGAGATCGAGATCGAATTCAACCCGCAGGGCACGTTGGCCGAGCGCATCCGCGCCGGTGGCGCCGGCATCCCGGCGTTCTACACGCGCACCGGCTACGGCACCAAGGTCGCCGAGGGCAAGGAAACGCGGCAGTTCCCGAATCCGGACGGCACGCTCGACTGGTACGTGATGGAAACCGGCCTGACGGCCGACATCTCGCTGGTCAAGGCCTGGAAGGCGGATACCGAGGGCAACCTCGTCTACCGCAAGACCGCACGCAACTTCAATCCGATGATCGCCACCGCCGGCCGCATCACCATCGCCGAAGTCGAGGAGATCGTGCAGCCGGGCGAACTCGACCCGAACCAGATCCACACGCCGGGCATCTTCGTGCAGCGCCTCGTGAAGGGCACGAACTACGTCAAGCACATCGAGCGCGTCACCACCCGACCGCGCGCGACCGAAGGGGGGAACCAGTAATGGCCTGGACTCGCGATGAGATGGCGGCTCGCGCCGCAAAGGAACTGCGCGACGGCTACTACGTCAACCTCGGCATCGGGATTCCGACGCTGGTGGCCAACATGATTCCTGACGGCATGACCGTCACGCTGCAGAGCGAGAACGGCATGCTCGGCATGGGTCCGTTTCCGTACGAGGGCGAGCAGGATGCCGACCTGATCAACGCCGGCAAACAGACCATCACCGAACTGCCGCAGACCAGCTATTTCAGCAGCGCCGACTCGTTCGGCATGATTCGCGGCGGCCACATCCAGTTGTCGATCCTCGGCGGCATGCAGGTGTCGGAAAAGGGCGACCTCGCGAACTGGATGGTGCCCGGCAAGATGATCAAGGGCATGGGCGGGGCGATGGACCTCGTCGCCGGTGTGCCGAGGGTGGTCGTGGTCATGGACCACCGCGAAAAGGGTGGCGATTCGAAGTTCAAGAAGGCGTGCTCGCTGCCGCTGACCGGCAAGGGCGTGGTCGACCTGCTGATCACCGATCTCGCCGTGTTCGAGATCGACCGTCGCGGCGGCGGCGCGGTGCTGACCGAGATGGCACCGGGCGTCACGCTCGACGAATTGCGGCAGGCCACGGAAGCCGATTTCCGGGTCGCGCTGCAGGGCTGATCCGGCCGGTTTCACGATGGCGTGAATGCTGCGGTGCAGTCATCAATGATGCACCGCAACAGCCGCAATCCATTACATGACCTTTCAAGCCGTTCAGCTTGCAAGTTGCACCTGATATGGCACCATACGGTTAAACAGCAACGCTGATCCTCGCCATTGGCGAGTGAGCGCGTCGCGGCACCAACGTGGGATGCGCTGATCGATGAACCCCGACTCGCGGCGGGTCGCGGCATCAGGTTGCAGGGCAGTCACGAAGTCGACGGACGGGCAGGTCGACGCGGACTGAAGCGGCAATGCGCTTGCGGGGCGCTCATAGACCGAGGAGTCCAACGATGACGTCTGTAGCCGATAGCCGTCGGGCGAGAGCCCTTGCGTCGCAGCGTGTCGCTGCGATCACAGTGTTTTCGCTGATCGATGACGCGGCGCAGCATTCCTGACTTCCGAAACGTGAGCGCCCGGTGACGGTGCGCCGCATTCCTCCGTACCGACGACGCGAGCCCAAGCCGGGCTGCGTCCCGTCCCCAACCTTTGACCGTACCTAAGGTTGGGGACGCTGCCGCACCCATGACAAATCGTACGGTGGCGCGAACTGGGCGACGCGACCCCGTCAAGCCAAACGCTGTAATTCATTCTGGAGGAAAAACCGATGCATATCAGAAAGTATGATTTCGACTACTCCCGTCGAAAGATGATGCAGAACGTCGCACTCGGTCTGGGCGGCGGCGTGCTGGCTCCGGTGTGGCCGACGATCGCGGCGACCGGCGAAGTGACCAAGGCCTACCCGGACGAAGTCACGTCGATCGAGGTCAACACCAAGGGCAAGATCAAGGTTGGCGATGAAATCACCGCCGCCAACGTCGAACACGTCAAGCACCTGCTCGATCCGATCTTCTACAAGCAGGTCAGCGAGCTGGGCCGCAAGTTCAAGATTCGCGCGCCGACCAAGAACATCTCCGAGATGTTCCCGCACGCCTACATGGAAGCCACGCTGAAGAACTATGGCAAGGCCAAGTTCGACGAGACCGGCAACGTGGTCGAAGCCGCCACCGGCGGCCCGTGGATCGGCGGCAACCCGTTCCCGGACATCAAGACGGGCGACGAAGGCATCGCCAACCTCACCCTGAGCTGGGGTCGTCACGACCTGTCGCAGTACGCCGTTCGCGACTTCGACATCAACCCGGACGGCACGCCGGCCTACACCTACGACTTCTACTGGACCGAGCTGAACGCCACCGCGCGCACCGGCAAGGAAAAGTACTTCAAGAACAAGACGGACATGCTGCGTTACCAGTCCGTGTTCTTCACCTCGCCGCAGGAGCAGGCCGGCGCCTCGTTCCTCGTGCCGTGGTACTACGACCAGCGCAAGTTCCCGGACATCTACGGCTACCTGCCGTAGTTCCGTCGCGTTCGCCAGTTCCCGGCGAACCAGCGCTTCGAGCCGCTGGTTCCGGGCATCACGCTGTTCCTGTCCGATGCCTGGGCGGCCGGCGACCCGATGCGCACCTGGGGCAACACCAAGATCGTCGGCCGCGAGCCGCATCTGGCAGCCCTCGGCGGCAACTTCCGCGGTGAAGAGCACCCGAACTGGGAAAACCAGAAGCGCCACGGCGGCGCCAAGGGCCAGACCTTCATGGACTACACGATGGAACTCGTTCCGGAGTGCGTCGTGATCGAATCGGAGCCGACGGGCTACCCGCGCGCGCCGGTCGGCAAGAAGAAGATCTGGGTCGACACCCGCAACGCGATGGTCATCGCGTACATCACGTACGACCGTCGCGGCAACATCTGGAAGCAGGTCGACCCGGCGTTTGGCCCGCAGGTGCAGGGCAAGTTCGTCAACAAGGACGAAACCGGCCATCCGCACTGGTCGTGGACCTCGGTGCACATCCACGACATCCAGTCGAACCGCATGTCGCTGCTGAACCACGTGAAGCAGATTTCCGGTGGTTACTCCAGCAACTACTACAACCCGGACGAAAACGCCGTGTACGAAAAGTTCCTGACGCAGGCTGCCATCGCCCGCCTCGGTACGGTTTGAACACGACCGCGTGACCTTTGTCGCTCCGGCCGGCGTCAGGCGCCGGTCGGAGCGATTTCCGGAGAATGCTGTGAAATCGACGATTTCCACGCTGCTGTGCGGGCTTGTACTGAGCATGGCGGCCAACACGTCCCTTGCGGCCGGTACGCCGGAGGGGCAATACATCCAGACGATCACGTCTGGCATCCCGCACTCGGCACTGTTCGGGATCAGTTTCGATGCAGGCACCGGCGTCGCGGTGGGCATCGGTGGCTCGGTGCTGACCACGGGCGACGGCGGTGCGACGTGGACGCCGGTCAAGCAGGACGCCACCGAGCTCGCGCTGCTCGCCGTCGAACGTCGCGGCAGCCACACGATCGCGGTCGGGCAGCTCGGCGTCGCCATCATCGAGACCGCCCCAGGCCAGTGGAAGAAGGCCGACACCGGCGTTGAAGGGCGGCTGCTGTCGGTCAGCGTCAACTCATCCGGGCTGGCGGTCGCCGGGGGCGAATTCGGCCTCGTGATCAAGTCGACCGATGGCGGCCAGACCTGGGCGCAGGCGGCCCCGGTGTGGACCGATTACGCCGACCCTGATCAGCCGGGCACGGCCGAACCGCATATCTACAGCGTCCACGTCAGCGAGCGTGGCGACATCACCGTTGCCGGCGAATTCGGCGTGATCCTGCGCCAGGACGCCGGCTCCGATCAGTGGCGCGTGCTGAATCCGCTGAAGGCCGGCACGCCGACCCTGTTCGCGATGCATCTGTCGGACTCGCCGCTCGGCAACAGCTACGCCGTGGGGCAGGCCGGCGAGGTCTTGATCTCGACCAACGGCGGCGACAGCTGGTTCCGCAATCGCGCCAAGACACAGTCGAACTTCCTCGGCGTCACCTCGGCACCGGGTGGCAAGGTCGTCATCACCGGCATGCGCGTGATGATGAGAAGCGGCAACGGCGGCATCGACTGGTCGCCGATCGAGGAAGGCGACACCACCACGGACTGGTATCAGGCTGTGCGGACGGAGCGCGGCTCCGGTCGCATCATGGCGGTTGGACACGCGGGACGCATCATTCAAATCAAGGGCTGACGGCCTGCCGTGTCGTCAATGGAGTGCCGGGGGGCCGGCACTGCAGTCAAAAAGCCAACAGATCGCAACACGAACGTGCGAGGGGAAATCGTGATGAAAAAACTCAAAATGAAGACCTGTGGTGCCATTGCAGCGGGCGTGTCGATGTTTGCCAGCGCCGGGGCGCAGGCGGCAGGCGGCGCCGGCACCAAGTTTCTTGGTGCGGATTTCTCGTACAACGGCTTCCTGAGGCTCGAAGCCGCGGTCAAGACCACGAGCGACGACAACTACTGGAACCAGAACGCCTACAAGTTCAACGGCCAGACCATTCGGCGCGTGGCCGGCAACCCGGTCGGCGGGTTCCAGATGCCGCTGGCGCCGGGTCAGGCCATCTACGACGGCCTGGGTCTTGATGGCCTGCCGATCCAGATCCGCGTGCCGGCCAACGGCATCACCAGTTCGGATTCCAATCGTGACGGCGTGCCGAACGAGCATTCGTTCGTGAACTACCACGCGCTGCGTTTCGAAGCGACGCCGACGCTTGCCTGGGGCAACTTCAGCATCATCACGCGTATCCGCGCGCTGTACGACCCGGGCGGCGCAGGCTATGTCGACTTCGACCCGGCGGCCTACCGGTTCAAGAACGGCGGCATCAAGGGCGGTCTGAATTCCAATTACAGCGTCAAGCCGAACTACTTCGGCTATCGCGTCGAAGGCAACTCCAACCCGGTTCCGCTCGAATTCTCGGGTCGCAACTACCTGGTCGATCTTCCGGCGTTCTTTGCGCAGTACCAGCAGGGTCCGCTGACCTTGCGCATCGGCAACCAGACGGTCGCGTGGGGACAGGCGCTGTTCTTCCGCGTGTTCGACGCAGCCAATGGTCTCGATCTTCGCCGTCACCTGATTCTTGACCGCGCCATCGAGGAATACGCGGACGAACGCGCATCCGCACTCGGTGGTCGTCTGACCTGGCAGGCGACGGACCAGATCGTTGCCGATGCCTTCGTTCAGAAGTTCCAGCCGAGCGTGCTGCCGAACCCGAACACGCCGTACAACATCATCCCGTCGCAGTTCACGATTCGCGATCGCTACTCGCAGTACGGCTACGACAACGAGATCAACTACGGTCTGCGCGTGAAGGGCGACTTCGGCAACTACGCGTTGCAGGCGTTCGCCATCCGGCGCTTCAACCCGCTGGGCACGTTCCGCTGGACGCGCTCGGACGTGAATCAGGCGCTTCCGAACGACAATGCGCTCGGCGCTGCCTTCAACCAGTACTGCAACCTCGTGCTCGGCACGGGCGGGCAGGGCTGCGGACCGATCCTCGCCAACACGCCGTTCGAAGTGGCACCGGCCGGCGTGTTCTCGGCCGAGGAATGGTTCTACTACGCACCCGCCGTCCGCGTGAATCCGGTCAAGGCGCTGAACTCGGCGATCAACGATTTCGCTGCGTCGCAGCAGCTGCTGGCACAGCCGGTCGACAACACGCAGGCTGCCAACAATCAGCTGGATGCGTTCTTCATCGCCGGCGATGGTCTGCACGGTCACATCGAGCGCATCTACGTGCCGGAAACGCTCGTCGGCCTCGGCGGCACCTATGTCACCGAAGCGGAGCCGGGCTCGATCTTCGACCAGCTGATCATCAACCTGGAAGGCAGCTACACGCCGAGCAAGGCGACGGCGTTCTCGGGCGGTGACGACCTGTCCCAGCGGATCTACAAAACCGAGGAGTTCGTCGGCGCACTGGTGCTGGAAAAGTACCAGCGCTTCTCGACCGACTTCCCGGCCACCTACCTGCTGGCCCAGTACCTGTACCAGAGCAAGACCGACCTCGTCGGCCGCAGCCTGCGCGGCTACGGTGGTCGTCCGGGCTCGAATCCGCTGCCGTCGTTCATCGGTGGCCAGGGCACGCAGCCACAGCTGCCGGATGGCGTGACCGGTGCGCATTACGTCGCGCTGGCATTCCTGCAGCCGTTCCCGAACTACATCTGGGAAGTCAGTGCCGCAACGCTGATCGACCCGCGCGGCAGCATCCTGGTGCAGCCGGCGGTGCAGTGGAAGCCGCAGGGCAACCTGACGGTCAACCTGTTCTACAACTACGTCAACGGCCATCTGTTCGGCGCCAACCCGAACAACACGCTGCTGTCGACGGTGAGCTTTGCTGATGAAATCGGGATCCGTCTCGGCTTCCAGTTCTGAGCGCATTGCGTGACGGTCAGGCCCGGGCGATGACCTCGTCCGGGCCGACATCGGTCCGGCACGCAGGCCTCGAATGACCGGTGCCTCGGCATCGTGCACACGGGGCTGCGCCCGACACGCTGTGCGTAGCAGTTCCAGCGACGGAACTGCGCTGAAAGTGGCTTAGTTGCGGCTCCGGGAATCCGGTGGCCGCGAGCGGGCCCTGCTTCATACCCTCACGGATTCTTGATTGACTGCCATGAACCAGACTACCGCCGTGCCGCCGCTGCGCTTCCGCCTCGCCAAATGGATCATGGATCGGCGCGGCTCGGTGCTGATTGCCTTCGTCCTCGTCACGCTGGCCTTCATGGCCGGCATTCCGCGTGTGCAGATCAAGACCGTGTTCGCCGACCTGCTGCCGCAGGACGACGAGTTCGTGAAGATCTACAACGCGCATCCCAACTTCGGCAATCCGCTGACCATGTTCGTGATGGTCAAGCGCAAGGACGGCGACATCTATCACGCCGACACGCTGCAGAAGGTCTGGGACCTGACGCGCAACATCGACTTGACCGAAGGTGTCGACCACGACCAGATCATCTCGATCTCGACCGAAAAGCTGCGTTATGTCGAAGCCACGCCGCAGGGCGTCGACGTGCGCCCGCTGATGGGCGATGCCGTTCCGAAGAACGACGAGGAAGTCGAGGACTTCCGCCGCCGCGTGGCGCAGTCGCCGAACGCCCGCAACTTCTATGTCTCGGCCGATGGCTCGTCGACCCTGATCAGTGCCACCTTCCAGACCTCGGTCGACTACGGCATCGCCTTCAACTACGTGGATGGGCTGGTCAAGGCCGCCGCCGACGAGAACCACGCGGTGTTCCTCGCCGGGCAGCCGGCGCTCACCGGCTGGGTCTACAAGTTCCAGCACCAGACCTACCTGATCTTCGGCGTGACGATCCTGCTGCTGACGATCGCGCTGGTGATGTACATGCGCAACGTCGCCGGCGTAGTCACGCCGATCGTCTGCGCGACGATGGCGGGCATCTGGGGTTTCGGGTTCATCGGCTGGATCGACAAGCCGGTTGAACCGCTGCTGATGATCGTGCCGCTGTTGCTGGTGGCGCGAACCTTCTCGCACTGCATCCAGTTCACCGAGCGCTACTACGAAATCCTGACCCACATCGGCGACAAGCGAAAAGCCGCCGAAATCACGATGGGCGTGATGATGGCGCCGTCGATCCTCGGCATCATGACCGACGTGTTCGGCATCATCTTCATCGCGATCGCGCCGATCACCACGATGGTCAACCATGCGCTGTTCTGCGGCGCCTGGGCGCTGTGGATCATCCCGACCGGCGTGTTCCTGATCTCGATCCTGCTGTCGTATCTGCCGCTGCCGAAGAACATCGAGCGCATCTCCGGCGGCGAAGGCAAGGAAACCGGCATTCACCTGTTCCAGAAGAACCTGCTGAACCGCATCGCCCGGACCACCTATGGCAAGCCGGCGATCTACACCTCGATCTTCACCGTGCTGCTCGGCATCTGGGGCATCTGGGCGTCGTTCGAGATCAAGATCGGCAACCCGGTCGAAGGCTCCAACCTGCTGCACTACGACTCCGAGTTCAACACCGCGGTCCGTGCGATCAACGCGCACTTCCCCGGCACCAACACGCTTGAAATCGTCATCGAGTCGAAGAACGACAAGGACGGCACCAACCGTGTCGCCCTGTCGCCGGAAGCGATGCTGGTGCGCTCGAAGATCCAGGCCATCGTCGAATCCGACCCGATCCTGAAGCCGCGCGCCACGCTGTCGTTCAGCGACTATCAGGCCGAAGGCAACCGCCTGTTCGCCGGCGGCAACCCGCAGTGGCTGCCGATCGATCCGACCAAGCGCGCCGCCTACAGCGCCGGCCAGGCGGTGATGTTCGGCTCCACCCCGCTGAACTTCGGCCACGTGATGGACTTCGAGGCGCAGCACTCCACGGTGTCGCTGTGGTACGCCGACAACAAGCAGGAAACGGTCGATGCGGCGCTGGCCAGTGCCCAGCGTGCGGTCGACATCGTCGGCAAGGATCACGAGGCATTCAACGTGCGCCTCGGCACCGGCTTCATCGCGCTGCAGCAGGCGATGAACAACGTCGTGCATCGTTACCACTGGTTCATCCTCGGCATGGTCAACATCGCCATTGCCGTCATCGCCGGCTACGCCTACCGCTCGGTGGTGGCCGCGATCCTGCTGCTGATCCCGGTGAATCTGTCGAACTTCCTGCTGAACGCGGCGATGTACTCGCTCGGCATCGGTCTCGACATCAACGCGGTCATCGTCGCGGTGATGGGTGTCGGTGTCGGCATCGACTACGGCATCTATCTGCTGTCGCGAATCTGCGAGGAGTATTCCGCGCAAGGCAAGAATTGGGAGAAGGCGATCACCACGGCGTTGACCACGACCGGCAAGGCGATCATGTTCACCGCCTCGATCATGCTCGCCGGCATCCTGCCGTGGTACTTCCTGTCCGACTTCAAGTTCATGGCCGACATGGGCATGCTGCTGGTCGCGATCATGCTGATCAACATGGTGCTGTCGCTGGTCGTGCTGCCGCTGATCATCTGGCTGGTGAAGCCGAAGTTTGCAGGCCGCGAGGATCTGGCGGTCGGCGAAAACATCGACCTGTCGCAGTTCATGACCACACCGGCATCGGCGCACAACGCCAGCTGATCGGCGCCGGCACCCGCGCGATGACGTGCATGCACGCATCGCGCGGGCGAGGTCCGCGGCACGCGGCATGGGTATCATCGACGGCAGTGCATTTCTCGCGAAATGCACTGCCGTTTTTCGTGAGGAAGGGAGAACACCGATGATCCGGTTCCTGTCATGGATCACCCCGGCGCTGCTGCTGGCTTGCAGCGCGGCGAGTGCGCGTGCCGACGATGCGCCGCCGCCCGGCATCGATGCGCTGCGCCTCGAGGCTTACCGCGCCATTGCCGAGGCTGGCCGCCTGCGCGATGCCGATCGCGCGCCGGAGGCCGATCGGGTCAATCTCTACCTGCGGCAGGCAGGGCTCAACCGCCGCCTGATCCGCCGGATCGAATGGCAGATCGATGATCAGCCGCCCGCAGGCCGCGACCTCGACGAAGCGGAAGCGGCGGCGCTCGCCGACTACAACGATGCCTTGCGGCTGACCCGCATCGCCTTGCCGGAAGGCAGCCATCGTCTGCATGCCGAGCTGCTGCTGGCCCCCGTCGCCGCCGGCAAGACCGACCCGCAGCGCGTGAGCGTGGACCAGTCGCTGGACAAGACCGAAGGCCCGACGGAGTACGACCTGCGGCTCGATACCGGCACCGTCAGCAGCCCGGTCCTGCGGCTGCGCCGACTGCAGCTCGACCCGACGGCGGCGCGCAGCGTGCTTGGCGTGCCGCTGGATGCGGTGAAGCGTCCGCTGCTCGCCGATGGACGCTATCGCCGCGGCGACGATGCAGACCCGGCGCTGGCCACGGCCCGAAGCCTCGCCCGCATCGGCAGGCTCGACGACGCGCTGATCGAGCTGCTGGCCATCGCGCCCGGCGTCGGCGATGAAAGCCGGCTGGCGCCGGAATACTGGCTGAGCACGGCGGCGACGATGCGGCAGCTGGGCCTGCTGGAATCCGCGCAGGCCATCTGCGATCGCCTGGCCGCAGGCAACGTGGCCAAGGCCGAGGTCGCGACCGAACGCCTGCATCTGGCCGAGGCGCGGTTCTCGATCGGCGATCTCGACGGTGCTGCCGCGTTGCTGGAGTCAGCGCGCACGGCGCTGCCCGAGTACCGGCAGGCGGACTGGCGCCAGACGCACGGCCTTCTGCAGTTGGCGCGGCAGAACGCCGCCGATGCCAGCAGGACGCTGCAAGCGGCCAATACCGAATCGATCGATGCGTTCCGTTACATGAACGCGTCGGTCGACGCCCAGCGCGCGACGGGCTACACCCGCTACAACCTCGCCATCGCGATGATCCGGAATGGCGACGAGAAGCGCGGCCTGAGCTGGCTTGATCTGATCGGCCGCAGTGCAAGCGCCGATCCCGAACTGCTGGCGCTGCGCGACAAGGCCAACGTCGCGCTGGGCTGGCATTTCCTGCGGCAGAAGCAGGGCCGCACCGCGCTCGGCGTGCTCGGCCGCGTGCGCAGCGAAGGCCTGTCGTCGAACTCGGCCCTGCTCGGGATGGGCTGGGCGCAACTGGCTCCGAACGGCGAGCGCCTGCCGAGAATCGTGCTCGGCCGGGAAGGCGCGCGCGTACCGGACCAGCTTGATGACCTGCCGGCACCGCTGCGCAATTCGCTGACGCGGCTGAAGGTGCTGGAGCCGGAACTGGGCGGCAAGGTCGGCCCGCGCAGCTTCGAGCGCGACGATCCACCGAAGAACCGGATGGATGGTCTGCGCCGCGCGCTGGTGGTCTGGAAGGTGCTGCTCGACCGCGACCCGCGTGATCCCGCCGTGCAGGAAGCCTGGCTGGCGACCGCCTACGCGCAGGATCAGCTGCGTGATGTCGACGCTGCACGCCGCAGCTATGCGATGGCGATCGCCACCTTGCGCGACGTCGAAGCCGAGATCGGCAACAGCGCCAGCTTCGTCCGCAGTGGCAGTCTGGTGAAAGCCCTGCGCGACAGCAGCGACGCCGATGACCTGACCATTCTGAGCGACCGCCTGCATCTGATCCCGGACAGCGCGACGCTGCCCGTCTACTCGGCGGTGGCCGAACAGCAGGCGTTGGCTCGGCTCATCGCCACGATGACCGAGGCCGACCGCGAACTGACCACCGTCACGGGCGACGAGGCGCGCATCGTTCAGGAACGGCTGGCCTCGCTGAAGAGCCGGATCGCGCAGCATCAGGTCGCCAGCGCCGACAGCCTGCAGGCGATGGCGCTGAAGCATCTCGATGCTCGCCGGGACACGGTGCATGGCTATCTGCGCTCGGCCCTGCTGCTGGCTGCGCGTGCCGAAGAGCAGCCGCAGCTCGATACGCGCGATGGCGGCGTGGCCTGCGGCGAAGGCTGCCGTTGAACGCCGCCGGCATGGTGCTCAGCGCTACGTTCATCTGAAGCGCGCAATGAAAGAAGCCCCGCTGCGATCACTCGCGGCGGGGCTTTTCGATCAGCGGCTCAAACGCGCTCGAAGATCGCCGCGATGCCCTGACCACCACCGATGCACATCGTCACCAGCGCGTAACGACCGCCGGTGCGGTGCAGCTCGTGGATCGCCTTGGTGGTGATGATCGCGCCAGTGGCGCCAACCGGATGGCCGAGCGAGATGCCGGAGCCATTCGGGTTGACCTTGGCCGGGTCGAGACCCAGTTCCTGCGTCACCGCACAGGCCTGTGCCGCGAAGGCTTCATTGGCCTCGATGACGTCCATGTCCGACACCTTGAGGCCAGCCTTGGCCAGCGCGATCTTCGACGCCGGCACCGGGCCGATGCCCATGTATTCCGGCTCGACACCCGCGTGCCCGTAGGCGACCAGACGGGCCAACGGCTTGAGCCCCAGCGCGGCGGCACGACCGGCTTCGGCGAGCACCACGGCGGCGGCGCCGTCATTGATGCCCGAGGCATTGCCGGCGGTGACCAGACCGTCCTTCTTGAACACGGCCTTCATCTTGGCCAGCGTCTCGACATTCGAGTCGCCACGCACGTTCTCGTCGGTGTCGAACTGGATCGGGCCCTTGCGGGTCTGGATCTCGACCGGCGTGATCTGGCCCTTGAAGCGGCCTTCGGCGATCGCCTTGGCAGCGCGCTGCTGGCTGGTCACGGCCAGCGCATCCTGCATCTCGCGCGTGATGCCGTAGCGGGCGGCGACGTTCTCGGCGGTGATGCCCATGTGGATCGCATGGAACGGGTCGTGAAGGATGCCGGTCATGTAGTCGAGCATCTTGGCGTCGCCCATGCGCGCGCCCCAGCGGCCGGCCGGCAGCAGGTACGGGCCGCGGCTCATCGCTTCGGCACCGGCGCCGATGGCGATGTCGCAGTCCCCGAGCAGGATCGCCTGCGCGGCCGAAATGATCGCCTGCACGCCGGAACCGCAGAGGCGGTTGACGTTGAAGGCCGGGGTTTCCTTCGGGATGCCGGCTTCGACGGCAGCGACACGCCCAAGATAAGCATCGCGCGGCTCGGTCGGGATGACGTTGCCCATCACCATGTGGCCGACGTCTTCCGGCTTGACGCCGGCATGGACGAGCGCGGCCTTGACGGCCGTCGTCGCCAGAGTCGTCAACGGCACGTCCTTCAAGGTGCCGCCGAAGCTGCCGATCGCCGTGCGCATCGCGCCTACCACCACCACTTCCCGCTTGGACATCGTGTTCTCCGAATGAATGGGGACCGCCACCGCGCGCGAATCTTACGGACTCGAGGTTTCGATTTCAGACCGGGTCCCAGGTGAACACGTCACCCGAGCGGTGCAGCGGATAGAAATCGTTCTGGAACTGCGGGAACACCCGATCGACGATCGCTTCCGGCGTCCAGCCCTCGGCGGTGTGCGCGGTGCGGATCGGGCGCGGCTGGCTGAACAGGTAGATCTCGTTGTTGCGCACGCCGAAGATCTGGCCGGTCACATGCTTCGCGGCGTCGCTGGCGAGCGCGGCGACGAACGGCGCGATCTTCTCCGGAATCAGCTTCTTCAGGCCTTCGACGCGCTTCTTCTGCTCCGGCGTCTCGTCCGGAATCGAGCTGACCATGCGCGTCCAGGCGAACGGCGCGATGGCGTTCGAACGCACGCCGAAGCGCTGCATGTCGAGCGCAATGGCCTTGCTCAAGCCGACGATGCCGAGCTTGGCCGCGCAGTAGTTGGCCTGGCCGAAGTTGCCGACCAGACCGGAGGTCGAGGTCATGTGGATGAAGCTGCCCGAGCCCTGTTCCTTGAAATACGGGGCGGCGGCGCGGCTGGTGTTCCACGAGCCCTTCAGGTGCACGGCGATGACGGCATCAAATTCCTCTTCCGACATCTTGTGGAAGATCACGTCGCGCAGGTTGCCGGCGTTGTTGACCACGCAGTCGATGCGGCCGAACGCGCTGCGAGCGGCTTCGATCATCGCCTGCGCGCCGTCGAAGCTCGCCACGGAATGGGTGTCGGCAATCGCATCGCTGCCCAGTTCCCTGATTTCGCGGACCACGCTCTCGGCCGGCGATTCACTGCTGGCGTCGCCGGTCAGCGACACGCCGAGATCATTGACGACGACCTTGGCACCAGCCTTGGCCAGTTCCAGCGCGATGCCGCGGCCGATGCCGCGACCGGCGCCGGTGACGAGAACGACCTTGCCGGCCAGCAGGCCCGTTGCAGTCGGATGGGACATGGAGAGGGTTCCTTGTGTGACGGGGTTGTTCGGACGGGTCGGGTTCAGAGCTTGCGCAGGATTTCGTCCCACTCGGCGGCGAGCTGCGCCCGGAATGCCGGTGCAGCCACCGCGATCAGCGCTTCGGCGCGGCCGCGAAGATCACGGCCGCGCAGTTCGGCGATGCCGTGCTCGGTGACCACGTAATCGGCGGCATGGCGCGGCAGTGCGACCAGACCGTTGTTGAAGCGGGACACGATGCGGGTGAAGCGGCCGTCGTCGGTCGCGGCCGGCAGGGCGACGATCGAGCGACCGCCGTTCGACAGTTGCGCACCGGCGACGAAGGCCGGCAGGCCACCGACGCCGGCCATCAGCTTGCCGTTCAGGCTGTCGGCATTGACCTGACCGAACAGATCAACTTCCACTGCCGAATTGATCGCGCAGAAGTTGTCGATCGCGGCGATCCGGCGGATGTCGTGGGTCTCGCTGACCGGCCTGAAGAAGTAGCTGTCGTCGCGTTCCAACCGTGCGTAGTACGCGGCATCGCCGAGCGCGACCCCGGCGTCGATCGCGCCCTTGGCGGCAATCGCCCCGGCATCGACCAGCTTCGACACCGCGTCGGTGACCATGCCCGACCAGATCCGCAAGGATCGATGGTTGGCGAGCGCCGCGAGAATCGCGCCCGGCAGCTTGCCGACGCCGAACTCCAGCGTGTCGCCGTCGCGGACCAGACTGGCGACCAGCGCGGCGTGCTGCTCGATCGCCGGATTGCTGCTGCCGGCGTCGTAATGGACCAGCGCGCTGTCGGCCTCGAACCAGCCGTCGACCTCGGCGAGCTTCACCGAGAACGAGCCGCGGGTGCGCGGCACGTTCGGATTGATGTGCAGCACGCGGCGCTTGGCTTTCGCCCACACCGCCGGATGGAAATCGCTGCTCGGGCCAAAGCTGCAAGTGCCGCTGGCATCCGGCGGGCTGACTTGGGCGATGACCAGATCGACTTCAACGGCACGCGCCGCGAGATCGCGATAAATGCCGGGATAGTCGAGCGTCGCCAGCTCGGCGCGGCCGTCGGCCAGACCGGGGCGTAGCCCAGGCGTCATCACGTAGGCGCGCTGACGCGCCTGTGGATGCAGACCGAGGTAATCGCTGCGGTTGATGCCGGGGAAGTGCAGGCCGACGAAGCGGACGCCGGCAGCCTTGTCGGGCGCGGCTTTCAGCGCTTCGTGAAAAGCGAGGCTTTCACCCGCGAGGCCGGGCACGAACACCGTCATGCCGGGCTTGAGCCCGGCGACGACATCGGCAACTTCCAGCTTCTGACTCATCAGGTTCAGGCCGGATTCGCCAGCGCAGCACTGCCGACGATGATCGACTTGCCGTTGCTGTCGAAGGCTTCCAGATCGAGCGTCAGGCCATCCGCCGCGCGGCTGGCGAGCTTGGCCGTGCAGCGCAGCGATTGGTTGACCGGCAGCACCGCGACGAAGCGGGCATCGAACCGGGTCAGCGTGAACGCCTCGAACTGTGTGCTGACCAGCCGGCCAAGCAGCGCCATGCCGAGCATGCCGTGGACGATCACGTCGTCGAAGCCGGCCTTCTGGGCGAACGCGGTTTCCAGATGCAGCGGATTGCTGTCACCGGACGCTTCGGCATACAGCGCCAGCTGCTCGCGCGGGATCGGGCCGGTCTGGTATTCGGCGATCAGGTCGCCGGGATTTGCGGTTTCGAGGTTCATACGTTCGGCGCCGCCTTGGGCTGCGGATTGCGTACCAGCACCACCTGCCGCGAACGGCCGAGCAGGCCGCGCTCGGCGTGACTCACCGTCGATTCGATGACGATGAAATCCATCGCGCCGTTCTTCTTGTCGTAGAGATCGGTGACCGTGCGCTGCACGGTCACGGAATCGCCCGCGCGAATCGGGCCGAGGTAGTCGAACTGCTGTTCGGCGTGCAGCACGCGACGCAGGTCGACACCCAGCGTTTCCAGAATCCGTCGCGAGCTGTTCTGCTCGCCTTCGACGGCCTTCATGAAGGTCGGCGGCGCGACATCCTGCGGGCCGTCCTCGGCGCCGATCGCTTTCAGGAACAGCGCGATGCGCGCCGCCGTGACCTCGACGGTGAATGGCGGCAGCGCGTAGCCGAGATGGGCGCGGTCGATGGCCATTACGCGGCAGCGGGTTCGGCGAAGAACGCGGCGATCGCGGCGTCGTCACCGGCCAGCTTCGCCAGTGCAGCGGCGCCGATCTGGCGGGCGTGGGTGAACGGGCCGCCGGCGTACGACGGGAACAGGCCGCCGATCACGGCGGCGACATCGGCCAGCTCCGGCTGCTCGACCGTGCCGGCCGCAGCGCAACGCAGTGCTGCGACGGTCGCCAGCGCCAGCTTGGTCGCTTCGTCGGCGCCGCTGGCCTTGGCCTGATCGTTCGAGGCCTTCAGCGCCGGAATCAGCGCGTGCTCGCCGCGGGTCAGGACCGAATCCGGCGCCAGCAGGCCGAGCTTCGAGGCCTTCAGGCGGTTGAGGAACAGCGTGCGCACCATGTTGCCGGCGACCGGGTCGCGCATCAGCTCGACGAAGATCTCCATCTCGTGTTCGCAGGCCGGCGTCAGCGGCAGGTTCCAGCCGCCGACCACGCAGTTGATGATGGCCGTGTAGGCCGGGTAATACTGCAGCTGGTAGTCGCTGATGCCGACCGCCTTGGCGATCGTCGCGGTGACCACCGGGCTGCTGAAATCGTAGGGAGCGGCGTCGAACGCAGCGCCGTGGCGATCCCACAGCGCACGCGGCTGTGGCATCGACCGGGCGATTTCCTTCGCCTTGGCGATCAGCTGATCGGCCGGCACCACGGCATCGACCAGCTTGAGTTTCAGCGCTTCGGCCGGGCCGACCGGATCGCCGCTGAGCAGCATCTGCAGACCCTTTTCGGTGCCGATCAGGCGCGGCAGGCGCTGGGTGCCGCCGGCGCCCGGCAGCAGACCGAGTTTGATTTCCGGCAGGCCGAGCTGCACGGCCTTCTCATCATCCAGCACCACGCGCGCGTGGCAGGCCAGCGCGACTTCCAGACCGCCGCCGAGTGCCAGTCCGTTGATGGCGGCGACGTACGGCTTGGTGGACAGTTCGAGACGGCGGAACAGCCGGCCGAGATGGCCGAACAGCTTGTTCAGTTCGGGAACGGCATCGACCTTCGCCCGCTCGGTGAAGACCCGGATCATGTCCAGGTCGGCACCGGCGAGGAAGGCCGACTTGCCCGAGGTCAGCACCACGCCCTTGACCGCCGGCTCGCCGGCGACGAACGTCATCAGCGCATCCAGCGAATCCATCATGGCGCGCGAAAAGACATTCATCGTGCGGCCCTGCATGTCGATGCGGGCGAGAAGAATGCCGTCGGCGTCGAGTTCGGTCTGGATGTTGGCGTCGTTGAACATGGTCAGGCTCGGGGCGGGTGCTGGCTCGGGTGGAACGGCTCGGTTCAGACGTACTTCTTGAAATCCGGCTTGCGCTTCTCATTGAAGGCACGCACGCCTTCCTTCGATTCCTCGCTCTGGTAGTAGCCCTTCACCGCGGCCACGCCCATGAAGCTGATGCCGCGGATGTTCTCGCTGTCGGCGTTGAACGAACGCTTGGCGATGGCGATTGCCGTCGGGCTCAGCACGTTGATCTCGGCGGCCCAAGCTTCGCACTCGGCGTCTAGCTGGTCGTGCGGCACGACCTTGTTCACGAGGCCCATTTCCAGCGCTTCCTGCGCCTTGTAGCGGCGGCACAGGAACCAGATCTCTCGCGCCTTCTTCTCGCCGACGCAGCGGGCGAGATAGGCAGTGCCGAAGCCCGGATCGACCGAGCCGACCTTCGGGCCGACCT
The DNA here is from genome assembly GCF_021732705.1 of Nevskia sp. GTDB lineage: Bacteria > Pseudomonadota > Gammaproteobacteria > Nevskiales > Nevskiaceae > Nevskia. The sequence goes on along the minus strand of NZ_JAKFUM010000024.1, from coordinate 10,159 downwards.
GGCCGAACTGCGCCTTCTCGGAGGCGATGGTCAGGTCGCAGATGGTGCAGAACACGTTGCCGCCGCCGATCGCGAAACCCTGCACGCGGGCAATGACCACCTTGCGGCAGTCGCGGATCGCGGTCTGCAGTTCCTCGATCGGGAAGCCGACCATGCCGCGCGGACCGTACAGGCCATCGTCGGAGTAATGCACCTTCTGGTCGCCGCCGGTGCAGAACGCCTTGTCGCCGGCGCCGCCGAAAATCACCGTGTTGACCGACTTTTCCTCGTCGGCGCGGCGGAAGGCGTCGATCAGCTCCTCGACCGTCTGGTTGCGGAACGCGTTGAACACTTCCGGACGGTTGATGGTGATGCGGACGGCGTTCTCGCCGACTTCGTAGGTGATGTCCTTGTAGTTCGACATGGCGTATCTCGAGCAGGTTTGAGGGGGTACGGACGAAACTCGGTAGCCGTTTCCATGGTGGCAGCATCAGGGAAAGGGCTATTCGTATGGAACCATACAATAATATCAAAGCGGCAGGCGTTTGGGCATGTGCGGGCGTGCCCGTAACCGCCGGGGTCGAGTCCCCGTCAGCTGCCGATACGCGTGTTGTCGTGGCTCACCAATCGCGGCTGCCGAGCGAGAACAATCAGTGCGCCGCTCAGGCAGTGCCCCGTGAAACAGCGTGGTCGGCCCGAGATGAACTGCGCGCCGGTGGCGTGAGCGCCACGGCGCGTGGGCAATCCGCGGACCTGTTGCCGAAGGCCCGACGCCGTGGACGCGCTTGAACGCCTTCCGAAACGCCGCTTCTGTCTCGTATCCCATCTGTTCGGCAACGGCGGCCACGGAAACTTGTGGATTTCGAAGCGCCCGTTCAGCACGCGTCAGCGGACAGCATCAGTTCGCCCAAGGCTGCCAAGGGCCTGCCACGGCCCTCGCGATGGATCAGCAAGACTTCTGGCAGCGCGTCCAGAACAGGGTTGTTGTCGCCCTGCGCGACTTCGAAGTCGCGGCAGACCATGATCGTGTGTAGGCCACCCTGCTCGGCGGGCACGATGTTTTCCGTCCCCGCTGGTGCGGCATCGCCGATAGCCGATGCGAGGAGTCGTGGGGCGGAACCACCCGATCGCCTGCCGCCAACGGCGTTGGTTCAGACGGCTGCTGCAGGTGCAGCCAGCACTGCTCCTCGCCAATCGGGTGGAAAGCATCCCGGCGCATACCGGCAGTGCCATGCAGCCAGTGACCGCAGAAACGAGGTTGTCCATCGACCCCGGCGCGCAGTGGGCAGGCCGACAGGACAGACGATAGCAAGTCGGCTTCTGGATGCTTCGACATAAATCCCGGACTCCTGCGTGTGCATTCGGACCGCATCATCAGCATACGATGTGCGGACGCTCAGTCATAAAGCCTCTTGAGCGGACGATCACGTCGTTGATCCGGGCCAGAATTGGCTGATCCTTTCCCCACCAAGAAATCCGATGGACGGCGACCTGAATCCTCATCGAAGCGTGCAGGACTATTACGGCAAGGTGCTGCAGTCCACCACCGACCTGAAGACCAGCGCCTGTTGTCTCGTCGAAACCCCGCCACCGCGAGTGCTCGCAGCGCTGCGGAACGTGCACGAGGACGTGATCAAGCGCTTCTACGGCTGTGGATCACCGATTCCCGAGCTGCTGGAAGGCTTGACCGTGCTGGATCTCGGCTGCGGGTCCGGCCGCGATTGCTATGTGCTGGCGCAACTGGCGGGTGCGCAGGGCCGGGTGATCGGACTCGACATGACCGCGGAACAACTGGCGGTGGCGCGCAGCACCCAGTCCTGGCACGCCGAGCGCTTCGGGTTTGCCAACACCGAGTTCCTGGATGGTTACATCGAAGATCTGAGCGCCATCGACGATGCCAGTGTCGATGTGGTGGTCAGCAACTGCGTGATCAACCTTTCGCCGGACAAGCCCCGCGTGTTCCGCGAGATCTTCCGCGTGCTCAAGCCGGGCGGCGAGCTGTATTTTTCCGATGTCTTCGCGGATCGCCGCCTCCCCGCGGCATTGACCCAGGACCCCGTGATGCTTGGCGAGTGCCTCGGCGGTGCGCTGTACATCGAGGATTTTCGTCGCCTGATGATGGCCGTCGGCTGCGCCGACGTGCGCACGGTGTCGGCACGCGCGCTGGTCATCAACAATCCTGAGCTGGAGGCGCGCGCAGCCGAAGCCCGGTTCTCGTCGCGCACGATACGTGCCTTCAAGTTGCCGCTGGAGGACCGCTGCGAGGATTACGGGCAGGTGGCCACCTATCGCGGCACGATGGCGGGAACGCCAGCGGCTTTTGTGCTGGACGATCATCACCGTTTCGTTGCCCACAAACCGATGCTGGTCTGCGGCAATACCGCCGACATGCTGCAGGGTTCCCGCTACGCCGCGCACTTCCAACTGCACGGCGACAAGACGCACCACTTCGGCCTGTTCGATTGCGCGCCGTCACCGCTGACAACATCGGCATCGGAAGGAAGCTGCTGCTGATGGACGGGGAATCGATGCCGCAGTCGTCAACCGCGGCGGCTCGCCACGACTTCGAGTCGATTCTGCTCAAGCACGGGCTGGATCTGCCGCCGCTTGCTGTTTCCACCCTGCAGGTCAATCTCACCAAGCTCTGCAACCAGGCGTGTCGCCATTGCCATGTCGATGCCTCGCCGGCGCGGCGGGAGCAACTGTCTGCCGACCATGTCGCCCGGCTGATCGAGGTTCTCAAGGCCAATCCGGAGATTCGCCAACTGGATCTCACCGGTGGCGCACCCGAGCTGCATCCGCAGTTCGAATCCCTGGTGGTGTCGGCGGCGGCGCTCGGTCGTCAGGTGATGGTCCGGCACAACCTGACGGTGCAGCTGGACGGTCATCCGCTCACGGCGGCCTCGATGTCGCATCTGCCGGCGTTCTTCGCCCGGCACCAGGTCGAGGTCATCTCTTCGTTGCCCTGCTATCAGGAGCAGAACACCGATACCCAGCGCGGCAAGAACGTGTTCGCGAAGTCCATCGAGGCGCTGCGACGGCTCAATGCCGTGGGTTACGGCCAGCCTGGCAGCGGGCTGCAGCTCACGCTGGTCTACAACCCCATCGGCGCGAGCCTGCCGCCGCCGCAAGCAAAGCTGGAGGCTGACTATCGGCGCGAACTCTCGGAGCGCTACGGCATCGTCTTCAACCGGCTGTTCACCATCACCAACATGCCGATCCATCGGTTCTCGCTGCATTTGCGCAAAGACGGCGACTACGAGTCGTACATGGATCGGCTGCTGGCGGCCTTCAATCCACAGGCCGCGGTCGGCGTGATGTGCCGCAATCTGATCAGCGTCGATCATGAGGGACGCCTGTTCGATTGCGACTTCAACCAGCAGATCGGCTTGGCGGTGACAGACGAAGACGGTCGTGCGATGACGCTCGGGGATTTCAACGCGCCGCGTCTGCTGCGGCGTCGTATCCGTTTTGGCAGCCATTGCCTCGGCTGTACCGCCGGGGCCGGGTCGTCTTGCGGCGGCGCCTTGTCCTGATCGGCGGGGAGTCCAAGCATGCACCGTCTCGAATTCCGCCTTCTCCGCCCCGCGCCTGCCGAGTTATTGGCGGCGCTTGATTACGCAGGATATTAAGCCGCATGCGCCAGCGCATCGTCATTGGACTCGTGATCGCGTTGCTGGTCGCGGGGTTCTTCGCATTCGATCTCGGCCAGTACCTGTCTCTTGCCTACCTGCAGTCCCAGCGGACGCAGTTGCTGGAGTGGCGTGACGCACAACCGGTGACCGCCACGGCCCTGTTCTTCGGCATTTATGTAGTGGCCACGGCCCTGTCGCTGCCGGGCGCAGTAGTGCTGACACTGGCGGCCGGTGCGATCTTTGGGCTGGCCTGGGGCGCGGTGATCGTTTCGTTCGCCTCGACGATCGGCGCGACCTGTGCATTCCTGGTCGCCCGCTATCTGCTCCGCGATGCCATCAAGGCCCGATATGCCGAGCGCCTGAAGGCTGTCGACGCCGGTATCGAGAAGGACGGCGCGTTCTACCTGTTCACGCTGCGACTCATCCCGGTGTTCCCGTTCTTCCTGATCAACCTGCTGCTCGGCCTCACCGCCATGCCGGTACGTCGCTTCTACTGGGTGAGCCAGATCGGAATGCTGGCTGGAACGCTGGTGTTCGTGAACGCAGGCACGCAACTCGCTGGATTGCGGTCTCTCGGCGGCATCCTTTCCCCCGGCCTGCTCGGAGCGTTCGTGTTGCTCGGGCTGTTCCCGTACCTGGCGCGCGCGCTGATCAATGCGGTGCGCGCACGTCAGATTTATCGCGGCTACACACGCCCCAGCCGTTATGACCGCAACCTGATCGTGATCGGCGCCGGCAGCGGTGGGCTGGTCAGCGCCTACATCGCGGCAGCGGTCAAGGCCAAGGTCACCCTCATCGAGAAACACCAGATGGGTGGCGACTGCCTCAACACCGGCTGTGTGCCATCCAAGGCGCTGATCCGCTCGGCGAAGTTCGCCAGCCACTTGTCGCGGGCAGCCGAGTTCGGCTTTGAGGATGTGCGCGGCACGCCGAATTTCCGTCAGGTCATGGAGCGCGTCTCCGGCGTGGTGAAGGCCATCGAGCCGCACGATTCGGTCGAGCGCTACGAGCGCCTGGGGGTGGAGTGCATCCAGGGCGAAGGCCGGCTGATCGATCCGTGGACCGTGGAGGTCAACGGCCGACGCCTCACCGCGCGCAACATCGTGCTGGCAACCGGCGCGCAACCGTTCGTGCCCCCGATTCCCGGGCTGGCCGAGGCCGGCTTCCTCACGTCGGACACGATCTGGAATTTGCGTGAACGCCCGAAACGACTGGTCGTGCTCGGCGGCGGCCCCATCGGTTCGGAGTTGACGCAGGCATTTTCCCGTCTGGGCTCTCACGTCACACAGGTGGAAATGCAGCCTCGCCTGCTGATGCGCGAAGACCCGGATGTCTCCGAGCATGTCATGGCACGCTTCAAGGCCGAGGGCGTGGATGTCCGCGTCGACACCAAGGCCGTGGCGGTCGTCGTGGAGAACGGCGAAAAAGTGCTGGTCTGCGAATCAAACGGCGCGGAAACCCGAGTCGCCTTTGACGAGATCCTGGTCGCGGTGGGCCGGGTCGCACGGCTCAAGGGTTATGGGCTGGACGTGCTGGGTATCAAGACCGGCCGGGTGATCGAGGTCAATGAATGCCTGCAGACAAGCATCCCCAATATCTACGCTGTCGGTGATGTTGCCGGGCCTTTCCAGTTCACGCATACGGCAGCGCACATGGCCTGGTATGCCGCGGTCAACAGCCTGTTCGGGCCGCTGCTGGCCTTGCGTGGCGGTCTGTTCAAGGTCGACTACTCTGTGATTCCCTGGGCCACGTTCACCGAGCCCGAGGTAGCTCGCGTCGGTCTCAACGAAACCGAAGCCCGGGAAAAGGGCATCGCCTGCGAGGTGATTCGCTACGAGCTGGAGGAGCTCGATCGCGCCATCGCCGATGGCGAGGCGCATGGCTTCGTCAAGGTGCTCACGGCGCCAGGCCGTGACCGTATCCTCGGTGTCACGATCGTTGGCGCGCATGCCAGCGACTTGATCGCCGAATATGTGCTGGCGATGCGCCACGGTCTCGGCATGAACAAGATTCTCGGCACGATCCACATCTACCCGACCATGGCAGAAGCCAACAAGTACGCAGCGGGCCAGTGGAAACAGGCGCACAAGCCAGAACGCCTGCTGCGATGGGTCGAGCGGTTTCATGATTGGCGGAGAGCCTGAATCCATGTCCCGCAGAGTCCGGAGCGTCCTCACGCTGAGCGCGCTCCACGCGACCCGTGCTGCGTCGGCCTTCGATCACGGCGACTCCGACCGCGGAGCGGTGCTGCAGGCGCATGACCGATGGTCGTCCGGCGGACATGCGAGCACAGTCGATCACGTATCACTCAAAAGGTAGCCGGCACCGCTCGCGGCGGTCCTGAAGCAAATTCTTTAGACGTCGGGTCCGATGAGTTTGCACACTGGATGCGTGTGAAACCGACGGCATCCCTGATCCACGCCTACAACGGCTTCACGCGGGATCGGGTGTTGAGCCGCTATCCGGATTTGAAGTCCATCCGCGATCCCGGCTCTCTGTCGAGTGCGTCATGGAAGAAGTCGTTCTTCACGCGGCTGGGCGCGCAACGCACGCTGGATTGGGGTGAGCACGAGCCATTGCGGCCGCGTGATCACGATGTCCGCGTTCACTTCGCCGTGAACTGTGCATCGATCGGCTGTCCAGCCTTGCGGCCCGAGCCGTACGTCGCGGAATGTCTTGAAGGTGAGTTGGATGACCCGCAGCGGCGCTGCCTCACCGATCGATCGCGCAACCGCTTCAACGCAGCGCGCGGGGAACTTGCCGTTTCGTCGATCTTCAAATCGTACGGCGAGGACTTCGATACGAACAGAGCGGCACTGCGGGGCTGGCTCACCGCGCACGCCAGCCTGGCAGGGATGATGCGGCCGTACGCTCCCGCATCGCGAACGGTCAGTCCTCGACCGACTTTCCGTCCTCTGACTGGTCGCACAACGCACTCGTTTCTCGACCGTGAGCCCCTCCATTCACACACTGGCGCGGCCCGATGAACATCCTCACGACTCCCGAGCAGAACTTCAGCGCGATTCGCGACTTTCCGTGGACGGCGCGCTGTGTCCAGCTCGGCGAGTTGCGCATGCATGACGTAAAGGACGGCCCCAGCGACGGCGCACGCGTTCTCATGCTGCATGGTGAGCCGACGTGGTCCTCTCTCCATCGCAAGACGATGCACGTATCCGCCGCAGCGGGCTATCGCGCCATCGCACCCGACCTGATTGGCCTCGGACGATCGGACAAGCCAGCCGATATCGGCGACTACAGTGATCAGCGCCATATCGACTGGTTGCTTCACCTCATTGAAGCGCTGGATCGGCGCAACATCACGCCGGTCTGTCAGGACTGGCGCTCGCCGCGTACGACGCGCCGTTCCCGGACGATCCCTGCAAGGTCGGTACACGCGTTTCCTCGCCGGGTGCCGACGGAACCGGACGATCCGGCAGCGTCTGCCAACCGCGCCGCCTCGCGGGCACTAGGCCGGTTTCAGAAACCTTTCCTGACCGTCTTTGGCGAGCTCGATCCCATTCTCGTAAACGCCGATACCGTGCTGCAGAACCATGTGCCCGGGGCGAAGGGCCAGCCCCACGCCCGGCTGCGGGCCGGGCATTTCCTGCAGGAGGATCAGGGTGCAGAATGGGCGCGGCGCGTGGCCGAGGGGATGCGGACGTGAGCAGCCGGGCCTCGGAAAAATCCGACACCCTGGGCTGAACGATTGTGGAGTCGTCATCGATGGAAACTTCAGCGGCGACGCTGCGAGCGGCCCTGTTCATCGGTGGCTTCGCACTGTGGGGAATCGCCGAAGCGCTATGGCCGCGCCGAGCGCGGTGTCAGCCGCAGGGAAGTCGCTGGCGCACCCATCTGCTGATGGGCGCGCTCGGAGCATTGGCGCTGCGATGGATGGCCGTGGCCGGCGTTCCGCTTGCCGCCGTCGCCGTGGCGCGCTGGGGGGCGGACCATCGGCTGGGTGTTCTGAACCAGCTGGAGATTTCGCCGACGATGAAACTGATGCTGTCCCTGCTGGTTTTGGATGGTGTCATCTGGGCGCAGCACCGAGCTTTCCACCGTTGGTCCTGGCTGTGGCGCTGGCACCGCGTCCACCACGCGGATCGGGATCTCGATGTCTCCAGCGCGCTGCGCTTCCATCCGGGAGAAATCCTGCTCTCGATGGTGCTGAAGTCGGCCGTGGTGCTGGCCCTGGGGGCACCCTGGATTTCGGTGCTGGTGTTCGAGGTCGTTCTCAACGGCATGGCGATGTTCAATCACGCCAACTTGCACCTGCCGGGCCCGGTCGACGCCGTCATGCGTCGGGTACTGGTGACGCCGGATCTGCATCGCATTCATCACTCCATCCACCGTGACGAGCAGGACAGCAATTTCGGCTTCAATCTCTCCGTCTGGGACCGGATTGCCGGCACGTTCCGCGCAGCACCACGGGAAGGCCAGACACAGATGACGCTGGGCCTTGCCGACTTCCAGAATGACGCACCGATGCGGCTCGGCTGGAGCCTGCGACTCCCGGTGCTGCCGGTGCAGGGAGACGCGTCTGACGGAACCGAGTGCAGGTGACGCCCACCCTTTCCATCATCGTGCCGGTATTGAACGAAGCGGCGCTGTTGCCAGACTTGCTTGCGCAACTGCAGTCGTTCCGGGACCGCGGCTGCGAAGTCATCATTGTGGACGCCGGCAGCGACGACGGGTCGGCCGCCCTGGTGCGCAAACGCGAATTCACCTGCTTGATGGCCCCGCGCGGTCGCGCGTTCCAGATGAACGCGGGCGCGGCACAAGCCCATGGTGACGTGCTGCTGTTCCTGCACGCGGACACCGTGCTCCCGCCAGCGGCAGACCGCTTGGTACATGATGCACTGACGCGCTCCGGCAGCGGCTGGGGACGCTTTGATCTGCAAATCGAGGGCAAGTCCCGAATGCTTCCGGTGGTGGCCTGGGCAATCAACCAGCGGTCGCGCTTGACCGGCATCGCGACCGGCGATCAGGCCCTGTTTGTTCGCCGTTCGCTATTCGTGACGATTGGGGCATTCCCACGGCAGCCATTGATGGAAGACGTCGAACTGTGCAAGCGGCTGCGCCGCATCTGTCGTCCCGCCTGCATCCATGTGAAGGTGACGACGTCTGGGCGCCGGTGGGAGGCGCGGGGCGTCTGGCCCACCATCATGCTGATGTGGCGGCTGCGTCTGGCCTACTGGCTCGGCGTCCCCGCCGAGCGGCTGGCGCGGCATTACCAATGACACCGCTGCGCATCGTCGTGTTTGCCAAGGCGCCACATCCCGGGCAGGTCAAGACGCGCTTGATCCCGGCACTCGGTGCACAGGGCGCTGCGGCACTCGCGGAGCGCATGCTGCGTCACACGCTTGCCGAGGCGCTCGCGGCCAAGCTGGGAACCGTCGAACTGTGCAGAAGTCCGTCGGAGGATCCGTACTGGCTGGCGTGGGGCGACATCGACGGCCTCGATCTCAGCGATCAGGGTGATGGCGATCTGGGGGCGCGAATGGCGCGCGCCACCGGGCGGATCATCGAAAGTGGACAAGCGGCCCTGCTGATCGGCACCGACTGTCCCGCGCTCGAGCGCAGCCAGTTGCACCTGATCGCCGCGGCCTTGCGCGAGACGGATGCGGTGATGGTTCCCGCGCACGATGGCGGTTATGTGGCGCTGGCCGTGCGGCGCTTTCACCCTCGGATCTTCGCGGGAATTCCGTGGAGCACCGCTGCGGTGGCCGCAGCGACGTTGGATCAGTTGCACGGTCTCGGCTGGGCGGTGACCGTAATGGCGGCCGAGCATGACATCGACGAACCGGAGGATCTGTCGCGGCTCCCGCAGTCACTGCGGAGTCCTGACGTCGGCCATGCGATCAACGCTGTCTGAGCGGCGCAGGGCTCGCGGACTCAGTGGACGGCCGGGCCTGATTGGCGCGAGCGCTTTTGCGAGCGGTTGCAGGCGTTGCCGAGGACGCACAGCAGGGTATGCCGTTTGCATGCCGCACCGTGCATGCACAGTCTTCGCCGGCGAATGCAGGCCGGCCGGCACACCCGGTCAGCGCAGCCGGATCAGCTTCTTGCCGGTGTTGCGGCCTTCGTAGACATCGACCAGCGCCTGTGGCGCATTGGCTATGTCGTCGCCGATGTCTTCGGCATAGCGCAGTGCGCCGTCGTTCAGCATCGCGGCCAGCTTGGCTGCCGTTTCGTCGAAGCGCTTGAGGTGATCGAAGATCACGAAGCCTTCGATGCGCAGGCGGCGGGTCAAGATTTCGCGCTCGATGCGCGGGCCGGTCGGGTTCGGCGCCCATGACGCGATCGACATCGTGCCGCACTGGATCACCCGTCCGAACCAGGCCATGTGGCGGATCACGGTGTCGGCGATCGGCCCGGCGGTGTTGTCGAAGAACACGTTGACGCCGTTCGGGCAGGTCGCCTTCAACTGTGGTTCCAGCGGCTGCCGGTAATTGATGAAGGCTTCATAGCCGTAGTCGGCGATCGCCTGCCGACCCTTGTCATCCGAGCCGACCACGGCGACTGCCCGCGCGCCGGCCTGCTGGCTG
>NZ_JAKFUM010000027.1 GCF_021732705.1 Nevskia sp. | reverse complement strand
CCCGCAAACTTAGGGGGCTACCATAACCTATTGATTATTATAGGTTATCTGAAAATAATGCTTGTAAGTCATTGATTTATAAAGAATCGCAAACCGCCGCTTTTTCCTTCTTCAACCAGATAACCCCGGCTGAGACGCCGCGGCAGTGACACCGCAAGGCCGCCCCTGATGCCGGTTTCGATGTTGATCGACAACAAGCAAGACGGAGCGGATCAAGCAATTGAAGCGCGAAGTCAGCGAGTGCTGGATCAGCGGCTATTGATGGCCCTTTTACTTAACATAATATTTATTGTGCACCTACTTCCGGACAGGCACCGCCCGCAAACGCTGATGACATAAGGCCTTCGCGCTGGACCTATGCCGAGCTGCGTAAACTGGCCGATGACCACGAGGCGAAGCTGAAAACCTTGCAGCAGAAGGCTTTGACGGCGTTTTCGCACGGTGCACTGACCAGCTCTGCAGAGTTTTCAAGTTTGCTCGAGGCCTACCAGTCCGAGGCTTACACCCTGGGCATGCTGCACGGCGAGCTGATCGAGGGCCGGTTCCAATGACCGGGCCTGCGCCCGATGTGGCGAAGCTGCTGAAGCGCGATCGCTTGATCGCTCAGCGGATGGCGTATCGCCGGATCATGTTCGGGATCCCGACGCCGGGAACGCGGCCGCCGAAGCCGGTCGTGTTCCAGCCAGAGATCCACCGGCTGGAGCCTGGCCAGCCCGACAACCGTGCGCTGTATCGCTGGTGGTGCGACCGGCACAGCGGCAATACCGCGGTGATCGCCACCGTTACCGGCGTGACGGTCAGGACCGTCCAGCGCTGGCACGTCGACCAGGCGTTGCCGAAAGACGTGGCCTGCCTGCTCGACCAGGTCAGAAACGGATGTGCCGTCAGCTACGGCATGTTCCGTGGCAGTGGCAGCGCACGCCCGCAGTGGCGCGACGAAGTGACCGCTACCGGCGTGTTCGAGACGGAGAAGTTCCAGTGGTGACCGGGCTAGCTGCCTGCAGCCTCGGAAGCTTTGACGATCCGGCGCGCAGCGTCAATCAGCTCGCGATTCAATCGAGCGCGATCCGGAGTTGGCTCATAACCAAAGCCAAGCTGGCGACGCAGATGCGAGCGCATCGCCTTGACGATAAAGGTGTTGATCGAGACGCCTTCTGCAGCAGCAGCCGTCGCGATATCGGCATGCAGCCTATCGGGCAAACGCAGGTTGATGGCCATCAGAAATCCCCGGTTTTCGTGGTACCACCAAATCGAGGTTCATGGTACCAAGGTTTTGACCGAGTGCCAGCGGCCGGAAACGCTGATGCGGCAATGACTTCGACGGAGCGGAAACCGTTGAAAGTTCAGGTGTCCGTTGTCCGGTATATCGGACAAAGTGCGGGTTGTTACTGGAACCCGCACAGGCAGCTTTCGGCGCTGGTTACCGGTTGCATACATGCAACAAAGTTCGGGTTGTTACAGGCACCCGAACCGGCGGTGGGCGGCGCGGCCGCTCCGCCAGCCGCTGCCGCCTGCCGTGCCCCTGAACCCATGACCGAATCCAACCGCCAGGGAAAATCGGTTTTCCGGGGCACGGAATACCGGCAGCGCAGCGTCCGCAGCGGTCCCGCGACGCCTACCCTGCCGCTGCCGCCGCCCACGGTGCCGCAGGCGCCGGTCTCCGCTTCGCTGCCGTGGGGGCATGGCCCCCACACCCCGGCACGCGCACCAGGAGCCGTACAGAGCCTCGGCGGTGAGCCATGACGCGCCGCCCGAAGCGAACCGCCGCGCAGCTCAAGGCGAAGGTCGATGCGCAGCGCCGGATGCAGAGCGCCCGCGTCAACGCCCAGGCGCTGGATCGGGCAAAGGCCAAGACCGGCTCAGATGGGAAAACCGCGCAGCTGCTGCACACCACGCCGCAGCGCATCAGCGATTACCGAAAAGGCCGGCGACCAATGGGACCGGCTCAAGCCGCGCGACTCGCCTACTTCCTCGGCGATCCGATCCTGTCTTGCGTCGCCCTCGCCCTCGCAGATGCAACCAAAGTCAGCTAGGAACGGGAGTTTTGGTTGGACTTTTCTTCAGGAACGTGGCCCGGCAGCGATGTCGCCTATCGCCGTTGGGCTGATACGAAGTCTGTACTTCAGTACCCAATTTGGGGAGGATGAACCCATGAAGCCGCCTAAGACTGAATTATCTATTTATTGCGCCCAAAATCTTATAGCCCAATTGGCTTGCGGCAGATGTATCGCGACCCGGACCAGCGACTCAACACTTCAGCTGCGAGCACGTGCCCTCGCTTGCGTGGACGTCACCATATCGAGCCAGCGGCGCAGCATCGGCACGTTGGCGATGACCGCGGCAACAGCGGCAGCGGCGTCAGTCAACAGACGCCGCTGAAGTGTCAGCGCGCGTTCTGAATATCCAGAACCACGTTGTCCGAACGCACGCGACGCGCTTCCTTGGCCGAGTCCGAGCGGAACAATTCAAGCTGGCTCAGGTACTTGGCGTCGATATCCTGCGTCACGTAGTCGCCGGTGAACACCGAGCAGTCGAACGTCTGGATGCGCGAGTGCTTGTGGCGCACGGCTTCGATGAGGTCTTCGAGGTCCTGGAAGATCAGGCGATCGGCACCGAGCAGCAGTTCCAACTCGTCATGGCTGCGGCCGTGCGCCACCAGTTCCGAAACCGTTGGCATGTCGATGCCATAGACGTTCGGATAGCGCACCGGCGGCGCGGCCGAGGCGAAATACACCTTCTTGGCGCCGGCGTCGCGCGCCATCTGGATGATTTCCTGGCTCGTGGTGCCGCGCACGATCGAGTCGTCGACGAGCAGCACGTTCTTGCCGCGGAATTCGACGTCGACCGGGTTCAGCTTCTGGCGGACGCTCTTCTTGCGCTGCGCCTGCCCCGGCATGATGAAGGTTCGGCCGATGTAGCGGTTCTTGATGAAGCCTTCGCGGTAGTTCACGCCGAGCCGCGAAGCGAGTTCCGCGCCCGCGACGCGCGAGGTATCCGGAATCGGAATGACGACGTCGATGTCGTGATCCGGCCACTCGCGCAGAATCTTCTCGGCCAGCTTCACGCCCATGCGCAGCCGCGCCTTGTAGACGTAGATCTTGTCCATCACCGAGTCCGGGCGCGCCAGATACACGTGCTCGAAGATGCACGGCGAATAGACCGGATTGATGGCGCACTGGCGCACGTGGATCTGACCGTCGAGCGTGATGTAGACCGCCTCGCCCGGCTGGATGTCGGCGACCAGTTCGAAGCCGGCCGCGTCGAGCGCGACCGATTCCGACGCGATCATGTAATCCATGCCGTACGGGCCTTCGCGGCGGCCATAGACCACCGGGCGAATGCCATACGGGTCGCGGAAGCCGACGACGCCGTAGCCGCTGATCAGCGCCACGCAGGCATACGCGCCCTTGGCGCGCACATGGACACGCGACACCGCTTCGAAGATGTCGTCCGGCGACACCCGAAGTGCGCCGCTCATCATCAGTTCGTGCGCGAACACGTTCAGCAGCACTTCGGAGTCGGAATCCGTGTTCAGATGCCGGCGATCTTCGGCAAACAGCTCCTGCTTCAGCGTTTCGGCATTGGTCAGGTTGCCGTTGTGCGAGAGCGCGATACCGAACGGCGTGTTGGTGTAGAACGGCTGCGCTTCGGCGGACGTGGCGCAGCCCGCCGTCGGATAACGGACGTGGCCGATGCCCATGTTTCCGCGCAGGCGGATCATGTATTCGTCCTTGTTGAAGACGTCCCGCACGAGGCCGTTGTCCTTGTGCAGGTACAGCCGGTCGCCTTCACTGCTGATGATGCCGGCGGCGTCCTGGCCGCGATGCTGCAGCATCGTCAGGCCGTCGTAGATTTCCTGGTTGACCGGGTTTTTCGCAACGATTCCGACAATGCCGCACATGGCTGCTACTCCGATTCCGAATCAGGGGATGAGGCTTTCGACGTCGAGCTGGAAGCCAGCCAGTGTTTCGGAAGCAGGCTGTCGAGGCCCGCCGCCAGCGGGCGCAGATGCGGCATCAGCAGCGAGTGCTGCAAGGCCGGTTCCCGCCGGAGTTGCGTGCTGTCGACCAGCAACACCAGCAAGACCACGATCAAGGTGCCGCGCACGAAGCCGAAACCGCCGCCGAGCATGCGGTCGACGCCGGACAGTCCGGCGTCCGAGACGACGCGCGACAGCAACCAGATGATGAGCGCGCCGAGCAGCAGCACCACGAAGAAGATGCCGACGTGCGCGACAACGCTGCGCGCGACCGGCGATTCGATGTAAGGGACGAGGCGGTCGGCAAGGCTTGCGCCGTAGCGGAAGCTGAGGCCGATCGCAGCGATCCAGGCCGCAAGACTCAGGGCTTCGCGGACGAGCCCGCGCCAGATGCCGATCAGCAGAGAGATCACAACGATTCCGACGAAGACGTAATCCACCCAGATCATGCGGGACTCATGCTGCAAGGGCCTGTCGTGAGCGCGGCGCAGTTTATCATTGCAGGCTTGTTGCAGGCGGGCGTTCTGGTCGAATTGGCCGTGGTGCCTCGCTGCCGGATGCACCGCCGGAGTCGGTGCCGGGTTCGGTGTCGAGGCCGCGAATCCTGCGCGCGGGAAGCCGGTTCACCGGCGCGAAGAAGGTCGATGAAACTTAGTCCCGGTCGACATCTCTAAGCGTAAACTCAGTCGCAGGCTCAACCCGGTCACCCCATGCGCAGAACCCTGATCTCCCTGGCAGTCGCAGCGCTGACCGTCGTCAGCGCGGTTGGCAAGGCCGAGCAGCCGGTCATCGACCTGCCGCAGATCGGCAATCCTGCCGATCTGGCGCTGTCGCCGGCGGAAGAGGAGCAGATCGGCAAGCAGGTTGCCGGCGAGCTGTACTACTACAACTACGTGCTCGAGGACGTCGAAGTCTCGGAGTATCTCTACTCGCTGGGCTGGCGACTGGCCGGCTTCGGTACCGAGAAGCCACCGGATTTCAAGTTTTTCCTGATTGCCGACCCGCGGATCAACGCGTTCGCCCTGCCCGGCGCCTACATCGGCATGAATGCCGGCCTGTTGCTGGCCGCGCAGACCGAAAGCGAAGTCGCCGGCGTCATGGCGCACGAACAGGCTCACGTCACGCAGCGCCATGCCGCACGCGGCCAGAACGATGATCAGGTCGCCACGATCGCGACCTGGCTGGCCGTCATCGCCGCGATCATTGCCGGCTCGGCCAACCCGAATGTCGTGATCGGCGCGCTGTCGCTGGGTCAGGGCATCAATTACAACCGGCAGGTCAGCTACACCCGCGGCAATGAATTCGAGGCCGATCGGATCGGCATCCGCACCCTCGCCGCCGCCGGCTTCGACCCGAATGGCATGGCCAGCTTCTTCGCCAAGCTCGAGCAGCAGACGCGGCTGTACGGCAATCAGTTGCCCGAGATCCTGCTGACCCACCCGGTCAACACCACGCGCATTGCCGAGGCGCAGTCGCGCGCCGCCCAGTACCAGAAGCGCGAGGTCAAGAGTTCGCCCGATTTCGAGATCATGCGGGCGCGTATCCGCGTGCTGCTCGCCGATTCGCTGAGCCAGGTCGCCGGATTCTTTGCCGGCGAGCTGAACGCCGGCAAGGTCACGGCCGAAAACCAGTACGGTCTGGCGATGGCGCTGGCCGGTTCGGGCCAGTTCGTCGAGGCCGAAGCGGCGCTGGAGCCGCTGCAGAAGCTGGCGAACAAGACGATCAGCGTGCCGCTGCTGCAAGCCAGAATCCTGATCGGCCAGGGCAAGGTCGGCGACGGTCTCGCGCTGTATGAGCGCACGCTGGCTTCGGTGCCGCGGTATCCGCCCGCGATCATCGAGTACGCCGAAGCCCTGATCAATGCCGGCGAGCCCGATCAGGCGCGCAAGGTGCTGCTGTCGCACGAGCAGGCGCTCGGCACGCGGATCGATACGTATCGCCTGCTGGCCAGTGCTGCCCGTGCCAGCGGCAACATCGCCGAGGCGCAGTACCAGCAGGCGATCTACCTGAACGAGCGCGGCGACATCCGAGGCTCCCTGCAGCAGTTGAACGCCGGTTTGCGCGTGGCCAGCATCAGCACGCAGGATCGCTCGCGGTTGAGCGCCAAGCGTCAGGAAATTCTCGACCAGATTCCGCGCGATCAGCTCCGCCGCCTGCAGCGCGAGCCGGGTTGATCGACCACCGCATCGCCGGCCGTCGCCGCTCAGCCGCCGCGACGCGGCGCCGGGTTCAGAGATCGTCCCGCGCTGGGGCGATCGTGGCCCACTGCTTGCAGCTCGGACACTGCCAGAACAGCACGCTCGGCTTCAGCCCGCAGCTGCTGCAGGCATAGCGGGGCTGCTGCTGCAGCTTTTGCCGGAACGCGGCCAGAATCGGCTGTGCAGCAGTCGAACCGGCGGAATCGACTTCGATCCAGCGCAGCAGCGCGCGCCAGTTCGGGATGCTCGCCAGCCGCGTTGCAAGAAAGTCGGCGACGTCCCCACCCTGCTCGCTCATGACGTCGGCTCGCGCCAGTGCGACGGCCGTGGAGTCCGGATGATCGGCGACGGCGTCGTCGAGAAATTCGAGATAGCCGGCCTGGTCACCGGCCTCGGCATGGCAGCGCTTCAGGGGAGTCAGCACTTCCGGCAGATAGCGTCGATCCTGCTCGATCGCGCGAACATAGGCTTTTGCCGCCGTGCGCCAGTCCCGCTCGGCTTCGGCGAGCGATGCCAGCAACAGGCTGGCGCGCGCGCAGCCGTGGTCGATGTCGAGCGCCTTCAGAGCCTGATGCCGGGCCTTGTCGAGATCGCCGTCGTGGCGCGCGTTCTCCGCCAGCTCACAATGATGGTGGGCAATGCGGGCCGCCTGCGAGCGGCCGCGCACTGCCTGCAGGCGGGTTGCAGTGTCGATCGCGGCACGCCAGTCGCGGCCCTGTTCGTGCAGATCCAGCAGCAGTTCGAGCGCGGCTTCCAAGTGTTCGCCATGGCTGACCAGCGTCTGCAGCAGCGACTCCGCGCGGTCCATCACCCCGCCGCGCAGGAAATCCTGTGCAAGTTCAAGCCGGGCCGACGCCGAGTCCGCCGTGCTCAGCGCCGGCCTTGCCAGCACCGCCTCGTGCAGCTGGATTGCGCGATCCAGCTCGCCGCGCTTGCGGAACAGACTGCCGAGCGTCAGTTGCAGTTCGATCGTTTCGGAGTCGCCCGTGCCGGCACTGCGCGACTCGAGCGGACCCTGCATCGTCGTGGTGCGTTGCTCGTCGCTACCGCCCTGCCCGCGCCGCGCCAGCGCCAGACCCAGCACGATGCCGAGCGGCAACAGCGCCCACGACAGCAGCGTGGTCAGCATCGGGATCGCCTTCCGGTGGACATCGACGGTCCGGCGATCAGCGGCCGGAAGCCGCCAGCGGCAGGTTGCGCAGGTTCTTGAGTTCGGTCTCGCTGTCGCGCAACTGCTTGCGAAGTCGACGGATCTCCCGATGCAGACGCAGCATCCGGATGCCGCACAGCGCCAGGGTCACCAGCGCAGCTACGACGAAGCTCACCGCGATCAGCACCGCGACCCGGACTTCGACGCTTCCGAACAAGTAATGGAACGTGACGCGCTCGGCGTTGAAGTAACCGAGGCTGGCGCCGACGGTGAACACGAGAACCAGCAGCAGCACGGTCAGCAGACGGAGCATGGCGATGTTCGGCGTGTGGTGGACGCGTGCAGCTTACGCGCTGCAAGAAACGGGATGACGGCCTGTATCGGACGTCGCGCCGAGAATGACGGTTCAGAAGCGCTCAATCGCTCTTGATCGGCGTTGTCGCGATGCTCGCATTGACGCGCTCGCGCATTTCCTTGCCCGGCTTGAAGTGCGGGACATGCTTGGACGGAATGCGGACCGCTTCGCCCGTCTTCGGGTTGCGACCGACGCGGGACGGACGGCTGTGCAGCGCGAAACTGCCAAAACCGCGGATTTCGACCCGCTCTTCCTTGGCCAGCGCATTGCTGATCTGGTCCAGCACCAGCTTGACGGCGAGTTCGACGTCCTTTTGCATCAAATGCGTCTGCTTCAGCGCGAGCGCCTCGATCAACTCGGATTTGGTCATAAATGCGTTCGCGATCAAACCTTTGGGAAACCGGACGATAGTGAAAAAAAAGCACTGGCGCAACCCGGAGCGCCGCGATCGGGTGAAAAATGGCACAAAAAAAGAGCCGCGCTTGCGCGCGGCTCCTTTGATCCACGAAAAGCGCTGGCTTAGTTGCCGTCGCCGCCGCCGATCTGTTCCTTCAGCAGGTCGCCCAGGCTGGTCTTGCCGGTCGAAGCGTTGCGGCTGTACTCGGCCACGGCTTCTTCCTCTTCCTGGATTTCCTTCGCCCGGACCGACAGCGTCACGATGCGGTTCTTGCGATCCACACCGATGAAGCGCGACTCCAGCGTCTGGCCGACCGACAGCACCTTGGTGGCATCTTCCACGCGCTCGCGCGACAGATCGCCCGCCTTGATGTAGCCCTCGACACCGCCTGCGAGGGTGATGACGGCGCCCTTCGCATCGACTTCCTTGACCGTGCCCTTGACGAGCTGGCCCTTCTGGTTGTCGGCGAGGAACATCGTCAGCGGATCCTGACCCAGCTGCTTGATGCCGAGGCTGATGCGCTCGCGCGCACCGTCGATGGCGAGCACGGTGGCTTCCAGTTCCTGACCCTTCGAGTAGCGACGGACGGCGGTCTCACCCGGCTCGTTCCAATCCAGATCGGACAGGTGGACGAGACCGTCGATGCCGCCATCCAGACCGATGAAGATGCCGAAGTCGGTGATCGACTTGATCTGGCCCTTGACCTTGTCGCCCTTCTGGAAGTTCTGCGAGAACTCTTCCCACGGATTCGGCACGCACTGCTTCATGCCGAGGCTGATGCGGCGGCGCTCTTCGTCGATGTCGAGAATCATGACTTCGACTTCGTCGCCCAGGTGCACCAGCTTGCCCGGGTTGACGTTCTTGTTGGTCCAGTCCATTTCGGACACGTGGACCAGGCCTTCAACGCCCGGCTCGATTTCGACGAACGCGCCGTAATCGGTGATGTTGGTGATCTTGCCGAACAGGCGGGTCTTTTCCGGGTAGCGACGTTCGATGTCGACCCACGGATCAGCGCCCAGCTGCTTCAGGCCGAGCGACACGCGGCGACGCTCGCGGTCGTACTTCAGGACCTTGACTTCGATTTCCACGCCCACGGTCACGACTTCCGCCGGATCCTTGATGCGCTTCCAGGTCATGTCGGTGATGTGCAGCAGGCCGTCGATGCCGCCGAGGTCGACGAACGCGCCGTACTCGACGAGGTTCTTGACCACGCCGCGCAGGATCGCGCCTTCCTGGAGCTTCTCGAGCAGCATGTCGCGCTCGGCCGAGTATTCGGCTTCGAGCACTTCACGACGCGAGACGACGACGTTGTTGCGCAGGCGATCGAGCTTGATCACCTTGAACTCGAGCGGCTTGCCTTCGAGGTACGCGGTGTCGCGGACCGGACGGACGTCGACCAGCGAGCCCGGCAGGAACGCGCGGACGTTGCCGATATCGACGGTGAAACCGCCCTTGACCTTGCCGGTGATGATGCCGATGACGGTTTCCTTGCCCTCGAACGCCTTCGTGAGGCGGTCCCAGGTCCGGATGCGCTCGGCCTTTTCCTTGCTGAAGCGGGTTTCGCCGAAGCCGTCTTCGACGGTTTCCAGCGCCACTTCGATGCGGTCGCCGACCATCACCGTTGCCGGTGCGCCGTCGACCATGAATTCGGCGATCGGGATGACGCCTTCGGACTTGAGTCCGGCGTCGACGATCACGACATCAGCCTTCACTTCGAGGACCAGCGCCGAAACGATGGTGCCAGGCTGCATCGACTGGCCGCCCGAGAGGCTCTGTTCGAACATCTCGGCAAAACTGAGTTCAGCAAAACTATCGATCATTCAGCAAGCTCTTTAAGTTGGTAACGCTTCCAAATCGCCACCCTGGCAACCTGGTCTGAGATTTGAGGACCGCCATCCTGGCCGTCCGCTTCGGCTTGAATGCCGCTTCAGTCGACGAGTTGCCGGGATTTCAGCAACGCTTCGATTTCGGTCAGCACTTCCGGCACACCCATCTGCGTGGTGTCGATGATCACGGCGTCTGGCGCGGCCGCAAGCGGTGCCACGGCACGCTTGCGATCGCGCTCGTCGCGAGCACGAACCTCCGCAAAGAGGTCTGTCAATTTAACACTTGCGCCTTTTTTGCTCAACTGACGGTAGCGCCGCTCGGCCCGCGCCTCGGCGCTGGCATCGAGAAACACCTTCAGCACGGCGTCCGGGAAGACGATCGTGCCCATGTCGCGGCCATCGGCGATCAGGCCCGGTGCGGTCCGGAAGTCCCGCTGGCGCTGCATCAGCGCGTCACGAACCACCGATGCCGTCGCGATCTTCGACGCCAGATTGCCGGTTTCCTCGGCCCGGATCTCGTGCGTCCAGTCCTGACCATCGACCAGGATTGCCTCGTCGGCCTCGGTTTCGCCGACGAAACGGATGTCGAGCCCGCCGGCGAGCGCGGCCACTGCATCGGCCTGATCGAGCGGCACAGCCGCGTGGGTTGCTGCGAGCGCGAGGATCCGATACAGCGCGCCGCTGTCGAGCCGATGCCAGCCGGTGCGCGATGCCAGCCAGCGCGTCGCCATCCCCTTGCCGACGCCGCTGGGGCCGTCGACCGCGATCACCGGGATGACGGGTCGAGTCACGAGGCCTGTTGCTCCGCGATCTTGAGGCCAGCTCCGGCCATCAGGCCGACAAAGCCGGGGAACGATGTGTTGACGTTGGCGCAGTCGAGAATCGTGATCGCGCCAGACGCCCGCAGCGCGGCCACGGCGAAGCTCATCGCGATGCGGTGGTCGCCTTTCGAATCGACCGTACCGGAACCGATCGGTGCGGCGGTGCCCCGCCCGGTGATGACGGCGCCGTCGGGGCGCGCAATGGCCGATACCCCGAGCGCGGTCAGGCCATCGCACATCGCGGCGATGCGGTCCGATTCCTTGACGCGCAGTTCCTCGGCACCGGTGACCACGGTGACGCCGGTCGCGCAGGCCGCAGCGACGAACACGGCCGGGAATTCGTCGATCGCCGACGCCACCACGTCCCCACCGATTTCAATGCCTTGCAGCTGCGCACCCTGCACGCGCAGGTCGGCCACCGGCTCGCCGCCGAGCAGGCGCTCGTGGGTCAGCGTGATCGTGGCACCCATGCTGCGCAGGATGTCGATGATGCCGGTGCGGGTCGGATTGATGCCGACGGCCGTTAGCGTGATGTCCGACCCCGGCACGATCGCGGCGGCGACCATCGGAAACGTCGCCGACGAGATATCGGCCGGCACTTCGATGTTCGTGGCCTTCAGCGACTGGCCGCCCTGCACCGCCGCGTAACCCGGCTTGGCGTCGACCTCGACTCCGAAGCCGCGCAGCATCCGCTCGGTGTGATCGCGGGATGGTTCCGGTTCCGTGACGATGGTCCTGCCAGTCGCATAAAGGCCGGCGAGCAGGATGCCGCTCTTGACCTGCGCGCTCGCAACCGGCGAGTCGTACGAAATCGCGTTCAGGCCGGCGGCCGGCGAAAACGTCAGCGGTGACGTGCCTTTCTCGGTCGTCGCGATCACGGCGCCCATGGTCCGCAGCGGGTCGACGATTCGGCGCATCGGCCGCTTCGACAGCGACGAATCACCGATGAGCGTCGTCTCGAAACCCTGCGCCGCCATCAGCCCCGACATCAGGCGCATCGAGGTGCCCGAGTTGCCGAGATCCAGCGGACCGGTCGGCGCCTTCAGGCCATGCAGGCCGACGCCGTGAACGCGCAGGTGCGTCGGCCCGAGCTGCTCGATGCGGACCCCCATCGCCTGGAACGCCTTCATCGTGCACAGGCAGTCCTCGCCCGTCAGGAAGCCGGTGACTTCGGACACGCCTTCGGCCAGCGAACCGAGCATGACCGCACGATGCGAGATCGACTTGTCACCCGGCACGCGCAAGGTCCCCGACAACTGTCCGCCGGGCTGCACGACAAAGGTCAAACCGGGTCCTTCAGAGCTCATGTTCGTTCAATGGTCATTCGATGGTCGTTATGGCACGCAATTCATTCGATTCGAGTCAGGTGCCGCTCGCGCGCCGCCCGGGCGCGCTCGAACACGGCGCGCATCTCGTCCCAGCGATCGGTCTCGATCATCGCCAGCAGCCGGCTCAGTTCATCGATCTGCCGGCGCAGCAGTTCGGCCACCGGCTGCGCGTTCGCCCGCAGGATGTCATGCCACATGCGCGGGCTCGACGACGCGATCCGGGTGAAATCGCGAAAGCCGCCGCCAGCGTTCGGAAAGATGTCGGCATCCGCGCCTTCAAGCTGGTCGAGCATGTCGACGAAGCTGTAGGCCAGCAGATGCGGCAAGTGCGAGGTCGCGGCGAAGATCGCGTCATGCCGGGTCGCGTCCATCTTGACCACGCGGGCACCGGTGGCCGCCCACAGCGCCTCGACCGTCGCCAGCGCCTCGGCATCCTGTGCCGGATGCGGCGTCAGGATCAGACGATGCTTGCGAAACAGATCGGCCTTCGCGTGCGCGACACCGCTCTTTTCGGTGCCGGCGATTGGGTGAGCCGCGACGAACCGCGGCGGGATGTCGCCGAACACCGACAGCACGGCATCGAGCACGGACTGCTTGGTACTGCCGACATCGGTCAGGATCGTGTCCGGCCCGAGCCCGGCCTTGCACTCGGCAATCGCCGCCGCCGTCGCCAGCACCGGGACGGCAATCACCGCCACGTCGGCGCCGTGCACGGCATCGGCGGCATCAGTCCCGGCGCGATCGATCACCCCGAGTTCCAGCGCCAGCCGAATCTGCTCCGGATCGCGGTCGTAGCCGGCGATTTCGGACACGACACCGGCGTCGCGCAGCGCCCGCGCCAGCGAGCCGCCGATCAGGCCAAGCCCGACGACGGCGAGGCGAATCGCGGGCGCCGAGGCGTTCACGCCGCGAGCGCTGCCTTCAGCGCGGTCAGGAAGCGCGTGTTCTCGGCCGCGGTGCCGATGCTGACGCGCAGCCAGGTCGGCATGCCGTACGAGGCCATCGGGCGGACGATCACGCCGCGTTCGAGCAGGCCCTTGTGGATCGGCGCGGCGTCGCGACCGAGGTTGAAGGTCAGGAAGTTGGCCTGCGACGGCAGCACGCTCAAGCCCAGTGCCGCGAATTCCGCCTTGATCCGCGCCATCTCGGTGCGGTTCAGTTCGACGGCTTTCGCGACGTGCTCCTGATCCCCGAGCGCCACTTCGGCCGCCTGCAGCGCCAGCATGTTCAGGTTGAACGGCTGACGGACGCGGTTCAGCAGGTCGGCCACGCTCGGGTGCGACAGCGCATAGCCGGCACGCAGACCGGCCAAGCCATAAGTCTTCGAGAACGTGCGGGTGATGACGAGATTCGGGTAGCGGTCGAGCCAGGCGCGGCTGTCCGGCTTCAACGACGGGTCGAAGTACTCGATGTACGCCTCGTCGAGCACCACCAGGGTCGATGCCGGCACTTGGGCGATGAACGCTTCGAGCGGCCCCGGCTCGACCCACGTTCCGGTGGGATTGTTCGGGTTTGCGATCATCACCACGCTGACGTCCGGCGTGAGCGCAGCCGCGAGTGCCTCGAGATCATGACCGAACGGCATCGTCGGATGATCGGCCGGCAGTGCCTTGGCCACGATCGCCTCGGCGTTCTGCGCCAGGGTCGCCAGCGGATAGACCGCGAAGCAGTACTCCGAGAACAGCGCCTTGCGGCCCGGGCCGAGGAAGACGCGGGCAATGAATTCCAGCAGGTCGTTCGAACCGTTGCCGAGCGTGATCCGCGAAGAGTCGATGTCGTGGAATTCGCTGATCTTCTTCTTGAGACGGAAGCCGCCGCCGTCCGGATACAGCGAGACATTGCCGCTGGCCGCGTGCTCGGCGAGTGCGGCCTTGACCTTGGCACTCGGCCCCAGCGGATTCTCGTTCGACGCCAGCTTGATCACGTCGCTCAAGCCGAGGCGGCGCTGCAGTTCGTCGATCGGCATGCCGGGCGAGTACGGCTCCAACGCCAGGACGCCGGCGAGGGCATTCTTCAGAAACGGTTGTTCGGTCGTGGTCATGTGACTCATCGGACAATCAGGAATTCGGATCCGGCAGTTCGGGCGCGGCGTGCCCGGATTTTCTCGCGTTTCGCGCTGGCGCGCGCTGGCGCCCGCGGCGGCAGCGCGCGGCGCTCAGACCACGGCCCGCGGGTACGAGCCCAGCACGCGGAAGAACGCGGCGCGCTTCTGCACTTCCTCCAGCGCGTTGGCGACCAGCGGTTCGGCGCGATGGCCTTCGACATCGAGGAAAAAGTTGTAGTCCCAGATGCCGCGGCGGCTCGGTCGCGATTCGATCTTCGACAGGTTGATGCCGGCCTTGGCGAACGGCTCCAGCAGACGGAACAGCGCGCCGGCCTCGCCGCCGCTCGGTGCGGAGCAGACCAGCGACGTGCGGTCGGCACCGGTCACTTCGGGCTGCTGGCGGCCGATCACGAGGAAGCGCGTCGTGTTGTTCGGATCGTCCTCGATGTTCGCCGCCAGCCCGTGCAGCTGGTAGCGCTCGCCGGCGGCAACGCTGGCAATCGCGGCGCCGTGGCCGGCTTCGGACACCAGCTTGGCGGCAGCACCATTGCTCGAGACCGGTTCGCGCGGCACGCCCGGCAGCCGGGCATCGAGCCAGCGACGGCACTGCGCGAGCGACTGCGGATGCGCGTAGACCACCTTGACGTCGGCCAGCGTGTCATGCGGCGACAGCAGCTGGTGATGCACCGGCAGCCAGACTTCGCCGCAGATGCTCAGCGGTGTCGTCGCCAGCAGGTCGAGCGTGGAATTGACCACGCCTTCGGTGGAGTTCTCGATCGGCACGACACCATAGGCGGCGGCGCCGGCTTCGACATCGCGGAAGATGTCGTCGATCGCCGCCACCGCGCGGGCCGCGACCTGGGCGCCGAACTGCTTGTAGACCGCGGCCTGCGTATAGGTGCCTTCCGGTCCGAGATAGGCCACCGACAGCGGCGATTCGAGCGCCAGACAGGCCGACATGATTTCGCGCATCAGCTTGGCCATGACCTCGTCCGGCAGCGGGCCGCCGAGTTCGCGGTTGCGCTCCATCGCCTTCTTCAGCACCTCGGCCTCGCGCGCCGGGCGATAGTGATCGCCGGTGGCGCCGCTCGCGACCTTGATCTCGCGCACCTGTTCGGCCACGCGGGCGCGACGCGCGATCAGCGCCTGCAGCTCGGCGTCGATGGCATCGATCGCGGCGCGGGCTTCCGGCAGGGTATTCAGCTTCATCGAGTGCAACCTCCGATCACGCGCGTGCCGCGCACCGTCGTGAATCCGCGGACCTGATGCAGGCGCTGCGTCAGCCGCGCGTCCGCACGAATTCCTTCATGTAGTCGACCAGTGCCGCGCAGCCGGCTTCCGGCATCGCGTTGTAGATCGACGCGCGCAGGCCGCCGACGATGCGGTGCCCCTTCAGGCCCGGCATGCCGGCGGCCGCCGCACCCTTGACGAATTCGGCGTCGAGCGTGCTGTCGGCGAGCGTCCAGACCACGTTCATCCACGAGCGGTCGGCCCGGGCCACCGGGTTGGTGTAGAACGGCTCGCTGTCGATGTAGTCGTAGATCAGCGACGACTTGCGGCGATTGCGCTCGCCGATCACGGCCAGCCCGCCTTCGGACTTGATCCACTTGGTGACGAGGCCGGAGACGTACCACGAGAACGTCGACGGCGTGTTCAGCATCGAATCGTTGTCGGCCACCGCCTTGTAATCGAAGATCGACGGCGCCAGCGGGTTGCAGGTGCCGAGCAGGTCTTCGCGGATGATGACGAAGGTGATGCCGGCCGGGCCGGCATTCTTCTGCGCACCGGCGTAGATCACGCCGAACTTCGAGACATCGAGCGGTCGCGACAGGAAGCTGGACGAGAAATCCGCGACCAGCGGCACGCTGCCAACATCCGGAATGCTGTGGAACTCGACGCCTTCGATGGTCTCGTTCGGCGTGTAGTGCACGTAGGCCGCATTCGGATCGAGCGTCCAGGTCTCGCGTGCCGGCACCTGATTGAACGTCGCAGGCTTGGCCGCGGTGTTGGCTTGACCCCACTTGGCGCACTCCTTCACCGCCTTGACGCCCCAGGCGCCGTTGACGATGTAGTCGCCACTCTTGCCGTTCAGCAGGTTCAGCGGCACCGCCGCGAACTGGCCGGTCGCCCCGCCCTGCATGAACAGCACCTTGTAGTTCGCCGGGATGCTCAGGACTTCGCGCAGGTCCGCTTCCGCTTCGGTCGCGATCGACATGAACGGCTTGTCGCGGTGCGACATCTCCATCACCGACATGCCGGTGCCGCGCCAGTCGAGCAGCTCTTCGCGAACCTGTTCGAGCACGGGAACCGGCAGGGTCGACGGGCCGGCGCTGAAATTGAAAACTCGAGTCATGGGGTTGTTTTGTCGTGTTCTGAACCACGGCCGCGTCCCTGAGACGCGGCCTTTCTGCTGAAGCCAGCGATCAACGGTTGGCGTCGTCGTCGGGCGTTGCGTCCGGGCCGCCATCCTGCGTGCCGTCGTCGACCGCGGCATCCGGCGCCGCGACCGGCGGCAGGCCATCGAGTGCGGTATCGATCGCGACTTCCGGCTCCGGCTCGATCCGGTCGAGACCGACCAGACGATCGCCCTCGCTCGGACGTGCCACGCGGATGCCCTGCGTGTTGCGGCCCAACTGCTTGATATCGCTGGCTTTCACGCGGATCAGATGGCCGGCGTCGGAGATCAGCATCAGCTCGTGGCGGTCGTTGACATCGAGCGCGCCGAGCAGCTTGCCGGTCTTGTCCGACAGTGCCTGCGCGATCACGCCCTGACCGCCGCGACCTCGCAGCGGGAAGCCGCTGATCGGCGTGCGCTTGCCGTAGCCGAATTCGGAGACGGTCATGATGTCGCCGTCCTGTGCGACCAGCAGCGCGATCACCTGCGCGCCGCTGGCGACCGGTTCGGCGGATGCATCGCCTTCGGCATCGCTGTCGGCCGCGGCCGAATCGTCTTCTTCGCCCCCGCCGGCCTTGACCAGACGCATGCCGCGCACGCCGGTGGCGCCGCGGCCCATCGCACGGACGTCGCGCTCGTTGAAGCGGATGACGCGGCCGGCATCGGAGAACAGCAGCACGTCGCTGTCGCCGGAGGTCAGCACCACGCCGACCAGTTCGTCGTCGACGCGCAGGTCGACCGCGATGATGCCGGCCGTGCGTGGACGCGAGAAATCTTCCAGCGGCGTCTTCTTGACGGTGCCGCCGCGGGTGGCCATGAACACGAACTGACCGGTATCGAAGCGCTTGACCGGCAGCGCCACGCTGATGCGCTCGCCGTCTTCCAGCGGCAGCAGGTTGACGAACGGCTTGCCCTTGGAACCCGAACCGCCGGCCGGCAGCTCGAACACGCGCAGCCAGTACATGCGGCCGCGCGAGCTGAAGCACAGCAGCCAGTCGTGCGAATGCGCGACCCACAGGCCGTTGACG
Source organism: Nevskia sp. (assembly GCF_021732705.1). Lineage (GTDB taxonomy): Bacteria > Pseudomonadota > Gammaproteobacteria > Nevskiales > Nevskiaceae > Nevskia. Next base: position 16,842 of record NZ_JAKFUM010000027.1, on the reverse strand, counting down.
TAATCGTCTTCCTTGGTCGCGGCCGCCGTGCGGCCACGGCCACCGCGCTTCTGCACCTGATACTCGGCGAGCGGCTGAGCCTTGACATAGCCGGCCTTCGACAGCGTCACGACCATGTCCTGCGGCGTGATCAGGTCTTCGCGATTGAGGTTCAGCGCAAAGTCGGTGATCTCGGTGCGGCGCTCGTCGCCGAAGTTGTCCTTCACTTCCAGCAGTTCGCCGCGAATCACGCCGAGCAGGCGCGGTTCGGACGCGAGGATGTCCATGTAGTCGAGGATCGCTTCGAGGATCGCGCGGTACTCGTCGTGGATCTTGTCCTGCTCCAGACCGGTGAGGCGCTGGAGGCGAAGGTCGAGAATGGCCTGCGCCTGAAGGTCCGACAGGCGATACAGGCTCTCTGGCCCGGGTGCGGCTCCCGCCACCGCCTGCATGCCGAACTGGCCATCCAGGCCGAGCGGACGCGAGGCGTCGGCCCCGGCGCGGGACAGCATGTCGGCCACCTGCCCGGCGCGCCAGTCGCGCGACATCAGGCCGGCCTTGGCTTCCGCCGCGTTCGGGCTGCGGCGGATCAGCTCGATGACTTCGTCGATGTTGGCGAGTGCCACCGACAGGCCTTCGAGGATGTGGGCGCGGTCGCGCGCCTTGTTCAGCAGGTACTGCGTGCGGCGCGTCACCACTTCGCGGCGATGACGCAGGAAGATTTCGAGCAGCGGCTTCAGGCCGAGCGTCTTCGGCTGGCCGTCGTCGAGCGCGACCATGTTGATGCCGAACACGGTCTGCAGCTGGGTCTGCTGGTACAGGTTGTTGAGCACGACTTCGGCGTTCTCGCCGCGGCGCAGCTCGATCACCATGCGCATGCCGTCCTTGTCGGACTCGTCACGCAGATCGGTGATGCCTTCGATCTTCTTTTCCTTGACCAGCTCGGCGATCTTCTCGATCAGCCGCGCCTTGTTGACTTGGTACGGCAGCTCGGTGGTGACGATCGCCTGGCGGTCGCCGCCGCGCTCGAAATCCTCGAAGTGCGTGCGGGCCCGCAGCACGATGCGGCCGCGGCCGGTCTCGTACGCTTCCTTCAGGCCGGCAGCGTCGAGAATCAGCCCGGCGGTCGGGAAATCCGGCGCCGGAATCAGCTTCATCAGCGCGTCCAGATCCATGTCCGGGTTGTCGATCAGCGCCACGCAGCCGTCGATCACTTCCGACAGGTTGTGCGGCGGGATGTTCGTGGCCATGCCGACCGCGATGCCGCTGGAACCGTTGACCAGCAGGTTCGGGATGCGCGTCGGCAGCACCGCCGGTTCCTGCTCGGAACCGTCGTAGTTCGGCACGAAATCGACGGTGTCCTTGTCGATGTCGGAGACCAGTTCCATCGCGATCTTCGACATGCGCACTTCGGTGTAGCGCATCGCCGCCGGGCGGTCGCCGTCGACCGAGCCGAAATTGCCCTGCCCGTCGACCAGCATGTAACGCAAGCTGAACGGCTGCGCCATGCGGACGATGGTGTCGTAGATCGCGGAGTCGCCGTGCGGATGGTATTTACCCATCACGTCACCGACGATGCGCGCCGACTTGCGGAACGGCTTGTTGTAGTGGTTGCCCTGGTCGTTCATCGCGTACAGCGAGCGGCGATGAACCGGCTTCAGGCCGTCGCGGGCGTCCGGGAGGGCGCGGCCGACGATCACGCTCATCGCGTAATCGAGGTACGAACGGCGCATTTCGTCTTCGAGGTTGACGAAAAGGACTTCTTTGGCGAATTCGCTCATTCTGGTTTCGTTCGAGGATTCGCACGCCAGGCGACGGGGCCGTGCGGACACGGCCCAGAACCCACGGAGTTGCGAATCATGAGCGCCGCATGGACAGCGGCTGTTATTGCACGGCTCGGGGTCTGTCGGCAGCTGCTCGCCACCGTCACCGGATCACGGCGGAATGGCAGCGGGCGGACCGGCAGTTGGTCACGCGATTTTAACACTTCCGGCCCGGGAAGGCCCGCATTTGCGGTCTCGCGAATCGGACCGCGAGGCCTTTCCGGGGGAAAGGGTCAGCCGCCGAGCGCCGAGATGACGGCTTTCAGCGAGTCCGTCCAGCGTGCGGGGCTGAAACGGTCGCGGTCCTGCACTTCCCGATAGACCGCATCGAGCGCGGGTTTCAACGCGGTCGGCGCCGGCGTCCGCTGTCGCTCGGACCAGGCGGTGGCCAGCACCGACACGGCCATCGCCGTGTGCTCGGCATGGCTGAAATCGCCGCGATGACGGTCGCCGGCGGCCGTGACGATCGCCGCGACCAGTTGCCGCAGCTGCAACGGCGACAGGCGGCTGCGCTCGGCCAGCGGCACGATCCGCCGGTCGATCAGTCGGGTCATCGCGTCGGCTTCGCGCTGCAGTGCCTCGCGGGAATCGCTGGCCGCCGCGTGCAGCGCCGTCCAGTGCCGACGCCATTCGGCGGCCATCGCCGGATCGATCAGATCCAGCCACGGCTGCAGCATCACCAGCGGCGTGTCGGCCAGCGGTGGCGTACCGACCGGCATGCCGCCATTGCGTTCGGCGTTCGCTCGGCCGGCCCGGGTGCCGTGATGGCAGGCGTTGCAGTCGAACAGCGACAGTTCCGGCATCAGGCCGCCGGCCACCGGCGTCCGCATCAGCTTCGCCAGCACGCGCCGGGCCGCCGCCGCCTGCCCGACCGCCCAGTCGCGGGCGCCGTCGGCGTCACCCTTGCGCGCCCGGTAATCGTCGTCGACATCCCAGTGCGGCGGCTCCAGCGCCGTGAATGTGTCCAGCTCGAACAGCAGCGGCGGATGGCCGGCCGCCATCGTCCGGTGGTCGATGCGGTGATCGGCATCGCCGACGTGGCAGCTCGCGCACAGTTCGGCGCGCACGGCGGGTTTCCACGTGGCGTGCAGGCCGGCGGCCAGGCGCTCGTCGTCGGTGCGATAGCCCTTGACGTGCGTGCCGATCCAGCGCTCCGAGGCGCCATGGCAGCTTTCGCAGCCGATGCCGTCATCGGCGACGAAGCGCTCGCCGCGCAGGGCTGCCGGCACGTTCTCCGCATGACAGCTCAGGCAGTTTTCGGCGCTGGCGGCAGGCCCCATGCCGAGCCGGCGGCTGATGGCATCGGCCTCCGGCGTCTGCAGGCTGCGCAGCGCGCCGGCATGCGGATCCTGTCGCTGCCAGATGAAGTATTCGTCCTGCCTGATGGCACTGCCGGCGAAGGGCCGGGTGGCGCCATGACAGGTACTGCCGGCGCAGGTCGCCACGCCCAGGTGACGATCGCCGGCCGGCGCGTCGGCAAGCAGCGGCCGCGCCGACAGGCTGCACAGCAGCCACAGCAGGCCGCGGACGCCGCAACGCCATCCTGACGACCTCGCACCCTGCTGCTGCCTCACCGTGTCATGCCTCCCGAATCCGTTCCCGAACACCGATCGCGGCCTTTGCCGCCGACGCTTCGACCATCCTCTCGCAACGCGATGACATTACATATGCTGCGGTGCGATCCGGTCTTATTCGCGATCAATGGCGATGCTTCGGCCACTCCGTAGTCTTCCCAACATAACGACAGAACTGACGGGGCACGGCTGTGGTGACGGGGGCTGCAACGATGGCGGGGGCCATCGTGTCGGTGGACGTGGCGATCGTCGGCTCGGGGCCTGCCGGCCTGTCGGCCGCCGCCCGTGCGGCCGAACGCGGTCTGTCGCATCTGCTGCTCGAAGCCGAGCCCCGCCTGTCGAACACCATCTACCGCTACCAGCGCGGCAAGCAGGTGATGGCGGAGCCGAAATCCCTGCCGCTGCGCTCGCCGCTGTCGTTCGCGGACGGCATCCGCGAAGCGATCCTCGATGGCTGGTCCGCGCGCATCGCCGATCTCGGCGTTCAGGTGCGGCTCGATGCCGCGGTGCAGGCGATCACGCGCGAAGGCGACGACTTCCGGCTGACCGTTGCCGGCGGCGATCAGGTCCTCGCCCGCAAGGTGGTGTTGGCGATTGGTCTGCAGGGCAACCTGAACCGCCTCACCTGCCCGGGTGCCGAGCATCCGGCACTGCAGTACCAACTGGATGATCCGGACGAATACAGCGGCGAAACCATCGTCGTGGTCGGCGTCGGCAATGCCGGCCTCGAGAACGCGCTGGCGCTGACCGCACAGAACCGCGTCGTCATCGTCAACGAGTTCGACGACTTCCGCTTCGCCAACAGCACCAACGAAGGCCGCATCGTCGCGGCGATCCGCGATGGCTCGGTGGTCTGCCATTACAGCGCCCGCGTGCTGCGGATCGAGCCCGGCGCCAGCGCGCAGACCGCGCGGCTGGTGCTCGGCGTGGGCCATTCCGAAGTGGTGATCGACTGCGACCGGATCATCGCCCGCATCGGTGCCACGCCGCCGCGCGCGTTCGTCGAACGGCTCGGCGTGGTGTTTCCGACGCCGGACCGCAACGCCTTGCCGACCCTGAGCCCGCAGTACGAATCGAGCGTGCCGGGGCTGTACATCGTCGGCGCGCTGGCCGGCTTCCCGCTGATCAAGCAGGCGCTGAACCAGGGTTTCGACGTGATCGAAACCATCGCCGGCGTCAACGTCGAACCGGTCGATCAGCCGATGCTGCGCGAGCGGCTGGCCCTGCTGCCCGGCGACGACATCGACGACCGTCTGGATCATTTGTGGCGGCGTCTGCCGCTGCTGGCGGCGCTGACCCGCCTGCAGCTTCGCGAGTTCCTGCTGGAATCGGCGGTGCTGGCGCCGAAGCCCGGCACCGTGGTGATCACCCGCAACGACTATGACGACCGCTTCTATCTGATCGTCGACGGCGCGATCGAATCCGAGCACGCCAGCGGCAAGCGCACGCGGCTGAATGCCGGCGAGTTCTTCGGCGAAATGGCGCTGCTGTCCGGCCGGCGCCGGGCCGCCACCGTCCGTGCGGCGGAAGGCTGCCTGCTGATCGAGACGCCGCGCCGCACCCTGCTGCGACTGATGGCGCAGGTGCCGGGCTTCCGCCAGCCGGTGGAGTCGACCTTCCTCCGCCGCATGATCCAGACCACCCTCGCGCCGCAGGTGACGTTGTCGTCGATCCAGCCGTTGATCGAGAGCGCCAGCGTCCAACGCTGGCAGACCGGCGACTGCCTGTTCCGCGAAGGCGATGCCGCGGACTGCCTGCACATCATCAGCAAGGGCTCGGTCACCGTCTCGCGCCGGATCGACGGCCATGACGCCACCTTGAGCTATGCGCCGGTCGGCGAGTTCGTCGGCGGTCTGGCGCTGCTCAGCGAAACCGCGCAGACCGTCACGGCCCACGCCGCCGCGCCCGGCGAGACGATCCGCATCGACGGCCGCACGTTCAAGGCGCTGCTGGCGGCCGAACCGGCGTTGCGCGAGCGGCTGACCGACATCTACAAGGCGCGCATCTCGGCGAACTATGCCGCCTCGCAACAGCACGACCGCAGCCCGGTGGTCGGCTTCCTGATGGCGCAGGGTCTCGGCGAAGCGACCGATGCGCTGCTGATCGATGAATCGCTGTGCACGCGCTGCGATCAGTGCGAAAAGGCCTGCGCCGACACGCACGGCGGCGTCTCGCGGCTGAAGCGCGAGGCTGGCGCCCGCTTCGGCACCCTGCACGTGCCGACCTCGTGCCGGCACTGCGAAAGCCCGCACTGCATGAAGGACTGCCCGCCGGACGCGATCCGGCGCAATCCGAAAGGCGAAGTGTTCATCACCGATGCCTGCATCGGCTGCGGCAACTGCGAGCGCAATTGCCCTTACGGCGTGATCCAGATGGCGGAAGCGGCCGTCGAACGGCCAAGCCTGTGGCGCTGGATGATGTTCGGCGGCCGCGAACCGGGGCTGCCGGCGAAATCGCCTGCGAAAGTTGCGGCATCCGCCAACAAGAAGGCGGTGAAGTGCGACATGTGCATGGCGCTGTCCGGCGGCCCGGCCTGCGTCCGCGCCTGCCCGACCGGTGCCGCCGTCCGGGCGAGCCCGGAAACGTTCCTGCGCGTGTCGAGCCTGACGTGAGCACGTCGACCGTGAGCCCGTCCCCTCCGTCGGGCGTGGCGGCCGCGCCTGCCGGCACGCCGCCGAGTCTGAGCCGGGGCGTTCACGACGGCTTTCTCGGCCATGCCGATTTCCGGTGGCTGAAGCTGGCCCTGCTGCTGTGCGCGGCCTCGACCCTCGCCTACTGGCGCCATGCGCCGGTGGCCGGTGCCAACGGCGGCACCTGGCTGGGCTACACGCTGGGCGGCATCGGCACAGCGCTGATCCTGGCCTTGAGCGCGCTCGGCATCCGGCGCCGGCGCTACAGCAGCCGGCTGGGTACCGTGCGTGGCTGGACGTCGGCCCATGTCTGGCTCGGGCTGGCGCTGGTGCTGGTCGGCACGCTGCATTCGGCGTTCGAATTCGGCTGGAACATCCACACGCTGGCCTGGCTGCTGATGCTGCTGGTGGTGCTCAGCGGGCTCTACGGCGTGGTTGCGTACAGCCGCTATCCCGCGTTGATCACCGCCAATCGTGCCGGCAAAAGCCGCGATCAGTGGCTGATCGATCTCGATGAGGCCGACGAGCGCGTGCTGAGCCTCGCCAGTGCGGTCGATCGCGAAACCCATCTGCTGGTGCTGCGGGCCATCGAGGCCACCGCGATCTCGAACCGGATGCGCGATCACCTCCGCGGCCGCGCCGTGCAGGTGCGCGCCGCCAACGGCGGCGCCGGCACCATGCTGGAACGCATCACCGCGCAGCTGGCCACCGGCCGCCGCACCGGCGACGACGCCCGCCGCGTCGCCGAACTGATCGACCTGCTCGCACGCCGGCACAGCCTGCTGACCCGGCTCGGCCGCGATCTCGCGTTCCATGCACGGATGCGCGTCTGGCTGATGCTGCACGTGCCGATGACCCTCGCCCTGCTCGCGGCGCTGACCGGGCACATCGTGTCCGTGTTCCTGTACTGGTGATGCGCGCCGTCGTCGCACACAGCGCCTGTCGGCGCGGGTGGCCGGCATGAAGGTGCTGATCCGTCATCAGGTCACGCCGACGCTGCGCAAGCCGCCGGCCGAGACGCTGTTCGAAGGCGAGCGCCTGCGCATCGGCCATGGCGCCGATCAGGATCTGGTGCTGGCCGATCTGCGCATCCCGGCCACGGCGCTGTCACTGCGCACGGTGACCGATGGCCGTGGCGCCCGACAGGTCGAGATCCTGCGCGTGAGGGCCGATGGCACGGTCGAGACCCGCGTCCACGCGTTCGACAGCACGGTCGACTGCGGTCGCCATCGCCTGCACCTGTTGCGCCCTGCGAAGGCGGTTCCGGCCGAAGCCGGCATCGATCTGGTGGTCGAAGTGCAGGAGCTGCGCACCGCGCGGGACGATCGTGCGCGCCGGCTCGATGCGCTGCGCGAGCGGCTCGGCCGCATCGGCCACAGCCGTCGCGTGGTCTCGATCGGGCTGTTTGCCGCCATCGTGCTGATCAGTCTGCTGCTGCCGGCATGGCTGCGCTTCGGCGATGGCCAGCCGCCGCGCAGCCCGGAGCAGCTCGAAGCCGCCGCGCGGCAACTGTCGGGTGCCGCGGTGCCGCCGGAAGCCGGGCTCGCGGCGCGGCTGGTGCGGTGGCGGCCGGACGATCGCCAGTGGCAGCCGGGCCCGTCGAGCCCGTCGCATGCGTGGTTCGAACGCGACTGCGGTCAGTGTCACGAGCAGCCGTTCGTGCAGGTGGAAGATCGCAGCTGCCTGCGGTGCCACGAGACCACCGCGCACCATGTCGAGGCCCGCGAGCAGCTCGATCAGGCCGAGTTCCGCGAGGCCCACTGCACTGACTGCCATCACGAGCATCGCGGTGCCGCCGGCATGGCCGCGCGCCAGGATCAACGCTGCACCGATTGTCATGCCGAGCCCGGCACGCGCTTCGGCACCGCGAAGATGACGCCGGTGGCGAACTTCTCGTTCAGTCATCCCGGATTCACGCCGCAGATCGCGCGGCGCGTGTCGGCGGAACAGCAGGCCGCCGATCCCGCGATCAAGGCCGCGTTCCGCTGGATCGATCCCGAGGCGCTGCCGATCGATCCGAAAGCCCCGGCCGCCTTGCCGAGCCCGAAGGTGCTGCAATCGGACAGCCATCTCAAGTATCCGCATGACCTGCACGTGGCGCAGGCCGGCATCAAGGGGCCGAACGGCACGCAGGTGCTGACGTGCGAGAACTGCCATGAGGCCGATGGCTCCGGCATCGGCTTCCGGCCGATCCGCATGGAAACGCATTGCGCCGAATGCCACCGGCTCGATTTCGAGCCGAATGATCCGTCGAGAGTCGTGCCGCACGGCAACGAGGCCGCCGTCGTCGACACCATCCGCGACTACTACGCCCGCGTGGCCCTCGGCGGCGGCGTGATGGCAGCCGACGCTCCGACGGCCGTGCAGCTGCGCCGCCGTCCCGGCGAAGCGCTGGCCAGCAACGATGCGATGGCCGCCCTCGCCTGGGCCGACAGGCGCTCGCGGCTGGTGATCGACGAGACCTTCGATAAGCGCACCTGCCGCTACTGCCACACGGTCGAGCGGACGCCGGACATGCCGACGCCGCCGCGCAGCCCCGATCTCGCCACGCGCGGCGCGGTGCTGACCTTGGCGCCGATGACGATCTCGCCGTGGCGGATCCGGCCGCTGGCGCTGACCACGCAGCGGCTGACGCAGGCCAGCCCCTTTCCGCATGGCCGGCACGCCACCGACGACTGCACGAGCTGCCACGCCGCGCCGCAGTCCAGCAGCGGCGACGACGTGCTGACGCCGCCGATCGGCCGCTGCCGCGAATGCCACGGCGACCGCGGCAGTCCGGCGCGGGTGCAGACCGTCTGCACCGACTGCCACGGCTTCCATACCGCCAAAAACGCGCTGATGAAGGATCGCGCGCCGGCTGCTGCCGCCTCGTCGGGGCCGGATCCGCATGCGGCGGCCGGGGTCGCTGGCGGCGCAGGCCGCGCCTCCGTCTTTCATCGATGAGCGCGGTGCCGGAACGTTGTCGCGCGCATCGGCCGATCGGTCTGGCGCTGCTGCTGATGGCACAGCTGCCATGCCAGGCGACGGAAGCGCCGTCGCCAGCCGAGGCGCCGCGCATCGTGCCGGTCGACCCGACCGAGCCGGAACTGCGTCGCCGTCCGGACCACAAGCCGCCGCCGATACTGGCGCCGGAAGCCCTGCCGGACGCCAACCGCCGCAGCGGTCTGCGCGCGGTGGCGCCGGCACCGATTCCACCGGCAGAACGCGTGGTCTGCGAAGCCACGCCCACACCGGGCTGCCTGCCGCCCGATGCCCACGCGCCGGAGGTCTACGCCGCGCAGGCGCCGATTCCGTCCCCGGACCGCTGGCGTCTGCTCGATGAACTCGGGCTGGTCAACGAGCGCCGGTACGACAGCTATCACCAGAACACCTTGAAGGGCGACAAGCCGTGGTCGGTCACACCGACCGGCGAGTTCCGCTTCCTGTCGCTGGCGGCCACGAACAACACCATTGTTGAGCTGCGGCGCCTGCCGAGCTTGCGCGACGGGACGAGCCTGACCCAGCGCTTCTGGTCGCAGAACCTGATCGCCAGCGTCGATTTCCAGCAGGGCAACACCACGTTCAAGCCGCCGGACTGGTCGCTGCGCGCGACGCCGGTCATCAATTCCAGCTATCTGACCGTGCCCGGCGCAGCTCCCCGCACGCGCGGCACTGATCTCGACAGCTTCGTCGGCCTGCAGGAGCTGTATGCCGACCGCTTCCTGCGCACGGTGTCGCCGCGCTACGACTTCGACGCGGTGCGTGTCGGCATCCAGCCACTGTCCAGCGATTTCCGCGGCTTCCTGTTTCAGGACAGTCAGCTGGCGGCGCGGCTGTACGGCACCCGCGACGGCAATCGCTGGCAGTACAACATCGTCGCGATCAAGCGACTGGTCGAAGACCCGGCCAGCGCGCTGAACGATGTCCGGGTCGCGCCGCGCGCCGACGAGATCGTGCTGTTCAATCTCTACCGGCAGGATTGGCCAGTGCCGGGCTTCATCGTGCAAGGCCTCGTCGCGCACAACCGCAATCGCGAGCGCGATCCCCTTGCAGCTGGCCTGCTGCCACGCAGTTACGAAGTGACTTACCTCGGCGCCAACGGTGACGGGCACTTCGGCCGGATCAACCTGACCGCGTCGGCAACCCTGCTGGCCGGCACGCAGTCCAGCGGCATCGTCTCGCCGGGCGCCCGCACGGTGCTGGCCGGCTTCGCTGCGGCGGAAGCCTCGATCGACGTGAACTGGCTGCGCTTCCGCTTTTCGGCGCTGTATCAGAGCGGCGACGGCGATCCGGATGACGACACCGCCAGCGGCTACGACGCGCTGGAGGAAAACCCGATCTTCGCCGGGGCCGACACCGCGTTCTGGTCGCGCCAGTCGCTGGCGTTCGCGCGCGACACGCGCCTGAGCCTGCGCAACGGCCTGCTGAACGGGCTGCGGCCGGGCGGCAGCGATCAGTCGAACTTCGAGAACCCCGGGCTGATCCTCGCCGGCATCGGAACCGATGCCGACCTGACGCCGACCGTTCGCCTGTCGAGCAACATCAACCACCTGCGCTTCGATCGCACCGCCGTGCTGTCGCGCCTCGCCAGCCGCGGTCCGGTCGGCGGCGCGATTGGGAATGACATCGGCTGGGACCTGTCGGCCGCCGCGATCTGGCGCCCGTACAACAACCAGAACGTGGTGCTGCGCATGTCCGGGGCCTGGCTCATTCCGGGCGCCGGCCTGCGTGCGCTGTATGCCGACAGCGCCGGGTTCTCGCTGCTCGGCAATTTCATCTTCACGTTCTGACCATGCGCCCTGCCGCCGCGATTGCTGATGCTCGTCGTTCTCCGATTGGGCGACGCGCAGGAAGGCGCGCAAGCCGGACGCTGTTGGCCGTGCTGCTGCTGATCGGCATGGCCCTGCCGTTTGCACGTCCCGCCCTCGCCGACGCCCCGCCCGCCCCGCGCTTCCAGACCGCCGCCGACGCCGCGCGGAAAAGCGCAGGCTGCGTCAGCTGCCACACGGCGAGCGATCAGAAGACGATGCACGAAAGCCCGGCTGTGATCCTCGGCTGCACCGACTGCCACGGCGGCGATGCGTCGATCCGGCTGCCGGACAGCGCGCAGCCCGGTGATGTCCGCTATCGCGCCGCGCTCGATCAGGCCCACATCCAGCCGCGCCTGCCGGGGGCCTGGAACTACCCGCACAGCGCCAATCCGCCGCAGAGCTTCACCCTGCTGAACAAGGAATCACCGGCGTTCATCCGCTTCATCAATCCCGGCGACTACCGGATTGCCCGCGAAAGCTGCGGTGCCTGCCACCTGCCGGTCATCGAGGCCGCCGAGCGCAGCCTGATGGCGACCGGCGCCATGCTCTGGGGCGGGGCTTCGTACAACAACGGTGTCGTGCCGTTCAAGCACTACCTGTTCGGCGAGGCCTACACGCGCGACGGCCAGCCGGCGAAGCTGCTCGGGCCGGTCGCGGTCAATGCCAACATGGCGGCCAAGGGGATCCTGAGTCAGCTGCTGCCGCTGCCGGCCTGGGAGACCACCACGCCGGGCGACGTGTTCCGCGTGTTCGAACCCGGCGGCCGCAACATCGGCAGCCAGTTTCCGGAAACCGGCCTGCCCGGCGTTGCCGGCAACCTGCAGCGGCTCGAAGAACCGGGCCGGCCGGACCTGCACCAGTCGAGCCGCGGACCGGGCACCGGCAACCGCATCTCGGTACCGGTGCTGAACCTGCACAAGACGCGTCTGAACGACCCGTTCACCTGGTTTCTCGGCACCAACGACCAGCCGGGCGATTACCGATCCAGCGGCTGTTCGAGCTGCCATGTGGTCTACGCCAACGACCGCGACCCAAAGCATTCCGCTGGCTATGCCCGGTTCGGCCACACCGGCAAGACCCAAACCGCAGACCCGACGATCCCGAAGGCCGAGGAAGGCCATCCGCTGAAGCATGCGTTCACCCGCGCGATTCCGAGCGCGCAGTGCATCGTCTGCCATCTGCATCAGCCGAACGTCTTCGTGAACAGCTTCCTCGGCTACACCATGTGGGACTACGAATCCGACGCGCCGCTGATGTGGCCGAAGGAGCAGAAATACCCGACCGATGCCGAGATCCGCGCGATCAACCAGCGCAACCCGGAAGAAGCGGCCACGCGCGGCCTGTGGGGTGACCGCAAATTCCTCGACAACGTCTCGGACCTGAATGCGCAGGCTAGGGACACGCAGTTCGCCGACTACCACGGCCACGGCTGGAACTTCCGCGCGATCTACAAGCGCGACCGCAAGGGCAATCTGCTCGATGGCAAGGGTGCGAAGGTCGCCGACGACGACCCGAAGAAGTTCGAGAAGGCGACCCATCTGGCCTCGATCCATCTCGAAAAGGGCATGCACTGCGTCGACTGCCATTTCTCGCAGGACACGCACGGCAATGGCCATCTGTACGGCGAAGTCGCACAGGCCATCGAGATCGACTGTCAGGATTGCCACGGCACGGTCGATCGCCAGCCGAGCCTGAAGACCTCGGGTCCTGCCGCACCGCCCGGCGGCACCGACATGGCCAGACTGCGCACGCCGGACGGTCGCCGCCGCTTCGAGTGGATCGGCGACAAGCTCTTTCAGCGCAGCGCGCTGACACCCGGCCTCGAATGGCAGATTCACACGGTCAAGGATTCGGTGACGCCGGGCTCCGCGCACTACAACGCCAAGGCCGCCCGCGCCAAGCTGATGAGCCGCGACAAGACCGCGTTCAAGTGGGGCGGCGACGTCGCGCCAAACCAGCGCGCGCACCAGGACGACGAGATGGTGTGCGCGTCCTGCCACACCTCGTGGACCAATTCCTGTTCCGGCTGCCATTTGCCGATTCAGGCGAACTGGAAAACCGAGCGCGGCCATTTCGAAGGCGGTGAAACCCGCAATTACGCGACGTACAACCCGCAGGTCGCGCGCGACGACATGTACATCCTCGGCAAGCATGGCGCGGCCAAGGGCCATCGCGTGGCACCGGTGCGCTCATCGTCGGCGCTGGTGCTGTCGTCGACCAACGCCAACCGCGAGCGCATCTACACCCAGCAGCCGCCGATTTCGTCCAGCGGCTTCTCGTCGCAGGCGTTCAACCCGCATTACGCGCATACCGAACGCACCACCGAGACCAAGACCTGTTCCGATTGCCACCTGTCGCAGGCCAATGACAACAACGCCGTCATCGGCCAGTTGCTCGGTCTGGGCACCGGCTTCGTCAACTTCATCGGCTATCACGCGTTCGTCGGCACGGCGGACAGCGTCACTGCGGTGCAGGTCACCGAATGGGACGAGCCGCAGGCGGTGATCGGCAGCTACCTGCACCGCTACGCCTACCCGGACTGGTATCGCGCGCACGAATCGCGTGGCCGGATGCTGCCGACCGCGCATCGAGAATCGGCCGGCGTGCCGGTCAACGCGCTCCAATTGCGCGGCGAATACCTGTTCGCCGCGGAAGGCGCGAAAGGTCTGCAGGTGTATGACGTCGCCACCGTCGGCAACAAGGGCTTTTCGCAGCGGATCACGACCGGGCCGGTATCGCCGCTCGGCCAGCGGCTGCGCGTGGACACGCGCGATGCCGCCTTCGTCGCGCTGCCGACGAATCAACCGGTCAGCCCGTTGCGCAACCAGTTGCCGATGATGCAGACGGTCAATCAGGAACAGCGGCTGGCACCGATCTACTCGTACGCGCTGATCGCGGATCGGGTCGAAGGGCTGGTGCTGGTCAATGTCGACACGCTGGTCGACGGCGACCCGCTGAACAACTACCTCGACCGCGCCGTGACGTTCAATCCGGAGGGCGTGTTGCGCGGCGCCTCGCACATCACCGTGGCCGGCAGCCGTGCGTATGTTGCTGCCGATGCCGGTCTCGTCACCATCGACCTGCGTGACCCGCTGACGCCGGTCATCGAAAGTGTGGTGCCGGTGACCGGACTGCGTTCGACTGCGCTGCAGTTCCGCTACCTGTTCGCCGTCACCGAGCGCGGCCTCGAAACCTTCGACGTGACCGAGCCCGCGCGGCCGGTTGCCGTCAGCGGCGCGCTGATCACGCTGCGCGACGGCCATCGCGTCTACCTCGCTCGCACGTTCGCCTACGTGGCCGCCGGCCGCGAAGGCCTCGTCATCGTCGATATCGAAAACCCCGAACATCCGAAGCTGTACCAGCGGTTCGACGGCGACGGCCGCATCAACGACGCGCGCGATGTCGTCGTCGGTTCGACCAATGCCAGCCTGTTCGCCTACGTCGCCGACGGCCGAAACGGCCTGCAGGTCGTGCAGCTCACCGCACCGGACACGCAGCCGAAGTTCTACGGTTATTCGCCGGACCCGAAACCGCACTGGATTGCCGGCCATCGCACATCGCAACCGGCACTGGCCCTGTCCCGCGGCCTCGATCGCGATCGCGCCGTCGACGAAACCGGCGGCCAGATCGCCGTCTTCGGCCGCCTCGGCTCGCGCCCGTTCAACCAGACCGAGATGCGCGATTTCTACCTGAAGCGCGACGGCACGCCGTGGTTCGTCAGCGACGACGTGAAGCCTTGAGCACGCCCCCGCGCGTCACTGATGAATCCGGTGCCATGGTCGATGCCGGCCTCGCGGCCGCTACAACTGCATCCGGATCGCCCAAAGGTCCGGAAACAGCGGCTTGAACAGGCTTTCGCGCAGGTAGGCGATGCCGGCGGAGCCGCCGGTGCCGTGCATCGCGCCGATGGTGCGCTCGACCATCTTCAGGTGGCGGTAGCGCCATTCCTGCATGCCTTCGTCGAGGTCGACGAGGTTCTCGCAGACTTGTGCGGCGAATGGCTGGGTCTTGTAGACCTCGACCAGCACCGCCTGCACGGCGACATCGGCCATCGTTGCCACCGCTGGATCGCGGTTCAGCGCGTCGCCCGGCATCACGCAACCGATCGCCTGCAGATAGTGCAGGAAAGCCTGATAGATCGACGGTTCGGCCAGTAGCTGTTCCAGTTCCCGCCGCGCGCGGCTGCCTTCCGGATGCTGCTGGATCAGCGATGGGCGCTTCTGGCCGAGCAGGAATTCGAGCGCCCGAAACTGCCAGCTCTGGAAGCCGCTGGAGGTTTCGAGCCGCGACCGGAACGCGTTGAACGACAGCGGCGTCATCGTTTCGAGCACGTCGACCTGCTTGACCAGGGTCTTCAGGATCGTCAGCACGCGGCGCAGGTGGGCCAGCGCCGGCGCCGTATCGCCGGCGATCAGGCGGGCACGCAGCGCGGTCAGCTCGTGCAGCATCTGCTGGAACCACAGCTCGTAGACCTGATGGATCGTGATGAACAGCAGTTCGTCGTGTTCCGGGCCATCGGACAGCGGCTGCTGCAGTGCCAGCAGCTGATCGAGCTTCAGATAGCTGGCATAGGTGACGACGTTGCGTTCGCTCATGACGCGCGTGGCTCCCGGACCCGCGCCAGCAGCAAGATGCCGCCGATGAAGAACGCGATCAGCGCCAGGATCGACAGCCGCGGGTTGCCGGTGCTGGCAGCAACGATGCCGACGACGCTCGGACCCAGCACCGCCGCGAACTTGCCGAGCATGTTGTAGAAGCCGAAGAACTGCCCGGCCTGTCCTTCCGGAATCAGCCGCGAGAAGTACGACCGGCTCAAGCTTTGCACGCCGCCCTGCACGAGTCCGATCGCGGCGGCCATCTGGTAGAACTGGCTTTCGGTCTGCATGAAGTAGCCCCAGCAAGTGACGCCGATGTACACGCACAGCGCCAGGTAGATCGCGCGCTTGGTGCCGATGCGGTCGGCCAGATATCCGAAGCCGATCGCCGCCGGAAAGCTGACGAACTGCACCAGCAGCAGCGCCTTGATCAGGCTGTCGGACTTGAAGCCGAGATTCAGCCCGAAGTCGACCGCCATCTGGGCCAGCGTACCGACGGCGTCGATGTACAGGAAGTACGCCAGCAGGAACTTCCACACCGGCGGATGCTGCGCAATCTGCCGGACCGTCGCCCAGATCTCGCGCCAGCCGAGCGGCGCATCGCTCGGCACACGGGTTTCGGGCACGTGCCGGAACAGCGGAATCGAGAACAGGATCCACCACAGCGCCACGCTGATGAACGCGGCGCGCGTGGCGGCCACCTTGTCCGCCAGGCCGAACCACTCGGGCTTGAGCACCATCATCACGTTGACGAGGAACAGCAGGCCGCCGCCGAGATAGCCGAGTCCATAGCCCCAGGCCGAGACCCGATCCGATTCCTCGCGCGTGGCGACACTGACCAGCAGCGCGTCATTGAAGGTGAGGCTGCCGAAGAAGCCGACCGAAGCCAGCACGAACACGACGATCGCGAGTTCCCAGTCGCCGGCACCGATGAAGGCCAGCACGAATGTCGACAAGGCACCGAGGACGGTGAACACGCCGAGGAAACGCTTCTTGGCGCCGAGCCGATCCGCCACCGCACCCAGCCACGGCGACATCAGCATCACCATCAGGCTCGCGGACGAATTGCCGAAGCCGAGATACAGCGTGGCATCGGTCGGGCTCAGATCGGTGGCCCAGAACTGCTTGAAGAAGATCGGGAAGAAGCCGACCAGTACCGTCGTCGCGAACGCCGAGTTGGCCCAGTCGTTCAGCGCCCACGCGAACTGGATGCGGCGGCGGCTCGGCGCGACGCTCATGGCGTGACCTCGGCGGCATCGAGATTGGCGACCGGCTCGACCACGTTCTGTTGCACGACGTCGCCCAGATCGGCGAAGTCCAGCCCGGGGTTATCTGGTTGAAGAAGGAAAAAGCGGCGGTTTGCGATTCTTTATAAATCAATGACTTACAAGCATTATTTTCAGATAACCTATAATAATCAATAGGTTATGGTAGCCCCCTAAGTTTGCGGG
>NZ_JAKFUM010000012.1:27495-38382 GCF_021732705.1 Nevskia sp. | reverse complement strand
CCGAACCGCTGCGCTGGAGCCGCTACGACGAAGGCGGCTGGATCTTCGCCGAAGGCTTCGAAGACGGCCGGCCGGTGGACCTGATGTTCCGCGCGGCGGCACACGGTCAGGTCGACTATCTGGTGATCCGCAAGGCCGACGGCCCGACGATCGTCAAGCTGGTCGAATTTCTCGAACTGAACGCCGTGTTCGATCCGGTAGCCAAGAAATACCTCGACCCGTACCGCTGCGATGAGCGAGGTCGGCCGCTGGTCGCGAAAGGCGTCTATGCGCTGACGCCGGAGCGCCGGCCGAAGCTCTGAGGCCGCGTGCTAGCGGCGCTTGCCGGCGTCGCGGCCGCCGAACAGGAATGCGCGCAGGCTGCGGGCGTCGGTCGCCAGACGCAGGTAGCACAGCACCGCGACCGATCCGACCGTGCCGGCCATGCAGATCGCCATCACGATGCCGTGCTGATCCAGGGCCGCGCAGATCATCGCCGCGATGCCGAAGCCGGCCGTCGCGTGACGGGCGCGGGTCAGCGCGCGATCGGACACGGCGGAACTCACGCGCGGCGACACCGACGGACCATCGAGCCTCGTTCTGCGCGTCGCTCTGCCGCGGCAGGAATCACGGAATCAGCACCGAGGCGCCGGTGGTCTTGCGCGATTCGAGATCGAGGTGGGCCCGGGCGGCATCGCGCAGCGCGTAGCGCTGATGGACCTGCGCGGTGACGATGCCGCGGGCCACGACATCGAACAAGGCGTTGGCGGCGGTGGTCAGGTCCTCGCGGGTGGCGGTGTAGTGGCCCAGCGTCGGGCGGGTGAAGAACAGGGAGCCCTTTTCCGCCAGCAGCACCGGCTCGAACGGCGCGGCCTTGCCCGAAGCGTTGCCGTAGGACACGAACAGGCCGCGCACTTTCAAGGCGTTCAGCGAGCCTTCGAACGTGTCCTTGCCGACCGAGTCGTAGACCACGTCGACGCCGTGGCCATCGGTCAGTCGGCGCACTTCGGCGGCGACGTCCTGCTCGCGATACAGGATCACCTCGTCGCAGCCTGCCGACGTGGCCAGCGCGGCCTTGTCGGGCGAGCCGGCGGTGCCGATGACGCGCGCGCCGAGATGCTTCGCCCACGGCACCAGTACGCTGCCGACACCGCCGGCGGCCGCGTGCACCAGCACGGTCTCGCCCGGCCGGAGCACATGCGTCAGGTGCGTGAGGTAGTACGCGGTCATGCCTTTGAGCATCAGCGCCGCAGCCGCTTCGTCGCTGACCGTGGGCGGCAGGCGCACCAGACGCGCGGCGGCGACATTGCGGATTTCCGAATAGGCACCGAGCGGCCCGGTGGCGTAGGCCACGCGATCGCCGAGGGCGAAGCCGCTGACATCCGGGCTGATCGCGGTGACGACACCGGCCGCTTCCTGCCCGAGCCCGCTCGGCAACGGCGTCTTGTAGACGCCGGCGCGGAAGTAGGTATCGATGAAGTTCAGGCCGACCGCCGTGTGGCGCACGGTAACTTCGCCTGCAGCCGGGGCTTCGACCGGAAGATCGGCGAATTCGAGGACTTCCGGGCCGCCGGTCCGGTGGATGTGAACACTGAGGCTCATGGGGCGTGACTCGTCGACAGGGCAGGCGGGCAGTGTAGAGGTCGCCGACGGTCCTGCGAACGTGGCCGCAGTCAATGCCAGTTGTGCGAAAGCGGGCCTGCCGCGATCATGCGTCGCTGCGGTGGCTTCGCCGCCGCCGTGCGAAACGGGCCGCGACAGAACGCATCGGGCGGTTCGTGGTCACATCTTCAAGAATTCTCCGAACATCCAGGGTTGCAATGCCACGGTTCACTTATCGCCAGTACAGTCTGGCCGGCTTCGCGTTCTGCGCGTCCGGGCTGGCCTTCGCGCTGTTTCTTCAGCACGCTCAAGGACTTGAGCCGTGCCCGATGTGCATCTTCCAGCGCATTGCGATGCTGATCAGCGGCCTGTTCTTCCTCGCCGGGGCGATTCACGCGCCGAAGCACGGCGGGCGCTGGCTGTGGTCAGGTCTGGCCGCGCTGGCTGCGGTCGGCGGCGCGATCATCGCCGGTCGCCACGTCTGGCTGCAGGGCCTGCCGCCGGATCAGGTACCGGCCTGCGGCCCGACGCTCGACTACCTGCTGGGCCTGATGCCGGTGATGGAAGTCGTGCAGCTGGTGCTGAAGGGCGACGGCAACTGCGCCAAGATCGATGCCGCCTTCCTCGGCATCAGCCTGCCCGGCTGGACCTTCCTCGCCTTCGTCGTGCTGACCTTGCTGGCGCTGGTCGCCCCGAAATTCGCGAAGCGCGAATCGATCTTCGCCTGACGCGCCCCTGATTGGCCTCACTCCACCGCAAGACCCCCGACACGATGATTGCCACGACCGACATTTCCGACGCCCATCCCGATGCCCAGGTGGCCGAACCCGTGTTTGCCGATTTCGGCGGCAAGCTCGACTTTCACGGCCCGATCAAGACGCTGAAGGTGTTCGAGGACAACGCACAGGTGCGCGCCGTGCTCGAAACGCCGGGCAAGGGCCGGGTGCTGGTGGTCGACGGCGGCGGCTCGCCGCGCTGTGCGCTGGTCGGCGGCAATCTCGGCCAGCTCGGTGTGAAGAACGGCTGGGCCGGCATCGTCGTCTACGGCTACATCCGTGATTCGGTGGAGATTTCCGACCAGAACATCGGCGTCAAGGCCATCGGCACCCATCCGCGCAAGAGCGAGAAGGGCCTGCACACGGCGGCCGAGGACAAGGTGGTCGAATTCGCCGGCGTGCGTTTCAAGCCAGGCGCCTATCTGTATGCCGATGCCGACGGCATCGTCGTCACCGACAAGCCGGTGCACGGCAAGTAAGCGCGACGTCCGGCGATCCGCACGCGGTTCCGGTCCCGCCGGAACCGCCGTTCGGCAGCCGCCGCCTGCCGCCCCCTCCAGAACTTCACGATCCGTCACCACAGTGATGTGGTGAGCGTCGGCGGCTTCCCTTTCCAGCGAGATGCACAGTGCGTGATTTCCGCGGTTCCTTCCTGATCAGTGCGATCTGCCTGATCGCCGCTGGCATCTGGGGCTATCAGACCGATGTCGGCCTGCTGCCGGCCCTGTGGCTCACGGCCGTGCTCGCGGTGCTGGAAGTGTCGCTGTCGTTCGACAACGCCGTGGTCAACGCCGGCGTGTTGAAGGACATGAACGTCTACTGGCGGCGGCTGTTCCTGACCGTCGGCATCGTGATCGCCGTGTTCGGCATGCGGCTGGTGTTTCCGATCGTCATCGTCGCCGTTGCGACCGATCTGGGCGTGACGCCGGTGATCGACATGGCGCTGAACCAGCCGGACCAGTACAGCGCCGTGCTGACCCATGCCTATCCGGCCATCGCGGCATTCGGCGGCATGTTCCTGCTGCTCGTGTTCCTGAATTTCCTGTTCAACGACAAGCGCCAGCTGCACTGGCTGGGCCGCAGCGAACGCTGGCTCGCCAGCCTCGGCCGGATCGAGAGCGTGGCGGTGCTGGTATCGCTGATCACGCTGTTCGGCACGCGCTGGTTCCTGCCGGACGTGCTCGAAGAACGGGTGATGGTGGCCGGGCTGGCCGGCGTGATCCTGTACATCGCCGTCGATGCCCTCGGCAGCCTGTTCGGCGAAGCGGGCGAGGCTGCCGCCGATGGCGTCAAGCGCAGCGGATTTGCCGCCTTCATGTATCTGGAAGTGCTCGACGCCTCGTTCTCGTTCGATGGCGTGATCGGCGCCTTCGCGATCACCCGCGACGTGGTGATCATCATGCTGGGGCTCGCCATCGGCGCGATGTTCGTGCGCTCGATGACGGTCTATCTGGTCAACAAGGGCACGCTCGACGAGTACGTGTTCCTCGAACACGGCGCCCATTACGCGATCGGCATGCTGGCCGTGATCATGATCGCCGGCACCGTCGTGCACGTGCCGGAAGTGGTCACCGGCCTGCTCGGCGTGGCGTTCATCGTCGCGTCGGTCTGGAGCTCGATCCGCTACAACCGCCGGCAGCAGCGCGCCTAACGGGCAGGCCGGGCAGGCCACCGCGGCCTGCCGACGCGCTGCCGCCCGATCGAGCGTGACCTCGCGCCGCGTCCGGCGATGACGCCTGCCGGACATTGCGCGCCGCCGGGACTTTCGGCTATCGGCAGGCGGATGCCGATCTCGCTTCCAGTGGTTCGACGGCGAATGGCAAGCGCTTGCCGCGCCGCGCCACGACACGCCACGACACGTGTGCGGCCAACGGTGGTCGAGGGTGATTCGACGTTCGACCATCGAGGCTCGGCCCGACACCAGCGGCCGTGTCGCAATCGGCTGACGCGGCCGGGGCAGGACGCAGGTCAGCCCCGCCACACGCCAACCCGTCGCCCAACAAAAAACGGGACCGCTCGCGCGGCCCCGTCTTGATGCTGCGGGACGATTGGAACGCTGGCGGCTTACGGCGCCGGCGGCACTTCGTCGTTCTGGCGGAAGTTCACCGCCGAGCAGTCCGCGATCACGTTGCGGAACAGCAGGTGCGGACCACCGGTGGTCGCCGAGCCGCCGGCTTCGTTGACGCGGTTGAAGGTGTTCTCGACCGTGGCGTTGCCGTCGTTGTCATCGATGTCGATGCAGCCGAACGGGAAGTCACCAGTGATGATCGTGTTGTTGATCGAGAAGCGCATGCCTTCGCGGGCCAGCATGCCGAGGCGGTCACCCGCGGCCGGCAGCGGACGGTTCGGCGGGCCGAGCACGGTGATGTTGGCGAACAGCGGGAAGGTGACCGGCGTGCGGGCAAAGCGGCCGTCCATCTCGAAGCCGGAGTTCGGCAGATCGTTTTCCTGGATGACGAGCGCGAACTGCACGCCGCCGGTGAAGCCGTTGTCGAGGTCGATCGAGTCGTCCTGGGCGCCGGTGAACACCATGTGCGTCGCAAACGCGTTGCCGCCGAAGAATTCGATGCCGTCATCGTTCGAGCGGTGCACCTGCACGTAGTCGATCACGGTGCCGCGGCCCACGCCACCGGCGGTGATGCCCTGCAGCTCGTTGCCTTCCGCGATGATTGAGCCGGTGGCGCGAACGATCACGTAGCGCAGCGAACCCGAGCTGTCGTTCGGCGAGTTGCCGCCGTAACGGCCGACGTTGCCTTCGATCAGCACGTCACAGGTGTCGAAGCTGGTCGGCGGGGTGCCGGCGCACTGGCTGTCCGGCGCACGGCCGAGCAGGGCGAGACCCGCCCAGCCACCGGCCGGGGCGTCGGTCGGCGTGGCCGCGTTGCCGTCGAAGCGGTTGGCGATCTGGGCACGCGAGGTCAGCACGATCGGCGCCGTGGCGGTGCCGTTGGCGATGATCTGCGCGCCGCGGCCGATGACCAGCGCCGAACGACCCGAGGCATAGACCAGCGTACCCGGCTGGATCGCGAGGACCGACGGCGTTTCGGCATAGCCGGCGCCGCCACGCGTCAAGTCGCCGTTGCCGATGACCGCGCCCGGGAAGCTGTCGGCTTCGATTTCGTAGACGTTGTCGTTGGTCAGCGTCAGCGTGCCAGCGGCGCCGAAACGGGCTGGCAGGCGGCAGACGTCGTAGTTGCCGGTCGCGGCGGTGCCGGTGAACAGGCCGGTTTCGTCACGCGACAGCGGACCGAACAGGGCCACGAAGTCGCCGACCAGCGTGGTGCCGGCCGGGCAGGTGCCGTTGGCCTGCGCCACCGAGGCGCCCGCCAGCGCGGTGCCGGCGGCGCCGCCGAAGAAGCGCCAGACGTCGTCGTTGCCATTGACGCGAACCGTCCAGCCCGCCGTCCAGGCGTTGGCGCGGGTCACGGCCGGATCGAAGGCACCGATGTAGCTGGTGCTGACCACGGTCGACGGCACCGGCAGCGAGGTCGAGTCGGTGGCGGTGACCGGCGGCCAGACGGTCGGCGCGGTGAAGCCGGCGGCGAGGCCGGTGGTGCCGGTGATCGGATAGCCGGTGGCGTCGATGCGGCCGGCGACCGTCGTCGTGTTGTTGAAGCCCGACAGCGCGAAGTAGGTCGCGATCGAGAACGGATCGATCAGGCCGGTGCCGGTGAACGTGGTGCCGGTGCCGGCGCCGAGCGAGCCGCGCAGCGCGCCGGCCGGCGGGGTGTTCGGATCAACGCTGCCGCCGGTGGTGCCGCCGGTCGTGCCGCCGCCGGTGGTTCCGCCGGTGGTGCCGCCGCCGGAGCCGCCGGTGGTGCCGATGTTGATCGTCGTGGTGTTCGGGTTCAGGTCGGTGCCGTCGCAGGCGGCCAGCAGGCCAGTTGCGATCAGGGCAGCCGCGATGACTGCGGTTTTCTTGAGCTGCATCTCTCGTCTCCAGAGGGTTCGTGTAGCGATTGCTGCTGCAGGCCCCGCACCGGCTATGCGGGCCTGCTTCGTGATCAAGGGGGGGAGTCCTTCGCCGGCACTCCGTGAGGTCAGAACTGGTACTGGATGCTGATCTGGCCGGAGCGGCCGAGCTTGTAGCTGCGCTGCAACGCAGCCTGGCCGTTGAACACGCCCTGTTCGATGTCGATGCGCGGGTTCAACAGGTTTCTGGCCTTCACGCCGAGCTGCCAGTGCTGGCCGATGCCCTGACGGAAGTTGAAATCGAGCACCGGGTACGACTTCTCGGTGGAGTTCGGCAGATCGTTGATGCCGACTTCCGCGAGGCGGTCGCCGAAGATGTTGAACAGCAGCGTGACGTCGGTGCGGGTCGCCGGATTGGTGTAGCCGAGCGTGGCGTTGGCCAGGTAGTTCGACTGGCCCTGCAGCTGGCGCTTGGAGCCGTTCGGCAGCGTCACTTCCGATTCGATGCGCGAGAAGTTGCCGGCGACATAGGCGAACTGCAGCGCCGGCGCGACCGACTTCAGGATGCTCAGGTCATAGCGGGCATCGAGCTCGATGCCGTAGTCCTTGGCGCCATCGGCGTTCTGGAACGAGCGCACCACCTGGTTGCCCGACGAGGCGTCGATGTTGAATTCGATCGGGTCCTTGATGTCCTTGTAGAACACGCCGATCGACGCGGCCTTGGTGTTGCTCCAGTACTGCTCGAAGCGCAGGTCGTAGTTGGTCAGCTTGGCCGAGACCAGCTGCGAGTTGCCGACCGTCAGGAAGCGCGTTTCCGGATCGAGGAAGTCGACTTCCGCCAGCTCGCGGAACTGCGGACGGTTCAGCGACTGCGACACGCCAAGGCGCACCTGCGTCTGGCGGCTGATGAACCAGGTCGCGTTCAGGCTCGGCAGCACGTCGCTGTCGGTCAGACGCGAATTCACCGTGGCGCCGCCGGCCGGATCGCCGGTCTCGACGTCGATCGTCGAATTCTCGATGCGGGCACCGGCCTGGATCTCGAACTGGTCGCCGACGAACAGATCGGTCAGCACGTAGAACGCGTTGACGTCCTGCGCGCCGTCGTAGACGTTGGCGTTGCCGCCGCCGCGGATCGAGACGTTGAGGTCGGTCAGATCGAAGCCGCCCGGGCCGAAGAAGGTCGGCGTCAGCACGTTTTCCGGGTTCGGCACGAACTGCAGCGTGCGGAACAGCTCGCTGCGCTGCGTGGCCTGCGACGAATAGGCGAAGCGCACCGATTCGAATTCGCGGTCACGACGGGTGCCGCGCGCGCCCCACTTGAGATCGCCGCGCAGCGTGTCGGTCCACTCGAACGGCAGGCTGAAATCGACGCCGAGGTCGAGCGTCTTGTCGTTGAGGAATTCCCAGGTGCGGCGCGGTTCCGACGCTTCGCCGGACTGGCCGAAGCCGATCAGGAACGGGTCCTGCGTGCCGGCGGCGCGGAAGCGGCCGTACGTGCGGCGGTCGAGCACGTCGCGGTCGGCGATCGAGTAGCCGGCCTGCCACTTCACCTTCAGGCCACCGGCGTCGACGAAGTTGTGCTTGCCGGTCAGCTGGTTGGTGATCAGCTGGCCTTCGACGTAATCGAGCGTGACGCGCTCCTGATCGGTCGTGAAGCCGGCGTCGCTGGCCACGGCGCGGCCGAAGAACGCGCCCTTCTGCGTCTGGCGGCTGAGCAGCGTGACGAAATCGACCTTGTGTTGCTTCGAGTATTCGTAGCCCAGACCGAGGGTGCCGCCGGTCTCGAAGGTCTGCTCGGAACGCTGCAGGTCTTCGACGTCCTGACGCGACACGTCCTGACCACCGCCACCGCCGGCCGTGAACACGCCGCGGCGTTCGCGGCGGAAGCGCAGGTTGGTGTCGTACAGACCGGTGACCTGGAAGCCGAACTTCTGCGTGCCGCCGAGCTTGAAGACATTGCCGTAGCTCAGCGAGCCGCCGAAATCGGCCGGCGCCTTGTCGATGCGCTGCAGGTCGAACAGGTTCGGCAGCGCCTGCAGCAGGCTCAGGCGATCGGCCAAGGTGGCGCCGCCGAGCGTGTTGGCGCCGTTGTTGGTGACATCGCGGTAGGCGCGCGGCAGGTCGCGCTGGCCGCCGTCGAAGCCGAGGTAGTCGAAGTCCGAACCCTGATAGGTCAGCACCGGCGACAGCGTGGTCTGCGTGTTGCCGCCGACGTTGAGCTTGATGCTGCCGGCTTCGAAGTCCGGCGTCGGCCGGGTTTCGATCAGCGCGACACCGCCGGAGAACTCGCCCGGCAGGTCGGCGGAGTAGGTCTTCTGCACGGTCAGGCCGCCGAGGAATTCGCTCGGGAACGCGTCGACCGAGACCACGCGGCGGCTCGGGTTGAAGCTCGGGATTTCGGCGCCGTTGACCAGAGTCGTCGAGTAGCGATCGCCGAGGCCACGCACCACGACCACGTTGTTCTGCACGCTGACGCCGGTCACGCGGCGGATCGCTTCTCCGGCATTCGAGTCGCCGGCGGCGGCGATTTCTTCGGCCGAAACCGAGTCGATCACCGAGGTCGCCACGCGCTCCTTGGTGACTGCGGACTGACGCTTGACCACGCCTTTGACGGTCACCGTGCCCAAGGTCGTGGCACCGCTGCTGCTCTTGGTTTCAGCCGGTGCCGGCGTCGCGGCAGCGACGCTGACGGCGAGCGGCCCGCCGAGCAGCGGCGAAGCGCGCACGCCGGCAATGTCCTGCGCGGCCGCGCCCGTCGGCGCAACCTTCACCGTGTATTCGCCGCGCGGCACGCGCAGATTGAAGGCGCCGGTGGCGTCGGTCGTCGTCTTCGCAGACGTTCCGGTTGCGGACACGGCAACGCCGGCCAGCGGCTTGCCGCCGGTATCGGCCACGGTGCCCTTGATCTCGGCGAGACTCGCGGCGCGGGTGTCGAAGATGTCGCGCTCGACCTTCGGGTCACCATTGTCGGTGGCCAGGGTCACGGCAATTTCGGCTGCATCGGCATCGCCCAGACGGAATTCGGTGAAGGCCACAGCCTGATCGCCGCGGCTCAGCACCACCCGGTGCAGCCCGCCGACGGCCGTGAACCCGAGACGACCGTTCTCGTCGGTCACGCCGACCGGCTTGCCATCGACCACGACATTCAATCCGGCAACCGCTTCCGCGTTGCGGATCACTGCAATCGACACCTCTCCCGGTGCGACTTGCGCAGCATCAACTTGACTGACAACAGCAATGGCAAGCAGTGACGTGGCGATTCGGGCACGCGTCATGTGTGGAATTCCCCAGTAGTAGAGCGACACGAAGGGCGGGAGGCGCTTCGAGGTGTGCGCAAGGTACCGGCGGCATATGACGAAACCGTGAATTCAGGCGCCGTCGATCACGTCCGAGCCGCGGGTGTCGAGCGGGCCGTGAACGAGTTGCCCACACGTCGGCCGCTTCGGGCGCGGCTCCCTATGTGTTTGTAAGAATTGGCGTTATTGACACTACCGAAGCGCAGATGCCGGCCATTGCGGACTGCGGAGGCGCACCATTCGCCTGCGCTTGGCTGTCATCGAACTGTCACAACACTGCAGAAAAGAAATCCCACGGGTCATCACACGGCCGAGCGCGCTTCTATCGACGACCGGCATCCGGTGAGCCCCCGCGGACGCCAGCGCACCGGCCCCGCAGTCGAAATACCGGCCACCTGACGGGCGGGCATGGCGCCGAATCCGGGAGACGTTTCGGCGGGGGAGCAACGCGAAAAGCAGAAGCTGCCGGTTTCACGGCCGATCACGCAGCGCGGAGCCTGTCGCGCCTGCCCGGATGCATCAGCCGGCACGCCGGTGGGTACTCGACAAACGGACGACACGGCGCCAACTGTGCGCTGGCTCACAGTTCCGCGTACCCGATTGATCCTTCCCCTTGGTGTGGCGGCCTGCCGGCCGGTGCAATAGCTACCAACGGTAACCCGCAGCAGCCACAGCGGCTTCAGGGGTTTGCCACTCGGGATATCAACCAATGGCGCTCAAAGGCAACTCCGTCCTGAATCGACGCTGGCTCCAGTTCGGCATCTTGGGACTGATTTGGGCGTTTGCCGCGCAATGGGCCATCGTCCAGCCGTCTCGCGACGATCTTCAGCAGCGCAACTACGACTGGATGGCGCTCTCCTCGCTGACATCCCCCGATTTCTGGCTGTATCCAGTCGAGCGCAATCCACGACTGCGGTTTCAGGCCATCTCGGCATCGCTTAACGACGTTCAGTTCCTCGCCGATGGCCAGCGGGGCTGGGCGGTGGGAGATGGCGGGACGATCGTGACGACGACGAACGGCGGCGGTCAGTGGACGTCGCAGACGAGCGGGACCGGTCAGAACCTCAGCAGCGTTCAGTTCCTCGCCGATGGCCAGCGGGGCTGGGCGGTGGGCAGTGGCGGGACGATCGTGACGACGACGAACGGCGGCGGTCAGTGGACGTCGCAGACGAGCGGGACCGGTCAGACCCTCAATAGCGTTCAGTTCCTCGCCGATGGCCAGCGGGGCTGGGCGGTGGGCAGTGGCGGGACGATCGTGACGACGACGAACGGCGGCGCTCAGTGGACGTCGCAGACGAGCGGGACCGGTCAGTACCTCACCA
>NZ_JAKFUM010000012.1:0-27485 GCF_021732705.1 Nevskia sp. | reverse complement strand
AGCGTTCAGTTCCTCGCCGATGGCCAGCGGGGCTGGGCGGTGGGCAGTGGCGGGACGATCGTGACGACGACGAACGGCGGCGCTCAGTGGACGTCGCAGACGAGCGGGACCGGTCAGTACCTCACCAGCGTTCAGTTCCTCGCCGATGGCCAGCGGGGCTGGGCGGTGGGCAGTGGCGGGACGATCGTGACGACGACGAACGGCGGCGGTCAGTGGACGTCGCAGACGAGCGGGACCGGTCAGAACCTCACCAGCGTTCAGTTCCTCGCCGATGGCCAGCGGGGCTGGGCGGTGGGCAGTGGCGGGACGATCGTGACCACGACGAACGGCGGCGGTCAGTGGCGTGTGTCAAGAACCGTCCGCTGGGAACGGTCACTGGCACCTTGGTTCTGGGGATTGACAGTAGCGGTGTTGCTGACCTTGCTGCTGGGTATTGGGCAAGCAGTACTCGGTGCTCTGTCGCAACTGGCGTCCAGCGATGGGCCGAAGCGGAGTCTTGCCGACGACGAGCTGGGCGCGGCGCCCCGCGTGCTGGCACTGTCACGAATGCTTCGAAATGACGGGACCAAGCCACCCATCGTGGTGGCCATTGATGGTGAATGGGGTACGGGCAAGAGTTCCATCATGCGGTTTCTGGAGACGGACCTGAAAGCGCATGGCTGTACCAGTGCCTGGTTCAATGCCTGGCATCACCAGAGCGACGAACAACTCTTCGCAGCGCTTCTGGATGCGATCCGACGGGACGTGGTTCCGCCGCTACCTCGATTCTGGATGTGGCTCCGATATCTGGCTCGCCTTTTCGTGTTGCGCGCCGGCAGGCATCCGATCCGCGTCGCGGTCGTGCTGTTCGGTGCTGTCACGGCAGCCGCCTTCTGCGTGGCGTTGATTCACAGCGTGGCTTCTGCCGACTCGCGGTCGAGGCTCCCTGCGACGCATCTCGAAAGCGTGGTCGACGGCTATCGCGTTTTCATGGCCACCGGGGAGAAACGACCGAGCAAAGTCGAGCAAATTCGAGATGAAAGAGTCGAATCGCGACTCGATGTCACTTCGGGCTCTACTGCGGCCACGCTGGCTCGTGTTCCTCTCTACCGCGAAAGTGATGACGCTGATCGGCGGCCACCGAATCTCCGCGAGCGCCTGCGCGATCTCTATCAACGGAAGCCGATCTGGACGGCAGTCCTGACAGCCTTGGTCGCACTCGTGCCATTGGTGTTGGCTCTTTCGAAATTCATCGAAGCCTTTCCAAAGCCAGCGGCGATCCGGTCCGCGACGGCCTTCCTGAGAAACCGCGCTTCCGAGCGAGAAACAAGTTATCGCTACCGTTTTGAACGGGACTTTCGTGATGTCACGAAGGCACTCAGTCCCTATCGCTTGGTCGTTTTCGTCGATGACCTCGATCGATGTTCGCCGCAGGCGACAGCCGCCTTGCTCGAGGCCATCAACTTTCTCGTGGAGTGCGGGGAGATCATTGTCGTGCTCGGTATCGCGCGGCAAATGGTGGAACGAAATCTAGGGTTGGCTTATGCCGATCTTGCTGCCGAATCCGCCGAAGGCGCTGCCGACGCTCGCGAACATCGTCAGCGCTTTGCCGAGCATTTCCTGCGCAAGATCGTCAATCTTCGGGTTCAAGTTACCAAGGTAGATGCCGCTGCCGCCGCCCGGCTGGTGCTCTCGAAACGCAGTCCGAGTATCCAGTTGCAGATTGAAAGGGTTGCGGTTCCCAAGCGCTATCTGCTTCTGGATGCGGTGCTGCCGGTGATCGGCGGCACGCTTGCCGGCACGTGCGTGGTTCTGGCGGCGCTCTGGTTCGGCCAACGATTGCAGCAACCGGTGGTTGAGCAAAGCGTCAGCAAAGAGCAACCGGCGATATCCGGCCCGGAACCGGTCACGCCGACGGAACGGCGATTCCCGTCGCTCAATGCCGTTTGGGTGTCCCGTGACAAAAGCGCAGTCGCGATCGGTCATGACGGCTTGATTCTTAGAGCAGACGGTACCGAGGCCATGAAATGGAAGGCGCTGCAACCACCAGCCTTTGGGGCGTGGACCAGTTTGGGCGGCTCAGGCGTTGCGGGCGGGCCGCTGCTTGCTGCCGGCCCCAAAGTTGAACTCGCACAATCCCAGGATTCCGGACGGAGCTGGACTTCAATTTCGACATTCTTCATTGAGTACTTGCCGGATGATACGAGGAGGAAGCAGATCAACGCCCTGCGGCTGAGCGACGAAGAAAAGCGGCGAATATCGACGATTGGCGTTATGCGCACGGACATCGCGCAGTGGCGAGCGTTCGATTTGGCTAGCTGGCTTGACCAGATGGTCAAGGACTGGACGAGACGCCCCAGCTTGGGTGAACTCAGAACATTGCGAGGCCAACCGACACAGACAACCAACGTCCTTGCGAACGACGTATCCGGTGTCGGCGTCGGTGTCTGGTACGAACCGAATGCAGCTCAGTTGCGAACGATCCAGCAGCGGCGATTCGTCAATGAAGCGGCACGTCGGCGTCAATCCTTCGGGGTCGTCAAAGACTCGAAGCGCAGCGCAGATCAGATCCCAGTATTTTTCATCATCGAGCGGCTTCGTCAGCTGACGGCGCTTCCCGACGGAGGAATCGCGATTGCCGTTCCAAGACGCGATCCGTTCCTGGTAGGGCAGGAGAACGCACGCAGCGTCACCGTGGCGGGTTCGTTCGACACTGAATCCAGCAACTACCTCGGATCG
The DNA here is from genome assembly GCF_021732705.1 of Nevskia sp. GTDB lineage: Bacteria > Pseudomonadota > Gammaproteobacteria > Nevskiales > Nevskiaceae > Nevskia. Next base: position 24,767 of record NZ_JAKFUM010000012.1, on the reverse strand, counting down.
ACATCCGGCCTTATCGACGTCGCAACCGACCGGCTAGGCCGCTGGGCAGCAGCGGTGGGTGAATCCGGGCTGATGTTGATCCAGCAGCCAGCCAAAGAACGCCAACAAGCAGATTGGTACGGGGTTCGACCGCATACCAGCAAACGGTTGAATGCTGTCAGCCTGGTCGAGAGCGGGCGTGGCTGGATTGCAGGCGAACAGGGTGTTGTTCTTCTTACCCGCGATTTTGGCTTGCACTGGCAGTTGATCCATCTGCCCGGCATGCCAACGCTCACCGATGTTCAGTTCGTTAACGATGCTTCGGGCTGGATGACAGACGCATCGGGGAAGGTCTGGAAAACGGCTGACGGCGGGAAGCGCTGGAGGGCGGTCGATGTGGCGACGTCTGCGCTGCATCACCTGCACTTCGCGAACCAGCTGCTCGGCTGGGCGGTGGGTGAGCAGGGCAACATTTTCGTCACTCGCGACGGAGGCCTGCGCTGGAGCAAGCAGGACAGCGGCTCGACGCAAGCACTGCGCAGTGTTCACTTCGCGGATAGCCGGTTTGGCATGGTGACCGGCGATGATGGAATGATCCGGTATACGAACGATGGTGGCGGGTCGTGGTCGGTCGTTCCCGAGGCCGGCATTGATCGAAACATCCCGCCGCCAGAGCGCGTCGAGGCTCCGACGGCGGTCGAGCCCCGATCCGACGAGGTCCGTCCCCGCTGGGAGGTCTGGTTGCTCGTGCTGGTGGGCGTGGTGATTGCTGTTCGGACAATGTTTGTGCTGAGCCGAGAGCGACGGTTTTCGACGACCGATACGCAGGATGTCGGCTGGTCGATGGAGGCTTGGGGAGCAACACTGGCCTTTTCGCAGGTAACGCCTCGTGAGTTGCGGCGCTTCCAGAACCGGCTGCGGCACATGGTGGCATCGATGAGCCTGGCACCATCCGGAACGCCAATTCCGGTGCCTAAACTGCGCGAGTTTCCCGGCGCCTTTCAGCGGGCGTGGTATCGCCGCTGGTCGTTGGTCGCCGAGCGGCGCTCGCTCGCGACCGAGTTTGGCGATCTGACCGGGGCGCGAGTGGTGGCGATGTTGTCGATGCTAACCATTGCTCATGATGTCGATGGCTGGAAGGCTGTTCTGGCCGCCGCTCTGAATATTGTTGCCCTCGAAAAGCGCACCCAAGATACGAGCGCTAGCCTTTTGAGTCTTCGCCAAACAGTTGATGACTTGACAATGATCGGCAACTTCAACGCCGCAGACGTTGCCGACGCGATCCTGGATTCCGTCCGACGTCATGAAGCTGCGGCAGCGACCGATCTGACCCGATACGGACTTGCTGCGCTGTCTAGCCTGGACCAACGCGCCTCGAGAAACTGGCAGCAGCTACTGGCGCTCTATGAATCCCTGTATGGCTCGCCGCGTCGAGCGGTGAGACCGCCTTCGCAGCCTTTGGCATACGTCTAGCGCCGCCCGAGATGCGCTGCTGAGTGCGGGTTGAAGAGGAGCAAACGTTCCGTCCCTAGTACGTAATGTCCCACTTTTGTTGCATTGCGGCGAAAACCCCCTTTCGCTATCATGCGCGACCTTTGCGGCCGGGCCAGGTCGCAACCATCCCAAGAACAGGCAGGAGTTTTCGGATGAGCGCAGTAGAAGGCGTTGAAATCACGGGCGAGTTGCGTCCGGCGTACAAGAAGATTCTGACTCCGGCAGCGCTGGAGTTCGTCGCGAAGCTGGTTCGCAAGCATCGCAATCGCCGCCTCGAGCTGCTGGAACTCCGCAAGGAACGCCAGGCTGCCATCGATGCCGGCAAGCTCCCGAAGTTTCTGCCCGAAACCAAGGACATCCGCAATGGTGACTGGAAGATCGCCGGCATCCCGGACGATCTGCTCGACCGCCGCGTCGAGATCACCGGGCCGGTTGACCGCAAGATGGTCATCAATGCCCTGAACGCCGGCGCCAAGTGCTTCATGGCCGATTTCGAGGATTCCGCGTCGCCGACGTGGGAACTGATGATGGATGGCCACATCAACCTGCGAGACGCGGTCAACCGCACGATCAGCTACACCTCGCCGGAAGGCAAGGAATACAAGCTGAATCCGAACCCGGCGGTTTTGATCGTCCGTCCGCGCGGCTGGCACCTGGAAGAGAAGCACGTCCTGATCGACGGCGAGCCGGCGCCGGGCGGCATCGTCGACTTCGCGCTGTACTTCTTCCACAACGCGGCCACCCTGCTGAAGCGCGGCTCGGGCCCGTATTTCTACCTGCCGAAGATGCAGTCGCATCTCGAAGCGCGGTTGTGGAACTCGGTGTTCGTCGATGCCCAGAAGGCGCTCGGCATTCCGAAGAAGACGATCAAGGTCACCGTGCTGATCGAAACGCTGTGGGCTGCGTTCGAGATGGACGAGATCCTGTACGAGCTGCGCGATCACATCGTCGCGCTGAACTGCGGCCGCTGGGATTACATTTTCAGCTGCATCAAGACGCTCAACGCGCATGGCGACTGGATGGTGCCGGACCGTCACACGGTCGGCATGGATCGCCACTTCCTCGACAGCTACTCGAAGCTGCTGTGCGAGACCACGCACAAGCGCGGCGCCTTCGCGATGGGCGGCATGGCCGCCTTCATCCCGACCAAGGACAAGGCGAAGAACGACGAAGTGTTCGCCAAGGTTCGCGCCGACAAGCTGCGCGAAGTGAAGAACGGCCATGACGGCACTTGGGTTGCGCATCCGGGCCTCGTGCCGGTGGCGCTGGAAGTGTTCAACGAGCACATGCCGGAGCCGAACCAGCTGCACAAGCAGTTCAATTACAAGATCAAGGCGGCCGACCTGCTGAAGCAGCCGGAAGGCTCAATCACCGAAGGCGGCCTGCGCAACAACATCAACGTCGGCATCGGCTATGTCGAAGCGTGGATTCGCGGCGTCGGCTGCGTGCCGCTGCACAACCTGATGGAAGACGCGGCGACCGCCGAAATCTCCCGCACCCAGGTCTGGCAGTGGCTGAAGTACGGCGCGACGATGGCCGACGGCCGCAAGGTCACCAAGGACCTGGTGCTGAAGATCCTCGACGAGGAAGTGGGCGCGTACAAGGCCCAGCTGGGCGAAGAGCGCTTCTATCAGGGCCGCTTCGCGGAGGCCGCCGGCATCATGGCGCGCATGTCCACCGCCGAGAAGTGCGCGGACTTCCTGACGCTGGCCAGCTACGACTACCTGGATTGATCGGCGACTGATTCCGCTTCAATTTCCCAAGTGCCCTGCCGATAGCGTCGGGGCGCGCGCTTTGCTTCAACCCACACCAACCGGGTCAAACCCCAAGAGGAAGCTGCAATGACGAGCCGTGAAGACCAGATCAAGGCCCTTGAACACGATTGGGCGACCAATCCCCGCTGGAAGCTTGTCAAGCGCGGTTACTCCGCTGCTGACGTCGTCCGTCTGCGTGGCAGCGTGGCCATCGATCACACGCTGGCCAAGCGTGGCGCCGAGAAGCTGTGGAAGCTCGTCAATGGCGAGGCCAAGAAGGGCTATGTGAACGCGTTCGGCGCGATCACCGCCGGTCAGGCCATGCAGCAGGCGAAGGCCGGTCTCGAAGCCGTCTACCTCTCGGGCTGGCAGGTTGCCGCCGACGGCAACACCAGCGAAACCATGTACCCGGACCAGTCGCTGTACGCGTACGACTCCGTGCCGACGATGGTTCGCCGCATCAACAACACCTTCACCCGCGCCGACGAAATCCAGTGGAGCCGCGGCATCGGCCCCGGCGACAAGGGCTTCATCGACTACTTCCTGCCGATCGTGGCGGACGCCGAAGCCGGTTTCGGCGGCGTGCTGAACGCCTTCGAGCTGATGAAGAACATGATCGTCTCCGGCGCGGCCGGCGTTCACTTCGAAGACCAGCTCGCTGCCGCCAAGAAGTGCGGCCACATGGGCGGCAAGGTGCTGGTGCCGACCCGCGAAGCGGTCGAGAAGCTGATCGCGGCCCGTTTTGCGGCTGACGTGCTCGGCGTGCCGACCATCGTGCTGGCCCGTACGGACGCCGAAGCGGCCAACCTGATCACCTCGGACTACGACGCCAACGACAAGCCGTTCCTGACCGGCGAGCGCACGCAGGAAGGCTTCTTCCGCGTCAAGAACGGTCTGGAGCAGGCGATCAGCCGTGGCGTCGCCTACGCGCCGTACGCGGATCTGGTCTGGTGCGAAACCGGCGTGCCGGACATCGGCTTCGCCCGCGAATTCGCGCAGGCCGTGCACGCGGCCTGCCCGGGCAAGCTGCTGTCGTACAACTGCTCGCCGTCGTTCAACTGGAAGAAGAATCTGGACGACAAGCAGATCGCCAAGTTCCAGCAGGACCTGTCGGACCTCGGCTACAAGTACCAGTTCATCACGCTCGCCGGCATCCACATCAACTGGTACAACACGTTCCAGTTCGCGCAGGCCTACGCGCAGGGCGAAGGCATGAAGCACTACGTGAACATGGTGCAGGAGCCGGAATTCGCCGCGCGCGAGCAGGGCTACACCTTCGTGTCGCACCAGCAGGAAGTCGGCACCGGCTACTTCGACGATGTCACCACCGTGATCCAGGGCGGTTCGTCGTCGGTCAAGGCCCTCACCGGGTCGACGGAAGAAGAACAGTTCCATTGATCATCACGGCGGCGGCCTGACCCCGGTCAGGTGGCTGCCGTGTTCGGATGATCGCCTGACCCGGTCATCGGTCAGGCGCTGAATCCCGAAAGCCCCGAGGCCTCGCCTCGGGGCTTTTTTCGTGGCCGAGGCTCGTTCGGACACCGCGTCAGCGATGCTGCAGTGCGTGATTCATCCGGTTCAGCTTCACGCGTACACTCGGGCAGCGCGTCCGGCGCCACGGGGCAGCAGACCCCGCAGGAACCAAAATGGGAGGAGCGAAATGCGTCTGTTGACTCGGGTGCTGGCGTTTGTCGCGGTGCTGATCGTCGGTCTGGTTGGAATCGGGTTCCTGCTGTCGGAAGAAGTGCACGTCGAGCGTCAGGCAGCGATCGATGCACCGCCCGCCGTCGTGTTTGCCATCCTCAACAATTTCAAGGATTTCGATCAGTGGTCGCCGTGGGCGGACCGTGATCCGGCGATGAAGGTCGAACGCAGCGGGCCGGAGTCCGGCGTCGGCGCGAAATACGTCTGGTCCGGCAATCGCGAAGTCGGCAGCGGCAGTCAGGAAATCACTGCCAGCACGCCGGACAGCGAGATCCGCATCAAGCTGATCTTTGGCGACTGGGACACGCCGAGCGAAGCGATCTACCGCATTGCGCCGGATGGCAGCGGCTCGGTCGTGACCTGGGCGCTGGACTCGCACCTCGGCAGCAATCCGGTCAACCGCTACTTCGGGCTGTTCATGGACAAGCAGGTCGGCCCGGATTACGTGCTCGGCCTGTCGCGGTTGAAGACGCTGGCCGAAGCGAAGGCGAAGGAGGTGCCGCCGTCACCCGCCGAGTCGGCCCCTGCCGAGGTGTCGCCGGTGGCCGAACCGGCACCGGCTGCCGATGGAACGGCATCGGCCACGCCCGCCAGCTGACCGAGCGTTGCCTGCTGGCGGCGTGATCGGCCATGGCCGCCGTCCGGTTTGCGGCCGGCTTTTCGCAGCCGTCCGCTGGCCTGTCCTCGTCGGGGCCGGGATTCAGCGGGCGACGAAGCTGTAGCTGGTCCAGTAGCTTTCCCAGTCCGCCATCGCGTCGCCGTCGGTGACGCGTCGCATCTGCACGGCGCGGATCAGCGTCAGGCCGCTGGCCTTGATCGGCAGGCTGGCGATGCCGTCGTCATTGGTTTCGGCGGCGATCGTGCGCACCTTCGTTGGCGAGCTGCGCTGACAGATTTCGACCGGCGCGCCGGCCAGTGGCTGGCCCTCGAACAGCAGCCGGACCTGGATCCTGTCGCCACGGCTGGCTTCGCCCGGCGAGCGCAGCGGCACCAGTTCCAGCTTCTGGCCGAGCGTGGCCGTGGCGGCCGGGTCATTCGCGCCCGTCGGCAGCAGCGCCTTGAGATAACGCCGGTAGCGCTCGCGACCCGGCGCGGCGGATTCCTTGCGCTGCCGACGCTCGGCGAGCGCGGCCTTGAAGCCTTCGTCGTCCAGATAGTCCTCGAACTTCTTCGCCTTCAGCTCGATGTACGACCAGTTCCGCTCGAACGCGATCAGGGCCGGTTGCTGCGCGGACGGCAGGCTGGCGAGCGGCGTGGCGTCCGGCGTGGCCAGCGGGATGAGGTCGGACTTCGAGTCGCCGCGATGGCCCGTGAATGCAACCGTCTTCGCCGGCTGGAACGCTCGCTGTTCCTCGATCTTCAGGCACTCGCCGACCAGCAGGCGCAGCTCGGTGATCGAGGGATCGGCAGGCGACGGCACGGCCTCGATCCAGTAGTCGTGCGCGATTGCCGGGCTGCAGAGCGCACCGGACAGCATCAGGGTGAGCAGGGATCGGTTCATGCCGCAAGCGTAAGCGAAAAACTTGTTTTGTCCCACACTCGTCTTGACGACCGTCAAGCGACATGCAGCCGTCGCCGCCCGATGCAGCCCAATGCAGCCCAATGCCGCCGATCAGGTCCTGATCAACGCGGCAGCGCCGCGATGCATTCGACTTCCACCCGGGCATTGAACGCGAGCCCGTTCGCGCCGAGCGCGCTGCGCGCCGGGAATCGGCCAGCCGCGAAATAGGTCTTGTAGATGTCGTTGAACGCGCCCCATTCGGCGAGATCGGCGAGGAACACCGTGCATTTCACGACGTCGGTCAGCGCGGCACCGTGCGCTTCGAGCGTGGTTCTGATGTTGTCCATCGTCTGACGCGCCTCTTCCTTCAGGCCACCCGGCACCAGCTTCAGCGTGCCCGGCACCAGCCCGACCTGACCGGACAGATACAGCGTGTTGCCGACGCGCACCGCTTCGGAGAACGGCAAGGTGGTCGGCACCACTTTCCCGGAGTTCAGGAATTCGGGCTTGGTGGCGGCTGTCGCAGGTGCCGAATCGGCCGCCCACGCGGCGGGTCCGACAATCAACGCGGCCCCGAGGCCGAGCAGCGTCAGGCGGTGCAAGCGTCGCTTGTTCATCGATGAATCCTCGCGGGGAATGGGCGTGATCGCGCTTGAGCCTAACCCGTGAAACGTGGCCCGAGCGAACGCGTCGTCAAGCCTGCCGCGAAGCGGTCGACGTCGGTATCCTTCGCGCGATGAGTGAACCCGCAGCCCCTTTCGATTCCAAGGCGTTCCTGTCGCAGCTGACCAGCTCGCCCGGCGTCTACCGCATGTACGACGCCGATTCCGAGCTGCTGTACGTCGGCAAGGCGCGCAACCTGAAGAAGCGCGTGTCGACGTACTTCCTGCGGGCGAGCGGCAATCCGCGCATCGAGTCGATGGTCGACCAGATCGCGCGCATCGAGGTCTCGCTGACGCACACGGAAGACGAGGCGCTGCTGCTGGAAGCGACGCTGATCAAGGAGCAGAACCCGCGCTACAACGTGTCGCTGCGGGACGACAAGAGCTACCCGTTCGTGAAGATCACGAACGGCCACGACTATCCCCGCATCGGCTTCCATCGCGGCGGCAAGGATGGCGAGGCGCGCTACTTCGGGCCGTTCCCGAGCGCCACCGCCGTGCGCGAGACGCTGTACACCCTGCAGAAGCTGTTTCGCTTGCGGCCGTGCAACGACACTTTCTTCGCCAATCGCCGCCGCGCCTGCCTGCAGCACCAGATTCGCCGCTGCTCGGCACCGTGCGTGAAGATGATCTCGCCCGAGGATTACGCGCTGGACGTCAACCGCGCCGTGCGCCTGCTCGAAGGCCGCGGCGACGAGCTGGCCAAGGAAATCGGCACCGAGATGGAAGCCGCGGCGGAAGCGCTGGAATTCGAGCGTGCGGCCAAGCTGCGCGACCAGATCGCGGCACTCGCCCGCGTTCGCGAGAACCGCGCGATCACCGGTGGCGCGGACGAGATCGACGTGATCGCCGTGGCCCAGCATCCGTCGGCGAGCTGCATCGTCGTCACCTCGGTGCGTGACGGCCTGAACCTTGGTCACGGCAGTTTCTTCCCGAAGCATCCGCACGGCATCGAGATTCCGGAACTGCTCGGCAGCTTCCTGAGCCAGTACTACCTGGCGCGCCCGGTGCCGCCGGAAGTGCTGATCAGCCATCAGCCGGATGATCTCGAATGGATCGAGGACACGCTGGCCGCGAAAGCCGGGCGCAAGGTCAAGATCACCGAACCGCAGCGCGGCCCGAAGCAGCGCCTGATGGAAATGGCGATCAACACGGCGAACCAGGCGCTGTCGACCAAGCTGGTCGAAGCTGCGAGCATGGACAAGCGGCTGGTCGAACTGAAGGACGCGCTGGAGCTCGACCGCCTGCCGCGGCGGCTCGAATGCTTCGACATCAGCCATTCGATGGGCGAGCTGCCGGTGGCCTCGTGCGTGGTGTTCAACGAGGAAGGGCCGCTGAAGATCGCGTACCGCAAGTTCAACATCGAAGGCATCACGCCCGGCGACGATTACGCGGCGATCAAGCAGGCGGTGTCGCGGCGCTTTGCCCGCGTCAAGACCGGCGAGGTGCAGGTGCCGGACGTGCTGTTCATCGATGGCGGGGCGGGGCAGCTGTCGTCGGCGATCGAGGCGCTGCAGGAGCTGGAGTTTGACGGCGTGCGCATTGTCGCGATCGCCAAGGGGCCGACGCGCAAGCCCGGACTCGAGCAGCTGATCCTGCCGGAGCGCGACGAGCCGATCATGCTGCCGCCGGACTCGCCGGCGCTGCACCTGATCCAGCGCATCCGCGACGAGGCGCACCGCTTCGCGATCACCGGCCATCGGGCACGGCGCGACAAGGCACGCGTGACCTCGGGGCTGGAAGCGATCGAAGGCCTGGGGCCGACCCGGCGTCGCGCGCTGCTGAACGCGCTCGGTGGCCTGGGCCAGATCAAGCGCGCCGGCATCGACGAACTGGCGAAGGTCGAGGGCATCAACCGGCGGCTGGCCGAGCGGATCTACGCGCACTTCCACTGATTCGGCGGCACGATCGGTCGCCTCGGCGATCCACCGCAAGAAAAACCAGATTTCGCGCGGGTTGTGCTGGAATCTGGCTGCCGGAAACGTGAAACTGCCGCCCCATGCGGATCAATCTTCCCACTGCGCTGACACTCGGACGTGTCGCCGTCATTCCGGTCGTGCTCGGCCTGTTCTACGTCGACTGGAAGCACGCGCGGCAGGCTGCCGCGCTGCTGTTCGTCGCGGCCGCGATCACCGACTGGCTCGATGGCTGGCTGGCGCGACGCTGGAACCAGACCTCGAACTTCGGCGCGTTCCTCGACCCGGTTGCCGACAAGCTGCTGGTGGCCGTGGCGCTGGTGATGCTGCTGCGCGATCACTCGACCGGGCTGATGGGCGTGCTGGTGGCGATCATCATCGGGCGGGAGATCACGATCTCGGCGCTGCGCGAGTGGCTGGCCGAGATGGGCGAGCGGCGCCGCGTGGCGGTCAACGTCGTCGGCAAGCTCAAGACCGTGTTCCAGATGACCGCGATCAGCCTGATGCTGTGGCAGCTGCCGATCGGCCCGGTGCCGGTCTACGACCTCGGCTACGGCCTGCTGTTCGCGGCAGCGGCGCTGACCTTGTGGTCGATGGTGGTATACCTGCGCGCGGCGTGGCCGCTGATGCGCGACAGCGTTTGAGCGCCTGCTTCGACCCGGTGGATGCCGGCGCCGATCTGGCCGAAATCGCTTGACACATCGGCCTCAGCCACTAGAATACGCGCCTCGGAACACGGTGCGGGAATAGCTCAGCTGGTAGAGCGCAACCTTGCCAAGGTTGAGGTCGCGAGTTCGAATCTCGTTTCCCGCTCCATCGTGACGACTGGAAAACCTCGTTCAGTGACGAGGTTTTTTCGCTTCAGGGCTTCGAAAGTGCCTTGTGTTGCAAGCGGTTCGCTCCGGCGGCCGACGCAGGCTCGATGGCAGAGTGGTGATGCAGGGGACTGCAAATCCCCGTACCTCGGTTCAATTCCGGGTCGAGCCTCCATATTTCAGGCAGTTGGCGTTGTCACGCGGGAATAGCTCAGCTGGTAGAGCGCAACCTTGCCAAGGTTGAGGTCGCGAGTTCGAATCTCGTTTCCCGCTCCAATTCGTCGATCGACAGGACCCCGCCCGCCGCGGGGTTTTCTGTTTTTGCGCTTCGCCGCGGCTCAGTCGCGTCGCCCGGTCAGCGCCTGCCGCCAGCGCGCGCAGTCGTGCTCCCAACGCAGCAGGCCGATGGCCCGCAACGAGCGCCGCACGAGCTGCCGGAGGCGGCTTTCGGCTTCGACGCGCTCGGCCCCGCCGGCCCCGTCCACGGTCAGCCAGCCGCGGGCACCGACCGGCTTCGCCAGCAGCGCACGCAGGCCGTCGGCGATCATCGCGTTGTAGAGCCGGGTCGAGCGCCGGTATTCGCCGACGCCGTGAAAGTCCGGCGACAGCGTCGGGTTCGGATTGATCTCGAACACCTGCAGCCGCCCGCGCGCGAACGCGTAGTCGACGCGGCCGTAGTCGACGCCGGCCCGATCGAAGATCGGCCGCAGCTGCGCCTCGTGCGGGTTCGCGTGCTGGAACGCGAGACAGCGGGCAAGATCGTCGGCGATCACCGCTTCGTCATCCTCGCCCTTGACGATCCAGCGATCGTTCATCGAATGGTCGGAGGCGATGAACACATCGCCGATCCGCAGTACGCTGTATTTCTCGTAGTGGCCGTCGGCATTGCGGACGTCGATGAACTCGGTCGTGACACAAGACGACAGGTCGATGCCATCGTGCCGCAGGCGCTCGAGCGCGGCGCGCAGTTCGGTTGCGTCGTGCAGCAGCGGCGTCAGGCCGGCCTTGTGCTCGATCAGCGGACGGACGAACACCGGATAGCGCAAGCCGTCGATCGGGGCCGTCGACAGGCGCGCGCCGAAATCGTTGATGCCCGCGGCCTGCAGCGCGTTCAGCAGCTGGAGGCGGCCGAGCAGCCGGCGCGGATCGTTCAGCCGGACGGCGCTCGGCAACGCGGCCGCCAGATGGTCGATCCGGCGCGCCACGGCGGCCGCTTCATCGGCGTCGAGGCGGTCGACATCGGCGAAGATATAGTGCCCAGCCGGCAGCTTCCGCCAGCTCAGGAACTCGCCGTAGCTCATCGTCATGACCTGTCGGCGCAGCGAGGCGGCGCTGGCTTCCAGGTACCGCTTGATCGTGTAGCCGTGAGCCGCCGTCGTCAGAAAAATGATCATCGATGCTGGGGCGAAAAAACCGGAAATCGCGAACGGCGTCGGCGCAGGCAAGGCCTGCGCGCGGCGGCATGATGCCCGGCCCGCGTCACCATGAAGCGTAGCACTCGACTCCTCCGCTGGCTGATGTCGTCCGGCGCCGATGCTGCCGGGCGCTTCTCGCTGCAGATCGTCGGCACCGTGGTGCTTACACGGCTGCTGGCGCCGGAGCTGTTCGGCCTGTCGGCGCTGACGATGGTCTATGTCGGCGTGCTGTCGGCCAGCACGACGGCGCTGTTCGAGGAAGCGTTGAGCCAGCGCCGCATCGTGCGCAAGGCGCATTTCGGTGGCGCTCTCGCAGCCGTGCTGGTGATCGCCATCGGGCTGTGCGCGGCCCTGAACGCGGCCGTCATGATGCTGCGCGGCGTGACCGGCGTGGCCTCCGATCTCTTGCCGTTGGTGGCGATGTGCAGCCTGCTGCTGTTCGTCGACGGGCCGCTGTCGATCGTCACCGCCGTCGCGCGCCGGCATCGGCGCTTCGGTGACATCGCCGCCGGCAATTTCTTCGGCGTGGCGCTCGGAACGATCACCGGCATCGTCGCCGCATGGCGCGGTGCCGGTGTCTGGGCGCTGCTTGCGGTGCCGATGACGGCGCGTACGACGAACCTGCTGATCATGCTGTGGCGCTGCCCGGTGCGCTTGCGACCGACGGCGGATCTCGCCGCCGTGCGCGAGCTGCTGCCGTTCGGCGGGTTGCATCTGCTGGGACGCAGCCTCGAAACGCTGAGCGACGCGCTGTTCCAGACCGTGGTGACGCGGCTGTTCGGGCTCGACGGCAACGGCTACCTGAACATGGCGAACCGCATCGTCGAGCCGATTCGCGGCGCGACGGGCGCGATCGGCCACAACATCGCGATGTCGTTCTTCTCGCGCGTGCAGGCGCAGCCGGAGCGGCTGCGGGTGGCGGTCGAGCAGACCGTCGGCCAGACCGCGCTGCTGCTGCAGCCGGTGTTCGTCGGACTGGCCCTGACCGCGCCGACGATCATCCTCGTCATTGCCGGGCCGGCCTGGGCGCCTGCCGCGCCGATCGCAATGCTGCTAGCGCTGGCCACCGGCATCGGCGGCGCCGGCAACTTCGTGCACAGCGGACTCGCGGCGACCGGGCGGGCCGGGGTCGGCGTGGCGTCCGGCGTGCTGGAACTGGTGGCGACCTCGGGCCTGCTGCTGTTGCTGGCACCGCTCGGGCCGCTCGCGATCGGGCTGGCGCGCCTGCTGGCCTGGCCGCTCGATGTCGTCTACGTCAGCCTGATCGGACGCCGGGCGTTCGGGCTGCAGCTGTCGACGATGCTCGCCGCGAACGGCGTGCCGCTGCTGCTGGCGCTGACAATGGCCGCGCCAGTGCTGCTGCTGGCGTCGTGGTCGTCGCTGGCGCCGGGCGCGCTGCTGGCGGCGCAGATCGTGGGCGGGGCCGTCACCTACGGGCTGGCCGTGTGGCTGTTCCAGCGCGACAAGGCGAGGGCACTGCTGGCGTCGCTGCGGCGGCGCTGAGCGCTGCGACCGCGCGGCGGCTCAGCCCAGATCGTGCGGCTGCGGCTCGTGTTCGAACGCCCGGTAGTCGCAGGTCAGTTCCTCGCCGGCGGCAATGTCGCGCGCGGCAATCGTCCGGGTGTCGTCCTCGAAGCAGTTCGGCGCGTTCTCGTGATTCATGAACTTGCCGTTGTCGCCGCAGAACATGTAGACGCCATCGACATTCAGATAGCAGTAGTGCCGGATGCGCGTCCGGAACGGCTCCGGGAACTGCGCGAGCGCCTCCGGCGGAATCGCCCAGTCGATCTCGGGATTCAGGTCCCAGACGACGGTGCCGGCCGGAATCGCCACCGGCGTGAACACGCCGAGACCATGGATGCGGCTCTGCGCAAGATACGTGGGCACGAGAAACATGCGGACTCCTCAGTCAGCGTGTCGGTGACTCGGTGGAACCTCGGGACAGCCACTGGCAGGAGGGTCGATCGCGAGCCGTTCAGAAGCCTGCGGCAACCGGTGCCGTCACGGCATGCTGTTCGGACTGTGCCTGCGTGATGTTGCTGCCCGGTGGCACGCTGCGCGTCAGCCAGACGTTGCCGCCGATGCTCGAACCCTTTCCGATGGTGACGCGGCCGAGAATCGTGGCGCCGGCATAGATCACGACGTCGTCCTCGACGATCGGATGCCGCGGCTGGCCCTTGATCAGGCTGCCGTCCTCGTTGGCGGCGAAGCGCTTGGCGCCGAGCGTCACCTGCTGGTACAGCCGCACGCGCTCGCCGATGACGGCGGTTTCGCCGATGACCACCCCAGTGCCGTGGTCGATGAAGAAGCGGCTGCCGATCGTCGCCCCCGGGTGGATGTCGATGCCGGTGGCCGAGTGCGACAGCTCGGCGATGATCCGCGCCAGCAGCGGCACGTCGAGCTTGTACAGCTGGTGGGCGAGGCGGTGGTAAATGACCGCGATCACGCCGGGATAGCACAGCAGCACCTCGTCGACGCTGCGCGCGGCCGGATCGCCATGGAAGGCCGCCTCGACATCGGAATCGAGCAGCTCGCGCGCCTTCGGCAGATAGCTGGCGAAGGCATTGACGATCGCGGTGGCACGCGGCACGACGGTGTCTTCCGGCTGGCCCTGCTGGCGCGCGGTGTAGCTCAGTTCCAGCACGACCTGCGCATACAGCGCGTTCAGTGCGGTATCGAGCGTATGGCCGACGTAGTAGTCCTCCGTCTCCTGACGCAGCTCCGGCGGGCCGAGGCGCATCGGGAACAGCGCGCCGCACAGCGACGTCATGATCGCCGCCACCTGTTCGCGCACCGGAAACTCGCGGCCGCCGGAGTCGAGACTGCGGTGCCGGGCTTCGCGCCAGCGTTCGCGTTGCTGGCGCAGGCCGGCGACGACCTGATCCAGATTCCAGTGCGGCAGATTCGGGGGTGACGGCATCATCGAAGCCTTTCCGGCAGGGGTTCCAACGGTGGCGGCAGGCGGAGCCGCAGTCTCATGACCGGGCCGGCGTCGCGAAGCGGCGGCTGATCAGCGTCTGCACGATGCCCATGCCGATCAGCACGAGCCCGGTCTGCATCCACGATCTCGCGAGATCGTGCCTGCGCCGGTCGTTCGCTTCGACATCGGCGCGGATCGCGGCGCGCAGCTCGGAAATCTTCTCCGGCGGCGGCTGCCGTTCGGCGGTCATGCGCGCCAGGTCGAGGCTCAGGTTGAGGTCGGCCGCCAGCTCGAAATCGTCCGGCGTGTAGACCGGCAACTGGCGTTCCTGATACCAGCCGTAGCCGACCAGACCGATCCCGACGGCGATGAACAGCAGCGCGAACTGCTGTCGGATATTGCTGCGCATGACGATTGAGGGGGCTCAAGGCGCAGCAGGCCGCTGCGGAATCCTGAGATAGACTCGACCCATATCCAGCTTATCCAGGAGCAGCCCATGCTGATTGGCGTCCCGAAAGAAATCAAGGTTCATGAGTACCGCGTCGGACTGACGCCGGCCGGCGTGCGTGAACTGACGGCCCACGGCCACCAGGTGCTGATCCAGGCCTCGGCCGGTCTCGGCATCGGCATTGCCGATGCGCAGTACGTCGCGGCCGGCGCCAGCATCGTCGACACCGCCGCGGAGATCTTTGCCCGCAGCGAGATGGTGATCAAGGTCAAGGAACCGCAGCCGGTCGAGTGCGCGATGCTGCGCGAGGGGCAGGTGCTGTTCACCTATCTGCATCTGGCGCCCGATCCGGCGCAGACCCAGGGCCTGATCGACAGCGGCTGCGTCGCCATCGCCTACGAAACGGTCACCGATGGCCGGGGCGGTCTGCCGCTGCTGGCGCCGATGAGCGAAGTCGCCGGCCGCATGTCGATCCAGGCCGGCGCCCATGCGCTGGAGAAGGCACAGGGCGGCACCGGCGTGCTGCTGGGCGGCGTGCCCGGCGTGGCCCCGGCCGATGTCGTGGTGATCGGCGGCGGTGTCGTCGGCTACAACGCGGCGCGGCTTGCGGTGGGCATGGGCGCGCGGGTGACGATCCTCGATCGCTCGCTGCCGCGTCTGGCCTGGCTCGACACCACGTTCGACGGTCGCCTGACCACGCTGTACTCGACGGCCGATGCGCTGGAAACCGCAGTGATCCATGCCGATCTGGTCATCGGTGCCGTGCTGGTGCCGGGTGCGGCTGCGCCGAAGCTGGTGACGCGCGCGATGCTCAAGCGGATGAAGCCGGGTGCCGTGATCGTCGATGTCGCGATCGACCAGGGCGGCTGCTTCGAAACTTCGCGCGCGACCACCCACCAGAATCCGACTTACGTCGAGGAAGGCGTGGTGCATTACTGTGTGGCGAACATGCCGGGCGGCGTCGCTCGCACGTCGACGTTCGCACTGACCAACGCCACGCTGCCGTTCGCGCTGGCGCTGGCCGACAAGGGCTACAAGCGCGCGCTGCTGGACGATCCGAACCTGCGCGAGGGCCTGAACGTGCATCTCGGCCGCGTCACCTACAAGGCGGTGGCGGAAGCGCTGGGCCATGACTATCAGTCGACCAGCGAAGCGCTGAAGCCGTGGTGGGCACCGAGCGATCACTGATCGCCTGATGGGGCACTGTCCGGTCAGCCTCGACCGGCAGCGTCCAAGGCCTTGCGCTTCGGCAGCGCAGGGTCAACCTGTTCAGCGCGAGCAAACGTCATCTGCTGATCGCCTGATCGGCTCGCCAGCGCATCGCCGCTCGAAGGCTGAAGCGCGCTACGGTCGAGCCGGCGGCAGCCCTGCCACCAGCACGTTGGCGATGGCGGTGAACATTGCCGTCGAGCGCTGGGCACGCGCCATCGTGCGCATGCCGCTGAGCGAGGCCATGACCGTGGAGGCGAATGCGACTGCCGCCTCCCGGGTCTCGAAGCGCGACTGCAGGCCATCGGCAATCGCCTCGACCCAGCTCTGGATGACCGCAGTCACCGCATCGGCGATCGGCCGGTTGCCCGATGACAGCTCGCCGCCGAGATTCGAGGCCACGCAGCCGGCGGTGTAATCGCTTTTCTCCAGTTCCCGCGCAGTGGCATCGAACATGGCGTGAATGAATGCGGCCGGATCTTGCGCCAGCTCGCTCGCCCGGCGCTCGATGCGTCCCCGCACTTCGGCACCGAAGACCTGCAGCGCCTCCAGTGCGAGCTGTTCCTTGCCGCCCGGGAAGTGGAAGTAGAACGAGCCTTTCGGCGCGCCACTTTCTTCCAGCAACTGTGTCAGCCCGGTCGCCGAATAGCCCTGCGTGCGGAACAGTCGGACGGCGGCCTCGATCGCGTCCTGACGGGCATTGCTGGTTCTGACCATGTCGATCTCCTCCGATGCCGGCTGACGAACGGCATTTGCATCGTCGTCGGCGATTATGTAGGGTGGTCACCATAGTATGGTGAATGCCATAGTGTAGCCGGAAACGGAATTTTTCCGAAACTGGTGCAGCAAGACGGGGCCGGCGGTCCGGCCAGAGTCACAAGGAACAAGGTGGGAGAGGAACGATGAAAACCGTGAATGTCGTGTCGTTTTCGGCGTTGTTGCTGTCAGGACTGAGCCTGATGATCCTGGGTGCGCGGATCTGGTCGGCGCCCGATGTTTTCGCGCATGACCTCGGCGTTGCGCGCCTGTCGGCCGAGGCCATCGCATCGCTGGCGCTTAGCCATGGCGGCGCGCTTCTCTCGCTGGGCCTGTTCGCGATCGGCGCTGCGTTCCTGTCGTCGACCGCACGCTGGATCGCGTTGGCCACCGTGCTGCTGGTCGGGCTGGTCGCCTGGTTCACGGTCTGGCCGTTTGCGGGGGCTGGCGGCCTGTACGCGCCGGCGCTGAAAACCCTGTTGCTGGCCGATGGTCTTGCGTTCATCGCCGTCACCGTGACCCGCGACGCCGACCGTGCCGCGCCGAAGCCGACCGATGCCGAGTTCCACTTTCGCTGGGGCTGAAGGCAGTCGTCGCGAAACGACGATCACCGCGCGCTCGAACCATCGGCGGCAGTGACATCGAACGCCCACACAAACGAAGGACGGATTTGGTGCCCCGGGCAGGAGTTGAACCTGCGACCTACCGCTTAGGAGGCGGTCGCTCTATCCACTGAGCTACCGGGGCGATGGAATGCTGAGGGTCCGAAGCGCGGCATGGCGCGTCGGGGTGGTACGCCCGGCCGGAATCGAACCGGCACGCCTGCGAAGGCGGGAGATTTTAAGTCTCATGCGTCTACCAATTTCGCCACGGGCGCAGCGCCCGCATTGTAGCGCAGGGGTCCGCAACGAAAGACGGCGATGTTCCTGTCTGGAACATCGCCGTCGGAACCGCAGGTTGCCGAAAGAACGCGTCGATCAGCGGTCGCGGAAGTGCGTCTCGACCTTTTCGTCCTGACCCTTCACGTCGACGCAGACGCTGGCGGTCGGGCGAGCGAGCAGGCGCGGGATGCCGATGGCCTCGCCGGTCTTGGTGCAGTAGCCATATTCCTTGTCGCGGATACGGCGCAGCGATTCCTCGATCTTGCGCAGCAGCATCGACTCGCGTTCGCGCAGCCGCAAATCGAGCCAATGCTCTTCTTCGGCGGTGGCACGGTCGGCGGGGTCGGCGAACACCTCGCGCTGATGGAGGCGTTCCTTGACGTCGAGCTCTCGCGCGAACACTTCTTCGCGCATCTTGAGCAGCCTCAGGCGGAAGAATTCCACCTGCACGTCATTCATGTAGTCGTCTTCCGACATCGCGCGGATGTCGTCATCGGTCAAGTTTGCAACATTGCTCAGCGTAGCAGCAGAAGAACGGGGAGCACGTGGAGGGCGTGCGGCTTTGTCGGACGGCGGCGTGACCGCCTGTTTGCTGGTTGAAGTTTTTACGGCGACGGCTCGGTTGCTGGGGGGGCTTCCGGGGACAGCGATGGCGACTCC
Organism: Nevskia sp.; assembly: GCF_021732705.1. Classification (GTDB taxonomy): domain Bacteria; phylum Pseudomonadota; class Gammaproteobacteria; order Nevskiales; family Nevskiaceae; genus Nevskia. The sequence goes on along the minus strand of NZ_JAKFUM010000012.1, from coordinate 6,653 downwards.
GGAGTTGGGGACTGCAGCGCCGGTTCCGGCGCTGGGGGCGGCGGCGGGACTGGTGTCGGCGACGGCGCGGGTGCTACTGACTGCTTTTTTTTTTCGACGGCAGCCGGCTTCGCGGCCGGCTTCGGCGCCGCCTTCACGATGGCCTTCTTGGCAACGGCCGTCTTGGCCGGAACTGCCTTCTTGACCACCGCTTTCTTGGCGGCTGCTTTCTTGACGACGGCCTTCTTCGCCGGCGCCGCCTTCGCAGCGACTTTCTTGGCAGCGGCCTTCTTGGCCGGTGCCTTCTTCGCTACGGCTTTCTTGGCGACGGCCTTCTTGGCTGGTGCCGCCTTCTTGGCGACGGCCTTCTTGACTGCGGCCTTCTTGACGGAGGACTTGGTGGCTGCCTTCGCGGGAGCCTTCTTCGGTGCTGCCTTGGAGGGCTTGGCTTTCGCTGCCGGTTTCGTTGCGGGCTTGGATTTTGCCGCCGTCTTCTTGGTCGCCACCAGGGGTCTCCCTCTTCACGTACATGTGAGTAGAATCGGCCGGAAAATGCAATGTCAATTGCAGCGTCCGATATCGTCGCGTTATAGCACTGCACCTGATATGCGTCAATGAATCGCGACACGCTGTGGCAGCCTCGCGCCAGCTTCGAAACGCTGCGGCGGAGAGCCGATTTTTTCCGACAGCTCAGGTCATTTTTCGAGGCTCGCGGCGTGCTCGAAGTCGAGACGCCGATCCTGTCCCGCGGCGCCACCGTCGATCCTCAGATCGACAGCTTCACGACCCACGGCGAGCGCTGGCTGCAGACCTCGCCCGAGTTCCCGATGAAGCGCCTGCTCGCAGCCGGCAGCGGTCCGATCTTCCAGATCGCGCGCGTGTTCCGCATCGACGAGCAGGGGCGTCATCACAACCCCGAGTTCACGATGCTGGAGTGGTATCGGCCGGGCTGGGACCACCATGCGCTGATGAACGAGTGCGAGGCGCTGCTGCAGGCGCTGTCGGTCACCACGGAAGCTTGCCGGCGATCGACCTACCGCGAGGCCTTCGCGCGTCTTGCGGGGCTCGATCCGCATGTGGCGTCGATCGTCGATCTGGAGGCAGCGTGCCGGCGCGCGATCGGTCCGCTGCCGGACATGCCCGATCCTGCGATCGCCGCCGAGTCGGTGCGCCGCGACTTCCTGCTCGATCTGCTGATGAGCCATGTTGTCGGCCCGCAGCTCGGCCGCGATACGCCCGAATTCCTGCACGACTTTCCGGCTTCGCAGGCGGCGCTCGCGCGCATCCGGCAGGACGATCCACCGGTTGCCGAGCGGTTCGAGCTGTTCTGGCGCGGCATCGAACTGGCGAACGGCTTCCATGAACTCACCGATGCCGACGAACAGCAGCGACGCTTCGAGTCGGATCGTGCACGGCGCGCGCACGCGCAGCGCGTGGCGCCACCGTATGACGCGCGACTGATCGCGGCGATGCGGCATGGACTTCCGGACTGTGCCGGCGTCGCGGTCGGGCTGGACCGGCTGCTGATGCTGACGCTGGGCCTGCCGCACATCGGCGACACGCTGGCCTTTGACGACGAACGCGCCTGACCGGCTCGGCACGCCGTTCAGTGGTTCAGGATGTCCCGTGCAAAACTGCCGATCAGCGCGGTGACAACGACGACGAACAGGACGCGGACGAAGCCGCTGCCCTTGGCGATCGCGAGTCGGGAGCCGATCAGCGAGCCGCCGACGTTGAACGCAGCCATCGGGATGGCATACGCGTACAGCACGCTGCCGCTGGCCACGAAGTAGGTGAGCGCGGCGAAGTTGGTGATCGAATTCACGGCCTTCGCCGATGCCGAGGCGACGAGGAAGCTGAAGCCGAACAGGCCCACGAACGCGAAGATCAGGAAACTGCCGGTGCCGGGGCCGAAGAAGCCGTCGTAGAAACCGATGACCGCACCGACGGCGAGCCCCGTCAGCAACTGCTGGCGCGGGTTCAGCTTCGGCGCGTGCAGCTTGCCGAAGTCCTTCTTCCACAGTGTGTACGCCAGCACCGCGATCATCATCACGAGGATCAGCGGCTTGAGCTGCGCGTTGCCGATCAGGCTCACGGTGCGCGCACCCAGGAATGATGCGCCGGCGGCGACCACGCCGGCGGGCAGCACCACCGACCACGGCATCGGCACCTTGCGCGCGTACTGGATCGTCGCGCTCGCCGTGCCCCAGATCGCGGCGAACTTGTTGGTGCCGAGGATCGCCGCCGGCGGCACGCCGGGCATCAGCACGAACATCGCGGGGATCTGGATCAAACCCCCGCCGCCGACCACCGAATCGATGAAGCCGGCGAGGAACGCGAAGCCGCACAGCGCGGCCAGGGTCGGCGTCAACAGATCGGCAAGGGCAGGGAAGTCCGGCACGTGATGCGCGCGGCCTGCGCTCAGAGCATCTTGCTGACGGTGCTCGGCAGCTTGTAGCGCTTGCCGGACAGCAGCTTGTTCAGCAGCAGGGTCAGCCAGGCGCGGGACGACGAGAACTGCTTCAGGCTGATGAAGCGCACTTCGCCTTCGGCTTCGATCTCGTAGCGCTCGACGGTCACGGTGACGGCATCGCGTTCGCCCTTGAGCATGGCGCGTGCGGTGACCCGGTTGACGCCGGTATCGACGGTGCAGTCGATCACCTCGCCGTAGTCGCTGAGCTTGTCGTTGACGTAGGCCTTCAGGGCCATTCCGATGGCGCCGTCTTTGACGCCGCGGGCGAGTCCTTTGAGCATTGTTTGTTCCTTCTCAGAGAGTGTCGGACGCGAAAGCGGCAAGGCGCGAGCGCTCTCCGCGCGCCAGGGTCACGTGGCCGCCGTGCGGCCAGCCACGGAAACGGTCGACGACGTAGGTCAGGCCGGACGTGGTTTCCGACAGGTAAGGGGTATCGATCTGGGTCAGGTTGCCGAGGCAGACGATCTTCGAGCCCGGACCGCAGCGCGTGATCAGCGCCTTCATCTGCTTCGAGGTCAGGTTCTGCGCTTCGTCGATGATGATGAAGCGATTCAGGAAGGTGCGGCCGCGCATGAAGTTCAGGCTGCGGATCTTGATCCGCTTGCTCAGCAGATCGTTGGTCGCCGCGCGTTCCCAGTCACCGGCGTTGCTGGTCTGGGTCAGCACTTCGAGGTTGTCCATCAGCGCGCCCATCCACGGCGTCATCTTCTCTTCCTCGGTGCCCGGCAGGAAGCCGATGTCGTCACCGAGCGGCACGGTGACGCGGGTCATGATGATCTCGCGATAGCGCGGCTCGTCGAGCGTCTGCGCGAGGCCCGCGGCCAGTGCCAGCAGGGTCTTGCCGGTGCCGGCGGCGCCGAGCAGCGTGACGAAATCCACGTCCGGATCGAGCAGCAGGTTCAGCGCGAAGTTCTGTTCGCGGTTCTTGGCATGGATGCCCCAGACCGGCGTCTTGCCGGCGCGATAGTCGCGGATGACATGGAGCTTGGCGCTGTCGCCATCGAGCGCCTGAACGGTCAGTTCGAGGCCGCGCTCGACATCGTCCGGCAGGTACAGGAATTCGTTGACATGCCATTCCTTGACCTTCGGGCCGGTCACCTTGTAGCAGGCACGGCCGCGATCATCCTGCCAGCTGTCCATCTTCTCGCCATGCGTGGTCCAGAAGTCATCCGGCAGCTTGGCGTAGCCCGAGTACAGCAGATCGAGGTCGTCCAGCACCTGATCGTTGTGGTAGTCCTCGGTGTGGACGCCGACGATCGCCGCCTTGATCCGCAGGTTGATGTCCTTCGACACCAGGGTGATCGGCCGCGACGGATGCTGCGTCTGGATCGCGAGTGCCGCCAGCAGGATGTTGTTGTCCGGCTTGTTGCCCGGCAGCATTTCCGGCAGCGAGGCCGCCGACGGCCGGGTCTGGAAGAACAGCCGGCCGGTGGCAGGCGCAGTCGGCGTGCCGCCGTTGGCGTGACCGTTCCCGTTGCCGTTCGGCCCCTTGTTCAGGGTGGTTGGCAGCGGAATGCCCTTCTCGATCTGCGCGTGGTCCTTGCCATGCATCAGGCTGTCGAGGAAGCGGCTGACCTGACGCACGTTGCGCGAGGTTTCCGACGTGCCTTTCTTGCCGTTGTCGAGTTCCTCGAGCACGACCATCGGGATGTAGATGTCGTGTTCCTCGAAGCGGAACAGGCAGCTCGGGTCGTGCATCAGGACATTGGTGTCGAGCACGAAGATCTTCTTTTTCATCGATTTCCGGAATGAAAAACAGACGAGCCGACGCGCAGGTGACTGCGCGCCGGCTCAGGAGACACGTGGGGAATGACGGCGAGCAAGGGCGTCAGAGGGCCTTGACCGCCTCCAGCACTTCGGCGGCATGGCCCTTGGCCGAAACCTTGCGCCAGTCCTTGGCCAGCTTGCCTGATGTATCGAACACGAAGGTGCAGCGGTCGATGCCCATGTACTTCTTGCCGTACATGCTCTTCTCGACGATCGCGCCGAAGGCATTGCACACGGCTTCGTCACCATCGGACAGCAAGGTGAACGGGAAGCCGAACTTGGCGCAGAAGTTGTCGTGCGATTTCACGCTGTCCTTCGACACGCCGACGATATCGGCGCCGGCCTTCACGAACTCGGCATACAGCGCGGTGAATTCCTGACCCTCCACCGTGCAGCCGGGCGTGTTGTCCTTCGGATAGAAGTAAACGACGAGTTTCTTGCCCTTGAAATCCTTTGCCAGCTGGATCGTCTTGCCGCCGCTGGCGGCTACGGTCAGGTCGGGCAGCTTGTCGCCAATCGTCAGGCTCATGCAGCGGGTCCTCGTGAGGTTCGAAAAAGCGGGTGGGAGTCTGCTGACGATCAGACTACAGCCGGTTTGCAGGTTCAAGACCGCAAGATTCACGCCTTGCCGATACGGCTGCCAGCGACTGCCGTCAGCTCTTGATCGGGTCCAGCATGCCGTCGGCGTTCAGATCGTCGCAGAGATCCATGAACGATTCGCGCAGCGCCTGCGGATGCTGGTTGACCGGCACATGCAGCACCATCTGCACGCTGACCATGCCGGCGCCGGTGTGGGTCGACTGGTATTTCTGCGTCGACATCTCCGCCACCTGCACGTCCTGGCTGTGGAAGAACTCGAGCAGATGCACCAGCAGATCCGGCTGCTGCGGGGCGATAACGTCAGCCGCGTAAGGCCGGAACTCCGGGTTCTGCTCGCGCATGTTGCAGCGCTGGAAACGCACCTGCAGCTCGAGCTTTTCGGCAATCCCGGGCAGTGCGGTTTCGAGCCGGCCGAGCGCGCTCCAGTTGCCGGACACCACGAGATTGGCGGTCAGCCGATCGCCGATTGGTGCAATGCGGCAATCCTCGACTTCGCCACCGCGCTCGCGGATGGCCTTGAACAGTTCCAGCGCCAGCTGCGGGCGTGGTTGACCGAGTACGGAGATCGACAGCAGGTTTTCTGGGACGGCCATTGAGCGCGAAGGGAACGGGTGCGGGAATCCGGAGTCTGTAGGTTTCGAAGCGTCCGGCGCACCCGGAGGGCCGCCGTCTTCGTTCCGTTATAATCGCAGTTTAGCCACCCGCACCCAATTCCGCATGATCAAGGGCAGCATAGTCGCGATCGTCACGCCGATGACGCCAGCCGGCGACGTCGATTTCGACGCACTCGCCGCGCTCGTCGAATGGCACATCGCCGAAGGCACCGATGCCATCGTCGCGGTCGGCACTACCGGCGAATCGGCGACCTTGAACGTCGAGGAACACATCGCCGTCGTCCGGAAAGTGGTCGAGGTCTCGGGCAAGCGCATCCCCGTGCTCGCGGGCACCGGTGCGAATTCGACCGCCGAAGCGATCGAGCTGACGCAGCTCGCGAAAGCCGCCGGCGCCGATGCCGCCCTGATCGTCACCCCGTATTACAACAAGCCGCCGCAGGAAGGCCTGTATCGCCATTTCAAGGCGATTGCCGAAGCGGTCGCGATCCCGATCGTGCTGTACAACGTGCCCGGCCGCACCGGCTGCGACATGCTGCCGGCGACCGTCGCCCGGCTGGCGACGATTCCGAACATCGTCGGCATCAAGGAAGCCAAGGGCGACCTCAGCCGCGTGCGCGAGCTGCTGGCGCTCGGCCTGCCGAAGGACTTTGCGCTGTACACCGGCGATGACGCGACGGCGCGCGAGTCGATCCTGCTGGGCTTCCATGGCGACATCTCGGTGACGGCCAATGTCGCGCCGAAGCTGATGCACGCGCTGTGCGTTGCCGCACTCGCCGGCGATGCCGCGCAGGCGGCGGCCATCGACGCCAAGCTGGCCCTGCTGCACAAGCACCTGTTCGTCGACCCGAATCCAATTCCCGCGAAGTGGGCGCTGGAACAGATGGGCCGCATCGCCGGTGGCATTCGTCTGCCGCTGGTTCCGTTGAATTCCGACTACAGCGAAGTCGTGCGCGAAGCCCTGCGCGCGGCCGGAGCGCTTTGATGACCCTGTTTCGCCCGCTTGCCCTGATCGCCGCCGTTGCTGTGCTGTCGGGTTGCTCGTCGACCAGCTACTGCGCCAAGCCGCAACCGTACGAGAACGCCTTGTCGATCCCGCCGATCGTCGTGCCGGAAGGCATGACGCTGCCGGCGCCGTCCACCGCGCTGAAGGTGCCGGAAACCAAGGCCCAATCCCTGACCTACGGCTTCTACGCGCCGGACCCTGCGAACAAGAACAAGAA
>NZ_JAKFUM010000018.1 GCF_021732705.1 Nevskia sp. | reverse complement strand
CCTGCGGAGATTTACTTGTCACAAACAAAGTCTTTGTGGCAGAGGCTCTTTCAGTGAACGGTGTCAGGGCTAACCAGGCGCTCAAGCGGACGTGGCATAAAGCGCCACGCCGCTTAGCTTAGGCGTTGAGGCTGTAGAAAAACCCAAGAAATGGCATGAATCACGCTGCTGAATGGAGACTTCCCGGAGGTTTCCATGGCGCGCTACAAGCCTGTTGATCTGCATCTCTCGAAACTGCTGCCGGTGAAGTTCTCGGAGCAGATTCTGCCCGGCACCTTCGAGTACGCGTTGAACTGGCTGGTCGATCACGAGATTGATCTGACAGTATTTGACGCTCGTTACTGCAACGACGAATCAGGCGCGTTGGCGTACCACCCTGGCGTGTTGTTGAAGGTCGTGCTGCTGGGCTACGCGCGGGGCATCACTTCTTCTCGCGGCATCGCTCGGGCCTGCCGCGAGAACGTGGTGTTCATGGCGCTGTCCGGGGATTCGGCACCGCACTTCACGACCATCGCCGGGTTTGTTTCGAAGCTGCCGGCTGAGATCACCTCGGTCTTTCGCGATGTCTTGCTGGTCTGCGACGAGCAGGGACTCATCGGCAAGGAGCTGTTCGCAGTGGACGGCTGCAAGCTACCCTCGAATGCTTCCCGGACGTGGAGCGGCACCCGCGCCGATCTTGGCCGGAAGGCCGAGGAGATGGAGCGGGCCATTGCCCACATGCTCGATACGCACCGCCGTCAGGATGCCGGCCAGAACGTTGATGCCCTGACCCAGCGCGAGCAGCAGCAGATCGAAACGCTGAGCCGCAACAGCCGCAAGATTCGGGAATGGCTGGCCATCTCAAACGAGAAGACCAATCGTCGCGGCGAGCCACTGAAATCGAACATCACCGACAACGACTCCGCGACGATGAGGACCAGCCACGGGGTGGTGCAGGGCTACACCGGCGTGGCGGCCGTCGATGCGAAATCCCAAGTGGTGGTGCAGGCCAGCGCCTATGGCACCGGACAGGAGAACGCGCTGCTGCCGGAGGTGCTGAAAGACTTACGGCAGGACTTCAAGGCCATCGGTCGAAAGGACCCCCTGAAGACCGCCACCGTCCTGACCGACTCGGGCTATCACTCGGAAGCCACACTGAATCAACTGGCAGCTGCAAAGGTCGATGCGCTGGTGGCCGACACGGGCTTCCGATCACGCGACCCACGCTTTGCGGAAAGCTATCGACACAAGCCGGCGGACCAGCAGCGCCAACCAGGCGAGCGACGCTCGCAGTGGTTTCAGCCGAAAGACTTCACAGTCGATGCAGACGCGAAGACCTGCCGTTGCCCGGCTGGCAAGGTCCTGAAGCTCAGCAGTGCCAAGGCCATCATCAAGGGCCGACGCGGCATGAGCTTCGAAGGCAGTCAGGCGATCTGCGGCAGCTGCCCGCTGCGCACTCAGTGCATTCGCAAGCCAGGGATCAGCGCCTACCGGCAGGTAACGTTCTTCGACGGCAGCAAGGCCAAAGACAGCCACCCGCAGACCACAGCCATGAAAGATCGGATCGACAGCCGTGAAGGCCGGCTGACCTACAGCCGCCGGCTGGGCATCGTCGAACCGGTATTCGGCAATCTGCACGTCCACGGCCTGCGACGATTCACGCTCAGAACCCGAAGAAAGGTCGATGCCCAGTGGAAGTTGTTTGCACTGGTTCACAACGTGCAGAAGCTGACGGGCAAAGCGCCGTGAATCAGGCTTGGAGGACCGCCCGGATCGCGCTATCGTCCGACTGCGCCACCACAGGGAAGCTCGGTCGCCGTGATGCCAATCCTTCACCAGCGTGAAATCTGCATGCTGACTCGCTCGGTTTGCGCTCCAGAGTCAGAAATGGATAGGGGCGTGTGCGATTCCGACGTTTTTCTACAGGCTCGTTAGGCGAGGAGCTATTACGTATGGCTGACCCGTTGACATCAGGATTTACGCTGGCCGGATTTCTATTGGCAAAATCGTTGTCAGTGCTGACGGGCGCTCCTTGTGAGGGAACGCTAGTGCCTATGGCTTTTGTCGAAAAAGAAGACGGCCAAAGAGCCATTTATTTGTTTCAAGCGAAAACACAGGAAGCAGCAGTAAAAGCCGGCCTCGACGCTATGAGCAAAAGTGACTCAAGCATTACGGCAAAAGCTCTTGTCCATGACGGATATGTCAACGAACAAGGAGTCAGGACAGACGCATTCATAGTCCGTCTATGGGTGCGCGGCCAATCAGAGCCTGTTTACTTGGTTCAAACGTGGAGAAAACAGGCTGCGCATTGTGAAGTCGCCGCGTTAACGAGAATCGCGGAGACGAAGGTCATAGTTAAAGGCGTGCCTACTTCCCTCACAAGCGCGCAGATGCAAGCTGTGGAGAGTGGCATTCAACTGAATGACGTCGTCGCAGCTACATGGCAAGCATCGCGCCCTTAACTCGGCCCAACCAGGCGTTCAAGCCGACGTGGCATATAGCGACACGCTGCTTAACTTAAGCATTAGCCCATACAGCATGTCTTACCGCAACCAGAAAGCTGATGACATCGCTGAGGCAATCCGGCAGGTTCTAATTTATGACTGGGATCCTATCGACGTAATGGATGATCCTGAATGGCCACAAGACGAATATGACTCTTATATTGGCGAGATCTATCGTTATCTGTCTCGTGGAGAGTCTGCAGAGTTCATCGCTCGCCACCTCTGCTACATCGAGGAAAACCGGATGGGCTTGAGTCGCGTACCGGAATCCCATCGCTTGGCGGTCGCCGTCAAGTTGAAAGCCGTCAGTGTTGCTCTCAGCCCGCGAGACTAGTGCTCTCACGATGTCGCCGGTGTGGCCTAGCAATTCGTTCAAGCCGAGCCGACGGTTCCCACGGTTTAGTGGACGCCCTGAACTAATCCTTCAGGAGTCTACAGATGGCATCACCAGGTCCAAGAACAACGTATCGATACAGTAAGGAATTCAAGGTGTTGCTGCCGACCGAAAGTTGACCAGCCGGGGATGCGGACAAAAACTTGGACGGGTTATGCTGCGATTGCCAAGCTCTTTCGGTACTGCATCGGACTGCGGTAGCCAAGCGACATCTTGATCCGGCCGTCGTTGTACCAGCGGATGTAGCGGTCCAGCGCGGCGACGAATTCCTCGATAGTCGTGGACAGCCAGTCACGCGGGTAGAACAGTTCGTTCTTCAGTCGACCGAAGAAGCCTTCGCATGCCGCGTTATCTGGTGAGCAGGCTTTTCGAGACATGGACCGAATGAGGCTTGCATCGGTGATTCTGGCCAGCCAGCCAGGCCAGCGATAGTGGCCACCACGGTCGGAATGAACGACCGGCCGTTCGGTGTTGGCGGCAACGGTCTCGATGGCGGCATCCAGCATCGTGTTGACCAGTTCGGCGTCGGGACGATTGCCGATCGACCAGCTGACGATCATCCCGTCGTAGCAGTCGATCATCGGGGAGAGATACACCTTGCCGGCCGGGATCTGGAACTCCGTGATGTCGGTCAGCCACTTCTCGTTTGGGGATTGGGCGCTGAAATCTCGATTCAGGAGGTTGTCGGGTGCCGGGCTGATCTCGCCCATGTAAGAGCCGTATCGCCGGCGCTTCCGGCCGATGGCGACCAGCGACTCCTGCTTCATCAGGCGCCGAACGACCTTTTCCGAGATCTTCATTGATCGGTTGGTCAGCGAGGCGTGTATCCGACGGTAGCCGTAGCACCGGTAGTTACGATCGAATATGTCGACCATAGTGCCGCGGACTTCGCCATATTTGTCGGACGTGTCGAGCCCGGCCAGGTGGTAGAAGAACGAACTGCGCGGCAGGCCAACGGCGGGGAGTAGCTCATTCAGCGTGTAGGTCGACCTCAGGGCATCAACCAGCTCCGTCTTCTCCCGGTTCGTCAGGAGCCGCTGGTCGATGCCCAGAGCTTTTTTTAACAGTTCGTTCGCCTTCTTCAGCAGGTCCTGCTCAAGCTGCAGGTGTCGGATGTTTCGACGAAGCGCCTCGACTTGCTGCTCCAGCTCATCTCGTTCGGGGTTTGGCGGTGAATGCTGGCGACGTGGCATGGAGGCGGACGTGTCGTGACCGAGTAGCTGATGCTTCCACTTGTACAGCGTCGGCCGCGATACGCCTACATCCATGGCCACTAATCGCGCGCTTGCCTGCCGCAGACACAGAGCGATAACCGCGGATTGCTTCGTTGCCGCGGACGCTTCCGAAGATCGTCCGACGACCCGCACGCGGGCCGAGGGCTCCTGTCCTTGAGCCCAAGCCGCCAGCAGCGTTCTTGAGGGATAGCCCAGTTCACGAATCGTCACCGCGAGGCAGCGACCATGAGTTCGATAGTGCTCGACCGCGAGATCTCGCCGCGCCTGCGTGTACCTCGGCTGACGCGCATATCCGGCAGGCATCGCCGCGTCACGCGCGTAGGCCTGATACCAGCCCTTCAGCGCGTTCTTCGTCGGGTAACCGAGTTGCCGAATCGTCACGCCGACTCGCTTCCCCAGCTTGATGTACAGCTGAACAGCGCGAAGCCGATCCTCGTACGAATACATGAACTATCCCCTTCAGATAGTCCAAGAAATCGTCCGCATCCCCAGATGGTCAACTTTCAGTCGGCGGCAACACTCGAGGCGTGCTATTGCCGCCCGATTCGGTCGAGCACGCGCGTGGAGCGGTGTGCAGTCTTGGGATGACGCGGGTCCCACCCCTTGTGAAATCACTGAGTCGACCTGTTGCTTTTTTGCGGTTGCAGCCAATACTGCGTCGTGTCCGACGATCGCCGGCTTCCAGGGTTTTCGTCTTGCCGTCGCCCAAGGTGTGTTTTGCCTGTATCTGCAGTTGATCAGGCTCGCATGTCCGTTGACCCGTTTGTGGAGAGAACTCAATGACTGCACCAAGATGGCTGAAGCCCGTCGCGGTCGTGGCGCTACTTTGGAATGTGCTGGGCTGCATCGCGTTCTTTTTTGATCTGAGCCTGTCGCCCGAAGACGTTGCCAAGCTGTCAGAGGCTGAGCAGGCGCTGTACTCGGCGCGTCCTGCGTGGGCGGTGGCCGCCACGGCGATCGCGGTTTTTGGCGGGGTTCTCGGCGCCATCGGCCTGCTGCTGCTCAGGAAGTGGGCACTCCCGGTCTTCGTCGTATCGCTGCTCGGCATACTGGTTCAGGATTTTGGACTTTTCGTGTTGATTGACGGTGCAAGCTTGGCGGGCCCCGGAGCGGCAGGCATGCAAGGCATCGTGCTGGCCTTCGGGATCGGTCTCGTCCTTCTTGGCCGCAAGGGCGTCGCCCGCGGCTGGCTGGCTTGAGTCGATTGGCTGTCAGTGTTTTGGAACGGGGCACCATTCATAGGCAGTCATCGCGCCGAGGTTTGTGGCTGACGGGGTACGTGTAGTGCGTGTATTGATCGTACTGATCGCGCTTGTCGTCCTATCGGGCTGCAGCCAGACAGCCCTGCTCGAGAAGTTGTCGTCCCCTGAACAGCAGGCGGCCGCTCAGCACTATGTCGAGCTGCTTCGCGACCACAAGTTCGAAGAGATCGAGTCGTCGACAGACCCCAGTCTCAAGACGCTGTCCTTGCGCGGGACTTTGGAGAAAATGGCCTCGTTGGTTCCGGCGGTTGATCCGAGTTCGATCAAGCTTGTCGGCGCTCAAAGCGTGCACGGTCCCGCTGGCAGCACCGTGAACACGACGTTTGAGTACGAGTTCCCGGATCAATGGCTGCTCGTCAGCGTGGCCATCAAAACGCAGAACGGTGCCAGCACACTGGTCGGCTTCAATGTTGCACCGCAAAGCGCCGCGCTCGAAGAGCAGAACCGCTTTCAGCTCGGTGGCAAGCGTCCGGCGCAGTATTCGATCCTCGCCTTTGCCATTGCCGCCGTGGCAGCGACGCTGTATGCGCTGGTTCTCTGCATTCGCACGCGGTTGAAGGGGCGAAAGTGGCCCTGGATTCTGTTCATCCTGATCGGATTCGGGAAGTTGTCCGTGAATTGGTCGACGGCTCAAGTGGACCTTCTGCCGTTCTTCGCGCAGTTGTTCAGTGTCAGTGCGTTCGCGCCTTTGTACGGGCCATGGACGCTTGCCGTTTCGCTGCCGGTCGGCGCCGTCGTGTTTCTGGTCAAGCGCAGACGGTTGATGGCGTCAGGCGTTGCGCCCTGATGCCGCTATCGAAACGCGCCGGTTTCCCGTGTTTGCGCGATGACGTTGCGATCCGATCGATGCAGCGGTCGCACTGCCGAGCACGCGGCGCGCGTTGTCGGTGGCCTTGAGCCGACACTGAGCTCTTGGCCTATCGCCGCCGTGGTGTTCCGGTCCGCGTCGGCAATGCAGCTGCCGCCAACGACATCGCGCCGCTCACTGGCTCAGGTACGCGAGGCTGGCACCGTGGCGTTCCCAGTTCTGGCCGTCGAACGGTTCGACGTCGACGTGTTCGAGGGTCCCGGCGTCTAGGCAGTTGACGTTGACCGAGTAGCCGTCGGGATTCGAACGCGGGATGTAGAACGACTTGATGCCGCAGATCTTGCAGAAGCGGTGCTTGGCGACGCCAGTGTTGAACGTGTAGGTGGTCAGCGCGTCTTCGCCTTGCAGCAAGCGGAAGTCGGCGCCGGGCACGATCAGATGCAGGTAGCCGCTCGGGGCACACATCGAACAGTTGCAGCGCTGCACCAGCACGCGGGCGTTGGCTTGCACCTCGAATCGAACGGCACCGCAGTGACAGCCGCCGCGGTGCGTGATCTTGTCTGACATCGTCTGGCTCGTTGTCGGTGGCTGCCGTCGTTGGACCGGCGAGTTCCGGATCGGTGGATTGCGTGCCGAACCCGCATCCTAAGCGTCTCGCTCCGATCGAGACACTGCTTGCTGGCCGAAGCTAACGCCATCCGGCGGCGGCGCCTCCGGCCCCTCGCCTCTGCAAGTGCCGCGGCCATCGTCGCGGATCGGCGTCCCGAATCGCCCCCCAATCGGGGTCTGACCCCAATTAATGTTCCTGGTCCGTGGGAAACGGTCGCCGCCGTTACCGTTGCCGGCGCGCGCGTTCATGACACCGCCGCGCCAAGCCGCTACGCTGGTCGGATGGATTTCACTTTCACCAAGATGCACGGCGCCGGCAACGATTTCGTCGTCGTCGACGCCACCCGTGCGCCGTTCGAGCCGGACCGTGCGCTGCTCGCCCGACTGGCCGATCGCCGGTTCGGTGTCGGCTGCGACCAGATCCTCGTGGTCGATCCGGCACCGTCGCCGGATGTCGATTTCGGCTACCGCATCTACAACGCCGATGGCTCGCAGGTGGGCCAGTGCGGCAACGGCGCGCGCTGCCTGGCGCGCTTCGTCGCCGAGCGCGGCCTGAGCGACAAGGCGGCGCTGCGAGTCCGCACGACGACCGCGACGCTCGAACTGCAGCAACTGGCGGACGGACAGGTCCGTGTCGACATGGGTGCCCCGCGCTTCGAGCCCGCCGCGATTCCGCTCGCCGCTGCCGCGCGACAGTTGCGCTACGAGGCCACCCTCGCCGACGGCCGCACGGTGCGCTTCGGGGCGGCCGGCATGGGCAATCCGCATGCGGTGATTCTGGTCGACGATGTCGACGCTGCCGATGTCGACGGCATGGGCCCGCAGTTGCAGCAGCATCCGCTGTGGCCGGAGTCGGTCAATGTCGGCTTCCTGCAGATCGTCGATCGCGGCCATGCCCGGCTGCGCGTGTACGAGCGTGGCTCCGGCGAGACCCTGGCCTGCGGCAGCGGCGCCTGCGCCGCATTCGCCGTGGCGCGGGCCTGGGACTTGCTGGATGCGCGCGCCGATCTGCAACTGCTCGGCGGCACGCTGACCTTGGAGTGGGCCGGCGCGGTCGAAGGCGAATCCGCGCCGGTGCTGATGACCGGCCCCGCCACCACCGTTTTCGAAGGGAGATTCACGTGGTCGATGTAACGAACGCGTCACCGGAGTCCGCGCCGGATGCCACGGCGGCTGCGGTGACGGAGCCGGCGACCGACACTGCCGCAGCGTTGCCGGACGAAGCGCAGGTGCTGGCCTATCTGAAGGCCGATCCGATGCTGCTCGCACGCCATCCGCAGGCGCTGGAGACGCTGGAAGTGGCGCATGCCGCCGGCTCGGCGGTGTCGCTGATCGAACGGCAGGTCGAGCTGCTGCGCGGCAAGAATCAGCGGCTGGAAGCGCGGCTCGAGAAGCTGATCGACAACGCGCGCGCCAACGAGCAGCGCGCCGACAAGATGCTGAAGCTGTCGCTGAACCTGATCCGCGCACCGTCGCTGGCCGCGATCGCGGTCGCGCTGCGCACCGCGATGCGCGACGATTTCGATGTCGACGACGTCTTCCTCGGGCTGAACAGCGCGATCTACAAGCGTCATGACATCGACGGTATCGTGCCGGTGACGCCGGACGGCGCGATTGCCCGCGCCTACGACAACTTCCTGCGCACGCGCCTGATCGAGTGCGGGCCGATCGACGCCGAGCGCGCCAAGCTGCTGTTTCCGAAGACGGACGCGACGATTCTGTCGGCCGCCGTCGTGCCGCTGGAGAAGGACAAGCACCTCGGCTTCATCGCGCTCGGATCGCGCGAGGCGGAACGCTTCCAACCGCGGCAGGGGAAGCTGTTCCTCGAAATGACGGCAGAGCTGGTCTCGGCCGCCGTCCGCACGCGGATGAACTGATCGCCGGCATGGCCCGCCCGCCCGCGCCGCTGCCCGTGGCATCCGCACCGGAACCGCCAGACGCGCCAGAAGCGCCAGAAGCGCCAGAAGCGCCAGACGATGCGCTGCAGCAGGCGCTTGATCGCTACCTGCGCTATCTCGTGGTCGAGCGGCAATCGCCGAAGACCACGACCAGTGCCGTCGCGCGCGAATGCCGGATGTTCTTCGGCTACTGCCGCGAGTGCGGCATTGCCGACCCGGCGCGGGTCGACATCCACACGGTGCGCGGCTTTCTGACCCGCAGCCACCGTCGCGGCCTGCAGCCCCCCACGTTGCGGCGCTATCTGTCGTGCATCCGCAGCCTGTTCCGCTATCTCGTGCGGCAGGGCGCACTCGCGCACAACCCGGCGGCCGGCGTGCGCGGGCCGAAGGGTGCGCGAACCCTGCCGAAAGTGATCGATGCCGAAGCGCTGGGCGAAGCCCTGGATCAGGCCCCGAACGGCGTGTTCGAGTGTCGCGATCGGGCGATGGTCGAGCTGTTCTATTCGTCCGGGCTGCGTCTGGCGGAACTGCATCAGCTCGACGTGCCCGCCGGCCGCTTTCCGGATGAGCTGACCGTGCTCGGCAAGGGCCATCGCGAGCGGATCGTGCCGGTCGGCCGCGCGGCGCGTGCGGCGCTGGATGCCTGGCTGACCGAACGCGCCGCGGTGGCCATGATCGGCGAGCGGGCGCTGTTCGTCGGCGCGCGCGGCAGGCGCCTCGGCCGCACGCAGATCGGCACCGCGCTGCATGCCTGGGCGCAGCGCACGAACCTGCCGGCGCATCTGCATCCGCACAAGCTGCGTCATTCGTTCGCCACGCACTTGCTGGCCGAAAGCGGCGATATCCGCGCCGTGCAGGAACTGCTGGGCCACGCGCGGCTGTCGACTACGCAGATCTACACGCAGCTCGACTGGAAGCGACTGGCGCAGGTCTACGACCAAAGTCATCCTCGTGCCCGACGCCGCACTCCCGAATAATCGACGGCCGGCCTTGCCGCCGCCGACAAAACCGTGCGAACTGCGCCCGCTGCGAAACCGGCGCAAAGATTGCTGATCCAATTCGCCTTGCCTGCCCTCGACCCGACGACCCGCTCATGACCATTGCCCGCATTCCCGCCACGCTGATTCCCGGAGACGGCATCGGTCCCGAAATCGTCGACGCCACGCTGGCCGTGCTCGACGCGCTGGAAGCGCCGTTCGACTGGGATACCCAGATCGCCGGGCTGGCCGGCGTCAAGGAGGCCGGCGATCCGCTGCCGAAGGCCACGCTCGATTCGATCCGCCGCACGCGGCTGGCGCTGAAGGGGCCGCTGGAAACCCCGAGCGGCGGCGGCTATCGCTCATCGAACGTGCGGCTGCGCGAGGAATTCCAGCTCTACGCGAACCTGCGGCCGGCGCTGACGCTGATTCCGGGCAAGCGCTACGAGAACATCAACCTCGTCGTCGTGCGCGAGAACATCGAAGGCCTGTACATGGGCTACGAGCACTTCATCCCGATCGGCGGCGATCCGCATGCCGTCGGCATGTCCACCGGCATCAACACGCGGCAGGGCTGCCGCCGCATTCTCGAATACGCGTTCGAGTTCGCCATCGCCACCGGCCGCAAGAAGGTCACGGTGGTGCACAAGGCCAACATCATGAAGGCGCTGACCGGCATCTTCCTGGAGACGGCGCGCGACCTGTACATCGAGAAGGGCTATCACGGGAAAGTGCAGATGAGCGAGATCATCGTCGACGCCTGCGCGATGAAGCTGGTGCTCGATCCGTGGCAGTTCGACGTGCTGGTCACCACGAACCTGTTCGGCGACATCCTGAGCGACCTCGTGGCCGGCCTGATCGGCGGCCTCGGCATGGCCCCGGGGGCGAACATCGGCGCCGACGCCGCGATCTTCGAAGCGGTGCACGGCTCGGCGCCGGACATCGCCGGTCAGCAGAAGGCCAATCCGACGGCGCTGCTGCTGGCGGCGGCGATGATGCTCGACCACGTCAAGCTGACCGACAAGGCCACGCGCCTGCGCCGGGCGATCAACGACACGCTGAACGTCGACAACATCCGTACCGGCGATCTCGGCGGCAGTGCCAGCACCGGCGAATTCGCGAAGGCGCTGGTCAGTCGCGTCCGAAATGCTTGAGATTGGCGCGCTCTATTGGAATCGAGCGACATTCCCGTTCCGTGAACAAAGTTAGGTAATTTTTATTTGACAAATTTTTCACTAAAACTGTGAACCAGTTCACATAGTGCGCCATTTTTTTGACGAACTAGGCTGTTTTTCCCACAATATTCATGGGCCGGGTGCAATAGTCCGCTCGCAGTCGGAAGCGCAACAGACATCGCAAGGATGCGACCTTTCAGGTTCCTGACGCGGCAAAAGCGGTCGAAAAGACCCTGAATCGCGTCGGAAACCGGCGCCAGGCGTACGTTCATCGAACCGCCGCTCATCCTCCCCTCGCCGGCGCGCGAGCGGCGCCCGGAGGCTGATGGAGATCGCCCGCCGGACGCCATGCAAACCGGCGCATGCGCAGCAGCAATCGCGCTCCCGCGGCGACACGGCATCGAACGCCCGCCGAGTTCACCACCGTTGCCACGCAGTCAGGCCGAACCCCGGGCCTGCGACTCAGGCCTGCGACTCGGGGCCGCGACTCAGGGCCGCGTCCACTCCGGCGGCATCACGAGATGCTTCAGCCGCTGGCGCCACGGGCCGGCGCGGCCGACATCGCGCCACATGTCGATGAATTCGTGGAAGTTCAGGGTCAGCACGTTGTGGCTGTGGATCTGCCGGACGATGCCGTAGTCGACCTTCTCCCGCTCCTCGACAAAGGTGCCGAACCAGCGATCGAACACGATCAGCACGCCGCCGAAGTTGCGGTCGATGTACTGCGGGTTGCGGCCGTGATGCACCCGGTGGTGTGACGGCGTGTTGAACCAGTATTCGATCCACGGATGCAGCTTGCCCACGCTCTCCGTATGCACGAAGTACTGGTAGCTCAGGTTCACGCCGTACAGCAGGAACACGACGCCGGGCGACACGCCGAGCAGCACCAGCGGCATCCAGAACAGCCACCAGCCGGTGATCGAGTACAGCAGGCTCTGGCGCATCGCCGTGGTCATGTTCATGCGCTCACTGGAGTGATGCACGACATGCGCGCTCCAGAACCAGCGCACGCGGTGGCTGGTGCGATGGAACGCGTAGTAGCACAGCTCCACGCCGATGAAGATCGGCCCGATGGTCCACACGGTCACCGGAATCTCGAACAGCCGGTGCTGCCAGAACCAGTCGACCGCCGCGGCGGTGATGACGAAGAACGCGCCGATCTCGAACACCTGATACGCACCGCCGAGGTTCAGGTTGGCGAGGATGTCCTTCAGCTCGAACGGCTCGCGCCGGCCACGGCCACGCATCACCGCGAACTCGATCGCGAACGCGATCAGGAACAGCGGCGACATCGCGATCAGGATCACCTGCTTCCAGTCGATCTCCGGCCCGAACCAGCCGTGCAGCATCGTCGTCACCTGCTCGATCATCACCCGCGCTCCTCGTTGTCCTGTCCGAATCTGCACGCATTCTGGACCGCCGCCGCTTGCGCGACTTGATCGCATGCCGCCATTCTTTTGATCGATCACGCCACGCCCGCCGTCGCCATGCAAGGCCAGGTCTCCGCCACCTACGTCCGCCTGCTGCACGAGTACCTCGCCGCCCGCGGGCACGACGCCGTCGCCGTGCTCGGCGAGGCCGCGCCGGTGGTCGATGGCAGCGGACTGGCGCGGGTCGCGATCGACCACTGGGCCGCGCTGCTGGACCGCGCCGATGCCGTGCTCGGCGAAACGGCCCCCGAGCCCGCGCTGGGGCTGGCCGTCGGCGCCGGCATCGGCCCGTCGCACCTCGGCGTGCTCGGCTACCTGAGCCTGCATTGCCGCGATCTGGCCGACGCGCTGAGCCGCCTGCGCGACTACGAGCGGCTGGTCTACGACGTCAATCCCGGGCGCCTGCTGCCGCTCGCCGACAGCGTCGTGCTCGAATGGGGCGACGAACGCGGCCGTCCCGGGCAGCGCGTCGACGAATGCGCGATCGCCGCGCTGATCGCATACGCCCGCAACATCACGGCGCGGCCGGACGCCGCGCCGCTCGCGGTCAGCTTCATCAACCCGGCACCGCCGTCGATGGCGCCGTACGAAGCCTTCTTCCGCTGCCCGGTGACGTTCGCGGCACCGACCACGACCGTGCGCCTGCCGTTCGAATGGCTGGCCGCCCCGTTGCGCCAGCCGGACGACGCGCTGCGCGCGCTGCTGGACCAGCAGGCGGGCGAGCAGCTGGCGCGGCTGCCGCCGGTCGATGATTTCGAGCGCCGCCTGCGCGAGACGCTGGCCGGCGCGCTGCGCGACGGCGACGCCAGTCTCGCGGCCTGTGCCGCGCGCTTGCACTGCTCGACCCGAACCCTGCAGCGACGGCTGGAAGCGGCCGGATCGAGCTTCCAGGCCGCGCTCGACGACACCCGCCGCCAGCTCGCCACCGGCTGGCTGGCCGACCCGCGGCTGCGGCTGATCGAGATCTCGCAGTTGCTCGGCTACACCGATCAGGCCGCGTTCACACGCGCCTTCGTGCGCTGGACCGGGCAGGCGCCGGGGCAGTGGCGGCGGGCCCGCGCCGTGACCGCTTCCGGCAGCCGCACCTGAAAAAGCTACTTGGCCGCAGCCGGCAGGTTGCGCGCGTTGCGCTGCCAGCGCGACGCCCGGTGCCTACGCCTTGGCGCGATACGCGCGAAGCAGGCTGAAGAAAAGCAGGAACGCCTTCTCGTCGTCGGGCTCCGCCTCGCGCAAAGCGCTGTGCCAGGTCGGCCCCGGAAAGTGCTTGACGTGCTTCATGTCCGTGTCCGGATCGATCGCCACTTCGACCCAAGACCCGGCCTTGCCCAGCTTTTGAAGGCAGAAATCGGAGAAGCGGCTAAAGGAGGGCGTTTCGCTGTCATCCATCCTGAGCGTCCATCGCGCTTGCTCGTAACCCGACAGGTAGTCGTCGAGCGCGCTGAGCGTGGCCGATGACCAATACAGGCCGGGCCGCTGCTCGATTCGATCAAGGATGCTGTACAGGTTTTCCGGGCTCGACATCGCACGTGCTCATGGTCGAGCAAAGCGTATCAGCGACGCTGGATCAGGTTCGGCCCATCGCCGGATCGCTGATCGACGGCGCGCCGGTTTCGACCCGTCCGGCATAACGGCGCAGGAAGGCCTGATCCGTCGCGCGTTCGCCGTCGAGCGTCACGCTGACGTCGTACCAGCGGCCGCTGTCGCGCAGGTCGAGCCGCAAGGTCGTGCGGCCGTTGGCGGCGACATCGATGCGACGCGGCGGGCCGTCGCGATAGGCGTTCTCGGCGATCACGAAACGGCAGGGGCTGGCGCCGCGATTGATCAGCACGAGGCGCAGCTCGCCGCTCGCCGCGTCATGCCTCGCCTGCACTTCCGGATCGGCGGCGCGGCCGTCGAGCAAGCCGAGGCGTCCAGCAATCTGCCGATGGAAGCCGTTCGGGCCGAGCAGCCACAGGTCGTAGGCGCCGAAATCGGTCGCGAGCGGCGTCCACAGGTCATCGAGCGCCTTGTCGGCTTCCACAGTGTAGCGGCGCGGCAGCTCGCGCAGATGGCGCTGGTCGTAGACGTGGAACACGGCGCCGGCACTGCCGTCGTTGATGAAATCGATCCGTACGCCGCGCGCGCTGACCGTGGCATCGGCCGCCAGCACGTACGGCAGCGCGCGCGATGGCCGCACGCCGGCGGCCTGTTGCGGCAGCCGGCCGGCCGCGCCGCGCGGCGCGGCGATCGGCGGCAACTGCTCCTGCGCCCGGCGCTGGGCATCGGCCTCGCTCCGGGCGATGACCGGGAAGGCCGGCAGCGCGTCGTCGTTCGGCGTCGCGAAGTTGAAGCAGCGGGTCAGATCGCCGCAGATCGCGCGGCGGCGCGGGCTGATGTTCGGTTCGGCGACCCCGAAGCGCGCTTCGAGAAAGCGGATGATCGAGGTGTGATCGTAGGTTTCCGAGCAGACCCAGCCGCCGCGGCTCCACGGCGAGATGACCGTCATCGGCACGCGCGGGCCGGGTCCGTACGGCCAGTTCCGATCGAGCAGGCTTTTGCCGTGATGGCGGTCGAGGCGGTCGTCGACGGTCGAGGCCCCGGCCGGGCGGCCGTCGACACCGATCGAATGCGCGCTCGGCGGCGGCAGGTGATCGAAGAAGCCATCGTTCTCGTCGAAGGTCAGCAGCAGCACGGTCTTGCTCCAGACTTGCGCGTCGGCGGTCAGCGCTTCAAGCACGGCCTGCGCGTACCAGCCGCCCTGCACCGGGCTCGACGGGCCGGGATGCTCCGAGTACGCCGCCGGTGCGACGACGTACGAGACCTGCGGCAGGCGACCGGCGAGCACATCGTCACGCAGGCCATCGAGCGTGTTGTTGCGCAGGGTGCTGCTCAGGCCCTTGGTCGCCAGCGGCGACGCCGGATCGCTTTCGGCGGCGGCGCGGAAACTCGCGAAGCCTTCGAGCGAGTTGTCGGTGAAGTTGTCGGCGGCGTCCTGATAGACCTTCCACGAGATGCCGGCGGCTTCGAGCCGCTCCGGATAGGTGGTCCAGCGAAAGCCGTCGACGCTCGGGCCGAGGTCGTCGTTGCGGTTGTCGACGATCGGGCCGCCGCCGAGGCCTTCTGGGTCGTTGGTGCCGCTGAACAGGAACAGCCGGTTCGGGTTGGTGCTGCTGTGGATCGCGGCGTGATAGGCGTCGCAGACGGTGAAGGCCTTGGCCAGCGCGAACTGGAACGGCAGCTCGGCCTCGCGGTAGTAGCCCATCGACTGCGCCCGCTTGTACACCGGCCAGTAGCCGTAGCGGCCATCGTTCCAGGCGTGGTGGGCGTCACCCCAGCCGTGCGGCGTGCCGTCGACGCGCTGGGCGTTGCCGAGGCTGGCATCGAGCGGGAACGGCAGGATCTCGGTCTGGCTCAGGTCGCGCTGATGCCAGATTGGCTGGCCGGACGCCTGCGGGATGGTGAAGCGATCGCCGAAGCCGCGCACGCCCGGCAGGGTGCCGAAGTAGTGATCGAAGCTGCGGTTCTCCTGCATCAGGATCACCACATGCTCGACGTCCCGGATCGTGCCGCTGCGGTTGTTCGCCGGGATCGCCAGTGCCTTGGCGATCGACGCCGGCAGCAGCGCGGTGCCGGCGGCGGCACCGCTCAGTCGCAGGAACTGCCGGCGATCGACCGCTGCGCCGGATTGGTCTGCCATCGCTGCACGCCTCGAGAGTCTCGGTGGCGCGCATGCTGGCGGCGCTTCGGGTCAGCGCCGTGAAAGGCGCGTGAAGGCTCTGTGACGACGCGGCCCTGAGACGTTCACACCATCGCCCGCGTCGTGCTCAAGGCGCGCTGGCACTGCGCAGGGCGCGCACGTCTTCGGCATGGCGCAGACGGTTGGCGCGGCGCAGTTCGGCTTCGAGATAGCGGCGGCGCTCGTCGTCGGTCTCGGCCAGCAGCGGCGCGACTGGCCGCGGCCGGCCCTCGGCATCCACCGCGACGAACGTCAGGTAGGCCGTCAGGATGTGGCGGCGCTCGCAACTGCCGATGGCTTCGGCTTCCACCCGCACGCCGACCTCCATCGAGCTGCGCCAGGCGCGGTTCATCGAGGCATGCATCACCAGGACGTCGCCGCGCCGCGCCGGCGCGAGGAAGTGCACGGCATCGACGCTGACCGTGACGGTGACGCCGCCCGAGTGGCGATCGGCGACCACGGCGGCGACGCGGTCCATGTGCGCCATGATCAGCCCGCCGAACACCGTGTTGTTCGGGTTCAGATCGTTCGGAAACACCATGTAGACCTGTTCGCGCACGGCGGACAGGGCGACGGAACGCGGCGCCAGCGGGGCGCTGCCGGGGACATCGGCCATGCGAAAACATCCTTGCGTCGTGGGGGTGGACCGCCAGTGTGCCGTCACCGGCGAAGTCCGGCAGCCGGGTTCGGCGCTCAGTGCGCCGCGTCGGCCGGCACCTCGTGCTTCGGGGCGGTGATGAACGGCAGCAGCAGCAAGGCCACCAGCAGCACGCCGGCAATCATCGTGAACATGTCGGAATAGGTCATCACCGCGACCTGCTGCTGCATCTGGCGGGCGATCAGGCTCATGGCCCCGGCGTCGCTGCCGGTCAGCGCCCGGCCGGCGGTCATCGCGTCGCGCACGGCCGGGTGGTCGGCCTGCACGCTCTCGCCGAGCATCTGCCAGTGCAGCCAGGTGCGCGAGTTGATCAGCGAGTTGACCGACGCCAGCCCGATCGCACCGCCGATGTTGCGCATCACGTTGAACAGGCCGCTGGCATTCTTCAGTTCCGCCGGCGGCAGGGTGCCGAGCGCGATGTTGGTCATCGAGAAGAAGCACAGCAGGAAGCCGCTGCCGCGCAGCACTTGCGGCAGCGCGAACTGCAAGGCACCCCAGTCCGCCGTGAGATGGCCATTGAGCCAGGCGCCGGTCGCCGCCAGCGACAGGCCGAGCGCGACCATCGTGCGCAGCGAGATCACCTTCAGCAGCTTGCCGGCGAGCGGTGCGGTGAAGAACATCGCCGCACCCTGCACGATCATCACCTGCCCGATCTGCAGGCTGTTGTAGCCGCGCACCTGGCCGAGGAACAGCGGCGTCAGGTAGATCAGCGTGTACAGGCCCATGCCGAGCGCCGACGCCAGCACCGTGCCGATCGCGAAATTGCGATTGCCGAACGCGCGCAGGTCGACGATCGGGTTCTTCGCGGTGAACGAGCGCCAGAAGAACAGCGTGCCGCCGAGCACCGCGGTGACCGCGCAGATCGCGACCGAATCCTTCGCGAACCAGTCGTTGCGCGGGCCTTCGTCAAGGAAGTACTCGAAGCTGCCGAGGAACACGGCAAGGAAGGCCAGCCCCCACAGGTCGATGGTCTTCAGCAGTTCCGGCATCGGCTTGTCGATGCGCACCAGATTCCACACCGCCGCCGACACCAGCAGGCCCGGAATCACGTTGATCAGGAATAGCCAGTGCCACGAGAAGCTCTGCGTGAGATAGCCGCCGACGGTCGGGCCGATCGACGGCGCCAAGGTCGAAGCCATGCCGAACAGGATCTGCGGCAGCACCCGCTTTTCCGGCGGAAACATCGCGAACATCGCCGCCGAGGTGGTCGGGATCATGCCGCCGCCCATGAAGCCCTGGATCACGCGGAACACGATCATCGATTCGAGATTCCACGCGGTGGCGCAGGCCGCGCTCGCCAGCATGAAGCCGAGTGCGCAGATCACGAAGTAGATCCGCGTCGACAGCATCCGCGACAGGTAGCCGGACAGCGGAATCGCGATGACTTCGGCAATCAGGTACGAGGTCTGCACCCACTGGATCTCGTCGGCGCTGGCCGACAGCCCGGCCTGCAGCTGATTGATCGACGACGCGACGATCTGGATGTCCAGAATCGCCATGAAATTGCCGAAGATCATCGCGAGGTAGCCGAACCACGCGCGCCGCGTGCGCGCCTTGGCTTCGGCGCTGCCCGGCAGCGGCGGCAGCTCAGTTCCGACGGTCACGGCCGACATCGACGTCGCTCGCGGATCAGGACTTCGGTGCGGCGACCGTCGCCGCATGGGTCGCCGCCGGCTCGCCGCGCGTGTCTACCGCCGCTTCGACCGACAGTCCCGGCCGCAGCTTGCCGTCGAGCCCGGCGCGATCGTCGAGCGCGATGCGCACCGGCACCCGCTGCACGATCTTGGTGAAGTTGCCGGTCGCATTCTGGGCCGGCAACAGCGCGAATTCGGCGCCCGACGCGGGCGAGAAGCTGTCGACGTGGCCGATCAGGCGCTTGTCGGGAAACGCGTCCAGGGTGATCTCGACCGGCTGGCCGATCTGCATCCGCGCCAGCTGCGTTTCCTTGAAGTTGGCCTCGACATAGACCTTGTCGAGCGGCACCAGCGACAGCAGGCGCTGGCCGGGCTGCACGCGCTCGCCGAGACGCGCCGACAGGTCGCCGACGCTGCCGTCGACCGGCGCCCGGATTTCGGTGGCGGCGAGGTCGATCTCGGCCAGCTTGAGCTGCGCTTCTGCGGCGGCGAGCGCGGCTTCGGCGCTGGCATTGCCGCTTTCGGCCAAGGTGCTCAGCGCGCGCTGCGCGGCCTGCACGCCGGCTTCGGCGCGGGCGACCGTCGCCACCGCGTTCTTGTACGCGGCCTCGGCGTTGTCCAGCCGCTGGCGCGTGGCGACACCATCACGCAAAAGGCTGCGGGCGCGATCGAGTTCCTGCCGGGTCTGTTCGGCGACGGCCCGCGCGGCGCTCAAGCCGGCGCGCGCTTCGGCGATCGACGATTCCTGCTGGCCGCGCTGCTGGCCGTTGCCGGCGACGGCGGCCTTGGCATTGGCGACGGCGGCGCGGGCGTTGTCGACGCGGGCCGCGTAATCGCGGCGATCGATCTCGAGCAGCAGGTCGCCGGCCTTGACCGCCTGGTTGTCGACGACATGCAGCGCGATCACTTCGCCGCCGATGCGCGGCGTCAGCGACGCGATGTCGGCACGGACGTAAGCGTTGTCGGTCGACATCACGAAGCGGCCCGTGGTCCACCAGTGCCAGCCGTAGCCGGCCGCGGCCGCGATCACCAGCGCCAGCACGGCGAAGCGCACGACGCGCTTGCCGGACGAGGCCGCAGGGGCGTCGGCGGCGGGCGGGGTGGTGGCGGGATTGGCGGAGGTGGTGGCCATCGAGAAATTCCGGTGTCTGCGCAGGCGGTCGACGTCTCGTGGTGCGCGCCGATGCCGATCAAGGGTCGGCGGGAGCGGTTGCGGAGGGGTCGGGCCGCTGATAGTGTACTGAACGTTACAGTTCAGTTTGAGCCTCCGAAGTGGCGAAAGTCAAACCGTCATCCGTCGTTGCCGAAGCGCGGTCCGCAGCCGTCGAAGCGGCCGCGGACGATGCCGCCGACGGCGCGACAGAACCGGCGGCGGCGGAAGGCCTCGGCACCCGCGGCGAACGTCGCCGCAGCGCGCTGCTGCTTGCGGCGCGCGACGTGTTCCTGGAGTGCGGCTACGAAGGCGCGAGCATCGAGGAAGTGATGCGCCGCGTCGGCGGCTCCAAGGCCAGCCTGTATCGCTACTTCGGCAACAAGGAAGGCCTGTTCGGCGACATCATCGCCGCGCAGTGCGCCGAATTCATGAGCGGCTTCCGCATTCCGACGCAGCCGGACGACGACATCGAGCGCACGCTGACCGAGATCGCGCGCCGCTTCGTCGGCGTGTTCCTCGAACGCGAGCGGCGCGAGCTGTTCCGGATCATCGTTGCCGAGATGCCGCGCTTCCCGGCGCTCGCCAAGCGCTTCTACGAGAACGGCCCGCAGCGCGCGCGGCGGATGCTCGGCGACTATTTCCGCCTGCAGCACGAGGCCGGCACCCTGCACTGCCCGGACCCGGAATTCACCGCCACGCAATTCATCGAGATGGTGAAGGCCAACCCGCACCACCGGGCCCTGCTCGGGCTGGACCCGTTCCTGCCCGGCCACGACATCGATCGCCACATCGCCGGTGTCGTCGACCTGTTCCTGCACGGCTGCGCCCGACGGCGCTCGCCCGCACCCTGACCCTGCGGCCACAGCCCCCGCTGCTGTCGCCCCTTGCCGAACCCGCTGAGCCCCGCTGACCGCCATGCCGAACCGTTCCGAGCACCGTTCCCCCAAGAACTTCGCCGCTGCAGTCGCTGCCGCCGTCGCGGCACTGTTCGTCACCGCCACGGCCGACGCCCTGAGCCTGCGCGAAGCGGCCGAACGCGCGCTGCAGAACGATCCGCGTCTGGTCGCCGCCCATCGCGCGGCGGAAGGCTCGGCCGCCGAGGTCGATGCCGCGAAGGCCGGCTATCGACCGACGGTCAACGCCAGCGTCACCGGCGGCCGGTCGCGGCTGTACACCAACGCCCAGTTCCCGGTCGCCGGCTCGCGCAATCCGCTGGCCTGGGGCCTGACCGCGTCGCAGCCGCTGTACACCGGCGGGCTGGTCACCGCGCAGCTCGACGCGGCGCGGGCGCAGCTCGACGGCGCGCTCGAGAACGAGGCGGCGACGAAGCAGCAACTGCTGCTGGCCGCCAGCAGCGCCTGGCTCGACGTGAAGCGTGATCGCGCAGTGATCGCGCTGAACGAGACCAACGTCCAGCGTCTGGAACAGGCCTTGGGCGATACCGACAAGCGCCTGAAGGCCGGCGAGGCGACCAAAACCGATCTCGCGCAGGCCCGCGCGCGGCTGGCCGAAGCGCAGGCCGCGCTCGAACGCGCCCGGGCCACGGCCGACGTCAGTTCGGCGGCGTTCACGCGCGTGGTCGGCACGTCTCCGGATGCGCTGCCCGGCGACTGGCCGCAGCCCGCGGTGCCGGCCTCGCTCGGCGAAGCGCTGGCCGCGGCCGACGCAACCCCCGCCGTGCGTGCCGCCGAGGCCGAGGTGCTGGCCGCGAAGTCCCGGATCACGGCCGAGAAGGCCGGCTACCTGCCGCGGCTGTCGCTCGAAGGCGAAGCCAGCGATGCCGACGATTCCACGTTCACCTACGACCGCCAGACCTACTGGTCCGTGCAGCTGCGCGCCACCGTGCCGATCTACGCCGGCGGTGCCGTGGCCGCCCGCGTGTCCGCCGCCCGCGCCAATGCCGACGCCGCCAGCGCGCAGGCGGCCGATGCCCGCCGCGCAACACAGGAGCAGATCGCCCAGGCCTGGACCCTGTATCGGGTGGCCGGGCAGGTGATCGCGGCCTACGAGGCCGATGTCGAAGCCAGCGAGCTGGCGCTCGACAGCGTCCGCAAGGAGCAGGCGGTCGGCACGCGGACGACGCTCGACCTGCTCGATGCCCAGCGCGATCTGCTCGCGGCCGGCGTCAATCTGGCTGCCAGCCGGCACGATCGCTCGGTCGCCGCGCTGCAGCTGCTGGCGGCCAGCGGCAAGCTGAATCTGGCGGCGATCCCCGAATGATGCAGCGCGTCAATTCGGCATAAGTGCCAGCGGAACAAATCTTTCCGGTTATCAGAACGGCCCGCGATATTACCGTTCCTCTTTCAGCAGACGCTGGCCGGCGCGATGGCGCCCGCGCCGCTCACCGGAACCGATGAACAGGACGCTCTTTGCACGCTCGCTGACCCTCGCCCTTGCCACGCTGTACGGCGCTGCGCCACTCGCTGCGCTGGCGCAGGACCCGCCGACGGCCGATGCCGCTGCCGGTGCGACGGTCGAAACCGAGGCCACCGCCGCACCGGCGGAAACGCCGGCCGCCGCCGCAGCGCCAGCGGGTGCGACGGCGGCGGCAGGCCCGGGCGCCGTGACCCGGATCGAGGAGGTGATCGTCACCGCGAACCGCCGCGAGGGCTACATCGACGACATTCCGACCTCGATCAGCGCCTACAGCGGCGAAGACCTGAAGAGCGTCGGCGTGCGCGACACGCGCGAGCTGTCGAAGCTCGTGGCCGGCTTCACCTTCGCCGATTCCGGCTTCAACACGCCGATCTACACCCTGCGCGGCGTCGGCTTCGCCGATTCCAGCTTCGCCAACCAGTCCACCGTCGGCGTCTATCTCGATGAAGTGGCGCTGGCCTATCCGGTGATGACCAAGGGCCCGAACTTCGACCTGCGCCGGGTCGAAGTGCTGAAGGGGCCGCAGGGCACCCTGTATGGCCGCAACTCGACCGGCGGCACGATCAACTACGTGGCGAACAAGCCGACGCGCAAGTTCGACGCCGGTTTCGACGTCACCGGCGGCAGCTACGGCCGCTTCGATACCGAAGGCTTCATCAGCGGCCCGATCACCGACAACTTCCGCGTGCGGCTCGCCGGCACCCTGAGCGAATCGACGACCGGCTGGCAGACCAGCCTGACCCGGCCGGACGACCGCCTCGGCAAGGTTTCCAAGCGCGCCGCCCGCGCGATCGCCGACTGGGACGTGATCGAGGACGTCAGCGTGCGCCTCGCGCTGTCCGGCTGGCAGGACAACAGCGAACCGCAGGCGCCGTTCGCGGTCGGCATCCGTCCGCAGAACCCGCTGGTGCCGGGCAATGCCTCGATCTCGCCGCGGCTGCGCGACTACCCGCTGCGCCCGGACAACGCCAACCCGAAGGTGGCCGACTGGAATCCGGACGGCAATTTCGGCCTGAACGACGACTTCTGGAACGCCACCCTGAAGCCGCGCTGGGCGATCAGCGACAGTCTGACCCTGACCGGCCTGTTCGCGTACAGCCAGGTGCGGTCGGATGGCTCGGCGCTGCCGCAGGGCGGCACCGATCTCGAGAACATCGACCAGTTCCTGCGCGGCAACATCCGCTCGACCTCGGGCGAGATCCGGCTGGAAGGCAAGATCGGCGAGCGGGCCGACTGGGTCGTCGGCATCAATTCGAGCTATGACCAGTACGGCATCATCAGCGAAGGCCGCGCGTCCGAGAACAGCCTCAACTTCCCGCTGTACGGCTCGACGCCGCCGCTGTTCACGCCGCTGGTGCTGAACCGCGGCTCGGCCCGCGGCGATGGCCAGATCCGCTCGAACGGCGTGTTCGGCGACGCCACCTGGGAATTCATCGACACGCTGAAGCTGACCGGCGGCATCCGCTACTCGCGCGAATCGCAGACCTATGCCGGCTGCACCTTCGAGAACGCCGACAACGACTCGATCATCCCGCTGTCGGTGCTGTTCACGTTTGCCAGCCTCGCCCGCGGCGGCAACACCGTGGTGCGACCGGGCGAGTGCGGCAGCGTCGACGCCAACGGCAACGCCGGGCTCTACAGCGACCGGCTCAAGCAGGACAACCTCGCCTACCGCAGCGTGCTGAGCTGGACGCCGCTCGACGACACGCTGTTCTACGGCTCGTACACGCGTGGCTACAAGTCCGGCGGCTTCCCGACCGTGTTCTCGGTCGACCAGGCCAGCCTGGCACCGGTGGTGCAGGAACGGCTCGATGCCTACGAGGTCGGCACCAAGCTCGGCCTGTTCGACAAGCATCTGCAGGTGAATGCGGCCGCGTTCCACTACAACTACCGCGACAAGCAGCTGCTGACCTATTTCACCGATCCGATCTTCGGCGCGCTGCAGTACCTGCAGAACGTGCCGAAGTCCAAGGTCGACGGCGGCGAGCTGACCGTCACCTGGATTCCGGTGCCGAACCTGACCCTGACCGCGCTCGGCTCGTACATCCGCACCAAGGTCATCCGCTTCACGGGCCAGACCGCCACCGGCGCGGATTTCGACTTCGCCGGCCGCCCGTTCAACTACGCCCCGCGCCTGCAGGGCAGCGTGCTGGCGAACTACACGTTCACCGTCGCCGATACGCTGAACATCTCGCCCGGCGTCACCTACAGCTACGCCGGCAACACCAATTCGACGCTCGAAGGCGACCCGCTGTTCACGCTGAACGAGCACGAGATCATCGACGTGCGCCTCGGCTTCTCGCGCCCCGGCGAGCGCTGGACGGTGACCGCCTTCGCCCGCAACCTGACCAACGAGTTCTACCGCGCGTCCGTCGTCAACCTCGGCGACACCGTGTTCGCCTACACCGGCCAGCCGCGCATCGTCGGCGTGACCTTCAGCTACGACCTGCGCTGACCCGCAATCGGGGTCACGTAATTGGGGTCAGATACACATTAATCGCCGTCAGCCCGGCGAACGCCGGGTCTTCTGAACCGCCGCGGCGCTAGCGATACAGCGCGAGCAGCGCAGCGCCTTCGGTGACGATGCGGTCGCCCTCGGCCAGCGCCAGCGCGTCGCGGGTCAGCGCCGATTCGTCGCAGGACGCGACGCGGCGCGGTTCGAAGTGCTCGGCATCGCGATGGATCCAGACCACGCCGGCGGTGGCGTCGGTGCCGTGCACGCAGGCGCCGGCCGGCAGCGTCAACTGCTGCGGCAAGCGCTGCGGGGTGACGGCGATTTCGACCCGCTGTCCCGGCTGCAGCGCGTCGGCACCGGCCGTCACGTCGAAGCGAATCTGCCAGCCGCTGCCATCGGCCGATGGCTCCTCGCCGGCCAGCCGCAAGGCCGTGCCGGCGTCGCGGACGAGGCTGGCGGCGGCCACGCGCGAGCCGAGCCCCGGGTGATCGTGATGCGCGACGAGGCGCAGCCCGTCGGCGTCGACCAGCCGGAACAGCACGGTGCCGGCGCTGGTCAGCGCGCCGTTGCGGGCGCTCGTGGCGATCAGCCGGCCGGCGGTCGCGGCACGCAGCGGCACGCGCTCGGTCAGGCTTTTCTGCAGCAGGTCGCGCTGGGTCTGCAGCAGGTTGCGATCGGCTTTTTCCCGATCGAAATAGATGTTGCCCTGCGCCACACCGCCGGCCTCGACGTTGACCGCGTTCTGGTACTCCAGCCGCTCGACGTTGACGTTGCCGACGACCAGCTTCTGATCGAGTTCGGCGATCTGCGCGCGACGCTGCGCGATCTCGCGCTGGCTCAAGGCCGGCCGCAGCCAGGCCAGCACGGTGCCGGCGCGGACTTCGCTGCCGGGCAGCGGCCAGCCGCCGGCCGGCGCTTCGAGCGTGCCGTTCTCCGGTGCCACCACGGTCAGCGCCGTGTTCGGCTGCGCCTGCACTTCGGCGATCAGCTTCAGCGGCGCGCGCGGCGTGTGCGACGACCACGGCTGCGTGCGCAGGCCCAGCCGGCGCTGCAGCGCCTTCGGCACGCGCAGGCTGCCATCGGCGTCGAACTGCGGACGTTCGGTGCGGATCGCGGCTGCGGCGCCGTGCGCCGCCGCGTCATCGGCCGGGTCGCGATGGACTTCGCCGTCGTGCGCCTCGGCACCGGCGAACAGCGCGAGCGCAGCGGCCAGCGCCAGCGCGAAGGTCGAGCGCGTCATCGCGTCGCCGCCGCGGCGGTCGAGGTCGGCGTGCGGCGCGGCAGCAGCACCCGCAGACGCTGGTTCGGCTGCAGATTCACGTGGGGATCGACGGCGGCATACAGCGCCCGATGGCGGCGATCGGCCGGATCGAAGCCGGTGGCGATCCGGCGCAGGGCGAGGCGCTGGCCATGGCCATCGATCGCGATGGCGGCGTCCGGGGCGTCGAGATGCTCGTCGGCGTAGCGGGCTTCGATCGCAAGACCGTCGGACGCCTGCAGCTCGAACAAGGTCTCGCCCGGCTCGATCACCCGGCCGCTGCTGGCGGCGACCCGGACCACAGTGCCGGCACGCGGCGCGACGATGGTCAGCGGCGAGTCGAGCGTGGCCGCAAGCTGCTGCTCGCGGCCCTGAGCGGCGCGGTAGTCGGTGAGGATCTGCAGGGTCGGCGTCGGCAGCTTGACGTCGAATTCCTGCTCCTTGATGCCGTAGCGGTCGATCTGCAGGTAGCCCATCGCGACATCGCGTTTCGCGGTCGCCAGCTCGCCTTCGACCGTGCGCCGCTCGGGCTGGCTCATCAGCGGCCGGAGCCGGGCCAGCACCTGCCCGGCGACGACCGTCTGCCCGGCCTGCGGCAACGGCACGGCGCCGGTTTCGAGCTGGCCGGCCTGACGCGCCGTCAGCAGCACGGTGCGGCGCGGATCGAGCACGACCTGTGCCGGCACCGCCTGCAGCACCGATTCGTCCGCGCTGCCGGCCGTGGTGGACGCGGCATGTGCGTGCGCGTGGCTGCCGTCATCGGCGCGCGACGCCGGCAGCAGCGCCGCATACAGCAGCAGCGTCAGCGCCGCGTGCCGGATCACGGCGACCGGCGCGAACCGCCGCGGCATCACGCCACCCGGGCCGGCATCACTTGCCGGCAGATGCCGAAGCGGTCGGCGCCGGTGCGGCGGCCGTCGGCGCCGATGCGGCCTTGTGCTCCGGATCGAGCAGGTCGGCAATCGCTTCCAGCCCCTTGACCTTCGAGATCCGCAGCGGCGACCAGCCGTTCTTCGACGCGATCTCGCGATCGGCGCCATGGGCGAGCAGGTATTTCACCTGCGCCTCGTGGCCGGTGGCGGCGGCGAAGTACAGCGCGGTGATGCCGCGATCGTTCTGGGCGTTGACGTTGGCGCCGGCCTTGACCAGCGCATCCATCACGCCGGTTTCGGTCGAGAAGAACGTGGTGAAGTGCAGCGCGGTCCAGCCGGCCTTATCGACCAGATCGATCTTGGCGCCGCGCTTCAGCAGCTCCTGCACGCCGGCCAGCGAATCCTGGCTGACGGCGGCGATCAGGGCGGTCTGGTCGAGCGTGTCGCGGCCATCGACCGGCGCGCCGGCATCGAGCATGCGCTTCAGGCCCGGCAGATCGCCGACGCGGGCGAAGTGCACGGTCAGGCCGATGCGGTCTTCCTCGGACAGCTTGGCGATGTCGGCGGCCGTCACCGGGTTGACCTCCGGCGGCGTCTTGGCCTCGGCTGCGGCGACGGCGGCAGGTGCGGCGTCATCCGGCTTGACGGCGGTCTCGGCGCAGCCCGACAGGAACAGCGCGGCAACGAAGGCTGCCGGAGCGGCCAGCAGCGTGGAATGCTTGCGGATCATGGGTTTTCTCGGTGGAACACGGACAACGAGTCGTGACGGCGGCAGGGGCTCGATCAGGACACCGATCAGGGCGCGCGCTTGCCGGCCGTGCTGGCGACGCCGGCCGGCGCGCCACCGCCGGCGAGGCCCGGGCCGGCGATCTTGGCCTTTGCGGTCAGGCTTTCGGTCAGCGCCTCGAGGCGGGTCTGGGCGGTACGCTGGCGCAGCGACTGCTTGATGGTGTCGTCGAGCTGGTCGAACGTGCCCGGATTGCTGACCGGACGCGGACCGTCCTCGACCTTGATCAGGTGCCAGCCAAAGCGGCTGCGCACCGGCTCCTTCGTGGTCTCGCCCTTCTTCAGGCCGATGACGGTGTTGGCGAAGTTGGTGTCGACGAAGATGTCCGGCCGGAACCAGCCAAGGTCGCCGCCGGTGTTCTGGCCGCCCGGGTCCTGGGTTTCGGTCTTGGCGACGTTGACGAAGTCCTCGCCCTTGGCCAGCCGCGAGGCCAGCGACACGGCCTTGTTGTAGTCGTTCACCAGGATGTGGCGAACCTTGTATTCGATGATCTTGCCGTTCGCGCGGTTGAACTCGTACGCGGTCTTCAGCACGTCATCGGTGACGGGATTGCGGTTGAAGTAATCCTCGAGATAGGCACGCGACAGGATCGAGCGTTCCTGGAACGCGATCTGGTCGGCAATCGCGGCCTTCTTGTCGAGTCCTTCCTTGCGGGCGGCCTGCGCCAGCACTTCCTGCGTGATCAGTTCGGCACGGGCGGCCGCTTGCGCTTCCGGTCCCGGCGCCTTCTTGTTTTCGGTGAAATTGGAACCCATCAGCGTGATGTGGTTCTTGGAAATCGGACGGCCGTTGACCGTGACATCGACGGCGAGGCCGGCGTCGGTCGTGGGCAACACCTTCTGCTCGGCCTGAACCGGGGCGAGAAAGGCCAGGCTGGCCACCGCCAGGATCGCGCTCAGCGAGCTTTTCTTCTGCAGCATGTCGTGACACTCCGGACAACGGTAGGAAAATCGAATCGCCGCCTGCGGGTTGCGCAGGCGGCGATGGGTCAGGACGCCTTCCGCCGCGGACGACGGAAGGCGCCAGACATCAACGCTTAACGCGGACCATCGACATCCAGCGGCGCGGCCGGGTAGTAGCCCGGGCCGAACAGCGCGGCACCGTCACGCTCGAACACGGCAGCGTGCGGCTTGGCGCCACCCTTCACGCCACGGGCACCCGGCCACAGCCAGGCATCGCGGGCGGCGGAGTCGAAGTCGACGCACGGCGTGCCGAGCAGCTCGTCGGTGAACGAGGTGTCGAGCACGGTGGCGCCGGTGCGGCGATCGAACTTCGCGAGGCACAGCGTGCGGTCGCCGTCCGAACCGGTGCCCGGACCCGGGACGTGGTTCAGTTCGACGAAGTACTGGATGAAGGCATAGCGCTGCACGCCTTCCGCCGGCGCACCGCCGACCACGGCATCACGCGGCACGCCCAGACCGTAGCCGTTGTCCTTCGGGCTCAGGTCGAGGTAGCCGCCTTCGCCGGCCGGCGTCTGCTGATAGCCGATGCGGTCGATCGTGGTGAAGTGCGGACCACCGTGGGTGTACAGGTTCTGCAGGCTGTTGAGGTTGCCGCTGCCCGGGCCGCCGCCGGTGCCGGACGGTTCGCCGCCGGTCTGGGTGCGGTTCAGCAGGATGCCGCGCGGATTGCCGACCGAGATTTCCTCGATGATCTGCGCAGCGCGCAGGTAGCCGGTGCCGAGCTGCGAGGTGTTCGACGACAGCGTCGTCTGACCGCCCACGCCGGTCGGGCCATCCTCGAACTGACCCACGACGCCGCGGATTCGCGGGCAGTCATCGGCTTCGTTGTTGTGCTTGAGAATGTTGAAGCGGCTGGAGATGCCGCCCGAGCGGTCCTGACGCGAAGCCCAGGCACCGAGCGAGCTGCCGGACGGACGCGCCGGATCGTACGGCGGGAAGTCGCACTGGATCGCCGTTTCCGGCGTGTTGGCACGGCCCTTCGCCAGCAGCGGACGGATGTCCACGGTCAGCAGGCGGCGGCTGTGTTCACGCGGGTAGTCGCGGTCGAATTCGACGGCACCGACCGGATCGATCGACGCCGGGCTTTCGATGCCCGAGATCGGCTGGATCAGGAAGCGATCGTCATCCGAGACGCTGAAGTACGAGACGCCCGGGCACGGGCCGACGTCGTACACCGCACGCCAGTACGGACCCTTGCCGCCGAACACGTTGGTCTCGTCGCCGCGGATACGGATATCCGGGCTGTAGAACAGCGTGCCGCCGCACATGGCGCCGGTGAAGGCACCGTCATGCGGAACGTAGTCCGGATCGCCCGGACGGCAGTCGTCGATCTCGACGTCGCTGGTCGCATTGGCCAGAACGCCCTGCGGGGTGATCGCGAGGTCGTAGCTCGGGTCGCTCAGATTGACCCAGCCCTTCTGGTTCTTGCAGTGGTGCGACTGGTGCGGCAAGCCGAACGGCATCAGGCCTTCGTTCTCTTCGTGGAACAGCACCGCTTCGACGCGCGGACCATCCGGCACGGCCGAGACCGAGCGGACGTACGGGTTCGACGCATAGACGTTCGCTTCCTTCAGCGAGTCACGGGTCTTGCCGCGGTTGTATTCGCCGCTGGCCTCGAACACGCGAACCGAGCTGCCGAAGGTCGAACCGCAGACGCCCAGCGGACGCGGCGTGGCACCCGGGTTGAACGCGGCCTGGTTGCAGATGCCGCGCAGCGCGCCGTTGATCGCCGCCGCACCGATCGACGCCGCGACGGCGTAGTCGGACGAGACGAGGTACTTGCCGTCATAGGTCAGCGCCATGCCGTGCGGCAGCGCTTCGATGCCGACGTCGTCGTTGCCCAGATAAAACGCACCCTGATTGCGCGAGCGCGACGGACGCAGGTCCGGGTAGCTCGTGTAGTTGGTCGGGTTGCGCGGCTGGTTGGCCCGCACGGCGGCACCGTATTCGGTGATGCCGGTGTGGCCGAGCAGGTTCGAGTCGTCGGTGATCAGGCCCGGGATGTTGCCGACCAGACCACCGACCTGCACCGATTCCAGCAGCGGCAGCACGACCGGTGCCGTGGCAAGGCAGACGCCCGCCGCGGTCGGCGCCACGCGGTCCGGTTCGATTTCCGTGACCGAGCCGCCCGGCCCGTACACGTAGTTCGACATGTAGGTGTAGAGGATCTTGTGGTTGCCCGTCGTCGACGGCATGACCACGAAATCGTCGGTCAGCGACGACCGGCGCACCTGCGTGCCGCAGACCGCGAGATCGGCGCGGCCGATGTTGCGGACGCTGGTGACGTCGAAGCGGAACACGTTCTTCGAGATCACGCCGCCGGCGAACTGGTACTTGCGGCCGCGCTGCAGGCCGTCGCCACCGCCGGAGATGTACGAGGTGTAGCTCAGCATGTGGTGCGGATCGTTGTGCGAATCCGACGCCGCGCCCGAGAGCGCGACCGGCAGCACGTTCGACACCAGCACCTTCGGCAGCTCCGCCGTCCAGATCACGTTGCCGTAGGTCGTGGAGTTCGGCTCGGCATCGAGCACGGCGAGGAAGTCCTGCGCCGTGGCCGGGTTGCAGACCGGGGTCGAGCAGCCGTCACCGGTCCAGACCAGCAGCACGGACCCGTTCGGGATCGGCTGGTTGGTGTACTTGTTGATGGCGGCCGGCGCACCCGCGGCCGGCGTCTGATTGCGCGGCAGCTGCAGCAGGTTGTTCGACGCGCCACTGGCGGCCGATCCCCCGAGCGACTGCTGCACGCCGCCGAGGACCTTGCCGAGCAGGCCGGTATTGGCCTGCGCAACCTGATCTGCGGCGGAGGCTGCGCCAGCTGCCATCATGGCGGCGGCGAGCGAAATGGCTGTGGCCGCCTTCTTCAGCGCCAGCAAGCCTCCTGTTGAACGAATGGACATTGGTCCCTCCCATTTTCTGACCGATAGAACTACCGTTTCCTGTGTTCCAGATCGCCTTTGTTTCGGGAATATCGATAAAACTTCAATGAATCCCGAGCATTGCCATCTGAATCAAACCACAGGCGTCCATCGTAAGCGGTGTTAAAAGAACGATCAGCGGCAAGAATTAGATCATTTAGTCGCCACGGCATTGATTTTGATTTTGATAACTGGATTTTTCCGCCATTTATCGAATCACTCAACTTCATATCGTTATTCCTTCAAGACTCCAGTCGCCTGACGGTGTCGGAAAGTAATAACTTCATTGCCGGATGCGATTGATTTCACCGCGCCGCGCAGCACGAACGACGCGACAACGGAATAAGAACCGTCAGCGCCGGGCCGACAGGTGCTCGGCGACATCCTGTGCCGCGAAACGCAGGAACAGCGCCGGCGTCAGGAAGCTGTCGAGCACGGTCGACGACACCAGCCCGCCGAAGATCACGAGCGCCACCGGATGCAGGATTTCCTTGCCGGGCGCCGCGGCATCCCACAGCAGCGGCGTCAGCGCCAGTGCGGCGATCAGCGCCGTCATCAGCACCGGCGTCAGGCGCTCGGCCGAGCCGCGCAGCACCAGCGCCGGGCCGAAGGCTTCGCCTTCATCGCGTGCCAGAGTCAGGAAATGGCTGACCTTCAGAATCCCGTTGCGCGCCGCGATGCCGGCCAGGGTCACGAAGCCGACGAGGCTCGCCACCGACAGCGCAGTGCCGGTGACCGCCAGCGCCGCGATGCCGCCGACCAGCGCGAACGGCACGTTGCCGAGCACGATCGCGGTCAGCCGCAGCGAGCCGTAGCGGCTGTACAGCACCGCGACCATCAGCAGCAGCGACAAGACCGCCAGCCCGCCGATCCGCGCCAGCGCCGCCCGCTGCGACGCACCCTGCCCTTCGAGCACGATCTCGTAACCCGGCGGCAGCGTCAGCGCTGCCAGTTGCTCGCGGGCGTGATCCGACGCCTGATCGAAGCGGCCATCGCCGGCGAACGCGGCCACCACGATCCGCCGCCGCAGGTGCTCGCGCAGGATCTGGTTCGGGCCGCTGCCGCGTTCGATCGCGGCGATCGTCGACAGCGGCTGCGGGCCGTTGGCGCCATCGATCAGCAGATCGGGAATGCGGCCTTCGGCCCGCTCGGCTTCCGGCAGCCGCAGCACGAGGTCGTGCCGGGTTTCGCCATCGACGATCTGCGCCAGCGGCAGACCCAGGGTCAGCGCGTTCAAGGCTTCCTGCGCCCGCGCCGGGGCGATGCCGACATCGGCCGCCAGCCGGGCATCGATCCGCACCTGCAACTGCGGCACGTCGACCTGCGGCTCGATCTGGACATCGGCAAGCCCCGGAATCGCGGCCAGGGTCTTCTGCACCTCGTCGGCGAGGCGGCGCAGCGTCGGCAGGTCATCGCCGACGATCTTCGCGACCAGCGGCGCCCGCACGCCGGACAGCAGATGGTCCAGCCGGTGCGAGATCGGCTGGCCGATCGAGACCGACACCGGCAGCACCGCGAGGCGGCTGCGCAGGTCGGCGGCGATCTCGCGGCGCGAACGTCGGGCATCGTCGCGCAGCACCACGTCCAGCTCCGAGTAATGCACGCCCTCGGCGTGTTCGTCGGCCTCGGCACGGCCGGTTCGGCGGCCGACCGACGCCACTTCCGGCACGTCCAGAATCAGGTTCTCGGCAATGCGGCCGATGCGGTCGGACTCCGCCAGCGCAATGCCCGGTGTCGCGATCAGGTTGATCGTCAAGGTGCCTTCATTGAACGGCGGCAGGAATGCCCGCGGCAGGTTCAGCGCGAGCACCGCGCTGACCAGCACCAGCGCGACGGCTGCGAGCATGACCGTGCGCGTGTGGCCGAAGCTGCGTTCGAGCAGGCGCACGTACGAGGCCTTCAGCCGCGCCAGCCAGCGCGGCTCCACCGGCAGCGCGGCATGTCCCGCAAGCCCGAACGCGCACAGCACCGGCGTGACCGTGATCGCGACGACGAGGCTCGCGAGAATCGCGGCGATGTAGGCCACCCCGAGTGGCGCGAACAGCCGGCCTTCGACGCCGCCGAGCGCGAACAGCGGCACGAACACCAGCACGATCAGCAGGGTCGCGTAGAGAATTCCGGCGCGAACCTCGACCGTGGCCCGGCCGACGATGGCGAGTGCGGACTCGCCATCCCGCCGCTGGCGCAGCCGGCGCACCACGTTCTCGACCCCGACCACGGCATCGTCCACCAGCTCGCCGATCGCGATGGCGATGCCGCCGAGGGTCATCGTGTTGATCGACAGCCCGGCGATCTGCAGCGCGACGAGGGTGGCCATCACCGACAGCGGAATCGCCGCGAGTGCGACGACCGTGGCCCGGCCGCTGGCGAGGAACGCGAACAGCACGATGGCGACGATCAGTGCGCCATCGCGCAGCGCGCCGAGCACGTTGTCGATCGAGTGGCGGATGAAATCGGCCTGCCGGAACACGGTCAGGCGCTGGCTGCCGGGCGGCCGATGGCGGTCGAGTGCGGCCAGCCGCGCTTCGAGTGCGGTGGTCAGCGCCAGGGTGTCGACCCCCGGCTGCTTCTGCACCGCGAGGATCACGGCGGCATGGCCGTTGGCACCGGCATCGCCCCGCTTCTGGCGGCTGCCGCTGACGATAGCCGCGACCTCGCCGACCCGCACCAGCGGCCGGCCGGCGAGCGGAATCGCCGCCTGCTCCAGTTCATCGACCTTGAACGGCCGGCCGAGCGCGCGCAGGTTCAGTTCCTGCCCACCGGACACGATCAGCCCGCCGCCGAGGTTCTGGCCGTAGCCGCGGACGGCGGCTTCCAGTTCCACCAGCGGCACGTTCAGCGAGCGCAGCCGCTGCAGATCCGGCTGCACCTCGAACTGCGTGATCGTGCCGCCGATCGCCAGCACCTGCGCCACGCCGGGCACGGCGAGCAGCGCCGGGCGCAGGGTCCAGTCGGCATGGTCGCGCAGCGCGGCCGAGGTGGCGGCGGCGGCCTCACCGCTGCCATCGGCCTGCAGCGCGATCAGCAGGATTTCGCCCATCAGCGAGGTCGGCGGGCCGATCCGCGGCACGAGGCCGGCCGGCAACTGCGCGCGCACCGCTTCCAGCCGCTCCGCGACGAGCTGCCGGTTGCGATAAATGTCGGTCGCCCAGTCGAACTCGGCGTAGACGATCGCCAAGCCGTTGCCAGATACCGAGCGCAGCCGGCTGATCGACGGCAGGCCGCTGAGCGCCGTTTCCAGCGGAGAGGTGACCTGAGCCTCGACATCTTCCGGCGCGAGCCCCGGCGCTTCGATCTGCACGGTGACCGTGGGCCGGGTCAGGTCCGGCAGCACGTCCACCGGCAGCCGCTGCGCCTGCCAGCCACCGATCGCCAGCAACGCAATCGCCGCCGCCAGCACCAGCACGCGGCTGGCGAGACTCCACGCGACGATGCGTTCAAACACGGCGGCGCGCCCCGGCCTTGCGCCGCCGCAGCGCCCGCGCCGCGAACGCAGCCAGCACTGCGACAACGAGTCCGCCGATCACCTTGAGCACCGTGCCGCGATCCGTGGGCCGTGCCGCGGCAATCGCCTCATCGTCAGCGCCGTTGTCTGCCGGCAGCGGCACCATCGTCGCGATCGATTCATCAAGACGGACTGAACCCGCCGCCCCATGCACCCGCACCGTGATCGGCGCGGCGTCTTCCGGCGGCAGCAGATCCAGCGGCACGCTGTAGGTGCCGGGCTCGATCGCTTCGGCGCCGATGTCATGGCCGTTCGCGCGGACACTGACCGCGAGTCCGGCCAGCGGCGCATTGGTCGCGAAATCGTCGAGATAGATCAGCAGGCGCTGGGCGTCGCGCTTCAGCACCAGTTCCAGCTTCGGGGTGCTGGCCGACACGGCGGGCGCCGCCGGAAGCACCTTGTCGGCCGCCGCGCCGCGTTCGGCCCCAGAGTGTTCATCGGCCTGCGAATCGGCATGCGCCTCGGCGTCGTCATCATGGCGATGCCCTTCATGCGCGTTCGCGGGCGACGCCAGCAGCGCCAGCGCGATCACGCCGGCGGCGCGCAAGCGGCGCATCACCGCCGCGCCTCGGCGTAACGGCGATCGTGGACGAAGCGCTCGTCCGACAGCGATTTCAGGAACGCGACCAGCGCCGCGCGCTGCGCCGCATCCAGCGTCACGCCGCCCGCGAGTTGCGGATCGAGCGTCGGCGATGGCTGCACGGTATCCGCGTAGTGATCGACCACCTGTTCGAGCGTGTCGTAGCGGCCGTCGTGCATGTACGGCGGCGTCAGCGCCACATTGCGCAGGCTCGGCACGCGGAAGCGGGCGAAGTCGCCTTCCTTTGCGGTCACGGTCTCGCGGCCGCGGTCGCGCGGCGCGGCGTCGAGGCCGTTGTTTCGATAGCTGAAGTCGGTCAGCAGCGGTTCGGCATGGCAGCTCGCGCAGCGGGCGCGGAACAGGGCCAGGCCGTCGCGCTCGGTGGCGGTCAGCGCGTCCGGCTCGCCGCGCGTGTAGCGGTCGTAACGCGAGCCGGCGGAGACCATCGTGCCGACGAACTGCGTCATCGCCTTCAGCAGCCGCTGGCTGTCGATGCCCGGGCTGCCGAACGCGGCAGCGAAGTCTTTCTTGTAGGTGTCGTCAGCGGACAGCTTGGCGACGACATGCTCGATCGACTCGTCCATCTCCACCGGATTGCTGATCGGCGCCAGCGGCTGCACTTCCAGATGGTGGACGCTGCCGTCCCACATCAGCGCCGGCTGCCACGCCAGATTGAACAGGCCCGGCGCATTGCGCGTGCCGTTCTGGTTGCGGATGCCGTGGCTCACCGGGTGGTCGTAATGCGCGAACGCCGCGAACTGCTGGTGGCAGCTCGCGCAGGACGTGCTGCCATCGCGCGACAGTTGCGGGTCGTAGAACAGGCGTCGGCCGAGTGCGAAGCCGGCCCGCGTCACCGGATTGCCGCTGAAATCGTAGACCGGCTTCGGCCAGCCGGCCGGCACCGCGAACGACGGTGCGCGCCAGCTTTCCACCGTCTCGATCAGCCGGTCACGCGCGTTGCCGATGCTGGCGCGGGCACCCGTACCGGCCAGCACCGCCACGAGCAGTGCGGCGACCAGTGCGCCCGCGATCCAGACCCGGACGCCAGCAACGATCCCGCGCACGCTCATGGCCGGGCGGCAGCGGGCTCGTGGTGCAGGTGATCGACCCGGAACAGGCCGACATAGCGATCCGCCAGCGGCACCGCGTGCGGGCCATCCATCACCGTGTGGGTGTCGGCCAGCTTCAGCGGCACCTCGCCGCCGAAGAACGACGCGACATCGACCACCACATGGATCGTCGGCTGCAGACCCTCCGCCACCTTCAGCGGCTTGGTCGCGAACAGCAGGTACACCGTGCGAGACAGCCCGTCACCGCCGACATGCAGGGTCACCCGCTGCTCCGGCTCCGGCGACGCCGGCGAACGGCCTTCGAGCTTGAAATGGATGTACCCGGTCGTCCAGGTCCAGAACATGCCCTTCGCCGGATCCAGCGCCCCGGTCTGCGCCCCGGCATTGTTGCGCGGGTCATCGACGCCCACCCGGAACTCCAGCCCGCTGTACTCGCCGACCGGCGCCGCCGGCAGCGCGAACTTCGCCGACGCCGGCTCCGCCGCATCCACCAGCACATAGCCTTCGCTGGACTGCGCATCCGTCTTCGGCTCGAACCAGGTGCCATCCGCCCGCCGCAACCGGAAGCCGGACAGGTAATAGCGGAGCCGCGTCGCGGTGAATTCCTCACCCGCAGGTGTGGTCACCGCCTCGTTCAGCGCAAACGGCTTGCCCGCCCACACCTGATCGAGTTCCAGCACCGGCGCCGGCGCGGCCGGTGCCGAACCGCCGCCACCGCAACCCGCGAGTAGCACCGCAGCCATCGCCAGCGAGCCGGCAGCGGCCAGACGAACAGGGAAAGACAGGGCGTGCACGGCAGTCCGGGAGCAATCGAGGCAGGGTCAGCCGCGATCCTAGGGAATAACCAAACGGCATCAAAGGAACTTTTGAGCTGCCTTAAATGCATAAAGGCTTCTAAAGGCTGTGTCCGAAGCACAAACCTGTAGCGACGAAGTAGTTGGGCCGTGAAAGTGGTGGCGACGCTACTGAATCGATGCCGACGATTCTGCCGACCGACTCAAAAGTGCCAGAAGTAGCCTCTGAGAAGTCGTCCAAGTCGTTCAAGAGACGAGCTGGCCGACGCCAGAACTCAAAGCTATCTGAGGACGATCAAGTCTTTAAAAAGGACTTGTTTACGACTGCATTTTCGATGTCAGTTTTGAACCAACGAAGCATCTCCAATACCTCGACCATAAGATTTTCG
This sequence comes from Nevskia sp., assembly GCF_021732705.1. GTDB lineage: Bacteria > Pseudomonadota > Gammaproteobacteria > Nevskiales > Nevskiaceae > Nevskia. The sequence goes on along the minus strand of NZ_JAKFUM010000018.1, from coordinate 1,863 downwards.
AAGCGATCTTTATCAATAGTCAGATACTCGCCATGCGCGATGTAGTTCCGATTTTCAAGAAGTGTCTTGTCAATCAGTGTAAGCCGTGTGGAGTACGGTGAGGGGTCAATACCAAGCCATCCGGCAATATTAAGAAACACCGTTGAACTGAGATTGCTTTCCGCGCTGATAGCTCCGGATCGGGGCAAGCGGACTGGCTTATCAAATTCATCTATAAAGAAACTTACTGTAGTCACCGCTGTTGAAGCCTTTGACGAAGCAGTAACTGCAGACAGGGTCGACTTCATAGCCAACGCAACAAAGCAAGGCTGCAAGTTACGGTTGATATCTGCCCGATACGAAAGGTGGTTCACGTAGGCGTTAGCTGCGCCCTTTATGAATCCTTCCCAGTGGGCATACAGCATTGAAATGCCTGCCCGAATCTGTGTATTGATACGTTTTTCATTTGCATTTTCTACAGCTGCCTTGAACTGGTGAAGTTCCTTTATTCGCCAAGCCATTTCTTGATCTAGATGGTCCAGCAGGTCGTTAGCAGTGCGGAGCTTCATGGCCGAAAGTAAGTGGCTGCATACGGCAACAAATTAGTCATTCGAGTAGTGCCGCGCACGCCAGAGCCGGAGTTATCCTGGAAGACGGGATCCTGCCAAAGCCCATGCACCTTTTCCCTCAACCACGTTCGTCTTTCATGCGGAGGCAGGAGCTCAATGCCTGCTCGATTCGAGGCAACTCCGTGTGCTATAGCGTCGAAGGCAGAGATTGAAAAAGGTCCAAGATGCCTAGCACCGTCCCATCGTCTAAACACATCGTCAGAAATGTCGGCCTGAAGCGTTCTGAATGTCCAGTCAAAATGTGATTGCTCGGTCGCAAGTGCCGGCGCGTCCAGCTTGGCTAGATAACGTGCAGCTATGTCGAGGTATTCGTTGACATCCAGCCCGCGACTATACGGATGAAGACGGTACGCCATGAAGCGAAGTGCTATTTCAATGGCTACCTGTTGCTTCGTCTGCGTGTCAGTGAGCTGGACGGTAGCGGCAAACGATGGATGGCGAGTCAACTCTAGCAGCCAGTCGAAAAACGCGGTGTTGAGCATCACAAGGACACTATTTCGTACCTCTTGCTCGCTGAGCTTTGTGCCACCGGTGTTAAGTCGTTGGAACAATTCGAACTTAGCGTTTTCGTCACTTTCTTTTCGGAGGATTTCGACCCGCACGCGGGCACGCTTAATCTCCAACTGCAGAGCAATGTCAAACCCGTTGGGGTCGTCATCATTCGATTTCGCCCATCTCATGCCTGATAAGCTTGGCAATAAATTAGTGCCTCCCAAAATTAGAGGCGCAAACCTGGTACCAGTATCGGGATCACGAAGATCTCCCATTAACTGCAAGACGGTTGATATTCGCTGTAAGCCGTCGATCAATTCCCAAACACCGCTTTCACGCTGGAATACGAAGATGGGCGGTATGGGAATACCCAATAGCAAGGATTCGATGAACCGGGTGCGCTGAGATTCATCCCATCGATATAGACGCTGGTAGTTGGGGTCAATCTCAAGTTCGCCGTTCTTGTACATCGACGCAACCTCACCAAGAGACATGTCGTATCCATCAGTAACAACCTTATGGCGGGCACTTTTTAGCTCGGTTCTGAGGGCCTCAACAGTCATAGATGATTCCTTCTAAGCATTGGAATGCGGTGAGTGGGATTTGTTTGACACTGGTTAGCCAGCGTACCAGCAGTTATTGAGCCGGCATTCAAATGTTGAACTCAAGCGGCATACCGAACCGGCTCGTGTTGGAAGTAGCGCTTGATGCGGTCGGGCTGCCGCTGCACGCTGCGCAGGTGTCGGGCCGCCGCCTTGACGAG
>NZ_JAKFUM010000020.1 GCF_021732705.1 Nevskia sp. | reverse complement strand
ACGCGGTCAGGCCCCATTCCAGCCTCGACTACCTGACACCCAATGAGTTCAAGGCTTCACTGAAACATTCAACCCAACAGGGCGCCAGTCTCTAGGTTCCACTGGTCCGAAGGAAGCCAGCAGGTCAGCGTCGCGCGGTCTGAACGCCGACTTGGTGTTTAATCAAGGACGCGACGTCACGTTCGAAGCTGGAGCAGCAGATTCCGGTCAGTGCTTATCACCATCCACGCGCCTCTCGACAGGAGGCATGAAGCCGCGCAACCCAAGACGCAGTTAGCACCGTGTAATCGGTTAGCTTACAACCGTCAGCGCACACCGTTGCCGATGCGAGGATCAAGCTGCCGCAGCGCGTCGCCGACATTTGTTTGCCCGGTACTGTTCACATCGTCGCGGTCGTAGCGTCTGCCAGTGACGTTCAGGCATTGAGAGGACTTGCGCTTGATGCGGCTGCCGGTGTCGGTCAGGCAGCTGACCGGTAGCGATGTCTTCGCTGGTGTGGCTTCTGCCGATGGTTTCGTGGCTGCTTCGGAGTTCGCGGAACTGTTCGGTGACAGTTCGTCGGCGTTGACGCACAACGCGGCAGCCAAGCCGCATAGAAGAATTGCGATTGCTGATTTCATGGGTCGGGCCTCGGCTTGCCATGGTGTTGGCGCGGACAGACAGACGCTACGCTGGCTTTGACGCAAACTCAAACTGCCGCAAAACCCGAGCGCGCACCCGACGAACAGGCTGGAACTGCACCCGATCAGGGGCTGGCGGGCGTCGCGATGGTCTTGTCGAGCCAGCCAAGGAGATCGGACCAGATGCGCCCCGATTGCGACGCAGACGGTGACTGCGTCGCCTGCGGCAGTTCCATCGTGATCACCGGCAGCTTGAGCGACAAGCCGGCGTACTCGCCGAGCGAGCCCGGGTAGACGCCGAGGGGTTGCAGGCGCAGATAGCCCAGCTTCTTCGGCGGATCCTTCGGGCCGTCGAAATCCAGAATGCCGTATGGAGCGTGGACGCTGACAATGGCGTCCGGGCGGAACTGCTGGATCTGCTCGACGATCCAGCGGGTCTCCGGTTCCGAGCCGGCGCTCGGGCCCGGATAGCGGCGCGGGTCGCTCTTGGCCTTCTTCTTCCAGTAGTTCAGTGCCTGGCTGGTCCAGTTCGGCGATGGGAAGTTGCGGTTCAGGTCGACACCACGGACGTTGACGCGGGTCGAGGTGTCAGCGAACAGGCCGTCGGGATTGGTCAGAGGCAGCACGCGCCAGTGATAGCGCTGGTAGCGCCCGGACTTCAGCAGCTCGATCCACTGGAAGACGACGGTCACCGATGACAGTTCGTCGCCGTGAATGCCGCCGAGGATCAGGACGCGCTTCGGGGCCAGCGCCGTCGCTGCCGCGGGGAAGTCGCGATACAGCAATGGTCGACGCGCGTTGGAGACTGCTGCGGCGGCCTGCAGGTCGGCGTCGCGGCACTGTTGGGCGTCGAAATTGTTGATGCGCTTCGACAGGCCGCGGCAGAACGATTCGACCGCGACCGCATCACCAGTCGACGAAGGCTCGGCAGACACTTGCCCGCAGTAGCAGGCAAGCGCTGCCGTGCCGAGCAGGGCTGCGCGAGAGAAGTACCGCAAGATCAGCCGTTGCGTTCCTTGCGAATCTTGTTGGCGAGGAAATCGACAACCTTGAACGCGTCCGGCGAGCCGGAAACGACATAGCGACCGCCGACGATCAGCGACGGCACGCTGCGGATCAGGTAGGTCCGCGCCAGTGCATCGGCCCGGCGCATGCCGGAGTCGACGACGAAGCTCGACGCCACGCCGTCGAAGTCCGCCGGCTTGATCCCGGCGGCCGCGACGTACAGCGCGCGGATCGATTCCAGCGAGCTCATCGGCTGATGCTGCTCATGAATCGCGTTGAACAGCGCGCTGTGGGTCTTGCCGAGAATGCCAAGCGTCTGCCCGATGTAGAAGGCGCGCGCATGGACTTCGCCTTCCGGACGGCCCAGCGTGTTCGGGATCTGGATGAAGTCGATGTCGCCCGCCTTCGTCGGCTTCCATTTCTCGACCGAAGGTTCGAGGCTGAAGCAGTGCGGGCAGCCGTACCAGAAGAACTCTTCGACCGTGATCCGCTTCGGATCAGCCGGCTTCTGCGGCGACGGCAGTTCCGCGTAATCCTTGCCGAGCTGGTAGCCGCCGCCGGTATCGGCAGCGCTGCAGGCCGCGGAGAACAGCGCGAAGGCGGCGATCAGGCCGCCGGCGAAGAAGGTCTTGAGGGAGCGCATGAAATTCCTTACTGGAGTCCGGAGAGGTAGGACGACAGCGCCTCGATCTCGGCATCGGTGAGATTCTTGGCCACTGCCGCCATCATCAGACCGCTGCCTTCCTTGCCGCGTTCCCCGGCGCGATAGGCGCGCAGCTGCACGGCGGTGTAACCCGAGTTCTGCCCGCCGATGTGCGGAAACGCGGCGGCAGGATTGCCTGCGCCCTTCGGGCCGTGGCAGGCACCGCAGGCCGGCAGGCCGCGGGTAGCGTCGCCGGCGCGGTAGAGCTTCTGCGCGACCGGAACCGAGGCTTCGCTGGCGACACCCGGCACCGGCTTCTGGGCGCTGAAGTAGGCAGCGAGATCGGCCATGTCCTGCTCGGACAGCGCCGACGCCTGTGCCCACATCACCGGGTTGTTGCGCTTCTGCGACTTGAACGCCACGAGCTGGTTGTAGATGTACTTCGAGCCCTGTCCAGCGAGCTTCGGCCATTCCGGATTGATCGCACCATTGCCGCCGGCACCGTGGCAGGCGCCGCAGACCGCCGCCTTGGTGGCGCCGGCTGCAGCATCGCCCTTGACGAACGGGTCTTTCGCGTCACCTTCGGCAAACACCGACAGGGGGCCACACAACGCGAGGGCGAGCAGGACACGCTTCATGAAACACTCCGGCAGGATGAATGCGTGGCGCAACTCGCACCAAGCGCATAATGTTGAATTGAAGCGCGAATCTTACACGATGACCCCCTCTGCGACGAAAGACACGGCGAAGCCGACGCTGCCGAATCCCTATGCGCGGGCGCGCTTCCGGATGTCGGCTGCCCAGTTCGGACAGTTGCCGGTCGATGGCCGGCCGGAAGCCGCGCTCGTCGGCCGCTCGAACGCCGGCAAGTCGAGCGCGATGAACGTGATCTGCAACCAGAACGGGCTGGCTCGCGTGTCGAAGACGCCGGGTCGCACGCAGCTGATCAACCTGTTCGACATCGATGACACGGCCCGGCTGGTCGATCTGCCCGGCTACGGCTTCGCGCAGGTGCCGATCGCCGTCCGAAACGCCTGGGGACACCTGGTTGGCGGCTATGTCGAGAAGCGCGAGGTGCTCCGCGGCATCGTCGTCGTGATGGACATCCGGCACCCGCTGACCGAGCTCGACATCCAGATGCTCGAGTGGTGCCGTGATCGCCTGCTGAACGCGCATGTGCTGCTGACCAAGGCCGACAAGCTGAGTTTCGGCGCTGGCAAGAACACCGTGCTCAAGGTCCAGCGGGAGCTCAGGGACTTCGATCCGAACATGACGGTGCAGGCGTTCTCGGCGCATGCCAAGACCGGCGTTGACGAAGCGCGCGCCAAGCTCAGCGAATGGCTGGGTCTGGAAGCGCCGCAGGCCGAAACCGACGCCGGCTGAAAGCGCGCGACTTGCCGTCCGTCATCGGCAAAACAGAACCGTTTGTCAGACGCTGCGAGTGGCGCTAGGATCGGCGCTTGGCTGTCGCGAAACGCCGGGCAAAAAAATGCCCGGAGGGTCGGGGGAACCCACCGGGCAACGAGTTCCGGCTTGGGGGAGCCGGGCCGGCCAGGGAGTGGGGCCGGTGAATGGGAAGGGAGTCACCATTCGCAATATCAGACTCAGCGGAGCGGGAATAAGTTCAGGGCCAGTTCCGAAAAATTTGCGTCAAAACTGAAATATTTGGTCAAGTCTCTGAAATAAAAAGAATTATTGTTTGGAAACCGATTTCAGAATCGGGCCAGACCCAGAGCAGAACGATTTTGGGGATGGGCGGTACGAGCGGTAGGAGGCCGGTCCGGGGGGGCCGGCCTCGTTGTTTTGGGGCGCTGATCGGTCCGATCGACGCTGCCCTCGACATGCCGACGGCCGATCGTCCGATCTCAAGCAGCGCCACGAGTTGGCCGAGACCGCCAATGCCGGATCGAATCCGACTCCGCGTCGGCGGGCACCAGGCGGTCACCCTGCGCTGCTGACGTGCCCGGTCGCGTTGTGCGCGGCATCCCAGTTCGGGCCGATGCCGAAATCGGCCACCAGCGGCACTGCCAGTGTTGCCGCCCGGCACATCAGCCCGGCAATGGTTGGCGCGAGCGTCTCCAACCGCGCCGTCGGGCCTTCGAACACCAGTTCGTCGTGCACTTGCAGGATCATCCGCAGGTCCGGCGCGTGGATCGGCAGCCATGCCGCAACGTCGATCATCGCCCGCTTGATCAGATCCGCAGCCGTGCCCTGCAGCGGCGCGTTGATCGCCGTGCGCTCGGCATACTGCCGCTGCGCCGCGCTGCGGTTCAGGATGTCCGGCAGATACAGGCGGCGCCCGAACAGGGTTTCGACATAGCCGCTGGCGCGCGCCTGTTCCTTGGTGGTTTCCATGAAGCGCTTGACGCCCGGATAGCGCGCGAAGAAGCGGTCGATGTAGTCCTGCGCGTCGTTCCGGCCGATGCCGAGCTGCTTGGCCAGGCCGAAGGCCGACATGCCGTAGATCAGCCCGAAGTTGATCGCCTTGGCCGCCCGCCGCGATTCCGCGCTGACCTGATCCAGCGGCTGGCCGAACACTTCCGCCGCCGTTGCCAGATGGATGTCCAGGCCGCGCCGGAAGGCATCCTGCAGACGTTCGTCCTCGGAAAAATGCGCCATCAGCCGCAGCTCGATCTGCGAATAGTCGATCGACAGCAGCGCGTTGCCCGGCTCGGCAATGAAGGCCTGACGAATCCGCCGGCCATCGGCGGTACGCACCGGAATGTTCTGCAGGTTCGGATCGTTCGACGACAGGCGCCCGGTCTGCGCCACCGCCTGGTGGTAGGACGTGTGGATGCGCCCGGTCTGCGGATTGACCTGCTTCGGCAGGTTGTCGGCATAGGTCGATTTCAGCTTCGACATGCCGCGCCATTCGAGGATCAGCCGCGGCAGCGGATGCTCGTCGGCCAGTTCCTCCAGCACGTTCTCGGCGGTCGACGGATCGCCCTTCGGCGTCTTGCTGACCACGCGCAGCTTCAATTGATCGAACAGGATCACCTGCAACTGCTTCGGCGAACCCAGATTGAACTCGCCGCCGGCGGCGGCGAAACACTCGGCCTGGATCTCGTCCATGCGCTTCGCCAGTTCGGTGCTGACCCGCGCCAGCAGCGCGGTATCGACCTTCACGCCGGCGAACTCCATGCCGGCCAGCACCGGCACCAGCGGCATTTCGAGCGTTTCGAACACCGATCTCAGCGCCGGCTCGGCCGCCAGCTTCGGGAACAGCGCCTCGTGCAGCCGCAGGGTGATGTCGGCGTCTTCGGCCGAGTACTGCGTTGCCTGGTCGATCGCCACCTGGTTGAAAGTCAGCTGGCCCTTGCCCTTGCCGGCCACGTCGGAGAACGAAATGGTCTTGTGATTCAGGTACTTCTCGGCCAGCGTGTCCATGTCGTGGCGGTTGCCGGCGGCGTCCAGCACGTAGCTTTCCAGCATCGTGTCGAAGGCGACACCGCGCACGTTCACGCCGTGGCGCGCAAGCACGTTCAGGTCGTACTTGATGTGCTGGCCGAGCTTCGGCCGCGCCGGGTCTTCCAGCAGCGGCTTGACGCGCGCCAGCACGGCCGTGCGATCGAGCTGTTTCGGCGCGCCGAGATAGTCATGCGTCAGCGGCACGTACCAGCCGTGGCCGGCTTCGGTCGCGAACGCCAGCCCGACGAGGCCGGACTGCATCGCATCGAGCGCATCGGTCTCGGTGTCGACGCAGATCAGCTCGGCCGCTTCGAGCTTCGCCAGCATGTCGGCCAGCGTGGCTTCGTCGAGCACGGCGATGGCCTGAGTCTTGGCGGACGGTGCGGCGGGTGCCGGAACGTCGTCGGTCCGTTGGTCGACCCGCGTGTCGTCCGCTTCCACCGGCACCGACACCGTCGTCGGCTGGGTCTCCGCGACGCCATCGATCGGCCCCAGCTCCTCCAGCACCCGATGGAAGCCGGATGCCTTGTAGATCGCCGCGAGCTTCGCCTTGTCCGCCGGCCCCGGCACCAGCTGTTCCAGCGTCAGCGGCAGCTCGACATTGCAGCGGATCGTCGCCAGATCGTGCGACATCGGAATCTGCGGGATCGCATCGCGCAGCTTTTCGCCGACCTTGCCCTTGATCTCACCGGCCCGAGCGATGATCGCGTCGAGCGAGCCGTACTCGTTCAGCCACTTGGCGGCCGTCTTCGGGCCGACGCTCGGCACGCCGGGAATGTTGTCGCTGGTATCGCCGATCAGGGCGAGGTAATCGACGATGCGTTCCGGCGGCACGCCGAACTTCTCGACCACGCCGGCCGGGTCCATCACCCGGTTCTTCATCGTGTCGACCAGCTTCACGCGGTCGTTGACCAGCTGCGCCATATCCTTGTCGGAGGTGACGATCAGCACTTCATGGCCGGCGGCTTCACCGATCTTGGCCAGGGTGCCGATCACGTCGTCGGCTTCGACCCCGGAGACCGACAGCGTCGGCAGACCCATCGCCTTGACCATGTCGACGATGATCGGCCACTGGTGCAGCAGGTCCGGCGGCGTCGCGTCCCGGTTGGCCTTGTACTCGGCGTAGCTCGCTTCGCGGAAGGTCTTGCCGGGCGCGTCGAAGACCACGGCGATGTGTTCCGGCGCGTAGTCTTTCTGCAATCTTTTCAGCATGTTGACCATGCCAAAGATCGCCCCGGTCGGCTCGCCGCGGGCGTTCGAAAGCGGCGGCAGCGCGTGATAGGCGCGGAACAGCCAACCCGAGGCGTCGATCAGGACCAGCGGGTGCTGCTTGGGAAGGACGTCGGACATGGCATGCGGCCTCAGGGTGAGGCGGGAAGCCTAGCGCAGCGTTGGTCTAACTTCCTTCAGTTCAGCTTCAAACTTCTGAATCTGCGCATGAACCATGCGGGTCCAAACTTCGATCCGAGCTACGATGACTTGGCCGGCGAGTGCGCGCGCATCGCCGGTTGATTGGAAATCATCCAGCAATCGATCGAAGTTGGCGGTTACCGAATCGATGACGAGATGCAGCCGGTTTGTGACGAAACCCGGTGCGAGCCCACAGTCCTCCGCAAACGCGCGCCAATCCCGCATTGACATGTATCGAACTGTCTGCGCGCCGCCGATCCGCATCGCGAACTTGTCGCTGAGGTGTGGATAAGCCGCCGTCGAGATCAAGTCGTAGAACGGTGCCAGCCGAGTCTGACCGCCGCGATAGATGAGCGAGAGGTTCTTGGCATGCGCATCGTGATTGCCGATCAGGAAATTGAAGATCACCCAGTCGAGCAGGCGCAGCAGGTCGCCGGTCGGGTCGGAGCTGACGCGGCGGACGAGGTCGAAGCAGGCTTTCAGCGACGGCCCGCCTTCGGCTTCGTACTTGTTCGATGACGGCACGCCGAGCGCCTGACAGAAATCCTCTTGATGCAGGCGCTTCACGCGGCCAGTCGCGACATCGCGAATGCGGTCATAGCGTTCGACCACATAAAGCGGCGGATCGGTTTCGATCCAGCAGTCCGGCACGTCGAGCCCGCAGCGCTTAGCCAGAGTCATGCAGAACGCTTCGTTCTCGATCGAGCCGGGCAAATCGCGGATCGCCGGCTTCAGGATGTGAGTCGAGATCGCGCATGGTGCTGGCTTCACCCAACTGTCGCCGGCCTTGCACAGCGCGAGTTTGGTCTGGGCGCCGGCCAGCGACAGGCGCATGCCGTGTTCACCGGCGAGCAGCGGCCGGCTTGGCGCTTCCGTGACCATGCGGCGCAGTTCGTCCACCGGCAACAGGCTGCCACCGGCGGTGGTCTCGACGATCAACCCATCAGGCCGCGTCAGCATCAGCGCGCCGGCGCAATCGCCGCCGATGGCATCGAGCAGGGCGTAATCATTGCGTTCGGAAATCCGCAGCGCGCGAGCGACAGCGCTGCGGACATCGCCTTCCGGCAGCAGGTTGCCAAAAAACGACTCGACTTCCGGACCCTCGTGCGGTTCAGCTTGTGCCGGCAAGCTTTGCGAGATCACCGGGAGCGACTTTCGCGCCAGCCAGGACGCGTCGTAAGCGAAGACCAGACTCTGCCGCTGCTGCCAGAGTCGACCGACGAGGACGCCACTGAGCTGGACGACGAGATGCTCGTTCGGGATGCGGCCGGCGTCAGACATCGTCCGGCTCATCGCGCAGCATCAGCGGCGGCGGCCACATCAGGCTGCGGTCGTGCAGCACCAGATCGCAGCCGAGCGAGGCAAGCACCTTAAGCACCAGATTCAGGTCGACATTCGGCTTGCCGCGCTCAAGCTCGGACAGGAAGCGCAGGCCAACGCCGCTGACACCGGCCAGCTCACGTTGGCTGTAGCCGCGCGACTGCCGACGATCCCGGATGTACTCGCCCAGATGCTCGAAATGGACCGCTTCGTGATTCGTGTAGAACTGCATCGAGGCTCACCCAATATTCCCGATCGGGTGATTCTGCGGGTTAAGCCGAAAAATCTCAATGACGATTCCCGATCAGGATTCTCTATTGAATAATTTTCACTCGGGAACGGAATTTGTCCCCATCGGGATTACGACAGAAGACGCTCGTTCTGCACCAAGTCGTCGAAGCTTTCGCGGGCGCGCACGAGGTGCATGGCATCGCCATCCACCAGCACTTCGGCGGCGCGGCCGCGCGAGTTGTAGTTGCTGCTCATCGTGAAGCCGTAGGCGCCGGCGGTGCGGAAGGCCAGCAGGTCGCCTTCGGCCAGCGCCAGTTCGCGGTCGCGGGCCAGCCAGTCGCCGGTTTCGCAGACCGGGCCGACCAGATCCCAGGTCTTCGCCTCGACGTCCGTGCGCGGCGCGGCCGGCAGCACGGCGTGCCAGGCGTCGTAGAAGCTCGGGCGGATCAGGTCGTTCATCGCGGCATCGATGATCGCGAAATTCTTGTGCGCACCGGGCTTCAGCAACTCGACCCGGGTCAGCAGCACGCCGGCATTGCCGGCAATGGCGCGGCCGGGTTCGGTCATGACGATCAGCTTTCGCCCGGTGAGCTTGGCCTTCAGGGCCGTCGCCCATTCCAGCGGCGACGGCGGGGCTTCATCGTCATAGCGCACGCCGAGACCGCCGCCGACATCGAGGTGATGCAGCACGATGCCGCGCGCGGCCAGACGATCGACCAGCGCCAGCACCCGGTCCAGCGCATCCAGGAACGGAGCGATTTCAAGCAGTTGCGAGCCGATGTGGCAGGCCACGCCGTCGATCGCCAGCCCCGGCAGGGTCGCGGCGAGCTGATACAGGCGCTCGGCCTCGGCGATGTCGACGCCGAACTTGTTTTCCTTCAGGCCCGTGGAGATGTACGGGTGGGTCTTGGCATCGACATCCGGATTGACCCGGAACGCGATGCGCGCGCGCTTGCCGTGCGTCGACGCGAGCGCGGACAGCCGGTGCAGCTCGGCTTCGGACTCGACGTTGAAGCAGTGGATGCCGACCGTCAGCGCCAGCGCGATCTCGGCCGCGGTCTTGCCGACGCCGGAAAACACGATCTTCGCCGGATCGCCGCCGGCCTTCAGCACCCGCTGCAGTTCGCCGCCCGAGACGATGTCGAAGCCCGCGCCGAGCCGCGCCAGCACCTGCAGCACGGCGAGGTTCGAGTTTGCTTTCACCGCGTAGCAGACGCGGTGTTCAAGGCCGTTCAGCGCGTCGTCGAACGCGCGGTAATGGCGCTCCAGCGTGGCGCGGGAATAGACGTACGTCGGCGTGCCGTGGGCAGCGGCGATGGCGGACAGCGGCACGCGCTCGGCGCACAGCGCGCCGTCGCGATATTCGAAATGATCCATGGACGGCGTTTCGGGAAGCGTTTGAGCGAGGATGAACGAGTGTCGTCAGCGCGGCGGCGACGGCGCGGCCGCTGGCGTTTCCACTGGCACTTCCGCCGGTGTCGCCGCCGGGGCCGCCGCGGGCGCGCTCGATGAGGCCGCGGCTTTCTTCTTGTTGCCGCCGCCATCCGCACCGATCAGATAATTCTCGCGGGCCGGCGCATCGGCCGGCAGATGCAGCGGACCGGTCTGGCCGCAGCCGCCGACAGAGACGGCGGACGCAAGCAGCGCAAGACAGGCGAGCACACGAGCGATCATCGAAGCACCTTTCGGCAAGCGGGACCGGCAGCGCCGGCAATGGCGCGACACGGCGGGTTCGCGAGTTTAACAGCCGTTGCCGCGCGGACCCGGCATCGACACAATCGCGCCCCAGCGGTGCCGTGCCCGTGCCGGCGCGGCCTGCCCCCGGACCTTCCGACGAGACCCGCCGCATGAAAATGACCGAAACCGCCGCCGCCGTCGTGCTGGAACCGCCGCAGCCGGCGAACGCCGCGGTGATCTGGCTGCACGGCCTCGGTGCCGATGGCCACGACTTTGTGCCGATCGTCCCCGAACTGCGCCTGCCGGCGGCCGTCCATGTCCGCTTCATCTTTCCGAACGCGCCGGTGCGGCCGGTGACCCTGAACGGCGGCCTGCCGATGCGCGCCTGGTACGACATCAAGAGCCTGACCCGCGGGGACCTGCAGGACGATGCCGGCATCCGCGCGTCTGCCGCGACGCTGATGGGCTTCGTCGCCGAGCAGATCAAGGCTGGCATTCCGCGCTCGCGCATCGTCATCGCCGGCTTTTCGCAGGGCGGCGCGATCACGCTCCACGCGGTCTGCCGGCTCGACGCGCCGCTGGCCGGCGCGATGGCGCTGTCCACCTACCTGCCGCTGCATGACACGCTGCCGAAGGAACTCACCGACGCCGGCCGCGCCACGCCGATCCTGATGTGCCACGGCACGGCCGACCCGGTGCTGCCGCTGACGCTCGGCAGCGACAGCCGCGATGGCCTGCGCGGCTGGGGCTGCCGCGTCGACTGGCACCAGTACGTGATGGGCCACTCGGTCAGCGCTGACGAGATCGGCGACATCTCGCGCTGGCTGTCGACCGTCCTCGCCTGAAGCGCCGACCCGAATGCGGGTCGCTCAGCGGATCGCGCTGAGCACGCCTTTCAGCGTCTGCAGATCGGCCTCGTTGCTGTTCGACAGCACGATGAAGCTGCGGCCGTGGCGCAGATCGCGCAGCCACAACGCATTGCTGCCGGCGATCGAGCCCTGCCGCTCCGCGCATTCGGTGGCCTGCCCGCCGACCTGGCACGGGTAGACCCAGAAGCCGTACGCCACGTAACCGAGCGAGGGATTCGAGGTCAGCATCACCCGCGTCGACTCGGCATTCAGCAGCCGGTGGGTCCGCAGGGCCGCGTCGAACGCGAGCAGATCGCCGACGGTCGAGACCAGGCTGCCGGCCGCGCCGTAGGTTTCCGGGAAACACGGCGGATCCGCCCGCAACACGCCGGGCTGATCGTCATCGACGAAATAGGCGGACGCCAGATTCGGCACGATCGCCTCGCTGGCAAGCGCGAACGTGTTCCGCAGACCCAGCGGCTGGGCGATGCGCGCCGCGACGAGCGCCGGGAACGGCTGACCCTCAACCGTTTCCAGCACCCGTTCGAGCAGCCGGTAGTCGAGATTCTTGTACTTGAAGGCCGTGCCCGGCGCGGTGACCGGATCGCCCACGGCCACGCGCGCGACGAACTCGGCCGCCGACAGGCGCTGCTGGTACAGCGCGAAGCCGGTGGTCTGGTCCGTGTCCGGCAGGCCGGACGAGTACGTCAGCAGCTGGTGGATCGTGACCTTGCCGAACGGCTGCGCGGCGGTTTCCGGCAGCACCTCGGCCAGCGTCGTATCGAGCGTCAACCGCCCCGCTTCCACGGACTGCAGCACCAGCACGGCGGTGAAGGTCTTGGTGACCGAGGCGATGCGGAAGCGCGTGTCGAGCCGGTTCGGCTGCCGCCACTCCCGGTTCGCCAGCCCGAATGCCTGCCGATAGACCGGCCGGCCGTCGTCCGCCACCAGCACCACGCCGCTGAAGTGGCTGTCCTTCGCGAAGGCGCGGACCGCCTGGTCGAAGCGCGCGGCGGCCGCCGGCGGTTCGGCCGCCTGCGTCGGAAGCAGCAGGGCAACCGTGGCGGCAGTCGCAAGCGCGGCGAGTCGGCGGCGGATCATTGGGCACCATCGGTTCGGGGATGGGCCCGATGGTAGCGGCTGCCGGTGCTACTTCACCGACAGCGCGTCGTCGGCCTGCGGCGGCGCCACCGGCACCGGCTTGCGCCGCGCGCGGATCAGGCCGTCGCCGGCGTAGATCACCAGCGCCATCCAGATCATCGCGAAGCCGATCGCGCGCGTCTGCGTGAACGGCTCGTGATACAGGAAGATGCCGAGGAACAGCTGCATCGTCGGGCCGATGTACTGGATCAGGCCGACCGTCGAGTACGGGATCAGCCGCGCGCCGAACGCGAACAGCGCCAGCGGAATCGCCGTCACCAGACCGCCGGCGAACAGCATGATGTCGATGGTCAAGGTCGTGTTGCCGAAGGCGCCGGCGCCGGCGATTTCGAGCCAGGCCAGATAGATCGCCGCAAACGGCGCGATCAGCAGCGTTTCGGCACCCAAACCGGCAATGGCATCGACCTTCACCACCTTGCGGATCAGCCCGTACAGCCCAAACGACAGCGCCAGGCTCAGCGCGATCCACGGCAGCTTGCCGGTCTGGAAGGTCAACCAAGCCACGCCGAGGAACGCGAAGGCGACCGCCGTCCACTGCGGACGGTTCAGCCGCTCCTTCAGCAGCAGCACGCCGAGCAGCACGTTGACCAGCGGGTTGATGAAGTAGCCGAGGCTCGTTTCCAGCACGTGGCCGGAATTCACGCCCCAGACATAGACGATCCAGTTGCAGCTGATCAGCAGCGCGGTGAGGAACAGCCGCAACAGCGTGGCGCGGTCCGACAAGGCGGCGCGGACATTGCCGAGCTGACCGCGCCAGGCCAGCCAGCTCATCACGAACGCGCAGCACCACAGCAGGCGGTGCGACATGATCTGCAGCGCCGGCACGCTGCTCATCGGCTTCAGGTACAGCGGCAGCAGGCCCCAGATCAGGAAGGCGCAGACCACGGCCATCAGGCCCTGATGGCGGGTGGGGGTGGCGGGGGTGGCCAGCGAAGGGGCGGCGCTCATGCTGCTCATCGTGTCATTCTCGACGGAGCTGTGGGGCCGTCGCTCCGGCGAGTGGAGATTCGGCACCGGCCGAAGCCCGAAACTCGCCTGATTCAGGAAGCGGCGCATCCTGCGCGCGCGAATGACGGCCCGCAAGCGAAACGCGTTGAGAGTCACGATGAGCGAAATTCACGACACCGTGCCGCCCCGCATCCCGCCGCTGCAGGCGCTGCAGGCATTCGAGGCCGCCGCCCGGCACCAGAACTACACCCGCGCTGCCGAGGAACTGGCGCTGACGCCGAGCGCGATCAGCCACCACATCGCCGCGCTCGAAGCCCGCAGCGGCGAGCGCCTGTTCCGGCGCGACGGCAGCCGCATGGTGCCGACCGAGGCCGGCCGGCTGATGGTGCTGAAGGTACGGCAGGCGCTGAAGCTGCTCGAACGCACGTTCGGCCCGGCGCGCCGCGAGGGCCGCACCGCGATCACGCTCAGCGTGCTGCCGTCGCTCGCCGCGCGCTGGCTGGTGCCGCGCCTCGCCGCGTTCGAGGCCGACTGCCCGCAGGTCGATCTGCTGATCGACGCCAATCTCGCGATCGTCGATCTCGCCCACGGCGCGGCCGACTGCGCCATCCGCTTCGGCCCCGGCGGCTGGACCGACGTGCAGCAGGAACTGCTGATGGGCGACGAGCGTTTCCCGGTCGCCAGTCCGCGCTATCAGGGCGGCGCGCTGCCGCAGCGGCCGGAGGATCTGGCCCGGCATCGCCTGCTGCGCAATCCATGGATGCCGTGGGAACCGTGGTTCGATGCTGCGGGCCTCGCGCTGACTGATCCGCCCGGCGGCACCGCGTTCAACGATGCCTCGATCATGCTCGACGCCGCCGAAGCCGGCCTCGGCATCGCGTTGGCGCGGCGCTCGCTGGTCGGCCGCGAGCTGCGCGATGGCCGCCTCGTCCGCCTGTTCGACATCGCCGTGCCCGACCCGCACCACTACTGGTTCGTCTGGCGCGCCAACCACCCGAAGCTCGACGCGATCCTCGCCGTGCGGGACTGGCTGAAGGAACAGGTCGAATCGTGAGCCGGCTCGAAGCCATCGAGCGCTGGTACGGCCAGCGCGGCTGGACCGTCTTCGATTTCCAGCGCGCCGCGTGGGACGCCTACGGCCGCGGCCGATCCGGATTGATCCACGCGCCGACCGGCACCGGCAAGACGCTCGCCGCCTGGCTCGGCGCGCTGCTGGAAGCCGAAGCCGGCTTCGGCGAGCCCGCCGCCGCGGATACGCCGGAGCCGATCCGCGTGCTGTGGATCACCCCGATGCGCGCGTTGGCCAACGACACCGCCGCCAACCTGCAGGCAGCCTGCGATGCCCTCGGCGTGCCATGGAAAGTCGAATGCCGGACGGGCGACACCTCCGCCGGCGCGCGGGCGAAGCAGCGCAAGCGCCTGCCGCAGGCGCTGGTCACCACACCGGAATCGGCCTCGCTGCTGCTGAGCTATGCCGACCTGATCCCGCAGTGGCGCGGCATCCGGGCCGTGATCGTCGACGAATGGCACGAACTGCTCGCGACCAAGCGCGGCGTGCAGACCGAACTGGTGATCGCGCGGCTGCGCGCATTGGCGCCGGGCCTGCGGGTCTGGGGCCTGTCGGCCACGCTCGGCAATCTGGATGAGGCGCAGCGGGCGCTGCTCGGCCCGGCGGCGGCCGACGGCGTGTCGCTGGGTGCCGATCTGCCGAAGACCATCGAGATCGAAACCCTGGTCCCGGACGCCGTCGACCGCTTCCCGTGGGGCGGCCACATGGGCCTGCCGCTGCTGCCGAAGGTCGCCGAGGTGCTGGACCGCGCCGGCTCGACCTTGGTCTTCACCAACACCCGGGCGCAGGCCGAGCGCTGGTTCGAGGCGATCCAGATGATTCGCCCGGAACACGCCTCGGCGCTGCATCACGGCTCGATCGAGGCCGACACCCGCGCGGCCGTCGAACAGGGGCTGAAGGACGGCTCGCTGCGGGTGGTCGTCGCGACCAGTTCGCTCGATCTCGGGGTCGATTTCTCGCCGGTCGAGCAGGTCGTGCAGATCGGCGGGCCGAAAGGCATCGCCCGGCTGCTGCAGCGCGCCGGCCGCTCCGGCCACCAGCCCGGCGTGCCGAGCCGCATCGTCTGCGTGCCGACCCATGCGCTGGAACTGGCCGAGTTCGCCGCCGCCCGCCGCGCCGTCGAACAGCGCCGGATCGAGCCACGCCGGCCGCTGGTGAACTGTCTCGACGTGCTGGCCCAGCACGTCGTGACCCTCGCGCTGACCGGCACGATGACCGCCGACGCCATCCGCGCCGAAGTCGTCACCACGCATGCCTACGCCGCGCTGCCGGATGCGGAATGGCAGTGGGTGCTCGATTTCGTCATGCGCGGAGGCGCGCTGCACGCCTACCCGCAGTTCCGCAAGGTGATCGCCCGCGACGACGGCGTGCTGATCGTCGACGATGCCACCGTCGCCCGCCGCCACCGGATGAGCGTCGGCACCATCACCTCCGATTCGATGATGCGGGTGAAGTACCTGAGCGGCGCCGGTGTCGGCTCGGTCGAGGAAAGCTTCATCGCAAGACTCAAGCCCGGCGAAAGCTTCCTGTTCGCCGGCCGCAAGCTGACCCTGGTGCGGGTCAAGGACATGGCCGCGTACGTCAAGCCGGGCGGCACCAGCCAGACCATTCCGCGCTGGAACGGCGGCAAGATGCCGCTGTCATCCACACTGGCCGCCAGTCTGGTCGAACTGCTGGCGCAGCCGGAACAGAACGCCTCGCCGGAACTCGCCGCTCTCGCGCCGCTGCTGGCGATCCAGCGCCAGTGGTCGCAACTGCCGCGCCCCGGCGTGCTGCTGGCGGAACGCGCCACCTCGCGCGAAGGCGAGCATCTGTTCGTCTACCCATTCGCCGGTCGCCATGTGCACGAAGGCCTCGCCGCGCTGCTCGCGTGGCGGCTGTCGAAGCAGGCCAAGATCACCGCCACGCTGACCCCGAACGACTACGGCTTCGAACTCCTGGCGGAATCGCTGCCGCCGCTTGATGGCGCAGCACTTCAGGCGCTCCTGTCACCGTTCGATCTCGACATCGACCTGCCGGCCAGCCTCAACGCTGCCGAAATGGCCAAGCGCCGCTTCCGCGAGATCGCCCGGGTCGCCGGCCTCGTGTTCGAGGGCTATCCCGGCAACGGCAAGACCGTGAAGCAGGTGCAGGTCTCGTCCGGCCTGCTGTTCGACGTGCTCAGCAAGTACGACCGCGACAACCTGCTGACCCGGCAGGCGCTGGCCGAAGTGCTTGAACAGCAGCTCGACTACCGCCGGCTGCGCGAAGCCGTTCAGACCATCGCCGGCCAGACCGTCACCATCGTCGACACCCCGCGCTTCACGCCGCTGGCGTTCCCGCTGTGGGCGGAGCGCATCGGCTCGCGCCTGTCGACCGAAGACTGGAAAGACCGCGTGCTGAAGATGGCCGCGTCGCTGGAAAAGGCCGCCGCCCGCTGAGCCTGCGGAATTCAGACGGCTTGCGTGGCAGCATCGACAGACACCAAAACATAAAGACGAGGAGAACCCGATGTCGAACCCCGAAAAAGACCCATCCACGACCGCTGCCGCCCGCGCCGCCAAGGTGCCGCGCGACAAGACCAACGACTATTCCGCCGACATCGCCAGCCGCCGTCGCGCGTTCGTGCAGGAACAGACCGGCGTGGTACTCGAACACGTCGGCCAGTACTCGTTCGATCCCGGCGTGCTGCCCGGCAACATCGAGAACTTCATGGGTGTGGCCCAGGTGCCGATCGGCCTCGCCGGCCCGTTGCGGATCAACGGCGAACACGCCCGGGGCGACTTCTACATTCCGATGGCCACCACCGAAGGCACGCTGGTGGCGAGCTACAACCGCGGCATGCGCCTGCTCAGCGAACACGGCGGCGTGACCTGCACCGTGGTCGAGGACCACATGCAGCGCTCGCCGGTCTTCATGTTCGACGATGCCCTCGCCGCCCGCCGCTTCGGCGACTGGGTGACGGTGAATCTGGACAGCATCCGCAGCGCGGCACAGGCCACCACCCGCGTCGGCCAGCTGAAGCACATCGGCCAGTACGCCGTCGGCAACCTGCGCTATCTGCGCTTCAACTACGCCACCGGTGACGCGGCCGGCCAGAACATGGTCGGCAAGGCGACGCTCGCCGCCTGCCAGTGGATCCAGGCGAATCATCCGGATCACCCGAATTTCGTGCTGTCCGGCAACATCGACACCGACAAGAAGCACTCTCAGATCAACACGCTGACCACGCGTGGCAAGCGGGTGGTGGCCGAAATCACGCTGAAGGATTCGATCCTGCAACCGCTGATGGGCGTCACCGGCAAGCAGCTGTTCCACGCCCGCCAGATCAGCCAGGCGGGTGCCTTCATCGCCGGCTCGTCGAACAACGCCGCCCACGCGGCCAACGGCATCACCGCCCTGTTCATCGCCTGCGGGCAGGACGTCGCCAACGTCGCCGAATCGCATGCCGCGACGACGTACTGCCAGTTGCTCGACAACGGCGACTACTACTGGTCGATCACGCTGACCTCGCTGATCTGCGCCACGTATGGCGGCGGTACGGGTCTGCCGACGCAGCGCGAGTGTCTAGAGATGCTCGGCTGTTATGGCAAGGGCGGCGCGCTGAAGTTTGCGGAGATTTGTGCGGGTGTCGTGCTGGCGGGGGAGACCTCACTCAGCTCGGCAATCCTCGCGGGGGATTGGGTTTCTTCGCATGATCAGTTGGGAAGGAATCGGCCTTGAGTGCAAAGCCCGGAGTACACGATGGCCCGGATCACCGTTCGTAATCTCGAAGACAGCGTCAAGCTTCGTTTGGAGGCTTGTGCACGTAGTCACGGCGTCAGTTTCGAAGAAGAAGTCCGCAGCATCCTTCGCGATGCGGTGCGTTATGAGACGTCAGCCAAGGCCGGGCTGGGCACCGGCATTTCGTCGATGTTCGGCCGCGATGGTCTCTATGAGACATTTCCCGAAGTGCGTGGCGGGCCGGCGGTTCCGGTTGAGTTCGAGCCGTGATCGTTTTCGGTGCCAACGTGCTGTCCTGTCGATTTCTCGGGACACGCAGATCGCTTGCATCGTGCTTGTCAGACAAGCGACGCTGACTGCGCACGACTCGCGGCACTTCGGCGGACTAGCAATTCTGCAGGGATCGCTGATGAATCTGCCGAGGTTCTTGATTTCGAAGAACTTGGTTTCGAAAAATTAGTACTGTGTCACCTTGAATACCCATCTGAATTTTTCTGTAGTCTTTCCGGAGTAATAATCTCATAGGTTGAGCACAGCCAACTAAGCGCTGCGTTTAAAATTTTAGATTTTTGTCTTATGTTAGAAGCTTGCTAAACGTCAAGATACTCTTACTTTGCTTTCACCCCTTTAAAGACGGCTTTCGGTGGGTGTGCAAGCACTGCACCAGCCATTAATTTGTTTTTATCTCCGTTGATAAAAGCAGACTTGTTGTGTTCGAAAATCGCTTCCATCATCTGACCATGAGTCAGATAAGGCTTTTTCCATCGCTGCGCGACACTTTCTAGAGTTTCACCCGTCTCAACAACGTGGATATCTGGCGAGAGATCTTCAGACTGTAGCCAAACGGGACAATCATGAGATGCGCCGCGGATGATGCAATCGTAGACAAGCTCTTTCGCATCGCCGAACAGCAGCGGTACTGATTCCCTAAGGTCTTTGTATTTTGAAACAAATTCGACGGTACCAAATATAAATGCAGTGACGTAGACCACTATGCGTGCCTTGATGCATCCGTCACTTGTGCTTAACACTCCAAATATCACTTCGAACGGATAATTCTTGCGCCTTACTCTCTCCTGCAACAAGCTCAAAACCGCGGAAACATGTTCTCGTCTTTCGCTTTCGCTCAACGGCGGACGCAATTTTGGAGTGTTAACGACGATCCCGATCGTCCCAACGGAAACCAAGTTTCCCACAACCCCTCCCAATTATGTTATTTATTTGTTTTTGAAGATATAGGATATAATTTAAGTAGCTTTACTTGAAAACCAAGCTTTTGACTGTGATGTATTTAAGAATACGAATAAAACAATTAGCAGGAGTGTCTCAATCGCAAGTAAAAAGGTCTGCACAGGAACTTGAGATATCGATGGTGCACCAGAGTTCAAAAAATAAACTGAGCCTGCAATTGAACCGGCTAGGCAATACCCTTTTAAGATGTCGTCAGAATACTTGACCCTTCGATAAAAAGCATAGCAGGCAGCAACGAGTGTAAGATTGACAATAGGTGCAGCGAATTTCCAAAAGCCATGTTCTAGTGCCGGAAGTAATGCCGCTGTTATCAACAGCAGTAATGCCTCGGCGCTCAAGATCGATTTCAAATGATTTGGCATTGCTACCTCGTGCCGCGCATCAGCATTTAATCGCAGTAGATACTAAGTCATGCACGTGCTTTTACTGGGTGCTGTCGAGAATGCAATTGCAATTTGGTGTTGTGGCGATTGAGGCAACAACGCCTGTACAATTTTGTTTAAGTCGAGATGAAACCCAGATTCGGTGGTTACTATACTGAGCGGTCTATCGAAGAAGATAACTCTATTTGGCTGAACTAAAAGAGTAACTTCTGTCCACCGAAGAACAGTATTTGAGCGAAGCCAGCTATGAAGCTCGTGAAACGCTAATACGTACTTAAACAGTTTGACGTGAAAAGAATTAAGTTGTAGTGCTACAGCAGTGCAAACTAAAGATGCTTCGTCATATTCCGCATGATTACCTGAGCCAGACTTCTTACACGCTGGCTGTACGATTCCGCGACGAACCCAATCCTTGAACAAGGATTCTTCGCACCCGGTCTGCGCTCGAACGATGGATGACTGCACCTTTAAAGTTGCCTGAAACACTTTAAAGGTTTTTTTAATGCTCTTATCAGTGCGTGTCAACTGTGTAAGTGACAATTCTATGTAAAAGCTGCCGGGCAACCGATAAAAGGCAAAGTTCACGCCAAGATCGGGGCTGGCGGTCTTGCGAGTTCATGTGATCCTTT
Source organism: Nevskia sp. (assembly GCF_021732705.1). Classification (GTDB taxonomy): domain Bacteria; phylum Pseudomonadota; class Gammaproteobacteria; order Nevskiales; family Nevskiaceae; genus Nevskia. Next base: position 19,337 of record NZ_JAKFUM010000020.1, on the reverse strand, counting down.
TAGCGGGAGAACTGGATTTGCTCAGGCTCTTTTCGGGCCGGGGAATCAAATAACGCCAAAAGTTTGCGAAAGCAGCACTGACGCGAGCTAGCCGCATGCAGCCCTAATACCGACGAAAAGCGGCATACATGGTCTGCTGCAGCATACTCAGCAGGCGTAGATCGCAACCATCGTCGGAATGACACCAACTAATGGCAAAGCGCGCTTCGGTTCGCCGAACCGCGCGTCAAAGCCTCGACCTACTTCGCCAACGCAGCCTCCGAAACCCCAGCCAGCACCTTCCCGATCGCGACAGCCGCTGGACAATCCGGAACTCCGTGCCGTCTGGCGAGGTACAGCGGGTCGTTGTAACCGAGCCAGACCTGCGCGCTGGCGTCTTCCCAGACCAGAGCCTTCAGCGGCAGGTCGATGCCGATGGTCTGGGCGCATTCCATGAACGGGGTGCCGCCTTTCGGATGACCGAAGATCAGTACGTCCGTCGGTCGCAAGGTTTTGCCGACGGTTGCCGCGCCCGCCGCATGATCGATCCGCGCGAAGATTTTCAGGCCGCGTTCCTTGGCGATGCCTTCGAAGCGGTCCATCGTCTCTTGGGCGCTGTAAGGACTCCTGGCGACGATGAGGCCGTCAGCCGCGCTGGCGGCGGTTACCGTGAGTGCCAGAACCGCTGACATCAGGATGTTGACGAGCTTCATGGGTTCTCCGGGTCGGCGACCATCGCGTGCAGCGCGTGAATGACCCGGCCACCTTAGCAAGTCGCGCTGCATCGACCCTCGGCGATGTGCTCCGACCCCGTGCGCGGCTATCGATCGTCGATTTCAGAACCCGATGCGAACGGTCAAACCCACCACGCGGGGATCACCGGGCTGGCCGAGGATCAGACCGGAGTTGCCGGCTTGGATCGTCAATGCAGTGAGGTAATCGCGATCGAACAAGTTGCGGGCGAACACGGCGAATTCCCAGCCAGTCCGAAAGCGATAGCCGACGCTTGCGTTGACCACGGTGTAGCCGCTGATCTCGGTGAACTGCGAGGCCGAGGTATCGCTGTTGTAGCCGGTGCGCGAGATCGAGTCGACGTGCAGCACCGCGGCACCGGGGCCGACCGGCCGCGTGTAGTCGAAGCCGATCGTGCCGACCCACTTCGACAAGCCGGCCAGTGCCACGCCGGTCAGATTGCAGGCCACGGTCGCCGCGGTCTGCACTTCGAGCGGGCAGGGGCCGTTCGGATAGTCGGTATTCTCGCCATCCGCGTACGCCACCGATGCGCGCAGCTGCAGGCCCTTGAACAGCACGGCGGCGATGTCGGCCTCGACACCCTGCACGCGCACTTCCGGCACGTTGGCGGGGTACGAGCGCAAGGCCGCGGTTTCCAGATTAGAGACGATGTTGGCCTGATAGTCCTCGACCACCGAGCGGTAGGCGGCGAGATTGACCGTGGCACGGCCGTCGAACAGTGTGGATTTCACGCCGAGTTCGATCGTCGCGTTCTTCTCGTCGCGGATCACCGCTGTCGCCAGTGCAGGCTGGTTCTGGGCATCGAGCGGCAGGCCGGACTGGTTCAGCCCGCCGGACTTGAAGCCGTAGGCGTAGCTCGCGTACGTGAGCAGGTCATCGGTCACGGCGTAACCGAGATTGGCGCGGCCGGACAGGTTTCCGCCACTGTTGGACGCCGTGTAGGCCTGCGGCCGCAGGATCGACAGTTGTGCACGCCGCAGCTCCGCGGCCGTGGCAGCATCGTACTGGCTCAGATCCGGGCCGCCGAACACGCGTGTTGCATAACGTCCGTTCTTTTCCTCGAACGTGTAGCGCAGGCCCAGCGTGCCGGTCACGCGCGGGATGATTGCATAGCTGGTTTCGCCAAAGGCTGCGTAGCTCTTGATGTCGAACTTCGACTCGCCGATCTGGCCATAGCCATCGAGCAGGTTGCGCGGGATCGGCGCCGAGAAGTTCGCCTGATTGAGCAGCCAGTACGCGCCTTCTGGGCCGTAGATGCTGGTCGGCTGGCCGCCGATCGCCTGCGTGTAGAAATAGAGTCCGCCGACGTAGTTCAGCGGCCCGCTGCCGTCGGTGGCGACGCGAAGTTCCTGGCTGTACTGATCCTGGCGAGACGGAATTCGCTGCAAGGTCTGGATCGGCACGCCGATGAAGTCGCGGTCATTGGCGACATTCCAATCCCAGTAGCGCCAGGCGCTGACCGAGGTCAGCGTGTGCCGGCCCAGATTCCATTCGGCGATCAGCGAGGCGCCGCCGTCCTGCGTGTCGATCTGCAGATCGGCGTCGATATCGGTCAGCCGGTCATAGACGTTGCGGCTGGGCGGTTCGTAGCCCAGCCCGGCCGCCAGTGCCGGGAACTGGCGCGCAGCACTGCGACGGCTCTGGCCCACGCGCAGGAAGGTCTGGGTGCAGCAGGCGGCTTCCTGATCAGAGACATCGGCGATCAGCCTGAGGCTGAGGTCCTCGGTCGGCCGGAACAGCAACTGTCCCCGCAGCGCGAAATTGTTCAGCGCATTCAGATCGTCACCAGTGACGACGTTCTCGATCAAGCCGTCGCGGCGGGTGAACTGACCGGATACGCGCGCCGCGACAAGGTCATCGATCACCGGACCAGAAAATCCTCCCTTGGCCTGGAAGAAGTTGAACTCACCGAACGAGACCTCGCCGTTCGCTTCCGGCGTGAACGTCGGCTGACGGCTGATGATGTGGATGGCGCCGGCCGTGGTGTTCTTGCCGAACAGCGTGCCCTGCGGACCCCGAAGCACCTCGATCCGCTCGATGTCGGTGAAATCGAACGAGGCCGTCGCCGGTCGGCCGTGATAGACCTGATCGACGTAGAAGCCGACGCCGGGTTCGATGCCGTCATTGGCGGCACTGACCGACAGCGTGTTCGAACCGAGGCCGCGGATCGTGTAGGCGGTGTTCCGCGGGTTTGCCGAGTTGTAGTACAGCGTCGGCACCAGCTGGCTCAGCGACTGGATGTTCACCGTGTAAGTGCTGTCGAGCAGACTGCCACCGATCACCGACACCGCAGCTGGCACCGCTTGCAGATTCTCCTCGCGGCGGCGAGCGGTGACGATGACCTCGCCCAGCGTGACCGCGTCCTTTTCGTTCTTGCCGTCGTTCGCCGTCGGTGTTGCGGATTCGGCAACGGACTCGGGCGGCGGGGAAACTGGCTCCGCAGTAGCGGGCAGCACGGTCAGGCTCACCGACAGCGCGACGAGTACGGATTTGGCAGACATCGGGTTTTCCTTCGACGTTGTTCGATCGATATATATCCAACTATATATCGGTGTTGAATCGTCGGCGACAGTCCCCGCGGCGCGCGTGCAGAGCCAACGCAGCGACACATCGCACCGGACCACGGCTATGCGAGCGCCGCGGATGTCGGTCATCAGCGCGCGAGATACGGTCACCAGACTTACCGTAGGCACCTTCGGCATCATCCGCATATCGTTCCCATCGGCCGACACTGCCCGCAAACATGGAAAATCTCGATCTGCTGCCCGTCATCATCGGTGTTGGCGACATTACCGATCGCCCGGAAAAGGGCCAGTCCGGCCTGGAACCGCTGCGCCTGATCGAGGTGGCTGCCCGCGCCGCAGATACCGATGCCGGCGGCGGCTGGCTGGCCCAGGTCGATCGGCTGTATGTCGTGCCGCAGCTCACCTGGCCGTACAACGACCTGCCGGCGCTGGTGTCGAGCACGCTCGGCATCGCGCCGACCGTGGTGCCGACGGAAGGCATCAGCGGCGATTCGCCGGTGCGTTACCTGATGCAGGCAGCGGTCGAAATCGCCGCCGGGAAATCGGTCGCGGCGATGATCTGCGGCGCGGAAGCGTTCGGTTCGCTGCGGGCGGCGGCGTCGCAGCGCAAGTCGCCGGATGGCTGGACCCCGGGCGGCAAGGCGGCGCCGCTGATCGACGGCTCGTCGTACGTCACCAAGCTGGCGTCGAAGTACGGCCTGAAGGACCCGACCGAGGTCTACACGCTGTACGAGAACGCGCTGCGTGCGGCCCACGGCCAGACCGCGGACGCGTCGACGGCGGAATCGGCGGCGCTGTGGTCGCAATACGCGGCGGTGGCGGCGGGCAACGCCTACGCCTGGGATCGTGCCGGCCATGACGCATCGGCAATCGCCACGGCGTCGTCGAAGAACCGGCCGATCAGCTACCCGTACCTGAAGCGCATGGTCGCGCAGCTGTACGTCAATCAGGGCGCGGCGTTCATCGTCACCTCGCGCGGCGCGGCGCTCGCGGCCGGCGTGCCGGAATCGCGGCTGGTTTACGTCGGCTCCGGCGCCGGGGCGTCGGACATCGACGACTTCCTGTCGCGCCCGGGCTACGCCGAATGCCTGCCGATGGCGCTGGCGCTGACCGAAACCCTGAAGGCCAACGGCATCACCGCGCAGCAGATAGATGCCGCCGAAATCTATTCCTGCTTCCCGTGCATCCCGAAGCTGGCGCTGCAGGCCATTGGCGGCCTGCGCGAGGGCGTGGCGCCGAGCGTCACCGGCGGCCTGAGCTTCTTCGGCGGCCCGCTCGGCGACTTCATGAGCCATGCGATCACCGCGATGACCCGGGTGATCCGCGAAGGCGCGGCCAACACCGGCCTGCTGTACGGCAACGGCGGTTATGTCACCAAGCATCATGCGGCCGTGCTGCTGCGCCAGCCGCCGAAGGCTGTGCCGACCAACGTCGAGCTGAACGAGGTCGTCGCGGCCCGCCGTGCCAGCGTGCCGGCGATCACCCTGCTGGAGAGCTACGAAGGCCCGGCGACGGTCGAGACCTATCTGGTCAAGCACGATGGCAGCGGCGACCCGCAGCTGGCGACGATCGTGGCCCGCACGCCGGACGGCGCCCGCACGGTTGCGGCGCTGCATCCGCACGACTATCGCGGACAGGCGCTGCTGATCAACGGCGAGCGCGAACCGATCGGGCTGGCCGGCCACATCGCGCTGGTCAACGGCCAGATGCAGTGGACGTTCGAGGCTGCGCTGCTGCCGCCGGTCGGTGCGCCCGGCAGCCCGGTGCTGCTTGAACGGCGCGATGGTTTCGTCGCGGTGGTCACCTTGAACCGCCCGCTGCGGATGAACTCGGTCAACGCCCGTCTGGCGCGCGCGCTGGCCGAGATCATCAGGCTGACCGAGGCCGATCCGACGATCCGCGTCGTGGTGCTGGCCTCGTCCCGGCCGGAAGTGTTCTGCGCCGGGCTGGATCTGTCGTCACTGTCGAACCCGCGCGCGTTGCAGGAGCTGATGACCATCGAAGGCGGCTTTGCCGGCTACGTGAATGCCGTGCGCAGCAAGCCGTGGATCGCGGCCGTCAGAGGCCAGGCGCTGGGCGGCGGCTTCGAACTGGCGCTGGCCAGCGAACTGATCGTGGCTGCGGACGACAGCCAGTTCGGCCTGCCGGAAGTGAAGCGCGGCATCATCGCCGCTGCCGGTGGCGTGGCGCGCCTGCCGCGCGCGCTGCCGCGCAATCTGGCAGCGCAGGCGGTGCTGACCGGCGAGCCGATGGCGGCGGAACTGCTGCATCGCCACGGCGTGGTCAACGCGCTGGCGCCGGCGGATCAGGTGATCGATACCGCGGTCGCGCTCGGCCAGCGCATCGCCGCCAATGCGCCGCTCGCGATCGCCGAAAGCCTGAAGCTGCTGAAGCTCGGTGTCGACGTCACCGACGCCGAGCTGTCTCGTCTCAGCATGGAAGCCGGTGCCCGCCTGATGGGCACGGCCGACGCCCGCGAAGGCGGTCAGGCCTTCATGGAGAAGCGGGCGCCGGTCTGGAAGGGCAAGTAGCGCCGGCCACCGGCGCGCGGCGTCAGTAGCCGGCCAGCAGCCGGTTGGCCAGCGCGCCGTCTTCGGCGGTCTTGCTCTGGATGTCCTGTGCGAGGAACTTGGCGAGCGTGCCGCCGATCAGCGGCACGGCGCATTCGATGGTCCAGCGCATGCGGTTGATCGCGCCTTCCGGATGGGCCTCGAGCTTCATGTCGCAGCGGATCGTGGCGAAGCCCTTGAACGCGTCGATGACGACATCGAGCCGGCCGGTGCGGGCCTTGAGGTCCCAGGTGTCGGTCTGCTGGGCCTGCAGCCATTCGCTGCCGCCGACGAACTTCTGCGCCATCTTCGGCACCTCGATGCTGGCCTTGCGCTTGAAGCGCACTGCGATCTCGAAGCGGCCGTCGTCCTTCGACGTGCGGACGACTTCGATGTCGCGCAGGCCCAGTTCCTGATACTTGCGCGGCGCGTACGCCGGATCGCTGTACATCGTCAGCACCTTGTCGAGCGGTGCGCGCAGGATGTGTTCGGCAGTGAATTCCATCGGATGACTCCTCGCAGGTGGCCGCGACTCAGGTGCGCGGCTTGGACAGGAAGGTGGCGACGCGGGCCGCCGCGGCTTCGGGAATTTCGACCATCGGCATGTGGCCGACGCCATCGAAGATCTCGACTTCCGCGCCCGGAATGCCGGCGGCCCAGATTGGTGCCGTGCTGACATCGAGCAAGCGATCCTCGCGGCCCCACAGCAGCAGCACCGGCACGCGGATCTCGCCGAGCCGGGTGTCGAGCATGTCGCGGTGATAGAAGCCGCGCTTGATCTCGGCCAGCGCTGCGCGGCGGTCGATGTAGCGCTGCGCCACGGCGGCCAGCACCGATTCCGGCAGCCACGGCGCGCGGTGCATCGTCATCGGATAGAAGCGGTCGAAGGCGGCGCGATCCTGCACTTCGAACGGGTTCTGGCCGGCCTCGATCAGGCGGTCGGCCTCGCTCGGCGTCGGCGCCAGCACGCCGGCGGGATCGATCAGCGTCGCGCTCAGGATGCGATCCGGATGGCGCAGCGCCAGATGCGCCGCGATGAAGCCGCCCATCGAATTGCCGATGACGTGCGCGCGCTCGATCTTCAGCGCATCAAGCAGCGCGATCACGCGCTCGCCCTGCGCCGGTGCGCCGTAGTCGATGCCGCTGACGAACGGCGAATCGCCATGACCGGCGAGGTCCGGAATGACGATGTCGTAGCGGTCGATCAGATGCTTCGCGAAGCGCGGCCAGACCTGACGGTCGGCGCTGTAGCCGTGCAGCATCACCAGCGTTTCGCGGCCTTCGCCGGCACCGCCGCGGTAGATCGCGAGTGACATCTCGCCAATGTCGACGGTCTCGCTGTGCAGACCGTAGAGCCGGGCTTCGAGCTGTCCGCCGTCGTGATAGATCCACTCGCCGACGCGCGGCGAGGTCGCGGCAACGCCGGCGCCCGCGATCAGCAGACCCGCGGCCAGGACCTTGAGAACGGTCTTCATGCGGTGCGCTCCCGGCGCGGCTGGGCGGCGGCTTTCGTCGCCGGGTAATCGCTGCGGTCGATGACGCCTTTCATGTCGCGCCAGATGATCGGGTTCAGCAGGCGCAGCGGCACCAGATTGGCGCCGAGCCAGGTCTTCAACGAATCGCGTCCGAAGACGATCTTCGGCTGGCGCCGGCCGATGCAGCGGATGACGTGGCGGACGATCGCCTGCGGCGGTGTCGACAGGTACTTCCGCGCGAAGTCCTTCGAGCCCTCGGCGCGTGCGATGTTGGTGGCGATGCCGCCCGGATGGACCAGATGCACGCTGATAGGGCTGTCGTGCAGTTCCACCATCAGCGCTTCGGTGAAGCCGCGCACAGCGAACTTCGCGGCGCTGTAGTCCGAGTGGTTCGGCGGGCCGATCAGCCCGAAGATGCTCGACACGTTGACCACCGCGCCTTCGCCATTCGCGAGCAGCTGCGGGAGGAAGGCCTGCGTGCCGTGCACGACGCCGAAGAAGTTGATCCGCATGACGCGCTCGTAGGCGTCGATCGGCGTCGCCCACACCGGCTTCGATGCCCCTTCGATGCCGGCGTTGTTGATGATCACGTGGGCATTGCCGAGCGCGCGCTGCACGGCCTCGGCGAAAGCGAACGCGGCCGCGCGATCGGACACGTCGAACGCGGCACTGTGCAGGCGTACCTGCGGCGATTGCGCGCTGACGAGATCGACGGTTTCGGCCAATCCCTTTGCGTCGTAATCGTTCAGTGCCAGGTGCGCGCCGAGTGCCGCGAATTCGAGGGCATACGCGCGGCCCATGCCGGAACCGGCGCCGGTGATCACCACGATCTTGTTGCGGAAGTGCTTCATCGCGCGTGGCTCAGGCGAACACGTGGTGCTGCGGCTGGAAGCGGCTGGCCAGCCGGCGATAGGTGAAGCTGAAGCCCGGGAACATCGCGATCACGTGGCCGCTCTTGCTCTGGTACCAGCTCGTGCAGCCGCCGGACTTCCAGACCGTCTTCTCCATTTCCGAGTGGATCATCCCGGTGTAGGCCGCTTCGGCTTCCGGCGTCACCTCGATCGACTTCGCCCCGGACTTCGCGAGCCGCTTCAGGCTGTCGACGATGTAGTTCATCTGCGATTCGATGACGAAGATCGCCGAGGTATGGCCGATGCCGGTGTTCGGGCCGGTGACCACGAACAGGTTCGGGAAGCCGGGAATCGCGGTGCCGAGATAGGCGCGCGGGTATTCCTTCCAGACCTCGGCCAGCGGCGTGCCGCCCTTGCCGATCACCGGATACGAGATCACGCCATCGGTGGCGTCGTAGCCGGTGGACCAGACGATCAGGTCGACATCGACCTGCTGCCCGTCCTGCGTCAGGATGCCGCGCTCGTTGATACGGGCGATGCCCTGCGTCTTGTCATGCACCGTGACGTTCGGCCGCACCAGCGCCGGATACAGCGTGCTCGACAGGATGATGCGCTTGCAGCCGATGGTGAAATCCGGCGTCAGCTTCCGGCGCAGCACCGGATCCGGCACCTGCTTTTCAAGATTCTTCTCGGCGACGCGCTGCGCGAACAGGTTCAGCGCGCGCTTGGAATACTTGAAACCGACGACGCGCGTTTCGAGACCCCAGTAGATCGCCCAGCGCAGCGCCTTGTACAGCGGCCTGATGCCGAGCAGGCGGCGCTCGAACGGCGAGAACTTGCGATCCGGGCGCGGCAGCACCCAGTGCGGCGTGCGCTGGAATACATGCAGCGCGCCGACCTTGTCGGCGATCGCCGGAATCACCTGCGCAGCACTCGCGCCGCTGCCGATGATCGCCACGCGCTTGCCGCGGTAGTCGTAGGCGTGATCCCAGGCGTTGGTGTGAAAGGACTTGCCGGCGAACGTGTCGCGGCCGGGGAAGTTCGGGATCACCGGCGTGCTCAGCGGGCCGGACGCGTTGATCAGGATCTGCGCCTCGAACGTGCCGCTGCCGGTGGTCTCGATGATCCAGACCTTGCGCGCATCGTCCCAGCGCACCTGCTCGACATTCGCGCCGGTCGTGGTCTTGTCGCGCAGGCCGTGCTTGTCGATCACCTCGTTCGTGTAGCGCTCGAGTTCCGACTGCTCCGCGAACATCTGCGACCAGCGGTACGGCTCGGACGAGATCGAGTACAGCGGCGACTGCACGTCCACCGCCGCACCTGGATAGCTGTTCTGGCACCAGGTACCGCCCATGAACGCGCGGCGTTCGAGGATCCGGAAATCGTGGATGCCCTGTTCGAGCAGCCGGATTGCGGCGCACTGCCCGCCGAAGCCGCTGCCGATGATGACCACCTGATATGCGTTCATGTCTGCCTGCGTGTCCGGACCGGAAGGGCCGAGGATTGATGTGATGACAACTGCCATCACTTTACAATCTGATGGCGAGCGTCGTCAAATAGCGCCATGACGACGCGACGCAGGGACGACGACAGCGGCAGGACCTACGGCGGCGAAAGCGCGGCCGAACGGCTGGCGCGGCAGCGCCGGCAGTTCATGGACGCCGGACTGGAGCTGTTCGGCACGGTGGGTTACCGCGCAACGACGGTGCGCATGCTGTGCAAGCAGGCCGGCCTGATCGACCGCTACTTCTACAAGAACTTCACCGATACCGAAGCGCTGCTCGACGCGATCTATCGCGAGTCGATGGACGACATCCAGGCGCGGGTCATTCGCGCGCTCGGCGCTGCCAGCCCGGCCGAACCGGGCGCGATGATCGAGGCGGCGCTCGATGCCTTCTTCCAAGCGCTCGAGAACTCCCGCGTGGCCCGCATCTGCTGGCTCGAAGTGCTTGGCGTCAGCCCGCGCATCGATGCCGCGTACCACGGCCGCATCCAGCAGTTCGCCGGGCTGATCCTGACCTTGTCACGCACGCTGTTCCCGCGCTGGCAGGTGCCGGACGATGAAGCGGAAGTGCTGGCGATCGCGCTGATCGGCGCGATCAGCCAGTCCGCGATGCACTGGCTGCTGACCGATTACCGCACGCCGCGGCCGGTGCTGGTGCGGGCCAGTGCCCGGGTCTTGGCCGGTGTCGTCGGCCTGCCGCCGGACGCGGCACCGCGCTGATCAGGCCGGCGCGCGCCAGTTCGCGTGCCGTTCCCAGTAGTCGACGCTGCGCTGGTACGCGGCACGATCGATCGCGACCCCGGAGCCGCCTTCGGCCACGCCCAGGGCATTGCGCATCATCGTGATCGGCGCCATCGGGATGTCCTGCGGTTCCGACGTCGCCAGACAGCCGACGATGCCCCAGTTCCAGGCACCGTCGATGACTTCGCCTTCCTTCGCCAGCTGCGCGCGGTCGTACAGGATCACGACCAGATAATCGGCCACCGGCGCCATCACGCCTTCGAACCAGCGCGTCAGCACCGGCAGCTCGTCGCGGTTGCGGGCCTCGTAGCCGGAACGCAGCAGATGCCGGTTGTCATCGGTGATCGGCACCGTCAGGCAGCGCGTGCGGGTCCAGTTGCGATGCACGTGCAGCTGGCAGAACGGCGCGTAGCCCGGCAGCACGGCCAGTGGCGGCTCGCGGTTCAGATGCGCGACGAACTCCGCCGGCGTGATGTCCTGGATCGTGTTCGCGCGCGGCGTCTTCGGGAACAGGCGGGGACGGGCGAACGGCGTCAGGACGATCGACATGCGGATGGGCGGTCAGGCAGTGGATGGGCCGGCGCAATGGGGGCTGCGCCGGCCGACCATGATCGCGGAAGTCGCCCCGATCCGCGGCCCGTGGCGGCGGTTCGTCCCGGCGTTGACCGCGGGCTGCGACGGGATCAGGCCGCGCGGCGCAGCGGTTCGATCTCGACCGCTGCGGTCGTCGCGGCTGCGGTGGCGACCACCGCCGGGCGTGCCGTGGGTCGTGGCGTGGCCGCAGGCCGGGTGCTGGCGGCAGCGCGGGCATCGGCGACGGCGTCGGCCGCGATGAACGCGGCCTGCAGCGCGAGCGGCACGGCGACCGAGGTCAGGACAACCGCTTCGAAGACCGCCAGGAAAGACGACATGAGGTGCTCCGGAATCAATTCAGTGCACTGTTGTACACCGAATGGTGCAACGCAACAAATGGCATTTTCTTACCGTGTCGATTAACGCAAGCAATTGACGGCCGCGATGCGGGGCGGACGCTTCGGCGTGTTGATGCGACGGTTCCACCGTCTCGGTCGGCGATTGCCGCCATCCGCGCACGGTCTGTGCGATGGTTTCGGTCCGCGAAGCAACCGTCCCGGCCGCCCGGCCCGCCGCCCGAAAACTGCCTGCCCATGACCCGAATGCCGCTGCACAGGCTGTCGATCCGTTTTCCGAGGGCGCTGCCGCTTGCGCTGATGCTTGCACTGGCCGCCCCCGCGCAGGCCCAAGCCCAAGCCCAGACCCAGACCCAGACTCAGACCCAAGCCCCCACGCGGCCCGTGTCAGCGGCCGAGCAGGCGCGCTGGCGGGCCACGGCGGCGCGCGTGACGATCACGCGCGATGAATGGGGCATCGCCCATGTCGTCGGCAAGACCGATGCCGACGCCGTGTTCGGCGCGATCTACGCGCAGGCGGAAGATGATTTCGGGCGGATCGAGGCGAACTACCTGACCGCGCTCGGCCGCACGGCCGAGGCCGATGGCGAGGCGGCGATCTGGAGCGATCTGCGTCAGCGGCTGTATGTCGATCCCACGGAACTGCAGGCGCTGTACGGCAAAAGCCCGCCGTGGCTGCGCGTGCTGATGACGGCCTGGGCCGATGGCCTGAACCACTACCTGGCGACGCACCCGCAGACCCAGCCCAAGGTGCTGACCCGGTTCGAGCCGTGGATGGCGCTGTCGTTCACCGAAGGCAGCATCGGCGGCGACATCGAAACCATTTCCACCGCCGGTCTCGCCCGCTTCTATGGCGCCACCGAGATCGCAGCGCCGATCGAGGAAGCGAGCCTTGCGCTGCACGAGCCGCGCGGCTCCAACGGCATCGCGATCGCGCCGAAGAACACGGTCGATGGCCACGCGCTGCTGCTGATCAATCCGCACACGAGCTTCTATTTCCGCTCGGAACTGCATCTGCGCAGCGACGAGGGCCTGAACACGTATGGTGCTTCGACCTGGGGCCAGTTCTTCATCTATCAGGGCTTCAACGCCCATGCCGGCTGGATGCACACCTCGTCCGGCATCGACAACATCGACGAGTTCGCCGAAACCGTCGTCCAGCGCGGCAGTCAGTGGTACTACCAGTACGGCCAGACCTTGCGCCCGGTGACGCCCAAGCCGGTGACGATTGCCTACCGCAAGCCGGACGGCACGCTCGGCCGCCGCCGCTTCACCACCTGGCACACGCACCACGGCCCGGTGGTCGAGGCCCGCGGCGGCCAGTGGATCAGCACGGCGCTGATGTGGAAGCCGATTCCGGCGCTGGAGCAAAGCTGGCTGCGGACCCGGACCCGCGATCTGAAATCCTTCCTCGATGTGGCCGCGCGCCGCGCCAATTCATCGAACGACACGATCTTTGCCGACGACACCGGCGAGGTCGCCTACCTGCATCCGCAGTTCGTGCCGATTCGCGATGACGGCTACGACTACAGCCGCCCGGTCGATGGCAGCAATCCGGCCACGGACTGGCGCGGCCTGCATGCGATCGGCAGCCTGCCGAACGCGATCCGGCCCGCGATCGGCTGGGTCCGCAACACCAACGACCAGCCGTGGAGTGCGGCCGGCGTCGACAGCCCGAAGGCCGCCGACTATCCGCGCTACATGGATCGCTTCGGCGAGAACGCCCGCGGCCTGCACGCCGATGCATTGCTGACCGGCACGCGCGACTTCACGCCGGAGCGCCTGATCGCCACCGCCTACGACAGCCATCAACCCGGCTTTGCCCGGCTGATGCCGCTGCTGGTCGCCGCGTACGACGCGCTCCCGAAGGACGATGCCCAGCGCGTGGCGCTGGCCGAGCCGATCAAGATGCTGCGCGACTGGGATCACCGCTGGGCCACCGATTCGGTGGCGCAGTCGCTCGCCGTGTTCTGGGCCGATGGCCTGCGGCAGGACATCGACATCCAGACCCGCCTCCGTGGCCGCAATCTGGTCGATGCGCTGGCCACCGAGGTCACGCCGGCCGAGAAACTCGAAGGGCTGGCCAGCGCGGTCACGATCCTGAAGCGCGATTTCGGCCAGTGGGCCACGCCGTGGAGCGAGATCAACCGCTTCCAGCGCCTGAGCAACGCGATCAAGGCGACGTTCGACGACAAGCAGCCGAGCCTGCCGGTGCCATTCGCCTCCGGTCACTGGGGTTCGCTGGCGTCGTACGGCGCGCAGCGCGAGAACGGCACGAAGCGCTACTACGGCAGCAATGGCAACAGCTTCGTCGCCGTGGTCGAGTTCGGGCCGAAGCTTCGCGCCTGGGCAGTCACGGCCGGTGGCGAAAGCGGTGACCCGGCCTCGCCGCACTTCAACGATCAGGCCGAACGCTACGCCGCCGGTGCCTTGCGGCCGGTGCATTTCGAGGCGGCGGACATCGCGCAGCATGCCGTTCGCGTCTACCACCCGGGGCGCTGACGGCGCTGCCGCGTGCCGGCGGAAATCGGCTGCGATAGACCGATGATCTTTCGCTATCCGGGGGCTCGGAAAATGCAATTTCCCCCGGCGCCGACGGCTCCCTAGGCTTCGCGGCTGGTACGGAATCAATCCGTATCGATCCGCATCCATGGAGGAGTCTCATGACAAGCACTCACGCATCGACCCGCATTCGCGACGATCGAACAATCCCGCGCCGCGCTGCATCCCGCGCGCTGCTGCGGAAGACCTGCACCGTGCTGGCCGCGTTCGCGCTGACCGCCACGCCGCTGCTCGGCGCCAACGGCGCGCTGGCCGATGGCCCGGCCCGCAGCAACCAGTTCTGGTGGCCGCAGACGCTGGACCTGTCGCCGCTGCGCCAGCACACGGTCGAGTCGAACCCGTTCGGCCCGAGCTTCAACTACGCCGAAGCCTTTTCGAGCCTCGATCTCGACGCGGTGAAGCAGGACATCGCCACCGTGCTGAAGACTTCGCAGGACTGGTGGCCGGCCGATTACGGCACCTACGCGCCGTTCTTCATCCGCCTGGCCTGGCACAGCGCCGGCACCTATCGCACGGCCGATGGCCGCGGCGGTGCCGGCGGCGGTCAGCAGCGCTTCGAGCCGCTGAACAGCTGGCCGGACAACGCCAACCTCGACAAGGCGCGGCGCCTGCTGTGGCCGGTCAAGCAGAAGTACGGCCGCAACCTGTCGTGGGCCGATCTGATGGTGCTGTCCGGCAACGTCGCGCTGGAATCGATGGGCTTCAAGACCTTCGGCTTCGCCGGCGGCCGCGTCGATGACTGGGAGCCGGATCTCGTCTACTGGGGCCCGGAAACGAAGTTCCTCGACGACAAGCGCTACACCGGCGATCGCAAGCTCGAGAAGCCGCTCGCGGCGGTGCAGATGGGCCTGATCTACGTCAATCCGGAAGGCCCGAACGGCGTGCCGGATCCGCTGCTGGCCGCGAAGGACATTCGCGAAACCTTCGGCCGCATGGCGATGAACGACGAGGAAACGCTGGCGCTGATCGCCGGCGGTCACACCTTCGGCAAGGCCCACGGCGCGCGCAACCCGGAGAAGTGCGTGGGTGCCGAGCCGGCCGCCGCCGGCATCGAGCAGCAGGGCCTCGGCTGGAAGAACAGCTGCGGCAAGGGCAATGCCGGCGACACCATCACCAGCGGCCTCGAAGGCGCTTGGACGTCGAGCCCGGCGCGGTTCACCACGCAGTACCTGACCAACCTGTTCGCATTCGACTGGGTGCAGACCAAGAGCCCGGCCGGTGCCACGCAGTGGGTGCCGAAGAACGCCGATCAGCTTCAGATCGTGCCGGACGCGCATGACCCGGCCAAGCGACATGCGCCGATCATGTTCACCACCGATCTGGCGCTGAAGTTTGACCCGAGCTACCGCAAGATCGCCGAGCGCTTCAAGGACAACCCGAAGGAGTTCGAGCTGGCCTTCGCCAAGGCATGGTTCAAGCTGACCCACCGTGACCTCGGCCCGCGCGCCCGCTATCTCGGCAAGGAGGTGCCGGCGGAAACGCTGATCTGGCAGGACCCGATTCCGGCGCTGGATCATCCGGTGATCGACGCCGGCGACATCGCGACGCTGAAGGCGAAGGTGCTGGCCTCCGGCCTGACCGTCCCGGAACTGGTGCGCACGGCCTGGGCTTCGGCCTCGACCTTCCGCGGCACCGATGCCCGCGGCGGCGCCAATGGCGCGCGCATCCGGCTGGCGCCGCAGAAGGACTGGGAAGCGAACGATCCGGCCGAGTTGGCCAAGGTGCTGAAGAAGCTCGAAGGCATCCAGAAGGCGTTCAACCAGACGGCCACCGGCGGCAAGACCGTGTCGATGGCGGATCTGATCGTCCTCGGCGGCGCGGCGGCGATCGAGCAGGCGGCGAAGCAGGCCGGCCAGACCGTGCAGGTGCCGTTCACGCCGGGCCGCATGGATGCCGCGCAGGCCCAGACCGACGTCGAATCGTTCAACGCGCTGGCACCGACCGCTGACGGCTTCCGCAACTACTTCGCGAAGGATGCCGAGCGCTCGCCGGCCGAGATGCTGGTCGACAAGGCCAATCGCCTGACCCTGACCGTGCCGGAAATGACGGTGCTGGTCGGCGGCCTGCGCGTGCTGAACGCCAACGCCGGCCAGGCCGCGCATGGCGTGTTCACGCGCAAGCCGGGCACGCTGAGCAATGACTTCTTCGTCAACCTGCTCGACATGTCCACGCAGTGGCGCAAGTCGGCCAAGAGCGAGGGCATCTACGAGGGCACCGATCGCAAGTCCGGCCAGCTCAAGTGGACGGCGACGCCGGTCGATCTGGCCTTCGGCTCCAGCTCCGAGCTGCGCGCCATCGCCGAGGTCTACGCCGCCGCCGATGGTCGCGACAAGTTCCTCGGCGATTTCGTCGCCGCATGGAACAAGGTGATGATGCTCGATCGCTTCGACCTGCCGGCACCGAAGGCCAGCGCGCTGCGGACGGCATCGAACTGACCGTCAACGTCTGATCGGAAGGTCCGGAACGGCGGCGCAGACAGCGCCGCCGTTCTTTTTTTGGGCGCCGCAACGACCGACGCGGCGCCTGCGGCATGCCGCCTCCGGGCGTCGAATCCGGCCACGCGCCATTCCCGATGGATCGACCGCCTAGAATGCGGGCAGTCGGCAGGCCGCCCGCAGCATTCGCGACGACCCTGCACGGACCCGGAATGTCCTCCCGAACCCCCGAATTCCCCATGAAAAGCGCGCTGTTCGTCGATTTCGACAACGTCTACTCCGGTCTCCGTCGGCTGGACCCGGAAATCGCCGATCGCTTCGCCCAGCAGCCGATGCGCTGGATCGAATGGCTGACGCGATCGCTGCCGGCGCCACCACATGCGCCGCCCGGCGCGGCATCGAGCCGCCGCCTGCTGGTGCGGCGCTGCTATCTGAATCCGCAGGCCTACCAGCGCTTCCGCCCGGCGTTCAACCGGGCCGGCTTCGAGATCATCGACTGCCCGCCGATGACCAGCGAAGGCAAGACCAGCACCGACATCCACATGGTGCTGGACATCGTCGATCTGCTGCAGCACGAGGTGCATTACGACGAATTCATCGTGTTCTCGGCCGATGCCGACTTCACGCCGGTGCTGCGCAAGCTGCGGCGCTGGGATCGCCGCACCACCGTGCTGGCGATCGGTTTCCCGTCCGCCGCGTATCAGGCCTCGGCCGATCTGCTGATCGACCAGGACGAATTCGTGCGCGGCGGGCTCGGCTTCGACGAAGCCGACGACGCCGGCGACGGGGCTGGCGACGACACCGGCCCGACCGATCGCCGTGCCGAGGGGTCAGGCGACGATCCGGACACCGCGGCCCCGGCCGTCAGCTTCGATCCGGTGGCGCTGGCCGACCTGATCCGGGCCGAGGTCGAGCGCGCGCGCCGGCCGGTCGCCTGCGGCCGCATCGCCCAGATCGCCATCGCGCAGTGCGGGCCGATCTCGGCGGACTGGGGCGGCAAGGGCACGTTCCGCCGCTTCCTCGAAGCGCTGGATCTGCGGCCGCTGGTGATCGACTGGTCGACCGCCGGCGGCTACATCGCCCTGCCGGGCATGCCGATGCCGCATGCCGGCGCGCCGGACAGCCGCAGCCACGACGTCGCGGCCGATCCGCACCGGCCGCTGCTGCTGCAGGTCAACGCCGCGATGGGCCTGCCGCTGCTGACCTCGGCCGAAATCGGCTTCCTGCTCGACTGTCTGGCCGCCGATGTCGCCGAGCATCCGTTCAACCTGACCCAGACCGGCAAGCGCGTGCGCGATCGTTGCCGCGACGCCGGCTACGGCATCAGCCGCAGCGACGTCAGCTTCGTGCTGTCCGGCATCCTGCTCGGCGGTCACTATTTCGGTCACGGCCCGGACGATGCGGTCAGTCTGGGTCAGAAACTGATCGACAACGTCCTGCGTCTGTGCCTGCGCGAGCAGCTGGTGCTCGACGAATCGCAGATCGCCCAGCTGCGGGCCTGGGCGACGCCGGCCAGCGCCACGCGCTGAGCTGCCGTTCGGCGGGCGAAACCGTCCGCACCGGCATTTCACTCACCCCGGTGCGAGCCGTGCCGGCAGAACGGCACGGTTCCTGCTGTTCATTGAACGACGCAATCGGCAATCCGGGCTTCGCGAAACGCCTCTCTCGCGGTCGCCCGAAAATTTGACACTAACGTCATCAATTTTATTGCAGTTGCGATAAAGCATTGTTTCGGTTGACATTGATTTTCAACGAAGCGCTTGACGACCTCCCCGAACGTCCGTATAGTGCGCTGCAACAAAGATCACTGACACAGCGCGAACAAGAACTCGAACGCGGTGTGGATGGCTCCTCCAGAAAGGCCTCGTGCCTTTCTCGCACCTTGCCCCCTGCAACAGGGGGTTTTTTTTGTCCGTCGTTCTGGTCGGAACGCCGAATTGTTGGCACCGGGGCCAGATCAGTCAGGCGCCCGCTCGCGTGCGGACCCAAGCCTGATGTTCGGCGATCGCCGTCTTGAGCTCCGGTACGCAGGATCCGCAGTTGGTACCGCATTTGAGCTTCGCCCCGAGTTCCGCCGGCGTGGCGCAACCGCCTTTGATGGCCGCTTCGATAGTCTTGCGTCCGATACCG
The DNA here is from genome assembly GCF_021732705.1 of Nevskia sp. GTDB lineage: Bacteria > Pseudomonadota > Gammaproteobacteria > Nevskiales > Nevskiaceae > Nevskia. The sequence continues at coordinate 904 of NZ_JAKFUM010000020.1, read as the reverse complement.
AAGCAGGAGCAGACCGTGGCGCCGGCATCGTCGTGGCGGCTCAGCGGCTCGCCGATCAGCAGTCCAACGCGATCTTCTGGCGCTAGCTGATCTTTCTCGAACAGGCTGGACAGCCAAGCCCGCGACGGCAAGTCCGGGCGCGGCGAGACGAACAGGCAGGCGGTGATCCGACCATCGATGACATGTGCGGCGCGGAAGATTCCAGCGGTGATGTCCTCGTATTCGAGCCAGTCGGCGTCAGGATCGTCCACGCCGAGCATCACGCGGGCGCGTGATGACCAGCTGCCGTCGGCGTATCGCCCGGCCAGTTCATGGCGGCTGGCGCCGTCGCCGGTGATGCGCGTCCACCAGGCGGCCTGCGACGTCAGCGACGAGACGCCGGCCGCATCGGAATCGCGATTCAACGCAAAGCCATGCCAGGCGACCCCGAATGGCTCGACGCGCACCGGCGTGTGCTTGAACTCGGGCTCGCCAGACACCGGATCGACCACCGGATTGACCAGCTTGCCGACCCGGGCATCAGACGCGAATTGCCCGTTCCAGTGAATCGGCACGAACACGCTCTTGCGCGGTATTTCGCCGGACAGCCGCACCCGGACCACGCAACTGCCATGCGCCGACGACACGCGCGCCAGCTCGTGCTCGCGTACGCCGCACAGCAGCGCGTCCTGCGGATGCAGGTCGACGAACGGTTCGGCGACATGGGTCGCCAGCCGGGGGCTGAGACCGGTGCGGGTCATCGTGTGCCAGTGATCGCGGACACGGCCGGTGTTCAGGGCCAGCGGGTAATCGTCATCGAGCCGTCCAGCCGGGGCCTGCGGCGGAGTCGGGATGAAGCGGGCGCGGCGGTCGGGGGTGTAGAACCGGCCGCTTGAGAAGACCGTGAGGGGTGAGGGGTGAGGGG
>NZ_JAKFUM010000023.1 GCF_021732705.1 Nevskia sp. | reverse complement strand
ACAACGTGAAGGTGAAGGTGGAGCTGATCGTTCCGATCGCGATGGAAGAGCAGGTCCGCTTCGCGATTCGCGAAGGCGGCCGCACCGTCGGCGCCGGCGTCGTCACCAAGATCCTGAAGTAAGTCGTACCGACCCCCGCGAGCCCGGACCGGGTTCGCGGGGGTTTTTGTCCCCGAAGCACGCTGCCGGAAAATAGTTCTCGGTATGTGTTGCACAGGGGTTCAGGGGTCGATATAATTCGCGCCCCTTAGTTCCCCGTTGATCATCCGATCTGCGGGTTGTTCTTTAAGACTTGAGTGAGAGCATGGCCGCAACCAGCCAATCGATTCGCATTCGGCTCAAAGCCTTCGATCATCGTTTGATCGACAAATCGGCCCGCGAGATCGTTGAAACAGCGAAGCGCACCGGTGCCGTCGTTCGTGGCCCGATCCCGCTTCCGACCCGCATGGAGCGCTACACCATCCTGGTGTCGCCGCATGCTGACAAGTCGGCTCGTGATCAGTACGAAATCCGTACGCACAAGCGCCTGATGCAGATTATCGACCCGACGGAGAAGACCGTGGACGCCCTGTCCAAGCTCGATCTCCCGGCCGGTGTCGAAGTCCAGATCCGCGTCAACTAAGGCGAGGAGCAGACCATGACCATCGGTATTGTTGGGCGCAAGGCGGGCATGACCCGCGTGTTCACGGAAGCGGGCGATTCGATCCCGGTCACCGTGATCGAGTGCACTCCCAATCGCGTTACTCAAGTCAAGACTGTGGAAACCGACGGCTATCGCGCCGTTCAGGTCACCGCAGGCGAAAAGAAGTCCAGCCACGTTTCCAAGCCGCTCGCGGGCCACTACAAGAAGGCCGGTGTTGCTGCGGGTCGCGGCCTCTGGGAGTTCCGTCTGAATGACGGCCAGGGCGACGAGCTGGCGCCAGGCGCTGAAATCACGGTCACTTCGTTCGAAGGCGTCAAGGCCGTCGACGTGTCGGGTGTCAGCATCGGCAAGGGCTTCGCCGGCGTTCAGAAGCGCTGGAATTTCGGCGGCGGTCGTGCCAGCCACGGTAACTCGCTGTCGCATCGCGTGCCGGGCTCCATCGGTCAGCGCCAGAGCCCGGGCAAGGTCTGGAAGGGCAAGAAGATGGCCGGCCACATGGGCTCGGACAACATCACGGCCCTGAATCTGGATGTGGTTCGCATCGACGCCGAGCGCAATCTGCTGCTCGTCAAGGGCGCCGTGCCCGGACACAAGGGTGCCGACGTCGTCGTGCATCCGACGGTCAAGTAAGAAGCATTCGGACGAAGCAATGGATATCCAACTCCACTCAAGCAACAGCACGCTCGCCGTTGCCGATACCGTGTTCGGTGTCGACTACAACGAAGCGCTCGTGCATCAGGTCGTGACGGCCTATCTGAACGGCGGTCGCGCCGGCACGAAGGCCCAGAAGTCGAAGGCCATGGTTTCCGGCGGCGGCAAGAAGCCGTGGAAGCAGAAGGGCACGGGTCAGGCGCGTGCAGGCTCGATCCGCAGCCCGCTGTGGCGTGGTGGCGGCAAGACGTTCGCCGCCGTGCCGCGTGACCACAGCCAGAAGGTCAACAAGAAGATGTATCGCGGTGCCATCCGTTCGATCATTTCCGAGCTGAACCGCAATGGTTCGCTGATCGTCGCCGACTCGTTCACGGTGGAAGCCGCGAAGACGAAGTCGCTGGTCGAGAAGCTGAACACGGTCGGCGAGAGCGACATCCTGATCGTCACCGATACCGTCGACCACAATCTGTTCCTGTCGGCGCGCAACCTGCACCGCGTGAACGTCGTCGACGTCAACGGCATCAACCCGGTTTCGCTGCTGTCGTTCAAGAAGGTGCTTTTGACTGCCCCGGCGGTCAAGAAGCTGGAGGCCTGGCTGTCATGAGCAAGTTGAAGATCTCGGGCGAGCGCCTGCATCAGCTGATTCTGGCGCCGGTGGTCTCGGAAAAGAGCACGCGCGTTGCCGAAAAGCAGAACGAGGCCGTGTTCAAGGTGCTTCGCAACGCGAAGAAGCCAGAAATCAAGGAAGCGGTCGAAAAGCTGTTCAACGTCAAGGTTGAGGCGGTTCGTACGCTGAACGTCAAGGGCAAGATCAAGCGGTTCGGCGGTTCCGTCGGCGTTCGTTCCGACTGGAAGAAGGCCTACGTCACGCTCGCCGCAGGTCAGGAAATTGATTTCCTGGCTGGTTCCAACAGCTAATCGGAGCGACGAGAAATGCCTCTCCAGAAAATGAAGCCGACCAGCCCAGGTCGCCGTCATGTGATCTCGGTGACGCACCCGGAGCTGTTCAAGGGTCGTCCGTACGCGCCGCTGCTCGAGTCGAAGAGCTCGAACGGTGGTCGCAACAACCATGGTCACATCACGACGCGTCATCAGGGCGGCGGTCACAAGCAGCACTATCGCCTGATCGATTTCAAGCGTGACAAGGATTCGATCCCGGCCAAGGTCGAGCGGATCGAATACGATCCGAATCGCAGCGCCCACATCGCTCTGCTGCTGTACAAGGACGGCGAGCGTCGCTACATCATCGCGCCGAAGGGCGTGAGCGTCGGCGATGCGATCCAGTCGGGTTCCGATGCGCCGATCAAGCCGGGCAACAGCCTGCCGATCCGCAACATCCCGGTCGGTTCGACGATCCACTGCATCGAGCTTCGCCTCGGCAAGGGCGCGCAGCTGGCGCGTTCTGCCGGTGCTGCCGTGCAGCTGGTCGCCCGCGAAGGCGAATACGCGACGGTGCGTCTGCGTTCCGGCGAAATGCGCCTGGTTCACAGCGAATGCCGTGCGACGCTCGGCGAAGTTTCCAACAGCGAACACAACCTTCGCCATTACGGCAAGGCGGGTGCCAAGCGCTGGAAGGGCATTCGTCCGACCGTCCGTGGTGTCGTCATGAACCCCGTCGATCACCCGCACGGTGGTGGTGAAGGCAAATCCGGTCAGGGCAATCCGCATCCGGTGTCGCCGTGGGGCCAGAAGGCGAAGGGTCTCAAGACTCGCAACAACAAGCGGACGGAGAAGTTCATCGTCCGTAGCCGCCACAAGAAGTAGTACGCGTTTTTCTGCACGAATTCTGAGAGCACGTCATGTCGCGTTCCGTCAAGAAAGGTCCTTTCATCGACCACCACCTCGCAAAGAAGGTGGCCGATGCCCAGGGCAGCCGTGTCAAGAAGCCGATCAAGACCTGGTCGCGCCGTTCGATGGTGACCCCAGACATGGTCGGTCTGACCCTGCAGGTCCATAACGGTCGTCTGCATGTTCCGGTTTTCATCACCGAGAACATGATCAGCCACAAGCTGGGCGAGTTCTCGCCGACCCGTACGTTCAAGGGCCACACGGCCGGCGACAAGAAGTCGGCCTAAGGAGCGAACCATGCAGACGCAAGCCGTGTTGAAGTTCGTTCGCCTGTCCCCGCAGAAGGCTCGCCTGGTTGCTGATCAGGTTCGCGGCCAGAAGGTCGATCAGGCGTTGAATCTCCTGAAGTTCTCGCGCAACCGCGCGTCGGGGATCATCCGCAAGGTTCTCGAGTCGGCCATCGCCAACGCCGAGAACAACAACGGTGCCGATGTCGACGAACTCAAGATCTCCGAGATCTTCGTCGATGAAGGCCCGACCATGAAGCGCATCCGTCCGCGTGCCAAGGGCCGCGCCGATCGCATTCTGAAGCGCACGAGCCACGTGACGATTCGCGTCTCCGACGGCATCAAGGGTTAACGGGAAGAGTATTCATGGGTCACAAAATCAATCCGAATCTGTTCCGTCTTGGCGTCTCGACGCAGTGGACGTCGAACTGGTACGCAGAGCGCGGTGCCTACGGCGACAATCTGAACAAGGATCGTCTCGTCCGTGAGTTCCTGTTCAAGAAGCTGGCGCAGGCGTCGGTTTCGCGTGTTCAGATCGACCGTCCGGCGAAGTCGGCGCGCGTCACGATCCACACGGCGCGTCCGGGCATCGTGATCGGCAAGAAGGGTGAGGACATCGAGAAGCTCCGTCAGGAAGTCTCGAAGATCATGACCCTGAAGCCGGATTCCGTGCACATCTCGGTTGAAGAAATCCGCAAGCCGGAACTCGATTCGAAGCTGATTGCCGAAAGCGTTGCGCAGCAGCTCGAGCGTCGCATCATGTTCCGCCGCGCGATGAAGCGTGCCGTGACCAATGCGATGCGCCTGGGCGCCGGCGGCATCAAGATTCAGGTGGGTGGTCGTCTGAACGGCGCTGAAATCGCGCGTACCGAGTGGTATCGCGAGGGTCGCGTGCCGCTTCACACGCTCCGTGCTTACATCGACTACGGCACTGCCGAAGCGAAGACGACCTATGGCGTCATCGGTGTCAAGGTCTGGGTATTCAACGGCGAAGTGTTTGAAGCCGATCGCCAGACCTCCAGAAAGGATGAAGGCGCCGAGCAGGCGTCCGTCTAGTCCTGTCACCACACCCAGTCTCTAGGAGAGCGCTGCCATGATGCAGCCCAAGCGAACCAAATTCAGAAAGCAGCAGAAGGGCCACAATCGTGGCCTGGCGCAGAACGGCAACAAGGTGTCGTTCGGCGAATTCGGTCTGAAGTCGACGGAGCGCGGTGCGCTGACCGCTCGCCAGATCGAAGCTGCCCGCCGTGTCATCACCCGTTACGTGAAGCGCGGCGGCAAGATGTGGATCCGGATCTTCCCGGACGTCCCGGTCACCCGCAAGCCGCTGGAAGTTCGAATGGGTTCGGGCAAGGGCAACGTCGAATGGTGGGTCGCCAAGATCCAGCCGGGCAAGATGCTGTATGAGCTCGAAGGTGTGAGCGAAGTCGATGCGCGCGAGGCATTTAAGCTCGCTGCCGCAAAGCTGCCGGTCAAGACCACCTTCGTGCAGCGCACGATTCTGTAAGCAAGCAGTGGCCTGTGGTTCCTGGTTGACTTCCAAGTCGTTCAGTAGCCACCCACCACTAGTCACTGGAAAAGAGTTATGAAGACCACCGAATTTGTGAAGACGCTGCGGGACAAGTCCCCGGCGGATCTGAAGACCGAGCTGGCGGCGCTGCGCAAGGAGCAGTTCAACCTGCGCATGCAGGCGGCTGTCGGTCAGCTCACCCAGTCGAATCTGGTGCATGACGTCCGCAAGAAGATTGCGCGCGTCAAGACCATCATGCAGCAGCAGGCCCAAAAGCAGGCGAAGGCGTCATGAGCGAAGTGAATGAAGTGGTGGCGACCCAGCGTCGCATCGTGGGTCGCGTGATCAGCAACAAGATGGACAAGACCATCACGGTTGCCGTCGAGCGTACGGTCAAGCATCCGCTGTACGGGAAGCTGCTGCGCAAGACGACCAAGCTGCACGCGCACGACGAGAACAACCAGTGCCACGAGGGCGACCTCGTTGCCATCGTCGAAACCCGTCCGCTGTCGCGTTCGAAATTCTTCCGCCTCGTGGAAGTGCTCGAGAGCGCCAGCGAACTGCAGCAGCGTGAAGCTGCCGCCAAGGCCGGAGTCTAAGCGCCATGGTCCAACAGGAATCAATGCTGGTGGTCGCTGACAACAGCGGCGCCAAGATCGTGCAGGTCATCCAGGTCAAGGGTTCGACCCATCGCCGCTATGCCTGCGTCGGTGACCTGATCAAGGTGACCGTCAAGGACGCGATCCCGCGCGGCAAGGTCAAGAAGGGCGAAGTGCATGACGCCGTTGTTGTCCGCACCAAGAAGGGCGTACGTCGCTCGGACGGCTCCACGATCCGCTTCGACACGAACGCGGCCGTGCTGCTGACGACCAAGCTGGAACCGATCGGTACCCGTATTTTCGGACCGGTGACCCGCGAGTTGCGCGAGCGGTACATGCGCATCATCTCGCTGGCTCCTGAAGTCCTCTGAAGTCGTAGGCCATAGCAATGCGCAAGATCAAGAAAGGCGACGAGATCATCGTCATCACCGGCAAGGACAAGGGTCGTCGTGGCACCGTGTCCGCCGTTCAGGATGACGGCAAGATCATCGTCGAAGGCCTGAACCTGGCCAAGAAGCACCAGAAGGGCAACCCGCAGGCCGGCGTCAGCGGCGGGATCGTCGAGAAGGAAATGCCGATCGATGCGTCCAACGTCATGCTCTTCAACGCGAAGACCGGCAAGGGCGACCGCGTCGGCTTCAAGTTCGTCGGTGAAGGCGATGCCAAGCGCAAGGTTCGCTTCTTCAAGTCGAATCAGGAAGTTCTCGACGCCTAATTTGCAGTAGTTGCTGGTGACCAGCGAACAGTGCGGCATCGATGCCGACCTCGCCAGAATCAGCCACAGATAACGGAAACAGAGTCATGGCCGCCAATTTGCAGACGCACTACCAGAACACCGTCGCACCGGCACTTCGCGAAAAGCTGAAGTGCAACGCGATGGCGACCCCGAAGATCACCAAGATCACCCTGAACATGGGCGTGGGCGAGGCGACCTCCGACAAGAAGGTCATCGAGCATGCCGTTGCCAACATGACGGCGATCGCGGGCCAGAAGCCGGTGGTCACCAAGACCCGTATCTCGATCGCGGCGTTCAAGGTGCGCGAGAACTATCCGGTCGGTGTGAAGGTGACTCTGCGCAGCCAGCAGATGTACGAATTCCTGGAGCGTCTGATCTCGATCGCGCTGCCGCGCATCCGTGACTTCCGCGGTCTGAAGGCCAACGGCTTCGATGGCCAAGGGAACTACAACTTCGGCATCACCGAACAGATCATCTTCCCGGAAATCGACTACGACAAGGTCGATGCGATCCGCGGCATGAACATCACGATCACCACCACGGCGAAGAACGATGAAGAGGGCCGCGCGCTCCTCGACGCATTCAGCTTCCCGTTCCGCAAGTAAGACCGAGTCCGAAACATGGCCAAGACCAACATGCTGGAGCGCGAGAAGAACCGCGCTGAACTTGCCAAGAAGTTCGCCAAGAAGCGCAAGGCGCTGAAGGCGACCATCGTCGATCCGAACGCGTCTTACGACGACAAGATGGCGGCCGTCGAGAAGCTTCAGAAGCTGCCACGCGATTCGAGCCCGATTCGCCAGCGCAACCGCTGCAATGTCACGGGTCGTTCGCGTGGTGTCTACCGCAAGTTCGGCCTGTCTCGCACCAAGCTCCGTGAAGCTGCCTCGCGCGGCGAGATCCCTGGCTTGAAGAAGGCGAGCTGGTAAGAATCTGCACCAGTTGTCGGCGAGGCATCGCGATGCATCCTGCGATGGACCACCGGCCAACCCCCACTGGAATGAATTGAATGAGCATCAACGATCCCATCGGTGACTTTCTGACCCGCATTCGCAACGGTCAGCAGGCCCGCAAGAAGTTCATCACCTCGCCGTCGTCGAAGCAGCGTGAAGCCATCGCCGCGGTGCTGAAGGATGAAGGCTACATCGGCGATTTCTCGGTTGCGACCGAGGGTCAGAAGAAGAAGATCACCGTGACCCTGAAATACTTCCAGGGCAAGCCGGTCATCGAGCGTCTCGACCGTGTCAGCAAGCCGTCGCTGCGCATCTACAAGGGCAGCGATGAGCTGCCGCGTGTGCTCGCCGGTCTCGGCGTGGCGATCATCTCGACGTCAAAGGGCATGCTGAGCGACCGCAAGGCGCGCGAAGCGGGTCAGGGCGGCGAAGTCGTCTGCATCGTCGCCTAAGGGAGAGCAGAAACATGTCACGAGTTGCAAGAATGCCGGTGACGATTCCGGCTGGCGTCGAGTTCAAGAGCTCCGCCACTGAATTGAGCGTGAAGGGCGCGAAGGCAAGCCTGTCGCTGCCGCTGCCGAAGGAAGTCAAGGTCGAGTTCAACAACGGTGTCGTGACCGTCGCCGAGGAGTCGATCAAGGCGTCGCCGGCGATGTCGGGCACAGTTCGCGCGCTGTTGGCGAGCATGGTGCTTGGCGTGACCAAGGGTTATGAAAAGAAGCTGACGTTGGTGGGTGTCGGTTACCGCGCAACGCTGACCGGCAAGAAGCTGAACCTGGCGGTGGGTCTGTCGCATCCGGTCGATTTCATGGTGCCGGATGGCATCACGATCACCGTCCCGACGCAGACCGAGGTCGTGATCCAGGGCGCTGACAAGCGGCTGGTCGGTCAGATTGCGGCGACGCTGCGCAGCCACCGCCCGCCGGAGCCTTATAAGGGCAAGGGCGTTCGCTACTCGGACGAGAAGATCGTTCTGAAGGAAGCGAAGAAGAAGTAAGGAGTGAAGCAGCGGTCAGCATCGAGATCTTCGTGATCGTTCGATGCCCGGCCGCTCGGTCGGTCACTGAAATTTGTCATTGGAACTAGTGTTATGAGCCCGAAGAAAGAATCCCGTCTGCGCCGCGCGCGCCGGACGCGCGCCAAGATCGCCGAACTGGGTACGAATCGCCTGTCGGTGCATCGCACGCCGCGTCACATTTACGCGCAGATCATCGCGGGTGATGGCGGTGTGACCCTTGTTGCTGCGTCGACTGTCGAGAAGTCGGTGGCCGAAGGCCTCGATGCCACCGGCAATGTCGATGCTGCCAAGAAGGTGGGTGCGACGATCGCCGAGCGCGCCAAAGCGGCCGGTATCACGAAGGTCGCATTCGACCGTTCGGGTTTTCAGTATCACGGCCGCATCAAGGCGCTGGCCGACGCCGCCCGTGAAGCTGGTCTGGAGTTCTAATTAAATGGCAAACCCGAACTACAATTTCGACGATTCGCAGAGCGGCGACTTCAAGGAGAAGCTGGTTGCTGTCAATCGCGTCTCCAAGACGGTGAAGGGCGGCAAGCAGTTCACTTTCACCGCGTTGACCGTGGTTGGCGACGGTTCCGGTCGAGTCGGCTTCGGCTACGGCAAGGCGCGCGAAGTGCCGGTTGCCATCCAGAAGGCGATGGAAAAGGCACGCAAGAACATGATCTCCGTCGAGCTCAAGGGGCTGACGCTGCAGCACGAGATCTGGGGTGTTCACGGCGCGACGCGCGTGTTCATGAAGCCCGCCTCGGACGGTACTGGCGTCATCGCCGGCAGCGCGATGCGCGCAGTGTTTGAAGTGGCTGGCGTGCAGAACGTGCTGGCGAAGTCGTTTGGTTCGCGCAACAAGATGAACATGGTTCGCGCGACCGTCGATGCGCTGCAGAAGCTGAACCAGCCGTCCCTGATCGCTGCCAAGCGTGGCAAGACGATCGAAGAAATCCTCGGCTAATTCAACGAGACCCGTCATGACCGCGAACAAGCAACTCAAAGTCACCCTCGTGAAGAGCGTGTTCGGCCGCCTGCAGGCGCACCGCGCGTGCGTCCGGGGCCTCGGTCTGTCGCGCATGCACCAGTCGGTGCAGATCGCGGCAACGCCGGAAAATCTGGGCATGGTCCGCAAGGTCGGATTCATGCTGAAGGTCGAAGAGGTTTGATTCCGTGCGGGCGCTACGCCCGCCGTGGATCAATCGCTCGTTGTCGAATCACGTTTTCTGATCTGAATTCCTGGATAGTGCTGCTATGAAACTCAATACGATCAAGCCTGCCGATGGCGCCAAGACTGAGCGCGTCCGTGTCGGTCGCGGCATCGGCTCCGGCATCGGCAAGACTGCGGGCCGTGGCCACAAGGGTCAGCGCGCTCGCAAGGGTGGCCGAGGCAAGATCGGCTTTGAAGGCGGCCAGATGCCGATCCAGCGTCGTTTGCCGAAGCGCGGCTTCAACTCCGCGATCGGCAAGCTCACCGCCGAAGTTCGGCTCTCGGATCTCGAGAAGATGTCGGCGACGGAAATCGATCTCGCTGTGCTCAAGGCCGAAGGCGTCGTGCAGTCGCAGATTCTGCAGGCGAAGCTGATCAAGTCCGGTTCGCTGACCCGCAAGATCACGATCAAGGGCGTTGGCGTCACCAAAGGTGCGCGCGAAGCGATCGTGGCGGCTGGCGGTAACGTCGCAGAATAAGCAGTCCCCGTTTTCCGACTCGTCAGGCGAATCAGATGGCCAAGACTCCCGGTGCTGGCGGCATGATGCCGGATCTGAGCAAGCTCGGCGAAGTGCGCAGCCGGCTCCTGTTCCTGCTGGGCGCGCTGATCGTGTATCGCATTGGGTCTTTCATCCCGGTGCCGGGCATCGATCCTGTCAAGCTCGCACAGCTCTTCGATCAGCAGAAGGGCACGATCCTGGACATGTTCAACATGTTCTCTGGCGGTGCGCTGCGTCGTCTGTCGATCTTCGCTCTTGGCGTCACGCCGTACATTTCGGCTTCGATCATCGTTCAGCTGATGGCCGCCACGACTCCGCAGCTGAAGGAGCTGAAGAAGGAAGGCGAGGCCGGTCGGCGCAAGCTGACCAAGTACACGCGTTACGGCACGCTCGGGCTGGCCACCTTCCAGGCAGTTGGCGCGGCCTATGCACTGCAGTCCAGCGTGGCGCTGGCTCCCGGTTTCGGTTTCATTTTCACGGCTGCCGTCAGTCTCGTGACCGGTACGATGTTCATGATGTGGCTCGGTGAGCAGATCACGGAGCGCGGTATCGGCAACGGCATGTCGATGCTGATTTTCGCCGGCATCGTGTCGTCCATGCCTGCCGCCGTTGGCGCTACGGCACAGCTGATCAGCGAAGGCTCGCTCAACCCGGTCATCGCGATCCTGGTGCTTGCACTGGTTGGCGTCGTCACGACGTTTGTCGTATTCGTCGAACGTGCGCAGCGTCGCATCCCGATTCACCACGCTCGCCGGCAGCAGGGTCGCAAGCTGTTTGCTGCTCAGACGCAGCACCTGCCGCTGAAGCTGAACATGGCGGGTGTGATTCCGCCGATTTTCGCGTCCAGCATCATCCTGTTCCCGGCCTCGATGGTTCGGTTCTTCGGAGGCGAAGGGAACGGCGGGTTCATGCAGTCGCTGGCGAATGCGCTGTCGCCGGGGCAGGCGCTGTACACGATCCTGTACGCGCTGATGATGATTTTCTTCTGCTTTTTCTACACCGCGCTGGTGTTCGATTCGCGTGAGACGGCTGAGAACCTCAAGAAGTCCGGCGCATTCGTGCCGGGCGTTCGTCCCGGCCTGCAAACCGCGAAGTACATCGACAACGTTCTGACCCGTCTGACGGTTGCCGGCGCCATCTACATCACGGCCGTATGCTTGACCCCTGAGTTCTTGGTGACTTACTTCAACGTCCCGTTCACGTTCGGTGGCACGTCGCTGCTGATCACGGTCGTGGTGGTCATGGATTTCATGGCGCAGCTGCAGGCGCATTTGATGTCGCACCAGTACGACGGTCTGCTGAAGAAGGCAAACCTGAAGTCCTTGAGCAATAACGCAGGTCGTCCGGGCGTCGTCCGGCCGAGCTGAGCATTTTCCATCCTGTCATTGCCGGGCAACCGGTTGTTGAGATCGCGCCATGAAAGTTCGAGCTTCCGTCAAGAAAATCTGCCGTAACTGCAAGGTCGTTCGCCGTAACGGCGTCGTCCGGGTGATGTGTTCGGATCTGCGTCACAAGCAGCGCCAGGGCTAAACCTGAAGCCCCGCTCCACGGTGAATCGGTAGCTGCCGGATTCGGGGATTGCTGAAGGACCTGAGGGCTCACCTCAAGTCGTGGGATCGTGGTTAGGAATGCTGTCGTTTTCGGAGAGGACCAGCGCGCACAGCGCAGACCTCGGCAGCTAACGTCCTTGAATTGCAAGATTCAGGACTAGTCCGGTATACTTTGCGGCTCCCTGCGCCGCTGGCACAAGTAACGAGGTTTTCGATGGCACGTATTGCGGGCGTCAATGTCCCGGCCAACAAGCACACCGTGATCGCGCTGCAGTCGATCTACGGAATCGGCGCGACCCGCGCTCGCAAGATTTGCGAGGCAGCGAAGGTCAGCCCCACCGTTCAGATCAAGACCCTGACGGAAGGCGAACTCGACCAGCTTCGCGGCGAAATTGCGAAGTTTGCAGTCGAAGGCGACCTTCGTCGCGAAGTGTCGATGAGCATCAAGCGCCTGATGGACATGGGTTGCTACCGCGGGCAGCGTCATCGTCGTGGCTTGCCGGTTCGCGGCCAGCGCACTCGCACCAATGCCCGCACCCGCAAGGGTCCGCGCAAAGCCATCCGCAAGTAAGCCCAGCAGGATTTAGAGACTCATGGCCAATACCTCCGCCGCTGCTGCAGCCGCCAAGGCTCGCAAGCGCGTCAAGAAGAACGTGTCCGACGCTGTCGCCCACGTTCACGCGTCATTCAACAACACCATCGTGCTGATCACCGATCGTCAGGGCAACGCCCTGTCCTGGTCGACTGCCGGTGCCTGCGGCTTCAAGGGGTCGCGCAAGTCGACGCCGTTCGCTGCGCAGATTGCCGCTGAGCGGGCTGCAACGGCGGCTGCCGAGCACGGCGTCAAGAATCTGGAAGTTCGCATCAAGGGCCCCGGCCCGGGTCGCGAGTCGGCGGTGCGTTCGCTGAACGCCGCCGGTTTCAAGGTCACCAACATCACTGACGTCACGCCGATTCCGCATAACGGCTGCCGTCCGTCCAAGCGTCGCCGCGTGTAAGGAGAGATCGAAATGGCACGTTATATCGGTCCTACCTGCAAACTCGCCCGCCGCGCCGGCACTGACCTGCTGCTCAAGAGCCGTGGTCGCTCGCTTGAAACCAAGTGCAAACTCGACACGCCGCCCGGCCAGCATGGTGCCCGCAAGCAGCGTCTGTCGGACTACGCGCTGCAGCTTCGCGAAAAGCAGAAGCTGAAGCAGATGTATGGTCTGCTGGAGCGTCAGTTCCGCAACTATTACCAGAAGGCCACGCGTTCGAAGGGTGCCACTGGCTTGAACCTGCTTCGGTTCCTCGAGCAGCGCCTCGACAACGTCGTATACCGGATGGGTTTTTCGGCCACGCGCGCCGAAGCCCGCCAGCTGGTTGGTCACAAGGCGATTCTGGTCAACGGCAAGAGCGTGAACATTCCGTCGTACAGCGTCCAGGTTGGCGACGTGATCCAGGTCCGCGAGAAGTCGCGCAACCAGACGCGCATCGCGCAGGCCCTGTCCGTTGCGTCGCAGATCGGTCTGCCGGAGTGGGTGGAAGTTGACGAGAAGGCGCTCAAGGGCGTGTTCAAGTCCCTTCCGGAACGCGATCAGATCGTTCAGGACATCAACGAGAATCTGGTCGTCGAGCTTTACTCCAAGTAAGTAGAGATCGAAGGCTGCCTTCCAGGCAGCCTTCGGTTTTGTGCTGCGTCGCTTTGCCACGGGCCTCCAGCTTGTGGCCACTGTTTCAAGAGGTCATTACATGCAGGGTTCCGTCGCCAGTTTCCTCAAGCCGCGCGTTGTTGACGTCGAGCAGATTTCTTCGCATCGCTCCCGGATCACGCTTGAGCCGCTTGAGCGTGGCTTCGGCCACACGCTGGGAAATGCACTTCGTCGCATTCTGCTGTCGTCCGTGCCGGGCGCTGCCATCACTGAAGCGCAGATCGACGGCGTGGTTCACGAGTACAGCGCGATCGAAGGCGTGCAGGAAGACGTCATCGATATCCTGCTGAACATCAAGAACATCGCTGTTCGCATGAATGCACGCGAGTCGGCCGTCCTGAAGCTCGAGAAGAGCGGCAAGGGTCCGATCACGGCCGGTGACATCCAGCTCGACCACGATGTCGAGATCGTCAACCCGGATCTGGTCATCGCCAATCTCACCGGCGGCAAGATCAGCATGACCTTGAAAGTCACGCGTGGTCGTGGCTATCAGCCGGCTGCGGCGCGCGCCCAGGTCAACGAGGACGAAGGTTCGGCGATCGGTTCGCTGCAGCTCGACGCGTCGTACAGCCCGGTTCGTCGTGTGAGCTATGCCGTGGAGCGCGCGCGTGTCGAGCAGCGTACCGACCTCGACAAGCTGATTCTCGACGTCGACACCAATGGTGGCATCGATGCTGGCGAGGCGGTTCGTTTTGCCGCTCGCATCCTCCGTGACCAGCTCGCGATCTTCGTTGATCTGGACCCGGATCTCGAGACGAGTCCGAAGGCATCGAAGCCGGATCTGAACCCGATTCTGTTCCGTCCGATCGACGATCTGGAACTCGGCGTTCGTTCGACCAATTGCCTCAAGGCCGAGAACGTGTACTACATCGGCGATCTCGTGCAGCGTGGCGAGACCGAGCTGATGAAGACCCCGAATCTGGGCAAGAAGTCGCTGAACGAGATCAAGGAAGCGCTGAAGGCGCACGACCTGGAGCTCGGGATGAAGCTCGACAACTGGTCATCGCCGAAGGTTTCGGCCTGAAGACGCTTGGCGGAGCACGGTGCTCCGTCGGGATCAAATCATCAACCGCGCGAACTGGTGTTGTGCCGGTCGCCATCGATAACTGAGTTAAACCATGCGCCACAAAGTTGCCGGCCGCCGTCTTGGCCGTACCACGAGCCACCGCAAGGCCGATCTGCAGAACATGGCCGTGTCGCTGTTCCAGCATGAGCTGATCCGGACCACCGTGCCGAAGGCGAAGGAACTGCGTCGCGTTGCTGAGCCGCTGATCACGCGCGCGAAGGCCGACAGCGTTGCCAATCGCCGCATCGTGTTCAGCCGCCTGCGCGATCGTGCGATGACCCAGAAGTTGTTCCTCGAGCTGGGTCCGCGCTACCAGGCGCGCCCGGGTGGCTATCTGCGGATCCTGCGTTGCGGCTTCCGTCCGGGTGACAATGCGCCGATGGCGTACGTCGAACTGGTGGGCCGTCCGACTGCCGCGGCAGCAGAGGCGGCGGAAGCTTGATTCCAATTCGGAAAAGTTGAAAGAAAGGGCGCTTCGGCGCCCTTTTTCGTGGCGGGCTGGTCATATTTCAAACTAAATGTCTCCCGTCTTGAGCTGCCTCTGGCAGAGCGGATACTCGGCAGAACGTTCGGCTGCGCCGGGAAGACAGTGCAAGGGCCCGATATCACAGGAGTTCTTCAGCGTTCATCGAAGCGGCCGATGGAAGTCAAAACTTACCCTGATGCGTGTTCGGGAAGCTGAATGGCACAGGTATTGCGCGGCGTTCCGGCAGCGTAACGTCAGCTTTACCTGCGGAATCTCCGACCGAATGTTGACGTTGCTTCAAGGGCAAGACTATTCTTCAAATGGTCACATTCCCCGATATGGCGAGCGCAGACTCGTTTGATCGGCTTGTCAAAAAACAGTAGGGAGAAATCACGATGAATCTGAGTGCAGACGGTAGGTTGCGGCTGGCGGCAAGGCTGGCATTCGTTGCCGGTGTGAGCGCGATAGCTGGAAATGCGATGGCTCAGGAGCTCGCGCAAGCTCCGGCAGCAGCGGCAACGGAAGTTGCGCAGGCCGATGACGCAGCGGCTCCCAACGGTGCTGCCAAGCAGCTGGGTGGCGTGCAGGTCACGGGTTCCCGAATCAAATCGCCGACGCTGACCAGCAACAGCCCGGTCACGGTTATTGGCAAGGAAGAAATCAAGTTTCAGGGCACGACCCGCGTCGAAGACTTGCTGAACAACATCCCGGCGGTGTTTGCTGGTGACGGTGGCAACCTCTCGAACGGCACGACCGGCACCGCAACGGTTGACCTTCGCAACCTCGGCCCGGCACGTACCCTTGTTCTGGTCGATGGCAAGCGCCTGCAGCCGGGTGTGCCAGGCAACACCGCTGCGGACTTGAACTTCATTCCGACGCAGCTGATCCAGTCGGTCGAAATTCTGACCGGCGGCGCCTCCGCAATTTACGGTTCCGATGCCATCGCCGGCGTCGTCAACTTCACGCTGCAGAAGGATTACGAAGGCGTCCGCGTTGATTACCAGCGCAGCGGCTACCAGCACACGAACAACAACGCCCTCGGTGCAGTGGTCGATGCTCGTGGCTTCCCGACGCCGGACAAGAATCAGTTTGACGGCCAGGGTCATCAGCTCTCGATCACGCTCGGCGTCAATTCCGGCGACGGCAAGGGCAACGCGACCGTGTTTGCGAACTACCTGCAGCTGGATCCTGTCACGCAGGATCGCCGCGATTTCAGCTCCTGCACGTTCAACAACCTGGGCTCTTCGCGTTATCAGTGCGCGGGTTCGGGTACCACGTTCCCGTCCCAGCTTTTCGTGTTCGACGGTGCTTCGTTCCTCGGCTCGTTCACGCCGGATCCGACGGGCGACGGCGTCCGTCCGTACGTTGGTGCGCGAGACGCGTTCAACTTCGCTCCGTTCAACTTCTATCAGCGTAACCAGGAGCGCTACGGCCTCGGCGGTTTCGCGCACTACAAGTTCAACGATGCGGCCGACGTCTACACGCAGCTGCTCTTCAACGACACGCGCACCAATGCGGTGATCGCGCCGTCGGGCATTTTCGGTGAAACCATCACCATCACCCCTGACTACGCTTTCCTGACGCCGACGCAGCGCAATCAGCTGTTCGCTGGCGGACAGGATTCGCTCGACATCACGGTTCTTCGCCGCAACGTGGAAGGCGGTGGTCGCGACGACAATCTTCGCAATACGGCCTATCGCGCCGTGTTCGGCGTCAAGGGCGAGTTCCTCAAGGCGTGGAGCTACGACACGTCGATCCAGTACGGCACCACGATCTTCAGTGAGGTCTACCGCAACGAGTTCTCGCTGGTTCGCGCACGTCGCGCGCTTGACGTGGTTCGGGATGACAGCGGTCAGATCGTTTGCCGCTCGGTGATCGACGGAACCGATCCGAACTGCGTGCCGTTCAACGCGTTCAGCCCGCAGCGTCAGAGTGCTGACGCCATCAACTACCTGCAGGTGCCGGGCTTGCAGAACGGCCAGACGACGCAGCAGGTCGCGACCGGTTCGATCACGGGCGCACTCGGCGAATACGGCATCCAGTCGCCGTTCGCGAAGGACGGTCTGTCGATCGCGTTCGGTGGTGAGTACCGCCGCGAAACCGGCAATCTCGACACCGACATTTCGTTCCAGACCGGTGACCTCGCGGGTCAGGGCGCGCCGACGCTCCCGATTTCCGGCTCGGTCGCGGTGAAGGAACTGTTTGGCGAAGTCCGCATCCCGCTGGCCCAGGGGCTCCCCGGCTTCCACGAACTGGGCATTGCCGCCGCGTATCGCTACTCGGATTACACCCAGACGTCGTCGACGAACACCTACAAGGTCGACGGCGAATGGGCACCGGTTCAGGACGTGCGCTTCCGCGGTGGCTACAACCGCGCAGTCCGCGCGCCGGCGATCGGCGAAATCGTTGACCCGACGCGCGTTGCGCTCGGCGTCAACGCCGATCCTTGCGCCGGAGTCATCGATCCCGCCACGGGCATCGTTGAAGGCGGCGGTACCCGCGCTCAGTGCGCCAACGATCCGCTGATCGCGGCCAACCCGACGCTGTACGGCAATATCCTTGCCAACCCGGCCAATCAGTACAACCAGCAGATTGGTACGTCGCCGGGCCTGCAGTCCGAAAAGGCCGACACCTACACGGCCGGCCTCGTGTTCACGCCGACGTTCGTCAAGGGTCTGTCGATTGCCCTCGACTACTTCGACATCACGGTTGACGGCTTCATCGGCGGCTACGGTGGCGACACGATCATCGACTCGTGCTACACCCGCGGCGCACTCTGCAACCTGATTCAGCGCGACAACGGTCCGGGTGCAGCATTCGGTAGCCTGTGGATCGGCAATGGCGGCTTTGTCGTCAACACCACGCAGAACACGGGTTCGTTGACTTCGACCGGTGTCGACGTCAGCGTGAACTACCGTCTTCGTCTTGCGGACCTCGGTCTCGGCAGCCGTTCCGGCTCGCTGAACTTCGATCTGCAGGGTACGCGTACGCTCGAGCAGAACGTTTCGCCGATTCCGGGCGACCCGTCGGCGAACTACTCGTGTGCCGGCAACTACGGTATTCAGTGCGGCGTTCCGGTGCCGCTCTGGCGCCATCGCTTCCGCACGACGTACACCGTGCCGACTCCGATCCTCGACAGCGTGCTGACGTTCTCGGCAGCCTGGCGCTACTTCGGCCATGTCACGGCGGATGACGCTTCGGGCCCGAACGACCTCAACCGTCGGATCGATGCTCAGAGCTACGTTGACCTGTCGGCCGCCGTCACGTTTGCCGGCTCGTACACGTTCCGCCTGGGCGTGCAGAACCTGCTCGACAACGATCCGCCGATCCTGTCGCAGACGGTGTCGCCGGGTGTCGTGGTCAACGGGAACACGTTCCCGCAGGTTTACGACACGCTGGGCCGTTACCTGTACGCCAACATCGTGCTCGACTTCTAAGCGCGACGTAGGGCGCAGTCAGCTGCAAAAGAACGGGCCGGGAAACCGGCCCGTTTTTTGTCATGAGTCAGAAGAGACTGTCATTCGTGAGCCAGAACGATTCGTCGAGGGTGATCCCCGAGCAGGAACGCTTGAAGCGCTTGAAGACGACAGCAAGCCACGCTTTGGCTGTCGGACGGCTTGCCGAAGCGATTCAGGCCTTGAGTGAAGCCACCGAACTGGACGGTAGCGACCCTTATCTTCATCTGAGCATGGCCGGCGCATACCGTGCGCTCGGCAATCACGTGGCTGCGCTGGGAGCGCTGGAACAAGCGCTTGCGATGGAGCCGAAGCTTTTTCTCGGCCTGCTGATGAAAGGTTCGCTGCAGGAGCGGGAAGGGGAGACACGAAGCGCTGCCATCACTTATGGCCGCGCGTTGGCCCAGTTGCCACACGGCACGCCACTGGATGCACCAACACAGAAGGCAGTGGAACATGCTCGCAAGGTCCATCATCGATACGTTCAGGAGCTGAGCGAGTTCGTGAAGGATGCCCTCGAAGTCGAACAGGGCAGGGTGACCGATGCCGAGGCTCGGCGTGTCGATTTATTTGTCGATGCCACCCTCGGCGTGCGCCGTATCTACCGACAGGAACCGACGGATTACTACTATCCGGGGTTGCCGGCCGTTGAATTCCATGAACGCAATGCCTTTCCGTGGCTTGCGGAACTTGAAGCGAGCACCGGCGAGATCACCGAAGAACTTCAGGCCGTGATGCGGCAATCTGGGCATTTCACGCCCTATGTGTCCTACCCGGATGGCGTTCCGCTGGATCAATGGTCCGACCTGAATCGTTCGACGCGGTGGAGCGCGTACCATTTTTTCAACATGGGCCGGCGCGAGGTCGAGAACTGCAAGCGCTGTCCCAAGACGACCCGCCTGCTCGAGCGCCTTCCGCAGCCGCAAGTCCAGGGTCGGATGCCGGCAGCAATGTTTTCGGTGCTGCGCGCAAGAACCCGAATTCCGCCGCACACCGGCGTCGCCAACATCCGCCTGGTCGTTCATTTGCCGCTGATCGTGCCGCCAGGCTGCGGCTTTCGTGTTGGCAACGTCACGCGGGAATGGAAGGTCGGTGAGGCTTGGGTGTTCGATGACACGATCGAGCACGAAGCCTGGAACGACAGCGACGAGGATCGCGTCGTGATGATCTTCGATGTCTGGAACCCGCTGCTCAGCGAAGCCGAGCGGCGAATGGTGGCGTCTGTGATGACATCGATCGATCGTTTCAACGGAATAGAATCCGTGAGTGGCGGCAACCTGTAGATTGAGGGCACCTGGTGCTGCGCGGGTCCCGTTCGAGAGCGAATTTCAATGTCCGAATCCCAGAAACGACGTCCCAGGCAACTGATGCAGGCAGGCGTCGTGCTGTTGATCCTGCCAGTACTGGTTCATTTTCCGGCGACAGCCGGCGTCGCTGAGTCTTTGGCCGCATGCAAGACGATTCCGGGCGATGCGGAGCGCCTGAAATGCTTCGATGGGATCGGGACCGTCGCAAAGCCTGCAGCGGCCGATGCTGCTATCGCCGACCCGGCACCTCGCCCGGCGGCTGTCACCAGCCAGGCATCGCCGCCGGTGGTTCCAGATGAGAACTTTGGCGCGACGGCGCTTCCCAAAGAACCCATCGAACAGCCCCGCGTCATCACGGCGTCGGTCGTCGGGACCGTTGACGGCATCAGCCAGGGCAAGGTTTTCGTGCTCGACAATGGCCAGCGCTGGAAGGTCACTGACGATCGCAGTTACGACTACGTGGGCACCAATCCACCGGTCAAGCTCGACCGCAATCTGATCGGCAGCTTTTGGATGAGGTTCACGGATGGCGGCCCGCGTTTCAAGGTGCGGCGTATTCAGTAATCGGTGGCTACCGGTCACGACAGGCGCGTCTCCGGAAGTGTTGCCGTTTCCTGTCTGGCGGCGCTGCTGCTCTGGATTCCGGCAATTGCAGCTACGCTTCCAACGACCCTGCGCATCGGCAATGGCAACGAGCCCGAATCCCTGGATCCGCAGCGCGCCACCGGCGTCAGCGCCGGCAACGTCCTGCGCGATCTTTACGAAGGACTGACCGGCATCTCGCCGACGGGCGAGCTGATCCCGGCCGCAGCGGAATCCTGGAGGTTGCGCGAGGATGGTCTCGAGATCACTTTCCGGCTGCGCGCCGGACTGCGCTGGTCGAATGGCGATGCGCTGACAGCACGCGATTTCGCGGCCGGTCTGCGGCGCGTGGTCGATCCGGCAACGGCGTCCGGCTATGCGCGAATGTTCGGCGTCATCGCCGGTGCCACGGCCATTGCGGAAGGGCGGCAGCCAGCCAGCATGCTCGGCGTCGAAGCGCCCGACGATCAGACGCTGGTCATCCGCCTCGATCGTCCGGCTCCGCAGCTGCTCGCCCTGCTGGCACACCCGGCCGCCTCGCCGGTGCATCGACTGGACCTCGCCGCGGCCACCAAGCCCGGTGGCCGCATCGGCAATGGGGCATACCGGCTGCAGCGCTGGGTCGTGCAGTCGCAGCTCGAACTGGTTCGCAATCCGGCGTACTGGAATGACGCACGGACCACGATCGATCGCGTGGTCTATCTGCCGACGGAGGACCTGAATTCCGAGCTGAAGCGCTACCGGGCCGACGAGCTGGATGTCACGACCTCGGTGCCGGCGACGCAGGCCGCGTGGATCCGCGCGAATCTCGGCGCGGAGCTGCATGTCGCGACCTATCTCGGCAGCTACTTCTACGGGCTGAATGTCACGCAGGCGCCATTCAAGGGGCAACCCGGCCTGCGACGGGCGCTGTCGATGGCGATCGATCGCGAGGTCATCGTCAACAAGGTGCTGAACGGGCTGGCGGCACCGGCCTGGAGTTTCGTGCCGCCGGGCACGCGCGACTACACGCCGCAGGTTCCCGCGTGGGCCGCGTGGCCGCGCCAGCGGCAGCTCATCGAGGCGCGACGACTGTATGCCGCTGCCGGCTATACGGAGGCGCGGCCGCTGGAGGTCGAGCTTCGCTACAACACGTCGGACGACCACAAGCGCATTGCCGTGGTCGTCGCCGCGATGTGGAAGCAGGCGCTCGGCGTGCGGGTGCGGCTGGTCAACGAGGAATGGAAGGTGTTCCTGCAGAACCGCAAGCTGCGGCGGGTGACGCAGGCCTTCCGCAACACCTGGATTGCCGATGCCAACGACGCGATGGACTTCGCCGCGCTGCTGACCCGTGACCATCCGCGCAACGATTCCGGCTACGACAATCCGGCCTACGAGCAGTGGCTGGCGGCGGCCACGTCGGTGGCCCAGCCGCTGGCACGGCGCTCGGCGCTGCAAGCGGCGGAGCGGGCAATGCTCGACGACGCGCCGATCGTGCCGATCTACTTCTATGCGTCGAAGCATCTGGTCAAGCCGCGCGTTCGGGGCTGGCACGACAATATCCTCGACTGGCATTACTCGAAGGATCTGCGGCTGAACTGCGCCCCGTCCGCGCCATGCTGAACCACGCATGGCGTCGACTGCTGACGGCCGTGCCGACCCTGCTGGTGCTGGTCACCGTCACCTTCTTCCTGATGCGCGCAGCACCCGGCGGGCCGTTCGACGTCGAGCGCGTGCTGCCGCCGGAGATCGAAGCGACCTTGGCGGCCGAGTTCCATCTGGACGAGCCACTGTGGCGGCAGTACGGGCGCTATCTCGTCGGGCTCGCAAGAGGCGATCTCGGGCCCTCGTTCCAGTACGAAGGCTTCCGCGTGTCGGAGCTGATCGCCAAAGGTGCGCCGGTGTCGGCGATCGTCGGGTTCTCGGCGCTGCTGCTGGCCCTGAGCGCCGGTGTCGGGCTTGGCGCGGTGGCGGCCATCCACCGCGGCAGTGCCATCGACCGTGGCGTGATGCTGCTCGCGCTCGCCGGCCTGTCGATTCCGCCGTATGTCACGGCGCCGCTGCTGATCCTGCTGTTCGCGCTCGGGCTGGCCTGGCTGCCGGCCGGTGGCTGGGGCACGGTCAGTTCGGTGATCCTGCCGGCGATCGCGCTGGCCTTGCCGCAGGTGGCGGCGATTGCCCGGCTGACGCGCGGCTCACTCGCCGACGTGCTGGCGGCGCCGTACATCCGCACGGCACGTGCGAAAGGCTTGCCGGAGCGGGTGATCGTGCTGCGCCACGCGCTGAAGCCGGGCCTGCTGCCGGTGCTGTCCTACCTCGGGCCGGCGGCCGCGGGGCTGATGACCGGCTCGGTCGTGGTCGAGCAGATCTTCGGCATTCCCGGGATCGGCCGCTACTTCGTACAGGGCGCGCTGAACCGCGACTACACGCTGGTGCTCGGCGTGGTGCTGTTCTATGGCGCGGTGGTGATCGCATTCAATTTTCTGGTCGATCTCGCGTACGGCGCGCTCGATCCGCGAGTGCGGCCGACGTGAGCCGCCTGCTAAAGCAACCAGGCATCGCCGCACCGGCCGCGATGCTGCTGTTGATCCTGCTGCTGGCGCTGGCCGGGCCATGGCTGACGCCGCATGCCTTCGACACGATCGATTTCGAGGCCGACTGGGGTGCCGCCCCGTCAGCCGCGAACGGGCACTGGTTCGGCACCGACGAACTGGGCTGGGATCTGTTCGCCCGCGTCTGCGTCGGGGGGCGGCTGTCGCTGGCCGTGGGGATCGTGTCGACCCTGGTGTCGCTGGCGATCGGCGTGGTCTACGGCGCGGTCGCCGGGTTCGTCGGCGGCCGGGTCGATGCGCTGATGATG
Source organism: Nevskia sp. (assembly GCF_021732705.1). Taxonomy (GTDB): domain Bacteria; phylum Pseudomonadota; class Gammaproteobacteria; order Nevskiales; family Nevskiaceae; genus Nevskia. Next base: position 23,956 of record NZ_JAKFUM010000023.1, on the reverse strand, counting down.
CGCATCGTCGACATCCTGTACGCGCTGCCGTTCATGTTCTTCGTGATCCTGCTGATGGTGCTGTTCGGGCGGCACTGGCTGCTGATCTTCGTGGCGATCGGCGCGGTCAGCTGGCTCGACATGGCGCGCATTGTCCGCGGCCAGACGCTGGCGCTGCGACGGCGCGAATTCGTCGACGCCGCCGTGGTGTCGGGCCTTGGCACGGCGGCCATCATTCGCCGCCACATCGTGCCGAACCTGCTCGGCGTGGTCGTCGTCTACGCCACGCTGACCATTCCGCAGGTGATCCTGGTCGAGTCGTTCCTGAGCTTCCTCGGCCTCGGCATTCAGGAGCCTGCAACCAGCTGGGGCGCGCTGGTCAATGATGGTGCGCGGGCGATGGAATCGACACCGTGGGGGCTGCTGTTCCCGGCCGCCTTCCTCGCGCTGACGCTGCTGTGCCTGAACCTGCTCGGTGACGCGCTGCGCGACGCGCTCGATGCGCCCGCGCTGCGCCGGATGGCGGAGTAGGGACGTGACCCGGCTCGCGATCGACCGGCTTCAGGTGCGCCATCCCGCGTCCGGTGGCGATGTCGTCGTGCTGGACGACGTCAGCCTGCGGCTGGATGCCGGCCAGTCGCTCGGGCTGGTCGGCGAATCCGGCTCCGGCAAGAGCCAGACGGCGCTCGCGACGATGGGCCTGCTGCCCGCGTCAGCGAGGATCAGCGGATCGATCCGCCATGACGGGCAGGAACTGCTCGGCCAGCCGCGAGCGGTGCTCGACCGGCTGCGCGGCACCCGCATGACCATGGTGTTTCAGGATCCGATGACCAGCCTGAACCCGGCGCTGAGCATCGGCCTGCAGCTGGCGGAAGTGCCGATGCAGCACCGCGGCCTGTCCCGCGCGGCAGCACTTGCGGAAGCCGCCCGGATGCTCGATGCCGTCCGAATTCCCGACGCCGCCACGCGGCTGCGCCAGTATCCGCACGAGTTCTCCGGCGGCATGCGCCAGCGCGTGATGATCGCGATCGCCCTGATCGGCAATCCCGGGTTGCTGATCGCGGATGAACCGACGACCGCGCTGGACGTCACCGTGCAGGCGCAGATACTGGAACTGCTGGCGGATCTGCAGCGCGAACGCCAGCTGGCGCTGCTGCTGATCACGCACGACCTCGCCGTGGTCGCGGAATCCTGCGATCGCGTCGCGGTGATGTACGCGGGGCGCATCGTCGAGTCCGGCCCGGTTGCGCGGGTGCTGTCGCAGCCCTGGCATCCGTACACCGCCGGGCTGCTGGCGTCGCGGCCACGGCTTGATCGGCCTCGACCGGAACGGCTGCCGTCGATTGCCGGCGCACCGCCCAATCCGGCGCGGCGGCCCGCCGGCTGCGCGTTCGCGCCGCGCTGCCCGCGCGTCATGCCGATCTGCATGACCTCGGTCCCCCGGCTGGAAACCGGGCCGGATGGCCGGGCGGTCGCCTGCCACCTGGCGGAGGTCGAAACCGCGATGAACCGCGCCGCGGCGGGTTGATCGCGATCGGCCATTGACGGCGTCTTTTGTCGACCGATGGCAGCAGGATGCGGCGGTTTTTCGCTGCGTTTGATGACGAGTGCGTCTGGCGGCCGTTATACTGAGCGGCGTTGCGGTGGCATTGCGTCGACAGCCTCGACGGTGCCAGTCCGCACCATTCCGAATCCGCTTGTTCCAAGCACTCCAAAGGTCGTTCATCAATGAGCAATGAAGGCGTCGATGGCAGCCGCCGTCGCTTCCTCACCACCGCGACGTCGGTCGTTGGCGCCGCTGGCGCCGCCGGTGCCGCCTGGCCGTTCCTCGCATCGCTGAAGCCCAGCGCCCGTGCGCGCGCGCTCGGCGCCCCGGTGATCGCCGACATCTCGACGCTCGAACCGGGCATGCGTGCCACCTACCTGTGGCGCGGTCAGCCGATCTGGGTCGTGCGCCGCACGCCGGAGATGCTGGCGAGCCTCGATGCGGTCAAGGGCGATCTGCTTGACCCGGAATCGAAGGCGCCGCAGCAGCCTGCCTACATCACCGACAAGTCCCGCGCGATCAAGCCGGAATTCATGGTGATGAAGGGTGTCTGCACCCACCTCGGCTGCTCGCCGACGATGCGTGCCGATCATCCGGCTCCGGAAATTGCGCCGAACTGGCAGGGCGGTTTCTTCTGCCCGTGCCACGGTTCCAAGTTCGATCTCGCCGGCCGCGTCTACAAGGGCGTGCCGGCGCCGTCGAACATCGTCATCCCGCCCCATCGCTACGACGGCGACACGGTGCTGGTGATCGGCGAAGACCCGAAGACGGCCTGAATTCGTTACCCGATTTCCTCATCCAAACGGTAATTCGCCATGGCCATCACGCCCAACCCGTACAAGACGACCGGCACGCTCGGCTGGATCGACGACCGGTTCCCGCTGACCAAGATGTGGAAGGATCATCTGGCGGAGTATTACGCGCCGAAGAACTTCAACTTCTGGTACTTCTTCGGCTCGCTCGCCCTGCTGGTGCTGGTCAACCAGCTGCTGACCGGCATCTTCCTGACGATGCACTACAAGCCGGCCGCCGACATGGCGTTCGACTCGGTCGAATACATCATGCGCGACGTGCCGTGGGGCAACGTCATCCGCTACATGCACTCGACCGGCGCATCGGCGTTCTTCGTCGTCGTGTTCCTGCACATGTTCCGTGGCCTGCTGTACGGCTCGTACCAGAAGCCGCGTGAACTGATCTGGGTGTTCGGCGCGCTGATCTTCTTGGTGCTGATGGCGGAAGCCTTCTGCGGCTACGTGCTGCCGTGGGGCAACATGAGCTACTGGGGCGCCTCGGTCATCATTAACCTGTTCGGCACCATCCCGTTCATCGGCGCCGACCTCGTCACCTGGATCCAGGGCGACTTCGTGCCGTCCGATGCGACGCTGAACCGCCTGTTCTCGCTGCACGTCATCGCGCTGCCGTTCGTGCTGGTCGGTCTCGTCGCCGCCCACATCCTGGCGCTGCATGAAGTTGGCTCGAACAACCCGGATGGCGTGGAAATCAAGAAGAACAAGGACCCGAAGACCGGCATCCCGCTCGATGGCATCGCCTTCCACCCGTACTACACGGTGAAGGACATGGTCGGCGTCGCCGGCTTCCTGATCATCTTCTGCGGCGTGCTGTTCTTCGCGCCGGATGGTGGTGGCTACTTCCTCGAAGCGCCGAACTTCACGCCGGCCAGCCAGACCAACACGCCGGAGCACATCACGCCGGCCTGGTACTTCGGCACCTACTACGCGATGCTCCGCGCCACCCCGTCGTTCGCCGGCACCCAGATCTGGGGTGTGCTGGTGATGGGTGCGGCCGTCGTGATCCTGTTCTTCGTGCCGTGGCTCGACAAGTCGAAGGTCAAGTCGATCCGCTACAAGGGTCCGCTGTCGAAGGCGGCGCTGACTGTCTTCGCGATCAATTTCGTGATCCTGAACTACTACGGCCTGCAGCCGCCGAGTGGCACGGTCACGCTGATCTCGCAGGTTGGAACGGTGCTGTACTTCGCGTTCTTCCTGCTGATGCCGTGGTACTCCAAGATCGACAAGACCAAGCCCGTGCCGGAGCGGGTGACCGCATGAATCGCCTGACGACCCGTTTTGCCCGCATTGCCGTCCTTCTGACCGGTGCCCTGCTCGCGCAGGGCGCGCAGGCCAACGCCGGCGTGCAGCTTCTGAGTTTCACGCCGGACACCGGCAACCTCGCGTCGGCCCAGCGCGGTGCGCGCAACTACATGGCGTACTGCTCGGGCTGTCACTCGATGAAGTACCTGCGCTACAACCGCCTTGCCGAAGATCTGAAGATCCCGGAAGACGTGTTGAAGAAGAACCTGATGTTCACGTCCGACAAGGTCGGCGACCCGATCAAGGTCGCGATGCCGGCGGCGTCGGAGCAGTGGTTCGGTCGGGTGCCGCCGGATCTGTCGCTGGAATCGCGTGCGCGCGGTCCGTCGTGGATCTACACGTACCTGAAGAGCTTCTACATCGACGAGAGCCGCCCGCTCGGCGTCAACAACACCGTGCTGGTCGGCGCCTCGATGCCGCATGTGCTGTGGGAACTGCAGGGCTGGCAGAAGAAGGCCGAGCACAAGGCGGAAGGCGAGCACGCCGAGGCGGCGGGCGGTCATCACGAAGGCAGCCCGTTCGAGCTGGTGACGAAGGGCAGCCTGACGCCGAAGGAGTACGACGAGTTCGTCGCCGACACCGTCAACTTCATGGACTACGCCGCCGAGCCGGGCAAGGCTGGCCGCATCAGCCTCGGCTTCAAGGTGCTGATGTACCTGTTCGGCCTGCTGGTGCTGACGTACTTCCTGAAAAAGGAATTCTGGCGCGACGTCCATTGAGCTGCGCAGCGCAGCCTGCTGGTCAGACTTCGAGTCCGACGATGACGTTCGTGATGAGCAGCCGCCACTGACATGGCCCTGCGCATCCGCCAGAGAGTTCCGATGCCGCCGGTCAAGCCCGCCGCCAACGCGGGCTTGACCCTGTACGTCGGGCCCGACTCGCTGCAGGGAGACTGGGCTCGACTGGTCCTCGCCGAGAAGGATGTCGATACCGCCGCGATCCGCGTGATCGCGCCGGGCAAGATCGACGAGGATTTCCTGATCCTGAACCCGGCCCAGACGCTGCCGACCTTGGCCGATCGCGAAGGCGTGATCCAGACCGCCCGCGTCATCGTCGAGTATCTCGACGAGCGCTATCCGCACCCGTCGCTGATGCCGCAGGAACCGGCCGGGCGCGCCCGGATCCGGATGACCCTGCACAAGATCGAGCACGAACTGTTTCCGCTCGCCGAGCGCATGCAGGCCGGTGGGGCCGAAGCGACATCGGCCAAGCGCCAGCTGGTCGATGGCCTGAAGGGCGGCGCGCGGTTCTTCCCGTCGCGCGGCTACATCATGGGTCCCGAATACTCGCTGGCCGACACCGCCTGGGCGGTGCTGCTGCGCCGCGTGCAGATCGCGGGCGTGGCGCTGCCGCCGGAAGCGGCCAGCGTGACGGCGTATGCCCAGCGCCTGTTCGCACGGCCGAGCTTCCAGCGCTGCTTCCATCCGTCGGCGGTCGTGCCGACGTCGACGCGTCGGCGCAGCTGACGCCGGCCGCGTCGCAACCGCCCCGTTCCGAGAGTCTGTCGATGTCGATCAAGTCCCGCTCGCGCCGTCCGTACCTGATCCGCGCGATCTACCAGTGGACGCTCGACAACGGCTACACGCCGTATCTGCTGGTCGCGGCCGATCAGCCCGGCGTGTCGGTGCCGAATGCCTTCGTCAAGGACGGCAAGATCGCGCTCGACATCGGCGGCATGGCGGTGCGCGAGCTGAACATCGACGCCGATCCGATCTTCTTCTCCGCTCGCTTTGGCGGCCGACCGCACGACATCGTCGTGCCGAGCGGCGCCGTGCTCGCCATCTACGCGCGCGAGAACGGCGAGGGCATCGTCTTCGGCGAGCCGGAAGCGGCTGACAGCGAAGGCGATGCGCCGGAAGCACCGCCCGAGCCGCCGAAGCCGAGCGGCCGGCCGAAGCTCCGCGTCGTCAAGTAATCGCCGGCGGCGGCCGTCGCCGCGGGTTCAGGCGTCGAACGCGAAGCTGGCATTGCGGCCTGCGGTTTCCGGCTCGACCTCGAGCACCACCACGGCATCCCCCACGCGAATCGCGCCCGGCCGCAGCACGCGCGCGATGATGCCGCCGTGGCCGCGCATCGCCTGAAAGCCGCCGGGACCGAGGTTCTCGTCCATCCGCGAGCACGGCGCGCAGGGCCCGGTGTATTCCAGCAGCGCAGTGCCGATCGAGAAGCGGCGGCCTTTCAGCGCCAGCAGGTTCAGGCCCGACACCACCAGATTGCGCCGCGTCATGCCCGGCGTCACGGCCGGCAGGCCGAGAATGCCGGCGACGGCAGCCAGATGTTCGGCCTGGATCAGCGACAGCATCCGCTTGCCGTCGACCGGGCCGGTGTAGTGATCGCCGACCAGACCCGCGCCGACCTCGATCGTGGCCTCGCTGACCGGGACCAGCGCCGCGCGCTTGGCCGGGCGCAGGCCGATCCAGTCGAGTCGGCCGGGCCGCATCGGCGCGTTCATCAGTTCCTTCAGGCTGCTGCTCATGGCTCAGGGTTCGGCGGGGTGGAGGACGGGTCTGCTGGAAGCGCCTTGCCCGGGTTCAGGATGCCGGCCGGATCGAAGGCTCGCTTGACCGCGTGCATCATCGACAGCGTCGGCGCATCGATTTCCCAGGCGACAAAGTCGCGCTTGTCGATGCCGACGCCATGCTCGCCGGACAGCGTGCCTTCCAGGCTCAGCACCAGCCGGAAGACCTCGTGCAGGCAGGCTTCGATCGCGACCATCTGCGCCGGATCGTCCGGATCGGCCAGCAGGTTGACGTGGATGTTGCCGTTGCCGGCGTGCCCGAAGCAGACGATGCGGATGCCGTGGCGCCGCGACAGCGCGCCGACGCCGCGGATCAGCTCCGGCAGCCGCGACACCGGCACGGCGACATCCTCATTGACCTTCTTCGGCGCGAGCGAGCGCAGCGCCGGCGACAGCGCCTTGCGCGCCGCCCACAGGTTCTCGGCTTCCGCGGCGTTGCGGGCGGCCTGCAGGTCGATCAGGCCATCCCCGGCCGCCGCAGCACTCACGGCGGCGACGACCTGCTCGATGGCCGCATGGCTGCCATCGCATTCGATCAGCAGCAGCGCGCCGCACGCCGCCGGCAGGCCGCAGTCGCGGTGCGCCTGCGCCAGCTGCACGGCATCGCCATCGAGAAACTCGAGGGCGCTCGGCGTTTCCGGCTGCGCCATCAGCCGCGCGACGGCGGCGGCGGCGGCTTCGACATCGCGATACGCAGCGCGCAACATCCGCGTGGTTTCCGGCTTCGGCAGCAACTTCAGCGCCGCCTGCGTGATCAGCGCGAGCGTGCCTTCGGAACCGATCAACAGCCGCGTCAGGTCGTAGCCGACGACGCCCTTGGTCGTGTAGCAGCCGGTCGTAAGCCGCGCGCCGGTGCCGGCAATGGCGCGCAGGCCCAGCACGTTGTCGCGCGCGGTGCCGTACTTGACCGCGCGCGGTCCGCCGGCACCGCATGCCAGGTTGCCGCCAACGGTCGAGTAGACCGCGCTGGTCGGGTCCGGCGCCCAGAACAGTCCGTGTTTCGCGGCCGCCGCCTGAACCTCGCCATTGAGTGCGCCGGCCTCGCATTCCAGCAGCCGGTCTCCGGGCGAGACGCGCAGGATGCGGTTCATGCGTTCCATCGACAGCACCACGCCGCCGTGGATCGGCACCGTGGCGCCGGTGGTGTTGGTGCCGCGCCCGCGGGCGATCAGCGGCAGCCGTGCGTCGCGACAGGCATCGACGACGGCCTGCACCTCGGTGACCGACTGCGCAAGCACCACGGCCTGCGGCATCGCGACTCGGCGGCTGTTGTCGTAGCCGTAGGCAAGGCGATCGGCCGGATCGAGCAGCAGGCGATCCGGCGGCAGCACGTCCGCCAGCCGGCGCGCGACGGCGGGCGGCAGCTCCGGCGAAGCCGGCGGGCGCTCAGCCGCCGGCATCGAACGCGGCCTTGAGCCATTGCAGCTCGTTGCCGTCGAGGGCGACGACATCGAAACGCACTTCGCGGTGGGCATGTTCGCGGTGCGAGGCCAGGAACAGCTGCGCCGCATGGATCAGCCGGCCCTGCTTGCGGGCATCGACCGATTCCAGCGCGCTGCCGAAATCGGCGCGACTGCGGCTGCGCACTTCGATGATCGCGAGCGTGTCGCCGTCGCGCATCACCAGATCCAGCTCGCCGCCCTTGCAGCGCCAGTTGCGGTTGACCAGTTCCAGCCCGCGCGCTTCGAGGTGACGCAGCGCGCGGGATTCCGCGTTCGCGCCGCGCAGCCAGCTCATGGCGTGGCGGGTGCGACGGCTTCGCTGGCCACCGGCGGCAGCGGGAACGGATCGCCGCCGTTGGTGATCCGTGCGCAGACCAGCTTGCGGTGGATCGCGCCGTTCGGGTCGACCTGCAGGGCGCCGGTCGCGCCGTCGACGACGTCGCCCGGGCGCAGTGCGTTGCCGGCGATGCGGCTGGCCAGCAGGTGAGCATCGGCACCGAACGCGTAGAAGCGGGCGGCGTCGAGGTTGCGACCGCTCAGCGCGGCGTCGTGCAGCGCGGTCTGCGCGCCGCTGGCATCAAGCAGCCACGGCGCATCGCAGAAGCGGATGCCGGCGAGGTCGCCATCGCCACGGCCTTCATTGACGGCGCTGGTCGCGTACACCGGCGTGCGATCGGCGTGGTAGTAGCGGAACAGCGGCCACAGCACGCGGGCCTGACTGGCACGACCGGCCAGGAATACGAAATCGAAATCGTTGCGGCGCTGCGGATCGATGTCCGGCCCGGCCTTGGCGCGCGCTTCGGCGGCCTTCTGCTTGTTGTCGATCGGCACGTAGCGCAGCAGCTTGCGCACCGGATCGGACCAGTTGGACGGTTCGCCGGAATAGCGCCCGGCCTCGACCACCTTGCCGCCGAGTTCGCGCAGCCGCGTCTCGAACGCGGCCTGCACGCGATTGCCCCAGTCGCTGGCCGGCGTCATGGTCAGCGCCCGCTGGAAGCCGCGGGCAAAAGCGTCGTCAGCCGCGGCGCGGGCTTCGTCCTCCGGTGCCAGCCCGAACTGGAACAGCCCGGGCGGCGCCACCCGGTTGGCATCGAGGTAGTTCAGCGCCAGCACCGGCACCGGCATCGACGCCACGCCCTGGGTCAGCGCCACCAGTTCTTCCTTCAGCAGCGGGCCGACGATGACCCCCGCGCCGTCGTTGACCGCCTGCCCGAATGCCGCCGGCTCGTAGATCTTCGCGGGCTGACCGGCCGTCGCCGCATAGCCGGCGCCGAGCGCGCTGGCCAGCGCTGCCAGCGCCCCGGTCTGCGGCAGCAGCAGGGCGACATCGGCGCTGCGTGCGGTCGGGGCGACACCGACCGGGCCGCCGATCACGGCCGCTGCCGATGGCGCTGACGGCGCGCTCGCGGCGGCAGGTGCCGCACCGGCCACCGGCGGCAGGTTCGGCAGCGGCGCCTGCGCGATGAACAGCGTCGCCAGCTGCTCCTCGCCCGGATGGCGCGGATAGCGCTGGCGCCAGGCTTCGAAATCGCCGAGTGCCGCACCGCGGCGCGCGAGCTGCGCCAGTTCGATCCAGCCCTTCGTCACCGCGCCGGCACCCTGCCCGCGGCTCAGCGTGGCGCCATCGAGCGTGGCGCCCTGAAGCTGCTTCCACAGCAGCTCGCGGTTGCCGCTCAGTGCGACGATGCCGTTCAGATAGCGCTCGCGCAGCACCAGGCTCTGGGTGCCGCCTACCGCGTCATTGCTGCGGAACTGGGCCTGCGCGCGAAGCTGCAGCTGGCGTTCGGCCAGCACCGGGTCGCCACCGGGATCGCCGCTCGGCAGCAGGTTCAGCACGCGCGTGGCGTCGTTGCGCGACAGCGCGGTCTGCGCCCGCAGCAGGCGGTAGCGCGCCTGCTGACGGGCATCGAGCGGGCTCGCCGGAATCTGGTCGAGCAGCTGGTCGGCCAGCACCGGATCGCTGGCGAGATTGGCGGCTTCGGCCGCGCGCAGGCGGAATTCGGCTGCAGTCGCCGGCTTCTGCTCGGCCGCGGCTGCCGCCTGATAGAGCCGAACGGCGCCGGGGGCGTCGCCGCGCGCCAGCAGCGCTTCGGCTTCCGGCACGCTGGCGGCACCGCCGATGGTGTAGGTCGCGGCCGGCGGCGGTGGTGGCGCGGCGGAAGCGTCCGACAGCGGCGAAACGCCTCCGGCATAGCGCTCGGCAACGCCGATGCTGGTCGTGCAGGCCGAAAGAGCCAGCAGCGCGACGCTGCCGACCGCCGTGAACAGCCGCGCACCTTCCATGGCACTGGCGAATGGGTTGTGTTTCATCCGTTAAAGTATGACATGGCCTTTTTGCCGCCGACCCGTCCGCCGTCCCCTTGTTGACCGTCTCGTGAGTGCCTCCGTCGAAGGCGAGGTGAAGCCCGGCGCGCTGTACGTCGTCGCGACCCCGATCGGCAATCTCGGCGACCTGTCGCCGCGGGCAATGGCCGTGCTCGGGCAGGTCGACCGCATTGCCGCCGAAGACACGCGCACCACCGCGAACCTGCTGTCGCACTTCGGCATCCGGACGCCGGAAGGCGGTCTCGTGGCGCTGCACGATCACAACGAAGCCCGGGTTGCCGATGGCCTGATCCGCGATCTGGCGGCCGGCGGCTCGCTGGCGCTGGTGTCCGACGCCGGGACGCCGCTGATTTCCGATCCCGGCTACGCACTGGTCCGTGCCGCGCGAGCGGCGGAGGTGCCGGTCTACACCGTGCCGGGGCCGTGCGCGGCGATCGCGGCGCTGTCGGTGTCGGGGCTGGCGACCGATCGCTTCGTGTTCGCCGGTTTCCTGCCGGCGAAGTCGGTGGCGCGGCGGGCCGCATTCGAGCAGCTTCGGCACGAGCCGCGCACGGCGATCTTCTACGAGTCGACCCACCGGATCGAGGACAGTCTCGACGATCTCGTCGCCGTGCTCGGCCCCGAGCGTCGGGTCTGTCTCGCGCGCGAGCTGTCGAAGCGTTTCGAGCAGAGCATCACGCTGACGGCCGGCGCGCTGCGCGACTGGCAGCGCGAAGACCCGAACCGCGGTCGCGGCGAGTTCGTGCTGGTGGTGGAAGGCGTGCCGGATGCCGCCGATGACGCCGCCGCCGAGCGCGTCCTGCGCCTGCTGCTGGCCGAGCTGCCGCCGTCGCGCGCGGCCCGGCTCGCGGCCGAGATCACCGGCGCGCCGCGCAAGCCCTTGTATGCGCTGGCGATGAAGCTGGCCAGCGAGGATGAGGGCGAGGCCGAGGGCGCGGGCGGCGACGGGAAGGAGACCGACGGACGATGAGCGACCCGACGCCGTTGCCCGATGGCGCGATGCCGACCCAGGCCGATCCGTTTGCCGCGCTCCGCTTCCCCGAGTTCCGCAATCTGCTCGGTGGCAGCTTCCTGTTCAAGATTGCGATCACGATTCAGGAAATCGCGATCGCCTACGAGCTGTACCTGATCACCAAGGACCCGCTGGTGCTCGGCCTGATGGGGCTGGCCGAAGCGCTGCCGTTCATCGCGCTGGCGCTGTTCGGCGGCCATGTCGCCGATCGCCGCGACAAGCGCCAGATCATGCTGTGGGCGCTGAGCTTCATCTTCGTCGGCTCGGTGGCGCTCTGGTATGTGATGCAGCCGCAGGTGCGCGGCACGATCAGCCAGACCGCGCTGCTCGGCGTCTGCTACGGCGTGGTGGCGGCCCTCGGGCTGGCGCGTGGCTTCCTGACTCCCGCGGTCAGTTCGCTGAAGGCTTTCCTGATCCCGCGCGAGCACTACGCCAACTCGTCGGCCTGGAGCAGCACGGCCTGGCAGGCCGGTGCGATCCTCGGGCCGGTGACCGGCGGCTTCCTGTATGCCGCGGTCGGGCTGTCGAACTCGCTGATCGTGGTCTGCGCGCTGCTGCTGGTGCAGTTCGCGTTGTATTGGCGCATCCGCCCGCGGCCACCGAACCTGACGGCCGCCGAGGAAAAGGAAAGCCTGTGGCAGAGTCTGGGCGAGGGCATCCGCTTCGTGTTCGCGTCGAAGATCATCCTGTATTCGATCTCGCTCGACATGTTCTCGGTGCTGTTCGGCGGGGTCGTCGCGATCCTGCCGGTGTTCGCCGAAGACGTGTTGAAGGTCGGCGCGGAGGGGCTCGGTGTGCTGCGCGCGGCACCGGCGGTGGGCGCGATGCTGACGGTGCTGGTCTGCACCCGCTATCCGCCGATGAAGCACGCGTGGCGCAACCTGCTGATCGCGGTCGCCGGCTTCGGCGTGTCGATTCTCGCGTTCGGGCTGTCGCGCAACCTGTGGCTCAGTGCCGCGGCACTTTTCGCCAGCGGCGCGTTCGACTCGATCAGCGTCGTGATTCGCGGCACCGTGCTGCAGATGGTGCCGCCGGATCATCTGCGCGGCCGCGTGCTGTCGGTCAACAGCATCTTCATCAGCTCGTCGAACGAGCTCGGCGCATTTCAGGCCGGCGCGTCGGCGGCGGTGTTCGGCGCGACTCGCTCGGTGCTGATCGGCGGCACGATCACGCTCGGCATCGTCGCGTTCGTCTGGCGCAAGTCACGGGAACTGTTCGCGGTGCGCCTGAACTGAGGCGTCCCTGCCTCACGGAGCCTTGATCGCCGCGATCAGCTGCTGCGCCAGCTTCTCGAACGGTTTCGACTTCGGATGGATCTCGTCGAACCACTGCGAGGTCCGGGTCAGGCTGCCGCGGAAATCGACGAAGCGGACCTTCCCCTTCCAGCGCGGGTCCTGACTGACCGCCATCATCTGCTCGCACCAGGCATCGACCATCCGCTCGACGATGTCGGTCTGCAGGTAGTCGACGGTCAGGCCCAGTTCGCGCATCGGTGCGCCGAGCCAGGCGCCAGCGCGGTCATCGTCCGGCGTGTTCGGGATCACGTAGTCGTAGCTGTGCAGGATCACGCGCTGCACCGAGCGCGTGGCCAGCACGGTGCCGATGATCTCGTCGAGCCAGCCCCGCAGTTGCTGGATCAGCTTCGGAAACGCCGGGCTGATGTAGTCCTGTGCGTGGAACAGCGTGTCGCGGTTGCCGGGCTTCGGCTTCCACGGAATCAGGAACGGCCGGATGTCGCCGAGGAAGTCGTTGCCGCCGGCCGACAGCAGGAACACCGACGGCTTCACGGCTTTCACGGCGACGGCGTAGTCCGCCGGATCGACCATCTGCCGAAGCTCCGCGCCGCCGCTGGCAAGGCTGTGCACGGCGAGGTCGGGATCGCGCTCGACCCAGTCCAGCAAGTCGCAAATCAGCGGATGCTGGAACCACGAATCGCCCTCGGCGACGATGCGCGTCGCGTTCGGATTGACGGCGATCTTGCGGTCGTACTTGCGCAGCCGGTTCTTCACTTCCTGCCGGATCAGCCAGCCGGCGATGCCGCCCGGAATGTCCTTGAACTGGTATTGCCAGTAGCGGCTGTCGGCGCTGGTGCCGGCCCCGGTGACGGTGATGCCGGATTTCAGCTGGAAGCTCGGCCGGCCGCTGCTGTCGGCGACCGGTTCGAAATACTTGCCGGCCTCGGCCGGGAAATCCGGCGCGGATTCCAGCAGTTGTTCGAGCTTCAGCAGATCGATCGACTTCGGCATGGCACGGCTCCGGCGGCAGGCGGGCGAACCGGGCCGTCATGCGCGGCCGACGCTCGGCACGTCGCAGCGGAACCGGATCGCGTCAGCTTCCCGGATCGGCAACGACGACGGAAGCGCAGCCCGGCGCGGCGGCGAGCGCCGCTGTGATCGCGATCACGCCAGCCGCGGCAGTTCCAGCACCGCGCGGGTGCCCGGCGCGCCGTCGTGCAGCCGGCATTCGCCGCCGTGCAGGCGGGCAATGGCCCGGACCAGGCTCAGGCCCAGGCCGAAGCCCGGCGTGCTGCGGCTGCTGTCGAGGCGGACCAGACGATCGAACACGCGCTCGCGCTCGTCATCGGGCACGCCCGGGCCGCCGTCGCGGATCGAGATCCGCACCAGCACGCCGGCCGTCTCGACATTGACCGCCACTCGACCACCGTCGGGCGAGAACTTCACGGCGTTGTCGAGCAGGTTGCAGATCGACTGGAACAGCAGGCCGCGATCGCCGTTGACTTCCAGTTCCGGCAGCGGTGCCGGCACGCTGCCGGTCGTCGCCGGGACGGCGTCGCCATCGGCGACTGGCGCCGGGGCAGCCTCGGCCGCCACGGTGGCCTGACTCAGGCTGACGGCGATGTCGCGCTCCGCCGCCAGTGCCTCGTACAGGCCGACGGCGTCGTTGACCAGCGGCAGCAACGGCACCGGCCGGAAGCTCGTGCGCTGCACGCCGGATTCGATCGTCGCCAGCCTCAGCAGCGAGGCGAACACCGACAGCACGCGGTCGACCTCGCCCGACAACTGCTCGACCAGCGATTCCCGATCGTGATCGCTGAGGGTCGCGATGTTGACCGAATCCAGCTGATTCCGAAGCCGCGCCAGTGGCGTGCGCAGATCGTGCGCGATGCTTTCGGTGGCCGATTTCAGGGCCACCATCAGCTCGTTGATGCGGTCGAGCATCTCGTTCAGCGTCTGACCGAGGCGGTCGTACTCGTCGCGGCTGCCCCGCAGCGGCACCCGCTGGCTGAGATCGCCGTCGATGATCCGCACGGCGGTCCGGTTGATCGTCTCCAGATGGCGCAGCGACACGCGGCTGGTCAGATAGCCGGCGACGCCACCGAGCAGCATCGTCGCCAGCATGCCGACCGCGGCCGCGTTCTCGAGCGAATCGCGCACGGCCGTGATCTCGTGCTCGTCGAAGCCGACCATCAGACGCGTGCCGTCGGACAGCGTGCGGCTGCGGATCCGCATCTGCGCGTCGCGTTCCGGGCCCAGCGATTCCAGCCGCACGTAGCCGTGATCGTTCGGCACTTCCGCTGGCCAGCGATCGAGGTTGCCGATCAGCTTCTTGCCGTCGGCGTCGACCAGCAGGTAGATCTGGTGGCCTTCCGGGTTGGCCACCAGCCGTTCATGGATGAGCCCGACGACGCCCGGCAGGTGGTCGATCGAGAACTCGGACTCCAGCACGTGAATCTCGTCGAGCACGGCATCGTCGACGTGGGCGCTCATGAACCGGATCGCCAGCCAGCACAGCACCAGGATCATGATCATCGCGAACGCCATCGTCAGCGCGGCGTTCAGCAGCACCAGCCGCGCCGACAGGGAGCGCAGCCAGGTTGCAGGGTTCATCAGGCCTATCCTCGATTAGCCGCGGGCGCGTTCCCGATCGGGTCAGACGCTGACGCCGCTGACCGCGTGGTGCGACAGGGTCAGCGGCATCATCATGGCCAGACCGTCATTGCGAAGGCTGCTCGGTGCCGGCGACGTCGTGCTCGAAGCGCCGTTCGGTTCCCGCAGGCAGTAGCCGGCGCCGCGCACCGTGTGGATCAGCGGCTGCGCATGCTCGCGGTCGATCTTCGCGCGCAGGCGGGAGACATGAACGTCGATGACGTTGGTTTGCAGGTCGAAGTGATAATCCCAGACCGATTCGAGGATCATCGTCCGGGTCACGACCTGGCCGGCGTGGCGCATCATGAATTCGAGCAGGCGGAACTCCTGCGGTTTCAGGTCGATGCTCTGGCCGGCGCGGCGGACCTGGCGCGACGACACGTCCATCTCCAGATCCGACACCCGCAGGCGCACCGTGCTCGCGGCCTGGGACGGCTGGGCCCGGCGGACGATGGCATCGAGGCGCGCCAGCATTTCCTGGAACGCGAACGGCTTGACCAGATAATCATCGCCGCCGGCGCGCAGGCCGCGGATGCGTTCGTCGACATCGCTGAGCGCGGAAATGATCAGCACCGGGGTGTGGCGGCCGGTGCCGCGCAGCACGCCGATGACGGCGAGGCCGTCCATCAGCGGCAGCAGGCGATCCATGATCAGCGCGTCGTAGTGTTCGGTCGATGCCAGAAACAGCCCGTCACGCCCGTTGCTGACCAGATCGACCACGTGTCCCGCTTCGCGCAGACCCTGTGCGATGAACGGGCCCATCTGGGGATCATCTTCAATGACCAAGTAACGCATGGCGCAGTCTCCAACTTGAGGTGTGACAGGGGCCCGATCACGGGCTAAATGCTTGTAATCGATATCACTGCGCGATGCAGAAGGTCGACGAATGGTTGGAATTCTGGGGATTAAAGTCTGACTGCGATATTTCCGAAACATTAACTGTTGTTAATGAAGCCTACACGTGGGGGAAATGCCCCGCTCGATAGCTTGACGTTCAAGGATGCGGGGCGCTGCGCGAAGCGGCTTTCGCCGCTGCCGGCCGTCCATGTCGTTTCATCTGGAAGGATTCCGCCGTCGTGTCATTCATGAATACCGGCTGCCCGGCAGCCATTGCACCGGCGTCCGGCCAGACGCCGCGCGGCGGTCGCCACCCGCGGCCGGCCCTCGGCAGCCGCATGTACCGCGCGGCGGTCGGGTTGCTGGCGACGCTGTCGGTGTTGCTGGCCGGCCCCGCGCTGGCGGTCACCGCCGCCGAACCGCCGCCGGAAGCCGTCGAGTCGCAGCCGCTGCTGCTCGATGCCGAACTCGGGTTGGCCGAGGTGCTGGCAATGGCGCTGGCGCGCGATCCGGGGCGGGTCGTCGGCGACGCACGCGCCGCCGAAGCGCGGCAGCTGGGATCGCGTGCCGGCAGCTGGCTTGCCGGTGATGCCGTGATCGGCCTGCGCTGGCAGGACAGCGCGCCGGTCGATCGCCGCGGCATACGCGAAAGCGAAGGCGGGCTCGATCTGCCGATCTGGCGGCTCGGCCAGCGCGATGCCGCCGCCGCCGTCGCCGAGGGCGGTCGCCAGCAGAGCGAGGCCGAAGCGCAGATGCGCCGCCTGCGGGTGGCCGGCGACGTGCGCGAAACGGCCTGGGCGGTCGCGCTGGCCCGGGTTCGCGTGGCCGAAGCCGAGCAGGCCCTGGCGGCCGCGCGGGCGCTCGAAGCAGTGGTCGACAAGCGCATCGCCGTCGGCGATCAGGCGCCGGCCGATGCCCTGTCAGCGCGCGATTACCGGCTGGAGCGCGAGTCCCACCTGCAGGACGCGCAGATCGTGCGGGTTCACGCCGAGCTGTCGTACCGGCTGCTGACTGGGCTTGATCGCCTGCCGGCGGCGCTGACCGAAGCCGTGGCCGGCGCGCGTGCCAACGACGCGCCGAATCCGCATCTGGCGATGTCCGAAGCGCAGGTGCAGCGGGCGCGGGCCGAGGCCGATCTCGCGCGTCGCAGCCGGGGCGGCAATCCGCGGCTGACCGTCGGCGCCCGCAACGAAATCGGCGGCGACGGCCGCGACATCGTCAGCCTTGGCGTCGGCGTCAGCATTCCGCTCGGGCTGTCGGCATCGGCACGCGGCCCGGAAGCGCAGGCTGCGGTGCAGGCCGCGCAGGCGGAAAGCGAGCTCGCGCTGGCGCGTCGTCGCTACGTCTACCAGCAGCACGAAGCGGAACACGAGTACGAAGCCGCCGGGCGGTCGCGGACGCGATCGCGGGAGCGGGCGGAACTGGCGCGACGCGAGCTGGCCAACGCCGCCAAGGCGTTTGGTGTCGGCGAGATCGGCCTCGCCGAGCGCCTGCTGATCGAGATCCGCGCGCGCGGCGCGCTGGCCGAGGCGGCGACGGCCGAATTGCAGTACGGGCTGGCGATCGCCCGGTTCAACCAGATCCAGGGGCAGTTGCCGGCAGCGGCCGCGGGCGCCGAAAGCCCCGCAAGCCCCGTCGCCGACACGAATTCAGGAGCCACCCCGTGAACCGCCCCACCACGCAGGCGCGCCGCGCCGTCATGCTGAGCCAGCCGCTGCGGGTGCTGGCCGGCGCCGTTGCACTGGCGATCACGGCCGGCATCTCACGCGCCGCACCGGCTGCGGACGCAGCGGCCACGGCCGAGATTCCGTTCACCGACGCCCAGATCACCGCGATCGGCGTCACCTTCGAATCGCCGACCTCGGCTGCCGAAGCCGGCTCGATGCGCTTTCCAGCGCGGGTGCTGGTGCCGCCGACCGCCGAGCGCGCCGTGATCTCGCCGCTGGCGGCGACGGTCGAAACCGTGCGGGTCAATGCCGGCGACAGCGTGCGCGCCGGCCAGCCGCTGGCGACCCTGTTCAGCGCCGACCTGAGCGGGCTGAAGTCGACCTACGCCCAGATGCGGGCGGCCGAACGGCTGGCGAAGGCTGATCTGGACCGCGATGCCGAACTGCACACCGACGGCATCATCGCCGCCCGGCGTCTGCAGGAAAGCCGCAGCCGGCACGAGGTGGCGGCCGCGCAGCTCGCCGAAAGCCGGCAGCGGCTGCGGCTGGCCGGCGTGTCCGAGCGCGATCTCGCCCGCGGCGGCGACGCCGCGATGGCCTCGAGCATGACCCTGCGCGCGCCGCAGGACGGCGTGGTGCTGATGCAGGCGGCCGCTGTCGGCGAGCGGGTGGAAGCCGGCGCGCTGCTGTTCCGCATCGCCAGACTCGATCACCTGTGGCTGGACGTGCAGGTGCCGGTGGAAGCGGCGAACCGGATGAAGGCCGGCGACCGGCTCGGCCTGCGCGATGCGCCGGCGGCGACGGTGCGCGTGCTCAGCGTCGGCCGCGATGCCGGTGCCGGCACCCAGAGCGTGCAGGTTCGCGCCGCCATCGAGACCGGTGCCGACGCGCTGCGGCCGGGCCAGTTCGTCGAGGTGCTCCTAAAGGCCGGCGGTCTGGCGGGCTGGTCGGTGCCGGATGCCGCGGTGGTGCGGTCGAGCCGGGCCAGCCATGTCTTCGTCCGCAGCGCCACCGGCTTCCGCGCGGTGCCGGTGACGGTGGCCGGGCGCAGCGGCCCGCGGACCATCGTCGAAGGCGCGCTGACCGCGGCCGATCGCGTGGCCGTCACCGGCATCATCGCGATCAAGGGCGCGTGGTCCGGCCACGGCGGTGGCGAATGACGGCGGCGCGTCTGATCGATGCCGCGCTGACCCGGCCGCTCGCCGTCGTCCTGCTGGCGCTGGCATTGGCCGCGGCCGGTGTCTATGCCTGGCTTGGCCTGCCGGTCGACGCCTTTCCGGATGTGTCGAGCCCGCAGGTCAAGATCATCCTGAAGGCGCCGGGCATGACCCCGGAAGAGATCGAGTCGCGGATCACCGCGCCGATCGAGGTCGAGATGCTCGGCCTGCCGAAGCAGGCGATGCTCAGGTCGGTGTCGAAGTACGGGCTGGCCGACATCACGGTCGATTTCCGCGAAGGCACGGACATCTACTGGGCGCGCAATCAGGTCGCCGAACGCCTCGGCGGCGTCATGGCCGAGCTGCCGGACGGCGTGACCGGCGGCGTGGCGCCGCTGACCACGCCGCTCGGCGAGATGTTCATGTTCACCCTCGAGAGCGACACGCTGTCGCTGACCGATCGCCGCAGCCTGCTCGACTGGGTGATCCGCCCGGCGCTGCGCTCGGTGCCCGGCGTCGCCGACGTCAATGCGCTCGGCGGCAGCGTCGAAAGCTACGAAGTGGTGCCGCTGCCGGAGCGCATGGCGGCGCGCGGCATCGCGTTCTCGCAGCTGCAGACTGCGCTGGAGGCGAACAACCGCAACGACGGCGCCGGCCGACTCGGCGAAGGCGAGGAAACGCTGCTGGTGCGCACCGAAGGCAGCCTGCGTTCGCTCGACGATATCCGTGCGACCGTCGTCCGCGGCGATGCCGGCGGCGTCGTTCGTGTCGGCGACATCGCCGACGTGCGCATGGGCGCGGTCACCCGTTACGGCGGCGTGACGCGTGACGGCGGCGGCGAGACGGTCGAAGGCCTGGTGCTCGGCCTGCGCGGCGCCAACGCGCGGGAAGTCGTCTCCGGCGTCAAGGACAAGCTGGCGGCCCTGGCGCCGACCCTGCCGCCCGGTGTGCGCCTCGAAACCTTCTACGACCGCGGCGATCTGGTCGACCGCGCCGTGCAGACCGTCTCGAAGTCGCTGCTCGAAGCCGTGGTCCTCGTGCTGGTGCTGCTGATCGCCTTCCTCGGCAACCTGCGCGCCGCGATTGCCGTGGCGCTGATCCTGCCGCTGTCGGCGCTCAGCACTTTCCTGCTGATGCGGGCGTTCGGCCTGACGGCCAATCTGATGAGCCTCGGCGGTCTGGCGATCGCCATCGGCATGCTCGTCGACGCCGCGGTGGTCGTGGTCGAGAACATCGTCGCGCGCCTCGCGCAGCCGGCGCTCGGCCAGCCGCGCGACTACCGGATCGCGCGGGCAGTACGCGAGGTGGCGGGCCCGATCATCGTCGGCATCGTCATCATCATTCTGGTGTTCCTGCCGCTGCTGACCCTGAGCGGGCTGGAAGGAAAACTGTTCGCGCCGGTGGCGCTGACCATCGTCTTCGCGCTGGCCTCATCGCTGGTGCTGTCGCTGACGGTGATTCCGGTGCTCGCGGCGAGGCTGCTGCACGACGGCGATCACGACGAGCCGTGGCTCGTGCGCAAGCTCACCGCGCTGTACGAGCCGGCGCTGAAGCGCGCGATCGCCCATCCGGGCATGGTCGTGGCGGCGGCGCTGATCGGCCTGGTCGCGGCCGGCATCGTCTACACCCGCATCGGCAAGACCTTTCTGCCGACGATGGACGAGGGCAGCATCATCGTGCAGCTGGAAAAGCTGCCCTCGGTCGGGCTGGATGCCGCGCTGGCGCTCGACGGCATGTTCCAGCAGGCGCTGCTGGCGCGCGTGCCGGAGGTCGAACGCGTGGTGGCGCGCGCCGGGGCCGACGAGATCGGCCTCGATCCAATGGGCCTGAACCAGACCGATACCTTTCTCGCGCTCAAGCCGCGCCACGAGTGGCAGAGCCCGGACAAGGAAGCGCTGGCCGATCGCATCCGCACCGTGCTGGCCGATTTTCCGGGCGTCGCCTACGCGTTCACGCAGCCGATCCAGATGCGCGTGTCGGAAATGATCCTCGGCGTCCGCGGCGACGTCGCGATCCGCCTGTTCGGGCCGGATCTCGGCGTGCTGAACGCCAAGGCCGAGGCGATCGCCAGCGAACTGCGCGCGCTGAACGGCGCCGAAGACGTCTATTACACCGCCAACGCCGGCGTGCAGTACCTGCAGGTCGCGGTCGATGCCGCGGCGGCCGGGCGCTACGGCTTGTCGGTGGACATGCTCGAAACCCTGCTGCGGGCGCAGATCGAAGGCGCAAGAGTCGGCACCATCCATCGCGATGGCCGCCGGCTGGCGCTGAGCCTGAAAGGGCCGGACGCGCTGCGGGTGACGCCGGCGCTGCTCGACGAGTTGCCGATCGGCCTGCCCGATGGCCGGAACGTGCCGCTGTCGGCCGTGGCGAAGCTCGAACGGGTCGAAGGGCCGGTGCAGATCAGCCGCGAACTCGGCAACCGCAATGTCGTGGTCATCGCCAATGTCCGCGGCCGCGATCTGGTCGGCTTCGTCGCCGAGGCGCAGGCGCGGGTCGGGCAGGCGGTGCCGCTCGACGCCGGCTATTCGCTGACCTGGGGCGGCGAGTTCGAGAACCAGCAGCGCGCCGCGCAGCGGCTGTCGATCGTCGTGCCGCTGGCGGTCGGCCTGATCTTCCTGCTGCTGCTGTCGACCTTCGGCTCGCTGCGGCAGGCGTTGATCATCCTGCTGAACATTCCGTTCGCGATGATCGGCGGCGTATTCGCGCTGGCGCTGTCGGGCGAATACCTGTCGGTGCCGGCGTCGGTCGGCTTCATCGCGCTGCTCGGCATTGCGGTGCTGAACGGCATCGTGCTGGTGACCTGCTTCAACCAGCTCAAGGCCGGCGGCCTGTCGATCGACGACGCGGTGACGGCCGGCGCGCTGCGTCGCCTGCGGCCGGTGGTGATGACGGCGGCGATTGCCGCGCTCGGTCTGGTGCCGCTGCTGTTCGCGACCGGCCCGGGTTCGGAAATCCAGCGGCCGCTGGCGATCGTCGTCATCGGCGGGCTGATCACCTCGACCCTGCTGACGCTCGTGCTGCTGCCGATCCTGTATCGCCGCTATGGCTTTGCCCGCCCGGTGACGGCATGAACGACGGTGCCGATCTTCCGAAGGTGCAGATGCCCGACACGACGAATCCCGACCGCCTGCTGGTGCTGATTGCCGATCCCGAGCAGACCGAGCGCCTCGGCGACCTGCTGGCGGAAGCCGGCCTCGACGGTGGCTGGTTCGAGTCCGCGATCGATCACGCCGGCGGCCGCGCGCCGTATCGCAGCCGGCGCGAGCAGGTGCGCGGCCGGCGGGCGCGGGTGCAGTTCCAGATTCCGGTCACCGCCGACGGCGCCGAGACGCTGATCGCCCGGCTGCGCGCGCGGCTCGGCACCGCGATGCCGCAGCACTGGTGCCTCGCGCTGCAGCCGGTCACTGCGCCGAACCGAGCGGATTGACGCACGTTCATCCGCCGGACAGCGCCCGGCAAGCGGCGTGACCGCGTAATGGCTGCGGATCGATGACGGTGCGGCGGCAGGCGGCTGGCTTCTGGCGGCAGCCGGGCCGGCGCGCCGTCCGATCCGCCTGTCGGCGACGCCGCCGTCGTCCGTCCTGCCGCCCCGGTGATGGCCGGGCACAGATCGGTCCCGACCGCTCACGACCGTTCACGACCGTTCGTCGGCCGAGGACGGCAGGGACGGAATAAGTCGATCCCCGGATCGTTTTCGACAGGCAAGCCCAACCCGCGAAGCCGCTCGCCCCCCGAAGCGGTGTCGCCGACCCACAGGAGTCGCCTGATGAACATTCGCAAGCTGCTGGTTGTTTCACTCTCTTCCGCCGTCGTCGCCTGCGGCGGCGGCGGTGCCGGCTCACCCGGTGCCTCGCTGTCCGCCGCCAGCGTCACCGGCGTCGTCGGTGGCACGCCGAGTGCCCTGACCGTCGGCAACGCGCCGTTGTCGATCACCGGTGCCGTCACCGTCAACGGCAAGTCCGGCGCGGTGGCCGATGTCCAGCCGGGCTCGGTGATCGTGGCCAGCACGGCGGCCCCGAGCCCGGGCGCCACGGCGATCCGCGCCACGTCGACCGATGTCCGCATCGAAGTCGAAAGTTCGATCGGCGCAATCGACCTGACCGCGTCGACGATCACCGTCGCCGGCCAGACCGTGACCATCGACGCGCTGACCCGCCTGTACGCCGAGAACGCCGACCGCAGCTACACGACGCTGACCCTGTCCGATTTCGCCGTCGGCGACTATGTCGAAGTGTCCGGTTCCCGTCAGGCCAACGGCAGCATTCTCGCCACCCGCGTCGAGCGCCAGCGCGTGCGCGCCGGCCAGCCGGGCTACAGCAACGCCGAGCTGTATGGCGCGATCGCCGGGCTCGACACCACCGCCCGCACCTTTACCATCGGCACGCTGACGGTGAACTACAGCGGCGCGACGGTGCAGGGCACGCTGGCCAACGGCACCCGTGTGGAAGTGCAGGGCACCCTCGCCGGCAACGTTCTGACCGCCACCAGCGTTGAAACCAAGCGCAATGAAGGCAACCGCGGCGCGGAAATCGAGCTGGAAGGCGCGATGACCAACTTTGATGCCACCACCACCACGTTCACGGTGCTGAACACCCGCGTCAACTACGCCAATGCCCGCGTGCGCGGCACGCTGGCGGAAGGCGCGCGCGTCAACGTCGAAGGCCGTGTCGATGCCACCGACGCGACGCTGGTGATCGCCCGTGAAGTCGAAGTCGGCCACCGCCGCGGCGGTGACGGCCACGCCAACCGCGAGGTGAAGGGCGCGGTGACGGCGGTCGACGCCAACCTGCTGACGCTCGATGTCGGCGGCAACGGCTTCTTCCTCGATGCCAACACCATCCTCGAGCGCAACGAGCGCCCGATCACGCTGGCCGACGTCACCGTCGGCGCCTATGTCGAAGTCAAGGCCGACAGCACCCGCATCCAGGGCAGCCGCACCTACGCCACCAAGATCGAGGTGAAGAACGGCACGCCGGCCGCCGGCGAGTACGAAGTGAAGGGCACGGTCACCGCGTTCACCGGCACTGCCGGCAGCCGCTCGCTGACCATCAACGGCGTGACCATCACGCCGGCCGCCAACGCGACCTACTACGGCGACAACGACAACGCGCTGACCGCCGACCAGTTCTGGGGCACCAGCCGCCTGAACCTCGTGCTGGAAGTGAAGGGCACGGCCACCTCGGCGACCGCCGCGACCGGCCAGCGTTTCGAGATCGAGGACTGATCGCGCCGGGACGGCTGCGGCAGCCCGAAGCCGGTGCCCGCCCGATGGCGGCGCCGGCGTCGGGCCCGACCACCGGCCCACTGGCTGCGCATCGGTTCGCTGTCCCTGTTCGCCCCGCCTTGCGGGGCTTTTTTTTTAACCCCGCTTAACCCCACTTTAGTCCCACAGGTAAGCGTATAGTCTCAATATAGGGGAATAAATCCCGCACCTGCCAAGAGAGCCCTGGAAGCTTCTGCGTTTCCAGTGAT
>NZ_JAKFUM010000021.1 GCF_021732705.1 Nevskia sp. | reverse complement strand
GGGCGGACGAGGTGCTCGCCGCCGGCGCCAGCTATGTCGCGTTCGGTCGCTTCTTCGCGTCGAACACCAAGCCGAACGCGCCGCAGGCCGAGATTCCGCTGCTGCGGGCGGCCCGGGCGCGTTTCGACGTGCCGATCTGCGCAATCGGCGGCGTAACGCCCGATAATGGCGCGGCGCTCGTCGCAGCCGGTGCCGACTGGCTGGCCGCGGTCGAAGGCGTGTTCGGCAGCGGCGAGCCGCACGAGGTCGAGCGCCGCGCCTGCGCCTACTGCGCGCTGTTCGCGGCCTGACGCTCGCCCGGCCCGGCCGCGGCCCCCTTCACTGGAAACCGATTTCGACATGACCCGTTCCGAAGCGCTGTTCGACCGTGCCCAAGCCTCGATTCCCGGCGGCGTCAATTCGCCGGTCCGCGCGTTCCGCGCCGTCGGCGGCACGCCGCGCTTCATCGCGTCGGCCAACGGCGCCTACATCACCGATGCCGACGGCAAGGCGTATGTCGACTACATCGGCAGCTGGGGCCCGATGATCCTCGGCCACCAGCATCCGGTGGTCCGCGACGCGATCGTGGCGCAGGCGCAGATCGGCGTGTCCTACGGCGCGCCGACCGACGCCGAAATCACCATGGCCGAGCTGCTGTGCGCGCGGGTGCCGGGCCTGGAGCAGGTGCGGCTCTGCTCGAGCGGCACCGAGGCGACGATGAGCGCGCTGCGCCTGGCCCGCGGCTACACCGGCCGCGACATGATTCTGAAGTTCGAAGGCTGCTACCACGGCCATTCGGACTCGCTGCTGGTCAAGGCCGGATCGGGTGCCCTGACCTTCGGCGTGCCAACCTCGCCGGGCGTGCCGGCCGATTTCGCGAAACACACGTTGACCGCCGATTACAACGATCTGGCGTCCGTTGAAGCCCTGTTCGCGGCCAATCCCGGCAAGATCGCCTGCGTGATCGTCGAGCCGGTGGCCGGCAACATGAACTGCATCCTGCCGAAGCCGGGCTTCCTGGAAGGGCTGCAGCGGCTCTGCAAGGCGGACGGCGCGGTGCTGATCTTCGATGAAGTGATGACCGGTTTCCGCGTCGGCCCGAAGGGCGCTGCCGGCGTTTACGGCATCACGCCGGACATGGTCACGCTCGGCAAGATCATCGGCGGCGGCCTGCCGGTCGGGGCCTTCGGCGGCCGTCGCGAGATCATGCAGAAGCTGTCTCCGGCCGGCCCGGTCTATCAGGCCGGAACGCTGTCCGGCAATCCGCTGGCGATGGCCGCCGGCATCGCGCTGCTGACCGCGCTCGACGATGCCGCGATCTACGCGCATCTGGAAGCGACCACCGCGGCGATCCTCGCCGGCCTGAATGCCGAAGCCAAGGCCGCCGGCATTCCGTTCACCACGGTGCAGCTCGGCTCGATGTTCGGCCTGTTCTTCACCGACCAGCCGGCGATCACGAGCTTTGCCGAGGTGACGGCCTGCAATCTCGACCAGTTCAAGCGCTTCTTCCACGCGATGCTGGCGCGCGGCGTCTACCTAGCTCCCAGCGCCTATGAGGCCGGCTTCGTGTCGGCGGCGCATGGCCCGCGCGAAGTCGAACTGACGATCAACGCAGCGCGCGAAGCCTTCGCGGAGCTGAAAGCGGCATGAGCGAGGACAACGTCGGCTTCATCGCGAAGCTCAGGAAGAAGATCAACAAGGGTGATTCCTGGCTGACCTATGACCTCGGCCGCCTGTTCACCGACGAAAAGCTCAACGACGACGCGATCGAGATCATCGAGGAGCGGCTGCTGATCGCCGATGCCGGTGTCGAAGCGACGATGCAGCTGACGCAGGCCCTGCGCAACGAGGTGATGGCGGGCCGGATCAAGACCGAAGCGCAGTTGCGCAAGGAACTGAAGAAGGCGCTGCTCGACATCATCGGCCCCTGCGCCAAGCCGCTGGTGGTGCCGAGCTACATCAAGCCGTACGTGATCTTCGTCGCCGGCATCAATGGCGCCGGCAAGACCACGACGATCGGCAAGATGGCCGCGAAAATGAAGAAGGAAGGCAAGAGCGTGCTGCTGGCCGCCGGCGACACCTTTCGTGCCGCGGCCGTCGAGCAGCTGACGACGTGGTCCGAGCGCGCCGGCGTGCCGATCCTGTCGCAGGGCGCCGGTGCCGATTCGGCCTCGGTGATCTTCGACGCCGTGCAGGCCGCCAAGGCCCGCGGCATCGATGTGGTGATCGCCGACACCGCCGGGCGGCTGCATACCCAGAGCCATCTGATGGACGAGCTGCGCAAGATCCGCCGCGTGGTCCAGAAGCTCGATGCCTACGCGCCGCACGAAGTGATGCTGGTGGTCGACGGCACCGCCGGCGGCAATGCGCTGAACCAGGCCGTGCAGTTCCACGAAGCGATCGGCCTCACCGGCCTGACGATCACCAAGCTCGACGGCACCGCCAAGGGCGGCGTGCTGCTGGCGATCACCAAGCGGATGGCGCTGCCGGTGCGCTACGTGGGCTTGGGCGAAGCGATCGACGATCTCGAAGTGTTCGACGCCGATGCCTACGCCGAAGCGCTGGTCGGCGGCACCGCGCTCGGGGACAAGCGTTGAGCGATGCGCTGATCCAGTTCTCCGACGTCAGCCATCGCTACGATGACGGCGGCCGCGAGATCCTGAGTCACGCGAACTTCACGCTGGCCAAGGGCGAGATGGCGTTCCTCACCGGCCCGAGCGGCGCCGGAAAGTCGACCCTGCTGAAGCTGATCGCGCTGCTGGCGCGGCCGACGCACGGCGAAATCCGCGTGGCCGGTCAGGACCTGAGCACGGTGCGGCGCAGCGCCGTGCCGGCCTATCGCCGGCAGTTCGGCATGATCTTCCAGAATTTCAGCCTGCTGCCAGACCGCAGCGTGTTCGACAACGTGGCGATGCCGCTGATCATCCGCGGCCACACCGGCGACGACATCGCGCGCCGAGTGCGGGCGGCGATGGACGCCGTCGGCCTGCGCGGCAAGGAGCGCGCGTTCCCGATCACCCTGTCCGGCGGCGAGCAGCAGCGCGTCGGCATTGCCCGCGCCGTCGTCGCCAAGCCGCGCCTGCTGATCGCCGACGAGCCGACCGGCAATCTCGATCCGGACATGGCAAACGAGGTCATGCAGTTGTTCATGCGCTTCAACGAGGTCGGCGTCAGCGTGCTGGTGGCGACCCATGCGCTCGGACTGATCTCGCGGCTGCCGTATCGCATCCTGCGGCTGGAGGACGGCGTGCTCGCCGACATCCGCTCGGCCGACGATGCCGACGGGGAGTTCGCCGAATGAGCGCCACCCGCCGTGTCAGCACCACGCCGAGCGGCTTCTCGCGCTGGCTGCTCGATCACACCCGCGCGATCAGCGCGACCCTCGATCAACTGAAACGCCGGCCGTTCGGCACCCTGCTGACCGCCTTCGTCATCGGCATCACGCTGGCACTGCCGGCGGGGCTCTACGCCGTGCTCGGCACGCTCGACGCGGCATCGAGCGGACTCAAGGGTTCGCTGCGCGCCTCGTTGTTCCTGAAGGACAGCGTCGACGAGGCCGCCGGCCGCACGCTGGCGGCAACGCTGGCGCGGCGCGCCGGCATTGCCGAAGCGAAGTACATCTCGCGCGACGCGGCACTGGCCGAGTTCAAGGCCCATTCCGGCTTCGGCGAGGCGCTGGACATCCTCAGCAGCAACCCGCTGCCGGCGGTCATCGTGGTCACGCCGGACGCCAAGGCACCGAAGGATCGGGCGCAGGCGCTGCTCGATGAAGTCGCCAAACTGCCGGAAGTCGACAGCAGCCGGCTCGATCGCGAATGGCTGGAGCGGCTGTACGCGATCCTCGCCGTGGTCGAGCGGCTGGTGCTGCTGATCGCCGCCGCACTGTCGATCGCGGTGCTGGTGGTCGTCGCGAACACGATCCGGCTCGACATCGCGGCGCGGCGCGAGGAAATCGTCGTGCTGAAGGTGATCGGTGCGCCGGACGCGTTCATCCGCCGGCCGTTTCTGTACACCGGGCTCTGGTACGGGCTGATGGGCGCGCTGCTCGCCTGCCTGCTCGTGGTCGGCGCCGGTTTCGCGATCGCCGATGCCGCGCAGACCCTGGCCGGCCTGTACGGCGGCGGCGCGGTGCTCGGCGGCCTGACCGCGGATACCGTGTTCGCGGTGTTCGGTGCCGGCGCGGCGCTGGGCTGGATCGGCGCGTTCTGGACCGTCAGCCGCCATCTCGGGACGATCGAGCCCGACTGAGTCCGGATTGAACCCAGACTGGGGCCGGGATGGGGCCGGACTGGCACACGACCGACGCTGGCGGCTTCGATCAAGCCCGCACGCGGCGGCTCTTGCAAACCGTGGAAGCGATCACAGGTTTGATTCGGAAGAATTCGGGCTTCAAGGGCAGGCTGTCCCGGACGGTGGTCGGGTCATTGCCAAATCCTATGAAGTACGCGAATTTCGGTTGGAACTTTCCGTAGGCTTAGCACTCCAAAAGTTCGAGTGCTAACATCCGGCGACACAGGCCGGGAACCAGGGGGACCAGATGACCGCTCTCGCAATCTCACAACGGGCTGCTTCGTTTCCGGTGCCGATGGCCGGCAGCCTCGACACGTACATCCGTTCGGTCAGCCAGATTCCGCTGCTGACGCCGGACGAGGAACAGAAGCTCGCCCACGAACTGCACGACGAAGGCAACCTCGCCTCCGCGCAGAAGCTGGTGCTGTCGAATCTTCGTTTCGTCGTCCACATCGCACGTGGCTACCAGGGCTACGGCCTGCCGCTGTCGGACCTGATCCAGGAAGGCAACATCGGGCTGATGAAGGCCGTCAAGCGCTTCGACCCGGGTGTCGGCGTGCGCCTGATCAGCTTCGCGGTGCACTGGATCAAGGCCGAGATCCACGAGTACATCCTGAAGAACTGGCGCATCGTGAAGATCGCGACCACCAAGGCGCAGCGCAAGCTGTTCTTCAACCTGCGCAAGTCCAAGACCCATCTCGGCTGGATGACCCAGTCGGAAGTCGAGGCCGTGGCCAAGGACCTGAAGGTCAAGCCGGAAGAAGTGCTGCAGATGGAGTCCCGCCTCGGCGGCGCCGACGTCTCGTTCAGCGCCACGCCGGAAGACGGCGACGAATCGTCGTTCGTGCCGGAGGACTACCTCGCCGATCGCCACGACGCCTATTCGGCGATCGAGGAAGCGGAATGGCAGGACGCCCGCGAAGCCCGCATGAGCACGGCGCTGGCCTCGCTCGACGAGCGTTCGCGCGACATCCTGAAGCGGCGCTGGCTGTCGGACGACCAGAAGGCCGGCCTGCAGGAGCTCGGCGACGAATACGGCGTGTCCGCCGAGCGCATTCGCCAGATCGAATCGGCGGCGATGAAGAAGTTGCGCAAGGCGATCGAGGTCGAGGACGACGTTCCCGCCTGATTCGCGGCGCGCTGCACCAAACAAGCCCGGCACTGCCGGGCTTTTTTGTGGCCCGCGTTCCGGCGCCGCGATCGTTGCCGACGCCCGCGGCCAGCATTTCGGGCCGGTGCATGCGGCGATGCAACAAATTTTTGCTTTCCTGATTTTAGATTTTACCGATAAAAATCAATGTTTTGTAAATTCGTGACGATCGATTCATGACGCCGATCAAGACTCCGTTCATATCTCATTCAGATTCATGAGCTTACGTTGTCGCTGTCACTGGCATGTTTTCTGCTGTAGACCAGTTCGAACACGTTGAGATTGCGAAAAAGGATTTTATAGCGCCGTTTTTTGACGGTGATCGAACAGTAATTACTGTTTGAAATTCTGATTGGCCAAACGGCCGCTTCGCATGGCTTTTCCCTCAGCGGAAACCGACATATAAACAAGGAGCTACCGTGCAGATCAGCATTTTTGGGATGGGCTATGTCGGTGCCGTCTGTGCAGCCTGCCTCGCCGACTACGGCCACGATGTCATCGGAGTCGATGTCTCGGAATTGAAGGTCAATCTGATCAACGCCGGCGAGTCGCCGATCGTCGAGCCGGGCCTCGGCGAACTGCTGGCGGCGGGCGTGGCATCCGGCCGGATCCGGGCAACGACCAGCACCGAGGACGCGATCCTGCACTCGGACCTGACGATGATCTGCGTCGGCACGCCGTCGAAGCGCAACGGCGACCTCGACCTGCGTTACGTCGAGCAGGTGTCGCGCGAGATCGGCGCGGTGCTGAAGCACAAGGCCGCGCGGCATACGGTGGTCGTGCGCTCCACGGTGCTGCCGGGCACGGTCAAGAACGTGGTGATCCCGGCCCTCGAATCGTCGTCGGGCAAGGTCGCCGGCGTCGATTTCGGCGTTGCCGTGAATCCGGAATTCCTGCGTGAGAGCAGCGCCATCGAGGACTACCGCAAGCCGCCGATGACGGTGATCGGCGAGTTCGACGAAGCCTCCGGCGCCGGTCTGGCCGAGATCTATTCGGTGCTGCCGGCCGAGGTGTTCCGCCGGCCGATCGAAGTCGCCGAAATGGTCAAGTACACCTGCAACGTCTGGCACGCGACCAAGGTCACGTTCGCCAACGAGATCGGCAACATCGCCAAGGCCAGCGGCGTCGACGGCCGGGAAGTGATGAAGCTGATCTGCGAGGACACCAAGCTCAACCTGTCGTCGTACTACATGAAGCCCGGCTTCGCGTTCGGCGGCTCCTGCCTGCCGAAGGACCTGCGGGCGATCAACTACCGCGCCGCGCAGCTGGAATCGGACAACCCGATGCTCGCCGCGATCATGCGCAGCAACGCCACCCAGGTGCAGCGCGCGTACGAGCTGATCTCCTCGCTCGGCCTGCGCAAGGTCGGCCTGCTCGGTCTCGCGTTCAAGTCCGGCACCGACGACCTGCGTGAAAGCCCGCTGGTGGAACTGGCCGAGCTGCTGATCGGCAAGGGCTACTCGCTGTCGATCTACGATCGCAACGTCGACCATGCGCGCGTCATGGGCACCAACAAGGACTACATCGACTCGAAGATTCCGCACGTCTCGAACCTGCTGAAGTCGAACATGAGCGATGTCATCGAGGCTTCGGAAATCGTCGTGCTCGGCAACAAGGACGCGGCATTCGGCGAAGCGCTGTCGAAACGTCGGCCGGGCACCAAGGTGGTCGATCTGGTCGGCTTCATGAATGGAGCGTCCAACGACGACCTGCACGGGATCTGCTGGTAAGCCGCCGGCTTTCGCCTGCGCACCGTCACGAGGACTGCCATGTCTGCGAGCATCGAGCCCCCAGTCGACGCGATCGAAACCGAGCGGCCGTTCGAAGGCTTGCGCGAAACCGCCGAGTGGCTGGCGATGATCGCGCTGATCATGGCGGTGGCGATGCTGCTGCCGCATTCGACGCTGACCCCCGGCGATGCCTACTTCCTCGTGGCCGTCGGCTTCGTCGGCATGTGGCGCTACACGTTGCGCGCGATCCACTTCCTGCGCGCGATGTGGTTCCTGCACGTGTCGTACCCGCGGCTGCGGGAACTGGCCGAGCGGGCCGGATCGGCCGCCGATCCGTCGCACGTCTACTTCCTCGCGACCAGTTTCCGGATCGATCCGCACACCACCGGCCGCGTCTATCGCGCGGTCATCGATGAAGCCGTGGCCTGCGGCTATCCGGCGACGGTCGTCGCGTCGATCGTCGAGTACGGCGACGAGTTGCTGATCAAGGGCCTGTGGAAGCATCTGAACCCGCCGGACCGCGTGTCGCTGAAGTTCGTGCGCATTCCCGGCACCGGCAAGCGCGACGGTCTGGCCTATGGCTTCCGGGCGATCTCGCGCGATGTGCCGGACGAGCGCGCGCTGGTCGCCGTCGTCGATGGCGACTCGGTGCTGCTGCCGGGCGTGATCCGGCGTTGCGCGCAGATGTTCCACGTGCTGCCGAAAGTCGGCGCGCTGACCACCAACGAGTTCTGCACCGTGCACGGCGGCCGCATCGTGCGCGACTGGCACAAGATGCGCTTCGCCGAGCGCCATCTGAACATGTGCTCGATGGCGCTGCGTCATCGCGTGCTGACGCTGACCGGCCGCATGTCGCTGTTCCGCGCGCATGTCGTCACCACGCCGGAGTTCATTGCCGATGTCGAGTACGACTCGGCGCTGCACTGGCGGCTCGGCCGCGTGAAGTTCCTGACCGGCGACGACAAGTCCTCGTGGTTCAGCGTCGTCCGCCTCGGCTGGGACACCTTCTACCTGCCCGACGCCGCGATCCACACGATCGAGCATCCGCCCGACCCGTCGTTCCTGAAGACCAGCCGCACGCTGATGTTCCGCTGGTACGGCAATTCGCTGCGCCAGAACGGCCGCGCCCGGAAACTCGGGCCGCATCGTCTAGGCTGGTTCACCTGGTACGTGCTGCAGGATCAGCGCGTGCAGATGTGGGCCGGCCTGCTCGGCCTGAGCGCCGCCCTGCTGGCGAGCGTTCGCTACAACTTCTACTACCTGCTGACCTATCTGGTGTGGATCGGCATCACCCGTTACCTGATGTGCCTGATGCTGCGCCTCGGCGGTCACCGGGTCGGTCCGCTGTATCCGTCGCTCATGTACTACAACCAGATCGTCGGCTCGATGATCAAGGTCTTCGTCTTCTTCTTCCCGGATCGCCAGTCGTGGACCCGCCAGAAGACCGTGCTGAAGCGCGATCTCGACGGTTTCCACAGCTGGTTCAACGACCTGTCGTCTCGAATCATGCTGTTCACGGCAGTCAGCCTGTTCGCCTCCGTGATCGTCACGATCGTGCTGCTCAAACCCCGGTTCGGATAGCGGCGCCGTTCGCGCCCGCCCAACCCGCAACCCGTACAGGAACCCGCGCATGTCCTCGACTGCCAGCCCCAACACGCCGAACCCGTCCCAGCCGTCCGTGAACAGCAACATCGTCCATGAATCGGAAGCCCAGCGGCAGTTCGTCCGCGTGCGCTTCCCGGCCACGATCCAGTTCACCCAGAACGGCGAGCGCCGCAGCTTCCGCCTGAACGACATCTCCGCCGGCGGCTTCAGCTTCGACAGCGGCAGCCATGCCTTCACCGTCGGCGAGGCCTTCAGCGGCCACGTCGTGGTGCCGATCGACTCGGTCGGCTTCTCGATTCCGGTCAGCTTCGACGTGCGCATGGTCGAGACCGATACCCGCCGCGTCGCCTGCGTGTTCCAGGACATGGGCCCGAAGGAAACCGCCGCGCTGCGCCAGATCATCACCGCGTTCCTCGGCGGCGAACTGACCACCGCCGGCGACATGCTGGCGACGCTGTCGCGCGAGAACTTCGTCAAGGCCCGCGGCTCGCGGCTCGGCGGCGGCCTGAGCATCGGCGGCAAGCTGCGCGCAGTGATCGGCACCCTGATCGCGCTGGCGATCGGCCTGCTCGCGTTCGGCTACGCCGCGACCAACCTGTACGAGATCGTCTTCGTCACCCACGCCACGGCGGCCAAGGTGGCGGCGCCGATCTACACGATCACGATGCCGCGCGACGGCACCTTCTTCTCGCTGGTGCAGCCGAACGCGACGATCAAGAAAGGCCAGCCGATCGGCCAGTTCCAGACCGCGCTGCTCGATGTCGTCGAGGGCGTGCCGGGCACCTTGAAGATGACGCCGGAGCAACTCAGCGAAATCGTCGGCCAGCAGCTGAAGGGCTCGATCGCCAGCCCCTGCGACTGCGTGGTGCAGAAGACCTTCGCGACCGACACGCAGTACCTGCTGCGCAACCAGTCGGTGATGCAGCTGGTGCAGACCGGCACGCAGCCGTACGTGCTGGCGCGCTTCCACTACGACCAGATGAAGAAGCTCAGGATCGGCCGCACGGTCTACTTCCGCGTCAATGGCGAGGCCGATCGCATCAGCGGCACGATCAGCGAACTGCGCGTGCTGCCGGCACAGACGATCGACTCCAACGGCCTGAACGATCTCAATGGCCTGAACACCAACGCCGCGATCACCGACGTGATCGCCGTGATCACGCCGACCGAGCCGATGCCGCTGACGCGCATCGACGAGCCGGTGGAAGTGCTGATCGATCCGCTGTTCGATCGCTACCGGTAAGTCCGCCATGCGGCAACTTGTCCCGATCCTGATCGGCATCTCGATGCTGGCCGGCTGCGCCGACGTGCATGTGCGCAAGGGACTGCCGATCGTCGCCAAGCCGCGGGATGGCGCGCTGATCGCCGGCACCGACGGCGCTGCCGACATCGGCCGTGGCAATCAGGCGCGGCTGGCCGGCCGCCACGACGACGCGATCCGCGACCTGGAGCCGATGGCGCAGCGCGGCTATGCCGATGCGATGCTGTACCTCGCCGCGGTCTACGCGCAGTCGCCGAGCATGGCCGCGCAGGACAAGGCCATCGCCTGGTATCGCAAGGCGCTGCCACAGCGGCCGGAAGCGGTGGTGCCGATGGCGCGGGCACTGACCCAGAGCGGCCAGACCCGGCTCGTCGCCGAAGCCGAGCAGCTGCTGCTGGCCACGCGTCGTCGTCATGACGATCCGCTGGCCGATGCCGCGCTGCTGAACTTGTATGGCCTGTTCCCGGCATTCGACACGAAGCAGCAGGCGCCGAAGCTCGCAGCGGCGCTGATCAAGTCGCCATTGCCGGAATCCCGGGCCACGGCCATCAACTGGTATCGCGACGAGATCACCGACCGCGCCAGCGCCGAGCGCCTGCTGGCGCTGTGCCGGAAGAACCTCGACGCGGCACCGGAGTGCTATCTCGACCTCGTCGAGTACTACCGCTTCACGCGCGACAAGGCCGGGCTCGAAAAGCAGGTCGACGCCGCGCTCAAGGCCTTCGACACACTGACGCCGCTGAAGGTCTCCGACTCGCTCGATGCCATGCCGCTCGATGTCGCAGCACTTGCCGGACGGCTGGCCGTGACCCTGGTCGAGCAACCCGGCATCGAAGACACGCTGGAGCAGGCCGAAGCCGTGCGCAACACGCGCACCGCCGACGAACTGCTGCGCGATGGCGCCGCCGACGACAGCACCGACGGCAGCGAAGCACCGGATCCGACGCCGCAGACCGCGGCCGATGCCGTGCCGGCGACACCGGCAACCGTCGCCATCGTGCCGCCGTCGGCGTCCGGCAATGCCGAGCCGGAACTGGCGAACAAGGTGCTGCGCTGGATGCTGAAGCGTCCGGGCGCGATGAAGGTGGAAGCGGCCGCGGTCGCCGTCGGCTTTCCGTACCTGCTGCCGGACATCGACATCGAAGCGCTGCTGAAGGCCGGTGTCGCCGACCAGCGCCCGCGCGCGTCGCTGATGCTCGGCGAGCTGTACTTCTTCAACCAGCGCGCGCCGCGCGAAGCGGATCTGGCCGAGATGCATTTCAAGACCGCGCTGAACTACCGCGAGACCAGCATTCCGGCGCATTACCGGCTCGGTCGTCTGTATCAGCAGGGCTATCTCGGTCGGCCCGATCCGGCGAAGTCGCTCGAACACTTCCTGTACGCCGCGCGCCATCGCGTGACGGCGGCGGATACCCATCTGTCGCGCCTGTTCTACGACACGCCGGGCGCGCGGACCAACCGCGTCAATGCCTATGTCTTCGCGAAGCTGTCGAGCGATGGCGGCTATCCGGTGGTCGTGCGCACCCTGCGCAACGGCGTGCCGAACGCCTATCCGCTGCTCGAACGCCTGACCGCCGACCTGACCCCGGCCGAGCTGGAAGCGGCCGAAGCCCTGTACCAGAAGGAACGCAAGGTCCATCTGGTCACCCGACGTCCGATCGGGCCTGAAGTCTGGGCTCAGGAAACCACCGCGAAGCCACGCTCATGATCAAACCGACTGCCGCCACGCTGGCCCTGCTTGCCGCCGCCGCCGTCCCGGTGGCCACACGCGCCGACGTGACCTTCAACTACGCGCTGCGCGCGACCGTGGGTGCGGAAGCCGATGGCGACCGCACGCTCGGCCTCGGCAGCAATGGCGACTCCACGCAGAACCTGTTCGTGAATCTGGCGCCGCGCGCCTTGATCCAGTTCGGCGAGGACTGGACCGCCTACACCCGCATCCGGGCGTTCGTGCCGACCGGCCGCGCCGCGCCGTTCGATTCGAACACGCCGGACAACGCCACCGCGCGCGGCAATTCGTTCATCGCGCTGAGCGAGCTGTGGGTGCAGTACAACGGCCTGACCAGCTATCCCGGCGAAGCCATCAGCCTCGGCCGCCAGCGCGTGCGCCAGGTCGGCAGCGAATGGTGGGACGAGGACATCGACAGCCTGCGCTGGAATTTCGCGACGACGCTGAAGTCGTTCGACATCGGCATCGCCCGGCAGTTGTTCCACTACCGCAGCGATGGCGCGCCGATCATCGCCGAGCAGCGCCATCGCACCTACGGCTTCGGCAATGCCTCGGTCGACTGGCGGCCGGAGCATCGCGTGGGGGTCCGCGCCGTCGTCGCGCAGGACAGCGGCAGCGCGCCGCGGATCGGCGATACCGTCGATGCCGACAGCAAGCTGCGCAATGGCCAGCTGAACTGGCTCGGTCTGTATGCCGACAACGGCTTCTACGATCCGCTGAACCGCACGCCGTTCAACTACTGGATCGAAGCGAACTATCTGATCGGCAAGCAGACCGAGGCCAGCGCCGGCAGCGGCAATGTCGTCGATACCCGCAACCGCCAGGACGTGAACGCCTACGCCGGTACCATCGCCGGTCGCTGGCGGCCGTTCACGGAGTTTCCGGTCGCGTTCGGCGCGGCCTACACCTACAGCTCGCGGGAGTACCAGCAGACCGGCGCGCAGAGCAACAGCTCGACCTTCTCCGGCACGCAGACGCTGATCAACCGCTACAACGAAACGCTGCGGGCGCAGCTTGGCAACCTGCGCGTGGCCAGCGCCTTCGTGTCGCTGAGCTTCGACAACGACGCGATCAGCGCCATCTTCTCGACGCTGGCACGCAACGACGGCAACGCGGCGATCACGGCCGACAACGTCATCGCCCAGACCCAGGCCAACGGCCGCAACCACGTCGGCAACGGCGTCGACCTCGTTGCCACGCACTACTTCGGCCGCGCCCTGCGCCGGCAGCGCCTGCTCGATTCGGGCGATGCCTTCGTCTCGCAGAAACGACGCTCGCTGATCTCGATCCGCGCCTCGGCGTTCGATCCGGGTGCCGCATTCGGCCCGGGCACCGAACTCGACTACCGCGTGCTGCTGGAGGCCACGCTGTGGGTCAACTGAGCGCCCGCGCGCTGGTGCTGGCCGCGCTGCTGGCGCTGGCCGCGACATCGCCGGCGCAGGCCGCCGGCAAGCCCGTGGGCAAGGCCCGCGCGGCCGCCAGTCACTCGAAGGTCGACGATACCGCCGACGAAGGCGGCGACGATGCCGACGAGACACCGGACGAAGTCGACCGCCCGGTGCCGACCGAAGCCGAGTTGAAGCGGCAGTACCGCGTCGTCACCGCCGATCCATCGACCATCGCGTTCTCGGCCCCGGTGCTGCCGGATCTGGCGCAGTACACGCCCGCGGCGATGGCGAAGAAGATCGACCGTTCGCGCCGCGGCACGGTCACCGTCGCGTCGCTGCTGAACGAGCCGGGCTTCAAGTCGCTGACCACCGCCGTCGACCAGGGCCTGTCGGAACTGGCGCTGCGTCAGCGCGGCAGCCTTCGCGCGATCTTCATCGAAGGCGGATTCGTGAGCCTGCCGGAACTGCTGGCGAGCCTGCCGAAGGATCTGTTCGAGCAGACCGCGCCCGGCATCTTCGTGCTGCGCCTGCCGTTGCTGGTGCGCCACGGCGCGACGCTGGAAATCGGCAGCGGCACGAAGGAACTGCGGCTGTCGCAGGAACGCGGCGCCATGCTCGCGACCGAGGGCACGCTGTATGTCAGCAACAGCGCGATCGTCGGCTGGAGCGAAGCGAAGAATGCGCCGGCACGCTTTGTCGACAAGCATGTGTTCCGGCCGTTCATCGTCGGCTGGGGCGGCTCGAAGACGTATATCGCCGGCAGCCGCATCGCCAGCCTCGGCTATGCCAGCACCAAGGCCTTCGGGCTGTCGCTGTCGCAGTACAGCACCACGGTGGCGCAGCGCGCCGTATGGCCGCGGCCGACCGGCTGGATCCTGAACACCGAGATCAGCGATCTCTGGTACGGCTTCTACAGCTGGGAAGCCGATGACGTGGTGCTCCGAGGCAACACGCTGCGCGACAACATCCAGTACGGCATCGATCCGCACGACCGCTCGCAGCGCCTGATCATTGCCGAGAACGAAGCGTTCGGCACCAAGCGCAAACACGGCATCATCATTTCGCGCGATGTCGACAACAGCTTCATCATCGGCAACAAGAGCCACGACAACAACCTGTCCGGCATCGTGCTCGACCGCCAGTGCAGCAACACGGTCATCGCCAACAACACGACGTACCGCAACAAGTCCGATGGCATCGTGCTGTCGGAAAGTCCGGACAACGTGGTCTGGAACAATCTGAGCACCGGCAACCTGCATCACGGCATCCGGCTGCGCAACAGCACCGGCATCCGCATTCAGGACAGCTCCGCGATCGCCAACGGGCTCGCCGGCATCTACGGCGTGTCGCGGGACCTGACCGGCACCGATCGCGATTTCATCGAAGACCCGTACACCAAGGCGATGTCGATGGTGGTGGCCGGCGGCCAGCTCAGCGGCAATGGCTCCGGCCCGGTCAATCTCGACGAGCCGACCCGCGCCGTGCTGTACGGCGTCGACCTGCGCACGCCGCAGCGGGCGCTGGGCTACCGCCTCGGCGGCGTGCTGCTGGCATTCCAGATCGAAGTGCTCGACATCGTGCTGAACCGCAAGGAAGTCGCGGTGCTGGAACCGATTCCCCCGCAGAAAGTGGCCGCACAGACGGCCGCACCGCTGCCTGCTTCCCTCCCCCTTCATCGCTAGAGGACTTCGACCGTGCCCCTCACGTCGAGACACCGCTTCACCCACCGCGCATTGCTCGGCCTCGCCGTTTGCTTCGGCGCCGCGCTGGCGCTGCCTGCCCAGGCGCAGCTCTACGCCCGCGAAGCGCCGCCGAACTCGGCGTTCATCCGCGCCTTCAACAACACCGCCAACACCGGCGTCGGCGTGAAGATCGGCGAGCAGACCGAACCGCCGCTGCTGTCGTATGCCGCGAGCGCCTACCTGTTCCGCGAACCGGGCGACGTCGTGCTCAAGGTCGGCCCGCACGAGAAGACGGTGAAGCTTGAAGCGAACCACTTCTACACCGCGGTGGAGACCAGCAACGGCATCGTCATGTTCGAACTCTCGGGCGTGCTGAACCGGCTGAAGTCGATGATCGCGATCTTCAATCTGATGCCGGCCACGGCCGTGGGCCTCAAGACCGCCGACGGCAAGGCCACCGTGTTCGAAACCGTGGCGCCCGGCACGTCGGCACAGCGCGAGATCAATCCGCTGAAACTGAGCCTGGGCCTGTTCAATGGCCCGACCAAGCTCACCGATGTGCCACCGGTCGCGCTTGATCGCGGCAAGGTGTTCAGCCTGTTCGTCAGCGGATCGGAAGCCTATCCGGTGATGATCTGGAACGAGGATTGAGCGCGCCATGCGCCGCCTTGATCGCGTGCGGATGATCCGGTGCCTGCTGACGTCGCTGCTGCTGGGCATGGCGGCGATGTCTGCGCAGGCACAGACGTCAGCCGCGGCGAGCGATGACGAGGACCTTCCCCGCTACAGTGCCGAGCCTTGCTGCACGCTGTGCCCGCGCGCCCGCGATGCCGACGTCTACCTGACGCGCTTCATGCAGGATCATCAGGAAGCGCTGCAGGGCCGCGGCGACTGGCTGTTCCGCAGCCAGAGCGAGCTGAACACCGAGTTTCCGATCAACGATCAGGTGCTCGCCGATCTCGCCCGCATGGTCAAGGCGTTCAAGGCGCATGGCACCGAGGTGCTGATGCTCGATTTCCCGCCGCGCGGCGTGCTGCATGCCGACCAGCTGCTGCCCGGCGACCGCGCCCGCTTCAACGACAAGCTGGCGCTGGCGAACTATCGCGCCGCCCTGCAGCGCTTCCGCACGGCCGGATTCATCGTGCCGGACTATGGCCTGCTGGCCGAACGCGGCGATGGCACCGAGTACTTCTTCCATCGCGACGGGCACTGGACGCCGGACGGCGCGCGGCGCACGGCAGAGCTGATCGCGAGCACGCTGAAGGGCACGCCGCTGCTCGCGGGCCTGACCAAGCGCGCCTACGTGACCACGCGCATCGGCCGCAATCGCCATCCCGGCGTGATGTCGATCGTCGCGCAGCAGATCTGCGGCGGGCACTACCCGTCCGAAGTCGTGCTCGGCTACAAGACCGACGCCACCGAAACCGATCTGTTCGCCGATGAGCCGGTGCCGGAGATCGCGCTGGTCGGCACCAGCTTCAGTGCCACCCCGACCTATCACTTCGCCGGCTTCCTGAAGCAGAACCTGCAGACCGACGTGCTGAACGTCTCGCTGTCCGGCGGCAACTTCGATGGCGCGCTGACCCAGTACCTGCTGAGCGAGGACTTCCAGAAGCGACCGCCGAAGCTGGTGATCTGGGAGTTCGGTCACCCGCAGATCGCCGCGGCGAATCCCGGCCAGATGCGGCGCATCGTGCCGCTGGTCAACAACGGCTGCGCCGATCGCGCCACGCTGCTGAGCAGCACCACGCCGATCAACACCGCGAACGACTTCACCGATCTGCTGTTCAACGGCGGCGGCCGCATTCTCGATGCCAGAAGCCGCGATCTGGTGATCGACCTGCAGTTCGGCGATCCCGCCGTCAGCGAGTTTCTCGCCGAGACCTGGTACCTCGACGGCAAGCATGAAGTGCAGCGCGTGCGGCTGAACGACTACACGCGTTCCGGCGGCCGCTTCGTGCTCGAGACCAATCGTGAGCCCGAATACATCGAGCAGCCGGTGATCGCATTCCGCGTGCAGGTCGTGACCAAGCTGGCGAAGCCGACCACGGTCACCGCGAAGCTGTGCCGAACGACGGCACCGCTCGTGGCCAGGCAGGCGCCCTGATGCCGGCGCGAACGCCATTCCGCGCCATGGCGCTGATTTCGGCACTGCTGTTGGCCGCGGCACCGGCCATGGCCGGGCCGCTGCAGCCCCCGCCGGGGTATCTGCAACCCGCCGGCAGCAAGCCCGGCGCGGCCTCGCCGTGCCCGGCGGCGCCGAAGCCGTTCACCGGAACGCTGGCGTTCCAGAGCAAGTACGAAGGCTCGGGCAAGGCCCGCGACACGCTGAACCCGGACGCGGAGAAGGCCTACAAGGCCAAGACCCGGCCGATCACCGCGATGGAGAAAGGCCTGGTGTCGCGCGTGAAGAAGTATCAGCGTTCCGGCAACGCGGCGGACCTGCAGTGCGCCGTGCAGTGGCTGTCGAGCTGGGCGACCGCCAAGGACGGGGCCGTGACCGGCGCGATGCTCGGCGAGGCCACGAACCACACCGGCAAGTCGCTGCGCAAGTGGAGTCTGGGCACGTTCGCCAGCGCCTGGGTCCGGCTCAAGTTCTCGGCCTCGAACGGCGTGGCGGCGTATCCCGAGGACCGCCGCAGGATCGAGCGCTGGCTGTCGGCGATGGCGGACCAAGTGGTCACCGAATGGTCGCCGGATGATCCGATCGACAAGATCAACAACCACTACTACTGGGCCGCCTGGGCGCTGATGGCAACGAGTGTCGCGGTGGATCGTCGCGATCTGTTCGACCGTTCGCTGCTGCTGTTCCGCGTGTTCGAAAAGCAGATCGATGCCGACGGCTATCTGCCGAACGAGATGAAGCGCGCGACCCGCGCTGCCGGCTATCACAACTACGCGATGGCGCCGCTGGCGATGATCGCCGCGTTCGCCAAGGCCAACGGCGTCGATCTCGCGAGCGAAGGCGTGGTCGGCGGTCGCAGCGCCCTGACGCGCCTCGCGCAGCTGTCGGAAACCGCGCTCGACGATCCGGCGTCGTTCGCCGACAAGGCCGGTGCCGAGCAGGACACGGCGACGCTCGACAGCAGCAGCAGCCGCGCCTGGCTCGAACCGTATTGCTGGACGGTGCGCTGCACGCCGCGTGAGGAAGCGACCCGCGATGCGTCGCGACCGCTCGGCAGCACACGGCTCGGCGGCGATCTGACGTCGATCTTCGTCACCGCCGCTGCCGGCGCAGCGAGCGGCAACCCGATGCACGAGGAACAGCCATGAGCGGTGCGCGCATCCATCCCCGCCGCTGGGTCCCGGTCGTGGCAATGCTGTTCACGTTCGCGCTGCCAGCCGCCGACGCGCAGCTGGCCACTGAACTGAACGGGCTCAACGGGCTGTGCACGGCCGCCATCCGCTCCGGCGATACCGAGGAAGCGCTGCGCACCTGCCGCCGGGTCAGCTTCGACATCGAGCGTCTGGCGCCCGGCTCGCAGGCCTACATCACCAGCCTGACCAACATCGGCGAGATCAAGTGGCAGGTCGCCAACTATGTCGATGCCGATGCCTTCTACGGCGATGCGCTGAAGGCGGTCGAAGCGATCAGCGGGCGCAATACGCCGGCCTCGCTGCCGCTGCTCGGCAAGATCGTCGAGACCAAGATCAAGCGCGGCAAGTTCATCGATGCCGAAGCGGTGTTGCGCCGCGCGATCGCGATCCAGCGCAAGGGTGCTGCGCCGAACGATCCGGCGCTGGCGGCGCTGCGCCTGCGGCAGGCCGACCTGCAGGCGCTGAGCCATCAGTATCCAGAAGCCGAGCGCGGCTATCTCGACGTGATCACCGTGTTCGCGGCTGGTGGTGCGGCCACCGACGCGATGCTGCGCACCGGCCTCCAGCATTACGCCGAGTT
Organism: Nevskia sp.; assembly: GCF_021732705.1. Taxonomy (GTDB): domain Bacteria; phylum Pseudomonadota; class Gammaproteobacteria; order Nevskiales; family Nevskiaceae; genus Nevskia. Next base: position 32,977 of record NZ_JAKFUM010000021.1, on the reverse strand, counting down.
GCTGGAGCGCGAGCAGAAATTCGCCCGCGCCGAAACGCAGTATCTGCGGCTGCTGGCGCTGGTCGAGAAGAAGCCGTCGGACACGAGCCTGTCGCCCGCCGCCGTGCTCGATCGTCTCGGCTATCTCGCCGAGCAGCTGGATCGCCAGGCCGATGCGATGAGCTACTACCAGCGCGAGCTGGTCTTGCTGCGCGCGCGAAGCGGCAAGCCGGACGACAAGGCCGACGACATCGGCAACCTCGAGGCGAAGCTGTCGAGCCTGAAGCTGAGCCTGTCGCAAAGCCTGTCGCTGCCAGCCGCTGGCAGCGCCGGCCGGCCGTGATCGCCTGACATGGTCTTCTCGTCGAACGCCTTCCTGTTTCTGTTCCTGCCGCTGTTCTTGGCGATCTACTACGTCACGCCGAACCGCTACCGCCTGCGCAATTGGGTGGTGCTGCTTGGCAGTTATGCGTTCTACGCGTGGTGGCGCGTCGACTTCCTGTTCCTGTTCATCGGCGTCACGGTCTGGAACTACCTGATCGGCCTGATGATCGCGCGGCACGGCGCACGCACGACGGGGGCCGGCCGCTGGCTGGCGCTCGGCGTCACCGTCGACCTGCTGATGCTCGGCTACTTCAAGTACGCGAACTTCGGCGTCGCGAGCTTCAATGCGCTGCTGACGGGCGCCGGCTTCGAGCCGTTCGTGCTCAGCCACGTGATCCTGCCGATCGGCATCTCGTTCTATGTCTTCGAGTCGATCAGCTACATCATGGATGTCAATCGCGGCGACGTTGAAGCCACGCGTCATCCGGTCGATTTCGCGACCTTCCTCGCCTTGTTCCCGCATCTGATCGCCGGCCCGGTGTTCCGCTACAAGGACCTGGCCGAACAGTTCGAAAGCCGCGACCACTCCTTCGACAAGTTCGGCGAAGGCGCGACGCGCTTCATGCAGGGCTTCGTCAAGAAGGTGTTCATCGCCGACTCCATCGCGCCGATGGCGAACCAGGCGTTCGCGCTGGCCGATCCCACGACCGGCGATGCCTGGCTCGGGGCCATCGCCTACACGATGCAGCTGTACTTCGATTTCTCCGGCTACAGCGACATGGCCATCGGCCTGGGCCTGATGATGGGGTTCCGGTTCATGGAGAACTTCAACCAGCCGTACATCAGCCAGAGCATCACCGAGTTCTGGCGGCGCTGGCACATCAGCCTGTCGAGCTGGCTGCGCGATTACCTGTACGTGCCGCTCGGCGGCAATCGCCACGGCGTGTTCAACACTTATCGCAACCTGTTCCTGACCATGCTGCTCGGCGGTCTGTGGCATGGCGCGAACTGGACGTTCGTGATCTGGGGCGCGTGGCACGGCGCGATCCTGTCGGTCGAGCGCGCGCTCGGCGTGAAGGTCGGCAGTGCCGGCCGCTTCGCGTTCGGCCGCTGGGCGCTGACCCTGCTGTTCGTGGTGCTGGGCTGGGTGATCTTCCGCGCCGACAACGTCGACGTCGCGTTCCGGATGTATGCGGCGATGTTCAGTGTCGGCGACCTGCACCTGAGCGAGGTCTTCGCCGGCGACATCGATCGCCTGCAGATCGCCACGCTGATCGCGGCACTGGCGATCGTCGCGATCTGCGGCATCCGCCAGCGGCTGCCGGCGCAGCGCTTCGCATGGCCGGCGCCAGCGCGCGCCACGGCAGCGATCGGCCTGCTGGTGCCGTTGTTCCTGCTCGCGCTGCTGAAGCTGTCGGCGCAAAGCTACTCGCCGTTCCTGTACTTCCAGTTCTGATCCGACATGGCCACGACCGACTCGGCAGTTCCGTCACGCCCGCCCAGCGCACCGCGGGCAGCCCTGCTGCAGACCGTGCTGTTCCTCGCCGTGATCGTCATCACCGGCGTGCTGGCGCTGCGCGGCATCGCCAGCTTCGACCGACCCGCCGATGCGCCGGTGGTCACCGGCCAGTTGGCGAAGCGCTTCGAGACGCACTACGACGAAAGCTTCCCGGCCAAGCGCTTCGGCGTGAACCTGTGGGCCGCGATCGGCCTGCGCGTGTTCGGCGAAGGCCGACCCCGCGTCGTGCTCGGCCGCGAGCAGTGGCTGTACACGTCGGAGGAATTCAATGTCGGCGACGGCAGCGCACGGCAGCTGAAGGTCAACCTCGCGACGATCGCCTGGGTACACGCGCAGCTGAAGGCGCAAGGCATCCCGCTGGTGGTCGCGATCGTGCCGGCCAAGGCGCGGGTCTATCCCGAGTTTCTTGATGGCCACGCGCCGGCGCGGCTGCAGCAGTCACTGCACGAGCAGCTGGTGGCGGCGCTTGCGGCGCGCGGCATTCCGACGGCGGACCTGCTGCCGACACTGGTCGCGGCGAAGGCGGAACAGCCGACCTACTTCCGCACCGACACGCACTGGACGCCGTTCGGCGCGCAGCGGGCGGCGGCGCTGGTGGCGGCCCTCGTGGCCGAACGCGGTCATGCGCGCGCGGCCGACCAGCGCACGCGCTACGTGACGACGCTCGGCGACGAGCAGCGGCATCGCGGCGACCTGTTCAACTACCTGCCGCTCGATCCTTACTTCGCGTCGCTGCTGCCACCGACCGATGTCGTGCGGCCCTCGGAGACTGTGGCCACGGATTCGACGACTGCCAGCGACCCGGCGGATCTGTTCGGCGATGCCGCGGCACCGCAGGTGACCCTGGTCGGCAGCAGCTACAGCGCCAATCCGCTGTGGAACTTCGCCGGCGCGCTGCGCGAGGCGCTGGGCGAGGACATCGCCAATCTGTCGAAGGAAGGCGTCGGGCCGTTCCCGCCGATGATCCAGTATCTGACCGGCGCGGAGCTGAAGCAGGTCAAGCCGCGGCTGGTGATCTGGGAGATTCCGGAGCGGGCGCTGATCGTGAAGCCGGACCTGCATGGCTTCGTGCTGCCCCCGGACGTGCTGAATCCGCCATGATCGGCCGCGGCCGCGATGGCGGCAGCCGTTTCCCTGCGCGTTCACGCTAGCGCTCGCCACCGCCCCACGTCGGGCAGGACTGCCGTGGTCTTTTCGTCGAACGTCTTCCTGTTCCTGTTCCTGCCGCTGTTTCTCGCGGTGTACTACCTCGTGCCGAACCGGGCACGGCTGCGCAATGTCGTGGTGCTGGTCGCAAGCTATGCGTTCTACGCGTGGTGGCGGGTCGATTTCCTGCTGCTGTTCGCGGCGGTCACCGCGTTCAACTATGCGATCGGCCAGCAGATTGCGCGGCACGGAGCCCAGACACCCGGCGCGCTGCGCTGGCTGAAGCTCGGCGTCGTGGTCGATCTCGCCGTGCTCGGCTACTTCAAGTACACGAACTTCGGCATCGAGACGTTCAACGGGCTGGTGGCGAACGTCGGCATCGCGCCGTTCACCTGGACCCATGTGCTGCTGCCGATCGGCATCTCGTTCTACGTGTTCGAGTCGATCAGCTACATCATGGATGTCTACCGCGGAGACGCCGAAGCCACGCGGCATCCGCTCGACTTCGCGACCTTCGTGTCGCTGTTCCCGCATCTGATCGTCGGTCCGATCTTCCGCTACAAGGATCTGGCCGGGCAGTTCGAACATCGCACGCACAGTGTCGCGCTGTTCGGTCAGGGCGCCGTGCGCTTCATGCAGGGCTTCCTGAAGAAGGTGCTGATCGCCGACACCCTGGCGCCGCTGGCCAACCATTGCTTCTCGATGGCCGATCCGTCGACGGCGGACGCCTGGCTCGGCGCCATCACCTACGGCACGCAGCTGTACTTCGATTTCGCCGGCTATACCGACATGGCGATCGGCCTCGGCCTGATGATGGGCTTCCGCTTCCCGGAAAACTTCAAGCGGCCTTTCCTGAGCCAGAGCAACACCGAGTTCTGGCGGCGCTGGCACATCAGCCTGTCGAACTGGCTGCGCGACTATGTGTTCTTCGCGCTCGGCGGCAGCCGCGGTAGCGAGTCACGCACCTACGTCAACGTGTTCATGACCTTCTTTCTCGGCGGCATCTGGCATGGCGCGAACTGGACCTACGTCTGCTGGGGCGCGCTGCAGGGCAGCCTGATCTTCGTCGAGCGGACCCAAGGCGTCACCGGTTACGTCAAGACCTTCCGCTGGCGGCGCTGGCTGCCGACCTTCGTCTGCATCATGGTCAGCATGGTGATCTTCCGCGCCGACAGCGTCGCCGACGCGTGGCGCCTGTATCAGGCGATGTTCCTGCTGCAGCACGTCGGCGGCTTCACCGACGTGCTGCTGGGTGCCGCCACGCATCTGCAGCTCACGGTGCTGGTGATCGCGTGGTGTCTGGTGCTGATCGAAGGGCTTCGCGAGTTCGGACCGAAGTGGTCGTTCGGCAGCCCGGCACTTCGCAGCACGGCGGCGGTCTGGCTGCTGGTGCCGGCGTTCGTGCTGACCATCCTCAAGCTGTCGGCGCAGGGCTACTCGGCGTTCCTGTACTTCCAGTTCTGAACGGCGAGGCCGCCGATCACTGGAAGCTGATGTCGTCGAGGTAGGTCAGCGAGACGCTGGCGGTGCCGGCACTCTTCAGGATGATCGCGTTGAAGCTGCCAGCATTGAAGCGGCTCATCGGAATCGACACGGTGTTCCAGCGATTAGCGATCAGCCCGCTGATCGCGAATGTGCCGAGTGTCGGGTAGGCCTCGCCGGCGACATACGGCTTCGCGCCCAGCAGCAGGTTCAGGCGCAGCGTTGCGCTGGTCGGGTAGACGCTAAGCCGCAAGCTGCCGTAGCTCGCGGTCGACAGCATCGGCCCGCCCAGCGTGGCGACCACGCCATTGACCGTCGCGGTCGGCAGGATCGACATCGCGTAGCGGCCGCCGGCGGTCTGGTTGACCGTCTGCGCGCTGACCTTGCAGCTGGCGGCCGTGGTGCTGACGTCGCCATTTTCCATGTTGCTGGGGCAGGCGGTGCCGAAGGCCGTCGACCAGCCGAGCTGGTCGCCGTTGAACACCAGATGGCCGCTGCCGGTGTAGGTGCTGCGCGCCACCGTGCCGACGACGGGCGCCGGCGCGCAGGCGCTGCTCGCGAACGATGCTGGTGCTTGCCCAAGCCGCTGCACGACCTGCTGCTGCCACAGCGAGGCCGGCGTCAGGCCGCTGGTGTAGAGACCTTCGTACAGCACGTTCTGGTTGCGCGCACCGGGCACCGCCATCTGTGCCGGCGGGCCGACCTGCAAGCCGCCGTATCGCTGCATCCGCGCGCCGCTGGCGATCGTCGTGGCGTCATCGAACACCGGATACTGCGTCGGCCCGCCGACGACGATGCCGTAGCCATCGACTGACGGATTGACGCTGATCACGCCGCCGTTGCTGGTGCCCCGGTAGCCGTTGTCGGTGGCGTTCCAGACCACGCTCGAATAGTTCGATTCCTGCGCGTTCGACGACGCCGCGCCGCGGTAGCTCAGCATCAGCCCGCTGCCGTGGCTCAGGCCGTGGCGGTCCCACAGCACGGCTTGCGCGAGGCCGGCGTGCATGTCGTCGCCGTTCTCGCGAACGCCGACGCTGTCATTCTGCGAGTAGACCAGCACCGAGTTCAGGCCGCTCTGATTGGTGTAGCTGTGCCGGGCGAGTTCGACGTAGTTGCGCGCCAGCAGCAGGTTCTGGCTGTCGATCGACAGGAACCCGTAGCCGCGCCCGTTGCCGCCGGTGTTCTGCGCGCGCAGCGCGGCGCTGTCGGTGATCGACAGGCGAGCCGTGGCGTCGAACACGAAGCCGAAGCGCGGGAAATTCTGAACCTGCACGTCGTGCACCCAGCCGTTGCGGACGCCCTCGACATGCACGCCGATGCCGACCGGGAAGCCGCCGGCGCCGCCGCTGTTGTCGGCAAAGCGGATGGTCATCCCGGCAATGCCGGTGTTGTCGCGCAACGTGATTCTGCCGCCGCTGGCCTTGGTCTCGGTCGAACGGATGCCGATCGGGTTGTTCGCCGGATCCAGAGTCACGGGCAGCGGCGCATCGAGCGTCAGCACATTGCCGGCCTTGGCGACGATCTTGCGCAGGTAGACGAAGCTGTAGCGCCGGTTCGGCGAGCCGGCCGGCGGAAAGCTCGTGCTGTTGTACGAAAGCCAGGTACCGGAGCTGTCGTTGCGCTGGCTGAGGCTGCTCCAGTAGTACTGCTGCAGCACGATCCACTGGCCAATCGCCAGATTCGCGGCATTGGTCACCGTGGCGCGGATGTCGCCTTCGCGGATGGTCGAGGCCACAGTGCCCAGCACCGCACCCTGATCGAGCCATTGCCGATTGGTGCTGCCGGGCTTCGAACCTAGCTGGAACAGGCCTTCGTCGTCCTCGTCCAGCGGCCGGTAGCTGGCCGGCACGCTGATCACGGTACGACCGCTGCCGGCGCCGAGGATCGAGACGTTGCCGTAAGGCACGCTGATGGTCCTGCCGATGGTGTAGCTGCCGGCAGGAATCAGGATCGTGCCGCCACCGGCGCTGCCGACCGTATCGACTGCGGCCTGCACGGCGGCGGCGATGTCCCCGGTGGCCGTGATCGTGCGGGTGTTCGTGCAGGCGATGCCGGTTGCCGGTGCGGTCGCGCCCAGTTGGTAGCCGGTGTACGAGAAATCCGGCAGCCGCCAGTCGCGGCCGGCGAAGTTGACGGTCGCGGCGCGGTACCCGCCGTTGCCGTCAGCCGGGTACAGGCTGCTGGTCCAGGCGCGTGCCGGTCCGGCGATGGCGATGGCGACGGCGGCGCCGAGCAGCGCAAGTGGCACGGCGGACAAGCGAGGGGCGGTGGACATCGCGGGCTCCGGGAACGACAGCGTGGGGGGGCCGGGCCACCCTACGGATGCCGTTTCGGTCAGCCGAATTCGCCGACGAACGGGGTTAGCCGACCGCAGAATCCGGCATTTGGCCGGATATCCGACAAGCCGGGACGGCAAATCGGTGACGCACGCGCGTCGCGATTCCGGTTTTGGGCCCTTGTCAGGCCGTTCGAAGCCGCTGCCAGCGGGCCGGCAGGCGGTCGGATGCCGCAGCCCGCGCGCTCAGATCAGGTAGTGATCAACCAGCAGCGCCGTGAAGATCGCCATCAGGTAGACGATCGAATAGCCGAAGGTCTTCATCGGCAGGCCCTTGCGGGGCCGGTACTTGAGCTGGATCGCGAGCTGCAGGAAACGGCCGCCGAGGCCGAGTGCGGCCACCAGGTACAGCCAGCCGCTCATGCCGACCGCGAACGGCAGGATCGTCACCGCGATCAGCAGCAGCGTGTACAGCAGCACCTGCGTCTTGGTGTATTCCACGCCGTGCGTCACCGGCAGCATCGGGATGTTGACCTTGGCGTAGTCCTCGCGCCGCTCGATGGCCAGCGCCCAGAAGTGCGGCGGCGTCCAGATGAAGATGATCAGGAACAGGATCAGCGCATGCGGATCGATGGTGCCGGTCACCGCCGCCCAGCCGAGCACTGGCGGCGCGGCACCGGAAGCGCCACCGATCACGATGTTCTGCGGCGTGGCCCGCTTCAGGAACAGCGTGTAGACGCCGGCATAGCCGACCAAGGTCAGCTGCGTCAGCACCGCGGTCAGCGGGTTGACGAGGAACCACAGCACGACGAAGCCGGCCAGCCCGAGCGCGGTCGCGAAGCCGATCGATTCGACCAGGCTCAAGGAGCCGGTGACCAGCGGCCTCCCGCAGGTGCGGGCCATGCGCGAGTCGATCTCGCGATCGATGATCTGGTTCACCGCCGCCGCCGACGCCGCCTGCAGCGAGATGCCGATCGTGCCCCAGATCAGCGCCGCAATCGGCGGGATGCCGGGCACTGCGAGGAACATGCCGACGATCGCGGTGAACACGATCAGCATGACCACGCGCGGCTTGCACAGCTCGTAGTACTCGCTGAAGCGCGAGACCGGCGCCGCGCCGTCGATCACGGCGGCGGCGGCAACATCGGCGTCAGCCGCAGGCACGCCGTGAATCTTCAGCGGCGGCGTCGATCGGGTGGTCATCGGCGGTTCAGATCGGTCGTGGAACGGCAGTGCCACGCGGCACCGGGGCGGTGCGCGCAACGCTTGCCGTGCGCCAGACCCGGTGATTGAGCGCCAGCACGGCCAGCAGCAGCACGGCGGCGCCGCCGTTGTGGGCGTCGGCCAGCCACAGCGGCAGTTGCAGGTGGATCAGGCCGATGCCGATGGTCAGCTGCAGGGCCAGCGCGCCGAACAGCGCGAATGCCAGCCGTCGCAGCGGCGCGCGGTTCAGGCTCAGCAGGTACAGCGCCACACCGCCGAGCACCAGGCTCAGCACCAGCGCGCCGTAGCGGTGGACCAGATGGATCGTTGCGCGGGTGGCGGTGTCGAGCACGCCGAATTCGTAGTCGATGCCGAGACCGCGCCACAGCTTGAAGGCTTCGCCCAGATCGCCTTTCGGCGCGAACGAGCCATGGCAGGCCGGGAAATCCGGGCAGGCCAGCGCGGCGTAGTTGGTGCTGGTCCAGCCGCCGAGGAAGATCTGGCCGCCCAGCACCAGCAGCGCGAATGCCGCCAGCGGCTTCAGCACGGCCGGCAACGCGTCGGGCATCGATTGCGTGGCCACCGGGCGCGTCTCGAGCCACATCCACCACAGCAGCGACAGCGTGGTCAGCCCCAGCATCAGGTGCGTGGTGACGATGATCGGCTTGACCTTCAGGGTGACCGTCAGCGCCCCGAACACGATCTGCACCAGCACGACCCCGACCGTCGCCAGTGCCAGCGTCCTCGGCAAGGTTCTGGTGCGATCCCTGAGCGCCAGCACGGCGAGCGTGCCGATCAGCAGGCCGACGAAGCCGGCGAGATAGCGATGGACCATTTCCTTCCAGGCCTTCGGCGCCTCGACCGGGCGTTCCGGGTACGCGGCTTCGGCCGCCGCGATCTCGTGCTGGGCATCCGGCACGCCGACATGGCCATAGCAGCCCGGCCAGTCCGGGCAGCCGAGCCCGGCGTTCGACAGGCGGACGTAGGCGCCGAGCACGACCAGGCAGAAGGTCAGGCCCAGTGTCAGCAGAGCGATGCGATGAAACGTTGTGGACATGGTGGATCCGCAGGCAAGTTGATCATTTTACAGCCGCAGGGCGCCGGACACCGGCGGCGCGTCGTGGTCGGTCCGTACCGGCCTCGACGTCGGTCGGCAAGAGGGCATCGGGCAAGCGCGGCGCGACGTGCGCGGCCAGCGGCCTGTCAGCCGATGTTCGACAGTTTCATCAGCTTCTTCAGGTCCCCGAGCAGGCCCTTGGCTTCGACCGTTCCCTTGTAGACCAGCAGCCAGTTGCCGTTCGGATCGATCAGGTAGAGGTTCAACGGGTCGTCGGTGCCGAAGACATCGCGGGCGCGACTGCCGGCGGCACCCGCGTCGGCGACGATGTGCAGGTTCTTGTGGCTGTCGCCGAGCGACGCGACCAGTGCCGCCTGCGCCGCCGCATCCGGTGCGATGTAGACGCGCTGCAGGCGCGACAGGTTCTTGCCGAGCGCAAGCCGAACCTGGCGCGTCAGCACCAGGCGCTCGTTGCACGCGGCATCGCAGTCGGCAGCGCCGATCTGCAGCAGCGTCCATTTCTCGCTTGGCAGCACGTTCGCGGGCGCGCCATCGGCGGCTTTCAGTTCCAGCGCGGGAATCGGCTTGGCCGGAACGATCAGCTCGCCGTAGTTGGTGGTACCGGTCGGCCGAAGGTTCGGGAAGAAGTTGTAGATTACCCAGGCGCCGATGAACGGGGCAAAGAACAGCGATCCGAGCAGGATCAGGGTCAGGCGCGATCGCGTCAGCACGGCGGCTTGCGGGTTCATGGGCGGCGTTTCAGATTGAGTTTGAGAAAGATCGCCAGCAGGGTCGCGGCGAACGCGAACCACTGCGCGGCATAACCGTAATGACGCTGCGGCGGAAAGCGGCGATCGCCCTGCGTCCACTCGCGCAGGTAGCCGTCCGGTTCGGCAGGATCGAGCAGCAGCACGCCGCCGGCCGTCGACGCGCCGTACAGGCAGCGCAGGTCGTCCGCCGTCGGATAGCCGACGATGCGCGGCCACGGCACGCCGGCCGACGGGCAGTTCTCGATCGACAGCCGCAGGGCCGGTTGCGGCAGCGAACGCCACAGCCCGTTCACGGTCGTCGTCGCATCGCTGATCGCGAGCGCCGGCAGCACGCGCCGATCCGGGTTCTGCGGCAGCCAGCCACGGTTGACCAGCACGATGCCGCCGTCGTCGAGCACGAACGGCGTCAGCACCTGATAGCCCGGCATGCGGTCGTGCACCTGATTGTCGAGCAGCAGTTGCCGGCTGGCATCGTAGTGGCCGCGGGCGGTTGCCGAGACGGCATCGGCACCGGCGGGCACGGCGCTGTCGACCGACAGCGCAAGCGCCTGCTGCGTCACGGCACTCGCGTACTGCGCGTCCAGCGCCTCGCGCGCAAGGCCGCGATGCCATTGCCACAGTCCGAGATTGATCGTCACCGCGCAGCCCAGCAGTGTGCCGACGATCACCCACCACGGCGGGCGGAATTGCCAGCCGGAAGTCACGGCGCGTAGGCAACCCGGGCATGGCGGCTTACCATCCGCACACCACCTTTTCCCTGCCCTGCCATGCTTCCGAAGCTGATCATCGCGTTTCTGCTGATAGCCATCGTCATTTCGCTGTTTTCGGGGCTGTTCTTCATGCTCAAGGACTCCAGCCAGAGCAAGCGCACGGTCCGCGCGCTGTCGATCCGCGTTGGCCTGGCCGTGGCCCTGATCGCGTTCCTGCTGCTGGCCACGGCACAGGGCTGGATCCATCCGCACGGCGTCGGCCGCTAGGCCGTCGCGTGATGGACTTCTGAATCCCGGCGACGTTCCATTGCCTCAGCCGATGGCGCGACGACCGTTCGGCTGATGTGACTCGCCCCAACCCATGACAAAAAGCCCGACCGCGAGGCCGGGCTTTTTGGCTTTTCACGCATCGACGAGGAATCGCCGATGCGGGTGACGTCTAGATCAGAGGATGTAGACGAAGATGAACAGGCCGAGCCAGACCACGTCGACGAAGTGCCAGTACCACGCCACGCCTTCGAAGCCGAAGTGGCTGTCCGGCTTGAAGTGACCCGACATCAGGCGGCCGGTGACGGCGATCATCATGATCGTGCCCAGCGTCACGTGCATGCCGTGGAAACCGGTCAGCATGAAGAACGTCGAGCCGTAGATGCCGGAGCCGAGCGTGAGGTTCAGCTCGTGGTAGGCCTCGATGTACTCGGTGACCTGGAAGTACAGGAACACGCAGCCGAGCGCGATGGTCGCCCACATCCACAGGATCGTCGCGAGGCGGTGCCCTTCCTTCAGCGCATGATGCGCGAAGGTGATCGTGATCGACGAGGTCAGCAGCAGCAACGTGTTGATCAGCGGCAGATGCCACGGCGAAATGGTCTTGAACTCGCCGCCGATGCCGGCCGGGCCGTTGGTCGGCCAGACATTCTCGAACGCCGGCCACAGGAACTCGTTGGTCAGCACCCGCGACCCTTCGCCCGACAGCCACGGCACCGACAGTTCGCGCGCGTAGTACAGCGCGCCGAAGAAGGCACCGAAGAACATCACTTCCGAGAAGATGAACCAGCTCATCCCCATGCGGTAGGTGCGGTCGACCTGGGCGCTGTACTTGCCGGATTCGCTTTCCAGCGCAACGCCGCGGAACCAGGTGAACACGATGTAGAAGAACAGCGCGCCGCCGATCACGAACGGAATCGGACCCGGGTGACGCTCTTCGAGGTACATGCTGACGCTGTACAGGATCGTGCCGAGCGCAATCGTCAGCAGGAACGGCCAGACACTCGGGTCCGGAACGAAATAACGACGGTTGTCGGAGTGGCTTTCAGCGGCGTGGGTCGCCATGACGATTTCCTGGTTGACTAGCTTTTCGGTGCAGGTTGCTGCTTGACGGGATCGATCTTGCCGTTGGCCAGCGCGGTCGCGTCAAAGAACGTGTACGACAGGGTGACGGTTTCGACGTCGGCCGGCAGCTCCGGGTCGATCATGAAGCGCACCGGCATGCGCTTTTCCTCATTGGCCGCGAACGGCTGCTGGTTGAAGCAGAAGCATTCGGTCTTGCGCAGATGCCGGGCCGCGTTCCACGGCGCCACGCTCGGCACGGCCTGACCGACCACGGCCTCGTCGCGCTCGTTGCGGGCGGTGAAGTTCACCGTGTACAGCTTGCCCGGGTGAACCTCGATCGTCGGCTGCTCGGCGTGAAAGCTGAACACGCGTCCACCGTTGACCGTGGTCACGAACTCGACCTTCACGGTCCGCGTGGCGTCCTCGCGCTCGACCACATCCTTGGCCGACACCAGCATCGCGGTGTCCTTGCCGTTCAGATTGGTCAGCTGGCACAGCGCGTTGTACATCGGCACCAGCGCAAAACCGAAGCAGAACATGCCGCCGACCACGATCAGCCATTTCCAGCTGCCGCGACGATTTTCGGTGGGCGTGCTCATCGTCGATCGATCAGCGCGACGCGATCGACAGCACGAAACCCGCGTAGAAGCCGACCGCAATCAGGCCCAGCACAATGGCCAGACGGAAATTGCGACGGCGTTCTGCGGTGTCGGGCTTGGGAGCCACGGCGCTCATCGATTCCGGATCGGCGTTCAGTGCGTCGCCGCAGGCTCATCGCCCACGTGCGGCGGATCTTCGAACGTGTGGTACGGCGCCGGCGAGGCGACCGTCCATTCCAGACCCTTCGCGCCTTCCCACACCTGGCCGGTGGCCGGCTCCATGCCCTTGCGGAACAGGGCGCAGCGCAGGAAGTTGTAGATCATGATGAACTGGACGACGAAGTAGCCGAACGCACCGATGGTCGACAGCTCGTTGAAGTCCGTGAACTGCACGGCGTAGTCCGGGATGCGGCGCGGCATGCCGGCCAGACCGACGAAATGCTGCGGGAAGAACGTGATGTTGATGAAGATCGCGCTCAGCCAGAAGTGCCACTTGCCGAGCGTTTCGCTGTACATCACGCCGGTCCACTTCGGAATCCAGTAGTAGATGGCGCCGATGATCGAGAAGATCGCGCCCGGCACCAGCACGTAATGGAAGTGGGCCACCACGAAGTAGCTGTTGTGGTACTGGAAGTCGACCGGCGCGAGCGCCAGCATGATTCCCGAGAAGCCGCCGATGGTGAACAGGAACACGAAGCCGATCGCGAACAGCATCGGCGTTTCGAAGGTCATCGAACCGCGCCACATCGTGGCCAGCCAGTTGAACACCTTCACGCCGGTCGGCACCGCGATCAGCATCGTCGAGAACATGAAGAACAGTTCGCCGGCCAGCGGGATGCCGACGGTGAACATGTGGTGCGCCCAGACGATGAACGACAGGAACGCGATCGAGGCCACGGCGTAGACCATCGAGTCATAGCCGAACAGCTGCTTGCGGGCGAAGGTCGGGATGATCGTCGAGACGATGCCGAACGCCGGCAGGATCATGATGTAGACCTCCGGATGGCCGAAGAACCAGAAGATGTGTTCGAACATCACCGGGTCGCCGCCGCCAGCCGCGTTGAAGAAGCTGGTGCCGAAATACTTGTCGGTCAGCAGCATGGTCACGGCACCGGCGAGCACCGGCATGACCGCGATCAGCAGGTAGGCGGTGATCAGCCAGGTCCAGACGAACAGCGGCATCTTCAGCAGGGTCATGCCCGGTGCGCGCATGTTCATGATCGTGACGACGATGTTGATCGCGCCGGTGATCGACGAGATGCCGAGCATGTGGATCGCGAAGATCGTCAGCGGGAACGAGGCACCACCCTGGAGCACCAGCGGCGGATACAGCGTCCAGCCGCCGGCAGGGCCACCGCCCGGCAGGAACAGCGACGACAGCAGCATCGTGAACGCGAACGGCAAGATCCAGAAGCCCCAGTTGTTCACGCGCGGCAGCGCGAGGTCGGAGCAGCCGATCATCATCGGCACCATCCAGTTCGCCAGGCCGACGAACGCCGGCATGACGCCGCCGAAGATCATGACCAGCGCGTGCAGCGTGATCATCTGGTTGTAGAACTCGGGGTCGATGAACTGCAGACCCGGCTGGAACAGTTCCGCACGGATGATCAGCGACATGACGCCGCCGATGAAGAACATGATGAACGAGAACCACAGGTACAAGGTCCCGAGGTCCTTGTGGTTCGTGGTCTTGATCCAGCGCATCACGCCCTTGTCGGGACCATGATGGTGATCATGGTCGTGGGCATGGTCGTGCCCGTGACTATGGTCGTGATGCGAGTGCGTGTTGGCCATGACTCTCTACTCCGGGCAATGCGAAATCTGGATGTTGTCGGGCGCGCGAAACTCAGCGCAGCTTCGCGACCTGTTCGGCGGAGGCGGCGTCGCCGACCTTGTTGCCGAACGAGTTGCGGGTGTAGGTGACGACGGCGGCGATGTCGGCATCCTTCAGGCGAGCGAACGGCGGCATCGCGTTCTTGCCGTTCAGTACCTGCTTGATCTGAGCATCGATCGGGCCCGCGACGACCGCCGACCCGATCAGGCTCGGGAAGGTCGGTGCCAGCCCGGCGCCGGTCGCCTGATGGCAGGCCATGCAGTTGACCTTGTACACCTTCTCGCCACGGGCGATCAGTTCTTCCTTCGTCGCCGGTGCCGCGGCAGCCGCCGGGGCGGGCGCGGCCGCGGTGTCGGCCGCAGCCAGCTGCACCGGCTTGGCATCGACGACGGCGTCGGTCGCCGTGGTGGCGGCAGCGGCCACCTCGAGCTTCGCCGGAAGCGCGGCGGCCGGCGTCGGCGCAGCCGCCGGTTCTGCGGCCGGAGCGGCAGCGTCGCCACCCTTCTTGGCGGCGAGCCAGGCGGCGTAGTCGGTTTCCGACTTCGCTTCGATCACGATCGGCATGAAGCCGTGGTCGCGGCCGCACAGCACGGTGCAGCCGCCGCGGTAAACGCCCGGCTCGTTGATCTTGGTCCACATCTCGTTGATGAAGCCCGGGATCGCGTCCTTCTTGATCGCGAGGTCGGGCACCCACCAGCCATGGATGACGTCGTTCGCGGTCAGCAGGAAGCGAACCTTCTTGCCGACCGGCACCACGAGGTAGTTGTCGACGTTGCGCAGGTAGTTCGGGACCGTCTTCGGGTCGATGCCGGAGCCGAGCTGGCGGGCTTCGTTCGACTTCTCGTCCAGGGTCGAGAAGAAGCTGACGTTTTCGCCGACGTATTCGTACTGCCACTTCCACTGGTAGCCGGTGATCTTCACCGTCATGTCGGCGTTGCGCGTGTCGTACTGCTTGATCAGCGTGCCGGCGGCCGGCACGGCGAGCCCGATCAGGATCAGGAACGGCACGATCGTCCAGATGATCTCGACCGTGGTCGAGTGGTGGAACGTTGCCGGCACCGGGTTCTTCGAACGGCGGTGCGCGAACACCGAATAGAACATCACGCCGAACACGACGACGGCGATCGCCACGCAAACCCAGAACGCCGCCATGTGCAGGTTGAACACTTCATGGCTGATGTCGGTCACGCCTTTCGGCAGGTTCCAGTACGCGTTCTCGACAGTGTCCGGCGTTGCGGCGTGCGCCGCGAAACTGCCGGCGAGACCGGTCAGTGCGAGGCCGCGAAGGCCACGAATCAGGTTCGACATATCCACTCCAGCCCCAGAAGGTCCACCAAGAAGAATTCAGATGCCGTTCGGCGATTCGCTTTCTGCCGCGTCCTGCGGCACCGCTGCCCAACCGGCCAGCACCAGCTCGCGCAATCGTGCTGCAAGCCGTTCCCGGTCCTCGTCCGTGAGGCACCGCCCCAATGTCAGTCGCCGGCCGCCGTTGCTCAGCACCAGCCGCGTCGGATCGTTCCGATTGACGCCCGTTTCCAGCAGCACCCGGGTCGACGAGCGGGGCCATTCCGTCACCAGACGCGCCCCTTCACCCGCCATGCCGCACTCCACCCGCAGCTCCCGGTCGCTGAAGCTGATCACTTCGCGGTACCGGTTGCGCCGCAGGCTGACATGCAGCGCCACACCCAGCGCGCCCAGTTCGAGACCGGCGAACGGCAGGATCGGCCACAGCCCGATTGCCGCAAAAGCACCCGCGATGGCCAGCGATACCACCGCCATCACGACCATGAACGTCACGGCCATGCGCGTGTCCATCGACGCGTTCGGCCCGATCACGACTTGGGTGTTGCGCGGATTGGTCACTGCACGTTCCACCAGCGGGCCGGAAGATGCCGGGCGTTCAGCGGGCGGATTGTAGTGGATGAAGCGGTCGCCGCAAAGCCTTGTCTTTCCAGCGTTCCGCACGCAGACAAGGGCTTTTGATTGGTCACTCCTATCGGCTTCCCCGTGCCGAAACCCGCGATGTCACACCGCCGGTACTCGCCCGGTGTCACGCGGGCTGGACGACGCGTCAAAGCCGGGACAGAAGCGCCTTCAAATCGAAGCCGTCAGCGCCATCCGGCTCGCCGTGCGGCGGCAGGATCGCGATCCGCGGCGCCGGCAACCGCTGGTCGAGCGCGGCGACGTTGTCGCGCCACTCGGCCTGTTCCGGCGGCAGACGATTGCCGACCCACCCGACCAGCGGGACACGCCGCGCGATCGATTCGGCACTGAGCAGCGCGTGATTGATGCAGCCCAGCCGCAGGCCGACGACCAAAAGCACCGGCCAGTGATGGCGCGACACCCAGCCGGCCATCGAGTCGCGCTCGTTCAGCGGTACCCGCCAACCGCCGGCGCCTTCGATCACCAGCACCTCGCACTGCGCGACCAGCCGCTCGACAGCGACATCGAGCACGGCGGTATCGATGGTGACGCCGTCGGCGATGGCGGCGAGATGCGGCGCGATCGGCTGCGCCAGCGCATAAGGGTTGACGTCGGCGTACGGCCAATCGCGGCCGGAAGCAGCGATCAGCGCCAGCGCGTCGTCATTGCGCAGGCCATCGGCCGTCCGCTCGCAGCCGCTGGCCACCGGCTTCATGACACCGACGACAAGCCCCTGCGCGCGCAGCGCCCGGACCAGCGCACAGGCCGCATGGGTTTTGCCGACACCGGTATCGGTGCCGGTGACCAACAGGATTTTCGCCACGCGCTCAGGCCATCGGTTCGGGCACGGGATTCTGGACCGTGGCAGCGCCGAAACATTCCGCGATCGCGGCGCGCAGCTGCTCGATCAGGTCGTCGATCTGCGCCGGCGTGTGCGCGGCCGACAGGGTCAGTCGCAGCCGCGAGGTGCCGGCCGGCACCGTCGGCGGCCGGATCGCGGCGACCCAGTAGCCGCGCTGGTACAGGCTGCGCGACAGCGCCATCGCCGCCGCCGCATCGCCGACGATCAGCGGCTGGATCGGCGTGTCCGACGCCATCACGGTGATCGGCAGGTCCGGGCCGAGTGCCGCCATGCCGGCGCGGAAGCGGGCGATGTTCGCGTGCAACCGCTGCCGGTGCTCGGGTTCGCTGCGGATGATCCGGAGCGCGGCGCGGGCAGCGGCGGCGATCGCCGGTGGCGGTGCCGTCGAGAACACCCAGGTCCGCGCCCGCTGGATCAGGTACTCGATCAGCGGCTCGGACCCGGCCACGAAGGCCCCGGCTGCGCCGAGGCTCTTGCCGAGCGTGGCCACGTACACGTCGGCGTCGGTCGCGATGCCGCGGCCGTCGTCGCCGATCACGCCGAAGCCGTGCGCATCGTCGACGATCAGGCTGGCACTGTGGCGCTGCGCCAGCGCGGACAGCGCATCGACGTCGGCGATGTCGCCATCCATGCTGAACACGGAGTCGGTGACGATGCCGATCTCGCCGCCGGCATCGCGCGCCAGTCGCAGTTCGGTCTCGACCGCGGCCAGGTCGCCATGCGGATAGCGGCCGTAGCGCGCGCCGGCCAGCCGCGCGCCATCGATCAGGCTGGCGTGGTTCAGTTCGTCGCAGACCAGCGTGTCGCCCTTGCCGAACAGCGCCCGCAAGGTGCCGAGATTGGCCGCCCAGCCGCTGGAGAACAGCAGCACGCGCGGCCGGCCGATGAACTCGGCCAGTTCCTCTTCCAGCGCCCGATGCTCGCCGTTGTAGCCGGACACCAGCGCCGCCGCGCCACTGCCGGTGCCGGTACGCCCCAGCGCGACGCGCGCCGCTTCGGCCACGCGCGGGTCGGATGCGAGGCCCAGATAATCGTTGCTGCAGAAGTTGATGCAGCGCCGGCCGCCGACGGTCAGATCGACGCCATGGCTGCCGTCGACCGCCCGGCGCACGCGATACAGGTCGGCGGCGCGCAGCCGCTCCAGCTCGCCGCGCAGCCGGGTGTCGAGCGGGCTCAAGCCTCGCAGCCCACGGCCACTTCCTGGGTCGCGCGGACGTCCGGGTGAATGCCGAGCTTCGCGAACAGCGCGCGATCGCGCTCGTTCTGCGGGTTGTGCGTGGTCAGCAGCCGCTCGCCGTAGAAGATCGAATTGGCGCCGGCGAGGAAGCACAGCGCCTGCGTCTCGTCGGACATCTGCGTGCGGCCGGCCGACAGGCGCACATAGCTCTGCGGCATCAGGATGCGGGCGACGGCGATGGTGCGGACGAAGTCGAGCGGATCCAGCGGCGCGGCATCGGCCAGCGGCGTGCCGCCGACGGCGACCAGTTCATTGATCGGCACGGATTCCGGATGTGCCGGCAGGTTGGCCAGCGCCCGCAGGAATTCGACGCGGTCGGTCTCCGACTCGCCCATGCCGACGATGCCGCCACAGCAGACCTTCAGGCCGGCTTCGCGGACATTGGCGAGCGTTTCGAGACGATCCTCGTAGGTGCGGGTCGAGATGATCTCGCCGTAGTACTCCGGCGAGGTGTCGAGATTGTGGTTGTAGTAGTCGAGGCCGGCGCTCGCCAGATCCTGCGCCTGCGCCGGCTTCAGCATGCCGAGCGTGACGCAGGTTTCCAGCCCCAGCGCCTTCACTTCGCGGACCATCTCGGACACCTTCTCGATGTCCTTGTCCTTCGGCGAGCGCCACGCCGCGCCCATGCAGAAGCGGGTCGCGCCGTTGGCCTTGGCTTCCTCGGCCGCCTTCACGACCTCGGCCAGCGGCATCAGCTTCTCGGCCTTGAGCCCGGTATCGAAGCGCGCGCTCTGCGGGCAATACGCGCAGTCTTCCGGACAGGCACCCGTCTTGATCGACAGCAGGGTGGACAACTGCACGGCATTCGGGTCGAAATGCAGGCGATGAACACTCTGCGCACGGAAGAGCAGATCGCTGAACGGCAGCGCGAACAGCGCTTCGACATCGGCGCGCGTCCAGTCATGGCGGCGATCGTCCGCGTTCGGGCGAATCGCAGGCTTCGAGGACGGGGCGACGCTGGCAGCAGCCTGCATGACGGGATTCCGGGAATCGTGGGGAAGCGGCAGTTTTCCGCCGGCATGGCAGGGCTGTCAACCGTGAGCCGGCGATGATGGTTGACGTCTCCGCCTGGCGCCGGCAGCTCGCGAGCGGCCTGCGCCGCTGGATCGTGCCGTCGGCCTGCCTGCTGTGCCACGGCGCGCTCGAACGGGATGCCGAGCGCGGCGGCCCGATCTGCGCCGGCTGCCGCGCCGGCCTGCCGTGGAACGACGTCGCGTGCCCCGCCTGCGCACTGCCGATGCGGGGCGCTGACGTACACCTGTGCGCGCGCTGCTCGGCCGAACCGCCGCCGCAGGATTCAGCACTTTCGGCGTTCCGCTACGAAACGCCGATCAGTCAGGCGATCTTCGGCCTGAAGTACCACGCGCAGTTCCGCCAATCGCGCTGGCTCGGGGAGGAAATCGCCCGGCGGGTCGCCGCGCGGCCGGCGCCGATGCCCGAATTGCTGATCCCGGTGCCGCTGCATGCGAGCCGTCTGCGCCAGCGCGGCTACAACCAGGCGCTGGAACTGGCCCGTGGCATCACGCGCCGCCTCGCGATCCCGATCGACGCGCACTGCGCGGTGCGCACCCGCGCCACCGCCGATCAGATCGGCCAGGGCGCGGTCGCGAGGCATCGGGAAGTGCGCGGCGCATTCGCGGTCGATGGCCGCGTGGCCGGCCTGCACATCGCGCTGGTCGACGACGTGATGACGACCGGCAGCACCGTCAACGAACTCGCGAAAGCCTGCCGCGAAGCGGGTGCCGCCCGGATCGAGGTCTGGACGGCGGCGCGGGTGGCGTGAGCCTTCAGCGATCCCGCAGATGCCGGTCGAGGAAATCGGCGCCGCGCTGCACAGCGGCGCCGTCCATCAGAAAGGTCAGGATGTGGCCGAGGCCGCGCAGCACGTAGAGCTCGTTCGGCACGCCGGCGGCATCGAGCGCGGCCTTGTAGTCGGTGGCCTGATCGAACGGCACCAGCGTGTCCCAGCTGCCGTGGTACAGGAACACCGGCGGATCGCCGGCCGACACGTACGCGGCGGGTGACGACTCGCGGAACGCGACCGACTGCTCGGTCCAGGTCTCGCCGAGGAACTTCGGCACGATGGTGCCGCCGTGGAACTTGCGCAGGTCCGACGGAATGCCGCCGGCGATGACGACGGACACTCGCGCATCCTCGCGGTACAGCCGGTCACCGGGACCGATGCCGCCGAGCAGTGCCGCGAGATGGGCGCCCGCGGAATAGCCCCAGGCGCCGATGCGGGCCGGATCGACCTTGTAGCGCTCGGCATTGCCGCGCAGCCAGCGCACGGCCTGCTGCACGTCGACGATCTGCGCCGGGAAGATCGAGTCCGGCGCCAGCCGATAGGTGACGTTCACCGCGACGTAGCCGCGCTTCGCCACCCGCGCGGCGATGCCTTCGACCTGCTTGCGGTCGCCGCTGCTCCAGGCGCCGCCGTGGATCACCAGCACCGCCGGCCAGCGCCCGCCGGCCGGTGGCTCGCCGTTCGGCACGTAGACATCGGCCAGCAGCGATTTCGGCCAGTTCGGCGGGGTGAACAGCTGATCCCGCTGGATGGTGTAGCTGCGCTCGACGCGGGCCGGCGCCGGAACGTCCGGCTTGCCGATGTGCCGGGCACAGCCGGACGTCAGGACAGCGACCGGCAGCAGCGTGGTCGACAGCATTCTCAGGATCATGGCGGAGCGTTCACGAAGTCAGATGAGCGACGAGCAGGCCGATGAAGACCAGCGCGCCAAAACGATTGTTCTGCAGAAAGGCCGAAAAGCACGCCGCCCGGTCCCGATGCCGCACCTGCCACTGCTGATGCACCGCCGCCAGCCCGGCCAGCGCCAGCCCGGCGAAGTACGCGCCGTTCAGGCCGGCCCGCAGCCCGGCCAGCGCCAGCAGCAGCAGCGACACCCCATGCAGCAGCCCGACGATCAGCCGATCCGCGGATCCGAACAGGATCGCGCTCGATTTCACGCCGATCTTCAGGTCGTCCTCGCGGTCGACCATCGCGTACAGCGTGTCGTAGGCGATCACCCAGGCGAGGTTCGCGGCCATCAGCAGGCCGGCCATCGTCCAGTCCACGGAGCCTGTTACGGCTGCGAACGCCATCGGGATGCCCCACGAGAACGCGATCCCGAGATGCGCCTGCGGCAGGCTGTGGAAACGCTTGGCGAACGGATAGCTCGCCGCCAGCGCCGCGGCCGGCACCGACAGGCCCAGCGCCAGCGCATTCAGCGGCGCGGCCACGGCCAACGCCAGCAGCGCCAGTACCGCGAACAGCACCAGCGCTTCCCGCGGCGACACGCGACCGGCGGCAATCGGCCGGTGCTTCGTGCGTTCCACGTGGCCATCGAAGTTGCGATCGGCGAAATCGTTGATGACGCAGCCGGCACTGCGCATCAGCACGGTGCCGGCGACGAAGATCAGCAGCAGGTGCAGCGGCGGCGTGCCGTCGGCGGCGAACCACAGCGCCCACAGCGTGGGCCAGAGCAGCAGATAGATGCCGACCGGCTTGTCGAGCCGCATCAGTCGGGCGTAATCCAGCAGCTTGCCGTCGCCGGATTGCGGAGCCGGCGTTTTCTCGCGGGACGCCATCAGCCTAGAACTTCCGGATCAGGATCACGCCGGCCACGATCAGGGCCGCACCGAGCACCCGCCACGGGTTGATCGCGTGCTGCGCCACGCCCAGCCAGCCGAAGTGGTCCAGCGCCAGGGACATCGCCAGCTGCCCGGCGACGATCAGCCCGAACGTCAGTGCCACGCCGAGCATCGGCGGCAGCCAGATGCTCATGATCAGGTAACCCACGCCGAGCGTGCCGCCGGCGACCCACAGATACCACGGCACCGCCGCCACATTCGCCGGCCACGGCGTGCGCAGCAGCAGCACGATGGCAAGCAACAACAGCGTGCCGGCCGAGAACGATACGAGCCCTGCCGCGAACGGACTGCCGAGCAGCCCGCGCAGCTGCCCATTGAGCACGGCCTGAAACGGCAGCACGGCACCGGCGGCGAGCGCCAGCAGCATCGGGATCAAGACCAGAACCGGGGATTTCATCGCGCCATTGTGCCAGCGGCGATCGACGGGACTGCGACAGCGGCGTGCCGACCGCGTCGAATCGGCTCCCGATCAGCCTGCGATGCGCTCGCTTGCGACGCTCATCGAGCGAATGAGCCGCTAGACCTGCGCATAGCGCTCGGCATCGCCGATCCAGCGCGCGATCATCCGGCGCGCCTCCTTCGGCGTCTTCAGCCACCAGTCGTCCGCCAGCTTCTGCAGCGGCGGGATCAGCGCCGAATCGCGCACCGGGTCCGCGATCTTGAGGCCGATCAGGCCCGTCTGGCGCCGGCCGAGCAGTTCGCCCGGGCCGCGCAGTTCCAGATCCTTCTGGGCGATGACGAAGCCGTCGGTCGTGGTGCGCATCACTTCGAGCCGCGCCTTCGAACCTTCGCCGAGCGGGCCCTGGTACATCAGCAGGCACTGGCTGGCGGTGGCGCCGCGACCGACGCGGCCGCGCAACTGATGCAGCTGCGAAAGCCCCAGACGCTCGGCATTGTCGATGATCATGATGCTGGCGTTCGGCACGTCGACCCCGACTTCGATCACCGTCGTCGCCACCAGCAGTTGTGTGGCACCACTCTGGAACGCGCGCATCTGCGCTTCCTTTTCCGCCGGCTTCAGTCGCCCGTGGACCAGGCCGACGCGCAGCTCCGGCAGTTCCTCGCGCAGCTGGCGATAGGTTTCCTCCGCCGCCTGCGCCTGCAATTCGGAGTTTTCCTCGATCAAGGTGCAGACCCAGTAGGCCTGCCGCCCCTGCCGGCAGGCTTCGCCGATGCGCAGCAGCACGTCGTGACGGCGCTCGTTCGAGACCACGACGGTCTGCACCGGCGTGCGGCCGGGCGGCAGTTCGTCGATCACCGAGACATCGAGATCGGCGTAGATGGTCTGCGCCAGCGTCCGCGGAATCGGAGTGGCCGACATGATCAGCTGATGCGGCGTGACGCCGGCCGGGCCCTTGTCGCGCAGTGCCAGCCGCTGGCCCACGCCGAAGCGGTGCTGCTCGTCGACGACGATCATCGCCAGCCGCTTGAACGCCATGTCGCCCTGAAACAGCGCATGGGTGCCGACCCAGACCTTGACCTCGCCGCTCGCCGCGCGGCGCAGCGCCTCGTCACGTTCGGATTTCTTCATCTTGCCGAGCAGCAGGCCGACCTCGACCCTGAGCGGGTTCAGCCACGCGGCGAGCGTCCGGGCGTGCTGCTCGACCAGCAGCTCGGTCGGTGCCATCAGCACCGACTGCAGGCCGACCTGCGCGCAGCCGAGCATCGCCGCCGCCGCGACCACGGTCTTGCCGGAACCGACATCGCCCTGGATCAGCCGCAACATCGGCTTGCCGGCCGACAGGTCATGGGCGATGTCGCCGATCACGCGGCGCTGGGCGCCGGTCATCACGAACGGCAGCCGGCCCTGCAGTTGCGCGGTCGCGGCCAGCACCGCCTCGATCCGCGCGCCGGGTGCGGCCTTGGTCTGCTTGCGCAAGAGCCGCATGCACAGCTGATGCGCCAGCAATTCCTCGCGCACCAGCCGGATCTGGGCTGGATGACGGTCGAGCAGCAGATCGCCCAGATCGCGGCCATCCGGCTCGTGCAGCGTGCGCAGCGCGGCCAGCGTGGCCGGGCCGCCGAGGCCGGGAAAATCGGCGGTGAAGTCCGGGTCCGCCTGCGCCACGGCCAGCGCCTGCTGGATCAGCGCGCGCACACGGGTTTGGGTGATGCCGGTGGTCAGACCGTAGATCGGCGTGAGGCGGTCCTCCGGCGGCAGTTCGGCGGCGGAATCCGCCACGCGATATTCGGGATGGACCATCTCCGCGCCGTTCGGCGTGATCCGCCCGGTGCCGAACGCACGGACCCAGCGGTTTTCGACCAGTGCCGCCTTCTGCACCTCGTTGAAGTGGAAGAAGCGCAGCACCATGCTGCTGCGGCCGTCGTCGATCACCACGCGCAGCCAGCGCTTGGCGCCGAAGCGCACCTCGGTCGACACCACGCGGCCGCAGACCAGCGCTTCCTCGCCGTTGCGAACCTCGGCAATCGGCAGGATCCGGCGGCGATCCTCGTAGCGCGTCGGCAGATGCAAAAGCAGATCGCCGACCCGCTCCAGCCCCAGCGGTTTCAGCTTCATCGCCACCGCCGGGCCGGCTCCCTTGAGGAAGGTCAGCTCGGTGGCGAGGGTCAGCGGCGGCTTCTTGCCTTTCGGCCTGTCGCTGCGGACGTTCATGTCCGGCGCGACTTTGCGGTCGCGGGATCGAACGATGTGCGCAAGACGACCTCAATCATCGAAATGCACGTTGCACGATGAGCAAACGCGATAGGGGCGGTACTGCGGAAAGCTGTGCAGACCTGCGGGACATCGCATGTAGATCGAGTGCCCGACCAACGTCCAGCCGAAGAAGAGGATGTTTCCGATCGCGAAGACCGCCGCAAGCCCGTTCTTCCCGAAAATGACGCGGGCTTCCCAACCGCCGATCACCAGCATGACGACGATGGTCAAGCCGACCTGCCAGACGCGACGCTTGCGCAGGCGCAGTTCGGCGTTTTGCGCCGGTGTTGCGCGCTTCACGGCATCACGCTCGGGCGTTGCGGAACCAGCCACCGGGTTATTCGAGCACCACCACCGCATCCGCCTCGATCCTCGACCCACGCGGCAGTGCCGCCACGCCGATCGCCGCGCGCGCCGGGAACGGCTGCACGAAGTACTGGCTCATGATTTCGTTGACCTTCGCGAAGTGGCCGAGATCGGTCAGGAAGATGTTGAGCTTGGCGATGTCCTTGAGGCCACCACCGCAGGCCACGGCAACGGCCTGCAGGTTCTTGAAGACCTGATGGATCTCGTCTTCGATCGTGGCGTTGGTCAGGGTCATCGTCTTCGGATCGAGCGGAATCTGGCCCGACAGATAGGCGGTGTTGCCGATCTTCACCGCCTGCGAATAGGTGCCAATGGCGGCTGGGGCGTCGTCGGTGTGGATGATTTCGCAGGTCATGATGGTCTCGTGCGTGAATGGCGGACGACGCGCGGCGCGCCATTCGGGCGGCACCGGGTCCGACGGGTGGGAGGATGCGGGGAACACTAGCGCGGTTGCCGCGCCCCACGCCAGCGTTCAGATCAGGCCGAGCGCCTTCACGGTTAGGCCGCTCGCGATCACCAGCACCAGCACGGCAAAACCGGATTGCAGCGCCGGGCCGGCGATCTTCGGCGCCAGCACGCGGCCGCCGCCCATGCCGAGCATCGCGCCACCGACGAACGGCACGCCCACCGCCACCGGGATCACGGCGCCGTGGGCCAGCGCACCGATTGCCGCACCGGTCGACACCAGCGCGATCACCATCAGCGAGGTCGCCACCGCGCCGTGCATCGTCAGTTCGGTGGCCTTGCGCAGCGCCGGCACGATGATGAAGCCACCGCCCACGCCGAGCAGGCCGGACAGGACGCCGGTCATCGCGCCGGTGCTGGCGAGTGCGGCCGCGCACGGTGAATTCCAGCGAATGCGGCCAGATTCCGGATTGACTCGGCACACGGCGTTGCGGGCATCACCGCCATCGAGCCGCGCGGCGACGATGCGCGTCTCCTCCGGCATTCGTCGCGCCTGCAGCAGCAACCGGACCGCCACCAGAGCCAGCACGGCCGAGAACAGGATCGACAGCACCGACGCCGGCAGACGGTGCGCGGCAGCAACGCCGATCGGCGTCGTCAGCCAGCCGACGATCACCATCAGAGTCGCCGCGCGATAACGGACGAGGTTCTGCCGCCAGGCCGTGACCGCACCGATGGTGGCCGCCATCGCGACCGCGAGCAGCGCCACGGGGGCGGCCTGCGGCAGGGTCCAGCCGAGCGTCACCATCAGCAGCGGCACCGCGATGATCGAACCACCGGCACCGGTCAGACCGAGCACAATGCCGACGAATGCGCCGAGCAGCAGCGTCACCATGACAGA
This sequence comes from Nevskia sp., assembly GCF_021732705.1. Lineage (GTDB taxonomy): Bacteria > Pseudomonadota > Gammaproteobacteria > Nevskiales > Nevskiaceae > Nevskia. Next base: position 6,752 of record NZ_JAKFUM010000021.1, on the reverse strand, counting down.
CGGATCACCGAAAGATGGCTGGGTTGGGGCATGCCGCGCTCAGACGCGCGTGACGCGCTGCACCGGCTCAAGCCGGCGCAGGCGACGCAGCACGCGCGCGAAGTGCACGCGATCGCGCACGGTGATCACGAAGCGCATTTCGAGTGCGGCATCGCCGCCATCGCGTTCCGGCATCTGCACGTTCTCGATGCCGGAACCGGCGCTTGCGATCTCGCCGGCCACCGTCGCCAGCAGGCCGCGCCGGTTTTCGGCCTTGAGCTTGATCTCGGCCAGGAAATCGCCCTGCACGCTCGGCGCCCAGATCAGCGGCACGCGCTCCTGCGCGGCCCCCTTGCGGGCCGACACGTGCTTGCATTCCAGACGATGGACGACGATACCGCGGCCGATCGAGACATAGCCGCAGATCTCGTCGCCCGGAATCGGGTGGCAGCACTTGGCGTAGTCGATGACCAGGCCTTCGGTACCTTCCACCGCCAGCGGCACCGATTCGCCCGGCGTCGTCGTCTGGTTCGGGTCGGGCAGGAAGTGACGCGCGACCAGCGGCGCCAGCCGGCTGCCGCTGCCGATCGACACGTAGAGGTCTTCGATGTCCTGCAGGCCGAACGCCTTCAGCACGGCACCGGTCGATTCCTCCTTCAGCACCGACAGCGGCACGTTCAGTTCGCGCAGCGCGATCTCCAGCAGGCGGCGGCCGAGACGAATCGCTTCGTCCTCGCGCTGGTTCTTCAGGAAATTGCGGATGTGCTGCCGCGCCTTGACCGTCTTGACGTAGTTCAGCCAGGCCGCGTTCGGCCGCGCGTGGCGGGCGGTGATGATCTCGATGGTCTGGCCGTTCTTCAGCACCGTGTTCAGCGGTTCCAGCTGCTGATCGACGCGGGCGGCGACGCAGTGATCGCCCAGTTCGGTATGGACCGAGTAGGCGAAGTCGACCGCCGTGGAACCGCGCGGCAGCTGCCGGATCTGGCCCTTCGGCGTGAACACGTAGACCTCGTCCGGGAACAGGTCGACCTTGACGTTCTCGATGAATTCGAGCGGCGCGGCACCGGTCTGGGACTCGAACAGGTTGCCGAGCCATTCCCGCGCGCGGTTCTGCGGCTGGGTCTGCGAATCGTTGCGGCCCGACGCGGCCTTGCCCGGATTCTTGCCATCGAGCTTGTATTGCCAGTGCGCCGCGATGCCGTTTTCGGCGATGTGGTGCATGTCGCGCGTGCGGATCTGCACCTCGATCTTGCGGCCCTGCGGCCCGATGCAGGTCGTGTGCAGGCTCTGGTAGCCGTTGACCTTCGGATTCGCGATGAAGTCGTTGAACAGCTCGGAAATCGGCCGGTAGGCGTGATGCACCACGCCGAGCGCGCGGTAGCAGTCATCGACCTTCGAGACGAGGATGCGGAAGCCGAGCAGGTCCATCACGTCGAGAAAGCGCAGGCGCTTGCGCTGCATCTTTTCGTAGATGCCGTACAGGTTCTTCTGCCGGCCGACGACGCTGGCGCCGATACCCTCTTCCTTCAGCGCGCGTTCGAGCTTGTGCTCGATTTCCTTGATCAGCCCCTTGGTGTCGCCGAGGCGGTCATTGACCGCCTTCTGGAACACCTCGTAGCGGTTCGGGTAGAGATTCTGGAAGCTCAGGTCTTCCAGTTCCTGGCGCAAGGTGTTGATGCCGAGGCGCTGCGCGATCGGCGCGTAGATTTCCAGCGTTTCGAGCGACACGCGGCGGCGCTTGGCCGGCTCCACGCCTTCGAGCGTGCGGACGTTGTGCAGGCGATCGGCGAGCTTGACGAGGATCACGCGCAGGTCCTGCGCCATCGCCAGCAGCAGCTTGCGCACGCTTTCGGCCTGGCGCTCGGCGCGCGACATGCCTTCGACCTTCTGGAACTTCGACACGCCGTCGACCAGTTCGGCGACATCGCGCCCGAAAAGCCGCGCGATCTCGTCCTTGCCGACCGGCGTGTCCTCGATCACGTCATGCAGGATCGCCGCGCATAGCGTCGTGGCGTCGAGCCGCATCTCGGCGAGGATGCGGGCCACGGCTAGCGGGTGGTAGATGTACGGCTCGCCGGACTGGCGGGCCTGACCGGCATGCATGCGCGCACCGAACTCGTAGGCGCGGCGCACCTCGGAGATCTGCGGCGCCGGCAGGTATTCGTCGAGGATGCGGATCAGGGCATCGATGCCGTACTCGCGCGCCACCCGCTGCGTGCGAATGGCCGTGCCGATACGCGAGATGACCGGAATATCCATGGACCGAGTATAGACGCGGGCCACGCGGATTCGGACGATGGACTTTCGGTTGTCGACAGCCGAAGCACCGGCTGTCGCTGCGGAAGCGGCCGGGCACAAAAAAGGAGCCTTGCGGCTCCTTTTTGCTTACACGATGTCGATCGGCTTACAGATCGAAGCTCGGGTCCAGCGCTTCGAGTTCCATCTTCGGCTGCTGAATGGCCGGCAGATCGGCTTCCTGCAGCACGCCGGTGTCGATGTAGCCGTGCGCGATTTCCTTCAGGCTCAGCACGGTCGACTTGTGGTTGCCCCACGGCAGCTTCGCTTCGGCGCCACGCGCGAGCTGGCGGGCGCGCTTGGCAGCGACCAGCGTCAGTTCGAACTGGTTCGGGATGCGGTCCAGACAATCTTCAACGGTCACTCGTGCCATGGGCGATGCTCGTGTGCTGCGGGGGAGCCGCGAATTATAGCGGCGGCGCGAAATCCGTGCCAGCGGCCTCGATCCGGCGCTGCCTGTCAAGCGTTCAGCAGGTTGTCGATCAAGGCTTCGTGACGCGCCTGCTGGGTTGCGCCGCGCAGGCGGCGGGCGATGAAGATCGCCGCCATCTCGTCCAACGCCCGCTCGAAGTTGCGGTTGACCAGCAGGTAGTCGTACTCGGCGTGATGCGCCATCTCGGTTCTGGCGGCGCGCATCCGCGCGGCGATGACATCGTCATTGTCGGTGCCGCGCGCCCGAAGGCGACGTTCGAGCTCGATCGACGATGGCGGCAGGATGAACACGCTCTGCACGTCCGAGCGCCGCGCGCGGATCTGCCGCGCGCCCTGCCAGTCGATGTCGAGGATGACGTCGATGCCCTGACCCAGCAGCTGCTTGGTCCGGCTCAGGCCGGTTCCGTAATGCTTGCCGAAGACTTCGGCATGCTCGAGGAAATCGCCGTGCTCGACCATCGCGGCGAACGTCGGTTCGTCGACGAAGTGGTAATGGACGCCGTCTTCCTCGCCGGAACGCGGCGCACGCGTGGTGTACGAGACCGAAATCTCCGCCGGCCAGCCCTGATCCTTCAGGCGCGGCACCAGCGCGCGGGTCAGGCTGGTCTTGCCGCCGCCGCTGGGGGCGGAAACGATCCACAGCGTGCCGGGAATCAGGGTTTCATCCATGACGGGTCTCGGCGGCGGTGTGGCAGGCGATGGCTGGGGCGTTGCGGCTCATTCGATGTTCTGAACCTGCTCGCGCATCTGTTCGATGATGACTTTCATCTCGACCGCGCACCGGGTCATTTCGGCGTCCTGCGATTTCGACGACAACGTGTTCGCTTCGCGATTCAGTTCCTGCATCAGGAAATCGAGCCGGCGTCCGACCGCTTCGTCGCGCGCGAGCGTGTCGCGCACTTCGACGAAGTGGCTGGCCAGTCGCGACAGCTCTTCATCGACATCCAGACGCTGCGCGGCCATCGCCGCTTCCTGCGCCAGACGCGCGGGTTCGACGTCGACACCGAGATCGGCAATCTTTGCGCGCAGGCGTTCGAGCCAGGCGTCGCGCACCTGCGGGGCGCGCAGGCGCACGCGGTCGACCAGCACCGCCATCGCATCGAGCCGTTCGATCAGGTAAGCCTGCGTGCGCTCGCCTTCGCGGCTGCGGGTGCTGGTGAAATCGTCGAGCGCCGCCGCGAACAGCAGGCTCGCCTCGGCCAGCGGCGCAGCGATTTCCGGCGTGTGCTCCTGCTTGACCACACCGGGCCACGCGAGCACCTGGATCGGGTCCGGTGCCGCCGAGGTCCGCAATTGCGCGGACACCTGCTCGATCGCCGCAAGCACGGCCGACAGGCGTTCGCCATCGATCTGAAGAGCGCCCGCAGCGACGCCGTCGCGACTGAACCGGAGTCCTGCCTCGACCTTGCCGCGGCCGATGCGCTGCGTGGCAAGCGCGCGGAGCTCGTTCTCGAGGCTGCGGAACTCCTCCGGCAACTTGAGCTGGAGTTCGAGATACCGGTGGTTGACCGAGCGCAGTTCCCAGCTCAGTCGCCCGGCAGGGCCCAGTTGTTCAACACGGGCGTAGCCCGTCATGCTGCGGATCATTTCAGGCGTTTCTCGGGGCGGGCGATGCGGATTGTACTGGCGCTGGCGTGCTGGGTGGGTTGGGCGGCGCACGCGGCCGCGCCGCCAACGCTGTCATATCGCGTGATTGCCGAGCATCGGCACGCGCTGATGTCGTTCACGCAAGGCCTCGTCATCGTTGACGGCCAGCTGATCGAAGGTACCGGACTCTACGGCGAGTCACGCCTGAGCCTGTTCGAGCTGCCAGGCCTCCGTCCCCTTCGATCGACCTCGCTGGATCCGGGCGAGTTCGGCGAAGGTGTCGCCGTGACGCCGACACGCATCTTCCAGCTGACGTGGCAGAGCCGCCGCGCCTATGTCTATGACCGCAAGCTGCAGAAACTGGGCAGCTTTCCGCTCACCAGCGACGGCTGGGGTCTCGCGTACGACGGCAAGCGCCTGATTCGCAGCGATGGTTCGTCGCGGCTTCAGTTCCTCGACCCTGAACGGTATGTCGAGACTGGACACGTCGTGGTTCGGGAGGGTTCGATCGAAGTCGATCAGATCAATGAACTCGAATGGGTCGATGGCCGGCTGTACGCCAATCTGTGGCAGACCGATCGCATCGCCGTGATCGATCCGGTTTCAGGCCAGATCATGGCTTGGCTGGATTTGACTGGCCTTGCCGAACGTTTCGAAAAGTCATCGAACTGGAACGCACGGGATTACGTGCTGAACGGCATCGCATTCGACGAACGCACCGGCCATTTCTGGATCACGGGAAAGTACTGGCCGCTGCTGTTCGAGATCGCGGTCGATCTGACGCCGCTGAAGCGCAATGTGGTGACGCCGCCGCGTCGGTGATTCTCATCGGAAATGACCATTTCCGTACTGCGGGATTCTGCGGCGTGCTGTTTACGCAGTTGCGGTGCAAATGCTATAGCTAACGGAAATTCCGAGGCGAGGCACGAGTAATGATTCTTTCCCATGAGCACAAGGAGCTGTATCGGCAAGTTCGCAGTTTTGTCGACAAGGAACTGAATCCGAACATCGCCGAATGGGAAAAGGCGGGCATCTGGCCGGCACATGAAGTGCTGAAGAAGATGGGCAATCTCGGCCTGCTCGGCATTGCCAAGCCGGAAGCGTATGGCGGTCAGGGCCTCGACTACTCGTATGAGGTGGTCTTCGCGCAGGCGCTTGGCAACTGCAACAACGGCTCGCTTCCGATGGCGATCGGCGTCCAGACCGATATGGCAACGCCGGCGCTGGCGCGTTTCGGATCGGATGATCTGCGGAAGGAATATCTGGCGCCTGCGATTGCCGGTGACGTCGTCGTGTCGGTCGCGGTGTCGGAAGCCGGCGCTGGATCCGACGTCGCCAGCATCAAGACGACGGCGCGCAAGGAAGGCGGCGATTACGTCATCAATGGCTCGAAGATGTGGATCACCAACGGCACGCAGTCCGACTGGGCCTGCGTGCTGGTCAACACGTCAGACGGCAAGGCGCATCAAAACAAGTCACTGATTGTCGTGCCGATGGACGCGGTCGGCGTCGATCGCAAGACCCGGCTCGACAAGCTCGGCATGCGGTCCAGCGACACCGCCATGATCTTTCTCGACAACGTTCGGGTGCCGCAGCGCAACCTGATCGGGCAGGAAGGCATGGGTTTCATGTATCAGATGCTGCAGTTTCAGGAGGAACGCCTGTATGCCGCCGCGTGCGGCATCGACGGCTTCACCAACCTGATCAACGAAACGATCGAGTACACGCGGCAGCGGCACGCGTTCGGCCAGCCGCTGATCGACAACCAGTACATCCATTTCCGCATGGCGGAATTGAAGACAGAGGTTGAAGCCCTGAAGGCCATGGTCTATCAGGCGACCGAGGAGTACGTGGCGGGTCGCGATGCGACGATGCTCGCTTCGATGTGCAAGCTCAAGGTCGGACGACTCGGTCGCGAATTGACCGATACCTGCCTCCAGTACTGGGGCGGCCAGGGCTACATGTGGGACAACAACGTGTCGCGCGCATATCGAGACTCACGCCTGACCTCGATCGGCGGCGGCGCCGACGAGATCATGCTCGGAATCATCTGCAAGCTGATGAACATCTTGCCCGGCAAGAAGAAGACGGCCGGGACAGCAGCCGAGCAGGCGACTGCGGAAGTTTGATCGGGACGGGTGTCGGCCAGCGTGTGGGTGAACACTTCGCTCCGCTGTCCTGCCCCCCGTAGGCCGTCGATTGTTGTCATGAGCGCCGGCTTTGAACGGATGGCATTGGACGCAATCCGTTCTCAAGCTTGTTAACTCGAGCTGATGCTGTCGCTGCGCTGGCTGAATCTTCGTTGCAACTGATCTCAACGGTCCACCGAGGGCGTTGGATCTGGCGAGATAGGCAATAAAAAACCCCAGACCGGCTGAACCGATCTGGGGTGTTTTATTTGGAGCCTGGCAGTGTCCTACTCTCGCATGGTCTTAGCCACACTACCATCGGCGCTGAGC
>NZ_JAKFUM010000026.1 GCF_021732705.1 Nevskia sp. | reverse complement strand
AAGGTCTATTTTGAGGCCTACCATAAGTCATTGTTAATAAAGACAATTATACAAAAAACACTTGTAAGCTATTGATTTTGAAGGAATCCCAAACCGCCACTTTTTCCTTCTTCAACCAGATGACCCCCAGCCGTGCGGCTGATCTGTCCTGCCATCGATTCGGTCACCACCGACGACGCGACAGGTACACGTCTCGACGCTCCAGCATTCGAGCACTCGGAACAAGTCGGATGAAATCAGGCGCGGCCAGCTTCGGATGTCTCCGTAAACCGTGCTGGAGCGCAGGTAGAATGCCCGCTCCGTCAATCCCTTAGCGGTGCAGGTCAATCATGTCGTTCCTGTCGCGACTGTTTCGCAAAACGCCGTCGCCGTCGGCTGCTCCCGTGGCCTCGCGTCCATCGGCGTCGGGCCCGAAGCCTGATCCGGTCGCGCCGAAGCCCGACGCAGCGGCGCGTGCGATTGCCAGCGCTGCCGAGGAGCGCAGCTTGCAGGCGGCGATCGATGCTCGAGACTTTCAGGTCCTCGCTCGGCTCGTCGTTGAAGGTACGTCGACCAAGACCCGTCAATCCGCTGCGCATGCCATCGACGATGCGGAGGTGCTGCGGCAGCTCGTCCGCGACACGCGCGGCGGCAACGACAAGGGCGTCTACAAGATACTGACGACGAAGCGCGAGCAACTGCTGGAGCAGAGCCGCCAGCGCGAACAGTTGCAAGCCGAGATTGCGGCGAGCGCAGCGGCGCTGGAGCGGCACAGCCAACGCCCGCACGACGTCCTGTACGGCTCGTCGCTGGAGCAGTTCGAGCGTCGCTGGAATGCGGTGGCCGATCAGGCCGATCCCGAGTTGCGGGCCCGAGTCCAGCAATGGGTCGACCAGTCACGGACTACGATCGCCGATCATGTCCGCGAGGCAGAGGCTCTGGCAGCGCGCAATCAGGCTGCCGCGGAGGCGGCGGCAGAGGCAGCACGCCTGCGGGACCAGCAGATGCTGGAATCGGCTGCCGCGGCGGCGGAAAGCGAGCAAGCGCTCGAAGCGCAGCAGCGCGCACTGCGCGAGAAGCAACAGGCCGAGCAGCAGGCGCTGCGTCAGATCGCCGGGTTGGTCCGCAAGGCGGGCGACGCCCTGAGCGAAGGCAGCACGGCCCGCGCCGCGGGCGTACGGAAAGCCATCGACGACAAGCTGGCGGGGGCGCCGTCGTTGCCGCCTGCCCTCGCCGCCCAGATTCAGCAGCTCGACCAACGGCTATTGGAGTTTCAGGACTGGAAACGCTTCTCGGTGGCACCGAAGCGCGCCGAGCTGATCACGGAAATGGAGTTGCTCGTCGGCGCGGATTTCGAGCCGCTGGCGCTCGCCGACAAGATCAAGAGCCTGCGCGATGAGTGGCGCACGCTTGGCAAGGGTGTGGCGGACGGGACCGACGAGAACCTCGAAGCCGATTGGCAGCGCTTCAATGATGCCGCCCAGAAGGCCTACCTGCCGTGCAGCGAGTACTTTGCCGCGCAAGCCCGCATCCGCGAAGACAATCTGCGGCATCGCGATGCCATCCTCGCCAGGCTGACGACGTTCGAGCTTGAACAGGACTGGAGCCAGCCGGGCGACCGGATCGACTGGCGCGCGATCATCAAGCTGCTGCGTGACGCCAAGGAGGAATGGCGCCAGCACACTCCGGTGGAACGCGAGGCCGGCAAGCTGCAGCAGGACAAATTCTCCGCAGTGACCGCGTCGTTGCAGGGACGGCTCGATGCCGAGTACGCGCGCGACATCAAGCTGAAAGAGTCACTGATCGCGCGCGCGCAAGCCCTGATCGCCAGCGACGACGGCCGCAAGGCCATCGAGACGGTGAAGGACCTGCAGCAGAAGTGGCGACTCGTGGGTCCGGTGCCGCGCGAGGCGGATCAGCGCCTGTGGACCGCGTTCCGTCAGCACAGCGATGCCGTTTTCCAGAAGCGCCAGCAGGAATTCGACGCCTTCACCGCCAGCCTCGAGAACAACAAGGCACAGGCGATTGCCGTGTGCGAGAAGCTCGAGGCGTTTGCCGCGCTCGCGCATCAGGAATCTGCCGAGCATCAGGGTCAACTCGCCGAACTGCGGTCAGCCTTCGAAGCACTTGGCGAATTTCCCCGCGCGGACACCCAGGCGCTGCGCAAGCGCTTCGACCGCGGTGTCGAGCGTTGCGAAGCCGCGTTGGCCCGCCAGCGCGCACGCGACGCCGAACGCAGCTGGCACGATCTCTTTGCCGCCGCGAACCAGGTTCGCGCCTACCGGCTGGCTGTCGCCTGCAATCAGGACCCGCAGCAGGTGGAATCGCTGAAGCAGGCCGCCGAAGCGTTCATCACGGCCGCCCGGCGTTGGCCCCGCAACGGCCTCGAAGCGCTGCGGCGCAATCTCGCTCGCACCGATTCGGATGATCTGGCGGCAAACGAAACAGCGCTGAGAATGCTCTGCATTCGAGCCGAGATCCTGACCGATGTCCCGACGCCGCCCGAGGATCAGGCGTTGCGGCGCGAGTACCAGTTGCAGCGTCTGGTGCAGCGCATGGGCCAGGGCGCCCGCACGGATGACGCGCAACTGGATGCGCTGGCCATCGAGTGGGTGGATGTCGGCCCGGTAGAAGCCTCGGTCCACGATCCATTGCTGCAGAGATTCCTGCGCTGTCGCGAACGGGGTCACGCCAAGGCTGCGTGAGCACGCGAAGGCACTGCTGGCGCTGACGGCCAGCACGCCACGCGATGCGACTTGCAGGCTGTTCAGCGCGTTTCTGTCGCTGATCCCGGGCGCGGTACTAGACCCTTCCGTGCCATGACCGCCCCGGTCAGGCCTGATCGCGAACGGGGCGCGTCGGCGTCGCCAAACGCTTCGCCTTCAGCTTCAGCGCCTGCTGCTGTCCGCGTACCGAATCGCCATGCCAGCGACGGAACGATCGGCTCAGCGACGTCGGGTCGCCGTAGCCGAGCCGGGCGGCCATCTGCGTGACATTCAGGCCGGAATGCTGCAGATACTTGCTGGCGAGATCCGCACGGACCGCGTCCTTGATCAGGCGGAAGCTTTTCCCTGCCAGTTGCAGATGCAGTTGCAGCGTGCGGGTCGAAATGCCGAGCGCCTGACTCACATCGTCTGCGGAACAGGCGCCATACGGCAGCAGTGCCCGAATCAGACCTTCCACCTGCAGCTCGATCGGCGCCGCAGGCAGACCCTCTTCGTTGCGCAGCACCTTCTGCACGAGCGATCGAACCTGCGGCGCTGCGGCCGAATGCGGCCGGCGCAGGACGGCCGCATCCAGCTCGATCGAGTTGTGTTCGCTGTTGAAATGGAGGTTCGGTCCGAAGATTCGACGGTGCAGCCGCAGGTCCACCGGCGCTTCGTGGCGGAAATGCACGGCGGGTGGCGTCCATCCGAGCGGCGCATGCAGGCGAATCTCCCCGAGGATCGTGGCGACGGCGTACTCCGACATCTGGACCTCGCTCTCGCCATGCCCGGTGGCCACCGACCAATGCAGCAGCCCGCCAGCTTTCGTCGGCCGATAGGCCATCACGGCGGCGCTGCTGTAGAGATCGAAGTGCTTTGCCAGATCGATGCACATCTGCTCGACCGTCTGCGCGTGGCGCAGCAGCAGCCACAACGGTCCGATCACGGCGCCCAGGTGCGCCGTCACTGACATTTCGAGGCCGAACGTGCGGCAGCGGCAGGTCCGGGCTGCCAGCTCGAAGAACGTCATCACGTCGCGACCGCTGACCAGCAGACCCGGATCCGACAGCGCCGCCGGCGGGATCCCGGCTTTCCGGGCGATCGAACCGGGCTTGCGTCCGCATTGCCGGATCTTCTCGGCGGCACCGCTCAGGATGATGCTGCCTATCATCGGACCCGCCATGATCAGCCTCTCCGTTGCTTGCGGAAACTGCCAGATTATTTGCGGATTCTGCCAAGTCCTGCACGGCGACGCGGTCCATTCTTGGCCAAGCCCGCGTGTACATGACGGGTCATCGCGAACGAGGAGATCATCATGGAGCAGCAGTTCGACGCCATCGTCATCGGGGCTGGCTTCGCCGGTCTGTACGCCGTACACCGGCTGCGGGACGACCTGGGGCTGAATGTCGTCGGCATCGACGCGGCCGGCGGCGTCGGCGGCACCTGGTGGTGGAACCGCTATCCCGGCGCGCGCTGCGACATCGAGTCGGTGCACTACGCCTACTCGTTCTCCGACGAGATCCAGCGCGAATGGACCTGGAGCGAGCGCTACGCCGCCCAGCCCGAGATCCTCCGCTATCTCGAATTCGTCGCGGACAAGCTCGACCTGCCCCGCTCGTTCCGCTTCGGGCGTCGCGTGGTGTCGACCGTCTGGAACGAGGCCGATGCGCGCTGGACGGTCACCACCGACAGCGGCGAGACCGTCTCCGCGCGCTTCGTCATCGCCGGCACCGGCAACGTCACGGTGCCCAAGTCGCAGGCCGAGTTTCCGGGCTTCGAGCGTTACACGGGGCCGGTGTATTTCACCGGCAGCTGGCCGCACGAGGGCGTGGATTTCAGCGGCAAGCGCGTTGCCATCATCGGCACCGGTTCGAGCGGCATCCAGCTCATTCCGCAGATCGCGAAGCAGGCGGCGCACGTCACGGTGTTCCAGCGCACGCCGAACTATGCGGTGGCGATGCAGAACCGGCAGCTGACGCCCGAACAGCAGCGGTGGAACGCGCAGAACGCGCAGCAGCTGCGCCACAAGTCGCGGCAGCGCTTCCTCGGCGTGCCGTACGCCAACCCGGCGCCGAGCGCACTGGCGGCCAGTCCCGAGGAACGGCGCGCGCGCTACGACGAGCTCTGGGAAAAGGGCGGCTTCAACCTGCTGACGTCGAGCTATGCCGACCTGCTGACCGACGAGCGCGCCAACGCGACCGTGGCGGAGTTCGTCCGACAAAAGATTCGCGCCAAGGTCAAGGCCCCGGCACTGGCCGAAATCCTGTGTCCCACCGATCACCCGTACGCGACCAAGCGGCCGACTGTCGAAGAGGGCTACTACGAAACCTTCAATCGCGACAACGTCAGCCTGATCGACCTGCGCGCGACCCCACTGGAGGAAGTGACCGAGACCGGCATTCGTGTCGGCGGCCAGGAGCATCCGTTCGACGCCATCGCGCTGGCCACCGGCTTCGATGCCGTGACCGGGGCCCTGTTCGCGCTCGGCATCGTCGGACGCAACGGCGTGCGCCTGCAGGATCGTTGGGCGCACGGGCCGCGCACCTATCTCGGCATCGCCAGCGCCGGGTTCCCGAACCTGTTCACGATCACCGGCCCGACCAGCGCCGTCATTCTCTACAACAACCCGCTGGCGATCGAGGATCACGTCGACATCGCGGTCGACGCGATCCGCCATGTGCTGGCCAGCGGCGCGAAGACCTTCGAGGCGGACGCTGCAGCAGAGGCGGCGTGGTTCAAGATGGTCAGCGACACGCTGAACATGACGCTCTTTCCGCGCGCCAACTCCTGGTACATGGGCGCGAACATTCCCGGCAAGCCGCGCAGCGTGTTCATGTTCGCCGGCTCCGCACCGCTGTATCGCGAAATGTGTCGCGACATGGTCGACCACGGCTACGCCGGCTTCAGCATCGACGGTGCGCCGGCACAGCGTGTGCCGCCGATGATCCGCATCGATGCTGGCGTCGCAAGCGTGGTCGGTGCCATGCTGATGGAGGAGACCAAGTCACTCGACGAATGCTCGGTCGACGAGGCGCGAGCGCTGGTCGAGAGCTTCATTGACCTGCAGAAGCCGGTGCCGGCGTCGGTCGAGCGGATCGAGACCACATTTGCCGGGCCCGCGGATACGCGGCGGGTGTATCTGTACAAGCCCCGGCATGCCAAAGGCCCGCTGCCGGTGATCATGTACGTGCACGGCGGCGGCTTCATTGCCGGCAGCATCGACATGTGTGCCGGCGTCTGCGGCAACCCCGCCGAAGACCTGCAGGCCATCGTCGTCGCGCCGAGCTACCGGCTGGCGCCCGAAGCGCCGTTCCCGGCGGCCACCGACGACAGCTTCGCGGCGTTGCAGTGGACCGCCGCGAATATCGCCAGACACGGCGGCGACCCGGCGCAGCTCGTCATCATGGGCGAGAGCGCGGGCGGCTTGCTTGCCGCCGTCGCCGCACAGCGCGCCCGCGACGAGGGCGGCCCTGCGCTGGCCGGCCAGGTGCTGGTCTATCCGACCATCGATGCCGAGGCCAACACACGATCGAGAGTCGAGTACGCGAACGGGCCGGTGCTCAAGACCGTTGCCGCCATCGGCATGTGGGGTGCGTATCTCGGCGACATGGCCAAGGCGGCGTCGCCGCTGGCCTCGCCGGCACGGGCACGCTCGCTGGCCGGCCTCGCGCCCGCGCTGATCCTCACCGCCGAGTGCGATCCAACCTGCGACGAAGGCGAAGACTACGGCCGCGCGCTGCAGGCCGCCGGCGTACCCGCGCGCATCCATCGGCTGGAAGGACTGGTTCACGCGGTGTCCTACATGTCGCGCTACGTCCCGCGCGCCGACGAGATCACGCAGCAGGTCGGCGCGTTCCTGCAGTCGCTCAAGCAGCCGCGCACGGCACCCGAAGCCGAAACCGTGGCCTGATCGCCAGACGGGCCGCCGCCTGACGATTCGGCGCGCTTCGGCGAATCGTCAGGCTGCGGATGCGCGGTCGATGCGGCGGATTCCGCGCAGGCTGAGCCTGTGCAGACCGCCGACGCGCGCAACACGGGCTCCATTCGAAACGGTGCGCTGCACCGACGCGGTTGCGCACGCGCACGGGCGAGCGCCTGACGGGTTGACTCCGCATGGCAGGGCGTCGCGTGGCGACACCCTGCCCGTCCCGGATCAGCTGACGCGCTGCTGCGCCGTGGCCAGCTGCTCCCGGCATTCGCGAACCATGGTGTCGATCAGTTCGGCACAGGTCGGAATGTCGTCGATCAGGCCGACCGACTGCCCGGCCCAGATCAGCCCGGCGGACACGTCGCCGGTTTCCAGCGCCACCCGACCCTTGGCGCCGGACACCAGATGCTGGATGTCCTTGAACTCGCAGCCGCCCGGACGGTTCTCGATCGCGACGACTTCGTCGGACACCACCGTCTTCAGCACGCGACCGGTGTTGTGCAGCGTGCGGAAGATCAGGTTGGTATCGCGCTCGCTCGACTTCACCAGCAGCTGCTTGATGTTGTCGTGGATCGGCGCCTCCTGCGTCACGCAGAAGCGCGTGCCCATGTTCACGCCTTCCACGCCCAGCGCGAACGCGGCCGCCATCGTCCGGCCATCGGCGATGCCGCCGGAGGCGATCAGCGGAATCTGCAGCTTCTTCACGGCGATCGCGAACAGGATCAGACAGCCGATGCCGTCCTCGCCCGGATGCCCGGCGCACTCGTAGCCATCGATCGACACCGCGTCGACGCCATTGCGCTCGGCGCTCAAGGCATGACGGATCGCCGTGCACTTGTGGATGATCTTCACGCCGCGCGCCTTGGCCTTGGCGATGAACTCCTTGGGATTGTTGCCGGCGGTTTCCAGCACCTTGATGCCGTTGTCGAGCGCGGCATCGAGATAGGCCTCGTACGGCGGCGGCTTGGCCGACGGCAGGATCGTCAGGTTCACGCCGAACGGCTGGTCGGTCATCATTCGGCAGCGCGCGATTTCCTTGGCCAGATCTTCCGGCGTTGGCTGCGTCAGCGCGGTCAGGATGCCGAAGCCGCCGGCATTGGAAACGGCGGCGGCCAGTTCGGCCCTGCCAACCCACATCATTCCGCCCTGAATGATCGGGTACTTCGTGCCCAGCAGTTCGGTGACGCGGGTCTTCATCGGCATTCCTCGTGAGCGTGGCGCAGTTGTTTCGATCGTGGCCGTCCAGCGTGCTGTCGCTCCGAACGCGCGCCACGGCGGACATCGATCAGACTCGACTTGGCGATGCGCCTTGCCCGACCAAAGTCTGGATCGACGCCAATACCGGTTCTGACGGTGCCCGCGGCGACCTACTGCGGGACCCAGCGCTTGGCCAGCTTCCGAGCCAGCGTTCGGCGATGCATGCCGAGACGGCGAGCGGTTTCCGAAATGTTGAAATTGGTTTCGGCCAGCATCTCGTGGATGCGCTCCATTTCCAGGGTCTTGATCGACGTCGGTCGCGTGCTCAGCGGCGTCTCGGCCGCTTCGGCGGTCGTCTCGCCGGTGAAGGCGGCTTCTATGTCGTCGGTGTTCGACGGCTTCACGAGGTAGTTGCTGGCGCCGAGCTTGATCGCCTCGACCGCCGTGGCGATGCTCGCGAAGCCGGTCAACACCACGATCAGCAGTTCCGGATCGTGCTCGTGCAGATGGCGAACGACGGCCAGACCAGACTCCGCGCCGAGCTTCAGGTCGACCACGGCATGGGTCGGCGCGATGCCGGCCAGCTGCTGGCGCACGGCCTCCAGACTGGCGGCCGAGTGCACGACGTAACCACGGCGTTCGAACGAGCGGCGCAGCGTGCGCGCGAACGCTTCATCGTCCTCGACCAGCAGGAGGACCCTGCCGTTGGTTTCCATTGGCGATTCCATCTCGCGCTTCTCAAGGGTTGACGGTCAGCGCCGCCATCGGCAGACGCAGGCTCACCACGGCGCCGCCGTCGACGGCGTTCTCGGCCTGCAGATCACCACCGAGCTTGCGCATCACGTTCATCACGAGGAACAGGCCGAGTCCGCTGCCCGGGCGATCCTTGCTCGATTGATACGGCTTGCCGAGATTCTGCAGCATCTCGGCGCTGAAGCCGGGCCCGCGGTCGCGCACCGTCAGCCGGATTTCGCCGTCATGACAGCGCACCGACAGCCCGACCCATTGCGGCGATGCCTCGCGGGCGTTGTCCAGCACGTTGAACACCATCTGGCGCAGCGAGGTATCGGAGACGATCGGCGTCCGCCGGAACGCGACTTCGTCGAGCGGCTCCTCGATGGTGACGGCAAGCGGAATGCCGGGCGCGACCGGGCCCCAGCGCGCCACGAGCGCCGTCACGGCATCGGCCACCGTGGTCAGCGACGGCGCTTCGCCACGCGCCTCGCCGGCCGACATCAGGATGCCGCCGACGATGCGCTTGCAGCGCTGCAGCGCGGTTTCCATCTCGTCGAGTTCCGCGCGCAGGTCGGCGTCGTCCCGGAACGCAGCCATTCTTCGCCAGTCCCCGAGAATGACCGACATCGTCGCCATCGGCGTTCCGAGTTCATGGGCAGCGCCGGAGGCCAGCAGGCCCATGCGGACGATATGGTCATGCTCGACGGCCTGCTGACGCAGATCGGCCAGCCGCAGGTCGCGCCGGCGGAGATTGGCGATGATCCGTCCGGTAAACAGCACGAGCAGCACCACCACCAGCACGAAGCAGATCAGCGTGCCGGTGACGTGCAGCTGTAGCAGATGGCCGAGATCGTTCTCGCGGCCATTGATCATCAGCGGCCGGTGAAACGGAACCAGCAGCGCGAAGCTCAGGCAGGCATACGAGGCCAGCACCCAGGTCGACCAGGCTTCGAGCAGCACGGCACCGAGCATCACCTGCAGCACGTACAGGAACGCGAAAGGATTGGTGGCGCCGCCACTGAGGAACAGCAAGGCACTGAGCGCTGTCATGTCGAGCACGAGACCGGTCATCTGCTCGGCATTGGTGACCTCGCCATTGCGCCTCGGCCGCAGCATGCTGACCATGTTCAGCAGCACCAGCCCGCCGACCACCAGAAACATCGGCGCCATCGGCAGCCGCAGGTCGAACAGCACGGTGCCGAGCACGATGGTGAAGGCCTGACCGAACACCGCCAGCCAGCGCAGCTGCACCAGCAGCATGGCGTTCTGCTGGTTCGCGGTTTCGCCTAGCGAGTCGAGCAGCGACTTGCTGCGAGCGGGCGGCTGGGAAGACGACATGGGCCGCATGCTAGCAGCGCGGCGGCATGCGCTGAAGGTCCGCCTCAGACCTGACTCGCTTGCGGCGGCTCCGGCCGCAGCAGCAGCCCGATTCCGGCCAGCACCATCAGCGCCAGCCCGTACCAGGTCAGCGCATAGGCCAGATGACTGTTGGCGAACTTGATCACCGTGAGCCCACCGACCGGGCCATCGGGGACGGACGAGGCGATATCAGCATCGAGGAAATACGGCGCGGTCCGATCGGATGGCAGTCCACGCGCCATGGCGATGGCCGCGACGTCGCGCGAGTACCAGCGGTTGCCGGCCGGATCGTTGGCGCGCAGAAAGCCGCCGCCGGGTTCGCTGAGCCTAAGCAGGCCGGTGATGGTGACCGCGCCGTCCACCTGCCCTGCTGCGCGCGTCGCAGGATCGCGATGCGCGTCGTCGACGAAGCCGCGATTGACCAGCAGCCAGTGGCCATCGGTGGCTTGCAACGGCGTCAGTACCCAGCAACCGGCGCCGCGCTCAGTGACCGCTTTCGTGCAGGTTTCCAGTTCGTGATGAAACACGCCTTCGACGCTTAGCCGGCGATAGGCGTCTTCCCGACCGATCGCCGACCATTGCGCGGGACCAGGCGCGGCAACCGGGGCCGCCGCCAAGTGCCGTGTCACGCGCTCGATCAACGCCAGCTTCCATTCGCGCCGCGCCAACTGCCAGTTGCCGAGCAGCACCAACCCGACGACCGCGGCTGCCAGCACTGCGAGCAGGGCGAACCGGCGGGCATTCAGGCGGGATTTCATCCCGGCGAGATGCGCATCTCTTGCGGGCTCATCGGCGTCATGTTCTCGTTCATGTGGAACATGACCCACAGCGAGCCAGCGATGGTGATCACCACCAGCACCACGGTGAAGATTGCCGCCAGCATGTTCCAGCCACCCTGCGAACGGGTGTCGAGATGCAGGAAGTAGACGATGTGCACCAGCATCTGGGCGACGGCGAACACCACGATGATCGCCGTCGTCGCGAGCTTCGACGGCAGCACGTCGTTCATCACCAGCCAGAACGGCACGGCGGTCAGCAGCACCGACAGCGCGAAGCCGATCAGGTAGTCCTTGAAGCTCGCATGCGGAATGCCGTCATCGTGCGCATCGTCGTGGCCATGCGGCCCGTCGTGGCCATGAATGAAGTCGTCGGTGGCCGAAGCCTTTTGCAGGTCAGCGGCGCTCATCGCAGCACTCCCATCAGGTACACATAGGTGAAGACGCCGATCCAGATCAGATCGAGGAAGTGCCAGAACATCGACAGGCAGGCCAGACGACGGCGCGTGCTGTCCGTCAGGCCCCAGCGCTTCAGCTGCACGATCAGGGTCACCAGCCAGACGATGCCGAAGCTGACATGCAGGCCGTGGGTGCCGACCAAGGTGAAGAAGGCTGACAGGAAAGCGCTGCGCTGCGGGCCGGCGCCTTCGTGGATCAGGTGGTGGAACTCGTAGAGCTCGATGCCGAGGAAGACCAGGCCGAACAGGCCGGTGACCGCCAGCCAGCCGATCGTCGCGTTCACGCGGCGGCGCTGCATCTCGATCATCGCGAAGCCATAGGTGATCGAGCTGAAAAGCAGCATCGCGGTGTTGACCGCAACCAGCGGCAGCTCGAACAGATCCTTCGGGCTCGGCCCCGCCGCGTAGTTGCCACCGACGACGCCATACATCGCGAACAGGCAGGCGAAGATCAGGCAGTCGCTCATCAGGTACAGCCAGAAGCCGAGCATCGTGCCCGGCTGGGCGTGCAGTTCCTCGCGGACCAGCCAGCGGTCCGCGCCTTCCACCGCCATCGTCGACGTGTGTGCGCTCATGGTCTCAGGCTCCGGTCGCGGCAAGGGCGCGAGTGCGGGCGTCCTCGACTCGGGTGACTTCATCGGCCGGGATGTGGAAATCGCGGTTCAGGTTGAAGGTGTGGAAGATCGCGAAGCCGACGAGGCCCGCGAAACCGCTCACCGCCAGCCACCAGATGTGCCAGATCAGCGCGAAGCCGAGCACGGCGCTGATGCCGGCGAGGATGATGCCGGCCGAGGTGCCACGCGGCATGTGGATGGCGATGAAACCCGAAGTCGGACGCACGTAGCCGCCGCGCTTCATGTCCCACCAGGCGTCGATGTCATGCACCCGCGGTGTGAACGCGAAGTTGTAGTCCGGCGGCGGTGACGCGGTGGCCCATTCCAGCGTGCGGCCATCCCAGGGATCGCCGCTGACGTCGCGCAGCTGCTCGCGGCGCTGGTAGCTGACATAGAACTGGATCAGCGACGCGAGGATGCCGCAGCCGATCAGCACCGCACCGAAGGCGGCCACGATGAAGAACGGCTGCAGGCTCGTGTCCTCGAAGTGGCTGACCCGGCGGGTCACGCCCATCAGGCCGAGCACGTACAGCGGCATGAAGGCGAACAGGAAGCCGATCTGCCAGCACCAGAAACTGGCCTTGCCCCAGAACACGTCGAGCTTGTAGCCGAACACCTTCGGGTACCAGTAGCTGATCGCGGCAAACACGCCGAACACCACGCCGCCGATGATCACGTTGTGGAAGTGCGCGATCAGGAACAGCGAGTTGTGCAGCACGAAGTCGGCCGGCGGCACCGCGAGCAGCACGCCGGTCATGCCGCCGACGACGAAGGTGAACATGAAGCCCATCATCCACAGCATCGGCAGTTCGAAGCGGATGCGGCCGCGATACATCGTGAACAGCCAGTTGAACAGCTTGGCCCCGGTCGGGATCGAGATGATCATCGTGGTGATGCCGAAGAAGCTGTTGACACTGGCACCCGAGCCCATCGTGAAGAAGTGATGCAGCCACACGAGGTACGACAGGATGGTGATGACGACGGTTGCGTAGACCATCGAGGTGTAGCCGAACAGGCGCTTGCCGGCGAAGGTCGACACCACTTCGGAGAACACGCCGAACAGCGGCAGGATCAGGATGTAGACCTCGGGGTGGCCCCAGATCCAGATCATGTTCACGTACATCATCGGGTTGCCGCCGAAGTCGTTGGTGAAGAAGTTGGTGCCCACCGTGCGATCCAGCCCGAGCAGCAGCAGCACCGCCGTCAGCACCGGGAACGCGGCGACGATCAGCACGTTGGTGCACAGCGCGGTCCAAGTGAACACCGGCATCTTCATCAGGCTCATGCCCGGCGCCCGCATCTTCACGATCGTCACGATCAGGTTGACGCCGGACAACAAGGTGCCGACGCCGGCGATCTGCAGCGCCCAGATGTAGTAATCGACCCCGACACCGGGGCTGTAGTCAGCGCCGGACAGCGGCGGAAACGCCAGCCAGCCGGTGGTCGCGAACTCGCCGATGAACAGCGAGGCCATCACCAGCGCCGCACCCGCCGTGGTCATCCAGAAGCTGAAGTTGTTCAGGAACGGGAAGGCGACATCGCGTGCGCCGATCTGCAGCGGCACGATGTAGTTCATCAGCCCCGTCACGAACGGCATCGCGACGAAGAAGATCATGATCACGCCGTGGGCCGTGAAGATCTGGTCGTAGTGATGCGGCGGCAGATAGCCAGCTGAATCGCCGAAGGCCATCGCCTGCTGGGCGCGCATCATGATCGCGTCGGCAAAGCCCCGCAGCAGCATCACGAAGCCGAGCACCATGTACATCACGCCGATCTTCTTGTGATCGATCGAGCAGAACCAGTCGCGCCACAACCAGCCCCAGGCGCGGGCGCGAGTGATCCAGGTCAGCACCGAGATGCCGGCCAGTGCGGCGACCAGGAAGGTCACCACGATGATCGGCTCTTGATAAGGAATCGAATCCAGACTCAGGCGACCGAACAGCAGGGTCGCCAGCTCGGAACGAGGTTCGGCAGAGGCAGGCGTCATGGGAGTTTTCGGCTGGGAATCAGGGTGCGAGGCGCACGCGGCCGTAGGACGGCGGATCGACCGGGCTCATGTAGGCGTCCGGTGGCACGGTGCACAACGACGTCACGTAGCTGTCCGGCCGAGCAACGTCCTGCCCGCGGCGGCGTTCGGCGTCGTGGCTCAGGCGGGCGACGTTGTAGACGTTGGCGAGCCCGAGGCCACCACGCGCGTCGATCGCCATCATGTCGCGCATGCACATCTTGGTCGTGTCGACGCATAGGTTCAGCGCCGCGTCATACAGGCCTTCGACGACCCTGCCGTAATGACGGGCGGCTTCCTTCGCGCTTGGGCGTTCGAGCTTCAGATATTCGTCGCGGTTCAGCTCGGCCGGGGCTTCGCGAACCTGCGCGACCCACTGGTCGAAGGCCGCGCCGTCCATTCCCTTGAAGCGGAAGCGCATGTCGGAGAAGCCGGCACCGCTGTAGTGCGCGGACAGGCCCTCGTAATCGCCGGCCTTGTTGATCACCGCATGCAGGCGGGTTTCCATCGCCGGCATCGTGTAGATCATCCCGGCCAAGGTCGGCACATAGAACGTGTTCATCACGGTCGACGCGGTCAGCTGGAACTCGATCGGCACATCGACCGGCGCGGCCATCTCGTTGACCGTGGCGATGCCGTAGTCCGGGTAGATGAACAGCCACTTCCAGTCGAGCGCGACGACCTGCACCTTGAGCGGCTTGACGTCCGCCGGCACGCTACGCGCGGCGTCGAGCCGATCGAGCTTGCGGAACGGGTCGAGCGTGTGGGTGCTGATCCAGGTCACCGCGCCGAGCGCGATGATGATCAGCAGCGGCGCCGACCAGATCACCAGCTCCAATTGCGTGGAGTGATGCCAGTCGGGCGCGTAGGTGGCGCGCTTGTTCGACGCGCGATAATGCCAGGCGAACCAGCCGGTCAGGATCATCACCGGCACCACGATCAGCAGCATCAGCACGGTGGACACGACGATCAGATCGCCCTGCTGGCGGGCGACGTCGCCGGAAGCATTGAGCGTGACCAGATTGCAGCCGGACAGCAGGCTGGCCATCAGGATCAGGCTGGCGGTGGAAGCAAGGCGCATCGTTCGGGCAGACATGGACGTCGCAGGTTCAAGGTGCGAGGCGAAGTCTGGGCTGCCGTCCCCGAGCGCGCGATTGGACCAATTGTCCAATGGGCGCGCGCCGCCGCTCGTGCGACAGTTTCGTCGCCGGAAATCCCCGGCCCGCACCCGGATTGCGTCCGATGGCCCTGACGACCGCCTCTTCCAGCTCCGATCTGCCGTCGCCGACGGCGTCGGCCCACGATGCCGTGTCGCCCGGCGAGATCGCCATCGGTGTCGTCATCGGCCGACTGTCGGAGATGTTCGACTTTTTCGTCTTCGGCATCGCCTCGGTGCTGGTGTTCCCGGCGGTGTTCTTCCCGTTTGTCGATGCCAAGACCGCGACGTTCTATTCGTTCGCGATCTTTTCGCTCGCGTTCATCGCGCGCCCATTCGGCTCGTCGCTGTTCCGCGTGATTCACGAGCGTTACGGCCGCGGCGCGAAGCTAACGATTGCGCTGTTCGTGCTCGGCACGGCGACCGCCGGCATCGCGTTCCTGCCCAGCTACAAGACACTGGGCGAGTGGTCGATCGTGCTGCTGGCGCTGATGCGGATGGCGCAGGGCTTTGGCATCGCCGGCAGCTGGGATGGCCTGCCATCGCTGCTGGCATTGAACGCGCCCGAGAATCGCCGCGGCTGGTACGCGATGCTGCCGCAGCTCGGCGGGCCGATCGGCTTCTTCATCGCCGCCGGCCTGTTCGCGTTTCTGGTGTCGTCGCTGACGCCGGCCGATTTTCTCGACTGGGGCTGGCGCTATCCGTTCGCGGTGGCGTTCGCGATCAATGTCGTTGCGCTGTTCGCCCGCCTGCGCCTCGTCGTGACGCCGGAGTTCACCGCGCTGCTGCAGACCCGTGCGCTCGAACCGTCGCCGACCGGTGAACTGCTGCGCACCCAGCGCGCCAGCATCGTGCTCGGCGCGTTCGCGCCGCTCGCCAGCTTCGCGCTGTTCCACGTGGTCACCGTGTTCCCGCTGTCGTGGGTCACGCTGCTGACCACCGAAAAAGTCAGTGTCGTCGAATGTCTGAGCGTGCAGATGTTCGGCGCGCTGCTGTGCATCGTCGGCATGCTGCTGTCGGGGCAGATCGCCGACCGCATCGGCCGCCGCGCCACCCTGGCGCTCGGGGCGGGCATGATCGCGTTGTTCAGCCTCGTCGGGCTGCTGCCGGTGTTCGTCAACGGCAGCCTGATCGGCGCACTGCTGTTCGTGCTCGGCGGCTTCGTGCTGCTCGGCTTCACCCACGCGCAGGCCGCCGGCGCGATCAATTCGACGTTCCCGAGCCGCTACCGTTACAGCGGCGCCATCATCACGTCCGAC
Organism: Nevskia sp.; assembly: GCF_021732705.1. Taxonomy (GTDB): domain Bacteria; phylum Pseudomonadota; class Gammaproteobacteria; order Nevskiales; family Nevskiaceae; genus Nevskia. Next base: position 37,872 of record NZ_JAKFUM010000026.1, on the reverse strand, counting down.
CTCGCCTGGCTGGTCGGCGCCGCGTTCGCGCCGCTGGCCGCGCTGTTCATCGCCAGCCGCTTCGGCGTCGGTTATGTCGGCGTCTATCTGCTGTCGGGCGCGGTCGGCACCTTGATGGCGCTCGGCATCAACCGCAGTCTCGAAATGCGCGACGACTGAGCCCTCGCCGCCCACGGTGCCGCAGGGCATGATCGAACGATCCTGTCCCGATCGGCCGGAGCCGTGACCCGATGACTGCCCTGCTTCGCTGCCTGTCCGCGCTTGCCGCGCTGGCGTTCTTGACGCTGCCCGCCCGGGCCGACGTCATGACCTTCATGCCGAAGGAAATCCGCGATGCGGAGCAGCCGTCGATCGACGGCGCCGCGCGGCTGCTCGCAGCCCGCCCGGATGCCCTGCGGCAATACACGGTCGATGGCCGCAGCATCCGCTATGTCGAGCTTGCCCAGCCGGAGACGGCCCGGCCGCTCGTGATCTTCGTTCACGGCTCGCCCGGCTTGTGGCGCACCTGGGTGCCCTACCTGAACGACCCGGACCTGCAGGCGAAGGCCGACCTGATCGCGATGGACCGACCGGGCTTCGGCGACTCGGGCAGCGGCGACGCCGTGCTTGGCTTTGCCGCGCAAGCCCGCATGCTGGCGCCGCTGCTGGACCGCGCGCAGCCCGGCCAGCGCGTGGTGCTGGTCGGCCACGCCCTGGCCGGCGCGCTGATCGCGCGGATGGCGATGGCGTATCCCGACCGGATCACCGATCTGGTCATGACCGCCGCGCCGCTGGACCCGAACCTGCAGCAGGAATCGTGGTTCCAGTACCTCGCCGATCTGGCACCGGTGACTTGGCTGCTGCCGCGCGAGATCGTCGTCTTCAACCGCGAGTACCTGCGGCTTGCGGAGGAACTGCGCGAGATGCAGCCGCTGTGGCCGAAGGTCGGTCAGCGCGTCAGCCTGCTGCTCGGAACCGACGATGCCGAAGTGCCGCTGGCCACCGGTCGGTTTGCCCGGCAGGTGCTGTCGTCGGCGCCAGCCGTGAACGTGATCGAACTGCCGGTAACCAATCACTTCATTCCGTGGACGCGGTTCGGGCCGCTGAAGACCGCGATCCTGGGCCATCTCGACGGGCCCTAGCCGGCGCCCGGCAACAGCGAACGCCGACCCCGCCCGCCGACCGCTTGCCCGGCATTCCGCAGGCTCGGTGGCCTGTCGGGCCAGCCGCGAATGCTTCCGGATCGAGCGCGGCGGCCCGTCCGGTCCGGACAGGCGAATGTCCGGAACTTGTCGAAACTATGATCAGAAAATGCCGGATTCGCGCCAAATTTCGGTCGTGCATCACGACTGTGCGGGGGCGCCCCGTTTTGATTCGCGCAGGGACGATTCCGACACGCTGCAGGCCCTGACCCTTTCCCGCTGAAAGTGCTCAAGAACTTGATTCAGGTCATGAAAAGTGGGTCCCACTTGTTCAGTTTGGGCGTCCGGATTGTCATCGATCAAGACTGAATTCAGTCCTGCTTGCTTTCGGACTAGTTTGGACCGCTTGTTGCAGTGACATGACACTCACAAAGATGAAGCTTCCGTAACGACAGGAGCGCCGCAACGCTCCCGCTTTGCGTAGGTCGAGTCTTCCTTTGCTTTTCGTGACGAATGATTCCGGGCCGTGCCGTGTCGTGCGGGCATGCCGGTCGCGGAATCACCGAGGTGCGGGCTCCCGGCGCAATCTGCGCCGACCCGTCGTTGATGAAATCAATCAGGGGGAAATCCGTTGAAAAAGCTCATTGGAAAAGCTGTTCTGGGGTCGCTGGCGACCGGTCTGGCAGCGTCGGTTGCGCTGACCGCCACCGCCGCCGCGCCGAAATCGGTCGTTGCTACCGATGCATTGAAGGGAAAGACGCCGGTTGACATCGCGGCCGCGCTGTCGGCGCTGCGCGGCGCTGAAGTGCTCGACGTGGCCAGCGATGGCCTGCCGACGTTCCTGCGCGGCGATCTCGGCCGTGTCGACGCGATTGCCGGCAAGGACGCTGCCGCCACCGATTCGGCGCTGCGCGCCCAGCTCGTTCCGGCGCTCGCCGCGTTCCGTCTGGCGCCGTCGGATCTCAAGCTGCTCAAGGTCAATGTCGACGAGGCGGGCAACAAGCACGTCAAGTATCGCCAGACCTACCGCGGCGTCGATGTCGTCGGCGGCGATCTGATCGTCCACCTCGACAGCAAGGGCACGATCAACGCCATCAACGGCAACGCCCGCGGCGGCGTCTCCAGCCTCGCTGGCGGCAAGGACATCGGCGAAGCGGCTGCGCTGTCGTTTGCCGGCGCCGAACCGAACCTGGTCGGCCTGAAGAGCGGCCCGGCGCGTCTGGTCTATTTCGTGTCGCCGGAAGGCCAGCTGTTCAAGGCCTACGAGTCCGAGTTCACCGGCACCCGCGGTCAGGACCCGGTCCGTGACAAGGTGTTCATCGACGCCGCCACCGGCAACGTCGTCGGCGTGCACCCGCAGATCCACCACGTGCTGAACCGTCGCGTCCATTCGTCGAACAACGGCACCACCCTGCCCGGCACCCTGCGCCGCAGCGAAGGCCAGGCCGCGACGACCGATACCGACGTCAACGCCGCGTACGACAACACCGGCGCCACCTACAACGCCTATCGCGCGTTCTGGAACCGTGATTCGTACAACAATGCGGGCGCCACGCTGACCAGCTCGGTCCACTACAGCAACAACTACTGCAATGCCTTCTGGAACGGCACGCAGATGGTGTTCGGCGACGGCAACTCGGCTCAGGGCTGCCTGCCGCTGGCGCGTAGCGTCGATGTCACCGGCCACGAGCTGACGCACGCGGTCACCGAGAACGAGTCCGGCCTGATCTACAGCGGCCAGTCCGGCGGCCTGAACGAAGCCTACTCCGACATCTTCGGCGCGTTCGTCGAGTCCTATGTCGACGGCGGCAGCAACGGCTCGCTGCCGATTTCGTCGGGAACCTGGGCTGTCGGCGAAGACATCCTGCCGCCAGGCTTGCGCTTCATGAACGATCCGGCCCGTGATGGCGCCTCGCTGGACTACTACACCAGCACGTCCGGCAACGTCGATGTCCATCTCAGCTCGGGCATCGCCAACCTGGCGTTCTACTTGCTGTCGCAGGGCGGCACGCATCCGCGTGGTCGCACGACGGTGAATGTCACCGGCGTCGGTCTCGCCACCGCGATCCGCATCTTCTACCAGGCCCAGGTCAACATCCTGACGCCGAGCTCGACGTTCCTGCAGGCCGGCAACGCGACGGTGCTGGCGGCGCAGCAGTTCGGCTACTCGACGGCGATCCAGACCTCGGTTGCCAATGCCTGGCAGGCCGTCAATGTCGCAGTGCCGACGCCGGGTTCGGGCGGCGGTGGCACGGGTGACGTTGCGCTGACCAACGGCGTCACGGTCACCGGCATCAGCGGCGCAACTGGCAGCCAGCGGTTCTACACGATCACCGTGCCGGCCGGCCGCACCACCCTGAGCGTCGTGACCAGCGGCGGCACCGGCGATCTGGATCTGTACGTGCGTCGCGGCGCGCGTCCGACCACCGCCACCTACGACTGCCGTCCGTTCCGGACCGGCAATGCCGAGACCTGCACGTTCAACGCGCCGGTGGCCGGCACGTACTACATCCTGCTGAATGGCTACGCCGCGTACTCGGGCGCCAGCCTGCGCGCGACCTACTAAGGGCCAGCGTTCCCCGAAGTAGTCCGCTCTGAACGGCGGGCGATCCACTGCACGGTGGGTCGCTCGCCGTTTTCGTTTTGCGGCACGCTGTTTGCGCACTCTGCACGACGCAAATCGATGCCTCTCGAACGCAAAACGCGGCACACTCGGACATGGCCAAGCTGACCACTCACGTACTCGACACCGCCGCCGGAAGACCAGCCGCAGGTTTGCGCGCCGCGCTCTTCCGCATCGCCGATTCCCGCACGCAACTGCTTGAATTCATGACCAATGCCGATGGCCGGGTCGATCAGCCGCTGCTGGCGGACCAGACGCTGATCGCCGGCATCTATGAACTCGTGTTCGAGGCCGGCGCGTACTTCCGCGCCCAGGGCCAGTCCCTGCCCGAACCGCCGTTTCTCGACCAGGTCCCGATCCGCTTCGGCATCGCCGATCCTGCCGCGAACTATCACGTGCCGTTGCTGATTTCGCCGTGGAGCTATTCCACGTACCGAGGCAGCTGAGCGGCCATGTCTGCCGCTGCCGATTCCCGCACGCTCCAGTTCCTGCTCGACGGCGAAGTCGTGCGCGTCGCCGACCTGCCGCCGACCACGACCGTGCTCGAATGGCTGCGCGAACACCGCGGCCGCTGCGGCACCAAGGAAGGCTGCAACGAAGGCGACTGCGGCGCCTGCACGGTCGTCATCGGCGAGCTGCGCGATGGCGGCATCCGCCACCGCGCGATCAACAGCTGCATCCGGCTATTGCCGACGATCGACGGGCTGGAGCTGGTCACGGTCGAAAGCCTGGCCGCAGCGGATCAGCCGCTGCACCCGGTGCAGCAGGCGATGGTCGACTGCCATGCCTCACAGTGCGGCTTCTGCACGCCGGGATTCGTCATGAGCCTGTTTGCGCTGAACCTTGAGAATCCGGCCCCGACGCGCGACCAGGTCGTCGACGCGCTGTCCGGCAATCTCTGCCGCTGCACGGGCTATCGGCCGATCATCGATGCCGCGCTGGCGGTGCCGCCATCGACCGAAACCACGCGCTGGTCGCGACGCGATGCGCAGTCCGCAGCGCGCGTGGCGGCGCTGCAGTCGATCCAGCGCAGCACCGCGCTCGCCGTGCCCGGCTTCACGGCCCCGCGCACGCTCGATGAACTCGCCGAAGCCCGTGCCGCACAGCCCGACGCCACGCTGCTGGCCGGCGGCACCGACATCGGCTTGTGGATCACCCAGCAACTGCGCGAATTGCCGTCGCTGATCTATCTCGGCAACGTCGCCGAACTGCAGGCGATCCGGCAGGACGACGCCGGCATCACCGTCGGTGCTGCCGTGACCTTCAGCGACGCCTGGCCCGTGCTCGTCGCGGCGCACCCGGCGCTGGACGATCTGGCCCGTCGCTTCGCGTCGCCCCTGGTCAACAACAGCGCAACCTTGTGCGGCAATCTCGGCAACGGTTCGCCGATCGGTGATTCGATGCCGGCGCTGATCGCGCTCGGCGCGCGCATGAACCTGCGCTGCGGGCCGAGCAGCCGCTCGGTGCCGCTCGATGCGTTCTATCTCGGCTATCAGCGCAAGGATCTGGCCGCCGGCGAGTTCATCGTGTCGGTCACCGTTCCGCACGCGCGACCGGGTCTGCGACTGGCGTCGTACAAGCTGTCGAAGCGGGTCGATCAGGACATCTCGGCGGTCTGCGCCGGCTTCGCGGTGACCGTCATCGACGGCGTGATCGTCGATGCCCGCCTCGCGTTCGGCGGCATGGCGGCAATCCCGGCACGCGCGCCGCAGGCCGAGGCGGCCCTGATCGGCCAGCCGTGGTCACACGCCGTCTTCGATGACGCGGCCGAGGCGCTGCGACAGGATTTCCAGCCACTGAGCGATCTGCGCGCAACGCGCGATTACCGGCTGATCGCCGCCGGCAATCTGCTGCGACGCTTTGCGCGGGAACACGATTCCGCCAGCGCGGCGTCGCTGCGCGTCAGCGCGTTGCAGCCGCGATGAGCCTGTCGAAACCGGTTGTCACGGCGCGTGTCGGCGACGATCTGCGCCACGAAAGCGCGCACCTGCATGTCAGCGGCCGCGCTGTCTACTGCGACGACCTGCCGCTGCCCGCCAACGCGCTGCATGCGGTGTTCGGCCTGAGCCCGATCGCGCATGGCCATGTGCGGTCGGCAGACCTGACGCAGGTGCTGTCGGCTCCCGGAGTCGTTGCCGTCGCCACGGCAGCCGACATTCCGGGCGACAACAACTACGGCGGCATCATTCCGGACGATCCAATCTTCGCCGATGGCCTCGTGCAGTACGCGGGCCAGCCGATGTTCGCGGTCGCGGCCAGCTCGCACCTCGCCGCGCGGAAGGCGGCGCAACGCGCGCAGTTCGAGTTCGAACGCCTGCCGGCGATCCTCGACATTCGCAGCGCGCTGGCTGCAGATAGTCACGTCATGCCGACGCAGACGCTGGTGCGCGGCAGCCCACATCAACAGCTGGGGTCGGCCGCGCATCGCCTGAGCGGCACCGTGGTCATCGGCGGTCAGGACCATCTGTATCTCGAAGGGCACATCGCGATCGCGATCCCGCAGGAAGATGGCGTGATGCTGGTGCACAGCTCGACCCAGCATCCGACCGAAGTGCAGCACGTGGTCGCGCATGCGCTCGGCCGCGCGCTGCAGGATGTCACCGTGCAATGCCGGCGCATGGGCGGCGGCTTCGGCGGCAAGGAAAGCCAGGCCGCCTTGATCGCGGCGGCGGCGGCCGTGCTCGCGAACAAGACCGGGCGACCGGTCAAGCTGCGGCTCGATCGTGCCGCCGACATGCTGATGACTGGCAAGCGCCACGACTTTCTCGCCGACTACGATGTCGGCTTCGATGCCGAGGGCCGAATCACCGCGCTGACCGTGATGCTGGCCTCGCGCTGCGGCTATTCGGCCGACCTCAGCGGCCCGGTCAACGACCGCGCGGTCTGCCACATCGACAACGCCTACTACCTCGAACACGTCGAAATCGTGTCGCATCGCTGCAAGACGCATACGGTGTCGAACACTGCATTTCGCGGCTTCGGCGGACCGCAGGGCATGATGGTGATCGAGCAGATCATCGAGGACATCGCCCGCACGCTCGGCCGCGATGCCCTCGCCGTGCGCCGCGCGAACTACTACGGCCTGCACACGCGCAACGTCACGCCGTACGGCATGACGGTCGAAGACAACGTGCTGCACACGATCACCGATCAGCTCGAAGCGAGCAGCGACTATCGCCGCCGTCGCCGCGCAATCGCCGAGTGGAACGCGGCGAATCCGGTGGTCAAGCGCGGGCTGGCGCTGACACCGGTGAAGTTCGGCATCTCGTTCAACGCCACGTTCTACAACCAGGCGGGCGCGCTGCTGCATGTCTACAAGGACGGCAGCGTGCGGATCAATCACGGCGGCACGGAGATGGGCCAGGGCCTGCACACGAAGATCGTGCAGATCGTCGCCGAGGAACTGGGCCTGCCGGTGTCGGCCATCCGGGTGACGGCGACCGATACCGGCACCGTGCCGAATACCTCCGCGACGGCTGCTTCGAGTGGCTCCGATCTGAACGGCAAGGCCGCGCAGGCGGCGGCCCGCACCATCCGCGAACGCCTGCTGAACTTCGCCTGCACCACGTATCGCGTGACCCGCAGCGACATCCGCTTCGATCAAGGCTGGGTGCAGATCGGCGCGGAGCGCATCCGCTTCGCCGATCTCGCGAAGCAGGCCTATCTCGCCCGCGTGCAGCTGTCGGCGACCGGTTTCTACCGCACGCCGAAGATCCACTGGGATCGCACCACGTTCAGTGGCCGGCCGTTCTTCTACTTCGCGTATGGCGCAGCGGTTGCTGAAGTCGCGATCGACACCTTGACCGGCGAAACACGACTGCTGCGCGCCGACATCCTGCACGACGTCGGTCGCTCGCTGAATCCGGCGCTGGATCGCGGCCAGATCGAGGGCGGCTTCCTGCAGGGCGTCGGCTGGCTGACCACCGAGGAACTGTGGTGGAACGCGAACGGCGAGCTGAAGACCCACGCGCCATCGACCTACAAGATTCCGACCGCGCGCGACTGGGCGCAGGACACGCGCGTGGCGCTGCTGGCGCAGGAGCCGAACCGCGAGGACACGATTCATCGCTCGAAGGCGGTCGGCGAGCCGCCATTGATGCTGGCGATCTCGGTGCTGCACGCGATTCGGGATGCCGTCGCCGCCTGCGGCGATGGCAGCGTGCTGCCGAACCTGCCATCGCCGGCGACGCCGGAAGCCGTGCTGAAGGCCGTGATGGCGGTCCGCGGCGAGGGCTCGACATGAGCGCCGTGCTGCAATCCGTGTCGGCACGCGCGACGCCGGTGACATCGACGGCGCCATCGACACTGATGAACTGGCCGCGCGCGGCGCTCGACCTGCTGCGCGAGCACGAGGCCGTGGTCCGCGTCGTCATCGCCCGGGTTCGCGGCTCGGCACCGCGAGAGGCCGGCGCTTCGATGCTGGTCACGCACGATCGGATCGTCGGCACGATCGGCGGCGGCAGTCTCGAATGGCAGGCAATGGCCGACGCTCGTGTCCTGCTCGACAGCCCCCGGACCGACGGCAGGCTGACCCGGCACCTGCTGGGCCGCGAGCTCGGCCAGTGCTGCGGCGGCGTGGTGGAGCTGTGGAGCGAGCGCTACACGCAGGCGGATCGCACGTTCCTCGACGACGCCGTGCGGCAACTGCGCGCAGCCGAAGCCGCGGTGCTGGAATCGCGACTGGACGCTGGACGCATCGCGCGGCGCTGGCACTTCGATCCATCTGCCACGCGTCCGCAGTTGATCGCGCACGACGGTGACGCTGACTGCACCTTCATCGAACGCCTGAGTCCGGCACTCGCGCCGCTGTGGCTGTTCGGAGCCGGCCATGTCGGTCAGGCGCTGGTGCCGATCATGGCCGCGCTGCCGTTCCGGATCACCTGGATCGATTCGCGGCCCGACCTGTTTCCGGCTGCGCTGGCGGAATCCGTCGGCACCATCGTGGCGGCGCAGCCGGCAGCGTGCGTGGCCAGCGCCCCGCCCGGCTGCCGCTATCTCGTGATGACCCATGACCACCGGATCGACTACGCGCTGTGTCGGGCGATCCTCGCGCGGGGCGATGCAGCGTTCGTCGGCGTCATCGGGTCGGCGAGCAAGGCGGCGCGCTTCCGCTCGCGTCTGCTGAAGGACGGCTTGAGCCGCGAACGGCTGGCGCCGCTGGTCTGCCCGGTGGGCATCGCCGGCATCGCCAGCAAGCTGCCGGCGGCGATCGCGGTTGGTGTCGCCGCGCAGTTGCTGCAAGGTCTCGACGTGAAGCCTGCCGGCATCGTCCACGACCGCGCGCTCGACGATTGCCGGATCGATGTGGCGCATGGCTGCGCAAGCTGCGGCCAGTCTCGCGTCGAGACCTCATCCCTGCCCTGAATCATGGCCGCGTACTGGATCGATTTCTTCAGCTTGCTGGCGCGCTGGACGCATGTCGTCGTCGGCATCGCGTGGATCGGCGCCAGCTTTTACTTCGTCTGGCTCGACAATCATCTCGACGCACCGAGCGACGACGCGCTGAAGGCCAAGGGCGTCGGCGGCGAGCTGTGGGCGGTGCATGGCGGCGGCTTCTACAACCCGCAGAAGTACGGACCGGCCGGACCCCGGCGCGTCCCCGACACGCTGCACTGGTTCTACTGGGAGGCCTACAGCACCTGGCTGACCGGCTTCCTGCTGCTGTGCCTCGTCTACTACCGATCGCCAGAAGTCAGCCTGCTCGATCCGACCCGGCTGGCGCCGGGTGGCTTCGGCGGCGTCGCCGTCGGGCTCGGCTTTCTTGTCGGCGGCTGGCTGATCTATCACGCGCTGTGCCGCTCGCCGCTGGCGCGCAGCGAGCGCGCACTCGGCCTCAGCATCGCCGGCTTGCTCGGGCTTGCCGCGTGGGCGCTGTGCCAGACCTTCAGCGGCCGGGGTGCCTTCCTGCACTTCGGCGCGATGCTCGGCACGATGATGGTGGCGAACGTCTTCTTCGTGATCATTCCGGGGCAGCGCAAGATGGTGGCCGCGATCCGCGCCGGCCAATTGCCGGACCCGATCCACGGCAAGCACGGCAAGCAGCGCTCGGTGCACAACACCTATTTCACGCTGCCGGTGCTGTTCACGATGATCAGCAACCATTACGCGACCACCTACGGCGGACCGTCGAACTGGATCGCGCTGATCCTGCTGTGTGTCGGCGGCGCGGCGATCCGGCACTGGTTCGTGCTGCGCCACCGGGCGCGCGAGCGTGACGGCAAGACCTCACCCGTGGCATTGATCATCGGGCTTGCCGCGATCGTCGCGACAGCCGCCATGTTGCAGCCAATGACCGCGGCATCGACTGCGGCCGCGCCAGTGACGGCTGAACGAGCGCAAGCCATCTTGGCGGCCCGCTGCACCACCTGCCATGCCGCGCAGCCCCGCTTCGCCGGTCTTGCCGCCGCGCCGAACGGCGCGATGTTCGATACCCCCGAACGCGCGCACGCAAAGCGCAGCCTGATCGCCGCGCAACTGCAGAGCGGCGCCATGCCCCCGGGCAACCTGACCGCGATGACCCCGGACGAACGCGCCGAACTGCTGCGCTGGGCCAGCACGCCATGAGCAAACCTACGGTTTCCGCGCATCGCGGTGCGATCCTGCATTTCCTCCGCGATCCGGGCGATGGGACCGACGCCCGCGCATACGAATACTGGCTCGACGGTCTGCTGCTGATCGAAGACGGCTGCGTCGCCGCCTGCGGCCCTGCCGGCGATCTGCTGCCGACACTCGGTCCGGACGTGACCGTCACCGCGCATCCGGATGCGCTGCTGCTGCCGGGCTTCGTCGACACGCATCTGCACTACCCGCAGACCGATGTCATCGCCTCGAGCGGCCGGCAGTTGCTCGACTGGCTTAACGACTACGTATTCCCGGCCGAGCGCCGTTTTGCCGATGCCGCGCACGCCGCGGAAGTCGCCGAGTTCTTTCTCGACGAACTGCTGCGCAATGGCACAACCACGGCACTCGTTTTCGGGACGGTGCACAAGGCCTCGGTCGATGTCTTCTTCGAGGCCGCACGCGCGCGCCGACTGCGGATGATCGCCGGCAAGGTGCTGATGGATCGTCACTGCCCGGACTTCCTGCGCGACACCTGCGAATCCGGCGAGCGAGACAGCCGAGCACTGATCGAGCGCTGGCACGGCAGCGATCGCCTGCATTACGCGATCACGCCGCGCTTCGCACCGACTTCGACACCGGAACAGCTTGCCAGCGCAGGCCGTCTGGCCCGCGAGTTTCCGGATGTCTTCATCCACAGCCACGTTGCCGAGAACCGCGACGAGATCACGTGGGCGCGCGAACTGTTCCCCGACGCGCGCAGCTATCTCGATGTCTACGACCGCGTCGGCCTGCTTAGAGATCGCGCGATCTACGCCCACTGCATCTATCTGGACGACGCGGACCGCCGACGGATGGCCGCGAGTGGTGCCGCCGCCGCATTCTCGCCGACCTCGAACTTCTTCCTCGGCAGCGGCCTGTTCGATCTCGCCGCGACCGATGCCTGCGGCATGCGTTACGGGCTGGCCAGCGATGTCGGCGGCGGCACCAGCTTCAGCCTGCTGCGGACGATGGACGAGGCCTACAAGGTCGCGCAACTGCAGGGGCAGCGGCTGAGCGCGCTGCGAGCGTTCTATCTGGCGACGCTGGGCGGCGCGAAGATTCTCGGGCTCGATCACCGCATCGGTTCGTTCCAGCCGGGGCACGAAGCGGATTTCATCGTGCTCGATCTCGCCGCCACGCCATTGCTCGAACGCCGCTGCCGTCTGGCCAGCACCCTGCCGGAAACGCTGATGGCACTGCTGACCCTGGGCGATGACCGCGCGATCCGGCAGACGTTTATTCTCGGCCGAGCGATGAAACCATGCAGCCCGCGATGACCGACTTCCCCTACCCGCGTGACCTGATCGGCTACGGCCGCACGCCGCCGCATCCGCAGTGGCCGAACGGCGCGAGGATCGCGCTGCAGTTCGTGCTGAATCACGAGGAAGGCGGCGAGAACTGCGTGCTGCATGGCGATGCGGCGTCCGAAACGTTCCTGTCGGAAATCATCGGCGCACAGGCGTTTCCGATGCGCCACATGAGCATGGAATCGATCTACGAATACGGCGCGCGCGCCGGCCTCTGGCGCGTGCTGCGGGCGTTCGAGAAGCGCCGCCTGCCGCTGACCGTGTTCGCGGTGGCGATGGCGCTCGAACGTCATCCGGAAGCGGTCGCGGCGTTCAAGGAACTGGGCCACGAGATCGCCTGCCACGGGCTGCGCTGGATCAGCTATCAGCAGGTCGACGAAGCCACCGAGCGCGCGCATCTCGCCGAAGCGGTCGCGATCATCCGGGAGCTGACCGGCGCCGCGCCGCTCGGCTGGTACACCGGGCGCGACAGCCCGAACACGCGGCGTCTGGTGGTCGAACACGGCGGCTTCGCCTACGACGCCGATTCCTACGCCGACGACCTGCCGTACTGGACGCGCGTGTCCACCGCCGATGGCGTCAAGCCGCATCTGGTCGTGCCGTACACGCTCGACAGCAACGACATGCGCTTCGCCGCAACGCAGGGCTTCAACTCGGGCACGCAGTTCTTCGACTACCTGCGCGACGCCTTCGACACGCTGTATGCCGAAGGCGATCCGGCCGGCCTGAACGCGCCGAAGATGCTGTCGATCGGCCTGCACAGCCGCATCGTCGGGCGCCCGGCGCGCATCGCGGCACTGGAGCGCTTCCTCGACCACGTGCAGGCACACGATCACGTCTGGATCACGCGCCGCATCGACATCGCCGATCACTGGCGCGCGCGGTTTCCGGCGCCGACGCTCGCATGATCACGCTGGCCGAGCTGAACCGACTGGACCGCGCCGGCTTCGTTGCCGCACTCGACGGCCTGTACGAGCACTCGCCATGGGTGGCCGACGCCGCGTTCGCCGCCGCACCGTTCGCATCGAAACTGGCGCTGCTCGATGCCCTGAACGCGGCGATGCTGGCCGCTCCGGAAGCACGGCAACTCGACTTGATCCGTGCCCACCCGGAGCTGGCCGGCAAGGCGGCGATCGCCGGTGCGCTGACGGCGGCATCCACCCGCGAGCAGGCCGGGGCTGGCCTGTCGCAATGCTCGCCCGATGAATACGCGAGCCTGCATCGCCTGAACGCCGAGTACCGGGCGCGGTTCGGCTTCCCGTTCATTCTTGCGGTGAAGGGCCACACGCGAGCCTCGATCATCGCGAGCCTCGCCGCACGCCTCGCGAACGACCGCGCCACCGAACAGGCGCGCGCGCTGCACGAGATCGGCCGCATCGCCGGCTTCCGGCTCGCCGATCGCGTCTCCGAGCCGTTCGGCGATGAAATCCTCGCGATGTGCGCGCGGCTGGCCACGCTCAGCGAGCAGGCCGATGGCCTGACCTGCACCTACCTGACGCCGGTGCATCAAGCGACCGCCGCGCTGCTGCGCGACTGGATGCTCGAAGCCGGGCTGGACGCGCAGATCGATGCCATCGGCAACGTCGTCGGGCGCTGGCGCCGCGCGGAGCCGGATGCCCGAACGCTGATCACCGGCTCGCACTACGACACGGTGATCAATGGCGGTCATTTCGATGGCCGGCTCGGCATCGTGCTGCCGATCGTCGTGGCGCGGCGGCTGCGGCAGGCCGGTGTGCCGTTGCCGTTCGATCTGGAGATCGTCGGCTTCTGCGAAGAGGAAGGCGTGCGCTTCAAGTCGACCTTCCTCGGTTCCGGCGCCATCGCCGGGCGCTTCGATCCCGCCGTGCTCGCCCGCATCGACGGGGCCGGTATGACGATGCGCGACGCGCTGAACGCGGCGGGCCATGATCCGGCGGCGATCGCCGGCATCGCACGCGATCCGGCCTCGCTGCTCGGCTTCGTCGAGGTCCACATCGAGCAGGGTCCTGTGCTGCTCGACGAAGGCCACGCGGTCGGTGTCGTCACCGCGATCAACGGCAGCCTGCGCTATCGGGCATCGATCACCGGGCTGGCCGGCCATGCCGGCACGGTGCCGATGCATCTGCGCCGCGATGCCGCCGCCGCCGCTGCCGAGATCGTGCTGATGGTCGAGCAGCGCTGCGGCGCGGTGCCGGGGCTGGTCGGCACGGTCGGCCTGCTCGAAGTGCCCGGCGGCGCGGTCAACGTGATTCCCGGGCGCTGCGAGCTGTCGATCGACCTGCGGGCACCGGATGACGCCGTTCGCGATGCCGCGGCGGCCGACGTGCTGCGGGCGATCGACACGATCGCGTCGCGCCGCGGCGTCACCGCGACGGTCGTGCCGATCGTGCGGGCCGATGCCACCCCCTGCGCGCCGGCGCTGCAGGACGCGCTGGACTCTTCGATCCGGCGGGTCACCGGCATCACGGCCAGCCGCCGCCTGCCGAGCGGCGCCGGGCACGATTGCATGATGATGGCGAACCTAACGCCGAGCGCGATGCTGTTCGTGCGCTGCGGCAACGGCGGCATCAGTCACCATCCGGACGAAACCTTGAGCGCGGGCGATGCCGACATCGCCGCCCAAGTCTTCGCCGATTTCCTCACCCATCTCGAACCGACATGAACGACCTGCAGCGCGCCATCCTGCGCGAAGTCGAATCCGAATTCGCCGCCGCCACCGCCTTCCTCGCCGAACTGGTCAAGGTGCCGACCGACAATCCGCCCGGCGATTGCGCCGCCCACGGGGCCCGAGCGGCCGAACTGCTGACCGCGCTCGGGCATCCCGTCGAAGTGCATCCGGTGCCGGCTGACGACCTGGCGGCAGTGCAGATGATTTCGGCCTCAAACCTGATCGTGCGCCATGCCTTCGGCGATGGCGGGCCCTGCATCGCGCTGAACGCGCATGGCGACGTGGTGCCGCCGGGGCTTGGCTGGTCGGTCGATCCGTACGGCGCAGTGGTCCGCGACGATCCGCAGCATGGGCCGGTGATGTACGGCCGCGGGGTCGCCGTCAGCAAGTCCGATTTCGCGACCTATACCTTCGCACTGCGGGCGCTGCAGCGGCTGGTGGCGGCGGGCGCGCTGGCCTTGCGCGGCCGCGTCGAACTGCATTTCACCTACGACGAGGAAGTGGGCGGCGAGATCGGCCCGGCCTGGCTGCTGCGGCATGGCCTCAGCCGGCCGGACTACGCCCTGTCCGCCGGCTTCTCGTATGCCGTGACCACGGCGCACAACGGCTGCCTGCATCTGGAAGTGACGGTGCAGGGCCAGCAGGGCCACGCGGCGATGCCGAAGTCCAGCCGCGATGCGCTGGAAGCGGCGACCGGCGTGCTGGCGGCGCTCTACGCCTCTCGCGCAGCGCTGGCCACCCAGCATTCGGCGACGCATGGCATCGACAGCCCCACCCTGAACATCGGCCTGATCAGCGGCGGCATCAACACCAATGTCGTGCCGGACAAGGTCAGCTTCCGGCTTGACCGGCGAATCATTCCGGAGGAATCGGCCGAGGTCGCCGAAGCCGCGCTGCGGACGCTGATCGCCGACAGCGCGGCGCGCTATCCGGGCATCACCGTCGACATCCGGCGGCTGATGCTGGCGAAGCCGCTGGTCAAGCTGCCGGGCGCCGAAACGCTGACCGCGGCCCTTCAAAAGCATGGTGCGGCGTACTTCGGAACGTCGATCATCGAACACGGGGTACCGCTGTACACCGACGCGCGGCATTACACCGCCGCCGGCATTCCCACCGTGCTGTACGGCGCTGGCCCGCGGACCCTGGCCGAAGCCAATGGCCACGGTGCCGACGAGTGCCTGCGGCTGAACGATCTGAAGCGGGCGACCACGACGGTGGCGGCGATGCTGGCGGAGTTGCTTGCGGCATGACGTGCGGTTAGTCGTCACGAGCGAACGACGGTTCGATTGACGCCGCCTGCACCTGGGGTTCATTAGCCTTGAATGCGAGACATCAACAGCGCGACGGCCATGTTCCGTCGCCAACATCACCTGCGAGAAAGCACACATGAGCCTGACCGGGAACCTGAACCTCTCAGCCGAGATCGTCCGCGCGCGCCGCAACACCATCGGCGATGCGCTGCGCCGCTCCGCTCGCCGCCATCGCCAGCGGGAAGCGCTGCGCTACGCGGATCGCGGCTGGAGCTTCGAAGCGCTGGATCAGGCCGCGAACCGGGTCGCGCAGTTCTACGCATCGCTCGGGATCAGGGCCGGCGACCGCGTGCTGGCCTACGGCAAGAATTCCGACGCCTACCTGATCGCGTTTCTCGGCTGCCTGCGGCTCGGGGCGATCCATGTCCCGATCAACTACGCGCTGACCGGCGACGAGCTGATTTATCTGGTCAAGCAGTCGGGTGCTTCGCTGGTGCTGAGCGATCCGGATCTTGCGGCCAACCTCGCAGTGCTCGGCGACCCGCAGCCGACCACGCGGCTGCTGAAGGGCGCGCCGGGCGAGGACCTGCTGAGCATCGCGCAGCACGGTCCGCTGCCGGACGCCGAGTTCGAGGTCGACGATCGGTCCGTCGCGCAGTTCCTGTACACGTCGGGCACCACGGCCGCGCCGAAGGGCGCGATGCTCGGCCATGCCGGCGTCCTCGCCGAGTACCAGACCTGCATCCAGGACCTGGAATGCCGCGAGTCCGACCGTGCGCTGGCCGCGCTGCCGCTGTATCACACCGCCCAGATGCACGTGTTCACGATGCCGCACCTGCTGGTGGGTGCCTGGCAGATGCTGATCGAATCGCCAGTGCCGGCGCGCGTGCTGGAACTGATCGAGGCTGAAAAAATCACCTCGTTCTTCGCGCCGCCGACGGTCTGGATCAGCCTGCTGCGCCATCCGGACTTCGCGACACGCGATTTGTCCTCGCTGCGCAAGATCTATTACGGCGCCTCGATCATGCCGGTGCCGGTGCTGCAGGAACTGCGCGCGCGCCTGCCGAACGCCGAGCCGTACAACTGCTACGGCCAGACCGAGATCGCGCCAATGGCGACCGTGCTGCGGCCGCACGAGCA
Organism: Nevskia sp.; assembly: GCF_021732705.1. GTDB lineage: Bacteria > Pseudomonadota > Gammaproteobacteria > Nevskiales > Nevskiaceae > Nevskia. The sequence goes on along the minus strand of NZ_JAKFUM010000026.1, from coordinate 21,184 downwards.
CGAGGCGCGTCCGGCATCGGCCGGCCGGCCGGTGTTCAATGTCGAGACCCGCGTCGTCGACGACGCCGGCAACGACTGCCCGCCGGGCACGCTCGGCGAGATCGTTCACTGCAGTCCTCAGCTGACGCTCGGCTACTGGGACAAGGCCGCGCAGACCGCCGAAGCCTTCGCCGGCGGCTGGTTCCACTCCGGCGACCTCGGCTACTTCGACACCGAGGGCTACCTGTTCATCGCCGATCGCGTAAAGGACGTGATCAACACTGGCGGCGTTCTGGTGGCCAGCCGCGAAGTCGAGGAGGCACTGCTGACCCATGCCGCCGTGTCGGAAGTGGCCGTCGTCGCCCTGCCCGATCCGAAGTGGATCGAAGCGGTGGCGGCGTTCGTCGTGCTGCGCGACGGCGCCGAGGCCAGCGGCGATGCGCTGATCGCCCACGCCAGGGCGGTGCTGGCGCCGTACAAGGTGCCGAAGCAGGTGATCTTCGTGCCGACCCTGCCGAAGAACACCGCCGGCAAGCTGCTGAAGCGCGAATTGCGCTTGAAGTACAGCGGATCGGCGACGCCGTTCGCGCTGCCGGGCTGAGCGCCGGGAGACCGGGACCGCCGTCGCGGCGGTCCCGGATGCGGCGAACCGCTCAGCCGCGCAGCGGCCCCAGCACTGCGTCGTTGTCGGCGCCGAGCTTCGGCGTCTTGCCGTTCACGGCGCTGGCGTTGTCGAAGAAGATCGGCAGGTTGAACGCCGGCTTGCCGTTGTCGTCGACGATCATGCCGCGGGCCAGCACCTGCTCGTTCTTCAGCACTTCCGCCGGCGACAGGATCGCGCTGACGCAGGTGTCCTCGTTCGCCAGCAGCGCTTCCCACTCGTCGCGCGGGCGCGACTTGAACAGCGCGACCAGTTCGGCGCGCAGCGGCTCGCCGTGCTTGCCGGGCACGGCCGGGAGCTTCTTCAGATCGTCGCGGTCGACGCGGGTCAGCACTTCGTGGAAGAACTTCATCTCGAGCGAGCCGACGGCCAGATGCTTGCCGTCCGCGCATTCGTAGACCGCGTAGTTCGGCAGGCCGCCGCTGAGCATGTCGCGGCCCTTCGGCGGCATCTGGCCGAAGACGCGGAGGCTGTTCAGCGACAGCACCTGCAGCGCCAGCGTGCCGTCCATCATGCCGACGTCGACAAAGCTGCCGACGCCGCTGTCCCGTGCGCCGTACAAGGCCGCAAGAATGCCGATGGCGCAGGTCAGGGCCCCGCCGGCGAGATCGGCAACCTGCAGATTGCCGACGGCAGGGGCGCCCTCGAAGCCGGCGGTCTGGTCGAGCTCGCCCGAATAGCCGCGATAGTTCATGTCATGACCCGGGCGGTCGCGGTACGGGCCGGTCTGGCCGTAGCCGGTCAGCGCGGCGTAGACCAGCTTCGGATTGATCGCCTTCAGCACGTCGTAGCCGACGCCCAAGCGGTCCATGACTCCCGGACGGAACGATTCGATGACGACATCGGCGGTGGCGACCATCTTCTTGAAGATGGCGACATCCTCGGCCTGCTTCAGATCCATCGTCACCGACTGCTTGCCGCGATTGACCAGCGAGAACAGGTCAGGCGACATCCCGCGGGCGCCGTCGCCGCCTTTCGGGTCCTCGATCTTGATCACTTCGGCACCGAGCTGCGCCAGATACAGCGTGCAGAACGGGCCCGGCAGCAGGCGGGAAAGATCGAGCACGCGGACGCCGCGCAGCAACGGGTTCTGGGTCATGGGATCGGGAGTGGGAACGGCAGTCGGGACGGTGGTCGGGCTGGGGGTGGAACGCGTGAGCAATTTTACATACAGTCTGGACGGTATCCTACTGCCCGCAGCCATGACCGACTCTCCTCCACCGTCCCCGACTTCGGCCGCCCGGCCCCGCCGCACCCAGGCCGAACGCAGCGACCTGATGCGCACGCGGCTGCTCGAAGCGACGCTGCAGAGCCTGGCCGAAGACGGTTACGCCGGGTCCACGCTGAGTTCGATCGTCCGCCGCGCCGGCGTCTCGCGCGGCGCGCAGGTGCATCACTACCCGAACAAGCAGGCGCTGATGCTCGATGCGGCGGAAGACCTGCTGCGCCGCACCTACCGGCAGCTCGGCGAGATGCTGCTGTCGATCGGCGACGAGGATGATCGCCTGTCGCGGCTGGTCGAGGCCGCATGGGATCAGGTGTTTTCCACGCCGCTGTTCAACGCCTACACCGAACTGCTGATCGCCAGCCTGCGCGATCACGATCTGGCCGACGCGCTGCGCGAGCGCCTGAAGCGGGTCCAGCAGGTCTATGCGCCGGCCGTCGAGCACTATTTCGAGCCGATCGACCCGGCCCGCACCAGCAAGGCCGACCTGCACGCGATGTTCGTGCAGCTCAGCTTCTTCCTCGTCGGGCTGGCCACGCAGGCCCATCTGATGAACGACCGCGCGTGGATTCGCAGCCATCTCGATCTGTGGGCGCGTCAGGCCGCGCAGATGATGCGGGCGCGCAAGGGCGTGCGTCTGCCGCCGCCGCGCTCGGAAGCGTGGCGCCGTCCTGCGGTCTGACGTCGCGGGCCGCAAAACCGTTCCTGCGTGCGGCTGACCTGCCGGATCGATGCGCGGCATCGCTAGAATGATCGACGCCCCACCACTCGACACGCACGGCATGAATCCCGCAAAAGCGCTGCACGCCCTCGGCCAGAGCCTGTGGCTCGACAACATCACCCGCACGCTGGTCGCCGACGGCACCCTCGCCCGCTACATCGACGAGCTGGCCGTCACCGGCCTGACCTCGAACCCGACGATCTTCGAGCAGGCGATCAAGAACGGCAGCGCCTATGACACTGCGATCCGCGAGAAAGCTGCCCGCGGCCTGGACGCGGAAACCCTGTTCTTCGAACTGGCGATCGAGGACCTGAGCCGCGCCGCGAATCTGTTCCGGCCGGTGTTCGATGCCACGAACGGTGTCGACGGCTGGGTGTCGCTCGAAGTCTCGCCGCTGCTCGCCGACGAAGCCGCCGCCACCGTGCGTGCCGCCGTCGCGCTGTTCGCGCAGGCCGGCAAGCCGAACCTCTACATCAAGATTCCGGGCACGCCGGCCGGTCTCGGGGCGATCGAGGATGCCATCGCCGCCGGTGTGCCGGTCAACGTCACGCTGCTGTTCTCCGACGATCAGTACGTCGCCGCGGCCGAAGCCTGGCTGCGCGGCATCGAGCGGCGCCTCGCGCTCGGCCTCGATCCGACGATCTGCTCGGTGGCCTCGGTGTTCGTCAGCCGCTGGGATGGCGCGGTGAAGGATCAGGTGCCGGCCGCGCTGAACAACCAGCTCGGGCTGGCGATGATGCGGCGCTGCTATCGCCGCTACCGCGAACTGCTGGCCTCGCCGCGCTGGCAGGCCGTGGCGAACGCCGGCGCGCATCCGCAACGCCTGCTGTTCGCCAGCACCAGCACCAAGGACGCATCGCTGCCGGACACCTATTACGTCGATGCGCTGGCCGCCCCCGACACCGTCAACACGATTCCGGAGAAGACCCTGCTCGCGTACGGCGAGCGCGGCCGGCCGGGTGCGGTGCTCGCGGCCGACGGTGGCGATGCCGAAGCCGTGCTCGGCGCCATCACGGCTGCCGGCGTCGACATCGGCGCATTGGCGCTGAAGCTGCAGCGCGACGGCGCGCAGTCGTTCGTGAAGTCGTGGCAGGAACTGATCGCGGTGATCGCTGCGAAGGCCCGTGAGGCGTGAGGCGTCAGGCGTGAGGCGTGAGGCGTGAGGCGTGAGGCGTGAGGCGTGAGGCGTGAGGCGAAAAGGCTGCGCCGTGCCGGAATCAAGTCAAGCGCTGTGAGCGGCCGTTACGCCAGCGTGCTGTTCCGCCTCACGCCTGACACCTCACGCCTCACAAGCGTACGCCTCACGCCTACATCGTGTGCGTCGGACGCTCCAGGCTGACGCCTGCGAGATAGGTCTCGATCTTGCGCTGGGTGTCGCCGTTGTCCTGCGTGCTGAACTGCACCCCAATGCCCTGCTGCCGCTTGCCCTGTGCGTTGCGCGGCGTCAGCCAGACGACCTTGCCGGCCACCGGGATGCGCTCGGCGTCTTCCATCAGGGTCAGCAGGATGAACACCTCGTCGCCGAGGCGGTATTCCTTGTTGGTCGGGATGAACAGGCCGCCGTTCTTGATGAACGGCATGTAGGACGCGTACAGCGCGTTCTTGTCCTTGATGCTGAGCGTGAGAATGCCCGGGGACGGACTGCCGGTGCGCGGTGGAGGTGTGCTCATGCGGCGGCATTCTGCGGAGCGCGTCCGGCCCGCGCAAGCAGGCCCAGCCAGCCGATCAGAAGACCGTCGAGGATCAGCCGCTTGTCGGCGGCGCCGCGCACGCCGTACAGCGCGGTCTGCACTTCGGCGATGTAGCGATCGAGCAGTTCCGCCGGCAGCCGCGCGGCCAGCACGGCCACGGCCGGATCGCCGGCCGTCGATGGCGCGACGCGCGCGCGCATCAGCATCGTCAGCCATCCGAACAGCCACTGCACCCAGTCGATCGCCCCATCCTTGCCGATCGCGTCGGCCACGGCCAGCGGTTCGGCCTTGCTGGCGGCGAGGTCGAGCATCGCCCGCTGCCAGCCCAAGCGAAGCTCCAGGCCCTTGTCGGCGAGCAGTTCGGCGGCGCGCAACGGTGCACCGAACGCGACCTCCAGCGCCAGCGCCAGATGATCCGCCGGCACGCTGCCACCGGTCTCGGTGCCGAGCCAGGTCAGCGCCAGATCCGGCGGCGGTGCGGCCAGCCGGATGCGCTGGCAGCGGCTGCGCAAGGTCGCGGTCAGCGCCTGCGGTCGCTCGGTGATCAGCAGCAGATGACTGCCGGGCGACGGTTCCTCGATCGTCTTCAGCAGCGCGTTGACGCCGTTGACGTTCAGCGCATCGACCGGATCGATCACCGCGACCTTGGCGCGGCCATCGTGCGCGGTGAAGGTCAGCTTCTCGCTCAGTTCGCGCACCGCCTCGATCGAGATGTCGCGCTTGTCTTCCTCCACCCGCAGCAGGAAGTAGCCGGAATGCGCCTCCGACTGCACCTGCCGGCAATCCGGGCAGCCGCCACAGCCGGCGCCGTCGGCATCCGGCTGCCTGCACCACAGCGCCGACGCCACGCAGTACGCGAAATGCTTCTTGCCGGACCCGGCCGGGCCGGCCAGCAACAGCGCGTGACCGAGGCGATCCTCGCGCTGGGCCGCGACCAGTTGCGCCCAGACCTCGCGCTGCCACGGAAACGGTTTTGGCGGGCGGGTCATGGCAGTTCGGCGAGGTGGCGCAGCAAATCGGCAGTGACGATGTCAGGGGCACGTGCGGCATCGACCACGGCATAGCGCGCCGGCGCCAATGCGGCGCGGTCGAGATAGGCCTGACGCACACGGCGCATGAATTCGAGCGATTCGGCGTCGAAGCGATTGTTGCCACCGCGCGCCGCGATACGGGCGACACCAGTCTCCGGCGGCACGTCGAGCACCAGCACGCGGTCCGGCCGGAAATCGCCGAGCACGAAGGTTTCGAGCTCGGCGATGCGCGCAGCCCCGAGACCCCGCCCGGCACCCTGATAGGCGTAGCTGGCATCGACGAAGCGATCGCAGATCACGTCGCGGCCAGACGCCAGCGCCGGCTTGATCGTCGCATGCAGATGCGCGGCGCGCGCCGCGAAGATCAGCAGCACCTCGGTCACGGCATCGACCCCTTCCGGCCAGTCGCCGAGCACGAGGTTGCGGATCGCCTCCGCCAGTGGCGAGCCGCCGGGCTCGCGCGTCAGCACCACGCTGCGGCCCCGTGCCGTCAGCGCGTCGCGCAGCGCGAGCGACTGCGTGGTCTTGCCGCCGCCTTCGCCGCCTTCGAGCACGATGAAGCGGCCGCGCGGCGGCGTCGCGCCTGCCGTCATCGCAATCTCCGCGCGGCGGCGCCGGGTCTTGTGCCGGATGCCGCCGGTGCTGCCGTCGACGATCGGCCGGATCGCAGCTGGAACCGCTGCACCGCCGCGTTGTGCTCGTCGAGCGTCGCGGAAAACTGGTGGCTGCCGTCGCCGCGGGCCACGAAGTACAGCGCATTGCCATCGGCCGGCTGCAGCGCGGCGCGGATCGCTTCGCGCCCGGCGAGACAGATCGGCGTCGGCGGCAGGCCATCGCGGGTGTAGGTGTTGTAGGGCGTGTCGGCCAGCAGGTCGCGACTGCGGATGTTGCCGTCGTAGGCCTCGCCGATGCCGTAGATCACGGTCGGATCGGTCTGCAGCCGCATGCCGAGCCGTAGCCGGCGCACGAACACGCCGGCGATCTCGGCGCGCTCGGCCGCCGTGCCGGTTTCCTTCTCGATGATCGAGGCCATCGTCAGCGCCTGCTGCGGGCTGTCGTACGGCAGGTTCGGCGCGCGCTTCGCCCACTCCTCGCCGAGCACCCGCTCCTGCTCGGCGATCGCGTTGCGCAGAAAGGCGACATCCGTCATGCCTTTCTGGAAGCGGTAGGTATCGGGAAACAGCAGACCTTCCGGCGCCTGACCGTCGCGGCCGAGCGCCCGCATGGCATCGGCCGGCGTCGCCGCGGCATCGAGCGTCTGCGTCAGGTCCGGCGATTGCCGAACGGTTTTCAGCGCATCGGCAAAGCGCCAGCCTTCGATCAGCCGCAGCTCGTGCAGCACGGTCTTGCCGGAATCCCACAGCTGCAGCAGGGTCCGCGGCGTCAGGCCCGGTTCCAGCCGATATTCGCCGGCCTTGATCCGGCCGGCCTGGCCGCTGAACCGGGCGTAGATCGCGAGGTAGGCGGATTGCCGGGCGCTGGCGAACAGCCCCTGCTCGCGCGCGGCGGTGACGATCCGGTTCAGGCCGCTGCCCGGGGCGATCTCGAACGTTGCAGCCTGCTGTAGCGCCAGCGGCTGGTCGAGCTGCCGATCGAGATCCCAGGCCAGCACACCGGCTGCGATCGCCAGCACGATCGCTCCGCGCAGCAGGCGGCGCAGCGCGGCGAAGCGTGGCGTCGATCGTCTTTTCGATCCTGGGTTCGGGGCAGCCGTCATCGTGAAGGCAGTGTCGGATGCGCGAGATGGCGGATCAAGCGTCGGGTCACCGGACCGGGTGCGCCGAACAGGCGGTCGTCGAGCCGCTGGATGGGCTGGATGCCGCGCAGGCTGTTGCACAGGAAGGCTTCGTCGGCCGCCATCAGCAGCGGCCACGGCTGCGCCGCGATCCGGCACGGCAGATCGAGCGCCTCGGCCGCCGCGAGCACCTTGTCCCGCATGACGCCCGCCACGCCGCAGCGATCGATCGCCGGCGTGTTCAGCCGGCCGTCCTGCACCCAGAACACGTTGCCGCGCGTCGCACAGACCGGTACGCCGCGGTCGTCGCCGAGGATGGCGTCGTCGGTGCCGTCCGGCCAGTCGCGGCTGGCCAGCACCTGCTCAAGCCGGTTCAGGTGCTTGATTCCGGCGAGACGCGGCTGGGCGGCCATCGTCACCGGCGAGCGGATCACCCGCAGCCCGTCGAACGGCGTGGTCGTCGCGGCTCGCGGTGGCTCGTAGGCGAGCAGCAGACGGTCCGCCTCGTCGGTTTCCGGGCGATAGCCGCGTCCGCTGCCGGCGCGGATCAGCAGCAGCTTGACCGTGGCATCGCCGAGATCGGCCACCGACGCAAGCTCGCTGCGCAGCGCGTCGAGCGCCGGCGGCACGAGACCGAGCGCCGTCGCGTCATGCCGAAGTTTCGCGATCTGTGCGTCAACATCGACGATCGTGCCGACAATCTGCAGCATCGTGCGAAAAACACCGTCGCCGTAGTGCAGCCCGCGGCTGGTTGCCGGAATCGCATCGACGGCCGCGCCGTTCCAGCGGATGGCCCGCGGCGCGCTCATGGGGTCGCTCCCAGCGCCAGCAGCAGGCCGCGCGCCTTGGCGCGAGTTTCGGCGAGTTCGGCCAGCGGCTTCGAATCCGCGACGATGCCGGCCCCGGCGCGGAACGACACCTGATCGTCTTCGCAGACGAGGGTACGGATCAGGATGTTGGTGTCGAGCCGCCCGCTGCGCGACAGATAGCCCATCGCGCCGGTGTACGGCCCGCGGCCCTCGCCTTCGAGCTCGGCGATGATTTCCATCGCCCGCACCTTCGGCGCGCCGGTGATCGTGCCGCCGGGAAACACCGCCTTCAGCGCGGCGCCCGGCCCGATGCCCGTCCGCAGGCGGCCGCGGATGTTGGAGACGATATGGTGAACGTGGGCGTAGCTTTCGATCGTCATCAGCTCGCTGACCTCGACCGTGCCGGGCACACAGACGCGGCCGAGGTCATTGCGTTCGAGGTCGATCAGCATGACGTGCTCGGCGCGTTCCTTCAGGCTGCCGCGCAGGGCGGCGCGGTCGCGCACGTCCTCGCCGTCGCGTCGGGCATGGGTGCCGGCAATCGGGCGGGTCTGCGCGAGACCGCCGTCGATCTCGATCAGCCGCTCCGGCGACGAACTCAGCACGGTGCTGCCGCGCCAGTGCGCGAGCCCGGCAAAGGGCGCCGGATTGGTCCGACGCAGGCGCTGATAGAGCGCGGCGGGGTCGACGGTGCCGTCGAACCGCCCCTGCCAACGCCGCGACAGGTTCGCCTGAAAGATGTCACCGGCCTGCAGGTAGCGCAGGATGCGCTCGACGCCGCCGACGAATCGATCGTCCGCTTCCTCAATGACTTCAACCCTTTGCACGGGCTTCTTCAAGTCGATTGCCGAGTCCGGCATGGCTGCCCGCGCATCGCGTTCGATCTGGTCCAGGGCCTGCGCATCGTCCTCGACCAGCGCGAGCGTGCGCCCGGCGACGCGATCGACGATGACCGCGCCCGTGCAGCGCACGGCCAGCGCATCCGGCAGTCGATACGGCGAATCGGGCAGCAGCAGTCGGGTTTCGACCTGCCGCGCCGCCTCGTAGCCAAGCAGCAGGAACCAGCCGCCGGTGAATGGCAGGCCACTGTCGTCCGCAACGGCCGTGTCGGCGGCGGCGCGATCGAGCGCCGCGAAGAAGTCGCCGGAGCGCGAATCGACGACCTCGCCCGGAAACGCGAACAGGATGTCGTAACGCCCGGCCTGCGGATGCGCGGCGGCACTCTGCAGCAGGAACGGATAGCGCGCGGGATCGAGACGATGCAGTGCCAGCAGGTCCAGCGTGGCAGGCAGATCGCGCGTCAACATCGGATTCGACACCGGATTCGACATCAGGGCTGCCGGCACGCCGCCGGAGACCGGCGACGGAACGGTCAGATGCGGCGAAACACCAGAGTGCCGTTGGTGCCGCCGAAGCCGAACGAATTCGAGATCACGACGTCGATCTTGCGCTGGCGCGGCTGGCCCGGCGTGTAGTCGAGATCGCAGCCTTCGTCCGGATTCTCGAGGTTGATCGTCGGCGGCGCGACGTTGTCGCGGATCGCCAGCACCGAAAAGATCGCTTCGATGCCGCCGGCCGCACCGAGCAGGTGCCCGGTCATCGACTTGGTGCCGCTGATCGCGACGTTCTTCGCGTGCTCGCCGAGTGCCGACTTGATGGCATCGCTTTCGGCGACATCGCCCAGCGGGGTCGATGTCGCGTGGGCGTTGACGTGGTCGACGTCCGACGGGTTGATCTTGGCATCGCGCATGGCGTTGACCATGCAGCGCGCCACCTGCGGCGCACCCGGCACCGGCTGGGTGATGTGGAAGGCGTCGCTGGTCATGCCGAAACCGATGATTTCGGCATAGATACGGGCGCCACGCCGTTTCGCGTGCTCGTACTCCTCGAGGACCAGCACACCGGCACCGTCGCCGAGGACGAAGCCGTCACGATCGCGATCCCACGGGCGGCTCGCCGTCTGCGGCGAGTCGTTGCGGGTACTGAGTGCCCGCGAGGCACAGAAACCGGCGACGCCAGCGGGGGCTGAGCCCGCTTCGGCACCGCCGGCGATGGCGATGTCGGCATCGCCATAGGCAATCATGCGCTGCGCCATGCCGATCGAGTGAGCGGCGGTGGTGCAGGCTGAAACGAGCCCGAAACTCGGCCCGTTGACCCCCAGATCGATCGAAACCGCGCCCGACACCATGTTGATGATCGAGCCGGCCACGAAGAACGGGGAAACCTTCTTCACGCCACCGGCACCGTTGAGCAGCATGCACTGCTCCTCGATCGTGCCGATGCCGCCGATGCCGGAGCCGATGGTCACCGCGATGCGTTCGCGGTTGGCATCGGTGATTTCAATTCCGGAATCGATCACTGCCATCTTGGCCGCGCCGACACCGTAATGGATGAACGGGTCGTTGCGGCGCACTTCCTTCGGGCCCATCCAGCTGACCGCATCAAAGCCTTCGACCAGCCCGGCGAAACGCGTCGGGTAGGTCGAGCAGTCATAGGCAGTGATCGGCTTGATGCCGCTGTAGCCGGACAGGATGTTGGACCAGGCGGTTTTCAGGTCCGACCCGACCGGCGAGACAATACCGAGGCCGGTAACGACCACGCGACGTTGCGTCATGAGCCCGGAAGCAGAAGTGATGGAGGGTTTTGCCGCGAATCAGGGCGCTTTACGAGGCCTGATTGGTGTGTGCCTTGATGTAGTTCAGCACGTCGGTGAAGGTCACGATCTTCTCGGCTTCTTCATCCGGGATGTCGATTTCGAATTCTTCTTCGAGAGCCATCACGAGTTCAACGGTGTCGAGCGAGTCGGCGCCGAGATCTTCAACGAACGACGCCGTCGGGGTGATCTGGTTCTCGGCGACCGACAACTGTTCGGCAATGATCTTTTTGACTTTTTCTTCAAGACTGCTCATCGGGACTCCCTCGGAGTTATGGGGCGAAAAACGCGGCTAGTGTAAGAGATTCGCGCCGCCTGCTGCCAGCCAGCGCACAAAGGCCTCGGACCAGACCTTGCAGGGTCATGGTCCGACGCTCGAAAACCCAGTCAGATCATGTACATGCCGCCGTTGACGTGCAGCGTCTCGCCGGTCACGTAGGCGGCATCGGCAGAGGCCAGGAAGGCCACGGCAGCGGCGATGTCATCGACGGCACCAAGGCGCTTGATCGAGGCCTGATCGATCAGTGCGGCGCGCTGCTCGTCCTTCAGACCCTTGGTCATGTCGGTTTCGATGAAGCCGGGCGCGACGACATTGACGGTGATCCCGCGCGAGCCGATCTCGCGCGCCAGCGACTTCGAGAAGCCGATCAGGCCGGCCTTGGCCGCGGCGTAATTGGTCTGGCCGCCGTTGCCCATCGTGCCGACGACCGAGCCGACCGAGATGATCCGCCCCGCCCTCGCCTTCATCATGCCCGGCACCACGGCGCGGGACAGACGGAACACGCTCGACAGGTCGGTTTCGATGACGTCGGACCAGTCGGCGTCCTTCATCCGCATCAGCAGGCCATCGCGGGTGACGCCGGCGTTGTTGACGAGGATGCCGATCGGTCCGAAGGCCTTCGCGACTTCGCCGACGAGGGCGTCGATCGCCGCCGGATCGCGGACATCGAGCACGCGGCCGGCACCGCCGTGCGGCGCCAGTGCGTCGTTGATCTGTTCGGCACCGGTCGCGGAGGTCGCGGTGCCGATGACCTTCACGCCTTCGCGGGCCAGCCGGTCGGCGATCGCGCGGCCGATGCCGCGGGTGGCGCCGGTGACCAGCGCCACGGCGCCGTCATTGAAGCGCGAGGGGATGGGAGATGTCATGCCTGCTCCGTCTGGGTTTGGAAGAGCGCCCGGGCCAGCGCAAGGCCTTCCGGGTCGCCCAGCGAAATCGACTGCGCGGCGTCGGGTCCGACTTCGACGATGCGCTTGTTGATGCCGGCTAGCACCTTGCCCGGGCCGCACTCGAACAGTCCGCGGATGCCGGACTGATCCAGCGCGCGCACCGTCTGCGACCAGCGGACCGGGCGAAACAGCTGTTCGATCAGGGCGTTGCGGATGGCATCCGGCTCGCTGCGGGACACGCCATCGAGATTGTGCAGCACCGGAATCGACGGCTTCCCGATGGCGACGCCGCGCAGCCGTTCGCCGAGCTGCTCGGCCGCGCCGCGCATCATCGAGCAGTGCGACGGCACCGACACCGGAATCGGCAGCACCTTGCGGATGCCGTGGCTCTTGTAGTTCGCCATCAGCCAGTCGATCGCGACCTTGTTGCCGGCAACCACCACCTGTCCCGGCGCGTTGTAGTTCGCCGGTTCGAGCACGCCGTCGCCGGTGTAGGCGGCGCAGGTCTTTTCGACGATCTCGTCCTCGACGCCGATCACCGCGGCCATTGCACCGATGCCGATCGGCACGGCGTTCTGCATCAGTTCACCGCGCAGTTCGACCAGCTTCAGTGCGTCGGCGAAGTCGAGCGCGCCCGCCACGACCAGCGCCGAATACTCGCCGAGGCTGTGACCGGCGAGCGCGGTCGGTGCCGGCAGACCCTGCGCCAGCCACAGCCGCGCGACGGCGACACTGGCGGCGAGCAGCGCCGGCTGGGTGCGCTGGGTGCGGTTCAGTTCGTCGGCGGGTCCGTTGCGGATCAGACCGAACAGATCGCTTCCCAGAACCTCGGATGCTTCGCGCAGCGTGTCATCGATCACGGCATGGTCGGCGGCCAGCGCCGACAGCATCCCGACTTCCTGGGAGCCCTGGCCCGGGAACAGCAAGGCATATTTCATTCAAGCACTCGTGTGGTCTGTCTTTTCTTCGAATTGTTCTTGGCATTCTCGAGTGCCGTCACCGGCATCCGGACCCATCGCGTCGCGCAGGTGATCTAGGCCGCGGCGCCCGAGCCTGCCGCCGACGGACGCCGGAATGCGCCCCGCGCCGCGCCGTAGAGCACCGCGGCGAGCGCACCATAAAGGTGCGATTCCGCAACGACGCCGCCGCCGATCAAGGCCTCTTCGGAAGCTGGCGCGCCGATCACCAATTCCCACACGATACGCGCCGCGAGGAAGGCCAGACAAGCCGCCGCAAGGCGATCCCCACCTATCGTCTGGCGGACGAACGCCAGCGCGAACAGGCCGTAGACCAGTCCTGACAGGCCGACATAGGTCGCCAGCGACGGCACGAAAAAGTGCAGGCCGAGACTCATTCCGGTGCCGATCACCACGGTCCGCAGCAGCCACTCGCGCGCCGACACCCGCTCCGGGCACAGGAACACGAGCAGCACGAAGCTCAGGCCGTTCAGGAACAGGTGCCAGCCGCCGAGGTGGACGAAGTTGCCGGTCAGCAGCCGCCACCATTCGCCAGCGAGCACGGCGGCGCGGTCGTAGCGCAGCAGCCGCTCCACCGGATCGCCGCCGAGTGCGAGCAGGGTCGATATCAATGTCAGCACGGCCGGAGGCAGCCAGACTGCGGGAGCCGACGGGGCACCCTCTGTTATTGTTGTTGTCATTGTCACTGCGTCATCATCGGCGTTCGAATTCACCTTGCGCATCATGAAAAACCAGACTCTTTCCCGCAGTTCCGCACGTCGTGCCGGCGGTTTCACGCTGATCGAAATCATGGTCGTCGTCGTGATCATCGGCATTCTCGCCGCGATCGTCGCGCCCAACATCTTCGACCAGCCGGATCGCGCCCGCATCGTCAAGGCGAAGCAGGACATCGCCGCGATCGAAACCGCGCTGAACCTCTACAAGCTCGACAACTTCAACTACCCGAGCACCCAGCAGGGCCTCGAAGCGCTGGTGGCGCCGCCGCAGGGCGAGCCGCCGGCCCGCAACTGGAAGCCGGGCGGCTACCTGAAGTCGGTGCCGAACGATCCGTGGCAGAACCCGTACCAGTATCTGAGCCCGGGCATCAAGGGCGAGATCGACGTGTTCAGCCTCGGCTCCGACAACAAGCCGGGTGGCGACGGCGCCGCCGGCGACATCGGCAACTGGGCTCCGGCGAAATGATCGATCGCGCTGCGCGGGCGCTGCCCGCCAGCGCGGCCGGCGGCCGAAGCGCGATGGCAGGCCGTTCACGCCGGTGCAGGTTGCACGCCGGGGAACGTTCTCGCGGCTTCACCCTGCTGGAACTGCTGGTGGTCATCCTGATCATCGGCATCATCGTGACCTTTGCCAGCCTGTCGATCGGCAACCGGGCGCTCGACGACCGCCTTGAAGCCGAGTCCAAGCGGCTGGAACAGCTGCTGCGGCTGGCCGAGGACGAGGCCGACCTGAAAGGTGTGGCAATCGGGCTGCAGTTCACCGACACCGGCTACCGCTTTCTGGTCACCGACAACAACAACCGCTGGGTCGACTACGCGACCAGCGGCATCCTGCGTCCTCGGGCGCTGCTCGAACCGTTCTACGCCGAGCTGCGGATGGAAGGCCGGCTGATTCCGCCGGTGAAGCTCGACAGCGCCGAAGTGCGCGCCGGCGATGACGAAGCCCGGGCCAAGGCGGTCAAGCCGCAGGTCCTGCTGCTGCCGGGCGGTCAGCTGACGGCGTTCACGCTCGACATCAAGGCGCCGAACTATCCGTCGTATTTCCGGATCGAAGGGGACACTCTTGGCCGCATCAAGCGCGACCGCAAGCAGGAAGAACGAGCGGTGACGCGATGATCCACGGCAGGAACGGGCAGCAACGCGGTTTCACGCTGATGGAGATGCTTGTTGCCGTCGGCGTGCTGGCGATCGCCCTCGGCGCGATCATCGGCAACGGTGCGAACTACGCCAACAACGCCGCCAGCTTGCGCAGCAAGACGCTGGCGCTGCTGGTGGCGCGCAACCGGATGACCGAACTCGATCTCGGCGGCACCTGGCCGTCGCTCGGCCGGGCCAACGACGATGTCGAACTCGGCGGCGTGGTCTGGACCTGGCGCACCGAGGTCAAGGAAACGCAGGACCCGAGCTTGCGCCGGGTCGAGATCCGGGTCGAGAAGAAGGACGACAAGAAGGCCGTCGCTTACGCCTCGCTGACCGGTTTCCTGTCGAACGTCGGCCGGAAGTCCGAACCGTGAGCCGCACCGCCCTCGCCGGCCGCCGACACGCGCAGCGCGGTTTCACCCTGCTGGAGCTGATCGTCGTCATCGGCATCTTCGGCATTTTCGCGGCGATGGCGTACGGTGGCCTGAACGGCGTGCTGAAAACCCGCCAGCGCATCGAGCAGGGCTTGCAGCGCACCGAAGACTACGACCGCGCCTACTTGCGCCTGCGCACCGATTTCCAGAACGCCAGCGGTCGCATCGTGCGCGATGGCAACGGCGATGATCAGCCGGCGTTCGGCTATGACAGCTACACCCAGCGCGTCGAATTCACCCGCGGCGGCTGGCAGAACCTGCTGTCGCTGCCGCGGCCGACGCTGGAACGCGTCAGCTATCTGCTGGAGGAGGACGAGACGGCCGAGGCGCCGCGCGGCCGTCTCGACAAGCAGATGAAGCTGGTCCGGCGCAGCTGGTACGTGCTGGACCGCGCCCCGCAGACCAAGTCGGTCGACGTCACCCTGCTCGACAAGGTGCAGTCGCTGAAGTGGCAGTTCTACGACCCATCCGGCGTGAAGTCAGACAACTGGCCGCCATCGTCCGGCTTCACCGTCCCGCCCGGCCCGAAGCAGCCGCCGCCGACCGCGGTCGAGATCGAGATCACCACGGCGGACTGGGGCGAGCTGCGGATGCTGTTCCGGGTCGGCGCCGAGGGCGTCAGCCGCGCGCCGGAACTGAGCAAGGCACCGCCGCCGACGGCACCGGTCGGCGACCCGACCAATCCCCCACCGCCACCGAATGGCCCGGACAATCCCGGGAACAAGCCCGATCCGGTTCCGGACGCGCCGGAGCAATGATGCGAAACCCGAACTCCCGCCCCGCCCGCGCCCGTGGCGTGGCCCTGATCACCGCGATGTTCGTCGTGGCGCTGGCGACGATCGCCGCCGTGGCGATGTTCGAAAGCTCGAACATCGCGGTCCGTCGCGCCGGCAATCTGGCCGAGTCGGAAGCGGCGCTGTGGTACGCCAATGGCGTCGAATCGTGGACCAAGGGCATCCTGAAGCAGGACTTGAAGAACAACGACATCGACACGCTCGGCGACATCTGGGCGCGCCCGGTCGATTTCCTGCCGATCGACAACGGCACGCTGCGTGGACGTGTCGAAGACCTCGAAGGCCGCTTCAACCTGAACAACTTCGCCACCAATGACCCGGCGATGCTGCGCATCTACCAGCTGCAGTTCCAGCTGCTGCTCGATGCCGTCGGCGGACCGGACGCCGCGAAGGTCTCCGGCCTCGGCAGCGCGATTCGCGACTGGGTCGATGCCGACAACGAACGGCTGGACCTGAACGGAGCGGAAGACAACGAGTATCAGGGCCTCGATCCGCCGTATCGCGCCGCCAACCGGCCGATGCAGAGCGTGTCCGAGCTGCTGCAGGTGCGCGGCGTGACCAAGGAGCTGTACGCGGCACTGAAGCCGGTGGTCACGGCGCTGCCGACGATCGGAACGCGGATCAATGTCAACACCGCGCCGGCGGCGGTACTGTTCGCGCTGTCGCGGACGGTGGACAAGGGCAACCTGTCGAAGTTCGTCGAAGCGCGGGTCAAGGCGCCAGCCAAGACGGCCGAGGAAGTGCTCAATGGCGGGCCGAACAGCTTCCTCGGGCCGGACAAGGACATGAAGCCGGAGACCCAGATCAGCGTGGTCTCGCGCTACTTCGAATTGCAGGCCGAGGTGTTCATTGGCAGCGGCCGGGTCGCGCTGTACAGTGTTTACATTCGGCCGAGCGGCGGCGGCGATCCAGTGGTGATCGCCCACTCCACCGATGCCGACTGACTGATTTTCCAACGTTTTCGATGCACCCTGACCGTTCCGGTCGCCTCCTCACTTTCGCCGGTTTCCCTTGCGCGACACTCTCTACATACGCCTGCGCGACACCGCCCCGGACGCGCCGACCGCCCACGCACTGGTCTCCGCCGAACCGATTGCCAGCAGCCTGACCCGCGCCAGCGCGATCGTGCGCGAGCTGCCGCTGTCGGAAGTGGTCGCGCTCGGTGCCGGCCGCAAGGTCGTCGTCTTCGTGCCCGGTGCCGATGTCCGGTTGACCACGGTGTCGGTGCCGGCCAAGCAGCCGGCCAAGGTGCTGCAGGCCGCGCCGTTCGTGCTGGAAGACCAGTTCGCGGAGGACGTCGACACGCTGCACTTCGCCATCGGCAGCCGACTCGCATCCGGTGTGTTCCCGATCGCCGTGGTCGCTCGCAGCCACATCGAGGACTGGCTTGCGCCGTTCGCCGCTGCCAACGTGCGCGTGGCGGCGCTGGTGCCGGAAACGCTGGCGCTGCCGTGGGAGCTGGAAGGCCCGTGGAGCGTGCTGCCGGAAGACGGCCAGATGATCGTTCGCAGCGGCGCCTATGCCGGCTTCAGCTGCGTGCCGGATGACTTCGAATGGCTGCTCGAACTCGCCGAGAACGGCACGCCGGCCTCGTTGCGCGTGCTGGTGGCCCGCAACGATAGCCGCGACTACACCGTACTGAAGCGGCCCCTGGAACTGGTGCCCGGTTTCGATCATCCGCTCGAAGCGCTGATCCGCTTCTGGAAGCCGGCGCAGTCGATCGACCTGCTGCAGGGCGCCTACTCGCAGCGCGACGACATCAACCGCTACTGGCGACCGTGGAAACTCGCGGCGCAGCTCGCGGCTGCGGCGCTGGTGCTCGGCATCGGCATCAACATCGTCGAATCGGCACGCCTGAAGCGCGAGGTCGCGGCGCTGCAGGAAGCGAACGAACTGACCTTCCGCCGCCTGTTCCCGCGCGAGACCAAGATCATCAACCTCGAAGCGCAGGTCGAGCAGCAGGTGCGCGCGCTGCGCGGCAGCGGCAGTCGCGACGGCCTGTTCGAGCTGATGCAGTCGGCCTCCAGCGGGCTGACCGAAAACCCCGGGCTGACGCTGAAGAACATCCAGTTCCGCGACGGTGCGCTGTTCCTGGACCTGTCCGGTACCGACCTGCAGGTACTCGAACGGCTGCGCGCATGGTTCAACGGCCATCGCGAAGCGAAGCTCGATGTCGAATCGGCCGATTCCAATGAAAGCGGCGTGCAGATCCGCCTGAAACTGACTCCGGGAGCGGCGTGATGGCCAACCCTTTTGCCGGACTGGGCGCGCGCCTGTCCACCGCCATCGCGACCCAGCTCGGCCCGCGCCTCGCGCCGCTGCGCGCCCGCTACGACGCGCTGCAGCCGCGCGAGCAGACCCTGGTGTCGGTCGCCGGCGTGCTGATCGCGGCCTTCGTCGCGTATTCGGCAATCTGGCAGCCGTTTGCCCGCAGCCGCGTTCGGCTTGCGGAAGAGCTGGCCTCCGCCCGCGCCATCGCCAACAGCCTCGCGCAGGCCGAAGTCGATCTCCGCTTCAGTGCGCCGCAGACGGCGGCCATCATCAGCAGCGATGTGTCGCTGCTGACGGCCGTCGACCAGGCCTCGAAGAGCGGCACCTTGAAGAAGCCGCCGACGCGCCTGCAGCCGGACGGCGACAACCAGGCGCGCGTCTGGCTCGAGGACGTCGAGTTCGAAGTGCTGCTGCGCTGGATGCAGGAATTGCAGACGCGTTACGGCGTGCGGATCGATGTCGCCGACATCGAGAAGCAGCCCACGCCGGGTCTGGTCAACGCCCGTCTGGCCGTGGTTCGCGCGCAATGAAGACCCGCACCCTGGTGCTGACTGGCGTCGGCTGCTTCCTGCTGTTCGCGATCATCGGCGCGCCGATCGGCCCGCTGCACGCACGCTTTGCCAACCCGGCCAGCGCGCTGCAGCCGGTCGGCCTGACCGGCACGCTGTTCAACGGCGCGGCCAGTGCGGTGACGGTCAACGGCCGCCCGGTCGTCCGCCAGCTGACCTGGAGCCTGAAGCCGCTGGCGCTGCTGATGGCGCGGATCGGCGCGCATGTCACCGGCGATGCCGATGGCCTGAGCTTCGAGGGCAATGTCGCCAGGCTGATCGGCGGCAGCGTCGCGGTGGATTCGATGCGCGCCGCCGGTCCGCTGAAAAGCCTGCTGACGCTGACCGGAGACGCGCTGGTGCCGATCGACGGCAGCGTCGGCGTCACGCTCGACAACCTGAAGCTGGTCGACAATTTCCCGAAGACCGTCACCGGCGAACTGCAGATCGGCTCGCTGAAGTGGGCGCTGGGGCCGAATCCGGTTGCGCTCGGCGATCTGAAAGCCGCCATCACGACCGAAGCCGGCGTCATCATCGCGCGCGTCTCGCCGGTGTCAGGCCCGCTCGATGTCGGCGGCGAGCTTCGCGTGCTGGCCGACAAGGCCTACGAGGTCGATCTCAAGGTCAAGGCGCAGCCGAACGCCGATGTCACGGTGCAGAATCTCGTCCGTTCGCTGGGCGAACCCGATCCTGAAGGCTGGTTCCGGATCAAGACCCGCGGGCAGCTCTGATGGCGTGGTCGCCGCATGTCACCGTCGCCTGCGTCGTCGAGCGCGACGGCAAGTTCCTGTTCGTCGAGGAAATCGTCAATGACCGGCTGGTGCTGAACCAGCCGAGCGGTCATTGGGAAGCCGGTGAAACGCTGCTCGAAGGCGCGATCCGCGAAACGTTTGAGGAAACCGGCTGGGATGTGCGGCCGACGGCATTGCTCGGCATCTACGAATACCAGCCGCCGGAACTCGACTACTGCTTCCTGCGTTTCGCGTTCCTGGCCGAACCGCTGCGGCATCATCCGGACCGCGCGCTCGATGACGGCATCGCCCGCGCCGTCTGGCTGAGCCCGGACGAACTGCGCGCCGCGGCCGAGCGCCATCGCAGCCCGATGGTCCAGCGCTGCGTCGAGGATCAGCGCCGCGGCCAGCGGTTTCCGCTGACGTTGCTGGCACACCTGACGCCGGCGCTCGCGCGGCCATCGCCGTCGCCGCTGACGTCATCGGCGGCGTTACGCGAGCCCTGATCCCGGCGTGAGCGCGTCCGGCGCCGGGCAGCACGTCGTCGTCGGCCTGTCCGGCGGCGTGGATTCCGCCGTCACGGCGTGGCTGCTGAAGGAACAGGGCTACCGGGTATCGGGCCTGTTCATGGTCAATTGGACCGAGGATGAAGCCGGCTACTGCACGTCCGCCGAGGATTTCCAGTCCGCCCGCGCAGTCGCCGAGGAATTGCAGATTCCGCTGCATCGCGTTGATTTTTCGGCCGAATACCGCAAGCGCGTGTTCGATCTGTTTCTCGCCGGCTATGCCGCCGGCAAGACGCCGAACCCGGATCTGCTGTGCAATCGCGAGGTCAAGTTCCAGCCGTTCCGCGAGCACGCGCTGCGTCTGGGGGCCGACTGGGTCGCGACCGGGCACTACGCGCAGATCACGCACGAGGCCGATGGTCCGCATCTGCGCCGCGCGGTCGACGACAACAAGGACCAGACCTATTTCCTCGCGGCGGTGGCCCGCGAGCACTTCGAGCGCGTGCTGTTCCCGCTCGGCGGCCTGACCAAGCCCGAAGTGCGGGCGCTGGCCCAGCAGGCCGGCCTGCCGAACCATGCCCGCAAGGACTCGACCGGCATCTGCTTCATCGGCGAGCGTGAGTTCCGGGAATTCCTCGCCCAGTATCTGAAGCCGCAGCCGGGCATGATCGAGGACGATGCGGGCGCCGTCGTCGGCCAGCATCAGGGGCTTGCCTTCCACACCCTCGGGCAGCGCAAGGGACTGGCGATCGGCGGCCGCCGCGGGGCCAGGGAAGCGCCGTGGTACGTCGTCGCCAAGGATGCTTCGCGCAACGTGCTCGTCGTGTCGCAGGACAGCGCGCATCCGCGCCTGATGACGCAGGACATCGCGACCGACGCCTTCCACTGGATTCGCCGTCCGGCGTCCATGCCCGCGACGCTGACGGCGCGGATCCGGCACCGGCAGGCGCTGCAGGTCTGTGCGGTCACCGCCATCGATGGCGACCGCGTCCGCTTCCGCTTCGAGCAGGCGCAGCGCGCAGCCGTACCCGGTCAGTACCTCGTGCTGTACGACGGTGACGAGTGCCTGGGCTCCGGCGAGATCGCCGATCTCGGCTGACTGCGGCCACGCGGCGGATCAACCGCCAGGCAGCCATCGATGTCGCCAGTGTCAGTTGCCGGTGATCTGCCGGATGATCGTCGGTCGCAGCGCGTTCCAGAGATCGAGTCCGGCGATCGTCGTGCTCTGGATCAGCAGCACGCCGCCGTAACCCAGATCGCTGTCGATCTGACCTGCTGGCTTCCTTCGGACCAGTGGAACCTAGAGACTGGCGCCCTGTTGGGTTGAATGTTTCAGTGAAGCCTTGAACTCATTGGGTGTCAGGTAGTCGAGGCTGGAATGGGGCCTGACCGCGT
>NZ_JAKFUM010000019.1 GCF_021732705.1 Nevskia sp. | reverse complement strand
TTCACCGGCAACAGTTTCGAGAGATGCAGATCAACAGGCTTGTAGCGCGCCATGGAAGCCTCCGGGAAGTCTCCATTCAGCAGCGTGATTCATGCCATTTCTGCGGTTTTTCTACAGCCTCAACGCCCAAGTTCAGCTGACCGTGCGAGCTTCTTCGCACGGGACGGCTGCAACGCCTGGTTAGAGCGCAACTTCAGCGAACCCGGCGGCAACGACGGTGATGTTATCTCCGGACTGCATCTTGAAAACATAACTGTGCTCTTCATTGGCTGTTTCCAAGATACTGCTTGACGGACCCCACGGCTCGGCATGTTCAATGTGAACCTGACTGACCTGACTAAACTCGAGGCAGACTGTTCGTGGCTCAGTTTGGTAAACAGGCGTAACAAAGCACCTGCACAGCTTTTTTTTCCACAGCAATTCGATACGCTCAAGAGTTGCATCATGTAGATGAATCACCGTACTCCCGTGCCAATTCATTCTGCGCTTTAACGCTCAGGTTAAGCTGCGCGGCGAAGCCGCGTCGGCTTGCACCGTTGGTTGGGCACCAGCGCGCAGACGTGCGTACTCCTGCTTGGCGTCATCATCAACCACGACGGAGGCTGACTCCGCAGGATGGACATTGGTGCCCCGCTGCTTTACACCAGACACCCAAAACTCCTCATGTGTCTCTGCGTCCATGAAGTTGTCTCGTATCCCTCTGCCACCGATGGCAGTGAGTGAGCGGCCCTTGTAGTAGATGGTGCGCCCAGACTTTGAGAAGGCGACCCAGCCGATTCTGGCGTGCGTGCCCTCAAGTAACCCCTCTTTGTTCTCGATGTACATGACGCGACTCACCTGGCCGCGAGTGAGCTGATTCACTTTCATGGTGCCCAACGCCCGGGTCCACCCGCGGATTTGCCGCAGCGCAGCGGAGGCAAATACGTCGGGTGGAACACCTTGTTGGGCGCGCTCACACGAACACCACTTGGTTTTCATCTTCTGCGTTTGTGAGCCGCAGTCGGCCTCCGCCAGAGAACTCAATGACCAACTCGCGTACCGAAGCGTCGGGATCTGTAAAGACAACGCTGACAATGACCTGCCCCAGAAGTGGCGTTGCCTCTATGACGCTTGTGAGTTGATAAGTGCTCGCTTCTTGTTGAGGAATGCTGTCTGGCTGCCGTGTGGAACACCAGAAAAAGACACCTGCATCAAAGAAAAAGCGTAGCCACCTATCTGCTGCGACCTGAACAAAGAGCACGTTCCATAGCGCGGAAAGCTCACCCTGATACCAATGCTCCTGCCGCAGCAGAGCGTGGCACCTAGCGCCCGTTGCTTCACTTGCGAATGTGGCTTCAGCTGACATGCTTCAAGACGCCCAACGCGTGAATTAAGCCGCGCCGCGTAGCGGCGTCGGCTTGAATGAATTGTTAGCCCCCGACTGCATTGAACTCGCTGGCCGCAAACACTGGAACATGATTGAGTGCGCCCATAAGAAGCACATAGAGGTTGACCTTGGCGCCAGCCGGAACCTCTTGGCCGAATGGCGCTACAAGCTGCTGCTGGATGGGCAGCCAATACGTGAAAGAGCCCTGACGGATCTCGATTTCATGCTGGAACATCTCATGGTAAGCAGCCGGATGGCCCATGGTCTTGACCCATTTCTCAATGTAAGTCTTGACGCCAGGGGAAACAACGCGCGTGTTGCCAGTGAAGACCACAACGGCGTGGTACTTGGCATGAGCCGCATCAAACCAGTAGTTGGCGCGCGGGTCGAAGTCCATGCCGGCCGCGACGTCAGCTAGTTGCGCGGTCTTGTAAGTGCCGTAGTCAAAGTCGCCGCCAGACGATGGCTGCGCAATGATCAGAACGAGAAATAGCGGGAGTGCTCGCATAGGGGGCTAACGCCTAGCTTAAGCCGACCGCGCGAGCTTTTTCGCGCGGGTCGGCTTAAAGCGCTGGTTGGGCAGCACTACGCCGGAACTCTGCACTGAACTCAGCAGAACGGACTGATGCATGAGCGGCACTGCTTGATGTGACATGGACACTGGCTCCTTGTGACCAAACCGCAAAGTTACCGAACCAAAAGCTCCGACGGTGACCCGGCACAAACAACATTGAAGGATGCTACCAACCTACAGCTGCACACTAAGAACTCACCCAAGAACACAACGCGTCAAAGTGCCGCTCACCACTCAAAGAAACTACTGTTTCAGTGCCGCCCAACGCCAGCGTTAAGCCGCCGGCCGCGCCGGAGCGAAGCGGAGGCGAGGACGGTCGGCTTGAACAGCTTGTTGGGCGACACTAGCGCTGCACATTGCGGTTTTCCTCAGGATTGAATGGAGGTACACGAAATAGCAGGACGCCGAGCCCGGCAACAACTAGAGGCAATACAACAGCGACAAGCCGCATGACCATATCCGTGCTTGGCGCGCCTTCTACATTGACGGTACCGTCAGGCATAAGGGATGTCCCGTTGATAATGGCGACTGTGATGCCGCCAGCCAGGAATGCCAGCGCCACAACTCGGCGGACGAGGAAGTTGAAGACGCGCCAATAGAGACTCATGTTTCTGGTGTCGCCCAACGCCAATTAGCTACAACTTTGTCGGATAACACCGTTCCTACGAAGTTAGGCGTCATTCTGTCGGATAACCCGTTATGAGCAGTCGGAGATTGGTCGCGGTGCAATCGATCGCCAGATGATAAGCCGATAGATCGCGTGCTGGTTCTTGAAGGCAAATAAAAAAGCCGCCCAATCTTTCGATCGAGCGGCTTTTTCAAGCTACGGTGGCGCGAAGCGATCAGTGAATGATCGCGTTCAACTCGCCCTTGCTGTAACGGGCGGCCATCTTGTCGAGGTGGAGGACCTTGATCTTCGAGGCCTTGCCGGAGCTTTCGAAGGCGTCGAAGCGCAGCTGGCAGATATCCTTGGCGGCGGCGGTGGCGGCCTTCAGGAAGGCGCGCGGGTCGAACTCTTCCGGTTTGTCACCCATGACCTTGCGGATGGCGCCGGTCATAGCCAGACGGATGTCGGTGTCGATGTTGATCTTGCGGACACCGTGCTTGATGCCCTGACGGATTTCCTCGACGGGCACGCCGTAGGTTTCCTTGATGTTGCCGCCGTACTGGCGAATGATCGCCAGCCATTCCTGCGGCACGCTGGACGAGCCGTGCATCACGAGATGGGTGTTCGGAATGCGGGCGTTGATTTCCTTGATCCGGCCGATGGCGAGGATGTCGCCGGTCGGCGGACGCGTGAACTTGTAGGCGCCGTGGCTGGTGCCGATGGCGATGGCCAGGGCGTCGACCTGAGTCGCGGCGACGAACTGGGCGGCTTCGTTCGGATCGGTCAGCAGCTGCGAGTGGTCGAGCTTGCCTTCGGCACCGACGCCGTCTTCTTCACCGGCCATGCCGGACTCGAGCGAGCCGAGGCAGCCGAGTTCGCCTTCGACCGACACGCCGACGGCGTGCGCCATCTCGACGACCTTGGCCGTGACGCGGACGTTGTAGTCGTATTCGGCCGGGGTCTTCTGATCTTCCTTCAGCGACCCGTCCATCATCACCGACGAGAAGCCCGAGCGGATCGACGCCTGGCACGAGGCCGGGCTGGCGCCGTGGTCCTGGTGCATGCAGACCGGGATGTGCGGGTAGGACTCGATCGCCGCTTCGATCAGGTGACGCAGGAACGGTTCGCCGGCGTACTTGCGGGCGCCGGCGGAGGCCTGAAGGATCACGGGGCTGTCGCAGGCATCGGCGGCCTGCATGATCGCGGAGACCTGCTCCATGTTGTTGACGTTGAAGGCCGGCAGGCCGTAGCCGTGCTCGGCAGCGTGGTCCAGCAATTGGCGCAGGGAAATCAGTGCCATATCGGAATTCTCTTTTTAAGGGTGAGGGCCGGACCGGAGTCCGTCTGCAAGATTAACTGACGAACGGTCCGACCCGGAACAGGCATGGGCAACCTCGCTCAGGGTGTCGATGATCCGATCGGCCCCGGCTTCCTCGACGGGGTGCCCGCCGTTGTAGCCATACGGCA
Organism: Nevskia sp.; assembly: GCF_021732705.1. Lineage (GTDB taxonomy): Bacteria > Pseudomonadota > Gammaproteobacteria > Nevskiales > Nevskiaceae > Nevskia. Next base: position 62,831 of record NZ_JAKFUM010000019.1, on the reverse strand, counting down.
CCATCCAGACCGGCACGCCGGCATTGCGCGCGCACGCGACGTCGATCGATGAATCGCCGACCATCAAGGTCCGCGAAAGCTGCGTGCCGAAGCGATCCACCGCGTACAGGATCGGCGCGGCGTCCGGCTTTTTCTTCGGCAGGGTATCGCCGCAGACCAGCAGATCGATCAGGCCCGGCAGCGGACCACCGGCCAGCAGCTGTTCGACGAACCGCGTTTCCTTGTTCGACACGATGGCGCACTTGACGCCGGCGGCGCGCAGCGCGGTCAGGGTCGACACGGTGTCGGCGAACGGCTGGCTTTGCGGGGCCAGCTGCTCGTAGTGATGCTCGAAGCGGGCGAGGGCGGCATCGATGTCCGCCTCGCGCTTCGCCGCCGACGTGTCGGCGGGCGCAACCGTGTCGTACGCCTTGGCGATCGTCTGCCGAACGCCGTGGCCGATGAAGAAGCGGACGCCGGCGATGTCGACCGGCGGCAGTCCCTGTTCGGCGATCGCCAGACTGACGGCGGCGCCGATCTCCGGCGCGGTTTCGAGCAGGGTGCCGTCGAGATCGAACAGCACCGCATCGAACGGGCGGTCTGCGGTCGTGAGCGTGCTCATCAGTTGGTCGACAGTTCGATCGCCGGTGTCGACACATGCGCCTCGATCACTGCCTGCGCCGCCTTGACGATGTGGGCGCAGGTGATGCCGAAGTATTCGTACAGCGCCGGCGCCGGCGCCGATTCGCCGAAACTCGACATACCGACGAAGGCGCCTTCGGTGCCGATGTACTTCCACCACGAATCCGAGGTCGCGGCTTCGACGGCGACTCGCGGCGTGCCCTTCGGCAGCACCGAGGCGCGGTAGACGGCGTCCTGACGATCGAAGACATTGGTCGACGGCATCGACACGACACGGGCGCCGATGCCGAGGGCGGCGAGCTGGGTCTGCGCGGCGATGGCCAGCGACACTTCCGAGCCGGTGGCGATCACGATCACGTTCAGCGGCAGTTCCGATTCGCTGAGCACGTAGCCGCCGCGGGCGATCAGATCGGCCGAGGCATCGGTCGACTTCTGCTGCGGCAGGTTCTGGCGCGACAGCAGCAGTGCCGCCGGCCCTTCATGACGTTCGACGGCCGCCTTCCAGGCCACCGCCGTTTCCAGTGCGTCGGCCGGACGCCAGACATCGAGGTTCGGGATGCAGCGCAGGGCGGCGGCATGCTCGACCGGCTGGTGGGTCGGGCCGTCTTCGCCGAGGCCGATCGAGTCGTGCGTCAGCACGTAGATCACGCGCTGCTTCATCAGCGCGCTCATGCGCATGCCGTTGCGCATGTAGTCGGAGAACACGGCGAAGGTGCCGCCGTACGGAATGAAACCGCCGTGCAGCGCGACGCCGTTCATGATCGCGGCCATGCCGAATTCACGCACGCCGTAGCTGACGTAGTTGCCGACCGCGCCGACGTTGTGGAACGAGGCGCTGGCCTTCGCCGCCGTCAGGTTCGAGCCGGTGAGATCGGCCGAGCCGCCGAGCAGTTCCGGCACCTGCGGCACCAGCGTTTCGAGCGCGACCTGCGACGACTTGCGGGTGGCCACGGCAGCCGTGACGCTGCGCGCGCCGGCGATCAGATCCTGCGCGGTCTTGAGCCAGGTCTTCGGCAGATGGCCGGACTGGGTGCGCTTGAACTCGTCGGCCTCAAGCGGGTACTTGGCGGCATAGGCCGCGAACAGCGCGTTCCAGGCCGCTTCCTTCGCGGCACCGGCCGGGCGGGCGTCCCAGGCAGCGCGAATGTCGTCCGGAATCTCGAACGGACCATATTCCCAGCCGAGCGCCGCGCGGGTGGCGGCAACTTCGGCCGCACCAAGCGCCGCACCATGAACTTCTTCGGTGCCGACCTTGTTCGGCGAGCCCCAGCCGATCTGGGTGCGGGCGATGATCAGCGTCGGCTTGTCGCTTTGTGCGAGCGCTTCCTGCGTGGCGGCGGCGATGGCGGCCACGTCATGGCCGTCGATTGGGCCGACCACATGCCAGCCATAGGCCTTGAAGCGGGCGGCAGTGTCGTCGCGGAACCAGCCTTCGACGTGGCCATCGATCGAGATGCCGTTGTCGTCGTAGTACGCCACCAGCTTGTTCAGGCCGAACACCCCGGCCAGCGAGCAGGCTTCGTGGCTGATGCCTTCCATCAGGCACCCGTCGCCAAGGAAGACGAAGGTGCGGTGATCGACGATGTTGAAGCCGTCCTTGTTGTAGCGGGCGGCGAGCAGCTTTTCCGCCAGGGCCAGACCGACGGCGTTGGCGACGCCCTGACCGAGTGGACCGGTCGTGGTTTCCACGCCCGGGGTGATGCCGAATTCGGGATGGCCGGCGGTCTTCGAGTGCAACTGCCGGAATTTCTTCAGTTCCTCGATCGGCAGGTCGTAGCCGGACAGGTTCAGCGTGGCGTAGTGCAGCATCGAACCGTGGCCGTTGGAGACGACGAAGCGATCACGGTCCGGCCACTTCGGGTTCGACGGGTTGTGCTTGTAGTAGTCGCGCCAGAGCACCTCGGCCAGGTCCGCCATGCCCATCGGCATGCCCGGGTGGCCGGACTTCGCGGCTTCGACGCCATCAATGGCTAGGAATCGGATGGCGTTGGCAAGCCGGCGGCGCTGCGCCGCGTTAAGCGTCTGGGTCATGGTGTCGGTCGGGTCGAAGGCGAGGGCGCGTCAGGCGCGGCGTTTCTTGTCCATCAGACGCAGGATCATCGGCGTGAAGATCATCTGCATCGCAAGACTCATTTTGCCACCGGGACAGACGATGTTGTTCGGCCGGGTCATCATCGAGCCGTGCAGCATGCTCAGCAGGTACTGGAAGTCGATGCCCTTCGGATCGGCGAAGCGGATCACCAGCATCGATTCGTCGGCCGTCGGAATATCCCGCGCAATGAACGGGTTGGACGTGTCCACCGTCGGCACGCGCTGGAAGTTCACATGGGTGCGCGAGAACTGCGGACACAGGTGGTTGATGTAGTCCGGCATGCGGCGAAGGATGGTGTCGACCACCGCTTCCTGCGAGTAACCGCGCATGTTCTGGTCGCGGTGCAGCTTCTGGATCCACTCCAGGTTGATGATCGGCACCACGCCGACCAGCAGATCGACCGCGGCCGCGACGTTGTGCTTCTCGTCGGCATAGCCACCGTGCAGACCTTCGTAGAACATCAGGTCGGTGTTCTCCGGCAGGTCGTGCCAGTCGGTGAACGTGCCCGGGTCCTGCTTGTACGGGGCGGCTTCCTCGGCATCGTGCAGGTAGCGCCGGACCTTGCCGGTGCCGGTCTTGCCGTAGCCGCGGAACAGGGCCTCGAGCTCCGGAATCAGGTTCGCTTCCGGCCCGAAATGGCTGAAATGGGTATTGCCGGCCGCCTCCTCTTCCTTGAGCTTGGCCCGCATCGACAGGCGGTCGTAGCGATGGAAGGAATCGCCTTCGACCACGGCGGGCTTGAGCTTTTCGCGCCGGAAGATGTGCTGGAACGCCTTCATCACCGTGGTGGTGCCGGCGCCCGACGAACCGGTCACCGCGATGACCGGATGCTTGATCGACATGGCTGCTCTCCTCGTGGCGGTCGACCCGGGTGATGCGGGCCGCCGCAGCTGTTTTATCGGCGTATCAGATGGCTTCGGAACGGTACAGCGAGCGATTGCTGAACAGCGGCGAGATGTAGGGCTGATCGACGCCGGAATCGAATTCGGCGTGGTAGCGCTCGATGCGCTCGACCTCGTTCTTCGAGCCGAAGATCACGGCCACGCGCTGGTGCGGCGATTCCGCCGGCAGGTCGAGGATCGGACCGCGGCCGTGGCTGGAAGCGCCGCCCGCCTGCTCGATGATGAAGCTGACCGGATTGGCTTCGTACAGCAGTCGCAGCCGACCCGGCTTCTTCGGATCCTTGGTGTCGCGCGGGTACAGGAACACGCCGCCGCGCATCAGGATGCGATGGACATCGGCCACCATCGACGCGATCCAGCGCATGTTGAAGTCGCGGCCGCGAATGCCGGTCTTGCCGGCCTTGCATTCCTCGACGTAGCGCGAGACCGGGGGCTCCCAGAAGCGCTCGTTCGAGGTGTTGATCGCGAATTCGCCGGTATCGACCGGGATCCGCAGGTTTTCGTGGGTCAGGATGAAATTGCCGATTTCGCGATCGAGCGTGAAGGCATGGGTGCCCTTGCCGACGGTCAGCACCAGCATCGTGGCCGGGCCGTAGATGGCGTAGCCGGCAGCCACCTGGCGGCGACCGACCTGCAGGAAATCGTCGATCGTCGGCTCGCTGTCCTTGTCGTGCAGCAGCACCGAAAAGATGGTGCCGACCGAGACATTGACATCGATGTTCGACGAGCCGTCGAGCGGGTCAAAGTTCAGCAGGTAGCGGCCGCGCTTGAACTCCGACGGAATCCGGATCGGGTCCTCGTTCTCCTCGGAAATCATGCCGGCCAGCGTGCCGCCCCATTCGCAGGCGTCGATCAGGGCATCGTTCGACAGCACGTCGAGCTTCTTCTGGACCTCGCCCTGGACGTTCGTGGTCTCGATCGCGCCGTGAAAGCCGCCGAGGGCGCCCTTGGCGGTCATCGCCGCGATCGACTTCATCGCGGCCGCCACGTCCACCAGCAGGCCGGCGAGCTGTCCGTTGTCGTCAACTTCATGCAACTGCTCGATCAGGAACTTCGAGAGGGTCGTTCGTCCAAGTTGCATGGCAGGGGCCTTCAGGTCGAGGTGGCGGAGTCGGGCGTATCGAACACGCGGGACGCGAGGATATCGGACGCGGCGAGGGTGCTGAGATCTTCCGCCGTGACATTGCGGGTGTCGGTGCCGATTCCGGCAAACAGCCGATTGGCCTGACGCAGCCGGGCGCGGTCCAGCGCGTTGCGCACCGAACGGGCGTTGGCGAAGTTCGGCTGCTGCAGACGACGGCCGATATAGTCGCCCATCGCCACTTCCGCTTCGGCATCGAACCGGTAATTCATCTGATGCACCATCTTGCCCGCGATCGACACCAGCTCCGGCTGCGTGTAATCGGGGAAGTCGATGTGTTGCGCGATACGGGATGACATGCCGGGATTGGACGAGAAGAAAGTGTCCATCCGGTTCTTGTAGCCCGCGAGGATCACGACCAGATCATCGCGATTGTTCTCCATCACCTGCAACAGGATTTCGATCGATTCCTGACCGTAGTCGCGCTCGTTCTCGGGCCGATACAGGTAGTAGGCCTCGTCGATGAACAACACGCCGCCCATCGCCTTCTTCAGCACTTCCTTGGTCTTGGGCGCGGTGTGGCCGATGTACTGCCCCACCAGATCATCGCGCGTCACCGACACGACGTGGCCCTTCCGCACGTAGCCGAGGCGATGAAGGATTTCCGCCATCCGCAGGGCCACGGTGGTCTTGCCGGTGCCCGGGTTGCCGGTGAAGCACATGTGCAGGCTCGGCGGCGAGGCCTCGAGCCCGAGCTGCTTTCTGGCACGCGTCACGGCCAGATAAGCCGCGATCTCGCGGATTCGGCGCTTGACCGGCGCCAGACCCACCAGTTCGCGGTCCACCTGTTCCAGCACGGCCGTGACGTTCGACTCGCGAACGATGGCCTGGAGGTCTACGGTCTTCACATCGTCCACGGCAGCCTCCTTCAATCTCGATAAAAAGCCGCGGCCCGGACCAACTCCGGGCCACGGATGCGGCGGAAAATCAGTAGCGTTCGCCTTCCGGCTTGTCGGTGGCGTACGAGTGGACCGTGTAGCGGATCGAGCGGTTGTCCACTTCCTGACGGACGAGCCCGAAACCCGGTTCCTTCGCGGGACGGTTGACGATGTACGACATCGTCGGGGATTCGACGCCGCGCGTGGCATCGAACGCCGTGACCCGGATGTAGTGGCTCGGGAACGTCTTCCGGCAGCTGTTGATCTCCATCAGGATCCCGGCCGGGTCGCGAAGGTCGAACAATGGGTTGCCGAACATCTCCCAGTAGGTGTTGCGCGGATGCGGGTCGTCCGTGTACTCGATGCCGATCGCCCAGCCCTTCTTCAGCGCGTACTCGAGCTGGGCGGTGATCTGGGTATCGGTCAGGTCGGGCAGGAACGAGAACTGTCCCTGGGTCACTCGCTGATTGCTGTTGGTCATCATGGTCGTGGACTCCGGCTGTAGGGGCGGTTCAGACGCTGGCGGTGGCGGTCGGCGCGTAGTCCGCGGTGTCGGTGGATTCGTAGTTGAAGGTGACATCGCCCCAGACATCGAGCGCCTGCTTCAGCGGCGTGCACCACTTGGCGGCGTCGCGCAGGATCTGCGGACCCTCGTTCCAGATGTCGCGGCCTTCGTTGCGGGCCAGCACCATCGCCTCGAGTGCCACGCGGTTGGCCGTCGCACCCGCCTGGATGCCCTGCGGATGGCCGATCGTGCCGCCGCCGAACTGCAGCACCACGTCGTCGCCGAGGTAGGTCAGCAGCTGGTGCATCTGGCCGGCATGGATGCCGCCCGAGGCCACCGGCATCACCTTGTTCAGGCTCGCCCAGTCCTGCTCGAAGAACAGGCCGGTTTCGAGGCTCTGCGGGGTGTGCGTTTCGCGCAGCGTGTCGTAGAAGCCCTTGATCATCAGCGGATCGCCTTCGAGCTTGCCGACGACGGTACCGGCATGGATGTGATCGACACCGGCCATGCGCATCCACTTGCAGATCACGCGGAAATTCATGCCGTGGTTCTTCTGGCGCGAGTACGTGGAATTTCCGGCACGGTGCAAGTGCAGGATCATGTCGTTCTTGCGCGCCCACACCGCCATCGTCTGGATCGCGGTGTAGCCGATCACGAGGTCGATCATGATGATGATGGAGCCCAGGCTCTTCGCGAACTCGGCCCGGGCGATCATCTCGTCCATCGTGCCGGCGGTGACGTTCAGGTAGTGGCCCTTCACTTCACCGGTCGCGGCCGAGGCGCGGTTCACGGCTTCCATGCAGTACAGGAAGCGGTCGCGCCAGTGCATGAACGGCTGCGAGTTGATGTTCTCGTCGTCCTTCACGAAGTCCAAACCGCCCTTCAGCGCTTCATAGACCACGCGACCATAGTTGCGACCCGACAGGCCGAGCTTCGGCTTGGTCGTGGCGCCGAGCAGCGGCCGGCCGAACTTGTCGAGGCGCTCGCGCTCCACGACGATGCCGGTGGCCGGACCCTGGAAGGTCTTGAGGTAGGCAACCGGAATGCGCATGTCTTCGAGACGCAGCGCCTTCACCGCCTTGAAGCCGAACACGTTGCCGATGATCGAGGCCGTCATGTTCGCGATCGAGCCCGGCTCGAACAGGTCGAGGTCATACGCGATGTAGGCGAAGTACTGCTGTTCGGTCTTGGTGCCCGGGCCGGTGTTCGGCACCGGATCGACGCGATAGGCCTTGGCGCGATACAGCTCGCAGGCGGTCAGGCGATCGGTCCAGACCACGGTCCAGGTCGCGGTCGACGATTCGCCGGCAACGGCGGCGGCGCACTCATCGGCCGGCACACCTTCCTGAGGCGTGATGCGGAACAGCGCGATCAGATCGGTATCCTTCGGCACATAGTCGGGCTGCCAGTAGCCCATCTGCTTGTACTTGAGCACGCCGGAGGCATAACGCTTCTTGCCATCGGTGATCTGTTTGTCGTCGCTGGTCATTGCATCGTTGCTCATCGCGGCATCCTCTTGAACGTGGCTACTGATGGGGGCTGTGCATCGCCGATAAACCTTAAGCGCGTCGTGAGATAAGGTAAATTCACGATATCTGCATCGTCGAATAAGGATTTCTGATGCTCAACGTCAGCCTCCGGCAGCTCCGCACCTTCGTGGTCGCCGCTCGTCACCTGAACTTCGCCCGTGCAGCGGAGGAACTGCATCTGACCGCGCCGGCCGTCTCGATGCAGATCCGCGATCTGGAAACGGCCGTCGGCCTGCCGGTGCTCGAACGCAGCGGCCGCACGATGAGCCTGACCACGACCGGCGAATACCTGCTGGTCTACGCCCGGCGCGTGATCGCGACGATGAAGGAAGCCGAGGACACCATCGCCCGGCTGCGCGGCGTGCAGGTCGGGCGGATCACCATCGGCATGGTCGGCACGGCGCAGTACTTCGTGCCGCGGATGCTGGCGCAGTTCCGCAAGCACTACCCGGGCATCGAGGTGCGGCTGACGGTTGGCAATCGCGATCAGCTCGATCGGCAGCTGCATGATCGCGAGATCGATCTGGCGATCATGGGCCGCCCGCCGCGCGAGCTGGACGTGCGTTCCGAAGCATTCGCGGCCAATCCGCTCGCCGTGATTGCCGGCGCCGATCACCCGCTGGTCAACGAGCGCCGCATCCTGCCGGCGCGTCTGGACCGCGAGCTGTTCATCGTGCGCGAAAGCGGCTCGGGCACGCGCACGGCGATGGAGGCTTTCTTCCGCGAGCAGCGCATCGCGCCGCCGGCGATCATGGAGATGTCCAGCAACGAGACGATCAAGCAGGCGGTGATCGCCAACATGGGGCTGACCTTGCTGTCGCTGCACACGCTGGGCCTGGAGCTGCAGGCGGGCCAGCTGGTGATGCTCGATGTCAACGGCCTGCCGCTGCAGCGCGCGTGGCACGTGGTCAACCTGGGCTCGCTGAGCCTGTCGCCGGCGGCGAACGCGTTCCGGACCTTCGTGCTGGAACGCGGCGAGCGGCTGCTGCATTCGATGTTCGGGCTCGCGCGCTGACGCGCACGCGGCGGCGCGCTGCGTCAGCGGAACTCGGCGTCTTCAAGCTGCCGGTACAGGTACTGCACGTTCTGCGGGTGCAGCAGCGCGTACTGCTGCCAGTCGGCAAACGCCGGCAGCGTCACCGCGGCGGAGGCTTCCAGCAGGCTCGCACCGCGTTGGTACTCGGCGCGGACGGCGGCGTCGATCGCGCGCAGGTAGCGCTGCATGTCGTCGATCTGGCGGACATCGCCCACGGGACCGAAGCCCGGCACGATCCGCTTCAGCGGCAGCGTGCGCAGCGCGTCGAGTGCCGCGATCCAGGCATCGATGTGGGCATCGCGCAGACTCGGAATGCGTTGGCTGACAATCAGCCCGCCCGCGAACAGGGTGCCGCTGGCGCGATCGAACACGGCCAGCGTGCCGGGGGTGGTCGCGGCGCTGGCATCGATCAGCAGCAGCGAACGGCCGCCGAGGTCGATCTCGCGATCCAGCGCCACCGCCTGATCCGGCGCAATCAGCGTCGTGCCCTTCATCAGGCCGCCGGGCAGCAGCTCGCGCAGGTGCGTGAGGCAGTTTTCGCAGCGCTGCTGCATCAGCCGCGCGGCCGCCGGATGGGCCATGACCTTCACTCCGTGCTCGCGAAACGCGCCGGCCCCAAACAGGAATTCCTGGATCGGCTGCGTGATCAGCAATGCCTCGATCGGCCGATCGGTGGCGGCTTTCCAGGCCTGATGCAACCGTTCGCCGTGGGCATGCGACACGCCGCTGTCGATCGCCAGCGCCGCACGCGTTCCGATGACGAGACCGCTGTTTGCGATCTCGCCGCGATTGGCGGGTGTGATGGCGTCATGGCTGCCGAGATCGACGACGATGCCCGGGGCCAGCGTGCGCACATCCGCCTGCACGCCCAGGCTTGTGCTCGCCAGCGTCACGGCTGCGGAGAGCGCCGACAGCTGTGCCAGCTTCATCGGATATCGAAGTGCCGAGCCGGCCCTACGCAGCAGCGCGATCATCGGCCGCGTCGCGATTGAAAGCCTAGGCACTCGCCGTATCATCGCGCGGCGCGCCGGTGCCCGACGTGTTCGCCGGCGGCACAGTCACGTGTCCCCATCTTTGCGGAGTAGCCCTTGAACGCGCCCTTGATCCGCCGTCTGCTCGCAAGCTGGCTGCTGCTCGTTGCTGCGCCGCTCGCGGCCGACGACAGCGATCTGAAAACGATCGCGATCCTCGATTTCGAGCTGATCGACGACCAGCGCGAAGCCGCGCCGGATACCGTGATCACGCCGCAACTGCCGGAGATCAACCGCCAGCTGCGGGCGGCCATCGCGGAGGCCGGGCTGTATCGCGTGGTCGATCTCGCACCCGCGGCCACGCTCATCGCCGAACTGAAGTCGACGCAGGATTTCCTCGGCTGCAACGGCTGCTCGACCGATGTCGCGAAGCGGCTGGGCAGTGATCGCGTGATGGTCACGTGGATCCACAAGGTCAGCAATCTGGGCGTGAACCTCAACCTGCAGATCGAGGACGGCCGGACCGGCGAACGCGTGCTCAATAAATCGGTCGAGCTGCGCGGCGCCGATCCGCAGTCCTTCGCCCGTGGCATTCGCTATCTCGTGCGCAGCATGATCGACAAGGGCCAGGGCAACCGCTGAGCGCGGGCCTGACCTGGCCGTTGACCGTCGACCGTCAGCGACTCATCAGTTTGCCGCCACGGCATCCGGCTTGACGACGACATCGCCGTTGAACGTCAGATCCTTGGTGTCGACCACTTCCGCGTGCAGGTCGCCTTCGCCGGTCGGCAGGAAGTAGAAGCGGAAGTTCGGGTTCTCGCTGATCGAGAAGTTGACGTCCGCCGTCATCACCGGCTTGCCGGCATAGCTGACGTTGATCTTGCGAACGAAGTAGGCCGGTTCGTACAGGCGCGTGACCTGATCCAGCACCAGCCCCGATGCATTCGGATGACTGACGGCCAGCTGCGCGAGCGCCGGCTTGCCGGCCTCGATCGGGCCGTCGGTGCGCAGCTTGATCTTGCCGGCGTTGCGCAGCGCTTCCTTCGGGTCCTTGCCGGCGGGCGCCGAGCAGCCGCCGGAGGCTTTCACGAAGCGCGAAGCCATGTGCAGCGAGCCGTCGTTCAGTTCGGCAACCGCACGCACGTCGCTGTACTGCTCGATGCGGATGCGGGTCTCGATGTCGGCGCGACCGCTGTTCGGCGTCATCTCGAACGTGGCGGCCAGCGGCGAGGGATTGTTGTCGACGAGCAGGTAGAGTTTCTTGATGTAGCGATCGGGCGATTGCACGAGCTTGGTGTGGATGCCGATCGGCACGGTGGCGGCGTCTTCGGCGCGGCTTGGCGCCACCAGTTCGACGATATCCGCGGCACTGTCGTTGATCGGGCGGGTGCCGAACAGGCTGACCCGCATGCCCGGCCAGACGGCCGTTGGCGAAGCCTCTGGCGCTTCCGCGGCTGCTGCTGCCATCGGCAGCATCGTGGCCGCGGCCAGGCAGATCATGCTCAGGAAACGCGCCGGCGCGGCACCGACATTCCACTTCTTCGACATGTTCTCTACTCCCACTCCAGCTCGGTATAGGCCGCCGTCAGATTCCGGCGGTGGTAATCATCGAACAGTATCCAGTGCGCGCGCTCGTCCGAATCGGAATCGGAGTCGACGGCCGCTTGCAGTGTACGCCCCATTTCGACTGCACTGCGCATTTTGGTAATAACGTCATTCAAATAATTCTTTTCTGAATCGAAGGCTGTTTCGAATGGACGGTTGATCGGTCCATGTCCGGGAATCAGATGTGCCGGTTTCAGCGCGCGCAGCCGCTCGATCACCTTGACCCAGCCGAGGACCTTGCCGTCGATCACCGGAATCCGGTCGACGAACAGCAGATCTCCGGTCCACAGCGTGGCGGTCTGTTCGTCGAACACGGTGATGTCGTGATCGGTATGCGCGGTCGGCCATGCCTGGACACGAATCGTGCGACCACCGAGGTCGAGCTGCAGCGTGTCATCGGCCGCGACGACGCGGCTCGGTACCACGATGTCGCTGCCGTCGGCGACATCGCCCACGGTCTGTGCGAGACGGCTCTGGTAGGCGCCGCGCCGCGCCGCCAGGGCCGCGGGAAAGCTCGCATGTGCCACGAACTCCGCGCCGCTGTCCTTGAACGCCGAGTCACCGAACGCGTGATCGGGATGAACGTGCGTGTTGATCACGTAGCAGATCGGCAGTCGGCTGGTCTGGCGGATTGCCATCAACAAGTCCCGGCCGATGGCCGCCGTGCCGCCGGTATCGATCACCGCAGTGCAGCGCTTGCCGACGATGAAGCCGATGTTGGCGATGTCGCCGCCGTTTTCAGGGCTGCTTTCAGCCTGCTGGCCACGATGCACATGGATGCCGTCGGCGGCTTGCTCGAGCGCGAAGCGCCCGGCCGCGTGGGCCGGCAGACCCGCCAGCACGCAGGTCATCATGACGATGAGCGCGCGGCTGGCCATGGTCATCGGCGTGTCAGTTCACGAAGCAGGCTTTCTTCGACTTGCCGAGCGCTTCCTTGAACTGATCGGCGAGGCTCTTGGCGACACGCTCGTTGCGGATGACCTGACCGCGCTCGCCGGCAATCGACGACGCGTAGAACGCCGTCGACGCCTCGACGTAATCCTCGTAGTTCAGCTCGTTGGCAATCTTGTCGATGATGCAGGAGCACTTGTAGAGCATTTCCTGCGCCGGCTTGTCGGCGTGCTCGCGCTGACACATGTGGACATATTCGATCCGGTCGACGGTCGGGTAGTCGTAGGTGCTGGCCGCGGCGGCAGGGCCGGAGATCAGGGCCGTGGCGGCAACTGCAGCGGCAGTGATCAGCGCCGCGCGGATGGTGGATGCGTGCATGGAGGCGATCTCTCGATAGGGAAACTGGATTCGGGTCGGTACTGGACGTGCGACACGGATCAGTCGCTGCAGCACCGGGATGAAGCGCTCTGGATGCCGTGGAACGCGCCGTTACTTGCGCTCGCCCGGGCTGCTGGCGTCGCCGCCCGCGGGCGCTGCGACCAGCGGCACGCCGTACTCGGTGAGGATGGCATCGATCTTCGACTGGTTCTTCGCGATCAGGTCTTCGATGGTCTGCTTCCAGGCTTTCTCGCCATAGCGCACGCCCATCGCGATCTCGAAGTCGAACTTGACGTTCTTCTCGGACTGCATCGGCAGCACCAGCAGCTGCGCGTCCGGGTAGCGCCGCGCGTAGTAGCCGGCGATCGGGCCCCAGATGATCACGGCATCGATCTTTCCGGCGATCAGGTCCTGCTCGATGATCTGGCCGGAGTTCTTCTCCGGATCGGCCACCAGCGCCTGATAGGGCACACCGAGATCGATCAGGCCGCGCTTGGCCAGCCAGTCAGCCGCCGGCGACTTGTCGATGACGCCGATCTTGAGCTTCGCCAGCTTCTCCTGCGGCAAGGCCAGGAACTGCTCGATGCTGGTGATGCCGGCCAGCGACTTCGACTTCGAGAACACCATTGCGAAGGTCGAACGGTAATACGGGCTGGTGACATTGACCCCGCCGCCGAAGCCGACCGGCAGATCCATGATCAGATCGCAGGGATAGTCGTCACCGGGCAGCTTGAAGCGCAGCGTGTTGCGCACGAAATTGAAGCGGGCGGGGTAGTCGTAGGCCTGCAGCGGCAGCTTCAGCTCGTCGGCGAACAACTGCGCGATCTTGTCCTCGAAGCCTTCGCCTTTCGCGTTCTGGAACGGCAGGTTGTTCGGATCACGGCAGATGCGCAGCGCCTTGCGCGGCTCGTCGGCCCCCGGCGATGTCTCGGCGTGAACGGCGGATGCCAAGACCATCGCCAGCAGCGCGATCAGCCAGTACAGCCGCAGCAGGCTGCGACGCGAGGATGGCGCTGCGAATGCGATCACGGCGGCATGGCCGCCAGAAACCTGAGTATTCATCGACGTTCCGTGCTCTTCCGACCCACGGGCCTGCCGGATGGCAGACCTGATGATGTATGCGTCATGCCATCGAGGGCACGATCGTTGAAGCCTGCCTGCAACTCGGTGCCGTTGTTCGTGGCATCGCCTCGAGGTCGATGCGAACCACGAAAACGGCTGCGGCAGACAGCCGTCTCGACGTTTGGCGATCGATCGAGACGGCCGTGGAACGCCCTTACTGCGGAATCTGGGTGACGCGGGCGATCGTGATCTTGCCTTCCGAGCGGCCCTTCAGATAGGCGTACAGGCCGTCCATGTTGTTCATCACGGTCGGGTTCGCGCTCCAGTTCGGCATGCCCTTGGCGAGGCGGCCCTCGGTGATCGTGGTGACGAACTCGGCCTTGGTCATCACCTTGAGCGATTCGGTCAGTGCCGGACCGACGGCGCCTTCCTGATTCGCGCCGTGGCACTGCGCACAGTTGGCGGCGCGCCAGGCCTTGAATCCGCCATAGGTCTTGGCATCGACCTGCGATCCCTCGACGACGGTGTAGAGCGGCGCGTCTTCGGCTGAGGCGCTCATCGAAAAGCCTCCGGCGAGTGCCGCGGCGGTGCACAGTGACATCAGAAAACGGTGCTGCATGTTGAAACCCTCCAGATAGTAGTGATGCGTAGCCGGTATGCGCTGCAGGCGCTGAACCTGACCTTAACTTCTCGCAGTGCGGCCGCAGTACGGGCACGCGCACCGCATGAACGGTGTCGCGTGCCGCGTCAACGGCTCTTGTCGCGTCCGTGCCGGACGACGTCTTCGATGCTGCGTCAAACCGCGCCGAGCGTGCTCGCGTGATGCACGAGGTGGTCCGCGACGAAGGTCTGAATGAACCAGTACGAATGGTCGTAATCGGCATGCAGGCGCAGGGTCAATCGCTGACCCGACGCTCGCGCCGCGACATCCAGCGCTTCCGGCTTCAGTTCCCGGTTCAGGAAATTGTCCGCCAGTCCTTGATCGACCAACAGCAGCCCCGGATAGGGATTTTTCCTGATCAGCAGGCTCGCGTCGTACTGCTCCCATGTGGACTCGTCGGAGCCCAGATAGTTTCCGAACGCCTTCTTGCCCCACGGCACCGCGACCGGATTCGAGATCGGCGCGAAGGCCGACACCGAATGCCAGCGCGTCGGATTGCGCAGCGCCGTCACCAGCGCGCCGTGACCGCCCATCGAGTGACCGAAGATGCCGCGCTTGCCCGCGATCACCGGGAAGTTCGCCTCGATCAGCGCCGGCAGTTCCTCGTTGATGTACGAACCCATGCGGTAGTTCGTCCTCCACGGGTCCTGCGTGGCGTCCAGATAGAAACCGGCCGCGAGCCCGAAATCCCAGCTGTCGGCTTCACCGGGCAGGTTCAGGCCGCGCGGGCTGGTGTCGCAGGCGATCAGCGCGATGCCGAGTTCGGCCGCCACGCGTTGCGCGCCGGCCTTGATCAGGAAGGTTTCTTCGGTGCAGGTCAGGCCGGCGAGGTAGTACAGCGCCGGCACCTTGCGATGCGCAGCCTGCGGCGGCAGGTAGACGCCGAACTTCATCGGCGTGCCGGTCTCCTTCGAGGCATGGGTGTAGAAGCCCATGCGGCCGCCGAAGCAGGCCTGGTCGCTGCGCTTTTCGAGTGCTCCCGACATCAGTAGAGCACCACGCCGCGGATCGATTCACCGCGCGCCATCAGGTCGAAGCCGTCGTTGATCTTTTCCAGCGGCATCGTGTGCGTGATCAGGTCGTCGATGTTCAGCTTGCCATCCATGTACCAGTCGACGATGCGCGGCACGTCGGTACGGCCCTTCGCACCACCGAAGGCGGAGCCGATCCAGCGACGGCCGGTGACCAGCTGGAACGGACGGGTGGAGATTTCCGCACCGGCCGGCGCCACGCCGATGATCGTCGACATGCCCCAGCCCTTGTGGCAGCACTCCAGCGCCTGGCGCATCAGCTTGACGTTGCCGGTGCATTCGAACGTGTGATCGGCACCGCCCTTGGTCAGCTCGACCAGATGGGCGACGAGATCGCCCTGGACTTCTTTCGGGTTGACGAAGTGGGTCATGCCGAACTTGCGGGCCATGGCTTCGCGGCCCGGGTTGATGTCGATGCCGACGATCATGTTGGCACCGACCATCTTCAGGCCCTGGATGACGTTCAGGCCGATGCCCCCCAAGCCGAACACCACGCAGTTGGTGCCGTACTCGACCTTGGCCGTGAACAGCACCGCGCCGATGCCGGTGGTGACGCCGCAGCCGATGTAGCAGATCTTGTCGAACGGGGCGTCTTCGCGAACCTTGGCGACGGCGATTTCCGGCAGCACCGTGTAGTTGGCGAACGTCGAGCAGCCCATGTAGTGCAGCACCGGCTTGCCCTGGAAGCTGAAGCGGCTGCTGCCGTCGGGCATCAGGCCACGGCCCTGGGTGGCGCGGATGCGCTGGCAGAGATTGGTCTTGCCGGACAGGCAGTAGTCGCACTCGCGGCATTCCGGCGTGTACAGCGGGATCACGTGGTCACCCTTCTTGACGCTGGTGACGCCGGCACCGACGTCGACGACGATGCCGGCCCCCTCGTGGCCGAGGATCACCGGGAACATGCCTTCCGGATCGTCGCCGGACAGCGTGAATTTATCGGTGTGGCAAAGGCCGGTGGCCTTGACCTCGACCAGCACTTCGCCGGCGCGCGGGCCATCAAGCTGCACGGTTTCGATCGACAACGGCTTGCCGGCTTCGAAGGCAACGGCGGCGCGTACATCCATGGTCTTGCTCCTGTTCTGTTGTGCTTTGTGGGGTTGGGGTCAAGCCCCGATGGTTCGGTACTGCCGGAACTGCTGTCAGGGCACGATCGGGCTTCGACGCCGGGCGCGGTTCGATGGATGCCGCGATCTCGAACCGGTGCGCGGAGCAGGAGCGCTGCCGACTGCGTCCTGGTGTTGTGGTGACGGTTTCCCGCGAATCAGCCGCTGCCCGCGCAGCGGTACTGCCGCGGGTTCAAGGGCCTCATCGCGGCGTGCATCGAATGCTCAATCGGCCATGACCGGCCGGGCGCTGCGCGGCCGACTGGCGGACGTCCTGCCGTGGTCGCGAGCCGAGCTTTCGGACCCGCCCTGCACGGCGTCGGCCATCACGCCTTCGCGCCGCGTGATGCCATGGCGAAACATCTTCCGGTACAGCGTCTTGCGGCTGACATGCAGCTGCACGGCGGCGGCGCTGACATTCCAGCGGCAGCACTCGAGCACGCGGCGCAGCGCTTCGCGTTCGGCTTCGCCGAGCACGTCGTCGCCTTCGAGATCGAGTTCGATCGCATCGTTCGGCGCTGGCGCAGCCGCCACGGCGCTGCCGCCGGACAGCCATTCGTCATCGAAATCGGCCACCGTCAGGCAATCGCTCTCGCACATCGCGATCATCGTGCGCAGCACGTTGCGCAACTGGCGGATGTTGCCCGGCCACGGTGACTGCAGCAGCCGGCGCATCGCCGCTTCCTCGATGTCGAACAGGCCGCCGCGATCGCGCGATTCCTCGCGGATCAGGTTGTGGATCAGCTCGCGCGCATCGTGGCGATCGCGCAGCGCCGGCATCCGCAGCGCGAGGCCGTTCAGACGGTAGTAGAGGTCTTCGCGGAAGCGCCGCTCGCGCACCTGCTGCAGCAGGTCGCAATGGGTGGCGCTGACGATGCGGATGTCGACCGGGATCGCCTTCGAGCCGCCGAGCGGAATCACTTCGCGATCCTCGATCACCGACAGCAGGCGCACCTGCAGCGGCAGCGGCATGTCGCCGATCTCATCCAGAAACAGCGTGCCGCCATTGGCCTGCACGACGCGGCCGGAATGACCTTCGCGGGTCGCGCCGGTGAACGCGCCGGCCTTGTAGCCGAACAGTTCGGATTCAATCAGCGTTTCCGGAATCGCCGCGCAGTTCACCGTCACGAACGGCTTGTCGGCACGGCGGCTGGCGGCATGGATCGCCTTGGCGAAACAGCCCTTGCCGGTGCCGGTCTCGCCGAGCAGCAGCACCGGGATGTCTCGGTCGATGACGCGGCGGACGATCCGCACGTTGTTGGCCATCTGCGGATCGCCGTACTCCATCGTCGCCAGCGGCCCGCAGGTCGACACCGGCGGCGCTTCGATCTGCTCGCGGCGGCCCGGCTCGCTGCGCGTCTCACGCTCCGGCGGCTGGATCGCGCTCCACAGCCGGGTCTGGCTGGCGCGTGCCATCAGCGGCGCGGCGCGGAAGGCGCGGCGCGAGGCCAGCTGCATCTGCGTCGACAGCGTGGTGTCGAACACCGACTCCAGCGCCTGTCCGCACAGCGCGCGGTGATCGGGCATGCCGAGCAGTTCCAGCGCGCTGCGGTTGGCACCGACGATCATGCCGTTGTCGTCGAAGGCGACGATGCCTTCGCCCGGCGTGGAAATGAACTCCTGCTGGCGATGGAAGCGCAGCAGGTAGTGGCGCTTGCAGCTTTCCAGCAGCGCGCGGTTCTCGATGTTCTGGGCGGCGATCTCGACCAGCGCCAGCGTGTGCGTCTGCGCACGGCTGAAGCTGCCGGAGATGTCGAGTGCGGCGACGACGCGGCCCTGCTGGTCGAAGATCGGCGCTGCCGAGCAGGTCAGCTCGGTGTTCTGCGCCAGAAAGTGTTCGTGCTGATGAATCACCACCGAGCGCTGCTCGACGATGCAGGTTCCCATGCCGTTGGTGCCGAGCTCACGCTCGCTCCAGACGGCGCCTTCGCGCAGCCCGCTGCGACGTGCCGTGGTCGCAAAGCCGGGATCGCCGACGTAATGCAGGATCACGCCATCCGAGTCGGTCAGCATGATGCCGAAATCGTTCTGCCCGAGCCGCTGTCGCAGGCCGAGCAGTTCCATCCGCGCGATCGACAGCAACAGGCCATGCTGATCGCGCCGCGCCTGCAGCTCAGGTCGATCGACGACGGTCGCCTTTTTCGGGCTCTGCGGGTCGAGCGCATAGTGCTGGATGCAACGGGTCCAGGAATCACGCACCAGATGGTCAATGCTCGCGGCAGGCTCCAAGCCCTGCACCGCAGACTCGACCAACGATGCATGACGCGCCGCTTTCTGCGTGGTCAACATGCTTTCCTCCTGCCGCGCCATCGAGCCCGTGGGCGCGAGGTCATTATCGTCATGGCGTTCACCCGCCATGCATGTGCGTTCAGTGCCATCCGCACGCGATATCGTGGGCAGGGCAGCACCAAACGTCGGAAGACTAACGCCGTCGTCAGTGCCATACAACAATCGGTTTCCGTGTGCCGGTTTATTGACGGAAGCTGCAGAAAAACGCTGTATCAGAACGCCCGATTCGGGTCGCTCCGACGGGTCATGAGGGTCTTCCGGAACGGCCAGCCAGTAAGCCGAACTGAGGCTGCTGCTCGGCGGATGAACGCGGTCGCGACCGTCGCCTCGCTCGTCGTCTTGGGGGGCGCTTGAGGGCGCCATGCCTGATGCCGACAGACCCGGCGCATCGTCATCCGCTTCCAGATCAGGTGCGGCGGGGGCACGCTCGCGCAGCCTCTCGAGCGTCGCTTGCGGCAGGCGCGGCGTGGACCGCCGGCGACCGCGCCTCACGGTCGCGCCCCGATGCCGGCATGCACCCGATCACATCGATGCCGCTGCAGCATCGGCAGTGGGATCACGCGTGCGGGTTGGCGGTCGAAAGCGGTCACGGGGCGCGCTCGTCAGTCGTTGACATCCGCGCAGGGAGGCGCGCGGCGCAACCGTCAACGCAGTTCGCGTGCCAGCACGAGAACCAAAACTACCGTTTCAAAAACAATGATTTGGCGCTGCATCTGAAGGCCCGGCCCGGGCGCTGCCGCGGTGGTGTTTCGATCCTGACCCACCAGTGTGGCCCGCCGGATTCAGCGCGGAAGCTCCGCAACAGCCGCTTCAACGCGGCGGCGTCAATGGCGCCGTTGCGGTTGCCGGGCCAGGTTCGCCCATCGCGTTGCCGGATGACGCTCGGCGAAAAGCGCCTGCCGCAACGATGCAGGCAGGCGCGTTCCGGGGCGAGGTGTCGCGATCAAGCTGGCGCGTCGTGAAGCTTCAGCGCCGTCTTCAGCACCGGCGTCGCCGGCGGCGTGGTCGTCGGCACGTCGGTATGCAGTTCGTAGACGCCGCCGGGCACGGCATCCGACACCGTGAAGACATAGACCTTACGCGTGTAGACGCCGAAACGATCCTTCAGCGGATCATTGGCATACGGTTCGATGCGGATTTCGTTCGCGGAGACCGGCTTGCCGCGGTAGGTCACCGTCACCGGCGTGACTTTCGCCGATTCGGCCAATGCGAGGCGAATGCGCTTGCGGAAGTAGGCCTGCTGTCCGCCGAGGATGCCGTGCATGTCGCGGATGTCCTTCTCGAGGAAGTACAGGATCACCGGATTGGCGGTGCCGCCTTCGATCGTCGGCAATTCCACCTTGTTCGGGCCGCTCAGGTAATCGACCGAGATCTTGCGCTCGGTCTTGGCGCCAGCGCCGATGATCACTTTCACCTTGTCCGCGAAGGTCTGATCGGGCTTGCCGCTCTGCTGATAGTCGTACTCGATCTGCGCCGCCTTCGCGATTGACTTCAGATGGTCATCGAGAAAGATGCGCTTCTCGGCCACGGAGATCTCGTCACCGGCCATCGCCGCCGACAGCACTGCGGAACCCATCGCCAGCGACAGCGCAAAACCTTTCAGCACGTTGTTCATCGCTCCTCCACAGAGCCATTTGTTGTTCATCAGTATCCCTGGTTGCCGCACGACCGCTGACCGAGGCCTGCGGGCAGACATCAGGGCTTGGATTCGACTGTCGGCTTCGCGGCCGACCGTTCGGACGATGCCAGCTTCATCGCCAGCTCGACATCGAGCTTGCCGAGGGTCGTCAGCGTCTGACGGACATCGTCCGCCTGTCCGCGTGACAGCTGCAGCTTGCCGAGTTCGAACCAGGCCTGAGCATCGTCCGGTTGCAGCGTGATCGCGTGACGATACGCGTCGAGCGCGGCGTCGCCCTGATCGAGTCGTGTCAGCGCCTGTCCGCGCATGAACCAGGGCTCGGCACTGCGCGGTTCGGCATCGGCCCAGTCTCGCGTCAGCTCGGCCAGTTCCGTCCACAGGCCGCGCGCTTCCAGTGTCGATGCCCGCATGAAAAACGGAAGCTTTTCCGGTGGTTGCGCCCAGAACGGGCGAGGCCCGTCGAGCACGCCGATCGGCAGGAACGCGTCGCTGCGCGCGAGTTCCTCGTCGATCCAGTCTGCCGGGATCGAAAAGTAGTAGGCCTCCGCGCCCTTCAGCCGGAAGGTCAGGATGCCGGCCAGTCGCCCGTCGAGCGTGAACAGGCCGCCGCCACTGGCGCCGGAGTTGAAGTATGTGGCGCTCTGGATCACCACGCCGCCCGCCACGGCATGCAGTGAGCGAACGGTGCCGCCCTGCACCGACAGGCCCTGGCCGAAGGTGTAGCCGAGCGCGGCGACATCGTCTTCCACATGCAGATCGCGTGAGCTGCGCCGTGCGAGCGGCTGGACATCGTCGAGCCCCGGCACGCGCAGCAGGCACAGGTCGCGCTCGGTGTTGGCCCGCTGTCGCGTCGCGCGCCAGCGCAGGCCCTGATAGATCATCGTGATCGATGCCGCCTGCGCGGTGACGTGGCAACTGGTCGCGAAGATTCCCGGCGCGACCGACAGCGCGCTGCCGAGGGAATAGGCGCCGGATTCGGTCGTGACCTCGACCTTGACGATGCTGCCGATGATCGGATTGAACAGCTCCCGGTCTATTTCCGAGGCGCGCGTCGGCAGCAGCGGACACAGCAGGGCCGCGGCAAGCGTGATCGTGGCGGCCAGCGCTGCCGCGCGGCGCACGAGCGGGGATGCGTCAGGATCAGGCATCGGAAGGACCAGTCAAGGACGATGAATTCGGGGAATGCCATGCCATCCATTCGGCACGGCCGCCGCATCGCGTGGCGCGACACGGCAAGGATTCAAGAGAAAGCAGCGATCGTCGCGCTTCTGCGGCGTGCCGCACAACGCGGCATCGTCGACGACCCGGCGGCAGGGCAGGGCGCTGTGCCCAGGCCTGCGGCCAAAAAAAGTGGCACCACCAACTTGCGTCAGTGGTGCCACATCCAGCGAACAGCTGCTACGAGTCGGCTCTTGCGAGCGCGAACCTTATTCGCTCAGCGCGAACACCGTCAGCGAGCCGCCCAGTTCCGTGTACGAAGCGAGGTCCTTGTAGCCGCCGACCGCGCCCAGACCATCGGAGTCCTTCTCGAGGCCAGCCGCCATGCCGATGCCGGCCCAGCCGCCGATGCCCGAGTACACGCCGACATACTGCTTGCCCTTGTGCATGTAGCTGAACACGTTGCCGATGATGCCGGACGGAGTCTTGAACTTCCAAAGCTCCTTGCCATCCTTCAGGCTGACAGCCTTCAGGTAGCCTTCCAGCGTGCCGTAGAACAGCACGTCGCCCGCCGTGGTCAGCGCGCCCGACCAGACCGAGAACTTCTCCGGCTTCGACCAGACGATCTTGCCCGCGCCAGCATCCCACACCGTGAAGTTGCCCATGCCGCCATGGCTGTTCGGGGCCGGGTACATCGCGAGGGTCGCGCCGACATACGGCTGACCGGCGGTGTAGTCGACGGCGAACGGCTCATAGTCCATGCAGACGTGGTTCGTCGGGATGTAGAACAGGCCGGTCTTCGGGTTGAACGCCGCCGGCTGCTGGTCCTTCGAACCCAACGCCGCCGGGCAGATGCCCTTGGTGTTGACGTCCGGACCGTTCTGCGCGGTGGAGTACTTGGCGACGACCTGCGGACGGCCCGTCTTCATGTCGACGTGCGTGGCCCAGTTCACGGCCGGGTCATACTTCTCGGCGACGAGCAGCGCGCCGTTGGTACGGTCCAGCGTGTAGCCGAAACCATTGCGATCGAAATGCACGAGCGCCTTGGTCGGCTTGCCCTTGACGTTGATGTCGGCAAGGATCATTTCGTTGATGCCGTCGAAATCCCACTCGTCGAACGGCGTCATCTGATAGACCCACTTAACCTTGCCGGTATCCAGGTCACGCGACCAGATCGACATCGACCACTTGTTGTCGCCCGGACGCTGCGACGGGTTCCAGGTCGACGGGTTGCCGGTGCCGTAGAACACCTGGTTCAGCGCGCGATCGTAGCTGTACCAGCCCCAGGTCGTGCCACCGCCGATCTTCCACTGGTCGCCCTTCCAGGTCGACAGCGAGGAGTCCTTCTTGACCGGCGTGACCTTGCCATCTTCCCAGGTCGTGGTCTTGCCCGGCTCGATCAGCATTTCGGCATCCGGACCGACGCTGTAGCCCTTCCAGGCCAGCGTGCCGTCCTTCAGATTGTAGGCCGCGAGGAAGCCGCGAACGCCCCACTCGCCGCCGGAAATGCCGGTGACGACCTTGTCCTTGAACACGTGCGGGGCGTTCGAGTTGACGGCGCCGAGCTTCGGATCACCATTCTTGACGCTCCAGACCAGCTTGCCGGTCTTGGCGTCGAGCGCGATGAGGTTGGTGTCAGCCTGCTGCAGCAGGATCTTGCCGTCGCCGAAAGCGAGGCCACGGTTGACGGTGTCGCAGCACATCTGCGGAATCACGGCCGGGTCCTGCTTCGGCTCGTACTTCCAGAGAATCTTCTGCGTATCCAGATCGACCGCGAACACCTTGTTCGGGAAAGGCGAGTGGATGTACATGACGCCGTCGATGACGAGCGGCGAGCCTTCGTGGCCGCGCAGCACGCCGGTCGAGAAGGTCCACGCCACCTGCAACTTGTTGACGTTCTTGTCGGTGATCTGGCTCAGCTTGCTGTAGCGCTGGTTGTATTCATCGCCAGCCTGCGCTGCCCAGTTGCCCGAATTGGCAAGTGCCTTGTCGAGCGCGGCGTCGGCGTGAACGCCGGGCGCTGCGACGAGGGCAAACGCCGCCATGGTGATGCCAGCCTTGTAGCGTAAATTCATCTTGTTTCTCCTCCGCATTTAGGAAATTACGGTTGTAGCTGTTCGATTACACTCGGAACGCATGGCGATATCGCATCCGGCGCATCTTTCTTCTGACTCCGCGTGCCGATGACCCGACCCGCGGAATGGTGCAGCTTGAATCGACTCCGCGACCAACCGCTTCGCCGTGTTGCCGTCAATAACCGAACCCGCAGGCTTGTCAGCAACAGCCGTGCCACTCCGGGCAAGATTCCCGGAATCGCATAAACATCAACAAAATCAGTGCTGTTGCCCCGGATTCAATTGCTGCAATTGCACAATTAAATGTTGATATTGACGGGGCTGGCGCAGTTTTGACCCACCTGTTTCCGATGGCTCCAGACGGCGGCGTTCAAGCGACGGAAGGCTGACACCTGGGCCAGCTGCGGACCGGGTTCAAGCCGACGCCGACGTGCCTGCCGATCCCGCCACCGAATCGCGGATTCTGCTGTCATCGGCACGCTGGACGCGCCTTGCAGGGCGCCAAAACTGGCGTTTTCCGGCCGTTGTGCGCCGATTGCTGCCGAATTGCCGCGAGGCCGTGCAATATTCCGTCATCGGCCCCGGCCGACGACCGAGGTACCGGAGCCGATCCGGCCCGCCGTCGATCGCGCCGGGGCTTTCCATTCATGACGGGGATCGCATGTACAACATAAGAGGAGTGGCCGCCGCGCTGTTGCTGGCGGCCGGCACTGCGCAGGCTGCGGAAGGCATGTGGACGATGGACAACCTGCCGATCAAGCAGATGCAGGCGCGCTACGGCTTTTCGCCGACGCCGGCCTGGGTGACACATGTGCAGAAGTCCGCGGTCCGACTCGCCGGCGGTTGCTCGGGCTCGTTCGTGTCGCCCGATGGGCTGGTGATGACCAACCATCACTGTGTCAACGCCTGCATCCAGCAGCTGTCGAGCGCGAGCAGCGACTACATCAAGAAGGGCTTCAATGCCAGGCAGCCGGCGGACGAGCAGCGCTGCCCGGAGATCGAGCTGAACCGGCTCGACGAGATCAAGGACGTCACCGCCAACGTCCGCAAGGCGACTGCCGGGCTCGACGGCGAGGCCTATTCGAAGGCGCAGAAGGCCGAGCAGTCGCGTCTGGAAGCCGAGTGCGTCGGCAAGGACAAGGCGACGACGCGCTGCGACATCGTCGACCTGTATCACGGTGGCCAGTACCACCTGTACAAGTACCGGCGCTATCAGGATGTGCGTCTCGTGTTTGCCCCGGAACTGGCCATGGCCTTCTTCGGTGGCGACCCGGACAACTTCAATTTTCCGCGTTACGACCTCGATCTCGGCCTGCTGCGCGCCTACGAGGACGGCAAGCCGGCCAAGGTCAAGGATTTCCTGCCGTTCAGCGCGAACGGCGCCGAGGCAGGTGAACTGGTGATGACGGTCGGTCATCCGGGTACGACCCAGCGTCTGCTGACGATTGCCCAGCTCGAGACCCAGCGCGATCTGGCGCAGCCGCAGCGGCTGTTCCTGAGTTCGGAGCTGCGCGGGCTGCTGACCCAGTACCGATCGCAGGGCAGCGAGCAGGCGCGGGTGGCGCAAAGCGATCTGTTCGGCGTCGAAAACTCGATCAAGGCGCGCAAGGGTCAGCTGGAAGCGTTGCAGGATCCGGAAGTGTTCGCCTTCAAGCGTCGGCAGGAAACGGCTCTGCGCGACTACGTGTCGAAGGATCCGAAGCTGGCTGCCGACACCGCGAATGCCTGGGACGAGATCGCCAAGGCCGAAACCGTGCTGCGCAACATCTACTGGCCGCACCGGATGATCGAACTCGGAACCGGCTTCCAGTCCGACTATTTCGGCATCGCCCGCGCGCTGGTGCGGGGCGCGGCGGAACGCGCGAAGCCGAATGGCGACCGTCTGCGCGAGTTCACCGAATCGGCGCTGCCGGCAGCCGAACAGCGCCTGTTCTCGACCGCGCCGATCACCCCGGACTACGAGCGCACCAAGCTCGCCTGGTCGTTGACCAAGCTTCGCGAATATCTGGGTACCGATGACCCGAATGTGCGCCAGTTGTTCGCCAAGGAATCACCCGAGCAGCTCGCCGAGCGGCTGGTGCGCGACACGAAGCTCGGCGATGTCGCCGTGCGCAAGGCGCTGTGGGCCGGCGGTGCCGACGCGATCGCCCAGTCCTCCGATCCGTTCATCCAGTTGGTCGCCGCGATCGATCCGGCAGCGCGGGCCTTGCGCAAGCGTTACGAGAGCGAGGTTGATGCCGTCACTGCGAAGAATGCCGAGAAGATTTCGGCTGCGGCCTTCGCCAAGGACGGCACCGGCACCTATCCGGATGCCACGTTCACGCTGCGCCTGTCGTACGGCGAAGTTCAGGGCTGGACCGAGAAGGGCAAGCCGGTCGCGCCGTTCACCGATGTCGCCGGCGCGTTCGCGCATCACACCGGCTACGAGCCGTTCAAGCTGGCGGACAGCTGGCTGGCAGCGAAGGACAAGTTGAGCCCGACCCAGCGCTTCAACTTCGTCAGCACCAACGACATCATCGGCGGCAATTCCGGGTCGCCGATGATCAACCGCAACGGCGAAATCGTCGGTCTGGTGTTCGACGGCAACATCCGCTCGCTGGGCGGAGCCTACTGGTTCGACGAACGCAACAATCGCACGGTGGCCGTGCACAGCGGCATCCTGCTGGAAGCACTCGACAAGGTGTACGGCGCCGAGCGCGTGCTGAAGGAACTGCGCGGCGCGCAGAAGCGCTGAAGCACGCACCGTCGGGACGCCGCTCGGCGTCCCGACGCTTGGCCTCGATGCGAGGCGGGCCGCTCCGACCGGGCGGAACCGCCTTGTCGCTCGTGATCGGCGATCAGCGCGGCGACGGATACGCCGCCGCGCTCTCGATCCGCTGGCGCCACAGATCGGCCGCCATCATCTGGCCACTGGTGGCGAGATGGCAGCCGTCGAAGCGGACACTGGGGCCCAGGGTGTCGGTATCCGCTCCGGCGAAAAAGCCGTTCGGCGGATCGACGAGGCCACGCTGCGCCATCGCCAGCGTCATGTCCTGCTCGCTGCCGCAGCGGGTGTGGACGGCGATCAGCACCTTGGTCTGGCCCGGCGCGCTGCCGGGCAGCAGGCCGTACGGGGCAACCGATCGGATCATGCTGCGAAACCGCGTCTGATAAGCCTCCACGGTGCTGCCGCGGTCGGCAGAGCCCTGATGCCACAGGACGTACGAGAACTCAAAGCCGGCGTTGCGCGTCGCCTGCACGGCTGACGTCAGGCGCGGGTTGAGGCTGCCGCCGACATCCCACTGGGCGATGCTGCTGCCGCCCACGCCGATCGTGACGAAGGCCGTGTACGGCATCGCGTCGACCGGCAAGGCATCGGCCAGGAACGACCACATGCTGCCCCCTAGACCGTCGGCTCCCAGCATCGGATCGCGTGCCTCGTAGCAGCGTCCTCGATCAATGGTGTAGGCAGCGTGAGTTGGTCTGTACGCTCGCTCGTTTGCGTTCGAGGCGATCGACTGGCCGAACGCGAGGAACACGATCGGCCGCACGGCGACGAGATCCGCGCAGCGCACTTCGTTGTAGCCATCGGCCGTGGTGCCGATCACCGCGAGCCGCGGTGGTGGCGCTGGCGGCGGTGTCGGCGGAGGTGACGGCCCCGGCCCCGGCCCCGGTGCTGGGCCCGGGACGGGTGCCGGCGCAGGCGATGGACCCGGTAATGGTGTCGGCGGCGGGCCGTTCGAGATGGGCGGCACCGGCGAACCCGCTGCCGTCTGCGGACCGCCGCCGCAGCCGGGCAGGCTCGCTGCGCACAGCAGGACGATGGCCGCCGCCGGCGCACGGCGGGAACCGACTGGGTGACGACGTTGCCGGCCCTGCGCTTCGGTCATCGGCTCACCAGCGCGTGGTCACCATTGATGGCGTTGATGATCGGCTCGCTGTTGCGCACGGCATGGGTCCTGAGCAGGTGGGCGTTGGTGTCGCAGAACTGCGTGCTGTCGCTCTTCAACTGCCACTCGCGATCATTGTCGATGAACGACAGCATGTGCAGTTCCTGCTTCAGGTCGCCAATCTGGGCTTCCCAGCGGCTGCGGTCGCGCTCGCGGATCAGCACCGTCGGCAGCATGAACTGTGCCTTCACGCCGCGCTCGGTCATCCGCGCGGCGAAGGCCGTCGCCATCGCGTGGAAATCGCGGGATCGGGCCAGCAGCTTCGGGTCGAAGTCGAGCGGCTTGGCATTGGTCGAGGTCGTGCAGTCGATCCAGTCGCCCTGATGGTTGACGATTACCGAGCGGTTGCCGGCGAGGCGGACGCTGTGATCCTGTTGGCTGCCGGCCGTGGCGAGCACTTCGATCGGCGACGACAACGACTGCCATTGGCGGTAGTTCGACAGGCTGCGAACCAGCGTCACATTGTCGAACAACTGCATCACGGACAGATTCAGGGTGCCGAGCGGCGTTGGCAACGAAATCCGGTGCGACGGCACGCGCCAGGTCCCGCTGGCGAAGGTCACCCGATCGCTCTCGGGGGTGGATTCGCGGTGGCTGAGCAGGCTCAGCGCCGAAATCACCACGTGGTCGCCGGGGCGGGCGCGGGCCTCGACGACATCGAACAGGTTCTGGACGTCGAGGCCTTCACCGAGCACGCCGAGGTTGTAGACCGGCAGGCCGGTGCGACGCGAGATGGCATCGGAATCGAAGCTGCTGATGGCGTTGGACCCTCCCGCCAGCAGGATGCGCGGGCCATCGGCCGGGTTCATCCGGGTATCGAGCTGGGCGCGGGACGCTGCCAGCGTTTCGATGAAGCGGGCATTCACCGCGTCGTTGACGGTGCCCTTCAGCAGACACGACGCCGGCACCGCCAGCGCCAGAAACAGCCACAGCATCATGGATTTACTGGCGCGCATAGATCATCCCCTCGGAACCGTTGCTGGCCATCAGTAGGATCGCGGCGATCACCACGACCATGCGCCAGCCGAAGAACAGCGAGTACGCCGGCAGCTTGCGTTGCACGTTCTGCCACTCGGTGAACAGCACGAAACCAATGCCGGCGATCAGCATCTGCCAAGTCCCGGACGGCGCCAGCTGCAGCAGGCGATGCATGGTTTCCGTCGGCGAGCCGATGATCGCGGTCCACTGCCACGGATCGATCAGCGTGCCGAACTTGGTCAGAAGGCGCGGCAGGTCGTCGTCCATGAACAGCAGGCGGCCGAACAGCAGCACGGCGAAGAACGCCATCCAGCCGACCAGCTTCGGCCACTGGTAGCGACGCAGGACATTCGCGTACAGCAGGAAAGCGCCCGCGTGGAACAGGCCCCACAGGAAGAAGTTCGGGGTGATGCCATGCCAGGCGGCGGAGACGAGGAACACGCACAGCGGCGCGTACTTGGCCCAGCGCGCGCCGACGCTGGACGCGCGGAACGGCTCGTAGACGTACAGATGGAACCAGCGGCCGAGGCTGATGTGCCAGGCGCGCCAGAAATCGCGGACATTGCCGGCGAAGAACGGATGGTTGAAGTTCAGCGTCAGCTGCGGGCCCAGCATCAGGCTGATGCCGTAGGCCATCAGGCTGTAGCCGCACAGATCGAAATAGACGCGCAGTTCGAACGCGATGATGCCGATCGACAGCGTCAGTGTGTCGTCGGCCACTTCCGGAAAGTAGAAGCGGGCGAGCAGCCGGCCGACGATGAACTTGTAGAACGCACCGAGCAGCAGCCAGCGCGCGCCGCGATCGAAGCGCGCCCAGTCGATGGTGAAGCGGAAGTTTTCGAGCACGGCGAGAAACGCCGGACGCTCGATCGGACCGCTGAGGAATTTCGGGAAGTAGGTGACGTACAGCAGATACAGGCTGAACTCCGGCTTCGGAATCTTCCGACCCAGCACGTCGGCATTCACCGCGGCCATCGACAGCACGTAGAACGGCAGCCCCAGCGTCACCGCCCACTGGTCGATCAGCGAGGCGCTGTTGCCGGTCAGCGTGCCGACGGCACCGGTCAGTTCCAGGGTCACGAAGCTGACGGTCCAGATCGTCCAGTTGCCGCGGATCGCCCAGTGCCGGAGTCGCTCCGGCGCGGCGGCGTGCTGCAGGGCATGCTCGGTCAGCGTCAGCGCGCCGTGGCTCGTGGCGACGGTCAGCAGAATGAAGGCGAGGATATGCGGGGAGCCGGCGAGCAGCGCCAACGCGACCGCCGACAAGGCCAGCAGGCCGTACCGATGGCCCAGCGCGATCGGCAGGTCCGATCGCGTGGCGCTGTCAGCACCAGATCGGGGGAGTTCGAACGTCGATTCGGCGATCGACGGCAGTCTGACGGGAGGCATGTCGTGAGGGTGTCCGGCGGTTTCGCGCCCTGATCGCGCCACCCGCCCGTACAAGCCCTGTTCCAGCGCTTCGTGTGGTGGCGTACCCGCCGATTCCCCGGCATTCGCGGCCACAACGCTGACGCGCAGGCGGCGCCCACGTCCCCGTGTCGACATAAGTCTCTCCCTGACATGTGCCCGGCTACCGATCCTGGCGGCCGTTGATGCAAGTTAAGTCGGGATGTCGGGCAGCGACAAGCCCTTGTTTCGTCAGCGAATGGTCTCAGCGAGACTTGGCGCACGAAATCAGACCTGATTTGCGTTCCGCAATGACGGCGGCAGCGCCCGAAACAAAAAGCCGGCGGCGTCCGGAACTGGTCCGTTCGCCGCCGGCCGGGAGCCGCCGTAAAAACGTCGCGCCATTCAGGCGGTCCGGTGACGACGCGCCGTCACCGGGCGTGCAGTCGCGAAGCAGCCGTCTGGGGCAGCCCGCGCCGCCCGCGGGCCGATGATCAGATCATCTCGATCGCGACCGCCACCGCTTCGCCGCCGCCGATGCACAGCGAGGCGATGCCGCGCTTGCCACCGGTCTTCTTCAGCGCGCCGACCAGCGTTGCGAGGATGCGCGCGCCGCTGGCACCGATCGGATGGCCGAGCGCGCAGGCGCCGCCGTGGATGTTGACCTTGTCATGCGGCAGGCCGTGATCCTTCATCGCCGCCATCGTGACCACGGCGAAGGCTTCGTTGATTTCCCAAAGGTCGACATCGGCCGCCGTCCAGCCCAGCTTGTCGAGCAGGTTCCGGATCGCGAATACCGGGGCAATCGCGAACTCGCCCGGCAGGCGCGCGTGCGAGGTGTGGCCCAGGATGCGCGCCAGCGGCTTCAGGCCGCGGCGGGTGCTTTCGGCTTCGGACATCAGCACCACGGCGGCCGCGCCATCCGAGATGCTCGACGAGGTGGCGGCGGTGATCGTGCCGTCCTTCTTGAACGCCGCCTTCAGTGTCGGGATCTTGTCCGGACGGCCCTTGGCCGGCTGCTCGTCGTGGCGAATCAGTTCGGGGCCATTCTTGCCCGGCAGTTCGACCGGCGTGATCTCGAAATCGAAGCTGCCGTCCTCGTTCGCGAGCTTGGCGCGCGCCAGCGACGCCACCGCGAACGCGTCCTGCTCCTCGCGCGTGAAGCTGTAGTTGCTGGCGCAGGTTTCGGCGAACTGGCCCATCGACTTGCCGCGTTCGTAGGCGTCTTCCAGGCCATCCAGCGCCATGTGGTCGTAGATCGTCGCCGCACCGTAGCGGATGCCGGTACGGCCTTTCGGCAGCAGGTGCGGCGCGTTGGTCATCGATTCGAAGCCGCCCGCAACCATGATCGTGTTGCTGCCGGCCTTGATCAGGTC
The DNA here is from genome assembly GCF_021732705.1 of Nevskia sp. Lineage (GTDB taxonomy): Bacteria > Pseudomonadota > Gammaproteobacteria > Nevskiales > Nevskiaceae > Nevskia. The sequence goes on along the minus strand of NZ_JAKFUM010000019.1, from coordinate 31,595 downwards.
ATTGGCCAGCATCACGGCCTTGAGGCCCGAGCCGCACATCTTCGAAATCTGGGTCGCGCCGACCGAGTCCGGAAGGCCGGCACCGCGGACGGCCTGGCGGGCCGGCGCCTGACCCTGACCAGCAATCAGGCAGCAGCCGAGAATCGCTTCGTCGACGTCGGACGGGGCGATGCCGGCCCGCTCCACCGCCGCCTTGATCGCCACCGCGCCGAGCTGGGCGCCGCTGAACGAGGACAGCAGGCCCAGCATGCCGCCCATTGGCGTGCGGGCGACCGAAACGATGACCACGGAATCGTGGCCGGTGGCAGCTGACATCGAATGACTCCGGTAGTGGACGAGGGGCGTCGCCGATTATCGCCGATCAGGCGGCGTTGTCGGAGCGTCGCTGACGTGTGGGCTGTCCCGGAGTGTGTCCGAAATGATCCGGCCGGCTTACTTCTTCAGTTCCTCTTCGATCGCCGTGACCTTGCCGTCGGCGAACACGACCCGGATGTGATCGCGTTCGCGTCGACCTGCAGCGCCGGCGAAGTACGGAAAGAACGCGCCGGACGGGCGATAGAAACCACCGTACGGGTAGCCGAAGTTGCCGTAAGGATAACCGAACCCGCGGTGATAGAAGCCGGTGTACAGCGGCGCGCCGTATTCGTCTTCGTACTGGGTGTAACGCCAGACCGTGCTCTTGCCCTTGGCATCGGTCCGCTGCGTGATGCGGTCCGGCTCGCCGAGCGCAAGCTTCACCGCCGGTTCCTCGAAGCCGATACCGACCTTGCCTTCCTTGATCAGCGCCTGCTGCTCGGCCGGCAGCGCCTTGAAAATGTCCGGGTTCTTGTCGATCCGCGCCTGCGGCGATGCGCAACCGGCCATCAGCAACAGGATGCCAAGGCCGCCGACCAGCGCCGGCCGCAGGCGGGAAAGGGATCGGGGGGCGAAGTTCATCATCGAAAGCACTCCAGTCTCAGGGTTCGGGACCCGTTCGAAAACATTGCCGATGCCGTTACGTCGGGCACCCAGCCTTGGATTCCGGCGGGTCGGTCCAGGTTCCCGACGAGTGTGTCAGCACGAGGCTGAGCGCTACCTGAACGCGCGATGAATCGACGACAGCCGCCGTCAAGGCGTCGTCTGCGGAAGCGGGGCAGGCGTGCTCCCCGCCAGCCGCGGCCAGTACGCGCTCATGGCCTGATAGATCGTCAGATTGTTGCGCAGCACCACCTCGAATGGCGTCTTCAGGCCCTCGCGCACCCAGTGCGTGGCGATGTGGATGTTCGTGCCGAGCAGCCCGGCGGCCATGATGTCGATGTCGACGCCGTGCGCGCGGGCGTTCGGGAACAGCAGTTCGATGAAGCTGCGGGTCAGTTGCTGGTAGTCGTCGGTGACGGCGGTCGAGATTCGCTGGATGTCATGACTGATGCTGACCGCGTCGATCAGCATCACCCGGGCGCGACGCGGGTCGTCGCGAATGAATTCGAGCAGGACCCGCAGTGCGGCCTCGGCGAATCGTTCGACCCGGAGCCCGGCGGACGCCGCCGACTGGCGCTGGACCTCTGCCAGCGCCGCCAGCGTCGCCGACTTCAGCTGGCCGTTCAGGTCCAGATACAGCGCGCTGAACAGCGCTTCGAGGCTCTTGAACGACTCGTAGAAGTAGCGCTCGGTCAGCTTCGCGCCACTGCAGATCTCGCGCACCGTGACCGCGTGGTAGCCGCGGGTGCCGAAGGCCTCCAGCGCGGCGGCGAGCAGCATGGCGCGGCGCTGCGCCACACGGTCCGGCATCGCCATGCCCTTGAAGGCACGCCGGCGCGGAGCCGCTGTCGGCGCCGGCGGGCGAGATTCTGCGGAGGCCAAATCGGGCGAATCGGGAGTGGAAGAAGACGTCATGGCGCCATCTTGACATGGCTCGTTGTCAAAATGTAGATTGACAACGTACATTGTCAAACACGAGGGGAACACGACGATGGCGTACGACGCGGGCAAACCGGTTGAAGCGAAGCAGGTCCTGATCATCGGCAGCGGCTTCGCCGGGCTTGGCATGGCGATCAAGCTGCGCGAGGCGGGCATCGAGGACTTCCAGATCCTCGAACGCGGCAGCGACGTCGGCGGCACCTGGCGCGACAACCACTATCCGGGCTGCGCCTGCGACGTGCAGTCGCACCTGTATTCGTTCTCGTTCGAACCTAACCCGGACTGGACGCGGATGTTCGCCCGCCAGCCGGAAATCCGCGCCTATCTCGAAAAGTGCGCGAGCAAGTACGACCTGCGCCGCCACATCGTGTTCGGTGCCAACGTCCGGAATGCGCGCTACGACGAAGCCGCCGCCGTCTGGACGGTGACCACCGAAGACGGCCGCAGCTTCAAGGGGAACGTGCTGGTCTCGGGCATGGGCGGCCTGTCGAACCCTGCGATGCCGAACGTCAAGGGCCTGGAGAAGTTCAAGGGCAAGGCTTTCCATTCGGCGCACTGGGATCACAGCTACGACCTGACCGGCAAGAAGGTCGCCGTGATCGGCACTGGCGCCAGCGCCATCCAGTTCGTGCCGCAGATCCAGAAAGTGGCGGGCCGGGTCGATCTGTACCAGCGCACCGCGCCGTGGATCATGCCGAAGCCGGACCGCGAGATCGGCCAGATCGAGCGCGTGCTGTACCGCAAGTTCCCGGCGCTGCAGAACGCCTATCGCACCGCGATCTACTGGATGCTGGAATCGCGCGTGCTCGGCTTCGCGGTCAACCCGAAGCTGATGTCGATGGTCGAAGGCATCGCCCGCGGCCACATCAAGAAGCAGATCAAGGACCCGGCGCTGCGCGCCAAGGTCACGCCGGACTACACGATCGGCTGCAAGCGCATCCTGATCTCGAACGACTACTACCCGGCGCTGGCACAGGACAACGTCGAGGTCATCACCGACAACATCGCCGAAGTGCGGGCCAATTCGATCGTCGACAGTAACGGCGTCGAGCGCAAGGTCGACGCGATCATCTACGGCACCGGCTTCAAGGCGCAGGACCCGATGCCGCGCGGCGCCGTGTTCGGCCGTGGCGGGGTGGACCTGCTCGACGCCTGGAAGAACGGCCCGGAGGCCTACCTCGGCCTGTCGGTCGCCGGCTTCCCGAACTTCTTCATGCTGGTCGGCCCGAACACCGGCCTCGGCCACAACTCGATGGTGTTCATGATCGAGTCGCAGGTCGCCTACGTGATGGACGCGCTGAAGACGATGAAGGCGCAGAACCTGCGCGCCGTCGATGTGAAGCCGGATGCCCAGGTCACCTTCAACAAGGGCATCCAGGGCCAGTTGTCGAAGACGGTCTGGACCTCCGGCTGCAAGAGCTGGTACGTCGACGCCAACGGCAAGAACACCACGCTGTGGCCCGGTTTCACCTTCGTTTACCGGGGCAAGACGCGCCGCTTCAAGACTGGCCAGTACCATCTGGAAACCGCCGCTGCGGCGGTCGCTGCCTGATCACATAACGCCATAGAACAACGGGAAAGACGATGAAATCATTTGCAAACAAGGTGGCCGCGATCACCGGCGCGGCATCGGGGATGGGCCGCGAACTGGCCGTCGAACTGGCGTCGCGCGGCTGCGCGCTGAGCCTGTCGGACGTCAATGTCGCGGGGCTCGATGAAACCGCCGCGCTGGCCCGCAACAAAGGCGCCAAGGTCACCACGCAGAAGCTCGACGTGTCGAACCGCGACGCGGTCTATGCCTGGGCCGACCAGACCGCGAAGGATCACGGCGGCGTCAACCTGATCTTCAACAACGCCGGCGTGGCGCTGAATTCGCCGCTGGAAACGATCAGCCAGAAGGATTTCGAGTGGATCGTCGGCATCAACTTCTGGGGCGTCGTCTATGGCTCCCAGGCGTTCCTGCCGTACCTGAAGGCCAGCGGCGACGGCCACATCATCAACACGTCGAGCCTGTTCGGCCTGATCGGCACGCCGGGCACCGGTGCCTACTCGGCAACCAAGTTCGCGGTGCGCGGCTACACCGAATCGCTGCGCATCGAGCTGGACCTGATGAACTGCGGCGTCTCGGCCACCTGCGTGCATCCGGGCGGCATCCGCACCGCGATCAACGCCAACGCCCGCATCGGTGACGGGGTCGAGAAGCTGATGGGCGTCAGTGCCGAAACCGCGCGCGAAAAGTTCGACAAGCTGCTGAACATCACCACCGCCAACAAGGCGGCGCGGACGATCCTGAAGGCGGTCGAGAAGAACGCGCGCCGCGTCGTCGTCGGCCCGGACGCCAAGACGATGGACGTGGTCGTGCGCATGCTCGGTTCGGCCTATCAGCCGCTGGTGACGTCGAACATGAAGCGGATGATGCGCTGAACCCTCGCCGGGTCAGGAAGCGAAGGAGGCCGCCCATCGTGGCGGCCTTTTTCATTGCGTAGACTGTTCGCCATGAGCACGAACAAGACGCCGGACCGGTCGAAACTCGACCAGATCATCATCGACACCCGGCGCAATGCCGAACAGCGCGAACTCGGCTACCGCGAGCAGGCGCTGAAGCTGTATCCGTGGGTCTGTGGCCGCTGCGCCCGGACCTTCGATCGCGCCAACCTGCGCGAACTGACGGTTCACCACCGCAACCACAACCACGACGACAACCCGTCGGACGGCAGCAACTGGGAACTGCTGTGCCTGTACTGCCACGACAACGAACACCAGCGCTACATCGACAAGACCACGGTCGGCAACGCCAAGGACAAGGTGTCGACCGGCAATCCGTTTGCCGATCTGAAGTCGTTGCTGAAGAAGTAGTCGGCGGGGCTCACCGCAGCGCGCGAGCCGAGGCTTGCAACGGCATCGGACCCGTTCCGGGCGGCGGCCTCGCCGAGCGGCGAGGCCGGCACCTTACAGCCCCACCGGCCGCCGCAAGTCCAGCGTGTGCGGGTAATCCGGATTGATCCTTTCCTCAGGCGGCCAGTACGGGTTCGGCGTGTGGCCGAACGGCACGAAGCGGCTCAGGAAACGCGCTTCGGCCTCGTAGGCGTTGACCGGGAAGGTCTCGTAATTGCGGCCGGCCGGATGGGCGACGTGGTAGGTGCAACCGGCCACCGGGCGCTTGTTCCAGGCGTCGTACAGATCGAACACCAGCGGCGTGTGGACGCCGATCGACGGATGAAGGGCGGACGGCGGATGCCAGGCGCGGTAGCGCAGGCCGGCCACGTATTCGCCGCGCACGCCGGTGTTCAGCAGCGGCAGACGACGGCCGCCGGCGGTGACGAAGTGACGGCCTTCGGTGAGGCCCGTGACCCGCACCTGCAGGCGCTCCATCGACGAATCGACATAGCGCGCGGTGCCGCCGACGGCGTTTTCCTCGCCCAGCACCGGCCACGGTTCCAGCGCGTGACGGATCTCCAGTTCGACACCGCCGTGACGCACGGCGCCGTGGCGCGGAAAGCGGAACTCGAAGTGCGGCGCGAACCAGTCGAGCTTGAACGGGAAACCGGCGCGATTCAGGTCGCCGACGACATCGCCGAGATCGCTCCAGACATGGTGCGGCAGCATGAACTTGTCGTGCAGCTGCGTGCCCCAGCGGACCAGCGGCTGCGTGTACGGCTGCTCCCAGAACCACGCGATCAGGCTGCGCAGCAGCAACTGCTGGGCGAGGCTCATCTGGGCATGCGGCGGCATCTCAAAGGCACGGAATTCGACCAGCCCCAGGCGCCCGGTCGGGCCATCCGGCGAATACAGCTTGTCGATCGAGATCTCGGTGCGGTGGGTGTTGCCGGTGAGGTCGACCAGCAGGTTGCGCAAGGTGCGATCGATCATCCACAGCGGCACCTGCTGGCCCGGCGGCGGCAGCTGACTCAGTGCGATCTCAAGCTCGTACAGCGATGAATCCTGCGCCTCGTCGACTCGCGGATGCTGGCTGGTGGCACCGATGAACAGGCCGGAAAAGAAGTACGACAGGCTCGGATGGTTCTGCCAGTAGCGGATCAGCGACCCGAGCAGGTCCGGACGGCGCAGGAACGGCGAATCGGCCGGCGTGGCGCCGCCGACGACGAAGTGGTTGCCGCCGCCGGTGCCGACCGACCGGCCGTCGATCAGGAACTTCTCGGTGCCGAGGCGGGCGAGGCGGGCTTCCTCGTAGACGGTGAGCGTGGTTTCGCGCAGTTCCTCCCAGCTGTGCGCCGGGTGGATGTTGACCTCGATCACGCCCGGGTCCGGCGTGACTTTCAGCACGTTCACGCGATGGTCGCTCGGCGGCGGATAGCCTTCGATGCGCACCGGCGTGTCGAGCTCGGCCGAGGCATCCTCGACGGCCGCGATCAGCTCCAGATAGTCCTCGATCGACTCGGTCGGCGGCAGGAACACGCACAGATGACCTTCGCGCGGCTCCACCGTCAGCGCGGTGCGGACATTGCCGCCTTCCAGATAGGCGCCGCGACGCACCGGTTCCGGCTGGTCCTTCTCGGCCGTCAGGCGCTGTCGACGTTCACGCAGTCGCGCGGCGATTTCCGATTCGCGGCTTTCGCGCGGCGCATCGCCGGACGACTGCAGGAACGGCTGGCGCTGGCCGTCGAAGCTCGGCAGCGGCTTCGACGTGCGCAGGTCGACCGCCATCGGGTCGTACGGGATCAGGGTCGGCGTCCGCGACGGCGGCAGCCACGGCAGGGCATCGAGCGGCAGGCGGAACCCGATCGGGGAGTCGCCCGGAATCAGGAACATGCGCTTCTGGCGGAAGCTCCACCGTTCGGAAATCCAGGCCTTCGACTGCCAGCGCTGCACCGGCAGCGCGTAGCCGCGCGGCGTGTCGAGTCCGCGCTCGAAGACCTTGGCGATGCGGGCGCGCTCTTCCGGGTCCTTCAGCTTGTTGTCTTCCGGCAGCACGTTGTCCGGCAGCTGCCGTTCGCGGTGCAGGTAATAGAACGCGTCCTCGTAGCCCGGCACGGCGTTTTCCGGGCTCACTTCCAGGCGCTGCGCGATGCCGCGCACCAGTTCGGCGGCCGCTTCGACCGTCGGCGGCGTCTTGCCATCGGCCAGGTCGGTCCGGACAATCGGCTTGCCGTCGCCGCGCCAGTACAGCGCGTAGGCCCAGCGCGGCAGCGACTCGCCCGGATACCACTTGCCCTGGCCATAGGTCAGCAGGCCCCCGCCCTTGCTCTGGGGCGCGAAACGGTCCCGCAGGCGGCGAATCAGGTTGTTGGCCAGCCCCTGCTTGGTCGGGCCGACGGCTGCGATGTTCCACTCCGCGCCCTGCATGTCGTCGATCGAGATGAACGTCGGCTCGCCGCCCATGGTCAGACGCACGTCGCCGGCCTTGAGCCGCGCATCGACGGCAAGGCCCAGCGTGTCGATCGCGGCCCACTGCTCCTCGGTGTACGGCTTGGTCACCCGCGGCGACTCGTACAGCCGGGTGACGACCATCGAGTGGCCGAACTCGGTGTCGAGCTCGCCCTTGCCCTCGAAGCTCAGGGTGCCGGTGATCGGCGCGGCACTCGACGGTTCCGGTGTTGCGCACAGCGGGATGTGGCCTTCGCCGGTCAGCAGGCCCGAGGTCGGATCGAGGCCGACCCAGCCGGCGCCCGGCAGATAGACCTCGCACCAGGCGTGGAGGTCGGTGAAGTCGTGGTCGGTGCCGCTCGGGCCGTCGAGCGACTTCACGTCCGGTGTCAGCTGGATCAAATAGCCGGAGACGAAGCGGGCGGCGAGGCCGAGCTGGCGGAAGATCTGCACCAGCAGCCAGCCTGAGTCTCGGCACGAGCCGGACGCGAGGGTCAGCGTGTCTTCCGGCGTCTGCACGCCCGGTTCGAGACGGATCAGATAGCGCACCGCTTCCTGCACGCGGCGGTTCAGCTCGACGATGAAGTCGATCGTCCGCATCTTCTCCTTCGGAATCGCCTTGATGAACGCCGCCAGCCGCGGCGTCGCCGAACCATGGCGGAGGTACGGCTTCAGGTCTTCCTTCAGCTCGTCGGAATATGTGAACGGGAAGTACTCGGCCTTGTCCTCGATGAAGAAGTCGAACGGGTTATAGATCGACATGTCGGCGACGAGGTCGACCGTGACCTTGAATTCCGTGACCTTGTCCGGGAACACGACGCGCGCCTGCCAGTTCGCGAACGCGTCCTGCTGCCAGTTCAGGAAGTGGCCTTCCGGCTCGACCTTCAGCGAATACGACAGCACCGGCGTGCGTCCATGCGGCGCGGGGCGGAGGCGGATGATCTGCGGCGACAGCGATACCCGCCGGTCGTACTGATAGGTCGTTTCGTGATGCAGGACGGCGTGGATCGACATGAGGCGGGTCGGCGGTTCCGAAAGGTCGGTTCGATTGTGACGCAAGAAGACTGCCGACGCGCCCGACAGGCCTGCGCATCGGGTCGGGCGACTGTCGGTAAACTGCAGCATTCCACTACGGTTGCCCCGACATGTCGGTCTTCTCGCATCCAGAATTCGACGGCCACGAGCACGTCGCCTTTCACCATGACGCCGCCAGCGGCCTGCGCGCCATCATTGCCGTCCACAACACCCGACTCGGCTGCGGCCTCGGCGGCTGCCGCATGTTTCCGTACGGCTCGGACGACGAGGCCCTGACCGACGTGCTGCGCCTGAGCCGCGGCATGACCTACAAGGCCGCCCTCGCCGGACTGCCGCAGGGTGGCGGCAAGTCCGTGATCATCGGCGACCCGCGCCGCGACAAGACGCCGCAGCTGATCCGGGCGATGGGCCGCTTCGTCGACATGCTCGGCGGCCGCTATGTCGTCGCCGAGGATTCCGGCACCAGCGTGCCGGACATCCGGCTGATGGCCGAAGTCACGCGCCACATCGGCGGGCTGGCGGACGAGGCGTCCGTCGCCGCTGGCCGCACTGGCGACCCGAGCCCGGCGACGGCGCTTGGCACGTTCATCGGCCTTCGCGCAGCGGTGCGTGCGGCGCTCGGCCGGGACGACCTGCGCGGCCTGCGCGTCGCCATCCAGGGCGTCGGCAATGTCGGCTACCGCCTGGCGAAGCATCTGCACGATGCCGGCGCCGTGCTGTGGGTGACCGATCTCCACGCGCCTGCGGTCGATCGCGCCGTCGCCGAATTCGGCGCCACGGCGGTCGCGATGGACGCGATCCACGCGCTCGATGTCGACGTCTTCGCGCCGTGCGCGCTCGGCGCGATCCTGAACGAGCGCTCGATCCCGCAGATCCGCGCCAAGGTCATTGCCGGTGCCGCCAACAACCAGCTGGCGACGCCGGCCGACGGTCGTCGCGTGCTCGAACAGGGCCTGCTGTACGCGCCGGACTACGTGATCAACGCCGGCGGCATCATCGACATCCACTACGAAGGCCCGGGTTACGACGAAGCCGTGGTCCATGCCCACCTGCAGCGGATCGGTCTGACCCTGAGCGAGATTTTCGAGCGTTCGAAGACCTCCGGCCAGCCGACCGGCGAAATCGCCGACGTCATGGCGGAAGCCATCTTCCGCCGCTGAAATCGTCCCCAGCCGACGCACCATCCCGAAAGCACCCGTGTCCGACTCCGTGATTCCTGACGACGCCATCCTTGATCATCTGTGCCAGCGCCTCGGCGAACGTCTGGTCGCCCGCGGCGACAGGATCGGCACCGCGGAATCGTGCACCGGCGGGCTGATCGCCAAGGTCATGACCGACATCTCGGGCAGCTCGCGCTGGTTCGAACGCGGCGTCGTCACCTATTCGAACGAGGCCAAGGGCGAACTGCTCGGCGTGCCGGGGGCGAAGGAAGACGGCTTCGTGGCCGTCAGCAGCCGCACGGTGCTGGCGATGGCCGACGGCATGAAGGCGAGCGCGCCGGTGCAGTGGAGCGTGGCCGTCAGCGGGGTCGCCGGCCCCACCGGCGGCAGCCCGACGAAGCCGGTCGGCACGGTCTACATTGCCTGGGCCGGGCCTGGCATCGCGACCTCGTCGAGCCGTTTCCAGTTCGGCGGCGATCGCGATGCCGTGCGCCGCCGCACTGCCGAAGCCGCGCTGCGCGGCCTGCACGACCTGCTGGATGCGCTCGACGCGGCTTGAGCCTGTCGGCGGCCGGCAAGCAGGGCGGGTCGCTGCCGTTTGGTAAACTTCGACGATGAATCACACTGAAGCTGGCAACGTCGATCACGACGAGATTTCGCGCTTTGAAGCGCTTGCCGCCCGCTGGTGGGACCTCGGCGGCGAAATGGCGGCGCTGCACCACATCAACCCGCCGCGGATGCGCTACATCCAGCAGCGCGCCGGTGGCCCGACGGCCTCGATCAAGGGCAAGCGGGTGCTCGATGTCGGCTGCGGCGGCGGCATCCTGACCGAAGCGCTGGCGCTGGCCGGAGCCGATGCCACCGGCATCGATCTGGCGGACGCCTCGATCATCGTCGCCCGCCAGCACGCGGCGGACTCCGGCATCACCGCGCGTTACGAGGTCATTGGCGCGGAGGATCTGGCCGATGACGCGCCGGAAAGCTTCGATCTGGTCTGCTGTCTCGAAATGCTCGAACACGTGCCGGACCCGGCGCAGACCATCGAGGCGATCGCGCGTCTGGTCAAGCCGGGCGGCGATGTCGTGTTCTCGACCATCAACCGCAACCCGAAGTCGTATGCGCTGATGATCGTCGCCGCCGAGATGGTGGCGAAGATCGTCCCTCGCGGCACGCATGACTACGCCAAGTTCATCCGGCCGTCCGAGTTGGATCGCTGGGCGCGCGATGCCGGTCTGGTTCCTCAGGATGTCACCGGTTTGCGCTACAACCCGCTGCTGAAGTCGGCCTCGCTGAACGCGAGCGACCTCGACGTGAACTACCTCATGCACTGCCGGAAACCGGCCTAGGACCGAAGTCTTGACCCCTGAAAACCCCGGCGTGCTCCAGGCGATCCTGTTCGACCTGGACGGCACGCTCGTCGACAGCGCGCCCGACCTGGGCTATGCCGCCAACCTCGTCCGCGAATCGCTCGGCATGCCGCATCTGCCGCTGGCCGACTATCGCCCGCAGGCCTCGAACGGCGCTCGCGGCCTGCTCAAGGTGGCGCTGAACATCGGCATGGACCATCCGGACTACGAACAGCGCAAGTCCTTGTTCCTGAAGTTCTATGAAGCGAATCTGACGACGCACAGCCGGCTGTTCGACGGCGTGGTCGAGATGCTGGCGGCGATCGACGCCGCCGGGCTGAAATGGGGCATCGTCACCAACAAGGCTGGCTGGCTGGCCGAGCCGGTGGTGGCGCAGCTGGGCTTTGCGGCGAACTGTGGCGCGCTGGTCAGCGGCGATTCGACGCCGCATCCGAAGCCGGCGCCGGACGGCCTGCTGCTCGCCGCGCGCCGGATCGGCGTGGCACCGGAAGCCTGCGTCTATGTCGGCGACGACGTGCGCGACATCGTCGCCGGCCGCGCCGCCGGCATGCCGACCATCGCCGCCGGCTGGGGCTATCTCGGTGCCGAGCCGGATCTGTCGAAGTGGGACGCGGATTTCATCGCGCCGACGCCGGCCGACGTGCTGCCGCTGTCGCTGCGGCGGACGGCGGCCTGATGTCGGTCGTCGCGACGATTCCGGCCGGCTATGCGCCGCGCGCCGACCTGCTGAAGGACCGCGTCATCCTGATCACGGGCGCCGGTGCCGGGCTCGGCCGGGTCACCGCGCTGGCCTGTGCGAAGGCCGGCGCCACCGTCATCCTGCTCGGCCGCACGGTGAAGAAGCTCGAGGCCGTGTTCGACGAGATCGAAGCCGCCGGCGGGCCGCAGCCGGCGATCTACCCGATGAACCTGCTGGGCACGACCTGGGCCGACATCTTCGAGCTGTCCGAAACCATCGAGCGCGAATTCGGGCGGCTCGATGGCCTGGTCCACTGCGCGGCGCACTTCGCCGGCTTCACGCCGATCAGCGAGGAAAAGCCGAAGGACTGGCTCGATGGCCTGCAGGTCAACCTGACGGCGGCAATGGCGATCACCCGGCACTGCCTGCCGCTGTTGCAGCAGGCGCCGGATGCCAGCATCGTGTTCGTGACCGATGCCGTCGGCCGCGATCCGAAGCCGCTGCGCGGCGGTTACGGCGTCGCCAAGTACGCGCTCGAAGGGCTGGTCAAGGGCTGGTCGCAGGAGCTGTCGGTGTCGCCGAACCTGCGGATGAACACCTACGATCCGGGCCCGATGCAGACCGATCTGCGCGCCAAGGGCTTTCTGGCCGAAGAGGTTCAGAAGCTGCCGTTCGCCACCGTCGCCGTGCCCGGCCTGCTGTATCTGCTGGGGCCGGACAGTGCCGGCGTCACCGGGCAGGCATGGTCGCGGGAATGACGCGGTCCTGATGCTGCGGCGTTCCGGTGCCGTGGCTCAGCGCGTCTCCACGATGTCCGCGTCGAAACCGCCGCGTCCCAGCCTGATCGTCACCCGTTCGCCGGCCGCCACTGCGGCGGCATCGCGCAACACGCGGCCGTCCGCCGACAGCGCCAGCGCGTAGCCGCGTTCGAGCACGGCCGACGGGTTCAGGCTGTTCAGCAGCGCCTCGGCCTGTCGCAACCGGCTGCTGCGGTCGGTCAGCAGATTCCGGCCCTGCAGGCGCAGCCGGGATGCCAGCATCGCGACGCGCTCGCGCCGCGCCAGCAGTTTCGGCAGCGGGGCCGCGGTGTCGAAACGCCGGCAGGCGCGCAACAGTACGTCCCGCTTCGATGCCAGCCGCCCGCGCATCGCGTGTCGCAGGCGCTCGTCCAGTTCGTCCAGCCGCTGCGCGCGCTCGTGCAGGCGACGGCCCGGATGCAGCGTCTGCACGCGGGCGGACAGCTGCATCAGGCGCTCGCGCAGTGCCAGCAGGCGACGGCGGGTCAGGGTGATGAGCGCGATGTCGAGCGTGTCGACCTGCGCGTAGCGCTCGCCGATGTCCGGCGTCGCCAGTTCGGCGGCGGCGGTCGGCGTGGCGGCACGAACATCGGCGGCGAAATCGGCGATGGTGAAGTCGATCTCGTGGCCGACGCCGCTGACCACCGGCACCGGACAGGCGCGGATCGCCCGCGCCACGCCTTCATCGTTGAACGCCCACAGGTCTTCGAGCGAGCCGCCGCCGCGCGCCAGGAGGATCACGTCGACCGGTGCCCGCACCGGCAGTTCGCGCAGCGCGCGGATGATCGCCGGCGGCGCTTCCTTGCCCTGCACCGGCACCGGATACAGCGCGACCTCGGCCAGCGGCCAGCGCCGGCGCAGCGCGTTGAGAATGTCCTGCAGTGCCGCGCCGGTCCCCGACGTGATGATGCCGATTCGTCGCGGCAGCTTCGGCAACGGGCGCTTCAGTGCCGCGTCGAACAGGCCTTCGGCGGCCAGCTTGGCCTTCAGCTGCTCGAAGGCGCGGAGCAGCGCGCCGGTGCCGGCGGCTTCGAGATGCTCGACGATCAACTGCAGCTCGCCGCGCGCCGGGTAGATGCCGACCTTGGCACGCACCAGCACGGCGTCGCCGTCCTTCGGCTGCGGCCGGACGTAGTAGTTGACGTTCTTGAACATCGCGCAGCGCAGCTGAGCGCGATCGTCCTTCAGCGTGAAGTACCAGTGACCGGACGCCGGCCGCGAGAAGTTCGAGATCTCGCCGCTGACCCAGACGCTCGGCAGGCTGTCCTCGATCAGGCCGCGCAGGATGTCGGCCAGTTCGGACACGGCGTAGACGGTGCGGGCGGTACCCGACGGCTGTGCGCTCATGCGCTGGCATCCGGATGGTGATGGAAGCCCTCGCTGCCATTGGCTTGCGCCATCGCCCGCATGGGACCGTCGACGAAGCCTTGACGCTGTTCCAAGCGTGATTCCCTGTCCGGGAATTCATCAAACGTCATCTTCGGCAGCGGCTGTGGGCGAGCCATGGTGCGGTCCGGCGCTTGGGGGCCGCGTATAATAGGCCTTTGACGGAGCCATTTATGTCGCTTGTCGCTGACTCGCGCATCGATCTTGAAGCCCTGACGTTCGATGACGTTCTGCTGCAACCCGCCTATTCCGAAGTGTTGCCGCGCCAGGTCGACCTGCGCACGCCGCTGACGTCCCGCATCACGCTGAACATTCCGCTGCTGTCGGCGGCGATGGACACCGTGACCGAATCCGGCCTCGCGATCGCGCTGGCGCAGGAAGGCGGCATCGGCATCATCCACAAGAACATGACGCCGGCTCGCCAGGCCGCCGAAGTGCGCGCGGTGAAGAAGTACGAGAGCGGCATCATTGCCGATCCGATCACCGTGCCGCCGGCCATGACGATTGCCGAAGTGCTGGCGCTGACCCGGGCCAACCACATCAGCGGCGTGCCGGTCGTCGACGGCGACAAGCTGGTCGGCATCGTCACCAGCCGCGACCTGCGCTTCGAAACGCGCATGGACCAGCCGGTGTCGAAGATCATGACGCCGCAGCCGCGTCTGGTGACGGTCAAGGAAGGCGCGCCGCGTACCGAAGTCATCGAACTGCTGCACGAGCACCGCATCGAGAAGGTGCTGGTAGTCAATGAAGCCTTCCAGCTACGCGGCATGATCACGGTGAAGGACATCCAGAAGTCCACCGAGCATCCGCTGGCCTGCAAGGACGAGCATGGCCGCCTGCGCGTCGGTGCGGCGGTCGGTACCGGTGGCGACACCGACGAGCGCGTTGCAGCACTCGTCGAAGCCGGCGTCGATGTCATCGTCGTCGACACCGCCCACGGCCATTCGAAGGGTGTCATCGATCGCGTTCGCCAGATCAAGCAGACCTACGGCGATCGCGTGCAGATCATTGGCGGCAACATCGCCACCGGTGCCGCAGCGCTGGCGCTGGTCGAAGCGGGTGCCGACGCGGTCAAGGTCGGCATCGGCCCGGGCTCGATCTGCACCACCCGCATCGTCGCTGGCGTTGGCGTACCGCAGATCAGCGCGGTGATGGCAGTGGCCGAAGCGCTGAAGGACAAGGGCATTCCGCTGATCGCCGATGGCGGCGTGCGCTACTCGGGCGACTTCGCCAAGGCGCTCGCAGCAGGCGCCTACGCGGTGATGGTCGGCTCGATGCTGGCCGGCACCGAGGAAGCGCCGGGCGATGTCGAGCTGTATCAGGGCCGCTCGTACAAGAGCTATCGCGGCATGGGCTCGCTCGGCGCGATGGCGCAGGGCTCGAAGGATCGCTACTTCCAGGACACCACGGCGGAAGTCGAGAAGCTGGTGCCGGAAGGCATCGAAGGCCGCGTGCCGTACAAGGGCCCGATGGCCGCGATCGTCCACCAGCTGATCGGCGGCCTGCGCGCCAGCATGGGCTACACCGGCTGCCAGAACACGCAGGAACTGCGCACCCGGACGCGCTTCGTGAAGATCACCTCGGCCGGCATGCGCGAGTCGCACGTCCACGACGTGACGATCACGAAGGAAGCGCCGAACTACCGTACCCAGAGCTGATTCCGATGACCGCCGTTGCAGCCGCTGCGAAGCCGACCCCGACACTGGACATTCACGCCGACCGGATCCTGATCCTCGATTTCGGCTCGCAGTACACGCAGCTGATCGCTCGCCGGGTGCGCGAACTCGGCGTCTACTGCGAACTGCACCCGTGGGACATTTCCGACGACGACATCCGCGCGTTCGCGCCGAAGGGCGTGATCCTGTCCGGCGGTCCGGAGTCCGTGACGCAGCTGAAGGCGCCGCGCGTGCGCGAAGCCGTCTGGGCGCTGAAGGTGCCGGTGCTCGGCATCTGCTACGGCCTGCAGGCGATGGCGCACCAGCTTGGCGGCCGCGTCGATTCGCACGATTCCAAGGAATTCGGCTACGCCGAGATTCGTGCGCGCGGCCATTCGGAACTGCTGCGCGGCATCGAGGACCGGGTCAACGAGGAAGGCCACGGCCTGCTCGATGTCTGGATGAGCCATGGTGACCGCGTGGTCGAGATTCCGCCCGGCTTCAAGCTGATCGCTTCGACACGCGATGTGCCGATCGCCGGCATCGCCGACGAAGAGCGCCGCTACTACGGCCTGCAGTTCCATCCGGAAGTCACGCACACCACGCAGGGCACGCGCATCTATTCGCGCTTCGTGCATGACCTGTGCGGCTGCAGCCGGGAATGGACGCCGAACAACATCATTTCCGATGCGATCGACAAGGTTCGCGCGCAGGTCGGCAACGGTGGTGTGCTGCTCGGGCTTTCCGGCGGTGTCGATTCCTCGGTCGTCGCTGCGCTGTTGCACCGCGCGATCGGCGACCAGCTGACCTGCGTCTTCGTCGACCATGGTCTGCTGCGTCATCACGAAGGCGATCAGGTGATGCAGGTCTTCGCCAAGAACCTTGGCGTGAAGGTCATCCGGGTCGATGCGGAAGCCCGCTTCCTCGGCGAGCTGAAGGGCGTCACCGACCCGGAAGCCAAGCGCAAGATCATCGGCCGGCTGTTCGTCGAGGTGTTCGACGAAGAAGCGCAGAAGATCACGGGGGTGGCCGCCGCCGAGGGACGAGGCGGTTCAGTCGAATTCCTGGCGCAGGGCACCATCTACGCGGACGTGATCGAGAGCGCCGGTGCCAAGTCCGGCAAGGCGCACCTGATCAAGAGTCACCACAACGTCGGCGGGCTGCCCGAGCACATGAAGCTCAAGCTGGTCGAGCCGCTGCGCGAACTGTTCAAGGACGAGGTCCGGCAGATCGGCGTGGAACTCGGCCTGCCGCGCGAGATGGTCTACCGCCATCCGTTCCCGGGTCCGGGCCTCGGCGTTCGCATCCTCGGCGAAGTGACCAAGGAGGCGGCCGACATCCTGCGCATCGCCGATCACATCTTCATCGAGGAACTGCGTGCTGCCGGTTGGTACGACAAGACCTCGCAGGCGTTCGCGGTGTTTCTGCCGGTGAAGTCGGTCGGCGTGACTGGCGACGGTCGCCGCTATGCCCCGGTGATCGCGATCCGCGCCGTGGAGACCATCGACTTCATGACCGCCCGCTGGGCGCGGCTGCCGTACGAACTGCTCGAAAAAGTGTCCTTGCGCATCGTCAACGAGATCGGCGGCGTGTCGAGAGTCGTCTACGACATCTCCGGCAAACCGCCGGCGACGATCGAGTGGGAATAGGCGGCACGGCGCGCAGCGGCTGATTCGATGCTGACGCCCCCATGCTGACCATCGCTGCGCTGCAGATCGGGTCCGACCCGCGCGGCAAGGCGGCGACACTCGAACGAATCCTCGCGTTCGAAACCGACATCGTCGTCGCCGGTGCCGCGGTCGTCGTGATGCCGGAAGCGCTGCTCGGCGGCTATCCGAAAGGCGAGACGTTCGGCGCGCAGCTCGGCTTTCGCCTGCTGGAGGGGCGCGAAGCGTTCCGCGAATACTTCGACAACGCGATCGATCTCGATGGCCCGGAAGTCGCCGCCCTCGCGGAACTGTCCGCGCGCACCGGGGCCAGCCTCGTCGTCGGCATCATTGAACGGGCAGGCAGCTCGCTGTATTGCAGCGCGCTGTTTCTCGATCCGCGGATCGGCGTCGCCGGCCTGCACCGCAAGCTGATGCCGACCGGCACCGAGCGCCTGATCTGGGCACAGGGCGATGGCTCGACGATGCCGGTGGTGGCCAGCCGGGCCGGACGGCTCGGGGCGGCGATCTGCTGGGAAAACCAGATGCCGCTGTTCCGCACCGCGATGTACGCGAAGGGCGTCGAGATCTGGTGTGCGCCGACGGTCGACGAGCGCGACATCTGGCGCGCTTCGATGCGCCACATCGCGCATGAGGGACGTTGCTTCGTGATCAGCGCCTGCCAGGTGCAGCCGTCACCGCAGGCGCTCGGACGAACGGTGCCGAACTGGCCGGACGCGCGGCCGCTGATGGCAGGCGGCAGCCTGATCGTCGGCCCGCTGGGCGATGTGCTGGCCGGGCCGCTGATGAACGACACCGGCCTGCTGTGCGCCGCGATCGACCCGGCCGATCGGGTTCGGGCGCGCTTCGACCTCGATGTGGTCGGCCATTACGCGCGGCCGGACCTCTTTCAGCTGAAGGTCGACGAAACGCCGCGAGCCAGCGTCTCGACATTTCGCACGCCCGACTGACGGCGGAACCCGCCGCGGTTCCGGCGAACTCAGGATCGCGAATAGACGATCTTCTTCGTGCCGCCCTCGCAGCGGCCCACTTCCTTGCGTTCGCTGGCGGCGTCGGCCGGCAGGATTTCCAGCGTGTAGCCCTTCACGCCCTTGGCGTCGAGCTTGGCGGCGATTTCGCCTTTCAATTCCTCGCAAGCCTTGCCGGCAAATGATGGACCCGCAGCGAGCAGCGACAGGGTGACGATCAAGATGGACAGTGGACGCATGGCGATATCTCCTTCGTTGGCGATCAGCAGCGTGAGCGGTGGTGCGAGCAAGGGTGATGCGGGCCGGTGGACGGGCTGCGCGAGCCTGTCGACGTGACCCTGATGGGTGAATGCTGGCCGATGAATCCTGAGCGGTCGTTCGAATGCTTGCCGAGAACCCGATCACAGCGATCGAATTCCATTTGCCGACGAGAGTTGGGAAGGCTCCATTTCCGCATTGGCTCCGTTGACAAATAATTCATGCATGCTGCTGATTGTTAAAGAATTTGCCTGTTCGGATTCGCACGTAGATATTTCGTATCATCTGAACTGAAAGCAACGTCGGCTTGCATCCGAATCGTCGCGTTGCGGGTAGGGTAGACAGTGCTCAGTGCATCGTGCCCCCGGCACGCCATCGATAACGGAAAGAACAGGAGACGCATTCCATGAAGTACTCCCGCAAGTTGCTGCTCGCCGTCGCGGCCTTCGCCGCCGGCATCACCGCTGCATCGCCGGCGATCGCCCAGAGCGGCGGTCCGGTTCGTGACCTTCTCGGCCGTATCCTGAATCCGCCAGCGCCGGCCAATCCGGGTCTGACGGTGTTCGGCATGACCACCGACGGTCGTCTGATTTCGTTCAGCGTCAACACGCCGGGCAGCTTCCAGTACGTCGGCTTCCTCGCCGGCTTCACTGGCGGCGACACGTCGGTGGTCGGCATCGACTACCGCGTGCAGGACGGCCTGCTGTACGCCGTCGGCAACGCTGGCGGTGTCTACACCGTCAACACCAACAACGCCGTGCTGACCTTCGTCAACCGCACCACGGTTCCGCTCAGCGGCACCGCGTTCGGCGTCGACTTCAACCCGGCCGCCGACCGTCTGCGCATCATCAGCAACAACGGCCAGAACCTGCGCCACAACGTCAATGCCGGCGGCGTGACGCTGCTCGACGGCCAGCTGTCGTATGCGCCGACCGCCACGCCGCTGGTGGTCGCCCAGGGTGTGGTGTCGGCTGCCTACACCAACAACGATCTGGCTGGCTCGACCGGTACCACGCTGTTCGACATCGACAGCACGCTCGACCAGATCGTGCTGCAGATTCCGCCGAACAGCGGTGGTCTGACGGCCACCGGCCTCGCCGGCCGCAACTTCTCGGCCCCGGTCGGCTTCGACATCTACAGCAGCCGCGATGCCAACGGCACCACGGTCGCCAATACCGCGTTCGCCTCGGGTGTCAACGCCAACGGCACGTCGAGCCTGCTGTCGGTCAACCTGCTGACCGGCCTCGTCACCGAGCTCGGTGCGCTGCCGGAAGGTGTCGTGCTGTCCGATATCGCGCTGCCGCTGAACCAGGTGCCGTAAGCACCGGGCGGTTCGCCGCCCACGAAAAAGCCGCGGCTGGAGTCATCCAGCCGCGGCTTTTTTTCGTCCGGATTCCGGGCGGCGCCGATCAGAAGCGGTACTGCACCCCGAGTTCGACATTGACCTGCGAGCCGACGTCCGGAAACGGCTGCTTGTCCTGATAGCGCGCCCCCAGATCGAAGGTGAAGCCGCGCCACGGAATGGTCACGCCGGCCTCGAACTGGTTCACGGTGACTGGCTGGGCGCTGACGACATTGCGCAGATAGCTGCCGCTCGCCTGGAGGGCGGCCAGCTCGGCCGTGGTGATGTGGGAATTGTGATAAGCAGCCCGCCACGTCCAGCCATTGGTCGTCGCCAGCAGGCCGGACAGCGTGAACAGGGTCGAATCGCTGTCTTGCGAGAAGCCGAGCGTGCGGCCGCGGTAGCGGAAGCCGTCCGTGTACTGGTCGTTGTTGTAGGCGAAGCCGGGCAGGCGGGTCTGGAAGCCGAACGCATCCAGCGTCGCGCGACTGTCCGTGTATTCGGCCACCAGCCGCCAGCTCGTTCCGTCCGTACCCCACGGCCCGGCCCAACTGAAGCCGCCGAGGTAGGTCTCGTACGAATGCGTGAACGGGCCGGTGTCCTCGTTGCTGATCTGCAGGTACGGCGAGAAGCTCAGCACGTTGAAATCGTAGGTGTACTTGATCTCGAACGAGCCTTCGTCGTTGCTGGCGTTGCGGTCGTTGTCGGTGTTGTTGATGCCGAACGCGGCGCGGAACGGCTTGCAGACATTGTCGCCACCGCAGAACTGCGAGAGCCGCGACACCGTCAGCTCCAGATCCTTGACCGGCTCGATGCTGATCCGCAGCGCGCCGAAGCCGGTGTTGCGGTCCTCGCGCGAATCCTCTTCGAGCAGGCCGACGAAGAAATCGATCTGGAACTTCCCGAGCCAGCTCAGCCAGGGCGTCTCGAACGCTTTCGGGTTGTTGCGGGTGATGCCGATCTTCGGAAACGGCCGCGCATTGTTCGACAGGATCAGGCTCGATACATGGCCCGGCCCGTACCACTTGTCGACCCAGCCGCCATATAGCTGCAGGTTGCCGAGCAGTGCGGTGGCGTAGGTGCCGTCCAGCGCGAACCGGCTGTCGTTGCCATCCAGCCGGGTGATCGTGCCGACGCGCAGATTGGCCGCGAAGGCGTCGCTGTCGTAGTTCAGGCCGACCCGGGCATCCAACTGGTCCTGCGCGCTGCGGCCGAAATCGCGAATCAGGTTCGGCTCGCTTGCAAAGCGCACTTCCGCGGCGGGCGTCAGGCCAGCGCTGCGTGACGATGCCCGCAGCTTTGCGAGCACGCGCGCGGCGGCGAACTGGATGAACTCCGGCTGCTTCGCCAGACGTCCGGCGTCCTGCAGCGGAGCCAGGAAGCCGACGGGCAGCGGCCATGTGGTGGTCGGTCCTTCGATCAGGCCGCGGGCTGCCAGCAGCTCGATATCGCTGCGCAGCGCCCGATCCCCGACTTCCGCCCACGGCGCTGCCGTTGCGGGCAAAGCCGCTGCCAGCAGCGAAGCGGCGGCGAGCGACAACAGGGTTCGGCGCACAGGTGTAGTCATTCGGGGGCTCTCAAGCATTGGGGTCAGGCAAACGTACCAGACGCACACGCACGCTCGCCGACGAGCGGATCAGGTGCCGTGACGCCGTGCAAGGTTCAGGCCGCGTGGGCGGCCGCCAAGTCATCCAGACACAGCGCAAGACTGGCCTGCCAGTCCGCCAGCACGAAGCCGGCGGCGGCACGCAGCCCGGCGTTGTCGAGCCGTGAATTGGCCGGGCGCTGCGCCGGGGTCGGGTAGTCCGCGGTGGTGATGCCGTCGACCGGCACCTGCCGCGTCAGCCCGCGTGCGGCGCCGAGTTCGACGATGGCGGACGCAAAACCATGCCAGCTCGTATGGCCGGATGCGGTCAGATTCAGCAGCGCGGCGGGCGGCGCGTCGTCCGGCGGAAAGCGGCGCAGCAGTTGTGCGGTGGCGTCGGCGATCGCCCGGCTCCAGGTCGGTGCGCCCACCTGATCGGCCACCACGCGCAGCCGGTCACGCTCCCGGCTCAGTTTCAGCATCGTCAGCAGGAAGTTTTTGCCGCGCGTGCCGTAGACCCAGCTCGTGCGGAGAATCAGGTGCCGGCCGCCCGCGGCGCGAACGGCCTCCTCGCCGGCCAGCTTGGTCCGGCCATAGACCGAGACCGGCGACGTCGCGCTGGTTTCGGTGTACGGCGTGCCGGCGCCGCCATCGAACACGTAGTCGGTGGAGTAATGGACGAACAGCGCGTTCAGGTCGGCGCAGGCGCGGGCGATCGCGCTAGGGGCATCGGCATTCACGCGCTGCGCGAGATCGGCGTCCGTTTCCGCCTTGTCGACTGCCGTGTAGGCCGCCGGGTTGACCACCAGCGATGGCTTCACGCGCCGCAGGTAGGCGGCGGCGGCGGGGGGGTCACTCAGATCGCACTCGGCGCGTCCGGGCGCGAGCACTTCACCGAACGTCGACAAGCTACGCCGCAGCTCCCAGCCCACCTGGCCGGTGCCGCCGGTGACGACGATCCGGGCCGGTTCCGGCACGCTCATGCAGCACCTCGACCAAACGTGTTCGGGAACAACTCAGCCTCGCTCAGGCGTTTGCCGTCACGGTCCTTGGCCGACAGCAGCGGCTCGGCGAAGCCTTCCGGCAACGGCCAGTCGATCGCCAGGGTCGGGTCGTTCCAGACGATCGCGCGCTCATGGGCCGGCGCGTAGTAGTCGGTGGTCTTGTAGAGGAACTCGGCGAACTCCGACAGCACCAGAAAGCCGTGCCCGAATCCGGCAGGCACCCAGAGCTGACGCTTGTTCGCCGCCGACAGGTGCACGCCCACCCAGCGGCCGAAGCTCGGGCTGCCGCGCCGCAGGTCGACGGCCACGTCGTAGACCTCGCCGTGGGTCACCCGCACCAGCTTTCCCTGCGCCTGCTCGATCTGATAGTGCAGTCCGCGCAGCACGCCGCGAGCCGAGCGCGAATGGTTGTCCTGCACGAAGGCGGTCTTCACGCCGGTGGCCGCCTCGAAGCTGCGGGCGTTGAAGCTCTCGTAGAAGAAGCCGCGGTCATCCCCGAACACGCGCGGTTCAAGGATCAGCACATCGGGAAGTTCGGTCGGAATGCAGTTCATGGTATCGAGCACTATCGAAGCAAGCGCTCAGACCGGCTGCGCGAGCACATCGAGGAGGTATTGGCCGTAGCCGCTCTTGGCCAGCGGCTTGGCCAGCGCTTCGAGTTCGGCATCGCTGATCCAGCCATTGCGCCAGGCCAGTTCTTCCGGGCAGCACAGCTTCAGGCCCTGCCGCTTTTCAAGCGTCTGCACGAACTGGCCGGCCTCGATCAAAGAATCATGCGTGCCGGTATCGAGCCAGGCATCGCCGCGGCCGAAGCGTTCCACCGTCAACTGCCCGCGCCGGAGGTATTCGACATTGACATCAGTGATTTCCAGCTCGCCGCGCGCCGACGGCTTTACCGCCTTGGCGATCTCGACCACCTGCCGGTCATAGAAATACAGGCCGGTCACGGCGTAGCGGCTGCGCGGCTTCGCCGGCTTTTCCTCGATGCTGATGGCACGGCCGTCCTGATCGAACTCGACTACGCCGTAGCGTTCCGGATCCTGCACCGGGTAGGCGAACACGGTGGCGCCGTCGGTCTTTTGCGCGGCTTTGGTCAGGCGCAGCCGCAGGTCGTGGCCGAAGAACAGGTTGTCGCCCAGCACCAGTGCGCAGCCATCATCACCGATGAACGACTCGCCGATGATGAAGGCCTGCGCCAGACCATCCGGCGACGGCTGCACGGCGTAGTCGATCTTGCAGCCCAGCCGGCTGCCATCGCCCAGCAGCTGCCGAAAGCGCGGCGTTTCATCCGGGGTGGAGATCACCAGGATTTCGCGGATGTTCGCCATCAGCAGCGCCGACAGCGGGTAATAGATCATCGGCTTGTCGTACACCGGCAGCAGCTGCTTGGACACGACATGCGTCAGCGGATACAGCCGGGTGCCGGAGCCCCCGGCGAGGATGATGCCCTTCATGTCACGCGCTCCGGGTGCTGTACTGGGTTTCGATCCAGCGCCGATAGTCGCCGCTGGTCACGCCGCGCACCCATTCAGGGTTGTCGAGGTACCACTGAACCGTCTTGCGCAGCCCGGTCTCGAACGATTCCTGCTGGCGCCAGCCCAGCTCCGTTTCGAGCTTCGTGCAGTCGATGGCATAGCGCCGGTCATGGCCCGGCCGGTCCTTCACGTAGGTGATCAGGCGCCGATGCGGGCCGCTGGACGGATGCAGCTCGTCGAGCAGGTCACAGAGCGTGTGCACTACGTCCAGATTGGTGCGTTCCGCCCGCCCGCCGACACAATAGGTTTCGCCAACCCGCCCGCGCTCCAGCACCGTCCGGATCGCCCGCGCGTGGTCCTCCACGAACAGCCAGTCGCGCACGTTCAGGCCGTCGCCGTACACCGGCAGCGGCTTGCCGGCGACGGCATTCAGGATCATCAGCGGGATGAGCTTTTCCGGGAAGTGATACGGCCCGTAGTTGTTCGAGCAGTTCGTCGTCACCACCGGCAGGCCGTAGGTGTGGTGCCAGGCGCGCACCAGCTGATCCGACCCGGCCTTGGACGCCGAATACGGCGAATTCGGCGCATAGGCCGTGGTTTCGCTGAACGCGCCTTCGTCGCCGAGGGAGCCGTAGACCTCGTCGGTCGACACATGATGAAAGCGGAACGCGGCCTGCCGATCACCCGGCAATTCCCGCCAGTAGGCGCGGGCCGCTTCGAGCAGGGTGTAGGTCCCGACCACGTTGGTCTGGATGAACGCACCCGGCCCGGTGATCGACCGGTCGACATGGCTTTCCGCCGCCAGATGCACGATGGCATCCGGCTGCACCCGGGCGATCAGCCCGGCCACCGCCGGCGCATCACAGATATCGATGATTTCCAGCGAAAACCGGGGGTTATCGCGGACTGGCGCCAACGATTCGACATTGCCGGCATAGGTCAGCTTGTCCAGCACGACAATGCGCCAGTCGGTTTCCGCCAGCCATTGGCGAACGACACAGGAGCCGATGAAGCCGGCGCCGCCGGTGACGATGACGGTTTTTAAAGTCATATCTGGTGGGAATTAACGGGGACTGAGGATATCAGCGGCTTTTAGGCGATAACCGGAACCACAAGACACGGGGAAGGCGCAGGATGAAACATGTTGCGAAAGCGAACCGCCGCTGCAGCATCACTGAAGCCGACGAGCGAGCCATCGTCGTTACGTTACCGCCGTGCCGACGATACCGGATCAAGGGTTCTGGCAAGAAAACCACCTTTCCCGCAACCGTTGCCAGCATGCCCAGCCACTGGTCATGCATATAGATCGCGGACGGGAATGGAACGGCAACCATGGCAACATCTCGACGAAGTGCCATCGTGCAGCCCATAAAACTATTACGCAGCCAGTTCCGTACAAGGCCTGGGCGAGACTGGCGCCATTCAAAGAAGGTCTGGTTCAGCGAGATGTCGTCGCCGTCAACGAGCAAAGCGTCCGACAGGATGCACGCTGCGCCTGTCGTCGTGAACGTTTCCAAGGTGCGCTGCACCTTGTTGTCTGCCCAGATATCGTCTTGGTCGCTGAGGAAGACCAGATCGCCGGTCGATTCTGCCAATGCGCGTTCGAAGGTTTTAACCACGCCCAGATTTCGCGGGTTACGGATATAGCGAATTCGAGCGTCGCCGAAACTCCTGACGATCGCCTCGCTGTTGTCGCATGAGCCGTCATCGACGGCTATCAGTTCATCCTGCGGGCCGAGCTGCGTGAGGATCGAACGGATTTGGGGCTCAATGAACTGAGCACCGTTGTATATGGCCATACAGACCGAGAGCCGGTGAGTCATGGGATAACTTCCTAACTGGGCGCACCAAAATGGCTGTGCTCAGCAGGCAAAGATGCCCAGCGTGCAAGCGAGGCAATCGTAAGCGCAACCAAAATCTGCGGAATCATCCATGGGCTAGAAAGCCCATTGTCAGCAAACCATTGAATGATGTTTTGTCCAACGAACGGATAAAAGCAAATCCCAAAATAATCGCCAGAGTTAAAACGTTTGAACATGTATCCGCAGAACAGCCCATAGAGTGCGAAGTAGAAAACTGAAAAATACCCCCAATCAAGGAAAGCTGTACCAAAAACACTGAGCCAAATGAACTCCGGATTAAGTCCATTACTTTCCATCGCTGCAAACTGGCCTAACCAGTTTATATGTCGGGATTCAGGAATATCGAACGATCTAAACACATCTAAACTGTAAACATCGACTCCAGGAATTGAAAAAAGAAAACCAAACGTATAATAGCCTACTCCTTCGTTCGGCATGATGAGGCCGCCCGATAGTGCCAAGGCCAAGCGGTTGTACGAGGAAAAGAAATAGCCTAATAAGCCGTACACTGCGGAATCGATATCGCTGCCGCTACCGGCAACAGACAAATTCCCTCGTGCCAAGCTGGTAACAAAGAAAAGCAAAACCAAACCTAAAAAAAGTAGGCCTAAGTTTCTAATCAGTTTTCCTGTCGAGAAGTTGACGGATTTTTGAAAGAAATGCAGTTTGACGATCGTCAAAGAAAACAGCATCGGTATCAAAAGGCTTCGCTGCATCAATACGATCAGTAACATTACGCTGGCAATCGCCGTTAACACGAAAAGCTTGTTAATGCGAGGGCAGGGTTGTCCAGCGTGCGATCGTGCATTGATAAAATAAAAGCTAAAGATAATGCTACAGTTGCATATCGGGAGAAGATGATTCAACCGACGGAACTCATCAGTGATGTCTTGCCGGAACTCTTTACCGAGCCCCGACAGGGCGTATGAGATCAAATCAGGAAAAGATGTGATCACAGCATAAGTATAGAAAATTGAATAGGCGGTGCTCAAGATAAGAAGAGCGCCGACTAACCGTGTATCGACATTTTTAATATCGAACCTTGGACTTCTTGACGGGAACTCACTTCTGCTCGACGCCCAAATACCAAAGTAAAAAGCGGCGAGGCAGAAAACTAGGAACAGAAAAGTAACGCCATCACCGCAGATGTAGCACTCTTCCTCCATGATCCTCCCGTAGTAACCCCGCGGCATGAATACCGTTGCGAGCGCATAGGTGCCACTTAGCAATCCAAGGCTGAGCGGCGATACTAATGAACGGAATCCTCGTTCGATCATTGGCTTGGGAAAACACGAGAGTTAATGTTCCAGCGCGACAAGTCGGCAGCGCTTACGGAAGACGACCGGGAAAAAGCGCGAAAAAATCCAGAGAACCACGCTTTAACTTTAATTACTCGATCTGATTCATAGATGATTATTTTTAAAATCCTCAATACTTCACGAGTCGAAAGCTTTAAGCACATCCGTGGCGAACGGAAACTGTGGCGGAAAATAAGTTTCATCATATTGTGGCCACTCGCGAACAGACGACCCGGGGAATGGTGGGTTGTCACGAAGCTTTTACCGAAAAAACTCTTTCGCTCACCCTTGCCAATGCTATGAATGAGTTCGATTGGCAGTGATCGTGCCTCATGCCCTGTCTGGTTCAGCCTTAGCATGTAGTCATGGTCGACAAAGTCAATGAAGAAACTTTCGTCGTAACCGCCCAACGCCAAGAACGTCGAGAGCCGAACGAATGATCCAGAGGTAATGGCTTCCTCAACCATGGGATAGCGTTCGACATCCGAATTTTTGGGCCGTTGATAGATGTTGCCGCTATCGGCAAATATCGGCGCGAACAAGGCAACTTGTGCATGGTCAGCAGCCCATTCGATGGCAGCAAAGCCGACATCAGCGAAACCATCCGGACAAATGCTGTCTTGATCAAAGAGTGCTGCCCAAGCGGCGCCAGCCACGGCAGCAGCCCGCACGCCGGCATTGATCGCGGCGGCGATTCCGGCGTTGCCATGCATATCGATCACCAAGGCCGAATGGCGCTGCGAAGATGACGGGATTACTGAAGGTAGATTCAATGGATCGCCGTTATTGACTATCCATACCTTTTCGAACTGGGTGGTGAGGCGCGCGAGGCGATTTGAGAAATCAGGGTCTGGGTTGAAGGCTACCACTACAGCATGCAGATGCCTTGACGAGCCCTTGCTCGAGACGAGGTTTGTAGTCACGGCTTTCTCGCCGTGAAGGTGATGAATTCTCGGGATTCCGGGAGCTTTCTCGCCTTTGCTTCCGCATGTCTTGTCTCCACCGCTACGTCGGCCGCGTAGGGATTCAGTACACCCTGAGTATCTAAGGCTGCGATTTGACGACTTGCGATTGCAAGCGGTTTGAACTCGGGACGCCATGGCGCTGGTTCAATGTCAATGAATCCCGCTTGTTCAAGCGAGGACTTGAGAGACATCCAAGTGAAGAGCACCAGATGACGCGGCGGTTCCAAGCCGCGCCAGTTGCGGCCGTACAGGCCATGCCCGGTGCTTTCAAGATTGGGCGTTTCTATCCAAAGCTTTCCTCCGCTGCGCAAGAGACGGAAGCATTGTTTCAGCGCCTCTACCGGGTTGTAGACGTGTTCGATCACGTGACTGAGCGTGATCGCATCGAGGGCATCTTGCTGTCCGGAAAGGATGTCGAGCCCTCCAAGATCGACATCGAGTCCGAGCTGACGCGCGGCAGCCACTGCCTGGGGATCAAAGTCGATACCTTTTACCTGCCATCCCGCATGCTTTATGAGGAACAGAAACTGCCCGCTGCCACAACCCACATCCAACAGATGCTGGCCTTTGGGAGAGTGCTTGAAGCTGCGCATGAGTTCATGATCGACCTTGGCCTTCATGGCTGGGATGCACGCGACGACGGCTCCCAACGCGGCAGAAGCTGGTTGGAGCTCGGCATTCCAGTGCCGGTTGATATAGCCATTGCGCGCACGCCGGGAAAGTTGTTTCAATAGACCTACTGCATCGTTAATAGAATGTGTGTAGTAACTGGAATACGCACGGCCGATGCTTTGTGGTGTTGGCCGAGGATCGAGATAGGCGCTTCCACAGGCGCTGCATGCATAAAGATTCCAGTTGCCTTGTGCCGAGAACAAATGGTCGCGGAGCCGATTATGCAGCAGTCTTCGTTCAGTGCCGTTGCAGACTGGACAGGCTGACACTGGCTCGCATTCTTCAGCGGGCCATTCTGTTTCGCGCCGATTAATCATGAGTTAGTCCAGCCGCGCAAGCTTTTGCGGCGCGTCATGGCGATGACTGCAGGGGTGATCTGAAGTCGCGCGGTCAGGAAAACAAAGATCAGGAGCGTGACGACAGCGGCTATGAGCTTCGAGGTCAAATCGTGCAGCAAGGTAATTGTCGCGAGCGATAGAACGACGATGACCAGCCTAGGCACCGTCTTTTTGAGGTAGGCGGAAAAGCCTGGGACGATGCTGCTGGCGATGCCCGAGAGCAACAGGCAATCGAGGAATGTTCGGAAAGCCCAGACCTGCGCTGCACCATCGATCCCGCCGGCTTGTAGCGCCCACCAAAGCAATGGCAGGTAAACCAGCAGCTCAAGAAAGTGAGCTTTTGCGCTGAGATCTGGGCGGCCCGCTCCCTGAATAAGTGCAAATGGAAGATGTGCAAGCGCGTTGAACAGTATTCCGATGGATAGCCACTGCAGTACAGCCATACTGTTCTTCGAAAAATCTGGACCAAGCCAGATCAGAAGCGCTTCATTTGCGAAAACAACAGAAATCAAGATGATGGGTAGTAGAAGGACGAGCACAGACTCCCACCCGCGAATCAGCAGTTTGAGCGTTGCCGGCGGATCAATTTGATGCAAAGCCGCAAAACGCGGGAAAAGTGTAGCGGAGATTGCGCCAGGCAGAATCAGTAACTTGGTCGCCATCTCGTAAGGCGTTGCGTAATACGCCACAGCCGTGACCGAAAGGGTTGCGCCGATCAGAAATCGATCGAAGTAGATCATTAGCGGACCAATGATGTTGGTGACTGTCATCCAGCTACCGAATCGGAACAAGGCCAATACGTCTGCAGAGTTGAAGCTGAAGCCGTTGGCAAGCGCCGGCATGACTCGAACGCACATCGCAGCTTGAACGACGGCTGCCATCACACGTAATACGACCAGACTGAGGGTGATATCGATGAGGCTGTGGCTAAAGGGCAGAACAACCAGCGGCGCAGCGAAGTTGCTGATGCCAAGCGGAGTTCTTACGAGATTAATTAAATCAAAGCGATCGTAAGCGGTTAGCAACCCCACCAAGCCGGCTGATACGACAACCAAAGGAATCGCGGCAGCAAGAATGAGGAACGTTACTCGCGCTTCCTGTTGCAGTTCAGGCGGGATTTTGAACACATCAACTGCCAGATAGGAAGCTGAACTACTAGCCAGCAGACCCCCGAGCAAACCCATGACTGCCATGAGGGCTAATGCAGTCCATGTAGTCACGGCAAGCTTTACGTCTGATTCGCTTGTCCTGCGACCTGAGATTATTTGGGTAAGTGCGCGTCCGAGTCCGAGATCGAAAAGGCTGAAGTAGCCAATGACCAGCCACGCTAGCGTGAGGATGCCGAAGCGATCTGTCCCAAGTCCGCTAATGATCTTAGGGATTGCGAACAACGCGAACGCAATCGGAATTGCCTGCCCCGCAAGGTTGATCAGGGTATTGCTGGTGATAGAGCGACTCACAGTGTGTTGGAGCAAAAACGGTCGAGGTTCCGAGCCACTTCAACCCTGCGTAGCAGCATGGTTCTTGCGAACTACAAACGCAAGCGACAATGCTCCGCCGATCAAAAATCCGAGAATCGCAAACAGAGAACGCTTGGGACGTAGCTTCTTCTCGGGTACTACGGGCGGGTCTATGACTTTGAATGCGTAATCTTCATTAACCTGAGCAAACATCTCGCGTTTTAATTCAGAGTCGATCAGTTTGAAGACAGCTTGTCTTACTTCTAGTTCGCTGCTTTTCTTTGCTTGTTCTTGAAGAAAGGTAAGACTTTTTTGCGATCTTTCAATTGCAGTGGAACGTAGTAAGGCATTGGCGCGGTTTACTAACTCGGAAGCCCACTCGGCAGATTGTTCAGGGTTCGACCATTCGATACTCAGCGTGACCAAGCCCGAACGCCGATCTTCTTCGACACGACGAATCTTCTTATTGAAACGTTCGTAGCCATCGTTGGCGGTAGGAACGCCATCGAACAACCCAAGAATGGTTGAATCTTGCGACTTCCATCGCCCGTTTTTAGCGTCCCAACGTTCGTTGAACAGAACTGGTAAAAGCTTCTTATCAGCAATGAACTGGTCGATCAGTGCACGAGATTTCAAGATCGCGATGGCTTCCTGCGTGTTGCTATCTGAATTGGGGTTAAGTCCGGCAAGCGCCGCCAGACCCGCGCCAGAGCCACCGAGCCCCGAAAGCAGACTACTGCCGCGCTTCTCTGCTGGGGAGTTGAGCAGTAAAACCTCGGCCTTGAAAACGGGTGTAATTAGGAAGCTAGATGCGACGGCGATGAGCGCAGTAACCAAAGCTGCAAACGCAATAAAACGTTTGTTTTGATTAGCAAGTCTGCCGATTTCAGGGGCTGGTGGAATCATTTTTCGCAGCAGTGAGAGAATGGCAGATCAGGCATTGCGCCAGTAGTGTGGGCTGGCGCTCAACCTACGCTTGGTCGATAGGGACAGGCTGTTTTCCATCAATCCTAGCCGGTATCCAGCGTATTTAAACAGTGTTCGAGCCAGTGCGTTAGGTAACTGCATGGGGGCATTTACTGCCAAGTAGCGCAACTCTGATAATAAGAATCGTTTTCCTTCGCCTTCTGGTTTTCCGAATTCGTCGGTTATCCAGCGATTGCGACTGTGAAATACACCGACGTCAAAGTACCGGCGGAAATCTTCGCCTATCGTGTAAGCATGTGAATGATATACACGTGCATCAGCGACATAAGCTTTTTTGTAGCCTGCTTTTATTGAGCCGGCATTCAAATGTTGAACTCAAGCGGCATACCGAACCGGCTCGTGTTGGAAGTAGCGCTTGATGCGGTCGGGCTGCCGCTGCACGCTGCGCAGGTGTCGGGCCGCCGCCTTGACGAG
>NZ_JAKFUM010000015.1 GCF_021732705.1 Nevskia sp. | reverse complement strand
TGTCCGCTTCACGGAGGATCCGAACCATCTGCTCGTCAGTAAATCGTGCCTGCTTCATGTGCTCCTCGCTCATAGCGGGAGCCAGAATCTTAAGCGTCACGTGGTCCGAAATTCGACCAGCAGGTCAGTTCTTTGAATCAGGGATCAGCACAGTTCCACACTTGAGATTGACGCATTGCCAAGTCATGCGCGCAATTTCGGACTTGCGCATTGCGGTTTCCGCAGCGAACCGAATGATGCTGCCGATAGGCGTGGAAGTCAGCGCCTCCACCTGATCGGCGAGTCGAAGGAGCACCTCTCTTTCGTCCGTAGCCAGTCGGTGGTCCCGCCCTTTCGCCTCCGGCAGTCGCGTGGTGGGGCCTATCGGATTGACGAGCCCGACGCAATGCATGCGAGACCGCGCGCGGTTGAACGTGTTGCTGATCAGCGACAGTTCACGATTGATAGTGCCGTTGGCAACCTCTTCCTCGCGGTCCTCGATGAATCCGAGAATGTCGATCTCATCGATCTCGTACAGGCGCTTGCCTGTGAGTTCCGGGAAATTCTCGATGAGGCGCCGGGTCTGCCGCGTCTGCTCGGCATTGCTTTTCTGTTCCGAGCAAATTTCGAGGCGGCGTGTCAGGGCATCGGCCAGCGTGAGATCACGGGCGTCGATCACTTTTGTCAATCGCCCCTTCTCTTCGCCGCTTTTGACGCCCGACAGCCACTGTTCTGCCTGAAGGCGCGTCTCAAAGGTCCGACTTTCCCGCCTGCCACCATGACTGAAGCGCACACAAAACTGATGCGCCCCCCGCTCGATGATCGACCCGCTGTTCGGTCTTCCTCTTCTTGCCATTCGCCATCCCCTGCTAGTGGGGGACGGTATCCGTGTCGCTCGGAACCTGAATTTAGGCACAAATTTAGGCACAAGAATCCGAAACGGCCGCTGCGCTCAAATCAGCGGGCAAAAAAAAGCCCCTGTTTTCAGGGGCTTTCCCACCGATGTATGGTGGCCGAGGACGGAATCGAACCGCCGACACGGGGATTTTCAAAGGGACCAAACGCCCTAAATCTGACGCCCTTTCAACCGTAAACCACTGAATAAATTACAAAAGCCGCAACACATGCACTACACGGATACAACGTCCGATAACCCAATTTAACTGATTTCTGCCACGAATTTAGCCACAAAAAATCACATCAAACTGCCGCGCCTCAACTGTACCGAATCGTCGCTCGGCACAGGCTGTCAGGCCATCGATTCAACGCGCAGCCAAGATCGCCTTAGCGCCTAAACCGACAGCTCACCGTCGAAGCCCCGCTCGGCACGTCGAATGCCGCGGTCGACCCCCGGCCTCAGAAAATGGCAGCATTCGGTGATCGAGGGATACGGCGATAAGCCATCGGGCCTTCGATAGACAGGACGATATGGCGCCGGAAAACGATGTCGCGTTGATCATCAGCGGTTTATTTGGCGATCCTGACCTCGAGAGGGCGTACCTGACGACGCCGAACTTCGCGCTGGGCGGCAGGACACCTGCGGAGCTGCTGCAGACCGAAGCCGGCCAGCAGCAAGTGCTGAGCGAGCTTCAGGCCCACCTTGATTGCGGCCCGCCCTGATCGGATTTTGAGCAAAGCTGTGGGCTTACTGCCGCTCAGTCGTGACGGCTGCTGCCGAACGGCTCGAAGCAAACCGAGTCGAAACGACCTGGCCCACCGTCAAATGCTTGCCTGTAGCGCTCGCAGACGGTTTTCCGCATATCGATTGGAGCTCAACTCGCAGGCGGTCAACTTCAAGTGGTCGGCCAAAGCGCGGAGCAAATGACCGTGCTACGTCGGTAGTCGTGGTCGGCGGCGACATCCCTTTCATTGGGATTTCGTAATGCTGTGGCGAGCTCTGTTCCAGATTCGATCGGTAAGTTTGTCGAAACCCCGATCGAGTACGACATGCGAAGCCTGCTGACTGTCCTCGCCATCTCGGTGCCGATGATGACTGCCTGCCGCGAAGCAGGGTCACCGATCGCGACGGCACCACCGGCCAAGGCCGAGCCGGTGAGCTCGGAAACCAATTTGCTATCAATTGCGCTGACACCGGAGGCTGTGCAGCGCTTGGGGATCGAAACTGTCCGGGCCGAATCACGGAATACCTCGGCCATCCGTTTGACGAGCGGTGAGATCGTCAATGCGCCGCTCGGAACGATCGGCGTGCCCAGCTTCTCGACCAGCGATTTCGTGACGCTGGCCGCCCGGCAGGCAGCGGCCGATGCCGAGCTTCGCCGCGCGCGAGCGGCGCTGCAGTTGGCCGAGCAAATGGCACAGCGCGCCGAAGCGCTCCTCGCCGAGGACGCCGGCAGCGCTCGGGCACGCGACGAAGCCGTCGCTCAGCGTGCCGCCGCCGAGGCGGCGCTGACCGCAGCACGAACGCAGCGCGAACTGCTCGGCCCTGACCTGACTGCCTCTCGCGGTCGCTCGACTGCATGGGTGCGTGTGCCGGTGGTGGCCACCGACCTCCCGCGACTGGCGGCCGATCAGCCGGCCCGCATCGGTGTACCCGGCATCCACAGCCCGATGCGCGAAGCCGTACCCGTCCACGCGCCGCCAACCGCAAACCCCGCAGCAGGGACCACCGATCTGTACTTCCGCTTCGACAACGCCGATCGGGCTTACCGCCTCGGCCAGCGCGTTGCCGTTGCGCTGCCACTGAACGGGGTGGCGCAGGGTTTGGTGGTACCGGCAGCCGCGCTGGTCACCGACATCCACGGTGGCGAGTGGATCTACCGAAAGGACGCCGACGGCCACTACCAGCGTCAGCGAGTCGAAGTGGCGCGGCGCGACGGCGACGACCTGATCTTGGCCCGCGGGCTGGCGGCTGGCGACGAGATCGTCACCGCGGGTACGGCCGAGCTGTTCGGCTACGAATTCGGCACCGGACGCTGACGATGCTCGCCTGGCTGGTGGAAACCGCGCTGCGCCACCGCGTGATCGTGCTGGGTCTTGCTGCCGCGCTGGTGGTGATCGGCCTCGCCGCGTCGCGCGAGGTGCCGCTCGACGTGTTCCCCGAGTTCGCGCCGCCGATGGTCGAGATCCAGACTGAGGCGCCAGGGCTGTCGACCGAGGAGGTCGAGCAACTGATCGCGGTACCGATCGAGATCGCGGTCAGCGGCGTGCCGGACCTCGTGACCGTGCGTTCGAAATCGGTGCTCGGACTGTCGTCGGTGGTGCTGCTGTTCAAGCGCGGCAGCGATGCGATCCAGATCCGGCAACTCGTGCAGGAGCGGCTGGCACAGGTGCGCGCGGCCCTGCCCGTTGCCGCGCGTGCCCCGGTGATGCTGCCGCCGCTGTCCTCGACCAGCCGGGCGATGAAGATCGGCATTTCATCGAAGACGCTCGACGCCATGCAGCTGTCGGAACGGGTGCGTTGGACCATCCGGCCACGGCTGATGACAGTGCCCGGCGTCGCCAATGTCGCGGTGTGGGGCCAGCGCGACCGGCAGCTGCAGATCCTGGTCGACCCGGATCGCCTGCGCATTGCCGGCGTCACGCTGGCCGAACTGCGCGCAGCGGCTGGCGATGCGGTTCTAGTCGGTGGCGGCGGCTATCTCGACACGCCGAATCAGCGGCTGGCGGTGCAGCAGCGGGGCGCGATCCAGACTGCGGAGGATCTGGCGCAGGCGGTGATCCGCCTGCAGGGCGACGCCGCGATCCGTATCGGCGACGTCGCCACTGTCACCGAGGGCTACGCCGCACCGATCGGCAGCGCCATCATCAATGATGGTCCGGGCCTGCTACTGATCGTCGAGAAGCAGCCAACCGCCAACACGCTGGCGTTGACCCGCAGTGTCGAAGCCGCCCTCGCCGAACTGAAGCCGGGGCTCGCCGGTGTCGAGATCGACAGCGAGATCTTCCGGCCGGCGACCTTCATCGAGCGCTCGATCGACAACCTGAGTCAGGCGCTGCTGACCGGCTGCCTGCTGGTCGCCGGGGTGCTGATCCTGTTCACCCGCGACTGGCGGCAGGCGCTGATCAGCCTGACGGCGATTCCGCTGTCATTGCTCGGTGCGGGTCTCGTGCTGCTGTGGAGCGGCCAGACGATCAACGTCATGGTGATCGCGGGTCTGGTGATCGCGCTCGGCGAGGTGGTCGACGACGCGATCATCGATGTCGAGAACATCGCCCGGCGGCTGCGGCTGAATCGGGACGCGACTGTTCCGCGTTCATCGTTTGCCGTGGTGCTGAGCGCCTCGCTCGAAGTGCGCTCGGCCGTGGTGTTCGCCTCGGCGATCGTGATGCTGCTGTTCCTGCCGGTCTTCTTCCTCGACGGTGTCGCCGGCACGTTCTTCCGGCCGCTGGCGGTGGCCTATGTGCTGGCGATCGCGGCATCGCTCATGGTGGCGCTGTTGGTGACCCCGGCGCTGTGCCTGTTGCTGCTGCCGAAGGGCCACGAGGCTGCGCGCGAGACCACATTGGTCGTCTGGATCAAGCGCCAGTACAGTCGACTGCTGCCACGCCTCGTCGCCCGGCCGCGGCTGGCGATGGCGATGGTGGCCGGCGGTCTGGTCGTCGCCATCGGCAGCCAGGCCGGCTTCAAGCAGCAGTTCCTGCCGGACTTCCAGGAAACCGACTTCCTGATGCACTGGGTCGAGAAGCCGGGAACGTCCATCGAGGCGATGGAGCGCATCACCACGCGGGTTTCGAAGGAATTACGGTCGATCCCCGGCGTCCGCAACTTCGGCTCCCACATCGGCCGCGCCGAGGTGGCCGATGAAGTGGTCGGACCAAACTTCACCGAGCTGTGGATCAGTCTCGATGCCAAGGCCGACTATCAGGCCAGCGTGCAGTGGATCCAGCTGGTGATCGCTGGCTATCCGGGCCTGTATCGCGACGTGCTGACCTACCTGCGCGAGCGCATCAAGGAAGTGCTCAGCGGTGCCGGTGCGACCATCGCGGTGCGGATCTTTGGGCCCGACCAGGCCGAACTGCGCGCCGCAGCCGAAAGGGTCCGGGCGGCGCTCGCAACGATTCCCGGGGTTGCCGATCTGAAAGTGGAGCAGCAAGTGCTGGTACCGCAGATCCAGATCCGGCCACGCGCGGCCGACCTCGCCCTGTTTGGCCTGACGGCCGGCGAAGTCCGGCGCCAGGCGCAGACCCTGATCGCTGGCCAGAAGCTCGGCGAGATCTATCGCGAGCAGAAATCCTTCGATGTCGCGCTGTGGGGCGAGCCGGCGATTCGCGGCGACATCGGCAGCATCGCCGACCTGGCGCTCCAGACGCCGACCGGCATGGCGCTGCGGCTGCGTGATGTCGCCGATGTCGTCGTGGTGCCGACGCCAAATGAGATCCGCCGCGAGAACGGCCAACGGCGGATCGACGTGACCCTGAACCTTCGTGATGCCGACTTGGGCCGGATCGGCCGCGATGTCGAAGCGGCGCTGGCCGGCGTGCCGTTCGCCAGCGGCTACTTCCCGACCGTGCTCGGCGAGTACGCAGCCCTGAAGGCCGCCCGCCAGCGCCTGCTGCTGACGTCCCTGCTGTGCCTGGCCGGCATGCTGGTGCTGGTCTGGTCGGAGTTCCGCTCGGTGAGGATCACCGCACTGTTCGCCGCCAGCCTGCCGTTCGCGCTGCTCGGCGGGGTGATCGGCGTGGCGCTGTCCGGCGGCGTGCTGTCGCTGGGTTCGCTGGTCGGCTTCGTCACCGTGGTCGGCATCTCGGCACGCAACGGCATCATGCTGCTCGCGCACTACCAGCATCTTGAGCACGCGGAGGGTGAAGCCTTCGGCCCGGCGCTGATCCTGCGCGGTGCCAGCGAACGCCTGATTCCGATCCTGATGACTGCTGCCTGTGCGGGCTTGGCACTGGTGCCGCTGATCGTCACCGGCAATGCACCGGGGCATGAGATCGAATACCCGATGGCGATCGTCATCCTCGGCGGTCTGGCCTCGTCGACGGTGCTGAACCTGCTGCTGATGCCGGCGCTGTATGCGCGTTTCGGCCACCGGGAGGCTGCGTCGTGAGCCGCCGAGTCGTGCTGCTGGCGACCGCGATGCTCAGCGCCTGCTCGCAGGTGCCGCCCGCGCCGGAGCGCAACACCGCGCTGGCGTCGCATCCGTTCACCGACACCGAGACGGTCACGCTGGCTCCTGTGGTTGAGAGCGAATCCGCACTGCGGGCGTTTCCGGAACTTCAGGCGCTGGTGCAGGCCAGCCTCGCCGCGAATGCCGACCTGCGCGTCGCCTACGCTACCGTTGATCGCGCACGGGCCAGTGCCGCCGAGGCGCGCGCCTTACGACTGCCGCAGACGGCGATCGAAAGCAGCCTGCGCTTTGACGACCGAGGCTCGCAGCCGGGGGTCGAGACCACGCAGACCACCGATTTTGATGTCGCAGCGGCGGCCAGCTGGGATGTCGATCTGTTTGGCCGGCTGCGCGCCGCCGCCTTGGCCAGCCGCGCCGATGCCGACGCCAGCGCTGCCGCCTTCGAGGGCCTGCGGCTGGCAATCGCAGCCGAGACTGTGAATGCCTATCTCGATCACTGCGCAGCCATTCACGGAGCGAAGGCGCTGAACGGTGCCGCCGAAGCGCAGGACAGGCTGACTGCAACCCTTGAACGCCAGCGCGCGGCGGGAGAGGTATCGGGAATCGAGGTCGCACAGGCACAGGCCGTTCAGGCCAGCCTGCGCGCCGGCCTGCCGCTGCTAGAGGCAGCGCGTCAGGCCTCGCGCTACCGACTTGCCGAACTTCAAGGCCGGCCGCCTGCAGAGGCCGCCGAACTGGCCATCGACTGCGAGGCGATTCCCGCGCTGGATACCGCGCTGCCCGTCGGCGACGGTCAGGCGCTGCTGCTGCGTCGGCCGGACATCCGCGAAGCCGAGCGGCGACTGGCGGCGGCGACCGCACGCATCGGTGTCGCCCGTGCCGAGCTGTATCCACGGCTGAATCTGGGCGGAGCGGTGGGACTGCTGACCGGCGGGCTGGTCGCCAACGCGACGCCGTTTCTGGTCTGGTCGTTCCCCAACCAGAGCCCGGCACGCGCACGGATTGCGCAGGCCGAAGCCGGCGAACGCGCAGCGCTGGCGAACTGGGATGCCACAGTGCTGCGGGCGCTGCGTGAAGCCGAAACGGCGATTGCCACCGTCGAACAGGAAGCCCGACGTAATGCGCACCTCGGCAACGCGGTGACGGCCGCCGCGCGGCAGGCGCAGCGCTCGGCCGCGCGCGTTCGGCTTGGCGATGCGACGCCACTGCTGCGGCATGATGCCGACCGGGTCGAGGCGCAGGCGCGGCTGGCCAAGCTGCAATCGGACATCGCGCTGGCGCGCAGCCAGTTCACACTGTTGCGCGTGCTCGGCGCGCTCTGAATCGGGGGACACATGCAGGTGCTGCTGGTGGAGGACGATCGCGAGACGCGCGAGTTCATCGCACGCGGACTGCGCGAGGCCGGTCACCAGGTCACCGCCTGCACCAATGGCCATGACGGACTGATCGAGGCCACCGGCCGGGATTTCGACGCGATCGTGCTGGACCGCATGCTGCCCGGCATCGACGGTCTGTCGCTGCTGCGCATGCTGCGCGCCGGCGGCCGCCATGCGCCGGTGCTGATGCTGACCGCACTCGGCGGCATTTCCGACCGCGTCGAAGGTCTGGAAAGTGGCGCTGACGACTATCTGGTCAAACCTTTCGCGTTTTCCGAGCTGTCGGCGCGGCTGCAGGCCCTGACCCGGCGGCCGGCAGTGAGGGTCGAAACCCACCGGCTGGTGGTTGGCGATCTGGTGATCGACGAACTGCGTCGCACTGTCGAACGCGCCGGTCAGCGCATCGTCCTGCAACCGCGCGAGTTCTGCCTGCTGGCCGAGCTGATGCGGAACCCGGGCCGGATCATGACCCGCACGATGCTGCTCGAACGGGTCTGGGATTTCGATTTCGACCCGAAGACCAACATCGTCGAAACCCATCTGAGCCGCCTGCGCGCCAAGCTCAACGACGGCTTCGAATCTGATCCGATCGAAACCGTGCGCGGTGCCGGCTATCGCATCCGCGTCCCGGACTGAGGCATGCGCCGAATCTGGCAATCGACCACTGGCGTGGTGGCCGCCATCGGCATCCTGCTGGCCTTGGCGACCCTGGCGATCGGCGCCACGGTGCATGAGGTGGCGCATGAGGCGCTGGAAGAACAGCTTGATCACCGCATCGCGACCGAGACCCGCGCCCTGCTTGCCGAGGCCGCTCGTGGTGGAACACCGGCGGTCGCGGAGCTGATTGCGCGGCGCGAATCGGCTGCAGCGGAATCCCGGCTTGTGTACCTGCTGTCGGATTCGAGGCGCAAACGGCTCGCGGGGTCACTTGACGCGGCAATGCCGCCACAGCCGGGCTATCTCGAACATCTGCGCCATGACCAGGGGCAGCGCGAAGCGCAGGCGCTGACCAGCCGGTTGCCGGACGGTGGCTGGCTACTGGTGGCCGCCGATCGCGCGGCGGTAGACGCCACCGACCGGGCAATCCAGCAGGTCACCGCCCTGGCTTTCGGTGGGCTGCTGCTGCTCGGCATCGCGGCCGCCTGGGCGGTCGGGGCCATCACCCGGGCCCGCCTGAACGGCATCGATCGGACAGCACTGGCGATCATCAATGGCGATCTGAGCCAGCGAATCCCGGTTGACGACTCGGGCAGCGAGTTCGATCGCGTGTCGATTACGCTGAACCGGATGCTCGATCGCATCGTCGGCCTGCTCGACAACCTGCGCGAGGTCTCCGGCAACATCGCCCACGACTTGCGCACGCCGCTGACCCGGCTCACGAACCAGCTGGAAGCCGCCCGCGCATCCAGTGAGCCGGGCGCGCATATCGATGCCGCACTGGATCAATCCCGCGAACTGCTGGAGATTTTCGCCGCACTGCTCCGGATCTCAGAAGTCGAATCGCATGCGGTGCGCAGCCACTTTGTATCGCTCTCGCTGAGCCAGCTGGTGACGGAGGTTGTCGAGACTTACCGGCCGGATTTCGAGGCCAGCGGGCACCGCCTACTGTTGGTGGTGGCACCAGAGATCAACGTCAACGGCGATCGGCGCCTGCTGCAGCAACTGCTGGCTAATGTGCTCGACAACGTACTGCGGCACACGCCAACCGGGACGACGGTGCAGGTCACGCTCGCAGCCCGAGCAGGACATGCGGAGCTGTCGATCGTCGATGACGGTCCTGGGGTGCCATCGAGCGCCTTGCCTCGCCTGTTTCAGCGTTTCAGCGTCGGTGATGACAGCCGCGCCACCGGTGGCCACGGACTCGGGCTCGCGCTGGTGGCGGCAATCGCTGCGGCACATCATGGCTCGGTGAGTGCGCAGTCGGATGAAGGGCTGATCATTTCGGTGACCGTGCCCGCCGGGGTCGAAGCTAAGAAAGCTCTGAATGACCCCCGCCGTGTGAAGGCAGGCGTCGCGGATGTCGTTTGAAGCCGCCGATCTGACGATTTTCTGCTCAATCTACTGCTGCGGGACTTTGAAGCGCCCCGGTTTTCCGCCTTTCGAGCGGATTACGCCTGCAACGCGAGCAAGTGTCTCCTCGCCATGAACAGGTTGGTAAGTGCTGCGGTGACATTCAGCCGGTGCGCGTTCTTCTCGATGCCTCGATAACGAACCTTGGTGAAGCCGAACTTCAGCTTCATCACCGCGAACACATGCTCGACCCTCGCCTGGATCTTCGACTTGGTCCGGTTCTTCATCCGCTCGGCTTCGTCGACGATGCCCCGGTAGCGGTAGCGCTGGTTCGTGAAGTCCTTGGTCTTTGGCGCGTGGACCGCCAGCAAGCCCTTCTGACCCCAATAGGCCTGGTCGCCATAGACCCGCCGCTCCTTGGCATTCAGCAGGCTCGGCAGCGCGCGGGCGTCATGGACATTGGCGGCGGAGGCTTCGACCGAGTGAATCAGCTTGGTTTGGCTGTCGACGCCAACGTGAGCCTTCATCCCGAAATATCTCGTGTTGCCTTTCATCGTTTGATGCATCTCTGGATCTCGCTTGCCGAATCCTTTCTTGGTCGACGACGGTGCGCTGATGATCATGGCGTCGCCTACGGTGCCAGTCGACAGCTTCATGCCGCTGGCCTTCAGATGCTCGTTCACCCGAGCGAAGAACTTCTTGCGGAGCTGGTTCTTCGTCAGTAGACATCGGAACTTGCAGATTGTCGTTTCGTCCGGAACTCGCTCGACACCCAGGTCGATACCAACGAACTGCCGCATCGCCTCTGAGTCGTACAGCGCCTCTTCCACCGACGGGTCCAGGAAGTTGAAGGAGGACTGCAGGGAGTGGGTCCGCAGCATCCGATCAAGTGCAACCGGTGGTCAACCAATTTCGTTCTGCGGGTACACCGGCGCAATCAACTTGCACAGCGCTGACCACGGAACCACCCAGTCCATATCCGCCAGAAAATGCGCTTAGCTTCGTCGTCCGACCAAACTTCTCAAACCCCGACGAGGCCAGCGATATCTGCTCCATGGCGTTGATTCCACTGCTGTTTCCAGTAGCCGAGTATTACCGTACCGGGGTGGAGTTAATCAGAGAATCCCTAACTGCCAATGTCTAACTGACTGCCCTCGAATCGCAAACCTCTACGGCATCTTAGATCCGAACACTCATTGCCCAGCGGGGGCTATCAGGTCGCGTCGGTTGAGGGTCGCAATCCCGTTGCTGACATCCGCGATATTGTCAGACCTCAGATATTCCCAAGCAGCCTGTCGTTCCTGAAGCGTTGCATCGAAGTATGCAATGGCTGTGGATCGAATCGTGTCGAGCAGAAGCGCCGGCGCGCTGCTGTCATTGAGGTTGAAAGTTTCATGCTGCGCACGTGAGTCATTGATGAACAACTCGGCCTTGTCCGGAGGTGGCATCAGCGTGAACGGCACTCGCCGACTTGGCGCATCCTCTCCATTCGTTACATCTGCAGCACCTGTCTGGGTCATTACCGGAATCCCGATCGCGTCCCACGAGTTCCCGCCGCTGACGCCGCGATCGTAGAAGCCGAATCGGCCCGGCCCCTGCGGCGATAGGGCCAGCACCGACCGAACACTACCCACGCTGCGGTCGATATCCCGGAGCGTGCCAAGATCATGTCGCGCACCGGCAACCGCCATCACGGTGAAAGCACCGAATGAGTGACCGGCCAATCCCACTCGGCCGGTATCGGCAATCGCCGCGATCTGGAAGGACTGCACGAGAGTCGGGATTGCTGCCAGCACCGACTGAACATCAAGCGGACGGTGGTACTGCATGGCCTGCTCCACGCTGCAATCCGTGACACCAATCGCGCTGCAAGCCGCGTCCTTTTGAAAGCTGGTCAGGCTGTGCGCGATGTGCATTACCACATACCCTGCTTCCGACAGGCTGCGGCCCCATTCGGGATTACCAAAACTACAGGGATCCCGCGGCCCGCCGCCGTGTGAGAACACAATGATTGGACGGCGAGTCGACGACGCCTGCGGCACGCGTATCTGCACCGTGATTTCACGAGAACGCGTAGCGTCCAGGATTCGTCCGCAAGTGTCACCTGCCGACGAAGCCAGCGCAGCATTGAAGTGATTGCCCACGTAAAGGGCGGCAGCCTGTGCTGGTGGAGGCGTGGTGATTGTGGTTCCGCCTCCTCCACAAGCAGCCAGCAGTACAGCGGAAATGGCTGCTAGAACACCTCTAGCAATAGAAGTCAGTGACATGACGAATCTAGCTCTCGTAATTGACAAGTCAGTGCATGATCGAACTCGCGAGAGACATGGCTGCACGCTGCCATAAGCTCTTTCGCAGTTCATCGAATTGAAAAAATTCGCCACCGAATGGCGCAATATTCATGTCATCAGCGCCAGTTTCCATTGGTGCGGATAGAGTTGCCTTCACAACGGTCCCTCCGCTCGATTCATCGTCGTCCACTCCTGCAACCTAGTTGACATCATCTTTCTGACCTTCGGCCCTCAGCGATAGTGGCCTCTACCGGCCGCTCACGATGCAAACTGTTCTCTACAAAAGCCCAAACCTTTCTGGGAGTAGCAGTCAGCCCGCAGTGCACCGGTAGACATCACACGGATTGGAACTGCCATCGACCATGATTTAGTGGCGGCTTAGGGCGGCAGACAGGCAGCAGCCTGCTCAATCGGCTTGCCCTCGGCGCAGGCGCGGATGGCTTTTCTCTGCTCAGGGGGCAGCTCGCGCAGAGCCTTGAAGCGGCTTCGAATCGCCTCGCGCTCTTCAGGAGGCAAGGCCCGAAACTGTTCTCGCCTAGCCTTGAGCTTGGCCTTCTGTTCCGGTGTGAGGTCCCGGTAACGATGCTTGAGCTTTTCCTGCTGTTCCGGCGGCAGGTTCTGCCACTGGCTAAGGCGCGTCTTCGCGCGCTCACGTTCCTCTGGCGAGAGGTTCCTCCAACTTTCGGCCTTGGCACGCGCCTTGGCCTGCTGCTCGGGCGTCATCTGCTGCCAGCGCGCGGCACCTTGCATCAGCTTGTCGCGACGCGCCTGCGGTAGCGTCGGCCACTGGTTTTCGAAGGGCGCGAGCACCGCACGCTGTTCGGGGGTGAGGCTGGAGAAATCCTGCGCCAGCGCCAACCCGCAATAGAACAGAAAGCCGAGCGCGAGCAGCGTGCGGGCACGGGCGCGGCCAAGGCCTGTGGGTCTGGAGCGGAGGGCAGTCTTCATGGGCGTTTCCGGAGAGCGGGTCGAGGGTCGGCGGGGTTGGTCGTCACGGGCGCTTTGCCCCGAGGCGTGCTGTCCGCTGTTGGAGCATCGAGCAACTGCAGTAACGGGTCGTCGGCTGCGGGGTCATCCTCATCAGACGGCCAGTCCGCGAGGTACTCGAGCGTGGCGGCGTCCGGCGGCGCTGCGGGCTTCAGCAGTGGGCGGGCCTCAGCCTGAGACTGGGCATGGCCCACGCAGGCCAGTGCAATCAGACCCGCGGTGGCGTGGCGCAACTTCATGCCGCATCGGTCCCATCAAGCCAGAGATAAAGCT
Organism: Nevskia sp.; assembly: GCF_021732705.1. Taxonomy (GTDB): domain Bacteria; phylum Pseudomonadota; class Gammaproteobacteria; order Nevskiales; family Nevskiaceae; genus Nevskia. The sequence goes on along the minus strand of NZ_JAKFUM010000015.1, from coordinate 55,800 downwards.
CCAGATCGCTATCGAGTCCCTCGTGCAGCAGTTCGTCGTCGGCATCGCCGAAGTCAGCCACGTATTCGGCAACGACCGGCGCAGCAAGCGAGGCAGCATCCGTCGGCCGGGCCGATGAGGGTCCGCGCTGCATGGCAGGCCAGAGGCTCACGCCGATGACGAGTGCCAGACTGGCCGCCACCGCACCGCCCGCCCAAACAGGCCAGGCGGTGGCCTGCTCAGGCGACAGCGCCCGTCGCCGGGCAGCCGCGAGGTGCGCGCGCTGAACGGTGTCCACATCGTCTTCCCACTGCTTGAGCGCAGTGACGGCGCGGCGGATGGCAGGGTCTTGCGTGACGGCGGTATCGTGATTGTCGGGTGAGTGGCTCATGGGCGGAGTCCTTGTTCGAGCATTAACGGTTGCAGGGCCGCACAGGCACGCGAGAGATGCGTCTTCACGCTGCCCTCGCTGCAGGCCATTGCCTGCGCGGTATCGGCGGTGGAGAGTCCCTCCCAGTGCCGCAGGACGAAGGCCTGGCGCTGGCGGGAAGGTAATTTTTCGAGCGCGCTCCGCACCCTGCTCAAGGTCTCGGCGCTTTCAGTGGCTTGATCGGGTCGGTCGCCGTCGGGCGCGGGCATAGCGTCAAATGGGTCATCGCCTTCGTTGTTGGCGGAAAGGCGCGAGCCCAGCCAGCGGCCGCGAAGCACCATCTTGAACCGCCACTTTCGCAGTCGGTTGTCGAGGATTCGATAGAACAGCGGCGGCCATTCGGCGGGGTCGCGCTGGGCATAGTGGCGGGCGAGCTGGATCATGGCGTCTTGCACACAGTCCATCGCCTCGTCGACGTCGGAGATACTGAGTTGAGCAATGCGCAGTGCCCTTCGCTCGACGCTGGCGAGAAAGCCGTCGAGCGAGGTGGCACCTTCGACAGGGCCGATCACGCAGATTCAGGCGCAGGCAGACGTGGAAACCGGTCCCGCGCGGCCCTTACTGCGCGCGGCGCGTCTGGCGACGCTCAGCGCGGTTGACCACCCTGTCGCCCTTTCGATCCAGCCGGTTCTCGCGGCGGTCACCCTTGTTGTCCAAGCTGTTGTCAACGCGATCACCCTTATTGTCCAGACGGTTGTTGATCCGGTCGCCCTTATTGTCGAGACGGGTCGCGGCACGCTCGCCGGCTTTCTCAACACGGTTGGCGCGGTTCTCGTGGCCGGCAGCTTCGAGACGATCGCTGCGATTCTCGGCGCGGTTTTCAATGCGCTCGCCCTTGTTGTCCAGACGGGTGTCGATGCGATCACCCTTGTTATCGAGCCGGGTATCGATGCGATCACCCCGGTTGTCGAGACGGGTGTCGATGCGTTCGCCTCGGTTATCGAGACGCTGATTGATGGCATCGGCCCGTGGCGTTTCCTGAGCCTGAGCGAAGGGGGAGGCGCTGATGCCGGAAATCAACAGGGCAACGGTGAAGGTCATCAGTTTCACGGCGAATCTCCTTGGGTGGTGGTTCGGCCTTGGTACAAGTCCGACCCATACACAAGTCGCGCAGGCGCCGTTCGGTTGACAGCGCAGAGGGCAGATCGCCAGCGGCGCTCCGGGAAGAAACCCGCGCATCAGGCGCAGTTGCGGATGACCCGACTCACGCAGATTGTAGTAATCGACCAGCACGTCTTGGTCCATCACCCGCGTCTTCGGATCGATACGGCGCTCCTCCGGAGCACCACTGGTGTGGGCGAGCCGTCTGCTGGGCTGATGGGGTTCCGTAACAAAAGGATACCGCTAAGACGATCCTCCCCACGATCGCCACGGTTCAAACCATGCGTCCGTCTTCCTTTGTGTTGCCCTTGCCTTCCCCGGCCGCTGTTCAGACCTCCGACATGCTGTTGGACGCGGAGCAGTTGGGCCGATTTTTCAACCTCGGAACTGCCAAGCCAGGCTCAGCCCGTGCGGCGATCAACATGCGTATTGGTCGCGGTCACCCCATGCCACCGTCTGTCATGTTGCCCGGAATGTCCGGGCGGCGATGGCTTTTGAGCTCGGTGATTACTTGGCTGAAGGCCTACGAGAAGTCGGACATCCGTGCGACGGTCGGCACTGGCTTGCCTGCCACGACGCCAGCGCCAACCGTTTTGGTCCCACGCCGTCGTCGAGGCCGGCCGACCAAGGCTGAGACCATCGCGCGACGCGCTGCAGCCCAAGCCGCTTTTGATTCCCCGCCCAGATTCGAAAGGCGGTGATGGGCCGGTCAATCGCGTAATCGCATTCGCGCGGTTTTCAGGGCGGTCGCGTTTCCGTCGGACAGGATCACAGCACAACCCAGCTTGATCGCCACAGCCCCGGTGGTGCCGCTGCCGGCGGTCGGGTCAATCACCAGATCGCCCGGCTTCGTCGTCATGCGCAGCAGTGGTGCTATCACCGATTCAGGTTTCTGCCAGCGGAATCCCGTCTGCTCGCTGCGCTTGATGAAGCCGCTGAGCAGCGCTTCCTCGAAGACGCTGTACGGAGTCATCTTGAACTCAAGTCGGTTGTGCCGTGCCGGTTCGCGATGCCGCTCGGCGTAGAAGTGCTCCGGGTACATCGGTGCTTTCGGGTGGCGCAGATGCAGACAGGCTTGCTGCGATGGTCGCCATGACTTCGATCGCGATGGTGCGTTCTTGAAGTACCAAGTCAGCCAGCCTTCGAGTTTCAGACTCGGTGGCGTGTGGTCGATCAGCCTGGCCACCGCTTCGGGAAATCCCCAGATGAATACGTGGCCTGCGACCCGGCTTGCCGCTTCGATCAATGGCACCGTTTCAGTGAGGTAGGCCACCCGGCCTCGAGCGTCCTTGTCGCGATACCAGGGGTCGAGCACGACAGTTGTCGCCTTGATGCCTTGGTCAGCCAGACGATTGAGCATCGAGACGGCGTTGATTGGTCCGACGATGGATGCAGTACCTGGCTGCGGGACTGCCAAGGACACATCCGAATCCTGTTTCCGGCCATCAAAAAGTCGCTTTTCGACCGCGGCGACGGCTGCAGCGCGCTGATGCTCGGCCAACAGTTCCGACACCTGACCGACCAGGCCAAGGGGAATATCCATTCGGCGCGTCGGTTCGCCAAAGCGCCCAGACCCGTGTGGCCTCCCCGCCCCTTCGCGTCTTCCCCCGCGCGGCATGTCGTTCTCCCTGAACCGTACCGCTCAAGACTTGAAGGCCAACAGACCTGGCATCTCTTCAACCGCGCCAGCTTTGATTGAAAGGGACCTGCCCTCGCGCTCCCGGCTGGCCTCGCCGGCCTGGCCGCCTTGCCGGCGGGGCTTTTCGGAACTGATGTTCCGAAAATGTTGAAGACGAGGACAAAAACGCATCGTTGAAATCTGACACAACAGCGGCAAAACAAAAGCTGCACACCGCTGGACGTTGCCCGGCCTTAGTCGGCCTTGGCGTCCCCGTCCGGGACGTAGACAAAAAGATCCTCGACCTTGCAGCCGAAGTATCGACAGAGCGCGTTGACCGATTCGAGGTCGATGCGCTGCGTGGTCTCGTAGTACATGGCCGTGAGCGTGCTGCGATTCAGCCCGGTGTCCCGAGATACATCTGCGATCTTCAGCTTTCTCTCCGCGAGGAGGAACGCCAAGCGACACCGAATCATGGGCTGCGCCTCACTGAAATGACGTGCAGCGTAGCAATATGCTTGACAAGCGATTATCTGCGTACCAATATGATGTAGTGCACGTCATTTCCTTGTCCCGCGCATCATTTTCTATGCGGAGACGCGTAAAGACGCTTTGGGCGGACCCGGTCGGCACAAACCGCGTCCTGTGAGGCTGAAGATGAACAAGCATCAACAGTTGCGCGTGGATCTCCACGACATCGACCGGCTGGTCAACCACGACTTCCGGATCATGTCGTCCCTTGTCGATGCGAAGGAGCCACCCTTCCTCGATCTGGTGATCGAAGACGCCTACGGCCCGTACAAGGCCCGGTTCATGCCGGAAGGGCCGATCAAGCCGTCGAGCCTGATTGGCAACGTCCATCAGATGTGGGGCTTCCCGATGGATCACGAGCATCCGGAATTCGGTTTGCTGATCGACTTCATGGAGCGGCCCGAAAACAAGGACCCCAACCTGCTGGTGGTCCCGCGGTCGGCCTGTGCCGATGAGGCCGTTCCGGCGCTGCACGGGCTGATCGACATCCTCGAGCAGATGCCGAGCCGGCCGATCGCCCGCTTCGTGCATCGGGTGCTGGGTTCAGACAACGTCTACCCGTACTTCTTCAAGGCTCGGGCATCTCGGGAAGCGCATCACGCCTTTCCCGGTGGGTTAGCGATCCACAGCCATGAGTGCGCGGTCATCGTGGCCGGACTGAGTGCCGCGACCTTCGCCAACCAGGAGTCGAAGGACACGGCGATTGCCGCAGCGATCCTGCATGACCTCGGCAAGATCGAATGGATACGCTCGGCCTACAACAACCCGCTGATCATGCACGAGACGCGATCGGTCATCGAAATCGCGACCGAGTTGCCGCGCCTGCGTGCCGAAACCCATGCCGCCTGCGCCGACATGCTGACCTACCTGATCAGCAAGGAAGCACGCTGCGAGCATGCCGCCTGTCCGGAAGCCGTGGCGGTGGCGATGGCGGACCGGCTCAGTGCCACGCGGGATGGGCAGATCGCGGCCTTCAAAGCCTCGCCCCGCCATTACGCGACGGCAGATCGTCGGCTCAACGGGCAGCTGAAGCGCTACATCCGGATTCAGGACCGGGACGGCTATCCGTCCTGACGGGGGCGGCGTTTACGGTCCTTCTGCAAGGTCGTCATTTCCGGGAACAGCTCGCCCACTTCCACACCAAGGGCCGCGGCAATCCGGATCAGGTTCAAGGCGGCGACGTTGCGCAGGCCACGCTCGATGGCGCCGTAGTAGCTCCTCGCGATGCCGGCTTCCAGAGCGAAGTTTTCCTGACTGAGGCCACGCGCTTCCCGCAGCGCCCGAAGGCGCTGCCCCACCAACAACAACTGCGGATGCGACGGCATTCACAGAACGTACGGAGACCTGCTTTATGAAGCCACGCTCTATGAGTAACAATCAGGACAGTTGCTGCGGTTTGATCAGAACCCTCCGCTGGGTCAGCCCCGTTGCTGCCCATCGGACTGCGGGCACTACCGAATCACCCACACGGAGAAACACTGCGATGGATCGACACAACATCACACTTCCCTTTCTGCCCCTCTTCATCACGCAGGCCCAATGGCTTTCGATGATCATCGTCGGCGTGCTGCTGTCCGGTTGTGCAGCGGTCGACACCGCGCAGTCCGCCATCGGCCTGTATGACTCGGCCCGCTCGGTCACGACCGGTTATCACGCGGTGACCTCGGTCAAGGATCTTCAGAACGCCAAGCCGCTGTTCCGGGAAATCGACAGCGTGCTGGTGCTGGCGGACATCCAGCCTCGGGATGCGGTGCCGGAACTGCCGGCGGCATTTGCCGAGAATCTCGCGAGTTACACGACCGCTGTTGCGGCATCGGTCAAGGCGCCGATTCAGGTCTGCCGGGTCATGGTGGAGTGTAGCGGACGGATTCTGATCCTGAACTTCGTCGAGGACGCCTATGACCGCAACCTGATCCAGCGCCTGACCGTCGGCGACAAGATTCGCGGCAAGCTGGTGTTTACCGATGCCGTCAGCGGCCAGATCCTCGACGAGAAGCGGGCCGAGATTGCCGAGGACTACGCCGGACTTGCGCGACAGGTGTCCGGCTTCGTGATGGGCAGCTTGTACAAGAGCTTCCCGCCCACCACGGACGCGGATGGCGAGCGCGTTGGCAAAGCCATCAGCCAGATTCCGGTCGTGGCGCCGGAGTACGAGCGCGTGCTGGGCAAAGCCCGATGAGCTGATCGCTCAGCCAGAAGCACCCCTCCCTCTTTCTTTATTGACGGCCTGACGGGCGCGGCTGCCCGTCGTTCTGGCTAACCCTGCGTCTCGGTACATCTGCCCTGCCGGGCGATGTGCCGTGTCGCTTCCTGACAGATGTCTGATTGGAGGTCACACCATGCAAACCCGCAACCTGTTGATCCTGCTGTTCACGCTGCTGCTCTCCGGCTGCGGCGGCGGTAGTGGCACCCCCGATCGTCGCTCGAATCTCGCCGATGTCGAAGCAGCCCGGTCGGCTGCAGTTTACCGCTACATGCAGGGACTCGGGTCGCTGATGCTTGCGAACCTGACGGAGGTCGACATCGGCGAGCGACGCGCTGGTGCGGTTACTTGCACTGGTGGTGGAACTGCCACCTATGCCGATACCACCCCCACGGCTGGTGCTGACCCGAGTGCTTCGATCCAGTTTTCCAACTGTGCCGAAGCCATCGGACGCGTCAATGGGACGATGCAGGTCCGCCAGTTCCTGATCCGGCTGAATGGCGACGGAACCGGGACGTTCAACATCAGCTGGTCTGCGGATGTCGTGATCGATGGCTATTCGATGCGCTATGAGAACAGCGCCGGGCTGACAACGCTGTCGCCGGGTGGGGCCGTTCAGGTCGAGTCGTTTGGCGGGAACGACGTCGCCTTGGTACTGACGGCGCCGAATGGTCAGAGCGTGCAGTTCTCGGATGCCCGGATCAATGTCGCTTTCGATCCGGCAACGGGTAATGCCAATTTCGGGGGCTCGAACGTCCGGTCGCGGGCTTTGTCGGATGGCAATCTTGGAGTGATGTTGTTGCCTTCAGATCTGAGGGCAGCAGTTGCTGCCGCGGTCGCAGTACGAAGCATCGGTGCACCAGTCAGCGGATCGTTTCGTTATGCCCGGAGCTTCGGACCGACCGCCACCGATGTCATCGGAACCGGGGTGACGAATGCAGGACTGCTAACCCTGACCATCGACCCGATCGGCGGGCAGATTAACTTCCCGGGGTCGGCGGGTCAGTACGCCTGGTCGTCGCTGCTGGCGGCACCGGACCTGTCGTTGCCGAACACGGCACCCTGAGCTGATCGGTTGATGTCAAGGGTGTGACTACCTGTGCTGCGGGCAGGTCGCTATACGCCTCGGCCACCGGCATCGGTGGCCGAGGCTCTTCAGGAGGAGCCGAATGAAGATCGTTCGATCAATGGCGGTCGTGAACCCCGTTGCGGTCGGGGTCGTATGCGACTGGTGCGGCGAGGTCAGCCTGCGCGATCCGTGGCCAAGACGGAAAAAAGTGGCTTTCCGGACGATGACGCTCGGCGGTGGCGATGGAAGCTCCATCTCTGGCGATATCTGCAGCGAATGCGCTGATCGACCGGTCGAAAGACCGAGGGCCTTACTTGCCAAGCTCGTTCGTGAAGCCCGGTCGGCGCGCGCCAAGCCTTATGCGGTCTACCGGTTCGCAGCCTTCGACATCGACACAAACCGGATCGTCCGCGTGCAGTCCCTGCTGCCCTTCTGCGAGCCGACCCCATGACCCCGCTAGAACGGAACATGAAGGTCATGCGTTTCATGCGGTGGAAACGCGAGTGCCTGCCGCGCGTGGTGATCTCGGCGATCTCGTTCGCTATCGCCGCAACGATACTGCTCGATGCGGCGAACGACCGGTTCCGACTGACGGGCTGGAGCGCTTTCTTGGCGTCCTTTTACCTAAACCAAAGCTTTCGGTTTTGGCGTACTGCGCGCGCACTAGAAAAACTTTATCGCCGCATGCAGGCAGAGCACTTCGCCGCGTACCTCCGAGAAAAGGAAGAACGCATGCGTCGCCAGTGAGCTTGCAGTGGTATGTGCTTCAATCTGAATCACGGAGGATTCTTCATGCTGATACTGAAGCGACACACCAGTGAAGCGGATGCGCAAGTTGACCAAGGGTGTGGACGTGCTCTTGGTGCGCGGCGTCGCTGCTCAATATGCCGCTACCGACAACCGACTGAGGACTTCGCAACAGCATCAATGCGATTTCCCTAGTAAATTATCCCGAGACCCCGCCAATCATTCCGCGAGATTTCACCGAATGAAAATGATTGATCGCGATTATTCGAAATATCGCAATATTTCATCGATTTTCTGCCAAGGCCGTCATCGACGATCTGGCTCCTCTGCGCCCTGATCTAATTCCATATCCCGGTCACCCAAACCGGAATCGACGTCATCACGAATGTCGTCATACACCGAGAGGCCGCCGGTGACACTTCGATAGGGATTCCAAAAGCTGAGCCAAGTAGCATTACTTATGCCTCCCGACCGATCACCTCCGGCGACATCACCAGTACTCGTTGTAAGGAACGGATTGGTGATCGGCAATACGAGCTTGTCGTATACCTGTACTGACCTGCTCGGGTACACCAAGGATGGCACTGTGGCGGTGATGCTCTTGGCGACCCGACTACCGACAATGTGATTGAATTCCTGGAGTGCTACCAGACTACCTGTGGCGTATCGGTGTGTCGTCAAAAAGCGATGTACGAACTTGGTGATTGCAGCGAACCTTCGGCGAGGATGGCTGTGCGCCTTATCGAGTTGCTTGATCTCACGCAACGCCGAGGTGATGACCTTGTGGTCAAGACGGATACGAAGGTGGTTATCCTTGTTGATCCACTCAATGACGTAATCTTGCCAAAGCAGCGGTGTGACGCGGATGTCATTCCACCGAAACCGTCCGGATGCACTCGCACGTGCAGTTTCTGCGTCCGCGATCAGTACTGCGCGTTCTCCCTTCCTGAGGTAACTGGCCACCCACCGCCCGCTTGCACGCAGTTTGCGCCGAATGGGTGAAGAAGCTCGGACATTGAAAAGGTCATCAATGGAAATATCGAGGGAAGCCGCAGCGAACGGATCAAGTACCTGTCGAGCTGCTTCGGATTTTCGCCCGCCGCTGCACGCAAGATTACACAGGGCTTCTACCGCGCCGTCGACAAACAAGGTGTCACGAATATGCACCACCTTGGTGAATTGATCATGCACCTGCTGAGGTGAACGATCAATCACCACATCGGGCATACACCAGTACCATTGCCCGGTGTGCTTTCCGAGACAGCGTCGAAACCAAGACAGTACCGTTCCGATGCCCCAGTCGGGGCGATAGACGCCAGGCAATCGGTATTCAAGCGGCGCGAGTACAAACGCATGCACCATGAGTTGTACAAGGTCGGAGACGTTCGCGGTGTTGCCGCGTTGAACCGCCTGTGGAAAGAAATGCTCGACGACAAGGTGTGCAACGTCTTCAAAAATTGGTCTGATCGGATACCGTGAAAGGTTTGCCAATATGTAATCCCGGGCGATGGCTTTCTGGCATCGACGGATGCTGGCAATACCGGGATGTGCGGTTACTGGATGAAGCATTGATGGAGTGCTCGTTGATGGAATCAACAGAGCGGTATCCGATGTTTCGCGAATCTGAGCGATTTACTTCTCGAAGCGGGTTTTCACTTTCTACGTCATGAGGTTAGCTCGTTTACATAGAAGTGGGGATAAGGCATTGCGGTAGCAATGACGCAATCCCAAGATCCCTCCGTGGATGGCCGAACAACGATTCGTGGCACGCCAGCCAATACGCGCTACGAAAGGGCCTCGCCAGGCCCGCGTTCTTTCACAATGTGACGAGCAGTACAACCTCGTGAGCCATGTCATTTGATGAGGGCGCCACCCTCTTTTCACGACTGCCAGTCGTGCTCCGTGCCTGCCAGCCGGAGGTCAATCAGATGATCGTGGTTCTTAAGCAGAGAGCCGGATGCGGCGGAAAACGCGCACGTCCGGTTTGGGGTCAAGCCAGGCAGGTAACTGCCGGCTTAGACCACAGCAATTCATGACCGCGAATGCGGCGATCCAGTCAAGGATCGAGTGGTGCGCCAGATAATAGTGAACAACGTGATTGCCGCAAATGCGGCCGGTGGGCTATCCGGGCAACCGGAAAATACGCTGAACAATCCCTCGCCAAAACATGTAGTGCCTTGCCAGGCTGGCAGCCAGCAATCGGTCCTGCCCGAAGTGACGTGAAACCCGCGGCCAGCAATGGATCGCGCGGGGGAATCTAACGACGGAAGGACAACCGAGAGGCACGAGGTGATGAGGTAGAGCAGAGGGGTCAGTTGATGGTGTGGTGACGATTAGGAACCTCCATCCGAACGTCTGTCCTGAGAGGAAAAGTACGGTGAACTGAGACACTTCATAACCGGAAATTTGATGCTGCGTGCGGCTATCAGCACGACCTCAAAGGCAGGCACAGGAGGCACCTAAAACCATCCGAAAGTCCGTTTTCACCAAGCTGGGATTCTGGCCGGTTTTCCATGGGCGGCACCCATGGCTACGCATCGAGAGGTGCGCTGAGAATCGGCTTGAACGGAGGCGTCGTAGTAGTGAACCTGTGAACCGGTAGTTAAAAGCTACGGCAGTGAAAGGGTCCTCTGGCAGAGGCACGATCGCGTAAGGCAAAGCAGGGTGCCGCAGTCGCAAGACTGCGGATCTCGAAGGGCGTCAGCAGAGGTTGCTCGTTCGTTGTTGATTCGGTCGGTCAGGTGGCTCCTGATCGAAAAACTTCATTCATCCACGCAGTAGTGGCACCGTGACGCGACGGTGCTGCGAACAGGAGGTAAAGCGTCAATCCGGCCCGGGGGTTCCCCGTCCTAGGGCTTTTAAATTCAGGGGAATTCAGGCCTCCCATCTCGCGAAAGCGAGATGGGAGGTGCTTCAGTTTCACCATCTGAAAGTGGACCGCTTACGGCAGACGGCATGCGTTTTCGCCGCCGTGACCTCGAGCCGACCGAGAGCAGATCCAGCCCATTGAGCACGTCCTCCCGCGTCGGCGAACACCCAGGTGCGGGCGGCAAACATTGCAGCGCTCCAAGCATTTCGCGTGAGGGCGTGGTTCCCGGCGATCGCAACCTACGGATGTTTCGCCCGCATCAAGGAAGCTGCCAGTCATTTTCTCTACATTGCAGAAATCGCGTTACGACATATTGACTAGGTCGTGCCGGTGATTTAAGCTGCACGCCATGACTTCTGTCGTAACAGCATTCCTGCAAAAATGAACATTGGCGACTTAGCTGACGTACAGATGGGCTACCCATTCCGGTCGCGCCTTGAGCACGACCCGCAGGGTGATGTGGCGGTGATCCAGATGAAGGACATCGACGACACCAACCTGCTGCATGCCGACGAGGCAATCAGGGTGGCGCTGCCTAAAGGGAAGGCGCACCACCTGCTGCGCGCGGGCGATCTGCTATTCCGCTCACGTGGCCGCAGCAATGGCGCGGCCGAGGTGCTGGACGGCATCGGTCCGGCAGTACTCTCGGCGCCGATGCTGCTGATCCGGCCCCACGGCGTGCTGCCCGCGTACCTCTGCTGGTACCTCAACGCACCGGCTACCCAAGACCAATTGGCTGCAATGGCCGAAGGCACCTCGGTGCGGATGATCAGCGCCGAAGCCTTGAAGGCGCTGCACGTACCTCTGCCCTCGCTGACGGCCCAGCAGCGCATCGTTCAAGCCGCCGCCCTGGCCGAACAAGAACGAGCACTGCTGGCCCAGATCGCCACCCTGCGGCAGCGCCTCAACACCCACATTCTGATGACATTCGCCCACGAGGCCACCGCATGAACGACCAGCTCACCCAACAAGACGTCAACAACACCGCCTGGGCCGCCTGCGACACCTTTCGAGGCGTCATCGATCCAGCACAGTACAAGGACTACATCCTGGTGATGCTGTTCCTCAAGTACATCAGCGACCAGTGGGCCGACCATTACGCCGAGTACCGGAAGGAGTACGGCGACAACGAGGAGCGCATCCGCCGCAAGCTGGAGCGCGAGCGCTTCATCCTGCCCTACGTCGAGTTCAAGGATGAAAAGACCGGCGAGGTCACCGACCGCTTCCTTGCCGACTTCCATGCCCTGTACGAACGGCGCAAAGCAGCCAACCTCGGCGATCTGGTCAACATCGTCCTCGACCACATCGAGGAAGCCAACAAAGCCAAGCTCGAAGGCGTGTTCCGCAACATCGACTTCAACTCCGAGGCCAACCTTGGCAAGACCAAGGATCGCAACCGCCGCCTGGAGAACCTGCTGGGTGATTTCGCCAAGCTCGACCTGCGCCCCTCGCGCGTGTCGGAAGACGTGATCGGTGACACCTACATCTATCTGATCGAGCGCTTTGCCTCAGACGCCGGAAAAAAAGCCGGCGAGTTCTACACGCCCAAGCAGGTGTCTAGACTGCTGGCACAACTGGCCGCGCCCAAACCCGGCGATCGCATCTGTGATCCCACTTGCGGAGCGGGCGGCCTGCTGGTCGAAGCCGCTGCACTGGTCGAGCAGCAAGGCAGCCGCGACTTCGCTCTGTTCGGCCAGGAGGTCAACGGCAGCACCTGGGCACTGGCGCGCATGAACATGTTCCTGCACGGCAAAGACGCTGCACGCATCGAATGGGGCGACACCATAAACAGCCCGGCGCTGGTGGAAGCCGACCGGCTGATGCGCTTCAACGTGGTGGTTGCCAACCCGCCGTTCAGCCTCGACAAATGGGGTGCGATCGAAGCCGAAGCTGACCGTTACAACCGCTTCTGGCGCGGCGTGCCGCCGAAGTCGAAGGGCGACTACGCCTTCATCTCCCACATGATCGAAACCGCGCTGCCGCAGGAGGGTCGCGTAGCGGTGGTCGTGCCTCACGGCGTCCTGTTCCGTGGCGGCGCGGAGGGCCGCATCCGCCGCGCCCTGATCGAGGAAAACCTGCTCGACGCCGTCATCGGCCTGCCGGGCAACCTGTTCCCTACCACTACCATTCCGGTTGCCATCCTCCTGTTTGACCGCGCCCGAGAGAAGGGCGGTGTCCGGGAAGGCTGCCGGGACGTGCTGTTCATCGATGCCAGCGACGACTACCAAAGCGGCAAGAACCAGAACGCGTTGCTTGACGAGCACATGGCCAAGGTTCTCGCGACCTTCCGCGCCCGGAAGTCAGCCGACAAGTACGCGCACGTCGCGAGCCTCAAGGAAATCGCCGACAACGACTTCAACCTCAACATCCCGCGCTATGTCGACACCTTCGAGGAAGAGCAGGAGATCGACGTGGCGGCCGTCGAGCAGGAGATCGAACGTCTGGAAGGCGAACTGACCGACGTGCGCAAGCGCATGAAGCAGTATCTGAAGGAACTGGGCGTATGAGCGGCGGCGAACTGATCCTTTACACGGCGGACGACGGTTCGATTGCGATCCAGCTTCGCGCACTCGATGGAACGGTCTGGCTCAGCCAGCTGGAAATGGCGGCCTTGTTCGATACCACCAAGCAGAACATCGCCAAGCACCTCAAGGCTGTATTTGCCGAAGGCGAGCTGGCCGAGCATTCAGTTGTCAACCAATGGTTGACAACTGCCACCGACGGCAAGAAGTACCGGGTAGCGCACTACAACCTGGACGCCATCCTGGCCGTCGGCTACCGCGTGCGCTCTCCGCGCGGCACCCAGTTTCGCCAGTGGGCCACCACCCACCTGCGCGAATACCTGGTCAAGGGCTTCGTGCTCGACGACACCAGGCTCAAGGAGCCCGGCGGCTGGGACTACTTCGACGAACTGCTGGCGCGCATCCGCGACATCCGCGCCTCGGAAAAGCGCTTCTACCAGAAGATCCGCGATATCTACACCACCGCCGTGGACTACGACGGCAAGTCCGAAGCTGCGCAGCTGTTCTTCAAGAAGGTGCAGAACAAGATGCTCTGGGCGGTCACCGGCCACACCGCGCCTGAACTCATCGCCGGCCGCGCCGACCCTGCGCTGCCCAACATGGGCCTCACCACCTGGCAGGGCGGCCGGGTGCGCAAGCAGGATGTCACCGTTGCCAAGAACTACCTGAGCCGCGAAGAAATCGGGGCGCTCGACCGCATCGTCGTCATGTACCTCGACTACGCCGAGGATCAGGCTCAGCGCCGCCGCACCCTGACCATGCGCGACTGGGAAGACAAGCTCGACGCCTTCCTGCAGTTCAACGAACGCGAGGTGCTAACCCATGCTGGCAAGCTGCGCGCCGACGTGGCGGAAAAACTGGCGCTGGAACGCTACGAGAGCTTCGATGCAGCGCGACGTGAAGCGGCGCGGCTGGCGGCGGATGCCGCGGACATGGCGACGCTGGAGCAGACCGAGCGGCGATTAGACGGAAAGAAGCGGGAGAAGAAGAAATGAAGCTGTCCGCCCAATGGCGCAAGGTCCCTCTACGCGACGTTGCCAATGTTCAAACCGGCTTGTCAAAAAGCCAAAATCGAACTGGCCCATCGGTACTGCGACCATATCTTCGCGTTGCAAACGTCCAAGATGGTCATTTTGACTTAACGGAGATCAAAACGATCGAAGTTCCGGCTACTCAAGTAGAGCGCTTCAGTCTGCGTAATGGAGATGTGCTTCTAACCGAAGGGGGCGACTTCGACAAACTTGGTCGTGGCTCAATTTGGAATGGCGACATACCAAATTGTGTTCATCAGAATCATGTGTTTGCTGTTCGGGTAATCGACAGCACAGTTCTTCTTCCTGAATTCCTCGCCTGCGAAATACAATCCATTCGCGCCAAGAATTATTTTTTGTCGTGCGCCAAGCAAACGACGAACCTTGCAAGTATCAATTCAAGCCAGCTGAAAGAGCTTCCAATACTGGTTCCTCCACTTTCTGAACAGCGGGTAATCGTCAATACCAATGCGGCCTGGGACACTGCTATCCAGAAAAACGAGCAACTGATTACGGCCAAAAGCCTTTACCTGAGCCGCTTTAGAGACCAACTACTGCGCAAACCCAAACGAGCTTCGACTACAAAGCTGTCGAACGTCACGAAAGAACTCACTGCGCGTAACGGCAAGATACTCGGACGCGAGGCAGTCATGGCCATCACCAAAAGTGTAGGCATGCGGCCAATGCGAGAAGAAACCATCGCCGGCAATATCGAACGCTACAAGCTGGTGCCGCCACAGGGGTTTGCGTATAACCCGATGCGACTGAATATCGGGTCGATTGCCAAGTCCCCGTTCGATCACGACGTTCTCGTCAGCCCCGACTACGTGGTCTTTGCCTGCGACGAATCGAAACTGCTTCCCTCATACCTGCATCACTTGCGTCATTCCCAGAAGTGGGTGAGCCATTTCGAGCTGGCTGGCAACGGCGGCGTGCGTGTGCGCATCTACTACGATGATCTCGGCAGGTTCACCTTTGCGCTTCCGCCTATCGACGTACAGGCGCGTCTGGTCCAGTTACTCGATGCCGCATCGCAAGAAATTGCCGTTCTGACGCGCTATGCCGATGCACTCCGTGCTCAGAAGCGCGGCCTGATGCAGAAGCTGCTAACAGGTCAGTGGCGGCTACCCATCCCCAAGCAAGCGCAGGAGATTGCTAGTGTCTAAAAAGCTCATTCCCATGGCGATTTCCTATGACTTCGATGGAACGCTCGCCCCCGGCAACATGCAGGAATATGACTTCATTCCTGCATTGAATATGGTTTCCACGGAATTCTGGAAGTCGGTGCATGAGCTTGCGCAGAAGCACGAGATGGACCAAATCCTTGCCTACATGTGGGCCATGTTGCGGCAAGCCGACAAGGCCGACATCCGTGTCCACAAATCCGACTTCAAAAACTTCGGGAAAAACATCACCTTGTTCCCAGGCGTGGCGGACTGGTTCAAGCGGATCAACGCCTATGCCAAGAGCAAGGGCGTTCGCCTGGAGCACTTCATCATCTCTTCCGGCATCCGCGAGATGGTCGAGGGTACGCCGATCTACAAGGAGTTCACCAAAGTCTATGCATCTGGCTTCATGTTCGATCACAACGGCGTCGCGTGTTGGCCCGCGCTTGCGGTCAACTACACGACCAAGACCCAGTACCTGTTCCGTATCAACAAGGGTAGTTTGGATGTTCACGACAACTCGGTGATCAACAAGTTCGTGCCCAAAGAGGAACGTCCGGTGCCGTTCGAGAACATGATCTTCATCGGGGATGGTGAAACGGACATCCCCTGCATGAGGCTGGTGAAAGAACAGGGCGGCCATTCCATTGCGGTCTACAACGGAAGCAAGCGAGGCGCGAGGAAGCACGCGGACCAGCTCGTCAACGATGGCCGCGCAACGCTGGGAGCGCCAGCGGACTACCAGGAAAATAGTGTTATCGATCAGGCGGTGAAAGCCATCATCGACAAGATTGAAGCGGTCGCCCGAATCAAAGGGCACTAGCCATGGAGAGTTTCCGCTTCGACGAAAAATACCTATCCCAGATTCCGGCCCTGCAGGTGCTGGTCAATCTGGGTTACCGGTATCTGACACCTGCCGAGACGCTTGGCGCACGTGGCGGCAAGGCCGGCAACGTGGTGCTGGAGGAGATCCTGCGCGAGCAGTTGAAGAAGTCGAATCGGATTCAGCACAAGGGCAGTGCTTACCTCTTCAGTGAGGAGAACATCCAGAGCGCCATCCAACGCCTGAAGAACGTGAAGTATGACGGCCTGCTCAAGACCAACGAGGCGGTGTATGACCTGCTGACCCTCGGCGTGGCGCTGGAGCAGTCTGTCGAGGGCGATCAGAAGAGCTTCACCCTCAACTACGTGGACTGGCGCAATCCACAGAACAACGTCTACCACGTGGCCGCCGAGTTCGCGGTGGAGCGCTCGCGCAGCGTGGAGACGTGCCGGCCGGATATCGTGCTGTTCGTCAACGGCATCCCCTTCGCGGTGATCGAGTGCAAGTCGCCCAGGATCGAGGTGGCTCAGGCCATCTCGCAGACCATCCGCAACCAGCGCGACGAGTACATACCGCGCCTGTTCACCTACGCGCAGATGGTGCTGGCGGTGAACAAGAACGAGGCCCGGTACGCCACCGCCGGCACGCCAGCCAAGTTCTGGTCGAAGTGGAAGGAAGAAGCGGCGGACGCGGAACTGATGCCGCTGCTGGAACGCCCATTGCCGGAATCGGTGAAAGCGTCGCTGTTCGATCTGGCCTTAACCGAACTTGGCGTGCGCGAGGAGACTGCCCCCTATCTGGTCGGCCGGCAGGTGACCGAGCAGGACCGCGCGCTCTACGCCCTGTGCCGACCTGAGCGCCTGCTGGAGATGGCTTGGGCCTACACGGTATTCGATGGCGGCGTCCGCAAGATCGCACGCTACCAGCAGGTGTTCGCCATCCGTGAGGTGCTCGCCCGGGTCCGGCAGACGGACGACGGCGGCAAGCGCCGGGGCGGAATCGTCTGGCATACCCAGGGCTCGGGCAAATCGCTGACCATGGTGATGCTTGCCCGTGCGCTTGCGCTTGAACCTTCCATCCGCAACCCGCGCATCGTGCTGGTGACCGACCGTGTGGATCTGGACAAGCAGCTCGGCAATACCTTCGCCGCCTGTGGCCTCTCGCCTGATCGCGCCGACAGTGGCCGCCACCTGGTGGAACTGGTGTCCGATGGCAAGGCGCATATCGTCACCACCCTGGTGCACAAGTTCGACAAGGCGCTGGCCTACAAGAAGTTCAGCGACGCCTCGCCGGACATCTTCGTGTTGGTGGACGAAACCCAGCGCACGCAACTCGGCAGCTATTCGGCGCGTATGCGGCAGATGTTCCCCAATGCCTGCTACATCGGCTTCACCGGTACGCCGCTGCTGACCCGCGAGAAGAGCGACGTCGCCAAGTTCGGCGGCGTGATCCACACCTACGCCATCGACCAAGCGGTGGCCGATGGCGCCATCGTGCCGCTGCTCTACGAAGGCCGGATGGTGGAACTGGAGCAGAACCAGGTTGCCATCGACATCTGGTTCGAGCGCCACACCCAGGGGCTGACGGACCAGCAGAAGGCCGATCTGAAGAAGAAGTACGCCCGTGCCGAGATGCTGAACAAGGCCGAGCAGGTGATCTACATGCGCGCTTTCGACATCAGCGAGCATTACCGCCAGAACTGGCAAGGCACCGGCTTCAAGGCCCAGCTGGTGGCTCCGAACAAAATGGCGGCGCTGCGCTACAAGGCGTTTCTGGATGAGCTTGGAGCGGTCAGCAGCGAGGTGATCATCTCGCCGCCCGACGAGCGCGAAGGCTTCGACGAAATCGACGCCGATGAGTCCGCCGACGCGGTGGTGGCTTTCTGGCAGCGAATGATGAAACGCTACGGATCGGAGGAGGACTACAACAAGCAGATCGTCAACGCCTTCAAGTTCGGCGACGAGCCCGAGATCCTGATCGTGGTCGACAAGCTGCTGACCGGCTTCGATGCACCGCGTAACACCGTGCTGTACCTGGCCCGCCGACTCAAGGACCATTCCCTGTTGCAGGCGATCGCTCGCGTGAACCGCCTTTATGAAGACGAATCCGGCAGCAAGGCGAAGGACTTCGGCTTCATCATCGACTACGTTGGTGTACTCGGCGAGTTAGATCAAGCACTGACCACTTACAGCGCGCTCGAAGGGTTCGAGGCTGTGGATCTCGAAGGTGCGCTCAGTTCGATCCTCGGGGAAATCAAGGCGCTGCCGCAGCGTCACGCCGAGCTGTGGGATCTGTTCAAAACGGTGAAGAACCGTCAGGACGAGGAAGCCTTCGAGCAGTTGCTGGGCGACGAGAAGTTGCGTGCCGAGTTCTACGAGAGGCTGTCCGCCTACGCCAAGACACTGGCCATCGCACTGTCCAGTGAAAGGTTCGTCACCGATACGCCCGAGCAGAAGCTGCGCGCCTACAAGAATGATCTGAAGCGCTTCGTCAATCTCAAGGCAGCCGTAAAGCTTCGCTATGCGGAGTCCGTGGACTACCGTGATTTCGAGCCGCGTATCCAGAAGCTGCTGGACACGCATATCTCGGCCTCCGAGGTGGTGCAGTTGAATGCGCCGGTGAACATCTTCGACGAGGCCGCGTTTCAGAAGGTCGTAGAGGATCAGGGTGCCGGGAGCGAAAGGAGCCTGGGTGCCAAAGCCGACACCATTGCCCACGCCACCAAGCGCGCCATCACCGAGCGGCTTGAACAGGACCCGGCCTTCTACGAGAAATTCTCCAAGCTGATCCAGCAGGCCATCGACGACTACCGCGCCAAGCGCCTGTCCGACCTGGAGTATCTGCAGCGAGTCAAGGAGATCAAGGATGCGGTGGTCTCGCGCAAGGGCGATGGCTTGCCACTTGAGCTGAAGGGTGACGCTGATGCGGCTGCCGTCTACGGTCTGCTGCGGCCTTTCGTAGCGAACCATTCGAGCGACACCGAGCAGGCCCAGATCGACGCCACTCAGGCGGCCCTAGCGGTATGGAATATCTTCCGGCGCAATCGCAAGGTGGGCTACTGGGATGACCTCGACGCGCAGCGCCGAACGATGAACGAGATCGACGATTACCTCTATGACGAGTTGAAGGGTGCACGAGGCATCGCACTCTCGACCGAAGAGATGGACGAGATCATCGATAAGGCCATGCAGCTCGCCCGGCACCGGATGGGGCGTTGAAGATCATGTTTGGCTCGATGACCTACGGCGGTGACTCGATCCCCTACGAGGTGCGCTTCCTGGCATCGCGGCAGACGCTGACGATCGAGGTTCACCCCGATAGCCGCGTGCTGGTGCGTGCGCCGCTGGGCTGCTCGGAGGCCGTGATAGCCGAGCGCGTACAGAAGCGCGCCGCCTGGATCAGTCGACAACTGGCCGAATTCGCGCGCTACCGCCCGCGCACCCCGGCACGGCAGTACGTCAGCGGCGAATCGCATCTGTATCTGGGTCGGCAGTACCGGCTCAAGCTGCTGCAAGGCGAATCGGCCAGCGTGAAACTCACACGCGGACAGCTCCTTGTCTGCTTACCCGACACCCCCGAGCCCGATCGTGTCAAAGCACTGCTGCACCGTTGGTACCTTGACCGCGCCGGGGCCGTGTTCAGTGAAGTGCTGAATGCCGCCTTGCCGCATTTCAAGGGCGTCGACGAGCCTCGCTTGATCGTGCGCACCATGCAGTCACGCTGGGGGAGTCTGTCGCTCATCGGAACGATGACATTGAACGTCAATCTGGTGCGCGCCCCGCGCCCCTGCATCGAGTACGTGGTGACCCACGAGCTGTGTCATGCCACACAGCGCGACCACGATGCACGTTTTTTCAAGCATCTGGCGCAGGTGATGCCCGACTGGGAACAGCGAAAGCGGCGGCTGGAGGCTGCATTGCTATAAGCCAGCTAGGCGTCGAAGCAATTTAGCGCGGTGGACTCGACGAAACCATCCCGATTCAAGTCGGTACGTTTCCCAACCTTACAATTGCTCGCTCGTTCTTCGTGGTCGGCACCAATCAAGCCATCGGAGACCAACTTCGCAGTGTCGCTGAACGAAGCCAAGCACGTTGATAGACCCAATAAAAGTGCGAGTACAAAGCAACCTTGCCATGAACGGTGGCCACGATGCGGGGCAGTCTCCCGCATCGTGGCATGGCGACCAATCGGGCGACCCGAAGCAGGGTCAAGCCCGTGCCGGCCGAGCCGGTGATCTCAGGCCGTCGAGCGGCATGGCTTTTGATGCCGATCGTCGGCTTGGGATCAGGCTTGACGCTGCTGAAGGCGTTGCACGAACCAAGGCAAGCGAAATTTACAAAGAATCACCCGGCTTTCACGAATCCAAAGGCCTGTGAAAGCTGCACAAATACGGGCAGCAGCGGTTGCACGGCTGATTTTTCGCAGTCAATCTTCCGCAAGCATCACGCGGCCTTCGCTCGTCTGCCTTCAAGCCAGAAACCACGGCGCTGCTTCTCAACTCCGAGCCGTTTGCAGGCCTTGTGAACGGCAACATCTGAAACCCCGAACTCCTTGGCAACCTCGGCAATCGGCTTTGACGAAATCAGCAATTTCAGTAACGTGGCATTGGTGGCTACGGCTTTCCATTGAGCCCGTATTGAAGGGTCGTCTGGCTGTCGATCGTCGCGCTCGCAGGCACCCATGGCGTGCAGATTCGCAACCGCGCCGCCTTCAAGCGCTGCCAGTTCCGAAGCGAGTGAGGCCGTCCTGAGGTGCGTGTATCGCGCGAGCATCGCGTCGGTCTTGTGTCCGGTCACGGCCCGGATGCGCGCATTGTCCCAGCCGGTACGCTCGATCAATCGCGATGTTGCTTCGTGACGAAGGTCATGAAAGCGTAGATCAAGCAGCCGTCCCGGCAGATCCGACAGCGCGACCCCAGCTGAAACCAGTTGCTGCGCCTCTGCGATCGCGACTCTCTTAAGTCGCTGCCACGCGCTGGAAATGGCCGATGTCGTTGCCCAGACGCAGCCAGACGCCCCGGGGCCCTGCTCGCGAACCAGTGCACGCATGGCGAGCCCCAGAGGCACGGTACGGGGGCTGCCGTTCTTCGTATCGGGAATCAGCACCGTTCCGCGATCAAGATTGACATTCCGCCAATCCACGCGGGCGATTTCCGACTTGCGCATCGCGGTGCCGAGCGCGAACCGGATGATGCTGCCGATGGGGGTGTGGGTCAGTGCTTCTACCGGATGCGCGAGGCGAAGGAGCAGTTCCTCTTCATCCGCAGCCAGCCGGTGGTCCCGCCCCTTCGCCTCCTTCAGCCGCGTCGTGGGCCCAATCGGATTGGTGAGCCCGACGCAGTGCATGCGCGACCGGGCACGATTGAACGCGTTGCTGATCAGCGACAGGTCCCGGTTGATGGTTCCGTTGGCAACCTGTTCCTCACGCTCCTCAATGAATCCGAGGATGTCGATCTCGTCGATCTCGTAAAGACGCTTGCCCGTCAGATCCGGAAACTTCTCGATGAGCCGCTGGGTCTGCCGCTCCTGTTCGACGTTGCTTTTCTGGTCCGCGCACATTTCAAGGCGGCGATTCAGCGCGTCCGCCAGCGTGAGATCGCGGGCGTCGATCGCCTTGGTCAACCGACCCTTGTCTTGGGCAGCTTTGATCCCTGCCAACCATTGTTCCGCCAGCGGGCGCGTCTCGAATGTCCGACTCTCTCGCCTGCCGTCGTGGCTGAACCGCGCGCAGAACTGATACGGCCCCCGCTCGATGATCGACCCGCTGTTCGGTCTTCCTTTCCTCGCCATTCGCCATCCCCTGCTTGTGGGGGACGGTATCCGTGTCGCTCGGAACCTGAATTTAGGCACAAATTTAGGCACAAAAATCCGAAACGGCTGCGGCGCTCAATTCAGCGGGCAAAAAAAAGCCCCTGTTTTCAGAGGCTTTCCCACCAATATATGGTGGCCGAGGACGGAATCGAACCGCCGACACGGGGATTTTCAATCCCCTGCTCTACCGACTGAGCTACTCGGCCAACGTGCAGCTTTTGCATGCCAGGTTGAGCTTCCGAGCGGGTCGGGCTGCAACGCGGAGCGCGATTAGACGCGACGGACGGGGGCGGCGTCAAGCAATCCGTGACGGCGCCGCATCGGCCTGCTTCGCGCTCGAACGCGGCTCAGGCGCGCTTCGGGGGGACGTAGCTGGTGTGGGTCAGATCGCCGCCGCCGAAGAAGTACTTTTCGAGCTCCGCCATCAGGAACTTGCGGGCTTCGGCGTCGGACAGCACCAGCCGGTATTCGTTGATCACGCGCGTCTGGTGCGCGAGCCAGCCGCTCCATGCCTGCTTGGAGACATGTTCGAAGATCCGCTTGCCGAGGTCGCCGGGGACGGGCGCGCGGTCGAGGCCTTCCGCTTCGGTGCCGAGCTTGATGCAGTGGACGGTTCGGGACATGGGTCTGGGTGTGCGTTCGGGGAAGTCGGGGATGGCGCGGGCGCAGCCGGAGCATCGACTGCCCGCTGGCGCAGCAGGAACTGCAGCACCGGGGCCGGGAGCCCGGGCAGCGGGTCGCGGCGCATGTTAAGCCAGCGCTGGTCGGGCTGCTCGTGCACTGCCGCGCCGACGTCGGTGACGAGGCGCAGGCGCTGCGGGGTCAGTTCCAGCTCGAAATGGGTGAAGGCATGGCGGAACGGCTGCAGGCCGCCGAGCTTCCGCACGGCCAGTCCGTAGCGATCGCGAACGGCAGCCGCGGGTTCGATGCCGGGATCGAGCACCGGCAGCGACCACAGGCCGCCCCAGATGCCGCTCGGCGGGCGACGCTCGATCAGCAGGTCGCCATCGGCGTTCTCGATCACCAGCAGTTGCGCCTGCCGGAACGGCCGCGCCTTGGCCGGTTTCGACGCCGGGAATTCGGCGACGCGTTCGTCGCGCCGTGCGACGCAATCATCGGCCACCGGGCAGCGCTCGCAGGCCGGCGCGCGCGCCGTGCACAGCGTCGCGCCCAGATCCATGATCGCCTGCGTGTAGTCGGCGAGCCGCGTCTGCGGCAGCAGACGCTCGGACACGGCCCACAGCCTCGCGGCGACCTTCGGCTCGCCCGGCCAGCCGGGCACCGCGGCATGGCGCGCCAGCACCCGCTTGACGTTGCCGTCGAGGATCGCGTGCCGCGCGCCATAGGCTTGGGCCAGGATCGCGGCAGCCGTGGATCGCCCGACGCCGGGCAGCGCCTGCACCGCTTCGAGGTCGTTCGGCATCTCGCCGCGATGCCGCGACGCCACCTGCTTCGCCGCGGCGTGCAGGTTGCGGGCACGGGCGTAGTAGCCGAGACCCGCCCACAGCGCGAGTACCTCGTCGATGTCGGCCGCGGCCAGCGCCGTGAAATCCGGAAAGCGCGCGAGGAAGCGTTCGAAATACGGGATGACGGTGGCGACCTGCGTCTGCTGCAGCATCACCTCCGACAGCCAGACGCGATAGGCCGACCGCGGCGACTGCCACGGCAGGTCGTGCCGGCCATGGACATCGAACCAGGCCAGCAGGCGGCCGGCGAAGTCGGGTTCGCCCGCCGCCACAGGCTTGCGGCTCAAGGCGTCGGAGCGGGCGTCGGGGCGGGTGCCGGCGCGGCAGGCGCGGGCGCCGGTGCTGGCGCAGCGGCCGGATCGGCCGGCGGCTTCTTCTTGCCGAACAGCGAGTTCAGGCCGTTGGTCAGCTTGTCCTTCAGCGCCGGGTTGGCATCGAGCGAGGTGCCGAGCTTCTTCTCGATCTGGGTATCGAGCTTCTCGCGCAGCTTGTCGCCCTTGTCGCCGACGAGCTGGTCGCGCAGGCCCTGCGTGGCCTTCTGGGTCAGCGCAGCCTTCAGGTCCAGCGCGTACTTCGGCTGGTCGAAGGTGCCGGTGACGCGGATCGGGATGACGATGCCGGTCAGGTCCGGCAGGTCCTTGCCGCCCTGCCCGCTCGCGGTGTTCACGATCGTCGGCTTGGCGGTGTAGTCGATGGTTTCACGCGCGAGATCGACCTTGCCGGCGCCGTCGACGCGGAACAGCGGGCTCTTCGCGTTCAGCGCATCGGACTGCAGCACGCCGTTGACGATCTTCGCGGCGGCACTCAGCTCGGTGAAGTCGGTCTGCACCGGCGCGCTGTCATTGAGCTGCTGGCCCTTCAGCAGCGCATCGCCCTTGCGCAGGATCTGGCCAAGGTTGAAGCCCTTGACCGCGCCGTTGACGAAGCTGAACGAGGCATCGCCGTTCAGCGCCTGCTTGATCGCGCCGACGGTCTTGCCGGTGGAGGTGACATCGAGCGCGAAATTGCCTTCGCCGGTCATCGATTCCTTGCCGGTGAAGTCTTTCAGCAGCGGGCCGGCGGAGATCGAGGTCAGTTGAAGCCGCTCGGCGTAGCGCGGCGTGCCGTCGGCGGTGATCTTCGTGGTCGACGCGATGCTGCCCCCGTAGAGCTGGGCGTTCAGGCCGATGACCTTGTCCTGACCCTGGGTCGCATTCAGCCGGAACTGCACGTTGTTCATGCTGACGTTCGAGACCTTGAGCTTGCCGATGTCGACCGTGCCGTTCGCGGTGAAGCCGTCCAGGCTCTGCACCGGCGGCTCCACCGCATTGGCGGCGGCCTTCTCCTCGGCAGTCAGCGGGCCTGGCTTGACCGGCGCGGGTGTCGGCAGATAGCGGTCGGCGTCGATGGCATCGAGCTTCAGCGCGAACTCCGCCGCTTTCGTGTCGAAGTTCGAGATGCCGAGGCTGCCGGTCGCGGTGCTCTGGTCGAGCTTCAAGGTCAGCTCGGCGATGCGCGCGCTCTTCGGCGTGGCGTCGATCTTGCCGCGCAGGCTCAGTTCCTTCAAAACGTTGGCGTCGGCCGTCTCGACCTTGATGTCCAGCAGCTTCATCAGGTCGCGCGGATTGAAGGTCTTGACCGAGATCGGACCGTAGAAGCGCGGGCTGTCGCCGTCCAGACCGATGCCGTCGAGCGCGATCGTCGCGTCGAGCCCGGCCACCTGCACGTCGCCACCGGCGAGCTTCATCGTGCCCTTGCTGCCGTCGTAGATGGCATCGCCGGTGAAATTCACGGTCTGCTTGCCGCCGGGCAGCGCCTTGCCTTCGGCGTCGATCTTCAGCGCGATCTTCTCGGCACGCACCTGCTGCTTGTCGATCACGGCCGAAATGCCGACGGCGAGCGCGACGTCCGCCTTCAGTTCCTTCTGCTCGGCCTTGACCTTGACGGTGAGCTTGTCGACGTTGGCGGTCTGCTTGGCAAGATCAGCCTTGACGTTGCCGGCCAGCTCGATGTCCGCCTTCTGGTCAGGCATCGTCGCCAGCACCTTCAACACCAGCTTGTCCGCCGCGTACTGCTGCTGCGCGAGGTCGTACTCGACGCGCGTCGCGAGCTTGACGTCGGCCTTCAGCGCAGGCGATTTCGCCGTGGTCGAGAAATCCAGCTTCAGGTCGAACGGCTCGCCCGGGGTGATCGAGCCCGTCGACAGATTCAGCCCGGACACGGCGTAGCTCTGCTTGGCCTTGGCATCGTCGTAGGCGATGTTGGCGTCGTTGATCGTGATGCCGCCGATGTTGATCGACTTGAGCCCCGGACCCTCGCTGGGCGCATCGGCCGGCGCGTCAGCGGCTGGATCGGGCTTCTTCTCGCCCGTCTTGGTCAGGTCGTCCCAGTTGCTGACGCCGTCGGCGTTCTTCGCAAGCCGCAGGTTCAGGCCGTTCAGCACGACCTTGCCGACCTTCAGCTCGCGCTGCAGCACCAGCGGCAGCAGCTTCAGGCCGACATCGGCCTCGGCGATCTGGGCCATCGGCTGGTCGCCGAAACCGGGCGCGTTGCTCACGCTGACCGCCTGCACGCGCGCGCCGAGCACCGGATAGATACTGAGCTTGATGTCGCCGACGGTCAGTTCGCGGCCGGTGGCGTCCTTCGTGGCCTTCGTGATCTGGCTGCGGAAATCGTTCGGATCGAAGAACAGCGCGAAGGCGCCGACCGCCAGCACGACCACCAGCAGCAGCGCGCCGACGATTCCGAACCCGATTTTCAGCAACTTGCCCATGACTGTGCTCCTGAGGGGGACGCTTTTGTTTGAACCTAGTCTAACGAGCGCCGATGAACGGCCGCTTGCCCGGCGTCATGCCGCCGGACAGCGCCGAGTGAGGCGACAACAACCTGCAGATTCGACCCCGCCGGTGGCGCGCGGTTCGGGTCGCCGCCCCAGCAGGTAAAATGCCGGCTCCCCGCTTCATTCCGGTGCCTTGATGCCCGCCGCTGCCGCCCGTTCCCGTCGCAAAACTCCCACTGCCGGGACGAAATCCGCCCCGAAAGTCGGCTTCGTGTCGCTCGGCTGCCCGAAGGCGCTGGTCGATTCCGAACGGATCCTGACCCAGCTTCGGGCCGAGGGCTATGAAACCGTCGGCAGCTACGACGCGGCCGATGTCGTCATCGTCAACACCTGCGGCTTCATCGATTCCGCCGTGGCCGAATCGCTCGACGCGATCGGCGATGCCATGGCCGAGAACGGCAAGGTGATCGTCACCGGCTGTCTCGGTGCCAAGCGCGACGTGATCACCGAGCGATTCCCGGACGTGCTGTCGATCACCGGTCCGCAGGATTACAAGGGCGTGATGAACGCCGTGCACGCGGCCGCACCGCCGCAGCACGACCCGTTCCTGGACCTGCTGCCGTCTCAGCGGCGTCCTGGCGGCGGCGCGGACGACATCGGCATCAAGCTGACGCCGCGCCACTACGCCTACGTCAAGATTTCCGAGGGCTGCAACCACAAGTGCAGCTTCTGCATCATCCCGTCGATGCGCGGCAAGCTGCGCTCGCGCCCCGTCGACGACGTGCTGATCGAAGCCCAGAAGCTGGCCCGCGCCGGCGTCCAGGAACTGCTGGTGATCTCGCAGGACACCAGCGCCTACGGTGCCGATCTCAAGTACGCCAAGCGCAGCTTCCGCGATGCCGAATACGAGACGCGGATGCTCGACCTGTGCCGCGGCCTCGCCAACCTCGACGCCCCGCACAAGCCGTGGGTGCGCCTGCACTACGTCTACCCGTATCCGCATGTCGACGGCGTGATCGAGCTGATGGCCGAGGGCCTGGTGCTGCCGTATCTCGACGTGCCGTTCCAGCACGCGAGTACCGCGGTGCTGAAGCGGATGAAGCGCCCGGCCGCCGCCGAGAACACCTTGCGCCGGCTCGAAGCCTGGCGCGCGATCTGCCCGGACATCACCGTGCGCTCGACCTTCATCGTCGGCTTCCCGGGCGAGACCGAGGCCGAGTTCCAGACGCTGCTCGACTGGCTCGACGAGGCGCAGCTGGACCGGGTCGGCGCCTTCACCTATTCGCCGGTCGATGGCGCCACCGCCAACGACCTGCCGAACGCCGTGCCGCAGGAGGTGATGGACGAGCGCCTCGACCGCTTCATGGCCAAGCAGGCCGAGATCAGCGCCGCCAAGCTGCAGAAGAAGATCGGCAAGACCATCGAAGTGCTGATCGACCATGTCGGCCCGGACGGCGTCATCGGCCGCAGCCAGGCCGATGCGCCGGAGATCGACGGGCAGGTGATCCTGAAGGGTGCCGCCAAGGCCACGCCCGGCCAGCGGGTGATGGCCAAGGTCACCGCCGCCGACACCCACGACCTGCACGCCACCGTGCTGAAGGCCTGACCGAGCATCGCCGTGGACCGCTATCTGAAGCCGTTCCTGTCTTGGGGCATGTTGCTGATTTCGCTGGCCTTGTTCGGGCCGCTGGCGGCGCTCTACTTCGTCTTCTGCTGGTTCGTGACGGCGCTGATCGACCGCAACATCCTGCGCAAGGAACGCGAGGAAACCTACGCCCATCAGGGCCTGCCCGAGGACGAGATCGACAGCCTGCTGCTGCCGCGTGACCGCATCGTGCGCATCGTCCGCAGCCTGTTCGCGTTCGGCGCGGCGGCGCTGTTCCATTTCTACGCATGAGCACGGCCGACCGGGCACCGACGACCCGCGTCTGAACCCGTGCGTCTGAACCCATGCGCCTGAACCCGTGCGTCTGAATAAATTCATCGCCGAAACCGGCATCAGCTCGCGCCGCGAGGCCGATGGCTGGATCGAGGCCGGCCGGGTCGCGGTCAATGGCGTGGTCGCGACGCTCGGCACGCAGGTCAACGACGGCGATCAGGTGACGGTCGACGGCAAGCCGATCGGCGCACCGAAATCGCATGTCTATCTGGCGCTGAACAAGCCGGTCGGCATCACCTGCACCACCGAGCGCCACATCGCCGGCAACATCGTCGACTTCATCAAGCACCGCGAACGCATCTTCCCGATCGGCCGGCTCGACAAGGATTCCGACGGCCTGATCCTGCTGACCAACAATGGCGACATCGTCAACGAGATCCTGCGCTCGGAAAACAACCACGAGAAGGAATACCGGGTGACGGTCAACCGCGTGGTGACGCCGGCCTTCATCAGTGCGATGAGCCGCGGTGTGCACCTGACCGAGCTCGATGTCCGCACCAAGCCGTGCAAGGTCGAAGCCCTCGGCGAGTTCAGCTTCCGGATCACGCTGACCCAGGGCCTGAACCGCCAGATTCGCCGGATGTGCGAATCGTTTGACTACAAGGTGGTGCGGCTGCAGCGCGTGCGCATCATCAACGTGCGGCTCGGCAATCTGAAGGTCGGCGCCTGGCGCGACCTGACGCCGGAAGAACTGCAGGGGCTGCTGCCGGAACGCAAGGTCTGGTGAGCGGCGCGACGGATGATGTGCTGATCCTCGGCGGCGGTGCGGCGGGGCTGTTCTGCGCATTCACCGCCGCGCGCCGAGGCCGGCGCGTGCGGGTGATCGAGCACGCGAATCGCGTCGGCAAGAAGATCCTGATGTCCGGCGGCGGTCGCTGCAATTTCACCAACACCGGCACCACGGCCGCGAACTACCTGTCGGCGAATCCGCATTTCTGCAAGTCGGCCCTCGCCCGCTACACGCCGTGGGATTTCATCGCGATGGTCGAGCGCCACGGCATCGCCTATCACGAGAAGGAACTGGGCCAGTTGTTCTGCGATGTCTCGTCGAAGCAGATCGTGCAGATGCTGGTCGACGAATGCGCCGCCGCCGGCGTCGTGATCGAGACCGACTGCACGATCAGCGACGTGCAGCAGCGCCTCGGCCGCTTCGAAGCGATCACCACGCGCGGCGTCTACACCGCTGCGTCACTGGTGGTTGCCACCGGCGGCCTGTCGATCCCGAAGATGGGCGCCACCGGCTTCGGCTACCAGATCGCCAAGCAGTTCGGCCACGCGGTGTTGCCGACGCGCGCCGGTCTGGTGCCGCTGACCCTGTCCGGCAAGCCGCTGGACGACTATGCCGATCTTGCCGGCGTCGCGCTGCCGGTGGCTGCCGCCGCCAACGATGCGAGCTTCCGCGGCGGCCTGCTGGTGACGCATCGCGGCCTGAGCGGCCCGGCGATCCTGCAGATCTCGTCGTACTGGCAGCCGGGCGACGCCTTGCATCTGAACCTGCTGCCGGACGACGACGCCGAACGCTGGCTCGTCTCGCAGCAGGCGGAGCGGCCGGCCTCCGAACTGAAGACGGTGCTGGCCGAGGTGCTGCCGAAGCGCTTTGCGCAGCGCCTGTGCGAACGCTGGCTGCCGGCGAACAAGCCGCTGCGCCAGTATCGAACCGCCGAGTTGAAGGCGCTGGCCGCGCAGCTGCAGGATTTTCCGGTCACCGCCAGCGGCACCGAGGGCTATCGCACCGCCGAAGTCACGCTCGGCGGCGTCGATACCGACGGCGTGTCGTCGAGCACGATGATGTCGAAGCGGGTGCCGGGCCTGTATTTCATCGGCGAAGTGATCGACGTCACCGGCTGGCTCGGCGGCTACAACTTCCAGTGGGCCTGGGCCTCCGGCCACGCGGCAGGACTGAGCGCCTGAGGCTGCCGGTGCCCGCGCGCGCCCGGCAGGTCCATTTGGCGCGCTGCAACATGACGGCTAAGCTGCCCGCCTTTCTTCGCGTTTGCCGACTGCCATGAATCGCTGCCTGACCGATCTCGTTCACCTGCTGGATCTCGAACCGCTGGAGGTCAACCTGTTCCGCGGCCAGTCGCGTGATCTCGGAGGCAAGAGCGTGTTCGGCGGTCAGGTCATCAGCCAGGCGCTGGTGGCGGCGGCACGCACCGTGGATGCCGTGCTGCCGCATTCGCTGCACGCGTATTTCCTGCGGCCAGGCGACATGGAAGCCCCGATCGTGTACGAGGTGGATCGCGTCCGCGACGGCCGCAGTTTCACCACCCGGCGGGTGCAGGCGATCCAGCACGGCCAGCCGATCCTGTCGCTGATCGCGTCGTTCCAGCGCGAGGAATCCGGCTTCGAACACCAGATGCCGATGCCCGAGGTGCCGGCGCCGGAAACCCTGACGGGCCAGCAGGCGCTGCGCGAACGCTGGCTGGCCGACGAGGTGGCGCGCAATCCGGGAATGCCGGAGCGCTTCCGCACGGCGTTCCTGCGCGAGCAGGCGTTCGAGTTCATGCACGTCAACCCGCTGAACCCGTTCCAGCCGGAGGCGCGCGAGCCGCGGCAGGCGTTCTGGTTCCGCGCCGCCGGTCGTCTGCCGGACGATCCGCTGCTGCACCGCTGCGTGCTGGCCTACGCCTCGGACTTCAACCTGGTGACAACGGCGCTGCTGCCGTACAAGCGCACCTGGTTCTCGCAGGACATGGTCGTGGCCTCGATCGACCACGCGCTGTGGTTCCACCGCGATGTCCGGGTCGACGACTGGCTGCTGTACTCGATGGACTCGCCGAGCGCGCAGTCGGTGCGCGGCATGACCCGCGGCCTGATCCACGACCGCAGCGGCCGTCTGGTCGCGAGCACCGCGCAGGAAGGCCTGATGCGCGAGATCACGCCCCGCAGCTAACGCGGGCGCGCACGGGCTGCCGCGGGGCAGCCACGCGGCGCAAAACAGGCTGTACGCATGATCCGCCCGACGCTCGCGATCGACGATCGGTTGCGTGTGGATGCTGGCGGGCGCACCTGACGGGCCAATCCGGACGAACAGCACGCAGACCTTGCCACTGGCTCGCAAGTGAGAACTGGCTCGCGAAACGACCCCGCTGCTCTTGCGATGATCCCATTCCGCAAAGTTGGCTTTCCTCTTGGAAGCGCCGACTGGCGGCAATCGCAACGGACTGCTCCGTCTGATCGACACCTCCGCCATGACCGGTGGGTTGCTCGGACCCTCTGCCGCGTTCGTTGCCAGGTTCCCGAGCATCGACGAGTTCCATGGCTCGCCCGAAACAGACCTCTGAAGTCGCTGACAGCATACGCGCCGAAATCTGCGCCGCAGCCGCACGCCTGTACGACCGCAACGGCTACGAGGCGGTGACGCTGCGGGCGATTGCCGCCGAGATGGGCCGCAGCCAGGCGCTGCCGTACCGCTACTTCAAGAACAAGGACCACATCTTCGCGGCACTCCGCGCGAACTGCTTCGATCGCCTGTCGGACCGGCTGCTGGCCGCGACCGCCGTCGTCGACGAACCGCTCGCGAAGCTGTACCGGATGGTGATGTCGTTCACCGAATTCGCGACTTCTCAGCCGGCCGAGTTCCGGCTGATGTACTCGCTGCGGCAGCCGAATCCCGCCCACTTTCCGGAGCTGCAGGCCGCACGGCTTCGGACCATCGCTGTCGTCCAGGATGCCTACCAGTTCGCCGCCAGTGCCGGACGGCTGCGGGGCGATGCCATCGTCGGCGCCCACATTACCTGGGCCTCGTTCCACGGCCTGTTGAGCCTGCATCTGGCCAGCCAGCTGAATGTCGGCCTGAGTCTCGATGACCTGATCGAGCCGATGCTCGACACGCTGTTCGGACCCGGCACCGTCGCCACCGCCAAGGCCGCCCGCGAACGCCCGCCCGTGGTGCCGGAAAGCCCCAGCGACCACGGCTGACCGGGT
Organism: Nevskia sp.; assembly: GCF_021732705.1. Classification (GTDB taxonomy): domain Bacteria; phylum Pseudomonadota; class Gammaproteobacteria; order Nevskiales; family Nevskiaceae; genus Nevskia. The sequence goes on along the minus strand of NZ_JAKFUM010000015.1, from coordinate 23,811 downwards.
CGGCGGCGGCCCGCTCGCCGCGACGGGAAGAAATACCCAGTGGACACCTTGAAACGCTTTGTGCACACTTGTTCACATTGCGGAGGACGACCATGGCACGACACGAATCGCTGCAGCAGTTGCAGGGCGCTCTGGCCCTGCTGAAGACCGGGATCGACCGCGGCAGCGCCCGCATCGAGGAAATGCATCTGGCGATTGCCGACAAGCCGTTCCGCGCGCTTGCCCTGGTACCCGGCGTCGGCACGGTCAGCGATCAGGTCCGCGCCGTGCACGATGGCATCACCCGCGGCGTGCATCTGGCGATCCGTCTCGCCGCCCATCACGGTTTCGATGCACTGAGCAAGGCGCTGGACCCGCCGCCGGAACCGCAGCGCCGTCTGCCCGGCCCGCGCTGACATGGGCGCACTGGCCGCGGTCCTCGGCAAGGGCATCGGCGCCGTCAACGGCGTCTTCGGCGATTTCCTCGCCCAGAGCGGCAACGGGCTGGCGATCACGCTCGGCTTCCGTACCGCCGACGGCACGGCGGTGGCGACCGACCGCGCCGCGCTGACGCGACATTTCGGCACCGCGGGCGTCGATGTCGCGATCTACCTGCATGGCCTGTGCTGCGACGAGCAGGTCTGGCAGCTGTACCGCATGCCGGGCGTGCCGACGATGCCGGAAGCGCTGCAACAGGCACAGGGCTGGACGCCGGTCTATGTCCGCTACAACAGCGGCCGGCACATCGCCGACAACGGCGAAGCCCTCGCCGACGCGCTGGATCGGCTGGTCGCGAACTGGCCGGTGCCGGTGCGTCGCATCGCGCTGATTGGCCACAGCATGGGCGGACTGGTCGCGCGCAGCGCCGCGCACCACGCGCTCGAAGCGAATCGCGCCTGGCCGGATCGGGTCACGCATCTGGTCTGCCTCGGCAGCCCGCACCACGGCGCGCCGCTCGAGAAGTTCGGCCACGTCGCCACGACCCTGCTCGGCGCGCTCGACATCACCCGGCCGGTGGCGGTCGCGATCAACGCCCGCTCGGTCGGCATCAAGGATCTGCGTCACGGCGCGCTGCGCCGCGACGACTGGCAGTCGCGCCATCCGGACGAGCACGCCGACGACACCCGGCAGCCGGTGCGCGTGCTGCCGAAGGCACGGCATCACTACGTCGGCGCGCTGCTCGGTGCCACGGCCGAGTCGTTGCCGAGCTGGCTGATCGGCGATGGTCTGGTCCGTGCGCCGAGCGCCACCGGCCACCATGCCGACGACCGACGCCGCGTGCCGTTCGCGCCCGGCGACGGCGTGATGCTGCCCGGCCTGCACCATCTGAAGCTGGTCAACCATCCGGCGGTTGCCGCACACCTGCTGCGCTGGCTGGCCTGAGCCGGATCCGCCTCCCGCATTCCCGGGGCGTAGCCCGTCCCTGCATGTCGCGCGGACGGCAGCGAGAACTGGTTGGCACCGCCGCTTGGCGACCGGCTTGGAAAAAGCGCGGCGAGCGATAAGCTGACGGCGTTCCAGGGAGGGATCGTCATGAAAGTAGGGTTCGGCCGCTCATTCAAGCTGGCACCTCCGCAGTATCTGATCTACGCCGACCTCTGGGCCCTCGTGAACCAGGCGCGGCCGGTCGCGACCATGCCTGTCGGGCTTGGAACCTACGACCGGCCCTACATGCCGCTCGGCATTGCCGACTGGTTCTGGCTCTCGCAGCAGCCGGTCGGGCCGTCGACGGTCTACGTCAAGGTCGCCAATCGCCTGATCGCGAAATGGGGCGCGGACGCGGGCCATTTGAAAAGCTACACGTCGGATGTCACCGACGTGCCAAAGGAACTGCTGCACAACGACGTGAAAGGGGCGACCAGAAAGGTCGTCGACGACAACGAGAAAGCCGACGCGGACCGCGGCTACGACGTCAAGAAGGAGCCGGTCTACACCCGCAAGGCCCGACGGGTCGAGAAGGTCTACGCCTCGGCCGCCACGATGGCCCGGCAACTGCTGTGGGGCCACGACAGCGGCGACGACGATGCCGTCGAACTCGCGAACACGATGGCCGGCTTGCTGATCAGCGAAGGCGGGATCGATCGCGACGCGTCCAAGGGCGGCGTGTTCATGACCAGCTTCATGCTGCTCGACCTGATCGAACGGCAGGTGCCCTACGGCCAGAACGGACAGCGCTACACCTGGGCTTCGATGCTGATGCACGCCGGACGGCCTGATCAGCCGGCCCCCAACGAGATTCCGGGCCGCAAACCGAAGCCAGGCGATCAGCGCGTGGGCCGGGTCGCCAAGCACCCGATGGCAGGTCTGGGCACGGTCCAGATGGGCAAGACCATCTCGCAGAACACGGCGAACGAAGCGCGCAACCGCATCGTTTCGATCGCCACCGCGTGGCTTGCGAACTATCTTGCCGAGAAGGACGACGACAAGTCCTTCGAATACTTCTACGTCCGCAGCGTCAAGCGCGACATCACGCAGAAGACCGCTTCGGTGCTCAAGCCCTACGAGCATCTGCGTCAGCTCAGCCTGCTGGCGATGCAGACGCGCGCCGTGTCCACGGCCTGCCTGCTGCGTGGCGATCGCGGCGCGACACTGAAGTACCGCGACGTGGCGGTCTGGAAGTAGCTCACTGTCGCCGACGGCACGTCGACCGGGCCATCGCCGCGCTCGCGACCGCGCGTGACCCCGCTACCATGGCGCTCGAACTCTCCCCTTCGGTGCCGCCTTGCTGCTGATGATCCTCGTCAAAGCCTTCCTCGCGCTGCTGGCGCTGACCCTGCTGGTCTACGCCGGCCTGTACTTCTTCGCGCCGGTGAAGCTGGCCGACACCGCGCTGAGCCTCGAACGGATGCGCGCCGGCCTGCAGCGCTCGCAGACCGATATCCCCGGCTTCGGCATCGTCTATCTCGAAGGCGGCCCGGCCGACGCGCCGCCGGTGCTGCTGCTGCACGGCATCGGGGCCGACAAGGACAACTGGACCCGGGTCGCCGCGTTCCTGACGAAGCGCTATCGGGTCTACGCCGTCGATCTCCCCGGCTTCGGCGAAAGCGGCAAGCCGGCCGATGCCCGCTATCGCGTGGCCGATCAGGTCGAGCGCGTCGCGCAGATCGCGAAGGCGCTGAAGATCGAGCGTTTTCATCTCGGCGGCAATTCGATGGGCGGCTGGATCGCGGCGGCCTACGCGATCGCCCATCCGGAACAGGTGCGCAGCCTGTGGCTGCTCGATCCGGCCGGGGTTTTCGGGGCCGACGACAGCGAGATGGTGAAGCTGATGGCGGCCGGCCTGCCGGTGCCACTGTTCGCGCGCAGCGAAGCGGATTTCGGCCGCGTGCTGCACTTCGTGATGCAGAAGCCGCCGTTCATTCCAGCGCCGGTTCGCGCGGTGCTGGCGCGGCGGCAGATCGCGAACCTCACGCTCAACGAGTTCATCTTCACCGAGATCCGCGAGCAGTCCGGCGCGCTCGATGCCTCGCTCGCCGCGTTGCAGCCGCCGCTGCCCACCCCGACGCTGATCGTCTGGGGCGAGCAGGACCGCGTGCTGCATGTCAGCGGTGCCGCGATCCTGCAGCGCCTGCTGCCGAATTCGCAGCTGCAGCGGCTGCCGGCCATCGGGCATCTGCCGATGCTCGAAGCCCCGGGCGCGGTGACGCGGGCCTATCTCGCGTTTCTCGACACGCTGCCACCGTGACCCGCGACCGCCGTCCGCCGGCCCCGGCGGACGGTGATCCTCGACAAGCCGTGCGCGCGCTTCAGTGCACCCGCGCCCCGGCCATCTTCTCGATGCCGTCGCGGTAGTAATCGAAGCGCATCGCCAGCTGCGCGAACACCGGCTTCAGGCCGAAGGTGTCGGCCAGTTCGTGCTTCGCGGCCGATGCGTAATGCGTGCGGCTCATGTTGCAGTAGTAGTCGAGCCCGAGCGGCCGGTTGAAGAAGCGGCGGCGGTGCTCGATCCACGGCGCGCACCAGCCGGCGAGGAACAGCGCGTAGTTGCCGATCTGGCTCAGCACCAGAAAGCGCCGCTCGTGGCCGGCATTCGCCGCCTCCTGCACCAGATCGACCAGATAGTCGTAATCCTGCGCGTCGCCGTGCTGTACCCGGTGCAGGCGCTCGTTCGACGAGAACAGCGCCAGCAGGTTCGACAGGTAGTGGATCGTGCGGCGCTCGCCGGCGTCGCGACGGCCAGCCAGCGCCCGGCGCAGCATCACGTTGAAGTACAGCTTCGGCGAAACATCGACCCAGGCCGCCGCCGGGTCGAGCATCGCGTCCTGCACGTAACGGCTTTCAAGCAGCGATTCGAGCGTGCTCGGCTGCTCGATCACCCGGCGCGCGGCTTCCACCGCATCGGTCCCCGGCACCGGGAAATGCTCGAACAGGAACAGCAGGTCCTTCTGCTCCAGCGCGGATGTGCCGAACTGCGCGAAATCGGGAGATTGCATGACGTCCTCCGGAACAAGTGCCTGCCCGGAATCATGCAAATCCTGCGCCCGATTTCAACTGTCCTTCGTCAAAAACTCCTGTTAGCACAGTGACTTGGCGGCTGCTAACGGCGAGCGCCGGTCACGGTACCTGCAGCTCCGCCAGCACCGGCCGGATCTTCTCGCGCAGCTGGAAGAAGCCCTTCGCGGCATGCGGCCAGAACGCGCTGTCCCAGTCCCGGCGGACCTGTACCAGCGCGATGCCGTCGGCCTTGAGCTGCTTGCCGAAGGCGCGCAGCGCGTCGGCCGCGGGGCCGACCGGCGCGTAGGCTGTCACCACCTGCTGCACGCCGTGATCGGCCAGCCAGCGATGGCGATCCGCCGGACGGACGCGGCCGGCCGGCAAGGACCAGTGACTCGCCGCGCGGGCCATCCCGTCATCGAGCGCTGACTCGGTGTAGCGGATCACCGGCTCGGCGACCGGGTGCCACGAGCGGGTCTCCGGCGACACATCGCCGCCGATCGCGACAATGTCGGTCACCGGCGCGATCGGCCAGCTTTCGGCATGCAGGTCTTCCTCGGTCAGCCACAGCGCGGTGCGCAGGCCGGCCTTCGGCAGCGGCAGCTCGCCGATGCGGCCGGCGGCGGGAATCTCGTCCGGCGGCAGCGGCAGCGCATCCTCGTTCAGCGCGCCTTTCGGCCAGTAGCGGTTGCCGGTGTACTTCTGGATGTTGTCCGGCCGCGCCAGATAGTGCTTGCCGCGCGTCTGCAGTCCGGCCACCCAGCGCCAGCTCAGCGTGTTCGAGGCCGGATCGCCGTCGAGCAGGTGGCGATAGAAGAAGTCGGCACCGAGCTGCCACGGCAGGTTCAGCGTGAAGATCCAGATCGACGCGAACCACATCCGCACGTGGTTGTGCAGGTAGCCGGTCGCGATCAGCTCGCGCGTCCAGTCATCGAAGCAGGCGATGCCGGTGTTGCCGTCGACCGCCGCCTGCCAGCGCTTGCGGATCGGCCGGTCGACGCCATCGCCGTCGCCGACCTTCGCGTGCCAGCCGACCAGCGACGCCTGATAGTCGCGCCAGACCTGCGGCCGCAGTTCCAGCCAGCCCTTCCAGTACGTGCGCCAGCAGACTTCCTGCACGAACTTTTCGCTGGTCGAGAAGGCATAGCGGCCGAGCGTGGCGGCGACGATCTCCTGCTCGGTGATCAGGCGATGGCGGACCGCCGGCGACAGCATCGACACGTTGTCGCGCAGGCCGGTGGCCGGGTTCGGGCCGCGATCGGCGTTGCGTTCGTTGGCGTAGACGCTGCCGGTGCTCGGCAGGAAGTCGCGCAGGCGCGCGAGCGCGGCGGCGCGGGTCGGGGTGAAGGTCATGGCGGTGCGAAACCGGGCGAAAAGTGGGACCGCACTGTAATCGCTTGCGGCCCGCGCCGGTGCGGGCGCGGCGGTCGGGTCGCGATCAGCGCAGACGCCCGCGCAGCACGGCCATCGCCAGCGCGCCGGCCACCAGCCCCCAGAACGCCGAGCCGACGCCGACGTAGCTGACACCGCTCGCCGTCACCAGAAAGGTCACCAGCGCCGGCTCGCGGTGGCGCTCGTCGGCCACGGCCCCGGCCAGTCCGCTGCCGATGGTGCCGAGCAGCGCCAGCCCGGCAATCACCAGCACCAGCTCGCGCGGAAACGCGGCGAACACCGCGGCCACCGTCGCCCCGAACACGCCGACGACGCAGTAGATGACGCCGGCCGAGATCGACGCCGTGTAGCGCTTGGCCGGGTCCTCGTGCGCCTCGCGGCCCATGCAGATCGCCGCCGTGATCGCCGCCAGATTCAGCGCGAACGCGCCGAACGGCGCCAGCACCAGATTCACCGTGCCGATCCAGCCAATCACCGGCGACACCGGGGCCGAATAGCCGGACGCCCGCAGCACCGACAGCCCCGGAATGTTCTGCGAGGCCATCGTCACCACGAACAGCGGAATCGCGATGCTGACCAGCGCCTGCAGGCTGAACGCGGGCGTCGTCCAGGTGGGCATTGCCAGCGCCAGATGCAGGCCCTCGACCTTCAGCAAGCCTTCGTAACCGGCCACCGTGATGCCGACCGCCAGCGTCGCCACCACGGCGTAGCGCGGCTGCAGCCGGCGCATCGCCAGATACACCGCGAACATCGCGAAGCCCATCGCGAACTGCTGCTGCATCGCGGTGAACAGGTCGATGCCGAAGCGCAGCAGGATGCCGGCGAGCATCGCCGACGCCAGCGCCACCGGTATGCGGCTGATCACGCGCTCGAACGCGCCGGAAAAGCCGGCCAGCGCCATCAGCGCCGCCGACACGGTGAACGCCCCGATCGCCTCGTCCAGCCGCACCCCGGCCGCCGCGGTGACCAGCATCGCCGCACCGGGCGTCGACCACGCCGTGACCACCGGCACCCGGTAGCGCAGCGACAGGCCGATGCAGGTGATGCCCATGCCCCAGCCCAGTGCCCACATCCACGAGCCGATTTCCGCCGGCGAGGCCCCGAGCCCCTGCGCCGCCTGAAACACGACGACGGCCGAGCTCGTGAAGCCGACCAGCACCGTCACGAAGCCCGCGACGACCGCCGGCAGCGAAAAATCTTTCAGGAAGGACAAGGACATGGCGCAGTGTACGAAACCGGTAGCTGCGCAAAGCGGGATTCGTGCCGAGGCGAGTCCTGTCGTGGCTGGAGCGGCGCGACTCCCACCATTCGTTCATCAATCACGTTCGTCATTCCCGCGCAGGCGGGAATCCAGCGGTTCGCCCGCGCGCCTCGCCGCACAAACCCACATTTTGACCCGCCACTTACAATAGACGACCCCCGCCTGACGTCCCCGATGAACGCCTCCGTGTCCCCCACCTCCGGTTCGTCCTCCGCTGCCAGCGGCACGCCCGTCGATGACGCAGTCACCAGCCCGCCGCCGAAGCGGAAGCTGTCGTCGCTCGCCGGTCTGCGGCCGTTCCTGGCCCCGTATCGCGGACGCATCGCCATCGCGTTCGTGCTGCTGTGCATCAGCTCGGCCGCGCTGCTGATCGTGCCGATCGCGTTCCGCGACCTGATCGACAAGGGCTTCGTCACCCACGCCACCTCCGGCGACATCAACGGCCACTTCCTGGCCCTGGCCGGCATCGCGCTGTTCTGGGCGCTGTCGACCGCCGGCCGCTTCTACTTCGTCAGCTGGATCGGCGAACGGGTGACCGCCGACATCCGCAGCGCGGTCTACCGCTCGATGCTGTCGCAGTCCCCGGCGTACTTCGAAACCACCCGTACCGGCGAAGTGCTGTCGCGCCTGACCGGCGACACCACCGTGGTGCAGACCGTGGTCGGCTCGACCATCTCGATGGGCCTGCGCAGCGCGTTCCAGTTCGCCGGCGGCATGGTCATGCTCGCGGTCACGAGCCTGAAACTGTTCGCGATCACCGTGGCGATGCTGGTGGCCGTGGTGCTGCCGCTGGTGGCGATCGGCCGCGCAGTGAAGAAGCTGTCCCGCGAATCGCAGGACCGCATTGCCGATACCTCCGCCGTGGCCGGCGAAATCCTGAACGCGATCCCGACCGTGCAGGCCTTCACCCAGGAGCGCTGGGAAGCCCGCCGCTACGACGAAACGGTCGAAGGCAGCTTCACCGCCGCGATCCGCCGCACCCGCCTGCGCGCGACGATGACGGCGGCGCTCATCGGCGGCGTCTTCGGTGCCATCGTCTTCGTGCTGTGGCTCGGTGCGCAGTCGGTCGTCGCCGGCACGATGACCGCGGGCACCCTCGCCTCGTTCGTGCTGTACGCGGTGCTCACCGCCGGCTCGGTCGGCGTGATCGCCGAAGTCTGGGGCGATGTCATGCGCGCCGCCGGCGCCACCGAGCGCCTCGTCGAACTGCTGACCGCGGAACCGGAGATCCGCGCGCCGGCCAGCCCGGCGGCGCTGCCGCCGGCGCAGAAGGCCAGCGTCAGCTTCAGCCACCTGAACTTCCGCTACCCGTCGCGGCCGGAAACCCGGGCGCTGGACGACATCACGCTCGACATCGCCGAAGGCGAAACCGTGGCGCTGGTCGGCCCGAGTGGCGCCGGCAAGACCACGCTGTTCCAACTGCTGCTGCGCTTCTACGATGCCGAAAGCGGCAGCATCCGCTTCAACGGCGTGGACATCCGCACACTCGATCCGCAGACCTTGCGCGCCCGCATCGGCATCGTTCCGCAGGACGCGGTGATCTTCTCGGCCGATGCTTACGCCAACATCCGCTACGGCAACACCGACGCCACCGATGACGAAGTGCGCGCCGCCGCCCGCACCGCCCGCGCCGACGAATTCCTCGACCGCCTGCCGGATGGCTACCGGACCTTCCTCGGCGAGCGCGGCGTGCGCCTGTCCGGCGGCCAGCGCCAGCGCATCGCGATTGCCCGCGCCATCCTCAAGAACCCGCCGCTGCTGCTGCTCGACGAAGCCACGAGCGCGCTGGACGCCGAAAGCGAGCAGCACGTGCAGCGCGGGCTCGAAGCGGCGATGCAGAACCGCACGACCTTGATCATCGCGCATCGTCTGGCCACGGTTCAGCGTGCCGATCGCATCGTGGTGATGGACGCCGGCCGCATCGTCGAGATCGGCACGCCGGCCACCCTGATGCAGAGCGGCGGCCTGTATTCGCGGCTGGCGAGCCTGCAGCTGCTGGCCTGAAGCCGGGCGAGTGCGGCCTGTGCCGGCATTCCGGACTGGGACGGATTGACGACGTTCCGGCCATGCCCGGCATTCGCAAGACTGTCGGCATCCGGCTTTGGAGAACTCGAATGCCTGTCGCCGCTTGGAGGACCCGGCGCGCCACCGCCGTCGGCACTGTCGCGACGTGGACCGCGACGTGGATCGCGATCGTGCTGCTCACGCCCGCGGCCTGGGCTGTCGACCCCTGGGTTCATCTCGGCGCGACCAGCCCGGGACGGGAGGAAGCGGCGGTCGAGGCCTGGATTGCCGAAGCCACCGAGATCCTGAAATCGCCGGCCTTCGAACAGAACCTGCGCGCGCTGCCCTCGTCCATCCAGCGCATCTACCTCAGGGCCGGTGACTTGGGCTCGCGCGACGACCTCGCCAACATCGTCACGCTGAAGCGCGCCGGGCTGCGCGACGTGCCGAGCCCGCTCGCGCTGGTCGGCGGCACCTACGACGCGACCGCCACCGCTGGCTGGACCGGCGATCCGTTTGGAGACGGCGACTCGTCGACATCGGTGAGCCTCGGCCGTGCGCACCTGAAGCGCTGGCTGTCGGGCAATGCGGTGACGCGCTCCTGCGCGATCAACACGATGAGCCATGAGCTGTCGCACCTGATCAGCACCGACGCCGTGCAGCTTCATCACGCGCTGACGGACACCAAGCAGACCGCACCGGCCGGCGCGGTGCAGGCCATCGGCAGCTACCTCGTCGGCACCACCGCGCAATGCACGTGGCTGGCGAAGCACATGCGCATCAAGCCGCAGGACGTGACGGCCTGCGTTGCCGTGTTCGGTACGCTGAACTTCAACAGCGATCGCTGCGAACAGTTCGATGACAGCGAGCCGGTCGTCGAGCGCACCGGGCTGTACCCGCCCGCGCCGCCGGCGTGGAAGGATCAGGGCGGCCACTGATCCCGCTCGCCCGGCCAACGGCAGCGAGACCGCCCGACGGCGCCATCAGAAGAACGGCCTGACCTCCACCGGCGTCCGACAGGCCAACGCCGCTTTCCGTCCCCACGCCAGCGCGGCGTCGAGGTCGGCGACGTCGAGAATCCAGAAGCCGCCGACGTATTCCTGCGTCCGCAGATACGGACCATCGCTGACCCGCGCCTGCCCGTCGTCACCGGCTCGGATCGATCGTGCCGCCGCCGGCGGCCGCAGCCCGCCTGCAAACAGGCGCACGCCGGCCGCGACCATCTCGTCGTTCAGCGCATCAATGTCGCGCATCGTCGCGTCGTCCGCGACGGGCGGATCGAAGTCGAGCGGATGGTGGATGGCAATCCAGTACTGCATCGCGGAATCTCCGGTCGCGTGGCGGCCCGCAGGCCAGCCGATGGTCGTGTGGTCATGATGACGACGAATGGCGAACGCGGATTTCGACGCGACGCGGTCAGGCTTCCTGCCGGTCGAGCGTTACCGTCGGCCGCGACGCGGCGGGCGCCTTCGAGTCAATGCAGGCGTGTGGCGGCGGCAGCAGTGTCCAGACAGCCCTTCACCAGCGCCACCAGCACGATCGCGCCGATCAGCCGCCGCCAGGTCAGCCGCCGCCAGGTCAGCCACTGGCTGAGGCCGACGAACAGGTCGCTGATCAGCAGGATGATGTCGAACACCTGATCGGATGCGCCCTTGCGTTCCGACGGAGCCTTGGCGGCAGCCTGACGGGCATCTTGGTCTTTCAGCAGCCGCAACAGGTCTTGCGGTGCGTCTTCGGGTGGTGCGATGCCGCGCTCGGCGTCATCGAGCTTGCGGCCGTCGCGGTAGAACAGCGGTGGGGCTGGCGGGGCAACCGGGCGTTCCGGCGTCGGCGAGCGGCGGGATCGATCGATTGTGCGGGCCATGACGGAATGTTCGGCGGCGGTCGGTTCGGCCGTCAATCGGGCGGCAATCGGGCGGCTCGTGCAAGCGATGACGGCGACCGGTGCTGCGCCGGATGGTGCCCGATCCGGCTGGCCTGTCGTCGAGTCGCATCGACGGCGTCGGCGGCGCGGCGTGATCGCGATCTCGCGCCGCGATGGCAGGGCCCGCAGACCACCGGGCACTGGAACCCGCGGATCGAATGCCTGTCCCAGCGGCGCCGATGTCCGGCCGACGTGCCGCCGAAATCCGACGCGAACGCCTCGTTTCGGCGCATGACCTGCGGCATCCAACGCGTCGTCTGCACCGCGGTGGCGCGGGACATGCCGCATTCAGCGCGGTTTTGGCGATAATGCGCGCCGCGTGCACAGGGATGGCCGCTCCAGTCCACTCAAGAGACCATTTCAGTGCACGACATCAAGACGCCCGCAGACGTCCTGTTCATTCTGCTTGGCGCGATCATGATCCTCGCCATGCATGCCGGCTTCGCGTTCCTCGAACTGGGCACCGTGCGGCGCAAGAATCAGGTCAATGCGCTGGTCAAGATCCTGTGCGATTTCGGTGTGTCGACGCTCGCCTACTTCGTCATCGGCTACCTGATTGCCTACGGCGAAACCTTCTTCGTGCCGGCCGCGGAGCTGGCGGCGAACAGCGGCTTCGGGCTGACCAAGTTCTTCTTCCTGCTGACGTTCGCGGCTGCGGTGCCGGCGATCATTTCCGGCGGCATTGCCGAGCGCACGCGCTTCTACCCGCAGCTGGCCGGCACTTTCCTGATCGTCGCGCTGGTCTATCCGCTGTTCGAGCGCATCGCGTGGAACGGCGGCTTCGGCGTGCAGGACTGGCTGCTGGCGACGTTCGGCGCCAACTTCCATGACTTCGCCGGCTCGGTCGTGGTGCATGCGGTCGGCGGCTGGATCGCGCTGGCAGCGGTGCTGGTGCTCGGCGCGCGGCGGGGCCGCTACGGCAATTCCGGCGAGATTTCCGCGCATCCGCCTTCGAGCATTCCGTTCCTGGCGCTCGGGGCCTGGATCCTGATCGTCGGCTGGTTCGGCTTCAACGTGATGAGTGCGCAGACCCTGGACAAGATCAGCGGCCTCGTCGCGATGAACTCGCTGATGGCGATGGTCGGCGGCACGCTCGTCGCGCTGGTCATGGGCCGCAACGATCCGGGCTTCGTCCACAACGGGCCGCTCGCCGGGCTGGTCGCGGTCTGCGCGGGTTCGGACGTGATGCATCCGCTCGGCGCGCTGGCCACGGGGGCGGTCGCTGGCGGCCTGTTCGTCTACCTGTTCACCTTGACCCAGAACCGCTGGAAGATCGATGACGTGCTCGGCGTCTGGCCGCTGCATGGGCTGTGCGGCGCCTGGGGCGGCGTTGCTGCCGGCCTCTTCGGTGGCACGGCGCTGGGCGGGCTCGGCGGCGTCAGCCTCGGCGCGCAGTTGGTCGGCACCGCGCTCGGCATCGTCATCGCGCTGGCCGGCGGCTTCATCGTCTACGGCGGATTGAAGGCGGCGATGGGGCTGCGCCTGACGCCGGAAGAGGAATTCAACGGCGCCGACCTGAGCATCCACAAGATCGCGTCGACGCCGGATCGCGAGTCGTACTGGTAAGCGGCGGTCGCGCCTCAGCGTGCGCGGTAGCCCGCCAGCAGGCGCTTGACCTCGTCCTTGACCACGCCGTAGCACTCGCAGCTGCCGGTTTCGAGCCGTGCGCGGTCCTGCACCGAGATGTGGCCGCGGCGATAGCTGATGATGCCGGCGCGCTGCAGTCGGCCGGCGGCTTCGGTCACGCCTTCGCGGCGCACGCCAAGGGCGTTGGCGACCAGTTCCTGCGTCACCACCAGTTCGCCGGTGACGCCGCGATCGAGCATCGCCAGCAGCCACCGGCACAACTGCTGCTCGATGCTGTGGCCGCGGTTGCAGACCGCCGTCTGGGCCACCTGCGTGACCAGCACCTGGGTGTAGCGCAGAAGCAGTCGCTGGAACTCCGGCGACTCGACGAACATCTCCTTCAGCACGCGGCCCGGCACGCGGTAGGCGTGTCCGGCGGTCTGCACCACCGACGTGCTGACGGTGGTGTTGCCGCCCAGCAGCAGCGGCATGCCGACCAGTCCCTCGTTGCCGATGCTGGCCTGCTCGGCCGATGCGCCGGACGCGAGGATGTAGACCAGCGAGACGATCGCCGTCGTCGGGAAATAGCCGTAGCGCAGTTCGCGGCCGGGTTCATGAACGGTTTCGCCCAGCCGCATCGGCAGCCATTCCAGATGCGGCGCGAGGCGCGAGCAATCCTGCGCAGGCAGCAGGGCCAGCAGGCCGTTGTGCCGCGCCGGATCGCGGGGTTGATGGAGGTCGCGCACGAGTCGGCGGGGGCTAGCGGTGGCTGGTGAGTTCGACGCCAATGCCCCGGTAGCCGATGAACTGGCAGGCCCGGTTGAACATCGGCTCACCGCTGACCTGGTATTTGCGCAGCGCGCCGCTGGCGTCGTGCCGGCTGTAGACGAAATCGATGAACGGCTCGCGGGCGTCGATCTTTTCGCGCAGCTCCGAGCGCTCGGTCTCGTTCCAGCCCGCGCCGGCATCGACACCGGCCACCCCATCGGCTGGCTGCATCGGTGACGCGCCGGGCGGCGTGTCCGCGTCGACCAGTGCCGCAACCCGGATGCCGAGCATTTCCAGCACCGGGCCGGACACCTTGGTGAAGCGGCCCGCCGCGTCCTGCTCCCAGTACCAGTCGGAGGCCAGCTCGGTCAGGCTGCGGTAGCGCGCCTCGCTTTCGCGCAGCTCCGCGGTGCGCTCGGCCACCAGCAGTTCCAGCGTCGCGTTGTGCGCCTCCAGCTTCCGGTACAGCAGCCGCACCTCCAGCATGTTGCGGATGCGCGTTCGGACTTCCGCCAGATCGAACGGCTTGCTGATGAAATCCTTCGCGCCGCTCATCAGGGCCCGCAGCTTGTGCCCGGGCTGCGCGGTGAGCACGACCACCGGCAGGTAATCGTCGCCGAGGCTGGCCTTCAGGGCCGCCATCACCTGGAAGCCGTCCATGTCCGGCATCTGCAGATCGAGCAGGATCAGGTCGTAGCCGATGCGCCGGTGCAGTTCGCAGACATCGGACGGGCGGCTGGTGGCGGTCACGCGCGTGAACCCGGACTGGCCGAGCAATTCCTGCAGCAGGTCGATGTTCGACTTCTGATCGTCGACGATCAGGATGTTGGACTGCAGCAACTCGGCTTCGGTGATCATGGGCTGTCCATGACGGGCAACGTCGGGTGGAGACGCAGGGCGTTGCGCTGGATGCCGGCATCGAGTGCGTCCATGAAGGCGTCGATCCGGATCGGCTTGGCCAGAAAGCGGAAGAAGCCGGCTTGCAGCCCTTTCTCGATCGCCGCCGGAATGCTCTGCGTGGTCAGCGCGATCACCGGAACTCGGGCCGTGATCGGATCGTCCGCCAGCGCCCGCAGCGAGCGCAGGCCGCTGGCGGCGAGCCGGTCGATGTTCATCAGGATCAGGTCCGGACGATACGTACGGGCGATCTCGATGCCGCAGGTGCTGTCGGTGGCGGTGATCAGGCCGACGTCGGATCGGCGCGCCACCAGCTCGTGCACCAGCAGGACATCGGCGGCGATGTCTTCGATGTACAGCAGGGTGCAGCGCCGGGTTTCGATGAAGCGGTCGGACGCCGGGGAGACCGGCGGTGCCTGCCGCTGCGCGACAATCGTCGACGCCGTGGCCGGATCGGGCAGCGCATCCGGTTCCAGCGCGAGATCGATCGAGAAGCAGCTGCCGACGCCGACTTCGCTGTGCACGGTGATGGCGCCGCCCATCAGCTCGACCAGTCGCCTGCACAGCACCAGGCCGATGCCGGTGCCCTCCTCGCTGCCGCTTTCCTGGCCCAGCCGGTTGAACGGCTGGAACAGCTGATCGCGCTTCGACGGGCTCAGGCCTTCGCCGGTGTCCTGCACGCCGATGCGGATCAGCCGATCGTCGACGACGCAGCAGGTCACGGTCACCGTGCCGCCGTGGCGGTTGTACTTGATCGCGTTCGACAGCAGGTTGATCAGCACCTGCTTCAGGCGCGTGTGGTCGGCGCGGACCAGATGCGCCTTGTCGAACTTCGGGTAGAACACGCGCACGGCACGCTTGCGCGCATGCTGCTCGACGATGGCATGGCATTCGTACAGCACCTCGAACAGCGACACCGGCTCCAGGTTCAAGGTCACCGTGCCGGATTCGACCACGGCCAGATCCAGCACTTCGTTGATCAGCTTCAGCAGATACCAGCCGGCCTTCAGGATCTGGTCGATGCTGCGCCCCTGTGTCGCGCTCGGTGGCGGCTGGCCGGATTCCAGCAACTGCGCGAAGCCGAGGATGGCGCCGAGCGGCGTGCGCAGCTCGTGGCTCATGCTCGACAGGAATTCCGATTTCGCCAGGCTGGCGCGCTCGGCCAGCACGCGGGCGGCCACCAGTTCCGCTTCGGCGCGCTTGCGTTCGGTGTTGTCGGCGCCGATCAGCAGATAGCCGATGATCGTCTCGTCCTCGCCGCGCAGGGCAGTGATCGACACCAGCGCCGGAAACGGCAGGCCATCGCGGCCGATGTAGGTCAGCTCGTGGATGTCCTCGATGCCGCGCGAAGCCTTGTAGGCCAGCGCCTCGAAGCCCGGCGCGATCTCGGTGCCGTACTCGGCGCTCAACGCGATCGCGCGAGCTTTGGCCTCTTCCGGATCCTGGATTTCGCTCGGCGTGATCCGGTTGATGACTTCGCCGGCCGGATAGCCGAGCAGACGCTCGGCACCGACGTTGAACAACTGGATGATGCCGCGCTCGTCGGTCGCGATGATCGGGAACGTGGCGCTGGACAGGATCGCGCGCTGCAGGGCACCGGATTTCAGCAGGGCCGCTTCATGCTCGCCGGAAGTCCAGACCGGCGGGTCGATGCGGGGAGTCGTCATGGGAACTGGCATCGGCG
Source organism: Nevskia sp. (assembly GCF_021732705.1). Taxonomy (GTDB): domain Bacteria; phylum Pseudomonadota; class Gammaproteobacteria; order Nevskiales; family Nevskiaceae; genus Nevskia. The sequence goes on along the minus strand of NZ_JAKFUM010000015.1, from coordinate 7,902 downwards.
GGGGCTTCGGATTCCGGTCGGCACGGCAACGCCCATCCGCGCACGATGGCATCGGCTTGCGTCGCCGGCTGGGCACTGGTTTGGCGGAAGCGGCGTACGAGACTAGCGGGGCGTGTCGCGCACTTCTGTACGGTATCGAACACAACGGGAATCATCGTCCGCGCCGCAAATCAGGCGTCTAATCGCTGCGAATGACGCTGTTCACGCAGGGCGTGGCGGCGCCATCGCGGAGACCGAGCCGGCGATCCGTTCGGCGATGGCAGCACAGACGACGAGGAGATGCCAATGCTTTCGCAACTAATCTACGCCAGTCAGGCGGTGCACCCGATGAACGAGGACGAACTGGCCGATCTGCTGATCGCGGCCCGCCGGCACAACGCCCACGCCGGGCTTTCCGGCATGCTGCTGTATGCCAACGGCAGCTTCCTCCAGATCCTCGAAGGAGAACGGGAAGCGCTCGATTCGCTCTATGCACGCATCGTTGGCGACTCGCGCCATACCCGCCTGCGCCTGCTCAGCCGGGCACCGATCGAACACCGCAAGTTCACGCAGTGGTCGATGGGTTTCGAGGCGCTGAGCGACACCCGCCTGACGCAGGTGTTGCCGGGCTTCGTGCCGGCCACGCCGTATCCACTGGTCAACCCGGATCTGATCCGCAACGGCACCGTCGCCGAAGTGCTGCTCGACCTGTATCAGCGCAACAGCGATGCACCGGGTGCCACCACGGGCGCGGCGGTCCCGGTGTCGACCGATGCCGCCTGAACGCCGTCAGCGCGCATCGGCACGCGCAGCGCGACCGGTGCAGCCGGATGCGCGGACGCCGGGCGGGCCCTGAACCGCCAGCCCTTCCGCGGGCCGGCCACGACGGCCGACCCGCGGGCGTGACTCAGCGCTTGCCGCCGAACGAGTAGCGCACGCCGGCGATCACGTAGCGCGGCGCGCCCGGCGCGTAGAACGTGGCATGGCGGACCGGACGATCGCCGTTGGCATCGGCCGGGAACGGTCGACCTTCGAGGTTGCCGGCGTCGTTGAAACCGGTGGCACCGAGCTGTGCCGCGGTGCTGTAGCGCTGGTCCAGCAGGTTGTTGACCTGCACGAACAGCTTGATGCCCGCGGCCGGCCGGAACTCGGTGTTCAGGTTGACCACGGCATAACCAGCGCTGCGGCCCGGGCCGAGGTAGTAGACGCCGTCCGCTTCGTGCTCGCCGTTCTCGTTGCCGCGGGCAAGCGAGCCACCGACGGCGGTGACATCGGCGCCGATCGACCACCAGCGGAACAGGTCGACATCGGTGAACACCTTCAGGATCTGCCGCGGCACCAGCGGGATGCGATCGCCGCGGCCGACCTCGATCGTGCCCTCGACGCCCGGAAAGCCGTCTTCGGCGGCTTCGTTGCTCGAATTCGACGAGCCATCGAGCACTTCGCTGCTGCGGTAGGTGGCGTCGAGGAAGGTGTAGTTGAAGCCGAGCGTCAGGCGATCGAAGAACTGGCCGCTGGCACCGGCTTCGACGCCCTGGCGGCGGGTCTTGCCGAAGTTGCGGAAGTAGCCGAAGCCGGCGGCATCGTCGGCGACGAACAGCAAGTCGTCCCGGTTGTCGGAGCGGAAGACGCCGGCGTTCCACTGGTAGCGGCCCGGCACCGAGCCGCGCACGCCGGCCTCGATCGTGGTGGTGACCACCTGATCCAGCGGCGGATCGCCGGCAAACGAGTTCGGCAGCCGGCACGGATTGGCCGGGTCGGCGCAACCGAGTTCGATCGACGACGGCGCACGGCTGCCCTGATTCCAGCCGGCGTACAGGTTCAGCGCGCGCAGCGGCGACCACGTGAGGCCGACGGCCGGATTGAAGCGGCTGAAGCTCTGCTTGCCATCGAGCGAGCCGGGCTCGCCGCCGGGAATGATGCCGTCGCGGTTGCGGATGCGGGTGTGGTTGTAGCGGCCCGAGGCTGTCAGATCGAGCCCTTCGGTCAGCGTCAGGATGGTGGTCAGGTAGGCGCTGTAGGTGTTCGAGCGGCCCGCCAGATCGACCCGGGTGTCGTACGGCTCGCCATCGACATCGCCGCCGGTCACGCCGTCGCCGAACGCGCCGACGCCGGTGATCGAGCGATCCGGATTGAGGTAGCCGAGTTCGGACGACTGATCGAACTGGCTGCGGCTCAGGTCCACCGCCACGCCGGCGACGCTCTGGTGGCGAATGCCGAACGCGGCGCCGTCGAGATTGAGCTGCGTCGCGAAGCCATAGTTGCTTTGCCTGGTCGCGGTCTGGTTGATGACGCCGGTGCATGTCTCGGCCGGCTCGTCGCGCAGCAGGGCATTGGCGATGCAGCGCCAGAACGGGAATGGCGCATTGCCGGCGTTCTCGCCGGCCAGCGGAAAGCCGGTGAAGCCGGCGGCGGCGAGCGCGGCGCGCTCGGCGGCGTTCGGCTGGTACAGCGCCTGATCGAACGAATCGTCGTTGATGTCGCCGTTGAAGGTCTTGGTCCTGATGTGCCGGTAATAGGCGTTGCCGGTCAGGCTCAGCCCCTCGCTCAGGCCCTGGCTGAACGCCTGGTTGACGAACCACGAACGGTTCTTGGTGTTGTCCGGCTTGGTGTAGACGCTGGCACGGTCGCGGGCCAGGAAGCGCTGCTCCTGCAGGCCGTTGCCGTTCAGATCGGTATCGGCATAGGCGACGGTCAGCGACAGGTCGGTGTCGTCCCGCTTCCAGCCGACCTTGCCGAAGAGCTGGCCGACGTCGGTCGGCGATTCTTCGCGCCAGCCGTCATCGTGGAAGACGTTGCCGGTCAGGAACCAGTTCAGGCCGCTGGCCTTGTCGCTGCCGCCGGCCTCCACTTCCAGCGAGGCGCGGCCGAAGGTGCCGCCCTGCAGCTGCACCGAGCTGCCGGGATCGCGCAGGCCGTTCTTGGTCTGCACCGACAGCGCGCCGCCGAGCGAATTGAGGCCGTACAGCGGGTTCGAGCCGGGAACCAGCGTGATCGCCGATATCGCCGATTTCGGGATCAGATCCCAGCTGACGACGTCGCCGAACGGCTGGTTCAGGCGCACGCCGTCGAGATAGACCGACAGGCCCTGCTGCGTGCCGAGCAGCGGCGACGCGGTGTAGCCGCGGTAGTTCACGTCCGGCTGGAACGGATTGTTCTGGATCTCGTTGACGAAAACGCTGCCGAGGCGGCGATTCAGGTATTCGGTCAGATCGATCGCATGGCTGTCGGCGATGTCCGTCGCGGTGGCCGACTGCACATTGCCGGGAATCCGGTCGCGATCGACCGCCAGCCCGGGCAGCGGCGTGATGCCGATGACGGTGACCGGTGCCAGCTGCGTCAGCGGCGCGAGGCTGCCGGCCTCGTCGTCCTGCGCGGCGTGCGCGAGCAGCGGGCCGGCGCCGAGCATCGGCAGGATCGCGAGCACGATCGGGCGCAGGCGCAGGCCCGTCGGGGTGGTGGACATCGGAACGTCTCCTCGTGTTGGTTCTTGTTTTTCGGCGGCGGTCTGACGCCGCTCGCCGCGGATACTGACCGGACGCGATGCAGGACGGAACATCGCGCCGCTCGGGACCACATCGGAAAGATAGACAAGTCGAATCGGGCTGCCATATGGGCAAAGTTCCCGATGCCGTCGCGACCGGCGCTGGCACGCCGGCTGCGTCGCCCGCTCGCCCGACGCTGGCCGCCCCGCGTTACGCTCGCGCCTCTCCCGCCCGTTCCGATGGAAGCTCCGATGACTCGCCTCGTTCGTCAAGCCGCGCTGCACTGCGCGCCGCTGCTGCTCGCCGTGCCCGCGCTGGCCGCCACCCCGACGCCGGACGAAACCGCCTTCCGCGGCCTGTACCGGGAACTGGTGGAGATCGACACGACCCTGTCGAACGGCAGCTGCACCCGCGCCGCGGAAGCGATGGCCGCGCGCCTGAAGGCGGCCGGCTTTGCCGAAGCCGACCTGCAGATCATCGCCCCACCGGAGCGGCCGAAGGATGGCGCGCTGATCGCCACGCTCCCCGGCAGCGACAAGGCCGCGTTGCCGATCCTGCTGCTAGCGCATATCGATGTGGTCGAAGCCCGGCGCGAGGACTGGCAGCGCGACCCGTTCACGCTGGTCGAGGAAGACGGCTTCTTCTACGCCCGCGGCGCCAGCGACGACAAGGCGATGGCGGCGGTGTTCACCGACAGCCTGATCCGCTTCAAGACCAGCGGCTTCAAGCCGCGCCGCGGCCTCAAGCTGGCGCTGACCTGCGGCGAGGAGACCGCGGAAACCTTCAACAGCGTGCGCTGGCTGCTGGACACGAAGCCCGAGGTGCTGAAGGCCGCCTTCGCGCTGAACGAGGGCGCCGGCGGCGAGCTCGATGCCAGCGGCAAGCCGGCGGTGCTGCAGATCCAGGCCGGCGAAAAGGTCTATCAGGACTTCACGCTGGAGATCACCAACGCCGGCGGTCACAGCTCGCGCCCGGTGCCGGACAACGCCATCTACCGCCTGAGTGCCGCGCTGACCCGGTTCTCCGGCTATCGCTTTCCGGCCGCATTCAACGCCGCGACGCGCGGCTATTTCGAAGCGCAGTCGAAGCTGGTGCCGGCCGACGCGGCGGCGGCGATGAAGGCGGTGCTGGCCAATCCGGCCGATCCGGCGGCGAGCGACACGCTGTGGAAGCTGAACCCGGGCTGGAACAGCATGCTGCGCACGACCTGCGTCGCGACCAAGGTCGACGCCGGCCATGCCCTGAACGCCCTGCCGCAGCGCGCCCGCGCCAACATCAACTGCCGCATCCTGCCGGGCACGCCGATCGACGCGGTGCGGAAGACCATCGAGCAGCAGCTCGGCGATGCCGGCATCACCGTCACTCCGGCGGGCGAGAAGGCCGTGGTCGGCCCGCCCCCGCCGCTGTCTGCGGCGATTCTCGATCCGGTGCGCAGCATCGGGGCCTCGATCTGGCCCGAGGCGGTGCTGGTGCCGACGATGTCGACCGGCGCCACCGACAGCCGCTTCCTGAACGCCGCCGGCATTCCGAGCTACGGCCTGTCCGGCATGTTCCACGACGCCGAAGGCAGCCACGCCCACGGGCTCGACGAGCGCATCCGGGTGAAGTCGCTGCTGGACGGCCGCCGCTTCCTGCACGACGTGGTCAAGGCCTACGCGCTGCAGAAGGGCTGAGTCCGCGCACGGCTACGGCGACGGCAATTCGCGCGAGTGGTTGAACATCCGCGCGCCGAGCGCGCGGGCCGTGTCTTCCGTGCACAGCGGCACGGCCGCCAGCCGCGGACAGCGCGCCTCGAGCTGCGCGGTGGTCGTGAGGTCCGACCATCGCGTGTGCGCCACGCAGACCGCGCCCGCAGCCGTCCAGCCGGCTTCGAAGGTGTGCCGGGGGTCGTCGCGCAGGCCGCGGGTCTGGATGCCGAGATCGTCGTAGTTGTCGATCACCGTGCCTTCCTTGGTCCACGGCGTGCCATCGCCGCAGTAGTCGGCGCGGACCATGCGCATGCAGGCCGCGTGCAGCGGCAGCAGGTCTTCGCCGTTCGGTCCGCGCCGCCACGGCGGGTAGCCGAAGCGCGCGCACTTGACCACGGCTCCGGACGCGCAGCTGATCGTGATCCGCCCTTCACGGCCGGGATGGCCTTCCGGCAGCGATACCGGAAAGCCCCAGCGCTCGCCGTAGGCATTCGGCGTGCAGGTCGGCCGCCAGCCGCCATGGTCGTCCGGGGACTGGAAATCGTGGCGCAGGATGTCCGGGTGATCCGGGTCCGGCGTGATCGATGCCAGCCGCACCGGCGCCACCTGCCCGTCTGCCAGCGCCAGTTCGAGCGTGGCGCCCGCCAGTTCGTTGCCGCGCAGCACGCGACCCTCCGGCAGCGTCAGGGCGAAGCCGCTGCCTTCGACCACCAGGTTCGACCGATCCGCCGCTGACGCAGCCGACGCCGGCGTGCGCTGATCGCGGCAGGCACCCAGCATCGTCAGGCCCATCGCGAGGCCGAGCCCCGCCACCATCCGGGTCGCGTTCATCGCGGGCGCTCCACGGTCAGGTTCGACGACACAGCCGGAGACGGCCGGCGCCACGCGCACTGCAACGCTGCCCGCACGACACGGCGCGAAAGCCGCGAGGTCTCAGCGCACCGGCACCGTGAGGCCGTTCGGCAGGGTCACCGACACGACCCGGCCCGTCTGGGTGCCATGTGCGGCCGCCCCCTGCAGTATCGGCCCCTGCAGCAGGGGGCCCTGGACGATGGGACCTTGGATGACGGGACCCTGCAGGATCGGGCCCTGAAGGATCGGGCCCTGAAAGATCGGACCGTTCAGGATCGGGCCATTGAGCTTGATGCCGCCGCAACCCACGCAGGCATTGGCAGACGTCGACAGCACGGCGACGCCGAGTGCCACGGCAGGGAACAGACGGGTACGGACGAAGGATGGGATCGTGGTCATGGCAGTACTCCGAGGCAGGCTCGATCGGCGTATCCGGTCGATGGAGACAGCCTGCGCGCCGCCGGTATCACGATGATGTCTTCGGGCTGACACATGATGTCAGCGCGGTTTTGCGTGCCGCTCGCACGTGCGCCGGCTCGGTGCCCGGTGCCGTTGCCGTGGTCCAGATTGTTCATTGCGACCGGCGGTAGCGCGAACCCCCGCAGGCGGTCGCGCCTGCGATCAAGCCACGCACGGCGCGGCCGATATCAAGGGATCACCCTGATTCCGGACTCGCGCGATGAAACTTCCTGGCCATCGTCTCGGACTGCTGTCGTCGGCCCTCGTGGCTGCCGCCAGCGTCACATTTCCGTCGCCATTCGCGCTGGCCGCATCAGGCCTTGACGGCTCGCCGTCATACGGCGTGCTGAAACGCGGCGCCGCGCGACCGTCGCAACTGATCGTCCGTTTCGAGGACGATGCCAGCGCTTCCGTTGCCAGCCTTCGTGCAGGTTCGGTGCCAGCACCCGATGCCCGCAGCCGCGTCAGTGCGCTTGCCGCACTCACCGCGCGTCCGCTGAGCCTGTTGCGCACGCTCGGCAGCGGTGCGCTGCTGGTCGACGCCGGTGGCGATCTCGACGACACCGCGCTCGAGGAGCTGGCCGCGCAGATTCGCCGCAACGCCCCGCCCGGCCTGCTGCGCATCGAACCGGATCGCGTGTTCCAGCCGGTGCTGACGCCGAACGATCCCCAGTTGCCGAATCTCTGGGGCCTGGCCGGGCCGGCGCAGAGCTACGGCATCGCCGGCATCAACGCGTTCACCGCATGGGACCGCAGCACCGGCAGCGGCGCGGTCGTCGGCATCATCGACACCGGCTACCGGCCGCATGCCGACCTTGCCGGTCAGGTCGTCGCGCAGTACGACTTCATCAGCGATGCCACCAGCGCCAACGACGGCAACGGCCGCGATGCCGATGCCAGCGATCCGGGCGATTTCCGCGTCTCCGGCTCCTGCGGCAACGCCGGCAGCTCGAACAGCAGCTGGCACGGCACGCACGTCGCCGGCACCATCGCCGCGCTCGGCAACAACGCGCTCGGCGTCACCGGTGCCGCGTTCGGCGCCAAGCTGGTGATCGCCCGTGTGCTCGGCCGCTGCGGCGGCATGACCTCGGACATCGCCGACGCGATCATCTGGGCCTCCGGCGGCACCGTGGCCAATGTGCCGGCCAATCCGCAGCCGGCACGGGTGCTGAACATGAGCCTCGGCGGCGGTTATCCGTGCTCGGCCTCGCCGGAGCTGCAGAACGCGATCAACAGCGCGCGCAGCCGCAACACCACGGTCGTGGTCGCGGCCGGCAACTCGAACAGCGATGCCGCGAACTTCTCGCCGGCCAGCTGCAGCGGCGTGATCTCGGTGGCGTCGATCGGCGATGGCGGCAGTCGCGCGCCGTACTCGAACTACGGCACCGGCGTCGACATCGCCGCACCCGGCGGCGACATGAGCCGCGGCAGCACGCTCG
>NZ_JAKFUM010000004.1 GCF_021732705.1 Nevskia sp. | reverse complement strand
AGCCGGCGCGCCGAGCCGGAAGCGATAGCCCAGCTCGATCCCGATGTAACCCCAGGGCCCGAAGCCCTTGCCGAACAGCAGGCGGCTTTCGAAGTCTTCCTGACCATTGCCGAGCGGCACTTCATCGTTCTCGCCGTAGAAATAGGGCGCCTTGAACAGCAGGGATGTCGAAAGCTGGTAGTCGGCATTGACCAGGTTGTAGCGCAGGCCCAGATCGAGATCGCCGATGCCTGTCGTGGAAAAGGTTTCACCGCCGCTGCGACTTTCCAGCGATTTCCCGACGGCCGAGGTGAACAGCGTCAGGCCCTCCAGTACGCCGAATTCGCCGTAGTAGTTGAGGTTCAAGTCGTCGAACTGCTCGAAGCCGGGCGCCGGCGTGCCAAACGATTCGTCGCTCGTGAAATAGTTGAACGCCAGCTTCTGATAGCCGCCACCCGGCTTTTGCGTCCAGGCGCCGGCCTGCGCCGACGGTGCCGCGATGGCGAAGCCCGACAGCGCGACGATGGCGAGAACACGTCCTTGTTGCGGCATGCGATGGCACTCTGATTGGCAGGTCAGCGAGGGTGCTGGATCGGGACGCCGATCGGGCAGTCGACCAATCGACGGGCAGCACACAACGCGTGGACGCTATACTAATCGACTGTGACAGCACCATGCGGCTTTGACGGATATCAATCGCCCGTCCGCAGGCAACGCTTGGCTACGGTGCACGGCAGCGACGGAATGCTCCCTTCGAATCGCGAGCCGCGTGTCGGCGCATCAGCCTGAAGGACACGCCAGGGCGGCGGCGGCTCGTCGGGCACTGCGTTGACCGCTTCCGGCCTGCCGAGGAACTTCGGTTCGGTCGACAGCACGTCGATGTCGAGCGCCGCCTTCATGCGGGCGAACGCTTCCCGCAGGCAGGTGCGGCTGAAGACGCCGATGGTGTCGCTGGTCGCCGCTCATCGCGGAATTAAAGAGGCCAGGCTCGAATTCAAATTAAAGGAGCCAGGCTCGAGTTGAATTGGAATCAATGTGATCGCTTGGCAATTCAATGCATCTCGGCGATGACACACAAGCTGCTGACGAACTCCCAACAAGGACATGGGCTGTTTTCGGTCTCGCCCTGATCGCGGAGCCACAGTGGGCGAGACGCCGTGAAGCAGGTTCGTGATGATTGTTCAGCCAGTCTTCTCCGGTCGTCCCGGTTGACGTCACGATCGCCCGCTGCCCTGCGAACGTGAAGGTCGCGTGTGTCGGCAACCGAACCGTTCGTAACCCCGACCGAACGTAACGGCCATCGCGCACTCCTAGCCTCATATCGTTGCTGCGCCGACTTCGGGCTTTGCCTGTCGCGCCGTGGGTGGCGCACAGGAGGTCGGGATGCGCAATGAAATCAAGATTCTGTCGGTGTTGACCGCGATGGCTGGCGTGCTGCTCGCCGGTTGCGAGCAGGCCTCGCTGACGGTGGCGAACGGCACCGGGCCGAAACCGGTGCTGCCGGTGCCGAAGGACACGCTGCTGCCGACGCTGAACATCGCACCGGCGCAGATCTGGAAGGACGATGCCAAGCCAGTCGCGGCGGCTGGCCTGAAGGTAGTGGCGTTTGCCAGCGGCCTGGATCATCCGCGCTGGCTGGCGGTGCTGCCGAACGGCGATGTGCTGGTGGCGGAGAGCAACGGGCCGGATCGTCCGGACGATGCCCGCGGTCTGCGGGGCTGGGTGGCCGGGCTCGCGCAGAAGCGGGCGGGCGCGGGCACGCCGAGCGCCAATCGCATCACCCTGTTGCGCGACACCGACGGCGATGGCGTTGCCGACGTCAAGACGGCGTTCATCGACGGCGCCGCGTCCGGCCTGCATTCACCGTTTGGCATGGCCCTGGTCGGCAGCGCGCTGTACGTCGCGAATACCGATGCGCTGCTGCGCTATGACTATCTGAACGGCGACACCCATCTGACGGCACCGGGCGTGAAGGTGGCCGATCTGCCGGGCGGCACGATCAACCATCACTGGACCAAGAACGTCATCGCCAGCCGTGATGGCCAGCGGCTGTTCGTGACCGTGGGCTCGAACAGCAACGTGGCTGAAAACGGCATCGCCGCCGAAGCGGGACGCGCGGCGATCATCGAGATCGACCCGGCGACCGGGAAATCCCGCCCGTTCGCCACCGGCCTGCGCAATCCGAACGGCATGGGCTGGGAGCCGCAGACCGGGGCACTGTGGACGGCGGTCAACGAGCGCGACGAGATCGGCAGCGATCTGGTGCCCGATTACATGACGGAGGTGGTCGACGGGGCGTTCTACGGCTGGCCTTACAGCTATTACGGCCAGCATGTCGATGTCCGCACGCCCGAGGCGCGGCCGGATCTGGTGGCGACGGCGCGCGTGCCGGACTACGCGCTGGGGCCGCACACGGCCTCGCTGGGGCTCGCGTTCGATGTGGGATCGAAGCTGCCGGCGCCGTATTCCGGCGGCGTCTTCATCGGCCAGCACGGCTCGTGGAATCGTCGGCCGCTGAGCGGTTACAAGGTGATCTTCGTGCGTTTCGCGAGCGGGAAGCCGGTGGGCGAGCCAGTGGACGTGCTGACCGGCTTCGTCGACCGCGACGGCCGGGCGCAGGGGCGGCCGGTGGGTGTCGCGATCGACGGGCGCGGCGGCTTGCTGGTGGCCGATGACGTTGGCAACCGGGTTTGGCGGGTGACCGGGCAGTAGGGCAGCCCGCGCGTCCAGCACTAGTCTAGCGAGGGGCAACGGCGACCGGCAGCACGCGGCCGGTCACTGAACGGGCCGCTTCAAGGCGGGCCAGCGGCCGCCCGCCTATAATCGCGGGTCAAATTCCAGCCCTCCCTTCCATGACGCAGCTCACTCGGCAGATTCCGGATCAGGCCCAGATCCGCAACTTCTCGATCATTGCCCACATCGACCACGGCAAATCGACGCTCGCGGATCGCATCATCCAGATCTGCGGCGGTCTGGAAGAGCGCGAGATGCAGGCGCAAGTCCTTGATAACAATCCGATCGAGCGCGAGCGGGGGATCACGATCAAGGCTCAGGCCGTGTCGCTGAACTACAAGGCGAAAGACGGGCTGGTGTACCAGCTCAACTTCATCGACACGCCCGGCCACGTCGATTTCTCGTACGAAGTCAGCCGTTCGCTCGCGGCCTGCGAGGGGGCCCTGCTGGTCGTCGATGCCTCGCAGGGTGTCGAGGCGCAGTCGGTCGCCAACTGCTACACGGCACTCGAACAGAAGCTGGAAGTGATGCCGATCCTGAACAAGATCGACCTGCAGAACGCCGAGCCGGAGCGCGTCTGCCAGGAGATCGAGGACATCATCGGCATCGAGGCGACCGATGCGCTGAAGATATCGGCCAAGACCGGCCTCGGCGTGATCGATGTGCTCGAAGCGCTGGTGCAGCGGCTGCCGGCCCCGAAAGGCAAGGTCGATGCGCCGCTGCAGGCGTTGATCGTCGATTCATGGTTCGACCCGTATCTGGGCGTGGTGTCGCTGGTGCGCGTGGTCAACGGCCGCATCCAGAAAGGCCAGAAGATCCGCGTGATCTCCACCGGCAAGGACTATGAAGTGACGATGCTCGGCGTGCATTCGCCGAAGCGCGTGCTGCGCGAGTCGCTGGAAACCGGCGAAGTCGGTTTCATCGTGGCCGGCATCAAGGACATCTTCGGCGCGCCGGTCGGCGACACGCTGACCGAAGCGACGCGCGCCTCGGTCGAACAGTTGCCGGGCTTCCGTCAGGTGCAGCCGCGCGTGTTCGCCGGCATGTTCCCGGTCGATGCCGATGACTTCGAGGATTTCCGCGAATCGCTGCAGAAGCTGCGCCTGAACGATTCGGCGCTGCAGTTCGAGCCGGAAAACTCGTCGGCACTCGGCTTCGGTTTCCGCATCGGCTTCCTCGGCATGCTGCACATGGAAATCGTGCAGGAGCGGCTGGAGCGCGAGTACAACCTGAACCTGATCACGACCGCGCCGAGCGTGGTCTACGAGATCGAGACGCCGGGCGGCGAGGTCAAGAAGATCGACAACCCGAGCGATCTGCCGGATTCCGGCGCCTACAACGACATTCGCGAGCCGATCATCCTGTGCCGCCTGCTGATGCCGCAGACCTACGTCGGCGCGGTGATGCAGCTGTGCATGGAAAAGCGCGGCGTGCAGAAGAACCTGCGCTATCACGGCAATCAGGTGCAGCTCGAAGTCGAGATGCCGCTGGCCGAGGTGGTGCTCGATTTCTTCGATCGCCTGAAGTCGGTCAGCCGCGGCTTCGCCTCGTTCGAGTACGAATTCGTCCGCTTCCAGACCGCGCCGCTGGTCAAGCTCGATGTGCTGGTCAATGGCGACAAGGTCGATGCGCTCGCCACCATCGTGCATCGCAATGATGCCGAGAGCCGAGGACGCGACCTGTGCGAGCGGATGAAGGACGTGATCCACCGCCAGATGTTCGATGTCGCGATTCAGGCGGCGATCGGCGCCAAGATCATCGCCCGTTCGACGGTCAAGGCCATCCGCAAGAACGTGCTGGCGAAGTGCTACGGCGGCGACATCAGCCGCAAGAAGAAGCTGCTGGAGAAGCAGAAGGAAGGCAAGAAGCGCATGAAGCAGGTCGGCTCGGTGGAAATCCCGCAGGAAGCCTTCCTCGCCGTGCTTGGCGTCGACCGTCGCAGCTGAGCGTCATCCACCCTTCCAACGTTCGGCACGGCCGTTCTATCCAACCGCTTTCCCGTCGGGGCGCCTCCTAGCCATGAGCTTCACTGTGATTTTCAACCTGATCCTGACGGTGCTGACCGTTTTCACCGGCGCCGTCTGGGCAGTCGACCGCTTCGTGCTGTCGCCGAAGCGCATGGCGGCGGCGGCGGCCGGCAGCATGGTCGAAGCGAAGCCGGGCGCCTTCGTCGAGTTCTTCGGTGGCCTGTTCCCGGTGATCGCGGCGGTGTTCGTCGTGCGCTCGTTCCTGTACGAGCCGTTCCGGATTCCGTCCGGCTCGATGATCCCGACCTTGCACGTCGGCGACTTCATCCTCGTCAACAAGTATTCGTACGGGCTGCGCTGCCCGGTCGGCAGCTGCAAGCTGGTCGAGATCGGCGCGCCGACGCGCGGTGACGTCGTGGTGTTCATCTACCCGAACACCGATCCGGCCGACTCGAATCGCGGCAACGACTTCATCAAGCGCGTGATCGGCGTGCCGGGCGACAAGATCCAGTATTCCGGCAAGACGTTGACCGTCAACGGCATCGTCGCCACGCAGACGCCGGCCACGACCCAGGACGACGCCGGCTACAACGACGTCCGCGTGCACGAGAACTTCGGCGGCGTCGAGCACGACATTCTGATGAAGCCGGAACGCCGGATGGATCCGTACAGCTGCCCGTTCGTGCAGCCGGACGGCGACAACTTCGAATACACCGTGCCGGCGGGTCACTATTTCATGATGGGCGACAACCGCGATGGCTCGAATGACAGCCGCTGCTGGGGCACGGTGCCGGAAGCGAACCTGAAAGGACGCGCGGTGCTGATCTGGATGAGCTGGGATCACGCGAAGCTGCGGCCGGTGCTGTCCCGCATCGGCACGGTCATTCGTTGAAGCAGGGCGTGGAACGTCGCCGGACGGCTTGCAGTCAACCGGAGGTCGAATCATGAACATGCGCAAGGCACAACGCGGCATCGGGCTGTGGAGCGGGCTGTTCCTGTTCGGAACGATCGGCTTCATCGCGCTGTGCGTGATCAAGGTCGGGCCGCTGTATCTGAACGAGTTCCAGGTCAACAGCGCCGTGCGCGACATCGCCAGCCAGCACGGTGCCGTCGGCGAAAGCGTCGATGTCGCCGCGATCCGCTCGGCGCTGCAGAAGCGCTGGGACATCGATTATCTGACGCAGGTCCAGCCGAAGGACATCAAGGTTGTCCGGACCGCCGGCGGCCTGTTCCTGAGCTATGACTACGACGCCGAAGTGCCGCTGTTCGGCAACATCACCGTGATCGCCCGGTTCAAGGCCGATATCCCGTTGCGCGGGGTTCCCCCGGGTTGAGCGCGGACGAGATAGGCGAGGCCAGCCGCGCACGGCTGATCAAGGCGCTTGACTACCGTTTCAGCGATCCGGCGCTGCTGCTGCGCGCGCTGACCCATCGCAGCTACAGCCACGACAACAACGAGCGGCTCGAGTACCTCGGCGATTCGCTGTTGAATTTCGCGATCGCGGCCGAGGTCTACCGGCTGCGGCCGAAGGCGCCGGAAGGCGATCTGTCGCGCCTGCGGGCAAGCCTCGTGCGCGAGGAAACGCTGGCCGCCGCGGCCCGCCGCTTGCCGCTGGCCGATGCCGTGCGCCTGGGCTCGGGTGAACTGAAGAGCGGCGGCTTCCGGCGCGATTCGATCCTGGCCGATGCGCTGGAAGCTGTCGTCGGCGCGGTATTCCTCGATGGCGGCATCGAACCCGCCCGCGCCTTGTGCCTGCGCCTGCTCGCGCCGGAGCTGGCCGAATTGCCGGACGCCGGCTCGCTGAAGGACCCGAAAACCCGCCTGCAGGAAATCCTGCAGGCCGATGCCCGCCCGCTGCCGGAATACACCGTGCTGCGCGAAGAAGGCCCGGCGCATCGCCGGCATTTCGCCGTGCTTTGCCGATTGCCGGATACCGGCGACAGCGTCGAAGCGGAAGCGCATTCTCGGCGAATCGCCGAACAACAGGCTGCCAGCGCGATGCTGGCGGCGATTACCTCGAAGGTGAACAAAGATGCGTAGTGGAATCGTGGCCATCGTCGGCCGTCCGAACGTTGGAAAATCCAGCCTGCTCAATGCCTTGGTCGGCCAGAAGGTGTCGATCACGGCACCGAAGCCGCAGACCACGCGGCACCGGATTCAGGGCGTGCTGCATGGCGAGGGCGGCCAGATCGTGTTCGTCGACACGCCGGGCATGCACCGCGCGTCGCCGAAAGCGCTGAACAAGTTCATGAACGACGCCGCGAGCAACAGCCTGCACGATGTCGACGTCGCGCTGTTCGTGGTCGAGGCCGGCCGCTGGACCGACGAGGATCAGGCTGTGCTCGAACGGCTGAAGACGGTCACCGCGCCGGTCGGACTGGTGCTGAACAAGGTCGACAAGTTCAGCGACAAGCATGCGCTGCTGCCGATCATGGAAAAGCTGGCACCGCTTCGTGAATGGGCCTTCGTCATGCCGCTGTCGGCGCTGAAGGGCGCCAACGTCAACGTCCTCGCGAAGCAGCTGATGGACCGCATGCCGGAAGGCCCGCCGCTGTATCCGGAAGGCCAGGTGGTGAGCCATGACCTCGGCTTCACCATTTCCGAGCTGGTGCGGGAGAAGCTGATGCGTTCGCTGGCGCAGGAACTGCCGTACGCGCTGACGGTGGAAACCGAGGCGCTGGAAAAGGAAGGCAACCTGCTGAAGGCGAGTGCGGTGATCTGGGTCGAGCGCGAAGGCCAGAAGAAGATCGTCATCGGCGAGGATGGCTCGATGTTGAAGCGCATCGGCACCACCACGCGCCGAGAGCTGGAAAGCATGACCGGTGGCAAGGTCTTCCTGAAGCTGTGGGTGCGCGTGAAGGAAGGCTGGACCGACGATCCGAAGGCGCTGACGCGCTTCGGCTACGAGGGCTGATCGCCCGCGCGCATGACCTGATTGGCCATGTCCCGCGACCGCATCGAGCTGCAACCGGCCTGGCTGCTGTTGCAGAAACCGTATCGCGAGACCAGCGAACTGCTGGAAGTGCTGACGCCGGCGCACGGCCGGGTCGGCCTCGTGGCGCGTGGCATGCGCGGGGCGAAGGCGAAGCAGCGCGGCGTGATCGCGATGTTCCGGCCGCTGCTGCTGTCATGGCTGGAAAAGGGCGATCTCGGCACCGTCACGGCAGTGGAAGCCGGCGGACCGGAGATCGTGCTCGGCGGCGAGCGCCTGTTTTACGGCTGGTACCTGAACGAGCTGCTGCTGAAACTGCTCGGCCGGCATGACCCGCATCCGGCGCTGCATGCCGACTACGGCCACGCGCTGCACGGCCTGACCGGTTCGGCGCCGGCGGCGGAAGCGGCGCTGCGGATCTTCGAGAAGCGGGCGCTGGAACAGCTGGGCTACGGATTGCCGCTGGACGAGCCGCTCGACGCCGATGCCCACTACCGCTACACGCCGGAGCGCGGCTTCGAACTGCGCGCGCAAGGTGCGCGGGGTGCCATGGCCGGGCGCAGCCTGATCGCGCTGCGCGACGAGACGCTGGCTGATCGCGCCACGCTCGACGACGCCCGCCGCCTGCTGCGCACGGCGCTGGAACCGCTGGTGCCGCACGCCTCGCTGCGCACGCCGCAGCTGCTGCGCGACATGCGGGCGTTCAAGGCAGCGCAACAACCGGTAGCGCCACCTGTGCCGAACCCGCCAGCGATGCCAGTCGATGGCCAAGGCTGACGCCGGACGCGGCGCGGTGCATCATCGCGCCCGACTTGTCCGACGGACCGACCGCGTCCCGCTGCCATGACCTCGTTTTCAGAGCTGCTGCAACAGGGTTCGACCAACCTCTGGCTGTTCATTCCGAGCGCGCTGCTGCTCGGCGCGCTGCACGGGCTGGAGCCGGGCCATTCGAAGACGATGATGGCGGCATTCATCATCGCCATCCGCGGCACCGTGGCGCAGGCGGTGCTGCTCGGCGTATCGGCCGCGTTCTCGCACACGCTGGTGGTCTGGGTCGTGGCGCTGGTCGGCCTGCATTACGGTGCCGCGATCGACAACGAGCGCACCGAGGCCTGGTTCCAGCTCGCCTCCGGCGTGCTGATCATCGCGATCGCGCTGTGGATGATGCTGCGGCTTCAGGCCGAGCAGCGGGCGGCCGATGCCCATGCCCATCATCACCACGGGCATGATCATCGGCATGGTCATGGACACGCACATGGACATGATCACGGGCATGGACACGGTCACGACCATCACCACGATCATGATCACGCGCACGCGGACGACACCGAGTATCAGGACGCTCACGAGCGCGCCCACGCGGCGGACATCGAGCGCCGCTTCGCCAATCGCAGCCCGAGCACCGGGCAGATCGTGATGTTCGGGCTCACCGGCGGGCTGGTGCCGTGTCCCGCGTCGATCACGGTGCTGCTGCTGTGCCTGCAGCTGAAGAAGTATTCGCTGGGCCTGACCTTGGTGCTGGGTTTCAGCGTCGGTCTGGCCTTGACGATGGTGGTCAGCGGCGCGCTGGCGGCGTTGAGCGTGCGGGCGGTGTCGAAGCGCTTCGGTGGCTTCGGCAAGTGGGCGCGGCGGGCGCCGTACCTGTCGTCGGCGCTGATCATCGTGATCGGGCTCGTCAGCATCCAGCTCGGATGGGATGGCCTGCAGCAGCCTTGAATGCGGATTTGCCGCCATCCGGCGCGGCCGGTCACGTTCAAGGCTGAAAAAATCTGGGGCGGAAGCCGCAGTCCCTCGCAGCTCTCCGCCACAGCCGATCCGATGCGCCTCTCGGGGCGATCCTGACTTCACTTGTGCCGCGAACGTCGGACTTCCCTGGTCCCGTTCCCCTGAGCGCGAATGCGCTTGTCGCGGCGAACCGCCATCTTAGAGCGGTCGTCCGGTCCGTTTGTCACCAGCGCGTCAAATTACCGGCACGATGTGACGGTGTCGCCAGTTTCGCCCGAGCTTTACATTTCGCAGCGTGCGCATGAGGTCGTGTCGGCAACACAAAAAAGGGGCGCTTGCGCGCCCCCGAAAGTCACACCTCGTTAAAATTCTGAGGTGTGGCCGCACTGGCGCATTCGATCAGTCGTGGACGCCGGTGATGCCACGTTGGGTGGATGCAGGCGGTACGGCGGCCGGACGATGCGGATTCGCATGACGGGTCGGGACCGCCGGGCGCTCGGCGTCATGCAGGTTGCTGTTGCGCGGCTGGGCCCAGTCGCCATTCGGGAACTGGTCGTAGAAGCGGCTGACGTGCTGCACAAGATTGCCGCCGTTGGCACCGCGACCGAAGAACGTCTGCCGCTCGTAACGGACCTGGCGATTGCCGAGACGCGACAGCGGCACGGACTCGCGCATCGTCAGCAAAGTGCAGTTCGGATCCGTGGTGTCGATCACGCAACCCCGATCGAATATGAACGACTGCGTGACCAGGACACCGTTGCTGCGGATGGCCCAGCGCCGCCTTGGATCGTCATTCGACGGCGAGAACCGCCTCGTCGCGGTGCCGTCATCATTGAATTGGAGGAAATCCCCCACCTGGGAGAATCCGCCGGTTGGGAACAGTTCGATCGCAAAGCCCTTCAGCAGACGCGCTTCCGCTTCAGACCGGGCGCCGGTGAACTCGGTAATTTCGCCGACACCGGACGCATAGAACACGCCGGCCTGTGTGGCGGTGCTGAAGGTCAGCGTGCCGTTGTTGCGATAGCTCGGAGACACGACCACGTAGGTGCCTGCCGGTGTCTCGTATTCGCTGAGCACCAGCACGGCCGCATTGCCGAACAGCGGTCGCAGCAGCCGGTAGCGAATGCGGGTGTCGTTCGACAAGGTCAGGCTGACGGAAGCATCGCTGTTGACGGTCCAGGTCACGGTACGCCCGAGGAACGTGGTGCCAGTGCCGTCGACATTGAGCGTCAGCAGGTCGTCCTCGTAGTTCGGGTTGTCAAGGTCGATGGTCGCCGCGGCCGCGTTGCGCGTCGTCAGCGTGAACGACTGGCCCGAGACATCAGCCGCTGTCAGCGCAGCAAACTGCGAGGGTTGCAGGAACATCGCCGTGCGGATCACCTCCCCGGTGCTGCTTTCCGACTCCACCGGACAGACTTCGCGGATCGAGACGCGCTGCTGGACGGCGGATGTCGACAACAGCAGCAGATCGACGCGCTCAAGTTCCCGAATGCAGGTAATCGTGATGATCGTGTCCGGATCGTTGGGATCGGAAACGGTCCGCGGATAGGGATAGGACGGGTTGCTGGCAAACCGCACAAGCACCGTGCCGGCGACGCCAGTGGCACCGGTGCCGAGCGTCCAGTTCATCCGCGTATCGAACTCGTTGTTTGAAAATCGCCCGGTGCCGTCCGTGTTGAACTCGAGGCGCGAGCCCGCCGGCGATGCACCGTTGCCAATGAGGTTCTCCTCGGTGCTGGCCGCCGACGTCGCGACGTAGGCCAGCGGCGGCAGGCTTGCAGCGGTCACGCCCTGCACGACCTCGCGATCGTTCAGCAGGTCTCGAAGCGTGTCCTCATCGATGGTGCTCGACAGTGCACGGGCATCGGCCAGGAACTGCCGGCGAGCATCGCGTGCCTGCGCGAACTCCAAGGTGTTGCTGATTGTGCCCGGCAGCGCATAACCGCGATCCAAGATCAGTGCGATCGACTGCGCGATGTCGATCACTTCGTCGTAATTCACCGCCATCAACAGGGCCGTCAATTCGGCATCGGTGGTCACCAACTGCTCGCCACTCGAACGGGCATCGCGATGATTGGCGCGAACGCCGGGCACCATCGCATCACTCGCCTCGGAGGCCAGCGCGGCTTCGGCAGTCGAGATGTTGGTGACGTTGACCCTGAACGCCTCGTCGCGCGTCAGCACGGCATCGGCGCCGGCAGCGGTCTGCAAGGCGGCAAAGGTGCCGAGCAGGCTCAAGAAGCGCACAGCCGGCTGATTGCTGCCGCCGAGCGCGCGAATTCTGACGAAGCTGGCCGTTTCCGACTGCGGGATGGTGACCGGAATCGAGAAATTGCCATCGGCATTCGCCGTGCCGGTGAAGCTGCGGTTGCCGACCGTAATCGTGATCGCAGCATCGTTGATGCCGCCGTTGTCGGTCTGGCCGGCCACCGTGTTGCCGCCGCTGACCGCGCGGCCATTGAAGGTCAGCGTCGCGGTCGGGACCGGGTTGACCTGCACGGTCGCGGTCTGGGTGACGGTGCCGCCGGCGCCGGTGCACGACAAGCCGTAGACCGACTGGCCGGTGGTGGTCGGGGTCACCGTTTCGCTGCCGCTGGTGCCGCGGCTGCCGGTCCAGGCGCCCGTCGCGTTGCAGCTCGTCGCATTGGTCGACGACCAGGTCAGCGTCGAACTGGCGCCGATGATGATCGTCGCCGGGTTCGCGCCGAGACTGACTGTCGGGATCGGATTGACCTGGACGCTGGCGGTGCCGGTGGCGCTGCCGCCGGCGCCGGTGCAGGTCAGCGTGTAGTTGCGCAGGCCGGTGGCGGTCGGCGTGACGGCTTCGCTGCCGCTCGTCGCGCGTGTGCCGGACCAGTCGCCGCTGGCGGTGCAGGTCGAGGTGCTGGTGGATGTCCAGGTCAGGGTCGAGGCGCTGCCGAGCGTGATCGTCGTCGGCGCGGCGCTGATCGAGACGGTCGACGGCGCATTGACCGTGACCGCCGCCGTGGCGCTGCCGCTGCCGCCGGGGCCGGTGCAGGTCAAGGTGTAGCTCGCGGGACCGGCGGCCGTCGGGGTGTTCGCCTCGGTGCCGGACGGGCCGCGGCTGCCGGTCCAGTTGCCGGATGCGGTGCAGGCCGTGGCGTTGGTCGAGGACCAGGTGAGGTTGGTGGCCGCGCCCTGGATGATCGAACTCGGTACGGCGGTCAGCGAAACGGTCGGCGCGGGCGGTGCAACGACCGTGACGGTGGCCGTGGCGCTGCCGCTGCCGCCGGTACCGGTGCAGGTCAGCGTGTAGGTCGCAGTGCCGGTCGCTGCTGGCGTATTCGCTTCGCTGCCGGACGTCGCGCGGCTGCCGCTCCAGGCACCGGACGCGGTGCAGGCCGTGGCATTGGTCGACGACCAGGTCAGGGTTGCGTTGGCGCCGAGGGTCAGGCTGGCGGGTGCCGCCGCCAGCGATACCGTCGGGGCCGGCGTTGGCGGAGCGGGCGGCGCGTCGCCACCGTCGTCGGGGTTGCACGCGGACAGCGCGCCCGTCAGCGTCAGGCCCAACAGCAGCCGTCGCGCGATTTGCAGGGTGTTCATGGAGTGGGTCCTTGAGCGAGGTACCCCCTGTCTGGAGGCTCGCCCATTCCGCCGTCGAAGCGGCAAGAAGTCCCATCGGAATTCAAACGGAATCCTAACGAATGGCCGCAGATCGCCTTTCGCCGGAAACACCGCGCCCGCAACGTGATGCAGATCACAGCGGATGTCAGCACAACGTCATCCGCCAGCGCGCAAGCGTTGGCGCGAGAATTGGGGTCAGACCCCCATTGGCTGACGCGAGAAAATGGGGGTCAGACCCCGATTACTGACCCCGGTTACTCGGAACCCAATCCGTCAGGCCGACGACAGCCGGTGAAGGACAGCCGAGGCCGTCGTTCAAGCGGTCGCGCCAAACGCTGGTCAGCAGTGCCGCCGCCCCGGCGAATACAATGCGCGACCACTTTCAGACCCTTGCC
Organism: Nevskia sp.; assembly: GCF_021732705.1. Taxonomy (GTDB): domain Bacteria; phylum Pseudomonadota; class Gammaproteobacteria; order Nevskiales; family Nevskiaceae; genus Nevskia. The sequence goes on along the minus strand of NZ_JAKFUM010000004.1, from coordinate 59,419 downwards.
CATCCCATGCTTCCGCTTCGTCTCGGCGTCAACATCGACCACATCGCCACCGTCCGGCAGGCGCGCGGCACGCCGTACCCGGATCCGGTCGAAGGCGCGCTGCTGGCCGCTGCCAGCGGTGCCGACAGCATCACCATCCACCTGCGCGAAGATCGCCGGCACATTCAGGACCACGATCTGGCGCGCCTGACGCCGGTCTGCCCGGTGCCGATCAACCTGGAGATGGCGGTGACCCCGGCGATGGTCGACATCGGCGTCGCGGCGCGGCCGAAGTACGTCTGTCTGGTGCCGGAGCGGCGCGAGGAGCGCACCACCGAAGGCGGGCTCGATGTCGCCGGCAACCTGCCGGCGGTCCGTGAAGCCTGCGAACGGCTGGCCGCGGCCGGGTCGATCGTCGCGCTGTTCATCGCGGCCGATGCAGCGCAGCTCGCCGCGGCCAAGGCCAGCGGCGCGCCGCAGCTCGAAATCCACACCGGTCATTACGCCGACACCGACGGCGCCGAGCAGGCGGCGGAACTCGCGCGCATCGCCGCATTTGCTCGCGACGCTCACGCGATGGGCTTCGAAGTGCACGCCGGCCACGGCCTGAACGCCTGCAACGTCGGGCCGATCGCGGCGATTCCGGAAATCGTCGAGCTGAACATCGGCCACGCGATCATCGCGCGGTCCCTGTTCATCGGCCTGCCGGCGGCGATCGCCGAGATCCGCGCCGCGATGACGCTCGCGCGCCGCGCTGCCTGAAGCCTCGCGCTTGATCTACGGCATCGGCACCGACCTGCTGCGCATCGACCGCTGCGAGGAGCTCTACGCACGGCAGGGCCAGCGGGCGATCGACAAGCTGCTGATGCCCGAAGAACGCGCGCGGCTGCCGGAAGCCAAGAGCATCGGCTACGGCATTGCCCGCGCCTTCGCCGCGAAGGAAGCCTTCGTCAAGGCGCTCGGTACCGGCTTCCACGGCGTCAGCTATCAGGATGTCGGCGCCGTGCGCGAGCCCAGGGCCCGACCGCGGCTGATCTTCAGCGCTGCCATGCAGACGCGACTGGAAACACTGGGCATCGGCGCGGCGCACCTGTCGTTCACCGACGAAGCAGGGATGATCTTCGCGTTCGTGGTGCTGGAAACCGGCGGTGCCGAAGCCGTGTCCCGTAAAATGCGGGGATGAACGCGACGATGACGGCACTCACGCTCCCCGACACCATCGGCAACACGCCGCTGGTGCAAGTCACCCGGCTGCCGGGCATCGGCAACAACCGGCTGTTCCTGAAGCTGGAAGGCAACAATCCGGCGGGCTCGGTCAAGGATCGGCCGGCGTATTCGATGATCCGCCGTGCCGAAGAGCGCGGCGAGATCAAGCCGGGCGATACCTTGATCGAAGCGACGTCCGGCAACACCGGAATTGCGCTTGCGATGGCGGCGGCGATGCGCGGTTTTCGCATGGTGCTGATCATGCCGGCCCACCTGTCGGTCGAGCGTCGGGCGGTGATGAAGGCGTTCGGCGCGGAGCTGATTCTGGTTTCGAAGGAAACCGGCATGGAAGGTGCCCGCGACCTGGCGCTGCAGATGGAGCGCGAGGGCAAGGGCAAGGTGCTGAATCAGTTCGGGAATCCGGACAATCCGCGGGCGCATTACGAAGGCACGGCACCGGAAATCTGGACCGCGCTGAATGGCACGCTGACCCATTTCGTCGCGACCATGGGCACCACCGGCACGATCATGGGCTGCTCCCGCTACTTCAAGGAAGTGAACCCCGCGATCACCATCACCGGCGTGCAGCCGGACGGCGAATCGTCGATCCCCGGCATCCGCAAGTGGCCGGAAGCCTACCTGCCGACGATCTTCGACCGTTCGCGGGTCGATCGCGTGGTCGAGGTGTCGACGAAGCAGGCCGAGGACACGATGCGCGACCTGGCCCGGATCGAGGGCGTGTTCTGCGGCCCGTCGTCCGGCGGCTCGGTCTGGACCGCGCTGCAGCTGTGCCGGGAACTCGACGGCGCGACGATCGCCGCGATCATCTGTGACCGCGGCGACCGCTACATCTCGACCGGCGTATTCCCCGAGTGACGCGCAAACGCAAGCCGGTTCCGGACACCGAGTTCACCGCCACCGTCACCGATCTCGATCACGATGGCCGCGGCGTGGCCCGGGTCGACGGCAAGGTCACCTTCATCTTCGGCGCGCTGCCCGGCGAAACCGTCCGCTACAAGCTGCTGCGCGTGACGCGCGCGCTGGACGAGGCCGAAGTCACCGCGATCGACGTGCCGTCGCCGGATCGGGTCACGCCGGGCTGCGCGCATTTCGGCACCTGCGGCGGCTGCTCGCTGCAGCATCTGGCGCCGGCAGCGCAGATCGCGTTCAAGCAGAACGCGATGCTCGAAGCGCTGCGCCGCATCGGTGGGGTCGTGCCGGACACCGTGGTCGAGCCGGTGCTCGGCCCGGTCTGGGCCTATCGCCGCCGTGCGCGGATGGGCGTGAAGCTGGTCAACAAGAAGGGCGGGGTGCTGGTCGGCTTCCGCGAGCGCGATGCCAACGCGCTGGCGATCCTGAACCGCTGCGAAGTGGTCGATCCGCGGCTCGGCGCCAGGCTGCGCCTGATCGGCGCACTGTTCGAAAGCCTGAGCATCGCGGCGCAGATTCCGCAGATCGAGGTCTCGGCCGCCGAGCATGTGGCGGTGACGATCCGGGTGCTGGCCCTGCCGACGGACGAGGATCGCGCGAAGCTGCTGGCCTTCGCCGCCGAGCATGACTACGACTTCTACCTGCAGCCGGGCGGGCCGGACACGCTGGTGCCGCTGGCTGCCGTGCGCACGCTGGACTACTCGCCGGATGGCAGCGCGCTGCGGCTGCACTTCCAGCCGGCCGATTTCATCCAGATCAACTCGGATGTCAGCCAGCGCATGGTCGTTCAGGCGCTGGACTGGCTGGCCCCAGCGCCCGGTGACGAAGTGCTGGAACTGTTCGCCGGCCTCGGCAACTTCACCCTGCCGCTGGCGGCGCGCGGCGCCAAGGTCACGGCGGTGGAAGGCGAAGCCGGGCTGGTGGCGCGCGGCCGCGAGAACCTGCAGCGCAACGGGTTCGATGGTCGCTACTTCCGCGCCGACCTGTTCAAGCCCGATCCGAAGGCCGAGTGGCTGAAACATCGCTACGACCTGGCGCTGATCGATCCGCCGCGCAGTGGCGCCAAGGAAATCCTGCCGATGCTCGCGGCCACGCGGGCGAAGCGTATCGTCTACGTGTCGTGCCACCCGGGCACCCTGGCGCGCGATGCCGGCGAACTGGTCAACACCCATGGCTACCGCCTGACGCGAGCCGGGGTGCTGGACATGTTTCCGCACACGACCCACGTCGAGTCGATGGCGCTGTTCGAGCGCCCGTAGGTCCGGCGTCATCCGGACTGCGCAGCGCCGCGTGGCGCGCAGCCGCAGCCGATGAAGCCGACGCTCCCCCCGTTTCCCCAATGAAAAGAAGACCTGAACCATGGCAATTGAAATCGAGCGCAAGTTCCTCGTCGTCGGCGACGACTGGCGCGCGCAGGCCACCAAGCGCGTGCCGATGCGGCAGGGCTATCTGACCGAGGACAACGGCAAGAGCTCGATCCGCGTGCGGCTGCAGGGCGTCGAGGCGCGGATGAACATCAAGGCTGCCGTCGTCGGCCGCGCCCGCGCCGAGTACGACTACGAAGTGCCGGTGAAGGACGCGCACGAGATCCTCGACACGCTCTGCGTCGGCCTCGTCGACAAGGTGCGCCACTACATCGACACGGTCGGCCCGGACGGTCAGCCGCTGGTCTGGGAGATCGACGAATTCGGTGGCGCCAACGCCGGCCTCGTCGTCGCGGAAGTGGAGCTGAAGCGCGACGATCAGGCGATCGACACGCCGGCCTGGCTGGGTCGCGAAGTGACCGACGACCGGCGCTATTACAATCACAGTCTCGCGCTGCATCCTTGGCGCGACTGGCCCGAGAACGATCCGCAGAGCGGCCCGCGCTGAGCCCTCGGCCCCTTGAAGCACCACCGCTGAACCACCGCGAGCCCGCATGACTCTGGGACCGATCATGGCCGACGTTGCCGGCCTGAGCCTGACTGCCGAAGACCGCGAGGTGCTGGCGCATCCGCTGGTCGGCGGCGTGATCCTGTTCGCGCGCAACTACTCGGATCCCGAGCAGCTGCGCGCGCTGTGCACCGAGCTGCTGGCGATCAAGTCGCCGCGGCTGCTGATCGCGGTCGATCACGAAGGCGGGCGGGTGCAGCGCTTCCGCGTCGGCTTCACCCGCATTCCGGCGATGGGCACGCTCGGTCGCCTGCACGAGGAATCCGGCCTGCGCGCCGCGGACGAAGCGAAGCAGCACGGCGAGACCATCGGTCGCGAGCTGGCGAGCTTCGGCATCGACCTGTGCTTCGCGCCGGTGCTCGACCGCGACTGCGGCGTCTCCACCGTGATCGGCGACCGTGCCTTTTCCACCGATACCCAGATCATCATCAAGCTGGCGCGCGCGTTCCGCGCCGGCCTGAATGCCGCGGGCTTGAAGGCCACCGGCAAGCACTATCCGGGGCACGGCGCGGTGGCAGCGGATTCGCATCTGGAATTGCCGATCGACCGCCGGCCGTTCGCCGACATCGAAGCCAGGGACCTCGTGCCGTTCACGGCCTTGATGGCCGATGGCATCGAAAGCCTGATGATGGCCCACGTCCGCTACAGCGCCTACGACGACCTGCCGGCGTCGTTCTCGCGCAAGTGGATTCGCGGCCTGATCCGCACGCAGCACAAGTACAACGGCGCGATCTTCTGCGATGACCTGTGCATGCAGGGCGCGGTCGTCATCGGCGACATCGTCGAGCGCGCGAACGTCGCGCTGCAGGCCGGCTGCGACATGCTGCCGGTCTGCAACGACCGCGCGCAGGTCGCCCGGCTGCTCGATGCGCTGCCGGTCAAGGAGCGTCGCCTGTCGAGCGCGCGCCTGAAGGCGCTGTACCGCGCGGTGCCGTGATCCCGATCGGCGCATCCCCGAACCGCGGCCCGGTACCGGGCTTGCAGCATCACCCCCGCCTCATTCCCTCTCTCCGGACCGCGACGAACCATGAGCATTGACGCTGCCGACGCCCTGAAGGCCCTGAACGAAGCGGACTGCCTGCACGACGCCGCCGAGGTCGCGGCCGCGTACGACCGGCTGGCGGCCGCGATCACGGCCGAATACGCGGACAAGTCGCCGCTGATCCTGTGCGTGATGAACGGCGGGCTCGTGACCACGGCCGAGATCACGCGCCGGCTGAGCTTCCCGTTCCAGATGGACTACCTGCACGCCACCCGCTACCGCGGCGCGACCACGGGCGGCGGCCTGATCTGGAAGCGCCAGCCGCCGGCGATCCTCGACGGCCGCCATGTGCTGGTGATCGACGACATTCTCGACGAAGGCCACACCCTTGTCGCGATCCGCAAGGCGCTCGGAGAATTCGCGCCGGTCAGCCTCAAGGTTGCGGTGCTGTGCGAGAAGCGTCACGACCGCCGCGCCGACGGCGCGCATGCCGAGTTCATCGGGCTTGCCGTGATCGACCGCTACGTCTTCGGCTGCGGCATGGATTACAAGGAATGCTGGCGGCAGTTGCCTGCGATCTACGCGCTGAAGGGCGCGTGATCGGCGCGACCGCAGGCGGGGCGATGTCGCGGCGCGCGCGTGCCGGCATGATGGCGGCGCTCGAGCCGCCGAGTCGCCCGGAAGCGGACGCATCCGCGAGCGTCGCCCGGCCCGGCGCGGCGGCCCCGAATCGAAATCGCAACATTCAGGACATTGATGGACATGTCGAACTCTGACGCAGCGCAGCTCACGCCCCACCGTCCCAAGGTTGCCGTCATCGGCGGCACCGGCATGAATCAGTGGCCGGGCCTCGAAATCCTCGATTCGATGAAGGTCGACACGCCGTTCGGGGCGCCGTCGGCGCCGCTGGTGGTCGGCCGCGTGGCCGGTGTCGACGCGATCTTCCTCGCGCGCCACGGCGAGGGCCACAAGATTCCGCCGCATGCCATCAACTACCGCGCCAACCTGTGGGCGCTGAAGGAGGCGGGCGTCGAATACGTCATCGCCATCGGTGCCGTTGGTGCCATCGCCGGCTGGTTCGCGCCGGGCGGTCTGGCGCTGCCGGACGATCTGATCGACTACACCTCGGGCCGCGAGCACACCTATTTCGACGGCCGCCCGGGCAGCGGGCTGAAGCACATCGAATTCAACGTGCCGTACGCGCCGATCGTGCGCGAGGCGCTGCTGAAGGCGGCGAAGGCGGCCCAGATCGAGTTGCGCGATGGCGCCGTGATGGCGGTCACCCAGGGGCCGCGTCTGGAATCGCCGGGCGAGATCCGCCGCCTGAAGCAGGACGGCTGCGACATGGTCGGCATGACGAGCATGCCGGAGGCCGGCCTTGCCGCGGAACTGGGCCTGCGTTACGCCTGCCTCGCGGTCAGCGTGAACTGGGCGCCGGGCATCGGCAGCGGCGACATCCACGGCCAGATCGAGCACTGGCTGGCCTTGAGCATGGCCAAGGTCCGGGCGATCCTCGAACGGGCGCTGCCGGAACTCGACGTGCCGGGCTGAAGGCGTCGGTTTGCCGCCGCGTCCGATTCCTGCATCACCGTGATCTTCCATATCGGTCCCGCGCGGCCTCAGGGCCGTTCGGAATCTCTCCTGCCGACGACACCGCTTTCGACGTGATCAACGCTTGCACCCTGCGCCTGACCGGCACGCTGCTGACGATCCTGGGCCTGACGATGGCGGCGGGGGCGACGGCGAGTCCGGTCGCGACGACCGCGTCATCTCCGGCCGTGGCGCCCGTCGCGGCACCGGTGCTGACGGTGGAAGCGGTGGCCGGCAGCGCCAGCGCCGAGCATCTCGGCGACGTTCGCAAGCTCGCGCCGGGCGATGTCATCAATGAGCGCGAAGTGCTGTCGACCGCGGGCGGCGGCCGGCTCAAGCTGCGCTTCGCCAGCGAGGGCGCGCTGGAACTCGGCCCCGAGGCGTCGCTGGCGATCGAGAAGCTGCCGCCGTCGGCGACGGCGAACGATCGTCGCAGCATCGTCAGCCTGCTGAAGGGCTATCTGCGCGTGCAGTGGTCGCCGCCGCCGAAGTCCGCGGTCTGGCCGTTCTACCTGTACTTCGGCGGCCAGCGGTCGGGGCTGGTGCCGGGCGAATACTTCTTCGAGCGCGGCCACGAGTCGATTCGCGGCTGCGTGGCCAGCGGCCGCCTGACGATGACGGCCATCGCGGGCGATGGCGTCGAGACGCTGCGGCCCGGCGCCTGCTACGACCTGCGCGTGGCCGAAGCCGCGATCGCCAAGCCGCGCAAGGCCGAGACCTGGGAGGCGATGCGCCGCGAGTTCCGGCTGGACCCGACCGGCGCGCCGGATACGGTGCAGTGGGCAACGCTGGAGCCGCCGCCGGTCGCGGTGCCGGAGGCCGATGCCCTTGCCGCGGCACTGCCGGCGCTCCCGGCGGCCGGCGGCGATGCGCCGGTGTCGATCCCGGCGGCGCTCTCGACCGGTGTCCTGACCGGCACCCCTGCGCCGACACCGGCGCCCGCGCCCGGCACCCCGGCCAGCGTCGGCGCAGGCGATCCGGCATCGGTCGCCGGCTGGACCTTGCTGATCGGCTCGTTCGCCAGCCCGGTCAATGCCGCGCAGGTCGAAGACAAGCTGCGCGCCAGCGGCTACGTGCCATTCACCCGGGTCAAGCAGGTCGACGGCAGGACCTGGCACAGCGTGCAGGTGCGCGGTTTTCCGTCGCGCGAGGTCGCCGAGGCGAAGGCTGAGGACGTGCGCGGCCGGCTCGGCTTCAGCACGGTGCGCGTCGTCCATCTGCAGTGATCGACGCCCGGTCGCGCGAACGACCGGGCCGCGCGCCACGCACTCAGCGCTGGAAGTCGTACAGGCTGCCGAGGCCGAGGATCTGGGTCAGCTGGTCGAGCGCGCTGCGCGATTCGTCCAGCAACTGCGGATCGGCCAGATCGGCCAGCACCAGGCGATCCCGGTAGTGCTGGTTGACCCAGGCTTCGAGCCGTGACGCCAGCGCGTCATCGATCCAGACCTTCGGGTTGACCGCCGCGCGCTGCGCCGGATCGAGCACCACGCGCAGCCGCAGGCAGGCCGGCCCGCCGCCGTTGCGCATGCTCTGGCGCAGGTCGAACACCCTGGCTTCGGCGATCGGGTTCTCGCGGTCGTCGACGATGCGCCGGATCGCGTTCCAGACCCGCTCGTTGTCCTGGCATTCATGGGCGCAGACCAAGGTCATCGTGCCGTCCGGCATCGTCAGCAGCTGGCTGTTGAACAGATAGCTGCCGACGGCATCCGCGACGCTCAGCTCGCGATCGTCGATCTCGATGAACACCGGATCGCGGCCGCGCAGGCGGCGCTTGATCCAGTCCCGCACCGCCTTCGTGTCGACGAAGGCCTGCGCGTGGTGCAGCAGCACGTGGCCGTTGCCGACGGCGATGACATCGTTGTGGAAGACGCCGGCGTCGATCGCGTCCGGCTTCTGCTGCGCGTGGTGGACGTAATCGGGATCGAGCCGATGCAGGCGCGCCACGGCTTCGCCGGCCGCACGGTTCTGCCGCGCCGGATGCAGCGCCGGCTTCGGGTCCTTCTCGCCCGCGGCGCCGTAGACGAACAGTTCCAGCCCCGGTTCGCCGTGCTCGGCGCAGAAGCGCGTGTGGTTGGCGGCACCCTCGTCACCCATCTGCGGCGTCGCCGGCAGGGCGGCGTGATGCGCGAAGCATTTCTCGTCGCGGAAGATCGCGGCGAGCGCGCGGCCGGTGACCACCGGCTCGATCGAGCGATGCAGGTGCGTGGCGAGGTTGGCCGGCGTGAAGTGCACGCGGCCGTCGGCGGTATCGGCACCCGGCGACACCGTGGCGGCGTTCGCCGTCCACATCGACGAGGCCGACGACATCGCCGCCAGCAGTCCCGGCGCATCGCGATGCACCTGCTTCAGCACGTCGGCATCGCGGCCGCTGAAGCCGAGTCGCTTCAAGGTCGGGATGTGCGGGCGTTCCTGCGGCGGCAATACCCCTTGCGCGAGGCCCATCGCGGCCAGCGCCCGCATCTTGCGCAGGCCTTGCAGCGCCGCTTCGCGCGGGTTCGATGGCGCCTCCGCGTTCTTGGCCGACGCGACGTTGCCTTGCGCAAGACCGGCGTAGTTGTGCGTCGGGCCGACCAGCCCATCGAAGTTCGCTTCGACCGCGCGCGGCTTGGCCGGCGCGGACGACTCCGGCGGTGTCATCGCGCTCATCGTGCGGCTCCGTTCAGCGCATCCAGGAGTTCGGGTGGCAGTCCGGGCGGCAGGCCCGGCGGGAAGCCGGCGGTCGCGGAATCCGGAATCGCGCCCGGCGCGCCGCCGACGCCAAGCCCGGGCAGGCCCTTCGCGGCGTGCTGCTTGACCTCCAGATAGCGCCGGAAGGTGTCGATCACGATGTCGACCTGCTCGGTCGACAGATCGAGGTGGGTCGCGAACCGGGTTTTCGGCCCCAGGGTCGCGAGAATGTTTCGGGTCGCGAGCAGCAGCTTCAGCGGTGCCAGATCGGTGGCTGGAATCTCGAAGAACACGAGGTTGGTCTGCACCGGGTCGACCTTGAAGCCGAGCGCGGCAAGCCCTTCGCCGAGGCGCGCGGCGTTCGCGTGATCCTCGGCCAGCCGCTGCACGTGGTGGTCCAGCGCATACAGCCCGGCGGCGGCCAGCAGACCGGCCTGACGCAGGCCGCCGCCGAGCGCCTTGCGCCAGCGCTTGGCCTGCGCGACGAAGGCCTTGTCACCGAGCAGCACGGTGCCGGCCGGTGCGCCGAGGCCCTTGCTCAGGCAGACCGAGCACGAATCGAAGCCGGCCACCGCTTCGGCCTCGCTGACGCCGAGCTTGACGATGGCGTTGTACAGCCGGGCACCGTCGAGATGCGTCGCCAGCCCGTGGGCCTTGGCCCAGCGCGTGGCGTCGACGACGTACGCCGGCGGCAGCACCTTGCCGCCGATGGTGTTCTCGAGCGCCAGCAGCCGCGTGCGGGCGAAGTGGACATCGTCCGGCTTCAGCGCGGCGGCGAGGGCAGGCAGCGCGATCGAGCCATCGGGCTGATTGCTGATCGGCTGCGGCTGGATGCTGCCGAGCACGGCCGCGCCGCCCTGTTCCCACTTGTAGGTATGCGCGTCCTGACCGACCAGATACTCGTCGCCGCGCTGGCAGTGGCTCATCAGGCCGGCGAGGTTCGACTGGGTGCCGGTCGGGAACCACAGCGCCGCCTCGTAGCCGAAGCGCTCGGCCGCGACCGCCTGCAGCCGGTTGACGGTCGGATCGTCGCCGTAGACGTCGTCGCCGAGTTCGGCGGCGGCCATCGCCGCGCGCATGCCGGCCGTGGGTCGGGTGACGGTGTCGCTGCGCAGGTCGATCACGGGAGACGGGTTCATACGGTGAGTCCGGGAGCGAGGGTGGCCGGCAGTTCGGATGCCGGCGCTTCGATCGACGCGACCGGGTAGGCGCAGTAGTCGGCCGCGTAGAACGCGCTCGGTCGATGGTTGCCGCTGGCGCCGGTGCCGCCGAACGGGGCCGCGCCGGAAGCGCCCGTGGTCTGGCGGTTCCAGTTGACGATGCCGGCGCGGCTGGCGCGGTAGAAGCGCGCGTACTCGGCGCGGTCGGTCGACAGCAGCGAGGCCGACAGGCCATAGCGCGTGCGATTGGCCTTGGCGATCGCATCGTCCAGCGCGTCGTAGCGATCCAGCTGCAGCAGCGGGCCGAAATATTCCTCATCCGGCAGCTCGGTGATGGCGCTCACGTCGAGCAGCGCCGGGCTCAGGTAGGCCTCGCCGAGCGGCAGTCGCTGCATCGCGACGATCGGCACGGCACCGAGCGACAGCAGATGCGCCTGCGCATCGAGCAAGCCTTGCGCCGCCCGGGCCGACACCAGCGGGCCCATGAACGGCTGCGGATCGGCATCGAACGCGCCGACCTTGATCTGGCGCACGGCCTCGGCCAGCGAGGCGACCAGTGCATCGCCAGCAGCCCCGCGCGGCACATACAGCCGCCGCGCGCAGGTGCAGCGCTGGCCGGACGACAGATACGCGGACTGGATGATGTCGTGCAGCGCCGCGCGCGTTTCGGCATCTGATGTGCCGATCTGGCCGACGATCAGCGGATTGTTGCCGCCGAGTTCCAGCGCCAGGATCTTCTGCGGCGTTTCGGCAAACTGCCGCGCCAGGATCTGGCCGGTGCGGGCGCTGCCGGTGAAGTACAGACCATCGAGCCCGTCATGCTTCGCGAGCCGCTCGCCGGTGGCGCGCTCGCCCTGCAGCAGGCCGATGACGCCGGCCGGCAAGCCGGCCTCACACCACAGCTTCACCGTTTCCTCGGCCACCCACGGCGTCAGCTCGCTGGGCTTGAAGATCACCGTGTTGCCGGCCAGCAGCGCCGGCACGATGTGGCCGTTCGGCAGATGCCCCGGGAAGTTGTACGGCCCGAACACCGCGACCACGCCATGCGGCCGGTGGCGCAGCACCTGCTTGGCCGCGCCCATCGGATTTTCGCTGACGCCGGTGCGGGCGTGGTAGGCCTTCACGCTGAGATCGACCTTGCCGATCATCGTCGCCACTTCAGTTCGCGTTTCCCACATCGGCTTGCCGGTTTCGGCACCGATGACCTGGGTCAGCCGTTCCTTGTTCGCCTCCAGCAGCGCGGCGAAGCGGCGGACGATCGCTTCGCGCTCGGCGAATGCCAGCTCGGCCCAGGCCGGGAACGCGCCACGGGCGGCGCCGATCGCGGCATCGACATCGGACTGATCGGCAGAGGCACCGCGCCAGATCGCGCGGCCGGTCGAAGGATTGACGCTGTCGAAGGCGGGTCCGCCGCCGGCCTGCCAGTGGCCCGCGATCAGCAGCGCGCCGGTGTGAATGTCCATGTCGGACCTCGTGAATTCGGAATGGCCGGATTATGTCGGAGCGGCTCGCAGGCCGGTGCCGGCCGCCGGGCCCGGCGCGTCCGGCATTGATCGAACGCACGTGGCGGACGCGGCGCGCACGCCGCTGCCGCCCGGGCGTCGCGCCGTTTCGCATGGGCGTTTGCACGGGCTTGTCCGCGCCCGGCGATGCTGGCAGGGTTTCGTTGCGCCGTCCGGGCGTCTGAATCCGGGAACCATCGGAATGTTTCGAGAGGCACATCGCGTGGCCCGCCTGCTGGCCGCCCTGCTGGTGACGATGACCGCGCTGGCGATCGATGCCGCGCCGCTCGGGCCGGAAACGCCGGTCGTTCCGGAAGTGGCGGCCACGCGGGTCGATCCCGCGGTGGCGGTCAATGCCGCCGGCGTCAGTGTCGTCGTCTGGCGCGATCAGGCGGCCGGCGTCATCGAGGCGCGCCGCTTCGCCGCCGATGGCCACGCGCTCGGCCCGGTGATCGCGGTCAGCGCGCGGCCGGGCAACGGCAGCGATGCGGCACCGAATGTCGCGATCAGCGACAGCGGCGCGTTCACCGTCACGTGGCAGCGCGAAGTCGCGGTATCGGTGCCGGGCCTGTCGTCGGCCACGCAGAACGTGATCCGCCGCTTCGGCGCCGATGGCGAGCCGCTCGGCGAGGCCGACGTGCTGGTCGAGGCGCAGCGCTTCCAGGCGCTGGGCGCGCCCGTCATCGCCGGTGACGGCCAGGGCCGGCAGTCCGTGGTCTGGTCGCGATTCACGATCACGCTGCGCAACGGCGCGGTGATCCTGCCGCGCTACTACCGCAACGACATCGTTCGCGGCATCAGCGAAATCGTCATCGACCAGTTCGCGGCCGACGGCGGCCGCCGCGGCGAGCGCCAGACCGTGGGCACGCGCGGCACGGTCGATCGCGATGCCGCATTCGCCGTCGACGGCGTGCAGGCCGATTTCGACAGCACCCGCGGCTTCCGCGGCTATGACGTGGCGATGAACGCCTCCGGCGACGCCGCCGTGACCTGGTCCGACGAGGACTACTTCACGGTCGGCCTGTACGTAAGGCCCGTGCCGACGCCCCTCGGTGCGCGCGTCGTCGATTTCCACGCGCGCCGCTATCGCGCCGACGGCAGCGCGGCCGGCGAGGCTGAAACCGTGGCCACGCTGGCCTCGGCCAGCCGCATCGCCGACGAACGTACCGCGCCGCGCATCGCGCTCGACGATGCCGGCACGATGACGATCGGCTGGACCGATGCCCGGACGATCGCGTTTCCGCAGGGCACGGCCTACGTCAAGCGCATTGCCGCGAACGGCCTGTCGCTGCGCAGCGCGATTGGCTCGACGCCGGGCTTCATTCCGCTGCCGCCGGTGCTGGCACCGCTCGACGCCGGCCGCAGTGTCGCCGTGCTGACCCAGGGCGGCACGCTGGAACTGGTGGCGCAGACCATCGGCGCCAACGGCCGCAGCGCCGGCGCGCCGCTGCAGGTCTCGCCGTTGCCGAGGATCAGCGGTCTGCCGGCGGTCGCGGCGCAGCCCGACGGCGCGCATCTGATCGTCTGGACCGCCGAGGGCGGCAGCCTGATGATGCGGCGCTTCGGAAGGCCGTGAGCGCCCGCCGCGCGTCGCGGGACCTCAGTCGAGCGGGCTGAGCTTCACCGGCTCGCCGTCGGCGACGCCCAGCGCGGCGGCAACCGCCGGCGACAGCGGCGCCCGGCCGTCGGCCCACGCTGCCGGATCGAGCCGCGTGGCGAGGCAGCGGAAGCCGCCGATGCCGGTGTTCGAGACCAGGCACAGCGGGTCGTCATCACCTGCCGCGACCGCGCCGACCACCGCCGTCAGCGACTGCGCGCGACGGATGCTGCGGATTTCGTCGAGCGGCGCCTCGACGCTCGGCCCGCCGTCGAAGATGTCGATGTAGCCCTGATAGCGGAAGCCTTCCTGCTCCAGCAGATGCAGCGCCGGCACCGTCTGCGGATGGACCTGGCCCATCACCTCGCGCGCCGACTGCGGCAGCAGCACGGTGTAGATCGGATGCGGCGGCATCAGCTCGGCGATGAAGGCCTTGTTGCCGGTGCCGACGATGTGCTCGGCGCGGTCGTAGTCCACCGTGAAGAAATGCCGGCCCAGCCCTTCCCAGAACGGCGAGTGGCCGTGCTCGTCGGACACGCCGCGCATCTCCGCGATCACCTTCTTCGCGAAGCGCTGCGGATGGCAGGCCATGAACAGGAAGCGGCATTTCGACAGCAGCTTGCCGGCCCCGGCACCGCGAAAGCCCGGCTTCATGTACAGCGAGCACAGCACGCTGGTGCCGGTCAGATCGTTCGACAGATACAGGGTCGGCACGCTGTTGTAGATGCCGAGCTCGCGCGAGGCATGCACGGCAAGGCCCACGCGGTAGTTGTAGAACGCCTCGTCCAGCCCGCAGGCGGCCTCGATCGCGCAGCAGGCGCCAATCTCGCCGGTGTCGGATTCCTCCATCACGAACAGGTAGCGCTCGTGACCCGGCGTGGCGATGGCGGCGGCGAACGAGGCTTCGCTCAACGCGATCTTCTGCGCGAGGAATTCCGGCACCGGCGGCAGCGAGGTGAAGCCGGCGCCGGCGGTCTCGGCCATGTGGACGAGGGCCGGCAGGTCATCGGCGCGGATCGGTCGGATGATTTTCATGATGACGTCGACAAGGCGGATCGGGCGCGCAACCGGCGGCCTCGCGATCCGTGAGGTTGGAGCCGGGTCCGGACGACGCCAGCGATGAATGCCGCAAGCTTAAGACTTCCCGACGCGGGGCGGCCGCCCGCGTGTCTTCGTGATCAATGATCGAAATCAATGACGACCGGTTCACCACGGGCGCTAGCCTTGCATCAATCTCGGCAGCGTACGACGCCGGCGCCGCCGTTCGACCTGTGAGATCCCATGGTCACTGCTTTGCATCGCTCGCGAATCACCGTTGCCGTCGCCGTTGCCTTGGCATTCGCGGGTCTGCCGCTCGCAGCACTCGCGCAATCGGCACCGGGCACACCGGTCGGTCCGGCGTTCGATGTCCGGCCGGAGTCGGCGTCGTCGCAGGTCGGGCCGGCCGTGGCGCGTTCGGTGGCCGGCACGGTGATCGTCTGGCGCGATGCCGCGAGCAACGCGATCGTCGGCCGACGCTTGGCCGTCAACGGCGCACCGCTCGACAACGGTTTCGTCATCGCCAGCGCCGTGCCGACGGTCACCGTGGTTGCCGCGCCGGATGTCGCGATCGATGCTGCCGGCAACGTCGTCGTGTTCTGGCTGCTGAGCGATGCCCGCGACGCCGACGTGCCGAATCGCCGCCCGTCCCGTGTGCAGGGGCGCCGCTACACCGCCGATGGCGTGCCGGCTGGCGCGCTGCTGACGCCCGATGCTGCCGATCCGACCGCCACCCATTCGGTGCCCGCGGTGGCGATCGATGCCGACGGTGACTTCGCGGTGTCGTTCAAGCGCGGTTTCGCGCGCATCGCGTCGAATCGTCTGACCGTGACCCGGGAGGATTCCGTCGCACAGCGCTACGGCCGCGACGGTACGGCTCAGGGCGCGCTGATCACGGCCGACAGCCGCGTGGCCACGGCGTTCGATGGCACCGTCGGCGGCTTCTTCTTCAATGGCGGCATCGACCTGCAGACCTTCACCGGGTCCGAAGTCGACGTCGCGATGGATGATGACGGCGATCTGGCGCTGGCCTGGGTCGAGCAGGCCGCGAGCGAGAGCAGCTTGCGCCAGTACCCGCTGTTCACGCGGGTTCAGACCCAGGCGAGCGATGTCATCAAGGTTCGCCGATACACGGCCGCCGGTGCCGCGCGCGGGCCGGTGCAGCGCGTGACCACGGCGCGCTATTTCGGGCCGGCCAGCGGGCCCTCGTCCGGCAGTTCGATCTTCCGCGCACCCAGCATCGCGATGGCCGCCAACGGCGACCATGTCGTGGCCTGGAGCGAGTCGTCCCGCAGTTCGTTCGCCACGACGATCAACGCGCGGCTGTACGCGGCCGATGGCAGCGCGCGCTCGGCGGAACGCGCGTATGCGAGCTTCGACGATGCGCTGCTGGCGGATCGCGCGGCGGTGGCGATGGCCGCCGATGGCACGTTCGTGCTGACCTGGAACGAAGGGGCCGGCATCGCCGCCCGGGTAGTCGCCGCCGGCGGCGAGCCGCTGTCCGACCGGGTGCTGGTGTCGCCGCGGGCGTCGTCCGACGTGCTGTCCAGCCCCGACGTGGCCATCGGCCGCAGCGGCACGATCGCCGTCACCTGGACCCGTGGCACCGGCTTCGCCAACGCCGGCCAGACCGTTCGCGCCCGGCTGCTGGCCGGGCCTTGAGCGCAGGACCGTCAATCCCGGCCGCGGCCGTCGCTCGGGCCGGCCGTTCTGGACGCCGCTGAATTCTTGTTGCCACTTCGACCATTCCGCTCATCACCATAGGCCGCTCCTTCATGAATCACCATGCCGCGCCCCCGCGGGTTCCGCCCCCGCGACGACGTCCTGCGTCCGCCATCACCGTTGCCTTGCTCGCGTTCGCATCCGGCAGCAGCGCTGCGGCACCGGGTGCGCCGGCGGGGCCCGCGGTCGACATCGACGCGACCGCTGGTGTCGCACAAACGTCCCCGCGCGTGGGCCGTGCCACCGATGGCACCACCGTCGTCGTCTGGGAACAGTCGGCAGGGCGGGGACTGCAGTCGATTCGCGGCCGACGCTTTGCGGCTGACGGCAGCCCGCTGGACGATGGCTTCGTCATCGCCGTCGTCGGCGCGCCTTTCCAGGATTTGCGCGTCGTCAGCGACCTCGCAGTAGCAGCCGATGGCTCGTTCGCCGTGGTCTGGTCGGTGTCGCGAGTCGACTTCCCGCAGCCATTCACGATCGCGACGTCGGTGCTGATGCGGCGCTACGCCGCCGACGGCGTGCCGATCGGCGAGATGATCGAGGTCGCGAACGACGCGGACAGCATCGCCTCGATCCCATCGGTGGCGATCGATCGCGATGGCGACACGATCGTCGGCTGGTCGTCGTCGCGGGTGCGCTTCGGGGAAAATCGCTACGCCTTCATCATCTTCGCTGGCGGGGCCGTTCGCGGCAGCCTCGACGAGCGGCGCATCGTCGCCCGGCGGTTTGACCGCAACGGCCGGCCGATCGGTGAGCGGGTCGACGTGGCGCGTCGCGCCGAGCGGGATGCCACCGGCGTCGTGGCGTCCATCGCCGCAACCGCCGTGGTCCGGGTGACGCAGGAGATCGATGGCGTCGATGTCGCGACGGATGACGACGGCGACTTCGTCATGACCTGGCGCGAATCGCTGACGCCTCAGTTGTACGCGGGCGTTCCGGTGCCGCTGTCGACGGGCACCCGGGTTTTCAGCGCGCCGCAGGCGGTGACGCTTCAGTTGCGCCGGTTTACGAGTACCGGCCAGCCGCTGGATTCCGCGCCGGTCCTGATCCGCGCCCCGGGCGGCAGTGTCGCCGGTGGTCAGTTGTCGTTGCCGGTGGTCGCGCTGGCCAACGATGGCTTGGCCACGGTGTCCTGGTGCGAATCGCAAGGGCTCGGAACGCGGATTCGGGTTCGGCAGGTCCCGCCGCAGACGGGTCTGGCGGTGGATCGCGCCAGCATCCCCGTGGCGTTCGACTGTTCGACCCCGCGCGTCGCGATCACGGGCCTTGGCGATGGCCGTTATGCCTTGGCCTGGACCGATTCGATCGCCAATGCGCCGCAGCCGGATGCCGGCGCCGTCCGCAGCCGGGTCTATGCCGGCAACGGCGAGCCCCTCGGTCCTGTGGTCGACGTGGCAACCGTGCCCGGGCAGCGGCTGCTGGAGCCAGCCGTGGCGCTGGTGCCTGACGGCGCGCTGTCACTGGTCTGGACCACGTCCGAGCCCCGGACCGCGCGGTTGCGCCAGTATCGGGCCCCGTAGCCGTCGCCGTCATCGTCGCAGTCGGTTCAAAGCGCAGGCGTCTCGCGGCAGGGCGGCATGGCTTCTTGGGCAATCGGCGTCGTGGCTGATCCCGGGATGCCGCCGGAGACGGTCAGTACACGCGCATCCCGTTTTCAACCGGCTGATCGACGCTCAAGGTCACCAGTCCGGTCGGGGAGTCGACCGCTAGCACCAGGCACTCGCTGAGCACGCTGGCCACCTGCCGCGGCGCGAAGTTCACGACCGCGATCACCTGCTTGCCGATCAGGTCTTCCGGCGCGTAGCGCTCGGTGATCTGCGCGCTGCTGGTCTTGATGCCGAGCGCGCCGAAATCCAGGGTCAGCTTGTACGCCGGCTTGCGCGCCTTCGCGTTCGGTACGCAAGCGATCACCGTTGCCACGCGCAGGTCGCAGGCGAAGAAGGTCTCCGGCGGGATGGTTGCAGCGACGTTCGAGTGGTCGTTCACGCCGTCAGGCCCAGCTGACCGCGCCACTCGCCAGCTTCAGCATCAGCCCGGCGTTGAGTTTGGCGCGTTCGGCGAGGCTGGACAGGCGCATCCATTCGCGATCGGAATGGATGTCGCCGCCGACCACGCCGAGGTTGTCGACATTGGCCAGCCCTGCCGCGGCAAGGTTGTTGCCATCGCAGCAGCCACCGGTCGGGCGGAATTGCAGGTCGAGGCCGAGGTCGCGGCCGCAGTCGCCGAGCAGGCTTTGCAGGCGGGCAGTGCCGGCCGAGATGATCTTCGGGGGCCGGGTGAAGCCGCCGAAGCGTTCGACCTTGAAGCCGTCGCGGTCGTTGGCGCGGGTCAGCATCAGATCGAGCTGCTCCTCAAGCCAGCATTCGTCCGACGGCTGCGAGGTACGCACATTGAACTTGAGCACGGCGCGATCCGGGACGATGTTCAGTGCACCACCGCCGTGCGTGTAGCCGAGGTTCAGCGTCAAACCGGGGCGCTGGCCATTGAGGCGGTGCAGCGACAGCGCCAGTTCGGCGGCCAGTGCGATGGCGTTGCGACCGTCTTCGGGGTTGCGCCCGGCATGGGCGGCGCGGCCTTCGATCACCAGATCGAAATTGCCGCTGCCCTTGCGCTCGGACGCCAGACCGCCATCGCTGTACGCGGGTTCGAAGATCAGGCCGAAATCGTTGCGCGACGCGGCTTCCAGCAACAGCGGAGCGGAGCCCTGACTGCCGATTTCCTCGTCCGGATTGAACAGCACTTCCCAGCCGATGCGATCGGCCCACGGGCTGCGCTCCAGCGCGGTCAGCGCCAGCAGCATGACCAGCAGGCCACCCTTGAGATCGGCGACGCCGGGGCCGTTCAGCACGTCATCCGAAATCTGGCGCGCTTTTTGAAACGGATGACCGCTTGCGAATACGGTGTCGAGGTGGCCGCACAGGAATATTCGCAGCGCTGCATCCGGACGCTTGCGCAGCCGTATCGCCTGACCAAGGGGACGCAGCAACTGCTCGCCGCGGTCACCGGTGCTGCGATACGGCGCGACCGCAATGTGCTCGACCGTCGCGTCGAGACCGGCGAACAGCTCGATCAGTCGGCTGCCGGTGGCATCGACGCCAGCGGCATTGAAGGTTCCGGAGTTCAGGTTCGACAGCTCAATCAGCGTGTCGCGCAGCGGCAGCGCGTCAGGGTCGATGCCGGCAAGCAGTGCGGCGATGGTGGCGCGGTCGGTGGCGGCAGCGGTCGGAAGGCTCATGCCGACGAGTGTAGCGGCAGGATTTCTCGGCCGGCAGACGCAGCAGTTGTGCCGCCATCGGGGCCAACGTGCCGACGGGGAATTCTGTTCGATGGTCTAGTTCGTTTTTGCCATGCCGATCTTGATACGGCATCGCAGCTTTGACACATGTCCTTGGCATGATCGGGGAACGTGTGCGCGTGGCATCGGGGTACGTGTCATCGGGGTCTGGCGTCCGGCCGTTCGGTCGATGCCCACAGTTCAACAAAATCAGAGTGGTCAACGGGAGATTCTCGGCATGAAATTAATCAGGCAGGTGGCGGCAGCGTTGTTGCCGTTATCGATGCTCGCGGCACCGGCGTTTGCCCAGCAGGCAAGCGGTGTCGTCATCTCGCAGTTCGCGGTCCGCGGTCCCGTTGGCGGTAACGACGAGTTCGTCGAGATCTACAACGCCAGTTCCGCCCCGGTGTCGATCGGCGGCTGGACGCTGCAGGGCTGCCAGAACGGCACGCCGGGCACGCCGTCGGTGCGCGCAACGGTGCCGGCCGGCACCACGCTGCTGCCCGGCCGCTACTACCTGTTCGCGAACACCGTCGCCCCGACGACCACCAGCTACTCGCTGGGCGTCGCACCGGATTCGACCTATACAGTCGGCGTCACCGATTTCAGCACGGCCGGCTTCTCCGGCATCCGCATCGTGCCGAGCAACAGCACGGCGCTGACCGGCGTCGCCGTCGATGGCGTCGGCAGCGGCGCGAGCCCCTGCCGTGAAGGCACCGGCATCGTCACCCCGACGGCCAACGGCATCAACACCGCGTTCCTGCGCAGCACCGTCGGCGGCGTGGTTCAGGACGCCAACAACAACGCCACCGATTTCCCGGCCGCCGGTCCCGGCGCGCCGCGCAACAGCCTGAGCCCGGCCAATGGCGGCGGCGGTGGCGGCTTGCCATCGGTCAGCCTCAGCGTCACGCCGGCCTCGTTCAGCGAAGGCGGCGGCAGTGCCTCGGTCACGGCGACCCTGTCGGCCGCGTACACCTCGCCGGTCACGGTGAATGTCGTGTTCGGCGGCTCCGCGACGATCAACACGGACTACACCGCGTCGACCACGACGCTGACGATCCCGACCGGCGCCACCAGCGCCAGCCTGACGGTCAGCGCGATCGAAGATGCGGTGTTCGAGGGCGATGAAACCGTCATCGCATCACTCGGCACGCTCAGCGGGGCCACCGCCGGCACGCCGAACACCGTCACCGCCACGATTCTCGACAACGATCCGTCGCCGCCACCGCAGGTCGGCACGCGCATCTATCAGATCCAGGGCGCGCAGCACCGCTCGCCGATGGTCGGCCAGACCGTGACCAACGTCCCGGGCATCGTCACCGCCCGTGCCGGCAACGGTTTCTACATGCAGGACGGTGATGGCGACGGCATCGACGCCACCTCCGACGGCATCTTCGTGTTCACCTCGACGGCGCCGCCGGCGGCAGCGTCGGTCGGCTCGCAGGTGCTGGTCTCCGGCACCGTGCAGGAAAATCGTCCGGGCAACGACGCCGACAACCTGACGGTCACCCAGATCGGCGTTCCGACGGTCACCCCGTATGTCGGCAACGCGCTGTTCCTGAACACCGTCATCACCCCGACGGTGCTCGGCAACGGCGGCCGCATTCCGCCCGCCGACATCATCGACAACGACTCGCTCGGCAATGTCGAGACCAGCCTGACCACGCAGTTCGATCCGGCGCAGGACGGCCTGGATTTCCACGAGTCGCTCGAAGGCATGCTGGTGCGCATCAACGGCACCCGCGCCACCGGCCCGCGCAACAATTTCGGCGAAGTCTGGGTCGTCGGCGATCTCGGTGCCAACGCCACGGGCGCCAACGCCCGCGGCGGCATCACGCTGGTCGAGCGTTCGACCGGTGTCGACTACAACCCGGAGCGCATCCAGCTCGATGACGGCCTGAACGGTGTCGTGATGCCGCAGGGCGTCAACACCGGCGACTTCCTCGGTGATGTCACCGGCGTTGCGACCTATTCGTTCGGCAACTACGAAGTGCTGCTGACGGCAACACCGACGCTGACCTCCAATCCGCTGCCGACCGGCGTGCGCACCATCGCGTTCGGCGGCGATCGTCTGAGCGTCGGTGCCTACAACGTCGAAAACCTCGATCCGGGCGACACCACGTTCACCGCCTTCGGCCAGCAGATCGCCAATGCGCTCGGCGCGCCGGACATCCTCGCGCTGAGCGAAGTCCAGGACAACAACGGTGCGACCAACAACGGCATCGTCTCGGCGAGCCAGACGATCCAGCTGCTGATCGACGCCATCGTCGCGGCCGGTGGCCCGCGCTACAGCTTCGTCACGGTCGACCCGGTCAACAACCAGGACGGCGGCGAGCCTGGCGGCAACATCCGTCTCGTGCAGTTCTACAACCCGTTGCGCGTCAGCTTCGTGCCGGGCACCGCCGGTGCCGGTGGTTCGCTGGACGCCACGGCGCCGACGCTGGTCAACGGCCGCGTGGCCCTGACCCTGTCGCCGGGCCGCATCTCGCCGACCAACACCGCGTTCAACTCCAGCCGCAAGCCGCTCGCGGCGACCTACGACTTCAACGGTCGTCGCGTGGTCATCGTCAACAACCACTTCAACTCGAAGGGTGGCGACGAGCCGCTGCTGGGCGTCAACCAGCCGCCGATCCTGAGCAGCGAGGCGCAGCGCATCAATCAGGCCACGCTGGTGAACAACTTCGTCAGCAGCGTTCAGTCGCTCGATCCCGCGGCGCGCGTCATCGTTCTCGGCGACCTGAACGATTTCGACTTCAGCCCGCCGCTGCGCATCCTGCGGACCGGCGTGAATGGCACGCTGGACACGCTGCGCAACCTCGGCACCGAGCTGATCGCCGATCCGGCCGAACGCTACAGCTACACCTTCGAAGGCAACGCGCAGGAACTCGATCACATCCTCGCGACGCCGTCGCTGCTGGCGGCCAATGCGCAGTACGAAGCCATTCGCCTGAACGCCGAGTACGCGGTGCAGCTCAGCGATCACGAGCCTCTGCTGTCGTCGTACCTGCTGCCAGCCAATGTCGCGCCAACGGCGGTTGCGGTGGCCGTGCCGGCCGTGGCCATCGGTGGCCAGACGGTGACGCTTGACGGCACCGGCAGCACCGACAGCGACGGCACGATCGCGAGCTATGCGTGGGTGCAGAGCGGCGGTCCGACCATTTCGCTGCTGAACGCCGACACCGCCACCGCCAGCTTCGTGGCACCGGCGGTGCGCGAAACGATCACCGTGACCTTCACGCTGACCGTCACCGACAACGAGCAGGCCACCGGTGTGGCCACCGTGTCGGTCCGGATCAACCCGGCCAACCGGCCGCCGGTTGCGGTCGATGACGTGCTGACGCTGGATCAGGACACCGCGGCCACCGTCGACGTGCTGGCCAACGACACCGACGGCGATGGCGACACGCTGACCATCAGCGAAGTCGGCGCACCGGGCTTCGGCACGGCCGTGATCGATGGCTCGCTGATTCGCTACACGCCGAATGCCGGCTTCAGCGGCAACGATTCGTTCACCTACTCGATCGTCGACGGTCGCGGCGGCAGCGCCACGGCGTCGGTCGCGGTGACGGTGAACGACACGGTGCCGAACGCCTTCGCGTTCACGGCCGTCGTCAATGCCGAGCGCAACACGCTGACCACCAGCAACACGATCACCGTGGGCGGCATCACTGCACCGACCTCGATCTCGATCGCCAACGGCAGCTACAGCGTCAACGGCGGCGCGTTCGTCAGTGCGGCCGGCACGGTCAGCAACGGCGACACGGTGGCGGTGAAGGTGCTGTCGGCGAGCAACTTCGCCAACACCACGACGGCGACGCTGAGCATCGGCGGCGTCTCGGCGGCGTTCAACGTCACCACCCGCAACGCCAACACGTTCCCGACGCCGTTCAGCTTCCCGCCGGTGACGAATGCCCCGCGCAACACGCTGATCGTGTCGCAGAGCATCGTGGTGACCGGCATCGAAGCGCCGGCCAGCATCAGCATTGCCGGCGGCGAGTTCTCGGTGAACGGCGGCACCTTCACCAGCTTCGTCGGCGGTGTCGTCAACAACGGTGACTCGGTGCGCGTGCGCGTGCTGTCGCCGGCGCAGTTCACGTCGGCCGTCAACGCGGTGCTGACCATCGACGCCTTCTCGGCCAACTTCAGCGTCGCCACCGAAGCCGAGGACACCGTGCCGAACGCGTTCAGCTTCGCGCCGCGGACCGGCGTGCTGCGGAACACGGTGCAGACGTCGGATGCGATCACGGTCGCCGGCATCAATTCGCCGGCCGCGATCAGCGTCACCGGCGGCAGCTACAGCATCAACGGCGGTCCGTTCGTGACCACGCCGGGCACCGTCAGCAACGGCGCTTCGGTGGTCGTGCGCCAGACCTCGTCGCGTCGCTTCAACACGACGACGACGACGACCCTGACCATCGGCGGCGTCAGCGGCTCGTTCAACGTGACCACCCGTCGCCTGTTCGCCGGCTTCGGCGGGCAGGGCGGCGAGGCGGACATCGAGCTGGCCCCGGGCCTGCTCGACCGTTATCCGGTGCTGCAGCGCTGAGCCTCTGAATCACCCCGGCCCGGTTGACAGGGCCGGGTCGGGTTCGACGACCCAACGGTCGTCATCGAGCCGGAGTCCGGAAACGGGCTCCGGCTTTTTCGTGGGCGCTAGTCGAGCTTGCGGGCGGCAGTCAGGGCGGCGCCGCGTTCGCGGCGAGTCGCTCGCGCGTGTCGGCGAGCACCTGCGCAGCGAAGGCGTCGTCATCGACGGCGCGCGCGATGACCATCGCGCCGACCATGGCCGACAGCGTCATCACGGCAGCCGCGTCCCGTTCGGCGCGATCGCCCGGCGGCAGCTGCGCGCGGACGGTCTCGAGCATCTGCCGGATCTGCGCAGTGGCAACCTGTCGCAGCGCCGGGCTGGCGCGCTGCAGGTCGGTACCCATCGCGGCCAGCAGGCAGCCGCGATCCGGTGTCTGGAGATGACGCTCGGACAGATAGGCCTGCACCAGCGCCTGCAGCGGCGTCTGCGGGTGCGGGCGGCGCTCGACGGCACGGGTCAGCGATGCCAGCGACTCGCCGGCCGCCTGCTCCGCGGCCTCGGCCAGCATCGCGTCACGCGAGGCGAAGTGGGCGTAGAAGCCGCCATGCGTCAGACCGGCCTGCTGCATGACATCGGCCACTGCCACACCGGCTGCGCCGCTGCGGCGCAGGGCGCGCGCGGCAGTCTTGACGATGCCGGCGTGGGTCTCGGCTTTCTTGCTGCCAGGGGTTCGGGTCATCGGCGGCTCCGGGCGGATCGGCGTTGGCGCAGCGAGAGGGCAAGGCGATGCCGAGGCGCGGGGGCGTCGACGGCCGTACCCACGGCAAGGCACTTGCGCATGATCAAAAATATGATGATCATCATATTATGACGTCGAGGCCGACGTCGACCACGACCCATCCACTGGAAAGTCCCATGAGCGACCTGCGTCCGGAATTCGGCATCGATTTCTTCATGAAGCTGCAGCCCGGCACCCTGCCGGACCTGCTCGGGCTCGAAATTGTCGAGGTCGGGGAAGGGCTGCTGAAGGGCCGGATGAAGGTCGAGCGCAAGCACTACGCCCCGAACGGTTTCCTGCACGCGGCCAGTGTCGTGATGGTGGCCGATACCTGCGCCGGCTACGCCACGGTGGCGCATCTGCCGAAGGCTGCCAAAGGCTTCACCACCATCGAGCTGAAGACCAATTTCTTCGGCACCGCGCTAGAGGGTTACATTCACTGCACGACGACGTCGAAGCATCGCGGCCGCACGACGCAGGTCTGGGATTCGGAAGTGACCAACGACGCCGGCAAGCTGATCGCGTCATTCCGCTGCACGCAGATGGTGCTGGCCTAGCGTCGCCACGCGGGCGCGGGGCAGCAGTTCGCCGCCGACCTGCGGTGGCCTGCGGCACGGTAACGCTCAGAGGGCGCGGGTTTCGCCGATCTTCATCACCCAGGCATGGTCCGCGGTGTAGCCGGCCTTCGCTGCCGCCGCCGTGAAGCGTGCTGGCGGCTCGAACGCTGGCTCGGTGGTCAGCGCGATCGTGCCCCAGTGCATGGCAACGACACGCCGCGCGCGCATCGCGCGGCCGATGCGCACCGCTTCCTCCGGATCGGCGTGGACGGCGCGCATCAAGGCACGCGGTTCGTAGGCGCCGATCGGCACCAGGCCGAGATCGAACGGGCCGAAGCGCTCGCCGACGGCCTCGAACACCGGGCCCCAGCCGGTATCGCCGGCAAAGAAAACGCGTTGTCGCGTCGATGTCAGCGCGAAGCCGCACCACAGCGTGCGGTTTCGATCGAACGGCGTGCGTGACGAGAAATGCACCGCAGGCAGCGCCGTGACGGTCAGGCCGCTGTCGGCGTGGGTTTCGCCCCAATCGAGCTCGTGAATGCGGCGGAAGCCGAGCCGGCGGATGATCGGTGCGAGGCCCAGCGGCACCACGAACGCGCAGTCGCGATTGCGCGCCGACAGCTGCCGAAGTGCGACGGCATCGAGATGGTCGTAATGGTTGTGCGACAGCAGGATGGCATCGAGTTTCGGCAGCCGGTCGATGTTGATGCCGGTGCCGGCAAAGCGCTTCGGACCGATGCCGGGTATCGGTGCCGCATACGGGCTGAGGTAGGGATCGGTCAGCACGGTGCGGCCGTCGATGCGGATCAGGAAGCAGGCATGGCCGAGCCAGGTCAGCGTGTCCTGTTCGCCGAACGACGCGAGCTGGGCAAGCGCCGTCGCTTCATCGAGCACGTGTCCGGCAGGCACGGCCGGCTGGCGCAGCGACTTCGGGCCGAAGCTGACATCGCGCAGGAAGCGCAGCCAGTCGGCCGTGGTACCGCGCGCTTGCGGACTGCCGGCCGGATTGTGAAAGCCGCGGGCGTTGCGGTGCGGTGGCAATGCCGGGTCGTGGTCGATCATCGGTCGGTACTCGATCGGAACGGAAGACAGGACATTGGGCACTTGGCGCGGCAGTGCGCGCCGACAACGCGAAAGGCCCTGATCGGGACGCGATCAAGGCCTTGGCGTGTTGCCGCGGTGCCTGAAACCTCAGGCGGCGGCAGCCTCCAGCACCGGATAGTCGGTGTAGCCGTGCGCGTTGCCGCCGTACAGGGTCTTCATGTCGAGCGGGTTCAGCGCGGCGCCGGATGCGAAGCGCTCGACCAGATCCGGATTGGCGATGAACAGCTTGCCGTACACGATGGCGTCGGCACGGCCTTCGGCCACTGCGGCTTCGCCCGAAGCCTGATCGAAGCCGCCGTTGAGCATCAGCACGCCCTTGAAGTGCTCGCGGGCGATCTTCGCCAGTTCCAGCTCTTCCGGGCGATCCCACTGGTCATGACGGAGTTCGAAGAACGCGATGTTGCGCTTCGACATTTCCTTCGCCACGTACTCGACCAACGCCTTCGGATTGGAGTCGCTCATGTGGTTGAACGGCACGATCGGCGAGATGCGGATCGACACGCCGCCGGCCCCGAACACGCTGATCGCGGCATCGGTCACTTCCAGCAGCAGGCGGGCGCGCTTTTCCAGGGTGCCGCCGTAGCCGTCGGTGCGGTTGTTGTGGCTGTCGCGCAGGAACTGGTCGACCAGATAGCCGTGGGCGCCGTGGATCTGCACGCCGTCGAAACCGGCAGCCTTGGCGCGCTCGGCGGCCTTGCGGAACAGCTCGACGATGCCGGGCATCTCGGACTCGGCGAGCACGCGCGGCACTTCGTACGGCAGCTTGCCCTTCAGCGTGTGGGTCTCGTCCGGGATGGCGACGGCGGCCGACGAGATCGGCTGCACGTTGTTGATGCCGGAATGCGCGGCGCGGCCCGGATGCCAGATCTGCATGATGATCCGGCCGCCCTTGGCGTGAACCGCGTCGGTGACCTGCTTCCAGCCAGCGACGGTGTCGTCATTGAAGATGCCGCCTTCGCCGATGAAGGCGCTGGCATCGGCGGCCACCATCGAGCACTCGGTCATGATCAGACCGGCGCTGGCGCGCTGGCTGTAGTACTCGGCCATCATCGCGTTCGGCACGTGCGTGATGCCGGCGCGGGCGCGGGTCAGCGGCGCCATCACGAGGCGGTTCGGCAGGGTGAGCGAGCCGACCTTGATCGGGGTAAGCAATGTCTGGGTCTTGTTCTGGGTCATGCGTTCATCTCCGGTGTTCGAGTTCGAAATCTTGAAGAAAATCATAAGTTAATCGCAAAGACGCAAAGGAACAGCCAAGAAAGGACGCAAAGGAAAAGCCGAACACTGCTCAACTTTTTACTGAGTTGTTCTTTGCGTTCTTTCTTTTACCTTCGCGCCTTTGCGTTTAACGGTTGCGGTTATCGGTGTGCCGAGCATCCCGTTACCAAGGCAGCGTCGCGCCCATGTGGAAATAACCGCCATTGGGACCGTCGGCCGGCAGCAGCGCCAGCTGCACGCTGGTCTTCGCGCCATCCGGGATGGCCATCGGCGCGCTGGCGCCGCCCATGTCGGTCTGGACGTGGCCGGGGTGCGCGGCATTGACCTTGATCGAGCTGTCGCGCAGTTCGTAGGCCAGCTGCACGGTCCAGCCGTTCAATGCGGTTTTCGAGACGTTGTAGGCCGGCACCTTGTAGTCGTAGATCGGCGAGCCCGGTGTGGAATGCAGGGTGTTCGAGCCGAGCACGCTCGACAGGTTGACGATGCGGCCGGCCGGCGACTTCGCGAGCAGCGGCAGAAAGGCCTGGGTCACGGCGATCACGCCGAAGAGATTGGTGTCGAAGGTGTTGCGCCAGATGTCCAGCGACTGCTCGCTGACCTTGCGGCTGCCATCGTCGAGCATGACGCCGGCGTTGTTGACCAGGATGTCGAGATGGCCGAAGCGCGTGGTCACGGCCGCCGCGGCGGCCGCGATGCTGGCGGAGTCGGTGACATCGAGCACCAGCGCTTCGACCGGCAGGCCTTCGGCCGCCAGCGTCGCGGCGGCCTTTGCGGCCTTGTCGGCATCGCGCGCGGCGAGCAGCACGTGAACCCCGGCCTGACCGAGCTGCCGCGCGGTCTCGAAACCGATTCCCTTGTTGGCGCCGGTGATCAGCGCGACTTTCCTGGTCGTCATGGTGAAATCCTCTGTGGGGTTGCGCGCTGGCTTGACATCAAGCCGCAATCTCGCAACGCTAGGCGGGTGTTACCGATCAGTAACAGTGGCGATACGTTACCGACCGGTAACATGACTGTCAAGCGTCTTCCGGCACCCGATCTTCGGCTGCCGCCGTTCAGGATGGTTCCATGAATCCCGCGAAGTCCGAGGCCAGCGTTGCGCCGGAACTGCCCGGCAAGCCGCGTGTGCGCGACCGCATCTTCGAGACCGCCTGCGACCTGTTCTACCGGCAGGGCATCCGCGCCGTCGGCGTCGATGCCATCGTCGGCGAAGCCGGCACCAACAAGATGAGCTTCTACCGCAGCTTCGCCAGCAAGGATGAGCTGGTGGCGGAGTACCTGCGGAGCCGCGATCGCTGCTTCTGGCAGTGGTGGGATGCGGTCGTCGCGCCGCATGCGGGCAACCCGCGGGCGCAGGTCGAGGCGATCTTCGAGGCGCACGTCAACAAGACCTGCTCGAAGGAATCGCGTGGCTGCGGGCTGGCCAACGCCGCGGTCGAGATCGTCGAGGACGAGCACCCGGCGCGCAGCGTCATCGTGGCCCACAAGAGCGAGATCCGCCGCCGTTTCCGGACCTTGGCGGCGGCGATGTCTGCGCGCGATCCGGACCAGCTCGGCGATGCCCTGATGCTGCTGATGGAAGGTGGTTATCTGGCGCGGCTGACCTTCGGCCAGAGCTGCGCGCACGGCGGCCCCGTCACCAGCGCGCTGAAGGCCGCCCGCACGCTGATGGACGCACACCAGCGCTGAGGCGCGACGCGGCGGCGAGCGGCTGCGCCGCCGGCCGCCATCGCGATGGCGTCAGGCCTTCGGCTTCAGACCCAGCTGGCCAGCGACCAGCCCATCGAGCACCGCCGGCGGCAGCGATGACGGCAGGGTCCAGTTCTTGAACCGGCCGCGGACCACGGCGTAGCGCACCTTCGGCGACGCCGTGGTCAACGCATGGTGGATGGTCGCCGCAACAGCTTCCGGCGGGTGGCCCTGCCGGCCTTCGCTGATGAACATCTGCTGGAACTTGCGCAGCGCCGGCGCGATCGCGAGCTGGGCGTACGGCGCCTCATCCAGCTGCTCGGCCTTGTCCCAGATCGGTGTCACCACGCTGCCCGGCCCGATGACGACGACCTTGATGCCGTGCAGCATCAGCTCGCGGCGCCAGCTTTCGGACAGACCTTCAAGGCCGAACTTCGACGCGCAGTACGGCCCAAGGAACGGGAACGCGAGCTTGCCGCCGACCGAGCTGATGTTGACGATCCGGCCCTTGTCGCCGCGCAGCGCCGGGTCCATGCCGAGCTGCGGCAGAAACGCCTGCGTGACGATCAGCGGGCCGACCAGGTTGACCTCGAGCTGGCGCCGATAGTCGGCCAGCGGAATGTGCGACAGCGGGCCGGCGACGGCGATGCCGGCGTTGTTGACGAGCCCGGCCAGCGTTTCGCCGGCCAGCGCCTCGCGCACCTGTGCGGCAGCGGCGGCGACCGCCTGCTCGTCGATCACGTCGAAATGAAGCGCCGTGAAACGATCGCCCAGCGCACGCTTCAGGCGCTCGCCATCGGCCGCCTTGCGCACGCTGCCGAACACGTGGAAGCCGCTGGCGGCGAGTTGCGTGGCGGTGCTGTGGCCGATGCCGGTGGAAACTCCGGTGACGACGATCGAGCGCATCGGGCAAGTCCTGTAGGGGCGAAAGCGCAGACTAGGGGGGCGAATGCAATGACGCCAGAGGCCGTCGATGTCAGCGCTGGCGCGCGCTCCGCACGGTCATCAGCGGCTGGGCTTCGCATCGGCTTCCGTCGATGATCACCCGCAGTCGACGCTTTCTGGCGGCAGATGGCGCGGTTCCGACCGTTCGATCGATCGACCAGCGTCAACCGCTGCAGGTGCCGGTGTAGAAGCGCCGCGCGCAGACCGCCTCGTAGCGATCCTCGCCGCCGATTTCGACCTGTTCGCCGAACAGGGTCTGCTGGCCGCTGGCATCGAAGCGCAGGTTCATCGTCGCCTTCCGTCCGCAGCGGCAGACCGTCTTCATCTCCTCGAGATCGTCGGCCAGCGTCAGCAGCGCGCGCGAGCCGGGAAAGGCATCGCCTCGGAAATCGCTGCGGATGCCGTAGCAGATCACCGGAATGCCGCGCAGATGGGCGATGCGGTGCAGCTGGATCACCTGCGCCTCGCTCAGGAACTGCGCCTCGTCGATCAGGATGCAAGCCGGTGCGGGGCGGAAGGTGTAGATCGTCTCGAAATCGGTGCTGCCGGCATAGGCCTCGGCCTCGCGCGTCACGCCCAGTCGCGACGCGATGCGGCCGTAGCCGGAGCGCACGTCGAGCGCGGAGGTGTACAGATCGACGCGCTGATCGCGCTCCTCGTAGTTGTGCGCCACCTGCAGCAAGGCCGTGGACTTGCCGGCATTCATCGCCGCGTATCGGAAGTACAGCTTCGCCATGGGAACGGACGGTTCGTTGGATGACGGATGTTCGCACGCGGCGTGCCGCGGGTTGCTTGTCGGTGCGGTCGGCGGCGGCGACGTGGGGACTAGGCGTCCTGCAGCCAGCGCCACAGCGTGCTGCGCGACACGCCGAGCGTGGCCGCCACCGCCGCACGCTGACCGCGATGCTGCAGCAGCAGCGCCTGCAGCTCGGCCGGGTCCGGGCGCTGGCGCGACGGCATCGCCGCGTCATCCGCGCGAACCGCGGCCGGCGCAGGCAGGGGACTCGGCCTTGCCTCGGCAAACATCTCCGGCGCGCAGCGTGCCAGCAACGGCCGGGTCAGCGCCGCGAGCGGCGACTCGGCGGGGCCGAGGACGGCGATGCGTTCGGCCAGATTGCGCAACTCGCGGATGTTGCCGGGCCAGTCGTGCGCCAGCAGCGCGGCCTGTGCCGGGCCGTCGATGACCATCGCGCCGCCGCCGACCGCGCGCAGGAAGCTCATCAGCAGCAGCGGCACGTCGTCGGCATGCTCGCGCAGCGGCGGCAGCACCATGCGCAGCACGTTCAGCCGGTAGTACAGATCGCGCCGGAAGCGGCCTTCGCGCACCAACTGATCCAGTTCGCAGTGCGTCGCCGCGATCACGCGCACGTCGACCGGCGTGGCCCGCACGCTGCCGACCCGAAGCACCTCGCGTTCCTCCAGCACCCGCAGCAGCCGCGTCTGCAGCGCCAGCGGCATTTCGCCGATTTCGTCGAGAAACAACGTGCCGCCGTTCGCGGCCTCGATCAGCCCGGCGCGGCCGCCGCGACGCGAGCCGGTGAACGCGCCGTCGGCGTAGCCGAACAGCTCCGACTCCAGCAGCGATTCGGCAATCGCCCCGCAGTTGATCGCCACGAACGCGGCACTGCGGCGTGGGCTGGCGCCGTGCAACGCCTGCGCGACCAGTTCCTTGCCGGTGCCGGTCTCGCCGGTGATCAGCACGGTGCGGTCGCTGGCGCCGTACAGCCGCACCTGATCGCGCAGCGCCACCATCGTCTCGCTGTTGCCGATCAGCCGCCGCAGGCTGTAGCGGGAGTCCGGCGTGCTCGGCGCGCGGCGCAGGCCGCTGCGGGCGTTGGTCAGCATCCGGGCGAGGTCGATCGCCTGCTCGAACGCGCGGCGGATCGATTCCGGCGAATACATCAGGATGCCGACGACGCCGGCGCGGTCCGCCAGTTCGGTGACATAGCCGGTGCCGACGATGGCGCCGCAGCCGAGCGACACCAGTTCAGCCACGTGATCGCGCGCGTCCTCGGTGTGGGTATATGCGCGCTGCTCGATGCTCAGGCCGAACTCCTGCTTGAAGCCGCTGAAGGCCGGCAACTCGTCGCCGTAGCTGATGATGCCGATGCGGCTGGAATGCCGGCGGGCGCGGGTCAGCGCCAGCATCAGATCGAAGCCGTCCGGGCGGACGAGGACGATCGGCTTGTCGATGCGGTTGCGCAGGTATTCGCCGTTCGAGCCGGCCGACAGCACGACGTCGCAGTCTTCCTCGCGCAGCCGCTCGCGTAGGTGGGTGACGGCTTCCTCGAAGCCGAGATCGATCGTGTCGATCACGGCACGGCCGTCGAATTCCGGCGTCACTTCCTGCATCAGCCGCGACAGGCGGGTGACGCTGACGGTCCAGATCGCGGGCAGGCTGGTTTCGGTGTTCTGCATGCTGCGGATTATGTCTCAGCGCCCGTTCCATGCAACGTTTCAGATGTTGCATGGAACGTGCCCTGGCGGGTCCGGGTCGAGATGCCGGACGGTCGCGGCACGCTGTGAATTCCGATAAACGTCGACCATTCAACAGCTTGCAATCAAGGTCAAGCACCATTCCGACCGTGTTTCCAGATGGCACGCGTCTTGAGTATGGGACACGCCCGTCACCGCCGTCGGGCCGCTGGAGCGCCGAAGTCCTGCCTCCGTCGCCCGCCCGATCATCAAGGAGTTGCTCATGACGTCTTCCGCCGGTGCCCGTTTCCGCGCCGCTCTCGCTGCCGAAAAGCCGCTGCAGGTGATCGGCGCCATCAACGCCAACCACGCGCTGCTGGCCAAGCGCGCCGGCTTCAAGGCGATCTACCTGTCGGGTGGCGGTGTCGCCGCCGGTTCCCTCGGCATGCCGGACCTCGGCATCAACACGATGGACGACGTGCTGACCGACACCCGCCGCATCACCGACGTCTGCGACCTGCCGCTCTTGGTCGACATCGACACCGGCTTCGGCGCCAGCGCCTTCAACATCGAGCGCACCGTGAAGTCGCTGATCAAGGCCGGCGCCGCGGCCTGCCACATCGAGGATCAGGTGGGGGCGAAGCGCTGCGGCCATCGCCCGGGCAAGGAAATCGTGCCGAAGGACGAGATGGTCGACCGCGTCAAGGCGGCCGCCGATGCCAAGACCGATGCCGACTTCTTCATCATCGCCCGCACCGACGCGATCCAGGCCGAAGGCGTCGATGCGGCAATCGAGCGCTCGATCGCCTGTGTTGAAGCCGGCGCCGACGGCATCTTCGCCGAGGCCGCCTACGACCTCGCGACCTACCAGCGTTTCGTCGACGCCGTGAAGGTGCCGGTGCTGGCCAACATCACCGAGTTCGGCGCCACGCCGCTGTTCACGCGTGACGAACTGGCCTCCGTCGGCGTCGCCATCCAGCTGTTCCCGCTGAGCGCGTTCCGCGCGGCCAACAAGGCGGCGGAAGCGGTCTATACCTCGGTGCGCGCCAACGGCCACCAGAAGGACGTGGTCGAGCTGATGCAGACCCGCGCCGAGCTGTACGACCGCATCGGCTATCACGCGTTCGAGAACCGTCTCGACGCGCTGTTCGCCGCGAAGAAGAAGTAAGCCCAGCGGGCTCCAGCCCGCGTCGACTGCACCCCACGAACAACCAGGAGACACCATGAGCGAAACCACCGCCGCCCCCGGCTTCAAGCCGAAGAAGTCCGTCGCCCTGAGCGGCACCGCCGCCGGCAACACCGCGCTGTGCACCGTCGGCCGCACCGGCAACGACCTGCACTACCGCGGCTACGACATCCTCGATGTCGCCGCCGCCTGCGAGTTTGAGGAGATCGCACACCTGCTGGTCCACGGCAAGCTGCCGAACGTGTCCGAACTGAAGGCGTACAAGGCCAAGCTGAAGTCGTTGCGCGGCCTGCCGGCGGCGGTCAAGAGCGTGCTGGAACAGCTGCCGGCGGCCTCGCATCCGATGGATGTCATGCGCACGGGCGTCTCGGCCCTCGGCTGCGTGCTGCCGGAGAAGGACGACCACAACCATCCGGGCGCCCGCGACATCGCCGACAAGCTGATGGCGAGCTTGGGCTCGATGCTGCTGTACTGGTACCACTACAGCCACAACGGCAACATCATCGACGTCGAGACCGACGACGACTCCATCGGCGGTCACTTCCTGCACCTGCTGCACGGCGAAAAGCCGCGCGACAGCTGGGTCAAGGCGATGCACACCTCGCTGGTGCTGTACGCAGAGCACGAGTTCAACGCCTCGACGTTCACCAGCCGCGTGGTCGCCGGCACCGGTTCGGACCTGTATTCGTGCATTGCCGGCGGCATCGGCGCCCTGCGTGGCCCGAAGCACGGCGGTGCCAACGAAGTGGCGTTCGAGATCCAGAAGCGCTACGACAACCCGGATGAGGCGGAAGCCGACATCAAGGCCCGCGTCGAGAAGAAGGAAGTCGTCATCGGTTTCGGCCACCCGGTGTACACGGTCAGCGATCCGCGCAACAAGGTGATCAAGCAGGTGGCCAAGGACCTGTCGATCGAAGCCGGCAGCACCAAGATGTTCGACATCGCCGAGCGTCTGGAAACGGTGATGTGGGACATCAAGAAGATGTTCCCGAACCTCGACTGGTTCTCGGCCGTCAGCTATCACGTGATGGGCGTGCCGACCGCGATGTTCACGCCGCTGTTCGTGATCGCCCGCACCAGCGGCTGGAGCGCGCACGTCATCGAGCAGCGCATCGACGGCAAGATCATCCGTCCGAGCGCGAACTACGTCGGCCCGGAAGACCTGACGTTCGTGCCGCTGGCCGAGCGCAAGTAACGCGCTTCCGCGAGGCGTGAGGGGTGAGGCGGGAGGCGTGAAAGCCCCTGTCGCCCCTCATGCCTCACCGGCGTTCCGCCTCACCCCTCACGCTTCCCGCCTGACGCCCCCATGAACACCGCCTACCGTAAGAACCTTCCCGGCACCTCGCTCGACTATTTCGACGCCCGCGCCGCAGTCGATGCCATCAAGCCCGGTGCCTACGCGACCTTGCCGTACACCGCACGCGTGCACGCCGAGAATCTGGTGCGCAAGGGCGAGCCGGAAAAGGTCGCGGCCTATCTGGGTCAGCTGATCGAGCGCAAGCGCGATCTCGATTTCCCGTGGTTCCCGGTGCGCGTGGTCTGCCACGACATCCTCGGTCAGACCGCACTGGTCGATCTCGCCGGTCTGCGTGACGCGATCGCTGACATGGGCGGCGACCCAGCAAAAGTGAATCCGGTGGTGCCGGTGCAGCTGATCGTCGACCACTCGCTGGCGGTGGAGTACGGCGGCTATGACCGCGATGCGTTCGCGAAGAACCGTGCGGTGGAAGATCGCCGCAACGATGATCGCTTCCACTTCATCGACTGGACCAAGAAGGCGTTCAAGAACATGGAAGTGATCCCGCCGGGCAACGGGATCATGCATCAGATCAACCTGGAGCGAATGAGCCCGGTGATCTACACGCAGGATGGCGTCGCGTTCCCGGACACCTGCGTCGGCACCGACAGCCACACGCCGCACGTCGATGCGCTCGGCGTCATCGCCATCGGCGTCGGCGGCCTGGAAGCCGAGAACGTGATGCTGGGCCGCGCCTCGTGGATGCGCCTGCCGGACATCACCGGTGTCGAACTGACCGGCAAGCCGGGTCCGGGCATCACCGCCACCGACGTGGTGCTGGCGCTGACCGAATTCCTGCGCAAGGAAAAGGTCGTTGGCCACTATCTGGAATTCCGCGGTCCGGGCGCTGCCGCGCTGACCTTGGGCGATCGCGCGACCATTTCCAACATGGCACCCGAATACGGCGCCACGGCGGCGATGTTCTTCATCGACCAGAACACCATCGACTACCTCAAGCTCACCGGCCGCTCGGACGAGCAGGTCAAGCTGGTCGAGACCTATGCCAAGCACTGCGGCCTGTGGGCCGATGATCTGAAGACCGCCCAGTACGAGCGCGTGCTGACCTTCGATCTCGGTACCGTGGTCCGCAACATGGCCGGCCCGAGCAACCCGCACAAGCGCCTGCCGACGTCGGCCCTCGCCGAGCGTGGCATCGCGGCCCCGTGGGAGTTGCCGGCGGACGGCAAGATGCCGGATGGCGCGGTGATCATCGCCGCGATCACCAGTTGCACCAACACCTCGAACCCGCGCAACGTGATCGCCGCCGGCCTGCTGGCCCGCAACGCGAACAAGGCCGGCCTGACCCGCAAGCCGTGGGTGAAGTCATCGCTGGCGCCCGGCTCGAAGGTCGTCGAAAGCTATCTGAAGGACGCGCAGCTGCTCAGCGAACTCGAAGCGCTTGGCTTCGGCATCGTCGCGTTCGCCTGCACCACCTGCAACGGCATGAGCGGCGCGCTCGATCCGAAGATCCAGCAGGAAATCATCGACCGTGACCTGTACGCGACCGCCGTGCTGTCCGGCAACCGCAACTTCGATGGCCGCATCCATCCGTATGCGAAGCAGGCCTTCCTCGCCAGCCCGCCGCTGGTCGTCGCCTATGCGATCGCCGGCACGGTGCGTTTCGACATCGAGAAGGACGTGCTCGGTCTGGACAAGGACGGCAAGCCAGTCACGCTCAAGGACATCTGGCCGACCGATGCCGAGATCGACGCGGTGGTCGCGAAGAGCGTGAACCCCACGCAGTTCCGGGCCGTCTACGAGCCGATGTTCAGGAAGGAAGCCGATGACGGCAAGTCGATCAGCCCGCTGTATGCCTGGCGCGAGATGAGCACCTACATCCGCCGTCCGCCGTACTGGGAAGGTGCGCTGGCCGGTGCCCGCACCTTGAAGGGCCTGCGCCCGCTGGCGGTGCTGCCGGACAACATCACCACCGACCATCTCTCGCCCTCGAACGCGATCATGATGGACAGCGCCGCAGGCGAATACCTGCACAAGATGGGCGTGCCGGAAGAGGACTTCAATTCGTACGCCACGCATCGCGGCGACCATCTGACCGCGCAGCGCGCGACCTTCGCCAACCCGCAGCTGGTCAACGAAATGGCGATCGTCGATGGCAAGGTCAAGAAGGGTTCGCTGGCGCGCATCGAGCCGGACGGCAAGGTCGTGCGCATGTGGGAAGCGATCGAGACCTACATGGAACGCAAGCAGCCGCTGATCATCGTCGCCGGTGCCGACTACGGTCAGGGCAGCTCGCGTGACTGGGCCGCCAAGGGCGTGCGTCTGGCCGGTGTCGAAGTGATCGCCGCCGAAGGCTTCGAGCGCATCCACCGGACGAATCTGATCGGTATGGGCGTGCTGCCGCTGGAGTTCAAGCCGGGCACGACGCGACTGACCTTGGGCATCGACGGCACCGAGACTTACGACGTCGAGGGCAAGCTGGCACCGCGCACGACCTTGACGCTGGTGATCACGCGGAAGAACGGGGAGCGCGTCGAAGTGCCGATGACCTGCCGTCTCGATTCCGACGAGGAAGTGCTGGTCTACGAAGCGGGCGGCGTGCTGCAGCGGTTTGCGGTGGATTTCCTGGCGCAGACCCAGGCCGCCTGAAAATCGGGCTGTCGATTTCGAAGCCGCTCATGCGTCGTCCGGACAGGGCGGTGCCGATGGCATCGCCCTGTCCCGCCTCACTCCTGGAGCAATGACCATGCCCGGTACCGTCCGCTTCCACCGCATCCTCAAGGCGCCGCCGGAGCGCGTGTACCGGGCATTCATCGACCCCGCGGCCCTAGTGAAGTGGCTCCCTCCGCATGGCTTTACCGCGACGGTCCATGCCACCGACATTCGGGTTGGCGGCGGCTATCGCATGTCCTTCACCAATTTCGGCACCGGCAAGCGCCACGCTTTCGCGTGCCGGTATCTGGAGCTGGTGCCGGGCGAGCGGCTGCGCTACGTCGATCAGTTCGACGATGCGAACCTGCCGGGCGAGATGAGCGTGACGGTGTCGCTCAAGGCCGTGCTCTGCGGTACCGAGCTCAGCATCGAACAGGGCGGCATCCCCGACGCGATTCCGCCGGAGATGTGCTATCTCGGCTGGCAGGAGTCGCTGACGATGCTCGCGCAACTGGTCGAGCCCTCCATTCCCGACGAAGGCTGACGGACGCGACGATTCGCGGCTCGGCCATCCCATCCTTTTCATCGACGCATCTGAACGCCATGTCCCACGTTCCCCAAATCAAGATTCCCGCCACCTACATCCGCGGCGGCACGTCCAAGGGCGTGTTCTTCAAGCTCGCCGATCTGCCCGAGCGCTGCCAGGTGCCGGGCGAGGCGCGTGACAAGCTGCTGCTGCGCGTGATCGGCAGCCCGGACCCGTATGCGGCGCACATCGACGGCATGGGAGGTGCTACGTCCAGCACGTCCAAGTGCGTGATGCTGTCGAAAAGCACGCAGCCCGGTCACGATGTGGACTATCTCTACGGCCAGATCTCGATCGACAAGGCCTTCGTCGACTGGAGCGGCAACTGCGGCAACCTGTCGACCGCAGCCGGCGCGTTCGCGATCCACGCCGGCCTGATCGATCCGGCGCGCGTGCCGGAAAACGGCACCTGTGTCGTGCGCATCTGGCAGGCCAACATCCGGAAAACCATCATCGCCCATGTGCCGGTCAGCAACGGTCAGGTGCAGGAGACCGGTGACTTCGAGCTGGACGGCGTGACCTTCCCGGCCGCCGAGATCGTCCTCGAGTTCATGGACCCGTCGGACGACGGCGATGAGGGCGGGTCGATGTTTCCGACCGGCAATCTGGTCGACGATCTCGACGTGCCGGGCATCGGCACGCTCAAGGCCACGATGATCACCGCCGGCATTCCGACCGTGTTCGTCAACGCCGCCGAGATCGGCTACACCGGTACCGAGCTGCGCGAAGCGATCAATACCAAGCCCGAGGCGCTCGCGAAGTTCGAGGCGATTCGCGTCGCCGGTGCGCTGCGCATGGGCCTGATCAAGACGCCGGAGGAAGCGGCCAAGCGCCAGCACACGCCGAAGATCGCGTTCGTGTCGCCGCCGCAGGACTACACCGCGTCGAGCGGCAAACTGATCAAGGCCGACGAGATCGATCTGAATGTCCGTGCGCTGTCGATGGGCAAGCTGCACCACGCGATGATGGGCACGGCGGCCGTGGCGATCGGCACCGCGGCGGCGATTCCCGGCACGCTGGTCAATCTGGCGGCGGGCGGCGGCGCGCGCGAGGCCGTGCGCTTCGGCCATCCGAGCGGCAGCCTGCGCGTCGGCGCGGCGGCGGCGCAGGAGAACGGTCAGTGGGTGGTCAAGAAGGCGATCATGTCGCGCTCCGCACGCATCCTGATGGAAGGCTGGGTGCGGGTGCCGGGGGATTCGTTCTGAGCGGACCGACCCGGCAGGCACAGTCGTCGGGGTACGGGGCCTGCTTGAAAACCAAGTTGGCGGGCCCATTCGTCGGTACTCGGACTAGAATCACGTTTTCGAGGTGAAGCCATGCCGTTTTACGAATACGCCTGCACCCACTGCGGCAAGTCGACCACGATCCTGCAGAAGATGTCGGATGCGCCGGCGACTGATTGCCCGTCCTGCCATACGCCGAACCTGACCAAGCAGATTTCGGCGGCCGGCTTCCGGCTGAAGGGTGGCGGCTGGTACGAAACCGACTTCAAGTCCGGTTCCGACACCAAGCGCAATCTGGCGGGCGAGGGCTCGACCGGCAGCACGACCAAGTCCGAGTCGACGAGCACGGCCGCCGCTGCTGCGCCGGCCCCGGCTGCAGCCAGCACGACGCCGGCTGCCTGAGCGGGTGACCGATCCGGACTCGACCGGGGCGCCGGAGTCGCCGCCGCCCGCCGCAGCGCCACGCCTGCTGCGGCAGTGGTTCTTCGCCGGCCTGCTGATCTGGGTGCCGCTGGCGGCAACGCTGCTGGTCATCCGTTTTCTCGTCGGCCTGCTGGACACCAGCCTGCTGCTGATTCCGCCATCGATCCGGCCGGATTTTCCGGGCTTGGGCGTGGTGCTCAGCGTGGCGCTGGTGCTCGGCACCGGCGCGCTGGCGGCGAATTTCCTCGGCAGCCGGATGTTGAACTGGGCGGAGGAACTGCTGTTCCGAATTCCGCTGGTCCGCACGCTGTACGGCGGCGTCAAGAAGCTCGCCGAGACGCTGTTTTCTCAGGAATCCACCGCGTTCAAGCGCGTGGTGCTGATCGAATGGCCGCGGCCCGGCCTGTGGACGGTCGGGTTTCAGGCCGGTGATCCGCTGCGGGTGGTGACCGAGGTCACCGGGCAGGAACTGATTCCGGTATTCGTGCCGACCACGCCGAATCCGACCGGTGGTTTCATCATGCAGGTGCCGGCCGATCAGCTGAAATTCCTCGATGTGTCGGTCGAGGACGGCATGCGCTACATCATCTCGCTGGGGGTGGTGGCGCCGGGCGCCTCGGCACCGATCATCCCGTCCGCGCCGCGCTGAACCTCCACACGCTTCGGGTGTCGGACGTTACAATCGCTGTCTTGCCCTTCTCGCTGCGTGATTTCCGATGATGCGTTCCCATTACTGCGGCCAGGTCACCGAAGCGCTGACCGGCCAGACCGTCCAGGTGTGCGGCTGGGTTCAGCGCCGTCGTGACCATGGCGGCGTCATCTTCATCGACCTGCGCGACCGCGAAGGCCTGCTGCAGATCGTGTTCGATCCCGACAATGCCGAAACCTTCGCCGCCGCCGAACGCCTGCGCAGCGAATACGTCGTGCAGATCACCGGTGTGGTCCGCGCTCGCCCGGAAGGCACGGTGAACGCCAACCTGCCGACCGGCCGCATCGAAGTGCTCGGCCGCTCGGTCGAAGTGCTGAACAAGGCGGAAACACCGCCGTTCCAGCTCGATGACGACACGGTCGGCGAGGAAACCCGCCTGAAGTACCGCTATGTCGACCTGCGCCGGCCGCTGATGCAGAAGAACCTGCGCCTGCGCCACGACGTGATCCGGCGCATCCGCAACAAGATGGATGAGCTCGGCTTCATCGACGTCGAGACCCCGATCCTGACCCGCGCCACGCCGGAAGGCGCGCGCGACTACCTGGTGCCGAGCCGCACCCACGAAGGCAAGTTCTTCGCGCTGCCGCAGTCCCCGCAGCTGTTCAAGCAGCTGCTGATGATGGGCGGGCTGGATCGCTACTACCAGATCGCCCGCTGCTTCCGCGACGAAGACCTGCGCGCCGATCGCCAGCCGGAATTCACCCAGCTCGACGTCGAGACCTCGTTCCTGTCGATGGAAGAGATCATGGCGCTGATCGAGACCATGTTCGTCGACCTGTTCAACACGGTCATGAATGTCGATCTCGGCCAGCTGCCGCACATGAGCTACGCCGAGGCGATGGGCCGTTACGGCTCGGACAAGCCGGACCTGCGCAACCCGCTGGAGCTGGTCGAGATCAAGGATCTCGTCGCCGACAGCGAGTTCAAGGTGTTCGCAGCACCCGCCGCTGACCCCAAGAGCCGCGTGGTGGTGATGCGCGTGCCCGGCGGCGGCAAGATTCCGCGTTCGCAGATCGACGACTACACCAAGATGGTCGGCCAGTACGGCGCCCGCGGTCTGGCCTGGATCAAGGTCAACGAGTGGTCGACGAAGGGCCGTGACGGCCTGCAGTCGCCGATCGTCAAGAACCTGTCCGATGCCGCGCTCGCCGGCATCATCGAGCGCACGGGTGCCACCGACGGCGACCTGCTGTTCTTCGGCGCCGACAAGTTCAAGGTGGTCTGCGATGCCATGGGCGCGCTGCGCATCAAGGTCGGCCTCGATCACGGCTTCACCGCGACCGGCACTTGGCGCGCGCTGTGGGTCATCGACTGGCCGATGTTCGAGGAGGACGAAGGCCGCTGGGTCGCGCTGCACCATCCGTTCACTGCGCCGAAGGTGTTCGATGTCGCCGACATCGAAGCCAACCCGGGCACCGTGCTGTCGCAGGGCTATGACCTCGTGCTGAACGGTGTCGAAGTCGGCGGCGGCTCGGTGCGCATCCATCGTGCCGACGTCCAGAGCGCGGTGTTTCGCCTGCTCGGCATCAGCGACGAGGAAGCCCGCGAGAAGTTCGGCTTCCTGCTCGACGCGCTGAAGTTCGGCGCACCGCCGCACGGCGGCATCGCGCTCGGCCTCGATCGTCTGGTGATGCTGATGACCGGCGCGCAGTCGATCCGCGAAGTGATCGCGTTCCCGAAGACCCAGACCGCCCACTGCCCGCTGACCAACGCCCCCGGCACGGTCGACGGCAAGCAACTGCGCGAGCTGTCGATCCGTTCCACCGTTGCACCGCCGGCTGCCGCTCCCGCGCCGCGCTCGACCGCCGCCGAGGCCTGATGCTCATGATGAAGATTCGCCCGATGCTCGTTCGCGCCATTCCGTCGGTCGCGATCGGCGCCACCCTGTTCGGCCTGACGGCCTGCAACCCGGTAGGCGAGGGCATCGGTCCGACACGTCTCGTGGTCAATGGCCCGGGCGCCGTGCTTGATGCGGCCACCGGCCGGGTTTACGAGTGCCTGCGCACGCCGATCACCGCAACGCTGTTCTTCAGCGACGGTTCGGCAGCCGATTTCACCAACCGCGTGCGCTGGTCCAGCAGCAACACGGCGGCGCTGCGCGTCAGCAATGGCGACGAGCCGCTGCCGGCGCCGACCGTCGGCAACTTCGCGCCGGGCACGGTCACGCCGGTGGCACCGGGCAACGCGACGGTCACCGCAAGCTTCAGTTCGTTCTCGGACACGATCAACCTGACCGTCGCCACGCCGACCAGCCTGACGATCCAGCAGACCAATCCGCAGACGCTGATTCCGCAGTCGCTGGTCAACAACACGCTGCGCATCGGCCCGACGACGGTTGCGGATCTGTCGGTACTGGCGGTCGTCGACGGCATTCCGAGCACGGTCGATGTCGCCGCGACCTGGGCATTTGACGTGCCGAACACGGCCGTGGCCACGATCGACCCGACCAGCGGACTGATCGCGGCGGTGGCGCCGGGCACCTTGACGGCACGCGCCCGGTTCGCGCCGTGCACGATGTCGGCGGCGGCCACCGTCACCGTGGCGCCGATCACCGCGATCTCGCTGCGGCCGGAGTTCAACAGCGGCGCGCCGGATTTCACGCCGGTGCCGCTGGTCGTCGGCAACAACGAACGCATCACCGCGATGGCGGACTTCGGCAATGGTCCGGAGCAGGACATCAGCACGCAGACCGTGTTCACCTCCAGCGCCCCGACCGTCGCCGGCATCAATGTCATTCCGGGCCTGACCAATGTGCTGTCGGCGCTGACCGCCGGCGGACCGGTCACCATTTCGGCCACGTTCACCAGCGCCGGCACCGCGATTGCCGCCCCGCCGATCCAGGTCAGCACCGTCGCCGGGACCCTGCAGAGCATTGCGCTGACGCCAGCCACCGCGACCAGCATTGCCGGCAGCAGCCTGATCACCGAGTTCCGCGCGATCGGCACCTATACCGGCGGCATCACGCAGGAAGTGACCCGTCAGGTCTCGTTCACGTCCAGCAATCCGGTCGCCGGCATCGTCAGTGGCGCGCTGCAGACGGCCGGACAGGTGACGCCGGGCAGCCTGACGCCGGGAACCACGACGATCACGGGCACGGCGACCTCGTCCGGCGTGACGCCGGCGCCGACGGCGACTGCGACCTACACCACGGTGGCGCCGACGCCCTGACGGTCGGCACCGCTCGCCACGGCGAGCGCGGTCGAATGCGTTCGATGACCGCGGCGGGTGTCCGGTGCGAGCAGGGCCGCCATGGCCACTGCCGGCCGGATTCGCGACGTTGAACGCAGTAGCCGACCCGTTCGGCTAAAATGATGCGATGTCGCGGACATGCTCTGCGGCACTTGAAGGAGGCCGTCATGGCTGCCGCTCTGAAAATCGATCAGTTCAACCTGCTGGACGACGACTCCTGCGATGCCCGCATCATCGCGGCCAAGCAGATTCTCGGAGATCGCCTCGCGATCCTCGGCCACCACTATCAGCGCGACGAGGTATTCAAGCACGCCCATTTCTCGGGCGACTCGCTGAAGCTGTCGCAGCTGGCGGCGAAGACTTCCGCCGAATACATCGTGTTCTGCGGCGTCCACTTCATGGCTGAAGTGGCGGATATCGTCACCAACGGTGAACGTCAGGTGATCCTGCCGGACCTCGCCGCCGGCTGCTCGATGGCCGACATG
Source organism: Nevskia sp. (assembly GCF_021732705.1). Taxonomy (GTDB): domain Bacteria; phylum Pseudomonadota; class Gammaproteobacteria; order Nevskiales; family Nevskiaceae; genus Nevskia. Next base: position 14,904 of record NZ_JAKFUM010000004.1, on the reverse strand, counting down.
GCCAATCTGGTCAAGGTCCGCAAGTGCTGGGAAGAGCTGTCGCAGATCCTGGATCCGGACGAGAAAGTCACCCCGGTCACGTACATCAATTCTGCCGCCGACCTGAAGGCGTTCTGCGGCAACCACGGCGGCATCGTCTGCACGTCGAGCAATGCCCGCGCGGTGCTCGAATGGTCATTCGGCCGGCGCGAGAAGGTGCTGTTCTTCCCGGACCAGCATCTCGGCCGCAACACCGGCCTGACGATGGGGATTCCGCTGGAGCAGATGGTTACCTGGGACTTCACGAAGCCGCAGGGTGGCCTGACCGTCGACGAGATACGGCAGGCCAAGATCATCCTGTGGAAGGGTTTCTGCTCGGTGCACCAGATGTTCCACCCGGCGCAGATCGAGAAATTCCGCCGCGAAGTGCCGAACGGCCACGTCATCAGCCATCCGGAAAACAGCTACGAGGTCTGCCAGGCTTCGGATTTCGTCGGCTCCACCGAATACATTCTGCGCGTGGTGCGCGCGGCTGAGCCCGGTTCGCACTGGCTGGTCGGCACCGAGCTGAATCTGGTCAACCGGCTGCGCGACGAGATGAAGCCGAAGAATGTGACCGTCCAGTTCATGTCGCCGATGGTGTGCATGTGCTCGACGATGTTCCGCACCGATCCGCAGCACCTGGCCTGGGTGCTCGACAATCTGGTCGCCGGCACCGTCGTCAACCGCATTCAGGTGCCGAAGGACGTCGCCGTGCCGGCGCGCCGGGCGCTGGACCTGATGCTTGAAGTGGTTGATTGAGCCGCACCGCGCACTGCTCCCGAATTCCCTTCCATCACGCCCCCGAAGACGACCATGTTCACCAACGCTCCGTCGCTCGCTGTCGCCGATCCCGAACTCAACGCCGCGCTGGTCGCCGAATCCGGCCGCCAGGAAGCGCACATCGAGCTGATTGCGTCGGAAAACTACGCCAGCCCGGCAGTGATGGAAGCGCAGGGTGGCCAGCTGACGAACAAGTACGCCGAGGGTTATCCAGGCAAGCGCTACTACGGCGGCTGCGAGTTCGTCGACATCGCCGAACAGTTGGCGATCGATCGCCTGAAGCAGCTCTACAACTGCGATTACGCCAACGTGCAGCCGCACTCGGGCGCGCAGGCGAATGCCGCGATCTTCCTGACCCTGGTCAATCCGGGCGATGTGGTGATGGGCATGAACCTCGCGCAGGGCGGTCACCTGACGCACGGCCATCCGGCGAATTTTTCCGGCAAGCAGTACAAGATCGTGCCGTACGGTCTGGACCCGGAAACCGGCCTGATCAACTACGACGAGATGGAGCGGCTGGCGCTGGAGCACAAGCCGAAGCTGCTGATCGGTGGCTTCTCGGCGTATTCGCGGGTCAAGGACTGGGCGCGGATGCGGGCCATCGCGGACAAGGTCGGCGCCTATTTCTGGGTCGACATGGCGCACGTCTCCGGCCTGATCGCGGCCGGTGAATACCCGAGCCCGGTGCCGCACGCGCATGTCGTGACCTCGACCACGCACAAGACTCTCAGAGGCCCACGCGGCGGCATCATCATCGCCAACGGCCAGGGCGAGGATTTCTACAAGAAGCTGAACTCGGCGGTGTTCCCGGGCATCCAGGGCGGCCCGCTGATGCACGTGATCGCGGCCAAGGCCGTGGCGTTCAAGGAAGCGCTCGATCCGTCGTTCAAGATCTACCAGCAGCAGGTCATCGCCAACGCTCGCGCGATGGCCAAGGTCTTCCTCGATCGCGGCTACAAGGTGGTCTCGGGCGGCACCGACAACCATCTGTTTCTGCTCGATCTGGTCGCCAAGAACGTCACCGGCAAGGACGCGGAAGCCGCGCTCGGCCGCGCCCACATCACCGCCAACAAGAACTCGGTGCCGAACGATCCGAAGTCGGCGTTCGTGACCTCGGGCCTGCGCCTCGGCTCGCCGGCCTCGACCACCCGCGGCTTCAAGGAAGCGGAGATGGCGCAGGTGGCCACCTGGATTGCCGATATCGTCGATGCCATGTCGGCCGGTGGCGATGTCGATGCCGTCGTCGCCCGCGTCAGCGGCGAGGTGGCAAAGCTGACGGCGCGCTTCCCGGTCTATCGGTCGTGAGGCGTGCGACTGTTAGACGTGAGGGGTGAGGCGACTACCGTGAGGCGTCAGGCGTGAACGGTGAGGCGGAAAAGCGGTGTGCAGCGCGCGCTTCAGTGGCTGCGCGCCTGCTGTCGTCGTCCCGCCGCCCGCTTCCCGCCTCTCGCCTCGCGAGGGCTTAGCCCGTGCAATGCCCGTTCTGCAAAGCACCGGACACGCGCGTGATCGACTCGCGCCTGTTCGAGGACGGCACGCAGGTGCGTCGACGGCGCGAGTGCCCCGCCTGCGATGCCCGCTTCACCACGTTCGAGCGCTCGCAACTGCAGATGCCGTACGTGCTCAAGCGCAGCGGCACGCCGGAACCGTTTGACGAGGACAAGCTCCGCCGCGGCATCGAGCACGCGATCTTCAAGCGGCCGGTGCCACCCGACAAGGTCGATCACGCGATCGAGAACGTCATCCGCAAGCTGCGGGCGGTCAACGAGCGCGAAGTGCCGTCGATGCGCATCGGCGAGTGGGTGATGGATGAGCTGCGCGATCTCGATCACGTCGCCTATGTCCGCTTCGCGTCGATCTACCGGAGCTTCGAGGACGTCAACGCGTTCCGCGAGGAAATCGCGCGACTCGAACAGCTGCCCACCGCCGAGGCGCGGCGCAGCCAGATGCTGCTGATCGACTCCGAACCGGCCGCCAATGCGGCCATTGCGCTGGCCACCGCCAAGCGTCAGGCCGCCGAGCACGCCAAGCCCGCCAAGACCAGCAAGCGGGTCAAGTGAGCGATCCCGCCATCTGGATGCGTCGCGCGCTCGCGCTGGCCGCGAACGGCCGCGCGACCACCCATCCGAACCCCCGAGTCGGCTGCGTCATCGTTCGCGATGATGGCGAGGGTCCGCGCATCGTCGGCGAAGGCTGGCATCAGCGGGCCGGCGAACCGCATGCCGAAGTCTTTGCCCTGCGCGCGGCCGGCGCGCGGGCGCGCGGCGCCGATGTCTACGTCACGCTCGAACCCTGCGCCCATCACGGTCGCACGCCGCCGTGCGCCGATGCGCTGATCGCCGCCGGCGTGCGCCGGGTGTTCGCGGCGATCGGCGATCCGTTTCCGCAAGTGGCCGGGCAGGGCTTCGCGAAGTTGCGCGCGGCCGGCATCGAATGCACGGCGGGTCTGCTGGAAGCCGAGGCGCGGGCGCTGTGCCGCGGTTTCCTGTCGCGCATCGAGCGGCGCCGGCCGTGGCTGACCCTGAAGCTCGCGATGAGCCTCGACGGCCGCACCGCGATGGCGACCGGGGAAAGCCGCTGGATCACCGGCGATGCCGCGCGCGAAGATGTGCACCGCCTGCGCGCCGAGGCCGGTGCCGTGCTGACCAGCAGCGACACGGTGCTGGCCGATGATCCGGAACTGACCGTGCGCCTGCCGCGCGCGGCCGACGAAGGCTGGCGACAGCCGGACCGCATCGTGCTCGACACCTCGGCCCGGGTGCCGGCGACCGCGAAGGTCTGGAACCCCGGCGCGCGGCGCTTCTGGCTGACGGCGGTGGCGGCGACGGCACCGGCCGAGGTCGAATCGACCGTGCTGCTGCGCGATCTGAGCGGGCATCTGTCGCTGCCGGCGGCACTGCGCTACCTCGCCGCACGCGACATCAATGAAGTGTTCGCCGAGTGCGGCCCGCGCCTCGCCGGTGCGCTGCTGCGCGAGCGGCTGGTCGACGAACTGCTGGTCTACGCCGCGCCGAAGCTGCTCGGCGACGACGCCCGCGGACTGGTTCGCCTGCCGGGGCTCGAGCGCCTGGCCGACCATGTCGCGCTCGAATTCACCGGGGTTGAATTCCTCGGTACCGATCTCAAAATCACAGCCCGACCAAGGGCTTAGGAGCCGCAGCAATGTTCACGGGAATCGTCGAGGCGCTCGGACGCGTCGAGCAGATCGAACAGGTGGGCGGCGATGTCCGCCTGACCATCGCGACCGACGGCCATTATCTGGACGGCGTCAATCTCGGCGACTCGATCGCCAGCAATGGCGTCTGCCTGACGGCCGTCGCGCTGCCGCCGCAAGGCTTCGTCGCCGATGTCTCGGTCGAAACGCTCGATGCCACCACCGCGCGGCACTGGCAGGTCGGCACCCGGCTGAACCTGGAACGGGCGCTGACGCCGCACAAGCCGCTCGGCGGCCACATGATGTCCGGCCATGTCGATGGCGTCGGCCATCTGGTCGAGAAACACGTCGATGCCCGCTCGTGGCGCCTGACCTTCGAAGCACCGCCGGCCATCGCCCGCTACATCGCCCGCAAGGGCTCGGTGGCGATCGACGGAGTAAGCTTGACGGTCAACGCGGTCGACAAATGCCGGTTCGAGGTCAACATCGTGCCGCACACCTGGGAAAACACGACTCTGGGCGGTCTCGAGCCGGGCGGCGCGGTCAATCTCGAAGTCGACCTGATCGCCCGCTACCTCGAACGCCTGCTGGAGGCCCGCAGTGAGTCCGCATCATGAGTAACGTGCATCCGATTTCCGAGGCCAAGGGCCGCAGCCTCGACTCGATCGAAGACATCATTGCCGACATCAAGGCCGGCAAGATGGTCGTCGTCATGGATGACGAGGATCGCGAGAACGAAGGCGATCTGATCATGGCGGCGGTGCACTGCCGGCCGGAGGACATCAACTTCATGGCCCGCTTCGGCCGCGGCCTGATCTGCCTGACCCTGACCGCCGAACGCTGCCGCCAGCTGCGCCTGCCGCCAATGGTGGCCTACGGCGACGACCTGCATCAGACCGCGTTCACGGTGTCGATCGAAGCCTCGCAGGGCGTCACCACCGGCATCTCGGCGCATGATCGCGCCGCCACCGTGCAGGCTGCGGTCAAGTCCGATGCCCGTCCGGAAGACCTGGTGCAGCCGGGCCATATCTTCCCGCTGATGGCCCAGCCGGGCGGCGTGCTGACCCGTGCCGGCCATACCGAGGCGGGCTGCGATCTGGCCCGTCTGGCCGGCGTCGAGCCGGCGTCGGTGATCGTCGAAATCCTCAATGACGACGGCACGATGGCGCGCCGTCCGGATCTCGAGGTGTTCGCGCGGACGCATGGGCTCAAGATCGGCACGATTGCCGACCTGATCCGCTACCGCCTGCATCACGAGCACACCATCGAGCGCGTCGCCGAAACCACGGTGCGCACCGAGTTCGGCGATTTCCGGCTGGTGACGTATCAGGACGCCGTCGAGAACACGCTGCATCTGGCGCTGGTGCGCGGCAACATCGACGCCGCCCAGCCGACACTGGTCCGCGTCCATGTCGGCAACCTGCTGTCCGACGTGCTGTGCGTCGAGCACCCGGAATTCTCGTGGCCGCTGCGCAAGGCCCTGCAGCGCGTCGCCGAGGAAGGCAGCGGCGTTGTCGTGTTGCTGCGCAAGACCGCATCGCCGCGCGACCTGGTCAAGCAGATCATCGCGCTGTCGACACCGCACGCGGCACAGGCACAGGCGCCGGCACCGAGCGGTGACGACGCCCAATCCTTGCGCACCTACGGCATCGGCGCCCAGATCCTGATCGATCTCGGCGTGCGCCGGATGCGCGTGCTGTCGGGATCGTCGTACCGCATGCAGGCGCTGTCCGGCTTCGGTCTCGAAGTCGTCGAATACGTTCAGACCCAGTAACACCCACAAGAGCCCTTACGTGCCGAAAGCCGCCCCGAAGTCGTCGAAAATCGCCGCTGCAGCCGCTGCCCACAAGAGCGGCTACGCCGCGCCGCCGAAGCCCGAGAAGGGTGAGTTCAAGGATCGCCGCATCGCGGTGATCGCGACGCGCTGGAATGTCGAGGTGGTGGAAGCGCTGACGGCTGGCGTTCACAAGTGCCTGAAGGACTGGGGCGTGCCGGCGCGGAATGTCGAATCCTTCCTCGCCCCGGGTGCGTTCGAGCTGCCGCTGGCGGTGTCGGCGCTGATGAAGACCGGCCGCTTCGACGGTGTGGTCGCGCTCGGTGCGGTGATCCGCGGCGACACGCCGCATTTCGATTTCGTCGCCGGCGAATGCTCCCGCGGCCTGCGCGAGGCTTCGCAGATTTTCGGCACGCCGCTGGGTTTCGGGGTGCTGACGGTCAACACCGCCGAGCAGGCCTTCGAGCGCTGCAAGCCGGGCAAGGAAAACAAGGGTTACGAGGCGGCGGCCGCCATGCTCGAAATGATCCGTCTGGTGGGTTCGCTCGATGTCTGAGTCGGGCAAGCAGGACGGCGCGTCGTCTGCCGCCCAGTCGGCCGCACTGGGCGTCAATCCGACCAGCCGGCGCGGTCTGGCCCGGCGGCTGACGGTGCAGGCGGTCTACCAGTGGATCCTGAACCAGACCGCACCGGACACCTTGATCAAGGAATTCCGCGAGATGCCGGATGGCCTCGGCCGCGCCGATCCGATCTACTTCAGCGAACTGCTGCACGGCACGGTCAACGAGGCGGCCGTGCTGACCACGCAGATCGTGCCGCACCTCGATCGGCCGCTGAACCAGCTCGATCCGGTCGAATACTCGGTGCTGCTGATGGCGGCATTCGAGCTGAACCATCGGCCGGAAGTGCCGTACAAAGTTGTGGTCAACGAAGCCGTGAATCTGGCCAAGGTGTTTGGTGCCGAGGACGGCTACAAGTTCGTCAACGGCGTGCTCGACAAGATGGCGCGCACGGCGCGGGCCGTCGAGATCCAGGCCGGGCACTGACGCTTGGATGAGTTCGCGCTCATCCGCCGTCATTTCGCGTCGCTGACGCCGGCCAGCACCCGCGGCGTCACGCTCGGCATCGGCGACGATGCCGCGATCCTCAAGCCGCCGCCGGGCCATGAGCTGCTGATGACGACCGACACGCTCGTCGCCGGCCGGCACTTTCCGCTGCAGACCGCGGCGTTCGACATCGGCTGGAAGTCGCTCGCGGTGAACCTGTCCGACCTCGCGGCGATGGGGGCCGAGCCGCTGTGGTGCCTGCTGGCGCTGACCCTGCCGACGGCCGATGAGGCGTGGCTGTCCGGCTTCACGGCCGGGCTGTCGCAACTGGCCGCGCAGCATCGGGTTGCCCTGGTCGGCGGCGACACCACGCGCGGGCCGCTGTCGATCACGATCACGGCTGTCGGCGCGGCACCGGTCGGCGCCGCGCTGCGGCGCTCGGGGGCCCGCCCCGGCGATCACGTTTGCGTCACCGGCACGCTCGGCGATGCCGCGCTGGCCCTGATGCGCGGCGGGTTCATCGCCGGTGGTGCGGCTGATGCGCGCTCGCCGTGCGCACAGCGCTTGATCGACGATGCCGAGCTGCGGGCCCGGCTCGATCGACCGATCCCGCGTCTCGCCGCAGGCCTGGCGCTGCGCGGACTCGCGCATGCGGCACTGGACCTGTCCGACGGCCTTGCCGGCGATCTGCAGCATGTGCTCGCCGCGAGCGGCGTGGGCGCGGAGATCGACGCGGCGAGCCTGCCGATGTCGGCGGCATTCGCGCGGCAGGCACCGGACGCGGATCGGCTGGCGCTGCAGGCCGCCGGGGGCGACGACTACGAATTGTGTGTCTGCCTGCCGGAGTCGGCGCTCGCCGCGGCGACAGCCGCCTGCCGGGATGCCGGCGTGACCTTGACCGTCATCGGTCGCATCACGGCCGAGCCGGGGCTGCGCTGGCGCGCCGCATCGGGTGAAGCGATCACGATGAACCTGAGCGGCTACCAGCATTTTCATGACTGATTCTCCTTCGATGGCACCGATCGGCGTGTTCGACTCCGGCCTCGGCGGCCTGTCGGTGCTGCGCGAGATCGTCGCGAAACGGCCCGATCTGCCGGCGATCTATGTCGCCGATTCCGGCCACTGCCCCTACGGTGCGAAGTCGGCCGACCAGATCATCGAACGCGCGACTGCGATCACCGATTTCCTGCTCGGGCAGGGCGCGCAGCTGATCGTGGTGGCCTGCAACACGGCGACGATCGCGGCTGTCGAATACCTGCGCGCGAACTACTCGGTGCCCTTCGTCGGCATGGAGCCGGCGGTGAAGCCGGCGGTGGCGGCGACGAGAACCGGCGTCATCGGCGTGCTGGCCACCGGCGCGGCGCTGGCCGGCGACAAGCTGCACCGGCTGATCGATCGTCATCGCGGCGAAGTGCGGGTGATCACGCAGCCGTGCCCGGGGCTGGTCGAGCAGGTGGAGCGGGGCGATCTCGATGGCCCGGAAACCCGCGCGCTGCTGACGCGCTACGCCGAGCCGCTGATCGCCGCCGGCGCCGACACGCTCGTGCTCGGCTGCACCCACTACCCGTTCCTGCGGGCGGCACTGGCCGAGATCGCGGGGCCGGGCATCACCCTGCTCGATACCGGCGAAGCGGTCGCGCGGCGCGTGGCCAGCCTGCTGCCAGCGGTGCCGACAGCCGATGTGCGCGGCCCGCTGCGCTGGTACTCGACCGGCGATCCGGCGGCCACGGCCGCAGTCGGCGGTCGGCTGTGGGGGCAGGCGATCAAGGTCGACGCGATGCCGGAAGCGCCTTGAAGCCGGTCAGGAGAATGGGGATCATCGTCCGCGGATCGCCCATCATCGCGACTTCGCCACCGCTTGCGCATCCGCCAGAATCTTGACGCGTACAGTCCGGAGATGATGCGGGCCGACGGGTCACCACGGGACTTGCAGTGAACACGATCAGAAACACGTTGCTGACGCTCGCCTTGGCCATCTCGCTCGCGGCCTGCGAGCAGGGTTCTACGGACACGCCGCCATCGCCGGCACCGGCCGGGCCTTCCCCGGGCACGCCGCCGTCAGGCGCTACCGGCATCGACCCGGTCAATGGCTTCCAGACCACCAATCCGCCGATCACGCGCAGCACGGTCAATGACGGTGCCGGTTTCGTGCTGATTGCCGATGGCACGACGGCGACCTCGTTCACGATCACCGTCGACACGCGCGAACGCCGTTACGTGGTGATCCGGCCGGTGAATTCGGCTCCGAACGTGCCGGTGCTGCTGATGCTGCACCCGACGGCGACGACGCCGGAAACGATGGCGAACCTGGCCAACGTGTCGGATTACGTGCTGACGCAGGGCTTCTGGGCGGTGCTGCCGCAGGCGATCGGGGGCACCTGGGACGATGATCCGTCCAGCTTCGCGAACCTCGACATTCCGTTCATGAATGCGCTGCTCGATCGCCTGTACGCCGATCCTGCAATCGACGACACCCGCATCTACGCCACCGGCTTTTCCAGCGGCGGCTTCATGACCGAACGCATGGCCTGCGAACTGTCGCCGCGGATTGCCGCATTCGCGATTGCATCGGCCACGCTGCGCGGCTCGCAGGCCTCGGTCTGCGTGCCGGCCGTGCGGCGTCCGAAGGTTTATTTCCTCGGCACGTCCGATGCCATCGTCGCGTACAACGGCGTGTTCAGTGGCACCCCGAACGGCCTGTATTCCGCGGCGGACACCCTGCAGTTCTGGCGTCAGCAGCAGGGCTGCGGCGGCATCGTGTCGACCACCCTGCCGAACCGCGCGAACGACGGCACCACCGTGCAGCGCGACGAATACACCGGCTGCGGCAACGGCACCGCGCTGCAGCTGTACACCATCTACAACGGCGGCCACGCCTGGCCGGGTGGCGATCCCTCGTTCGTCGGTCAGGCCACGCAGGACATCGCGGCCACCGGTCTGCTCTGGCTGTTCGCCCGCGGCTACCGGCGCTAAGCGAGCGGATTGCGCGACGGGCCGGGTGAGTGCAGGCTCACCCGGCCTTTTTCATGCGCGACGCCTGATCCGCGCCAGCCGACCCCGGAGCCTCGCCATCAAGTCTTCCGCTCGATCCGCCCGCACGGCCTGGCGTCCTTCGCCCGGGCAGATTCTCGGCTCGCCAGTGCATCTGCTGGCTTTCGGACTCGGTACCGGGCTCGTGCCGAAGGGACCCGGCACGGCCGGCACCGTGGTCGGCATTCCGCTGTTCCTGGCGATGATGGCGCTGTCGCTGCCGGCGTTCATCGCAGTGACTGCGGCACTTTCGATCTTCGGCTGCTGGCTGTGCGGCGAAAGCGCGCGACGACTCGGCGTGCACGACTACGGCGGCATCGTCTTCGACGAGATCGTCGGCTATGTCATCGCGGCAATGCCGCTGTTGCCGATGTTCGCCCTGAATCGCCATGGACTGGTCGCCGGGCTGGCCGCGGCCTTCGTGCTGTTCCGGACCTTCGATATCTGGAAGCCATGGCCGATCGGCTGGCTCGATGCTCGCCTCGACGGCGGCGTCGGAATCATGGTCGACGATCTGGTGGCTGGCGTCTTCGCGGCCGCCGTGCTGTGGGGTGGCCTCGTGCTGCTGGGCTAGCCGCGCGCCGCGCCGACCTGGTAAGCCCCGTTGTTCTGGCAATCGCCGCCGCCATCCGGCAGATTGACGGCCCCCGCCGCCGCCGTCATTGCCGATGAAAACCGATCCGAATGCCCGCAAAGTCCGCATCGGCTGCGCCTCCGCGTTCTGGGGCGACACCAACACGGCAGCGGCCCAGCTGCTGCAGCTCGGTAAGCTCGATTATCTGGTCTTCGACTATCTGGCCGAGATCACGATGTCGATCCTCGCGGCCAAGCGTCTGAAGGATCCGAACGAGGGCTATGCCAACGATTTTGTCGAACACGTGATGGAGCCACTGCTGCCGGAGATTCGTCGGCAGGGCGTGAAGGTCGTGGCCAACGCCGGCGGCGTCAATCCGCTGGCCTGCAAGGCCGCACTCGAGGCCGCTGCCGCGAAGGCGGGTGTCGAGCTGACGGTGGCGGTCGTGCTCGGTGACGACCTGATTCCGCGCCGGGCCGAGTTTTCCGATCTGGTCGACTGGGAAACCGGCGCGCCGGCACCGGCCAATCTGCTGTCGCTGAACGTCTACCTCGGTGCGATTCCGATCGCGCAGGCGCTGGCCGCGGGCGCCGACATCGTCATCACCGGCCGCTGCGTCGATTCGGCCGTGGTGCTCGGACCGCTGATGCACGCGTTCGGCTGGGCCGCGGACGACTACGACCGGCTTGCCGCCGGCAGCGTCGCCGGCCATATCGTCGAGTGCGGCACGCAGTGCAACGGCGGCAATTTCACCGATTGGGAATCGGTGCAGCCCGGCTTTGCCGACATGGGATTTCCGATCGTGGAATGCTCGGCCGATGGCAGCTTCGTCGTGACCAAGCCGGACGGCACCGGCGGCGTCGTGTCGGTGCTGACGGTGCTCGAGCAGATGCTGTACGAGATCGGCGATCCGCGCGCCTACCTGCTGCCCGACGTCACCTGCGACTTCACCGGCGTGCGGCTCGAAGCCATCGGCGACCATCGCGTGCGGGTCACCGGCGCTCGCGGCACGGCGCCGACGGCGCAGTACAAGGCCAGCGCGACGTTCCCGGCCGGCATGCGCTGTGCGGCGCTGTTCATGATCGGCGGGATCGACGCGGCGAAGAAGGGCAGGGCCTCGGCCACGGCGATCATCGACAAGGTGCAGCGCCAGCTGCGCGAGCAGGGCCTCGGCGATTTCACCGGCGTCGACATCCACTGCATCGGTGCCGAGGAAAGCTACGGCCCGCACGCCCGGCCGGGTGCGGCGGCGACGCGCGAAGTCGTGGTCAAGATCGCCGTCCAGCATCCGAGTGCCCGGGCCATGAAGCTGTTCTCGCGCGAGATCGCGCAGGCGGCCACCGCGATGGCACCGGGCTACACCGGTTATTTCGGGGCCGGGCGACCGGAAGCGAACATGATTCCGAAGCTGTTCTCGACCCTGATCGCGAAGGATCGGGTCGCGATCGAGGTCGTCGTCGGAGACCGGCGGTTCCCGGTGCCGGTGCCGACGGCCGGCGGCCACATTCCCGCGCCGAAGGCTTCAGATGACGGCGCGTTGCCGGCGTTTGACGGCGAGATCGTCACCGTTCCGCTGATCCGGCTGGCCGTCGCACGGTCCGGCGACAAGGGCGATCACGCCAACATCGGCGTCGCCGCCCGAGAGGCGCGCTTCCTGCCGTACATCCGTGCCGAGCTGTCTGCCGAGCGCGTGCGCGGCTGGTTCCAGCATCTGCTGCGGCCGGATTCGACCGTCGAGCGCTGGGACCTGCCGGCATCGATGAGCCTGAATTTCCTTCTGCGTCATGCACTTGGCGGTGGCGGTGCCGCCAGTCTGCGCACCGATCCGCAAGGCAAGGCCTTTGCCCAGATGCTGCTCGACTGCCCGATCCCGGTTCCGCGCGCGCTGCTCGCGTCGTGAAACCATACTGTTCCGTATTGAAAATGGTGGTTTTGGCGGTTTCAGGGATGGTGCAGTGCGGCAGGCACGGTACAATGTGCAACTTTATTCAACAGTTTCCCTTAGCCAATCGAGTGCGCCATGTCCGTTGAACGCGATGTGATGGAGTATGACGTTGTCATCGTCGGTGCCGGCCCTGCCGGGCTGTCCGCTGCCTGCCGTCTGAAACAGAAAGCAGCCGAAGCCGGCGGCGACATCAGCGTCTGCGTGGTCGAGAAAGGCTCGGAAGTCGGCGCGCACATCCTGTCCGGTGCCGTGTTCGAGCCGCGCGCGCTGAACGAGCTGTTCCCGAACTGGAAGGAACTCGGCGCCCCGCTCGAAACCGAGGTCAAGCGCGACGACATCTATCTGTTCCGCAGCGCCACCAGCGCCGTCAAGCTGCCCGGCCTGTTCGTGCCGAAGACCATGCACAACGAAGGCAACTACATCATTTCCCTCGGGAAACTGGTGCGCTGGCTGGGTGCGCAGGCGGAAGGTCTGGGCGTCGACATCATTCCGGAATTCGCCGCGCAGGACGTCATCATCGAAGCCGGCGTGGTCAAGGGCATCACCATCGGCGACAAGGGTGTCGATCGCCACGGCAATCCCACCGACAACTTCGCGCCGGGCCCGGAAATCCGCGCCAAGTACACGTTCTTCGCCGAAGGCTGCCGCGGTCACATCGGCAAGCGTCTGCTGAAGGATTTCGCGCTCGACAAGGGCGTGGACCCGCAGCACTACGGCATCGGCATCAAGGAACTGTGGAAGGTCGATGCCGCAAAGCATCAGCCGGGCCTCGTCGTTCACGGCGCCGGCTGGCCGCTGACCGATGCCACCGGCGGCTCGTTCCTGTATCACCTCGAAGACAATCTCGTCGCCGTCGGCCTGATCGTCGACCTGTCGTACTCGAATCCTTACCTGTCTCCGTTCGACGAGTTCCAGCGCTTCAAGCACCACCCGGTGATTTCGCAGTATCTGGAAGGCGGCACCCGCATCTCGTACGGCGCGCGCGCCATCGCCAAGGGCGGTTTCAACTCGCTGCCGAAGATGGTGTTCCCGGGCGGCGCGCTGGTCGGCTGCGACCTCGGCACGATGAACTTCTCGAAGATCAAGGGCAGCCACACGGCGATGAAGTGCGGCATGCTTGCGGCCGACGCCGCAGCCAAGGTGCTGCTGGCCGGCGCGGTCGGTGGCGACGAACTGGTCGGCTTCCCGGCCGATTTCCAGGCCAGCTGGCTGCACGACGAGCTGTATCGCAGCCGCAACTTCGGCCCGGCGATCCACAAGTTCGGCACCTTCTTCGGCGGCGCGTTCAACTGGGTCGACCAGAACCTGTTCGGCGGCAAGATTCCGGTCACGCTGCACGACACCACGCCGGACTATCTGACGCTGAAGCCGGCGGCGCAGAGCACGAAGATCGACTACCCGAAGCCGGACGGCAAGTTGAGCTTCGACAAGCTGTCGTCGGTGTTCCTGTCGTCGACCAATCACGAGGAAGAGCAGCCGGTTCACCTGACCCTGCTCGACGCGACGATCCCGATTTCCAAGAACCTGCCGCTGTACGACGAACCGGCGCAGCGCTACTGCCCGGCCGGTGTCTACGAAGTGATCGCCAGCGGCGATTCCAAGCGTTTCCAGATCAACGCCCAGAACTGCGTGCACTGCAAGACCTGCGACATCAAGGACCCTTCGCAGAACATCAACTGGATCGCACCGGAAGGCTCGGGCGGCCCGAACTACGCCACGATGTAATCTGACGGCCCCCGAAGCCACTGCGAGACGCCGTCATGTCCGAACTCAAACCGCTGCTGGACAGCAACAAGGCCTGGGCTGCCGGCGTCGAGCAGCGGCACCCCGGATTCTTTGCCGAACTGTCGAAGCAGCAGGCCCCGGAGTATCTGTGGATCGGCTGTTCCGACAGCCGGGTGCCGGCCAACGAGATCGTCGGCCTGCCGCCGGGCGGCGTGTTCGTTCATCGCAACATCGCCAACGTCGTGGTGCATACCGATCTGAACTGCCTGTCGGTGATGCAGTACGCGATCGACGTGCTCAAGGTGAAGCACGTGCTGGTCGTCGGCCACTACGGCTGCGGTGGCGTGCTGGCGGCGATGAACGGCGCGCGCGTCGGGCTGGTCGACAACTGGCTGCAGCACGTTCGCGATGTCATCGAGCGCTTTCACGAGAAGCTCGACGCCGAGCCCGATCCGGTCAAGCGTGGCGACCTGCTGTGCGAGTTCAACGCGATCTCGCAGGCCGGCCATGTCTGCGAAACGACCATCGTCCGCGATGCCTGGGATCGCGGCCAGCCGTTGACGGTGCACGCCTGGGTCTATGGCCTGAAGGACGGCCTGATCAAGGAAACCGGCGTCAGCATCGGGGGCCTCGCCGAACTGAACATGCTGCGACGGAATGGACTGTTCGGCTCCGCCGCCTGAAGCATCCGTCCGAATTTCAATCACTGTGGTCTGCTAGAGAGAAGAGATGAAAGCACTGGTCAGCGTCAAGAGAGTGATCGACTACAACGTCCGGATTCAGGTGAAGCCTGACGGATCGGGTGTGGTGGTGGACGGTGTGAAGCACAGCGTGAACCCGTTCGACGAGATTGCG
>NZ_JAKFUM010000013.1 GCF_021732705.1 Nevskia sp. | reverse complement strand
CGACAGGCCGTCCCGGTGCCGCATCCTTCTCACTTTCGCGTACATCGCCATGGTGTGCACCTCGTCTCCTGCAGGCCTTCAAGGCCAGCAGGCTAGGTCGGAACACCCTGGTCAATTTTCGGTCGGCTAAACCCCGGATAACTGGTCAACTTTCAGTCGGCCGCAACAGTGCGAGCGCGTTTCGATCGGCTCGCCGATACCGCGGAGCGGTCGTCCTGAAGTAAGCGCACGAAGTTATTTCGTGGACGTCGGGGATGGATGCATAGTTATATAAATCCAATCCCTTATATCAAAAATGAAATTCATCCTGCTGTTTGGGTCTGGCGCGCGTCCGAGCGGGCCCGGTGTCGTCGGCGTGCTGCGGGGTCGGGGAGCGACCGGCTGATGGTCACCACGGCGATGGTCATTCCGGTGCTGTGGGGCTTGTTCATCGCGATCGAATGGCTGCGCGGGCGTTTTCGGCCGGCCCATGGCAGTCGACGCGAGGCCCTATTCGATCTGGTCAGCTGGGTGCAGGCCTGGTTCGTGGTGTCGCCGCTGGTCGTGCTCGGCTCGGCCGCGCTGCATGCGACCTGGCTGCCGGACCTTGCCGGCTCGCTCGCCGGTACCGTGTGGTGGAAGCAGGTGATCGCCTTTCTGCTGCTCGATGACCTGGTGCAGTACTGGGTGCATCGCAGTTGCCACCGCTGGCCGGCGCTGTGGGGTCTGCATCGGCTGCACCACGGCCCGTACATGGGCGCGCGCGTGATCTGGCGCAACGGTTTTTTCTACGACCTGCTGCAGCCGAATCTGTGGCTGGCCGGCACGCTCGTCTACCTGGGGTATGGCGAGGTCTACTTCTGGTACTACTTGACCAAGATGACGGTGCAGATCGGTGCGCATTCCAGCGTGCCGTGGGATGCGGTGCTGTATCGGCATCGCGCGCTCGCACCGCTGGCCTGGATCATCGAACGCACCATCTCCACACCGGCCACGCACTACGCGCATCACGCGGCGACGGAAGCGGATGGCATCGGCCACTACCACGGCAACTTCGGCAGCCTGCTGTTCTTCTGGGATGTACTGTTCGGCACGGCGCACATCACGCGGCGTTATCCGGCGCGCTTCGGTGTCGATCCGGAGCCGGGTGCTGCGCCCGATCACTGGTCCGTGCTGCTGTTCTATCCGCTGATCCGGTCGAAGCCGGCGGCCGAATCGGCCGGCGCTGCGGTGAGTGGCACAGCCGGCGGATCGTCGGTGATCGCATCGCTTTCGGGCGAGGCGACCGCGGTGTCGATGCGGCAATGACGAGCGCCGTGGCCGGCCTCGATCGTGGCGAGTCGGCGCAGTGGGCGCGGTTCGCGCGCTGCTCGCGACCGGTGTCGATCAAGCCTCGGGTGATCGCGATCAATATGCGAAACCGGTGTGTCGATTCGCCGTCGAAGTTCCTTTACAGCACTGGTGTCGCTGCCTAGCCTCGCACGCTTTCGTCGACCCGCAGGCGTGCCGATTCGCCCATGATCCGCCTCGAGCAAGTGGCCAAGCACTATGTGCTGCCGCCCGGCAGTGCCGCAGGTGGCGGCCTGTTCCACGCAGTCAAGCCGACGAGCCTGACCATCGCCGCCGGCGAGCGCTTCGGCCTGATCGGCTTCTCCGGCGCCGGCAAGTCCACGCTGCTGCGGCTGATCAATCTGCTGGAGCGGCCGAGCAGCGGCAGCGTCTGGCTCGACAATCAGGCCTTGAGCGCTGATGACCCCGCTGCCCTGCGTGCGGCCCGGCGGCAGCTCGGCATGGTGTTCCAGCACTTCAATCTGCTGAACAACCGCACCGTGGCCGGCAATGTCGCGCTGCCGCTGGAACTGGCCGGCGTCGATCAAGCCACGGTCGAGGCGCGCGTGACGGAAGTGCTGGCCTGGGTCGGCCTCGCCGACAAGGCGCAGCAGTATCCGGCGCGGCTCAGCGGGGGGCAGAAGCTGCGAGTCGCGATTGCCCGGGCACTGGCGCCGAGGCCCAAGGTGCTGCTGTGCGACGAACCGACTTCGGCGCTGGATCCGCTGACGGCGGGCGAAGTGGTCGACGTGCTGCGCCGGGTCAACGCCGAGCTCGGCGTGACGCTGGTGCTGGTCAGTCACTCGATTCCGCTGGTGCGCGCGCTGTGCACGCGCGCTGCCGTGATGGATGGCGGCGAAGTGATCGAGGAATTGCGCTTCGATGCCGGCGAAGTCGAGCCGCGCACCGAGATCGCGCGCCGGCTGCTGGCGGCATCCGGAGTCGCCCATGTCTGATTCCTGGACGATCGTCGTCGACATCCTGCCGGAGCTTGCGGTCGCCGCCGGTCAGACCGGGCTGATGCTGGCGATCTCGCTGTCTGCCGCGTTGCTGTTCGGGGGTCCGCTCGGCGTGCTGCTGTTCCTGAGCGACGCCGGACAGCCGCTGGCGCGGCGCTGGCTGTTCGTGCTGCTGAATACCGTGGTCAACACCGGCCGCTCGTTTCCGTTCGTGATCCTGATGGTGGCCCTGGTGCCGTTCACGCGGCTCGTGGCGGGCACCACGATCGGGCCGGTGGCGGCAGCCGTGCCACTGTCGGTGGCGGCCATTCCGTACTTTGCGCGGCTGGTCGAGCAGTCGCTGCGCGAAGTGCCGCGCGGCGTCGTCGAAGCCGCGCAGGCGATGGGCGCGACGGTGTCGCAGATCGTGTTCAAGGTGCTGCTGGTCGAAGCGCGGGCCGGGCTCGTGCTCGGCTTCACCGTGCTGGCGATCAGCCTGCTGTCGTACTCGGCCGTGGCCGGCGTGGTCGGCGGCGGCGGCATTGGCGACCTCGCGATCCGCTACGGCTACTATCGTTTCCAGACCGAGATCATGCTGGTCACCGTGGCGCTGCTGATCGCGCTGGTTCAGGTCATCCAGTTCACCGGCAACCGCCTTGCGCGCTTGCTCGATCACCGCTGAGGCGTCTTGATGAAGAGAATTTCCATGCTGCGCGTCACCCTGACCACACTTTTTGCCGTGCTGCTGGCTGCTTGCGGGCGCAGCGATGCCCCCGGCGCGACCGACGCTGGCAAGCCCGCCGCATCGAAGGTGATCAAGCTCGGCGCCACGGCCGGCTGCTTCGCCGACCAGATCCGCTGGGGCATCCAGCCGATCCTCGAGAAGAAGGGCTACACGATCGAGCTGACCGAGTTCAGCGACTACATCCAGCCGAACATTGCGCTGGCCGAAGGCTCGCTCGATGCGAACACCTTCGAGCATGTGGTCTACCTCGAAAAGTTCGCCAGCGAGCGCAAGCTCGCGATCCAGCCGCTGACCCAGGTGCCGACTGCGCCGCTCGGCCTTTACAGCCACAAGCACCAGTCGCTCGATGAACTGGCGGATGGTGCCCGCATCGCCTTGCCGAACGATCCGACCAATCAGGCACGGGCGCTGGTGATGCTGGAAAAGCTCGGCTGGCTGACCTTGAAGCCGGATGTCGATCCGATCCGCGCGTCGGAAAAGGATGTCGCCACGAATCCGCGCAAGCTCGAACTGCTGCCGCTGGAAGCCGCGCAGCTGCCGCGTTCGCTGGACGATGTCGACTACAGCTTCGTCAACGGCAACTTCGCGATCAGCTCCGGCCTGCTGCTGACCGAAGCGCTGAAGCTGGAGGACACGGCCGACCGTTACATCAATGTCGTCGCGATCCGCACGGCAGATGCCGACGCGCCGTGGGTCAGGGATCTGGAAGCCGCGTACAACTCGGCCGAGTTCAAGGCGCTGGTGGCCGAGAAGTTCGATGGCTTCGTGCTGCCGGTCATCTGGCGTGGCGCGCCATGAGCCGCATGACGCGGGGCTTGCGGCCGACCGGTGCCGTGCAATGACGTCCGGACCGGATATCGCCGTCGTCTACGAACACCACGAATGGTTCAAGCCGCTGTTCGCAGCGCTCGACCGCCGCGGTGTGCACTACCTGCCGGTGCGCATCGATACGCACCATTTCGCCCTCGATGCGGCGCCGCCGCCAGCGCCGCTGATCTTCAGCCGGCTGGCGATGAGCTCGTTCCTGCGACAGGGCGAGCACGCGCTGTTCTACACGCAGGCGCTGTATGACCACTGGCAGCGGCTCGGCGCGGAGATCATCAACGGCAATGCCGCGCTGGCCATCGATACGTCCAAGGCGCGGCAGCTGTCGCTGATCCGCAGTCTCGGCTACGGCATTCCGGAAACGCGTGTCGTGCATCGTCATGCCGATGTGCTCGCCGCCGCCGAAGGCCTGCGCTGGCCGCTGGTGGTCAAGGCCAACATCGGCGGTTCGGGTGCCGGTGTCGCCCGTTATGACACGCCGGAGCAGCTCCGTGCCGCGCTGGATTTCGGTTCGGTGCCGATGGGGCTGGATCAGGTCGCGCTGGTACAGGAATACGTGCCGAGCGACGGCCAGCGCATCATCCGGGTCGAAACCCTGAACGGTCGCTACCTGTATGCCATCGCACTCGACAGCGATGGCGCGACCTTCGACCTGTGCCCCGCCGATGCCTGCATGGTCGACAAGCCCACGGTCACCATCACCCGCTTCGAGCCGGATGCCGCCACCATCGCCGAAGCCGAGCACATCGCCCGGGCAGCGGGGCTCGACATCGGCGGCATCGAGTATCTGGTCGACCGGCGCGACGGCGTGCGCCGCTGGTATGACATCAACGCGCTGTCCAACTTCGTGGCCAAGCCGCTCGACGTGCTCGGGCACGATCCGCACGACCTCCTGGTCGACCATCTCGTCGACCGCATTCAATCAAGGAAGAAAGCCTGATGAGTCGTCAACCGATGCGGTACGGGTTCTGGGCGCCGGTGTTCGGCGGCTGGCTGCGCAATGTGCGCGACGAGAACATGCGCGCCGACTGGTCGTACATGAAGACGCTGTGCCAGCGCGCCGAGCAGATCGGTTACGACCTGACCCTGATCGCCGAACTGAACCTCAACGACATCAAGGGCGTGACCGAACCGGCACTCGATGCCTGGTCCACCGCCGCCGCCGTGGCCGCGGTGACCGACAAGCTCGAACTGATGGTCGCGGTGCGCCCGAATTTCCATCATCCGGCGCTGTTCGCGAAGGCGGCGGCGAACATCGACCGCATCAGCAACGGCCGCCTGTCGCTGAACGTGGTGTCGTCGTGGTGGGCGGACGAGGCCTCGCAGTACGGGCTGCAGTTCGATCAGCACGATGACCGCTACAGCCGCACGGCCGAGTGGCTGAAGGTGGTCGACGGTCTGTGGACGCAGACGCCGTTCAGCTATGCGGGCGAGCGCTACACGCTGACCGATGCCATCTGCGAGCCAAAGCCGCTGCGCCAGCCGCGCCCGGTGATCTATGCCGGGGGCGAATCGGAAGCTGCGAAGACCCTGATCGCGCGTCAGGCCGATGCCTATGTCATGCACGGCGACGAGCCCGCCGTGATTGCCGACAAGATCGCCGACCTGCGCACGCGCCGCGAGCGCGAGGGCCTGCCGCCGATGCAGTACGGCATGGCGGCGTACGCGATCGTTCGCGACACGGTGGAGGAAGCCGAAGCCGAAGTCGCGCGCATCACCGAGATGGACCCGAGCGCGCCCGGCTTCGCGAACTTCGAGCAGTGGCTGTCCGGCACCCAGCTCGAACGCGAGTTGAAGATCCGCGAGTACTCGGTATCCAATCGCGGCCTGCGTCCCGGACTGGTCGGCACGCCGGCACAGGTCAAGGCGCGCATTGCCGAGTTCCATGCCGCGGGCGTTGACCTTCTGCTGCTGCAGATGAGCCCGCAGCTGGAGGAAATGGAGCGCTTTGCCGCCGAGGTGATCGCGGCCTGACGTTGGCGCTGCGCGGCCGCTCCCCGACGATTCCATCCCATGTCACCCATGCGAGACCTTCCCATGATCCATCGCCTGCATCGCGTGCTGCTAGTCGCGGCCCTGCTGCTGCCGTGGCTGAACACGGCCCTGGCCGATCAGCTTGACGACATCCGCAAGAAGGGCGAGATCGTGATCGGCGTGCTCGGCACCGACGAGCCGAACAGCTTTGTCGATCCGAAGACGCGCGGCTACATCGGCTATGAAGTCGATCTGGCCACGGCGATCGCGAAGAAGATCGGCGTCAAGCCGGTGTTCCGGCAGATGGCGGTCGCCGCGCGGATTCCGGAACTTCAGCAGGGCCGGGTCGATCTCTTGGCCGCATCGCTGACGCACAACAAGGAGCGCGAGGCGCAGATCGACTTCTCGCTCACGCATTTCATCACCGGCTCCAAGGTGCTGGTGGTGAAGCGCAGCGGCGTGCAGAAGCTGTCGGATCTCGCCGGCAGGAAGGTGCTGACCGTGAAGGGCGGCACGCAGGAGCCGAACCTGAAGCGCGCCGTGCCGACGGCGCAGGTGGTGACCTTCGAGAACACCCAGCAGGCATTCCAGACGCTGCGTCAGGGCAAGGGCGTGGGCTACGTCAACGACGAATCCTCGCTGTACAGCGACATCGGCAAGCTCGGGCCGCAGGCCTCGGAATACGTCCTGCTGCCGGAGAATCTGAATTTCGAGCCGCTGGCGCTCGGCATCCGCAAGGGCGAGAAGGCGCTGAAGGCCATCGTCGACGCCACACTGCGGGAGATGGAGGCGAACGGCGACGCCGAGCGCCTGTACGAGCGGTGGTGGGGCCAGCAAAGCCGGCTGAAGTTCGCCAAGCGCACGTTCAAGTTCGACAGCGATCAGGTCGCCCAGTAGCCCGCCGCGCGCTGACGCCGCAGTCGCCGTCCGATGCCAGCGTTCGAGCTGTCGCTGCTGCTCAGCGGGCCGTACCACGCGCTGCTGCTTGCCGGCCTGCAGGTATCGCTGGCGTTGCTGGCGGTGAGTTTCGCGGTGGCGCTGCCGCTGGCCCTGTTGGTCGCGCTGGCCGGGCAGGCGCCGCTGGCGCCGTTGCGCGGGCTCGCGGTCGTGTTTGTCGAATCGCAGCGCAGCGTGCCGCTGCTGGCGCATCTGCTGTTCTGGTATTTCGGCGCGCCGGAGCTGCTGCCGCCGGATGCGCGGCAATGGCTGTATGAAGGCGATGTCGAGTTCCTGGCCGCCGTCATCGCGCTGAGCCTGTACTACGGCGCCTACATGGCCGAGGACATCCGCAGCGGCCTGCGGGCCGTGCCGGTGGAGCAGTTGCAGGCGGCGCGCTCGCTCGGTCTCGGATTCCTGCCGGCGATGCGTCACGTGGTGCTGCCGCAGGCCGTGCGCATCACCGTGCCGCCGTTGCTGTCGCAGACGCTGAACCTGTGGAAGGACACCAGCATCGCCACCGTGATCGGCACGGCCGAGCTGATGCATCAGGCTGCGAAGGTCGAGACCGAAAGCTTTCGCAGCCTCGAAGCGTTCGCCTTCGCGACTGTCTGCTACCTCGCGGTATCGCTGGCGATCGCCGCTGCCGCCGCCGGCTGTCAGCGCCGCCTGGCGCCGGGCTGGCGCCCATGAGCTTCGCCGAAGTCGTCGACACCTACTGGCTGTACTTCCTCGTCGGCCAGTATCCGCAGGGCCCGCTCGGAGGGCTGGCGCTGACCATCGTGCTGGCCTCGCTTGGCCTGCTGCTGGCGCTTCCGGCCGGGCTGGCGCTCGGGCTGGCACGGCTGAGCCCGTGGGCGGCGCTGCGCTGGCCGGTGACCGGGCTGATCCATCTGGTGCGCGCCGTGCCG
This sequence comes from Nevskia sp., assembly GCF_021732705.1. Lineage (GTDB taxonomy): Bacteria > Pseudomonadota > Gammaproteobacteria > Nevskiales > Nevskiaceae > Nevskia. The sequence continues at coordinate 69,849 of NZ_JAKFUM010000013.1, read as the reverse complement.
CTGCTGCTGGTGATCTTCTGGGTCTACTTCTTCCTGCCGAGCATCACCGGCGTCAAGACCAGCCAGTTCAGCACCATGCTGATGGCGCTGGTGGTCTACGACGCGGTCTATCTCGCCGAGATCGTGCGCGCCGGCGTGCAGGGCTTGCCGCGCGTGCAGGTGGAAGGGGCACGCTCGCTCGGGCTGTCGTGGCTGGCGGCGATGCGGCTGGTCCTGCTGCCGCAGGCGCTGCGCAACATGCTGCCGTCACTGGTCAGCCAGTTCGTCGCGACGATCAAGGCGACGTCGCTCGGCTACATCATCGGGCTGTCGGAACTGGCCTTTGTCACCACGCAGGTCAATACGCAGGTGTTCATCTATCCGACCCAGCTGTATCTGATCCTCGGCCTCAGCTATTTCGTGCTGTGCTTCAGCCTGACGCGTGTCGCGTTCTGGCTGGAACGGCGGCTGGCACCGGTTTCCGGGCAACACCCGAAGCTGCCCGCGCGGCAGCCCGCATGAGTCTTTCCGCATGATCGGCTTCGACAACGTCAACAAGTGGTACGGCCGCTATCAGGCGCTGGTCGAGATCACCGAAACGATTGCCCGCGGCGAGGTCGTCGTCGTCTGCGGCCCGTCGGGTTCCGGCAAGTCCACCCTGATCCGGACGATCAACCGTCTGGAGCCGATCGATTCCGGCCGCATCGTGGTCGATGGCGAGAACATCCACCGGCGCGGTCTGGACATCGACGCCTTCCGCTCGCGCATCGGCTTCGTGTTCCAGCAGTTCGCGCTGTTTCCGCATCTGACTGCGCTGCAGAACTGCACGCTGGCGCCGGTGCACCACCGCCGGGCGACGGCCGCGCAGGCGCGCGAACGTGCGCTGGCCTTGCTCGATCGTGTCGGCCTCCGCGACAAGGCCGATGCACTGCCGTCGGCGCTGTCCGGCGGCCAGCAGCAACGCGTGGCCATCGCCCGTGCGCTGGCCTTGCAGCCGAGCATCCTGCTGTTCGACGAACCGACCAGCGCGCTCGATCCGGAAATGGTCGGCGAAGTGCTGCAGGTCATAAAGGGCCTGGCCCGCGATGGCATGACGATGGTCGTCGTCACGCACGAGATGGGTTTCGCGCGGGAAGTGGCCGACCGCATCCTGTTCATGGATGCCGGTCGCATTCTGGAACGCGCCACGCCGGCGGATTTCTTCAATCGCCCGCAGCATCCGCGCGCGCAGCAGTTTCTGGCCGACCTGCGCAGCCCGTTCACGTCGTGAGCCTGTCGCTGCCGGTGATCGAGGTATCGTCGCTCGCCGCGGATCACCGCGAGCGCAGCGCCACTGCGGCCCGGATCGCTGCGGCCTGTCGCACCCACGGCTTCTTCTACGCCGCCGATCATGGCGTCGACCCGGCGCTGATCAGCCGTCTCGATCGCTTGAGCCGTCGCTTCTTCGCGCTTCCGCTCGAGCAGAAACTGCGTTGGCGCATGGCTCTCGGTGGCCGTGCGTGGCGGGGCTACTTTCCCGCGGGCGGCGAACTGACCGCCGGCCAGCCGGACTGGAAGGAAGGCCTGTACCTCGGCACCGAATTGCCGGACGACGATCCGCGCGTGCGGGCCGGCACGCCCCTGCACGGCCGCAACCTGCTGCCGACCGGCGTGGGCCTTGAAGCCTTCGGTGAAACCATCCTCGCGTACATCGACGCCGTGACCCGACTGGGGCAGCGCCTGCTCGAAGGCATCGCATTGAGCCTCGGCCTGCCGGCGGATTACTTCGCGGCCCGCTATACCGCCGATCCGCTGGTCTTGTTCCGCATCTTCAACTACCCCGCCAGCACGCCGGTGGTCGACGCGCCTTGGGGCGTTGGCGAGCACACCGACTACGGCCTGCTGACCGTGCTGCATCAGGACGGCACCGGCGGTCTCGAAGTGCGCACCGCGCACGGCTGGATCGACGTGACGCCACTGCCCGGCACCTTCGTCGTCAACCTGGGCGACATGCTCGACCGGATGACGGGCGGCCTCTATCGCTCGACACCGCATCGCGTGCGCCGCAACGTCTCGGGCAGCGATCGGCTGTCGTTCCCGCTCTTCCTCGATCCGGATTTCGAAGCCCGCGTGCAGCGCATCGAAGGATGTGATGACGTGGCGGTGCCGGATGACAGCGCCACGCGCTGGGATCGCGCCAACGTCCATGCCTTCAACGGCCGCTATGGCGACTATCTACTGCAGAAGGTCGGCCGGGTCTTCCCGGCGCTTGCGCAACAGGTGCGCGCCGTGCCGTGACGGCAGGCAGCCGGAGCGGTCCGGGCGCGGGGAGCGCCCTCCATCCCCCGAATGCCCATCATGATCGACCCATTCGTCGTTTGCGGTAGCGAAGTCCGGCGCGCTGTCATTAAAGTGCAACGCTTTGTTGCTAGGCGCTGCGCGCTGGGGATGCACCGTGAAACTGATCTGGGCCGCGATGGCCATGAGTGTGGCCGTCGGGGCCCTTGGTGCCGTTGGCGCCACCAGCGTCGTGCCGCACACCGTGCTGCCGATCCCGCAGACGAGCCGGGCCGCGTTGCCGGTGTCGCGCAAAGTGGCCCGGCAAACGCCGCCGAAGCACGAACAACTGCGCCACGAAGCCGGCTGGATGGTCGATCGCGACGGCCGCGTCGTGATCCTGCACGGCGTCAACGCGGTGTGGAAACAGGCGCCGTACGCACCGCCGGATTCGGTTGAAGGCTTCACCGCGGCCGATGCCGACTGGCTGGCCGAACATGGCTTCAACGCCGTGCGGCTCGGCGTGCTGTTCGCCGGCGTCATGCCGCAGCGGGGTGTGATCGACCACGATTACCTGGATCGCATGGACCGCATCGTCAAGCTGCTGGCGTCGCGCCACATCTACGTTATGATCGATTTCCATCAAGATCTCTTTGGCGAAGGCTATGCCGGCGAAGGCTTCCCGGCCTGGGCGCATCCGGCGAATACCGATGGCCTGCTGCGCGCCGGCTTCCCGCTGGGGTATGTCACGCCGAGAGTCAGCCGCGCGTTCGACGGCTTCTGGAACGACCCGGAAGGGCTGCAGGCCGCCTACCGTCAGGCCTGGGTCGCGGTCGCCGCGCGCTGGCGCGATGCCGAGTATCTGATGGGCTACGACCTGATCAACGAACCGTGGAGCGGCAGCCACTGGCCGGCCTGCGCAAGGCCCGGCGGCTGCCCCGGCTTCGAGCAGGACAAGCTGCAGACGATGTACGAGCAGGTGCTGGCCGGCATTCGAGCTGTCGATCCTGACAACATCGTCTGGCTCGAACCACAGGTCCTGTTCGAGTTCGGCGCCGACTCGCACCTCGGCAAGCGGCCGATCGACGATGCCCAGCTTGGCCTGTCGTGGCACAACTACTGTATTGCCGCGCCGCTGGTGAAGGCGGCCGGTGGCCAGGAATCGCAAACCTGCACGGCCTTGTCGAAGCGCGTCTACCGCAATGCTGACGCCGTGGCCCAGCGGCTCGGCTCGGCTTCCGTGCTCAGCGAGTTCGGCGCCAGCGACGATGCGCCGGACACCGCCCGCGTCGCGAACCGGGCCGACGAGCATCGCGTCGGCTGGATGTACTGGTCATACAAGGATTGGGGCGATCCGACCACGCAAGGGCAGGGCACGGGCGCGCAGAGCATGTTCCAGCGCGATACCGATCTGGCCTCGGTCAAGCTCGCCAAGCTCAAGGCGCTGGAACGCCCGTTCCCGCAGGCGATTGCCGGCGTGCCGCTCGCCTACGGCTTCGATGTCGCGAGCGGACGCTTCACCCTGAATTATTCGACAACGCTGGCGTCGGGCGTGAAGGCGTCGCGTTCCGCGATCACCGTCATTCATGTGCCCGTGCTGCACTACCCGGACGGCTACGCCGTGCGCGTGCAGGGTGGCCGGGTGGTGTCGGCGGCCAATGCCCGCCAGCTCGAGATCGTCGCCCACGAAACGGCCACGCAGGTCACCGTCACCGTCACGCTGCCGACCCTGCAGCAGGCGCGTCTGTAGCGCGCCTCGGCGCGAGCTGCCCGGCCGGTGGCCGCAGCGAAGTGTCACGATGATCCGCCGCAAAGCGCCGCGCCGAAACGTCCCGAAGCCTGCATGAACGATTGCGACCCCGCGCCAGCGCCAGTCGCAGCGGTGCTGATCGACGCCCTCAACCTCGCCCACTGGTGCGGCAGACCGGCCTCGCTGCGCGTGCCGCTGGCGCTGCTGGCGGCGCTGCTCGCGCGTGGCGACCAGCCGATGCTGTGCTTCGATGCCAGCGCGCGCTACCCGCTTCAGCACGAGGCCGAAGTCTATGCCGAACTGCTCGCGCAGCCGTCACTCGCCTTCGAAGTGCGCTCCGGCATTCCGGCCGATCGCGTGCTGCTGCAGCAAGCCCGCAAGACCGGCGCCGCGATCATCAGTCGCGATCGTTTCCGGGATCATCGACGCCGCTACCGCAAGCTGATCGACGATCCTCTGCGGCTGCAGGCGGGCTACGTCTCGAATGATCGTGTCGTGGTGCCGGGCTTGCTGCTCGATGCAGCCCTGCCCGCCACGGCAACGCAGGCGTGGGTGCTCGTGCAGGCGTGGCGATTGCCGCCGTTGCCGCCCGGCTGAGCACGCTCGTGATCTGCCGGATGCCCGCGCAGGCACATCGTCCATCGCCAGTCGGCACGCCGCGCGTCCGTGAAGCGATCAGAAATAGCGCCGTAGGCCCAGATAGACCGTCGTTCGCCCATTGACCGACGACCACTCGCGCTTCGCGTCGAGGCTCACCGCCAGTGACCGCGTGATCGGGCTCAGGTGCTCGATGCCAACACGCTGGATCGCGTCAGGTCGTGCACAGCAATCCGCAGCCACCTGATACCGCAGGATCGTTCGGTTCGCGCCCGGCCATTTGCCGATCAGGCCGATCTCCAGATCGGGATATGCGGTGGGCCGTGAATCCCGCAGCCCAAGTCCGGCACCGATCAGCGCGAAGCTGTCGACGGTATCGCCGAGCGCCAGCGTTCTGCCGATTCCGCCGCTGAAGCCCAGAAACGATGTTCGCTCGTCCGAGCGCCAGAACTGGTTCTGGTAGCCCAGTGCAAATCGCCAGGAGACGCCTTCGCCCAGTGGATTCAGCGGCAGCAGCGAGGTGACGCTGTACAGCGCGAACTCGTCGAGGAACACCGCGCCGGTCTTGAGCGACGTGGAGACCGTGGTCTCGCCGATCCGAAGCTCGGACGTGCTGAACGACTGGCGCTGGTCATCGAGCAGGCGGCGCCCGGCAGGCAGCACGCGCAGCGACAGCGCCGCACCGGACGATCGCCGATGGCTCGATCCCACTTCCCACTGCGCATCCTGCGGCGTGGCGGATGGATTCTTGTACTGCGTGATGTCGATGTCGACGGTCCGCGCCAGCGGTGCGATCTGCGCCTGCACCGACTGCAGCTGGCTTGCCGCCGTTGGCGAATCAACACCGGTTCCGTCGGACAGCCGCTTCAGCAGGGCTTCCTGATACAGCAGTTCCAGCAGACGCTCGCGCAGCGGCGCGTCCGGCGCTGGCGCAATCGACTCGCCGCGGCGCAGCGCCCGCACGATCTGCGTGCTTCGCGCACGAGACAGCTGGCTGTCGTACATGCGCACGGCCCAGGGCGCCGTCGGCAGCAGACGGTACCGATCGACGCGCCCGAGGCGCACCGCGTTCTTGATCACATCCAGCGGACTCATCCACGGCGCCGTGTTGTCGCTCATCGCCGGCACCGCCACCGCCAGAATGTCGGCCGTGAAGGTGGCGCAGTTGTGGATATCGAAAAAATAGGTCAGCGACGTTCGCCGAAGCTCGTACAGATGCAACTGCACGCGGCGACGCTCCGCAGCATCAAGCGATACGCGATAGGTCCAGACGCTGCGCTGCTCGCGCTGCAGATAGTCGTTCTCGCGTTCCCGATACGGTGACAGGGTGTAGAAGCCCCGCGTGCCGGTGGTCAGGCTCGCCGCAGCCGACCACAGCACGTTGCGCGCATTCACCGTGGTGAAGAACGAGATCGCATGTTCGGCTCGATCGCCATTCGCCGTGGCGCCGCCGAGTTCCAGCATCACGTGGCCCATCATGCTGGACGCGCTGACGAGGTTCTCGCTGGCGTAGACCAGGGAAATCTCGTCGGCCGGGGCTCGGGCGAAGAACTCGCCGATGCCCGGGCAGTCCTTCACCGGGTCGACGTCGGATCGAACCGCGCTCGTTCTCTGCGCCAGCCACTCGTAACGCGCCGGAAAACGGCAGATGTCACGCAGACGGGTCGCTGAGTCGGTCTCGCCCGCGGCAGTCGAGAACGCCTGCAGCGTCGCGGTCAGTTCCGCTTCGGGGCTGAAATTCGGCGAGGACAGCAGAAAGCCCGGGTCACGAATCCGCGGCTTGGCATCCGGCGCATGCAGCAAGGCCCGCCACTCGCGCTCGGCGGCCAGTTCGGTGATCGTCGGCTCGGCCTGAATCGCCGAATCCGGGAGCGCCGCTGCCACTGCCGACGGGGGCGCTGCCCACGCGCCGCCGGCAAGCAAAAAAATGCCGGCGCAGGTGCGCCGGCATGAACCTGAAAACACGTGCTTACTGGGCGCAGCTGATGACCACGTTCTGGTCGTACTCCCACATGTCGCCGGAGGAGTAGTCCGTGGTCGAGCCAAACGCGCCACCGGACACGATGTTCAACCAGAACACGCTGCTGATGTCATTTTTGACGGTGGTGACCGGGGCGCAGCCTTCCGTGGTCGACTTTACGTCGAGCGGCGCTTTCTCACGTTGCACCTCCACCTGCGCCGGACCGGTGAACGGAATGCCGTTGATGGTTCCTTCAACAGGCTTGCCATTCGATGCCGACACGTTGATGGTCTGCTTGCTCTCGTTGATGAGCGTCGCGCAGCCGGTAGCGCCCAGCAGCGCAACCGCCATCAGCGGCGCACGCAGGATGATCGATTTCATGATTGTTTTCCCTGTGGTTCGTTGTGATTGTCGATTCGGTCAATGACGGGAACTCCCCCCACAACCCGGCCCCGAATCGAGCGACGATGGTAAGGCCTGATCACGGCGACCGCTCCGGCGATGGTCAAGAAAATCCCTGTGACGTCATGCATTTGTGAACGAGATCACGGTTGTACGAGCAATGATTGTTCGGGCCTGCTCCGGTGACACTGTGCGCTCGGATCATCGCGCGACGCCGTCACGAGATCGCCGGAACGGGTTGATCGGCAACGATCGTGGCTTGGCGTTTTTCGGAGGCCGTCGTTGCCGCTATTGACATGCCGTTCGACGTGAATGATTGCTGCGCACTCGATGCCGGCAACGCACAAGTTCGCGTGATGCACCCTCCTTTTCCCGACGGACTCACGCGATACTGCGCGAGCGGCAATGACTTTCGGCAGGGGGAGTTTGTGGATACGGCCCGATTCTGGCGGCGAAGCTTGAAGGCGCTGCATGAGCTTGCGGCGATCGGTCTCGGGGGCGGTCTGGCGGCGTGCCTCGTCATCAATCTCGCGTCGCCGGGTGCATCCCCCGAACACTTCGTCGCGGCGCGCCAGACCTTCGACGCCATCGCGCGCTATGTGCTCTTCCCATCGCTCGCGGGCGTCCTCTTCACCGGCCTGCTGTCGATCGGCGCGAATCGTGGTTTCCACGATGCCGGCTGGGCCTGGGTCAAGGCCTTGCTCGGACTCTCGCTTTTCGAAGCCACGCTCCTCACCGTCGGCGGCAGCCGCCGGCAGTCGGAACTGGCTGCGGCCGCTGCCGATCCGTCACAGATCGCGACCCTGCTGCAGTCGGAGCGCAACACCCTGATGCTGCTGATCGGCATCTGCGTCGCGAACATCCTGTTGGCGGTCTGGCGACCGAAGATGACGATCACCATTCGCTGACCTCGGATGAACTCGCTCGCGGCTTTGGAGCCGAGACACTGAGCGCGGTTGCCTCCACACAGCGTGTTCCGCGATAGGCGATAGCGGGTGGAAGATCGATGACTCAGGCACAGCAGCCCGCGCGACTTCGCCCTGACTGATCCGGTCAGAGTGCAGACAAACGCCGCGGAACGGTCGGCCTGTTCGATGGATTGTCCGCCGCTACCCCAGCAAGCCCCGCGTCGCCCCGTTCAGATACTTCTCCATCGAGCCGGTATTGACGACGACCACGCGCTCGCCCGGTTTCACACCGCCGCGGTCGGCGAGGTTTTCGAGGGCGGCGAAGCAGGCGGCGGCTTCGGGCGAGAGCCACCAATGCGGGCGGTCGCGCCACAGGGACTGGATCGTGGTGGCGGTGACGGCTTCGTCGATGGCGATGGCTTCGCCATGGCTGGCGCGGATGATGTCTAGCACCTTGAAGTGACCGACGCCGCCCGGCACGTTGAGGCCGGTGCACAGCGTTTCACCGCCGGCGACCGGCGTGGTGTCGGCCGCACCTTCACGCCAGGCATTGACGATCGGCGGGGTGATGCTGGATTGCACGCAGATCATCCGCGGACGTCGGGCATCGATCAGGCCGAGCGCTTCGAGTTCATTCCAGGCTTTCCACATGCCGAGCACGCCGGTACCGCCGCCGGTGGGGTAGACGACGACATCGGGCAGTTGCCAGTGACGGTTGCCATCGATCGGTTCGGCCAGTTCGAGGCCGAGCGTCTTCTTGCCTTCGATGCGCCAGCCCGGTTCCTGGAACGTGGCGCAGTTGAACCAGCCATGCGGCAGATACTTCTCGCGCATCAGGGCGCCGGCTTCGCGGATGCTGCCCTGCACCAGATCGAGCGAGACCTGATCGGGCTTGAGCCGCGCGTACGCGGCGACACGGCCGAGGATCGGCATCGGCGTGTCTTCCGGCATGATCACGGCGACTTGCAGGCCGCCGGCCATTGCGTATTCCATCAGCGAATCGCCGGCATTGCCCTGGGTCGGCACCACCAGCTTCTTCAGACCATGGCGGCGCGCCATCGCGGCGGTGACGGCCATGCCGCGATCCTTGAAGCTCTGCGTCGGGTTGGCGCCGTAGCCGGGCTCGGCCTTGCCTTCGTCCTTGACCTGCAGACGGAAGCGGTGGCGCACCGCCAGCGGGTGCTCGGCGTACTCGCGCAGCGGCGTGCAGCCTTCGCCCAGCGCGACGATGTGCGCGGCATCCGCCGGATGGGCGATGTCCAGCGGCATCAGCGCGCCGAAGCGCCAGAGGTCCCGACGCTGCGGGTGATACCAGGCGAGGTCCGGCAGCTCGCGCTTGAGGCGATCGAGGTCCAGCACCATCTCGACCGGCTTGCCATCGGCCGGGTCGAGGTTCATCGGCACGTCGGCGGAATAGTGGAGGCCGGATTTCGTGCCGCGCAGGTGGCTGATGTAGCTCATGGTTTCGGATGGATGGACGTGGGGGGGAAGGCGATGGCGGACGCGGTGGCTCGCGTGCGCTCAGTCGTCGTCGATCGGCGCGCCGGGGAACAGCACGTCGGTATAGCCGAAGTGGCGCAGGTCGCGGATGCGCTGCGGGTACAGGATGCCGTCGAGATGGTCGCATTCGTGCTGGACCACGCGGGCGTGGAAGCCGCTGACCTTGCGGTCGATCGGCTCGCCGCGTTCGGTGAAGCCCTGATAGCGCAGCCGCGCATGGCGCGGCACCAGACCGCGCAGGCCGGGCACGCTGAGGCAGCCTTCCCAGCCGTCCTCCATCGTGTCGTCGAGCGGGGTCAGCACCGGGTTGCACAGCACGGTCATCGGCACCTGTTCGGCGTCCGGATAGCGCGGGTTGTGGCCGACGCCGAAGATCACCACGCGCAGCGACACGCCGATCTGCGGGGCGGCGAGGCCAGCGCCGTTCAGCGCGGCCATGGTGTCGAACAGGTCCTGCAGCAGGGCCTGAAGCTCCGGCGTGTCGAACTGCGTGACCGGCGCCGCCACCTGCAGCAGCCGGGCATCGCCCATTTTCAGCACCGGGCGGATCATGGCGTGCGAGGGCGGCGCACGCGGCCGTGGGCGGTCTGGACGATCATGCGGGAAGGGGCCGTGAATGGGGCGGGAAGGGCGGATTTCGAGCATAGCGCCGCGGCCCGTCGCGGCGCAGCGTGGCGCTGACGTCGATCATCGAATCCGGCCGCCGGTCTTGGTCTTCCGGACGCCGAAACGGTATCGTCGCCGCCCGTTTGATCCGTCCGAATACCCGCATGACCGCTGCCGCCACCGCCGAACGCATTCGCCTCGACATCCTGAAGCTGATCGCCAGCGAGATCGACGCCCAGCCCCGACAAGTGGCCGCGGCGGTGGATCTGCTCGATGAAGGCGCGACCGTGCCGTTCATCGCCCGGTATCGCAAGGAAGTGACCGGCGGGCTCGATGACACGCAGCTGCGCAAGCTCGACGAGCGCCTGGGCTACCTGCGCGAACTCGAAGACCGGCGCGCGGCGGTGATCGAATCGATCCGCGGGCAGGGCAAGCTCAGTGACGAACTCGAAGCGAAGCTGCTGGCGGCGACGACCAAGAGCGAGGTCGAAGACCTGTACCTGCCCTACAAGCCGAAGCGCCGCACCCGGGCCGAGATCGCCCGCGAGCGCGGCCTGGAGCCACTGGCGGACCTGATCCTGAACGATCGCGGGACGATCCCGGCGCAGGCCGCCGAAGCCTATGTGCAGGGCGAGGTCGCCGATGTGAAGGCCGCCCTCGAAGGCGCGCGCGACATCCTGATGGAGCGCTTCGCCGAAGACGCGGCGCTGCTCGGCGCGCTGCGCGCGTATGTGCGCGAGCACGGCGTGCTGCGCGCGAAGCTGGTCGACGGCAAGGCCGATGCCGGTGCCAAGTTCAGCGACTACTTCGATCACCACGAACCATGGGCCAAGGTCGCCGGCCATCGCGCGCTGGCGATGATGCGCGGCCGCAACGAGGACGTGCTGAGTCTGGAGATCGAAGTCGATGCCGATGACCTGGCGCCGTACAAGCCGGTCGAGCGGATGATCGCGGCCTCGAAGGACATTCGTCCGGACGGCGGCGAAGCCGATGCCTGGCTGATGTCGGTCGCGCGCTGGACCTGGCGGGTGAAGCTGTCGATGAGCATTTCCGTCGATCTGATGATCGAGCTGCGCAACCGCGCCGAGGCCGAAGCGATCGATGTCTTCGCACGCAATCTGAAGGACCTGCTGCTGGCCGCACCCGCCGGTGCCAGGACCACGATGGGTCTGGACCCCGGCATCCGCACCGGCGTGAAGGTGGCGGTGATCGATGCCACCGGCAAGCTGCTCGATACCGCGACGATCTATCCGTTCCAGCCGCGCAATGACGTGCGCGGTGCGCAGGCCGAGATCGCGCGGCTGGTGAAGCTGCACGGCGTGCAGCTGATCGCGATCGGCAACGGCACCGGCAGCCGCGAAACCGAGAAGCTGGTGGCCGAGCTGCTGCCGGCGCTGGCGGACCCGAAGCCGACCAAGGTCATCGTCAGCGAAGCCGGCGCATCGGTCTACTCGGCGTCGGAACTGGCGGCGAACGAGTTCCCGAATCTGGATGTGTCGCTGCGCGGTGCGGTGTCGATCGCCCGCCGTCTGCAGGACCCGCTGGCGGAACTCGTAAAGATCGATCCGAAGTCGATCGGCGTGGGCCAGTACCAGCACGATGTCGATCAGTTCCGGCTCGCTAAGCAGCTCGATGCCGTGGTCGAGGACGCGGTGAACGCCGTCGGGGTCGATCTGAACACGGCGTCCGCGCCGCTCCTGTCGCGGGTCTCCGGCCTGAGCCGTTCGCTGGCCGAGGGCATCGTCTTCCATCGCGACAGCCATGGCGCCTTCCGCACGCGCAAGGCGCTGCTCGAGGTCAGCCGGCTCGGCCCGAAGACGTTCGAGCAGTGCGCCGGCTTCCTGCGCATTCGCGACGGCGACGAGCCGCTGGATGCCTCGTCGGTGCATCCGGAGGCGTACGACGTGGCGCGGCGCATCGTCGCCGCCTGCGGCCGTGACCTGCGTGCGGTGATGGGCGACAGTACCGCGCTGAAGAAGCTCAATCCGCGGCAGTTCGTCGACGATCGTTTTGGCTTGCCGACGGTGCAGGACATCCTGGGCGAGCTGGAAAAGCCGGGCCGCGATCCGCGTCCGGAGTTCAAGACCGCGACCTTTGCCGACGGCATCAACGAAGTGGCCGATCTGAAGCCCGGCATGATTCTCGAAGGCACGGTGACCAACGTGGCGGCGTTCGGCGCGTTCGTCGACATCGGTGTGCATCAGGATGGCTTGGTGCACGTGTCGCAGCTGTCCGACCGCTTCGTGAAGGACCCGCACCAGATCGTGAAGGCCGGGCAGATCGTCAAGGTGCGGGTGGTCGATGTCGACCTGAAGCGTCAGCGCATCCAGCTGTCGATGAAGAAGGATGATGGCTCGGCTGCCCCGGTGTCCGGTGCGCGCGGCAGCGAGCGGGCGCCGGATCGCCGCAGCACCAAGCCGATGAAGCCGGCCGCGCCGCTCGGTTCGCTGGGCTCGGCGCTGGCCGATGCGCTGAAGGGCGGCAAGTAGGGCGTCTGCATGGCTGGCGCGCCGTCGCGCCGCGGCAACGCTTGCAGCCCAAAATCCGGACGTTCGAGCATCGTCCCGCGGCGGACGCGCGCCTAAGCTTCGTCGCATCGCGCAGCGTTCGTGCTGCGCCATGCCTTGTCCGGAGCTGCCGCCATGTCCTCGAACCTTCCCCGCCGTCTGTTCCTGCGCACCGGCAGCCTGCTGATGGCGGCCGGATCGCTGTTCGGGGTCAACGCCGCGACAGCGGCCGATTCCGCACCGGCGGCGCGGCCGATCCTGCTCGAACTGTTCACGTCCCAGGGCTGTTCGTCGTGCCCGGCGGCGGATGCCGTGTTGCGCGATCTGGGTGGGCGCGGCGATGTGCTGGCGCTCGGCTTCCATGTCGACTACTGGGATTACCTCGGCTGGGCCGATCCGTTCGCCAGCCCGCAGTTCACCGCGCGCCAGCAGGTCTATTCGCAGCGGCGCGGCTTTCAGATGTACACGCCGCAGCTGGTGATCGACGGGCAGGCCGCGGTCGTCGGCTCGCAGCGCGGACGCGTGGAAGGTGGCATCGAGACGGTCAAGCGCGAACTGCGCTCGGTGGCGTCGGCGATCGTCCGCAATGGGGCGTCGGTCAAGGTCAGCGTCGGCACCACGGCGCAGAAGGACGCGGGTGGCGAGGTCTATCTGGTCAGCTTCGATCCGGAGGAAGCGACCGACATCCAGCGCGGCGAGAACTCCGGCAGGCGCATCGTCTACACCAACGTCGTGCGCTCGATCCGCGCGATCGGCCGCTGGGACAATCAGCCGATGACGGTGAGCGAAACGCTGCGCGGCGATGAACGCGGCGCGCGGCTGGCGCTGATCGTCCAGAACCGCAACGGCGAGATCTGGGCGGTGGCGGCAACGCCCGCCGGCTGATCCGGCGATCAATCTGTATCTGACCCCAATTGCCGGGCAGCGGGGCGGGTCGGCAAATTCCTTGACGGGATAAAGGCTTGTCGCAGCGCAGCAGGCGCGGCGTTGACAGGCTGCGGATGCTGTGACTTCATATAAAACAGTCCAGACTGTATGTAACTTCGATTACCCCGCCGCGGCGTCTGGCGCGGGCTGGAGTTGCAGCCGAATTTCCCTGATTGGCCTGCTTGGCCGGAGCCCGTGATGATCCCTCGTACCCTGTTTTCCGCCGAACACGACGATTTCCGCAAGAGCGTCGCCCGCTTCTACGCCGATGAAGTCGTGCCGCACCGCGAAGAGTGGGACAAGCAGCAGCACGTCGAGCGCAAGCTGTGGAACCGCGCCGGCGAACTCGGCTTCCTGTGCACGGCGATTCCGGAAGAGTTCGGCGGCGCCGGCGGCGATCGCCTGTACAGCGTCATCCTGATGGAAGAGCAGTCCTATGCCGGTGATTCCGGCACCGGCTTCTCGCTGCATTCGGACATCGTCGCGCACTACATCAACAACTTCGGCACCAAGGAGCAGAAGCTCGAATGGCTGCCGAAGATGGCGAGCGGGGAGGTGGTGACCGCCATCGCGATGACCGAGCCGGGCACCGGTTCCGACCTGCAGGCGGTGAAGACCACCGCAGTCGCCGATGGCGATGACTACATCATCAACGGCTCGAAGATCTTCATCACCAACGGGTATCTGTCCGACATGGCGATCGTCGTCGCCAAGACCGGCAACACCGGCGAAGGCTCGAAGGACATCTCGCTGATCATGGTCGAAGCCACCCGCGAGGGCTTCACCAAGGGCAAGCCGCTGAACAAGATCGGCATGAAGGCGCAGGACACCTGCGAGCTGTTCTTCAAGGACGTGCGCGTGCCGAAGAAGAACCTGCTCGGCCGCGAGGGCATGGGCTTCGTGATGCTGATGCAGGAGCTGGCCTGGGAACGCCTGATGATCGCGATCACCTCGATCGCCGGCGCCGAAGCCGCGCTGAAGCACACGCTGGAATACACGCGCAACCGCAAGGTCTTCGGCAAGACCGTGGCCAGCTTCCAGAACACCCGCTTCAAGCTCGCCGAGATGAAGGCCGAACTGTCGATCGGCCGCGTCTACATCGACCGCTGCATCGAACTGGTGCTGAACAAGAAGCTCGGTGTCGACGATGCTGCGACCGCGAAGTACTGGGCGTCCGACCTGATGGGCAAGGTCATCGACGAGTGCCTGCAGCTGCACGGCGGCTACGGCTACATGCTCGAGTACCCGATCGCCCGCGCCTGGATCGATGCCCGCGCGCAGCGCATCTACGGCGGCACCAACGAGATCATGAAGGAACTGATCGCGCGCACGCTGTAAGCAACCCGCAGGACACCATGAGGCAGGGATGAGCACCAACGCACGCTGGTGGGAATCCCTGCCGCATGACTATTACCGCCATGTCGAGCCGACGGCGGTCGATCGCGAGAACCGGCTGAAGGTCCGCGGATCGGCCGGGCTCGACCGGCTGCTGCGCACCGGCCTCGGCACGCTCGTGACCGGGGCGATGACACCAGGCTACCTCGCACGCGCGGGCGTGGCCCGCGAGCGGGAGCGGCTGCGCTGGTATCACCGGCATGCGGACGAGGCCGACCGCGCCACGATCTTCCAGCGGCCGGCCGGTCTGGTGCCGATCGATGAATCGAAGCCCGGCTGGTTCGACTATCGGCCGTCCGGCATTCCGTGCCGGCAATGGTCGTTCGAAAGTCCGTTCGAGCCGCTGAATCCGGCGCTGCGGGCGGCCTATGGCAAGTCCACCCGCAACCGCACGGCGCGGGCGCTGCACCTGCACCACGGCGACCGCGCGCGGCCGACGCTGATCTGGCTGCACGGCTACACCCTCGACAGCTACCGCGTGAACAGCCTCGGCTTCGCGCTGCCGTGGCTGTGGAAGCATGGCTACGACATCCTGATGGTGACCCTGCCGTTCCACGGGCCGCGTGCCGAAAGCTGGCACCCGTTCAGCGGCTATGGCTACTTCGCCGGCGGCATGGCGCACGCGAACGAGGCGATGCTGCACGCGGTGCACGACATCCGCATCTTCATCGATCACCTGTTCGATGCCGGCGCGCCGAGCGTCGGCATCTCCGGATTGAGCCTCGGCGGCTATCTGACGGCGCTGACCGCGTCGGTCGACGAGCGCCTGAGCTTCGCCATTCCCAATTCGCCGCTGGTTGTGCCGATCGACATGGCGCTGCAATGGCAGCCGATCGGCACCGCGCTGCGGCTGCTGAAATGGCGCGATGGTTTCGACATCACCGAGATGCGCCACGGCATGGCGCTGCACAGCCCGCTGACCTGGCAGCCGCTGATCGATCCGAGCCGCCTGCTGGTGATCGGCGGCGCCGGCGATCGTTTCACCGCACCGAGCTTCGTCAAGCTGCTGCACGATCACTGGCAGGGCTCGCAGCTGCACTGGTTCCCGGGCAATCATGTCCTGCATTTCCAGCAGGGTGTGTATCTGCGCATGATGAAGCGCTTCATGGACAAGGCCACCGGTCAGGGCCGTTTCGCGCATGGCTGAGCTGCCGCACCTGGGCGACTTGCCGGAGCTGCCGGACGCGCCGCGGCGCGGCCTTCTGCAGCTGAACGGCAAGGTGCTCGATGGCGTCGTCAACACGGTCGACTGGCTGTTCCGGCGCGATCGCCTGATCCAGTCCGGCAAGACCTGGTTCAAGCTGATCCACGATGGCGACCTGATGTCGGTGCGCCTGTACGGCCCGCCGGACGAACCGACCATCGCCTTGCCCGATGGCCGCGAGCTGCCGGTGCTGCGCACCCAGCACGCCGTTCCGCTGGTGCTGGTGCCGCCGCTCGGCGTCACTGCCGATACCTTCGACCTGATGCCGCATCGCTCGCTGGCCCGGCACATGGCGGCGCGCGGCTTCCGGGTCTACCTGATCGACTGGGGCCGGCCGACGCCGCAGCACGCCGCGCTGGGTCTTGCCGACTACGCCGACCACATGATGGGCGAGGCGCTGGCGGCGATCCGCGAGGATTCGGGATCGCGCGACCTGTCGCTGCTGGGCTGGTGCATGGGCGGACTGCTGAGCCTGATGCACGCCGGGCTGACGCAGGACCGGCACATCCGCAATCTGGTGACGGTGGCCAGCCCGATCGACCTGCGCGGCGGGGGCGTCGTGGCCGGCATCGCCGGTGCGCTCGATGCGCCGGCGCGCTTCATCCGCCGCTACAGCGATTTCCGGCTGGCGGCGGTCGATCCGCTGAAGCTGACGATTCCGGGCTGGCTGCTGGCGCTCGGCTTCAAGATGACCAACCCGGTCGCCAGCATCACGACCTACTGGGACCTGATGACGCGGCTGTGGGATCGCGAGTTCGTCGAAGCGCACAGCACCACGTCGAACTACCTGAACAAGATGCTGATCTACCCGGGCGGCGTCGTGCGCGACATGGTGGTCAAGGTCGCGATCGACAACGAACTGGCGAAGGGCCGCATCCGGATCGACGACCGCATCGCCGACCTGTCGGCGATCACGGCTTCGGCGCTGGTCTTCGCCGGCCGCAAGGACACCATCGTCGCGCCGTCGATCGCGCGGCGGATCATCGACATCCTGCCGACTGCCGACAAGGCGTATCGACTGGCGGCCGGCGGCCACATGGGCGTGATTCTCGGCAGCCAGGCGCCGGTGGAAGTCTGGGAACCGGCAGCCGCGTGGCTGGCGGCGCGCTCGCAGGCGCGAAAGGCCAAGGCCGTTCGAAAGTCGCGCGCGAAGCCGGCGGCGACCGCGCCGTAAGCGTGGCGCGGCCGGAGGAATCCGGACCTACGATGCGATCGCGTCGGGCGCCGGTTCCGGTTCGGCGGCGAGGCGGCGCGTGATGCCGTCGCAGTCGGTCAATGTCCGCACGTCGACGAACAGCCGCTGCGCTTGCCCGTAGCTGCGGCCGACCCAGACCAGCCACTGCTTCAGCATGCCCGGCGCGTACTTGGCGGACAGTGGCTTGTCGCACTGCATCGTCCAGTAGCGGCGGACCATCGGCAGGACCTCGGCCCAGCCCATCGGCGCGATGTCGCGGCCATCGCGCACGGCCGCGATCTGGCGCGCAAGGTCGGGACGGGCGATGACGCCACGGCCGAGCATCACGTCGTCGACGCCGCTGATGGCGCGGCAACGGCGCCAGTCGTCGACGCTCCAGATCTCGCCATTGGCGTAGACCGGCACGTCGACCACGTCATCGATCCGCGCGATCCATTCCCAGTACGCCGGCGGCTGGTAGCCATCGGTCTTGGTCCGGGCATGCACGACCAGCGACGCAGCACCACCGTCGGCCAGCGCCTGCGCGCAGACCAGCGCGTTGTCGGTGTTCTCGAAGCCGAGCCGCATCTTCGCGGTGACCGGAATCTGCGGCGGAATCGTGCGGCGCACGGTGCGCACGATGTCGTGCAGCAACTCCGGCTCCTTCAGTAGCACCGCACCGCCGCGCGACTGGTTCACGGTCTTCGCCGGGCAGCCGAAGTTCAGATCGATGACCGGCGCGCCGAGCGTGCAGGCAAGCGCGGCATTGTCGGCGATGCACTGCGGATCGGAGCCGAGCAGCTGGATCCGCATCGGCGTGCCGGACGGCGTCTTCGAGCCGGCTTTCAGCTCCGGTGCGAGCTTGTAGAAGCTCGCTGCCGGCAGCAGATGCTGGTTGATGCGGATGAACTCGGCCACGCACCAGTCGATGCCGCCGATTTCGGTCAGCAGGGTGCGCAGCACGTCGTCGACGAGACCTTCCATCGGCGCGAGGGCAATCTGCATGGCATCCGCTGCGTGGCCGCGGCGGCTGCCGCGAAGGCGCGAATGATAGGGGATGCCGGCCGCAATGCCGCGCGTCAGCCGGCGCGGGGGAGGCATCGACCGGTCGCCCTCTCTCATCGAGAGGGTTTCCTCCGGCGGGCCCCTGAGCCTTTCTTTTATCTATCGGTCAACGTGACGCCGGGTGGCGGTCGTTGCCGGGCGTCCGATCGGCAGGCCCGTCCGATCAAGCGCGGGTATGCGCGATGTGTCAGTGAATCAGCGGCAGCTTGCGTGCCTTGATCTGCTGATCGAAGCGGGCGAGCAGCGACGGCACCAGCTCGGTCAGCCCGCGATCGTCGTCACGCGCGATCGGATGACGCTCGTTGGCGATCTCCGCCTGCGCGCGGAACGCGGTCAGGTTGATCACGCCGCGGCCGGCAGCCGGTTCCAGCCAGACCTGCACCTGAACGGTGGCGTCGCTGCGGGAGAGTCCGGAGTAGAGCTTGCGCATGTCGAACGAACGGTCGGCTAGGCAGATGAGCGGTAGCGGAAGACTACCTGAACGGTTGCCGGCTGCCACCTGCCCCGGCTGGTCAAGACTGCCTAGCAGGGTCCTACTGACGGATGCCCGAACACGCCCGACGACGAGTAATCGGCATTGTTGGCACCTCGCGTTGTACGCTCGCGCCCGCGACAAACGCCCGTCATCGCCGGATTTGATGCGGTGGGGCGGGATTACCGTTCTCCATTCATTGCCCAGGTACCGCCATGCAGCATCTCGAAATCGTTCAGGACTTCTCCCGCCCGGTGGCGGATATCTTCGAGGCGCTGGCCGATCACAACCGCCTGAGCACGGTGTTCGGCATCCCCGTCAGCCGCATCCGCGATGGCAAGCCGGGCGTCAACGGCATCGGCTCGATACGCCGGATCGGCGTCAAGCCGCTGGCGATCGAGGAAACGGTGATCGCGCTCGTCGCGAACAAGTCGATCGACTACAAGATCAGTCGCGGCGGCTGGCCGCTGAAGCGCCACCACGGCCGGCTGACGTTCCGCGCGCTGCCGAACGACCGCTCGCAGGTCACCTGGCACATCGAGTTCGACTCGGCGCTGCCGCTGGCCGGCTCGGTGGTCAAGACCGTGCTCGGCCTGGCGATTTCGCGCGGTCTGAAGAAGCTCGCCTGAGGCCGACGGCCTGACGGCGGCGCGCCTGCCGACGGCGCGCCACCGTGCGCTGCACCACTGCAGAAGCCGATGTCGCGGCCGATAATCCGGCGACGGCACGATCGCTCGTGCAGCCCGCACCGCAGGCAGTCGGACATCGGTCGAACAATCGCCAAGCGCGATTCGGCCCCTCGCTGACCACGCGCCGCGCGCGCTGATCGAGCCCATCGCTCCTGCCGCCGATGAAGTGCTGCGGAGGGCGTTGCCGATGGACGTTTTCGATGCGCTGACCCTCGCGCGATTCCAGTTCGCGTTCACGGTCAGCTTTCACATCATCTTTCCGGCGTTCTCGATCGGGCTGGCGAGCTATCTCGCCGTCTTGAATGGCTTGTGGCTGCTGACCCGACGCAAGGTCTACTTCAGTCTGTTCCAGTACTGGAAGAAGATCTTCGCCGTGGCCTTCGGCATGGGCGTGGTGTCCGGGCTGGTGATGAGCTACCAGTTCGGCACCAACTGGAGCGTGTTCTCGGACAAGACCGGCCCGGTGCTCGGGCCGATGATGGGCTACGAGGTGCTGTCGGCATTCTTTCTCGAAGCCGGCTTCCTCGGCATCATGCTGTTCGGCCTGAAGCGCGTCGGCGAGACGCTGCATTTCATCGCCACGGCGATGGTGGCGCTCGGCACGTTCATGTCGGCGTTCTGGATTCTTTCGGTCAACAGCTGGATGCAGACGCCGGCCGGGTACGCGATCAACGCGGCCGGCCAGTTCGTCGTCACCGATTGGGTGGCGGTGATCTTCAATCCGTCGTTTCCGTATCGCCTCGTGCACATGCTGCTTGCGGCCTATCTGACCACCGCGTTCGTGGTCGGCGGCGTCGGGGCCTGGCATCTGCTGAAGGGTCACGGCAATCCGGGCGCCAAGACCATGTTCTCGATGGCGATGTGGATGGCGGCGATCGTCGCGCCGATCCAGATCGTCGCCGGCGACTTCCACGGCCTGAACACGCTCGAGCACCAGCCGGCGAAGATCGCCGCGATGGAAGGCCATTACGACAGCCATCCCGGCGCGCCGCTGATCCTGTTCGGGATTCCGAATCCGGCCGAGTCGCGCATCGACTACGCGCTGGAACTGCCGCGGCTGGGCGCGCTGATCCTGACCCACAGCTGGGAAGGCAGCATTCGCGGCCTGAACGAGTTCCCGCCGGAGCAGCGTCCGCCGGTGCAGATCGTGTTCTGGAGTTTCCGGGTGATGGTGGGCATCGGTATGGCGATGCTCGGCATCGGCGTCTGGAGCCTGCTGATGCGCTGGCGAGGCCGGCTGTTTGCCGCGCCGTGGCTGCACCGCGCGGCGGTGGCGATGGGCCCGGCCGGCTTCGTCGCGGTGGTTGCCGGCTGGATCACGACCGAGGTCGGCCGCCAGCCGTACACGGTCTACGGCCTGCTGAAGACCGTCGATTCGGTATCGCCGATTGCCGCAGCTGCGGTCGGTTCGTCGCTGGTCGCGTTCATCGTGGTCTATTTCGCGCTGTTCGGCGCCGGCACCTTCTACATCGTGCGGCTGATGAAGAAGCCGCCGGAGAAGGTCGAGCCGGACCTGCCGACGGACGAGCCGATTCGCGCCGCCGGCATCAATCCGGCCCCGGCGCTGAAAGTGCCCGGCGTGGTGTCATGAGCCCCGAAATCAGCTTCGATCTCGCGACGATCTGGGCCGGGCTGATCGCTTTCGCGGTGCTTGCGTACGTCATGCTCGACGGCTTCGATCTGGGCGTCGGCATCCTGTTTCCGTTCCTGCCGGAGGAGACCGATCGCGATCAGATGATGAATTCCGTCGCCCCGGTCTGGGATGGCAACGAGACCTGGTTGGTGCTCGGCGGTGGCGGCCTGTTCGCCGTGTTTCCGCTGGCCTACTCGATCATCATGCCGGCGCTGTACGCCCCGATCATCGGGATGCTGCTGGCGCTGGTGTTCCGCGGCGTGGCCTTCGAATACCGCTGGAAAACGAAGGCCGGCAAGTTCGCGTGGGACTGGTCATTCGCCGGCGGTTCCACCGTTGCCGCCTTCGCGCAGGGCATTGCGCTCGGCGCGCTGGTGCAGGGCATTCCGGTCGAAGGACGCGCGTACGCCGGCGGCTGGTGGGACTGGCTGACGCCGTTCAGCCTGCTGACCGGCGTTGCCGTCGTCGTCGGCTACGCGCTGCTCGGCGCGATCTGGCTGATCTGGAAGTGCGAAGGCCGCGTGCAGCAGCAGGCGTTTCGCCATGCCCAGTGGACCGGCATCGCCACCGTCGTGCTGATCGGCGCGGTCAGCGTCTGGACGCCGTTCCTGAACGAGGCGTTCCGTCAGAAGTGGTTCGTCTGGCCCACGCTGCTGTATGCCGCGCCGGTGCCGGCGCTGCTCGCGGTCTGCGTGCTGGCGCTGTGGAACGGGCTCGATGGCCAGCACGAACGCCAGCCGTTCTTCGCTGCACTCGGGCTGTTCGGGCTGTCGTTCGCGGGGCTGTGCGTGAACTTCTATCCGTACATCGTGCCGTCGTCGGTGACGATCCACGAAGCGGCGGCACCGGACAATTCGCTGTCGTTCCTGCTGGTCGGCTCGGTGGTGCTGTTGCCGCTGATCCTCGCTTACACCGCGTATTCGTACTGGGCGTTTCGCGGCAAGGTCGGCGTGGTCGGCGACTACCATCACTGACGATGGCGGACTCGAACACGCCTTCGCCTTCGATTCTGCGCCGGCTCGCCTGGTTCGCCGCGATCTGGCTGGCCAGCGTCGCCGCGCTCGCAGGGGTCGCCTTGCTGATCCGCTGGGCGATCCGGCCCTAGCGTCGCGCGCCGGGCTTGCGCCGCAGCCGCAGCGCCAGCGCCTCGACCCCGGCAACAAATTCCGGCACGCCGCCATACGCCGGATGACGCAGTGCTTCATGCGCATACCCGAGCCGGGTCAGCGCCTCGGCCGCCTTGTTGCCGACGGCCGCCAGCACGGCATCCGGCAGCGCGTCGCGCAAGGCGCGCAGCACCGGCTCGCCGGCGGCGAGTTCGGTGCGGGTCGGCGTGCGGTTGCTCAGCGGCTTGCCGGGCTCGTGCGGGTGCAGCGGAAACGCGTTCCACAGGAAGGTCGTCTCGGCGAGGCGCTGCTCGTACAGCGTGCGCCAGACGACACGGGCCGACGGTTCGCTCCACGGCTTCGCGCGGGTCGACAGCCGCGGCGTCGCCTCGAGGCCCGGAATGCTGCCATCGATCAGCAGCGCTTCCGAGGTGAACGCCATCCCCGAAATGCGGCAGCCCTGATAGCCCGCCGCCTCGCCGATCAGCACCAGCCGGATCGGCCGCGCGGCGTGCGTGGCCAGACGCGTTCGCCGCTGTTCGGCGCCGTTGTCATCACTATCGTCGGCGTTGGCGGATTGCCAGGGATTGAAGCAGCCGGGAAGCGGCGGCAGAGCCGTCAGCGCGGCGTGCAGGGAGGCAAAGAGATCGGTCATCGAGTGCGGCACGAGCCAGGGAGCGTGTTCGCCGCGCAGCATGCCCGAACCGGGCGTCGCGCACGGCCGGACGGCCGGGGTGATGACGAGGTGGTCGGCGGGGCGATCGACCGGGCTGCGGGCTTGACGCAACTCAACGGAATTCGGCGATGAATCCCTCTACGCTTCGTCAGTAATACGAAAATGCAAACCGTAGGATGATGTCCGGCAGAGGCAGCGCGCCGCGCGTTGCAAGCCGGTCATGCCAGACACAGCCCAAGGGACATCGGACTTGCGGACCCCGCGGAGCCGATGCCGAGTGTTTGCGCCACGTTCTTGCCACGACAACCATTCGATAGCCGCCATGCTTCAAGCCACTGACCTGACCAAACGCTACGGCGACCATCTGGCGCTGAATTCCCTGAACCTGAAGGTCGAGCCCGGCGAAATCTTCTGCCTGCTCGGCGGCAACGGCGCCGGCAAGACCACGACGATCAATCTGTTCCTGAACTTCATCCAGCCAACGTCCGGTCAGGTGAGCGTCAACGGCATCGATGTCGTCGCCCAGCCGCTGGAGGCGAAGCGGCACATCGCCTACATCCCGGAAACGGTGATGCTGTACGGCAGCCTCAGCGGCATCGAAAACCTGGAGTACTTCACGACGCTGGCGCTTGGCCAGAAGCGCCCGCGAGCAGAACTGCTGGATTTGCTGGTGCAGGCCGGACTGGCCCCGGACGCGGCGCCGCGTCGTGTCGCCGGCTATTCGAAGGGCATGCGGCAGAAAGTCGGCATCGCCATCGCCATGGCCAAGAACACCAAGGCCTTGCTGCTGGATGAACCGACGTCCGGCCTTGATCCGCAGGCGGCCAACGAGTTTGCGCGCCTGCTGGAGCAGATGAAGGCGCGCGGCGTGGCCATCCTGATGACCACGCATGACCTGTTTCTGGCCAAGCAGACCGGCACCCGCGTCGGGATCATGCAGCGCGGCGTGCTGGCCGCCACATTCGACACCGATACCGTCGGCCATGCCGAACTGGAACGCATCTATCTGGATCTGTCTTACGGGAAGAAAGCCGCATGAGCGCCACGATCGAAGCCCTTACCCCGAACGCGTCGTCGCCACCGCCACCGGCTGGGGTGATTCCGACGATTGCCCGCAAGGAACTGACCGAGTTGCTGCGCGACGCGCGACTCAAGTGGGCCGGCGGGCTGATCGCGCTGCTGATGCTGACCGCGCTGCTGCTCGGCTGGCAGCAGCAGGAGCAACTGGACGCCGAACGGGCCTCGGCCCGCAGCGAGACCTACCAGCAATGGCTGGGGCAGGGCGAAAAGAATCCGCATTCG
Organism: Nevskia sp.; assembly: GCF_021732705.1. Classification (GTDB taxonomy): domain Bacteria; phylum Pseudomonadota; class Gammaproteobacteria; order Nevskiales; family Nevskiaceae; genus Nevskia. Next base: position 45,741 of record NZ_JAKFUM010000013.1, on the reverse strand, counting down.
GCGGCGCATTTCGGGCAGTACGCGTTCAAGCCGGCGAGCCCGTTGTCGTTTCTCGATCCCGGCATCAATCCCTATGTCGGCGCCACGGTCTGGATGGAGGCGCACAAGCAGAACGAGTTCCGCTTCCGGCCGGCGCGCGATGCCACCAGCCTGCGCCGCTTCGGTGACCTGTCGATCAGCTTCGTCTGGCAGGTGCTGTCGCCGCTGCTGATCGTGCTGCTGACGTTCAACGCCTTCAGCGGCGAGCGCGAGCGCGGCACTTTGCGGCAGTTGCTGAGCGTCGGCGTCCGGCCATCGCAGCTGCTGGCGGGCAAGCTGCTGGCGCTCGGCGCGCTGCTGGCGATGCTGCTGATCCCGCCGATCCTGCTCGGCATGTTGCTGTTACTGGTGATCGATGACCATCACCTCAGCGCCGTCGACACCTTGGGCCGCAGCGGCCTGATGCTGGCCGGCTACGCCATCTACCTCGGCGGTTTCGCGCTGCTGGCGCTGGCCGTATCGGCGCTGTGCGGCAGTTCGCGCAAGGCGCTGATCGTGTTGCTGGCGTTCTGGGTGGCCAATGCCTTCGTCGCGCCGCGCGCGATCACCGATCTGGCCGCACGGCTGGCGCCGACGCCGAGCGCGCTCGACTTCCAGGCGGCGCTGACGAAGGCCAAGCGCGCGAACTTCGGCCACGACGAAAACCACCCGGCATTCATCGAGTTCCGCGATTCGATCCTGAAGCAGTACGGCGTCACGCGAATCGAGGATCTGCCGGTGAACTTCCGCGCGCTGTCGCTGAACGAGGACGACGAACGCGGATACCGTATCTACGACGAGCACTACGGTCGCCTGTGGGCGATCTATCAGGAACAGGAACGCATCCGCGCGCTCGGTGGCGTGCTGTTTCCGCTGACGGCGCTGCAGCCGTGGTCGATGGCGATGGCCGGCACCGACATCGCGCAGCAGAATCATTTTGCCGCTGCCGCCGAGCACTATCGCCGCGGCATTCAGAAGGCAATGGCCGGCGACATGATCAAAAACCGGCCGAATGACAGCAGCGAGTACGTGGCCGGCCCGGAACTGTGGTCCAGCATCAAGCCATTCGAGTACACGCCGCCGTCGGCCGCGGACGTCGTCCCGGGCCAGCTGTCGAGCCTGTTGATCCTGCTGATCTGGGCTGCCGCTGCCGCGGCCTTGGCGATCACCGCCGTTCGCCGGCTGCAGCCGACATGAGCGCCTCGACCGTGACCGCTGCCGACATGCCCCGGCAGTCACTGTTCCGCGAAGCGATCTCGCTTGAACGCCGCTTGTTCCGGGCCGAGCGACTGGTGCTGCTGATCACCGTGATCCTGCTCGCTGCCGTCGCCTACGCCCTGTTCAATGGCGCTGCCTGGCGCGATCGCCAGGGTTCGCTGCTGGCCAGCGCCCAGCTGGAGGAAGCCACGCGCCTCGACGAACAGCGCGACAAGCTGACCAAGATGAACGCCGGCAGTTTCACACCGACCAGCTCGTTCCAGAACCCGCGCAATCCGCTGTGGGTCGGCTTGCGTCACGCGGCGACCTACGCCGCTTTGCCTGCGACGCCGCTGGCGATCACCGCGATCGGCCAGAGCGACCTGAACCCACCGTATGTGCTGGTCTCGGCCGACAGCCGCGAAACCTTCGCGCTGAACGAGGAAATCGAGAATCCCGGCAATCTGCTGGCCGGGCGCTTCGATCTGGCGTTCTTCGTCGTTTTCCTGCTGCCGCTGGTGATCGTCACGCTGTCGTACAACCTGCTGTCGGCAGAGCGCGAGCAGGGCACGCTGGCGATGGCCGCGTCGAACCCGGTGCGGCTGGCGCTGCTGCTGTGGGCCAAGCTGAGCTATCGCGCAGCCGTGGTGCTGGTGCCGCTCGTGGTGTTCGTGCTCGCCGGGCTGCTGCTGCTCGGCGCGCCGATCTTTGAAGCGGACGGCCCGGTGCGGATCGGTGGCTGGCTGCTGCTGGTGACGGCCTACGTCGGCTTCTGGTTCGCGGTGACGGCGGCGGTGACCGTGCTCGGCCGCGGCTCGGCGCACAACGCGCTGATGCTGGTCAGCATCTGGATCGTGCTGGTGCTGGTGCTGCCGACAGTTGGCAGCGTCGCCGTGAATCTGTCGTTTCCGGTGCCGTCGCGCGCCGAAATGATCAATTCCTTGCGCGAGGTCAAGACCGATTCGGCGCGAACCGCCGATGCCGGTGCCGCCAAGTACGCGCTGGAACACGAAACCGACCGCAATGGTGGCGCGGTCAGCGACAAGGATTTCGAAGCGGCCCGCAAGCGCGTGCTGTCGGTGCAGCTGGCGGCCGAGCAGATCGCGTCGACCATGGCGGTCTACGATCGCCAGATCGCCCGCCAGCGCAGCACCATCGCCTGGCTGCGCTTCCTGTCGCCGGCGGTACTGATGCAGGACGCTTTGAACACGATCGCCGGCACCGGCGACGAGCGTTACGCCGATTTCTCGGTGCAGGTCGATGCCTTCCACCAGCAGTGGCAGCAGTACTTCAACGCCCGGGTGCTGGCCAACGAGCCACTGACCCTGCGGGATTACGATGCCTTTCCGCGCTTCGTCTATCGGCCGGGATCGGTCTCGACCGTGATCGGGCCGCTGGCTTCGGCGCTGATCGGTCTGCTGCTGCCGATGCTGCTGCTGTTCGCCTACGCGATCCGCCGCATCGAGCGCTATCCGATCACCGATCGCGCCTGAGGCTCGAGGTCGCGCCAGCGCGCGACCGGCCGTGGCGCGACTGTCGGGCGTTCGGCGCTGATCGAGTGCGTTGCCGGCGATATCGTCGACGTTGCCGCCGCACCGGGGAGTCCGACCCGAGCGCCGGGCCGCGCAGGCGAGCGCTGACGACCGCGGCAAGCGTTGATGCGCATCATCGACGAACGAGCGGTCAATTTTCGCGTCTGCCGGGCGACTCGCTGCAGGTCCAAGCGTTTTGCGCGCAGGCGGTTTGTGCACTGCGCCAGACGGTGTGCTGCGCCGCTCATTGGGTGCTTGCCATCGATCCCTGCTATCCATCTAAACTGAACGAAGTGCAGCCTCGAATCACCAGCCGCCGCCACTTGACGCACGGCCCACGGGAACCTTCTTGACGATGGAATTCACCGACGAACTGATACATGGCCTTTACCGCGCCGCCGTCGAGGACGAGTGGCAGGATTTCCGGGCCCGGGCGCTGGTCCGGGTCTGCGAAAAGGTCGGCGCCTCGTCGATGGCATGGTGGACCCGCGGCTCCGGCACCGACGGTGGCGAACTCAGTCAGCATCCGCAGGCGCACGTCAACGTCGCCGCGCTCAGCGCGCTGCCATTCCCCGATACCTCGCACGGCGCGACCATTGAACTGGTGATTCGTGGCCAGGCCGCCGTTGCCATGCAGTTCCGCCACCGCGATACCGCCGTGATCAGCACCGTGCTGGTGCAGTTTGCCGCCGAGCGCAAGCCGCCCGCCGGCGACATGCTGCAGCGGGTGACCGAGCATCTGGTCGAAGCCGGTGCCCTGGCGCTGCGCCAGTTCATCCGCCGTGACGACTGGCTGCAGGCCATGGGCCGCGCCAACCGCGGTTCGGCCGCGATGGTCGATTCCGAAGGCAGCGTCTTCGCCGCCAGCGAACGCTTCCGCGAAATGCTCGATGAGGACGACGGCAAGGCGCTGACGCATCTGCCGTTCGAACTGCCGGAAGCCGTGCTCGGCGAAGAGGGCGGCGAGTTCGTGCAGGGCCCGCTGCATCTCCGCGTCACCCGCTCCGGGCAGCTCTACCTCATCTACGCCCGCAAGCCGCTGCCGCTCGATGCGCTGTCGCCGCGAGAGCAGGAGATCGCCCGCGCGCTCGGAAACGGCAAGACGCTGAAATCGATTGCCCGCCAGTACGGCATCGCCGTCTCGACCGTCGCCAATCACACCACCCGCATCTACCGGAAGCTCGCGATCTACCGCCGCGAAGACCTGATCGAACTCGTCCGCATGCGCGCGCAAGGCGGCAAGAAGGGTTGAAATCACCCGAGCTTGTCGAAGTGCCTTGAATGGCACTTCGACGGGTGATTTCAACGGGCGGCAGCCCCGGAATGAATCACCCGAGCTTGTCGAAGCGCCTTGAATGGCACTTCGACGGGTGATTTCAACGGGCGGCAGCCCCGGAATGAATCACCCGAGCTTGGTCTGCGTGCCTTGAATGGCACTTCGACGGGTGATTTCAACGGGCGGCAGCCCCGGAATGAATCACCCGAGCTTGGTCTGCGTGCCTTGAATGGCACTTCGACGGGTGATTTCAACAGGCGGCAGCCCCGGAGTGAATTCCCCGCGCTTGTCGAAGTGCCTTGAATGGCCGCGGGTCCCGTCGATTCGCACCGTCGCAGGTCCGGCTTCAGTCGGACCTGCGAACACGGGCCTCAGCACCCCGCCCGAATATCGCCACACACCTGCGAAACGCCATCCCGCGTCACGAAGCTGCGTGCCGACCGGAAATGGAAGCTCGTGCGATCGCGCCAGTCGGCATCGGCCAGCAGGCGGGCATCGGCATTGGCGTAGCCGGCCTCGGTCGGCGCCTTCAGCCAGCGATCGAGCCAGGCCAGCGTGTAGTGCTCGGCCATCGGCCGGCCCCAGCCGCCGTTGCAGCTGCCGCCGGCCGTGCTCGGGCACCAGCTGGTGGTCGGGAAGGTCGGGATCAGGCTCCATTCGAAGTGCGAGCTGCCGCGAATCGTGAATTCGTAGGTCGGGATGCCCGCGGCCTTCCACGCTGCGAAGCCGACGCCATGGGCATCCGGATCCGGTGGTGCCAGCAGCGGCAGCGGGGCAATGCCGTACTCGGACGATTGACCCATCGTCGGCACGCGCGGCTGCCAGCGCGGTTCGTCGCGGGTGATCAGACGGTCGATCACGGCCTGCGTCAGTACCTCCGGCAGCCGCTCGAACAGCGCACCCCCGGCGCCGCCGGGCGTGCCGTCGGCCGGCGAAATCAGCCCGTCCCAGGCCACCGCGACATCGACCGGATTGCTCGCATCGACCAGCCCGGGCCACGGATCGGCACCCGGTGCGCCGTAGCCCTGCACGATCGATACGCCGACCGCGCCGAGCGAGTGGCCGACGATGCCGAGGCGATCCGGATCGAGCACGGCGTGGAACGGGTTGAGCTTCGCGGTGACGGTCGGATAGCTGCCGGCGCAGCGCGCCTCGTGCGGGTACGGCGTGCCCGGGCGCGAGCGCAGGAAGTCGATGGCGTCGACGAGGCCGGTCCAGAACACGCTGGGGTTGATGTTGGTGCCCTGCGCCAGCGTGGGGGTGGCGAAGTCGGACCGGCCCTGACCGCGCGGATCGAATGTCAGCACCGTGTAGCCGGCGCGGACCAGTGCCTGCGCCATCCACCAGTACGCCGTTTCCGGCGCCTGCACCGAACCGTTCTGGATCACGATGCCCGGCAACCGCGTGCCGGCCGGCACATTGCGCGGCTTCCAGACCCGGCCGGACAGACGGGCGCAGCCCGCGTCGTAGAACACCACCGGCTCGACCTCGGCTTCGGTGCGGTAGAAGCCGTCGGTGGACGGCCAGCGGTACGGATCGCCGGCGCAGGGCCCGGCATAGGTCGAGCACAGCGGCAGCGCCACCGGCACGCCGAGCGGCAATCGCAGCGAGGCCGACGGATCGCGCCGGAGCAGCGACGTGACCTGATCGAGCGCGCTCAGCACCGGCGCCGGCCCACGCAGCGCGTCGACGGCGGCGGCGAGGGTCGGCGTGTAGGCCAGCACCCAACTCGGGTCGCGGGCGTCGCGCAGCAGCAGCGCGCTGGTGTTGATCGAACTCTGCGTGCCGAGGCGCAGCAGGAATGCCGGGTTGCGCACCTGCTCGGTCGGCGCCTCGAGCACCTTGGCGTAGTTCGCCGCTTCGCGCACCGTCCACGCGGCCGAGGGATAGGCCGGGCCTTCCGGCACGGCGTGCACGGCCAGCGGCAGCAGGGCGGCAGCGAGCGGCGTCAGGCGGCGGAACAGGGTCATCGGCGTCTCCTCGGTCTTGTTCTGTGCCCGCGAGGATGGGTGCTGGCGTCCGGCACCGCAATGGGAAATCCGTGTCAGAAAATCCGCCTTACCGACAGCCGTCATCACCTTGCGGCAGACTTCCGCCCATGAATTCACAAACCCCCATCACCAGCGTGCCGGTGCTCGAAGTGCGCGATCTGGTCAAGCATTTCAAGCAGGTCAAGGCAGTCAACGGCCTGAGCTTCGAGGTCCGCGCCGGCACCTGTTTCGGGCTGCTCGGGCCGAATGGTGCGGGCAAGAGCACGACGATCGAGATGTGCGAAGGCCTGCTGACGCCGACCTCCGGCAGCATCCGCTACCGCGGCGAGCCGCTCGGGCCGCGCTATCGCGAGCGCGTCGGCATCCAGTTCCAGTCGACGGCGCTGCAGGATCATCTGACGGTGATCGAAAACCTGCGCTTTTTCAGTGCCTTGTATCCGGTGCGGCGGCCGATCGACGAGCTGATCGCGCTGTGCCGGCTGGAGGAATTCCTCGATCGCGACAGCAAGAAGCTCAGCGGCGGCCAACGCCAGCGCCTGCTGCTCGCGATCGCGCTGGTCAACGATCCGGAACTGCTGTTTCTGGACGAGCCGACCACCGGGCTCGATCCGCAGGCGCGGCGCAACTTCTGGGATCTGGTCACCGACATCAAGGCGCGCGGCAAGACCATCGTGCTGACCACGCACTACATGGAAGAGGCCTATCTGCTGTGCGACGAGATCGTCATCGTCGATGCCGGGCAGATCATCGCGCGCGGCGTGCCGAGCCAGCTGCTGGCCGAGCATTTCAATGACTCGATGCTCGAAGTGCCGGCGGCCGAGGCGCACAAGATCGCCGCGACCGGGCTTGCCGGAGTGGCCAAGGGAGAAACCGTGGAAATCCAGACTGCCGATGTCAATGGCGCGGTTGCCGCCCTGCTCGCCGGCGGCGTGTCGCTGGCGCAGTTGCGCATCCGCCCGCGCACACTCGAAGACCTGTTCATCGAGCTGACCGGCCGGGGGCTGCGCGAATGAACGGGTCGCTCCGCAGGATCGCCGCCGCGACGTGGGCGCGCAGCCTCGAATTCGTCCGCGATCGCTCGTCGCTCGGCTGGAATCTGGTGTTCCCGATCCTGATGGTGATCGGCCTCGCGTTCGTGTTCTCCGGCCCCGGCCAGCCGCTGTTCAAGGTCGCGGTGATCGCACCGGCCGAGGCCAAGCTCGACACGAGCCTGCATCCGTTTCTGGGAACGCCGCAGGTCCAGTTCTATCGGGAGGACAGCCGTGACATCGCGCTGCCGAAAGTGCAGCGCCATCGCATCGACCTGCTGATCGACTTCACGGCGCAGCCGCCGCAGTACTGGGTCAACGAGCAGTCGCCGAAAGGCCAGCTGCTGGAACGGCTGATCGCCGGCAGCGGTGGCGAGCCGCTGGTGCGTCAGGCGACCACCGGCAAGGAAATCCGCTATGTCGACTGGGTGGCGCCGGGCGTGCTCGGCATGAACATGATGTTCGCGTGCCTGTTCGGCATCGGCTATGTCATTGTCCGGTATCGGAAAAACGGCTATCTGAAGCGCTTGAACGCGACGCCGCTGCGGGCCTTCGAGTTCCTGCTGGCGCAGCTCCTGTCGCGGCTGGCGCTGATCCTGATCGTCAACATCTTCGTGTTCGCCGCCTGCCGCATGCTGCTCGGCCTGCGCATGGAAGGCAGCTATCTGGACCTGCTGATCGTGGTCGCGCTCGGTGCGTTCTCGATGATCGCGATGGGGCTGGTGGTGTCGGCGCGCCTGTCGAGCGAGGAACTGGCCGGCGGCATCCTGAACGTGATCTCGACCCCGATGATGGTGGTCTGCGGCGTGTTCTTTTCGATGGACGGTTCGCCGCGCGCGCTGCAGATCGCCGCCGACTTCCTGCCGCTGACCCATCTGCTGTCGGCCGCGCGGGCGATCATGCTCGATGGCGCGGGGCTGTCGCAGCTCGGCTATCCGCTGGCGGTGATGGGGGCGATGAGCGCGGTCTATCTGACCTTGGGCGCTGCGCTGTTCAAGTGGCGGCAGGATTGAAATCCGCTGCGAGCACGGCTCGCAGCGGATTTCAATGACCGGCCACGGATGGCCGGTCCGGGCTCAGCCGACATGCGCACCGTCTCGCCAGGGATGGCCTAGATTGCTGGGCCAGAGAAACCGCACGGCTCGCAGCGGATTTCGATGACCGGCCACGGATGGTCTCGATCGGTCGATCGGTCGATCGGCGAGACCGCGCCATACGCTCGTCCGACCATCGATCCCGCCAGCCCCTTTGCACGCGTCCGGCGACGCGCCCTCACGATTTACAATGGCGGCCCACCTGCTACACGACGCCGCCATGCTGCCCGCCACGATCAACTACCCCGACAACATCACCTGCATCGATACCGAGCAGCAGCGCGCCGGGCTCGCCTGCTGTTACCTGATGCGCAGCGGCAACGAGTACGCGTTCATCGAGTGCGGCACGTCGCTGTCGATTCCGGGGCTGCTGGCGGTGCTGGCGAAGCGCGGCATCGGCACCGACCAGATCGCGTATATCATGCCGACGCATGTGCATCTCGATCATGCCGGCGGCGCCGGCCTGCTGATGCAGCACTGCCCGAACGCGAAGCTGGTGATCCACCCGCGCGGCGCGCGGCACATGGTCGATCCGACCGCGCTGATCGCCGGCGCCACCGCGGTCTACGGGCCGGAGGCGATGAAGGTGATGTACGGCGACATCGTGCCGGTCGAGGAGTCCCGCGTGATCGTCGCGGAGGACAACTTCCGCCTCGACTTCAACGGCCGCGAGCTGCTGTTCATCGACGCGCCGGGCCACGCCCGCCATCACTACGCGATCTGGGATGCCCAGAGTCGCGGCTGGTTCACCGGCGACACCTTCGGCCTGTCGTATCGCGTGTTCGATGGCCAGAACGGCCCGTACCTGCTGCCGACGACGACGCCGGTGCAGTTCGAGCCGGACGCCTGGCTGAAGACCATCGGCCGCTTCATGGCGACCGATCCGGCATACATGTTCCTGACCCACTACGGCCGCGTCGGCAACGTGCCGCAGCTGGCGGCGGACCTGCGCGGCGGCATCGCCAACTACCAGAGCATCGCGCTGCATCTGGCCGATGCCCCGGAGCGCCATGCACGCCTGAGCGAAGCGCTGATGCTGCACGCGCTTGAAGAACTGGCCGCGATGACCGCGCCGGTGACCGACGACGTCGCCCGCGACTGGCTCGAATTCGACATCGAACTGAACGCGCAGGGCCTCGGCGTCTGGCTCGACAAGCAGGCCGCGAAGCCGGTCGCGAAGTCCGCCTGAGTCGCGCCTGCGGGGCCGGCGCGCAATCACCGGCCCGTTGCCGGATCAGTCGCCCAGCAGCGCGTCGACGAGGTCGACGAAGCCCTTCGCGCTGATATCCGGCTGATGCGCCGGATGCGCCTCGGCATGCGGCCAGGCCGCCACATCGTGCTGGATCCAGCCGGCGAGCAGGCCGGCGCGCCGCGCGCCGAGCACGTCGGTCACCGGGTCGTCGCCGATGTGCAGCACGGTGTCCGGCGCATGGCCGAGCCGGGCGCAGGCGGCGAGAAAGATGCCCGGATCGGGCTTCGCCGCGCCGTAGTCGCTGGCCGACAGCGAAAAGCGGAAGTGCGCCGACAATCCGATCGTCTGCAGGTCGGCATTGCCGTTCGACACCGCCGCAATCGGGTAGCGCGCCGCCAGCCGCTGCAGCGCTTCGCGCGCCCCCGGATACAGGCTCACGCGCTGGCGCTCGGCAATGAACAGGTCGAAGGCCTCGTCGGCGCGGGCCGGATCATGGCCGGCGGCGTCGAGCATCGCGCGGAACATCATTCGCCGCAGGAACGCCAGATCGTGCTTCTGCGCCGGGTGCGCGGCCACGACCTGCTGCCGCAGCCGCATCCGCTCGGCCTCCGGCCACTGCACGAGCACGGCCGGCGCGTGTTCGGCGAACCAGGCGTTGGCCACCGCCTCGGCGGCGCGGATCGTCGGGCCGATCGGCCACAGCGTGTCGTCGAGGTCCAGCGTGATGGCAGCGGGGCGCAGCGGCTTCGGAAGCATGGGGTCAGTCGGTCGGCATGGCGACGAACGGTCGCTCGATGATCGCAATCAAGTCCGGTGGGGCGGGGCGTGCGTTCGCGCTCGGCAGACGTTTACAGTCTGATGACAAGTGGACCGCTGCCCGCCAGGATCGGACGGGTTGACGCAGGGACGCGAACATTACGGGAGTGAGGTCATGATCGGAACTCGTTGGGCCGCTGCCATCGCGGCCTGTTTCGCCTGTGCGGTCGTGGCATCGGATGTCGGCAGCGTGCTCGACAGCCCGTCGCTCGACCAGCCGGCAAGTGCCGCCGTCGTTGAAAGCGCGACGCTGCCGCTGTCGGTCTACAAGAACTCCCGCCTCGGCGGCGACCTGCTGGGCCTGCGCTCGATGCTCGCCGCGCACCCGCTGATGACCGCGCAGCAATTGCTCGCCGCGTTTCCGCAGATGTCGCTGTCGTCGCGCGGCAGTGAGCCGATGGTCGCACTCGACATCACTGCCAAGCGCGATCCGGCGGCGCTCGCGGCGGCGCTCGAGGCCCTCGGAGCCAGCCGGGTTTCGATCTACGGCCGCATGCTCAGCGCGCGCCTGCCGGTGTCGGCACTTGGCGCGATGGACCTGATGCCGGAACTGCTCGAAGCGCGCCCGGTGCTGGCCCAGACCGATCGCGGCGCCTTCGTCAGCCAGGGCGACTTCGCGCTGCGCGCACCGCTGATCCGGCCGCCGACGGCAGCCCTCGGCCCGACCGGCGCCGGCATCACCGTCGGCGTGCTGTCGGACAGCTTCGGCTGCCTGACCACGCAGCCGAACGCCGCGGCCGATGTCGCCGCCGGCGAGTTCGATCCGGTCAACGTGCTGAAGGAATTGCCGGGTTGCACCGGCGGCACCGACGAAGGCCGTGCGATGGTGCAGCTGATCGCGGACGTCGCCCCCGGTTCGCGCCAGTCGTTCTACACCGCGTTCGACGGCCAGGCCGACTTCGCCAACGGCATCGGCGCCTTGATCGACGCCGGTGCCCGTGTCGTCGTCGACGACGTGCGCTACTTCGCCGAGCCGTCGTTCCAGGACGGCATCGTGGCGCAGGCGGTGGATGCCGCATTCGCCCGCGGTGTGCCGTACTTCTCGTCGGCCGGCAATTCGGCGCGGCAGTCGCTGGAATCCGAGTGGCGCTCGTCGACCACCGGTGCCCGCATCGATGCCGGCTCGACCGGCATCCAGTTCGATTTCGATCCGGGCCCGAATCAGGTCACCCGTCAGCAGGTCACGATCGCCAACGGGGCCCGCCTGTCGCTCGCGCTGCAGTGGGACGAACCGTATGCGTCGATTGCGCCGGGCGCGCCCGGTTCCGCCAGCGACATCGACATCTACCTGCTGAACGCGGCTGGCGGCATCGTTGCGCTGAGCGCCGCCAACAACGTCAACGGCGATCCGTTCGAGTTCCTGAACTACACCAACAACACCGGTGTCGCCCGCACGCTGTTCGTCGTCATCGACGTGTACTCCGGCCCGGTGCCGGGCCGCGTGAAGTACGTCAACTACGGCACGTCGACGATTCCGTTCGCGTTCCCGACCAACAGCGCCACGGCGCTCGGCCACACGGCCGCGGCCGGCGCCTTCTCGTCCGGCGCGGCGGGCTTCTTCAACACGAACGCCTGCTACGGCGGGCCGACGATTCTGGAAACCTTCTCGTCACGCGGCGGCACGCCGATCCTGCGCACGCCGGATGGCGTTCGTCTGGCCACGCCGATCATTCGCCAGAAGCCGGACGCCGTCGGCCCGGATGGTGCGAACACCAGCTTCTTCGGGCAGGTGTTCAATGTGCCGGCGTCGGCGCGTCCGATCGTCCAGTGTCAGGACACCGATGGCCGCGCCAACAATTTCTTCGGTACGTCGGCCGCGGCGCCGCACCTTGCCGCCGTGGCCGCGCTGCTGCGCCAGCAGGCGCCGTTCGCCACTGCCACGCAGATCTACGATGCGATGCGCAGCACGGCGGAAGACATCCTGGCCCCGGGCCCGGATTTCGACTCCGGCTTCGGCTTTGTCCGGGCACCGCTGGCGCTGGCGGCGGCCGTCGACTTCACGCCGGATGCCGTGCAGTTCGTGCCGCTGAACAACGCGCCGTTCAGCACCACCGTCACCAGCAACAGCGTGACGATCAGCGGCATCACCGCGCCATCGCCGGTCTCGGTCGGCGGCAGCAGCTCGGCGGAGTACTCGATCAACGGCGGCGCGTTCACGCAGGCGGCCGGCACGGTGGTTCCGGGAGACACGATCCGGCTTCGGACCGTCTCGGCGCAGGCGGCGGGCGCGACGCTGAACATCAACCTCGCGATCGGCCCGACCATTACGACCTGGGCGGTGACCACCGGTGCCGACACCACGCCGAATCCGATCGAGTTCCCGGTTGCCCGCAACGTGTTGCCGCTGAGCCGCCAGACCAGCATCGAAGGCTTCGTCACCGGCATCAACGTGCCGGTGCCGATCACCCTCGGCAGCGTCAACGCCGATGCTTCCGCCGAGTACTCGCTGAATGGTGCCCCGTTCACTCGCGCGGCGGGCACGGCGCGTGCCGGCGATCGCATCGTGCTGCGGCTGCGGGCGCCGCTGGGCCTGGGCCAGTCGGCGGCGGCGCAGGTGCGGGTCGGCGAGACGATCGCGTCGTTCACCGTGGTGACGGTCGGCGCGCTGCCGGCGCCGTAGGCAACGCGGCGACGCGACTCCGGTCGCTCGCCGATTCAGACCAAGGCCACGTCGGCGACGACGTGGCCTTTTTCGTGGCCGCGGAGAGGCCGGACGCGCTAAGGTGATCGCCGAGAGGAGACCCCCATGGACCAGACCAAAGCCGCCAGCGTGTCGCCCGCCGACGAACGCATCCACCACCGCGCCTGCAATCTCTGCGAAGCGATCTGCGGCCTCGAAATCCGCGTGCGCGGGAACGAGATCCTGTCGATCCGCCCGGACGACGCCGACCCGCTGTCGCAGGGCCACATCTGCCCGAAGGCCGTCGCCCTGAAGGACCTGTACGAGGACCCGGACCGCCTGCGTCAGCCGATCCGCCGCACCGAGTCGGGCTGGGAACCGATGGAATGGGAAGCCGCGTTCGATCTCGTGGCCGACCGCCTGTGCGGCATCGTCGAGAAACACGGCCCGGATGCGGTGGCCAACTACCTCGGCAACCCGACGGTCCACAACTACGGCGGCCTGACCCACGGTCCGCGCTTCCTCGGCACGATCCGCACGAAGAACCGGTTCTCGGCGACCTCGGTCGACCAGCTGCCGCACCAACTGCTGGCGTACTGGATGTACGGTCACCAGCTGCTCGTGCCGATCGCCGACATCGACCGCTGCGACTACCTGCTGGTGCTCGGCGCCAACCCGATGGCCTCGAACGGCAGCCTGATGACCGTGCCGGCGTTTCCGAAGCGGCTGAAGGCGCTGCAGGCGCGTGGCGGCAAGCTGGTGCTGCTCGATCCGCGCCGGACCGAAACCGCGGAAGTCGCCGACGAGCACCTGTTCATCCGCCCGGGCACCGATGCCGCGTTCCTCGCGGCACTGCTGAAGATCATCGACCGCGACAACCTTGCGCGTCCGGGCCGCCTGTCCGGCTTCGAGGACGGGCTGGAAGTGGCGATGGCCGACATCGGCGCGCTCGATCTCGACGCGCTGTCGGCGCACTGCGGCATCGACATCCCGACGATCGAGCGCATCGCCCGCGCGTTCGCGAGCGCGCCGCGCGCGGCGGCCTACGGCCGCATGGGCGTGTCGACGCAGGTGCGCGGCACCTTGTGCCAGTGGCTGATCCAGCTGCTGAACATCGTCACCGGCAATCTCGATCGCGAAGGCGGCGCGCTGTTCACCCAGCCGGCGGTCGATCTGATCGACAACCCGACCTCGAAACCCGGCAGCTTCGGCCGCTGGAAGAGCCGCGTGCGCGGCCTGCCGGAGTTCGGTGGCGAGTTGCCGGTGGCGGCCCTTGCCGAAGAGATTCTCACTGAAGGCGAAGGCCAGGTTCGCGCGCTGATCACGATGGCCGGCAACCCCGTGCTGTCCACGCCGAACGGCGCGCAGCTTGACCGGGCGCTCGACGCGCTCGATTTCATGGTCTCGATCGACTTCTACCTGAACGAGACCACGCGCCACGCCGATGTGATCCTGCCGCCGACCTGCACGCTCGAACACGATCACTACGATCTGATCTTCCACGCGTTCGCCGTTCGCAACACCGCGCGCTACAGCGCGCCACTGTTCGAGCGGCCGGCCGATGCCCGGCATGACTGGGAAATCTTCGAAGCGCTCGGCGATCGCATCGCGGCGCGGCTTGGGTCCAAGCGCACGCCGCATCCGCGGCCGGATCAGGTGGTCGACATGGGCCTGCAGATCGGCCCGTACGGCGGCATGCGCAAACACCCGATGAAGCTGTCGCTCGCCGCGTTGAAGGCGGCCCCGCATGGTGTCGATCTCGGCGCGCTGGAACCGAGCCTGCCGCAACGGCTGCAGACGCCGGGCAAGTTTATCCTGTGCGCGCCGCCCGCGATGATTGCCGAGCTTGCCGATTTCGCGAAGGAAATCAGAGGTGTGGCTAGCGAGTCAGGCCTGTCGCTGATCGGCCGCCGCCATGTCCGCAGCAACAACTCGTGGATGCACAACTCGCAGCGCCTGGTGAAGGGCCCGGTGCGCAACCGCCTGCTGATGCACCCGGGCGATCTCGCCGCGCGCGGCCTGCGGGACGGCGCCAAGGTGCGCGTCGCGTCACGGGTCGGCGCGGTCGAGGTCGAGGTCGAAGCCTCGGACGCGATGATGCCGGGCGTGGTCAGCCTGCCGCACGGCTGGGGCCATGATCGCGCCGGCACGCGGATCGGCATCGCCGAAGCGCATGCCGGCGTCAGCCCGAACGACCTGACCGATGACCAGTACCTCGATGCCGTCTGTGGCAATGCCGCGCTGAACGGCGTGCCGGTGACCGTCGCCGCCGCCTGATTGCGTATCGCCGCATGTTCAATCTCGAAGCGAAATTCCGGTTGCCGGACCACGCGGCCGCGCAGGCGGCTGCCATCGCCATCGGCTACCGCCCGGAAGCGGTGCTGAACCAGCGCGACACGTTCTTCGTCGTCGCCACCGGCAAGCTCAAGCTGCGCGAGGAAGACCATCGCAGCTACATGATCGGTTACGGCCGCGTGGAGCGGGATGGCCTGCAGCTGAGCGAATACCAGATGGTGCCGGTGCCCGATCCGGCCGCGATGCGGACCTTGCTCGCCGGCACGCTCGGCGTGCTGGCCGAAGTGCGCAAGCGCCGCACGCTGCTGCTCTGCCGCAACGTGCGCCTGCATCTGGACGAGGTCGACGGCCTCGGCCTGCTCGGCGAGATCGAAGCGGTGATGCCGGACGGTGGCGACTGGCAAGCCGAGCGCGCGTTCGTCGAGGCGACGCTGGCCGCCCTCGGCGTGACGAAGGATCAGCTGATCGAGGGCTCGTACTTCGAGATGGCCCGGCGGCCGTGATTGCACAGCGGCCGGCAGTGCGGATGCTGATGCTGGGGGCTGCGGTGTGTCTGAGCGGCTGCAGCACGATCGACTACTACGCCCACCTCGCGAAAGGCCAGTACGCGCTGCTCGCGGCGCGCCAGCCGATCGCGACGCTGGTGGCCGATCCGGCCACCGACGACAGGCTGCGCGCGCGCCTGAAACTGGCGCTGGAGGCGCGGGCGTTCGCGTCCGATCAGCTCGCGCTGCCGCGCAACGGCAGCTACACCGACTACGCGGACCTCGGTCGCCCGTACGTGCTGCAGAACGTCTTTGCCACGCCCGAGTTCTCGCTGGACGCGGTCGAGCACTGCTTTCCGATCGCCGGCTGTGTCGCCTACCGCGGCTACTACGACGGTACGCGCGCGAAGGCGGAAGTCGAACGACTGAAGGCACAGGGCTACGAGGTTCACGTCGGCAACGTGCCCGCGTACTCGACCCTCGGCTGGTTCGACGATCCGGTGCTGAACACCATGCTGCGCTGGGACGACGACGAACTGGTCGGCACGATCTTCCACGAGCTGGCGCACCAGCAGCTGTACCTGAAGGGCGACACCCGGTTCAACGAAAGCTTCGCGACGTTCGTCGAGCAGCAGGGCCTGCGCCAGTGGCACGCGGCGCGCGGCACGCCGCCGGCCGACAGCACGCGCAGCCAGCGGGCCGATCAGTTCGCCGAACTGATCCTCGCGCTGCGCGAGCGGCTGAGGGCGCTCTACGCAAGCGGCCTGCCGGCGCCGGCGATGCGCGCGCGCAAGCAGACCGAGATCGAACGACTGCGGGCCGACTACCGTGCGCTGCGTGATGGCGCGTGGCAGGGCTATCGCGGCTACGACGGCTGGATCGATGGCGAGATCAACAACGCCAAGCTGCTGCCGTTCGGCCTGTATCACCAGTGGCTGCCCGGGTTCGCGTCGCTGTACGACCGCTCCGGCAAGACCTGGCCTGCGTTCTTCGCCGCCGCACGCCGGCTGGCCGATGGCAGCGCCGCCGCCCGTTCTGCCGCGCTGGAGCCGTCCGCGACACCGGCCGCCCCGAGCACACCCGACACGATCCCCACCGCCTCGCCATGACCCGCATCCATGTTGCCGCGCCGCTGGCAGTCGGCACCTCGCTTGATCTGCCCGACGACGCCGCGCGCCATGTCGCGCAGGTGCTGCGGATGCGCGTGGGCGAAGCCCTGACCCTGTTCAACGGCGACGGAGGCGAGTACGGCGCCACGATCACCGCCGTCGGCCGGCGCGACGTGACGGTGCGCATCGACGGCTTCGACGACTGCCAGCGCGAATCGCCGCTCGACGTGACCCTGGTGCAGTGCGTGTCGAAGGGTGACCGCATGGACTACACGATCCAGAAGGCGGTCGAGCTGGGGGTGACGCGCATCGTTCCGGTGCTGTCCGAGCGCAGCGTGGTCAAGCTCGATGCCGAGCGCTGGGACAAGAAACTCGAACACTGGCGTGGGGTTGCAAGCTCCGCCTGCGAACAGAGCGGGCGCACGGTGGTCCCGGATGTCGCCGCCGTGATCAAGCTCGATCACTGGCTCGCGACACCGGCTGACGATGCACTGCGGCTGGTGCTGGCGCCGACCGAATCGGTCTCGCTCAAGTCCTTGCCGATGTCGAAGCGCGTGGCGCTGCTGATCGGCCCGGAAGGCGGGCTGTCCGACGCCGAAGTCGCCGCCGCGCGCCGTGCCGGCTGCGTCGGCATCGGCCTCGGTCCGCGCGTGCTGCGCACCGAGACGGCCGGGGTGGCGACCTTGGCGGCGCTGCAATTGTTGTGGGGCGATCTGGGCTGAGGCGCATAATTGCCGACGTTCAATCGACGGTGAAACCATGCTCATCACCAACGCCACCCTCATCAACGAAGGACAGCGCTTCGAGGCCGATCTGCTGATCGACGGCGAGCGCATCGCCAAGATCGCGCCGAAGATCACCGCGCCCAAGGGCGTCGAAGTGTTCGACGCCAAGGGCCGATTGCTGCTGCCCGGGCTGATCGACGATCAGGTGCATTTCCGCGAGCCGGGCCTGACCGCCAAGGGCGATCTGGCGACCGAATCGGCGGCCGCGGTGGCCGGTGGCGTGACCAGCTTCTTCGACATGCCGAACGTCAATCCTCAGACGATCACGCGCGAGGCGCTGGCCGACAAGTACCGCATCGCCGCCGGCCGCACCTTCGCGAACCACGCGTTCTACATGGGCACCACCAACGACAATCTGAGCGAGCTGGAAGCGCTGCAGCCCGGTGAGGCCTGCGCGATCAAAATCTTCATGGGCGCGTCGACCGGCAACATGCTGGTCGACAACCCGGACACGCTCGACAAGATCTTCCAGCGCGCGCCGGTGATGATCGTCACGCACTGCGAAGACACGCCGATGATCAAGATCGCCGAGGACGCGGCGCGTGCGAAGTACGGCGAGGACGTGCCGTTTTCCGAACATCCGTACATTCGCTCGGCGGCGGCCTGCTACAAGTCGACGGAGCTGGCCGTGGGGCTGGCGAAGAAGCACGGCACGCGACTGCACGTGCTGCACATGACTTCGGCCAGCGAGCTGCACTTCTTCGCCAAGGGTGACGTCAAGACCAAGCAGATCAGTGTCGAGGCCTGCGTCCATCACCTGTACTTCGACGAAAGCTACTACCCGCATCTGGGTTCGAAGCTGAAGTGCAATCCGTCGGTCAAGACGCTGGCCGATCGCGAAGCGCTCGTCGCTGCCGTGCGCGATGGCGTCATCGACATCATCGCCACCGATCACGCGCCGCACACGGCGGCCGAAAAGGCCAACACGTACTTCAAGGCGCCGAGCGGCCTGCCGCTGGTGCAGCACAGCCTGCTGGCGCTGCTGGAGCTGGTCGAGCGCGGCGAGCTGTCGCTGGAAACGGTGATCGAGCGCGCCTGCCACGCGCCGGCCGAGCGTTTCGGCATCGTCGATCGCGGCTATCTGCGCGAAGGCGGCTACGCCGATCTCGTGATCGTCGATCCGAACGGCAAGACCGATGTCACGCCGGAAAGCATCCGCTACAAGTGTGGCTGGTCGCCGTTCGACGGTCACCGGTTCAAGGCCCGCATCGACGCCACCTGGGTCAACGGCAAGCTGGTCTACCGCGATGGCGCGCTGCGGCCGCAGGCGTTCGGTCAGCGCATCGCGTTTCGCCGGCAATGAAGGGTTCGCCGCAGGCATCGCAGCGCCGTGATTTTGCTGCGCTGCGATAGCTCGCCGCGTTGCCAACCGGCCGCGTTCACAACCGTTCGTCGAGCCGCTGAATCCGGGCGTCCGATCTTGGCGTAAACGCAGGCGGATGTTAGAACGGCGCGTGACCCGGTGTGCAGCAAAACCGGGCATGCAGCGCTTACAGGGCCAAACCCGCGTGCAAGGGAGGAAGCGAAAGATGCGCATCAAGAAATACGATCACGATTACGGCCGTCGTGAATTGATGAAGAAAGTGGCGACCGGTGCCGGCGCGGGTGTTCTGGCACCCCTGTGGCCGATGATCGCCAACTCGGCCGACAACGTCAGCAAGGCCTATCCGGACGAGCTGTTGTCGATCGAGGCGTACACCAAAGGCAAGATCAAGCCGGGCGACCAGCTGACCGCCGCCAACGTCGATCTCGTGAAGGATCTGTTCGATCCGATCACCTACACGCAGATCAAGTCGCAGGGTCGCCGGATCACCGTCGTCGAATCGACGCGCGACGTCACCAAGCTGTTCAACGCGCCGTACTTCGAGGCAACCCTGCGCAACAAGGGTCGTGCCCGCTTCGACAACACCGGCAATATCGTCACCGACAAGGGCGAACCTTGGATCGGTGGCAACCCGTTCGTGGACCCGAAGAGCGGCGAAGAAGCGATCGCCAACCTGACGTTGGCCTGGGGCCGTCACACGTACTCGCAGTACGCGATCAAGGACTGGGACATCGGCCCGGACGGTCGCCTCGGCTATCAGTACGATTTCATGTGGTGCGAGCTGAACTGCACCGCACGCACCGACGGCAAGGTGTTCAATGGCCGCAACGATCTGCTGCGCCAGCAGTCGGTGTTTTTCACGTCGCCGCAGGAACAGGCCGGTGCGTCGTTCCTGAACACCTGGTACTACGACCAGCGGAAATTCCCGGATCTGTACGGTTATCTGCCGCAGTTCCGCCGCGTTCGCCAGTTCCCGGCGAACCAGCGCTTCGAGCCGCTGGTTCCGGGCATCACGATCTTCCTGTCGGATGCCTGGGCTGCCGGTGACCCGATGCTGACCTGGGGCAACTACAAGGTCATCGGCCGTCAGCCGATGATGGGTGCCATCAGCGGCACGAATTGGCGTGGTGGCTACCATCCGAACTGGGAGCGCGGCGTGCACGGCGGTCCGCAGAACCAGACGTTCTTCGACACCTGGTTCGAACTGATTCCGGAGTGCATCGTGCTGGAAGCCGAGCCGACCGGGTATCCGCGTTCACCGGTGGGCCGCAAGCGCATCTGGATCGACGTTCGCAACGGCATGTTCGTCGCGTACGTGACCTACGATCGCCAAGGCAAGATCTGGAAGTCGTTTGAACCGGCGTTCGCGCAGTACAAGAACGACAAGGCCGAACTGAAGGATGCCGGCGGCAAGCCGGACTGGTCGTGGGTCTACGTGCACAGCCACGACGTGCAGGCCAACCGCATGAGCCGCATCTCGCAGGTTAAGCAGATCAACGGTGGCTATAAGAGCAAGTTCTCCGAAGAAGGCGAGGACGTCTACAACCGCTATCTGACGCAGGCAGCGCTGGCGCGACTCGGTACGGTCTAAGTTCGATCGCAAGCGGGGTTGTGCGGACATCGTCAGCAATGACGATGTCCGTTTTTTTGTGCGGCTCGCTCAGTGGCGAGCGGGAGACAGGCGATGACGACGTGTGCGTGGGCGATGAAGACGGCGGCCGAGCGTGCGTACCACGATGCCGAGTGGGGACGCCCGGTGCACGATGACCGCCTGCTGTTCGAGATGCTGATCCTCGAAGGCGCACAGGCCGGCCTGAGCTGGTCGACGATCCTCGCCAAGCGCGACGGTTATCGCCGCGCCTTCGATCATTTCGACGCCCGCAAGATCGCCGCCTACACCGATGCCGATCGCGAACGGCTGATGAACGATGCCGGCATCGTCCGCAACCGGCTCAAGATCAACGCCGCCATCGTCAACGCGCAGGCCTATCTCCGTCTGTGCGACGAGGAAGGCAGTCTCGACGCCTGGCTGTGGCAGCAGGTCGATGGCCGGCCGGTGGTCAATCACTGGACCGAGATGAAGCAGATTCCTGCGCGTACCGAACTGTCCGATCGCATCAGCAAGGCCTTGCTCAAGCGCGGCTTCAAGTTCGTCGGCTCGACGATCATCTACGCCTACCTGCAGGCGGTCGGCGTGGTCAACGATCACCTGATCGGCTGCCCGTCGCGCATCGTCTAGCCCGCTTGCCCGGGAGTCACGGCTGAGCGAGGCGAATCGCCGATCTGAATCGCCGATCTGAATCGCAAGTGAACCGCACGGTTCAGGCCTGATTCAAGGCGCGGCGCGCAATCTCCGTCCTGCAGGTCAAGCCGACTTGCGCGCTGCCCGAACCGGGCGAGGAGATGACCAGATGTTCAAGAATCCTTTGGTGAAGAAAGCCCTGCTCGCCGTCACGGCGACCGCGACGCTGCTCGTCGCGCTGCCGAGCCAGGCCGGGCGTCCGTATTGCCCGAACCCGTACGGCTACGGCTACGACAACCGTTACGACGACCGCTACGACCGCCGTCCGGTTCGCAAGGTGGTCGTGGTCAAGAAGGTGTATCACGATCATTACGATCACCGCGGAGACCGCCGCTGGGACCGCCGCGATGATCGTCGCGACGACCGCTGGGACGATCGCCGCTACGGCCGCTGATTCGCGGTGCGTTCACGACGAGGCCCGCCGAGTGCGGGCCTCGTTCGTTTCGGCTTCCGGAAGCCAATTCCGCATCCGGAAGGGCACCGTTACACTCGTGCGATGAACGCACCGACGCTGCCGCCGATCGATACCGCCGCCCTGTTTTCCGCGCTGGCCGAGGTCCTTCCGAAAGGCGCGCTGCTGACCACCATCGAGCAGATGCGGCCGTACGAATGCGATGGCCTGTCGATGTACCGCCGGCTGCCGCTGTGCGTCGCACTGCCACAGAATGAAGCGCAGGTCGCCGCCGTGTTGCGCATCTGCAACGCCCGCGGCGTGCCGGTTGTCGCCCGCGGTCACGGCACCGGGCTGGCCGGTGGCGCGCTGCCCGAGGAAGGCGGCGTGCTGCTGTCGCTGGCGCGGCTGAACCGCATCCTCGAACTCGATCCGCTGGCGCGCACCGCGCGCGTGCAGCCGGGTGTCCGCAATCTGGCGATCAGCGAAGCCGCCGCACCGCATGCGCTGTACTACGCGCCGGACCCGTCGAGCCAGATCGCCTGCTCGATCGGCGGCAATGTCGCCGAGAACTCCGGCGGCGTGCACTGCCTGAAGTACGGGCTGACGGTTCACAACGTCGTCGCGGCCCGCGTGGCGCTGGCCGATGGCGAGATCATCGAACTCGGTGGCGAAGCGCCGGACGCGCCGGGCTACGACCTGATGGCGCTGCTGGTCGGCTCCGAAGGCCTGCTCGGCGTGGTCACCGAAGTCACCGTCAAGCTGCTGCCGCGGCCGCAGCTGGCGCGCGTGGTGATGGCCTGCTTCGACAGCGTCGAGAAAGCCGGGCAGGGCGTCGCCGCGATCATCGCCGCCGGCATCATCCCGGCCGGGCTGGAAATGATGGACAAGCTCGCGATCGAAGCGGTCGAGGACTTCGTCAAGGCCGGCTATCCGCTCGATGCCGAAGCGATCCTGCTGGCCGAAAGCGACGGCACGCCGGAAGAAGTCGCCAACGAGATCGAGCGCATCGAAGCGGTGCTGGCCGCCAGCGGCGCCACCGCGATGCGCACCTCCAAGGACGAGGCCGAGCGCCTCAAGCTCTGGGCCGGCCGCAAGGCCGCGTTCCCGGCGGTCGGCCGGATCACGCCGGACTACTACTGCATGGACGGCACCATTCCTCGCCGTCATCTCGGCGACGTGCTGCGCCAGATCGCCGGTTTCTCGGACGAATTCGGCCTGCGCTGCGCCAACGTCTTCCACGCCGGCGACGGCAACCTGCATCCGCTGATCTTCTACGACGCCAACAAGCCCGGCGATCTCGAAAAGGCCGAGGCGTTCGGCAACAAGATCCTCGATCTCAGCGTCGCCGTCGGCGGCACGATCACCGGCGAGCATGGCGTCGGTGTCGAAAAGATCGACGCGATGTGCACGCAGTTCCATTCGCGCGAATTGACCGCGTTCCACGCCGTGAAGGCCGCGTTCGATCCGAAGGGCCTGCTGAATCCCGGCAAGGCGGTGCCGACCCTGCATCGCTGTGCGGAGATGGGCCGCATGCACGTCCATGCCGGCAAGACCGCGCATCCCGAACTGCCGCGTTTCTGACCGCGCATGAGCGACTTCATCGACCAGGCGCAGGCGCGTATTCGCGCTGCGCACGCGAACGGCACGCCGCTGCGGATTCGCGGCGGCGGCAGCAAGGATTTCTTCGGCGGCGAACGGGTCGGCGACGTGCTCGACACCGCGGGCCACAGCGGCGTCATCAGCTACGACCCGAGCGAACTGGTGCTGACGGTCAAGGCCGGCACGCCGCTGCGCGAGGTCGAAGCCACGCTCGCCGCCGCCGGCCAGTGCCTGCCGTTCGAGCCGCCGCATTTCGGCAGCGCCGCGACGGTCGGTGGCTGCGTTGCCAGCGGCCTGTCGGGGCCGCGTCGTCCGTATGCCGGTGCGGTCCGCGACTACCTGCTGGGCGTCACGCTGATCGACGGTCGCGGCGAGAGCCTGCGCTTCGGCGGCCAGGTGATGAAGAACGTCGCCGGTTTCGACACCTTCCGCCTGCAGGCCGGTGCGATGGGCACGCTCGGGCTGATCACCGAAGTCAGCTTCAAGGTGCTGCCGAGGCCGGAAGCGGATGAAACGCGGGTATTCGCATCCAGTGCGGCCGAGGCCATCGCGACGATGAACAAGCTGGCTGGACAGCCGCTGCCGCTGGCGGCTGCCGTGCACCGCGATGGCCAACTGACTTTGCGGCTGGCCGGCAACCCGGCAGCGGTCAGTGCTGCGCTGGCCAAGCTCGGCGGCGATCCGCTGGTGGATGCGGCCTCGTTCTGGACCTCTATCCGCGAGCAGACGCATCCGTTCTTCGCTGGCGAAGCGCCGCTGTGGCGGCTCTCGGTCAAGCCAACCGCGCCGCCGCTGGCCGCTGACGGCATCGACGAACTGATCGACTGGGGCGGCGGACAGCGCTGGCTGCGCACGACGCTGCCGGTCGATGCCGTCCGGGCGCTCGCGGCGCAGCACGGCGGGCACGCCACGGCGCATCGCGGTGTCGACCGTCAGCACGCATTCCAGCCGCCGTCCGCGGCGGTCATGGCGCTGCACCGGCGGCTCAAGGCCACGTTCGATCCTGCCGGCATCCTCAATCGCGGCCGTCTGTACCCGGATTTCTGAGCGCGCCATGCAGACCAATCTCGCCGACTTCATCCGCGACACGCCACAGGGCCAGGAGGCCGACCGCATCCTGCGCGCCTGCGTCCACTGCGGCTTCTGCAACGCCACCTGCCCGACCTACCAGCTGCTCGGCGACGAGCTCGATGGCCCGCGCGGCCGCATCTACCAAATCAAGTCGGTGCTCGAAGGCGCGGCGGTCACCGAGGAAACCCGCGATCATCTCGACCGCTGCCTGACCTGCCGCAGCTGCGAATCGACCTGCCCGAGCGGCGTGCAGTACGGCCGTCTGGTCGACATCGGCCGTGAAGTGGTCGAGGCGAAAGTCCCGCGCAGCGCGCCGCAGCGGCTGATCCGCTGGGCCTTGCGCCTGGTGCTGCCGAAGCCGGCGCTGTTCGGCTTCTTGCTCGGATTGGGCCGGCTGTTCCGGCCGCTGCTGCCGAAGGTCTTGAAGGACAGCGTGCCGCTGCCGCGCCCGGCTGGAACCTGGCCAGCGGCCCGGCACACGCGGCGGCTGGTGGTCGCCGGTGGCTGCGTGCAGCCGTCGCTGGCGCCGGACGTCGACAGCGCCGCCGCGCGCGTGCTGGACGCGATCGGCATCAGCGCGGTGCCGGTCGCCATCGGCTGCTGCGGCGCGGTGGCCTATCACCTGAACGCGCAGGCCGATGGCCTCGACACCGCCCGCATCGCGATCGACCGGCTCTGTGCAGCGCTCGATGCCGGCGCCGAAGGCATCGTGGTGTCGGCGTCCGGCTGCGCCAGCTTCGTCGCCGAGTACGCGCATCACCTGCATGGCGACCCGGCGCATCGCGGCAAGGCCGAGCGGGTCACGGCGGCGCTGATTGATCTCACTGCGATCCTGACGCGGGAAGCCGCCGCCTTCGATGCCGCGCTCGCACGCACGCCCGCGAAGCCGGAAGCGATCGCCTTCCATTCGCCGTGCACCCTGCAGCACGGCATGAAGAACAAGGGTCAGGTCGAGCGCCTGCTGACCGTTGCCGGGTTCCGCACCACGGTGGTTGCCGACAGCCACCTCTGCTGCGGCTCGGCCGGCACTTACTCGATTCTGCAGCCGGCGCTGTCATCGACGCTGAAGGCCAACAAGCTGGCCGCGCTTGAAGCCGGCCAGCCGAACCGCATCGCTACCGCCAACATCGGCTGCCTGACCCATCTGGCCAGCGATGCGAAGCGGCCGGTCGAGCACTGGATCGAGCTGATCGCCGAGCGGCTGGGCGTCTGAGATCGACCAGGCGGCCTGATCGCGCGCCGAAGGCGACGGGGTCCTTCTTGATCGCGGGCGTGCCCGCCACCGACGTGGGGGCCCAAGACGGCGGTGGTTGATCGTTGATTGGAATCAATGCCTGATGGATAACGCTGGCCGACGTCCGGCGGCAGTCGTTAATCTCGAGTGACGAACCCTGTCGAGACATCAGTCATGACGTTCTGCCCGTACAGCGCACCGACTTTGAAGCGCCGCAACCTTGCTATCCATGCCGCAATCCTGAGTCTGGCCTGCGCAGGACCGGCGCTGGCGGCACCCGGCGAGCGCATCGGCGCACGCATCGAGGTCGAACCCGGCACCTCGCTCCCCGTCATCGGCAGCAGTGCGGCCGGCGATTTCGTGGTGGCCTGGACGCCCACCCGATCTTCCGGCGTCGTTCGAGCGCGGCGCTTTGACGCCGACGGTGTCGCTGCCGGTGATGCCTTCGTGGTTGCCAACAGCGAAGCGGCGGCTGGTGCGGCAAGCGTTGCGATGAACGCGAGTGGTGCCTTCGTGATTGCCTGGGCGACGCCGCGAACCACGGTCGTGCCGCTGGTCTTCGGTACCGTGACCCGGCCGGGACGCGTCATGGCCCGTCGTTATGCCCCGGGCGGCGTGCCGCTGGGCGAGGCATTCGAAGTGTCGCCGGAAGGCGATGAAGTGGATGTCGCGATCGACGATGACGGCGACATCGCGGTGGCCTGGGCGGTCGATGGCAACCGCGGCACCGTCAGCCTGTTCGTGCCGGTCGGCTACCTGGCGCTTCGTACGCTGGACCTGCGCTTTGCCGGTGTCGATCGCATTGCCGTGCGTCGCTATGCCGCCGACGGCAGCGCCTTCGCGCCGGTCACGATCGACCGCCAGATCGAACTGCTCGGGCGCGGTGCCAGTGGCGTGACCGTGGCGATGGATGCCGATGGCGATCACGCCGTGGTCTGGTCGCGGCGTATCGGCCGCGAGCGCAGTCAGATCGTGGCCCAGCGCTTCAACGCCGAAGGTGAGGCGACCGGCGACGAGACGATCATCAACAGCAGCCCGGTGACCGGCCGCGACACCACCTCCGGACCGGATGCCGCGATGTCGCCCGACGGCACGCTGGCCGTGACCTGGCAACCCGATCTGGACTTCTCGCCGAGTGCCTCGGCGCGCATCGCCGTCCGTGCGCCGGACAACACGGTGCGCGTGACGGAATTCGCGGCGGCGGCAGGCAATGGCGAGCTCGCGGTGCTGCCGAAGATCGCGATCGATGCGCTCGGCAATCTGCGCATCGCGGCCGGCAGCAATGCCCCGATTTCGTCCCGGCCGCTGCAGACACGCCTGTTCGATTTCAACGGTGTGCCGCTGACGGCGACGACGCCGGTGCTTCCGGCACCGATGAACACGTCTCCGCAGATTTCCGCGATTTCGACGGACGGTGCGGGCCGCAGCGCCATCGCCCACTCCTTCCTCCCCACGGACTTCACCGGTGCGCGACTCAGCGTGCAGCGCTTCGCCGGGCCGTGAGCAGCTAGCCGATCCGCGCGGCGGCAGGCCGAGCAGTCCGATCGGCGGCCGGCTTCGTGATCAACGCGAAAGGCCGACGACGGGGCTGCGCTTGAAGCGGCGCGTCGGGCACGGGATCGAGCCGATTGCGAAACGTCCGCACGTCTGATTCACGTGCTTTGGGCGTTCTGCGGGCCGCTTGAGAGGCGTCATGTCGCCTTGAGTTTCACCCTCGAATTTGCCCCACTAGTCGTGGGACGAGCGAGCACCGGGGCCGCGGCTGCACATCGAATTCGATGATGCGGACGAACCGCCGCCGGCACTGCCTTCGCGCCCGGGAAACCCACGAGAGGGAGGAGAACGAGATGACGATGCGGAAGGGTCTTTGGCTCGCGGTGACGCTGGTGGTCAGTGGCTGTGCGGGCCTTCCGACCGGGCCGGCCAGCCCGGTCACCGGCATTGATGGCGTTGCCTGCGTCACGGGCACCGCGGCGATCGATCCGAGCCTGAAAACGTCCGAGAACGACGTGCTGCTCGGCAAGGCGCGCGGTGTCAGCGGCAAGGGCGGGACCTGCGATGGTCAGGTCTATGCCGTGAGCGCGCCGGTCAAGCTGTACCGGGTCTACGATTCCGCAAAGGGCTACACGCAGCGCGGTTCGTGGTGGGCGCTGGAGAAGCCGAGCGGCACGCGCGACAGCTATCGCGCGACGTACGCGATCTGTCCGGAGTGGAGCGCTGTCGATGCGCTGGTGGAGTGCGAGATTCGCCCCGGCACGCAGGTCGTGATCGGCAGCACCCAGAGTGCCGTCTGTGGCGACGGCACGGAACTGCCGAAGACCGCGGCGCTGCAGGTGTATGTCGCGAACGACGGTCGCAGCGACCTGTACCACGTCGGCGCGTGCAAGGAACTCGGCAGCTGGCCGTGATCAGCCGCGGGTGATCACAGGCCCGGCAGCTTCGCGCGCGGCGGCAGATGCCCGGCCTTGAACCAGATCCGGCAGCCGTCGCGCGAGAACGGCGTGTGTGACGAGCCCGGCGGCACGCGATACCAGGTGCCGGCCGGGTAGTCACCGAACTCGTCGCTCAGCGTGCCCGACAGCACCAGCACTTCCTCGCCACCGTCGTGCGCGTGGAACAGCGAGGTGCAGCCGGGCGCGAAGTCGATCAGCTTGACCACTTCATCGCCGAACTGGTGCAGCAGGATTTCCCGCTGGCCCGGCACCCGGCCCGGCCGCCACTCGGCGGTCACGGTGTCTACCGAGAACTGCGCGGTGTCGCCGTCCTCGAACTGCCAGAGCTTGACCAGAATCGTGCAGCCCTGCGGCGACTTCGGGATGTGCCGGCTGCCGATCGGGTTGCGCACGTAGGTGCCGGCCGGATAGGCGCCGTGCTCGTCCTCGAACACGCCGTCACACACATAGAACTCTTCGCCGCCGCCGTGCGTGTGAGCGCTGAACGACGAGCCCGGCGCGTAGCGCACGAGGCTCGTGGCCCGCGCGACTTCGGCACCGTCGCGGTCCAGCGGCTTGCGCTCGACGCCGGGCAGCGGCGAGGGCGTCCAGTCCATCGCCGTGGTGTCGATGACGACGCGCTGGCGGTAGTCGGTGTGCAGTTTCATCGGGGTCTCGGGACAAGCCGATCAGGTCACGGCTTCGACAGGGACTTCGCGATCTGCACGAACACGCCGTGGTCGACGACCATGCCGAGGTGCGAGCACTGCACTTCGATGTGGTGGACATGCCGGTTGTGGCGGTCGATGCACGCGGCCCAGTTGACGATACCGTCGCGCCGGTCGTACAGCGCGGTGACCGGCACCGGGATGGCCTTCGCGGTTTCGCGATCGTCGGCGGCCTGCGCCATCCGGTCGAGGTCGTAGCCGCGCTTCTGGTAGCCGCTGCCGAAGGTGGTGTACTTCGCACCGCCGACCACCGGCGAGCCAAGCGTGATCACCTGCGACACCAGCGCCGGGTACTCGCGGGCGATGTCGCGCGCCATCACGCCGCCGAGGCTCCAGCCGACCAGCTTCAGCGGCGCGCCGGCCGTGGCGCTGAACTGCTGCACGCGCTCGATCAGTTGCGGCATCAGCTTCTTCATGTTGCCGGTGTTGCGGCCCAGGCCCCAGGTTTCGGCGCGATAGTCCAGCGCCTTCAGCCGCTTGGTCAGCAGGCGGATGGCGATGTCATCGGCCGCGAAGCCCGGAAGCACCAGCACCGGTTCACCGCGGCCGCGCGGCAGCTTCGCGGCGAACGGGCGCGGCAGGAAGCTGGTGACCAGCTCGGGCACCACGCGCAGCTCCCACAGCAGGAGCTTCGGCGGCGGCATCATCGGTTGCGTGGGACTGGCCATCGGGGCTCGAGAGTCGATAGGGGCGGAGCAGCGGAATCAGGCGCGACGCCAGCGCTGGCCGTCCTTGGAATCTTCGACGAGCACGCCGCGTGCCTTCAGATCATCGCGGATGCGGTCGGCCTCCGCGAAGTTGCGGGCTGCCTTGGCCGCAAGGCGGGCCGCGAGCGCGGCTTCGATCTCGGCTTCGCTCGGGCCTTCGCCGGCGCTGCCGGTGGACTGGCTGAACCATTCGCCCGGCGGCTGCTGCAGCAGGCCGAGCACCGAGCCGGCGTCACGCAGCTGCGCGACAAGCGTCGCGCGCTCGGCCGCATCGGTCGACTTGTTCAGCGCCTTGGCCAGTTCGAACAGCTCGGCCAGCGCGGCCGGTGTGTTGATGTCGTCTTCGAGGGCGGCGATGAAGGCGTCCGGCGCCTTGGCGTCGCTGGCGGCCACGTCGCCGGCATCGCGCAGCGCGCCGTACAGGCGATCGAGCTTGCGCCGCGCGTCGGCCAGCGCTTCGTCGTTCCAGTCCAGCGGCTGGCGGTAGTGGCCGGTCAGCAGCGCCAGGCGCACGGCTTCACCCGGCGCGTGCTTCAGGATCTCGCGGATCAGCAGCACGTTGCCGAGCGACTTGGACATCTTCTCCGAGTCCATCGTCAAAAAGCCGTTGTGCAGCCAGTAGCGGGCGAACGTGGCGCCCTCGTGCGCGGCGGTGCTTTGCGCGCGTTCGTTCTCGTGGTGCGGGAACACCAGGTCGTGGCCGCCGCCGTGGATGTCGATGGTGTCGCCGAGCAGCGCTTCGGCCATCGCCGAGCATTCGATGTGCCAGCCCGGACGGCCGCGGCCCCATGGCGACGGCCAGCCCGGCTGTTCGTCGGTCGACGGCTTCCACAGCACGAAATCGCTCGGGTCCTTCTTGTACGGCGCGACCTCGACGCGGGCGCCGGCGATCATTTCGCGCCGGTCGCGCTTCGACAGCTCGCCGTAGCCGGCATAGCTCGGCACGTTGAACAGCACGTGGCCCTGCGCGGCGTAGGCCGAGCCGTTCGCGATCAGGCGCTCGATCATCGAGATGATGTGCGCCAGATGCTCGGTGACTTTCGGCTCGAACGTCGGGCGCTGCACGCCGAGCGCGTCGAGATCCTCGTGATAGATGTCGGTGTAGCGGCGCGTGATGACGCCGATCTCCACCCCTTCCTTCGCGGCGGCGGCGTTGATCTTGTCGTCGATGTCGGTGATGTTGCGGGTGTAGTCGACGCGCGGGTAGCGGCGGCGCAGCACGCGCGCCAGCACGTCGAAGACCACGGCCGGCCGGGCGTTGCCGATGTGCGCGAACGAGTAGACCGTCGGTCCGCAGACGTACATCGTCACCCGCTCCGGGTTCAGCGGGACAAACTCTTCCTTGCGGCCGGACAGCGTGTTGTGCAGGTGCATGGGGACTCGATCGGGCGGCGGACGGGCCGCGTGCGGGGCGGCGGGCAGCGAAAAACTGCGGAAGGATAACTTTGGGGGCGGCCGGTTGCAGCGCAACACGCCGCGCTGTCGCGGCCACGGCGTATCCTGCGCGCCTTCCCGCTCCCGGTCCGGCGCGTTCCTTGCGCCGCGTTTCGCATGACTTTCGATACCTGGCTGGCCTTCTTCGTCGCCGCGTGGCTGATCTGCCTGTCCCCCGGCCCCGGCGTGCTGTCGTGCGTCACGGCCGGGCTGCAGCACGGCTTTCGCGCAGCCCTGTGGAACATCGCCGGGCTCCAGGCCGGGGCGACGGTGACCTTGATCGTGGTCGGCGTCGGCCTGGGCGCGGTGCTGGCGGCGTCGCCGATTGCGTTCACCGCGATCAAGTGGTTCGGCGCGGCTTATCTCGTGTATCTCGGCGTGCAGCAGTGGCGATCAGCCGAAGCCCCGATTCGCGCACCGGAGCCGTCTGCGCCGGGTGTCGCGGCGATCAACGTGCCGCGCGCGCTGTTCCTGCGCGGGCTGATCGTCAACTCGACCAATCCGAAAGGCATCCTGTTCACGGCGTCGGTGCTGCCGCAGTTCATCGACCCGCAGGCGCCGCAGCTGATCCAGTTCCTGATCGTCTGGGTGACGATGCTGTTCACCGATGTCTGCTGCATGACCGGCTACACCGCGCTCGGCGTGCAGGCGCTGCGCTGGCTGCAGAATCCGGACGTCGCGCGCTGGACCAATCGCGCCTTCGGCTCGCTGTTCGTGCTGGCCGGCATCGGGCTCGCGGTGTTCAAGCACTCGTCCTGAGCGCGCAACAGGGCCCGGATCGCGGACAAAAAAAGAGACCGCCGAAGCGGTCTCTTTCGGGTGCTGCCTGACGCCGTGGTTCCGGGCGCCGCCGCTGCGCGGGGGGACGCGACGGCCGTGCCCGGAGGACGCGCGATCAGTTCTTGCGGTCGGCGCGCTGGCGCTGACGCAGCGTCTGGCGTTCGGCGCGGTTGCCCTGACGTTCGGCCTGACGCTCGCTGCTGTTCTCCTGGCGGGTGTCGGCACGCTCGGCACGGTTGCCCTGACGCTCGGCGGCGCGATCCTGCGCGGCATCGACCTTGGCGGCACGTTCCGGGTTCGGATTCGCGGCCTGCGCCTGCGACTGGGCCTGATCGACGGCTTCGGCGCGATTCTCCTGACGGAGGTCGGTGCGGTCGGCCCGGTTGCCCTGGCGCAGTTCCTGGCGCTCGGCGCGGTTGCCCTGACGCTCGGCCTGACGGGCAGCGGACGCTTCCGCCGGCGTCTGGGCCGGCGCGGTCTGGGCATGGACCCGCGTAGCGGCCAGGCTGAGCACACCGGCGGCGAAGATCGAAGCAAAGATGGTCTTGTTCATGTGCGACTCCTGATGGGGATGACGCCGACGAGCCTGTTCTGTGGCGAACGGTGCGTGGTCGACAACTTCACCATACGCCCGGTTCCTGAACGGGGCCTGACTTGCTTTTGACAATTCGACGCACCGCGCCGGCGCCGCAAGGCCTCACTCCGGTGCCGCGGTCGTCACTTCCGGACGACGGCCGGTGCGGAACAGCAGGTCCATCGTGTGGATGCCCTCGACGCCCTTGGCGCGGTCCTCGAAGAAGAACTTGAGGCTGTGCCAGATCGTCGGGAACGCGATCTCGTCCCACGGGATCTCGTCCTCGCGCATCAGCCGCGTTTCCGAGCTTTCGGACGTGATCGCGTGGTGCGGGCTGCGCATGGTGCCGCGATAGATCATGTAGATCTGCGAGACATACGGCACGTTGATCACCGCCAGCAGCCCGCCGATGTCGACCTCCGCCTGCGATTCCTCCAGGGTTTCGCGCGCGGCGCCCTGGGCGCTGGTCTCGCTCATCTCGAGGAAGCCGGCCGGAAACGTCCACAGGCCGAGGCGTGGTTCGATGTTGCGGCGGCACATCAGCACCTTGTCTTCCCAGACCGGCACGCAGCCGGCGATCACTTTCGGGTTGCGATAGTGGATCGTCCCGCACGACGGGCAGACGTGGCGCGGCAGATGGTCGCTAGGCGGGATCAGGTGTTCCACGGCATGGCCGCAGTCGGAGCAGAATTTCATGCGAGAAGGGCAGTTGGAAGCACGCGGAACAGCTTGTTCCACAGGTTATCAGACGGCCCCGGACTGTCGGCCCCCGGTGCGGCCGCATGCGGGCGGCAAGCCGGCGGACCTCACGCGCTGCTGACGTGCCGCATGCTATTGCTGCCATCCGTTTCACTCATTCCCGGAAACCCGCATGTCCCGATCGCTGCTGCCTGCCGTGCTGAGCGTCCTGCTCGCCGTGCTGTTGTCCGCCTGCTCGCTGCCGGCCGCGCAGGGGCCCGCGCCGGCCACGCTGCCGTATCAGCTCAAGGTCGTGGCCGAAGGGCTCGAGTTCCCGTGGAGCCTCGCGTTCCTGCCGGATGGCCGGATGCTGGTCACCGAGCGCCCGGGGCGGCTGCGGATCATCGCGCGCGATGGCAGCCTGTCGCCGCCGGTGACCGGCGTGCCGGCGGTGTTCGCGAAGCGCCAGGGCGGTCTGCTGGACGTGGTGCTGGACCCGGCGTTCGAGCGCAATGCCCTCGTCTACCTGTCGTACTCGGAGGGCGATGTGCTCGGCATGGCCGGCACGGCCGTCGCGCGCGGCAAGCTCGTCGACAACGCGCTGACCGAGGTCGAGGTGATCTACCGGCAGTTCCCGAAAGCCGAGGGCGGGCTGCACTTCGGCAGCCGCCTCGTGTTCGCACCGGACGGCACGCTGTTCATCACCCAGGGCGATCGCTACATCCACAAGGAAGGCGCGCAGGATCTGGCAACCGACTACGGCAAGGTCGTGCGGATCAATCCGAACGGCTCGATTCCGCTCGACAACCCGTTCGTCCGCAACCCGGCGGCACGGCCGGAAATCTGGTCCTACGGCCACCGCAACCTGCAGGGCGCGGCGCTGCATCCGAAGACCGGCGCCCTGTGGACGCACGAGCACGGCGCGATGGGCGGCGACGAGATCAATCTGGACGAAGCCGGCCGCAACTACGGCTGGCCGGTGATCACCTGGGGCGTGGACTACGACGGCTCGAAG
This sequence comes from Nevskia sp., assembly GCF_021732705.1. Classification (GTDB taxonomy): domain Bacteria; phylum Pseudomonadota; class Gammaproteobacteria; order Nevskiales; family Nevskiaceae; genus Nevskia. The sequence continues at coordinate 12,031 of NZ_JAKFUM010000013.1, read as the reverse complement.
ATCGGCGAAGGCACCACGCGTGACGGCATGCAGCAGCCGCTGCACTACTGGGTGCCGTCGATCGCGCCAAGCGGCATGGCCTTCTACACCGGCGATGCCTTCCCGAAATGGCGCGGCAGCCTGTTCGTCGGCTCGCTGAAGTTCGGCTATCTCGACCGGATCTCGCTCGATGGCAACCGCATCGTCGGCGAGCAGCAGCTGCTGACCGAGATCGGCGAGCGCATCCGCGACGTCCGCGTCGGGCCGGACGGCTACGTCTACGTCACCACCGATCTGAAGCAGGGCCGGGTACTGCGGCTGGAACCGCCGCAGTAGGTCCGGCGCCGGCTCGCCGCTGCCTACAGCCCGAGATCGCTCAAGCCCGGGTGATCGTCCGGCCGGCGGCCGGATGGCCAGCGGAACAGGCGGTCGCCTTCGCCGATCGCCAGATCGTTGATGCTGGCGTGACGCCGCGCCATCAGGCCGTGGCCGTCGAATTCCCAGTTCTCGTTGCCGTACGAGCGATGCCAGTGGCCGTCGATGTCGTGCCACTCGTAGGCGAAGCGCACCGCGATGCGATGCGTGCCGTGGGCCCAGATTTCCTTGATCAGCCGGTAGTCCAGTTCCTTCGCCCACTTGCGCTGCAGGAACTCGACGATCTGGCCGCGGCCGACCAGGAACTCGTTGCGATTGCGCCAGCGGCTGTCCGGCGTGTACGCCAGCGACACGCGCACCGGGTCCTTCGAGTTCCACGCGTCCTCGGCCAGACGAACCTTGCGGATCGCGTCTTCGAGCGAGAACGGCGGCAGCGGCGGGCGGGGTTCGGGGGAGGTCATGTGCGCAGTCCTGTCGCGTGAGGGCGGGTGATGCAGCCACTTTGCGCGCTTGAGACCGCGATTAGAATCCTTGTCGATCGAATCGATTCGTGTCGCGAGGCGCAACAATGGACCGCTTGCACGAGATGACGGTGTTTCAGGCCGTGGCCGATACCGGCGGCTTTTCGGCAGCAGCGCGGCAACTGGCGCTGTCGACCCCGGCAGTGACCCGCGCCATCGCCTCGCTGGAAGAACGGCTCGGCGCCCGGCTGCTGCACCGGACCACGCGGCAGGTCAGCCTGACTGAAGCCGGCGAGCGCTTCGTCGGCGACTGCCGCCGCCTGCTGGCGGAAATCGCCGAAGCCGAGCAGGCCGCCGCCGGCCTCCACGGCCAGCCGCGTGGACAGCTGGTGGTCACCGCGTCGGTGCTGTTCGGCCGCCTGCATGTGGCGCCGGTGCTGTTCGAGTTCCTTGCGCGGCATCCGGAGGTCACGGTACGCACGCTGTTTGTCGATCGCGTCGTCAACCTGCTCGACGAAGGTGTCGATCTGGCGGTCCGCATCGGCGACCTGCCGGACTCGAACCTGCGCGCCGTGCGCGTCGGCCACGTTCGCCGCGTGATGTGCGCGGCGCCGACCTATCTGGCAAGGCGCGGCGTGCCCCGAACGCTGGCCGATCTTTCCGCACACGATGGCATCGCGTTCAGCGGCATCGGCAGCCCGAACGACTGGCGCTTCGAGATCGACGGTCAGGTGCAATCGGTGCCGATGTCGCCGCAGCTGATCACGCACAGCGTGGAAGTGGCGCTGGATGCCGCGATCGCCGGCCTCGGCGTCGTGCGCCTGCTCAGCTATCAGGCCGATGCCGCGGTGCGCGACGGCCGGCTGGCGATCGTGCTGCCGGACACCGAGCCGCCACCGTTGCCGGTGCACGTGCTGCACCATGAGGGCAGCCGGGTATCGGCGAAGGTGCGCGCCGGCTTCGATGCCCTCGTTGCGGCGTTGCGCCGCAATCCGGCGCTGACCGAAGTCGCTGCCTGAGTGCAGCGCCCCTCCCGATTCCCGAATGAGATCCGTCGGACATGAAAAGTCACCGTCAGGAGTTGTGGTTCGAGACGAAGGCGCGCACCGCGTTCATCAACATCACGCCGCAGGTCGAGGCGGCGCTGAAGGCGAGCGGCGTGCAGGAAGGCCTTTGTCTGGTGAACGCGATGCACATCTCGGCCAGCGTCTTCATCAACGATGACGAGCACGGCCTGCACCAGGACTTCACGCGCTGGCTCGAAGGCCTCGCGCCGCACGAGCCGATCCGCCAATGGCGTCACAACGACACCGGCGAGGACAACGCCGATGCCCATCTCAAGCGCCAGATCATGGGCCGCGAGGTCGTCGTCGCGATCACGGCCGGCCAGCTCGACTTCGGCCCGTGGGAACAGATCTTCTACGGCGAATTCGATGGCCGCCGACGCAAGCGGGTGCTGGTCAAGATCATCGGCGAGTGACGTTGATGATGACTGACGATTCGGACGCGGACTCGAAACTGCTGGCGTCGATCAAACGCCCTGGCCGCTTCTGAAATTTCGGTCGGTGTCGACGTGAATCGTCGTTGCAAACCACGGCAGGTATCCGGTTTTCGATGACGCCCGGCTGATACCTTGCCGTCGCGCACGCTTGCTGGTCGATCTAGCATGCAATCACGGTCCCGCATCGCCGGGACGATGCTGTGGCCTGCTCGGGGCAGGGCCAGGGAAGCGTTTTCGGATCGGATGCGCGGCCCGTGTGTGGGCGATGAAGGCCGTGTCTCGACGTTCGCAACCTGTCTTGACGCAACCGGGACGCTGCACTTGCCAGTCGACGACCGGCGTTGAAAGTCGTTTCGCGCAAGGCCAAGGTGGCATTGCATCCGAAAACTGGTGCCTAAGGAGAGACTCGAACTCTCACGAGGGGTTGCCTCGGCGGATTTTGAGTCCGCTGCGTCTACCGATTCCGCCACTCAGGCCCGCATTGATGCCCCGCAGCAGGCTGCAAGGTCGCGCATTATAGCCGCCGCGCCGCGGCTGCAGGCTGATGGCGCCGACCTTTTTCGAGCCGCCGATCACGCCATGCAGCGCAGCGATTTCACCTACGAGCTTCCTCCCGAACTGATCGCGCAGGTGCCGCCACCCACCCGCAGCGGCGGGCGGATGTTGTGCGTCGATCCGGACGCCATCGATTTTCGCGATGCCCGGGTCGTCGACCTTCCGGGTGAACTGCGGGCGGGGGATCTGCTGGTGCTGAACGACACGCGGGTAATCCGCGCGCGGCTGCACGGCGCGAAGGAATCCGGCGGGAAGATTGAAGCGATGATCGAGCGCGTGCTCGATGCGCAGCGCGCGCTGGCTCAGGTGCGCGCCAGCAAGACGCCGAAGGCGGGCGGCCGGCTGCTGTTCGCCGACGGCGCGCTGGCAGCGACCGTCATCGCCAAGCACGACGATCTGTACGAGCTGGCGTTCGAGACCGACGACCTGCTGGCCGCGCTCGATCGGCACGGCGAGCTGCCGCTGCCGCCGTACATCGCCCGCAGCGACGACGAGCGCCGGCACAGCGCGGCCGACGACGCGCGCTACCAGACGGTCTGGGCACGCGAGCCGGGCGCGGTCGCGGCGCCGACGGCGAGCCTGCATTTCGACGAGGCGATGCTCGACGCGATTCGCGCGCGCGGTGTCGACATCGCCTTCGCCACGCTGCATGTCGGGGCCGGCACCTTCCAGCCGGTGCGGGTCGATGATCTGGCCGCGCACGTCATGCACAGCGAGCGCGTCACCGTGACCACCGCGCTGGCGCAGGCGGTGGCGGATGCCGAGGCCCGCGGCGGGCGCGTGGTTGCCGCCGGCACCACGGTGGTGCGGGCGCTGGAGACCGCTGCGGCGCAGACCGGCCGCGTGCAGCCGTATCAGGGCGAGACGCGGCTGTTCATCACGCCGGGCTATCGCTGGCAGGCGGTCGACGCGCTGCTGACCAACTTTCACCTGCCGGAAAGCACCTTGCTGATGCTGGTGTGTGCGTTCGGCGGTCACGGCCGGGTGATGGCGGCCTATCGCCACGCGGTGGCGAGCCGCTACCGGTTCTTCTCCTACGGTGACGCGATGTGGCTGCCGGCGCGGGCGGCGAGCCAGTCCACCGCACCCTGAGCGGCGGCACGGCCGCTGGCGAAGCAGGCCGTGAGCAGATAGCCGCCGGTCGGCGCTTCCCAGTCCAGCATTTCGCCGGCGCAGAAGACGCCGGGCAGCGCGGTCAGCATCAGGTGTTGGTCGAGTGCCTCGAAGCGCACGCCGCCCGCGGTAGAGATCGCTTCGTCGATCGGCCGGGTCTTGCTCAGGTTCAATCGCAGCCGCTTGATCTGGCCCGCCAGGGCCGCCGGCTGCCGATCCAGTTCGGCGAAGGCGGCGTCCGGCGCCAGCTCGCGCAGCAGCGTGCTCTTGACCGCATCGAGCCCGCAGCGATGCAGATGCTTGGCGACGGACTGCTTGCCGCGCGGCGCGGCCAGCTTCGCGGTCAGCGCGTCGAGCGTCACGCCCGGCAGCAGGTCCAGTTCCAGATCAGCGTGGCCGTACCGGGTGATCGCATCGCGCAGCGCGGCGGACAGCGCGTAGATCAGGCTGCCTTCGACGCCGATGCTGGTGATGATGAATTCGCCCTGCCGGAACGCGCCGTCGCCGCCGTGTTCCGGCGACAGCCGCGCGGCAACCGGTTTCACCGGCTGGCCGGCGCAGCGGCTGCGCAGGATCTCGCTCCAGCGCGTTTCGAAGCCGCAGTTCGATGGCTGCAGCGGCGCGACGTCGACGCCACGGGCGGTCAGCAGCGCGGTCCAGCGGCCGTCCGAGCCCAGCCGCCGCCAGCTGCCGCCGCCGAGCGCCAGCACGGTGGCGTCGACACGCACGTCGACATCGCCGGCGGGGGTGGTGAAGGCGAGGGCGCCGTCGTCGCGCCAGCCGGTCCAGCGGTGATGCAGGTGGAAGCGCACGCCGGCCTCGCGCAGGCGGCGCAGCCAGCCGCGCAGCAGCGGTGCGGCTTTCAGATCGCGCGGGAACACGCGGTTCGAGGTGCCGACGAAGGTCTCGACGCCGAGGCCCTGTGCCCAGTCGCGCAGCGCGTCCGCGCCGAAGCCTTCGAGCATCGGCCGGATCGCCTCGGCGCGGCTGCCGTAGCGCGACACGAACGGCGCGAACGCTTCGGCGTGGGTCAGGTTCAGGCCGCCCTTGCCGGCGATCAGGAACTTGCGGCCGCAGTTGGCCATGGCGTCGTAGACCTCGACGGCATGGCCGGCCGCGGCCAGCGTTTCCGCCGCCATCAGCCCGGCCGGGCCGCCGCCGATGACCGCCACGCGGACGCGGCCGCTCATGGCCGCGACCGGCGCAGCACGACGCTGATCTGACCGTTGGTTTCCAGCATGGCGACGCGAACCTCGTTGACGCAGATGCAGCCGGCCTTGCGCAGCGCGGCGTTGATGTCGCGCTGCGACAGGTCGGCGGTGGCGATCGATCGCGGCCGGAGCCGGCCGTTGGGGATCAGGATCAGCGGCCGGCCGCCGATCAGGCGGTCAAAGCGCTTGCTGGCGGTGGTCGCGACATCGAACAGGTGGTTGACGGCAACCAGTGTCACGGCCGAAATCAGTCCGCCGATCAACGAGTTGTCGCCGCCATTCATGGAGTTCTGCACGGCGTTCGACAGCACCAGCAGCAGCACCAGATCGAACGGCGACAACTGCCCGACGGCGCGCCGCCCGGTGATGCGCAGCAGCCCCAGCAGGAACAGGTAGACGCCGGTGGACCGCAACACCAGCTCCCACCACGGCACGGTCAGTTGCCACATCGTCACGATCTCCGGTCATTCGGCCGCCATGATGGGGCCGAATCGCCGCGACCGTGCAGCCATGTCAGCGCCGGGCGCGGCTCAGAGGCGGTCCAGGTGCCGATCAGCCGGGGCCGGCGGGTTGTACTGGTAGACCCAGGTTTCGGTCAGCGGCTGACCGACCGACTTCAGGAACAGGCGCAGGTCGATCGGATCGGTCGAGTCGTCCGGCGGCCGGATGTCGAAGATCGCGCGGTAGCCCTTGATCGCGTGCAGCGGCCGAGCCGAGGTCAGCTCCACCGTGCCGCGTGACGCCGTGACGATCGCCTCGACCTTGGTGTTGCTGCCGAGCAGCGCCAGATCGCCGCCGGCGAAATCCACCGCGAAGCGCCACGAGAAGTACGTGCGCTTGACGCCGGCCGGGCCGCCGAGGCCGGTGCGGGTGGACTGCACGGTGGCCAGCCGCGGTGCCACCGGCGGCTTGCGGCCCCAGTGCAGGCGGTAGGCATACAGCAGTTCCTCGCCCGGCTGCGGCTTCTTCTCCGGATTCCAGAACGCGACCATGTTGTCGAAGGTTTCGTCGATCGTCGGGATTTCTACGAGCTGCACCGAACCCTTGCCCCAGTCGCCCTTCGGCTCCACCCAGAGGCTCGGCCGCAGGTCGTAGAACGCGCCATCGTCCTGATAATGATCGAAATTCTGATCACGCTGCATCAGGCCGAAGCCGCGCGGGTTGTTGTCGAGGAAGCTGTTGAAGCGCAAGGATGTCGGGTTGACCAGCGGCCGCCAGATCCACTCGCCGGCACCGGTCCACATCTGCAGGCCGTCGGAATCATGGATTTCCGGGCGGTAGTCGTAAGCCAGACGGCGATCGTTCTCGCCGGTCTGGTACATGCTGGTGCCCGGCGCGATGCCGAGGCGCTCGATCTTGCGGCGCGGGTACAGCGCGGCGTCGATCTCCATCACGTGGCTCTGGCCCGGGGCGATCTCGAAGCGGTAGGCGCCGGCCACGCTCGGCGAATCCATTAGCGCGTAGATCACCAGCTTGTTCGAGCCGGGCGCCGGGCGCTCCAGCCAGTAGGCGGTGAAGCGCGGAAATTCCTCCGGTGTCGGCGCGCCGGTGTCGATCGCCAGACCGCGCGCCGACATGCCGTACTGCCAGTCGCCGCCGACGGCGCGGAAATAGCTGGCGCCGAGCCAGGCGCCGACATCGCGCTCCAGATCGGTGTGGAACAGCACGCGGAAGCCGGCGAAGCCGAGGTCGTTCGGCAACTGCCCGGCCTTGACGCCGGACTTGCCGAAATCGAACAGCGAGGCGTCGTAGGCGATTTCCTGCGACTGGCCGTTGACGACCTCGAACATCCGCACCGGGTCCTTGAAGAACAGGCCCATGTGGAAGAAGCGGACCTGGAAGCTCAGGTCATCCTTGGCCCACAGGCTGCGGTCGGCCTTGAAGCGGATGTTCTGGTAGCGGTCGAAGTCGAGTCCCTGCAGGGTTTTCGGCAGGTCGCGCGGCGCGGCCAGATAGGCCACCGAGGCCATCTGGCGGGCCTGGCCCTTGAGCCACGAATAGTCGAAGGGCTGCGGCTTGCCGAGCAGCTTGAGCTTCGGCGCGGCAGCCTCGGCCGGACCGGCCGTGACCCCGGCGGCGAAAACGCCGGCGCCGGCCGACAGGGATTTCAGCAGTTCGCGTCTTTGCATGGTCGATACGAGGAAGGAAGGGGCAACGAATTCATGGACCGTTCGTCCGACATAATATCCGCATGAATTCTTCGTTCATCGGGACGATCACCGGCCTGTACGCCGGAACGGTGCAGCCGATGCCGGGCGACGGCCGGCCGACGGCCATTTTCAAGCAGCCGGTGACCGGCCGGATGGCGATCGGTCCGGAAGGCCTGATCGGCGATGCCCAGGCCGATCGCCGTGTCCATGGCGGGCCGGACAAGGCGCTGCACCACTTCCCGCTGGAAACCCACGCCAGGCTGGCCGAGATGTTTCCGGAGGCCGCCGCGACGCTCGGTGCCGGTGCGCTCGGCGAAAACATTTCCACGTCCGGCATCGACGAGCACAGCGCCTGCCTCGGCGATGTCTTCTCGCTCGGCAGCGCCCGCGTGCAACTGTGCCAGCCACGCACGCCGTGCTGGAAGATCGAGGCGCGGCACGGCGTCGAGGGCATGACCCGCGCGATCGCCGATGCCGGCATGGCCGGCTGGTACTACCGCGTGATCGCGACCGGCGACGTCGCCTGCGGCGACCGGATCGAGCTGATCGAACGTCAACCGGATGCCGTGAGCCTCGCCGAGTTCTGGGCCGTGGTGCAGAAACACCGGCCGCCGATCGAGGCACTCGAACGGCTGCAGGCGATTCCCGGTCTGGCCAGCGGCTGGCAGCGCAAACTGGCCGAGCGCATCGACTGGCGTCGCCGGAACTGAGCGCCGGATGACGGCATCATCGAGATCGGCCCCGCCGCCGATCGCATCGCGGCTGCCTCGGATCGCTGCGGGTCGGGTCGGCATTCCGCTGCGCCGGCGTCGGGACCCGTCATCGACGGCGCTGTTGCGCGCGGCATTCGTGCGGGTGCGCGTCGCCGGCTGGCGACCGTGGCGGACAGGCTCGGCGGCATGAGCAAGCAGCACGAAGACCCGTATCCGAACTGGGCGCGGCTCGGCCCCGCCGAACGCGCGGCCACGGCCAAGCGAATCTGTGTGGTCGGCGCGGAGTCGACCGGCACCACGAGCCTGGCTCGCGCGCTGGCCGAGCACTACCGCACCGAGTGGGTGCCCGAGTTCGGCCGCGCCTACACCGAGGCGCGGATCAGTCGCACGCAGGCGCCGTGGACCAGCGACGAGTTCGCCGTGATCGCCGCCGAACAGTGCCGGCTGGAGGATGAGGCGCTGCCGCGCTGCAATCGCCTGCTGATCTGCGACACCAACGCCTTCGCGACCCAGCTCTGGCATCGGCGCTATCTCGGCATCGACAGCGAAGACGTCGCCGCGATCGCCGCGACGCGCCATTACGACCTCTATCTGCTCGCCGGTGACGAGATTCCGTTCGTGCCGGACCGGATTCGGGACGGCGAGCACCTGCGCCACACCATGCACACCTGGTTCGAACAGGCCCTGGCAGCGCAGAACACGCGCTGGCGGCTGTTGCGCGGCACGCACGAGACGCGCATGGCGACGGCGATTGCCGCGATCAACACCCTGTTCGACGGCTCGGCATGGCAGCCACCGCATCGTGATTGAACTGCCCGCCTATCCGGCGCTCGACGCGCTCCCCGAACTGCGCCGGGCGCTGGCCAGACCCGGCGGCCGTGCCGTGCTGGCAGCCCCGCCGGGCTCCGGCAAGACCACCGTGATCCCGCTGGCGCTGCTCGATGAGCCGTGGCTGGCCGGGCGCAAGATCGTGATGCTGGAGCCGCGCCGCGTCGCTGCTCGCGCCTCGGCCGCGCGCATGGCCAGCCTCATGGGCGAGCGGGCGGGGGAGACCATCGGGTATCAGGTGCGCTTCGAGCGCCGGATCGGCCCGTCGACGCGGATCGAGGTGATCACCGAGGGCCTGCTGACCCGCCGCCTGCAGGCCGATCCGGAGCTGCCGGGTGTCGGCCTCGTGATCTTCGACGAGTTCCACGAACGCAGCCTCGATGCCGATCTGGCGCTGGCGCTGACCCTGGATGCCGCCGCCAGCCTGCGCGAGGACCTGCGGGTGCTGGTGATGTCGGCCACGCTGGAATCGGAACGGGTCGCCGCGCTGCTCGGCGAGGCGTCGGTGGTGCGCGCGGAGGGCCGGATGTTCCCGGTCGATGTGCGCTACCAGCCGCCGCGTCCGGGCGTCGACACCGCGGTGGCCGTGGCCGACGCCTGTGCCTCGGCCCTCGCCGAACGCGAAGGCGACGTGCTGGCCTTCCTGCCGGGTGGTCGCGAGATCCGCGAGGCGCAGCGGCTGCTGGAAGCGCGGCTGGCATCGACGGTCGGCGTTCATCCGCTGTACGGCGATCTGTCGAGCGCGGAGCAGGACGCCGCGCTGGCGCCGGCGCGCGACGGGCGGCGCAAGGTGATCCTCGCGACCAACATCGCCCAGACCAGCCTGACCGTCGAAGGCGTGACCAGCGTCGTCGACAGCGGCACCGCGCGTGTTGCCCGGTTCGACCTCGGCGCCGGCACCAACCGATTGGAACTGCAGCGGATTTCACGCGCCAGCGCCGATCAGCGCGCCGGCCGTGCCGGACGTCTCGGACCCGGCACCGCGATTCGCCTGTGGAGCCGCGACCAGCACGGCCAGCTGCCGGCGCACGACACGCCGGACATCCTCGCCGTGGACCTGTCGCGTCTCGCGCTGGAACTCGCGGCGTGGGGCATTGCCGATCCGGCGTCGCTGGCGCTGCTCGATCCGCCGCCGCTGCCGGCGTGGACGCAGGCGCGCGACGTGCTCGCCGCCATCGAGGCCATCGGCGCGGATGGCCGGATCACCGACCACGGCAAGCTGCTGGCGCGGCTGCCGGCAGCGCCGCGCATCGCCCATCTGCTGGTCACGGCCAAGGCGCTGGGTCTGGCCTCGATCGGGGCGTGGACGGCGGCGGTGCTCGACGAACGCGATGCCGATGTCGATCTCGCGCAGGCCGTGCGCAGCTTCCACGGTGGCCGCGCCGAGCCGGGCGCCCTGCGCCGGGTGCGCGACACCGTGCGCCAGCTGCTCGACCAGATCGACCGCGATGGCGACAGCGACAGCCGCGCAGCGATCGATCCCGATCAGGTCGGCCGGATCGTGGCGCTGGCTTATCCGGAGCGGCTCGCGCGACGCCGCGCGGACACCCGCGGAGCGCGGGACGTCGGCTATCTCTGTGCCGATGGCGGCGAAGCGCGGGTGGCGGAACGCGATCCGCTGGCGGCGTCGGAATGGCTGGCGATCGCGCACTGGACGGTCGGTGCGACGCAGGGCGGCGCGCCACGACGCATCCGCGCGGCAGCGGCGATTTCCGAGACCGACGTGCTGCGCGATCACGCCGGGCGGATCGAGATCCGGGCCGACATCGCCTGGAATGAGCAGGCCGAAGCGGTGCTGGCCGAGCGGCAGACGCGGCTCGGCGCGATCGTGCTCGAGCGCAAGCCGCTGAACCAGCCGGATGGCGAGCGCCAGCGGGCCGCGATGATCGCGGGCATCCGCAGCCTCGGCATCGGCGTGCTGCCGTGGAGCGACCCCGCGCGGCAGTGGCAGGCGCGGGTGCTGAGCCTGCGCGCCTGGCGCGGCGGAGAAGACTGGCCGGATGTCTCCGATGACGCGCTGGCGGCATCGCTCGGCGACTGGCTGACGCCCTACCTGTCCGGCATCACCCGGCGCGAGCATCTGGCGCGGCTGGAACTGGTCGGCATCCTGAACGGCCTGTTGGACTATCCGCTGCAACAGAAGCTGGCGCGGCTGGCGCCGACGCATCTGGACGTGCCGAGCGGGTCGCGGGTGGCGCTCGAATATGCGCCGGATGGCGCACCGCCGGTGCTGGCGGTGAAGCTGCAGGAACTGTTCGGGGCCACGCAGACGCCGTCGGTCAACGACGGGCGGATGCCGGTGTCGCTGCATCTGCTGTCGCCCGGACGGCGGCCGATCCAGGTGACGCGCGATCTGGCCGGGTTCTGGGCGCGCACGTACGAGGAGGTACGCAAGGAACTGAAGGGCCGCTATCCGCGCCACCCGTGGCCGGACGATCCGCTGGCGGCGCCGCCCACCGCTCGCGCCAAGCCGCGAGGCACCTGAGCCCGTCGAAAACATCGGCTGGCGTCAAGTTTCCGGGTCACCGACGGATTTCTGCCGGTGACACGCAAGTTTCGCTTGACGGGACGGGCCGACATCACCAGAATTCGCGGCTCGCTGTAGCGTCCGATCCGCGGAGAGATACTCAAGCGGCCAACGAGGGCAGACTGTAAATCTGCTGACTAACGTCTACGAAGGTTCGAATCCTTCTCTCTCCACCACGGACGGGCGGTGCAGGTGCTGGTCGAGGAAGGCCCAACGGCCGGTGCAGGCGGGTGTAGCTCAATGGTAGAGCTGTAGCCTTCCAAGCTACTGACGTGGGTTCGATTCCCATCACCCGCTCCAACGGCGGCAGCGGCAGATGCAACCGAGTTTTCGCTCACATAGCTCAGTCGGTAGAGCACTTCCTTGGTAAGGAAGAGGTCATCGGTTCGATTCCGATTGTGAGCACCAATTGACACCCTCTGGACGGTTCAGTGCCGGCCCGAGGGTTTTGTTGTTAATCCCAGCAACTTATCACCGAGTATCGTTTCGCCATGGCAAAAGAGAAATTTGACCGTACCAAGCCGCACGTGAACGTGGGGACGATTGGGCATGTTGACCATGGCAAGACGACGACGACGGCGGCGCTGACGAAGATCAGCGCGGACAAGGGTTGGGGCA
>NZ_JAKFUM010000014.1 GCF_021732705.1 Nevskia sp. | reverse complement strand
GCTCAGCGCCGATGGTAGTGTGGCTAAGACCATGCGAGAGTAGGACACTGCCAGGCTCCAAATAAAACACCCCAGATCGGTTCAGCCGGTCTGGGGTTTTTTATTGCCTATCTCGCCAGATCCAACGTCCTCGGTGGACTGTCGAAAGTCGCGAAGGTCTAAGAATCGACTACACGCTGCGTCAAATATCGCGTGTTTCATCGAAGTGGACAATTCACTGCCAACAATGTCGATCTACGCCATGAACTCTGCACGCACATCGTCCTGCGACAGCAGGGCGACCTTGACCGGCTCCACCTTCCAGATCTGGTTGCAGTATTCCGAAATCGTGCGGTCAGACGAGAACAGGCCGGACCTCGCACTGTTCAGAATCGACATGCGCGCCCACGCGTCAGGATTGCGCCAGGCGTCGCCGACGGTCTGGTGGGCTTCCGAATAGCTTTGGAAATCGGCGAACAAGCAATAAGGATCATGGTGCACGAGGCTGTCGATCAGCGGTTTGAACAAGTCGCCGTCGCCGCGCGAGAAGAAGCCATGGCGAATCAGATTCAGCACTTCCTTGAGTTCCGGATTGCGGTCGACCCAGTCGGCTGGCCGATATCCCCCAGCCTTCAGTGATCCAACTTCCTCCGCCGTCAGGCCAAACAGGAAGAAGTTCTCCGCGCCGACCTGCTCGCGAATCTCGATATTGGCGCCGTCCATCGTGCCGATGGTCAGAGCGCCGTTCATGGCGAACTTCATGTTCCCGGTGCCCGACGCTTCCTTGCCGGCTGTAGAAATCTGCTCGGACAAGTCTGCGGCCGGGTAGATGCGCTGGCCATTGGTGACGCTGAAGTTCGGAAGGAACACCACGCGGAGGCGATCGCGCACCGCGGGGTCCCGATTGACGACTTCGCCGATCGCCGTGATCAGCCGAATGATCAACTTCGCCATGCGATAACCCGGCGCTGCCTTGCCACCGAAAATGAAGGTTCTCGGTACGACATCCAGATTCGGGTTCGATTTCATCCGGTGATACAGCGCAATGATGTGCAGCGCGCTGAGGTGCTGGCGCTTGTACTCGTGGATACGCTTGACCTGCACGTCAAACATCGACGATGGATCAACCGCCACCCCGCAACGCTTGCGAATGACATCGGCCAGATCCCGCTTGTTCGCCAGCTTGATCTCGCGCCAGCCCTTGCGGAACTCGACGTCATCGGCCAGCGGCTCCAGCTGCCGCAACTGCTCGAGATGCTTGATCCAGCCGTCGCCAATCGAAGACGAGACCAGACGCGTCAGCATCGGGTTCGCCAGCACGATCCAGCGACGGGGCGTCACGCCGTTGGTCTTGTTGCTGAATTTCTCTGGCGAGAACTCGAAGAAATCCTTCAGCACGTCCTGCTTCAGCAACTCCGAATGCAATGCGGCGACGCCGTTGATCGCGTGGCTGCCGACACAGGCCAGATGCGCCATGCGGACATAGCGCTCCCCGCTTTCGTCGATCAGGCTCATGCGCGCGACACGGGCATCGTCGCCGAAGTAGCGGCGTCGCACGTCCTCGAGGAACCGGGCATTGATCTCGAAGATGATTTCGAGATGCCGTGGCAGAACACGCTTGAACAATTCCAGCGGCCAGCGTTCCAGCGCTTCCGGCAGCAGCGTGTGATTGGTGTAGCCGAAGGTCTTGCGCGTGATCTCCCACGCCTGCACCCATGGCAAGCCATTCTCGTCGGTCAACAGCCGCATCAGTTCCGCCACGGCGATCGCCGGATGCGTGTCGTTCAACTGCGCCGTGAACTTCTCGTGGAAGCGGTCGATGCCGATTTTCTGACTCTTCAGGATTCGCAGCATGTCCTGCAGCGAGCAGGAAACGAAGAAGTACTGCTGGGCCAGTCGCAGTTCCTTGCCTTCGACATGCTCGTCATTCGGATAGAGCACCTTGCTGAGGTTCTCCGACACGATCTTCTGATTGACCGCGCCCTGGTAGTCACCGCTGTTGAACTGTGCGAAGTCGAAGGCTTCCGGAGCCTCCGCCTTCCACAAGCGCAAGGTATTCGCGGTGTTGTTGCGGTAGCCGAGGATCGGCGTGTCATACGGGATGCCGTTGACCGTGCGATTCGGTATCCACCGCACATGCAGCGCGCCCTTGTCGTCCCAGCGTTGCTCGGTATGTCCGCCAAGCTTGACCTCAGCCGCCCATTCCGGGCGCGCCAGTTCCCAGGGGTTGCCATTGCGCAGCCATTTGTCCGTTTTCTCGACCTGCCAGCCGTCGACCAACGTCTGATGGAAGATGCCGAATTCGTAGCGGATGCCATAGCCGATCGCCGGGATTTCCAGCGTGGCGAGCGAGTCGATGAAGCAGGCGGCCAGGCGGCCGAGGCCGCCATTGCCGAGGCCGGGTTCTTCTTCCTGATACAGCAGCTCATCGAGATTCAGCCCGAGTTCGCTCATCGCCTTGCGGGCATCGTCGAACAGGCCGAGGTTGATCAGGTTGTTGCCGAGGTGCGGCCCCATCAGGAATTCGGCCGACAGATACGCGACCGTGCGCGAGCCCTGCTTGGTGTACTCGTTCGCGGTCGAGATCCAGCGCTGCAGCAGACGATCGCGCACCGCATAGGCGAGCGCCAGGTAATAGTCGGTCTTGGTTGCCAGCGCCGGAAACTTGCCCTGCGTGTAGAACAGATGGTGCAGGAAGGCGTGGCGCAGACGCTTCACGCCATCATCGGGGCCATCGGTGATCCGGCGATTCTGCTCGGGGAGCGACGATTCAGGCTTGTTCACGCGGGACTCCACTGTCATCAGCCATTGCCGACTGCGGCACTCGGACGATGATCCGAGCAAGTTTCATGCAGATCGCGTCACGCTCCCACGATCAGCTTCGATACGCGCTCGGGGCAACCCCTTTCCAGCGCTTGAATGCGTGCGCGAAGCTGGCGCGCTCGGCATAGCCCAGCCGCTCGGCGACCTCGTCCATCTTCATCCGCGCAGTCGATAGCAGCTCTTCGGCCAGCGCCTGCCGAACCTCGTCGACCAAGGCCCGGTACGACGAGCCTTCGGCCTGCAGCAGGCGGCGCAGATGACGCGACGTCATGTTCAATTCGCTTGCGATCGCTTCCATGTCCGGCAGACGGCCCGGGGTCTGCAGCAGCCGGTCTCGAACCCGCCCGGCGATGCCGGCACGACTGCGACGGCGCGCCAGCAACTGGCGGCACTGATCCTCGCAGGACTGGCGCATCAGTTCGTTCGCCTGCGGCAGCGGGGCTTCGAGCACGCCAGGCGCCAGTTCGATGTGATTGCGAACGCCGGAGAATGACGGCAACTGGCCGAACGTCTCGCGGAACAGCGCCGCATGGTCGCGGTACGGATAGCGCAGGCTGACCGCCTGCGGCATCACCGGCGTGGCCAGCAGTTCGCGGTTGATGGTCTGGACGGCCGCCATGTCGCGCAGCACGACAAACTGGGACAGGTCCGGTGGCGCGCCGCTTTCGTCGATCACCAGACAGGCGCTGGACGACGATTCCTCGAGCCAGATCCGGTTCACGCTGTAGGTCAGATCCAGGTAGCGAAGGCCCACGGCCAGCGCGCTGCGCAAGGTGGCCGAGCTCGCCATCGCGAAGCCCCAGATGCCCATGGTCGTCAGGTGGTAGCGGGCGCCGGCGCGAATCGCGAGTTCGATGTCGCTGACGCCGCGCGGCGCCAAGGCCGTCAACAGGTTGCGGATGACGCCGAACTCCTGCGTCGCATCGATCTCGCCGGCCGGATTGTCCAGATCCTTCGTCCGGATGCCGGTGCCCGCGAGGCAGATTTCCGCAGTCAGGCCGTACTCTTCGGCAAGCCCGCAAAGCATGCGGCTGCTGGCGATTCCACGGCGGACGTTCCACTGGTGCATGTGTCCGAAATTATCACGTCGTGGTCCGCTTGCACCATCTTCAGGCGAGCGCGGAAGCCCTACAGTGCACACCGTCGGCACGCGGTCCGATTCCGTTCGCATTCCCAGGAGCCCCGATGTCCCCGTCCCCCGTTCCATCCCAGAAGGTCAGCATCGCGATCATCGGCACCGGTTTCGGTGGCCTGGGTCAGGCCTACTATCTGAAGCAGGCCGGCATCGACTCGTTCACGATCTACGAGAAGGGTGACGATGTCGGTGGCACCTGGCGGGAGAACACCTATCCCGGCGCGGCCTGCGACGTGCCGTCGCATCTGTATTCGTTCGCGTTCGAGCCGCATTACCCGTGGGCCTACCGCTATGGCAAGCAGACGGAAATCCTTGCCTATCTCAAGCATGTTGCCGACAAGCACGACCTGCGCCGCCACGTGCGTTTCGGCAAGGAGCTGAAGGCCGCCGATTTCGATGAAAGTCGCGGCCTGTGGCAGCTGCGCTTCGCCGATGGCAGCACGGCCGAGGCGCAGGTGCTGATCTCGTCGGTCGGCCAGCTCCACAAGCCGGCGATCCCGGCGATCAAGGGAGCCGAGCAGTTCCAGGGCGCTGCATTCCACTCGGCGCGCTGGCGGCACGATCTGGACTTCACCGGCAAGCGCGTGGCGGTCATCGGCACTGGCCCGAGCGCCGTGCAGTTCGTGCCGGCATTGCAGCCGAGCGTGGCGCGCATGGACGTTTACCAGCGCTCGCCCGGCTGGACCGTGCCGAAGGTCGATCGCAAGTTCAACGCTTTCGAGCGCGCGCTGCTCGAAAAGATACCGCTGCTGCATGACCTCGATCGCGCCCGCATTTTCTGGTGGTTCGAGTTCCTCGGCTCGGCGCTGCAGCGCAAGGCCACGTTCAACAAGCCGGCCGCGTTCATCTTCCGCACCGCCGCCAAACTGCTGATGAAGGCACAGGTGAAGGACCCGGAACTGCGGCGCAAGCTGACGCCGGACTACCCGGTGGGCTGCAAACGCGTGCTGCTGTCGAACGAATGGCTGCCGGCGCTGGCGTCGAAGAATGTCGAACTGGTCACCGACGGCGTCCGCGAGATCACGCCGACCGGCATCGTCGCCAACGACGGCACGCACCGCGAGGTCGACGCCATCATCTACGGCACCGGCTTTGAAGCCACCGGCTTCCTCGCCCCGATGACGATCACCGGCCGCGGTGGCCAGACCCTGAACGAGCGCTGGCAGGGCGGAGCCGAGGCCTACATGGGCATGACCGTGTCCGGCTTCCCGAACCTGTTCATCATTTATGGGCCGAACACCAATCTCGGCGCCGGCTCGATCATCTACATGCTCGAAGCGCAGCAGAAGTACGTGCGGCAGGCGGTGCAGGCGCTGTCCAGCAAATCACTGAGCTGGCTCGACGTGAAGCCGCAGCGCCTCGGCGACTACAACCTGATGCTGCGCCGGCGCAGCAAGGAAGATTCGGTCTACGAGACCGGCTGCCACAGCTGGTACATCACCGCCGATGGCAAGAACACCGTCAGCTGGGTCGGCTTCATGCACGAGTACGCGAAGCAGGTCGCGACCCTGAAGCTCGACGATTTCGAGCAGCGCGCGGCAGTTGCCGCGGCACCGCAGGCGATCGCCGCCTAGCCGCTGCTGCCGGCTGCGCCCGCAACGGCGCGGCCGGCATTGCCGGGGCTGGTACCGGTCGCGCGGCGGAAGGCGCGGCCGAAGTTCGAGGCATCGGTGTAGCCAAGTTCGAGTGCCACGGCCGTCACCGAGTGGCCCTGCGCCAGCAGGCCGCGGGCGCGCTCGACGATCGCGTCCGACGCCAGCTGCCGGAAGCCGATGCCCTCGGCCTTCAGATAGCGATCCAGCGTGCGGGCCGACAGGTTCAGCGTGTGCGCAAGATCATCGAGCGATGGCAGGCCGCCGCTCGACTCGCGCAGCATCATGCGCACCCAGGCGCCGACTTCACCCTGCGCGATGACGCTGCGGAAAGTCGCTTCGCACCGCGATTCAGCCGCCTTCAGCGCCGTGGCATCGGCCAGCGTCAGCGGTGCGTCGACCACCGCGATCGGCAGCCGCACGCGGATGCCGGCCATGTCGCCGACGCCAAAACGGCAGCGCGCGTCCGACAACTCCCGGTAGCGGACCCGATGCGGCAGATCCAGCGCCAGATCCAGTTCGTAGCGCGGTGTCCGCTCGCCGAGCAGCTCGTGCAGCACCAGATCGACCGCCGCAGCGATGGCATCGGTGTGGAACACGAGGCAGGCGTGACTCATCGGCAGCGCCGGAATCAGCAGGAATGTGCCGTGTTGCACGTCGCGCCGGAATCGCGCCCGGAAGGTCGGCGTTGCCAGCGAGAAGTAGCGCGACAGCATCTGCAGCGCGTAGCCCAAGGTCGGGCTCGCCAGCAGGCCGTAACCGAGGATCAGGTGCGAGGTCAGTCGCAGCCGAAGGCCCAGATCGAAACCCCAGTCGACGCGGCCGGTCTCGGCCGCCACCCGCTCGATCAGCGTTTCGACCTGCGACAGCCGCAGGGTCGATTCCGGTGCAGCCAGCGCGGCCGCATCGATTCCGAGCCCGTCGATCAGCGGGGCGATCGGCACGGCGCTGTCCTGCAGCAATTCGAGCAGCCGCCCGAAGTAGCGCGCGGGCAGGGCGCGATCGACACCGGCCATTGGAACCTCCTCCAGAGCGTCGCGCGGGGGCGTGTTGACGCCCGGTTTCGGTGCACTGTCTGGAAATGACCATGCAATGTCAAGAAATGACCGGCCGGATGCGGCGTCACGGCACACACTGCGCTCACGTTCAATCGCGGTCGCCGATACCGGTGCCGCACCTGCAGGAGACCGCATCATGGCAAGCATCGCGAACCCGGCTTCGTCGTCCGTCCGCTGGCGGGACGGCAAGCGTTATCTCTGGCTGGCGAGCCCCGCGCTGCCGGTGATCGTGCTGCTGGCGCTGGCATCGGTGCCGCTGACCGGCTCGACCGTGCTGTGCTGGATCGGCCCGGTGCTGTTCTATGTCATTGCGCCGCTGCTCGACTGGTTCATCGGCACCGATGTCGTCAACGCGCCGGAAACCGCCGTGCAGCAGCTCGAGGATGACCGCTACTACCGCGCCATCGTGTTCGCGTACATCCCGGCGCAGTTCCTCGTCACCGGCCTCGGCGCCTGGCTGGCGATGACGCAGGACCTGAACCTGGTGCAGCTCGTCGGCGTGCTGATCTCCACCGGCATGATCAATGGTGTCGGCATCAACACCGCGCACGAGCTCGGCCACAAGAAGGAAGCGCTCGAACGCTGGCTGGCCAAGCTGACGCTGGCACCGGTCGCCTACGGTCACTTCTTCGTCGAGCACAACAAGGGGCACCACAAGCACGTGGCGACGCCTGAAGATCCGGCCAGCTCCCGCATGGGCGAGAACTTCTGGGCCTTCCTGCCGCGCACGATGATCGGCAGCATCCGCTCGGCATGGCGGATCGAGCGCGAGCGGCTGGAGCGCCTCGGCAAGCCGGTGCTGAGTCTGGACAACGAGAACATCCAGGCCTGGGCGATGACCGTGCTGTTCTTCGGCGCGCTGACGGTCTGGCTCGGCTGGCCGGCGCTGGCCTTCCTCGTGGTGCAGGCGTTCTTCGGTGCCTCGCTGCTCGAAGTGGTGAACTACCTCGAGCATTACGGCCTGTCGCGCAAGAAGCTGGCGGATGGCCGCTACGAGCGCTGCGCACCGGAACATTCGTGGAACTCGAACCACGTCGTGACCAACCTGCTGCTCTATCAGCTGCAGCGTCATTCCGATCACCACGCCAATCCGACGCGCCGCTATCAGGCCCTCCGGCACTTCGAGCAGAGCCCGCAGTTGCCGACTGGCTACGGCTCGCTGCTGTTCGTCGCCTACATCCCGTGGCTGTGGTATCGGCTGATGGACGGCCGCGTCGCCGCCCACTACGGCTATGACCTGACCCGCGCCCGAATCGAGCCGTCGAAGCGCGAAGCGCTGATGCGCCGCTGGCATCGTCCGGCCTCGGCAGCGCCGGCTGCCGAGGTGCTCGCGCCAGTCGCGACGCTGCGGCCCGAGCCGGCGATCGCCGACGTCGGCGAGGGGCGTGCCTACAGCTGCCCGAACTGCCGATTTGTCTACGCCGAGTCCCGCGGCTGTCCGAACGAAGGCTGGGCCGCCGGCACCCGCTGGTCCGAATTGCCGACGGCCTGGACCTGCCCGCAGTGCGCGGTTCGCGAAAAGCCGGATTTCGTCCGTATCGCCTGAAGTTCGCATTGCGCTCAGCCGACGCCGGCGCTGCCGATCGCAGCTCCGGCGTCGTTTCGCGCTCGGCCGCCCCGCCGAACGCGGCCGGCACCGGGATGTTGCGATGACGTCGACCAGGCCGGCTGGCAAAGCGATGTCCGGAAATGTCACACCAAAATCCGCTTCGGACCATTCTCCGGAGTACGGCCACGGCGTATATTGGCGGCCGCGCTCCGGAAGGTCAGAGGTCTTACCGGTGGCCGGGTGCTTGGAAAGCATGGCGATGTCGCGGGAAGGCCGTTAGGATGGCGCCGCATTAAACGAGCATTCAGTAATCAGGAATTCTCGACCTGCCTTCGAGCAGCGTACGAGACGCCAGCTGCCGGTTCCCGGAACCGGCCTTTTCATGTTCAAGAGGGAGCGCGCGACGCACTCAGAAGCACAGGGCAAATTCTCAAAACTGTTTGTCCGCGTCACTGAGCCCATCGTCTTCGGCAACCGTGGCCGTACCATGCTGGTGCTGGCGATCGTCACGGCGTTCATGATCTTCGAAGCGCTCCAGCTCAAGATCGACTCCGGCTTCGAGAAGCAGCTGCCGCTCGGCCATCCGTACATCCAGATCTTCAAGCAGTACGAAAAGGAATTCGGCGGCGCGAACCTGGTGCTGTTCGCGGTCACCGAAAAGAAAGAGAAGGACATCTACAACCCGTCGTTCATGACCACGCTGCGGGCCGCCACCGATTCGGTGAACTTCCTGCCGGGCACGGACCGCGCGCGCGTCAGCTCGATCTTCACGCCGGACGTGCGCTACCTCGAAGTGGTCGAGGAAGGCTTCGCGGGCGGCAACGTGATCTCGGCGGACTTCACGCCGACGCCGGAGAACCTCGAAAAGGTTCGGGCCAACGTCTCGAAGGCTGGCATCGTCGGCCGTCTTGTCGCCAACGACCAGCGCGGCGCGATGATCTTCTCGGAACTGCTCGAGCGCGATCCGATCACCGGCAAGACCATCGATTACATCAAGACCGCGGGCCTGATCGAGGACATCCGCCAGAAGTACATCAACCCGAAGATGTACGAGTACAAGCTCAAGGCCGACCGCGAGCCGCTGAAGGCCGGCGAAGTGGTCAAGCGCGTCTACCACGACCCGCGCGGCCTGCTGTTCCGCTTCGCCACCGTCGATGTCGATGTCGAAGCCGGCGACGGCAGCAACCAGACGTTCTCGCTGAAAGGCAGCGATTTCGAGGTTGCCGAAGTCGACAACCCGACCTACAACCCGAACATCGACATCGCCATCGTCGGCTTCGCCAAGGTCGTCGGCGATGTCGCCGACTCGATCGGCGAGGTCGTCGGCTTCTTTGCGCTGACCCTGGTGCTGACCTGGGGCCTGCTGACGCTGTACACCGGCTCCGCGCTGATCGCGCTGATTCCGCTGTCGTGCGCCGTGCTGGCGGTGATCTGGGAACTGGGGCTGCTGCACCTGTTCGGCTACGCGCTGGATCCGTTCGGCATCCTCGTGCCGTTCCTGGTGCTGTCGATCGGCGTGTCGCACGGCATCCAGATCACCAGCTTCTGGCTGTATGAAGTGGCCGACCACGGCCTGGCCAGCTTCGAAGCCTCGCGCGCCACCTATCGCCGGCTGGTCGTGCCGGGCATCTCGGCGGTGCTGACCAATGTCGTCGGCTTCGGCACGATCCTACTGGTGCCGATCGGCATCGTTCAGGAAATGGCGGTCAACGCCATGTTCGGCCTTGTCGCGATCATCTTCTGCAAGAAGGTGCTGCTGCCGTGCCTGCTGTCGTTCGCGTACATCAAGAACCCGGTCGAGTTCCGCGCGCACCAGGCGCGCCGTGACAAGTACTTCGAGCCGATCTGGGATGCCGTGTCGCTGCTGACGCTGAAGCCTTACGCGATCGCGACGATCGTGCTGTCGATCGCGTTCTATGCCTACAGCAACCATGTCGGCAAGCAGCTGAAGATCGGCGAACTGCACGAGGGCGTGCCGGAACTGCGTCCGGACTCGCGCTACAACCAGGACTCGAAGACGGTGGTGCAGAACTTCGCGATCGGCGTCGACGTGATGAAGGTCATCGCTGAATCGAAGGCCGACGGCTGCATCGATCACGCCGTGGTCGACAACATCGACCGCTTCGCGTGGCGCATGGAGAACACGCCGGGCGTGCAGTCGACCCTGTCGCTGCCGAAGGTCCAGAAGAAGGTCTTCAACAGCTACGGCGAATCGAACCCGAAGTGGAACGCGCTGCCGCGTGAAAGCGGCGCGCTGGTGATCACGGTGCAGCCGTTCCCGTCGTCGACCGGCCTGCTGAACGAGAACTGCTCGGCGATTCCGGTGTTCATCTTCACCGCCGATCACAAGGCCGAAACCATCGACGGCATCGTGGCCTCGGTCAACAAGTTCATCGCCGAGCAGCCAGCCGATGCGCCGGTGCAGTTCAAGCTCGCCACCGGCAACGTCGGCGTGATGGCGGCGGTCAATGACGTCGTCGCCGAAACCGAGCCGACGGTGCTGTTCTGGGTCTATGCCGGCATCGCGCTGTGCGTCTACATCTCGTTCCGAACCATTCCGAGCGTGATCTGCGTGCTGTTCCCGCTGGCGCTGGTGTCGGTGATGTCGTACGCGGTGATGGTCTGGCTGCAGATCGGCATCAAGGTCTCGACCCTGCCGGTGGCGGCGTTCGCGGCGGGCATTGGTGTCGACTACGGCATCTACATCTATTCCGTGCTCGAGGAATGCGTGAAGAACGGCATGACCCTGCGCGATGCCTACAAGCAGACGCTGCACCAGACCGGCAAGGCGGTGGTGTTCACCTCGCTGGCGCTGGCCGGCTCGGTCTGCACCTGGCTGTTCTCGGGCCTGCAGTTCCAGGTCGACATGGGCGTGCTGCTGACCATCATGTTCCTCGCCAACGCGGTCGCTGCGGTGCTGCTGCTGCCGGCCTTCGCCTTCTTCCTGCTGAAGCCGGAGAAGATGGCGGCCGCGGCGCGCGCCGAAGAACTGGCGAAGTCAGGCACCATTTCGAAGTAAGCCTGCGAGCGAATGCGTCTTGAAAGGCGCATCGTCCGTAGGTCGTGAAGCCGGACTGGCAGCGCAGGCTGCCGGACCGGGTGACCGGCGCCGACCCCGAAAGACACGGTTTGCGGTCAGAAAATCAAAGATGTCCAACCAGCAAGAGAGGTGCTGAGATGAGGAAGAAATTATTGGTGTCGTCGCTGATGGCGGCGCTGGTCGCGATGTCCGCGCCAGCGACAGCCAAGGTCGACGCGGCCGAAGCGGCCAAGCTCGGCAAGGAACTGAGCCCGGTCGGTGCCGAGAAGGCCGGCAACAAGGAAGGCACGATTCCGGCGTGGACGCCGCAGTCGCAGATCGCCTACAAGCCGGGTGAATACCCGAGCGATCCGGCGCTGGAAGCCGAGAAGCCGCTGTTCACGATCACCGCCGCCGACGTGCCGAAGTACGCCGCGAAGATGACCGAAGGCCACAAGGAACTGTTCAAGCGCTACCCGCAGACCTACAAGATGCAGGTCTACCCGTCGCACCGGAACTTCAACTTCCCGGCCAAGTACCTCGAAGAGACGGTGAAGAACGCGACGCGCGCGTCGCTGGAAGGCGTCGACAATCCGAAGGGTGCGTTCGTCGGCTTCCCGTTCCCGATCCCGACCTCGGGTGCCGAGCCGGTCTGGAACCACCGCGTGAAGTTCCGCAGGTCAACGATCCGTCGCTACAACAACCAGATGATCGTGCAGCAGAACGGCAAGTTCACGCTGACCAAGATCGTCGAGGACGTGAAGTTCTACTACGCGAACCTCAACAACGCGACGCCGATCGAACTGAAGCCGGGCGCGGACTTCCTCCGTTACCTGTCGGAAACGATCTCGCCGCCGCGCGTCGCCGGCACCTTCATTCTGGTGCACGAGAAGGCCGGTGAAGGTTCGGAAGGCCGCTCGGCCTGGCTGTATGCCCCGGCGCTGAAGCGCATCCGCCGCGCCCCGGCGGTCTGCTGCGACAACCCGTACGAAGGCACCGACGGTCACCAGTTCTACGACCAGGTCGACATGTACAACGGCGTACTCGAGCGCTTCAGCTGGAAGCTGGTCGGCAAGAAGGAGATGTACATCCCGTACAACTCGTACCGCATCAGCGGCCCGAAGACCAAGTACGCGGACATCGCCAAGCCGAACCACGTGAACTCGGACATCACCCGCTACGAACTGCACCGCGTCTGGGTGGTCGAGGCCGAGAACAAGACCGACCAGCGCCACACGTTCAAGAAGCGCGTCCTGTACTTCGACGAGGACAGCTGGAACATCGTCGCCGTCGACGACTATGACCAGCAGGGCAAGCTGCTGCAGTTCCAGGAAGGCCACCCGATCCAGTATCGCGATGTCCTCGCCGTGACCACGCAGCCGGAAGTGATCTATCACTTCGACTCCGGTCGCTACTTCGTCACCGCGATGAACAACGAAGACAAGCCGTACGACAACACCGTCGTGCTGAAGGATTCGGACTTCGAAGCGGACACCGTCCAGAAGCGCACCTCGAAGTAACACCCGGCGCCACCGGCAACCCTCGGTCCCGCCGGTGGCCTGCGGGAAATGGCAGCAACGGTCGACCTGTCTGGGGACAGGTTGGCCGGTTTCATCATCACCATCGGCGGGCTGCGCAGCCTGCCGGCACACCATGCAAGGGAGAACAGGATGAGTGTCCAAAAGCTCGTCGGTCGCGGGCTGCTGCTCGCGGTTTCGATAAGCACGCTGTCGGTGGCTTCGGCATCCGAACTGAACCTGACGCTCGGCGGTCAGGACTTCAATGCCGTGCTGAACCAGACGGTCACCGCCGGTGCGGCTTTCCGCATCGAGGCGCAGGACGCTCGCAACATCGGCAAGGCCAACATCGA
This sequence comes from Nevskia sp., assembly GCF_021732705.1. Taxonomy (GTDB): domain Bacteria; phylum Pseudomonadota; class Gammaproteobacteria; order Nevskiales; family Nevskiaceae; genus Nevskia. Next base: position 70,856 of record NZ_JAKFUM010000014.1, on the reverse strand, counting down.
TCCGAACGTCTGTTCGGGCGTGTACCAGACCTGTCAGGGCCTGCAGCGCCTGCAGATCTACCCGGCGCAGCAGCTGCGCCGTTCACCCGGTGCCGCGTCGATCAACTTCGATGACGGCGACCTCAATTTCGAACGCGGCGATCTCACGCAGTCGCCGATCGTCTGGACCCACGATCTCAAGATCGAGTCCGGCGATTTCGGGTTCTTCTACCGCGGTCGCGCGATCTACGATCCGGCGCTCTATCACCTGACCACGCGCAAGCCGAACCTGATCACGCCGCAGAACTTCGACAGCGTCGGCACGGCCACGCCGGGCAGCCCGTCGAATCGCTATTTCGCGCGGACCTATGGCCCCGGTGCCGATGTCAGCGGTTCGCTGGCCGAGACCGAGGCGCAGCAGATCGGCCTCCGCTACAACTTCCTCGACACCAACTTCTTCGGCAAGATTCCGCTGCCGGGCGACCGCACGCTGCAGTTCCGCATCGGCCGTCAGACCGTGCAGTGGGGCGAGTCGACGGTGGCGATCCTGAACAGCCTCAATCAGGCACAGCCGATCAACGCCAACAACTTCTTCCGCAGTGGCAACGGCCTGCTCGAAGACCTGTACGTGCCGGTCAACATGGTTCGCCTGTCGACCAATGTCGTCGATGGCCTGAGCGTCGAAGGCTTCTACCAGCTGGAATGGAAACCGCTGGAGATCCCGGTTCCGGGCACGTTCAATTCGTTCGTCGATCTCGGCACGCCGAACCAGCGTGATTCGATCAACGCCGCCTTCGGTGGCGCTTCCGAAGACCCGGACTGCCTGGCTGGCGGCCGTCTCGACAACCCGCTGACCCTGATCACGCCGACCTGCCTGCGCATCGGCCGCTATGCCGACCGCAAGGCCAAGGACAACGGCCAGTACGGCTTCAAGCTGAGCTACTACGCCGACTGGCTGAACAACGGCACCGAGATCAGCGGCTACTACCAGAACTATCACTCGAAGCTGCCGTACTTCAGCACCTACGCCACCAACGCCAGCTGCGCGCGGCGCGAGGGCAGTGCGGTCGGCATCGATGCCCGCAACACGGCGGAGTTCCTGCAGTCCTGCCCGAACCTGCCGCTGACCGCGTTCAGCGCCAGTTCGCAGCTCGGCCTCGACACGCTGGCGCTGCTGGCGCAGAGCCCGGGCTCGGCGCGTGATCTCGGCATCACCGATCTGAATTCGCTGCCGGGCTTCGCCAACCTGCTGCTGCCGCGCGCCGGCCTGCCGAACTCGGACGCCGTGCCGTTCGAGACCGCGCGCTTCCAGCTCAGCTATCCGGAAAACCGTCACCTGATCGGTTTCAGCTTCAACACCTCGTATGGCGACTATTCGTACCAGGGCGAAGTCTCGTACCGCCCGAACCTGCCGCTGCAGGTAGCGCTGGTCGATCTCGTGTTCGCCTCGTTCGGGCCGACGCTGACGCGCTGCCATGATGTCAACATCGGCTGCGCCGGCACGACCAACTCGCTCGGCTTCACCGAGAACGGCGGCAACACCTACAGCGTCTACGACAGCAACAACTTCACCGACGCCAACGGCAACAATCCGTATCCGGACAACGTCAACCTCGTGGTCGGCTCGGCGCCGGGTTCGGCCCGCTCGTTCCCGAACTTCATCACCCCGTACCGCGGCGGCACGGTCGGCGAGAACGCGCCGAATTCGTACATCCAGGGCTACATTCCGGGCAAGGTGCTGCAATACGTGTTCGGCGCCACCCGCGTGCTCAGCGGCACCGAGAACTGGATCGGCGCGGACCAGGTCATCCTGCTGTACGAAGTCGCGGCGACGCACGTGCTGAACCTGCCGAACTTCAGCACGCTGCAGATCGAGGGTCCGGGCGCGGCGTACACGCACGCCTCGGCCGGTGCCGACGGCAGCGGTGCCGATGGCTCGCGTCTGGCGTGCTCGACCAACCCGAGCTGCACGGTCGGCCCGGACGGCCTGCGCTTCAATCCGTTCCAGGCCAGCCGCAAGCAGTTCGCGAACTCGTTCGCCGGCGGCTACCGCGTGGTCGGCCGCATCAGCTATGAATCGGTGCTGCCGAGCATCTCGATCCAGCCGTTGTTCATCTTCCAGCACGATGTCTACAACAACTCGCCGGGACCGGGTGCCAACTTCATCGAAGGCCGCATCCAGCTGAACTCGGTGATCGAGATCCGCTACGAAAAGTCGACCTCGTTCAGCATCACCTACAACGCCTACACTCGCGGCGGTGCCAACAACATCATCCGCGACCGCGACAACATCGGCTTCTTCTTCAAGTACCAGTTCTGAGCACGCCCCCGCGTCCTTGCCTTCGAGAGTCTGCGCATGAGCAACCCATCTTTGAAACTCGCTGCCATCGTCCTCGGGCTGTGCGCCGTGCCGCTGACCTTGTTGGTGCATGCCGAGGACACCGCCGCGCCTGCCACGGAAACGCCGGTCGCGGAAGCTGCCCCGGCTGATTCGGCTGCGGCCGAGGCCTCGGCGGAAGCGCCGGCTGCCGAAGCCGTCGCCAAGCCGGTGGCGCCCCGCGCATCCGAGCCGGCAGTGAAGGCCGCCAGCAATCCGCTGCTGAAGGTGGTCAATACCGGCAAGCAGTTCGTGGCGGTCGGCGCGCGCGGCCACATCCTGCTGTCGAGCGACGGCAAGGAGTGGAAGCAGGTGCAGACACCGGTCGACGTGCTGCTGACCAGCGTCGCGTTCGCCGATGCCGAGCACGGCTGGGCCGTCGGCCACGATGCCGTGATTCTCGCGACGACCGATGGCGGCCAAACCTGGGCCGTGCAGAACTTCCAGCCGGACCTGAACAAGCCGCTGTTCGATGTGCTGTTCCTCGACGCGTCGACCGGCTACGCGGTCGGTGCCTACGGCCTGTTCCTCGAAACCAAGGATGCCGGCGCGACATGGACCCAGATCGCGGTCAATCCGGTCACCGAAGGCGAGCGCCACATCAACGCGATGACCAAGCTCGGCAACGGCGGCCTGATGGTCGTCGGCGAAGCGGGGCTGATCGGGGTGTCGCCGGATGGCGGCACGACCTGGGAAAAGGTCGCCTCGCCGTACGAAAGCTCGCTGTTCTGCGTGATCGCCGCGGGCGACAGCGGGGCCCTGATCGGCGGCCTGCGCGGCAATTCCTTCTTCAACAACGATGTACGCGCCGGCACCTGGAACAAGATCGAGACCAAGACCGATCAGTCGCTGTTCGGCATGACCGCGCTGCCCGGCGACCGCATCGCGATGGTCGGCCTGAACTCCACCCTGCTGATCTTCAGTGGCAGCGGCCCGGTGCGTCAGGTGCCGATCACCGATCAGAGCGGCAACAAGAAGACCGACACGCTGTCGTGGGTCACGGCCGCGCGCGATGGCTCGATCATCCTCGTCGGCGATGCCGGCGTGCAGCGTCTGGATGCCACCGCGCAGTAAATCCGCGCCGGCTTGATCGGCCCGCCACGATGAACGCGGGACGACCGCACGACGCGACGCCGTCGAACGCTCGCGCGAGCGGGCCGGGTCGTCGTCTCTGGACGCTGCTGCTGGTCGGTGCCGTCCTGCTGGGCGCACCGGCACATGCCGAGCCGGCCGCGGCCACCCCGATCGAACGTGCTGCCGCGCTGTCATCGCCGCTGTCGGCGATCGAGGCGCGGCTGCAGGCACTGAAGCAGCGGCGAGTCGATCAGGCCATCGCGTCGGCTCCGCCCGCCGACGCCGCCGCCAGCCGCTTCCATCTGGGTCTTCGCAGCGACGGACTTCAGGTGCGGCGTGTTCGCGTGGCGATCGACGACGAGCCGATGCAGGACGTCGCGGTCACTGCGACGGAGTCATCCGCACTGTCCGCACGACGGGGCCTGATTCGCCTCGGCGAGCGCGTGCTGACCGCCGGCCGCCATCGCATCACCGCGATCGCCGAGATCGTGAAGCTGGCCGGCGACCGTGCCTCGTCCGAACTGCCACTGGGCGCGGACATCGAGGTCGGCAGCAGCGGCAGCGACTGGGAACTCGCGATCCAGCCGGCCGCAGCGGTCGGCGCGCCGGTGCTGGCGCTGACGGAGTGGACGCTCGATCCGGCACCGCGCAGCTTCATCGCCCAGCTGACCGATCCCTTCGCCGGCGGCAGCGTGCCGAAGCAGGCGAAGTTCCGTGCCGGCAGTCGCTTCGATCCGCGCTGGCGCATCGCGCGGCAGGCGCTGGCCACCGACCGGCCGTTCAGCGCCGTGCTGGCGCTGACCGATCTCGATGCCAGCACGGGCGGCGCTGCCGATACCGCTGCCTTGCTGGCCAGTGCCTGGCTCGCGTACGGAGTGCCGGAGCGTGCGCGCGCGGTGTTGTCTCGCGCAGCGGCGGCCGATGTCGACCTGCGGGCGGAAGCACTGCTGGCGTTGGCGGAGCAGGCGTGGCAGCGAGCGGACGGAGCGGACGTGCTGCGCACGCTGTCGCGCGTTCCGGCAACGGCGCGTGCCGATCTCCGGCAGCGATCGGCCAGCTTGAAGGCGCTGGTCGAGATGGCCGCCGGCCAGTTCGATCAGGCCGCCAAGACCCTGACACCGATCCAGATCGACCCCCAGCAACTGCTGACGGCCACGGCCGAACAGCGCCTGCAGGCGGGCCTGCTGCAGTACAACCTCGGCGTCGCCCTGATCCGCAGCGGCCAGATCGAACGCGGCCGCAGCCTGCTCGATCGCCTCGGTCGCGGCGGCGCGAACAGCACGGACGCGAGCGATGACGCGACCGCGGCGCTGCGCGATCGCGCCAATGTCGCGCTCGGCTGGCATTTCCTGCGCGAGGCACAGGGCGCAACGGCCCGGCCGATCCTCGAACGCGTTGCGCTGGAAGGCCCGTACTCGAACCGTGCGCTGCTCGGGCTGGGCTGGGCGGCGCTGGCACCGCAGGGCGCACCGCAGAAACTCGATGGCGCCGCCAATCCGGTGGTGGCCGAACGCGAGACGCCGAAATTCGTGCTGAAGGCGCTGCAGCGCCGGCGCCTGATCAACTGCGAGGAATACAACCGCCGCGCCCGGGCGCCGACCGAGCTGTGCAGCGGCAGCAACCGTTTCGTTCAGGACGCGGTTCCGGAAGATTCCGCAGCCGTGGGCGCACAAGCTCTGGTGCCGTGGCTGGAACTGCAGCAACGCGCGGTCAACGACGCTGCAGTACAGGAATCCTGGGATGCGATTCCGTATGCGCTGAGCCTGCAGAGCGCGCAGGTCGAAGCGCAGCGCTACTACGAAGCCGCGATCGAGCGGCTGAAGACGGCGATCGGAGCGAATGACGATGCTGCAGCCATGATCCGCGATCGCGGACTGATCGTCCCCGATTCCCTGTCGACACCGTCCGGGGCCGAGCCGGGATTCGCCGTCACGGTCGAACAGGCGCGTGATCTGCTGGCGCCGTCGGGTGTCGAGGCGCTTCAGGAACGGCCCGACTTCCTGCGCGGGGTCGCGATGCTGCTCGATGTCGAATGGCTGCAACAGGGCGCGGCCGACGACGAACTCGCCACGCTGGCAACCGAGACGCGCACCGTGCTGACGAAGCTGGCGTTGGCGCAGTTGGCCGACGATCGTCAGCGGCTGTCGCGGTATCTCGCCGCTGCTTACGCCGGACTCGCCGCGCTGAACGATCCGGCGCTGCAGCCGTAGTCGTCGGTGACGGCGGCGCTTGCGCTCAGGCCGGCACCAGCTCCGAACGCATCTCCGGCGTGGTGATCACGATCCGCGCCTCAGTGCCCGGCAGCGGGCGGCCATCGCCGGGTTGCCAGATCACGATCGGATCGGCCTGATCCGGGCCGTAGCCCAGTTCATCGGCCGCATACGGCAGCGTGCGAGCGAAGCGCCGGCTCAACAGCGGCGAGGCATCGAAGCAGTGGCCGAACACCGGGTTGTAGTAGACGACATAGATCGTGCGAGGCTCTGCCTTCAGCGCCGCCTCGACCTGCGCCAGCACCTTGGCGATCAGCGCCTCGCCGAACGGGTTGTACAGGAACAGCACGAACGGGCCGGACGGGAACGGGTAGGCGGTGGCGTCGCCCTCGACCACGGTGACGGGCGCCAGCGCCGGGTTCGCCGCACGCATCCGTTCGGCATTGCGTTCGGCCACGCGCGCCAGCACCGGCGACAGTTCCACGCCGATCACTTCGGCAAACGGGAACTCGGCGGCGACGAACAGCGGGCGGCCCTTGCCGCAGCCCAGATCGATGAAGCGGAACGCGCCGGACTCCAGCCCCGGCAGCGACCGCAGCAGGGTGCGGATGATCGATGGCTGCGAGCCGCCGTAAAGATGCGCACCCTCGAGCGCGGCCGTCGATACCGCGAGCTGATCGAGCGGTACGGTGCCGCTGGTATCGGTCCCGTGCTGCGCATCGTACGGGTGCCGGCGGTCCCAGCCGTCCGGCACCAGCAGGCGCAGCAGCGGCAGGCGGCGCAGCACCGCACGCAGCCACGGCAGGTTCAGCAGCGGCTGCAGCCAGCGCCACTGGCCGGCCGCGGTCAGCGCCGACTTGATCGGGTTCAGCACGGCCATCGGAGACGTCCTGTCGTCGGGAACAAAGCGCGTATCGAGCCGCGACTCACTTCGGCGCGCTGCCGCGCAGCTTCACGACCATGCCACCGTTCTTCTCGATGATCCAGGCATCGACGTTCTTTTCCAGCAGGCTCAGCGGGATCGCGCCGGTGCCCAGCACCACGTCATGGAAGCCGCGGATATCGAACTTCGGCCCCAGCATGTCGGTGGCGCGCGCGCGCAGTTCCTTGATCTTCAGCTCGCCGATCTTGTACGCCAGCGCCTGACCGGGCCAGGCGATGTAGCGATCGATCTCGTTGACGATGTCGAGTTCGGCGCGCGGCGTGTTGGCCTTGAAGAAGTCGATCGCCTGCTGCCGGCTCCAGCCCTTGGCGTGCATGCCGGTGTCGACCACCAGCCGCACGGCGCGCCACATCTCGTAGGTCAGCTGACCGAACTTCGAATACGGGTCCTGATATAGCCCGAGTTCCGGGCCCAGGCTTTCGGAATACAGGCCCCAGCCTTCGACGAACGCGGTGAAATCGACCTGGCTGCGGAACTCGGGCAGGGTGCCGCCGGCATCGCGCACCAATTCCTGCTGCAGTGCAATCTGCAGGTGATGCCCCGGCACGGCTTCATGCGCGGTCAGCGCTTCCTGCTCCCACTTCGGTCGCGAGCCCGGCTTGTAGAGATTGGCGTAGAAGTTTCCGGCGCGGGAGCCATCGGCCGCACCCGGCTGGTAGTACGCGGTGGTCGTGTCCGGCGCGATGGCCGCCGGAATCGGGCGCACGCCGTAGGGCTGGCGCGGCAGCTTGCCGAACAGCTTCGGCAGTTCCGGATCGATCCGCTTGGCGATGTCGCGGTACGAAGTCAGCAGCTCCTCGCCATTGCGGTGGAAGAACTTCGGATCGCTGCGCAGGTAGCGGAAGAACGATGGCAGGCTGCCGCCGTAACCGACCTTGCGGCGGATGCCATCCATCTCTGCGCGAATCCGCGCCACTTCCTTCAGGCCGATCTCGTGAATCTCGTCCGGCGACAGCATCGTCGTGGTGCTGGCGCGCGCCGCGAAGGCGTAGGCATCGCGGCCATCCGGCAGCTCCGACAGGCCGATCGATTGGCGGCACTTCGGCAGGTATTCGGTCGTCACCACCTTCTGCAGGCGCTGGTAGGCGGGCATCACCTTGGCGACGATCGCGGCGCGCGCAGCCGCGGTCAGCCGGCTGCGATCGGCTTCCGGAATGCCGTCGGCGAACTTCACGAACGGCTGGTAGAACGGGTTCGCTTCCGGCTTTCTGACCAGCAGCTTGTCGATCTGCGCCGGCACCCGCTGCATGATCACCTTCGGCACCGTGCGGCCTTCGGCGAGGCCGGCACGCAGCAACTCGATGGTCTGGTCTACGGCGACATCGATGGTCTCGATGCGCTTCAGCCAGTTGTCGTAGTCGGCCACGGTCTGGAACTGCAGCACTTCGGCAATCTGGTTCGCGGTCTGAACGCCACCGAGATGGTTGATCGGCATCACGAAGCCGCGATAGCGGAACGCTTCGATGCTGCGCTCGAGCTGCTGGCGGAACAGGTCGAAGTTCAGCTGGTCGGCCGGCGGCAGGCGTTCGCGGTCGATTTCCAGCAGCTTCTGCAGCGCGGCGGTGTCGGCGCGGTTGCTGGCCTCGATCGCGGCCAGGCTGGCATCGGTCCAGCGATCGTCGTAACGATGATCGCCGAGCAGCGAAGCCTGCTCCGGATTGGCGGCGAGGCTGCGCTGCCACTCGTCGGCCAGCAAGGTCGACAACTGCTTGGCCGGGTCGACCTTGGTCGACGGCGGCGTCAGCGCGAGCACCGCCGGCGGCACGGTGACGGCGGTTTCATGCTTCTTCGCATGGCTGCTGCAGCCGGACAGGCCCTGGCTCAGGAAGATCAGCGCAGCGGCGGATGACCAATGGGTGGCTTTCAAACGGTTTCCCCAGATTTGTGGCAGCAAGCGGACCGGCAAGAACGGGGCCGATGCCTCCGGCGCGCCTGTTCGATGCCGGACCAGACGGTCCTTCATCCCTCGGCTGCGCCGCGAACCGCACGGCAGCGGTTCGGTCCCGGCGACGCAGCTATCACTCGATGTTCAACTTCTTGATTCGATAGCGCAATGACCGGAACGACATGCCCAGCAGCGCCGCCGCCTTGGTCTTGTTGTAGCGCGCCTTTTCCAGCGCTTCCTGAATCGCGCGGCGCTCCATGTCTTCCATCTGGCCTTCCAGATCGTGCGGCGCTGCGGTCGCCACGGTCGGGCCGAGCGATGGTGCGGGCGAAGCCGCAGTCGCCGGCGCATCGCCCCGCAACTGCAGGTCGCCGGCGGCGATGCGGAGGCCGTCGCTCAGGGTCACGGCGCGTTCGAGCACGTTTTCCAATTCGCGGACATTGCCCGGAAACGTGTGCTCGCACAGGCGCGCGAGGGCAGACGGCTCCAGCTGCGGCGTCACCGCAAGGCCGTTCGACTTGGCAAGCCGGGCGAGAATCGCCGAGGCCAGCAGCGGAATGTCTTCGCGCCGCTCGCGCAATGGCGGGGTGCGGACTTCGATCACGTTCAGGCGGTAGTAGAGATCCTGGCGGAACGTGCCCTGCGCCAGCAGCTGGCTCAGGTCCTTGTGCGTTGCCGAGATCACGCGGACGTTGACCGGAATCTCGGTTTCCGCGCCGACCGGCCGCACCGCGCGCTCCTGCAGGGCGCGCAGCAGCTTCACCTGCATGTGCAGCGGCAGGTCGCCCACTTCATCGAGAAACAGCGTGCCGCCCTCCGCGGCCTGGAACAGGCCGGCCTTGTCGCGCGTGGCGCCGGTGAAGCTGCCCTTCAGATGGCCAAAGAACTCCGACTCCATCAGTTCCGCCGGAATCGCGCCGCAGTTGACCGGCACGAACGGCGCATCGGCACGCGGGCTGCGATCGTGGATCAGGCGCGCGACCAGTTCCTTGCCGGTGCCGGATTCGCCGGTGATGTGCACCGGCGCCTGACTGCGGGCCAGGCGGTCGATCAGCGCGCGCAGCGCCTCCACCACCGGCGTGGCGCCGAGCAGGCCGCCATCGCTCGTTTCGGCAGCGCTCTTGAGCTTCAGCGCGGTGTCGACCAGCTTGCGCAGCTGGCCCAGATCAATCGGTTTGGAGACGAAATCGAAGGCGCCGGCCTTCAGGCTTTCGACCGCGGTCTGGGCGCTGCCGTAGGCCGTGATCACCGCCACCGGCACACCCGGATGCTTTTTCTGGATGTGCGCCACCAGCTCCACGCCATTGCCATCCGGCAGCCGCATGTCGGTGAAGCACAGATCGAAGCTGTGTTCCGCCAGCAGCGCCCGTGCTTCCCGGACGGTGCCGGCGGCCTGCGTCCGCAGGCCCATTCGCGACAGCGTGATTTCCAGCAGTTCGCGGATATCGGCTTCGTCGTCGACGATCAGCGCGTGGGCTTTGCTCATGGTCGTGGCGGGTCGGGCAATCAGGCCGTGGCGAAGATCAGGCGGAAGCGGGTGCCCGATTCCTGCGCAATGTGCAGCAGACGTGCTTGATTGTATTCACAAATTTCTCGCGACAGATACAGCCCGAGACCGGTCCCGCGACGGGCGGTGGTGAAGAACGGCTCGAAAATCTGCTCGCGCACGGCATCGGGAATGCCGCGGCCGTTGTCGATCACGTCGAGATACGGGCGCTGGCCCGGATTGATCCGCCCGGCTTCCAGCCGCACGCCGATGCTGCGGCCGTCATCGGCACCGTGCTCGAAACTGTTCTGCCAGAGGTTGTGCAGCACCTGCTGCAGATGGTTCGGATCGAAGCGCACGGCCAGCGATTCCGATACCGAGTCGAGCACGATGCTGCGTGCGCTGTCCGGACAGCCTTCGGCATAGACGGCGATGCTGCGCTCGAGGAAGCCGCGCAGCAGCAGGGTCTGCGGGCTGGCGGCATCGCGCCGCGACAGCCGCAGCACGTCCTCGACGATCTTGTCGATTCGCGTGGTGTGGCGCTGGATCATCTCCAGCAGCCGCTGATCCTCGTCCGGAATCCCGGGCGACTCGGCCAGCAGCTGGCCGGCATGCCGGATCGCCGACAGCGGATTGCGGATCTCGTGGGCGATGCCGGCCGACAGTCGTCCGAGCGCCGCCAGCTTCAGCTGCTGGGCCTGCTCGCGCACGCGGGCCGAGTCGTCGAGCAGCACCAGCACCGGCGCCCAGGCATTGAAGCCGAGCCGGGAGAAGCGCGGCAGCAGCTCCGGACCGCCCGGCGTCAGCACCATCGGTTCCGGGTCGCGGTTCGGCGTTTCCTGCCAGTGGTTCAGCGCCGACGACAGCGTTGGCAGCGCGGTGGCGAGTTCGCGGCCGTCCAGGCTCAGGCCGCCGAGCAGTCGCCGGCCGGCGGCGTTCTGCAGGCGCAGCCGACGTTCCTCGTCGATCACCAGCACCGGCGTTTCCATGCTTTCGATGATCCGCTCGTTCAGCCGCGACAGGTTGGCGAGGTCGTCGCCGAAGCGCGCGGCCAGCGCCTCGCTCTTGCGCGCCCGCTGGGCCACGGCACCGGCGCCGATCGCGGTGGCGAACAGCATCAGGCCGAGCAGGCCGGCAGTGGCGATGTCCGAGCCTTCGAAATGCGTTTGCGATTGCCGCCACAGCTCCGCGCCGAACACCGCGAAGGTGCCGAGTGCGGCGTGCAGCAGGCCGAGGCGCAGCGGCAGCACCAGACTGCAGCCCACGGCCGGCGTGATCAGCAGCACGCCAAGGCCGGACGACACGCCGCGTGCCGCGACCATCAGCAGCACGATGGCCAGCGTGTCGACGACGAACGCCAGATGCGCCTGCGGAGCCAGACGCGGCACCCGCGCAATCGAAGCCGCCATCAGTGCCAGCGCCGGCACCGCATACCCGAGCGCGATGCCGAAGAAGCGGCCGGGTTCGGCGCGATCGAAGAAATACGATTCCAGCGAGAACAGGTGCACGCCGATCAGCAGGGCCACCAGCACCAGCCGGTAGGCGGCCAGCGTTCGCAGGATGCGCCAGTCTTCCGGATCGACGAAGCGATCCTGTTCCAGATAGTTCAAGACGCCGTGGCGCCGGCAGCCGGAGCCGGTTCGCGCAGCTGGAAGATGTTGCCTTCCGGATCGCAGGCATTGGTCATCACGAAACCGGGACCGGGCCACCGCGGCCCGGACACGTCGCCGCCGTGTGCTGCAGCGGTGAGGGCCGCGGCGGCCAGCGAATCGACGCTGACGAAGAACTTCAGCGCGCAGTCCTCACGCGGCACCGGCGGGCGGGAGATGACGATGTCCGCCGCGATCGCCGGCGGAATCGCGTGCAGCACCAGCTGCAGGTCGGGCGATTGCAGCACGGCGAGCGTCGCGTCCTCGTGGATCACCGTCATCGCCAGCAGCGCGCGGTAGAACGCCGTCATCGCCGGGAGGTCCTTGGCGTAGATGAAGACACCGGCGCGGGCGGGACCGGACATGGCGGCGGCGACGTGCTAGCGCTTCTGCTCGCAGGAGCCGCAGCGCTGCGACGGCGACAGGCTCTGCGACGGCAGATACAGGCCGCAGCCGGTGCAGCGGCTCATCGGCTCGAATTTTTCCGGCGGTGGCGCGCCGCGGTGCTGGTTCTGCGTGGTCTGCCAGCGGATGTAGGCCCGATACAGCAGCCAGCCGATGCCGGCGAGCAGCAGGACGCGAATCAGAAAGGCCATGGCGAGCGCACGAACAGTGACAAGGATGACCCGAGTGTAGCCGCGTGCATGCTTTGCCTGCACCCCGCGATTAAGGGAGAATGCGCCGCCATCAGCCTCCCCGAGCCAAGGCTCGCACGCGAGGCTGTATCAAATCCGCACACCTGGTGGCCCCGATCGGTGGCCATCGCCCGGCGCGAGCCGGTCATCCTTTGGGGGACGCATGAATCTGCACGAGTATCAGGCGAAGGAAATCTTTGCGCGCTTCGGCATTCCGGTGCCGCAGGGCGGCCTCGCCACAAGCCCTGAGCAGGCCCGCGCCGTGGCCAAGCAGCTGGGCACCGAGAAGGTCGTGGTCAAGGCCCAGGTCCATGCCGGCGGTCGCGGCAAGGCCGGCGGCGTCAAGCTGGTCAACGGCGCCGATGCCGCCGAGGAAGCGACCAAGGCCATGCTCGGCAAGATGCTGGTGACCAAGCAGACCGACGCCAAGGGCCTGCCGATCAACTCGGTGTGGATCGAGAAGCCGTCGAACATCGCCCGCGAGCTGTACGTGTCCGCCCTCGTCGATCGCACCAGCGAGCGCGTGATCCTGATGGCCTCCGCCGCCGGCGGCATGGACATCGAGGAAGTGGCCGAGCACACCCCGGAAAAGATCAAGACCATCACGATCCACCCGGCCGCCGGTTTCCAGGCCTATCAGGCCCGCGAACTCGGCTTCTTCATGGACCTGACCAAGGAACAGACCGACCAGTTCACCAAGATCCTGGCCGGCGTCTACCGCGTGGTCACCGAACTCGACGCCAGCATGGTCGAGATCAACCCGCTGATCGTCACCGCCGAAGGCAACCTGTTCGTCCTCGACGGCAAGCTGAACTTCGACGACAACGCCCTGTACCGCCAGAAGGCGATCGCCGAGATGCGCGATCCGGCGCAGGAAGACGAGCGCGAGCGCGCCGCCGCCAAGTTCGACCTGAACTACGTGACCCTCGAAGGCGACATCGGCTGCATGGTCAACGGTGCCGGTCTGGCGATGGCGACGATGGACATCGTCAAGCTCCACGGCGGCCAGCCGGCCAACTTCCTCGATGTCGGCGGCGGCACCACGGCCGAGAAGGTGACGGAAGCGTTCAAGCTGATCACCGCCAGCCCGGAAGTGAAGGCGATCTTCATCAACATTTTCGGCGGCATCGTCCGTTGCGATCTGATCGCCGAAGGCATCATCGCCGCGGTCAAGCAGGTCGGGCTCAAGATTCCGGTCGTCGCGCGCCTGCAGGGCACGAACATGGAAAAGGGTCAGGCGATGCTGCGCGAGAGCGGCCTCGCCGTCACGCCGGTGTCGGATCTGACCGAAGCCGCGCAGATGGTGGTCAAGCTGGCCAAGGGGTGAGCCGCCGTCGTGCCGGACTGACGCGATGTCAGACCGGCCCGGCGAACGCCCGGCGCTGCCGGGCCCGGCCTGCACCACGCGCCAACGCTTGACTCCTTTCCACGAATTCCGCGAGCGACAAACATGAGCATCCTGATCAACAAAGCCACCCGCGTCATCTGCCAGGGCTTCACCGGCAAGCAGGGCACCTTCCACTCCGAACAGGCGATTGCCTACGGCACCCAGATGGTCGGCGGCGTGTCGCCGGGCAAGGGGGGTTCCAAACATCTCAACCTGCCGGTGTTCAACACCGCGCACGACGCCGTCTCCGCCACCGGCGCTGACGCGACGATGATCTACGTGCCGGCGCCGGGCGCCGCCGACGCCATCCTCGAAGCCGCCGATGCCGGCATCAAGGTCATCATTTGCATCACCGAAGGCATCCCGGTGAACGACATGGTCAAGGTCAAGGCGGCACTTGCCGGCCGCGACTGCGTGCTGATCGGTCCGAACTGCCCGGGCGTGATCACGCCGGGCGAGTGCAAGATCGGCATCATGCCGGGCCACATCCACAAGCCGGGTCGCATCGGCATCGTCTCCCGTTCGGGCACGCTGACCTACGAAACCGTGCACCAGACGACCCAGAACGGCCTCGGCCAGTCGACCTGCGTCGGCATCGGCGGCGACCCGGTGCGCGGCTTGGGCTTCATCGACGTGCTGAAGCGCTTCGAAGCCGATCCGGCGACCGACGGCATGATCATGGTCGGCGAAATCGGCGGCTCCTCGGAAGAAGAGGCGGCGGCCTACATCAAGCAGCACATCAAGAAGCCGGTCGTCGCGTACATCGCGGGCGTCACCGCGCCGGCCGGCAAGCGCATGGGCCATGCCGGCGCGATCATCGCCGGCGGCAAGGGCACGGCAGACGAGAAGTTCGCAGCGCTCGAAGCGGCCGGCGTGAAGACCGTCCGCTCGCCGGCCGATCTCGGCGCGGCGATGAAGTCGCTGCTGAAGTAATCCCGCAGCGGTGCGATGTCCGGGAAGGGCGCGATTCGTCGCGCCCTTTCTCGTTTATCGTGCCGGGCACGACGCTCGCTTTCTGGAATGCCGATGAACAAGCCGCTGACCCTCGCCGCCGCCCAACTCAACCTCTGGGTCGGCGACATCGAAGGCAATGTCGAGAAGATCATCGCCGCGGCGGTTCATGCCCGCGACGCGCTCGGTGCATCGCTGGTCGCGACACCGGAACTGGCCGTGATCGGCTATCCGCCGGACGACCTGCTGCTGCGCTCCGCGATTCCCGCGGCGATCGAAGCAGGCCTGGCGAAGATTGCGGAGGCGGCGCGCGGCATCGACATCGTCGTCGGCCATCCCGAATACGTTGCCGAAGGGACTGCGCGCGTGCTGTACAACGCCGCGTCGGTCTACCGCGACGGCGTGCTGATCGCCCGCGCCCGCAAGCAGCTGCTGCCGAACTACGGGGTGTTCGACGAGAAGCGCCACTTCCGCGCCGGCGCGCCCACCGCCACCGTGTTCGAACTTGCGGGCCGCTCGATCGGCCTGTGCATCTGCGAGGACATCTGGGGCGAAGGTCCGGCGCGTCTGGCGAAGGCCGCCGGTGCCGAGCTGCTGCTGAACATCAACGCCTCGCCTTACAACATCGGCAAGCCGGCCGAACGACTCGCCGTGCTGCGCCAGCGGGCATCGGAAACCGGACTGCCGATCGTCTACGTCAACTGCACGGGCGGCCAGGACGACATCGTGTTCGACGGCGATTCGACCGCGATCACGGCCGATGGCGCCGTCGCCTTCCGCGCGCCGCTGTTTGCCGAAGGCGTGTTTCCGATCACGCTCGAGGGTGTGGTGCCACGTGGCGACGTGCGTGAAGCGCTCGAAACGCCGGCCGAGGTCTATCGGGCGCTGGTGCAGGCGACGCGCGATTACGTCACGCGCAACGGCTTTCCCGGCGTGCTGCTGGGTTTGTCCGGCGGCATCGATTCGGCGCTGATCGCCGCGATCGCCGCCGATGCGCTCGGACCGGACAAGGTCTGGGCCGTGTCGCTGCCGTCACGCTATACGCTCGACATGTCGAACGACGATGCCCGGATCGAAGCCGAACGGCTCGGCATCCGCTATTCGGTGCTGCCGATCGAAAAGCCGTTCAGCGCATTCAACGAGACCCTGGCACCGCTGTTCGGCGATCGCCCGATCGATCTGACCGAGGAAAACATGCAGTCGCGCAGTCGTGGCGTGCTGCTGATGGCGCTGTCGAACAAGTTCGGCAGCGTGGTGCTGACCACCGGCAACAAGAGCGAGATGGCGGTCGGCTACGCCACGCTGTACGGCGACATGTGCGGCGGTTTCGCGCCGATCAAGGACGTCTACAAGACGCTGGTCTACGACCTCGCGCGCTATCGCAATGCGATATCGCCGCCGGGGCTGCCGGTGATTCCGGAGCGCGTGATCACCCGTCCGCCGACCGCCGAGCTGCGGCCGGACCAGAAGGATTCCGACTCGCTGCCGCCCTACGAGGTGCTGGACCCGATTCTCGAGGCCTACGTCGAACGCAGCCTGTCGATCGCGGAAATCGTGGCGATGGGTTTCGAGGAGGCGACGGTCCGGCGCGTGGCCGGACTGGTGCGGCGTTCGGAGTACAAGCGCCGGCAGGCGCCGCCGGGGCCGAAGGTCACGCCGTGCGCGTTCGGGCGCGAGCGGCGCTATCCGATTACCGCGGTCTACGGCGACCGCTGAGCCGAGCTGCCGGATTCCACCGCTGGACGATCGTCGGCGGTGGAACCCGGCGCGTCACTGGCCGGCGTCGGCCGGCTTCGGGGTTTCGGTCTTTTCTTCACCCGCCTGGTCGGCCGACGTAGCCGTGGCATCCGCGGCGGCCGGCGTGGCGCCGTCTGCCGCTGGCGCCGCCGCATCAGGCTTCTTTTTCGATCCGCCGATGTCGTAAGACTTGTTCAGGAAATCGAGGAAGCCGCCTTTCTCCTTCGGCTTCGTGGCGGAGGCCGCCGGTGACTTCGGCGCGCCATCGGCCGGCGGCTGCGGGGGGGCAGGCGCAGCCAGCACGTTGCCGGGGCTCTTGGGCGCGCCGTCGGCGGGCGTCGGCCCGGCCGTCGGCACCGGCGCGGCAGACGGGGTTGCCGGCGCGATCTCGATCACCGTGTCCGGACCACTGTACGGACCGGTGGTCAGCGAGGCGGACGGCGTGTCGTTCGACGACGCCGCGGGCTTGGCGGAACGGGTGGCCGTCGCGGCAGCGGCCGGCGCAGCCGCAGCATCGTCCTTGCCGATCGTGTACGTCTTGTTCAGCGCATCGAAAAAGCTGCCGATGCGGCCGAAGAAGCCCTTCGGTGCTTCCGGTGCTTCCGGTGCTGCGGCTGCGGCCTGCGCCGCCTCCGGGGCGGCCGAGGCACTCGGCACGACCAGCGCCGAGACCACCGCACCGTCTTCGCCGACGACGCTGCGCGGCCCCGGCTTCGGCGGGCGCGCATCGGCCAAGCGGATGGAGTTGGTATTCGCCGCGATGATCTTCGTGATGTCTTCGGACTGCGGCTTCAGACCGAGCTTGCTGTAGCTCAGCTTCAGCAAGGTCAGCGCTTCGGCAGTGGCGGGCGCGCCCGGATATTCGGCGATCAGGTTCTCGGCGCGCTTCGACACCGCGACCCAGGCCTGGCGCTTGACGTAGAACTTCAAGATCGACAGCTCGTGCGATGCGATGCGGTTGCGCAGATAGACCATCCGCTTGCGGGCATCGCCGGCGTACAGGCTGGTGGGATAGCGCTGCAGCAGCAGGGCGAAGTCATCGAACGCGCGGCGCTCGTTCAGCACGTCCTTCTTGCTGGTGTCGAGCGGCAGGAAGTCGCTGATGCCGTTGCTGCGGGCGGAATTGGTCAGGCCCTTGAGGTACTGCACGTAGTCCGCGCGCGGATGGCGCGGGTGTTCGCGCAGGAAGCGATCGGCCGCCAGCACCGCTTCATCCGGCTGGAAGCTGCGATACTGCGCGAAGATCTTCTCGAGCTCGGCCTGGGTCGAGTACTCGGTGAACGGATACCGCGCAATCAGCTGCGTAAAGCGCTTGTTCGCGGTTTCGTAGTCGCCGGTCTGCAGCGCATCGTGGGCGAGTCGATACGCCTGACTCGCTTCGAGCTTCAGCGCCTTCTCGGACTGCGGCGTCGTCGAGCCCGGGCCATCCTGCTGACCGGTGCGGAACGGGTTGTCCGGACGATCGGCACGAGGCGTCTTGGACGAGCAGGCCGTGACGGCGACGGCTAGCGACACGATGCCAAGAACACGCAGGGCACGCGGAGCGGACAGGCCGCGGAAGGAGCGTTTGGTCATTACGCGGAGAATCAGCGAGTTGAGTCGAAAATCGAGTATAGCCGATGGCTGCCGGCCCCAGCCGCGGCGCAGGACGTGCCGCTCATGAGCCGCACCGAGCAGGCGGCGGTGCCGGATCACCTCGCCGGCCAGCGTTTGGACGCCGTGGCCGCACAGTTGTTCCCGATGTATTCGCGAGGCCGGCTGAAAAGCTGGATCGAGTCGGGTGACCTGCGCGTGAATGGCGCCGTGCCCGAGAAGGCGCGGCAGCCGGTGGCGGCCGGGGATCAGCTTGATCTCACCGTCGACGAGCAGCCGCTGGCCGGCAACGACAAGCCGCAGGCGATTCCGCTCGACGTGGTCTACGAGGACGACGACATCGCCGTCATCAACAAGCCGCCGGGCCTGACCGTGCACCCCGGTGCCGGGCAGGCCGACAGCACGATGCAGAACGCGCTGCTGCACCGCTTTCCGCAGACCGACCTGCTGCCGCGTGCCGGGCTGGTCCATCGGCTCGACAAGGACACCAGCGGCCTGCTGATCGTCGGCCTGACGCTGGAGGCCTATACCCGGCTGGTGTCGGACATGGCGGCACGCGAGATCAACCGCGAGTACGACGCCGTGGTCAACGGCGCGGTCACCGCAGGCGGCACGGTCGACATGCCCATCGGACGCGATCCGCGCAATCGCCTGAAGATGGCGGTGGTCAGCGAGGGGCGCCCGGCGGTGACGCACTACCGGGTCAGCGAGCGTTTCACCCATCACACGCTGCTGCGGGTCAAGCTCGAAACCGGGCGCACCCATCAGATTCGCGTGCACATGGCTCAGATACTGCATCCGATCGTCGGCGACGCAGTCTACGGCGGCAAGGTCACGCGCGGCCGGAACATCGGCGAGGACCTGCGCAAGGCCCTGAACGGCTTCCCGCGACAGGCCCTGCACGCCCGCGAACTGCGTCTGGAACATCCGATCACGGGCGAGGAGCTGCACTTTTCGGCGGAAGCCCCGCCGGACATGCAGCGCCTGCTGGATCGGCTGCGCGCGGCACAAGCCTGACTCGGCGGTCGGACAGCGACCGCGCCCGAACCGAGGTCGCAAGCGATGAACCCGATCATTCCGGACTGGCCGGCACCTGCCGCGATCCGCGCTGCCTGTTCGACCCGCGAAGGCGGCATCAGCCAGGGCCGCTTCGCCGGTCTGAACATCGGCCGCAGCAGTGGCGATGACAGCGACAACGTCAGCGAGAACCGGCGGCTGCTGTTCGCGGCGCTGAAGCTGCCGCAGACGCCGGACTGGATTCATCAGGTGCACGGTTCGCGCGTGGTCCGCGTGCCGCACGAACCGGCCGAGCCCGATGCCGATGCCGCGTGGACCGATCGACCGGGCGTGGTCTGCGCGGTGCAGGCGGCCGACTGCCTGCCGGTGCTGTTCTGCGATCTCGACGCCACGGTGGTCGCCGCCGCCCACGCAGGCTGGCGCGGGTTGTCCGGCGGCGTGCTTGAAAACACCGTCGCGGCGCTGCCGGTGCCGCCGTCTCGGCTGATCGCCTGGCTGGGTCCGGCGATCGGACCCGACGCCTTCGAAGTCGGGGACGACGTGCGCAACGCGTTCGTCGCGGTCGACGCCGACGCGGCGAAGAACTTCCGGCCGACCGGCACACCGGGCAAGCACCGCGCCAATCTGTTCGCCCTCGCGCGCCAGCGGTTGGCCGTCGCTGGCGTCACTCAGGTTCACGGCGGCGGCATCTGCACGTATTCCGATCCGGCGCGCTTCTACTCGTTCCGTCGCGATGGCATCTGCGGCCGGATGGTCGCGACGATCTGGATCGCGCGCTGAGCCGCGACAGGGCGGAATGCGGCGCGCGCCAAGACAGCGAGGCCGCGCGTTTGCTACAACGGCGGCCGATGACGCGATCGCCACGGCGCCAGCCACCGATTCCGCGCGACTGCGCCCGCCGTTCTAAGCCGCCCGTCCTGATTCCGAATGCCCGCCACGCCTGACCGTCCCGTGCTTGCCCTGCCGTCGTCGCGGCATCTCCTGCTGGCCGTCGCGGCGCTGAGCCTGATCGGAGTCGCCATCGGCGGCGCGCGTGCCCAAGACGCCGCCGCACCGTCAGCGGAGCCGACGCCGATCTACCAGCCGCGCGCTGCGGACCTCGAGCCGCTGGCATCGAAAGGGCTGATGCTCGATGTCGTGGACACCGGCAAGCGCCTGATCGCGGTCGGCGATCGCGGTCACATCCTCGCGTCGATCGATGGCCAGAAGTGGGCACAGGTGACGGTGCCGGTGCGCTCGGCGCTGACCGCCGTGCGCTTCGTCGACGCCGAGCATGGCTGGGCGGTGGGGCATGACGCGGTGGTCGTCGCGACGGTCGACGGCGGCAAGACCTGGCAACTGCAGAACTTCCAGCCCGAGCTCGAAAAGCCGCTGCTCGACATCGAATTCCTCGACGCGAACACCGGATTCGCCGTCGGCGGTTTCGGGCTGGTGCTGCGGACCGAGGACGGGGGCGGCAACTGGGAACCGGTGTCGTCGCCGGCCTTCGACACCGACGAGCTGAATCTCTACAGCATCACCCGGCTCGCCGACGGCGATCTGCTGGTGACCGGCGAACAGGGGCGGCTGGTGCTGTCGAGCGATCGGGGCCGAACCTGGAAGCGCCTGAAATCGCCGGTGAATTCGACCTTGTTCGGCGCCGTGGCGGTACCCGGCGGCGGTGCGCTGGTCTGCGGCCTGCGCGGCAAGGCCTACCTGACGCGGGATGTTCGCGCCGGCGCTTGGCGCGCGCTCGACACCGGCACGTCGGCCGCGTTCTACGGCTGTACCGCGCTGGACCGCGCGCGCATCGCGCTGGTCGGCGACAACGGCACGATCGTCATCGCGGACCCCGCCAGCCTCGCCACCCGAAAGCTGACCGGGGAATCCGGCACCGCGTATTCGTCGGCGACGTTGTGGCAGTCCAGCCTCGTCGTCAGCGGCGAGCGCGGCCTGCAGTCGCTCGGGCGGGTGCGCTGATGGCCGCGCGTCTGCCGCTGGATGTCCGCCTCGTTCGCGCAATCGAACCGCTGATCTTCGCTCGCCGGCCGTTCACCCTGGCCCTGCTGGCCCTGCTGACCGTGCTGCTCGGCTGGCAGGCCACCCGGCTGACGGTGACCGCTGCCGATGATCGCGAGCATGTTGCGTCGACCGTGATTCAGGATGGCGCTGACGCCGATCCGGCCGATCCCGCCGACGCGCCCGGCCGCATCCGCATCGCCCTGAGCACGCGCGGCAATGATCTGTACACAGCCGGATTCCTGTTCCGGCTCAAGACCTTGACCGAAGCGGTCGGCGCGATGCCGGGCATCGACCCGGCCTCGGTGCGCTCGCTGTTCTCGCCGGCGTTGCGCTACGTCGAGGTGGTGGAGGGCGCGTATCGCGGCGCCAGCGTGATCCCGGAAGACTTCGTGCCGACGGCGGCGACGCCTCCGCAACTCGCAAAGATCCGCGCCAGCGTCATCGATGCCGAACTGATCGGGCAGTACGTCAGTGCCGACCAGCGCAGCGCGCTGATCGAAGCCCGTGCACGGGCCGGTGCGACGGCCGCCGAGCGCCGTCAGCTTGCGCGTCGGCTCGATGCTGCGGCGCGTGCCGTGATCGGCAGCGCCGGCAGTGATTTCAGCGTCGCAGTCAGCGGCGGCCCGGCACTGGCTGTCGCGCTCGAAGCAGGTTTGCCGGCATTGGCACGGCCGGCGGCGATCGGCGCGGCGGTGATGGCCATCGTGCTGATGACCTTGCTCGGGTCGCCGACCTTGGGCCTGCTGGTCTCGGCGGGCGCGCTGGTTGCGGTGACCTGGCAGCTCGGGCTGCTGAAACTCGTCGGCGCAGCGCTCGATCCGCAGGCGATCGGCGTCGTGCTGGTGACGCTGGCGGCGGCGGTGCTGCAGGGTGCGCAGGTTGCCGTCGGCTGGCGACGCGAAGCGGCGGGCGGCCATCGTTCCGGCTTCGAAGCCAGCCTGCAGAGCTGGCGGCGGCTGGCGATCCCGGCAGCGTCGGCGCTGCTGGCCACCGCCGCAGCGGTGTTCGCACTGGCCGTCATCGCCAAGCTGCCACTCCTGCGGCAGACCGCGCTCGCGGTGGCACTGGGCCTTGTTGCCGTCGTCATCGTCAATGGCAGCCTGTTGCCGCTGCTGCTGAGTCGCGTCGGCACGACGGCCCCAGCGCGATCGGCTTCCGGCGGCCGCGATCTGCTGGCGCCGCTGGTAGCGATTGGCGGAGCGGTGACCGGCTGGGTGCCGGCGATCGGCGTGCTGATCGTCGCGGCGATGATCTTCGGCGGCAGCGCCTGGCAATCGCGCGAACTGTCAGCAGGCCTTGCCGCCGATCAGGCAGGGTTCCCAAGTGCCAGCCGGTATCCGGCCGATGCCGCGGCCATCGCTCGCCAGTTTCCGCGCAGCGCACATCGGCTGACGGTGCGCGTGTCCACTGCGCCCGATTCCTGCACCCGGGCCGAGACGCTGGAGCAGGTGGATCGGCTGGCGTGGCAGCTGGCGAACGTGCCGGGTGTCAGCGGCACAGCGTCGCTGCCGCAGGCGACGCGCCGCGTGCTGACCGCGTTCTCGGAAGGCTCGCCCAAGTTCCGGGTTCTGGCGCGCAATCGCGAGACCTTGACCCAGGCCATCGCGCCGATCCCGGTCGAGAACCGGCTCTTCAATGGCGACTGCTCCGAACTGCCGATCCAGCTCTTCCTGAACGACGAGCGGCCCGTGACGCTGGCGGCACTGGCCGAGCGGGTCACGGCGTTCAACGGCTCGAATGCCGCTGAGTTCTACGACATCCACAAGGATGTCGATGCCGCGTACTGCGCGCTGCAGCGCAAGGCGAGAACCGATCCCGGATCGCTGACGAAGGCGCAGGCACGCCTCGATCTCGGGCTTGCGTGCCCGGTTCAGGCCGAGCTGGCCGGTGGCCCGGCCGGACAGCGGCTGGCGGCCCGCGAGGCATTGGCGGACGTGTCCGTGCAGGCGCTGATCGGGCTGCTCGCCGTGCTTGCGCTGGCGGTGTGGTGGCTGCTGGGCGATGCGGCGAGCGTGATCGCGATCCTGGTGCCGACGGTGCTGGCGACGGTCGTGATGCAGGCGCTGATGTCGCTCCTCGGCCTCCCGATCACCGCCGTCGGGCTGCCGCAGCTGGTCGCACTGCTAGGCGTGTCACTGGTTGCCAATCTGCTGCTGTTCAGCGACTTGCGTCAGTCCATGGCGGGCGGTGCGGCGGTGGCGCTGGCGTGGACGCGGTCGCTTGATGGCGCCGGGCGGGCGGTGCTCGCCGCCAGCCTCGCACTGATGGCGGGTGGGCTGGCCGGGCTCGCGGCGACGGGCGACGGCCGGCAGGCAGTCCTGCTGATGATCGCTGCGGTTGCCGTCCATGGGCTGTGCAGCTGGCTGCTGCTGCCAGCCATCGGCCGCTTCCTGCTGACCGAGCGCAAGCCGGAGATCGTTGTCCCGCGCTATTGAGCCCGCGCCGGACGCTGCGGCTGCAGCTCAGTCAGCATCGACGCCGGGGCGCCGATACTGCTCGCAGTCGATGCTGAACAGACGCTCGTCGTCGAGCCGCAGCGCAGTCAGCCGGCCGCCCCAGACGCAGCCGGTATCCAGCCCCCAGACCTGATGTTCGGGCCAGTGCACCCGACCCAGGGTAGACCAGTGTCCGAACACGATGCGCTGGCCTTCACTGCGACGCCCGGGCACGGCGAACCACGGCAGCAGTCCGGGCGGCTGGCTCCCGGGCGCGCCTTTCGGTTCCGGCGAGAGCACGCCATCCTCGCTGCAATAACGCAGCCGGGTCAGGCAGTTGATCGCGAAGCGCAGCCGTGGCCAACGGGTGAGGTTCAACTGCCAGCGCTCCGGCTGATCGCCGTACATGCGGGCGAGCAGCTCGTCGCCATCGTCGCCACGCAGGCTCGCCTCGACTTCGCGCGCGGCGCGTTCGGCATCCGCCACGGTCCATTCGGGGGGCAGGCCGGCATGCAGCATCAGCCAGCGGTTGTCGGCGCTGCGATGGGTCAAGGGCTGGCGGCGCAGCCAGCCGAGCAGCGCTTCGCGATCGGGCGCTTCGAGCACGTCGTCGAGCGTGTCGCGCCGGCCGCGCTTGCCGCCGGCCGCGACCGCCAGCAGGTGCAGATCGTGGTTGCCGAGCACCGACACGGCACGTTCGCCGAGGCTGATCACGGTCCGCAGCGTTCCGGCTGAATCCGGACCACGGTTGACCAGATCGCCGGCCAGCCACAGCGCGTCGATCGCGGGATCGAAGCGCAGGTGATCGAGCAGGCGAAGCAACGCCTCGTTGCAGCCCTGGATGTCGCCGATCACGTAAGTCGCCACCTTGTTTCGGTCTCCGTTCGTTCGCGGGTCTTGCAGTCGCCGCCTTGCAGGTCTCGGTCCAGCGGGCCGAACCATAGCCGATGAGCGGTACGAATGGCGGGTTTCAGTTGCTTTGACGCCTCCGGGACCCTCCGCTAAGGTTTGTTCCACGGGCAGGACACGCCCGAACCGCCCTCAAGAACGACTCGGATCCGGAGTATCCCCATGCTGAAGAAAGTCCAGAATTTCCTGCGCGACGACGAAGGTGCCAGCGCCGTCGAATACGGCCTGATCGTCGGCCTGATCGCTGTTGTCATCGTCGGCATCCTGATGAGCACCGGGACCAGCCTGAGCACGATCTTCACGACGATCAGCAGCAATCTGAACACTGCCGCCGCGCGCTGATCGCGCAGCATCTGCCCTGGTCCATGCCGCAGGCGTGGTCCGCCGGGGCGCTGGTGTTCTGGGCACTCGTGGTTGCCGGAAGCGATATCCGGCAACGACGGGTGCCCAATTCGTTTCTGCTGCCGGTGTTTGTCGTCGCGGCCGTGATTCAGCTGACCGAGGGACACGGCATCCTCGGGACAAGCGCAACTGACGCGCTGTTCGGGATGACGGTCGGCGCCGTTCTTCCGTTTTCCGGTTACCTGATGCGCCAGCTGGGCGCCGGGGACGTGAAATATGCAGCGGTCATTGGCCTGCTGTGCGGACTCGCTGGCATTCTTCAGATAATCTTGTGGTCGGCGTTGGCACTGGGCCTGATCTCGACCGCGGCGTGGGCGTGGTCAAGATGGCGTGAGCCGCTGGCGCGGCGGCTTCCGGCCGCGGTAGCGATCAGCGCAGGTTTCGTGGCACATCTGATTCTGTCCGGATCATTCGGGGGTATTTGAAAATGGGCATTTCCAGAAAGCAGACGCAGCGGCGGGAGCGCCAGCGCGGCGCCACGGTGATCGAGTTCGCGTTCGTCTTTCCGATCCTGTTTTCGATCGTCTATGCCGGCGTGACCTACGGTTACATCTACTTCCTGCAGCAGCGCATCAACTTCGCGGCGGAGCAGGCCATTCGGGCTGCGGTTTCGGTGTCGTCGACCGTTGCGGGCGGCTACACCAGCGGTCTGCAGGCAACGGCGACGCAGGCGATCAACAACAGCATCACCGCCAACGGCGTGCTGCCGCTGCCGCCGGCCCTCGGAATCTCGTTTCCGGCGCCGCCGAATCCGAACAGTTTTTCGGTGACGGTGACCTACAGTCTGGTGGCACCACCGGTGTTCCCGCGGATCACGCTGCCGCTGGTCGGACAGGTGCCGGCTTTTCCGGATCAGCTGGTCGCGACGGCGATCGGACTGATTTCATGAGAATTGCGGCAGCGGACCGGTAACGGTCTGAAAAAACACAGATAGATCGGATAAGCTGCGATCACGCAGCAGCGTTTTAGGGAGCGGAGAACGCATGAATAATAGCAACGCGATTCGACTTGTCGCGATTGTTCTCGGGGTGCTCGCCATCGTCCTCGCGTTCGCGGGACGGAAGATGACCCGCAATTTTGCCGAAAGCGCCAGCCGCGCCCAGCAGCAGAGCGAGGCTGCGGCGCAACCGCCAGCGGTTCCGCAGATCCTGGTCGTCATTGCCACGCGTCCGCTGGCTGCGAACGTTCCGATCACGGCCGATGCCGTCACGCTGGCGCCGGTCACGATCGCACCGACCGAGTACTTCGCCAACGTCAACGATGCGATCGGCCGCACGCCACTGCTCGACATCGATGCCGGCGCGCCAGTGGTGCCGCGCTTCTTCAAGGATTCCAACCTGATCGCGCGCGGCGTTCCCCCCGGGTTCCGCGCGCTGTCACTGAAGGTGGACAACGTTGTCGGCGTGGGCGGCTTCATTCGACCGGGCGACATCGTCGATGTACTGGTCTACATCAAGTCGGTCAACGACACGCCGACAGGCGAGCAGAACAAGGCGGAGGACATCGCCACGCAGGCGCGCGTGCTGATTCGCGATATCCGGGTGCTTGCGTATGAAGAGCATCTGGTCGAGCCGCCGAAGGGGATCGATCAGAACGAGCAGGAAAAGCAGAACCAGCAACGCATCCGCGAGCGCACGGCGGTGCTGGCGATTCCGGAACCGATGGTGACCAAGGTCTTGCTCGGATCGAGCTACGGCGAACTGCGTCTTGCCTTGCATGGCGAGCAGCCGGCAGACACGGTCGCGGCCGCTCCCGCGACCGGCGATCCGGCCGGCGTCGCCCCGAGCACCGCCACCGCGGACCCCGGCATCAGCGCGTTGCCGCTGAGCAAAGAAGCGAAGGCGCGTGCCGAGGCTGAAGCCGAACTGGCCGCGCTGCAGGTGATCACGGCGACCGAACTGGCGGAACTCGCCCCGAAGAGCAAGAAAGCGAAGGCTGCCGGTCGGCCGGCGCCACCGCCGCGGGTCGAGATCTATCGCGGCTCGAAGCTGGAAACGGTGGCGCCATGACGTCACGGTCGTTGCAGGCGCTGCAGCAGAGTCCGAGTCCGGCGATGGCAGAGAAGACAATTCGAGTGCGGATGGCAAGGGGTTGGGGCATGCAGATGAGCGTTTCGATCAGCCAACGGCTGTTCAAGGTTGTCGCCGTCGCGGCGCTAACCGTGGCTGCAGCCTCCCATGCGCCGGTCGTGTCGGCGCAGACACCGGTCGAGTCCCTCGCCGTCGAGCCCGGCACGCACAAGCTGGTTCGAGCCAAGGGCGCGGTCTCGCGCCTTGCAGTCGGCGATCCGAAGATCGCCGACGTCAATCTGGTCAACGGCCGCGAATTGCTGATCAATGGCAAGTCGGCCGGCGTCACGACCTTGCTGGTCTGGACCCGTGGCGGCAAGGGCAAGTCGGGCAGCGAGCCAACCGAATACCGCATCAGTGTCGGGGCGCCGGCCAGCGCCGATCCCGAACTGTCGAAGCTCAGCGTCCAGCCCACCGGCAGTCTCGATGGCAGCACGCCGAATCTGCTCGCGCATCGCCGCGCCACGCTGTCGGCGGGGCCGGGCACGAAGGACTTGCCGGCCGTCGACCGCAGCGTCGTTGCCGGCGAAACCCAGGTGACGAGCCATGTCCGCATCGTCGAGGTGAACCGCCGTTCGCTGCAGCAGTACGGCATCAACCTGTTCAAGATCGGCAACAGCGTCGGCAGCGTTTCCAATCCGGCCACCTTGGCGCAAGCGCCGCTGTCGGGCGCCGCGAACGCGGCCTTCGGCAGCGCGACCGGGTTCCTGCCGATCGGTGATGCCTTCAACATCCTGTTCGGCAACAACGGCTACACCGGCATTCTCAGCGTGCTGGAGCGCAAGGGTCTGGCGCGAGTGCTGGCCGAGCCAAGCCTGACGGCACTGAGCGGCCAGACTGCCAGTTTCCTGGCGGGCGGCGAGTTCCCGTATCCGGTCCCGCAGAGCAGCGGCACCGGCAATGGCACGATCACGATCCAGTTCCGCGAGTTCGGTGTGCGCCTGAACCTGACGCCGACCGTGCTTTCGAACAACCGCATCGCGATCAAGGTTGCGCCCGAGGTTTCCGATCTCGACTTCACCAACGCGATCACGATTTCCGGCACGACGATCCCGGGCCTGATCGTGCGCCGGACCGATACCACCGTTGAACTGGGTGACGGCGAAACCTTCGTCCTCAGCGGGCTGGTCAGCAACAACCTGACCAACAATGTCGACAAGGTGCCGTGGCTCGGGGACATCCCGGTGCTCGGCGCGTTCTTCCGCAGCACGCGGATCGATCGCACGGAAAAGGAACTGGTGATGGTGATCACGCCGCACCTCGTGCGGCCGATCGCCAAGGGCACGGCGCTGCCGCCGCTGCCGGGCGAGGGCACGGACCGTTACCGTCCGAACTTTGCCGAAACCATGTTTCTGGAAACCGGCGACTTCGGGCAGGACGCCGATACCGGCTACAGCAAATAGCTCCGGCGCTGGACCAGAACCTGCACGCCGGTCTGCCATGAAAACCAAAGTACTCGTCATCGCCGACGACCCGTCGTTCGAGTTCTGGCTGCAGGACGCGGAGGGCGCCAACCTCGAAACCGTGCTGATTTCGGGCAGCGACCCGAGCGATCTCCTGAAAAAGATCGAGGCGCACTCGCGCTTCAGCCTCGTGTTCTGCGAATTCCGGAACGCGAACGCGATGCTTCGGGCGAGCCTCGTCGAGCAGCTGCACGAGCGCCATCTTCATGTTCCGATCGTCGGCCTCGGCGACAATGCCAGCGCCGATTGCGTGCTCGATGCGATGCGCGCGGGCGCTCGCGATTTCTTCGTTCGCGGGCGCGATGACGACAAGCTGGGCGCGCAGATCGCGCGCTTGCTGAAGCGCAGCGCGGCGACCGCCGCGACGGCGGCTCCGGCCAAGGCGGGTCGCCTGTTCCTGACCTTGTCGGGTCACCCGCACGAATCGATCGCGTTCTTCGCCGAGCATCTGGCGCTGGCGATCGTCGAGCGTCTGGCGCCGGGCGAGCGGGCGCTGCTGGTCGATCTGGCGACACCGTCCGGTGCCGCCGCAATCTTCCTGAACCTGAACCCGACCTACAACGTGCTCGATGCCGTCAACGACGCGCATCGCTGCGACCAGACGCTGATCGACACCGCGTTTCCGAAGCATGCCAGCGGCCTTTATGTGCTGAGCCTGCCGGAAGACCTGCTGGGCCGCGCGCAGTTCGATGCCGAGCAGTTGCTGAAGCTGATGCAGGTGCTGCGCGGCCTGTTCGCGGTGACGGTGATCGCGATCGATGGCCATGCGCCGGTGTCTGCCGTGGCCGGGCTCGTCGATCTTGCCGATCGCAGCCTGCTGTTGTCGGACCAGTCGATCCTGAAGTCGCGCCACAACAAGTATCTGCTGCGGTCGCTGCGGGCGCAGGAATGCTCGTTGGAGCGAACCTCGCTGGTGGTCGACAACTACCGTCGCCGGCTCGGGCTCGAACCGCGCAATCTGGCCGAGCTGTTCGAGCTGCCGCTGGTGTCGGCGCTGCAGACCGAAAGCTTCAACCGCATTCTCTCGATGAATTCCGGCGAGCCGCTGTTCACGCTCGCGAAGAAGGATCCGTACTGCGCCGGCATCCGCGAACTGGCCGGTACCCTGCTGTCGGGCGAGATGAAGGTCTCGACGCCGCCACAGGGTTTCCTCGACCGCATACTCGGGTAAGCGGGCATGAGCACCGCGGACCAGGTCGAACGCTTCCGGCTGTCGGATCAATACCAGACGCTGAAAAGCAGCGTCCATCGTCACCTGATTGCGCAGATCGAGGATCGCAAGCTCGACATCTACGGATGGCCGGCGGAGAAGATCGAGCGCTTCGTGGCCGAGCAGGTGCGGCGCTACGTGCTGGAGCAGCGGCTGCCGGTCAATCAGCGCGAATCCGAAGCCCTGATTGCCGACGCCCGCAACGAGTTGCTCGGCTTCGGTCCGATCCAGAGTCTGGTCGATGACGACACGGTGAACGACATCGTCGTCAACGGGCCGCACAACGTGTTCATCGAGCGCGCGGGCAAGCTGTATTCGGCGCCGGTCCGGTTCAACGACGACAATCACGTCATCCGCGTGATCCAGCGCATCCTGGCGCCGCTCGGTCGCCGCGTCGACGAGTCGACGCCGATGGTCGATGCCCGTCTGCCCGATGGCTCGCGCGTGAACGCGATCATTCCGCCAATCGCGCTCGACGGGCCGTGCCTGTCGATTCGCAAGTTCCGCAAGGTGCCGCTGTCGGCCGATGACCTGCTGAAAAGCGGCAGCATCACGCAGCCGGAACTCGATTACCTGCGGGGCCGCGTGATCGGCCGAACCAACCTGCTGGTGGTCGGCGGCACCGGCTCGGGCAAGACCACGTTCCTGAACCTGCTGAGTCAGTGGATTCCGGCCGGCGAGCGCATCGTGACGGTCGAGGACGCCGCCGAACTGCGCCTGCAGCACAACCATGTCGTGCGGCTGGAAACCCGGCCACCGAACCTCGAAGGCCAGCGCGCCATCAGCGCGCGCGATCTGGTGCGCAACGCGCTGCGCATGCGGCCGGACCGCATCATCGTCGGCGAAGTCCGTGGCGATGAAGTGCTGGACATGCTGCAGGCGATGAATACCGGTCACGACGGCTCGATGACCACGCTGCACGCGAACAATGTTCGCGATGCCATGCATCGCCTTGAACTGCTGGCGGGTTTCGCCGGCTACAACGGCGGCGAGCAGACGCTGCGCGGCCAGATTTCGGCCGCGATTCAGCTGGTGGTGCACGTCGCGCGCCTGCCCAGCGGCCAGCGCCGCGTCATGTCGATCACGGAACTGTTGGGGCTGCAGGGACGCGAACTGGCCCTGCGCGATGTCTTTCGATTCGATCCCGAGACCGGGTCTGCCGTCATGCCGAGGGAGGCTGCGTGAGTCTTGTCCTGATCCTGTTCGTCCTCGGCGCCCTGCTGTTGCTGGGCGGCGCGGTGTGGTTGTACCTGCAGGCGGGGGATCGCGAGTACGAAGCCGACGTCAAGCTGCGTCTGCGCGTCACCGGTGCCGACGACGCTGCGATCGCCCAGGGCAGCACGGCCATCCGCAATCCGCTGCTGCGTGGCGTCTGTCATCTGTTCTGGCGGTCGGGTTCCGATATCCGTCCCGCGGGCGTGCTGCGTCTGCTGCTGCTGATGGCGCTGCTGACCTTGGCGCTGATGGTGATCATCGGCCCGATTCTCGCGGTGCCGCTGGTCGGCGTGCTGTTCTTCCTCGGCTATGCCGTGCTCGTGCAGCAGGCGGCGCGGCGGCGCATCCGCATCGTCGAGCAGCTGCCGTCCTATCTCGAGAACGTGATTCGCGTGCTCGCGGCGGGCAACACGCTGGAAGAAGCGCTGGGACAGGCCGCGCGCGAAAGCCCGCATCCGATCCAGCCGCTGTTCATCAGCATCGGCCGTCAGGTCCGGCTCGGCGCGCCGTTGGAACAGGTGCTCAGCGAAGCCGGCGAGATCCAGCGGCTGCGCGATCTCAAGGTGATGGCACTCGCGGCCAGCATCAATCGCAAGTACGGCGGCAGCATGCGCGGCGTGCTGAAGAGCCTGATCGTGGTCATCCGCCAACGCGCCAGTGCCGCGCAGGAACTGCGCGCGCTGACCGCCGAAACGCGATTGTCCGCGTTCATTCTCGCCGGCATCACGATGTTCCTGTTCGGCTACATCTACTTCCAGAACACCGCGTACTACACCAACATGATTGCCGACACGACCGGCCGACTGCTGCTGTTCGGTTCCGGAGCGATGGTCGGATTCGGCTTCATCTTCCTGTGGCGGATGCTGAAGTCGATCGACGAGGGTGAAGCATGAGCCCGACGATCTACGCGATGGTGGTGGCCGGCGCGATCCTGTTCGGAATGGGGACGATCGCGGCCCTCATCGTGCTGGCAATCGATGCGCGTTCGACCCGACGTCTGCGCGAACGTCTCGGACTCGCCGACGAGGACCGTGACGGCTTCGAGGGTGCCGAGCACAAGCAGTTGCTCGAAGGCTTCGCGCGCCGCGGCCAGTCGCTGGAACGGCTGGTCGACAAGGAAGGCGAAACGCCGCGGCTGCTGGCACAGGCTGGCTGGCGCGGCCCGGAAACGCGCCTGCTGTTCTATGCGCTTCAGGGTCTGGTGCCGATCATCCTCGGGCTGATCGTGGTCGTCGGCGCATTCAGCGGCTGGCCGTACTTCAAGGGCTTCAACCTCTACATCGCGGGCTTCGTTGCCGTGGCGCTGTCGTTCCTGCTGCCGCGCTGGGTGCTGCGCAGCGCCGCGAATTCACGCCGCAAGCGGATCAAGGCGGAAGTTCCGCTGTTCGTCCACTTGCTGGTGCTGCTGTACGAGGCCGGCCTGTCGACCCGGCTGGCGCTGGCTTCGATCGTGCGCGACGGCCGCGGCGTGCTGCCGGAACTCGGCCGCGAATTCGATTCCGCCGTGCGCCAGTTCGATACCGGTGCCGATACCGGCGAAGTGTTGCGCCAGATCGGCGAGACGCTGGAAGTCGACGATCTCAGCAACATTCTCGGCGTGCTGCGCCAGGTCGACCGCTACGGCGGCGAAGTGCGCGAGCCACTGCTGGACATGATGAAGCTGATCGAGGAACGCCGCGGGCTGGACTTGCGCGAGCGCGTCAACCTGATTTCCGGGCGCATGACGGTGGTCATGGTGCTGTTCTTCTTTCCGGCCTTGCTCGTCTTTGTGGCCGGTCCTGCCGCGCTGTCGATCGCCCGCACGCTGGCCTCGGTGGCTGGCGCGAAATGATCCGCGACGGTCTGCTGCTGGCTACACTGCTGCTGTCGGCCTGCGCCGCCAACCGGCAGTCGCCGCGTCCGCCGCCGCCCGACGACTACAAGCCGGACGTCGCCGACCCGCAGAAGGTGCAGCAGATTCGCAGCGACGTGATCCGGGGGCTGCTCGACAAGGGCCAGTACTACGCGGCGCTCGCCCATATCGAGGAACAGAAGCAGTCGGTCAGCGACAGCGCCGAGCTGATCTGGCTGGAAGCCGAGACCCGCCGACATCTGCTGCAGACCGCGCAGGCCGATGCCCTGTATCGCCGGCTGGTTGGCGGCGCACTCGAAGGCAAGGCCTACCACGGGCTCGGGCTGATGTATGCCAAGACCGATCTCGACGGCGCCATCCGGAACCTGCGCAATGCCGCGATGCGCCTGCCGACCGATGTCGAGATTCGCAACGATCTGGGTTACGCCCTGATGGAAGCGGGTCGATATACTGAAGCGCTGCCCGAGTTGTCGACAGCCGCCGAACTGGCGCCGTCGCAGCTGAAGAGCCGCAACAACCTGATCATCCTGATGCTGCTGACCGGCAACCAGAACGGCGCCGATCGGCTGGCGCAGCAATCCGGCACCACGCCGGACACGCTGAAGATGCTGCGAGAGCAGGCGCAGGGCATTCGGCAGCAGCAGGCAGCACGACATGGCCGCGCGCCGACATGAGCGGCGAACAGGCAGGACCGCACACTCCGACATGGACCGAGCGCCGTGTCGACACTGGAGAAGGACGATGCGCGCAATGATCAATCCCGCCCCTGCGGCGCTGGGCTTGTCACTGACCCTGGCCGTTGGCCTGGCATTTACGGCTGGCGCCGTGCAGGCCCAGAGTGAACCCGAGAAGGTCGCGATCCCGGCCGGTTCGGCGTCTGGAGAGCCGGCCGCCAAGCCGAACCGGATTCCGGCGCCGGTCGTCTACCTGCCCGGCCCGAATGCGACTTCGGAAGTTCCTGCCGAAGTGCCGGCCGAGGCACCGACGCCGGTGGCAGCGGCCGAACCGGTCTCCGAGCCGGCGCCTGCCGCGCCCGCCGCCGCGCCGGTCGAGTCGGTCGCGATCCCGGCCGAGA
Organism: Nevskia sp.; assembly: GCF_021732705.1. Taxonomy (GTDB): domain Bacteria; phylum Pseudomonadota; class Gammaproteobacteria; order Nevskiales; family Nevskiaceae; genus Nevskia. The sequence continues at coordinate 37,302 of NZ_JAKFUM010000014.1, read as the reverse complement.
TCGAAGCGCCCCGCGCTGCGCCAGCCGCTTCTGAACCGGCCCTGACGCCGGCCCCGGTCGAAACCGCCGCGGCGCCCGCGATTGTCGAAAGCCCGGCGCCAGCCGCACTGCCGGAGCCAGCGCCGGAGCCCACCCCGGCTCCCGCGTACGAGCCGGCGCCGAGTGCCAGCGTGGCAACTGCACTGTCGTCGCCAACCGAAACCGCCGTGACCCCGCCGCCGTCGTACGCGCCTGTTCCGGTCGCCGCGGCACCGGCGACGGGTTTCGGTGCGAGCACGCGCGCGTGGACGTCGCTGCAGACCAGCGGTGCTGCCGCGTCCAGCGAGCCGCGTCCGTTGCCGGGCGAAGCTGCCAAGAACACCTATGAGCGCTATCTGAAGAGCTTCGCGCATCCGATTCCGGAGAAGTTCGAGCGCGAAAGCTTCACCTCCGACGGCGGCCGGTAGGGCGAACCCGACGGCGGCCTCGATTCCGGGCCGTCACACGAAGCCGCTTCGGGCTGCCGGAGCGGCTTTTTTTGGCTATTTGCAAAAGGTGGTTGAAAGAGGGTTGCTCATCAACCCAAGTCCCCCGCATCGGACAGCTCGATCAAGGTTGGAATATGCGGGCCGTACTCGATCTGGGATTGAGGGGCAGTGGTTGGAACTGAAGTGATGCCCTCTCCCGGCCGCGGCATGCTTCCGACCTTCCGAGCATGCTTGGCGTACAGGGTCTTGGCTCGGATGATTTCGTAGCTGTACCCGCGACCCATGCGGTTGGCGACCTTGACCAAGCCGTTCAGCCCTTCGGTGTAGGCGTTGGTGAGTCGGGTCGGCGCATCCCAATACGCGAAGATGTCCTCGTAGTTGTTGTGGACGGTGCGGGCCAGCGCATGGAACTTGGGGAATCGTTCCTGCGGCAAGGTGTTCTCCCAAGCCTCGAATGCACGCATCGCAGAGACCTTATCGGGCTCGTCATAGATGCCGTAGAACGCCTCCTTGAAGTCGTAGGCTTCTGCCAGCAGGGGGATGCCCGTCCGGACGAGCTTCAGGGCTTCCTGCTCTTGCGGCGATAGCGAACTAGGGCGTTTCAGCGTCAGCCAACGGATTGACTTCTTCACCTTCAGCCGCTCATTACGATCCAGCGTCGCCTGGTGTTTCTTGCGCTCCTCTTCCAGAGCGTCCGAGGCCATCCGCACAACGTGGAACTTGTCGATTACCAGCCGCGCATTGGGAAGGTAGGGGCCGTATGACTCCTTAAAGGGTCGCCACATGTCGGTGCAAACCCACTCGACCTTCTCCCGATCGGGCAGATCTCGGAAGAACGGCTTCATATGCGCCTTCGTCCGCTCCTCCAGCATGTTGAACACGCTGTTGGTGGCAAGGTTGGTGATGATGCAGCGGTAACCGCCAGCCAAGTTCAGCTCGTCGATTCCCATGATTACCGGCGTCTCGTAGCGAACAGTCTTCTCAAGCTCCTCGATCAGATCCTGGGCGATGTTCTTGATGGTATTGACGGCGAGACCCGTCTGCTCGGCAAGGCCGCGGAAGGTAGTTCCGAGGCAGCGTTCGCGGATCGCGTCGACCAACCGGCGGGTAGCTCGACGTCGTTCGTCCAGGAAGGGGAGATCCAGCGTCAGCGTCTTGCGACAGGCATCGCAACGATAACGAGGTCGGTCGATCTCCAGCCGCACCGGCTGCATCTGTTGCGGCGTATCGGCAAACGCGATCTTCCGGTGGCCGTGCCGGTACAGTGGCTTGCCGCATTCTGGGCACGCCGGCAGAGAAGTCTCGAGGACTTCGGCGACGATGGTGATGACCCCCTGCGAACTCTGAAGGTCCACCGGTCGGACACCCGGCAGGTTCAGGAGATCAAGCATTCAGGTCATCCAAATCGATCATCCGCCTGTCGCGGATCAGCTCGTAGATGAGATCGGTGAGCGCCGACATCGCCTGTCGATCGGCCTTCAGCACCTGCGTCGCCAGCTTCTGGTGTGAAGTTAGAGCCCGAACCACGCCTTGCTGAACCGCGCCGGGCAGATTGCCCTTGAGGGCCTGCTCTCGGTTGTTGTTCTCGACCTGGGCCATCACCACGTCGCTTTCCTTCGCTATGGCGGCGATGTGATTGACGAAGGTGGCCTGGTCGCGCAACGGTGTCGCATCGCCAAACAACCGGTTCAGGCGGTCGATGATTTCCTTCAGGTAGTTCGGCTCATCTGCCTTGCCGCTGCCACCAGGGCCAACAGGCTTGAGCGTGGGCTTTTCCTGATCGTTGCCCGTGGGCTCCGTGCGCGCCTTGATGTCAAAACCCGACAGCACCAGCCCCTTGAGATCAACGCGATCTGCCGGCACGCCCTCGAGCCGCTTGCTAAGCAGCTTTGCGAACGCGGCGAAGTTTTCCAATCCCGGATCGCTGAAGTCGATCAGCTGGGCAATGTAGGCATACGTGCGGCAGAAGCGAGCCAACCCGCTCTTGAAGGCCATCAGAGCCGCAATCTGGTCAGCAGTCTCCTTGCGCTGGTGATCCGCCGACTTCATGCCGGCCGCATCCTGGTTGGCACGGGCCTTCTCGTATGCAGATTCCCAGGTGGCGACGGCATCTCGCATCATCTTGAGCTTCTGGTTGTAGAGCCGCGTCGGCCGCTCCGTGGCCGCGTACAGCGCCTTGTGCTGCGGTTCCTGGGCCTGGGTGATGTCGCGCAAGGTCTTGAAGCGAGCCTGCTTGAACGCTTCCAGATCGTCTGGCTCGTAGAGGCCGTGGGCATCAAGCAGCTTCTGGATGTCGTAGACCACATCCAGATCCTGGGCCTCCTCGATCAGTGCACCGTCGTCGTACATCGAGAACGCCCGTCGGACATTCTCCGGTGCGTTGATGAAGTCGATGACAAAGGTCTCATCCTTGCCAGGCGCGGTGCGGTTCAGGCGTGAAAGCGTCTGCACGATCTCCACGTCGTTGGCGATCTTCTTGTCGAGATACATCGCCACCAGCTTGGGCTGGTCGAAGCCGGTCTGGAACTTGTCGGCGACCAGCATCACCCGGTACTCGGGGCGCTCGAAGGCGATCCGCAGGTCCTGCCCGGAAATGTCCGGATTCAGGTTCACTTCAGTGAACTCGTCCGCCTCGTCCACCACGAACACGTCGCCGGCTAGGCGTTCGTCGTCGTTGTGCACCACCTGTTTGCCCGTGAGCTTGCCGGAGAAGGCGACCAGCGATCGGATACCGGCATGCTCGGGATGCTTGGCGATGTAGGAGTCAAAGCCCTTCTTGTAGCGCACGGCGGCAGCGCGTGAGCTGGTCACGACCATCGCCTTGGCCTTCCCATCGAGCAGGGCGGCGACGTTCTTGCTGAAGTGCTCGATGATGAACTGGACCTTCTGCGTGACATTGGTCGGGTGCAGGCTCATCCACTGCGCCAGCGCCTGTTTGGCTGCCTTGCCACCGACACGCTTCTTGTCCTCCAACTGCTTGGCCAGGTTGAAGGCTGTCTGGTAAGGGGTGTAACCCTTGAGCACATCGAGGATGAACTCCTCCTCGATCGCCTGCCGCATTGGGTACCTGTGGAACGAAGCCGGCAGGTTGGTCTTGCTCGCCTTGCCACCGTCTTTCGTACGCCCGAACAACATCAGCGTCGAGTGCTTGGGCGTGGCGGTAAACGCGAAGTGGCTCAGGTTCTTCGGCCGGACGCGAGACTTCTGGAGCTGTTCCAGAAGTTCTTCAACGCTCATGTTCGCCATATCGCCCTTGCTTCCGAGAGACAGCGCGGCTTGCAGCTTGGTGGCGTTGGTACCGGTCTGGGAGGCGTGGGCCTCGTCGATGATGATCGCGAAGTTCTTGTCCTTGAGGCCCGCATCCGTGACGATGGCTTCCATCGCGTAGGGGAAGGTCTGGATCGTCACCACGATGATCGGCGTACCGGCAATCAGTGCCTCCGCCAACTGCTTGCTCTTCGACTTCGAGGTCTTCTGCCGATCAATGGCCGCGATCACCCCGAACTGGTGGTCAATCTGCTTCACCGCATCCTGAAGCTGGCTATCCAGCACCGTGCGGTCGGTGACGATGATCACGCTGTTGAAGATCGCCTCCCCGTCATCGCGGCGCAGCCGGATCAGGTCATGCGCCGTCCAGGCGATGGTGCTGGTCTTGCCCGAGCCGGCGCTGTGCTCGCAGAGGTACTGCATGCCAGCTCCGTTGAGCTTGGCATCCGCGATCATCGCGTTGACAGCTGACCACTGGTGGTAGCGCGGGAAAATCAGGGTTTCCTTCTTGGACCAGTTGCCCTTGAGGTCTACCACGTCCTTCTTCTCGATGTAGACGAAGCTGTGGAAGATCCGCAGCCAGGCATCACGCTGGCAGACCTGCTGCCAGAAGTAGGCCACGGGATACTCTCCATCGGTGCGTGGCGGGTTGCCGGCGTGACCAGCGTTGCCCTGATTGAACGGTAGGAAGTAGGTGTTCTCGCCGTCCAGCTTCGTTGCCATCTGGATGTCGGAATCCGACATCGCGAAGTGCACCACCGCCCCGCGCTTGAACGTCAGCAGTGGCTCGCGGCGCTTGGTCTTGGGGTCCAGAGGCAGGCGGTCGGTCTTGTACTGGTCCACCGCGGCGGAAGCCGACTGCGTGAAGTCGGTCTTCACCTCCACCGTAGCGACCGGGATACCGTTGATGAAGAACGCCAGGTCAATCGCCAGCTCGCGCGCCGGGTGGTACTTGAGCTGCGGCACCACGCGCAGAATGTTGGCGGCGTAGCGCTTCAGTACCTCGGCGTTGCGCGTGTCCTCGGGCGCGGCTTCGGACAGGTCGATGTGGCCGCAGCCGGCGATGCTGAATCCCCGGCGCAGAGCCTGCACCGTGCCATCCTTATCCAGCGTCTTGGCCAGCCGGTCCATCAGCGCACCGCGCGGATCGGCCGGGTAGTCCTTGCACAGCTTGGCCCACTTGTCGGCCTGGGTGGCTTCTAGCCAGGCAACGAGGTCGTCTGGATACAGGGCACGTTCGGTGTCGTAGTGCGCCGTGTCGCCGATCAGCCAGCCCTGCTTCTGGAGCTGTTTGACGATATAAGCCTCGAAGTGCTTTTCCTGGTGCGCGGTGTCGCCGTTCATGCGGCCTCCCGTAGGTCGATCTGGCCGGTGACAGCGGCGGTAATGAGAGCGGAGCGGCGCTCTTTTAGGAGAGCGATACTGCATTCAACTTTCTGAACGAGCTTTGCGTACATAGTGATTACTCGATCCAATTCGGCAAGAATCAGATCTTGCTCGTCGACAGGTGGTAGGAGTGCAGGCAATTGACGCCAGACATCTGTCCTGAGAACCCGCGTTCCGTGCGCCGCTTCCGCCACGAGCACTGACACAACGTAGTCTTTTGCTGTTTCCAGTATCAGCCTCAGATAATTTGGCCTAATGCGCTTGTCCGGCTCCAGTGCCTTCATGTCCTGATTGATTGTGGCTGGGACCTTAAGTTCAGCCACCGGAAATGAATGCGCGAGGATCATGCCTCGCACCACCGCCAAAATCGTTCCGGGCTCAAATAGCTTCATCCCGCAGTCCGACACAGCCGCGTCCGAAATCTTGTCAATGGCATCGACAATCTCGGATTGCTTCATGTCTTTGGGTGACACCCACGGGACGTTACCGTCCCAGTACGCTTGATTCTTGGTGTCGGGAGTTTTACCGCCGGCCTCTCGCGTCGTATACGCGAGCTTGGAAATTTCCCAATGCTCCGGCACCTCCCCAATCCACTCAACGCCGGAGTCCTTCATCTTCACGTTCGGATCGAGACCCTTGGTGACGGCGTGGGTAATGAGCGCCTGGCGCTTTTCCTTCAGCAGTTCGATGAAGCGGGTCTTCTTCGTGATCAGCGCATCGATGCGGGCGGTTTCACGATCCAGGACCGCGCTGATGGCGGTTTGTTCGGTGCGAGGAGGGACAACAGCTTTGAGCTTGACTAGCTCAGGCGCGTTGATCGCTGGATAGCTCAATCCCTCTGAGTGAGCCTCAATCGCTTGAATCACAAGGTCATTGAGCGCCAACCATTTCAGGAATGGAGACTCAACCTCGGATAGCCGGGGGCGTAGCACCGCAAATCCGGTCGAGTAGGTACAGTCCGCATGAGTTTCGGTGACAGCCGCGACAGCCTTGAGATAAGTCCGAACCGTGGAGATCACTACGTCGCCAGCTTTGGCTTTGCGCCTGGCCCGTGAAGGCGCGTCCGCAAAACGCATCTCCGCCACGTCAGTGATGCCGTCCGTGTGATTGACCGACGAAATGTCAACGTACCGCAGCACCTGATCGGGATGCACATTTTCAGGCAGGGAGTCGTCGTTGCATGACGCCAATCGGCAAATGGGCTTGATCTCCCAGTGATCCGGCACCCGCCCAACCCACTCGACGCCCGAATCCCTGTAGGCCGGGTACGGCTTGTAATGACTCATGCGCGCCTCAGCTCAGTTGCGCAATGCGCCACACAGCGGTGGCTTGCGTCGCCATCCAGTTCTGCACGGCGGCGATCCGGTCCGGCTTCCACTCCGCGTTCTCGTTGCCCAGCTTCTGTGTGATGGCGAAACCGCTCTGCTGATAGACGGCACGCTTTTGGTCGTATTCCGCCGTACCCAGATCCCGATTCGCGCCCGATTGAAGCAAGGTCATGTTGCCCAACCGGTAAACGAGCGCGTCGGCGTCATCGTTTCCGAACCCACCCCAGCCATCCGGCGCGTTCTGCGGCAGGATGTGCTCGATATTGAAGGCATCGCTGGCAAAGTCATGGGCCTGGCCAGACAAGTGCTTTTCGAGCGCGCACAGGATGAAGCGCACGACACGGTTATTGCGTGAATCCGTAGTCTTGATCGACTTCTCGGCGAAGGCGATTCGGAACGCGGCATCGTCGGGATAGACGGTACGCAACGCCTGCAGCACCGGGCCGAGCTTGTTCAGCTCTTTCTTGGCCACGCGCTCGGCAACTTCGTTGTACTTCCGCTCCTGCTCCGCCGTGCTCGACGAGCCAATGACATTGAAGCGCATCGAGATCACCACCGCGGCACGCAGGAGCCCAGTGAAGTCTGGAACGTCCAGCGTTCGCTTCGCCGCCAAGAGCAGTGGGAACGGTTGCCGCACCCGGAATGTTTTCAGGATGCCGGCCTGCTGCTTGTCCTCCTGTGGCCACTCGGACGCCTCGGGAGAGGACAATGCCAGGTAGGTATCGAGGTCTTCTTCCATGTCGCGCAGCAACTGGAACACTGTCTCGGATGAGGTGACCTGCGCCCGGATCGTCTTGAACAGGTCAGCCTGACGGGCAAAGCTGCGGCGACTGTTCCAGTGCACACGCAGGAAGTCCGGGAAGTTCTCCGACTGGAGCCGGCCGACGATGGCCTCCCATCGATCCTCGAGATTTCGTAGCTCGTGGTCGGTCTCACCACCACGGTCGAGCACGGAGAACAGGTAGTTCTTGAGCAGGTCGGTCGCTGAGAGGCGCACGCCTCGGGCGTTGAGCGTCTCGAAGACCTTGTACGCGTTCAGCTCATCTGTGACGGTGATCACCGTGAAGAACAAGCGGTCACTGACGTCTTCGATCAGCTTGGCCAAGCGCATGCCCTCGTCGCCTGTGCTGGCTTTCAGGTAAGACGCCACCTGCCTATCGAACCACTCGAAAGCCTTGCGCAGCTGGTGCTCGGAAGCACGAAAGCCACGCTGCGGAAGGTGCCCCATCGGCACGAGGTAGGTTTGGAAATAGTTGTTGTTGTTGCGGTTGAGCGTCAGTTTTGGCCGTGCGACCAGTGTGACTGGGTCCAGATAGCCGACATAGGTCTGGCGAATCTGGTCCACGCGCCGCTTGTTCTGGTCTGCATCGTTGCCGGCGTCGATCAACCGCTGGATGTTCTTGAGCACGGCTAGAACGATGATGCTGATGGTTGTGAGCCGTTGCTGGCCATCGATGACGTCAAAGGTTTTGTCATCGGCAGACTGCAAAACGAGATAACCCATGTAGTGAGCGCTCTCACCGTCCGCCTTGAGCGTTCCCAAGAGGTCCGTCCATAGGTCTTCCCATTCTTCGTTGGTCCAGCTGTAGTCGCGCTGGAATCGAGGAATGCGGTACGTCAGACCATTTCCGATCAGCTTCCTGAATGTATTGTTCTCGGTCTTAAAGTTCGTGGCGGCCATGAATGCTCCGTTTCTTACTCAGTCACTTCGCCCAGCAGAGCAGCGATCTCGGCTTCAACCTGCTTCAGCTCGGCATCGATGTCCGCGAGCTTGCGAGGCGGCACGTATTTGTAGAAGTAGCGGTTGAAGTTGATCTCGTAACCGACACGGCCAATTTCCTTGTCCTGCTCGTCGCGGAAGCTCGCGTCGAGCCAAGCATCGGGGACATGCGGCAGCACCTCGCGGGCGAGGTAATCGCGCACGTCTTCCGTCAGCGGTACGTTCTCGTAGTCGGTCAGATCGCTGTCGGCGACAAGGTTGCCATCCGTATCGTTGACCGGCTCGCCGTCTGGGTCGCGAACGCCGAGCGCATTAACCAGCGCCTTGAGGAAAGGCTTGCCGACTTTGCCCAACGTGGCATCCCCGCGCGTCGCCTCTGTGACGAAGGCTTCGGCCCAGTCCACCGGCTGGACTTCGCCGATGTGTGCGGCCAGCGCCATCTTCCAGCCCGACTGCTGTTCGGGTGTGAGCTTGGCCCAGGCCTTGTCCTCGCGCAGCCGGGCCAAGCTCTCGCGGTCGACGTGCAGGCGCATCCGAAGCGGACGCAGCACCCGGATACGCCGATAGCCGAAGCTGCGGTAATTCAGCATTCGGCTGAGTTCGTTGGTTTCGGCTGCCGCGTAGAGGTCCGCGATCTGGCGCTGCTGCTCATCCCCGATCTTGCGGCGCTTGTTGCCCTCGTTCTTGATCGAGGTCCACAGGCCGGTAGCGTTGATGAGCTGCACCTTGTGGCGGCGGTGCTTTGGCTTCTTGTTCGACAGCAGCCACAGGTAAGTACCGATGCCGGTGCGGAAGAAGATTTCCGTTGGCAGGGCGACGATGGCCTCCACCAGATCGTTTTCCAGCAGCCAGCGCCGGATTTCAGACTCGCCCGAGCCGGCGCCACCGTTGAAGAGGGGCGAACCGGACAGCACGATTGCAGCTCGACCGCCGCCCTTCGCGGGCAGCTCCAGCTTGCTGGCGAGGTGCATCAGGAAAAGCATCGAGCCGTCATTGATTCGCGGCAAGCCGGGGCCGAAGCGTCCGTCGAACTTCTTCTCCTCGTGCTCGTCCTCGACCGCTTTCTGGTCTTTCTCCCACTTCTTGCCAAAGGGCGGATTGGCCAGGCAGTAGTGGAACCTCTCGCCGGCAAATGCATCCCGGGAGAGCGTGCTGAACGGGCCGGCGATGTTCTTGGAGAGGTCGCGGCTGCGATCTGTTTCAATCGTGCGTAAAAGCATGCCGGCGAGGCAGACCGCGTGGGTTTCCGGTTCCAGTTCTTGCCCGTAGGGCACCAGCACCGGCGGCACCTTGAATCGGTTGCCGTAGTCGGCGACATGGCTCATCGCGTCGGAGAGGAACCCGCCGGTACCGCAGGTAGGGTCGTACAGTGTGCGGATGAGGCCGGGGTTCGCCTCGAACAAAGCATCGTCCGGGTCGAGAAGCAGCGTGGTGGCGAGATGTACCACGTCACGGGGCGTCATGAAGTCTTCGGCCCCTTCGTTCACTTCGGCGCCAAAGCGACGGATCAAGTGTTCGTAGAGGTTGCTCATCACTCGGTCCGGCACGGCGTCCGGGTGCAGGTCCACGCCCGCGAAGTTCTTGCAGATCTTGTAGAGCAAGCCTGCCTTGTCGAGACGGATGACGGTATTGGTGAAGTCGAACTGCTCGAAGATGACACGAGCGTTGTCCGAGAACTTCGCCACGTAGTCTTGGAGGTTCTGGCGAGTCTTCGTACTTCCCAGCGTTTCCAGCGTGTAGCCGGAGGTGTTGTAGAACGGGTAGCCCGCCATCTGACGGAGAATCAGGTCCAGGTCGATGCCACTGTCCCGATGCGCCTCGTGAGCGGCCTCGACCTCTTTACGGGTTTTCTCCAGCACGCATTCAAGCCGGCGCAGCAGCGTGAACGGCAGGATGACCTTGCCGAAGTCCGTGTGCTTGAAATCCCCCCACAGGTCCTCGGCGTTCTTCCAGATGAAGTCCGCTAACGAAGCGCCCGAGCCATTCCCTTCTGCCATTTCAATCTCCAACCGCTTTTTGCACAAAAGAGCTTAGCAGTTGGAATGAGGCTGTCAACCACCTCTTGCACGGAACGGAGCATTGACCCTAGGCTACCCAGGAAGAGCAGTTCAACCATTTTTTGCACTTAGCCCTTTTTTTGTGAGCTGTGGATCGACCGGAGCGCGTGCCGACAAGACGGCTGATGCGGCGCGATTGCCGGATTCGGCTCAGGTGGCCGCGCCGCGCGCGGCGCTCCAGGCTTCGGACAGCCGGGCAAAGGCTTGCGGTGCGAGTTGTTCGGCCCGGATGCCGGGATCAATGTCGACCGCGGCGATCTGTGCCGTCGTCAGCAGGCCCTTGAGCCCGTTCGACAAGGTCTTGCGCCGCTGGCCGAAGGCGGCGGTGACGATGCGGTCATAGGCCGCAAGGTCGGTCAGCGGGAACGGCGCGGGTCGTGGCGTCAGCCGGACCACGGCGGAGTCGACCTTCGGCGGCGGATTGAAGGCACCCGGGCCGACGTCGAACAGGCTGACGCAGTCGGCACGCGCGGCGAGGGTGACGGTCAGCCGGCCGTAATCGTCGCTGCCGGGCTCGGCGCACATGCGGTCGACCACTTCCTTCTGCAGCATGAAGTGCATGTCGCGCACCGAGCCGACATAGCGCAGCAGATGGAACAGCAGCGGCGTGGAGATGTTGTACGGCAGGTTGCCGACCAGACGCAGCGGGCGATCGGCGATGAACTGCGCGAAGTCGACATTCAGCGCGTCTTCGAGATGGATCTCGAGCTTCGGCGAATCGCCGCAGGCCGCGCGCAGCGGCGCGATCACGTCGCGGTCGATCTCGATCACGCGCAGCCGGTCCAGCTTCGCGATCAGCAGCCGGGTCAGTGCACCGCGACCGGGGCCGATCTCGATCAAGGCATCGGCCGGCTGCGGGTTGACCGTGCGAACGATTCGGTCGAGCACGTACGGATCGTGCAGGAAATGCTGGCCGAAGCGCTTCTTGGCGCCGCTCATGCGCGCGCGCTCCGACGGGCCACGAGCTGCAGGGCTGCGCCGATCGCAGCACTCAGGCTGCCGGCATCGGCGCGGCCGGTGCCGGCGAGGTCGAGCGCTGTGCCATGGTCGACGGAGGTGCGGATGATCGGCAGGCCGAGCGTGATGTTGACCGCTTCGCCGAAGCCGGCGTGCTTGAGCACAGGCAACCCCTGATCGTGATACATCGCCAGCACGGCGTCGGCGCCAGCCAGCTGGCGCGGCGTGAACAGCGTGTCGGCCGGCAGTGGGCCAACCAGATCCAGACCTTCGGCGCGCAGCACATCCAGCGTCGGAATGATCGTGTCGATCTCCTCCCGCCCCAGATGTCCGCCTTCGCCGGCATGCGGATTCAGCCCGCAGACGAGGATGCGTGGCCGGGCGATGCCGAACTTGGCGACGAGATCCGCGTGCAGCACACGCAGCACGGCGGTGAGGCCGGCACGGGTGATCGCATCGGGCACGGCGCGCAGCGGAAGGTGCGTGGTTGCCAGCGCCACGCGCAGGTGCTCGGTCGCCAGCAGCATCACCGGCAGTGGCGTGCCGCACAGCTCGGCGAGGAATTCGGTGTGGCCGCTGAACGGCACGCCGGCATCGTTGATCACGCCCTTGTGCACCGGGGCGGTGACCATTGCATCGGCCTCGCCTGCGAGGCAGGCGCGGGCGGCGACTCGCAAGGTGTGCAGCACGTAGCCGGCGTTGGCGGGGTCGAGGAAGCCCGGATTGACGGGCGCGGCGAGCTCCACCGGGTGGATCTGCAAGGTCCCGGCACGATGTGCCGCCGGGCTGGCCGGAATCAGCTGCAGGGGCAGGCCAAGCCGTTCCGCGCGCGCCCGCAGCAGGTCCGGATCGGCGATCACCGCAAGCTGCGCGGCAATCGGCTGCTGCGCGATCCGGATCGCGAGATCGGGGCCAATGCCGGCCGGTTCGCCGGGTGTCAGCAGCAGCCGCGGCAGCGGAACCTCCGGCATCACGCCGGCCTAGCCGGCCGGCTTCGCGGCTGCCGCGTCGTCCAGCGCCGTGGGCGTCATGCGGTACTCGACGTAGGCATCTTCGCGCAGGCGGCGCACCCAGGTTTCGTACTCTTCCGCTTCCTTGCGCTGCGAAATCGCCTGCCGGGCGCGGCCGCGACGGGCTTCGGCCGTGGCGTCACGGTCGCGACGCTCGTTGACCTTGGCGATGTGCCAGCCGAACTGGGTGCGGAACGGCGCGCTGATTTCGTTCGGCTTCAGCTCGTCCAGAGCCTTCTGGAATTCCGGCGCGAACACGCCCGGCGGCTGCCAGCCGAGGTCGCCGCCGCCGTTCTTAGAACCCGGATCGTCGGAGAACTTCTTCGCCAGCGCCGCAAAGTCTTCGCCCTTCTCGATGCGCTCGCGCAGTTCGCGGATCTGGGCGCGGGTGGCGTCCTCGTCGCGGATCGCGTTCGGCATCAGCAGGATGTGCTGGGCCTTGGTTTCGCTGACGGTCGTGCGTTCGCCGCCTTCACGCTTGTCGGTCAGCTTGATGATGTTGTAGCCGCTGCCGGATTCGATGATGTCGGCGACGTCGCCCACCTTGAGCTTCGGGGCCACGGCCGCGAAAGCGGTCGGCAGGTTGTCGTTCTTGCGCCAGTCGAGATCGCCGCCCTGCAGCGCCTGCTGGCCATCGGAGTTGGCAATTGCGAGCTGGCTGAAATCCTCGCCCTTGCGGGCCTGTTCGAGCAGGCGACGGGCCTTGGTTCGCGCCGCCTCGCGGATTTCGCTGGAGGCGCCGTCCGGCACCGACACCAGGATGTGGGCGAGACGATATTCGGTCTCATCCTCGGCGGTGGCATTGGTCAGCGCGAGGTCGACGTCCTGCTCGGTGACCAGCACGCGCGACCCGACTTCCTTCTGACGCACGCGCTGGCTCAGCACTTCGTCGCGAATCTGTTCGCGGATCGAGGCGTAGTCGAGGCCGTCCTTCTTGATCACATCGATGAACTGCTGCAGCGACAGCTTGTTCTGCGCGGCGACGGCGGTCAGCACTTCATTCAGCTCGCGGTCATCGATGCGGATGCCGGCTTCGGCGGCCCGCTGGGTCTGCAGGCGCGTCAGGATCAGGCGTTCCAGCACCTGCGTCTGCAGCACCGATTCCGGCGGCCGGGCGATGTTGCGCTCGCGCAGCTGGCCTTCGGCGATCTTGATCGAGCGGTCCATCTCGCTCTGCAGCACCACGCCGTCATTGACCACGGCGATGATGCGATCCAGCGGCTCGGCCGCGGTGACCGAGGCGGCGATCAGGGAACCGGCGAGCAGGGCAGCGAGCGACTGAAGGGACTTGGGCAGCATGTTCGGCACGAAAGCATCCGGTGAAACGCGGGGGAGCGAAAGATTATCACGCACGGCAACGGCCCTTTCCGGGCCGATTCCGCAGCTTGATCGAGCGTGGCGCCGGGCTCAGCGCCCGTTGTAGCTGCGCTTGTCGCCCACGGCATCATCATCGGCCGGCAACAGCCGTTCGAAGCCGTTGCCGATGCGGGTCAGGCCTTTCAGCTCGAGCTGGAGATAGAAGCCGTTGTTGAAGCGCTCGATGCCGCCGACCAGATAGCGCCGGTACGTGGCGCTCACGGCCCAGCAGCAGGTCTGGTATTCGACCCCGGCAAACGATTCGAGTGCCGTCGATTCGCGAAGGCTGTAGCGCAGGCGCGCCGCCAGTCGCCAGGCATCGGTGATCGGCGACGAGAAGCTGGCATCGGCCTGTTCCAGCAGGCCGCGCCGGTAGCGGTAGGCCAGATCGAAGCGCCGGCCGCTGGTGACGGCCTGCGGCTCGCGGTAGTGCAGGGCGACCGCGCTGCGGATGACCTGGTCGAGGTTCGATGACACCTGCGCGGTCGCCGTCGCCGACCAGCGCGTGTTGAGCTGGTACTCGAGGTTCGCGAGGTAGTCCGAACCGCCTTCGCTCGGGCTCGAAAAGCCCGGCAGATCGACTCGCGGACCCCGGAAGTTGTAGATGTGGCCGACGGTAGCGCTGAGCCGCGAAATGCCGGAATCGGACTCGATCAGTCGCGAGGTCAGCGCGGTGGTGATGCGGTTGGCGTCGGACACGCGGTCGAAGCCGGAATAGCGGTTGCGGGCGAACAGCTGCGGGAAGTCGAAATCCGGCTGGCCGGTATCGAACAGCGGCAGGTCCTGCTGATCGCGGAACGGCACGTACAGATAGAACAAGCGCGGTTCCAGTGTCTGCAGGTTGCCGCTGCCGGTCAGGCGCTCGAAGCGCAGGCCACCTTCGGCGCTGAACAGCGGCAAGGTGCGGCGCGGCGCATCGGGCAGGCCGGCGCCGACATTGCGCAGGTTGTAGGCGGTGTACGACAGCTCGGTCTGGGCATTGGCGTACCAGGCGAGCTGGTCCTTCTCCCAGCGCAGGTACGGCTGCGCGATGATCCGCTGGCCTTCCACCGAGCCGGCGCGCGCGAAGTTGGTGAACTCGCCGACAAAGCCGGCCCGGGTGTCGAGCACGCTGTTCTTGGTCAGCGCGTCGACCCGGATCTGCGGCAGCCGCTTGTACAGGTTCAGATCGGCGCCGAGCGTGCTGGTCAGCGTCTGGCTGCTGGTCAGCGTCTGGTAGTCCTGCACCAGCGCTTCGACGCGGAACACCGTCGGTGCCTGATAGGTCAGCTTCGCCCCGCGTTCGAGATACGGCGTGGACGTGAGGTCGACGCCGCCGCCGAAGGTGCCGAAGTAGTTGCGATCACTGACATAGCCGTACTTCGCTTCCAGCCCCACGTTCGGCGCCAGCACGCCGACGTGCTGGTAGTCGAGATAGGCGCGGCTGTCGCCGTTCAGACGGTCGTCGCTCGGCAGGAATTCGCCGAACAGGCTGCCTTCGTTGCCCTTCAGCAGGTAGCGCGCTTGCCCGCCGATCTGCTCGCCGCGCTCCGACAGATAGCGCGGGATCAGCGTCACGTCGTAGTTCGGGCCGAGGTTCAGGTAGACCGGCCAGCGGATGTCGAAGCCGTTGGTCTCGTTGTTGCCGACGATCGGAAACAGGAAACCGGAATGGCGCAGGCCGTCGATCGGGAACTGGAACCACGGCAGATAGAACAGCGGCACGTGCTGGAACTTCAGCAGCGCATTGGTCGCCGTGCCGCGGCCGCTGTCCTCGTCGAGCGAGATGCTCGATGCCGAGATCGTCCAGGCCTCGTTGCCCGGCGCGCAGGTGGTGAAGCGGACGTCGTCGAGCCGCGCCTTGCCGCCTTCCTCGATGCTGATGCGCTTCGCTTCGCCGCGACCGCCGATGGTGCGAAGGGTGAAGTCGTTGTCGAGAAACACGCCGCTGCCGATGTCGAGGTCGTAGTCGGTCTTGGCGCTGCGGATGGCGTAGCGCGAATCGCGGAACAGCGTCTGCGAATCGGTGCGCACGCGGCGCTCGACTTCGCTGTAGTTGACCTCTTCGGCGGCGAATTCGCGGCCATCCTGACTGATCCGGACCGAGCCGGTCAGGGTCGACAGGCCGCCTTCGCTCAAATCGGCATCGTCGGCCGTCAGCACCAGCTTCGGGTCCGACGGGATCGGCGGCAGCTCGTTGGTGAAATCGAGCTGCGGGCAGGATGCCGGCTCCGCCCGAGCCAGGCCGCTGAACGCAATCGACAGCACCGCGCTCAGGCGCAGCAGTTTGGAGGTGGACAATCGCAAGGAGACGGGCACCGTGGTCAGTGCTCGAAGTATGGGTATCGCTCACAGCCGGTGCAAATGCCGCGGGCCGCTCTTACGCTATGCGCCTGCCTCGAGAGTCCCGCCCTTGCCCGTGACCGGTTCCGAACCTGCTGCCTCCGCTTCGACTGCACTTGACGCCCGCGCCATCACGGCTCGCGACTGGGCGTTCGTCCAGCTGGGCCTGCACGATGCCGGCTTCGCGCCGGCCTCCGCCGATGCCAGCTTCCGGCGTTACTTCCGGGTGCGGGACGGCGCGCGCAGCTGGATCGTGATGGACGCGCCGCCGGCGCTCGAAGACTGCCGGCCGTTCCTCGCCGTTGGCGATCTGCTGCGCCGCGCCGGCGTCCACGTGCCGGCCGTGCACGCGGAAGACCTGACGCAGGGCTTCCTGCTGCTGTCCGATCTCGGGCACCAGACCTATCTCGACGTCATCACCGCCGACAACGCCGATGCCCTGTTCGCGCCGGCGATCACCGCGCTGATCCGCTGGCAGCAGGCCTCGCAGCCCGGCGTGCTGCCGGCCTACGACCACGCGCTGCTGACGCGCGAGCTGGCGCTGTTCCCGGACTGGTATCTCGCGCGTCACCTGAACCTGAGCCTCGCCGGTGACGACCTCGCCGCCTGGCAGGGCGTCTGCGCCACCTTGATCGACGCGGCGTTGGCGCAGGCCAAGGTCTACGTCCATCGCGACTACATGCCGCGCAACCTGATGATCGCTGCGTCGGGACCGAATCCCGGCGTGCTCGACTATCAGGACGCCGTATTCGGCCCGATCGCCTACGACCCGATCTGCCTGTTCAAGGACGCCTTCCTGAGCTGGCCGGAAGTCCGTGTCGATGGCTGGCTGCGCCAGTACCACACGGAAGGCCTCGCTGCCGGGCTGCCGCTGCCGACGGATTACGCCGCGTTCCGTCGCGATGCCGACTGGATCGGCCTGCAGCGCCATCTGAAGGTGCTCGGCATCTTCGCCCGCATCAACTACCGCGACGGCAAGCCGAAGTACCTCGCCGACACGCCGCGCTTCGTCCGCTACGTGATGGACGTGGCCACCCGCTACCCGGAGCTCGCGCCGCTCGCCGCCCTGTTCGAACGCCACGTGCTGCCGGTGGTGGCGATGGCGCCGGTGGTCGCTTGAGCGATCAACGCCATCGGATCAGCGCGCGATGAAAGCGATGATCCTCGCGGCCGGACGGCAAGTCTGCGGCGGCGTGAGCGCAGCGAGCGTGGGGGCGAGCCTTGCCGTCATGCGACCGGCGCAGGAAACCCTTCGATGAA
Source organism: Nevskia sp. (assembly GCF_021732705.1). Lineage (GTDB taxonomy): Bacteria > Pseudomonadota > Gammaproteobacteria > Nevskiales > Nevskiaceae > Nevskia. The sequence continues at coordinate 20,172 of NZ_JAKFUM010000014.1, read as the reverse complement.
AGCGATGATCCTCGCGGCCGGACGGCAAGGCTGCGGCGGCGCGAGCGCAGCGAGCGTTGGGGCGAGCCTTGCCGTCATGCGACCGGCGCAGGAAACCCTTCGATGAAAGCGATGATCCTCGCGGCCGGACGGCAAGGCTGCGGCGGCGTGAGCGCAGCGAGCGTGGGGGCGAGCCTTGCCGTCATGCGACCGGCGCAGGGAACCCTTCGATGAAAGCGATGATCCTCGCGGCCGGTCGCGGCGAACGGATGCGGCCGCTGACCGATCGCATCCCCAAGCCGCTGATCCCGGTCGCCGGCAAGCCATTGATCGAGCATCACATTCTGGCGCTGAAGGCGGCTGGCGTGACCGATCTGGTGATCAATCTCGGCTGGCTCGGCGACGTGCTGCGCGATCATCTGGGCGATGGCGCAGGGTTTGGCGTGTCAATCGCGTACTCCGACGAAGGCTGGCCAGCGCTGGAAACCGGTGGCGGCATTCACCGGGCGCTGCCGCTGCTCGGCACCGCACCGTTCCTGCTGGTCAACGGCGATGTCTGGAGCGATGTCCCGCTCGCGGCACTGGTGGCCCGTGCCGCCGCGCTGCCGCTGAACGATCTCGCGCATCTGGTGCTCGTGCCGAATCCGCCGCACAACGTGCGCGGCGATTTCGGCCTGATCGAAGGTCCGGGGGGCGACCCGGCCAACGGCCGGCTGCTGACCGCCTGCGCCGAAAGTTTCACCTTCAGCGGCCTGTCGGTCCTGCGGCCCGAGCTGTTTGCCGAGGCCACCGCCGGCGCGTTTCCGCTGGCGCCGCTGCTGCGCGACGCCGCGATCCGCGGCCGCGTCGGCGCTGAGCTGCATCGTGGTACTTGGATCGACGTCGGCACGCCGGAACGGCTGGCCGCACTCGAACACTGGCTGTCATCCCCGGAGAAGCCCGCATGAGCAGTCCCGAAATCAAGGTGCAGAAGGCCGCAGAAGGCAACCTGCTGCAGGTCATCACCGCTGGCGTCAATCAGTTCCTCGCCGACGTGCCCGCCGTGCAGGGGGGCGACGACGCCGGCCCGGACCCGCATGATCTGCTCGATGCCGCGCTCGGCGCCTGCACCGCGCTGACCGTGACCATGGTCGCGCGGCGCAAGCAGATTCCGCTCGATGATCTGAAGGTGACGATCCGCCACGTCGAGGCCGATGGTGTCTATCGCCTGAGCCGCACGCTGGAATTCGTCGGCGCGCTGACCGACGAACAGAAGTCCTACCTCACCGGCATCGCCAACAAGTGCCCGATCCACAAGGCGCTGAACGGCCGTTTCGAGATCGAGACCGCGGTCGTCGGCGATCCCGCGGCGCCGGCGGCCGCCTGATCCCATGGCCGACGGCGCCCGCGAACCCGTGACCGGCACGGCACCGGATGCGCTGGGCCTGCTTGCCGCGCGCCGCCTGCACGCGCAGCTTGCGGCACCGGCTGCGCTGCCGGTCGGCGATTACCGCGCGGTGCTGCTCGGGCCGGCATGGTTCCGGGCGCTGGCGAGGTTCGGCCTGACGCTCGGCGGCCTGCCGCGCTGGCATGGCAAGCGCTTTCGGGCGGATGGCAGCGGCGTCAACCTGCTGCAGTCGGCGGCGGGCGGCGCACCGCGCGAAAAGCTGCCGATGCAGTTGTCGATCGCGCCGTCACCGGCCGATGGACGCCCTGTCGCCCGCGTCGGCTACGACCGCGCCGCGCGCTTCCCGTGGCCGGCGGTGGTCGACGAGCTGCGTCGACTGCCCACGGATGGCGAAGCGGCGGAAGTCTGGCTCGGCATGGCGCGAACCGACTGGCGGCTGACGCGCGGCAGCGGCCTGCTGCGGCTGCCGTTCGTGCTGATCCGCGAACGCTGAGTCACGCGCGCCGAGCCCTCAGGCCGGCATGCCGATCATCAGCCCCGGGTCGAGCGCGGCCAGCCGCGTGCCGAAGAACTGCAGGAACGCCCGCACCCGGGCGCTCTTGCGCAGGTCCGGGTGGGTCAGCACCCACAGGTGGAAATCAGTCGGGGTCAGCGTCTCCGGCAGCCGTTCGAGCGCGGGATCGTCCTCGCAGGCGAAGCAAGGCAGTGCCGCGCAGCCCAGGCCGGACGACGCCGCCAGCCGGATCGGCGCGAAGTTGTCGTAGCGCAGCCGCACCCGGGCCTCGGGCACGCGCTCGGCCACCCATTTCGCCTGCTGCACGCGCAGCATCGGGCCGTCGAACCCCAGCCAGTCGTAGTCGGCCAGCGGTCGGCCGCGCCCGGCCTTGTCGAGATAGCGCTTGCTGGCGTAGGCCGCGAAGTGGATCGGCCCGCAGCGCCGGCCGACCAGATGATCCGGTGGCTTCGCGGTGCCGCGGATGACGACATCGGCCTCGCGCTTCGACAGATCGACGATCTGGATGGTCGAGGCGATGTCCAGCGTCAGGCCCGGGTAGGTGTCGCGAAATTCGGCCAGCCAGCGCGGCAGCAGATGCAGCGAGACGGCATCGCTGGTGCTGACGCGCAGGTGGCCTTCGAGTCGCACGTCCGTGCCCTTGATCCGGTTCTCGACCGCCAGCGCCTCGCGTTCCATGCGCTCGGCCGCTTCGGCCAGTGCTTCGCCGCTCGGCGTCAGGCGATAGCCGGCCCGCAGGCGCTCGAACAGCCGCGTTTCCATCGCCGCTTCGAGGGCCTCGAGCCGGCGGTAGACGCTTGACGGGTTGACGTCCAGCGCGCGCGCCGCGCCATTCAGGCCGCCGGCGCGGGCGATGGCGAGCACATAGCGGAGATCGTCCCAGTCCATGCCCGGCAGTGTCGCGCAGATTTGCAAAAACGCAAAATCAGGATGCAGTTGTTTGGGCTTCTCGTGCGTTGTGGCAAAGAGCATCGTGTGCGCCATGAAACGCCGCACCGCTGCGGCGTCGCCACCGGAGTCCGCGCCATGTCCACCCCCCGTTCCGTTACCGAAACCCGCAGCAACATCCTCGGCATCACCGGCCTGCCGCGCGCCATGCTCGCGGACCTGTTCCGCAGCCGCGGCCTGTTCGGTCGCGATTCACAGCTGGCGTCCGCCGAGCAGGCAGTGGTCCAGAGCCGGATTCCGGCGATCCCCGGTGTTCCGACATTGCCGGTGCCGGTGCTGCAGACGCCACGTCTGAAGGCGCTGGCCGAGTTCACCGATGCGCTCGTCGCCGGCCGCGATGCCGCCACGGCCCGCGAACGTCTGCTGCGCGAAGGGCTGTCGTCAGCCGCGATGTCGGAAGCGGCGATCACCGTCGACAACGTGCGCGTCGTGTTCGGCGAGTTCCGCATCGCCGCGCCGGCGATCACGCCCATCGCGGTCGAACTGCCGCGCGCGGCCTGAGCCGGCGCTAGCGCGCCGCGAGTGCCGATTCGATGAAGCGTTTCGGCACGCGCGGCTTCGGCACCGGCGTGAGAAACCAGCGCCGCACGTCGGTATCGAGCCCGATGCCGTGCATATAGTTGTACAGCGCCTTGTTCAGGCTGACGCCGAGCGCGTCGTGGTCGACGCCGGTCGGATCGATGAAGTTGATGTCGTTCTTGGCGAAGCCGGCAAATGGCGGCGGGTCGAGCCGCACGCCGTATTCGTCCGGATTCAGGCCGACCGGCGAATGCACGGTGCAGGTGAAGCGGTGGAAGTAGCCGGACTGCAGACAGCCTTCCTCGAACAGCTGCCGCACGTATTCCAGCGCATCGACCGTGTCCTGCACGGTCTGCGTCGGGAAGCCGTACATGAGGTAGGCGTGGACGAGGATGCCGGCCTCGCTGAACGCCTGCGTGACGCGGGCGACCTGGGCGACCGACACGCCCTTCTTCATCAGCTCCAGCAGCCGGTCCGATGCCACTTCCAGCCCGCCTGAAATCGCGATGCAGCCGCTGTCGGCGAGCAGCTGGCACAACGCCGGGTTGAATGATTTCTCGAAGCGGATGTTGCCCCACCACGAGATCGACACGCCGCGCCGGATCAGTTCCTGCGCCAGCGCCTTCAGCACTTTCGGCGGCGCGGCCTCGTCAACGAAATGGAAGCCGGTCTGACCGGTTTCGGCAATGATCGCCTCGATCCGGTCGACCAGCGTCGTCGCGCTTGCGGCGTCGTAGCGCGAGATGTAGTCCAGCGATACATCGCAGAAGCTGCACTTCTTCCAGTAGCAGCCGTGCGCGACCGTCAGCTTGTTCCAGCGGCCGTCGCTCCACAGGCGGTGCATCGGGTTCAGCATGTCGAGCAGCGACAGATAACGGTCGATCGGCAGGCCGTCCCAGGTCGGCGTGCCGACCTCGTCGAACGGGATGTCCGCTTCCGGCGCGCCGTCGAACTTCACGACGCGGCCGTCGGCGTCACGCAGGAACGTGCGCTTCAGCGCGTCACGCGGGCGCTTGCCGGCCAGATGGTCGAGCAGCGCCAGCAGCGGCCGTTCGCCGGAATCCAGCGTGACGAAATCGAAGTGATCGAACACCCGCGGCTCGGCCAGCTCGCGCAGTTCGGTGTTGACATAGCCACCCCCCAGCACGGTGACGATGCGGGCATCGTGCCGCTTCACCGCTTGTGCGATGCGGAACGCGGCGTAGACCGCGCCGGGGAACGGCACCGAGATCAGCACGATGTCCGGCTGATGCTGGTGCACGGTCTCGAGCGTCAGCGCCTGCAGGCGTGCATCGACCAGGTTGTGCGGCGCGGCGAGTGCCGCCGCCAATGGCTCGAAGCTCGGCTGGCTGGCGGCGAGCTTCTCGGCATAGCGGACGAATTCGAAGCGCGGGTCGATGGCATCGCGCAGCACGTCGGCCAGATCGTTCAGATACAGCGTCGCCAGATGCCGGGCGCGATCGGCCAGGCCGAGCGCGCCGAAGGCCCAGGCCAGCGGATCGCCGCCGTCGTCGTCGACATAGACATCGAGGGTGGCAAAGCGCGGGCCTTCGGGCAGGAAGCGCCGGGTGACGATGCGCTGGGCGAGCGTGGAATCGCGGCCCTGCAGGAAGGCGATGACCGGAGCGATCGTCGCGTCATAGCGCGGGTACTGCTCGATGAACGAGGCGATCGGCGCGGTGATCACCGCTTCCGGCATTGCGTCGATCTGCTGCCGGATCGCGGCGAGGCCATCGCGGCTCAGCAGATCGAGGACGAGCTTCAGCGCTAGGTCGTCCTGCACTGCCTCGACGCCGTGCAGGCGCAGGAAGCCGGTCAGGTAGGCCGTCGACGGATACGGCGTGTTCAGCTGCGTCATCGGCGGAATCAGCGACAGCACCCGCGGCCTGCGGGTGGTCGCCGATGCGCCCGATGACGAGGCGGTGCTGCTCACGGCCGGCTTCCGCAACGGCGGAATTGGACGATCAGCGGTTCGGCGTCAGGCCGGACCCTGCGCCAGCAGCGCGGCGACCGCCGCTTCCATCGCCGCCAGACCGTGGGCACGGCCGATGGCAAGGGCATCTTCGGCCGAAGCGCCGTGGATCCATGCCGCACGCAGCGCGAACAGCGCGCCAACGCGGTTGTTGCTCGCGCAATGGACGATGGTGCCTTCGTCGCCGGTTTCGGCCAGCAGGGCATCGAAGGCCTTGACGTTGTCGAGGGTCAGCTCATGCGGGCCGGCAATCGGCAGATTGGCGTAGGCCATGCCGCAGGCACTGGCGGTGGCGGCTTCATCGAACTCGCCCTGCTCGGCGCGCGGCCGCAGGTTGATGACGCGTTTCACGCCTGCGGCAGCGAGGGCTTCGAACTGTTCGGGCGCGACGGCGCCGGAGGTCCACAGCGTGTCGGTCGGGTGGCGTTCGTTCAGCAGGTTCAGGGTGGTCATGGTCGCGCGGAGTCGGGAATGGGGACGGGCGCGAGAGTGTACGGCGGATGGCGGTCGCCGAACGACCCGGCATGCAGGTCACGGCAACCGCCATCCTCGCAGCAAGCCTCAGAAGCGCAGGCGCACGCCACCGCGCACGGCGGACAGATCGGTCGAGGTGCTGTCGTCGTCGAGCTGCGTGTAGCGGTACTCGCCGAACAGCGCCAGATTCCGCGTCAGGCTGTAGCTGGCGCCGATCAGCAGATCGACGCCATCGAGGCGCGAGCCGCTGCCATTGCCGTTGCTGTCCTGCGGCTCCAGGCTGATGTAGCCGACGCGGCCATAGGCCTGCAGGCGGCGCGAGGCATCGAACTGCGCCAGCACGCCGACGTCATAACCGTCGGCTTCCTGCTGGAAGCCGAAGCCCTGGAAATCGAGCTGCACCTGCTGATTGACGTAGTGACCGTAGCCGCCGAGCTTGAAGTACGGCGACACCGGCAGCAGCACGCCGCCGCCGAGGCGGTACTCGTCGACCTGATAACGCGCCTTGGATCCGGCAAAAGTCGTTTCGGTATCCGAATAGGTGTACTCGCCGCCGAGGAACAGGCCGCTGCCGAGGAAGACCTTGGCGCGCACGCCGACGTCGCTGCCGTCCGGATCGACCTTGTCGACGCCGTCATCGATGCTCAGGAAGCTGCCACCGGCGTAGCCGGAGATGTCGACGGTATCGTCGTGGCGCGGTGCGTGGCCGCCGCGGTGGCCGGGATCGGCGAAGGCAGCGGCCGGCGCGACGAGAACCAGGGCGGTCAGGAGTTTCTTCATGGGATGGCTCATGTGGGTGCAGTGAGGGGGCAGCGGCCGATCCGGGACGGATCGCCGGTGCTCGCAGGCTGCGGGGGCAGCGCTGCGAGCGGCGCCAGATTGGCGGGGGCAAGCTGAGCGATGACTGAACGACGCGGCGCGCTGACCGCGCCGTTACGAACCGTTACGCTTCGCGCACTTACCGCCGACCGGACCCGCTCCCTTGGATTTCAGCCTTGCCCCCGAACTCGAAGACCTGAAGTTGCGCGTCCGCGCCTTCATTCGCGATGAAGTCATCGCTTACGAGACCGACGGCCGCGTCACCGCGCATGGCCCGACCGATGGCCTGCGCGACGAACTGACCGCGAAAGCGCGCCGCGCCGGCCTGCTGACACCGCACGCCTCGCGCGAACTCGGAGGCCTGGGCCTGAGCCATGCCGAGAAAGCCGTCGTGTTCGAGGAAGCCGGTTACTCGACCCTCGGGCCGATCGCGATGAACATCGCCGCACCGGACGAAGGCAACATCCACCTGATGGAAATCGTCGCCACCGAAGCCCAGAAGGCGCGCTGGCTGGCGCCGCTGGTCGCCGGCCGCACGCGATCGTGCTTCTGCATGACCGAACCGGCGCCGGGCGCGGGCGCCGATCCATCGATGCTGATGACAACCGCCGTGCGCGACGGCGATCACTACGTCGTCAACGGCACCAAGTGGTTCATCACCGGCGCCCATGGCGCGGCCTTCGCAATCATCATGGCGCGCATGGAAGACGGCAGCGCCACGATGCTGCTGACCGACATGGACCGCGACGGCATCGTCCTCGAACGCCAGATGGACGCGCTCGACCGCTGCTTCACCGGCGGCCACGCCGTGGTGCGCTTCGAGAACCTGCGGATTCCGGTCGACGACGTGCTCGGCGAAGCCGGGCAGGGTTTCCGCTACGCCCAGGTGCGCCTCGCACCCGCCCGCCTGACCCACTGCATGCGCTGGCTCGGCCAGGCCCGCCGCGCGCATGACATCGCCACCGACTACGCCCGCAGCCGACAGGCCTTCGGCAAGACGCTCGGCAGCCACGAAGGCGTCGGCTTCATGCTCGCCGACAACGACATGGACCTGCACACCAGCCGCCTCGCGATCGCCCACTGCGCATGGGTGCTCGACCAGGGACACGCCGGCAAGGCCGAATCGAGCCGCGCGAAAGTGATCTGCTCGGAAGCGATCTGGCGCGTCATCGACCGCTCGGCGCAAATCCTCGGCGGCCGTGGCGTGACCGGCGAAACCATCGTCGCCCGCATCTTCGCCGACGCTCGGGGATTTCGGATCTACGACGGCCCAAGCGAGGTGCATCGCTGGAGTCTGGCGAAGGGGATTCTGAAAGGCGCTGTCTGAGCGCGAGCGGTTCAGGCCGGCAACGCAATCCAGCGCAGCACGGTGCCGGCGTCGACGATGCCGGCGCCTGCCTCGACCCACACCAGCACGTCGGCGCGGCCGAGGTTGCTGAGCATGTGGGAGTCCTGATTCGGCAGCGGCTGCAGCCGGGCGACGCCGCCGGCATCGTGGCTCAGCGCCATGCGGATCAGGCGGGCGCGTTCGCTGTCGCGTTCGACCGGCTCGGCGAGCACGGCGGTTGACCAGCCGAGGTCCGGGTTCGCCTGACCTTCCAGGTGGCTGATGACGAGCCGTGCGTGCAGCACCATGCCGATCAGCACCGCGCCCGGGTTGCCGGGCAGCGCCAGCATCACGGTCTGGCGGGTGCCGCTGCCTGCGGCAGCATCCGGCGTTTCGCGAACGCCGAAGAACATCGGCTTGGCCGGCTTCTGCGCCACTTTCCAGAACACGCGGCGAACGCCGAGCGCTTCGGCGGTTGCCGGCAGATAGTCCTTGTCGCCCACCGAAGCGCCGCCGGCGGTGATCACCAGGTCGGCCTCGGCAAACGCTTTTTCGAGCGCGGCGCGGACGGCGGCAGGGTCATCCGGCAGATGGCCGATCGTCGGTGCGTCGTGGCCCCAGCTGCGCAGCAATGCGGCGATCAGCGGGCCGTTGCTGTCGTGGATTTCGCCCGGCTTGAGCCGACTTCCCGCCGGGCGAATCTCGTCGCCGGTCGCGAACACGTGGATGCGTGGGCGCGGATGCACGCGCACGGTCGAGACCTCGGCGTTGATCAGCGAGGCCAGCAGGCCCGGGCCGATGCGCTGGCCGGCCTGCGCCAGCGGCGTGCCTTTCGACAGTTCCTCGGCGCGGCGGCGGATGTTGCGGCCGGCCGGCCACGGCGCGGTGAACTGCAGCGTGTCGCCGATGCGGGTGGCGCGCTCCTGCGCAATCATCGCGTCGGCACCGGCCGGCATCATCGCGCCGGTCAGGATGCGGGCGGCGGACTGCGGCGGCAGCGTCGGCGTGCCGGCTTGCGCGGCGGCGGCGATGTGCAGCGCGATCGGCAGCGTGACCGGGTGCGCCGGCGACGCCGCGGCGACATCGGCGGCGCACAGCGCGTAGCCATCGAGCGCACTCTGATCGAAGCGCGGCAGGTCGGTTTCGGCGAACGCCGGCGCGGCCAGCACCAGACCGTGTGCCGCGATGGTGGCCACGCTCGTCGCGGGCAGCGGCCGCAGATGGGCCGGGTAGGCGGCGAGAGCGGCTTCGAGCGAAATCATTCGGGCCGCCTATTCGGACGCGATCAGGGTGTCGGAGAGCCGCCGCTCGGCGTTCAGCCATTCGTCCGGCGTGTTGGCGCTCCAGGCCCACAGGGGCCACTCCGGAAACGGCGCGGCCACGGCAGCATGGCGGGCGAACCAGTCGCGCGGGGTGCGACCGCCAGCATCGAGATAGGCCACGAGATCGCCGAGCAGCGTGCGTGGCACGAGGCAGCACAGCGGCTGCGGGCCCGCGCGATCTTCGGCGTACGCGAGGTCGGCTCGCCGCTGCGCGCGCGCGGCATCGAGGCGCGCGAGCAGGTCGTCTGGCAGCAGCGGGGCATCGCCGGGGACGCACAGCACATCGTCCGTGTTCGCCGCGTCGAGGCCGGCGGCAAGGCCGGCCAGCGGACCGCAATCGGCCCAGCGCCCGTCACCGATCACCGGCAGACCGTAGCCCGCGTACTGCTCGACATGACGGTTGGCGCTGATCGCGATGTCCATGACTTGCGGCGCCAGCCGTTCGAGCACGCGCTCGATCAGTGGTCGATCGGCCAGCGGCTGCAGCGGCTTGTCGACGCCGCCGAGGCGGCTGCCGCTGCCGCCGCACAGCACGAGGGCGCTGATGCTGCGGGCGGTCACGGGGTCAGGACGGTCGGCTGCGCGATCTCGTCGGTCGCCGGATAGTCCAGCGTGTAGTGCAGGCCGCGGCTTTCGCGGCGAGCCAGGGCCGATTCGACGATCAGCTCCGCCACGGTCACCAGATTGCGCAGTTCGATCAGGTGATGGCTGACGCGGTAGTGCTGGTAGAACTCGAGAATCTCGCGCTTCAGCAGGGCCACGCGGTGACGCGCGCGCAGCAGGCGCTTGGTGGTGCGGACGATGCCGACGTAATCCCACATGAAGGTGCGCAGTTCCAGCCAGTTGTGGCTGACGACGACGTCCTCGTCGGAATCCGACACGCGCGATTCATCCCAGGGCTTGAGCGCCGGCGGCGCCGGAATCGACGGCAGTTCGCGGATCAGGTCGGCGGCCGCGGCTTCGGCGAACACGAGGCATTCGAGCAGCGAGTTCGACGCCAGCCGGTTGGCGCCATGCAGGCCGGTGCTGGCGCATTCGCCGGCGGCGTACAGGCCGGCCAGATCGGTGCGGGCAGCGAGATCGGTGACCACGCCGCCGCAGGTGAAGTGCGCCGACGGCACGACCGGGATCGGCGACTTCGTGATGTCCAGCCCCAGGCTCAGGCAGTGCGCGTGGATCGACGGGAAATGCTCGCGCACGAAGTCCGCCGGCTTGTGCGAAATGTCGAGCAGCACGTGCTTGACGCCGAGCCGCTTCATTTCGTGGTCGATCGCGCGGGCGACGATGTCGCGCGGCGCCAGTTCGCCGCGTTCGTCGAAGCGCGGCATGAACCGTTCGCCGACCGAGCCGTCCGGGTTCGGCACGTGCAGGGTCGCGTCTTCGCCGCGCAGCGCTTCGGAGATCAGGAACGAGCGCGAATCGCCGTGGTACAGCGTGGTCGGGTGGAACTGCATGAATTCCATGTTCGACACGCGGCAGCCGGCGCGCCAGGCCATCGCGATGCCGTCACCGCTGGCGCCGAATGGGTTCGACGAGTACAGGTAGACCTGATTGGCGCCGCCGGTGGCGAGGATCACGGCCTTCGCCGCGACCGCTTCGATCGCCTTGCTGTTGCGGTCGTACAGGTAGGCGCCGTGGACGCGTCGGGCCACCTTGTCGACGATCAGGTCGATCGCCACGGTCCGTTCGCGGACCTCGATCAGTGGATGCGCTTCGGCCAACTGGGCGAGGGTGGTCTCGACCGCGCGGCCGGTGGCGTCGGCCGCATGGACGACACGACGATGGCTGTGGCCGCCTTCACGGGTCAGATGCAGTCGCTGGCCGCGCAGTTCGCCATCGGCATGGGTGAACGCCACGCCCTGATCGACCAGCCAGGCGATGCATTCCGGGCCGCGCTCGACGGTGAAGCGCACTGCCGCTTCGTCGCACAGGCCGGCACCGGCGATCAGGGTGTCGCGGACATGGGCTTCGACCGAATCGTCTTCGTCGAGCACGGCGGAGATGCCGCCTTGTGCCCACAAGGTCGAGCCGCCGGCCAGCGTCCCCTTGGAGACCACACAGACGCGGTGGCCGGCTTCCGCCAGACGCAGGGCAGCCGACAAGCCGGCAGCGCCGCTGCCGAGAATCAGGACATCGGAGTCGTTCACGCGGGATTGATTAGCTTGCTAGAATTTGGTTAACGACGACAACGAGTTGCATCGCGGAGTTTAGCCACAATCCTGGGCAGGTGAGCCGGGGTCCCGGCCGATGACCGCACCCTCTCCACGCTGCGCATGAGCCAAGACATCACTGACGAAGAACTGGTCGTCCTCGCGCAGAAGGGCGATACCCGCGCCTTCGAACTGCTCGTGCGCAAGTACCAGCACAAGATCGTGCAGCTGGTCGGCCGACTGGTCGGCGACGGCGATGCCCACGACGTGGCCCAGGAAACCCTGATCAAGGCCTGGCGCGCGCTGAAGGGCTTCCAGGGCAACAGCGCGTTCTACACGTGGCTGTACCGCATCGGCATCAACACCGCGAAGAACCATCTGGTGTCGCGCGGGCGCCGTCCGTCGAATCAGGACATCGATATCGCGGACGCGGAACAATTCGGCCATACCGAACATCTAAGCGATGTCGACACGCCGGAATCCCTGCTGTTGTCGGACGAGATCAAGCAGAAGGTCGGCGAAGTGATCGCCAAGCTGCCGCCGGACCTGCGGCAGGCGATCGTGCTGCGCGAACTGGAAGGCTTGAGCTACGAGGAAATTGCCGAGGCCATGGACTGCCCGATCGGCACGGTGCGTTCGCGCATTTTCCGGGCGCGCGAGGCGATTGACGCCGTCGTCAACCCGTTGATGAACTAGCGACTTGCGGAACCGGTTGCCAATCTGCCGTTGTGTGTCCGGCATGTTCGGAGTCAAGTCCGAAATGTCATTGCTGAGTGATTTTTGCTACGGGCTGTACGGAACTTTTCCGTTCAGGCGCGGTTAATGTTGGCATCGTGGTCGGTGTTTTGCGGACCAGAATGAGTTCAATGTCTGAAGAATTGCTGTCAGCGCTGCTGGATGGTGAATGCTCCCCAACCGAAGCCGAGGCTGCGCTTGCGGCGATCGCGCGGTCGCCCGAACTCAAGGCTCGCTGGAGCCGGATGTGCCTGACCCGCGATGCGCTGGCCGGTGTCTCGGTCGCGAAGCCGTCGTTCGATTTCGCGGCCGGCGTGATGGCGGCAATCGCCGCTGAAACGCCGGCGGTCGCGACCGAAAGCCCGAAAGTCGTACCGATGCGCCGTCCGGCCCCGGTGGCCCGTCCGGTTGGCGAATCGGCCGCTCGCCCAGCCGCCCGTGGGCGCCGCTGGCAGCCGATGGCGGGGCTGGCCGCGGCGGCGTCGATTGCGGCAGTCGCTGTCTTCGGCGGTCTCAACCTGCTGAGCACGCCCATCGATGGTGGTGCGGTGCAGGTGGCGGGGTCGGACAATGTCGACAACGCGGACATCGTGCGGATCAGTGCCGATGGCGGCATCAGTGGCGCCCAGGATCGTCTCAGCCCTGACGCCTACCGCCAGCTCAACGACTACATGATGGAGCACTCGAACTCGCGCGCCGAAGCCGGCATGGGCGGTTCGCTGAGCTACGCCCGCATTGCCGTGCGTTCGGCGGACTACCGGCCGGCTGACGGTCAGCGCTGATGCGTCGCCTGCTGCTCTGCGCAGGCGTGGCCTGCGCCTCCACGGCATCGGCAGCGGCAGACCTCGACCCCGGCACCCTGCTGGTCAAGTCGGCCGAAGCATCCCGAACGAGCAACTATCAGGGTGTCGTCATCTATCGCGGTGACGAGCGCTTCGAAGTTCTCAGGGTTGCGCATCGGTTCAAGGACGACAGCGAGCGCGAACGCATGGTCTCGCTGACCGGCGAGCCGCGGCAGTTGCTTCGCATCGACAACCGCCTGATCTGCATCCTGCCGAAAGGCCGGCAGATGAGCATCGAGCGGCCAAACCTGAAGGGCTTTCTGGCGCAGCTGACGGTTGAACGCGTCGAGCAGCTGAAGGCGTACTACGAATTCCGCAGCGAAGGCCAGGGCCGGATTGCCGGCCGCCTGTGCAACGGCGTCACCGTCCGACCGAAGGACGAGTTCCGGTACGGTTACGAAGTCTGGACCGACCAGGAAACCGGACTGCCGCTGAAGGTCAGCCTGACCGGTCCGCGCGGCGAGGTGATGGAACAGGTGATGTTCACCGAGGTGGCGTTCCCGAAGTCGATTCCGGACGACGCCTTCGAAACCGAAGTCGACATCCGCAAGTTCAACCTGATCACCAGCAACCTGCCGAAGCTCGATGCCTTGCCGCCGCCGGACCAGCACGGCGAGCCGCAGGTCGCGTTCGACAAGCTGCCGCGCGGCTTCAAGATCATTTCGCACGATGACCGCCCGCTGCCGGAAGGCAACGGCAATGTCGAGCATCTGCTGCTGTCGGACGGCCTGTCGTCGGTGTCGGTGTTCAGCACCGTGCAGTCGCGCGAGGAGGCGGTGTTCAGCGGCATCTCGCACGTGGGCGCCGTGCAGGCCTATGGTCGCGTCGTCGGCTCGTTCCACGTGACCATCGTTGGCGAAGTGCCGGGCTCGGCCTTGCGGTTGATCGGCGACAACCTGCGGGTACCGCTGCCCGGGCCGGTATCGCAGGGACGAAGCGACAATTCGGCCCCGGCCGGCGGCCTGCCGCAGCCGATCCTGCTGCCGAATTCGCAGACGGTGACGCCGCCGGTCGTCATCCCAGGAGCCATCCCCGGTCCCGTGCCGGCGGCAACGCGCGGCTCTGCGCCGGGCACCAACCCCGGACGCTGATTCCGCGTCCGGTCACGGCCCGCTGCAGCCGTTTGGCTGCAGTGCGGCAATTCGCTTGCCGGTCCCCGCGGCACATGGTCAACTGCCGCCACTCATAATTGAATTCACTTGGAATCGACACCGCAGCCGCCTGCGGGCGATTCGCTCTGCCTTGCCTGACCGTTTCCGGCCTTTCGTCTGGGGAATCGAATGATGCGTACCGCCGTGCTGGCCCTGCCGCTGCTTGCCGCCAGCGCCCTGCTTGCCAGCTGCTCCGAATCGCGCAGCACGGGCCTGCCGGAGCTGCCGGATCTGGTCGAGAAGGTCAGCCCGACCGTCGTCAACATCAGCGCCGTGCCGATCGAGTCCGAGCCGCTGGCGCGCAACGATTCCGCTCCGGGCAGCGATGGCCGACCGGTGCCGGACTGGCTGAAGAAATTCCTGGAGCAGCACGGCGGCAAGGTTCCCGGCAGCGATGGCGCGGCGCCGCCGGCCGATGGCGCGCCGGTCGATCCGAACGCCGCGGAACCGAGCACGGGCGATCCGTCGCAGGATGAAGGCGGCGACAACGGTGATGGCGACGGCGGCGATGGCCCGGACGGCTTCGGCGGCGAGCAGTCGCTCGGTTCCGGCTTCATCCTGTGGTCGGACGGCTACATCGTCACCAACCATCACGTGGTCAAGAACGCCAAGGAAATCGTCGTGCGCCTGTCCGATCGCCGCCAGTTCCCGGCGGAGCTGGTCGGATCCGACGAACGCAGCGACCTGGCGCTGCTGAAGATCGATGCCAAGAACCTGCCGGCGGTCAAGATTGCCGACATGAAGAAGACCCGTGTCGGTGACTGGGTCGTGGCGATCGGCTCGCCGTTCGGCTTCGACTACACCGTGACCGCCGGCATCATTTCCGCGAAGGGCCGGAATCTCGATACCGAACAATATGTTCCGTTCATCCAGACCGATGCCGCGGTGAACCCAGGCAACTCCGGCGGCCCGCTGTTCAACCTGAAGGGCGAGGTTGTCGGCGTCAACTCGCAGATCTACAGCCAGAACGGCGGCTTCCAGGGCGTGGCCTTCGCGATCCCGATCGATGTCACCGCCAAGGTCGCGAAATCGCTGAAGGAAAATGGCCGCGTGCGGCGCGGCTGGCTCGGCATCGTCATGCAGGAAGTCGATCGCAAGCTGGCACAGTCGTTCGGCATGGAAAAGCCGGGCGGCGCGCTGATCGCCCGCGTGCTGCCGGACAGCCCGGCGCAGCAGGCCGGCATCAAGGCCGGCGACATCATCGTCAAGTTCAACGACACCGAGATCGCCACGTCACGCACCTTGAAGCCGCTGGTCGGCGATGTGACGCCGGGCGAAACCGTCGCGCTGGAACTGCTGCGCGAGTCCAAGCGCATCACGGTCAAGGTTGAGGTCGGCGAGCTGGCCGAACAGGATCTGGCCGACAACAGCGGCGATGCGAACCCGACGCCACAGGCCCAGCCACCGGGCGGCGGCGCCACCGAACGCCCATTCGGCGTCAATGTGCAGACGCTGACCGATGCCGAACGCCGCAGCGAAAAGGTCGTCTCCGGCGGCGTCCGCGTGGTCGATGTCGCACCCGGTGTCGGCCGCGAGGCCGGACTCGTGCCGGGCGACGTCATCCTGTCGATCGCCGGCACCGAGATCGACAGCGCCGAGCGTTATGCGCAGGTCGCCGAACGCCTGACGCCGGGACAGAGCGTGCCGCTGCTGGTGCAGCGCCAGGGCTCGCCGCTGTTCCTCGCACTCGCGGTGCCGCCGAAGCCCTGAGAACGATGGCGGCCCCCATGGCGGACACGTCGGCACTGACCCTGCTGAGTCGCGAAGGCTGCGGCCTGTGCGAAGAATTTCATGAAGCCTTTGCTGCAGCGTGCCCGGATCTGCTGCCGCGTCTGACGGTTGCCGATGTCGACAGCCGCGCCGGCTGGGCCGGCCGCTGGGGCAAGGTCATTCCAGTGCTGATCGACGACCACGGCACGCTGCTTTGCGAAACCTTCTTCGATGAACACCGGCTTCGCGCCGCGCTCGCCGACGGAGCCGGCCGATGATCGTCCGACCCCGGCCGCACTGGTTCAAGATGCTGTTCATCTGGCGCGGCTCCGTGCTGCGCAAGTTGCTGCCGCGGCTCGCGATCGTCGGCGGGCTCGGCGTGTTCGCGCAGTTGCTGCATGTCGGTGTCGATACCGTCTGGCGAGACCGGCTCGAACTGAACCTGCAGCCCTTCACCCTGCTCGGGCTGGCACTGGCGATCTTCCTCGGCTTCCGCATCAACGTCAGCCACGAGCGCTACTGGGATGCCCGCAAGCTCTGGGGCACGATCATGAATGCCTCGCGGGCGCTGGCGCGGCAGGCGCTGACCTTGACCGAATGGGCACCGAAATCGCCGGACGCCCAACGCTTCGTCCGCGCACTGATCGCCCACGCGCACGCGTTCCGCCATCAGCTGCGCCAGACCGATGCCAGCGAAGACCTGCACCGCCTGCTGGTGGCCGAAGACCTGCCGCGCGTCCTCGCCGCCCGCTGGAAGCCGGTCGTGATCCAGCAATTGCTCGGCGACCAACTGCACGCCGCCCGCCGCGAAGGCAATCTGTCGGACATCCTGTCGGCCTCGATGGAGCAGAGCTTCAACACGCTCGGCGATGCCATCGGCGGCTGCGAACGGATTGCCAGCACGCCAATTCCGCTGACGTTCTCGGTGATGGTCCATCGCACCATCTACTTCTACTGCACGCTGCTGCCATTCGCGCTGGTTGGCACCATCGGCTGGTACGCCCCGGTGTTCGCCGTGTTTGTCGCCTACACCTTCATGGCGCTCGAAGCGATTGCCGAAGAGCTCGAAGCGCCGTTCGGCTTCGACGACAACGACCTCGCCCTCGGCGCGATCTGCGAAAACATCGAAGCCTCGCTGCTCGAAATGCTCGGCGAGCCCTTGCCGCCGCCGAAGCCGATTCCGGCGGATTTCGTGTTGCGCTGACGATTGCTTACTCGGTCTTGCGAATGTCGCTGCCGCTTTGACTTGGAACGGCGTCAGAGACGAGAGCACTTGCGGAAACTGACCCGCCACCTGATACCGATACCGATGCCGATGCCGTCATTGGTGGGCGCTCATTGATGGGGGCTTCTGCTGACGAGGCTTTCGGCTCCAGCCCTTCCGCATTTTGCGCGGTTGAGGAATCGAAAGGCGCTTGAGATGCCGGGGGTTGCTCAAGTCGGATGGCGCTTACCGCTTCAAGGAAGTCCAGAATTTTCTTGGGCGTGACGTTCAAAGCAGTGCCAAAAGTCTTGTCATGCTCATCCCACGGCTTTGTGAGTGCAAAAGTGTCGCCATCGATTGAGACGCGCAGGATTGCGCTCAACAGGTGCTGCGGATTGCGTGCTTGCTTTTCGATAATCCGGCGAATGCCGGCCGGGCCATGACGCTTGACCATCGCTGCCATCGCAACCACTTCCTCCGGCGGCAGATAGTTGTTGTCCTGCTGCCCTGCAACGGTGCCCACTGAGGCCTTACCAGTTGGTTCGCTCAACTGCCGGAGTCGTTCAAGCCGCGTCGGGCTGATAACCGGTGCCGACAGACGCGCTGCCGAGTACCGCGCGAGGTTGATGAACCGCTTGACTTCCCGCGGCGTCTGGTTGTCCTGCTCAGCCAGGGCCAGTGGTGTCCAGATTCGAAACGCTTTGATGAAGTCACGGGTATCGCGCTCGACCGGATTTTCGCGGCGCAGCAGGATGAACAGCAAGACAACACCGAATGGCGCAATCAATGCCCATTGCCACAAGGGCGATGGAAGGTCGACGGGGGCGTCGGCAGACGCGGTTCTGGAGCCGAAGGGAACCGCCGGCTGAGGATTTGGATTTACCTCGGTGTTTGTCTGTCCGTCGTTGTCGCTTTCAGGCTTCAAGCTTTCATCCAGCGCCACGGAGCGTTGCTTGAGCCTCTCCGCAACGGTAGCGAACTCCTTCGTCGCCGAAGCGATCGTTCGATCGCTCGCCCCGTCTGGCAGCTTGTCGATCTGTGCAGCCTTGGTTTCCAGCAGCGCGAACTCGGCTTGAATGGTCTGTATGCATGCAGTCAGGCCTTGCTTTGTTCGAGGCAGTTTGTCGCTCGGACCGCAAGCAATAGCCGGGAGCTCTTTTTGTATGCTTGTTGCAGGTTTTGCTGTCCGATCCTCCGTTGCTCCGCCCACCGCCCGAGCGTCAGTGGACTCGTCAGTAACGGCTGTTTCATCGACTGCTACCGCTGGGGTCGATCCAGCTTTTTTTGTGCCAGAACTTCTTTTGACGCCAGGAGCCGGGTCGGGCGGCAACTCGGCTTCAGCTAGGCGAACGACAACTTCGCGGGCTTCAAGTAAACCCGCGGACGCATCGTTCTTTGCGCCGGCTAACGCGATTACTCGCTTGCTTTCCGCTTGCTGTGCTTGGCTCACCCAATCGGTAACGCCGGAACCGGCGCCAAAGAGCGCCGTCGCGAACAGACCACCGATCGCCAGCTTGGCCAATCCTCGAAAACCCTGCGATGCATTCGCTACGGTCCACCACAGCCAAAGGATTACGAGCTTGTCCGCCGTCCGCTTCGGCCGGTCGCTTTCCTCCTTCTTCTCGGCCCGCACCTGCTCGGCCAGTTCTGCCAGCTTTTCATGGCTGAACTGCGGCACGTCCACTTCGATCTGGATCAGCTTGCGCAGGTACTTGCGCGCGTAGTTGAGACGCGCGTTCTGTCGGGCCTGATTTGCCTGCGCTTCAGTGTCTTCCGCGTTCGTGCCAGAGCGTGCGTCGTCGGCAGCGCGCAATTCCCAATCCTGATCCGCAACCGGTCCGAGGGCTTGTGCAAGTTGCGCTTCCAGCACCTCCCGCGCCACACCGAGCACCACGAAGCATTCTCCGTTGGTGGTCAGGTAGTTGACTGCTTCGAGCATCAGCAGCGCCCTTTCCGGTGTGCAGCGATCGATGTCATCGATGAACAGCGTCAACGTGTTGGGCCGCAGCGTTTCGGAAACATCCTTGAAGTGGCGGCGGAAGCGCTCGCGAAAGCTGGTCTGCGCCTGGGCATCTCCAAGCCGGAACTTCGTGGATGTGGACGCAAGCAACGCCGCAGGCGATTCCGGGAATGCCCGCAACCCGAAAACGATCAGCAGCCACCCGCCGACCACCAGAAGCAGCAGCGCGCCGAGGACTGCCAGTACTTCGGGCATGCCGAACAACTGACCGAGGGTGGCAAACAGCTTGGGATCGTCAAGTTGCGGGCCGAGGTCGCCTCGCAGCAGTTCCGAGAGGCTGGCGATAGCGTCGGCGGCGACGACATGCGCCCAGGTTGCAGGCCACCACTCGGTCGCAGGCAAGTTTTTCAGCGCTTTGGACCACACTGCAGATCGAGCAATGACCGCGAGGCTCAGTCCGGCGAATCCGGCAATGACCATCAACGCTGCCACCGTCAGCCAGCGCGGATGGCGGTTCTTGAAGCGCCGACAGAGCAGGTGCCCGCGGAAGCGCAAGCCGTCAGCGGTCCAGGCACTTGGCAAGCCGTGTTCGCGAATCGCGTCGAGCAGCGACGCCAATACGCCGTCGTCACTCTGCTGATGCCATGCGTTGAACCACACGGTGCGCATCTGCCGCTCGGCCACCGCCTCGCGCAGCAGGTTCATCAGCGAACTCTTGCCACGCCCCCAGGGTGCCTGCACCGCGATCACGAGTGATGGACGGGTGGCCTCGTTGGCCAGAAAGCGGGCCAGCGCGCGAGCGATCGGGTTGATGCCGAGTCGATCCTTGGTTGCATCGTCGATCGGGCCGTCATCGACGCCAATACCCTCGATGCCGTCCCTGTGATTCGGCTTGATCCAGCCGCCGCGCCAAAGCCATACGGTGAGAACAAGTGCAGCAACAAAGCCGATCCAGAACGCTGGCGACGGCGCCCGTCCGTAACGTACCGGCTCCCAAGTCGCGCCGGCATCGGCGCTGCGGAGGGCGGTACCGCTTGAGCCCACGGCGATGGCGGTCCTGCCATCGGGGCCGAGCGCGACAGACCTGAGCGTATCGGTGGTGGTGCTGTCGGCCTTGACCCAGGTTGCGCCGGCATCGGCGCTGCGGAGGGCGGTGCCG
>NZ_JAKFUM010000005.1 GCF_021732705.1 Nevskia sp. | reverse complement strand
AAGGTCTATTTTGAGGCCTACCATAAGTCATTGTTAATAAAGACAATTATACAAAAAACACTTGTAAGCTATTGATTTTGAAGGAATCCCAAACCGCCACTTTTTCCTTCTTCAACCAGATGACCCCAGCCCGTCGACCCGCACCTTCGGATGGGCGCGCAGCATGTCCAGATAAGCCGGCACGAAGTCCTGCATCGCCTGCCGGTTCGGATACTCGATGATCACGGCGTAATCCCAGCTTTCGGTGGTGGATTCGTCGGCGCGCAGCATGCGGTAGCCGGCGATGCGGCCCTGTTCGAGGGCCTTGGCATCCAGCACCAGCCAGTTCGCCCGCAGGTAGCGTTGCAGACGTTCACGCTGGCCTGGCCGCGCGCGGACAAAGCTGATCGCCCAGACGCTTGCATCGGCTCCCGCCGCCGCCCCGACATTCGATGGTGGCGCGGCCGACGGATTCGCGTCGGGCGCAGCGCTCCCCGATTCGCGGCCGCGCAGTCCGGCACCGACCACGACCGCACCGATGGCGATGCCGGCCAGCAGCGCGATGGCGGGCTTCACGGCCACCGGCGAAACCGGGTCACAGGATGTCGAAACCCAGCACCAGCGCGTCTTCTCGGCCGACCGATGCCGGGTAATAGCCCTTGCGCACGCCGATGCGGGCGAAGCCGACCCCTTCGTACAGCTTCAGCGCCGCCTTGTTCGACTTGCGCACTTCGAGCAGCACGATCGACGCCTGCGCGGCCCGGGCAATCTTCATCAGATGCTTCAGCAGCTTGAGTCCGAAACCCTGCCGCTGCTGGACCGGATCGACGCAGATGTTCAGCACGTGCGCCTCGTCCACCGCCATGCTCATCAGGCCGTAGCCGGCCAGCGCGCCATCGTGGCCCATCAGCACCCAGGCGCTATAGCCCGCCTTCAGGCAATCCTTGAAGATGGTCTCGGTCCACGGAAACTCGTACGCGCGGCGCTCGATGTCGAGCACCTGCGGCAGCAGCGAGATGTCCATCGGGACGATGGCCCAGCCGGGTTTCAGTTGTGCGTTCAAGGACCGCTCGGGCTTCCGGTTCGCGATGCGACTGCATCGGCGCGAAAGCATAGCGGGCACGGCAGGCAGACGACAGGCCGGGGCCGGCCAGAATGGCTCAGCCCTTCGCCAGAAACCGATGCACCTGCTTCAGATCGGCCCAGCTCTTGGCCTTGTCCGACGGGGTGCGCAGCAGGTAGGCCGGGTGATAGCTGATCAGCACCGGCGTGTGCGCCGGGCCGTACGCATGCTGCGGGCCGCGGAGCTTCGACAGCGGCGCCGTGCTGCTCAGCAAGCGCTGCGCGGCGATGCGGCCCAGCGCCAGGATCAGCTTCGGCTGCAGCAGTTCGATCTGGCGGTCGAGAAACGGTCGGCAGGCGGCCACTTCATCGGATTCCGGATCGCGATTGCCGGGCGGCCGGCACTTCACGACATTGGCGATGTAGACGTTGCTGCTGCGGCTGCGGCCGACGCTCTTCAGCATCTCGTCCAGCAGCTTGCCGGCCGCGCCGACAAACGGCTCGCCGCGCGCGTCCTCCTCCGCCCCCGGGCCTTCGCCGATCACCAGCAGCGGCGCATCGGTCGGCCCGACGCCGAACACGGTCTTCGTGCGGGTCTTGCACAGCTTGCAGCGAGTGCAGGTCGACACCGCGTCGGCCAGCCCTTGCCAGTCCGCCGGTGCGACGTAAGCCGGGGCTTCAGGTGCCGTCGGTTCCAGCAGCGACAGCGGTGCCGGATTGGCCGGTGGCGGTGGTGTTCGCGGCGGCGGCATTCGCGCGGCGCGGGATTCCGCTGCCCCGTACGAGGCCCGTTCGACCGGCGCGTCGATGACGGGCGCATCGTCCGCCGCTGGCGACGTGCCGGGTGCGTCACGGCGCGTCCAGACCTCGATGTCGAGCGCTTTCAGCAGACGGTCACGGCGGCGGGCTTCCATCGCCGTACTTTACCGCGCCGCGCTCAGTCGCCGATGAAGCGTGTCGGCGACTGACGCTCACGATTGACGATCAACTGCGTGACGTCCGGCCGCGAGTAATGGCCGGCGGCATCGAAGTTCTGGCGCTCCTCGCGGACGCGCGCCGGATCGAGATCGGCGTAGACGATGGTTTCGATGCCCGCGACCGGCGCTGCCAGCCACTCGCCGTCCGGTCCGGCGATGCAGGTCCCGCCATCGGCCGGCATCGGCGGGCAGGCGGCGAGAATCCGCTCGGCCTGCGGCGTCGAGGCCGGAATGTCTTCGCGCCGCATCAGCCCGGACACCGAGATCACGAACGAGCGCGATTCGCGGGCAATGTGCCGGGTCAGGTCGATCGTGTTGCGGACATTGCCGGGCCAGACCGCGACGTGCAGGTCCTCGCCCTGCCCGTAGAGCGCCGCGCGCGCCAGCGGCATCCAGTTTTCCCAACAGTTCAGGCCGCCGACGGTGAACGCGCCGAGCGCATGCGTGCGCAGGCCATGGCCATCACCCTGTGCCCAGGTCAGCCGTTCCTCGTAGGTCGGCATCAGCTTGCGGTGGATCGAGCCGATGACGCCGTCCGCGCCGATGTAGACCAGCGAGCAGTAGACGCTGTGACCGCTGCGCCCGCCGATGCGGCCACCATCGCGCTCCAGCACGCCGACATAGATCGCGATGCGTCGCCGTGCCGCGAGCGCGCACAGCGAAGCCAGATCGCCGCCACCGTCCGCGGCTGCGCCGATCCGCACCGCCTGATCGACGTAGTGCGCGTGAATCTCCTTCTGGATCGCGCTGTTGAAGCGCGCGCCGTCAGTCAGTTCCAGCCAGAACGGATAGCCCGGCAGGATCGTTTCGCCGAAGCAGACCAACTGCGCGCCGGCATCGGCCGCCTCGTGCACGGCGCGTTCGATCTTGGCGAGTGTCGCTGCGCGATCGAGCCAGACGGGCGCGATCTGGGCGGCGGCGACCCGCAGGCGTGACGATGGCGTGGAAGCGGACATGGCAGGACACCGGCGAAGGAATGGCCGATGGTAGCGAGGTCCGCCGCCCGGCAACGGAGCACGGATCAATGCGTCGATCGTGTCGGAAGCGGAAACGACGAAGCCCCGGCGAACCGGGGCTTCGAGGGAACGACGATAACGAGGCGACTTACGGCGTCGCTTCGAACTCGGCCTTCTGCGGGTTGACGCGCTCGGCTGCATTCTCGAGACGGTTCACGGCGTTGACATAGGCCTTCGCCGAGGCGATCACGATGTCGGTATCGGCTCCGAGACCATTGACCACCCGGCCTTCCTTGGTCAGGCGCACGGTGACTTCGCCCTGGGCGTCGGTGCCGGTGGTGATGTTGTTGACCGAGTACAGCAGCAGCTTCGCCCCGGTGCCGACGCGCTGTTCGATCGCCGCGAACACGGCGTCGACCGGGCCATCGCCGAGCGCTTCGACCTCGCGAATCTCGCCATCGACGCTCAGTGCCACCTTGGCCAGCGGCCGGGTGCCGGTCTTCGACGTCACTTCGAGCCACTGCAGGCTGACTCTATCCTCGACCCGCGCCGCTTCCGCCTGCGTGACCAGCGCCTGCAGGTCCTCGTCGAAGATTTCCTGCTTCTTGTCGGCCAGATCCTTGAACCGGGCGAAGGCTTCCGCCAGTTCGCCATCGGACTTGAACACGTAGCCCAGTTCTTCCAGCCGCGCCCGGAACGCGTTGCGGCCGGACAGCTTGCCGAGGGTCAGCTTGTTCGACGACCAGCCGACATCCTGCGCGCGCATGATCTCGTAGGTTTCGCGGTGCTTCAGCACGCCGTCCTGATGGATGCCGGATTCGTGCGCGAACGCGTTGGCACCGACCACCGCCTTGTTCGGCTGCACCGGATAGCCGGTGATGTTCGACACCAGGCGCGAGCACGGGACGATCTGCGTCGCATCGACCCTTGTCGTGACGTTGAACACGTCCTGCCGGGTGCGGATGGCCATGACGATCTCCTCGACGGCGGCGTTGCCCGCGCGCTCGCCGAGGCCGTTGATCGTGCATTCCACCTGCCGCGCGCCGTTCATCACCGCCGCAAGCGAATTCGCCACCGCCATGCCGAGATCGTTGTGGCAGTGCGTCGACCAGATCACTTGGTCGGCATTCGGCACGCGCTCGATCAAGGTCTTGAAGCGCTCGCCCCACAGGCTCGGAATCATGTAGCCGACGGTGTCCGGCACGTTCAGCGTCGTGGCGCCGGCCTTGATCACCGCTTCGAACACGCGGCACAGGAAGTCGATGTCCGACCGCCCGGCGTCTTCGGCGGAGAACTCGACATCGTCGGTGAAGGTGCGGGCGAACTTGACCGCGGCGACCGCGTTCTCGATCACCTGTTCCGGCGCCATCCGGAGCTTCTTCTCCATGTGGATGGCGCTGGTCGCGATGAAGGTGTGGATGCGCTTGCGCGCCGCTGGTGCCAGCGCTTCGCCGGCGCGGCTGATGTCCGCGGCATTGGCTCGCGCCAGCGAGCAGACGGTGGATTCCTTCACTGCGCGCGCGACGGCCTGCACGGCCGCGAAATCACCCGGGCTGGCGATCGCGAAGCCGGCCTCGATGACATCGACCTTCATCTTCTGCAGCGCAAGCGCGATGCGCACCTTCTCGTCGAGGGTCATCGCCGCGCCGGGCGACTGTTCGCCATCGCGCAGGGTGGTGTCGAAAATGATCAGCTGGTCTTTCATGAGGTTCTCGCAGGGATTCGAGTCATCGGCCACGAACGGCGCTTGGCCGACGTGGCAGACCGGTCCGTTTCGGGCCGGTGGCGGGGTTCAGGCGGGTCTTGTCACGGTTTGGGGCCCCCGTGCGGGCAGGATCGATGGTCTGCCTTACGGCAGAAGTCGAAGCGCGAGCAGCAGCGTGCGGCCGAACGGCGTCGGCGCATCGAACATCGGCTGGCTGGGCGGGAACCGCATGGTGACACGATGATAGTGGAACGCGGCTGCGACGAAAACCCCCGCGGCGGCGCCCACACCGTCATGTCGGCGGTCAGGCGCGCGCGCCGGTCGGCGCGGCCTCGAGGCCGGCCACCTTCCGCAGCACCTTCTCGAAGGTATCGGCCGACTGGCCGCCTTCGACGATGTGGCGGTCGTCGAAGATGATCGCCGGCACGCCGCGGATGCCGCGCTCCAGCCACAGGTTCATCCGTTCGTCGACGTCGTCGAGATAGGTTTCGGTGGTCAGGATCTCGCGGGCACGCTCGCCGTTCAGGCCCGCTTCGACCGCGATCTCGGTCAGCACGTCGGGATCCGACATCGAGCGGCCATCGGTGAAATTGGCCTTGAACAGCGCCTGCTTCAGCAGCAGCGGATTCCCGACTTTCTCCGCCCAGTACATCAGGCGATGGGCATCGAAGGTGTTCCAGATCCGGCTGTCGCGATTCAGGTTGAAGGTCAGCCCGGATTCGGCCGCGATGGCGGTCAGGTTGCGCCGGTTTTCCTCGATCTGCGCCGCGTTCGAGCCGTACTTGTTGGCGATGTGCTCGTTCAGGTTCTCGCCTTCCGGCGGCATGTTGCGGTTCAGCTCGAACGGCTGGAAATGCAGTTCGACCTCCAGCTGATCCTGCAGACGGCCGACGGCTTCGACGAAGCTGGCCAGCCCGATCGCGCACCACGGGCAGGCGACATCGGACACGAAATCGACTTTCAGACGCTTCATCGCAAGGACTCTCCGAACGGGGAGGAGACGCCTCAGACCGGCGCCGGCTTGTTGCGCAGCCGGCGCACAACGGTCGCCGCCGGGCCCGACATCGCATAGATGAAGAAGCCGAGGAGCAGGATCAGCGGCGGATTGATCGAGACCAGCGCCAGCACGCCGATCACCGCGACGAACGGCAGGAAGCGCATGCGCCCGGTCAGGTTCAGCTTCTTGAAGCTGTTGTAGCGGATCGAGCTGACCATCAGCAGTGCCGCCCCGAGGGTGATGATGCTGGCGGGAATCAGCACGTCGAGCCCGCTCAGTTCGTACTTGAACGCGGTCCAGACGAAGAACACGACCACCGCCGCCGCCGCCGGGCTCGGCAAGCCGAAGAAGTCCTTCGAACTGCCGGAGATCGCCGCCAGCACATTGAAGCGCGCCAGCCGCAGCGCCGCGCAGGTGGCGTAGGTCATGGCCAGCACGCCACCGAGCTTGCCGCCGAGCCACTGGTAGTCCGACAGGAACCGCAAGCTGTAGGCGTAGACGACGATGCTGGAGGCGATGCCGAACGCCGCCATGTCGCACAGCGAGTCGTATTCCTTGCCGAAATCGGTCGAGGTGTTCGTCATCCGCGCGATGCGGCCGTCGAGCCCGTCGGCGATCATCGCGAACAGGATGCCGAGCGCCGCGTCGTCGAAATTGCCGTTCATCGACGCCACGATCGCGTAGAACGCGCCGAACAGCGTGCCGGTCGTGAACAGGTTGGGAATCAGATAGATGCCCTTGCGGCGGCGCTTGATCGGGGCTGCGGGTTCCATTTTCTCTCGTCGACCGGCGGAAACAGTCGCGCATCTTACGGTCGGAACGGGGCCGGAGTCAGCGGACCGTGATCGATCAGCCACGGTCCGCCGCTCGAACGATCAGTCGCTCAGTGGCGGGCCCGGTGGGAGTTTGGCTTCCGGCAACACGCTGGCCGCGGCGTCCGGTGCCATCCGGAAGCGGCTCAGCAGGTCGTTGATCAGGCGCGCCTGTGCGCGTTCGTCGTTGCTCGACTTGTTGCTCCCGGTCGACGGCGACGTCTTCGCGATCACGCTGACGTAGTCACCCTGCAGGCGATCGAGCGCAAGCAAGGCGTGGGCGCGAACGGGCGCGCTCGCCGTGCGCGCAAGGCCGATCAGTTTCTGCACCAGGATCACCTGCTGCGCGCGGCGAATCTGGGCGTCGACCGCCGACAGTCCGCGCGTCGTGAACGTGCTCGCGATCAGCCGGTCGATCACCGTGTCGAGCCCCGGCAGCGCCGGATCGCGCGCGGGCTGCTGCGCCAGCCGTGCTGCACGCTCCGGCTGCAGCAGCGCCGACATCGTCATCGTCGATGCCGCGATCGCCGGTGCCAGCGGATCGAAACTCAAGCCGGTGCTGCGCGCGAACAGTTCCCGCGTCGCCGGCCAGCCCGGTGGCCTCGGCGGAATCAGGCTCAGCAGCTTCGGCGAGAGCGCCAGTGCGTCCGGTGCCAGCGTGTCGATCAAGGCATCCAGCGCCCGCTTCTGCTCGGCCGCCGGCACCGGCTGCACCGGCACTTGCCCGTCGCCGCGCACGGCGTAGACATAACGCTGGCCACCGAGCGCCTTCGCGGTCGCGTCGATCTGGTAGCGGTGATACAGGTACAGCGGCACCAGCGCTTCCTCGATCGACGCCAGCGGCCGGCCCTGCCGGATCGCGCGCTCGCCGAAGCGCGCGAGTGCCGCCTTGCGCACCGCCATCATGTGGCGCAGTTCGGCGGATGCGTCGGCGCCGTTGTCCCACAGGCTGACGTCGGGATGCGAAGCCCCGGCGGGACGTGCATCCTCGTCGGTCAGGAAGCCGAGGCCCTGCTTTCGGGCGTCGTCGAGGATGCCGCGCAGCGCGGCCGATTCGTCGGTACCGGACGGGAACTGGCGATAGCCGTAATTGATCGCGACCTTGTCCCAGCGGCCGATCTCGCGGGTATAGCTGCTGGCGAGATCCACCGAGCCGTCGGCGTTCAGGCCGACCACCGGCTGCGGGTAGTCCATGACCGAGGTCCGGCCATCGCGGCTGGCAATGTAGTTGTGCTGCAGGCCCAGCGTGTGGCCGATCTCGTGCGCGGCAAGCTGCGCCAGACG
Organism: Nevskia sp.; assembly: GCF_021732705.1. Lineage (GTDB taxonomy): Bacteria > Pseudomonadota > Gammaproteobacteria > Nevskiales > Nevskiaceae > Nevskia. The sequence continues at coordinate 85,811 of NZ_JAKFUM010000005.1, read as the reverse complement.
CGCCAACACCAGCTTCTGCAGCTCCGGCGGAATGCCGTTGTCGTCGCCATAAGGCGACAGCAGCCCTTCGGCGATCAGGTAGTCGTAGCGCGCCCGCAGCGAACCCAGGGTGACGTTGCCCTTGATGATTTCGCCGGTACGCGGGTCGTTCACCGGATTGCCGTAGCTCCAGCCGCGCGTCGCGCGGTGCACCCACTGGATGACGTTGATCCGGACATCCAGCGGATCGACACCGTCCGGCATCAACTCGACCTGAAACGCGTTGCGATAGCCGGCCGCCTCGAACGCCTGATTCCACCAGCGTGCGCCTTCCAGCAGCGCCTCGCGGATCGGCGACGGTGCGCCACGGTCCAGGTAATAGACGATCGGCTTCACCGCCTCGCTGACCGCTGCGGTCGGGTCCTTCTTCTCCAGCCGGTGGCGGACCAGCCGGTGCTGGATCAGCGGCTCGCCGACCGCCGTCGCGTAGTCGGCATAGTCGACGGTGATGTAGCCATCGCCCGGCTGCGCCGTGCGCGGCTGATAGCCGGGTTCGGGCAGCGCAATGAACGAATAGCGCTCGCGCAGGCTGATCGAGTCCGGCGTCGGCGTGACGTCCTTGATGAAGTTGCCCGGAGCGTCGCCTTCGAAGGTCAGCGTGGCTTCAATCTCGGTATTGCGCGGGAACGCCTTGGTGCCGGCGAGATAGATCGCGCTGCGCTTCTCGTCGAGCTTGTAGCTGCCCTGCTCCGCCCGCTTGATCGCCGCGATCGCGCCGTGGCCGTCGCGCACCGCGAAATCGGTGGCATCCACGAGCACGCGTGGCCCGTCCTCGGCCACGACCTTGAAGCCGAACAGTACCGACTGCGCGAACGACTGCTCGACCGAGCGCCGCTCGTCCACGTTGTCGGTCATCGCCCGGAAATCCAGATTCGGCTGGATCAACAGCAGCTTGGTGCCGACGCGCTCGAAGCGCACATACCGCGCACTGCCGATCTGGCCGCGATCAAGGCCGACATCGTTCGAGCCGAGTCCCTGGGTCAGCGTGGTCAGGAACAGCAGGCTGAGGTCCGGCTTCGGAATCTCCAGATAGACCTTGCCGTCGGCTGCACTCCAGTACAGCGGCAGGAAGCCGTCAAACTTCTGATACGTCGATGTTTTTGCCGCAATCGACGGCAAGGCTTCCGGACTCTTCGCAGGTCCGTCGGCATCGGCGGCCTGCGTCAGAAGCAGGCTCGCGCCAACCGTCAGTACCAAGGCCCGCACGGAGGACAGCAGCAATCGGAACGACATCGGCACACCACCTGTAGGCGACGGGTCTTGGAGGCCTCAAGGCTAACCTGAGCATTGCGTGCGGCGAAGTCCCGGGGACGAATCGCTGATCGGGCTGCGGCGGGGAGGCCGATCATCGCGGCAACGACAACCATCCGGACCACGCCGTCAGGGAGTTCGAAGCACGGCAAGGCCCGGATCGCGCACTGGAGCTCCCCGGCGCTGGTGGGCGCGCCCCGCTGAAACGAATCAGGGCGCCGAAGCGCCCTGATCCTTGCTGCCGGAACATCGGCCTTGCGCCACAGAAACCATCACGCAAGCCGACTTCGCATGCCGTCGATCCCATTCCGACGGCAGGAATGGGCCTTCGCCGGGTGACTCGCGTCTTCAGTTCTTGGTCTTGTCGACCAGCTTGTTCTTCGCGATCCACGGCATCATCGCGCGCAGGCCGGCACCGACCTGCTCGATCTGATGCTCGGCGCCGAGGCGACGCTTGGCCTTCAGCAGCGGCTGGCCGGCCTGGTTCTCGAGCACGAAATCGCGCGCGAACTTGCCGGTCTGGATGTCGGCGAGGACGCGCTTCATTTCCTGCTTGGTTTCTTCGGTGATGATGCGCGGGCCGGTCACGTAGTCGCCGTACTCGGCGGTGTTCGAGATCGAGTAGCGCATCGTCGCGAGGCCGCCTTCGTACATCAGGTCGACGATCAGCTTCAGTTCGTGCAGGCACTCGAAGTAGGCCATTTCCGGGGCGTAGCCGGCTTCGACCAGCACTTCAAAGCCGGCCTGCACCAGCGCGGAGGCGCCGCCGCAGAGCACGGCCTGCTCGCCGAACAGGTCGGTTTCGGTCTCTTCGCGGAAGTTGGTCTCGATGATGCCGGCGCGACCGCCGCCGTTCGCCGAGGCGTACGACAGCGCGATCTGCTTGGCGGAACCCGAGGCGTCCTGATGCACCGCGATCAGGCTCGGCACGCCGCCGCCCTGGGTGTAGGTCGAACGAACGGTGTGGCCCGGGCCCTTCGGCGCGACCATGATCACGTCGAGATCGGCGCGCGGCTGGATCAGGCCGAAGTGGATGTTGAAGCCGTGGGCGAAGGCCAGAACGCCGCCTTCCTTCAGGTTGTTGACCACGCTCTGTTCATAGATCAGGCGCTGGTCCTGGTCCGGAGCGAGGATCATGACGACATCGGCTTCCTTCACCGCGTCGGCCACTTCGAGCACCTTGAGGCCGGCGTTGGCGGCCTTGACCCAGCTCTTCGAGCTCTTGCGCAGGCCGACGGTGACGTCGACACCGCTGTCCTTGAGGTTCAGCGCGTGGGCGTGGCCCTGCGAGCCGTAGCCGAGGATCGCCACCTTGCGCGACTGGATGATCGAAAGGTCGGCGTCTTTGTCGTAATAAACAGAAATGCTCACAGCGGTTCCCTCGTGATGGGACGGATGAAGCGACTTGCGTCGAAGATGGCTCGAAAGCGGCGCCCGGACGCGGCGCTCAGGCCGGCGCCGACAGGACCGCCGCACCGCGAGCGAGCGCTGCGGTGCCACTGCGGACCAGTTCGAGGACCGGCGCGATGCCCGACAGCTCCGCGAGGAAGCCGTTGACTTCGGCACCGGTGCCGGTGAGCTGCACGGTACGGGTCGTTTCGGTCTCGTCGAGGATCAGGCCGCGGTGACGGCGAACGCAGTCCACGATTTCTCGCGCGCTGCTGCCCTCGACGGCGACCTTCAGCATCACCAGTTCGGCCTCCAGATGATCGGAGCCGGCGAGATCGACGATCTCGACGATTTCGACCAGCTTCCGCGACTGCTTGACGATCTGTTCGACCACGGCATCGCTGCCGTAGGTGACCAGCGTCAGCCGCGACAAGGTCGGATCGTGGGTCGGAGCGACCGACAGCGATTCGATGTTGTAGCCGCGTGCGGAAAACATGCCGGCGACACGCGCCAGCGCGCCCGCTTCGTTCTGAAGCAGGATGGAGATGATGTGGCGTTGATCTTGACGCATAGGGCGCGCACGGTAGCCGCACCGGGCTCCGGACGCAAGACCGCTCGGGGGCGGGAAACGGGTCGAACGTGGTATAAAAGCTACCCTTTTTCGCCCGTATTCCGGGCAGTTGAAGGCCTTTTGGGGGGCCTTCCGCACCACTTTCGAGCCTGAACTCCGATGAACGCCCCGCAGTTGAACGAACTCCAGCATCCCCTCGCCGGCCAGACGATGAGCGGCGCCGACATCATCGTCCAGGTCCTGGCCGATGAGGGTGTTGATGTCGTCTTCGGCTACTCCGGCGGCGCGATTCTCCCCACCTACGACGCGATCTTCCGCTACAACGCGGCTCATCCCGGCCCGAACGGCGTCGATCCGATGCCGCTGATCGTGCCCGCCAACGAGCAGGGTGCCGGTTTCATGGCGGCCGGCTATGCGCGGTCCAGCGGCCGCGTCGGCGTCGCCCTCGTCACCTCCGGCCCGGGTGCGACCAATACCGTGACCCCGGTGCGCGATTCGATGGCCGATTCCTGCCCGATCGTCGTCATCTGCGGGCAGGTGCCGACCTCCGCAATGGGTACCGACGCCTTCCAGGAAGCGCCGATCAGCAACATCATGGGTGCCTGCGCCAAGCACGTGTTTCTGGTCACCGACCCGACCAAGCTCGAAGCGACCGTCCGCACCGCATTCGATCTGGCGCGCACCGGCCGCCCGGGTCCGGTGGTCATCGACGTGCCGAAGGACGTGCAGAACTGGAAGGGCGTGTTCACCGGCCAGCGTGGCGTGGCCGGCCAGCTGCCGATTCCGGGCTATCGCGCGCGCCTGCGCGCGACCGACGATGCCCGGATTGCCGACGCCGACCTCGCCCGCTTCCAGGAACTGCTGGCGCAGGCCAAGCGCCCGCTGATCTACGCCGGTGGCGGCGTGCTGCACGCCGAGGCCTCCAACGCCCTGCGCGCGTTCGCGAACGCCTACCGAATCCCGACGGTGATGACCCTGATGGGTCTCGGCGTCTACGACACCACCGACGAACTGTCGCTGCACATGCTCGGCATGCATGGCACCGCCTACGCCAACTACGCGACCGACGACTGCGACTTCCTGATCGCGATCGGCAGCCGTTTCGACGACCGCGTGGCCGGCGTGCCGGCCAAGTTCGCGCGCAACGCCAAGGTCATCGTCCATCTGGATGTCGATGCCAGCGAGATCAACAAGGTCAAGCGCGTGCAGTGGTCGCACGTCGGCAACCTGAAGGTCGCGCTCGCGCAACTGCTCGAGTACACGAAGGCGAACGGTTTTTCGCCGGACTACAGCGAATGGCACCGCCACATCGCGGACCTCAAGCGCGTGCACGCGATGAACTACGACCGCGCCTCCGCCGCGATCCAGCCCTATGCCGTGATCGAGGCGATCAACAAGATCACCAAGGGCGACGCGATCATCGCGACCGGTGTCGGTCAGCACCAGATGTGGGCCGCGCAGTACTTCGATTTCAAGGAGCCGCGCCTGTGGCTGACGTCCGGCTCGATGGGCACGATGGGCTTCGGTCTGCCGGCGGCGATCGGGGCGCAGTTCGCGAACCCTGACAAGATCGTCGTCGACATCGATGGCGATGCCTCGGTGCGCATGAACATCGGCGAGATGGAAACGATCACCAACTACGGCCTGCCGATCAAGGTCGTGGTGCTGAACAACGCCGGCGACGGCATGGTTCGCCAGTGGCAGAAGCTGTTCCATGAAGGCCGCTTCTCGGGAAGCGACAAGACGCTGCACAAGAAGGACTTCGTGAAGTCGGCGCAGGCTGACGGTTTCGAGTACGCGGTGCAGTTGTCGAACCCGGCCGACATCGACCGCGTGGTCGGCGAATTCGTCGCGTTCCCGGGCCCGGCCTTCCTCGAAGTGGTGATCGACCGCGATGCCGGCGTCTATCCGATGGTCGGCCCCGGCATGAGCTACGCCGAGATGATCACCGGCGACTGGATCGCCTCGCGCGAAGCGCCGAAGGTGCTCGACGTCTCGAAGACCCAGCTGTTCTGATGTTCGAGACCGCGATCGCCTTCCGCTGGCGGAACGGCGCGCTGCATCCGATCGCCCATCCGGCGACGACGCAGCTCGCCCATCTGCTCGGCATCGATCGCCAGAAAGCGGCGGCAGTGCAGAACACCGAGCAGTTTGTCGCCGGCCGGACAGCGAATCACATCCTGCTGACCGGCTCGCGCGGCACCGGCAAGTCGTCGCTGGTGAAAGCGCTGCTGACCGAGTTCGCGCCGCGCGGTCTGCGGCTGGTCGAAGTGCAGCCGCAGGATCTGGTCGATCTGCCGGACGTGGTCGCGCCGCTGCGCGGCCGCCCCGAACGCTTCGTGCTGTACGTCGACGATTTCTCGATTGCCGCGAACGACAAGGCGCTGACCCAGCTCAAGGCTGCGCTCGATGGCGGCATCGAGGAACCGGCCGAGAACGTACTGATCTACGCGACCAGCAACCGCCGGCATCTGACGCCGCAGTTGAAGTCGGACAACGCCGAGCACCGCTGGGAAAACGATGAGCTGAATCCGGGCGAGTCGACCGAGGAAAAGGTTGCGCTGTCGGAGCGCTTCGGACTGTGGCTGAGCTTTCAGCCGTTCACGCAGACGCAATACATCGAGGCCGTGAAGCTGCATCTGGCGCGGCTAGGCGTCAGCACGTGGTCGGACGAACTCAAGGTGCTGGCGCAGCGCTGGGCCTTGAATCGCGCGTCGCGCTCGGGGCGGGTGGCCTACCAGTTCGCACGGGATTACGCCGGACGGAACTGACCGCGCTGCCTTGACCGGCAAGATGGTCGGCGTCGCGCCCGGCGCTGGATCGCTGAGACACGATCCCCGACCGAGCGCGGGGTTGCGACGGGGTGGTCGGGTCTCGATTCCTGACGCGGCAGCCTCAGCCCAGCATCGCCTTCACTTTCGCCACGTACTGCGTCATCGCGGCCTCGGTCGACGTGCCCTTGAGCTTGGCCCAGGCGTCGTACTTGGCGCGGTTGACCATGTCCAGCATGCCCGGACGGGTGCCGCTGACATCACCGGCGGAACCCTGCTTGAACAGCGCATACAAGGTCAGGAGGTCTTCGTTGCTCGGGCGCTTGGTCAGCGTCTTGACGTCGATCTGGGCTTGGGCGAACGCGGCTTGGATATCGGCCATTTTTCTTCTCAGTGGGATTGGGTGAACAACTGTTTATAACAGTGCAGCAGGCCGCGATTCAAACCGACTCGGATGCCTTGCGCACGAGGGTCACAAAACGGAACGGCAGCGCGTGACGATCATCGGCAGCGTGGTCTTCGACCGCGGTCTGCCGCCACTGCGTGTCGTCGAGCGGCGGGAAATAGGTGTCGCCGGCGACTTCGGCGAGCACGTCGGTCAGTTCCAGCCGGGTCGCGAACGGCAAGGTCTGCCGATACAGCTCGGCGCCTCCGATCACCACGAGTTCCCGGCCCTGCGCGGCATTCAGCGCCTGGTCGAGCGTGCCGAACACGGTGGCGCCAGGCGCGACGAATGCGGGATCGCGAGTCAGCACCCAGTTGTCGCGATCCGGCAGAGGCCGGCCCAGCGACACCCAGGTCTTGCGGCCCATCAGCACGGTCTTTCCAACGGTCAGGCGCTTGAAGCGCTTGAGATCGTCCGGCAACCGCCACGGCAGGTCGCCATCGCGGCCGATCACGCGGTTCTGCGCGAGTGCCGCGATCAGCACCAGCGGGCTGTTCGGGTTTTGAGTCATTTCGCCGCCGTGCGATCGAGCACGTCGATGATTTCCTTCGTGACCAGATCGGGGCGGTTCCACAGCACGAAGTGGCCCTGATCGGGGACGACGACGACCTTGCCGTTCGGCTTCGGCAGCACCTTCTCGGCATAGGCGGCGGTGCGCGGGTCCACCAGTTCGTCCTTCGCGCCCTGCACCACCGTGATCGGCATCTTCAGGCTCGACCAGCGCGGCGTCTGCTTGTTCAGCTCATCGACCAGCACCAGCAGCTCCTCGTTCGACCACGCGAATTCGTTCGGCGCGATCGCCTTGACCAGCCAGAACGTCATCGCGACGTTGTACCAGCGCGGCTGCTCGGTATTCGGATCGATCGACGGCGCCACCAGCACCGCGCCACGGACCAGCTGCGGGTAGCGCATCGCCAGTTCGGCACCGATCGGCCCGCCGAGCGAGTGGCCGACGATGATCGTCGGCGCGCCCGGACCATCGAGCAGCGGCGCCAGCAGGCGCGCCTGCTCACCGAGCTGCGGCGCCGTCTTGCCGGGATTCGACGCGCCGAAGCCCGGGCGGTCGACGGCGATCAGCGTCGCGCGCTTCTGCAGCTCGGGATCGGCCAGGTAATGCGCCCAGGCCTTCCAGTCGCCCGGCGTGCCGTGCAGGAAGACGATGCGGGCCGGACCGCCGGCCACCTGCCAGTAATGGATCTCGCGATCGTCGATCTGGTAGCTGTGTTCGACCGGCTTCGGGCCATTCGGAAACAGTTCGTCGACCGCCCCGCGCGGATACGGCGGGTTCTTGGCCGCGGCCTGAAAGCACGCGAAGATCAGGCTGGCCGTGATCAAGCCTTTGAATTTCATGCGAAAACGTCCCTGATGACAGCGCCGGAATACAGTCAGACCGCGACCGGCGCCTTGATGTGCGGATGCGGCTCGTAGCCGGACAGCACGAAATCCTGCAGCGTGAATCCGAACAGATCGGTGACAGCCGGGTTCAGCGTCATCGTCGGCAACGGCTTCGGCTCGCGGGTCAGCTGCAGGCGCGCCTGTTCGAGATGGTTCGAATACAGATGGCAATCGCCGCCGGTCCAGACGAAATCGCCGGGCTTGAGGCCGCAGACCTGCGCGATCATCAGGGTCAGCAGCGCGTAGCTGGCAATGTTGAACGGCACGCCGAGGAAGATGTCGGCGCTGCGCTGGTACAGCTGGCAGCTCAGTTTCCCGTCGGCCACGTAGAACTGGAACAGCGCGTGGCATGGCATCAGTGCCATCTGGCCCAGTTCGCCGACATTCCAGGCCGAGACCATCAGCCGGCGCGAGTCCGGGGTCTTCCGGATCTGCTCGACCACGTCCTTGATCTGGTCGATGTGCCGGCCGTCGGCGGTCGGCCACGACCGCCACTGCCGTCCATAGACCGGGCCCAACTCGCCGTTCGCGTCGGCCCACTCGTCCCAGATCGACACGCCGTGCTCCTTCAGGAACGCGGTGTTGGTGTCGCCGCGCAGGAACCACAGCAGTTCGACCGCGATCGACTTCAGGTGCAGCTTCTTGGTCGTGACCATCGGGAAGCCGTGGCCGAGGTCGAAACGCATCTGGTGGCCGAAGATGGAGCGGGTGCCGGTGCCGGTGCGGTCGGTCTTTTCCGTGCCAGCCTCCAGAACAAGCTTCATCAAATCAAGATATTGGCGCACAGACTTAATCCTGATTGCGACGGTAGCCGATGAACATGAACGCAGCCCCGAGTACCAGCATCGGCACGCACAGCTGCATGCCCATCGTGAACCAGCCACTGCCGTAGAGGTAGCCGAGCTGCGCGTCGGGCACGCGGACGAACTCGACGGCGAAGCGGAAACTGCCGTACAGGATCAGGAACAGGCCGCTGATCGCCATTCGCGGCCGCGGCTTCGAGCCGAACCACCACAGGATCAGCAGCATCGCCAGACCTTCAAGGCCGGCTTCATAGAGCATGCTCGGATGGCGCGGCACGCCATCCTTCAACTGCGGGAAGACCATGCCCCACGGCAGCGTCGTCGGCGCGCCGTACAGCTCGCCGTTGATGAAGTTGCCGATGCGCCCGGTCAGCAGCCCGAACGGCACGGTGACGGCGATGAAGTCGGTCACCGTCCAGAAACTCAAGCCGTTCTGGATCGCGTAGACCTGCATCGCCACCAGCACGCCGAGCAGGCCGCCATGGAACGACATGCCGCCTTCCCAAATCCGGAAGATCACCAGCGGGTCGCTGAGGAAGATCAGATGACCCGTGTCGTCGACGTTGTAGAAGAACGTGTAGCCGATGCGCCCGCCGAGGATCACGCCGATGACGCCGTAGAACAGCACGTCGGACACCCGTTCCGGCGTCCAGAAGCGCAGCCACGGGTAGCGGCCGCGCCGCGTGCTCAGCCAATAAAATCCTGCAAAACCCAGCAGATACGTGATTCCGTACCAGTGAATCTTGATCGGCCCGAGGGCCAGCGCGACCTTGTCGAATTCGGGATGGACGAGCATGCGGGGCGGTGTTCCGTGGATGCCGGATTCTAGGCGACCTGCTCGTTGATCGCGGTGACGACAAAACCCTTCAGGTAGCGTGTCTCCGGAATCGCCGGGTGTACCGGATGATCCGGGCCCTGCTCCAGCGTTTCGAGGATCTGCAGGCGCTTCGCCGCAGCCCGTGATTCCCGCAGCAGCACGCGCTGCAGTTCGTCGGCCGCCAGATGGTGCGAGCACGAGCACGACACCAGCACGCCGCCGGGCGTCAGCAGGTTGATCGCCGCCCGGTTCAGGCGCCCGTACAGGCCAAGGCCTTCCTCGTGATCCCGCTTGCGCTTGATCAGCGCTGGCGGATCGACCACGACGACATCGAAGCGGCGGCCGTCGAGTGCCATCTGTTTCATCACGTCCAGCGCGTCGCCTTTCACCGTTTCCAGCGCCTTGCCATTCAGCTCGGCATTGCGCGCGGCTGCGGCCAGCGCCGGTGCCGAAGAATCGACACAGGTCGCGGACGCCGCACCGTGGCCGAGACCGCGCAGCGCCCAGCCACCCGCGTACGAGAAGACATCGAGCACGGTCGAATCGGGCTTGATGTAGCGGCTCAGGCGATCGCGGTTGTCGCGCTGATCGAAGAACCAGCCGGTCTTCTGGCCGCCACGCATCGCGACTTCGAATTTCACGCCGGATTCGTCGATGACCACCGTTTCCGGCACGTCGCCGACTTCCTCGACGTACAGCGGCAGGTTCTCGGCTTCACGCGACGCGCTGTCATTGCGCAGCACGATGCCGCGCGGCGAGAACGTCGCTTGCAGCGCTTCGATCAGACGCGCCTTGAGATGCTCCATCCCGGCCGTGCCGATCTGCACCACGAGGACATCGCCATAGCGATCGACCACCAGACCCGGCAGGCCATCGGCTTCGCCGAACACAAGCCGGTAGTACGGCTCGTCGTAGAGCTTTTGCCGCAGTGCAGCAGCCGCCTGCAGGCGTCGCGACAGCCAGTCGGCGTCGAACACGGCATCGTACTGGCCGGTCAGCAGGCGGCCGCACAGCAGGGCACCCGGATTGATGTAGCCGGCGCCGATCGGCTTGCCGCGACCGTCCTCGAAGCGGCACAGGCTGCCGGCCACCACGCCCTTGATCGGCGTGCGGGCGGTATCGATTTCGTTGGAGTAGATCCACAGGTGGCCGGCGCGCAGGCGACGGTCCTCCTGCGGCTTCAGGCGGATGATCAGATTGGACAAGGGAGCGTTCGCGTGATGACCGAGGACAGGGTGTCATCGGAAAGGTGTGTGACGTATCATACCGGGCATCTGACGATAGACCTGTACCGCGGCGCTCCGGACCTGATCCGGCACTGGGATGAGGCCATCTTGGCCGGCAGCCGGCGGACTTGAGAGCGAGATTGCAGAGTGGAATTTCTGACTTCCTATTCACCGCAAACCTGGGCGTTCGGCATCTACGTCGGCGCCGTGCTGTTCGTCGTCGTGCTGATGGTGACGCTGTCCTCGGTGCTCGGCAGCCGCAACAACGGCCGCGCCAAGAACGAGGCCTTCGAGTCCGGCGTGGTCGGCGTCGGCGGCGGTCACCTGCGCTTCTCCGCGAAGTTCTATCTGGTCGCGATGTTCTTCGTGCTGTTCGATCTCGAAGCCGTCTTCCTGTACGCCTGGGCCGTGTCGATCCGCGAAAGCGGCTGGGCCGGCTACATCGAGGCGACGATTTTCATCGTGGTGCTGCTGATCGGTCTCGCCTACATCTGGCGCCTCGGCGGCCTGGACTGGGCACCGAAGACCCGCGCCGGCCGCCGCAGCCTGCCGCAGCTTGATCCGCCGGCAGATGTCGTGCTGCCGCCAGCCCCGAATCCGGTCAAAAACTGAGAACTCTGTCGGACCATGGAATACGCTCTCAAGCGAATCGACAAGAACGGCCAGACCCACTCCCCGACCCCGCCCGGCGTCAATGCCGGCGAGGGCTACATCGAGGACGAAGTCAGCAAGAACATCGTCCTGACCAAGCTGTCCGACCTGGTCAACTGGAGTCGCAAGAACTCCATCTGGCCTTACAACTTCGGCATCTCGTGCTGCTACGTCGAGATGGCGACGGCCTTCACCGCCGTGCACGACCTCGCCCGCTTCGGTTCGGAAGTCATCCGCGCGTCACCGCGCCAGGCCGATCTCATCGTCATCGCCGGCACCTGCTTCCAGAAGATGGCACCGGTCGTGCAGCGCCTGTACGAGCAGATGCTTGAACCGCGCTGGGTGATCTCGATGGGCTCCTGCGCCAACTCCGGCGGCATGTACGACATCTACTCGGTGGTTCAGGGTGTCGACAAGTTCCTGCCGGTCGATGTCTACATCCCGGGCTGCCCGCCGCGTCCTGAAGCCTTCCTGCAGGCGCTGCTGCTGTTGCAGGACTCGATCACCGCCGAGCAGCGCCCGCTGTCGTGGGTGGTGGGTGATCAGGGCGTCTATCGCAAGCCGATGCCGGCCGAGCGTGATCGCAAGCAGGCGGAGCGCAATGCGCAGACGATCCTGCGTGCCCCCGATTCCGTCTGAGGCGCCTACCGATGGCTGACGACGCCCCTGGCACCAATCCCAACCTGCGCCCGCCGGCCGTGCTGCCGCCGGTCGTCCGAGAACTGTTCGACCGCTTCGGCGAAGCGAATCTCGTCTATCAGGCGTCGAAGGACGACTGCCCGACGGTCTGGGTTCCGCTGGAACTGCGCGATGCCGTGCTGGTGTACCTCAAGCACCACATCCCGCGGCCGTACAAGATGCTGCTGGACTTCCACGCGGTCGACGAGCGCATGCGCCGCCACCGCCACGGCCTGCCGCCGTCGGATTTCACGCTGTTCTACCACCTGCTGTCGATCGACCGGAATTCCGACGTCCGGATCAAGGTGGCGCTGATCGGCGAATACCCGATCGTCAAGTCGATCACCAACATCTGGGCCAACGCGAACTGGTACGAGCGCGAGACCTGGGACCTGTTCGGCATCAAGTTCGAAGGCCATCCGAACCTGCAGCGCATCCTGCTGCCGCGCTACTGGAAAGGCCACCCGCTGCGCAAGGAATATCCGGCGCGCGCGACCGAATTCGATCCCTACCTGCTGACGGCCGGTCGACAGGACGAGGAGCAGAACGCGCTGATGTTCAACCCTGAGGAATGGGGCATGAAGCGGTCCGAGAAGGACCACGATTACATGTTCCTGAACCTCGGCCCGAACCACCCGTCCGCTCACGGTGCGTTCCGCATCGTGCTGCAGCTCGATGGCGAAGAGATCGTCGACTGCGTTCCGGACATCGGCTACCACCATCGTGGCGCCGAGAAGATGGCCGAGCGGCAGTCCTGGCACACCTTCATCCCGTACACCGACCGCATCGACTACCTCGGCGGCGTGATGAACAACCTGCCTTACGTGCTCGCGGTCGAGCGCCTGGCGGGTATCAAGGTGCCGGCGCGGGTCGAGACCATCCGCGTGATGATGGTTGAGTTCTTCCGCATCACCTCGCACCTGCTGTTCCTCGGCACGTTCATCCAGGACGTCGGCGCGATGACGCCGATCTTCTTCATGTTCACCGACCGGCAGAAGGCCTATGACGTGATCGAGGCGATCTGCGGCTTCCGCATGCATCCGGCGTGGTTCCGGATCGGCGGCGTGGCGCACGATCTGCCGCAGGGCTGGGATCGCAAGGTCAAGGAATTCCTCGACTGGTTCCCGAAGCGGCTCGACGAATACCAGCGCGCCGCGCTTGACAACTCGATCCTGCGCAACCGCACGATCAATGTCGCCCAGTACAACGCTGCCGAAGCGGTCGAATGGGGCATCACCGGCCCCGGCCTGCGCGCCACCGGCGTCGACTACGACCTGCGCAAGAAGCGGCCGTACTCGGGTTACGAGAACTTCGAGTTCAACGTGCCGCTCGGCAAGAACGGCGACGCCTACGATCGCGCGCTCGTCCGCATCGACGAGATGCGCGAAAGCTGCAAGATCATCCGTCAGTGTCTGACTCACATGCCGGCCGGCCCATACAAGGCCGATCACCCGCTGACCTGCCCGCCGCCGAAAGAGCGCACGCTGAAGGACATCGAAACGCTGATCACCCACTTCCTCGGCGTCAGCTGGGGCCCGGTGATGCCGGCGAACGAGTCCTGCCAGCTGATCGAAGCGACCAAGGGCATCAACAGCTACTACCTGACGTCCGATGGCTCGACGATGAGCTACCGCACGCGCATCCGCACGCCGAGCTTCGCCCACTTGCAGCAGATCCCGTACGTGATCAAGGGCGCCATGATTCCTGACCTGATCATGATGCTCGCCACCATTGACTTCGTGATGGCCGATGTCGACCGCTAACCCCAGCTCGAACCCCAGCTCAAATCTGGCCGCCGACGTGATCAAGCTGGCCGACCTGGTCGCCAGCGCCTCGCTGCCGCCGTCCGACGGCTACGTGATGTCCGACGAGGAACGTCACGAGATCGAGGAATGCCTCCATCACTACGACGACAACCGGGCCGCATCGATCGATGCGCTCAAGATCGTGCAGAAGAAGCACGGCTGGGTGCCGGATGGCGCGATCGCCGAGATTGGTCGAGCGATCGGCATTCCCGCGGCAGACGTCGAGGGCGTGGCCACTTTCTACAACCTGATCTTCCGGCGGCCGGTGGGCCGCAACGTGATCAAGATCTGCGACAGCATTTCCTGCTATCTGACCGGCTACGACGAGGTGCGGAACGCGATCAGCGCTCACCTGCGGATCAACCTCGGTCAGACCACGCCGGACAACCGGTTCACGCTGCTGCCGATCTGCTGCCTCGGCGCCTGCGACAAGGGCCCGGTTGCGATGATCAACGACGACACCCACGGCAACCTGTCGCCGGACACGATTCCCGCCCTTCTGGAGCAGTACAAGTGACTGCAGACCTGTCCGAAACCAAACCGCTGACCGCGCGCATCGTGCCCGGCCGAGCACCGCTGAACCTCAAGGAGTACGAAGCCGTCGGCGGCTACCGCGCCGTCCGCAAGGCCCTGAAGGAAATGACGCCGGCCGACGTGACCAAGGCGGTCAAGGAGTCCAACCTGCGGGGTCGCGGTGGCGCCGGCTTCCCGACGGGCGTCAAGTGGGGTCTGGTGCCGAGCCTCGAAAAGGCACCGGGCAAGCGCTATCTGGTCTGCAACGCCGACGAGATGGAGCCGGGCACGTTCAAGGACCGCCTGCTGATGGAGTCGGATCCGCATCAGATGGTCGAATCGATGATCGTCGCCGGCTACGCCATCCAGGCCACCCGCGCGTACATCTTCCTGCGCGGCGAATACATCGAGGCGGCGAAGAACCTGAATGCCGCGATTGCCGAAGCGCAGGCCGCCGGCTATCTTGGTCAGGACATCCTTGGCTCCGGCTGGAGCATGGATCTGCATGTTCACACCGGCGCCGGTCGCTACATCTGCGGCGAAGAAACCGCGCTGATCAACTCGCTCGAAGGCCGCCGCGCCAACCCGCGCGCCAAGCCGCCGTTTCCGGCGATTGCCGGCCTCTGGGGTCGGCCGACGGTGGTGAACAACGTCGAATCGCTGTGCAACGTGCCGCACATCGTCAACAACGGTTCGGCGTGGTTTCTGGGCCTGAATCAGGGCAAGTCGAAGGACGGCGGCACCAAGCTCTACGGCTGCTCCGGTCGCGCGAAGAAGACCGGCATCTGGGAACTGCCGATCGGCACCACGGCGCGGGAAATCCTCGAAGTGCATGCCGGCGGCATGAAGGATGGCCTGAAGCTCAAGGCCTGGCTGCCGGGCGGTGCCTCGACCGACTTCCTGATGCCCGAGCATCTCGATCTGGCGATGGATTTCGACACCATCGCCAAGGCCGGCTCACGCATGGGCACCGGCCTGCTGACGGTGGTCGACGACCGCCAGAACATGGTCAGCGTCGTCCGCAATCTCGAAGATTTCTTCGCCCGCGAATCCTGCGGCTGGTGCACGCCGTGCCGCGATGGCCTGCCGTGGACCTACAAGACGCTGGTGGCGATGGAAAAGGGCGAAGGTCGCCCCGGCGACATCGAGCAACTGGAAAAGATGACCCGCTTCCTCGCACCCGGCCGCCCGTTCTGCGCCCACGCGCCCGGTGCGATGGAGCCGCTGCAGTCGGCGCTGAAGTTCTTCCGCGGCGAATTTGAAGCAACGATCAAAAAGATCGACCAGACCACTGCCTCGCACGCAGCGGCCTGAATCAACGGATACGACACCACGTGGCCATCATTCACGTAGACGGCAAGCAGTTCACGGTCGATGGAGCAGACAACCTGCTCCAGGCCTGCCTGAGCCTTGGACTCGACATCCCGTATTTCTGCTGGCATCCGGCACTCGGCAGCGTCGGCTCGTGCCGCCAGTGCGCCGTGAAGCAGTACCGCGACGAGAACGACACGGTCGGCCGCATCGTCATGTCGTGCATGGCTCCGGCCAGCGACGGCACCTGGATCTCGATCGACGATGCCGAATCGAAGGCGTTCCGCGAAAGCGTCATCGAGTGGCTGATGTCGAACCACCCGCATGACTGCCCGGTCTGCGAGGAAGGCGGCCACTGCCACCTGCAGGACATGACGGTGATGACCGGCCATGCCTCGCGTACGTATCGCTTCACCAAGCGCACGCACAACAACCAGGACCTCGGCCCGTTCATCGGGCACGAGATGAATCGCTGCATCGCCTGTTACCGCTGCGTCCGGTATTACAAGGACTACGCCGGCGGCAAGGACCTGGGCGTCTACGGCTCGGCCAGCCGCGTCTACTTCGGCCGCGCTGAAGACGGCGTGCTGGAATCCGAGTTCAGCGGCAACCTGACCGAGGTCTGCCCGACCGGCGTGTTCACCGACAAGACCCACAGCGAGCGCTACAACCGCAAGTGGGACATGCAATTCGCCCCCAGCATCTGCCAGGGCTGCTCGGTCGGCTGCAACATCTCGCCCGGTGAACGCTACGGCGAACTGCGCCGCATCGAGAATCGCTACAACGGCTCGGTCAATCACTATTTCCTGTGCGATCGCGGCCGCTTCGGCTACGGCTTCGTCAACAACGCCGACCGTCCGCGTCAGCCGATGCTGCGTCGTGACGGCAAGCTCGCGATCGTGTCGCCGGAAGAGGCCTTGCTGAACGGCGCCAACCTGCTGAAGACGGCGAAGGGCGTCGTCGGCATCGGCTCGCCACGCGCCAGCCTCGAATCGAATTTCGCGCTGCGCCAGGTCGTCGGCGTCGCCAACTTCTTCGACGGTCATGCCGCGGCCGAAGGTGTCCTCGTCAAGCGCGTCACGGAAGTTCTGCGCACTGGCCCGGTTCCGGCAGCCACCCTGCGCGGCATCGAATCGGCGGACGCCGCGTTCGTGCTTGGCGAGGACGTGATGAACACCGCGCCGCGCGTGGCGCTGGCGCTGCGGCAGGTCGCTCGCGGCAAGGCAACGCAGATGGCAGCGGCGCAGCACATCCCCGAATGGCAGGCGATTGCCATTGCCGATATCGGCCAGCATCACAAGCACCCCATCTTCATCGCCACCGCGGACGCCACGCGCATCGACGAGATCGCGCTGGAGACCGTGCGCAGCGCGCCGGCAGACCTCGCTCGACTCGGCTACGCCGTGGCCCACGCCATCGATCCGGCCTCGCCGGCCGTCGCCGACCTCGATGCGGCCACCGCCGAACGCGCCAGCCGGATCGCGAACACCCTGCTCGCCTCGACCAAGGCCGTCATCGTGTCCGGCACCGGTGCCGGCTCGGAATCGGTGATCAACGCCGCCGCCAATGTCGCCTGGGCGCTGCATGCCAAGGGCAAGTCGGTGGAACTCGTGCTGGCCGTGCCGGAAGCGAACAGCATCGGCCTCGCGATGATGGCGGCACCGGGCATCGATGACGCATTCAAGGCGATCGAGTCGGGCCGTGCCGACACGCTGGTCGTGCTCGAGAACGATCTGTATCGCCGCGCGCCGAAGGCACGCGTCGACGCCGTGCTGGCCAAGGCCAAGCTGATCGTCGTCGACCATCAGCTGACGGAGACGGCATCCCGCGCCGAGTTGCTGCTGTCCGCCGGCAGCTTTGCCGAAGCCGATGGCACGCTGATCTCGAACGAAGGGCGCGCGCAGCGCTACTTCCAGATCTACGATCCGACCTACTACAAGCCGGAGACGGCGATTCGCGAAAGCTGGAACTGGCTGCATGGCGTGCGCGCGGCACAACTCGGTCAGGCCACGGTGTGGACGCAGCTCGACGATGTCACGGCGGAAGTCGCCGCGGTGCTGCCGGCCCTTGCCCGCATCACCGAAGCGGCACCCGGCGCCAAGTTCCGGATCACCGGCCTCAAGATCGCGCGCGAGCCGCACCGCTATTCCGGTCGCACCGCGATGCGCGCCAACCTGTCGGTGCACGAGCCGCGTCAGCCGCAGGACGCCGACACCGCGCTGGCATTCTCGATGGAAGGCCACAACGGCGTGCAGGCCGGCGAACGGCCGGCAGCGCTGACGCCGTTTGCCTGGGCGCCGGGCTGGAACTCGCCGCAGTCGTGGAACAAGTACATGGACGAGGTCGGGGGCCACTCGCTCGGCGGTGACGCCGGCGTGCGGATCATCGAACCGGCGGCGAATGCGCCGGCCGTGCCGGCCTACGCGAACCACGTGCCGCCCGCGTTCGCGGCGGCGGCCGGGGAGTTCCAGATCGTCGTCTCGCATCACATCTTCGGCAGCGAAGAACTGTCGACCAAGGCGGCACCGGTGCAGAGCCGGATTCCGGCCGCGCATGTCGCGCTGAATGCAGCGGATGCCGATGCGCTGGGATTGGTCGACGGCGCGCTGGTCAGCGTTCAGCTCGACGACGTGACGGTGCAGTTGCCGCTGCAGCGCCATGCCGCACTCGCCGCTGGCACGATGGCCGTGCCGATGCTGCCGGGCGTGCCGTTCGCGGTATCCGGTAGCCGCGCCAAGATCAGCGGGGCGGCCCGCGCATGACCGCGCTCATCGAGTTCCTGACGGCGCCGGCGATCGTCGCGATCATCGTCGAGGTCCTCAAGGGCCTCGCGATCCTGTTCGGCATGGTGATCGTCGCGGCGCTGCTGATCTGGATCGAGCGTCGTCTGCTCGGCCTGTGGCAGGACCGCTACGGCCCGAACCGCGTTGGCCCGTTCGGCTCGCTGCAGGTGGTGGCGGACATGGTCAAGATCTTCTTCAAGGAAGACTGGATTCCGCCGTTCGTCGACAAGCCGACCTTCATCATGGCGCCGATGATCGCCATGGGCACCTTGATGCTGGCGTTCATGCTGATTCCGATCACGCCGACCTGGGGCGTGGCGCCGGACCTGTCGATCGGCATCCTGTTCTTCTTCGCCATTGCCGGCCTCGAGGTCTACGCGGTGATGCTCGGCGGCTGGTCGTCGAACTCGAAGTACTCGCTGCTCGGCGGCCTGCGTTCGGCCGCGCAGATGGTCAGCTACGAAGTGTTCATGGGCATCGCGCTGATGGGGGTCGTGATGCTCACCGGCTCGTTCAAGCTCAGCGACATCGTTGCGTACCAGATAGAGCACGGCTGGTTCATCGTGTCGCAGTTCTTCGGCTTCTGCACATTCTCGCTGGCCGCGATCGCCGTGGTGCATCGCCATCCGTTCGATCTTCCGGAAGCCGAACAGGAACTCGCCGCCGGCTATCACACCGAGTACTCCGGCATGAAGTTCGGCATGTTCATGGTGGCCGAATATGTCGGCGTGGTGCTGGTCTCGGCGCTGCTGGTGACCCTGTTCTTCGGCGGCTGGCATGGCCCCGGCGTCGAACAGACTCCGTGGCTGGCGCTCCCCTATTTCGTGTTCAAGACGCTGTTCTTCGTGCTGATCTTCATCCTGTTGCGCGCAGCCCTGCCCCGTCCGCGTTATGACCAGGTCATGGCCGGCGGCTGGAAGTTCTGCCTGCCCCTGGCGGTGATCAACATGCTGGTGACCGGCGCGTTCGTGCTCTCGAATCCGTAAGAATTTTTAGCCACGACACATGAAAGCAATCCTGAGCGGCATCTGGAGCAACCTGCGCAGCATGGGGATGGTCTTCACCCACAGCTGGCGCAAGCGCGACACCCTGATGTATCCGGAAGTGCCGATCTACGTGCCGCCGCGGTATCGCGGCCGCATCGTGCTGACACGCGATCCGGATGGTGAAGAGCGTTGCGTCGCGTGCAACCTGTGCGCGGCTGCCTGTCCGGTGGGCTGCATCAGCCTGCAGAAGGCCGAACGGGAAGATGGTCGCTGGTATCCGGAGTTCTTCCGCATCAATTTCTCGCGCTGCATCTTCTGCGGTTACTGCGAGGAAGCCTGCCCGACCAACGCGATCCAGCTGACACCGGACTACGAGCTCGGCGAGTACCGCCGGCAGGACCTCGTCTACGAGAAAGAACACCTGCAGATCGCCGGCACCGGCAAGTACCACGACTACAACTTCTACCGCATGTCCGGCATGGCGATCGCGGGCAAGCCGAAGGGTTCGGCCGCGAACGAGACGCCGCCGGTCGACGTGAAATCGCTGCTGCCCTGAGTCCGGACGACCATCGTGGAAATTGCCTTTTATCTGTCGGCGACCGTCGCCGTGATCGCGACCGTGTTCGCGATCACCAACACCAATCCGGTCCATGGCCTGCTGTACCTGATCGCGTCGCTGCTGGCCGTGGCCATGGTGTTCTTCTCGATCGGTGCGCCGTTTGCCGGCGCGCTCGAAGTGATCGTCTACGCCGGCGCGATTCTGGTGCTGTTCGTGTTCGTGGTGATGATGCTGAACCTCGGTCAGGCGGCGATCGATCAGGAGCGCCGCTGGCTGACGCCCAAAGGTTGGCTCGGCCCGGGGCTGCTGTGCGGCGTGTTGATGGTCGAGATGATTCGCGTGCTGTCGCCGACCGTCGGCGGCGGCATCGGCGCGGAAGCCATTGAAGCGAAGGCGGTCGGCATCGCGCTGTTCGGCCCTTACTTGCTGGTCGTGGAACTGGCGTCGATGCTGCTGCTGGCGGCACTGGTTGCGGCATTCCATCTGGGGAGACACGACTGACGCCTCCAGGCGTCAGCGATCACTAAAACGACAATGACCACCTCCGAAATCGCTACCACGGCCGCGACCGTTCCGCTGGAACACGCGCTGATCCTGTCCGGCATCCTGTTTTCGCTGGGCCTGCTCGGCATCCTCGTTCGCCGCAACATCCTGTTCGTGCTGATGTCGATCGAAGTGATGATGAACGCGGCCGCCGTCGCCTTCGTGTCGTCCGGCAGCCGCTGGGGTCAGGCCGATGGTCAGGTGATGTTCATCCTGATCCTCACGCTTGCCGCCGCCGAGGCCAGCGTCGGCCTCGCCCTCGTCCTCCAGCTGTACCGCCGGTTCCAGACGCTGGACACCGACGCGGCATCCGAGATGAAGGGGTGAGCGGCCATGCGTTGCGAGCACCGCTCGCTGTGGCCGCGAACGCCCGAGCGCGGAGCGATCGGGCCGACATGAGCGGCCATGCGTTGCGAGCACCGCTCGCTTTGGCCGCGAACGCCCGGCCATGGATGGTCGGGCTGGGACAGCTCACGAAGGCGAAAATCTCGCCAGAGACGGCTAAACAGCCGTCCGACAAACAAGCGGAAACCTGCTGATGTTCGATCTCCTGTTCCTGGTATTCCTCGCGCCGATGATCGGCTTCCTGTTGCTGGCCTTCGGCCGTGACCGGTGGAGCGAGAACGCGGCCGCCGCCATCGGCGTCGGCTCGGTCGGCATTTCGGCACTGGTCACGGCGGGCTGCGTGTTCCAGTTCATGACGTCGCCGCCGGAAGGTGGCGTCTTCACCCAGCACCTGTGGACCTGGATTTCGGTCGGCAACTTCACGCCGGAGTTTGCGTTGCGGCTCGATGGCCTGAGCCTGACAATGATCTCGGTGATCTGCGGTGTCGGCTTCCTGATTCACCTGTTCGCGTCGTGGTACATGCGCGAAGACCCGGGCTACGGCCGCTTCTTCTCGTACATGAACCTGTTCGTCATGAGCATGGTGTTCCTCGTGCTTGGCGACAACCTGCTGTTCCTGTACCTCGGCTGGGAAGGCGTCGGGCTGGCTTCGTACCTGCTGATCGGCTTCTGGTACAGCGATTCGGCCAACGGCCTCGCAGCACGGAAGGCCTTCGTCGTCACGCGTGTCGGCGACACCTTCATGGCCATCGCCCTGTTCCTGCTGTTCCGTGACCTCGGCACGCTCGACATCCAGCAGATCCTCACTGCGGCGCCGGCGTTCTACGCCGACAAGCCGGCTGCGATCACGACGATCGCCCTGCTGATGCTCGGCGGTGCTGTCGGCAAGTCGGCCCAGCTGCCGCTGCAGACCTGGTTGCCGGACGCGATGGCGGGCCCGACGCCGGTTTCGGCACTGATCCATGCGGCAACGATGGTCACCGCGGGTGTCTACCTGATCGCCCGCACCCACACGCTGTTCGAGCTGTCGCCGTTTGCCCTCGACATGGTCGGGCTGACCGGGGCCGTGACCCTGCTGATCGCCGGCTTCACGGCGATGGTGCAGACCGACATCAAGCGTGTGCTCGCCTACTCGACGATGAGCCAGATCGGCTACATGTTCCTGGCGCTCGGCGCGGGTGCCTGGTCCGCCGCGATCTTCCACCTGATGACGCACGCGTTCTTCAAGGCGCTGCTGTTCCTGGCATCGGGTGCCGTGATCCTCGGCTGCCACCACGAGCAGAACATCTTTCACATGGGTGGACTGCGCAAGAAGCTGCCGCTGGCGTTCTGGAGCTTCGTGATCGGCGGCTCGGCACTGGCTGCGCTGCCGTATCTGACGGCCGGCTTCTATTCGAAGGACGAGATCCTGATCGGCGCCTGGGCCGGCGGCCATCAGGGTCTGTTCTATGCCGCTCTGTTCGGCGCCTTCCTCACGTCGATCTACACGTCGCGCCTGATCTTCATCACCTTCTTCGGCAAGTATCACGGCCACGCCGACGTCCATGCCGGGCACGGTATCTCGTACAACCTGCCGCTGATGGTGCTGATCGTGCTGTCGACGCTCGTCGGTGGCTTCATCCATCCGCCGGTCGAAGCCGTGCTGCCAGCCACCCATCACGCCGAGCATTCGGTGCACACCAACATTGCGCTGGTGTCCGGTGCCGTGGCGCTGCTCGGCGTGGCGATCGGCTACGCGCTGTTCTTCGGCGAGCGTCGCTTCGTGACCAATCTCGGCAAGAACCCGACGGCGGCGATGATCGCCAAGTTCTGGTATAGCGCTTTCGGCTTTGATTGGCTGTACGACAAGCTGTTCGTCAAGCCGTTTACCGGTCTGGTCCACCTGCTGCGCAAGGACGCGTTCGATGTCGCGGTGATGAGCGTCACGTCGCCGCTGACCGCGCTCAATGGCGTGTTCTCGCGAACGCAGAACGGCCAGATTCGCTGGTATGCCGCGAGCCTTGCCGGCGGTGCGGTCCTCATCATTGCCCTGGTGGTGTTGTCATGATTCTGGTCTGGCTGCTGCTGATCCCGTTCGTGGGCGGACTGCTGTGCTGGCAGGGCGAACGCTTCGGCCGTGGGTTCCCACGCTGGGTCGCGCTGGGCACGATGATGGCGGTGCTCGGCATCACGGTCTGGCTCTGGATCACCGGCGATTACTCGTTGACCCTGCTGAACGGCCAGAGCCCGCGCTGGGTCGAGGAGTTCCAGACGTCGTGGATTCCGCGCCTCGGCATCAGCTTCCATCTGGCGCTTGATGGCCTGTCGCTGGTGCTGGTCGCGCTGACCGGCCTGATCGGCGTCGTCGCCGTGGCCTGCTCGTGGAACGAGGTGCAGCGCAATGTCGGCTTCTTCCACCTGAACCTGCTGTGGAACCTGTCCGGCGTCATCGGCGTGTTCCTCGCGATGGATCTCTTCCTGTTCTTCTTCTTCTGGGAAGTGATGCTGGTGCCGATGTACTTCCTGATCGCGCTGTGGGGACATAACGCCCCGGGCGGCAAGGGCCGCGTGTTTGCGGCGACCAAGTTCTTCATCTTCACCCAGGCATCGGGGCTGATGATGCTGGTGGCGATCCTGGCGCTGGTGTTCGTGCACTACACCGCCACCGGCAACCTGACGTTTGCGTACGAAGCCCTGCTGAAGACGCCGATGTCGGCCAGCACCGAGTGGTGGCTGATGCTCGGTTTCTTCGTCGCGTTCGCGGTCAAGATGCCGGTCGTGCCGCTGCACTCGTGGCTGCCGGACGCCCACTCGCAGGCACCGACGGCGGGTTCGGTCGACCTCGCAGGCATCCTGCTGAAGACCGCGGCCTACGGCATCCTGCGTTTCGGTGTGCCGTTCTTCCCGAACGCCTCTCACGAGATCGCCCCGTTCGCGATGTGGCTCGGCGTGATCGGCGTGATCTACGGTGCCGTGATGTCGATGTCCCAGAACGACGTCAAGCGCTTCGTCGCGTACACCTCGGTGTCGCACATGGGGTTCGTGATGATCGGCATCTACGCCGGCACCACGCAGTCGCTGCAGGGCGTGATCATGCAGATGCTGGCGCACGGCATCTCTGCCGGTGCGCTGTTCATCCTGTGCGGCGAAGTCTACGAACGCCTGCACACCCGCGACCTGCGCGAGATGGGTGGCCTGTGGTCGCGACTGCCGATCCTGCCGCCAATCGCGATGTTCTTCACCGCCGCGGCCCTCGGCCTTCCCGGCCTCGGTAACTTCGTTGGCGAATTCCTGATCATGGTCGGCAGCTTCAAGGTGGCACCGGTGATCACGATCATCTCGGCCAGCGGCCTGATTCTGGCGGCGGTCTACTCGCTGCTGATGATGCAGAAAGCCTTCTTCGGACCGACGCAGAGCACTGAAAAGCTCCGCGACCTGAACTTCCGTGAAATCGCCACGATGCTGAGCCTGATGATCCTGATCCTGTGGATGGGGCTGTATCCGCAGGCGATCCTCGAGATCACGAAGGCGCCGATGGCCGGTGTCGAAGCCATCTATGCAGCGGCCGCGAAGACACCTGCCGCTGCCGTCGCCGGAGTGCTGCCATGACCCGGAGTCAGTTGCTGGCGATGCTGCCGATCCTGTTCACCAGCGCCACGGTGATCTGGGTGATGACCGCCATCGCGATCAAGCGCCACCACTGGTGGAACGCGACGTTCTCCGTGGTCGGCCTGAATCTGGCGCTGATCGGCTGCGTCATCGCCTACTTCGTGTCGCCGCAGATCGTGACGCCGCTGCTGGTCGTCGACAGCTATTCCTGCTTCTACATGGCGCTGGTGCTGGCCACCGGTCTGGCGACGGCGACCTTGTCGCACGCCTACATGGAAGGCTATGACGGCAACAAGGAAGAGGTGTACCTGCTGCTGAACCTGTCGGTGCTCGGCGGGCTCGTGCTGGTCTGCGCCCGGCATTTCGCCAGTTTCTTCATCGGTCTGGAACTGCTCAGCGTGCCGCTGTACGGCCTGATCGGCTATCTGGTGAAGGAGCGCCGTTCGCTCGAGGCGAGCATGAAGTACCTGGTGCTGTCGGCTGCGGCATCGGCCTTCATCCTGTTCGGCATGGCGCTGATCTATTCGCAGACCGGCGCGCTGTCGTTCACCGACATCGGTGCGCGCGTCGCGGCGGTCACCGGATCGAGCTACACCGTCGTCGTGGTCGGTGGCGCGATGATCCTGGTCGGTCTCGGCTTCAAGCTGTCGCTGGCGCCGTTCCACTTGTGGACGCCGGACGTCTACGAGGGTGCGCCGGCCCCGGTCGCCGCCTATCTCGCGACGGCGTCCAAGGTGGCCGTGTTCGCCGTGCTGCTGCGCTACTTCATCGAGGCGAAGGCGTATCAGTACGATCTGCTGCTCGACGTGCTGGCCGCGCTGGCCATCATCTCGATCGTCGTTGGGAATGTGCTGGCGCTGCTGCAGGACAACCTGAAGCGCCTGCTCGCTTACTCGTCGATCGCCCATTTCGGCTACCTGCTGGTGGCGTTCGTGTCGGCCGGCTCGCTGGCTTCGGAAGCGGTCGGCGTCTATCTGCTGACCTATGTCGTCACGACACTCGCCGCATTCGGCGTGGTCACGCTGATGTCGAGCCCGTACAAGAGCCACGACGCCGACACGCTGTGGGATTACCGCGGCCTGTTCTGGCGTCGCCCGTACCTGACCGCAATCCTGACCGTGGCGCTGATCTCGCTGGCCGGCATCCCGATGACCGCCGGCTTCATCGGCAAGTTCTATGCGATCACCGCGGGTGTCGAGAAGCGTCAGTGGCTGCTGCTTGCCGCCATCGTCGCCGGCAGCGCCGTCGGCCTGTTCTACTACCTGCGCGCGATGGTGCAGCTGTATCTGCGTGCACCGTGGGTCCGCAAGTACTCGGCACCGCTCGACTGGGCTTCCGGCACCGGTGGTGCGATGGTCGTGGCCTTGATGGTGCTGATGATCGTCCTCGGGGTCTATCCGCAGCCGTTCATCAGCGCGATTCAGGCGGCTGGACTGCACTAGCGCGTTCGCGGTCCGCTTCGCAGGGCGTTGACGAAGGCGGGTGAAAACCCGCCTTCTTGTTTTCGGTGGTCACGGCTGTAGCCGGCAGCGGACCATGCGGTTCCGCGCCGCACTTGAGGGATCAGAACGATGCGCCTGCTGGATCGAATGCTGCGTCGTTTCGTCCGTACCGGGAGCCTGACCGTCATCGGTCCCGATGGCTCCCGCGAGGTCCATGCCGGCGCGCCAGGCCCGACGGTCGTCATTCGCCTGACCGACCCGGCGCTGTACCGCACGCTGTTCTTCAATCCCGAACTGAAGGCCGGAGAGGCCTACATGGACGGCACGCTGGTGGTCGAGCAAGGCTCGATCCGCGACCTGCTGATGATCTTCGCGCTGAATCGCGACCACCTGCGCAGCCAACCGCTGCAGAAAGCCGTGCGCGACACCTACAAGCGTCTGCGCAAGCTCGGCAGCCGCAACACGCTGAAGCGCGCACGCAGCAATGTCGCGCATCACTACGATCTGTCGAACGAACTGTACCGCCTGTTCCTCGACGACGACCTGCACTATTCCTGCGCCTACTTCCTGAGCCCGGATGACACGCTCGAAGTCGCACAGCGCAACAAGCTGCGCCACATCGCGGCGAAGCTCGACCTGAAGCCGGGCCAGCGCATTCTCGACATCGGTTGCGGCTGGGGCGGCATGGCGCTGTATCTGGCCGAAGTGGCCGACGTTGACGTCGTCGGCGTCACGCTTTCGGTCGAACAGCACGCGCTGGCGACCGAGCGCGCGCAAGAGCGCGGCCTGAGCGGGCGCGTCAGCTTCGAGCTGAAGGACTACCGCGACGTGCAGGGCCCGTTCGATCGCATCGTGTCGATCGGCATGTTCGAGCATGTCGGCGTCAGCCAGCATCAGGAATTCTTCGCCAAGGTCGCGAACCTGCTGACCGATGATGGCGCCGCCCTGATTCACACCATCGGCCGGATGGGCGGTCCGGGCTCGATCTCGCCGTGGTTTCGCAAGTACATATTCCCGGGCGCCCACGTACCGGCGGTCTCGGAATTCTCCGCCGCCGCCGAGAGCGCGAAGCTGTGGATCACCGACATCGAAATCCTGCGCCGGCACTACGCCGAGACGCTGGTGCACTGGGAGGCGCGTTTCAGCGCGCAGCGTGCGAGCGCCGAGGCGATGTTCGACGCCCGCTTCTGCCGGATGTGGGAGTTCTATCTGATCGCCGGCGAAATCGGCTTCCGCTACGGCAAGCAGATGGTGATCCAGATGCAGCTTGCGAAATCGGCGGCGGCGCTGCCGATCACCCGGGATTACCTCGGCATCGCCGAGACCGCGCTGCGATCGCGGGAATCGGCGTTGCCGAACGGTCTCGCCTGATTCAGCGACACCAGGCCGTCTCGCTGACATCGAACTCGTGCTGGGCACGGTCGAGGATCTGCGAGATCGCGCAGGGCTCTACCAGTGTCGGGTTCAGCCATGAGCCCCACAGCGACTCCGGCAGCACGCACGGCACGTATTCATGCAGCCAGGCCAGCTCCGGGGGGGCCGCGCGCATCAGGATCGTGGCCGACAGCTGCGTGTTGCCGCCGATGCTGCGCGTCCGGTAGACACCCGCGAACGACACCATCTGCTGACGCGGATTGCGCAGCGCGAAACGGCGCTTCGCCACCGCGCGGGTTTCCGGGTCCACCACCGGCTCGCCGGTGGCCTCGTCGATCCGCGGCAGACAGCGATACCAGCCGGTGGCCGGGATCAGGCAACGCGCGTTGGCCATCGCCGTGCCCCACACCGGATGACCCGGCGCCGCCTCGATCGCCGGCTCGGCAGCAAACAGGTTCGCCACGGACGAGTTGGCCGCGGGCGCCGGTGCATCGCGCATGATCGCACCCCAGCGCGCCGCGATGACCTCGGCGGACTGATCGAGCTGCCGCCGGATGATCGGAATCGAATCCGATGGCAGCACGTCCGAGTGATCGCGGATGCCGAGCAGGCGCTCGACGGAGCGGCGACCGAAATGGCGCTCGACCGTCAGGAATTTTGCGGGGGTCGGTTTGTATTCGATGCGTCCGAGCATGGTGCGGCTCCTTGTCAAAACGGCACAGCAGCTTGCCCGATGCTGCGTCAACGATTCATCAAATCTGGCACGCCGGGTGGCGCGCGGGCGGGCGAAAGTCTAGCGCGCGGAAACGCCTTCGGGGCAGGTCCTCGAGGTCAAAGCACCTGACGCAGGAAGCTGCGAAGGCGCTCGTGCTTCGGGGCATCGAAGAACGCTGCGGGCGGGTCCTCGCACAGGATCTCGCCGGCATCCATGAAGATCACGCGATTGGCCACGGCCCGGGCGAAGCCCATCTCGTGGGTCACGACGCACATGGTCATGCCTTCGGTCGCGAGTTGGCGCATCACTTCGAGCACCTCGCCGACCATTTCCGGATCGAGTGCGCTGGTCGGCTCGTCGAACAGGATCACCGCCGGCTGCATCGCCAGCGCGCGCGCGATCGCGACGCGCTGCTGCTGACCGCCCGACAGCTGCGACGGATAGCGCTCGGCCTTGTCCGACAGTCCGACCTTCTTCAGCAGCGCCAGCGCCCGCTCGACCGCCTCGGACTCCGACAGCTTCAAGACCTTGCGCGGTGCCAGCGTCAGGTTTTCAAGCACCGTCAGGTGCGGAAACAGGTTGAACTGCTGGAACACCATGCCGACTCGCTGACGCAGCGCGCGCAGGTCCGCGCCGCGCTCGTGCAGGCCATGGCCATCGACGACGATCTCGCCGGCGGTGATCGCTTCCAGGCCGTTGAAGGTGCGCAGCAGGGTCGACTTGCCCGAGCCGCTCGGGCCGACGATGACGACGACCTCGCCCGCCTTCACAGCCAGCGACGCGGTCTTCAGCCCGAGCACGCCATTCGGATAGCGCTTCTCGACGTTCTTCGCTTCAATCAAAACCGGATTCGTCATCGCTCGCTCAATCCTGGGACGCGTAACGCTTTTCAAGGCGACGAACCGCGACCGACAGCACGCCGGTCAGCAGCAGATACATCAGCGCCACGGTGAACCAGACCTCGAACGGGCTGAAAGTCGAGCTGACGACCTCACGGCCGGCCTTGGTCAGATCGGTCAGCGCCATGACCGACACCAACGACGAATCCTTGATCAGATTGATCGACTGCCCGGCCAGCGGCGGCAGGATGCGGCGCGTGGCCTGTGGCAGGATCACGTACATCATCGTCTGCGCACCGGACAGCCCGACGCTCTGCGCGGCCTCGGTCTGCCGCTTCGGCACGGCCTCGATGCCGGCACGGACGATCTCGGCGACATACGCACCGGTGAACACCGCCAGCGCCACGACCCCGGCAGCGAAGGCCGACAGCTGCAGCACGGTGCCGATGAAGAAGTAGACGATGAAGATCTGCACCAGCAGCGGCGTGCCGCGGATCACTTCGACATAGAACGCGGCGAGGTCGCGCGCCGCCGGGTTCTTCGACACCCGGCCGAGACCGAACACCAGCCCCAGCAGCAGCGCGAACACCAGCGACAGCGCCGAAATCTTCAGGGTCAGCCACAGGCCGACCAGCAGCGGGCCGGGCCCGACCTGATCGGTCTTGGCCACGACATCGCCCTCGAACACGAGATCGCCGTTGTTCGACAGGATCCGGCTGAAGCCGGTGAAGTCATGGGTCTCCGAGCCGCGCATCGCGGTCATCGACAATTGCTTGCCGTCCTCGGAGACCACGATGAAGCCATCGAACGGCGCCTTCAGGTCCTCGCCTTCGGTGGAGATCAGGTATTGCGGGATTCGCTCCCAGCGCCAGGTGTAGTCGATGCGTTTGCTGGCGATGTAGAGGCCGGTGCCGAGCGCTGCAAGCAACGCAACGGCCAAGGCATGCCACAGCCAGCGAGTGGTGGTATTGGACATTGTGGATTCATCGAGCGAAAGCCGTGCCATGACAACGGCTGGCGCGTGGAACCTTCGGGTTGACGCGACGATACCCGTTTTGATTCCGGCTGTTAAGGAAGTCTGGACGACGATGGCCGCTCGCACCGATCCCCGCGGCAATACCCGGATCAATCGACCGGCGCCGGTTGCGTCTTCGCGGCTGACGCCGCTCGCTGGCCAACAAAAATCCCGGGGTCGTTGCCGACCCCGGGATCCAGGCGCTCGACTCAGCGTCGGCGCCGATGCTTCATCAGCTTCAGTTCAGCGGTTCCAGCAGACGCCGCGTGGTCACCGTATAGGTGCCGGTGACGCCCCCGATGGTGACGCTGCCGGTGGTCGACGTCGCGAAGCGATCCGACGCCGTCACGCGGACGCGTACCGAGTCGCCGTTGATGATCGCACCCGGTGCCGTCGTGAAGACGCTGCCGTTGATGCTGTAGCTGCCGCCAGTCACCGTGATCGGCGACGCCGTGTTGATGCCGGTGATGACGACCGGGGCCGAGGTCTGCACGGAGTTGCGCAGCACGCCGGAGACGCTGCCGAAGGTGAACTCGTTTGGCACGTCGTCGTCGTCGTTCTGGATGCTGATCGTCGTCGATGCCGGCGTGCCGAGGCGAGCATTGACCGGCGTGCCGAGATTCAGCACGACGGTTTCGGTCGGCTCGACCACGTTGTCGCGGAGCACGTTCAGCGTGACGCTGGCCACCGTCGCGCCGGCCGGGAAGGTCAGCGTGCTGGTGGCGAGCGTGTAGTCCGTGCCCTGCGTGGCGGTACCGCCGCCGACCGTCACCGGCACCGTCACGGTCTGCACCGAGGCGAATGCCAGCGTTGCCGTCACCGTCACCGGGGTGTTGCCACCGCCGTTGCCTTCAGTCACCGACTGCGCAGCGAGCGTGAAGCCGACATCCGGCTGGAAGCCCTGGAAGTTGATCGTCGCCAGATTCGACGCGAGGCTGTCGTTGCCGGCGGCATCGCGGATCGCCGCCGCGCGGACGCTGGCGATCACGGTACCGTTCGCGGTCATGCCGGACACGGCGATCGTGTAGCTGCTGCCGGAGCCGCTGACCACCGCCGTCGTCGCGCCCGCCGTACCGCCGAGCACGACATCCTCGGCCGTGAAGTCGCCGGTGGCTTCCGAGAACTGCACGTCGAAGTTCACCGGAGCGACCGTCGCCGGATTCGCCTGACCCGCGGCCACGGCGACCGTTGCCGTTGGCGGATCGTGGTCGATCAGATAGGTCTCGCCCGTGAAATTGCCGTTGCCCGCACCCGTGCCGCCGAGCGGCTGGTAGCCCGAGGTGCTGAGGATGCTGTCGTTGTCGGCCACCGACAGGGTCACCGTGCCGCTGCCGGTGGTGCCGGTCGCGACATTGACCGTGTAGGTCGCGCCCGAGCCACTGACGCTGGCGACGCTGGTCGACAGGTTGCCGGTCGTGGCCAGCGAGAAATCGGTGGCATCGACACCGATGACCGGCTCGCTGAAGGTGACGTTGTAGGCCACGGTCGAGGCATTGGTCGGGCTGTTGCCGGCCCGCGCCACGCTGACCACGGTCGGGCCGCCCGCCGGCTGCGGCGGCACGTTGCAGACCGCCGACCCGGTGATCTGCAGCGAGAATGCTCGGACGCTGCCGAGATCGCCGCCCGCCAGATCCTGCACGCGCAGTTGCCACGTGCCGTTGCCGCTCTGACCGTCGAAGCCGCTCAGCGGCGCAGCCGGTCGGAACGAACCGACCCAAGGCGCATTGGCAATCGCGATGTTCTGGATGCTGATGCCGGTGCTTTCATCGTCGAGCAAGGTCTGGCAGAAGTTGTTGCCGCTGTTGCCCGTGCCACCCGGACGATTCATCAGGCTGACCACGGTGCCGCTCGGGGACACCAGCCCGATGGTCAGATCGCCGACCCAGGTGTGATTCAGACCCACCGTGGTCGAGTTGATGGTGGCGTTGCAGGTGGCGCCGTCGAAGCGGAAGTTCAGGTCCGAGATCGGGCTGGTGAGGCCAGACACGTTCAACGGAACATTGATCGCGGCACCCGGCGAATCCGGAATCGCGACCACCGGCGTGGTGTAGCTGAACGTCTGCGACGGCCCCGGCGAACCGGTGCCGACCGACAGCGGGAACGACTGCGGGCTCGTTGGCGCGCCGTAGCTCGCAACGGCGCTGAAGGCGATCGGCGTGCCGCAGACGAAGGCCGGTTCCACCCGGAACACGATCGGCGTCGCGTTCGGCGCGGTCTGGCCCGGCGCCAGATCCGGATACGAAGCCGGGCCGGTCAGCACCGTGACGTTCGACGGCACGTTGCCCAGACTGACCGACAGACCGGTGGCCGGCGCGGCGCCGACATTGGTCAGCGGCAGCGTGACCGCGAAGATCTCGTTGGTTTCGACCACGCCATCGCTGTCGCCATAGATTTGCGAATACGTCGCCGTGCCGGCCGACAGGCTCGGCTGGCCAACCGCACCGCCTGCCTGGAGCGCCGGAACCGGCATCACGATGCCGGCACCGGTGGTGCGATCAACTCCGGCCACCTCGATGTCGATCGCCGTGGAGGTCAGCAGGTTGCGCACCTGCGACTGCGTCAACGTCGGCAGCGCGCTACGCACGAGACCGGCGATCGCCGCAGCGTGCGGCGCGGCCGCCGAAGTGCCGAAGAAGGTGGCGAAGCCCGGTGCCGACGTCGACACGCCGTCCGCCGCCGTCAGGTCCGGCTTCTGGCGCAGCACACCGCCGCTGAACGTGCGGTTGCCTGGCGTCAGTTCTTCACCGGTCGGGCTCAGGATGATGCGACGCGGACCATCCGACGAGAAGGTCTCGCTCAGGTTCGCGCTGCTGAACAGGTTCGGGAACGGACCCGCGCCCGGCGGCGTGCTGAACGCCGTGGCGGCCGGCGTTGCCGCCGTGCTGAAGGCATTGGCGGCGGCACTGTGGCCGCGCGTGGCGCCACTGGTCGCGAGCGCCGCTTCCAGGCGGCCGCGGAACAGGATCATGTTGAATGCCGGGGCGCTGGTCGTGTTGCCGGCGGCAAAGCGCGCGACCACCAGACGTTCGCCGGTGAACGCGCCGCCGCCGATGAACTCGATCGGGAAGTCGTCGCCGCCAACGCCATCCTGCGCATCCGCGCTCATGTCGAACACGGTGGTCAGCGCGCCGTTCAGGTCGTAGACGTCGTAGTCGGTCGATGCGAAGCCTTCGGTCAGGGTCGAGTGCTCGGCCCAGATCAGGATCACCGGCGTGTTGGCACTGCCGGCAGCCACGAGGATCGACTGGCCGCCATTGCCGAAGTTGTGCAACGGGCCGGAGCCGGCCAGCACGGTCGGCGGCGTCGCGGTGCTCGCCAGGAAGTTGCCTTCCCAGGTGCCGGAGGTGCCGTCGCTGAGGTTGCCTTCGTTGCCGGCCGACGAGAAGTACAGCACGCCGTTGGCAGTGACCGTGTTCACGGACTGCGCGACCGGGCCGTCCTGGAACGGCGATTCGTCGAGATAGATGATGTCGTCGACGATGATCGTGCAGCCTGCCGCTGCCAGATCCAGGATGTTCTGTGCGAACGAGGCTTCGCTGGTGAACGCCGTCGCGAAACCGATGCGGGCCGCCGGCGCCACGTCGTAGATGATTTCCATCATCGCCGTGCCTTCATCGCCGGTCCCGATCTGGCCGGGCAGGATGAACACCTGGTTGCCCGGAGGCAGATCGCCCGAGGCCTGCGAAGCCTGATACGAGGTCGCACCGTCGGACAGCACGCAGATCGTCTGGCCGGCACCGTTGGTACCGTAGATCGAACGCGCGGTATCGGCGCCGTGGGTGCGGGCACCCTGTGACCGGGTCAGCGCGTTGGCCACCGGGGTCGACGCGGGGTTCGACGACTGCGCGGCAACCGGTCCGAGCTGCCGCGGCGGCGTGGCCGCGTTGGTCACAGCCGGGATCGCCATGCGGATCTTCCGGACTTCACCCATCGCGGCCAGCGCATCGACATCGTCCATGCGGACGCGGGCGCGGACCGTGCGCGACGAGAACACCACCCCCTTGTCGGTGATGATCGTCGCATCGATGGCGTTCAGCTTGTCCCAGACCGCCAGCACGTCGGTGTTCTTGCCGATGACGATGTCGACCGGCACGCGCCCGTCACGCTCCGGCTTGACGAACCGGAAATCCGGAAGCGCCGCCATTCGGGCGTCGCCCTTCTGCTTCATCATGCCCATGAACAGGCGCGAATCGATCTTCTGCTGGATCGGCGTCTTCGCTGCCTTGATCGACTGCAGCAACGCAATCTGCGCGGCTGCACTCGGCTGCATCTGGACGTCGCCGGTGCTCACGGCAGACGGCGT
Source organism: Nevskia sp. (assembly GCF_021732705.1). GTDB lineage: Bacteria > Pseudomonadota > Gammaproteobacteria > Nevskiales > Nevskiaceae > Nevskia. The sequence continues at coordinate 51,654 of NZ_JAKFUM010000005.1, read as the reverse complement.
CGGTGCCGGGTTGAATGTCGGCAGTCCGGCATTGCCGACCAGCGACAGCGATGCGAACAAGCCGAGCGCCAGCGGTGCCGCCGGCTTCAGTCGCCGCTTCAGAGTGTCGGCCACGGATCGGCACGAATGCCGAACCCGCTGCCATGTCTTGCTTGAATGTTGAGCCATGTTGATTCTCCCGATCCCCTGAAACGGTCGAAGCGGCGCTTGAATCAGCGACCGATGAATGACGACGATTGGTTGTGACGCAGAAACAACCTCAAGTGCCGCACAATCACCCGGGCATTGGTAAAGTTTTGGTGAAATGCGATCGAGACGCGGCAACGGTCACTGGACAAGGCCAATGACCGTCGAGAGTTGCGCGGAGGCAGCAGTGGAGTCGACGCGGCACACGAATCACTGGCGCAGACGGTCGGGCGCGCTGTGAAATTCGTCAAAGATGACGAAAAACAAGCGCTTGCCGCCGGCTGTGCGCACGAGGTGAATATGGTGGGCTCCCTGAACCTCTTCCCGATCGCTGCCCGGAGTCACTCGCAAGTGACATCCTGATTGCAAACGAATGACAGGACACTAGCACAAGAATTTCAGGATTCGAATCAGGCAAATCAGGCTTTTTCCAGTTCCTGATTGACTTTTCACGACGCCGACGATGCAAAGCCAACAACGATGTCGTGAATATGTGAAAAGCTTGGACTCCATTTCCAGCGCGCACGAAAACAGTGCGATCCGTGCTGCACTGCAGCCGGAGCTGGCGGCCGATTGATGTCGATCCTTTGCCCGAAGCAGCCGCCTGATGTCTTGCTCAGCGTGCGGCGGCCGGCAGCGTCAGGCTCACGCGCAGCCCGCCACGTTCGAGATTGCCCAGCGTGATCCTGCCGCCATGCGCCTCGATGATCTCGCGTGCCAGCGCCAGACCCAGCCCGGTACCGCTGCGCTTGGTCGAATAGAACGGCAGCAGCGCATTGGCCAGCACCTGCTCGCTCATGCCGGGGCCGGCATCGCGCACCTCGATGCGCCACTCCGCCGCCACTTTCAGCACCGACAGCTGCACGTCGTCCGCGGCGCTGCCGGACTCGTGCGCGTTGCGAAGCACATTGATCAGCACCTGCTCGAGCTGGGCCACGTCGAACCAGCCGGGTTCGTTCGGTACCGCGCCTTCGAAGCGGAACGGACACTGCTCGTGGAGGCCGTCGAGAAAGGTCTGCCATTCCACCTGCTGCAGGCGCGGCGCCGGCAGCTTGGCAAAGCTCGCGTAACCACTGATGAAACCATGCAGGTGCTGCACGCGCTCGCTGATCGCGGTGAATACCGTCGCCACCCGAGCGAGGTCGCCACGCCGCGTCAGCTCGGCACCGGAATGCGCCATCGACGAGATCGGCGCCAGCGAGTTGTTCAACTCGTGGCTGATGACCCGGATCACCTTCTTCCAGGTCGCCACTTCCTGCCGCGAAAGTTCCCGCGTCATCCGCCGGAACAGCATCAGGCGATGCGGTTGATTGGCCAGCCGGAAGCCTCGCTGGGATGCGTGATACATCTCCTCGGCGCCGTCGATCTCGACGCCGAACAGCGCATCCTCGCCGTTCGCCACGGCATCGCGCAGTGCCGCCGGACACTGGCTGAGCACGCTCAGGAAATCATGGCCGTTCATGGCCCGGCCTTCATGGAACAGATGGCGCGCTGCCAGGTTCGCATACGCCACGCGGTTGCCGGCATCGACCAGCACCAGCGCCACCGGCGTGTTCTGAACCACGGTATCGAGCAGCAGTTCCCGCTGCACCAGTCCCTGCCGCTGCTCGCGCAGCGTGCTGCCCAGCCGGTTGTGCGCCGATGTCAGATCGCCGAGCTCGTCGGTGCGATCGGTGGCCAGCGAAATGCTGAAATCGCCGTCGCGATAGCTGTCGACGAGCCCGGTCAGGCCGCGCAGCAGTTGCGCCACCGGTTCGATCATCCGCTGTGCCGCCCACAGCACGAACGGCAGCGCCGCGACCAGCGACAGCAGCACGGCCAGCCGCCATTCGCCGAGCCAGGTCGTCAGCGCCGCACCGAGCAGCACGCCGACGCCGGCCGCGAGCGCGAGTGCGGCGGCGAGCTTGCCTTGCAGGGAAATGCGGCGGGGCACGGGAAGTTCCTGTCAGAGGTCCGGAGGATGCGCGGGCGGCAACGCGCGAACGGCAACGCGCGAACGGCAACGCGCGAACGGCAGCGCGCCGACCGTGAAGGCTAACCCGTGCCCGCGCGTCATCGGTAGAAAAGCGGACGCGACTGCACGCCGTCATGGAGCCATCGGAGCAGCCGCGGGTCGATGTTCGCGATCCGCGCTCGATCTGGAAACTCGATCTGGAAACTCGATGGCGCACGGGAGCAATTCCCTGTCGCCCCACGACATCGAAAGCGCACCGTGCCCGCGCTAGAGTCCGGATGTGCAGATTCCGGATAGCGGTACCGTTGCCATCACCAAACGACTCAAAGGAAGGAGCGCTGATGAATACCGATCGACGTCTTGTCATCCGTCTGCTGGGCAGCCTGCTGCTCGCGACGACCGCCATCGGCACCGCCGCAACAGCCGCTCCGCGCGCCCAAGCAGCCGTGCTCGCCCAGGACCCGCCGCTGACGGTGCCGCAGGCGACGCTCGACAGCGCCCTGCACTGCACGCCGTTCAGCCATCCCGACAAGCCCGCCGTGCTGCTGGTGCACGGCACCGGGGCCACCGGCGCCGACGAGTACACGTTCTTCTACACGCCGCAGCTGGTGGCGCTGGGTTACGACGTCTGCATCGTGACCTATCCGGACCGTGGCCTCGTCGATCAGCAGATCTCTGCCGAATACATCGTCAGCGCGCTGCGCCGGATGCATGCGCAGACCGGTCGCAAGGTCGCCATGATCGGACACAGCCAGGGCGCGACGATGCCGCGCTGGGCGCTGAAATTCTGGCCTTCCGCGCGCGAAGCGGTGGATGACTTCGTGATGCTGGCGGGCCCGAATCACGGCACCACGGTGGCGATCCCGTTCGCGCTGGCCGGCGGGCTGGTCAACCTGCCGATCTTGCGGCGCCTGCCGCTGGGCCTGCTGCCCGAGTCGATCTACCAGTTCCTGCCCGATTCGGATTTCGTCACCACGCTCAATCAGGGCGACGAGACGCCGGGCAGCATCGCCTACACATCGATCTACACCCGGTTCGATCAATTGGTGCAGCCGGTCGCGCCGATCGCCACCGCTGCGCTCGAACCTTCTGCCAGCAATCCGGATCGCAGCAATATCCTGCTGCAGGACGTCTGTCGCGGCCATCTGGCGGAACACCTGAGCATCGGGACGACCGACACGCTCGCCTTCGCGCTGGCGCTGGACGCGATCGGCAACCCAGGACCGGCCGATGTCGCGCGGGCGGGCAGCTCCGCGGCCCTGTGCCGGCTGCTGCCGGTCGATCTCCGTGCATCGCTGCAGGCGCCGGTCGTGCGCAATCTGCTGGCCATTGTCGCGCAGGATCTGCAGACCGGCCTGCCACAACTGCATCTGGCATCCGAAGAGCCGCCGCTGATGCCGTACGCCCGCGCCTCGTCCGCACCGTGACGCGAGCGGGCCAGCTGCGTCGACAGTCGCCGCGTCCGCCTCTGCGGGCCTCGTCGATGGCCGGCGCGACCGGTAGCGGTAGCGACGTCAGGCGGCGGCGCCCCTGATCGCGCCGCCTGCCGTCTCGACCGGCAGTGCCGTGAAACAGTGCAGGTGCATACTCGGTGCGTCTTTTGCGCCAGGAGAGCCCCATGACCAACAGTTTCAGCAGCCTGACCGACCTCGTCGTCGGCGCTCGCCACTACCGTTATCACCAGCTTGCGAAGCTTTCGGCAGCGCTCGGCGCGGGCTGGCGGCTGGATCGCCTGCCGTACTCGTACAAGGTGCTGCTTGAGAACCTGCTGCGCCATGAAGACGGTCTGAACACGACCGCCGACGACATCAAGACGCTGGCGACAGCCGATCTCAGGCAACTGCCGGCAAAGGACATCAATTTCACGCCGGCCCGCGTCATCCTGCAGGACTTCACTGGCGTGCCCTGCGTGGTGGACCTGGCCGCGATGCGCGATGCCATCACCACGCTCGGCGGCGATGCCACGAAGGTCAACCCGCTGTGCCCGGTGGAGCTGGTCATCGACCACTCGGTGATGATCGACCACTATGGCTCGAAAGACGCGCTGGACCTCAACGCCAAGGTCGAATTCCAGCGCAATGAGGAGCGCTACACCTTCCTGCGATGGGGTCAGCAGGCGCTGAAGAACTTCACTGCCGTGCCGCCGGATACCGGCATCGTCCATCAGGTCAACATCGAGTATCTGGCGCGCGTCGTGTTCGAGAATGCGGACGGCCTGCCCGACGCGGACGGCACGGCGGCGGTACCGATGCTCTACCCGGATTCCTGCTTCGGCACCGACAGTCACACGACGATGGTCAACGGCATCGGCGTGCTCGGCTGGGGCGTCGGCGGCATCGAGGCAGAAGCCGCGATGCTCGGCCAGCCGTCGTCGATGCTGATGCCGGAAGTGATCGGCGTCCGCGTCACCGGCAAGCTGGCCGAAGGCGCCACGGCGACCGACCTCGTGCTGACCGTCACCGAGACGCTGCGCAAGCGCGGCGTGGTCGAGAAATTCGTCGAGTTCTTCGGCCCGGGCCTTGCGAACCTGACCGCGAGCGATCGCAATACCATCGCCAACATGGCGCCGGAGTACGGCGCGACCTGCGGCATCTTCCCGATCGACGTCGAAACCCTGAACTACCTGCGCCTGACCGGGCGCAGCGAGCAGCAGATCGCCGTGGTCGAGGCCTATGCCCGGGCGCAAGGCCTGTGGTGGACGCCGGACTCACCGGAAGCCGAGTACAGCGACGTGCTGCATCTCGACCTGTCGGCGATCCAGCCGAGCCTCGCCGGGCCGAAGCGCCCGCAGGACCGGGTGCTGCTCTCGAGCATGAAGGCGAATTTCCGCAAGGCCTTCGAGGCCGAGCAGAAGGCGCGGCCCTCGAAGGGACCGGCTACCGTCACCGATCGCGACCAGACCTACGAACTGAAGGATGGCGCCGTGGTGATCGCGGCGATCACCAGTTGCACGAATACCTCGAACCCGAGCGTGCTGATCGGCGCCGGGCTGCTGGCGCGCAAGGCCCGGGCGCTGGGCCTGAAAACCCAGCCATGGGTCAAGACCTCGCTGGCGCCGGGCTCCAAGGCCGTGACCGAATACCTGAAGAAGGCCGGGCTGATCGAGGATCTCGAATACCTCGGCTTCCATGTCGCGGCCTATGGCTGCACCACCTGCATCGGCAATTCCGGCCCGCTGAACGAGCCGATCGGCCGTGCGATCCAGGACCACACCCTCAGCGTCAGCGCGGTGCTGTCCGGCAATCGCAATTTCGAAGGCCGCGTCCATCAGGACGTGCGGATGAACTACCTCGCGAGTCCGCCACTGGTCGTCGCGTACGCGATCGCGGGCACCACCGATCTCGACCTCGCTGCCGAGCCGATCGGTCACGGCGCCGACGGCGAGTCGGTGTGGCTCAAGGACATCTGGCCGAGCAATGCCGACATCCAGGCCGTGGTCGCGCAGGCGGTCACCGCCGACCTGTTCAAGGCGAGCTATGGCGACGTGCTGAAAGGCGATGCCCGCTGGCAGGGCATTCAGGTCGCGAAGTCGGATACCTATCCGTGGAGCACGGAATCGACCTACATCCAGAATCCGCCGTACTTCACCGGCATGACGATGACGCCGCCCGGCATTCCCGTGATCCGCGGCGCGCGTGCCCTGGCCGTGCTCGGCGATTCGATCACGACCGACCACATCTCGCCCGCCGGCGACATCAAGAAGGACGGGCCAGCCGGTCGTTACCTCGAAGCGCACGGCGTGCAGCGCGCCGATTTCAACAGCTTCGGCAGCCGCCGCGGCAATCACGAAATCATGATGCGCGGCACCTTCGCCAACACGCGCATCAAGAACGCAATGACGCCCGGCGTGGAAGGCGGCGTTTCCCGGCACTTCGACGGCGGCGCGGCAGGTCCGGTCGAGCCGATCTACGACGTGGCGATGCGCTACGCCGTCGCCGGGACGCCGCTGGTGGTGCTGGCCGGCAAGGAATACGGCACCGGCTCGTCGCGCGACTGGGCCGCGAAGGGCACGCTGCTGCTGGGCGTCAAGGCCGTGATCAGCGAAAGCTTCGAGCGCATCCACCGCGCCAATCTGGTCGGCATGGGCGTGCTGCCGCTGAACTTCGTCTACGGCCAGAGTGTCGCCACGCTCGGGCTCGACGGCAGCGAAGTGTTCGACTTCGACGGGCTGGTCGATGGGGCGACCACCGTGAGCGTCACCGCCACCAAGCGTGACGGCAGTGCAACGACCTTCACTGCGAAGGTCCGCATCAACACGCCGGTCGAGTGGGCCTACTACCGTCATGGCGGCGTGCTGCCATACATGTTGCGGCAGATGGCGGGCTGATATGGAAATCGGGGTTCCATGCCGTGAATGCCGGCGTTGGGACCTCGAACCATTCATTGCATTCGAACGATTCGACGGGTTTGATCCAACCGCGTGGCGACGGGAAGCCCCCTGCAAACCGTCACTGCAAATGACGCGAGAACCCGTTTCGGCGAGTTCATCGACCTCGATCAATAAGCGCCGGTTCGAGTGACCCGCCGTGTTCGGGGTGATGGTCCCTGCGGACGATGACGAAGCGTTGCGCGCGTGTTGCGCGCATCGCCCGCAGCACACGCTCGACCGAGCGGCACACCGGGCGAATGCGTTGCGATTGACGGAAGCAGGACTCGCCCGTTTGTTGGCCGATGGGCGCTGAGCGGGTCGCCATGGATCGACGAGTTGCCAACTCGTTGTGCTCGGAAGACAGCTTTCGGAAACTCGAAACGTGCCTGTGGCGATCGAAATCAGATCGCTAACTCAGCATCGAAACGCGCAAGTCGCTGCTGCCTGATTTCAGCGCCGTGACCCATTGCCTCTCACCTGAACCCGTCAACTTCGATCTCCTGCGGTGGTCGGCTGACCCTGACGACGACAAATTCGTCGCTGCAGCGATTACGGCAGAGGCAACGTGATTGGCGAGCGGTGATCGCGATCTGCGGGGAAATCGCATCGACAATGAGCGGCTTTGACAGCCTGTCCGCACCAGAAGCGCTCGCTAGCTCGGATCAAAGCATCGTCGGCCGCGCGCTGAGCGATCTTGGAGAACTGACACGGTCGAGCTTGACGGTCACCATCGGCGCATCGGGCGGTGCATCGGGCGATGCCTCGGGCGTCGCAATTCCAGCTCGGTTCAGTCCTTCGGCGGAACCAGCGCATCGTCGATCGCCCGCGCCCGGATCGCGGCCGGACGGTCCTTGATGCCGTTCCAGTACGCTTCGAATGCAGGACGGTGCTCGATCGAGCCGAACTGCAGGCCCCAGCCGATCTGCGAGCCGAAATAGACATCGGCGGCGCTGAAGCGATCACCGGCGACGTAGCGCTTGCCGGCAACCGCGGCTTCCAGCACGTCCATCACATCGGAGAACTGGCCGTAGCCAACCATGCCGCGACGCTCCGCCGGCACCTGCACCCCGAGCGCCTTGTTGATGACTGCCTGCTCGACCGGGCCGGCGGCATAGAACAGCCAGCGGAAGTAGTCGCCGGTGGCGCCCGGTGCCGGTCCGAGCCCGGATTCGGGGAAGGCATCGGCGAGATAGGCGCAGATCGCGGCGCATTCGGTGACCACCACGCCGCGATGCACGATCGCCGGGACCTTGCCCATCGGATTGATCGCCCGGTAGGCGCGGTCCTTCATCGTCGTGCCGTAGTCGAGCACGGTGGTGTCGTACGGCATGCCGACCTCCTCCAGCATCCAGCGCACGATCCGTCCGCGCGACATCGGGTTGGTATAGAAATGGACGGCGTCTGACATCGTGGTGCTCCGGTCGGGTCGGTCTGTGACCCGGCACGCTAGCAACTGGCGCAGCCGATGTCTGCCGAAGGCTCGCGCGGACCCAAGCGGGCACGACGCCGATCAAGGGATGCCGGGGCTCGGCCCTCTCTGGCCGGTCGTGCCTCCGGTCGTCGCGCATAGGCCGATAATATGGAACCGTATCGAATCCGATGGTCGGCGTCGGTCGTTGCCATGACCCCAGCCCGACCGACCCGCCTGCGACCGATCCTTTCTTCGATGACTTCCGCGTTCACCGACGCCGCGCCGCGTGCCCGAAACCCGCTGAACCGCAAGGCTGTCGCCCGGCAGATGCTGCGTGCGGCGAACGATTACGACGACTGGTCGCGGATCGCTCGACAGATCGACGAGCACAGTGGCCGTGCGCGCTGGAAGCTGCGCGAGCGTTCCAACCTGTACGACCACGCCACGATCCGCGAGCGGCTGGATCACCTGCGGGCCCTGCGGGCGCGCGGCGATGTTCGCGGCCTTGTCTTCGCTCTGGAAGAAGGGGTGCACGGCAATCTCGGCGGCATCGGCAAGCCGGTGCTGCACAGCAAGGCCTACTTCGGGACCAAGCAGCTGATCACGGACTATGTCGATGCCGTGGCCGACACGTTGCGCTACCTCGATTCGCGTCTGGAATCGGAATTGCCCGCCGCCATCCGACTCGATCTGTTCCGTCGCGCCAGCCACTGCTACGGCCGATCGGCGCTGATGATGTCCAGCGGCGGCATGTTGATGTTCTTCCACTTCGGTGTGGCCAAGGCCTTGTTCGAGCAGGGTGTCCTGCCGAACGTGATTTCCGGCTCCAGCGCCGGCGCGATCGTGGCGGCAGTCGTCGGCACCCGTACCGACGAAGAACTGCGAGGCTTCCTGAAGCCGGACAACATCTTTTTCGGCGAACCGTGGCGACCCAACGCTATCGAACGCAGAACCGGCCTGCGCCGACTGTTCGGCGCCAGTTCCTTCGATGCCACATTCGAACGCCTGATCCCGGACCTGACCTTCCGCGAAGCCTTCGAACGCTCCGGCCGCAACATCAGCATTTCGGTCAGCCCCTGCGAGCGTCACCAGAGCCCGCGCCTCTTGAACGCCATCACCTCGCCGCACGTGCTGATCCGCTCCGCCGTGCGCGCTTCCTGTGCGGTGCCGGGCCTGTTTGGGCCGGTGCAGCTGCTGGCCCGCGACAGTGACGGCCGTACCGTCAACTATCTGAATTGCCGATGGATCGACGGCGTCTTTGCGGCCGATCTGCCCGCGCGGCAACTGGCGCGGCTGTACGGGACCAACCACTACATCGTCAGTTACATCAACCCGGTGCTGCTGCCGATGTTCCGGGACCGCAAGCTCGACGCCAGCCGCCTGCAGCCAGTGGTCGATCTGGTCAAGACCTCGGCCCGCAATCTGGTGCAATCAACCGACGTGGTGCTCGGCAAGTATCTGCCGGCCTCGTCGGTCGGCACCGTCAACAAGGTCCTGCATGACCTGCTGTCGCAGCAGTACGTCGGCGATATCAACATCGCCCCGGAACGGCGTCTGGTGTCCCCGCTCAAGCTGCTGTCGCCGCTGACGCACGATGAAATCGGCGACATGCTGCTGGAAGGCCAGCGCCAGACCTGGCCACGGATCGAGATGATCCGGTTGTCGTCGAAGATCAGCCGGACGCTGGCGGACATCCTGGCGCGCTGAGGCACATCACGGGTCGACGCGGCTGCCTGCCTGTTCGACCCGGCTTGGGATGAAGGCCAGCGAAGCGACGTCGTCGACGACACTGATTCGCAGGTGGCGCTGGCGCCGTGACCCACAAAAAAGGCCGCACCAGGCGGCCTTGAGCAACTGACAATATTGAACAGATATTGGACAACGCGCCTGCGCCGCGCGTGAATCCTTGATTCATGGTGCCGAGAAGAGGAATCGAACCTCCGACCTACTGATTACGAATCAGTTGCTCTACCGACTGAGCTATCTCGGCGCGGGCCGCGATTATAAGGGGAAACTTTCGCGAGATGCGGGTTTTTTTGGCCGTCTTGATGCCGGCGTGAGCCTGAGCGGCCCGAACTGGCTTTCGCGATGTCGATCAGGCGAGGTCGTAGCGGAATTCCTTCTTGAAGCGGGCGCGGAACTGCTCCGGCGTGACGTAGTGATTCTGCGGGCCCGGGCGTTCGATCTTGATCGCGCCGATCAGCGACGCGATGCGGCCGGTGGTTTCCCAGTCGATCCCGTTCAGCAGGCCGTACAGGATGCCGCCGCGGTAGGCGTCGCCGCAGCCGGTCGGATCGGCCAGCGCCTGCGCCGAGGCCGTCGGGATCTCGTAGGTCTTGGCCTTGGTGTAGATCGTCGATCCCTTGCCGCCGCGGGTGACGATCAGCGCTTCGACGCGATCGGCGATCTGCTTCAGGCTCAGGCCGGTGCGGGCCATGATCATCTCGGATTCGTAGTCGTTGACGGCAACGTAGGTCGCCTTTTCGATGAAATCCTTGAGCTCGTCGCCGCCGAACATCGGCAAGCCCTGACCCGGGTCGAAGATGAACGGCAGGCCGGCTTCGGCGAACTGCTGTGCGTGCAGGATCATCGCGTCACGGCCGTCCGGCGACACCGAGCCGATCGTGGCACCCGCCTTGATCGCGGCATGCACGTCCTGCGTATGGGCGAAGCTCATCGCACCCGGGTGGAACGCGGTGATCTGGTTGTCGTCGAGATCGGTGGTGATGTACGCCTGCGCGGTGTACGCCTCGAGGATGGTCTTGACGTAGTGGCGCGAGATGCCGTGCTGGTCGAGCCAGGTCGCGTAGCTGGCGAAATCCTTGCCGACGGTGGCCATCGGCAGCGGTTCGCCGCCGAGCATCTTCAGGTTGTAGGCGATGTTGCCGGCCGTGCCGCCGAATTCCTTGCGCAGTTCCGGCACGAGGAACGCCACATTCAGGATGTGGACCTTGTCCGGCAGGATTTCGTTCTTGAATTGGCCGCTGAACACCATGATCGTGTCATAGGCGAGCGAGCCGCAAATCAGTGCAGACATGGTGTTTCCGTGAGTTCCGTTAGCCGAAGATGATGAGGCCCCAGACCAGCGGGACCTGCAGCAGAGAAAGATGGACCGCCGCGGACCCCAGGTCCTTGGCGCGACCGGACAATACATGACGTTCGAGGCCGATGCGATCCACCACGACTTCCACCGCGGTGTTCAGCAGCTCGACGACCAGCACCAGCAGCAGGCTCCAGAACAGGATCACGCGCTCGACGGCGTTTTCACCAAGCCAGAAAGCGAACGGCACCATCAGGAAGAACAGCACCAGCTCGATCCTGAACGCTTCTTCCTCGCGCAGCGCCCAGCCCATCCCGTCGTAACTGACCTTGGTGGCGCGGATGATCCGCCGCCAGCCCTTGATGCCATCTGCCATCGCCGTCCGGTGTCCCCGTCACAATTTCGAGCGGCAGGATAAGCGATGCCGGCAGGCCGAAGATATCGCGCGAATCAGCCGGCCAGCGCGCGCGTGATCGTGTCGGCCGGCCGGCGCGGAAGGCTGCACGATGCTCGAGCCGGCAATGTCGCAATCGCGCGCCGCACACCGCCGCCAATCACCCGCCCTGCTTTCAGCCGGCAGTCGGTGCCCAGCGGATGTCGAGCTGCCGCGCGGCGCGCACGTCGTCCAATCGACGGACCGGCATCGTGTACGGCGCGCCCTTGACGAAGGCGATGTCGCGCTTGGCCTCGTCCCAGATCGCGCACATGGCGGCAACGAAGGCGTCGAGCGTTTCCTTGTCCTCGGTCTCGGTCGGCTCGATCAGCAGGCATTCCGGCACCAGCAGCGGGAAGTACACGGTCGGCGCGTGGTACCCGTAGTCGAGCAGGCGCTTGGCGATGTCGGTCGCGGTGAGATCGATCGTCTGCTTCTGGCGCTTCAGGGTCACGATGAATTCATGCGTGGCCTTGCGCGTCGGGAACGCCAGATCGAAGCCGTGCTCGCGCAGTCGCGCCTGCAGGTAATTGGCGTTCAGTGTCGCGAACGCGGCGACGCGGGTCATGCCTTCGCGCCCGAGCAGGCGGGCGTAGACATACGCGCGCAGCAGCACGCCGGCATTGCCCATAAACGCGCTCAGGCGGCCGATGGTCTGCGGCAGGTCGCGTTCGTCAAGCCAGCGGTAGCCGCTGTCGGACTGACCGACGACCGGGATCGGCATGAACGGCAGCAGACGCTGCGACACGCCGACGGCGCCGGCACCCGGCCCGCCGCCGCCGTGCGGCGTCGAGAAGGTCTTGTGCAGATTCATGTGAATGACGTCGAAGCCCATGTCGCCCGGGCGCACTTCGCCGAGGATCGCGTTGAGATTGGCACCGTCGTAATACAGCAGACCGCCGGCTTCGTGGACGAGCTTGGCGATCGCCGCGATCTGCCGTTCGAACACGCCGAGCGTGCTCGGATTGGTCAGCATGATGCCGGCGGTCTGCGGGCCGACGACGGCGGCCAGCCGCTCGAGATCGACATCGCCTTCGGCATTGGTCGGAATCTCGCGCACGGTCATGCCGAGCATCGTCGCCGTCGCCGGATTGGTGCCGTGCGCGGCATCCGGCACCAGGATTTCGGTGCGCGCCAGATCGTTCCGGGCGCGGTGATAGGCGCGGATCATCGCGACCCCGGCGAATTCGCCCTGTGCGCCGGCCATCGGCGTCAGGCTGACGCCGGCCATGCCGGTGACATCCTTCAGGATTTCCTGCAGTTCGAACATGCAGGCCAGAAAGCCCTGCGAGTTCGCGTCCACCGCCAGCGGATGGCGGCTCAGGAACTGCGGCAGCATCGCCAGCGTGTTGCAGGCCCGCGGGTTGTATTTCATCGTGCAGCTGCCGAGCGGATAGAAGTGCGTGTCGATGCTGAAATTCAGCTTCGACAGTCGCGTGAAGTGCCGCACGGCCTGCAGTTCCGACACCTGCGGCAGCGCCGGCGGCGTCCCGCGCTTCAGGTGCGGCGGCAGCGTGACCGACGCCGGATGAATCGGCCGCTGCGCGGCGGCACTGCGACCGGCACGCGACACTTCGAAGATCAGCGGTTCCACGGGTGTCAGCGGCGCGAGCATCGGCTGGGCGGCCGGAGCTTCGGGAACGGAGGCGATCAGCAGCGGCTGGACGGCGGCGAGTGACATTCGGATGGGCTCGTGAGGCGAAGAAAAGCGGGAACAGCGGAATTCGGTGGTGACGGCGCGGCTCAGGCTTCGGGCGGCGGCTCGCCGTCGGCCGGACGCACCAGCTCGACGCCGTCGACGGTCATCCGCCAGACCGCGCCATCGCGGTACGGCGGCACATCGACCTTGAACGTGGTGTCGAACCAGCCGACGCCGACCGAGAATTTCTTCGTCGAGAACGACTTCAGCGGTGCGGTGATCTCGCGCGCCTGGCCGTTCTCGCCGATGCGCCGGTAGGCCAGATAGCCATCCGGCGTGATCGTCAGATTCATCAGCGGCGCGGTCCATTCGCCGATGAAGGCCTGCTGATCCACCAGCGCGGGCGGGTCGGACGCGCCGCCGCAGCCGGCAAGCGCGGTCACGGCGAACAGCAGCAGGATCAGCAGGCGGCGCATCGGCGGGCTCGGCGTGGTCAGGTCAGGATCGGATCAGGCCAGCGCCTTCAGCGCGGCGTCGTAGTTCGGCTCGTCGGCGACTTCGGTGACCAGTTCGCTGTGCAGCACCTTGTTGGCGGCATCGAGCACGACCACGGCGCGCGCCGTCAGGCCGGCCAGCGGGCCGTTTTCGATGCTGACGCCGTACTCGTCGGCAAAGCTCGCGCCGCGCATCAGCGACAGCGTCTGCACGTTGCTGATGCCTTCCGCGCCGCAGAAGCGCTTCTGGGCGAACGGCAGGTCGGCCGAGATGCACAGCACGACGGTGTCGTCATGGCCGGCTGCCTTCTCGTTGAACTTGCGGACCGACATCGCGCAGGTCGGCGTATCGATCGACGGGAAGATGTTCAGCACCTTCTTCTTGCCGACGTAGTCATGCAGCGTGACGTCCTTCAGGTCGCCGTTGACCAGGCGGAAGCCCGGTGCATCGCTGCCCGGCTTCGGCAGGTCGCCATTGGTGCTGAAGGCATTGCCGTGGAGGGTAATCGTGGCCATCGGTGCATCTCCTCGTTGTTGTGGTTGTCAGTGGTGCGTCAGCCCAGCGCCAAGAACGGCGCGCAGGGCGTCAGCGTAGGTATCGAGATCCGCAGCCGTGCGGGTTTCGGTGGCACAGACCAGCAGGGCCTGTCCCAGTTCCGGGTAATGGCGCGACAGGTCGAAACCGCCGAGGATGCCGCGCTGCGCCAGTGCCGCGAGCACGGGTTCGACTGGCTGCGGCAGGCGGACGACCGCTTCGTGGAAGCGGTCGCCGCTGAACGCGAGTTCGACGCCCGGAATCGCGGTGAGCCTGGCGACCAGCGCTTCGGTATTCGCCATCGAATGGGCGGCCACGCTTTCGAGCCCTTCCGGCCCGAGCAGGCTCATGTGGATGGTCGCGGCGGTGACCAGCAGGCCCTGGTTGGTGCAGATGTTCGACGTCGCCTTGCTGCGACGGATGTGCTGCTCGCGCGCCTGCAGGGTCAGGGTGAAGCCCGGCTTGCCGTCGAGATCGACCGTGCGGCCGACGATGCGGCCCGGCATCTGACGGACGAACTGCTGCCTGGCGGTCAGGAAGCCGAAGTACGGCCCGCCGGATGACAGCGGCGCGCCGAGCGGCTGGCCCTCGCCGCAGACGATGTCGGCACCCTTGCTACCCCACTCGCCCGGCGGCTTCAGCAGGGCCAGCGACACCGGATTGACCACGGCGACGACCAGCGCGCCGTTGGCGTGCGCCCAGTCGGTGATCGCATCGACGTCTTCCAGCGTGCCGAAGAAGTTCGGCTGGGCGATGACGACGGCGGTGATGCCCTGCCCCTCAAACGCCTTGAGCGGCTCGACCAGCGTCGCGCCGGTCTTCGGATCGAACGCCAGCGGCACCGGCACGATGCCCTGCGCCTCGGTGATCGACGCCACGACCTCGCGATAGAACGGATGCACGGCCTGCGGCATCAGCACACGGCCACTGCTGTTGACGCTGTTCGCGCGCACTGCCATCAGCAGTGCTTCCGCGAGGGCCGAGGCGCCGTCGTACATCGAGGCGTTCGAGACGTCCATGCCGGTCAGCGCGCACATCATCGACTGGTATTCGTACAGCAACTGCAGGGTGCCCTGACTGGCCTCGGCCTGATACGGCGTGTACGCCGAGTAGAACTCGCCGCGCGTGGTGATTTCCCAGACCGCCGCCGGAATGTGGTGCTCGTAGGCCCCGGCGCCGCAGAAGTTCAGCAGCGCGCCGTCCTGCGCCGCACGGCCGTGCATGACGCGGGCGATGTCCATCTCCGACGCCCGTGGCGGCACTTTCGACAGGCCCTTGCAGCGCAGTTCGGTCGGAATCTCGCCGAACAGGGCATCGATGCTCGGCGCGCCGATCGTGGCCAGCATCTCGGCGATATCGGTTTCGGTATGAGGAATGAAAGGCATGGGATCGGCAGGTGTTACGCGTGAGGATTGAAGCGTGGGTCGGTGGCGTGGGGCATCGGCTTTTTCGCCGTACCGGTCACGCCCGCCACCTCACGACAAGGTGGCGACGTAGCCGTCGGCATCGAGCAGGCCGGCGACATCGGCGACGTTGTCCGGCTGCAGCTTCCACAGCCAGCCACCGTCGTACGGCGCGTCGTTGACCCGTTCCGGGTTCTCGCCGAGCGCGTCGTTGGTCTCGATCACGGTGCCGGCGACCGGGGCGTAGACATCGCTCGCGGCCTTGACCGACTCGACCACGCAGCAGGCCTCGCCCGCCGCCAGCTTGCGTCCGACCTTCGGGGTTTCGACGAACACGAGATCGCCAAGCGCGGCCTGTGCGTGATCGGTGATGCCGATCAGCAAGGTGCCATCCGGCAGCGTCTTCACCCATTCGTGGGACTTGGCGTACTTCAGGTCGGCAGGCGTCTTGCTCATCGGGAACTCGTCAGGATGTGGAGGTGCTGCGGTGGAAAGGCAGTCTGCGGAGTAGCGGAAACAGGCGCACGACGGGACATCGGGCGCGGGGTATCAGGGGTCGGGCTCAGACCAGCACCTTGCCGTGGCGCACGAACGGGGCCTTGACCTCGCGAGTCGGCAGCCACTGGCCACGGACCTCGACTTCGTAGGGACCCTGGGCCACACCGGGCATGCGCGCCATCGCGATCGAGCCTTTCATCGTCGGCGCATAGCCGCCGCTGGTGGTCTCGCCCACGGCGCCATTCGCCGCGCGAACCGGCATGTGCGCGCGCAGCACGCCGCGGCCTTCGAGCACGAGGCTGACCGCCTTGCGCGGTGCCGACTCGCGCTGCGCCTCGAGTGCCGTGCGGCCCATGAAATCGCGATCGGCATCGGCGAACGACACGGTCCAGGCCAGGCCGCACTCGATCGGGCTGACCGATTCGTCCATGTCCTGCCCATACAGGTTCATGCCGGCTTCGAGCCGCAGGGTATCGCGCGCGCCAAGGCCGCAAGGCTTCACGCCGGCGACCAGCAATTCGCCCCACAGCGCCACGAGGTCGGCATGCGGCAGGATCAGCTCGTAGCCGTCTTCGCCCGAATAGCCGGTACGGCCGACGAACAGATCGCCGGACCATGCAGCACTGAACGGTGTCAACGCCGCCGTGGCGGACCGCAGTGCTGACGGCAGCAGCGCATCGACCTTCGCGCGGGCGTCCGGACCCTGCACCGCAAGAATCCCGAGATCCGACCGATGGCGAACGTCGACGGCGAAGGCGGCAGCCTGTTGCCGGATCCACGCCAGATCCTTGTCGGTGGTGCCGGCGTTGACGACGAGACGAAAAGCGTCTTCGGTCACGAAATAGACGATCAGGTCGTCGATCACGCCGGCCTGCGGGTTCAGCATGCAGCTGTACAGAGCTTTACCGATGCCGATACCGGCATCGATGGGGGCTTTACCGATGCCGATTCCGGCATCGATGGGGGCCTTACCGACGCCGATGCCGGCATCGGCGGGGGCCGTGCCGGTCGGCTTCAGCTTGGCCACGTCGTTGGCCAGCAGGTGACGCAGGAATTCGCGGGTGCGGGTGCCGTGCAGGTCGATCGCGCTCATGTGCGCGACATCGAACATGCCGGCGGACTGACGCACCGCATGGTGCTCGTCGAGCTGCGACGCATACTGGATCGGCATGTCCCAGCCGGCGAAGTCGACGAGCTTGGCGCCCAGTCGAACGTGGTCGGCGTGCAGTGCAGTCTGTTTCAGCATGATCCGTGATGGGCCCGGTGGTGCGATGGTCATGGCCGCTTCCGCTCTTGAAACCTCTGCCAGGTCAATGACCTGCGTGCGGTTCTTCGAGTTGCTGCGGCGCTTGAAGCGGGGTCGTCGCTGATCCCGTTCGATGCGCCTTGAGCCCCGCGCTTCCGTGCCGGAAGACGCTGGAAGGTGCATCGAAGTGAACCGGTGCTCCGGCCTTCGCTTCGCTACGCGACGCTCGTCCGACGTCGGTCCGAGTCAATACGCTTCTGACAGGAACGCTTCCGTGCGGGAAGACGCTTGAAGGTGCATTGAATTGAACCGGCGCTCCGGCCTTCGCTTCGCTACGGCGCTCGAAGCCAATGCGAGCCGTGCTCGCAAAACCTTGGCTTCTCGCCCCTCTGTCCATTGAACCTGAGAGTTCAGGGCCGGAATCCGGCACTTGCCCCATCGGTGAGCCGCAAGCCGCGCGGCTGCTCTCCAGAGTTTGCCCAGACCTTGCGGTCTGGAGGCATCGCGCTCCTTTTACCTGAGCGATTCCGGGCGGATTTGCGCCTTCGGTGCCGCCGTTTCCGGCGGTCTCTCGCGCGATGCTTGTTGCAGTGCAACTATAACGGCAGACTTTCGGAATGGCGAGACATATGGCGCACGTTTGTCGACCGGATCAGCGCGTTGACGCCGCGCCACGCCGCGTCCGGTTCGCGTCAACGCCGGGCGGTGGCCTGCTGCGCCAGCAGCCCCTTCAGCGGCGGAATGCGGTTGACCGCTTCCAGACCGACGCCGAGCAGATCGCGCAGCAGCGGCAGCTTCAGGCCAAACCCGCGATAAAGGCCGTCGGTCAGCGCCAGCATTTCGAGATTGCCGGCCTTGCGCGCCCGGGCATACGCCGACAGCGTCCGCGGCGCGGACCAGTCCCGGCCCGCATCGCGGGCGGAGGACAACGTGGCCGCCAGTTGCGCGACATCGGCGAAACCGAGGTTCGCGCCCTGCCCGGCCAACGGATGAATCGCATGCGCGGCATCGCCGACCAGCACCAGCCCCGGCCGGTGATAGTCGGCGGCATGCAGCAGCCGCAGCGGGAACGCCTGACGCGACGACACTTCCAGCACGTCGCCGAGCGCGTACTGGCTGGCTTCGCCGAGTTCCGCCGCAAACGCGGCGTCATCGAGCGCCAGCAGGTCGTCGGCACGGTCGGTGTCGGCCGACCAGACGATCGAATGCCGACCGTCGGACTGCGGCAGGAAGGCCAGCGGCCCGGTCGGCAGGAAGCGTTGATAGGCGGTCGCCGGTCGCGCATCGGAAACCTGCACTTGCGCCACGATGGCGCGCTGCGCGTAGGTCCAGGTCGTGACGTCGATGCCGGCCTGCGCGCGCAGCGGAGAATCCGCACCGTCGGCCGCGACGATCAGACGCGGCCTCAGTTCGACGCCGTTGCTCAAGCGCAAGGTCGGGCATTCGCCATCGTCCTCCGGCCACCGCACCGACTCGGCGTCCACCCCAGCGTGACACGGCAGATCGCCTAGCTCCTGCCACGCGGCCGCAACGATCAAGCCCTGCTCGATGATCCAGCCGAGGGCGGCGTGGCCGCTGTCGGTGGCATCGAAGCGCAGCCCGAGTTCGGCCGCGCGCTCCCAGACCTGCATCCGGCCGTACGGGCTGATCCGGGCGGCGGCAATGGCCGGCCAGACGCCGAGCGATTCGAGCAGCCGGGCCGATGCCGGGGCGATCGCGTACACCCGTGCGTCGTAGCGCGCCGGATCGAATGGCCGCGGTGGCGGGCCGCGTTCGACCATTGCGACCGAAAAACCGGCATCGCGCAGCGCCAGAGCCGCGACGGCGCCGACCGGGCCGCCACCCACGACGGCAATATCGAGTGAGGTCGCGGCGTTCATGCGGCTCCTCGCACATCGGACGGCAGGCCGAGGTGGCCCAGATGCTGGCGCAGCAGCGCCTCGCGCACCGGCGGCATCAGATCGGCCGCCACCAGCCCCCAGTGCCGCAGCTGCGCCAGCCCCGGCGTGCGATTCGAGAACGCGCGGACCAGCAGATCGGTGAAACCGGAGACGCGCTCGCGATCGCTGCGGCGGGTGGCGGCGTAGTCGCGCAGGAGCACTTCGTCGCCGCAATCGCCCACGCCGACGATGCGCTCAGCCAGATTCGCGACGTCGCGCAGGCCCAGGTTGAAGCCCTGTGCGGCGACCGGATGCAGGCTCTGCGCGGCATTGCCGATGAACACGGTGCGGCCGGCGACGAGGGTGTCGCTCATCACGCGCGCCAGCGGCCAGCCGCGCCGGGCGCCGAGTGCGGTGAAGCGGCCCAGACGGCCGCCGAACGTCGCCTGTGCGGCGGCGAGGTAGTCGTCATCCGACCACGCCAGCATGTCGTCAACCCGCTCGCTCGGCACGGTCCAGACCAGCGACGCGGCGTCATCCGGCTTCGGAATCAGCGCCATCGGGCCGTCCGGCGTGAAGCGCTCGTAGGCCATGCCGTGATGCGGGCGCGACAGGCGCACGGCTGAGACGATCGCGTGTTGGTGATAGTCACGGGTCTGCGCGATCAGGCCGAGCTGCTCGCGGATGCTCGACTGCGCACCGTCGGCCGCGACCACCAGCCGCGCGCGCAGCCTGCGCTCGCCCGCGCCATCGACCACAGTCAGCGCGACGTCGTCGGCCGACTCGCTGATCGCCGTGACGCGCGCCGGCTGCAGCACGGTGAGGTCTGGCGCGTTCGCCATCGCCTGGCTCAGCGCGGCACCGATCGCCCGCAGCGGCACGTTGTAGCCGAGTGCCGCAAGGCCAGCCTCGTCCGCCGTGAAGCGGGTGCTGCCGAAGCGGCCCTTCTCCGAGATATGCGTCGCCGTGATCGCTTCGGCATCGGCGGCCAGCGCCGGCCAGACGCCCAGCGACGACAGGATGCGATGGCTGGCGTCGTTCAACGCGATGCAGCGTTCGTCCCAGTTCGTTGCGCTCGCGGGCGGCGTGGCGGCTTCGATCAGCGCGACGCGCAGCGCGGTGCCGGCCAGCCGCACCGCAAGACTCGCGCCGACCAGGCCACCGCCGACGATGGCGACATCGAAGCCGGCTTCGGCAGGGGCGTTCACAGCGGAAACGCCAGGGTCAGCAGCGTTGAAACGGACATCACCAGCGCGACGACGATCATGTGGACGATGAGCACGAGAAAGGAAAAGAAGGCGGTGCCGCCCCAGCCGCCGCCATAGACACGGCGCAGCGCGATCGTGAGGTAGGCAGGAATCGTCAGGGCGAGCAGGGTCGACGCCGGACTCGGGATCGGCAGCAGTTCGACCAGCAGCAGGAAGAACAGGAACGAGTGGTAATTGATCGCGAACAGCAGGTGCACCGCATAGTTCAGGCGCAGGCCGAGATAGCCGATGCCGATCAGCAGCGCGAACAGCGGCAGCGTGAAGAAGATCGCGATCGGCGCGTACGAGAACAGCGCATCGGCGATCGTGGCCGACAGTTCCGCCTCCGGCAGCGCCTTCAGCGTGTCGAATCGGGCCTGGATCCGGGCATCGAGCGCCGGATAGCCAGTGTTCACGGTCAAGCCGCCTTTCTCGGCGTTGGCCGCGACGGAACCCGCCGCCGGGTCGGATGGCTTGACCGGCGCTTCGGGGCTCGCGGGTACATCCGGCGGAGCCTCGGCCACTGGTTCGGCGGCCGCTGCGCCGGACGGCCCCGCAGCCGACGTCTGCGCGGCCTCGGCCCGCTCGCCGCGGGGGAAGAAGTGCTCCGGCGACAGACTGGCGGTGAAGCCCAGGATCGCGAAGAACACGATGCTGAGCGCCAGATAGAGTCGCAACGGCCGGACATAGCGCTGGCGGCGACCGGCGATGTAGTCGACCGTCAACTGGCCGGGTCTGAACAGCAGCGAGATCAGCGTCGTCCACAGCTGGCCCTGCAGCGCCAGCGTCTGTTCGGCCAGTTCGGACAGGAAATGCCCGACCGTCGGCATCTCTATGGCCGTTTCCTGGCCGCAGACCGGGCAGTAGTGGATGTCGGCCACGGCGCCGCAGTTGCGGCAGTACGGCCCGTCGACGGGCTCCGGTCCGAGGAACGGGCGTGGCTTGCTCATGCGTTCACCGCCAGCAGGACCCCGGCCAGCGCGGCCGCCGCGATCACCGCCGCGTACGTCGCGAGGATCACTGCCAGCCGCAGCACGGTGGCCCAGGCGCTGCCCTCGTAGACCCGGCGCAGCATCCCGTACAGCACGCCGGCCAGCACCAGATTCAGCGCGTTGTTGATCCAGTCATGCGCCGGCTGCGGCCACGGAATCAGGCCGATCGGCAGCAGCAGGAACGCGAAGCTGTGGAAATGCAGCGCGAACAGCAGGTGCTCGCCATAGCGTCGCCGCGGGTACAGCGCCATCAGCAGCCCGCCGAACAGGGGCACCAGCACCAGCAGCGCTTTCGGCGCATTGCGGATCATGCCGTCCCGCAGCACATGGCTGCGCGCATCCTGCGACAGCTGCATGAAGGCGCGGACATGGCGATCGATGTCGTCGACGCCGGTGGTCGCGGCAATCATCGCCTCGCGCACGCCGAGAGTCGTGATCTCGATGCCGGTGACGCCGATCCGGATGTCGAGCCCCGGCACCTGACTCAATCCGACGAAGAACAGCACGCTGGCCGCAAGGTACAGCCGCAGTGGCGAGATATAACGCTGCCGACGGCCTTCGAGGTAGTCCCGCGTCATCTGGCCCGGCCGCAGGAACAGCATGCGCAGCGTCAGCGGCAGGCGGCCTTCGATGCCGAAGTACTTCTCGATCAGATCGGCTGCGAACTTCTTCGCCGTCGGCGTCTCGACATACGCGGTCTGGCCGCAATGCGGGCAGTAGTGGCCGTCGAAATGCGTGCCGCAGTTCGCGCAGACGAACGGATGGGGCGTTGCCGGCGCGGGCTTGACGCTGTCGGCAGGCTCGAACACGGGCGGTTCGTTCGTGGCTCGGTCAGCCGCGCATCACGGC
Source organism: Nevskia sp. (assembly GCF_021732705.1). Taxonomy (GTDB): domain Bacteria; phylum Pseudomonadota; class Gammaproteobacteria; order Nevskiales; family Nevskiaceae; genus Nevskia. The sequence goes on along the minus strand of NZ_JAKFUM010000005.1, from coordinate 29,478 downwards.
TTCGACCTCGGCCACGGTCTTCGGCACGCCATGGGTCAGCACCTCCGGCCCGCTTGCGGTCACCAGCACATCGTCCTCGATGCGGATGCCGATGCCGTGGAAGCGCGGGTCGATGCCCGGCGTGCCCGGCGCGATGTACAGCCCGGGCTCCACCGTCATCACCATGCCCGGCTGGAACGGCCGGGCCACGCCGTCGATCTTGTAGCGACCCACGTCGTGGACATCGAGCCCCAGCCAGTGTCCGGTGCCGTGCATGTAGAACTGCCGATGCTTGCCGTCGGCAATCAGGCTGTCGACATCGCCGCTGAGCAGGCCGAGCGCGACCATCCCTTCGGTCAGCGCGCGCGTGGCGACTTCATGCGGACGCGACGAAGCATTGCCGGCAGTCAGTTCGGCGATGGCGGCCACCTGCGCGGCGAGCACCACTTCGTAGACGGCCTTCTGCGCGCCGCTGTAGGTGCCGTTGATCGGGAACGTGCGGGTGATGTCGGCGGTGTAGCCGCGATATTCGCCGCCGGCGTCGATCAGCAGCAGGTCGCCGTCGTTCAACGGCGACTCGTTTTCCTTGTAATGCAGGATGCAGGCGTTGTCGCCGCCGCCGACGATCGAGCCATAGCCGCATTCCATGCCGTGGCGCTCGAATTCGTGATGGATCTCGGCCGCGACGGCCCATTCCCAGCCACCGGGGCGGGTCGCCCGCATCGCGCGAACGTGGGCGCCAGCCGTCACCGCGCAGGCATGGCGGATCAGCTCGAGTTCCGCCTCGGTCTTGATCAGCCGCTGCTCGTGCAAGGTGGTTTCGAGCGCGACGAAATCGGTCGGCGCTGCCGCTCCGCGACGGGACACTTCGCGAATCTCCCGGACGCAGGCGGCGATCTTCGGGTCCCACTCCGGATGTTCGCCGAAGGTGTAGAACACGCGCTCGCGGCCGGCCAGCAGGTCCTGCAGCTGCTTGTCGAACTCGTCGATGACGAAGGCCTGGTCGGCGCCGTAACGGCTGACTGCGCCTTCCGGCCCGGCGCGACGGCCATCCCAGATCTCGCGCGCCGCGTCGCGCGGGCGCACGAACATCAGGAACTCGCCTTCCTTGCGATTCGGAACCAGCACCAGCAGCGAATCCGGCTCGTTGAAGCCGCTCAGGTACAGGAAGTCGGAGTCCTGGCGGAAGCGGTAGTGGGCATCGCGGTTGCGGATCACTTCGCGTGCGCTCGGGATGATCGCGACGCCAGTCGGCCCCATCGCGCGGATCAGGCGCTGGCGGCGGGCGGCGTATTCCGTCAGTTCGGCAGGAGTCGGTGCGGGCATGGTTCGGGGAGCGGGAAGTTCTGGACGACGGCGTCAGCGCAAGTCAGAGGACGTCAGTGAATGGTCGGCGATGCACCCGGCGCGCCATGGCGCGGATGCAGTTCCATGAATACCAGCTGGGCGCCGACGCGGATGTACTCGACCAGCTCGGCGTAGGCGCCTTCCTCGACCTCGTCATCGTCGCCGGAATCCAGTGACGAGCGCGTGAACTCGGTGAAATCCTTGACGATCTCGCGCACTTCCTCGCTGCATTCGCGCAGGTTCAGCTTGATGCGGCCAGCGAGGCCGTACAGGAAGCCCTCGCACCAGGCGCCGAGCGCGCGGGCACGGTCGGCAAGCCCCGAGGCGTCGTCCGGAAGAATCGGCATGAACGCGGACTGCAGGTCGGTCAGCGAGGCGATGGTTTCCTCGCGCAGCCGATGCAGTTCGGCCACGGCATCGGCTGGCGGCTGCGGCGTTTCGTCATCGAGCAGTTGCACGGGGTCGACGTCGTCGGCCTTCTGGCGGCACAGCACGCCGCACAGCACGCCGTGGAAGGTGGCGGCATCGTCGTCGTAGCCGACGCGGGCCATCAGCGCCGATAGCGCGGGGTAATCGAACGGGTTGGTCATCGGCGGATTATATGCGCCGCCGCCGGGCCGGTTCCGCCGACGGGCGTGTTCCGGGGCGACTCTATAATCGCGTGATGAACCCCGATGACTTCGTTGCCGCCCTGCGCAGTGCCGCGCCCTACGTCCATGCCCACAACGACCGCGTGTTCGTCGTCGCGTTCGGCGGCGAATCGGCACTGCGACCCGATTTCGAGCGTTTCATCTACGACCTGGCATTGCTGCACAGCCTCGGCGTCAAGCTGGTGCTGGTGCACGGCGTGCGGCCGCAGATCGAAGCGCAGTTGGCTGCGCGCCAGCTGGCGCCGCAGTTCGCGGGTGATCTGCGCATCACCGACGCGGCGACGATGGAATGCGTCAAGGCGGCGATCGGCACCCTGCGGATGGACATCGAGGCCCGGCTCTCGACCGGTCTGGCCAGCACGCCGATGGGTGGCGCGCGGCTGAAGGTCGCGGGCGGCAACTGGGTGACGGCGCGGCCGGTCGGCGTCCGCCATGGCGTCGATCACCTGCTGACCGGCGAGGTCCGCCGGATCGACATCCAGAGCATTGGCGAGGTGCTGGCGCAGGGCCGCATTGCGTTGCTGAGCCCGATCGGCTACTCGCCGACCGGCGAAATCTTCAACCTGCGCGCGGGCGACGTGGCGCAGGCCGTGGCCACCGGACTCAAGGCCGACAAGCTGGTGTTCATGCTGAATTCGGACCCGGATCGCTGGCAGCTGGCCGATGACACCGGCGATGCCGGGCAATTGCCGCTGGGCGAAGCCGAACGGCTGCTGGCGTCCGAAGGCATCCGCGCCTCGCTGTCCGGCGAGGACCGGGCGCTGCTCGATGCCGCGCTCGCAGCCGGTCGCGGCGGCGTCGAAAGAGTGCACCTGATCGGCTCCGATCCGAACGGCGCGCTGCTGCGCGAGCTGTACACGCGCGATGGCTGCGGCCTGATGTTCTACGCCGACCAGAACTACGAAGCGGTGCACGAGGCCAGCATCGAGGATGTCGGCGGCATCCTCGCGCTGATCAAACCGCTCGAAGACGCCGGCGTGCTGGTGCCGCGTTCGCGCGAACAGCTCGAACTCGAAATCAGCCTGTTCGACGTGATGGTGCGCGATGGCACGGTGATCGCCTGCAGCGCGCTGATCCCGTTCCCGGAATCGGCGATGGCCGAATTCTCGTGCGTCGCGGTGCATCCGGATTACCGGCGTGAAGGCCGGGCCGAAGCCTTGCTGAAGCGCGCCGAGGAATCGGCGCGGCAGATGGGTGTCAGGCGCCTGTTCGCGCTGACCACGCACACGCCGCACTGGTTCATCGAGCACGGCTTCGTGCCGGGCACGCTGGACGATCTGCCGCCGCAGAAGCAGCGGCTGTACAACTTCCAGCGCAAGTCGATGGTGCTGATCAAGCCGCTGTAAAACCCGTCCCGGAGCACCCGCGACATGAAATTCGTCGATTACCAGCACCGGTTCAGCTGCGCGAAGCTCGAACGCGATGGCGCCGGCGTGCTGCTGATCCGTCTGCACACCAACGACGGCCCGCTGATCTGGGGCGTGGCCCCGCATGCGGAACTGGGCGAACTGTTCGCGGCCATCGCCTCGGATCGCGACAATCGCGTGGTGGTGCTGACCGGCACCGGCGAAACCTTTCTGGCACTGCCACCGGGCGATGGACCCGGCGGGTTGGCACGCGGCGAGTATCCGGCCGAAATCTGGGATCGCATCGTGTTCGAGGGCAATCGCCTGCTGACCCAGATGCTCGACATCGAAGTGCCGATGATCGCCGCGGTCAACGGCCCGGCCAATGTCCATTCGGAACTTGCGGTGATGTGCGACATCGTTCTCGCGGCCGACACCGCGTGGTTTCAGGACGCGCCGCACTTCCCGGGCGGTCTGGTGCCCGGCGACGGCGTGCAGATCATCTGGCCGCTGCTGCTCGGTCCGAATCGCGGCCGCTATTTCCTGCTGACCGGCCAGAAGCTCGGTGCGATCGAGGCGCAGCAGCTGGGCGTGGTCGGCGAAGTGCTGCCGGCGGAGGCGGTGCTGCCGCGCGCGCTGGCGCTGGCCGCGGACATGGCCGTGCGCAACCCGGTGCTGCTGCGCAATACCCGGCATGTGCTGACCCGGCCGCTGAAGCGGGCACTCGCCCACGATCTGCACGCGGGGCTGGCGCTGGAGGCGATCGCGTCGCTGTCCGGCGCGACATTCTTCAAGCGCTGAGCGTCGATCGACATCATGTGACCGGCCGGAATGGCCGGCGGCGTTGACCGCCAGCAAGCCGCATGCCTGACGTGGTTCTCAGGCATCGATGCACGCGCTACGCTGCGGCTGCTGTGCGCCGTCCATTCAGCCACTCACTCAGGAGAAGCCCGATGACGCTGTGCCCGATTGCCCTCGCGGTAGGCTGCCCGAAATGCCCGGCCTTCAAGATTTGCCCGGCAACCACGATCCTTGGCGACCAGAAGAAGGACGCCGCACCGAAGTCCGAGAAGGACGGCAAGAAAGGCTGAGCGCCTGACCCGCGCAGCGACGCGCCGGCCATCGGGAAGACGGCCTGGCGCGCCGCGAAGGCCGGCGCTGTCAGGGGCCGGCCTTTTTCGTGGTACTCCGGTGTCCGCACGCGCCACCGCCGCCCTCGCGCGACGGCGCCCCGCGGCGATTGACAGCCCGGCGCACGGCGGGCAACGCTTGCCGCCCACGCAATGGAGAGCACCGGCATGGCCTTGATCGACTTCCTGAAAAAGCAGTTCATCGATGTCATCGAATGGGTCGAGGACTCCGATGACGTGCTCGCGTGGCGCTTTCCGATGGCGGACCGCGAAATCCAGACCGGTGCGCAGCTGACGGTTCGGGAGTCGCAGTTCGCGGTGTTCGTCAACGAAGGCGTGGTGGTGGATGCCTTCGGCCCGGGCCGTCATCGGCTCAGCACGCAGACCTTGCCGCTGCTGACCAATCTGATGAACTGGGACAAGCTGTTCGAGTCCCCGTTCAAGAGCGATGTCTACTTCTTCAGCGCCCGACAGCGGCTCGATCAGCGCTGGGGCACGTCGCAGCCGGTGACCCTGCGCGACAAGGAATTCGGTGCGGTGCGCGTCCGCGCCCACGGCAACTACAGCTTCCAGATCGCCGATCCGAAAGTCTTCCACACGCAGATTTCCGGCACGCGTGATCGCTACACCGTCGGCGAACTGGATGGCCAGCTGCTCGGCATCGTCATGCAGCAGATGGCGACGGGCGTGGCCGAATCCGGCATCGCCTTCCTCGATCTCGCCGCCAATCAGAGCGTGTTTGCCGCCGTCGTCACCAAGGCGGCGGAGCCGGCATTCGCAGCACTCGGGCTGAAGCTGACCGGGCTGACGGTGCAGAGCCTGTCGCTGCCGGACGAACTGCAGAAAGTGCTCGACCAGCGCATCGGCATGGGCATGGTCGGGCCGGACATGGCGAAGTTCCTGCAGTACCAGACCGGGCAGTCGATTCCGGACCTGGCCAAAGGCGGCGGCAGCGGCGGCGGTGTTGCCGGTGACGCGGCGGGCCTCGGCGCCGGGCTGGCGCTCGGGCAGGTGCTGGCGCAGAACCTCGCCGCCGGACTCCATCCGGCAGCCGTGGCTGCGCCCGCCGCCGCTCCAACTGCGGTCAGCGCCGACGAAGTCGTGGCGACGATCGAGAAACTGCATGGACTCAAGACCAAGGGCATCTTGAGCGATGCCGAATTCGACGCCAAGAAGGCGGAATTGCTGAAGAAACTGGTCTGACCCGTTTGCAGCCCTGCCCGCGTGCCCCCGTGACGGCCGCCCGGAATCCTGCGCGCGGCAGGCACGACCGTGGCTGAACCGACTGATTCCGGGTCCGGACCGGCGCCGATCCTGCGGCGCTGGGAAGCGCCGTGCCCGAATTGCGGCGCGGCGGTGCCGTTCCTGTCGCCGTCGTCGGCCGTGGCCGTCTGCAGCTTTTGCCGCAGCACGGTTGCCCGCGATGGCGACAGCCTGCGCAAGCTCGGTGACAGTGCCGCGCTGATCGACGACCGCAGCCGCCTGCAGATCGGCGTGCGCGGGCGCGCGGCCAACCGCGGCTTCACCATCGTCGGCCGCGTGCAACTGGGCTATGCCGCCGACGGCACCGTGCCGGAAGGCCGCTGGAGCGAGTGGCATGTCGCGTTCGATGACGGACGCGACGGCTGGCTGTCCGAAGACAACGATCAGTTTGTGTTGGTATTCGACATCGACGGGGATGCGAACGCACCCGCGGCGGACGCACTGCGCTTCGATCGTGATCTCGCGCTCGCCGGCAAGACCTGGCGGCTGGCGTCGATCGTCACCGCGACCGTGCTTGCTGCCGAGGGCGAACTGCCACGCCTGCCGCCGCTGGGCAACAGCCACCGCGTTGCCGACCTGCGCAATGCGGACAATCAGGTCGCGACCCTCGACTACGCCGACCCGTCCCGGCCGCAGCTGTCGATCGGCCAGCCGGTGCGCCTCGCCGATCTCGCGCTGCAGGGACTGGTCGACAGCCCGGACCTGGCCTTGAGTCGCCAGACCGGGCGCAGCTTCGATTGCCCGGACTGTGGCGCGGCCTGCACGCCGCTGCGCGCCGATACGCAGTCCTTGAGCTGCAAAAGCTGTCGTGCGCTCATCGATCTGTCGAAAGGCGTCGGTGCCGATCTCGTCGCCTACCAGCAAAGCTTGCGCGTGGAACCGGCGATTCCGCTCGGCAGCAGCGGCCGGCTGTCGATCCATCGCGGGCCGGAAGTGACGTGGCAAGTCGTTGGATTTTCTGTGAAATCCGCCAACGAGCGAACCAGCGAGGATTTCTTCGCCTGGCACGAATACCTGCTGCACAACATCGATGAAGGCTTTGCCTTCCTGATCGATTCCGAGGATGGCTGGGTCGGCTACCGGACCCTGACCGGCGTGCCCGCCACTGCCGGCAACGGCCGCAATGTCGTCTGGCAGGGCCGCCGGTTTCGGCCGGTTGACGAGTACCGCGCGCGGGTCGATTACGTCGAAGGCGAGTTCTACTGGCCGGTGAAGCGCGATCAGGTGCTGCGGATCGTCGACTACAAGGGCTTGAGCGCCGCGATTGACGACCGGATGTCGTCGGAAACGACGGACGCCGAGCAGATCTGGTCGATCGGCACCGTGATGTCGGCCGGCACCGTGCAGCGGGCGTTCAAGGCGCTGAAAGCGGCGATCAGCCGCGATCGCGCGCTGCCGGACGGCACGCCATCGAAGGCCCGCGCGAACCAGAGACCGGCGGTCTACACCTCGTACGACGTGGGCCCGAACTCGTCCGGCCTGTTCAACTGGGAGTCGATCCTGGTCTACCTGCTGATCTTCGCGGTCATTGCGGCCATCGCCTATTTCGATGATGGCGACGACGGCAGCTACGTCGGCGGCGGCTACAGCTACAGCGGCGGCGGCCACAAGTAGTGACTGCGCAACCCGCCACCGGAGATCGGCTGGATGCAGTGCCGGTGGCCAGCCCGGCGGAACTGGCGCTGCTGGCCTCGGTGTTCGTCATCGCCGCCTGCGGGCTGGTCTACGAACTCTCTGCCGGCACCCTCGCCTCGTATCTGCTGGGCGATTCGGTGCTTCAGTTCTCGACGATCATCGGCACCTATCTGTTCGCGATGGGCGTCGGCTCCTGGCTGTCGCGCCATTTCACCGCACAGTTGTCCGCGCATTTCCTGCGGATCGAATTGCTGGTCGGCGTCATCGGCGGGCTGATGCCGGCGCTGCTGTTTCTGGTCAGCGCCTATGCGCCGTCACCGTTTCGATGGCTGCTGTACGGGCTGGTGCTGCTGGTCGGCACGCTCGTGGGTCTCGAGATTCCGCTGGTGATGCGGCTGCTGCGCCGGCAATACGCGCTGAAGGATCTGGTGTCGCAGGTGCTGACCTTCGACTACCTCGGCGCGCTCGGCGTGTCGATCGCGTTTCCGCTGCTGCTGGTGCCGAAGCTCGGCCTGATCCGCACCAGTGTCGTGTTCGGGCTGATGAACATCGCCGTCGCCGCGTGGGCACTGTGGCTGTTTCGCGGCGAGCTGCGCCTGTTCCGCGCGCACGCCACGGCCACCGTGCTCTGTGCGGCGGTGCTGATCGCGGCGTTCGTCGGCGCGGATCGCATCACCCGGCTCAGCGAGGATCGCTACTACGCCGATGCGGTGATCTATGCCGCATCGTCGCCGTACCAGCGGATCATCGTCACGCAGGGCCGCAGCGGCCAGCCGGAATCGGTACGCCTGTTCCTGAACGGCAATCTGCAGTTCCACGCGCGGGACGAGTACCGCTATCACGAGTCGCTGGTGCACCCGCTGATGAGCAGCGCCGGCACGCCGCGTCGGGTGCTGGTGCTCGGCGGTGGTGATGGGCTCGCCGTGCGCGAGCTGCTGAAGTACCCGCAGCTGGAATCGGTGACCCTGGTCGATCTCGATCCGAAGATCACGCGGCTGTTCTCGGAGCAGCCGCTGCTGCGCCGCCTGAACGGCGATTCGCTGCTGTCGCCGAAGGTCCGCGTGATCAACGCCGATGCCTTCCAGTGGCTGCAGCAGCGGCTGGATGATGCAACCGCGGAGCCGTTCGACGCCGTGATCATCGACTTTCCGGACCCGAACAATTTCTCGCTCGGCAAGCTGTACACGACGAGCTTCTACAGCCTCGTCGAGCGCAATCTCGCGGCCAGCGGCTACATGGTGATCCAGACCACGTCGCCGCTGATCGCCCGCAAGAGCTATTGGACGGTGGTTGCGACACTCGAAGCGATCGGCCTGCAGACTGCGCCGTACCACGCGCACATCCCGAGCTTCGGCGAATGGGGGTTCGTGATCGCCGGGCATCGACCGTATCGCCTGCCGGAGACGCTGCCTGCCGGGCTGCGGTTCCTGTCGCTGCCGACCTTGCCGCTGCTGTTCGACTTCCCGCTGGACATGACCCGCGTGCCGGCCGAGCCGAATCGCCTGTCGAACCAGACGCTGGTCACGACCTTCGAAGCCGAGTGGGGCGTGGTCGAGCACGATTACTGATGGCGCGGTCGCCGGACCATCGCTCCCGCCGCCGCTTCCTGCGCGATGCTGCCAGCGGCCTCGCCGCGTTCGGGCTGGCCGGCTGTTCCGGCGGCTCCGCTGACCCCGCCGCCACGGTCGCAGCGCTGAAGCAGCGGCTGCTCGGCCCGCGCGCGATCATCGGCGGCTTCGTCGGTCAGGCTTTCGAGCGCGGCCACCGCCTGCGCGATCCGAAGGCGCTGCCGGCGCCGGACGAGACCCGGCGCACCGATGTCGCGATCATCGGCACCGGCATTGCCGGGCTGGCTGCGGCGCGCGCCGTACAGGCCGGTCACCTCGACGACTATCGCCTGTTCGAACTGGAAGACGACACCGGCGGCAACAGCCGCGGCGGCCTCGTTGCCGGCTTCGCCTGCCCGTGGGGCGCGCACTACCTGCCGACACCGGGACCCGCCGCGGACGACGTGGCGGCGCTGCTCGACGAGTACCGGCTGCGCACGGTCGTCGATGGCCAGGTGCAGTACGACGAGCGCCAGCTGTGCCACGCGCCGCAGGAACGCCTGTATCTCGACGGCCGCTGGCACGACGGCCTGCTGCCGGTGCAGGGCCAGCCGGCGGCAACGCTCGATCAATATCGCCGCTTTGCCAGCCTGATCGCACAGGAAACCCAGCCCGGCCGCTTCACGATCCCCACGAGCACGTCGCGCTGGGATGAGCGGCTGACGGCGCTCGATGCCATGCCGTTCAGCGCATGGCTCGATGGCCACGGTCTGGACGCGCCGGCGCTGCGCACCTACCTCGACTACTGCTGCCGCGACGACTATGGCGCCGGCACCGCGACGGTTTCGGCCTGGGCCGGACTGCACTACTTCATCAGCCGCCACGGCTTCGATGCGCCGCACGAGGGTGCGAAGCCGGACGACGACGTGCTGACGTGGCCGGAAGGCAATGCCTGGCTCGCCCGGCGGCTGGCGGAGCCGCATCGCAGCCACACCCAGACCGGCGCGCTGGTGCTCAAGATCGAGGATCGCGGCGCGGACGTCGCCATCGACGTGCTGGACGTCGCGAGTCAGCGGCTGACCCGCTGGCTCGCCAAGCGCGCAGTCATCGCCACGCCGCTGTTCGTCGCGGCCAGACTGGTGGCATCACCGCCCGATGCGCTCGCCGCCGCCGCGCGCGCGCAACCACATTCGCCGTGGCTGGTCGCGAACCTGCACATCGACGCACCGCTGGCGGCCAGTCGCGACGAGCCGCCGCTGAGCTGGGACAACGTCATCCACGGCAGCGCGGGGCTTGGCTACGTCAACGCGATGAACCAGAGCACCCGGCCGCATGACGGCGCGACGGTGCTGACCTACTACCGGGCATTCGGGGATGATCCCGCCGCTGGCCGCGAGGCGCTGCTGAAGCGCGGCTGGGAGGACTGGGCTGCGGCGATCGTCCGCGAGCTGTCGGCACCGCATCCGGACCTGCGTGGCAAGCTGCGTGAAGTGCAAATCATGCGCTACGGCCACGCGATGGCGATTCCGTCCCCCGGCGTGCGCAGCAGCGCCTGGCTGGCGGCGCTGCGCGAGCCGATCGGCCGGCTCGCGTTCGCGCATGCCGATCTGTCGGCGTATTCGGTGTTCGAGGAGGCGTTCGACCGTGGCCTGCGCGCCGGGCGCGAGACGGTGAAGCGGCTCGGCTAGCGCGGCCTCAACCCACCATCGCCGCCGCATTCAGGATCCCGACTGCGAGCGACATCCCCGCCGCCAGCACCGCGACCGACATGCGGTCATCGATGATGTCCTCGGACATCCGTCGAAACACGAACCGCATCACGACATAGACCGCGAGCTGCACGATCGCGGCGATCGCGCCCCAGATCAGGAAGTCGATCAGGTTGGCCCCGTGGATCATCGCGCTCGCCAGCGGCAGCGCAAAGCCGATCACCGTGCCGGACAGACACACCGCAGCGCTGACATTGCCTTCGCGGATCAGCGCGATCTCGCGCGGCGGCGTCACTGTGACGTAGAGCATGACGAACGCCGCCAGCAGCACGAGCGACAACCCCAGCCACTGCGCAAACGCCGGAAACGCGACCAGATACGGACCCATGTCGGTGAGGCTCCTCGGATGACGCTCGAATTGTGATCGACCCGCCGCAGACGCGCACCTGCGAGCCGCTGATCCGCTTCGAATCCGGCAATTGCGCTGCGGTGACTCCCTCAATCAGGAGTGGCCGACCGGCGCGCGCTGTCATACCGTCAGCCGCTCGTGCATCGAAGCCGACAACGGAGCGCCTTGATGGCCCTGCAATGGATTGAACACCTGGACGATGTCGACTGGCAGGCGCTGTCCGCGCTGTACCGCGCCGCGCCGCTGGGCGAGAAGCCGCCGGATGCGCTGCGGATCGCGTTCACCAGCAGCCACTTCCACTGCTTCGTTCATGACGACGGACAGCTGGTCGGCGTCGGCCGCGTGCTGGCCGATGGTGTCGATTGCGCCTACCTCTGCGACATCGCCGTCATGCCGAGCCATCAAGGCACCGGACTCGGCAAGGCCATCGTCGCGCGGCTGCTCGAACGTTCGCGCGGGCATCGCAAGATCATCCTGTACGCGGTGCCGGGCAAGGAAGCGTTCTATCGTCAATTCGGCTTTGCCCGGATGACCACCGCGATGGCGATCTTCGACGATCAGGACCAGGCAATCGCACGCGGGTACCTTGAATCCGGGCGATGATGGCCACCGGTTTGTTCCCGGATTCGCACCATGCACCACTACACCGCCGAGATCGACTGGCACCGCGGCGATGCCGTGTTCACCGACAACCGCTACCCGCGCCGCCACCGCATCAGCTTCGATGGCGGCGCCGAGCTGCTGGCGTCGTCGTCGCCGCTGGTCGTCCGCGCGCCGCTGTCCGACCCGGCTGGCGCCGATCCCGAGGAACTGTTCGTCGCGTCGCTGTCGAGCTGCCACATGCTGTGGTTCCTGTCGATCGCGGCCGGGCGCGGTTACTGTGTGGACCATTACGCCGACGCAGCCGAAGGCGTGATGGACAGGAATGCCGACGGCAAGCTCGCGATGACCGTCGTCACCTTGCGGCCGCAGGTCCGCTTTTCCGGAGCACCCCTGCCGGATGCCGCCGCGTTCGCCGAGATGCATCACGAGGCACACGCCGAATGCTTCATCGCGAACTCGGTGCGCACCGAACTGCGCTGCGAACCGGTGCTGCTGACCGGCCCGGACGCCTGAGCCCATGGACCTGCTGATCGGCCTCATGCTGGCGCTGGTGATCGGCATCGCCACGCGCGGCCTTGGGCTGGACCGCGACCGCGCGCTGTACCCGATCGTGACGATGGTGATCGCGAGCTACTACCTGCTGTTCGCGGTGATGGCCGGCTCGACCGACGCCCTGATCGCCGACGGCGTGATCGCGACCGGTTTCGTCGCGCTGGCCGTCGCCGGCTTCCGGATCAATCTGTGGTGGGTGGTCGCGGCACTCGCCGCTCATGGCGCGATGGACGCCGTGCACGGCCACCTCGTCGACAATCCCGGCGTGCCGTCGTGGTGGCCGGGTTTCTGCGGCGCCTACGACATCGCTGCCGCAGGCTGGCTCGCCTGGCAGCTTTCGATCGGCCGAATTCCCGCGCGGCTCGCATGACGAACCCGGCCACGACCAAGCGAACCGCTGCCTGCGGTTGCGGTCAGCTCCGCATCGAGGTCGACGGCGAACCACTCGGCGTCGGCGTCTGCCATTGCTTCGCGTGCCAGCAGCGCACCGGCAGCGTCTTCGCCACCCTCGCGAGCTTCGCCGCACCGTATCGCGTCACAGGGAACGCGACCGAATATCGGCGCATCGGCGATCAGGGCGCGAGCTTCGTGTTCCGCTTCTGCCCGGTCTGCGGCAGCAACCTGTTCCATACCGAAGACGGCGTGCGCGATCGGGTCAGCGTCGCGGTCGGGGGATTTCGCGATTCGATGTTTCCAGCGCCGACCGTATCGGTCCACGACCGGCGGCGGCACGACTGGGTCCGGTTGCCGAAGGCGATGATTCGTTTCGATGGTGATCCGCCATGACTGGCGATCATACGACCAGCATGTCGCACAACAACGACTCGCCTACCCGTGGGACCCTGCATCCGTTCCGCACACAATTTGCCGAGGAACTTAGCTGCGCCGGCGCCCGACTCACGACATCTACGGATACTGAATTGTCGTTCGAAGGTGGCTCGATCAAGACCTTTCGTTCCCAGATCATTCTGATAGGGGGTCGCGTCGTGATCAATGAATCCGGCGCGTTGCAAGACAGCCGCGTTGAAGTGTCACCGACGACGGTGTTCTTTCCGGGCTTGCTGGCCCTGATTCTCTGGCCGCTTGCGTGGCTATCGCCGTGGCTCCTGAAGGCGGCGCTCTACTTCACCGGCTTCTCAGGGCTCGGATATCTCGTCTCATGCTTCGTGGCCAACCGATGGCTGCACAGATTGGCGAACCGAGTCCTCGCAGATTCCTACCATCAGGCTAAGTCAACCCATTTCAAAGGTCTGCCTTGACTCGTCGTACACCCATCATGTTCGCGGCCTGGGGGGTTCGAACCCGTTTTCACGTAACGACGAATGAATCGTCGAATCTGATATTCCCGCACGATCCGCTGGGAGGCTAACGCACAAGCTCAGCCGCCGTTTTGCCGCAGCAAAGCGGAGGATCAGCGTCGCAATTTTTTGCACCTAACGCGAAATATCCGGCGTCCCCGGCACCACATCGCCGCACTGCCCGCGATGGCGCAACGCGTGATCGATCAGCACCAGCGCGACCATCGCCTCGGCAATTGGCGTGGCGCGGATGCCGACGCAGGGATCGTGTCGGCCGGTGGTGCGCATCTCGGTGGCGTTGCCGTCGGCGTCGATGGTCTTGCCGGGGGTGGTGATGCTGGACGTCGGCTTGATCGCGATCGACGCCAGGACGTCCTGGCCGGTCGAGATGCCGCCGGAGACGCCGCCGGAGTGGTTGGCGAGGAAGCCGTCCGGCGTCATTTCATCGCGGCCTTCGGTACCGCGCTGGCTGACGACGCCGAAGCCATCGCCGATCTCGACCCCCTTGACCGCGTTGATGCTCATCAGGCCGTGTGCGAGATCGGCGTCGAGGCGATCGAACACCGGCTCGCCGAGGCCCGGCGGCACCTTCGTGGCGATCACGTTGACCCGCGCGCCGACCGAGTCGCCATCGCGACGCAGCTGGTCGATGTAGGCTTCCAAGGTCGGGATCATCTCGGCATCGCCGCAGAAGAACGCGTTCCGCTCGACCTGATCCCAGTCCTTCAGCGCCATCGGATGCACGCCGATCTGCGAGCACCAGCCGCGGATCTCGGTGCCGAACTTTTCCTTCAGCCACTTCTTGGCGATGGCCGCCGCGGCCACGCGCACCGCGGTCTCGCGGGCGGATGAGCGACCTCCGCCGCGCGGGTCGCGAAAGCCGTATTTCTGGGTGTAGGCGTAGTCCGCGTGGTTCGGGCGGAACACGTCCTTGATCTTGTCGTAGTCGTAGCTGCGCTGGTCGGTGTTTTCGATCAGCAGCGCGATCGGCGTGCCGGTGGTGCGGCCCTGATAGACGCCGGACAGAATCCTGACCTGATCCGGCTCCTTGCGCTGGGTGACGTATTTCGAAGTGCCCGGCTTGCGGCGATCGAGATCCGGCTGGATGTCGGCCTCGGACAGCGTGAGCCCGGGCGGACAGCCGTCGACGACGCAGCCGATGGCCAGACCGTGGCTTTCGCCGAAGCTCGTCACCGTGAACAGTTTGCCGAAGGTGTTGCCGGACATCGTGCGTTACTCGGTTTCCAGACGGGGGATGGGCAGCGGCGCGGCTCGGCGCATCACTTGCGGCGGCTGCGGGCGCGCAGCCAGTCGTTCAGGTCGCGGCGGGTGATGACGAAGACGCCGTCGCCGCCTTTCTCGAATTCCGGCCAGGCGACCGGAATGCCGGGGAAGCGGGCTTCGAATTCGTCGTCCGAACCGCCGATCTCGCAGATCAGCACGCCGTCGTCGCTCAGGTGGGCCGGCGCTTCGCGCAGGATGCGCTCGACGATGTCCATGCCGTCGGCACCGGCTTCGAGCGCGCGCTTCGGCTCGTGCTGGAATTCCGGGGCCAGCGCGGCCCATTCGGCCGTCGGCACGTACGGCGGGTTGCTGACGATGAGATCGTAGCGACGGCTGCCGACCGGGCCGAACAGATCGCCGATCACCGGCCGCACGCGCTCGTTCAGATGATGGCGCGCGATGTTGCGAACCAGCACGGCGGCGGCGCCATCGTCGATCTCGGCCAGATCGACCGTGGCCTGCGGGAACGCGAACGCGCTCGCAATGCCGATGCAGCCGGAACCCGAACACAGGTCGAGGATCGTCGCCGGCTCGCTCGGCAGCCACGGCTGGAAGCCGGATTCGATCATTTCGCCGATCGGCGAACGCGGCACCAGCGTTTTCTCGTTGACCTCGAATTCCAGGCCGCAGAAGTAGGCGATGCCGGTCAGGTAAGGCGCCGGCTTGCGGCTGGCGACCCGCTCGCGCAGCACGGCGATCACCGCGGCGCGCTCGTAATCGGCCAGATGCGTCGCGAGGTAGGCCGCCGGCAGGTCGAACGGCAGTTTCAGGGTCGACAGCACGAGGTGAAACGCCTCGTCCAGCGCATTGTCGGTGCCGTGCCCGAATACCAGCCCCTGACGATTGAACTCGGACGCGCCCCAGCGAATCAGGTCGCGCACGGTGCGCAGCGGCGCGAGGACATCGGGTGTGTCGGACATGAACGGGGGCTAGACGTGATAATCCGTAAAGTATGCGGTTCCGGCCGAGGCAACGCCAAGGCTGGCGAGCCGATTGCCGGCGCGTTCGGCGACGATGAAGGCCGGTTTGCAGCAGATCAGACAGGAGTGCGACGGGTGGCGAAGGCGGAACGGAAGGGGCTGGGCCTGTGGGTGTTGCTGGTGGCGATCGCCGTGCTGACGGGCATTTTCGCCGGCACCGTGCTGCTGAAGCCGGAAGCGGTCGAGATCACGTCCGGCACGATCCTGAAGTCGCCGCGGCCGGTCGAGCCGTTCAGCCTGACCCGCGACACCGGCGCGCCGTTCACCAATGCCGATCTGGCCGGCCACTGGACGGTGGTCTTCGCCGGCTTCACGTTCTGCCCGGACGTCTGCCCGACCACCCTGGCCGAGCTGAAGGCGATGACGGCGAAGCTCGGCGCCACCGCCGATCAGGTGCGCGTAATGTTCGTGTCGGTCGATCCGGGCCGCGATACGCCGGAGAAAATCGGCCAGTACGTGCGCTTCTTCAATCCGGCCTTCGTCGGCGTCACCGGTACCGATGCCCAGCTCGAAGCGCTTGGCCGCAACCTAGGCTTCGTCTACGCCAAGGTCGATGGCGCCACGCCGGACAGCTACACGATCGACCATTCGACGGCGCTGATCCTGATCGATCCGCAGGGCCGCATTGCCGGCTACCTGACGCCGCCGTTCAAGCCGGACACGATGGCGGCCGATCTCAATACCCTGCTCGCCAGCCGCCGCTGAATTCCCTCCCGACCGACCCACGCTCCATGACCACCGACGCCAGCCTCGGCGACACCCTGTTCGCCGCCGTCCAGCGCTGTCTGCCGACGCGCGCCCTGTCCGCGCTGATGTACCGCATCGCCGAAGTCGACAACACGACGTTCAAGAACACGTTCATCCGCACGTTCCTGCGCGGCTACCCGATCGATCTAGCGGAAGCCGAGCGCGAGACGATCGAGGAATACCGGAACTTCAATGATTTCTTCACCCGCGCACTGAAGCACGGCGCCCGGCCGCAACCGAAGGATCCGGACACCTTCGCCTGCCCGGTCGATGGTCGCATCAGCCAGCTCGGCCCGATCCGCGATGGCCGGATCTTCCAGGCGAAGGGACATGACTACACGGCGGCCGAACTGCTGGCCGACCCGGACCTGGCACAAGCCTTCGATGGCGGCACGTTCGCCACCATTTACCTCGCTCCGCACAACTACCACCGCGTGCACGTGCCGTTCGGTGGCCGCCTGCGTCGCTGGACCTACGTGCCGGGCCGCCTGTTCAGCGTCAATCCGGCGACCGCGCGGTCGATGCCGCGGCTGTTCTCGCGCAACGAGCGGATGGTCGCGATCTTCGATACCGCGTTCGGGCCGATGGCCGTGGTGATGGTCGGTGCGCTGTTCGTCGGTGGCGTCGAGACCGTCTGGGGCGGCCGGCTGACGCCGCCGCATGATCGCGGCAGCCAGCCGTTCCACCACACGCCGGAACACGCCATCGCGCTGGCTCGCGGCGACGAGATGGGCCGCTTCCACATGGGCTCGACCGTCGTGCTGCTGGCCCCGCGCGGCGCACTGGACTGGCTGGCGAGCCTCGACGCCGGACAGCCGGTGACGCTCGGCCAGCCACTGGCGCGGGTGTTGCAAAGCGTGCCGGCATGAATCCATCGCTACAGGCTGTCCTTCAGGCGCTGTCCGGCATCGTTCTCGGCAAGGAACGCCAGCTCCGGCTCGCGCTGGCCTGCCTGCTGGCGCGCGGTCATCTGTTGATCGAAGACGTCCCCGGCGTCGGCAAGACGACCTTGGCGCTGGCGCTGGCCCGCGTCTTCGGTCTGGACTTCCACCGCGTGCAGTTCACCAGCGACCTGCTGCCGGCCGACATTCTGGGCGTGTCGATCTTCGACGCGCCGACCGCGACCTTTCGCTTTCATCCCGGCCCGGTTTTCTCCGAAGTGGTGCTGGCCGACGAGATCAACCGCGCCAGCCCCAAGACCCAGAGCGCGCTGCTGGAAGCGATGGAAGAGCGGCAGGTCACCAGCGACGGCGCGACGCGCGCCCTGCCCGATCCGTTCTTCGTCGTCGCCACCCAGAACCCGGGCGAGCAGATCGGCACCTACCCGCTGCCGGAATCCCAGCTCGACCGCTTCCTGATGAAGCTGTCGCTCGGCTATCCCTCGCGGGACGCCGAACGCGCGCTGCTGATCGAGCCGGAACGCCGCGATCTGCTGGCCGACCTGCCGCCGGTGATCGGCACGGTGCAACTGCGCGAGTTCCAGCGGCAGGTGCGCAGCGTGCGGACCAGTCCGGCGCTGGTCGAATACCTGATGGCGCTGATCCGCGCCACGCGCGAGCACCGCGCGCTGCGGCACGGCCTGTCGCCGCGCGCCGGCCTTGCGCTGAAGCACGCCGCGCAGGCCTGGGCGCTGCTCGAAGGACGCACGGGCGTGATTCCGGAAGACGTGCAGGCGGTGTTCGTCGCGGTGGCCGCGCACCGCCTGACCGTGGCCGAACGCAGCGACGCCCGGGCGATCGCCGACGACATTCTGGCGGCGGTGGCGATTCCGTGATCGCCGTCAGCGCGCCGCCGGGCTCGGGGCCGCGATGACGCCCTGGGCCGCGGCACGCCGACGCATCCAGCAATGGATCGCCGCGCGCACGCCACGCGTGCCCGGCCCGTGGTCGATCCACCGGCGCCGCGTCTACATCGTGCCGACGCGCTACGGCTACGGCTTCGGCCTGCTGCTGTTCACGATGCTGCTCGGCGCGATGAACTATTCGAACAGCATGGCGTTCGCGCTGACTTTCCTGCTGGCCGGCATCGGCCTGCTGGCGATGCACTACACGCACGGCAACCTGGTGAACCTGCAGGTCGCCGCGAGTCGCGTCGAGCCGGTCTTCGCCGGCGATCCCGCGAGCTTCGCGCTGACGCTCGACAATCCTTCCGCCGCCGCCCGCTATGCGCTGACCGCCGCGTGGCAGGACGCGACACCGGCGACGCACGTCGACATCGCCCCGCGCGATCGTGCCGTGCTGCGGCTGAGCCTGCCGAGCCGTCGCCGCGGCTGGCTGCCCGCGCCGCGCTTCGCGGTATCGACCGAGTTTCCGGTCGGCCTGTTCCACGCCTGGACCTGGGTCGAGCTCGATCTGCAGGCGCTCGTGTACCCGAAGCCGGCCGCGCTCGGCGCGACGCCGCCAGCCACGCAGGGCGGCGACGGCGATGCCAGCGGCGAGCGTCCGGGGCCGGAGGAATTCGCCGGGCTGCGCAGCTACCAGCCGGGTGACGCCTTGCGCGCGATCCACTGGAAAAGCCTCGCCAAGCATCCGCACCTGATGGTCAAGCAGTTCGCCGAAGCGGTGGATGACCAGCGCTGGTTCGACTGGGCCAGTCTGCCGGCCGGCTGGGATGTCGAGCAGCGCCTGTCGCAGCTGGCGCGCTGGATCGTCGATGCCGATGCCGACGCGCAGTCGTATGGTCTCAGGCTGCCGGGGCAGATCATCGAGCCGGCGAGCGGTGACAGTCATCGTCATCGCTGCCTGCAGGCGCTGGCGCTGCATCGATGATCCGCAAGTCACCCCGCCCGGTCGTCGATCTGCTGCCGCGTGTCGCGATGCTGCGCCTGCTCGCGGTGCTGACCATCGTGCTGACGCCGCATCTGCCGAGGCTGCCGATCTGGGCGGCGGCGCTGGTCGTGGTGCTGATCGGCTGGCGCGCGGCGGCGGCGCTGAACGGCTGGCGCATGCTGTCAGGTGCTGTGCGTGTGGTGCTGACCTTCAGCGCGTTCGCCGGCATCTACGCCAGCTTCGGGCGGGTGAGCGGCCAGACCGCCGGTGTGGCGCTGATCACCGTGATGGCCGCGCTCAAGCTCACCGAGCTGCGCGCCCGGCGCGACACCATGGTCATGGTGTTCCTGATGTATTTCCTGCTGATCACCCATTTCCTGTTCTCGCAGGAAATCTGGACGGCCGCCTACCTGCTGGTCTGTGCGACCCTGATCACGGGCGTGCTGATCGACGCCAACCATCCGGGCGGCGGGCTGGCGCTGCGCCCGGTGCTGAATCTCGCCGGCGGCATGGTGCTGCGTGCGCTGCCGCTGATGCTGCTGATCTTCGTGCTGTTTCCGCGCATTCCGGGGCCGATCTGGGGCCTGCCGGCCGATTCCGGCGCGGCGCGCTCGGGGCTGTCGGATTCGATGGCGCCGGGCGAGATCTCGAGCCTGATCCAGTCCGGCGAAACCGCATTCCGCGTCCGCTTCGACGACACGGTGCCGGCCCCGAACGCCCGCTACTGGCGCGGCCCGGTGTTCTCGCGGTTCGACGGCCGCAAGTGGGACCCGGGCTTCCGCCCGTCGGAGGACGGCGTGCCTTCCGCCGAGCTGTCCGGGCCGGTGATCCGCTACGAAGTCGTGCTCGAACCGAATCGCGCGCGCTGGCTGTTCGCGCTGGATCTGCCATCACGCTTCGGCCTGCCTCAGGACGCCGAACTGAACGGCGACTACCAGCTGGTGCTGAGTCAGGGCGAGGTTCGCGAGCGCCGCCTCTATCGACTGCAATCGCAGGTGCAATACCGTCTGCAGCCCGCGATGTCGGCACGCCAGCGCGAGTGGCTGACGCGCCTGCCGCGCACCAGCAATCCGCGGACCGCGGCACTTGCCCGCAGCTGGCGTGCACAGGGGCTCGGTGACGACGCGATCGTGCGCGAGGCGCTGCGCCGTTATCGCGAGCAGACGTTCTATTACACCCTGCAGCCGCCGGCGCTCGGCCGCGACAGCGTCGACGAGTTCCTGTTCGACACCCGGCGCGGCTTCTGCGAGCACTACGCCTCCAGCTTCGCGGTGCTGATGCGCGCAGCCGGCATCCCGGCGCGCATCGTCACCGGCTATCAGGGCGGCGAGAAAAGCACCGTCGGCGATTACTGGATCGTTCGCCAGAGCGATGCCCACGCCTGGACCGAGGTGTGGATCGAAGGTCGCGGCTGGCTGCGCATCGACCCGACGGCAGCCGTCGCACCGGAGCGGATCGAGCGCGGCATCGGCGAAGCGCTGGCCAGCGACGACCTGCCGGCCTTCCTGAATCCCGCGTTGCGCAGCGGCTTGCGTTTCGACCTCAGGGCCCGCTGGGATTGGCTCAACGCCCAGTGGAACTACTGGGTGCTCGGCTACGGCCCGGAACTGCAGCAGGCCGTGTTGAGCAAGCTCGGACTGGTCGACTGGCGCCGCATGATCATCGCGCTGACCGTGCTGCTGAGCGCAGCGCTGGGCGTGCTCGGCCTGCTGCTGCTGCGCCGGGCCGCGCCGGTCAACCGCGAAGACGAGGCCCTGAAGCTGTGGCGTCGACTGCAAGCGCGGCTCGCACGAGCCGGGCTTCGGCAGGCGCCGGGCGAAGGTCCAATTGATTTTGCAGCGCGCGTGGCCCGCATCCGTCCGGACCTTGCAACGACCATCCGCGAAGCAGCGGCGCGCTATCTCGCGGCCCGCTACCTGCAGCCACCGAACGACGCGGCCGACCCGTCTGCGGATCGCACGGCTCGGCAGGCGCTGTCTGCCGCGATCGCCCGCGTGAAGCCCTGAGCGTTCGCGTCCTGCTCGTCGGCGTTGCGCTGATGCCGCAAGGAAGGAAGGCTGTTTGTTCGGCCGGTCACCCGCGAACGAGTGCCCACACCGTCGGCGCTTGATCAGGAAAGCAATCGAGTCCAGATGCGCACGCCTTTGTGCGCCAGTTCTCAGTTCATCCCGGAATCGATCTCGCACTCGCTCGGCATAGCTGCGAGGCTTCATGAGACTCAAGTCACAGCGTGGCGATCCATGTGATTTGTCGCAATGAACTTGTGTCGACAGTCGTGCTGGCGCCGTTGCCGCCGGTCTCCGCAGATGGGTCGCGCGGAGCCGGTCACCACGGTTATCTGGAGCGGCCGCACGCTCGGGGGACTCGATAACAGCATCACGAGCAGCCAAAGGCTGCCGGAGCCTGCATGCGGAAAAAGAATGATCCGGTCTTCAGCGCCGACGCAGGCCCGTCCCTGCATACCGCGCGCTGGCAGATCGGCGACTTCGAGCTGGACGAGACGCGGCGCGAGCTGCGCCACAAGGGCGTGCTCGTTCCTGTCGAACCGAAGCCGCTGAATCTGCTAATGCAGTTCGCGCGCAAGCCCGGCGAACTGATCACCAAGACCGAGCTGATGGAAACGCTGTGGACCGGCACCATCGTCTCCGATGCCGTGCTCAGCAACAGCGTCAAGAAACTGCGCGACGCGCTGGATCCTTTCGGTACAGAGTGGATCAAGACCGTCCACGGTTTCGGCTACCGGTTCGATGCGCCGGTCGTGCTGATGGCCAGCGAGCCCGGCGCGCCGCTGGCGCCAACCCTCAACCTGAAGCCGGGCGATCTGGTGCCGGGACGCAGCGGCTGGCAGCTGGTCAAGCGACTCGGCTCGGCGGGCGACAGCTGGCTGGCCCAGCATCGCAAGCTCCCGTCGCGCCGCGTCTTCAAGTTCACCAACGACGCGCGCGCGCTGGTCGCGCTGAAGCGCGAGATGACCATCTTTCGCCTGCTGAAACAGAGCCTTGGCGACAACCGCGACTACGTCGAACTGATCGACTGGAACTTCGACGAACCACCGTGGTTTCTCGAAGCCGAGTATTGCGAGGGCGGCAGCCTGCAGGAATGGCTGGCCAGCATCGGCGGCCCGCAGACCCTGAGTCAGGAACTGCGCATCGAACTGATCGCCCGCATTGCCGACGCGCTGAGCGCAGTGCATCAGCTCGGCGTGCTGCACAAGGACCTGAAGCCCGGCAACGTGCTGATCGTGCCCGGAGCCGATGGCGACTGCCCGACGATCAAGCTCGGCGACTTCGGCTCTGGCCGCGTGCTGGACGACCAGCGCCTGATCGAACTCGGCATCTCGCGCGTCGGCGTCACCGCCAGCGCCATGGCCGGCGACAGCACCAGCGGCACCCCGTTGTACTACGCCCCCGAAGTGCTGGCCGGCCATCCACCGACGCTGAAGGCGGACCTCTACGCCCTCGGTATCATGCTGTATCAATTGGTGGCTGGAGATCTGCGCCTAGTGTTCGCACCCGGCTGGGAACGCAACATCGACGATCCGCTGATCCGAGAGGACATCGCCGCAGTATCCGAAGGCGATCCCGCAAAGCGCATGGCCGATGCCTCCGAACTCGCGCGGCGCCTGCGCAGCCTGCCGGAACGTCGCGAGGCTCGGGCGCAGGCCGTTGCCGATGCCATGCGAATCGATGAAGAACGCTTGGCCGAGCGGGTTCGCATCGATGCTGCAGAACGGGCGGTCGAACGACTACGGGCGCGACGCTTTGGTTTGCGGATTGCGGTTGCGGCGCTACTGGGGGGTGTAACCATCAGCACAGCTTTATATTTCAAGGCGCGGACGGCTCAGCAGCAGGCGGAAGCATCTGCTACGCAGTCAAATGCGGTCCGGGACTATCTCGCAAAAGGAATTTTTGAGGAAATCGATCCAAACAAAATTTCCATCCGGAACCTTTCGGTAAAAGAATTACTAGACGCGGCATCCAAACAGATGTCAAAGCGATTTCAGACCGATCCGCGTCTAGAAGCCACTCTTAGGCGTTCCCTTGGACAAACCTATGCGGTTCTAGACTTCAATGCTGAAGCAACTCGTGAATTTGATAGAGCACTAAAGTTATTCCTCGAAATCGACGGCGAAGTATCCGAGGAAGCGCTCGATGTTGCCTCTAAGCTTGTAACCAGCAAATACGTCATCGGACAACTTTCCGATTTTACAAAACAGATCGATTTACTTGAACAACGAGCAGTTGCCAATTTTGGGCCCCGCAATGATACAGTCTTAAGACTGCAGCTTGAACGCGCGCGCGCTGACTACTTCGCAGGAAGATGGGTCAACAGCACAGAAAAGCTAAACCGACTCCTCAAAATAATAGACGAGGGCGTTCTGCCTCAAAAGTCACTCATTGAGTCTATTCTTTCGCTCAAGGGCTTTGTTGACACCGATCTTTCTTATTACGATATTGGTGAATCTGAGTTACGAAGTGCACTCGCGAGTGCGGCAAACCGCGTCGGAAATGATCAGTTGAATGTCGGCAAGATCCACATGCAGCTCGGGATATCTCTGGTCAAAGCAAACAAAATCGAAGAAGCTGAAAATCAACTGCGTATCGCGAGAAGAGTGCTTCAAAAGTGGATCAAAGACGATGACGGTCCAATGCTGATGGTTCGGTGGGGCGAAGCTGAATTGCAAGCAATCAAAGGGAACACGATTGAAGCAGAAGAATTAATCAAATCAGTAATTTTGGACGCGGACAGGGTGACTGCAGGTGGAATCCGGCAAAGTGGTGGTATGCGGCAAGTACTTGCGATGCTTTACGCGAGAAATGGCAAGTGGAGCGAGGCAGAATTAGTTCTGCACGAAGCTTTGACGGACTTTACTGCTGCGGTTGGCGCTCATCATCCTTATACCCGCTCGGCAAAGCTGCAACTCGCTGAGCTTTTTTTGTCTATGGAGAGAATCGGTGACGCGCGTGACATAATTTTGACTCCCGAAGCACTAAGATTTTCAGATTTACCTACTGATCACCCTTTCGTTTTGCGCCTACAAGTCCTAGTCAGAAAACTGGGAATTGAACAGGATCTGGCTCGGAAGATCAATTAAATAGAACGACGGCATCTACACTAACTTTTTATAGTCTTTAAGCAGGGGAAAACAAATGTCGGAAAGAGAAGCAATTGTGGCGATTTTTGAAAAATTCGTTCAGGATCGCGGCTTGTTAACCGAAACCCAGAGAGCGCTCGAATTTTATCAAGAGAGTTTAGGGTTAATCTTGAATTATGAAGAACGGCAAAGATTCGAGTATTTTTTATTTTACGATGACGAAATCGTAACGTCGAAGTGCATTTTTTCTCGGTGTAACAGTTTACCGATTACGGTTCCGAATAATTTTAGTACAACGCAAAGACACTCTGACAGTGAGCTCGTAGAGATTCTTAAAAAACTTTTCAGCGACCGCTTGTTGAAAATAGAAATTACTAATGCTCTTAATTCAGCAATCTCTGAATTTTCTTCAAACGAGATTCCTATTAATCCTTTGGTCTTTTCGATTCGAGCCGGAATCAGAGCGATCAACGGCGGCCGAGTCTATCCTGAAAGTACATGTGTCGGGGGCGGCTGCTAAGAGCGAAGACAGAAGTAAAATCAAACCATTCAGATCTTTCTTACCGCACCGCCCGCTTCAAAGCCTCCCGAATGATCTGATCGGTGCTCATGCCTTCTTTGTGGATGGCATCGGTCAGTTTCTGGGCTTCGGGTGGCTTGTAGCCGAGCGATTCCAGTGCCGCGCGGGCTTCGGAGAGCGGGCTGGCGGGGATGGTGACGCCGGATGAGGTCAGCATGCCGAGGTCGCCCGGGCCGCCGGCGCCGGCCTTGTCGCGCAGTTCGATGACGATGCGTTCGGCGGTTTTCTTGCCGATGCCGGGCAGCTTGACCAGCCGCCCGGTCTCGGCCGCTCGAACGGCCGCCCAGAAGTCTTCGACGCCGATGCCGGACAGGATGGCGAGCGCGAGCTTGGGGCCGATGCCGCTGATCTTGATGATCTCGCGGAACAGGTTCTTTTCGATCTGGGTAGCGAACCCGAACAGCAGATGCGCGTCTTCGCGAACCACGAGATGCGTCTGCAGGACCACGGCGGTGCCGACGGCGGGCAGCTTGAAGAATGTCGACATCGGTGCTTCGATTTCGTAGCCGACGCCGCCGACATCGAGCAGCAGCAGCGGTGGCTGCTTGGCGATCAGGGTGCCGCTGAGACGTCCGATCATGGCGGTTCCTCAGGTTCGGGAAGCAGGCTGATCGCGCGGAGTGCGCATCGATCAGCCCTTGAGATTTCGATTGATGGATCTTGCAGTGACGGCCCGACTCCATGACCCGCGCAGCGCTTCGCCGGTCTTGATCACGGTGCCGCGGACGTGGGCGTGGCAGACGGCGACGGCCAGCGCGTCGGATGCATCGGTCGGCGGCGTTTCGGTGAGATTCAGCAGCACCTTGATCATGTGCTGCACCTGCTGCTTCTCGGCTCTGCCGCTGCCGACGACCGCCGACTTGATCTGCGCCGGCGCGTACTCGGCGACCGGCAGTCCGGCCGAGGCCAGCGCGCAGATCGCCGCGCCACGGGCCTGCCCGAGCACCAGCGCGCTCGAGACATTGCGATTGACGAACACTTCCTCGATGGCGGTTTCCTGCGGCTGATAGTCGCGGATCACCTGCCCGACTTCGGTGAAGATCCGCAACAGTCGCTTCGGCAGTTCGCCGTCATCCAGGTGGATGCGGCCATGATCGATGCAGCGCGAGCGATTGCCGCTATGCTCGATCACGCCCCAGCCGGTGATGCGCGAGCCGGGGTCGATGCCGAGGATGCGGATCGTCGCGCTGGTGCTCACCCGGGCGATCAGGCCGGAAGGTCGGCGTTGTGGTGCACGTCCTGCACGTCATCGAGTTCTTCGAGACGCGCGATCAGCTTGTTCATCTGCGCGGCGGCCTCGCCATCCAGCGCAGCGCGGGTCGCCGGGCGCATCACGACATCCGAATCGATCGGCGCCAGCCCGGCTTTCTCGAAGGCGGCCTTGACGCCAAGGTAACTGTCCGGCGAGGTCAGCACGTCGATGAAGCCGTCTTCGCTAAGCACGTCATCGGCACCGGCTTCGAGCGCGACTTCCATGATCTTTTCCTCGAGCGCGGGGGTCTCGCGGATGTCGAAGATGATCTCGCCGGTCTTGGTGAACTGGAAGGCAACCGAGCCGGACGTGCCGAGATTGCCGCCATTGCGGCTGAACGCGGCCCGCACGTCGGCCACGGTGCGCGTCGGGTTGTCGGTCATGCAGTCGACCATCACGGCGACGCCGCCCGGGCCGTAGCCTTCGTAGCGGATTTCCACGACCTGCTCGGTGGCGCCTTCGCCGGTGCCGCGCTTCAGGGCACGCTCGATCGTGTCCTTGGTCATGTTCGCGGTCAGGGCCTTGTCGATCGCGAGACGCAGGCGCGGGTTGGCGATGGGATCGCCGCCGCCAACGCGCGCGGCGATCGTGATCTCGCGGATGAACTTGGTGAATTTCTTCGCTTTCTGGGCGTCGGCCGCGTTCTTGCGGCCTTCGATCGAGGGTCCACGTCCCATGGTGTGCTTCCGTGATGCCGATGCTGGAATTGGAATGCGGCAAGGGAAAAGGCCTCCCTTGCCGGCGTCGCTGTCCGAGTCCGCTTCGAACGAGACGGACTCGGAATCGACTACTTCTTCTTGTTCGCCGAGTGGATCGCGTGGCCGTCCACGGCCAGCGCGGCCTCATGGAAGGTTTCGGACAGCGTCGGATGGCCGTGCATGGTCAGCTGGATGTCCTGCGTCGTGGCGCCGAACTCCAGCGCCAGCACCGCTTCGGCGCACAGCTCGGACACGTACGGGCCGATCATGTGGACACCGAGCACGCGATCGGTCTTGGCATCGGAAATGAACTTGACCTGGCCGGCAATCGATTCGATCGCGCGGGCCCGGCCGTTCGCCGCGAACGGGCTCGAACCGACCTTGACCTCATGGCCGGCCGCCTTGGCCTGCTCTTCCGAGAGTCCGACCCAGGCGATTTCCGGATTGGTGTAGATCACCGACGGAATGGCGTTGTAGTTGATCTCGCTCTTTTCGCCGTGCAGCTGCTCGACCAGCACCACGCCTTCCTCGATCGCCTTGTGCGCCAGCATCGCGCCGCCAATGACGTCGCCGACGGCATAGATGCCGGGTGCCGACGTGCGGTAATGCTTGTCGACCTTGACGAAGCCGCGCTCGTCGAGCGCGACCCCGGCCGCTTCGGCACCCAGATCGGTCGTGTGCGGGCGGCGGCCGACAGCCACGATCAGCTTGTCGAACTTTTCCGTCTTCAGCTCGCCGCCCTGGTCGTAGGTCACGACCACATCGGACTCGGTCTTCTCCACGGCGGTGACCTTGGCGCCGAGGCGGATATCGAGACCCTGCTTGGTGAACTGGCGCAGCGCTTCCTTGGAAATCGCGGCGTCGACCATCGGCAGGAAACCCGGCAGCGCTTCGAGCACGACGGTCTTGGCGCCGAGGCGCGACCAGACGCTGCCCAGTTCCACGCCGATGACGCCGGCGCCGATGATGCCGAGCCGTCCCGGAACCGCCGTGAAATCGAGCGCGCCCCAGGAATCGACGATGCGGTCGCCGTCGAACGGCGCGATCTTCTTCAGCTCGACCGGCGCCGAGCCGGTGGCGATGATGATGTGCTTGGCCGAGTAGACCTCGGTCTTGCCGTCGTGCGCGGTGTACTGGACCTGGCTGTTGCCGAGCAGCTTGCCGTAGCCGAACAGGCCCGTGACCTTGTTGGCCGCGAACAGCAGCTTGACGCCGCCGGAGTTGGCCTTCGACACCGCCTGCTTGCGGGCCTGCATCTTCGCGATGTCCATCGTCGGCGTCGACACGCCGATGCCGTGAACGTCGAACTCGTGGCCGGCCTTGTGGAACAGCTCGGACGATTCGAGCAGCGCCTTGGACGGGATGCAGCCGGCATTCAGGCAGGTGCCGCCGAAGCTGGGCGTGTTGTCACGGTTCAGCCAGCCGTCGATGCACAGGGTCTTCATGCCGAGCTGCGCGGCGCGGATGGCGGCCGGGTAGCCGCCGGGGCCACCGCCAATGACAATGACGTCGAAGGATTTGTCGCTGGTATCGCTCATGCTCGGGTCCGTTCTGGTAGCGAAGAACGGGCCGCGCAATGAAAGCGGCGGCCCGCTGGTCAGTTCGCTACTTTAACGCATGGCCCGTGCTGGCAACGCCTGAAGTGGCGGGCGACGCGAGCGCCGGACCATCCGGCATCCCGGCGCGTCTGGCCTCAGCCCGCCGTCTTGGCCGCGTCCGCCCCCGAGCCTGGACCCAGCGTGCGGGCGCCGACGATCAGGCACTGGAACATACGGACCAGATGCGCGTGAACGGTTTCCACCGGCACCTGCGGATCGGACATCAGCCATTTGCTCATCACTTCGCGTATCGCGCCGATCATCGCGATGCAGCTTTGCAGGTAGTCCCGGTCCGGCAGCTGGCCGCTCTTGACCAGCTGCTGGGAGAACGTGTTCAAGACATTCGCGAACTCGTGCACCGCCGCGCGGCGACGCTCGAACATCTCCGGACTGACGCCGATCACCTCGACGCACAGGATGCGGGTACGACGCTTGTCTTCGGTGCAGGCACTGACGAACGCGCGGATCGCCGCGAACATGCGCTCCTGCGGGTCCAGCCCCGGCATCTGCAGCGACGCCGCCACCGAGGCCCGCGTGGTGATGTTGATGCGGTCGTACAGCGCAACGAGCACCGCTTCACGAGAATCGAAATGCTCGTAGAAGTGTCGCGTGGTGACGCGGGCAGTGGAGCACAGCAGTTCGATCGGCGTGCGCGAGAAGCCGCGATCGGCGAACAGGTCCAGCGCAGCGTCCAGCAGCCGCTGACGCCGTTCTTCCGCCAACTGCTCGGCACTTCGTCCGGCGTAGCCGCGACGCTTCGGCGGCGTCTTCAATGGAGTGGACGTGCGGGCTGCGAAGCCTGCGTGCAACAACGAATTGGAGGACATGCTTTCTCGATTTCCGTAGCAGCGATGCTCGCGTGTGACGCGAGTAAAGTTGACTATTGAGCCGGCATTGAAATATTGAACTGATGGTGCCGCGTAGAGTCGGAGTTTGCATGGACAAAATCGACTCTCGAACGCTGCCGGTGGAGGCGCTCAACGAGCGGCGCCGCCGGGCGGTGAAGAT
>NZ_JAKFUM010000022.1 GCF_021732705.1 Nevskia sp. | reverse complement strand
ATCTTCACCGCCCGGCGGCGCCGCTCGTTGAGCGCCTCCACCGGCAGCGTTCGAGAGTCGATTTTGTCCATGCAAACTCCGACTCTACGCGGCACCATCAGTTCAATATTTCAATGCCGGCTCAATAGTGGGGAGCAAGTGACTTGCTCAAAAACGAAAGTCTGCGTTGGGCTGATTTAAGACATTCGAATTGGCACACCAAGTCGCGCTCGTCTTGAGCGCGACTTGTACGTTGCGTGCGGAGTCGACTAGAGGATTTCACCAGCATCAGGCGCGACGACGGCCACCTCAACTAGCGCGACTCCTCCACTCACCCACCCGCCACCTCCACCACCACCTTCCCGAAGTTCTTGCCCGCCAGCAGCCCGGTCAGCGCCGCCGGGGCGTCTTCGAGGCTGGCGACGACATCCTCGCGGACATTGACGGTGCCGTTGGCAAGGTGGTTGGTCATTTCGCTCAGGAACTGGCCGTAGTAGGTCGGGTACTGGTCGAAGATGATGAAGCCGGTGAAGGTCAGGCGCTTGACCAGCACTGAGAACATGGTGCCGGGCAGGCGGTCGGCGCCGGTGAAGCCTTCGCCGTTGTAGTGGGCGATCAGGCCGCAGACCGGCACGCGGGCGTGGAGGTTGAACAGCGGCAGCACGGCGTCCCAGACGGTGCCGCCGACGTTTTCGAAGTAGATGTCGATGCCGTTCGGGCAGGCGGCGGCGAGCTGGGCGGCGAAGTCTGGCGCGTGGTGATCGATGCAGGCATCGAAGCCCAGTTCCTTCACGGCGAAATCGCACTTGGCGGCACCGCCGGCGATGCCGACGACGCGGCAGCCGGCCTGCTTGGCGAGCTGGCCGGAGATCTGGCCGACGGCGCCGGTGGCGCCGGCAGTGACGAAGGTTTCGCCCTTCTTCGGCTTGCCGATGTTGGTCAGGCCGTGCCACGCGGTGAAGCCGGGCATGCCGAGCACGCCGAGGTAGTGGCTGGGATGGGTCGCACCGGCCGGCAGCTTGATGATGACGTCGCTGCCATCGGACAACGCGTAGTCCTGCCAGCCGGCGTAGCTGTGCACGAGATCGCCCACGGCGTAACCGGCGACGTTCGAGGCTTCGACTCTTGACACGGTGCCGCCGCACATGACGCCATTCACCGCGACCGGATCGGCGTACGACGGGCCTTCGTTCAGGCGGCCGCGCATGTACGGATCGAGCGACAGCCACAGCGTGCGCAGCAGCATCTGGCCGGGGCCGGGTGTCGGGACGATGCTGGTTTCCAGGCGGAAGGTGCTGGCATCCGGCGCACCGGCAGGGCGCTGGGCGAGGACGATCTGGCGGTTGTGCTGGGCGGTCTGTGCCATGGGGCTCTCCTCGCGAATGGACTTTTCGTTGGCGGGTGGCGCTCGCGAACGCCATCGGTCCCCGCACTGTTGCACGGAACGGATTACGCGATTCGCGCCGCAAGCCCGGCGGCCTGCAGCCGCGTGACCGCCTGCCGGTCGAACGAGACGAAGGCTTGTCCGCCCAGCCGGTTGCCGTCATGGGCGATCACGCCATCCGCGAAATCGCCGCCGGCTTCGAGCACGGTGAGTCCCGTTTCGGCGGCTGGCCGATCGGCTTCGACCTTGCCGATGGCGAACAAGGGCCTGATCGCTGCCGCGACATGCGTGCGCGACAAGCCATAAACCTTGAGCAGGACCCGGACGGGCTCGCAAAGACACGGCAGCGCGACGGAGATGTCGGTGGCGGGGGGCTTGATGCTGCCTGAACGGCGTGTTGTCCGGCGGCCGCCGTATGATCCATCAGCGCGCAGCAGTCACGACGCGCCTGTCGATACGGCTCGGGAGACCACGACGATGAAGCAGCTCAGGGATGGTGTGCGTGATGGTGGCCGCGGGCTGCGGGAGTCGGCTAGGAAGCTGATCGCGCCATCGATTCAGGCGGCGTTGCTGGCGGTGCTGGCCGCCTGCGCGCAGTCGAGCGATCCCACACCGCCGGCACCCGGCGGCAACGGCGGCCCGGCCGATCCGGCAACGCTGGTGCTGAAGGCGGAGACCACGCTCGGGCCGGGGCAAAGCGGCTTCGTGTCGCTGGCCGGGCAGGCGCGCGGCCTGCTGAGCACGGACCCCGGCGCGTACGGCGAGCATCTGGACGATCAGCGCCTGCTGTACTGGAACTTCGATGCCAAGCCGGCGACGCTCGGCACGCGGCCGGGCACGCCGGTATCGCCGATTGCCGGCGTGCAGATCTATCGCGACAGCTACGGCGTGCCGATCATCTACGGCGATACCGTGCGCAACCTCTGGTACGGCGTCGGCTATGCCATCGCGCAGGATCGGCTGTTCCTGATGGATGCGGTGCGGCGCATGGGCACCGGCAGCTTTGCCGAACTGACCGGCTGCGGCGGCGTGGCGGCCGATATCCAGCAGCGGACGATCACCTACAGCGATGCCGAATATCAGGGCTTCTTCGATCAGCTGTCGCAGGATTCGAAGGATTCGGTGCTCGGCTATGTCGATGGCGCCAACGCCTGGCGCGAGGAGGCGATCCGCAATCGCCTGCAATCGCTGCCGGCCGAGTACACCTTGCTGACGACGACACCGGCTCCGTTCACGGTGAAGGACGTGCTGGCCGCCGGTGTCTTCATCACCCGGTTCGTCGCGGCCGAGGGCGGCAACGAAATGCAGAACGTGCGGATGCTGCGCGCGCTCGAAACGCAGCTGGGCTCGCGCGCCGCTGCCTATGACGCCTTCGACGACATGGCCTGGAACGAGGACCCGAACGCCGCCGTCACCGTGCCGCGCAGCGAGGGCACGTTCTCCAATCAATCGACGCCACCGGCGAACCGCGATGCCGTGTTCCGCCGCGTGGCCGACTGGGCACTGACCCTGCCCGATACCCTGGCCGATGGTCCCGGCACCGGCGCTGCCGCAGCGCCGTTCCCGTGCGGCCAGCCGAGCCTGCCCGGCCCGCTCGGCGCGGCGGGTCGCGATGGCGAAACCGACGTGAAGTGGCAGCCGGGCAACATCGCCGCGCCGCAGGCGAAGGTGTCGAGCCACGCGAAGCAGGCCAGTGCCGTGTTCGCCGATCGCGCGCAGCAGGTCGCCAGACTCATCCGCACGACCTTGCGCAGCCTGTACGAATTCCGCCAGCACCTGCATGGCGGCTCGTTCGCGGTGGCGCTGGCACCCAGCCGCACGCGTGATCGCGGCACGTTGCTGATCAGCGGGCCACAGCTCGGCTACGGCTATCCGGAGCTGCTGGTCGAATACGAGATTCACGGGCCGAACGGCTACAACGCGCGCGGCAGCTCGGTGCCGATCCTGCCGGTGGTCGGCATCGGCTACACCGAGAACACCGCGTGGGGTCTGACCACCGGCTACAGCAAGACCATCGACAGCTTCATCGAGACGATCTGCTCGACCTCGCAGATCGCCGCGAACACCTGCACGCGCAACCAGTACCGCCACCAGAACCAGTGGAAGGCCATGAGCTGCCGCAGCGAGCGCATTCCGTATCGCGCCGCGGCCAACGGCATTCCGGTGGGGCCGGCGATCCTGTCGCAGACGGTGGAAATCTGCCGCACGGTGCATGGCCCGGTGGTGGCGCGCGATGACACGGCCGGCCTCGCCCGCAGCGTGCAGTACGGCATGTTCCAGCGCGAGACGCAGACCCTGGAAGGCATCCGCGAATGGAACCGCGCGCGCAATCTCGACGAGTTCCGCGCGGCGGTTGCCACCGTCACCTGGAACGAGAACGTGACCGTGGCCACACGCGATGGCCACATCGCGTACTGGCATCCGGGGCTGCATATCCGGCGGCATCCGGAAACCGATCAGCGTCTGCCGACACCCGGCACCGGCGAGTTCGATGCCAGCGGCTGGCTCCGCTTCGATGAAGTGCCGCAGGTCATCGACCCGGAGCAGGGCTATCTCGCGAACTGGAACAACAAGCCCGCGTATGGCTGGCTCGATGGCGAAGGGCTGGGCTATTCGTCACGCCCGGGCGGCCATGGCCAGCGCGTGACCAACCTGCTGGATCTGGTCGCCACCCGGCGCGACTGGACTTATGCCGATCTGCGCGACATCGACATTCGCGCCGGCACCCGCGACATCCGCGCCCGCGAGTACCTGCCGGCGCTGCGGCGCTTCCGCACCACGGCCGCGAGCCGGCTCGATGCCACGCAGCGCGCCGCGCTCGATCTGGTGCTGAACGGCTGGGATTCGAGCCACTACGGCCCGGCGATCGACCTGCAGAACCCGAACGCCACCGATGGCCCGGCGGCGACGATATTCGGCGAGTTCGTGTTCGCGATGCGCGAAGAACTGTTCGGCGCGTTCCGCAACGCCGTGATCATTCCCGGCAGCGGCCGCGACAACGCGGGGCGGCTGACGGTGTTCGACCGCGTGTCCGGCGTCGGCGGCAACGTGTTCGATCAAAGCGTGATGGACAACCTGATCACGCGGATCATCGATCCCA
Organism: Nevskia sp.; assembly: GCF_021732705.1. Classification (GTDB taxonomy): domain Bacteria; phylum Pseudomonadota; class Gammaproteobacteria; order Nevskiales; family Nevskiaceae; genus Nevskia. Next base: position 101,157 of record NZ_JAKFUM010000022.1, on the reverse strand, counting down.
CGAGTTCCGGCCTCGCCGTGCGCCGCGACTACAGCGGCGGCCGCGGCCACGATGACGTGATGCTGGCCGCGCTGAACCGCGCGCTGACCTCGATCGCCATGCAGTTCAACAACGGTGCGGCACTGACACCGGCCACGCTCGACCGCGCGCGGCGCATCCACCCGCGCAGCCAGCTGTGCTCGCTGACCGGCGTCATCGGCCCCGGCTCCAGCACCCTGCCCGGCACCGCCTGCGTGACGATGCCGTACCAGAACCGCGGCACCTGGGTGCACAGGGTCGGCTACGAGCGACCGTAGCCGATGCGGCCTGCGCGCCGCCGCGCGCGTGTGGCGGCGCGCAAGTACTCAGGCGCGAACTCAGGGCGCTTGGTAGCGCAGCAGTTCGACCACGGTTGCGGCATTCGGCGGCGTGGCGGCGCGCAGCACGTACAGGCGGCGGCTGCCATCAACCGCCAGCCGTGCCTGCCCGGCCGCGCGGAAGCCATCCGGCGTCTGTCGCAGCGGCACCGTCGTCGGGATCGGCGCATCGGTGCCGTTGACCTGCCGGAGGTAATCGCTGGACCTGTCGCGGGACGCCGCGCGCCAGACGGCGTAGGTCAGGCCGTTCGGGAACGCGGCCAGTTGCGGATAGACCCGGCCGCCGACCAGCGGCCCGAGGAAGGCATCGGTGCCGATGCCGGACATCGACTCCAGCCCGTCAGGGCGGCCGTCCGCGGTGATGCCGCGCGAGCAGACGCCGACCGAGCAGCCATCCCAGATCACGAGGCGCCCGCCGAACGACAGGCTGACGAGGTCGACGGTGGCCACCGACAGTGCCGTGGACAACGGCTGCTGGTTCATCGTCAGGCGCAAGCCGGTCGGCAGGCCGGCCGGGCCGAAGACCTGCGCGAATACCCGCTGCGGCGTGATCTCGCCTGCCGGCCGGAATGCCCAGGCCACGGTGTAGCCACCGCCGGCATCGAGTGCCACGGCCGGGTTGGACAGGGTCGGCGCGACTTCCAGCGCCAGCGACAGGAAGGACGTGGTGGTCGCGAAGCTGTTGGCGGCGCCTTGCGGCTGGCCATCGGCGCCGTAGCGGCGCGCCAGCAACGTGTCGGTCACGCTGCCGCCGTTCAGCGGAAACGTGCCGATGGCGAACGTGCTCGAACGGCGCCAGCCGATGATGAAGCGGCCGTCCGGTGCCATCGACAGGTCGATGTCCGGATCGTTGGCGAAGCTGCGGATGGCGTTGAACGCATCGACGATCAGCTCATTGCCGATGCGGGCACCGCTGGCGTCGTAGCGGTTGATGGTGATCGTCGTGCGGTCCTGATTGCGTGGCAGCAGCGGATCGCGATCGGTGATCGGCGACGGTTCGAGCAGCGCCTGCGCGACGATGAAGCTGCCATCGGCGGCCATCGCGACGCGCGGATCATCGGCAATTCGGTTCGCCGCCGGCAGCGGTACCGAGATCGGCGCGCCCAGCGCGTTGCCGGCGGCATCGAAACGCTGGATCGCGTAACGCTCGTCGGCGTTGCGCAGGCCGACGACGACATGACGGCCGTCCGGTGCGGCGGCGACATCGGAGGTGGTCGAGAAATCGGCCAGCACGCTCGGCGTGCCGATCGGCGTTGGAATCAGTGCCCGCGCGACACCGGGCACCAGCAACACGAACACGCAGCCGCCCAGCAGGCGGCGCATCGCGACGACGGCATGACGCATGGCGAATGTCTCCCTGACCGAGCCGGACGAGTCGAGGCGCGTGCTGTCGCCGACCCGCTCGACGCATGCGCAGCTGTTCTGTCGACACGGTAATCGCGATGACGCGACGCTGGCCATGGCCGGAATCAACCGGTCATGCCGATGGGCGCCCGGACGTCGGCCCGTGGCGCCCGCCGCGATCAGTCCGGCAGCAGCTCGTAGCGCTCGAACTGCGCGTGCGTCCACAGCAGGCGCAGCGCCAGCACCGGCGGCGTGCCGGGCACGTCTGCGGTCGCCACCCGGCAATGCAGGCTGACATCACCATCCTCGCCGAACAGGCTGAGCTTGCTGTCGGCACTGCACGGCGGCGGCGCGCCGCCCGGCAGCGGCCGGATCGAGGCCTGCGTGTCGTCGTGGCCGCCGGAGAAGTACGCGGTGAGCCGGTAATGCCGGGCCGCGCCGGTGGCCGGCAGCCGGCAGCGCAGGTCCAGCACATCGCCGCCGGTGGTGGCGGTTTCGCAAGGCATGGCGACGGGCGTATCCGCCATCGCCGGCAGCGACAGCATCAGCAGGCAGGCCAGGGTTCGAGCGGGGTTCATCGAGACTCCGGGAATCGGGGGCCGGGCATCAGGCCGCGGCGAAGATCGCGACGATGCGGCCGATCGACCAGAACGCGGCGACGCTGCCGATGGCGTACAGCGCCGGCCGGCGTGCGCGTTCGATCTGCGGCAGGCGACGCAACGCCATCAGCAGCGCAAAGCACAGGCCGACGACGAACAGCTGGCCGAGTTCGACGCCGATGTTGAACGTCAGCAGCGCCACCAGCAGATGATCCGGCGGCAGGCCGATGTCCTTCAGCGCGCCGGCGAAACCCAGACCGTGCACCAGCCCGAACAGGAACGCGACCAGCGCCGGCCAGCGCCGTGACAGCGTCTGGCGCTGATGCAGCGCTTCGCTGGCGACGAGCATGATCGACAGCGCGATCGTCGCCTCCACCGGCGGCGAGCGCAAGGTCAGCCAGCCGAGCGCGCTCAAGCCCAAGGTCAGGCTGTGGGCGATGGTGAAGGCGGTGATCGTCAGCAGCAGGCGACGCTGGAAGCCGACGAGGAACAGCAGGCAGATCACGAACGCGACGTGATCGATCCCGGCGAGGATGTGCTCGAAGCCGAGCCGGGTGTAGGCCGACGCGATCTCGCCCTGCCCGCGCGTGTCGTTCGCGGCACCGTACAGCCGCACCTTCGGCTGGCCGCCGGTCAGGGTGTAGACGCGGTTCTGACCATCGAGCCAGAACACGCGGATCATCGCGGCCGAATACCGCTCGCCGACGCCTTCCATCGACAGCTCGCCGTCGAGCCCGCCCTTGCCGCAATGCAGAAGGTTGCCGTCGGCGCTGCACCCGGCTGGCCACTGCGGCACCAGCTCGCCGGCGACCACGCGCTTGTCATTCCGGGCGGACCATTGCCACAGGAATTCGCCGTGCGACAGCTCGCGCACTTCCATCTCGGCCATGCTCATCTCGTGTGCCGATGCGGTCATCGGCCCGACCGCGAGCAGCGCCAGCAATGCCGCGAAACAGCGGGCGATCATGGCGCCGCCGTCGAGGCGGGCGACCCGATGCGGATCGTGTATTTCTTCGCCATCTCGCGGACGGCGGCCGTGCGCTGATCGGATGCGACGGCGTCCTTCCAGTCCTGCAGCACGATGCCGCGCAGTTCGAGGAAGTCCGCCGGCTGCGGCTGGGCGATGGCATCAAGCCGGATCGCGCGCCAGCCGTCACGCGTCGGCAGGGCGTGCCATTCGTTCGGGGCCGAGGCCGCGAGGGCGGCGGCGAAGTCGGCGCCGAAGCTCTGATCGAGATTGGCCTTCGGGCGACCCTTGTAGACGCGCAGGTCCGCCTGCGCGCTGCCCGGCGTGCCGCCCGCCGCGACACCGTTCAGCGCGGCGACAAACGTGCGGACCTCGGCCTCGCTCGGCGTGCCGGGGAGCACCGCTTCCTGAAAGTCGTAGCGCGCCGGTTCGTCGTACTTCGCGCGGCGGGCCTCGAACCAGGCGCGCAGATCGGCATCGCTGATCTCGGGCAGCTTGACGTTGGCATCGACCACGCTCAGCGCCTTGAAGATCACACGTTCGCGGATCGCGGTATCGCCGCGGTCCACCTGCATCGCGAGGCCTTCGCGATACAGCACTTCGTTGTCGAGCCAGACCTGGCGCAGCGCCTTCAGTTCGTCGGCGTTCGGCGCGCGGCCGCGCGACTTCTCGAACAAGGTGCGGGCTTCGCGGTCGACGTCCTCGCCGACCACGATCAGGTGCGAGGTGTCGCGGCCGGCGGCGCGCAGGTGATCGATGCCGAACAGCACGGCCCCGAGGATCTGGAAATGCAGCAGCGGTTCACGCAGCCATGCGGGCATCGGGCGCCAGGCGGGCTGGGTGCGGGAAGGCGTGGCGGCAGAGGCCGCCGGGTGCGTCTTGGACATGGGGGATCGAGCGAAAGCGAAACGCTGAAAACGGAAAAAGGGAGCGCCGCGCAAAGTGCGCGACGCTCCCGCTTGCAGGGCCAGGCCTGCGGCTTACTTCACGCCGGCCACGACCACGCCACCCTGCGCCTCGATGTAGATCGGGTTCGAGTAGAACCACAGATCCGCCCACGCGGCGACGTCATACGACACCGTCGGCTGGCCCGCGAGCGGGCTGTTCGGGCCGCCGAGTTCCAGATGATCCGGGCAGCCATCGAACTGGCTGTTGGCGCTGTGCGCGGTGGTGCACGGAATCGTCAGGCGGTTCGGGTTGCTGGCGTTGGTGTAGACATCGGCCAGCGGGTTGCCGCTGGCATCGGTCTCGAACGGCACGGCCGGCGGCAGGTTGGTGCCGCGCAGACGCAGGTACTGCGACGGAATCGCATCGGCCGAGATGCGCGTCGTCATCACCAGATACTGCGTGCCGTCGATCGCCGACCGCACCTGGCGCCAGCCCTGGTTGCCGTTGCCATTGAAGCTGCGCAGCACGCCGGCGCTGAGGTTGCGGGCGGCGTTCGGCACGACCGACAGGCCGGCCGTGGTGCCATCGGCGCGCAGCCAGTTGGTGTTGCGCGGCCATTCGCCGGCGTAGTCCGGCGAGCCCGGCGTGCGATAGCCGGTGACCAGACCCGAGATCAGGTCGATGTGGTCGAGCACCGGGCGGTTCAGCGGCTGCGTGATGCCGACCTGCTTCAGCGACGGGTTCGGGAACGTGTACGGCGAGTAGTTCACGCCTTCCGGATCGCGCACGACGATGGTCACGACGACTTCGGCACCCGGGCGGATCACCAGCTTCTCGCCCATGTTGGCGCAGTTCGGCGCGTCGACATCGGTGTTGTTCGATGCCGCGATGCGCGCGCGGGTTTCGACTTCGAGATTGCTCGCGAACTGGCCCAGACGGTTGTACGAGGCGCAGGCGACGAACGCGAGACGGTCGATCAGCTGGCCGCTCGTGGCGAAGTTGTTGCCGGTGCGCAGGCCATCGACGATCGACTGCGGGCTGAGCTTGTCGGTGACGCGGCGCAGACCTTCGCGACGTTCCGGGCTGCGCACCAGCGTGTAGTTGCGCTGGTATTCGCCCGGGTAGAAGTCCTGCGTGGAACGGCGGTCATCCGGGCCGAACTGGCCGCGGTTGTGCCAGTCGGAGCTGGCGAAGAACCAGAAGTTGCGGCCTTCGCCGAGCAGCGCATCCCAGACGCCGCCGATCTGCGCGCCGTAGACGCCGGTGCCGCCATAGGTGGTGCCGCCCACCGAGTCGACCTGGCCGACGCCGGTGCCGAAGTTGTTGCGCAGCACGGCGTATTCGCCGCGATCCGACGAGGCACCGTGACCCGGCTGGGTCTCGAAGCCGAACGCGACATTCGGGCCGGCGTTGTTCAGGTTGCGCAGGTGTTCGATGTTGAAGCCGTTGTTGCCGTTCGGGTTGAACGGCCCGGCGCGTTCGAGATGCGCCGGCACGTAGTAGCTGCCGTTCGGGTGGTTCTGCACCATCCAGCGGACCGCTTCGACGGTCTTGTTGTGGCCGCGCAGGCCGACGCCGGCGCCGGTGAGCGGGATCAGCTTCTGCGCCGTGGCGTTCCAGCTCGGATCGAGCGAATTCAGGCTGCCGCCGACCGAGCAATCCCAGTTGTTGCCGACGGTCGAGCCGACGGTGTTGTTGCCGCGGCTGGTGTCGGTGTCGTTGCGGTCGAAGCAGTATTCCCACTGCGCCAGACCGTTGGCGTTGCCGAGCGCGAGATAGCGGCTGGTGTTCGGCGCGATGACCGGCGCCGTCGGCAACGTGGCCGGATTCAGCAGGGCCGGAATCTGGCCGGTGATGATCGACATCGACGAATGTTCATGGCCGGCGACGACCGACTCGATGCCGAGGAACAGCGGGCGATTCTTCAGCGCGTTGAAGTATTCGACGAGCGGATACTGGAATTCCTGGATCGACTGCCAGCGCCACATCACCTGATTGGTCGGGGTGGCGGCACCCGCGACCAGACCCTTCGGCTGGATCGGCGGAATGGTGTTCAGCCAGGTCGTGGTCGGGCCCTGATTGGTCGTCGGATAGGCTGGCGTGCTCAGCGTTTCATCTTCGGCCAGCGTGCAGTTGCGGTTGCCGCTGCCGCCGTGGCCGGCCTGCACGAACCAGTCGAGACCGAAGCTGCCGTCGGCCACGTCGGTGGACTTGCCGAGCAGCTTCTGCATCGAGATCGACCCGTCCGAGCAGGTCGTGTGGTTGTGGAAATCGCCGGCCACGTAAGTGCCCGCCGTGCGGGCGGCCGGCGCCGCGACGACCGGGGCCACGACCACGGCACCTGCGCCGAACGTGGCCGTGATGGCCAGCGCCAGCGGCGTCCTTCTGAGACTCGAGTTGACTCGCATTGTTCGCTCCGATGGTTTGATTTTTTTGATCGCGACGATGCCCCGCAAAGAGGCTCGCCAGCGTGTCGGAAGCATCGGCTGCCAACGTAACAACCGCGTGAAGCAACGATGACAAAGCGTCGTGGCTGCGCCTCGTGTCGACGGACGGCGGCGGTGTCGCCTCGCGCCGGGTGTATCGGACCTGCGCCGCTCAGCCCGCCGGTCCGGAGAGGTCCAGCAAGGCCGCCGACGCTTCCGGGCGCGCCGGCTGTGCCCGCTGCAGCGCGTTCAGCAGTTCGCGCGCGGCGTCGACGTCGACCCGCGCCAGTCCGCGGGCGATCAGCAGCAGCGGGTCGTAGGCCGGGCGGAAGTCCGGACTGATCCGCAGCACGGCGAGCAGCGGCTCGGCGACCTGTGCCGCCATCTGCCTCGGATCGGACGACGGCCGCACATTCCGGCCGGAGGCGATGAAGCGATCGCGCGCCTGCCAGTACGCGGCCAGCCGCCGCGCCGTCTCGGGCGTGTTCGCGGCCGGCGTCAGCAGTTCGTCCGGCGTGATCGACAGCGCCGACAGCAGGGTCGTCAGGCGATCCTGCGGCCGCGAATCCGGCGCATAGGCGAGGCGCGGCGCGCGATAAGCCACGACCGGATGATCGTCGGTGTTCGCCGCGGCATCGCCGGCGTAACGTCGCAGCGCTTCCGGCCCGGCGATGAAGCTGCCGAGCACGGCCCACTCGTCGTCGAGCCCCAGACGGCCGGTGGCCGCGCTCGCCGCCGCGCGTTCGATCGGCGGCCGCAGCCGCGCCGGCGCGAAGCCATCCGCATCGCGCCGACCGATCAGCCCGAGCACCGGCGTCTGCAGGCTGTTGTTCGCGAGCAGCGCGCGCGCGTTCGGAAACGCGACGAGATACGACTGCACGATGCTGCGCAGGCTCGCGAGATCGAGCTGATGCAGCGGCAGCCACTGGCAGAACAGGCCGTCGTCGCGCAGGCGTTCGCGCACCGCGCGGAAATGCTCGACCGTGTACAGCGCGCCCGAGCCACTGCGCGCCGGGTGGAAGTTGTCGGACACGATCACGTCGTAGCGTGCGTCGCTGGCGCGCACGTAGCGCCGGGCATCCGCCGCCAGCACGTGCAGGCGCGGGCTGGGTGCCGCCTCCGGCCGGAACAGCGCCGCCGCGGCGATCACTTCCGGCAGCAGTTCCACGGCGTCGACCGCAAGTCCCGGCACCTCGGCCGCCGACGATGCGGTGACGCCGGTCCCCAGTCCGAGAAACAGCGCCCGCGCCGGTGCCGGGTGCAGCAGCACCGGCAGCAGGGCCTGACGCGCATCGACGCGCCGTGTGGCGCTGCTGCCTTCCTGCTGGCGATTGTCGATGCGCAGCCGCGCGACGCCATCGGCATCCTCGACCACGCTGACCGCCGCCATCACGCCATCGGCATAGCGCAGCACGCGACCGCCGTCGGGCACGTCGACGAAGGCCAGCGGCGGCGCCAGCACGGCGACCACGGCCAGCGCGGCGGTCGGCACCATCACCTGCGCGCGGCGCCATTGGCGCACGTCGATCAGCAGCAGATAGCCCGCCACCACCAGCAGCAGCGCTGCCTTCGGCCCCAGCGCCGGAAACAGCAGCACGCCGAACAGCAACGGGGCGGTCATCGCCCCCAGTGTGTTGACGCCCAGCGCACGGCCGAAGCTCAGCCCTTGCGCAGAAGCCATCGCGCTCAAGTGACTGAACAGCGCGCCCATGACCATCGTTGCTGGTCCGAACGCGACCAGCGCGAGCACGGCTTCCGCCAGCAGGGCCGTCGCCATGTGCGTGCCCAGTTGCTGCAGCACGAACGTCTTCAGCGCTTCCGCGCCCCACAGACAGCCGGTGCCAATCAGGCAGGCCATCGCGAGCGCGGCCAGCAGGCGATCCCGCACCGGCTCGTCGTCATGGCTCGGCGCACGGGCCGCGTGGACGCGGCGCGCGTACATCGCCGCCCCGGCCGCGGTGCCGACGAGATAAACGGCCAGCAGCAGCGCAAACGTGTAGACCGTGTCTTCGGCCACCTGCGCCAGCACCCGCACCACCAGCACCTCGTAGCCGATGCCGAGCAGCCCGGTGACGGCGAAGCGCAGCAGCAGGCCGCGCGAGCCCGCGCCCGAGATCGACGATCCCGCAGACGCTGGCTGCTGCTGCGCCGACCGGGCGGCTGCCGAAGGCCCGGTCGCGGTCCGGAAAAGCCGCCATGCGGCGACCGCACACGCCAGATTCAGCGCCACACAGAGTGCCGCCGTACGTGCGTAACCAAACGTCGGCGCCAGCCAGAACGCGATCGCGAGCACGCCGATCACGGCCCCGAGCGTGTTGCAGGCATACAGCGCGGCGATCGAGCGATCGCGCGGCGCCGCCGCCGTCGGCCATCGCGCGGCGATGCCGGCCATCGCCGGCAAGGTCGCGCCCATGGCCGCGGTCGCCGGCAGCAGCAGCACGAACGTCGCGCCGAACGCGAGGCTCCATTGCCGTAGCGCCGATGGCGCGACGCCGGTCAGCTGCAACACCAGATCGCCGAACGGGCTCATCAGCGCGATCAGCAGCAGGCTCCACAGCGCGACCACCAGTTCGCAGGCGGCATACCAGCGAGCCGGCTGCGCGCTGCGCTCGATGCGCGGGCCAAGCAGCAGTGCGCCTGCCGCCAGCCCGCCGAAAAACGCCGTGATCACCGCCAGCACCGCCGCTGCCTCGTGGCCGAGCCAAAGCCCGCACTGCTGGGTCCAGACGATCTGGTAGCCAAGTCCGGCGAAGCCGGATGCCGTCATCAGCAGCCGCGTCGCGGCCGGGCGCGCGGCTGCCGTCATGCGCTGGCGCGGCCTCGTCCGGATCGAGCTCCGAGTGCGCGTTGCCCGCGCCGCGTCACCGTCATCCGGTGAACCCGATCGTGTAGCCCCAGGAGTCGAGTCGCGCCGGAATCGCGTTGAATGACAGGGTGATGCGCCGCTCGCCCCGGTTCGGCGGTACGGCGTGCATCAGGTAGCTCGGAAACAGCACCAGATCGCCGGGGGATGGCGCGGGGCTGATCCACTTGTCGGCACTGAACGGCCCCGGCGTGACGCGGGCATGGTCGTTCCGGAACGCGAAGTCATGGCCGCCGGGCGATTTCATGAACACGGTCTGCGAGCCCGGATGCGTCGGCGTCAGATAGACCACGCCGGAAATGAAGCTGTTGGCGTGGTTGTGCATCGCCTGATGGCCGCCGGGCGCCAGCACGTTGACCCACATCTCCTTCAGCGCCCAGCCGATCCGCTCGCCGAACATCTGCGCGCCGAAATCGACCAGCTTTGGCGTGATCAGACCGGCCGCCTCGACGAACAGCGGGCTGTCGCTCGGCTTCAGCATCTCGGTATGCGACAGGCGCGCGGACGAGTTGTTGTCCCGCGTCGCCTTGTCGACGAAATGCGTGATCAGCCCCTCGACCAGCGGCCGGCTCAAGGCCGCCGGGCAGCGCAGGAACGGCGTCGGAAACAGGCTGATCAGTTCATCCATCGGGATGAGGCAGGCAAGGCGGCGGGAAGTGCCGCAAAGCTTGGCAGCCGGTCCGTGACGGTTTCGTGGCACGACGTGGTGGGCCCTGTCGGACTTGAACCGACAACCAAGGGATTATGAGTCCCCTGCTCTGACCAATTGAGCTAAAGGCCCGTGCTCGTGGACGACGGGTGCGCCGTATTGTGCCAGCGTCCGCGGGCCGTGCCGTGGGGCGTTCAACGCGACGGAACGGCGGACGCGGTGTCGGTCTCAGTCTTCGTCGATGTCCGCCGGCATCGCGCCGAGCTGGGCGCTGCGCGCGGCGCGGCGGGCGCGGCCTGGGCCGTAGCCGTGGATCTTCTTGAAGGCGCGGCGGAACGCGGCTTCGGTCTGGTAGCCGAGCTTCTCGGCGATCGTCGCCGCACTCGATTTCGGATCGCGCAGCAGGCGCAGCGCTTCGGCCATGCGCCACTTGGTGAGGTACTGGTACGGGCTCACGCCGAGCACTTCGTTGAAATGCTGGGCGAAGGCGGTGCGCGACTGATGTGCGAGATCCGCCAGCATCGCCACTGTCCAGGCGCGGCCGGGTTCGGCGTGCATGGCTTCGAGCACGCGGGCCATGCGCGGGTCGATCAGCGCGGCGATCAGGCCGCGGCGCTCGTTGCTGCTGGCGATGTGGTGGCGCAGCGCCATCACGAACAGGGCATCGGCCAGTTTGTCGAGCACCAGTTGCCGGCCGAACGATTCCTGCCGCGCCTCGTGCGACATCAGCCGCGCCAGATGGCGGAACTGCGAGCCGCTGTCGGCTTCGCGCACGACGATCCACTCCGGCAGCGCGTCGAGGATCGGGTTGCGGCTACCGGTGGCGAATTCGAACTCGCCGCACAGGATCGAGGTGAAGCGGTTGGCGGCGGGGCCGTGGTCGGAATCCGGCGGGCTGCACAGGGTGTGGGCCGCGCCGTGCGGAAACACCACCAGATCGCCCGAGTTCAGGCGCAGCGTGTCCTTGCCGTTGGCCAGCAGCACCAGGCAATCGCCCTCGTCGATCAGGTGGAACATGCCGTGCTCGCAGCCGCGTTCGGGCTCGACGAAGCTGCCGCAGTAGTGCGGGTTGTCGCTGATGTAGGCGCGCAACTGATGCGCACCGAGCACGGCGGCAAAGGCGGCTTCGGCGGAGCGGTCGAGCATTGCGGGCGGCGGGGAACTCGGGTCGGGGCCGGGCGATGCCGACGGTGGCGGCAGTATAGGAAATCGCATCCCGGGCCGGACTTTGCTTGTAACGATTTGCACGGCGATGCACGGTGCGCGGCAGGCTTGGTATCGTTCGGGTCCCGATTTCCCCGTTTTCGATCGACTGGAGCCCGTTGATGAATCGTTCCAAGAAGCCGCTGGCCATCGCGCTCGGCACCGCGTTTGCCCTCGGCGGCGGCGCGCAGGCCGGTTCGCTGTTCGTCGCCACCGACCTCGCCTCCGGCTACATGGTGGCCAGCGCCGGTGACACCAAGGCCGCCGAACACGCCTGTGGCGAAGGCAAGTGCGGCGCCGCGCCGGCCAAGACGGCAGCGACGCCGGCAGCAGCAGGCGACAAGCAGTCCCCGGCCAAGGCGGCTGCCGCCGGCACCGCGAAGACCGCGGCTGCGGCAGCACCGGCCAAGACCGCCGCCGAACACGCCTGCGGCGAAGGCAAGTGCGGCGCGGCGCCGAAGGCCAAGTAAGCCGCCACGGCGGGCGGATCGCCGCTCGATGATGCGATCCGCCGTGCGCGGTGCCGGCCTCGGCCTGCGCCGCGCCCTGCTGGACGAGCTGGCGGCGGTCGAACCCGGTACTCCGGCGGCGCCGGCGTTTCTGGAGGTCGCGCCGGAAAACTGGATGCAGCTCGGCGGGCGACTCGGCCGGCAGTTTCGCGCGCTGACCGAGCGCTTCCCGTTCGCGACCCATGGCCTGAGCCTGTCGCTCGGCAGCACGGCGCCGCTCGACGAGGCGTTCGTGCTGCAGGTGAAGCGCTTCCTGGATGTGCACGGCATCGCCGACTACAGCGAGCACCTGAGCGCCTGCAGCGACGAGCGCGGGCACCTGTACGACCTTATGCCGATCCCGTTCACCGACGAGGCCGTGCAGCACGTCGCCACGCGCATTCGCCGCGTGCAGGCGCTGCTCGAACGCCAGATCGCGATCGAGAACGTCAGCGCCTACGCCATGCCCGGCGCGCAGATGAGCGAACTTGCGTTCATCACCGCCGTGCTCGACGAGGCCGACTGCGCGCTGTTGCTCGACGTCAACAATGTCCACGTCAACAGCGTCAACCACGGCTTCGATGCCGCTGCGTTCATCGCGGCACTGCCGGCGGCGCGCGTGCGCGCGCTGCACGTGGCCGGCCATTACATCGAAGCGCCGGACCTGCTGATCGACACCCACGGCGCTGACGTGATCGATCCGGTCTGGTCGCTGCTGGCGCAGGCCTATGCCCGCTTCGGCCCGCGGCCGACGGTGCTCGAGCGCGACTTCAACATTCCGCCATTGCCGCAGCTGATGACGGAAGTCGGCCGCGTGGCGGCGCTGCAGGCAGCCGCCCATGGCTGATACCCGCGAACTTCGCGCGCTGCAGGCGGCGTTCGCCCGCCATCTGCGCGACCCCGCGCTCGATCGCGCGCAGCACCCGCTGCCGGACGGTGTCGACGAGCGGCAGCTGGCCGTCTATCGGGATTTGTTCGTCGGCAATGTCGAAGGCCTGCTGGCCGGGGCCTTTCCGGTGTTGCGGCAGTTGCTGGCCGACGAGGCTTGGCGCGAACTGGTGCGCGCGTTCTATCGCGACCATCCCGCCAGCACGCCGCTGTTCCGCCGGCTGGCCGAGGAGTTCGTCGACTGGCTCGATGGCGAACGCCCGCCGCAGCCGGACGATCTGCCGTTCATGGCGCAGCTGGCGCACTACGAATGGGTGGAACTGGCGCTGGCCACGGCGGAAGACCCGGCACCCGAAGCCGTGCAGGCGTCGCGGCATGGCGATCTGCTCGGCGGCGTGCCGCGGCTGTCGCCGCTCTGCTGGACGCTGGTCTACGACTGGCCGGTGCATCGCATCGGGCCGGACTATCAGCCGCGTGTCGCGCCGTCGATGCAGACCTGTCTCGTCGTCCATCGCAATGCCGACGACGACGTGAAGTTTCTCGAAGTGAATGCCGTCACCGCGCGCCTGCTGACCTTGATCGAGGAGCAGCCGGAGGCGACCGGCGTCGCGCTGCTCGAACAGATCGCCGAGGAACTGCAGCAGGACGACGTCGACCTCGTGATCAATGCCGGCGGCGAGATTCTCGACACCCTGAGAGAACGCGGCATCATCCTCGGCACGAAGCCGCGCGGCCCGGAATGAACGGGCCGCACGGGCATCGCGGCCCGCAGGCGGCCTAGTCGCTGCGCTTCCAGCTCACTTCGGTGCCGCCGTCCTGCCGCGCCAGCACGCGGCAGCAGACGAACAGGTAATCCGACAGGCGATTGAGGTACTGCGGCACCAGCGGGCTGACCGTTTCCTCCGCACTCAGCGCCCAGACCGCGCGCTCGGCCCGCCGGGCCACGGCGCGGGCCAGATGCGCCGCCGCTGCCGCCGGGTTGCCGCCCGGCAGCACGAACTCCTTCAGCGGCGGCAGCGTCTCGTTGAGGATTTCCAGCTCGCCGTCGATCCGCGCCAGATAGCTTTCCTTGACCAGCTCGAAGCCCGGCATCGACAGCTCGCCGCCGAGATCGAACAGCTCGTGCTGGGTCCGCGCCAGCGGCTCGCGGATGCTGTCCGGCAGCGTCTGCACCAGCACCAGACCGATGCAGCAGTTCAGCTCATCGACGTCGCCCATCGCTCCGACGCGCAGATGCGTCTTCGGCACCCGCTCGCCGTTGGACAGCCCGGTGGTGCCCTTGTCGCCCGTGCGGGTGACGATCTTCGACAGTCTGTTGCCCATGGTCTTGCGTGATCCGGTGATGCGGCTAATGTGTATCTGACCCCGATTTTTTGCTGTGGAGCCTTCCCCCGCGAGCGGGGGAAGGCGTTGCAGCAAAGGCTCAGCGATAGTCCCAGCGCAGCGTGGCATAGCCGGCGATGCCCGGCTGTTCGTAGCCGGCGGCGGTCTGGTAATCGCGGTCGAGCAGGTTCTCGACGCGCGCGCTGAGGGTGAAGCCCTGCGGCAGCTTCACGCCGGCGCCGAGGTTCAGCAGCACGTAGCCACTGTCCTTGGTGTCGGCCCCGGTGGCGGCGGAGATGTCGGCGCGATCCGAGGTGCCGAGGACATCGGCGGCGACATAGAACCGGCCGAGTTCGCGCCGCAGCTGCGCGGTGACGCTGCGGCGGGCGCGGCGCAGCAGGGACGTGTCGTCGCTGCGATCCTTCGGGTTCTGGACGATGCCGGTGACGGTGCCGCTCCACCGCGTGTCGGCGTAGCGATAGGTCAGTTCCAGGCCTTCGTTCTTCGCGCGATCGACGTTGACGGCGCGGAAGCCGAAATCGACGTTCGGATCGTTGTTCGGATCGAACTCGACGCTGATCAGGTTGCGGATGCGGGTCCGGAACGCGCGCACATCCCAGGTCTGGAATGCGCCCCAGCGCTGGCGCACGCCGATTTCGGCGTTGTGCGAACGCTCCGGCGCCAGATCGGGATTGCCGCCGAAGCCGAAGCGGTCGGTCGCATCCGGTGCCCGGAAGCCGGAACCGGCGGCGATGACCAGCGTGGTCTTGTACAGCGGCCGCGTGTACAGGTCGTAGCCGTATTCGGCGTTGTAGGTGAAGCGGCTGCCGAAGGCGTCGTGGTTCAGCACGCTGCCGGCGAGCAGCACGTGATGATGGTCATCGTCGTACTGGCCCTGCAAAAAGCCGTTGACCAGATCCACCGTCTGCTTCGTGACGCTGCCGAAGCTCAGCGCATCGATCCGCTCGTTGGTCACTTGCCCGCCGAACAGCGCGCGCAGGCCCGGCAGCACGGTGACGGTGTTCTGCCAGTCGATCTGCGGGCGAATGGTGCGCGTGAAGTCGTCCGAGGCGTACTGGCGCACGCGGTCTTCGCCGCGGCTCAAGGTCAGCGTCGTGTCCCAGTTCTGCAGCAGGCTGGTGCTGGCGCTGACCGCCAGCGTCTGGTTGCGGAAGTCCTGTGCCGTGGCGTTCAGGCCGAACAGCGGGCTGCAGGAATCGAAGTACTCGGTCTTGCCCTGCGCGTTGTAGGCGCGGGCTTCGAGCGAGACCACGCGCAGATCGGCCGTGGCCTTGGCGTTGATGGTGTTGTTGCGGAAGCCGGAATTGCCGTCTGCGCCGGCACAGGCCGGAAAGCCGTCGGCGGTCTGCTGCGCAGTGTCGATCGAGAAGCCGTAGGCACCGATCTGGTTGGCGTAGCGCGCGCTGCCATCGACCGTGCCGTACGAGCCGCCGCGCACGCTGGCGCCGATCTGCTGCTGCTCCGGCGAGCGGGTGATGATGTTGATGACGCCGGCTATGGCGTCCGAGCCGTACAGCGACGAGCGCGGTCCCTTGACGATCTCGATGCGCTCGATCAGCTCGGGCGACAGGTTCTGCAGCGCCGCGCCGCCGGACGTCGCCGGGTTCACGCGCACGCCGTCGATCAGCACCAGCGTGTGGTTCGACTCGCCGCCTCGGATGAACACGGAGGTGGTCTGGCCGGGGCCGCCGGTGCGGCCGATGTCGAGCCCGGCGTTGAAGCGCAGCAGTTCGGCGATGTCGCCGGCCTGCGCCGCCTCGATCTGGGCGCGATCAATGACGATGGTCGCCGACGGCACGTTCGACTGCGACTGCGGCGTGCGCGTGGCGGTGACGATCACCGGGTCCAGCGCCACGCTGGCCGCGCTGACCGGCAGCAGGTCGGCGGCCGTGTTGGCGGCGGGGTTCTGGGCAAGGCAAAGCAAAGGCGCTGCAGCGAGCGCCGCAAGACAGGCGGATTTCATCGACATTCTCCCGCGCCAGCGTCCCCGCAGGCGCAATCTGGGTGACCCGCCCGCGACATGCGGACGGGCTCGTTCCAGGCCGGTCTCCGGACTCATGGGCGAAAGTGCGCATGCGCACTTTCCTTCGATGCCTTCCCGGATCGGGTTGCGATCCAGTGGCGGGTGACCGAAGTACTCCCATTCACCGTTGCGGGGGCAGTGCCGGGCTTGCGATCGAAGTGATTCGACGCGCACCGGCTTCCCGTTTAACCCTGATCCCGGTATCGAGCGGGGGTCAGGGCACCTGCGAACCCCGCGATGGTAATGCACCGTACGAATTCGGCGCAAAGCGGCGGTTTATCATTCGCCACCGCCAAGTCCGCGGATTGCCCCGGAGCCTCCCCCGTTGACCAGCCCCGCCCCGACCAGCCCCCTGCTTGCCGCCGCGCTCGAAGCGGCCGAAGCCGCCGCCGCCGTCATCCGCCGCGCCTATCGCGGCCAGTTTTCGGTCGACTACAAGGCCGACGCGAGCCCGGTGACCGAAGTCGACATCGCCGCCGAAGCGACGATCAAGGCCGTGCTGAAGCGCCACTTTCCGGACCACGGCTTTTACGGCGAGGAGCTGGGGCGCGAGGTTGGCGACAACGAGCACCTGTGGCTGATCGATCCGATCGATGGCACCAAGAGCTTCGTCCGCGGCTACCCGATGTTCTCCACGCAGATCGCGCTGATGAAGCGCGGTGAACTGGTGCTCGGTGTGTCATCGGCCCCGTGCTGGGACGGCGCGCTGGGCGAGGTGATCTTTGCCGAGAAGGGCCACGGCGCCTGGTGCGACAACCAGCGCCTGACGATCGCCGCGACCGACACCATCGCGAAGGCAACCCTTTCCACCGGCAATCTCGCGCGGCTGGCGCGCAGCGACGCCTGGCCGCGGCTCGGTGGCTTGATCGGACAGGTCCACCGGATTCGCGGCTACGGAGATTTCCTGCACTACCACCTGCTCGCCAGCGGCAAGATCGATGCGGTGGTGGAATCCGACGTCAACATTCTGGACATCGCCGCGCTCAGCGTCATCGTCCATGAAGCCGGCGGCGTCTTCACCGACCTGCAGGGCCGGCCGCTCGGCCTCGACACCACCAGCGTCTGTGCCGCGACACCGGGCCTGCACGGCCAGGTGCTCGACGCGCTGCGCTGGACGCCGCCCGCCTGACCCTTCGATGTCCCTCGGGCGCGCAAGCGCCTGCCGCACGCCTTCTCGCTCTCAGGAACCTGCCATGTACGACTATTCGAACAAGACCGTCTTCGTTTCCGGCGGCACCAGCGGCATCAACCTCGGCATTGCCCATGCGTTCGCCAAGGCCGGCGCCCGCGTCGCGGTGATGTCGCGCAAGCAGGAGAAGGTCGACGCGGCGGTCGAAGCGCTGAAGGCGCGTGGCGGCGATGCCATCGGCTATGCCGCCGACGTGCGCGACTACACCGCCGTCGACGCCGCGTTCAAGGACGTGGCGAGCCGCTTCGGCACGCTCGACGTGCTGATCTCCGGTGCCGCCGGCAACTTCCCGTCGCCGGCGATGGGCATCTCGCCGAACGGCTTCAAGTCGGTGGTCGACATCGACCTGCTCGGTACCTTTCATGTCGTTCGCGCGGCGTTTCCGTACCTGACCAAGCCGGGCGCATCGGTGATCAACATCAGCGCGCCGCAGGCCTGGATTCCGATGGATTTCCAGATGCACGTCTGTGCCGCGAAGGCCGGCGTCGACATGGTGACCCGCGTGGCGGCGCTCGAATGGGGCGCGGTCGGCATCCGCATCAACTCGATCGCGCCGGGTCCGATCGAAGGCACCGAAGGCATGAAACGCCTGGCGCCGAACGAGCGCGCGAACGAGCTGATCACGCAGAGCGTGCCGCTCGGCTGCTACGGCACCACCGACGACATCGCCGAAGCCGCGATGTGGCTGTCCAGCCCGATGGCGCGCTACATCACCGGCGTGGTGCTGCCGGTCGACGGCGGCTGGTCGCTCGGCGGCGTGTCGGCGATGAGCATGGGCTTGAAGAAGGCGATGGGTGGCTAAGGACCGCTTGCCGCCCGCACAAGTGCCACTTTAGTATCACTGCATGCGTACCGAACTCGTCACCACCTTGAAACGGCAGGCCACCGAACTTCTGGCCGATCTGGAACGTGATCGCCAGCCGATCCTGATCACCCAGCATGGCCTGCCGAGCGCCTATCTGGTCGATGTCGACAGCTTCGAAAACTTGCAGCGGCGCATGCAGCTGCTCGAAGGCATTGCCCGCGGCGAACGCGCTGTCGACGAAGGCCGCGTGGCCAGTCAGGCCGAGGCCCGTCAGCGCATGGCGCGATGGCTGGCCTGACACTGGTCTGGACCGACTCGGCCCTGGCGGATCTCGATTCGATCGCCGACTACATCGCCCTCGACAACTTCGACGCGGCGCGCAAGCTGGTCCAACGGGTGTTCGATCGTGTGGAGCAGCTTGCTGACCATCCGCTGAGCGGGCCGCCGGTCCCGGAACTCGGTGATTCCCGGTATCGGCAACTGGTCGAAACACCGTGTCGCGTGTTCTACCGGCACGATGCCGAGCGCCAGATCGTCTATCTGCTGCACGTCATGCGCAGCGAACGGCTGTTTCGCGCCGATCGACTCGACGCTGCCGATCCCGATCCCGATCAGGCTGGCTGAGTCAACGCCTCGGGCCGCCACTCCCTTCGCGCCCTGCAGTTTCTGAATCACGCTGCCGTTCATCGTTCAGTCTTACGACGGCAGCGCAGTCTGCTGCGAGACACCCAAGCCATACGCCGCCCGTCACTTGCCGGGCGGCGTCTCGATGACTCGCGGCACGACGACGATGATCAGCGTTGCGATCGGGCCCAGCAGCATCGACGCCAGCCACCAGAGCAGTCCCGGGTGCCCTTTGCCCTGCGCCAGTCCGGAATTGATCAGGGACAAGGTGATCCACCCTACGGCGAATCCGCCTTCGCTCGGAACGTCCATGGGCCCTCCCGGCCGCTTTGTCGAATGGAACAGGGTGCGCCGACGAGTCGGCCATCTCGCAACAGACCCTCAGGTCGCCACTTCCGGCGTCCCTTCCGGCGCCTGGATCACGCTGTCGGTCATCCAGCAGTCGCGGTACGGCGGCTCGGTCTGGCGGCTGAGCAGGAACACGTAGCGGTGCATGACGCCGACACGGTCAATGATTTCAACGCCTTGCACGGCTTCGTCACGCTGGATGACGGTATCGGCCAGCGTCGCGCTGCGATGGTTCAGCAGCGCCGGATAGCCTTCGCGCACGAGCGCGGCGAAGCGCTTCACCGGGCCGGTCTGGCTGCGGTTGCCGGGGCTGGCGAAGCCGAACACGGTCTCGAAGCCGGCATCGCGGGACGGCTTGTCGACATTGGCGAGCGCGTTCAGCTGGATCTTCACGACGTCCGCTGGCGACAGCGACGGATCCGGTTTCGGCGCAGCATCGGCGGCGTGGGCGGCAAGGGCCAGGCTCCACGTCAACAGGCCCAGCAGCAGAACCATCGGCTTCGGCAGCGGTCTCGGAGTCATCCCGTGTTCCTCAGTAGAATCATGTCCACCCGCGGATGGTACGCGGCCCGGAGAGCCAGATCATGCGTGCTTCAAGAACCGTTTTGCTGTCCGCCGTCGCGGCGGCCGCCGTCACCGCTTGCGCCACGTCGCCGCTCGGCCGCAGCCAGCTGAAGCTGGTGTCGGACGACGAGCTCGCGCAGCTCGGCGTCACCAGCTTCCAGCAGACCTCGAAGGAAACGCCGGTCTCGTCCGATGGCAGGACCACGGCCTACGTGAACTGCGTGGCGCGCGCGATCACCGATGAAATCGGCGGCGTCTGGGAAGTGCGGGTGTTCGAGTCGAAGGACGTCAACGCCTTCGCGCTGCCCGGCGGCAAGATCGGCGTCTACACCGGGCTGCTGGCGGTGACCAAGACGCAGGACCAGCTCGCGGCCGTCATCGGCCATGAAGTGGCGCATGTCATCGCCGGCCATTCCAACGAGCGCGTGTCGCAGCAGCAGGTCACCGATCTCGGCCTCGGCCTCGCCAATGTCATCGTCGGGGGTGGCGCCGGCGGCGGCGCCTTGATGTCGGCACTCGGCGTCGGCGCCCAGTACGGCGTGCTGCTGCCGTTCTCGCGCACGCATGAAAGCGAAGCCGATCTGCTCGGCCTCGACTACATGGCCAAGGCCGGCTTCGATCCGTCTCAGGCGGCGGAGTTGTGGCGGAACATGGCGCGCGTCGGCGGCGAGAAGCCACCGGAGTTCGCATCGAGCCATCCGTCGGACGAAACCCGCATCCGCCAAATTGAAGCGCGGCTGCCGCAGGATCTGCCGGTCTACCAGCAGGCGCGCGCCAGCGGCAAGAAGCCGAACTGCCGCTGAGATCCAATCGATGTACGTGCCGGCGCAGTTCGCCGAGCCCGATCTGGCGACCTTGCACGCGCTGATCCGGGCGCGGCCGCTGGCGACGATCGTCACGCTGACCGCTGACGGCCTCGACGCCAACCACATCCCGATGCTGCTCGATGCCGAGGCCTCGCGCCTCGGCACCTTGCGCGGCCATGTCGCCCGGGCCAATCCGATCTGGCAGCGCTTCCGGCCGGAGGTCGAGACCCTGCTGGTGTTCGCTGGTGTCGATGCCTACGTCTCGCCGTCGTGGTACGCCAGCAAGGCGCGCGATCCGCGCGTGGTGCCGACCTGGAACTACGAGGCCGTGCATGTCCACGGCACGCTCGAGATCGTCGACGACGCCGACTGGCTGCACGCGCAGCTGGACGCGCTGACCACCGCGCACGAGGCAGGCTTCGCCGAGCCGTGGCGGATGGCCGATGCGCCGGCCGACTACACGCGCAAGCTGATCAGCGCGATCGTCGGCATCGAAGTCGTGATCAGCCGCATCGTCGGCAAGCGCAAGCTGAGCCAGAACCGCTCGGCCGCCGACCAGGACGGCGTCGTCACCGGCCTGCAGGCCTTGCCGGACGCCGCGGGTTGCCCGATGGCAGCGCGCATGCTGAGCACGCGGCGCTGACGACGCTCAGCCGCCGGCCGCGACGAAATGGCAGGCGGCGTACTGCTCGCCGTCGACCCGCCGCAGCAGCGGCACGGCCTGCACGCAAGCGTGTTCGACCAGCGGACAGCGCGGGTGGAACACGCAGCCCATCGGCGGCTGCGCCGGATCGGGCGAATCGCCGCCGAGCAGGCGTCGGCGCTTGCGCTTGACGGCCGGTGCCGGGCGGTCGGCACTCGCCTCGCCGCCGGCTTCCTCAGCGGCAGTGGTGACGGCGTCGAGATCGATCACCGGCGCCGCTTCGAGCAGCGCGCGAGTGTACGGATGGCGCGGCCGGGCGTAGACATCCTCGGCGCGGCCCTGCTCCATGACCTTGCCGAGATACATCACCAGCACGCGGTTCGACAGCTGCCGGACCACGGCCAGATCGTGGGCGATGAAGATCATCGCCAGCTGGCGTTCGCGCGCGAGATCGGCCAGCAGGTTGACGATCTGGGCCTGGATCGAGACATCGAGCGCGGACACCGGCTCGTCGCAGATCAGCAGCTTCGGTTCGACGATCAGCGCGCGGGCGATGCCGACGCGCTGGCCCTGCCCGCCGGACAGCTCGGCCGGCTTGCGATCGGCGATCTCGGGGCCCAGACCGACGCGCTCCATCAGCGCCAGCGCCTTGGCCCGGCGCTGCTCGGCGCCGAGCTGCGGCATCAGCGCCTTCAGCGGCTCGGCGATGATGTCGGCCACCTTCATCTTCGGGCTCAAGGAGCCCAGCGGATCCTGGAAGACCAGCTGGATCTCGTGGCGCAGCGGCTTCCAGTCCTGCCGGCTCAGGCCGATCAACTCCTGATTGCCGTAGCGGATCGAGCCGGTGGTGGCGGCCTGCAGGCCGACCAGCGTCCGCGCGAGCGTGGACTTGCCGCAGCCTGACTCGCCGACGATGCCGAGCGTCTCGCCCGGCTGCAGGTCGAAATGCAGATCGTCGATGGCCCGGACCAGCCCCGGGCGGTTCCATGGCAGCAGGCCGCGTTTCGGGTAGTGGACCCGGAGGCGACGGACGGACAGTAGCGGAACGGTTGCCATGATCTGCAGCGAGCAAGAAAAAGGCCGACTTCCCGTCGGCCTTGTCATTTTACGGCTTCCCGCGCCCGGTCATTCGAGCAGCGAGCGCAGCATCCACGCGGTCTTTTCGTGCAACTGCAGGCGCTGTGTGAGCAAGTCCGCAGTCGGCTCGTCGCTGGCCTTGTCGGCCAGCGGGAACACCGACCGGGCAGTCCGGGCGCAGGCCTCGTGGCCCTTGACCAGCTTCTTGACCATCTCCATCGCCGGCGGCACGCCTTCGTCTTCCTCGATGCTCGACAGCTTGGCGTACTGGGCATAGGTGCCCGGTGCCGGGAAGCCGAGCGCGCGGATGCGTTCGGCAACCAGATCGACCGCCAGCGCGGCTTCGGTGTACTGGCCTTCGAACATCAGGTGCAGCGTGTTGAACATCGGACCGGTCACGTTCCAGTGGAAGTTGTGGGTCTTCAGGTACAGCGTGTACTCATCGGCCAGCAGGCGCGACAGGCCGTGGGCGATGGCGGCGCGGTCGACTTCACCGATGCCGATGTCGATGCCGGACGACGGGCCGGCGGCGGCCTTGTCGGCCTTCGACTTGGATTTCGACTTGTCCTTGCTCATGGAGACTCCGGTGGACGTGGGGATGGTGCTCGCAGCATACCGATGTGACCGCCGGCCGCGACCATCCGTTTCATTGCATTTGCCGCGCCGGTCGATAGCCGCCCCGCAAGCCGCATCGAATCGCGCCGCGGGCGACGCACGTCTGTCCGCTGCCGCACCGTCGGGCGCTGCCTCAGCCGGTCGCGACCAGCTTCTGCTTGCGGTAGTAGGTGAAGATGTCGTTCAGGTTACGGCGCGGCTTCCAGCCGAAGGTATCGCGGAAGCGCTGGCCGTCGAGGATCACCGGGTACTTGAAATAGTTGATCAGGTACGGCGGGAAGAAGGCGTTCCAGTTCAGCATCGTCGCCACCAGCTTCGGCAGGCTCGGCGGCACGCTCAACACCGGCAGCTTGCGGCAGCCGCACTGGTTCACGGCTTCCTGATACGGCACGTAATCGTCCGGGGCGACGTTGTAGATGCCCGGCTTGTTCTGCTCGAACGCCAGCACCATCGCCTCGGACATGTCGTCGACATGCAGGAACTGCATCAGCGGCGAGAAGCCGAGCAGCACCGGCACCAGGCTGCGCGACAACAGGATCGACATGCTGTTGCGCACGCCCGGCCCCAGCACGTTGCACGGGCGCAGGATCGTGATGTTCAGCTCCGGGTGCTTCCACAGGTAGATGTTGGCGAGGCTTTCGAGCTCCACCGAATCGACCAGATCCTGCGTCACCTCGCTGGCCTTCAGCGGCGCGTCCTCGTCGATCAGCGCCGGGTTGTAGGCACTGGCGCCGTAGACGAAGTAGGTCGAGTGGATGATCACCTGGCCGACCTTGTACTTGCGGCACAGCTCGAGCAGCTTCTTGCAGCCCAGCACGTTGGCGTTGTAGCGCTGCTGCCGCGTCTTCTCGTGCGCGAAGATGCGGCCGATGTGGATCACCGCGTCGATCCGGTGCTCGGCGAAGATGTCCTCGAAGCCGCGCTTGTGCAGTTCGACGAGGTAGCTCGGAATGCCGGCGTCGGTCTCGACCTTGCGCCGGAAATCGACGGCGATGACGTTGTAGCGCCCGTGCAGCTTCGCGATCACGCGCTTCGCGAGCGAGCCGGCGGCGCCGGTGACCAGCACGGTCTTCTTCGCTTCGGCCGACTTGCGGGTGGAGGTCTTGGTCGCCATCAGTAGATGCTCGTGCGCTCGGCGAGGCCGGCCTGGATCAGCGTGCGAAGTTCCGCCTTCACGTCCTCGACGCGTTCGGTCACTTCGGCCTCGCTGGCCGCGGGGGAGAAATGCATGGGCTTGCCGAAATTCAGATAGACCCGCGCCGGCAGCGGCAGCAGGCTCGGGACGATCGGCAGATACGGCAGACCGAGCAGCTTGGCGATCGGTGACAGGTTGGCCAGCGCCGGCATCGTTTCCTCGCAGCCGACGATGCCGACCGGCACGATCGGCGCGCGATGGTTCATCGCCAGATGCATGAAGCCGTTGCCGAAGCGCTGCAGCTGATAGCGCTTCTTGTACAGCTTGCCGGAGCCGCGCACGCCTTCCGGGAAGACGATGATCGCTTCGTCCATGTCCAGCATCTTCGAGCAGTTCACCGGATCGCCGATGACGCCGCCGAGCGCATTCAGGAAGTTGCCGAGCCACGGCACGGTCGGGAAGAAGCGCTCGATCATCGCGCGCGCGAGCCGGGGGCCGAACGGATTGGTGGCCGCGGCAACGCCCACGAGCGCGCCATCCATCGGCAGCTGGCCGCTGTGGTTGCCGACGATCAGCACGCGGCCTTCGCTCGGAATGTTCTCGAGGCCGTGCGCGGTGACGCGGAAGTAGTGGTCGTACAGCAGCCGGGCGGCGCCGAGCGCGACCTTGAACGTGTCTTCGTTGTAGCCCCAGGGGTCGTAGCCAAAGCTGCCGAGCGGTTTCGGAATGCTGGCGACCAGCGCTTCGATTTCCGGCGTCACGAGACGCGTGGCGATGCGCTGCTTCAAATCGAGCGAGCCAAGACTGAGCATGGGGATGGAATCGATGCCGCGTGCCGACCCGAAAATCGCTTCGAGCCTTGAGCCGCCGCTGTGCATCAAGTTAGTGCAAAAGTCGGGTTCCGGGAAGGCTGCGACCACGGAAATCTCGAATTCCGGGGATTCGCCATGCCGCCGACCCGGCCATCACGGCGGCCGAGATGCCGGTGATGGATCCGGGAAACCGCCGTCCACGCGTGCCGGGCGTTGCCCGGCTGCTCAGGCTGCGCGCGCCAGATAGCGGTCGAGCGCGCCGCGCGCCGTCGGGCCGAGATCGACCGGCACCGTGCGGCGGGCCAGCAGATCGTCGAGCAGCATCCGCGACTTCAGCAGCAGCGTGTTGCTGCCGTTGAACTCCGCGAACGCTGCGCAATCGAGGCCGGCGTAATACGCCACGGCCTTCATCCAGCGGCTTTCGCCGCGATCCGGGTCGTGGATCAGGAACCACGCCCCCGGCTGGATCAGCTGCTCCAGCAGTTCGCTCGCGCCTTCCGGCGCACCGGCGGCCGACGGCACGTGCAGGTTCACCGGCGGCGCCAGATTGTCGAGCGCCGGGTCCGGCACCGGCAGGCCCGGCTTGATCAGCTTCAGCGCCCGCTCGAAGCCATCGAGCGCTTCGGCGACGCGGCCGGACGCGAGGCCGACGGCGGTGAACTCGGATTCCAGCTCGGCACGCAGGCCGCGCACCGATGGTTCGCCGCGCAGTTCCTCACGCGCCGGGTCGAGCATCTGCAGCACGCGGTCGAGCTGCGCCATGCCGCGCTTCCATTCCGCGCTTTCCGGGCCGTGATGCAGCAGGTGCATCGCCATCATCGGTGCCCACAGCGAGTTCAGCAGCGGCCGAACGTCGTCGGTGACGGTGGTGCCGCGCGTGCGCAACTGAAGTTCCTCGGCGATGATCCGGCGTACTTTCTTGACGATGGCCTGCCGGCGCTGCGAAGCCTGCGCCATCTGCTGCTCGATGAAACGCTCGGCCTGATCGGTGCCGACCAGCTCGATTTCCGGCGGCGGCTTGCGCAGCGATTCGGCGGCGATGTCGAACTGCTTCTGGATCTGCGCCACCAGCTCGGCAATGCGCTCCATGTGCGCCGGGCCGCCGGCGCGCGCGGTCGACGCCATCGTCGCCAGCTCGTTGATCAGGCTGCGAACCGGGTGATCCGGATCGGAGATGAACGCGATGTCCTTCAGCGCGACCTTCAGCGTCGACATGCGCAGGCCGTCGAACTGCGTGCGCAGCGCGTTCGGCAGATGCTGGTCGGCCAGGATGTCGTTGAACATGTGGCCGACGAGGCTGGCGCGCTGCACGTAGGCCGTGGTCTGGCGCGGTGTCCAGCCGACGATGACCTGACCCTGCGCCGCTGCGGCGAGGTCGGCCGCGAGGCTGGCGTTGCTGTAGGTCGCGAGATTCGGCGGCACCGCGCCGATGCGCTGCAGGCTGGCCAAGGTCTGCGGATCGAGCGACGGCGACATCATCATCGACGCCGCGAGCCCGACCGGGGCCCGGAATTCCTGTGCCGCCTCGCGCGCCGGCCCGCCGGACAGCGGTGCCGGACCGCGGGCGCCGCTGAAACCCGGTGCGGGCGACGGCGCCTGCAGCGACGGCGGAACCGACGACGGCGCTTCGACGCTGTCTTCGAAACCGGCATCGTTCGGCGCGCCGAGGCCGGGGCGGCTGCCCTGCACGAAACCGGTGGCGGCGGCGCGCACGCCGCTCTGCTTCAGGAAGTGCAGGATCCGCGTGTACAGATCGTTCAGTTCGCTGATGACCAGCCGGTCGAACAGCTTGAACACCACCAGTTCGACCGCGAATTCGATGTTCAGCGCTTCGGCGGCATCGCGGAAGGCCTTGCAGATCGTCGCCGGCGCCAATGCTTCGGGCGAGATCGGGGCCTGATAGTCGTCGATCAGCGACTTCACCCGGCCGCTGATTTCCCACAGCGTCTGCTTGTAGAGACCCTCGGCCTTGGTCGCCATGTTCGACACGGCGATCGTCAGCTCGACCGATTCGGTCTTCTGCAGCGACAGGTCTTCTTCCTCGACGCGCGCGGAGATCGGCGTGATGCTCGGCGTCGGCGCGGCACCGAAGCTGGCACCGTAGGCATCGCAGAACTGCGTCAGCATGTTCTTGCGGCCCAGGCGAACGGCTCGCATGGTGTCGAAGAACAGGCGGCGGTCGTTGTTGTTGCTGGCGCGTTCGGCAAACTCGAACAGCAGATCGTCGGCGCCGTCGAACATCACGTTCAGGCGATCGCGCAGGGCATCGATCACCTGCGCTTTCAGCGATTCAACCAGCTGCACCGTCGCGTCGCTGGCCTTGGGCTTGCCGCGCAGCAGGCTGACGACCTTGGGATTGGCGCTGAAACCGGCCTTGGCGCTCATCGCGCGGCCCCGCCGTCGTTCGGCCACGGGCACTCGCGGGCCGCGCACGAAGGCGGCAGCGTCGAGAGGGCTCTGGAGGGCATACGGCTCATGACCGCACTGTAGAGAGCGAAACTCCCCACGCGTCGCCCGCTAGTCAAAATACTCTACGAAAATGCCTCGTTATCGGCGCACTGGAGTTTCTGACGAACGGTCAAACATGATGTCCTGACACCGTATTATTCGGAAAGTGTGGTTTTTGACGGCACTCGATGAAATATCGTTAAAACTTGTTCATGTTTGCAAGTTATCGCGCGGACGCGAGACTCGGCCGGCGGCTCGGGATTTTCAGCGGCGCCGGCCGAAGCCAATGGCGGCCGACTGCGCTGCCGGCGACGCCGCCATCAGGTCGCCGTCGCCGTGATGCCTTCGCGCAGCTGCAAATTCCACAATCGCGCATAGGACCCTCCTAGCGCAAGCAGCTCGGCGTGGCTCCCCTGCTCGACGGCAAGTCCCTGATCAAGCACGAGAATCGTGTCGGCGTCGGTGATCGTCGACAGGCGGTGGGCGATCACCAGCGTCGTCCGCCGTTCGGTCGCCGCATGCAGCGCGTCGAGGATCGCGGCCTCGGCGGCCGAGTCCAGCGACGACGTTGCCTCGTCGAGGATCAGGATCGGCGGATCCTTCAGCAGCGCGCGGGCGATGGCGATGCGCTGCTTCTCCCCGCCGGAGACCTTCAGGCCCCGCTCGCCGACCTGGGTGTCGTAGCCCTGTGGCAGCCGGGCGATGAACCCATCGAGATGGGCCAGCTTGGCGGCGCGCTCGACGTCGGCCCGGCTGGCGCCCGGCCGGCCGTAGGCGATGTTGTATTCGATGCTGTCGTTGAACAGCACCGTGTCCTGCGGCACCACGCCGATCATCCGGCGCAGGCTGTCCTGCGTCATCGCGCGCAGGTCGGTGCCGTTGATGGTGATGGCGCCGCCGTCCGGGTCGTAGAAGCGGAACAGCAGGCGCGCCAGGGTCGACTTGCCGGCGCCGCTGGCGCCGACCACCGCCAGCTTCCGGCCGGGCGCGATGGTGAAGCTGACGCCGCGCAGGATCGGCCGCGCTGCGCTGTAGGCGAAGCGCACGTCGTCGAAGCGGATCTCGGCGCTGGCCACGCCGCGCGGAATGGTCAGGGTCGCGGCGTCCGGCTGGTCCCGGATCTTCGGCGGCTGGTCGATCAGGCCGAACATCTTCTGCATGTCGGTCAACGCGCGGCGAATCTCGCGGTAGACGAAGCCGAGGAAGTTCAGCGGCACGAACAGCTGGATCATGTAGGCGTTGACCGCGACGAAACCGCCGACCGTCATCTCGCCCAGGGTCACCTGCGACGCCGCCAGCCACATCATCGCGGTGATCGAGCCGGCGACGATCAGCGCCTGCCCGGTGTTCAGCGCCGACAGCGACATGCGGTTCTGCGAGGTCGCCTTTTCCCACGCGGCCATGCTGTCGTCGTAGCGGTCGGCTTCCCAGCGTTCGTTGCCGAAGTACTTGACCGTCTCGTAGTTCAGCAGGGAATCGATAGCGCGGGTGTTGGCCTTCGAATCCATGGTGTTGGCGGCGCGGACGAACTTCGTGCGCCACTCGGTGACCCAGACCGAGAAGCCGACATAGATCACGACCGACAATGCCGCGATCGCCGCGAACCGGCCGTCGTACTGCTTCCACAGGATGGCGGCGACCAGCGCGATCTCGAACAGCGTCGGCACGATGTTGAAGGTCAGAAAGCGCAGCAGGAAGCTGATGCCGTCGACGCCGCGCTCGATGTCGCGGCTCAGGGCCCCGGTGCGGCGCGACAGGTGGAACTCCAGATCGAGCCGGTGCAGGTGTTCGAACACCCTCAGCGCGGCCCGCCGCTGCGCGCGCTCGGCGACCTTGCCGAACACCAGATCGCGCAGTTCGCCGAGCAGCACGTTCAGGAAGCGGAATGCGCCGTAGGCCAGCAGCAGCGCGGCCGGCACCACCAGCACCAGGCCTTCCTTCGGCGTCAGGCCGTCGACCAGCTGCTTCATCAGCTGCGGCAGCCAGACGCCGGCGATCTTGGCGATGAACAGCAAGCCGAGCGCCAGGGCCAGCCGCCCCGGGAACTCCGCCAGATACGGCTTCAGCATCACCAGCGCCTTGCTCAGCGAGGGTTCGATGACGGCTTCGCCGGCGGTGTCACCAGTATCGGGCGTGCGGCGCATGGGGCGGGACAAGGCGTGAATCCACGAGAAGGACCTCGCTATGTTGCGCTGAACGCGGTTGATTCAACCGGCTCCCGGCCGGCGGCCGTCATTCGGCGGCGGCGGAATCGGCCTTGTCGTCGCCGAGGCTGCCCTGCACCGCCGACCAGTCGATGGCCAGCGGCGGATAGGTCTTCACCGGCAACCGGGCGATGTCGGCCTCGATCGCGGCGATGCGGCTGTCGGTGGCCGGGTGGCTCGACAGCAGCGCGATCGGGGCTGCGGTGCCGCCCTTCTCGCCCTCTTGCTCGAGCGTGCGGAAGAAATCGACCATGCCGCCGGGCGCGATGTCGGCCTTGACCAGCGCGGCCAGCCCGAGGCGATCGGCCTCGGCTTCCAGATCGCGGCTGTAGCTCAAGGTGCCGACCTGATACGCGAGCACGCCGACCATGGCGCTGACATCGCCGAGCACGGCGGTCGACAGCGCGGCCCAGCCCACGCCGTTCATCATGGCCTTCAGGGTATGGCGCTGTTCGATGTGCTGCACCTCGTGCGCGAGCACGCCGGCCAGTTCCTCCGGCGTCTTCGCCGCCTCGATCAGCCCGCGATGGACGACGACATGGCCACCGGGCGCGGCGAACGCGTTGATGCTGGCCTCATCCAGCACGGCCCAGTGGTACTGGTAGCGCGAGCCGGCGGTGAGCTTGCCGCCGATTTCGGTCACGGCATCGACTGCGGGCCCCTTGTCGATCAGCCTGCCGGCCTTGCGCAGCTCGGAAACCGTGGCTTCGCCGAGCTTCGCTTCGACCTCCGGCGGCACCCGGCTCGCGGCCCAGTCCAGCAGCGCGCCGTAGCTCCACCAGGCCGCGACGATCGCCAGCACCAGCGTGGCAGCAGTGCCGCCGAGCAGCCACCACTTGGCACTCATGCGCTGGCCGCGGCGACGAAACTTGCGCAGCGCCGGTTCCAGCGCCGCCGGTGCGGTGCCGAGCGCCGTGGCCAGCGCCGCGGCGTCAACCGGCGTCAACGCCCACTGCACGGCGGCGTGGCCGTGCGTCGAGGTCCAGCACAGCTGCAGCTGGTCGTGATCGAAGCCGCCGATGTGCACGGTGATCGCGTTGGCATCGACTTGATGCGCGTCGCTGCCATCGACATGCAGGCGGTTGCCGACGAAGGTGGCGTCGACTGCGATACCGGCCGATGGCAGGTGCGGGGCGTACAAGCGCGCGGCGAAACGTCCATTCATGCGATTCACACTCCGCCGCTGCGCAGGATGTTGACCAGCACGATGATGCCGATGACGATGACATAGACGATGCCGAGCGCGCCGGCCGGGCGGCCGGCCGCCATCGCCGAGCCCAGCATCGTGCGGCTCAGGCGCTTCAGCGGCATCGACTGCAGCCAGACCGTGCCGGGCCCGGTCAGCTGGGCGAAGAACAGGCCTTCGCCGCCGAACAGCGCGGTCTTCACGCGGCCGGCGTACTGGATGTCGTAGCGCACCGAGGTCTGCAGCGCCACGAGGCAGCCGGTGTCGACGCGCAGGCTCTGGCCGGGTGCCAGCTGCATCTGGGTCAAGGCACCGCTGGCGTGGACGAAGGCGATGCCATCGCCGGTCAGCTTCTGCATGATGAAGCCCTCGCCGCCGAGGAAGCCGACGCGCAGGCGCTTCTGCAGCGCCACGCCGATCTCGACCCCGCGCGCGGCTGCCAGATAGGCCCCGGCCTGGCAGATCAGCTCGCCGCCGACGGCGCGCAGGTCGATCGGCACGATCTGTCCGGGCGAGGCGGCCGCAATCGCGACCCGTCGCGGCGTCGTGGCGGTGTTCTCGAAGATGGCGCTGAACAGCGATTCGCCGCTGAACTTGCGGCGGACGCCGCGCCACAGGCGGCTGAAGAAGTTCGAGGCGCGGCGGCTGCCATCGCCGAGCTCGGTGCTCATCTCGATCCCGTCGTCGATGTACATCATCGCGCCCGGCTCGGCGACGGCACACTGGCCGGGTTCCAGCCGGATCTCGACGAACTGCAGGTCGTCGCCTTCGATGCGGTACTCGATCGCGTCCATGGTCATGCGTCACTGCTCCGGTCGGCCGTGCCACGACGGCTGTGCACGGAGGATAGCCGGTGACCGGCGGTGCTTTCGTGCTGCCGGTGCCGCCGGCCTCAGCGATTCAGCTCGCGAACGATCTTCCACTGGCCGTCCGGCTGCCGGCGCCAGTACTGGTCCTTGCGCGAGCTGGAGGTGAAGTTGTCGCTGCGGTAGTTCTGCATGAACTGGGCAAGCACCAGCCCCGGCTCGCCGGGATAGGCGAACAGGCTCAGATCGTCGACGCCGACCTCGATCCGGCGCTTGCCGGCATTGACCTTGCGCTTGTAATCGGTGAACGCGGCCTTGTCGAGGCCGTCGTCGGTGCGGAAATCCTTCGCGTAGTGATCGAGATAGGCCTCGGTATCGAGTGCCGCCCAGCGGCTGCGCCAGCCCTCGATCGTGCGGGTCAGGCGCTCGCGATCGCCGGCCAGCTTCGCCGCCGGCTGCCAGTCGACGCTGTCGGCGAGGATCACCGGCGTGGCGCTGATCGCCCCGCCCACCGTCACCAGCTGCCGCAGCGCCAGCAGATCGCCGTTGGCGAAGGTCACGCAGCCTTCGCTGGACCGCGGCGCGCGAACGTAGGTTTCCGGCGGCACGCCATGCAGCCAGATGCCGCCGCCGGTGCGGCTGAGCGCCCGATCCCAGGAATTCGGATAGCTCAGCGGCAGCGCGCCGGCGCCGTACAGCGGCGGCAGCGCGTCATCGCTCATCCAGCCGGTGATCCGGTAGATGCCGACCGGCGTGCGCAGATCGCCTTCGCTCTGCTTGCCGAAGCCGCTGCGGCCGATGCCCGAATAGAAGTTGCGGATCGTGCGCAGGCTGCCGTGGTCGTTCTCGATGACGTAGGTGCGGCCTTTCGACAGGTCGACGACCACGGCATGCCGCAGCTCGTCCGACAGCTTCAAGAGCATCGCCGGCACCTGGCCCGGCGGCGGCAGCGCGCGCTGGCTGTCATGGCGAACGCGGTACTCGGCGAGCAGGTCGCGCAGCTTCGGGTCTTCGTCATCGGCCAGCGGCGAGCCGATGCAGGCACCGGACCGCAGCGCCAGCGCCTGTCCGTACAGCAGCTGCGCCAGCCGGAAATTCGGCTGGTCCTTCAGTAGCTTGCGCAGGGTTTCGGTGGCGATGGCGTAGCGGCCGTCCTGCATCGCGTCGATCGCGGCGGCAAGACGGGCTTCCGGATGATCGACGCCGGCGGTGGCCGCCGTGTCCGCGGCCTGCGCCAGATTCAGGAAACCGACACTGGTGAACCAGGCCAGAAGCGCGGCGGCCAACCGGCGCCGCGCGCCGCGATCATTCACGAGCCGTCGCGCGCCTGTCAGCGAATGGATTCGCGGGTGATCTTCCAGCTTCCGTTGCTCTGCGTCAGTTCGACGACTTTCACGACCTTGTCCGAGATCGTGTCCGACTGGTAATCCTGGGTGAAGCTGACGCGCACGCGGTTGGCGTCGATCGTCTGCACGTCCGGATCGATCACCGCCACCGCGATCGACTTGGCCTTGCCGATGCGCACGCGGCGCTGGGCCTGCCATTCGGCGAAGCCGAGGCCGCCATCCAGCTTGAACTCCGGCGAGTACGCGGCGAGGTAGCCATCGACATTGCGGTTCGACCACGCCAGCGCCCAGCCATCGAGCGCCTTGACCACGGCGTCATGCACGGCCGCGGGGGTTGCCGCCGCCGGTGCCGGCGCCGCAGCGGCAGGGGCCGGTGCCGGTGCCGCCGCGACGGCGGGTGCCGCGGCCGGCGGCGCGGCGGCGGCGGCCTTCACCGCACCCGGACCGGCATTGATGCCGCTGAGCAGCGACAGCTTGTAGCGCGTCGCCTGATTCGAGCCATCCAGCGCCAGCGCGCGGTTGTACGCCGCACCGGCGAGCGCGGCGTAGATGTCGCCGAGGTTCTCGTGGGCCGTGGCATAGCTCGGGTTGGTGGCAAGCGCGGCTTCGAGCGCATCGCGTGCCTTCTCGTAGTCGCCGGCCTGTGCGTACAGCACCGCGAGGTTGTTGTACGGCTCGGGAATCTGCGGGTAGTCGCGGGTCAGGTCGGTGAAGGCCTTGATCGCGTCGTTGGTCTTGTTCTGCTTGACCAGGATCAGCGCGCGGGTGAAGCGGCCTTCGGCGTCCTGCGGGCTGCTGGCGAGGAAGCGGTCGATGCGCTTCAGCGCGCCGTCGAGATCGCCCTGACTGATCAGGCTCTGCGTTTCTTCAATTGGCGTGGCGGCCTGCGCATAAAAGGCGAAACCGACCGCTGCCATCAAGATTGCCGCGCTGCTGCGTACTGTCCGATTCACGCCGTGCCCCTGCCAGAATTCAATTCCGAATGAATATCCACGCGCGGTTCGGGGTGTTCCCGAACCGGTCGCCCGATTGCCCGCACGTCTCGCGTGCCCCGCGGCGGAGCGAAATATATCAGCTAGAACGGAGCCGACCGTCGGTCGAATCCCTGTAAAAATGCCCCGATTCCCGCCGCGATTGCCGTCATGTCCCTGCTTGTCGTCAAAACTTCTTCGCTCGGCGATCTGATCCACACGCTGCCGGCGATCACCGATGCCGCCCGCGCGCGACCGGGACTCGCGATCGACTGGCTGTCGGAACGCGCGTTCAGCGAGATTCCGGGCTGGCACCCCGCGGTCCGTCGGGTGATCCCGTGCGAGCTGCGGCGCTGGCGCAAGGCGCCGCTGGCCACGATCCGCAATGGCGACTGGTCGCGTTTCCGCTCGGCGCTGCGCGAAACCCGGTACGACCTCGTGCTGGACGCGCAAGGCCTGGTGAAAAGTGCCTTCCTCGCCAGCCGCGCCGACGGCCCGAGCGCCGGACCGGACTGGCATTCGGCGCGCGAACCGCTGGCCTCGCTGTTCTACGACCGCCGCCTGCCGGTGCCGCGCCACGGCGCGGAACACGCCGTCACCCGCACCCGCCGGCTGTTCGCCGCGGCACTCGGCTACGCGCTGCCGGACGATCTCGCGACCGCGCCGGATGCCGGCGTCGACCGCCAGCGCTTCCCGCGCCCGGACCTCGACGCGTCGTACGCGCTGCTGCTGCACGGCACCACCTGGCCGACCAAGCGCTGGCCGCTCGCGCACTGGCAGGCGCTGGCGCGGCATCTCGTCGCCACCGGCCTGACGCCGGTGCTGCCGTGGGGCAACGACGGCGAACGCGCCGATGCCGATGCCATCGCCGCCGCCGCCCCGGGCAGCCGCGTGCTGCCGAAGCTCGGGCTGACCGCGATCGCCGGCTGGATCGCCCATGCCGAGCGCGTCATCGGCGTCGACACGGGGCTGATGCATCTGGCCGCCGCCCTGGCGACGCCGGGCCTGTCGCTGTACGGCCCGACCCTGCCGCAGATCACCGGCGCGTTCGGCCGGAATCAGGTCTGGCTGTGCAATGCCGACGCACCGACGACGATCGACCGCGCGCGGCCGCTGACGGTGACCGTGGCCCGGGTGATCGAGGCGCTCAGCGCGATGCCGCCGCCGCCAACGCGTTAGTCGCCCGAACCACCGCCGCCAGCCGCGCGCGGCTAGACGCGAAGCTAAGGCCCAGATGCTGCGCGCGCACGCGGGCGCCCTGCGCGGCCTCGCGCCACGCCGGTAGATCGGTCAGCAGCCGGATCGCGGCCGCTTCCAGCGCGGCCTCGCTGCACTCCGGCTCGGCGAATTCCGGGAACGCCAGCCGCTGCACCGCGCCGTTGCCGCCGACATTGACGATGCCGCACAGCAGCGCATCGCCGGCGATCTGCCCCGGCACCCAGCCGGCATCGCGCTGCAGCACCAGCCGATGCGCGGCGATCTCCCGCAGGAAATCGGGATAGGCCAGCCGCTGCTCGATCCAGCGGATGCCGGCCGGAATCTCGCCGGTCAGCGCCTGCACCCGGGCGCGGCCGGCCGGGCCATCGAGATTGAACACGGTCAGCCGGCAGTTCGCGGCGCGGGCGACGCGGCCGGCGAGCTGCAGCGCCTCGGCATGACGGCGCGACGGCACGTCGAACTGCCGGGTGCCGACGATCACGCCACTGCGCGCCGCATCCGGCTGCGAGAAATCCCAGCCCGGTTCATCGAAGGCATACGGCGTCGGCACCGCATGCACACGGGCGGGCGGCAGGCCATAGTCGAGGTAATGCCGGCTGCCGGGCTCGGTCGTCGCGAACGCGCCATCGGCGGCGGCCAGCACCCGGCGGTGCAGCCAGCGCATCCACGGCCAGCGCAACTGCTGCGCGATCTGCGCGGCCCCGCTTTCCTTCCAGCTGACGAACACGGTGAGCCCGCGCGACTTCAGCTGCCGCACTGCGCGCAGGTTGGCCAGCCCGCGCCAGCGCAGCAGCACGACGACGGCGTCCGGCGCCGTCGTGACCGTTTCCGGCCGCTGGTGGAACTCGCCGCCAGTCGCAGCCGCCCAGGCCCAGTAGTTGATCGGCGGATGACCCGGCGCGCCGGGCGCGGTCAGTCCGCCACGCCAGTCGACCCGCGCATCGCGGCCCCAGGGGTTGATCACGTCGATGCGGACGGTTGCGTCGTCGATAGCGACGTCCGGCATCGGCTCAGCGGGCGTAGACATCGGGCGCGCCGGGTGGCCGGTACTTGAACCGGCGGTGGGTCCAGAAATACTGCTCGGGGCAGCGCAGGATCGCGGCTTCGAGCAGGGCCGTGACGCGCACGGTGTCGGCTTCGTCGTCACCGCTCGGGAACTGGTCCAGCGCCGGGCCCATGGTGACGACATAGCGGCCGTCGATGCGCTCCGGAAAGAACGGCACGACCTTGCAGCGGCCGAGCTGCGCCAGCCGCGTGGTCGCGGTCAGGGTCAGGGTCGGCACGCCGAAGAACGGCACGAAGATCGCGCCCGGCACGTCGAGCGTCTGATCCGGCGCGTACCAGACCGCGCCACCGGTGCGCAGCGCCCGCAGCAGGCTTTTCAGATCGTCCTTCGGCAGCGCCGGGCGGCCGGACCGCTGTTCGCGCCAGCGATGCATCCACCAGTTGACGAACGGGTTGTCGGCCGGCCGGTACATCGCATGGAACGGCCGGTGGGCAAGGCAGATCGCCCGCGCGGCGATTTCGAGCGTGGTGAAGTGACCGGTCAGCAGCAGCACGCCGGAACCATCCGCCGCCGCGGCATCCAGATGCTCGACGCCGCGCAGCTCGATGCGGTCGCGCAGCTTGTCGTCCGGCGCCAGCCACGCCAGCAGGGTCTCGAACAGGCCCATGCCCAGCGCCCGGAAGTGGCCTTCGACCCGCCGCACGATGGTCGCTTCGTCCATCGTCGGGAAGCACAGCCGAAGGTTGATCCGGACGATGCGGCGGCGGCTCGGCAGCAGCCGCCAGACCAGCCAGCCGAGCCCGGAGCCGATCGCCAGCAGCGTGCCGACCGGCAGCCAGCACAAGGCCCGGCCGATGCCGAACAGCGCCCAGGCCAACCACCAGCGCGGGTGCAGCAGGGCGCGCGGCAGTGGCGCGGACGGGTCGGTCGGAGTCATCGCGGGAGTTTAGCGTTGCACGCCTCGGCATCGCCCCCCATGCTTGTCGACGTGAGAGCCCTGTACACCGTCCTGCTGTACCTCGCAGCCCCGTTCGTCCTGCTGCGCCTGCTGTGGAAAAGCCGCCTGCTGCCGGCCTATCGCGGGCGGCTGGCCGAGCGCTTCGGTTTCGTCCCGAGGGCCGACGGCATCGGCGCGTGGCTGCATGCGGTGTCGGTCGGAGAGGCACTCGCCGCACAGCCGCTGATCGAGGCGCTGATCGCCCGCCACGGCGCCGGCCGGGTCTGGGTCACCACCACCACGCCGACCGGCTCGTCGCGCATCGCCGCCGCTTTCGGCGACCGCGTGCGCCACAGCTATGCCCCGTATGACCTGCCGGACGCCGTCGCCCGCTTTCTCGACCGCGTGCGCCCGGGGCACGCCATCGTGATGGAAACCGAGCTCTGGCCGAATCTGTTCGCCGCATGTGCCAAGCGCATGATTCCATTGACGATTGCCAACGCCCGGCTGTCGCCCCGATCGTTCCGCGGCTATTCCGCGGTGCGTGGCTTCGCCGCCGCGACGCTTGCGCACTGCACCGCAATTGCCGCCCAGAGCGAAGCCGACGCCGGACGCTTCATCGCGCTCGGCGCGCCGCACACGCGGGTGCAGGCGGTCGGCAACCTGAAGTTCGACCTGACGCTGCCGGACCTGCCGATCCTCCACGGCCGGAACCTGCGCGAGCGCTTCGGCCGCCAGCGTCCGGTGTGGATCGCCGCCAGCACCCACGAAGGCGAGGAAGCGGCCGCGCTGTCGGCCCATGCCGCGCTGCTGGAACTGCATGCCGATGCCCTGCTGGTGCTGGTGCCGCGCCATCCGCAGCGTTTCGACGGCATCTGGCGCCAGATCGTCGACAGCGGCCTGAAGGCCGAGCGGCGCACGCGGCTGGCCGCGCTGGACAAGTCTGGCTACCCGCAAGCGCTTGATGAAGTTCAGGTTTTCCTCGGTGACAGCATGGGCGAGATGTTCCTCTACCTGGCCATGGCCGATGTCGCGTTCGTCGGCGGCAGCCTCGTCGCCATCGGCGGCCACAACATCCTCGAACCGGCGGCGATCGGCCTGCCGGTGCTGTTCGGCCCGGCGATGTTCAACTTCGAGGCTGCGCGCAAGCTGCTGATCGACAGCGGCGCGGCGATCCAGATCGATGACGCGCCGCAACTGGCCGAGGAAACCGCCGTGCTGTTCGGCAACGACCTGCGCCGCCACACGATGGGCAAGGCCGGGGAAGCCGCCGTGCGCGCCAATCGCGGCGCGCTGGCCAAGCTGCTGGCGCTGCTCGACGGGCAGCGCCCGGGCGTATCCGCATGAGGCCGGACGATCTCGTCATCGTGCGGCCGGAAGGGCGCGACGGTGTTGTCGGCGAGCACGGCTCGCCGCCGGAGCGCGCCCGGCCATGGATGGCCGGGCCGGGCACTGCCGCAGGGACGCTTCCATGAGGGAAAACGATCTCGTCATCGTGCGGCCGGAGGGCCTGTACTGCCCGCACGGCGATTTTCACATCGACCCGTGGCGCGGCGTGCCGAAAGCGGTGATCACGCACGCCCACGCCGACCATGCCCGCAGCGGCAGCGCGCACTACTGGGGGGCGGCGCGCGGGCTCGGCCTGCTGCGCGAACGCCTCGGCCGGCAGGCCGCGATCACGCCGCTGGCCTATGGCGAGCGCCTGCGCTTCAACGACGTCACCGTGTCGCTGCACTCGGCCGGCCACGTGCTGGGCTCCGCACAGGTCCGCATCGAGCATGACGACGGCCGGGTCTGGGGCGTGTCCGGTGATTTCAAGCGCGATCCGGACCCGAGCTGCGATCCGTTCGAGCCGTTCCGCTGCGACACCTGGATCACCGAAGCGACGTTCGCGCTGCCGATCTACCGCTGGACCGACACCCGCGACACCGCCGTCGAAATCCTCGACTGGTGGCAGGCCTGCAAGCGCGACGGCCAGACTGCCGTGCTGTTCTGCTACTC
This sequence comes from Nevskia sp., assembly GCF_021732705.1. Classification (GTDB taxonomy): domain Bacteria; phylum Pseudomonadota; class Gammaproteobacteria; order Nevskiales; family Nevskiaceae; genus Nevskia. The sequence continues at coordinate 62,378 of NZ_JAKFUM010000022.1, read as the reverse complement.
GCTCGGCAAGGCCCAGCGCCTGCTGGCCGAACTGGCACAGCTGACCGACGAGCGCGTCTTCGTCCACGGCGCGATGCCGGGGCTGATCAAGGTCTACCGCGACGCCGGCATCCGCATGCTGCCGACCGAGACCATCGCCAACATCAAGAAGGGGACCCCGTTCGCCGGCGAACTGGTGCTGGCCCCGCCGGGCGCTGGCGGCACGCCGTGGATGAAGCGCTTCCACCCGTATTCGACCGGTTTCGCCAGCGGCTGGATGCGCGTGCGCGGCGGCAAGCGCCGCGCCGCGTACGACCGTGGCTTCGTGTTGAGCGACCATGCCGACTGGGACTCGCTGCTGCGCACCATCGACGACACCGGAGCGCGGCGCGTGCTGGTCACCCACGGCCACGGCGACGCCCTGATCGAACACCTGACCGCGCGCGGCATCGAGGCGTCGATGCTGGCGACGAAGTTCGAAGGGGAAGGTGGGGCAGCGACCGATGCCGAAGTCCCGGATGCCGCCGAAAGCCCGGACGCCGCCGTTGCCGAAGCCGATGCCGGCGGCACCGGCAGCGAATAACATCCCGCTCCTGCGGCGGCCGCGCCGCATCGGACCCACCTGATCCCGAGACCTGCGATGCCCACTGGCGCCTGCCTCTGCGGAACCATCCGCTACGAATTCGATCAGCCCGTGTCGCGTATCGGGCTGTGCCACTGCTCGATGTGCCGTCGGGCGTCGGGCACCGCGTTTGCCGCGAACGCCCCCGTGCCGCGCAGCGAGTTCCGGCTGCTCGCCGGCGTCGAGGCGCTGAAGGCCTATGCCTCCAGCCCCGGCAAGCAGCGCTGGTTCTGTTCGAACTGCGGCTCGCCGGTCTACAGCGAATCGGCGTCCTATCCGGATCTGGTCCGCATCCGTCTGGGCTCGCTCGATGCGCCAGCCGGCCGCACGCCGGACTATCACTACCTGCTGAGTGCCAAGGCCGACTGGGACACGAGCGGCGATGACGGCCTGCCGCGCTTCGGCGACGACTGAGCCGGCGCGGCTTCGACGATGAAGCGCTTCGCCGCGCTCTACAGCCGGCTCGACGATACCCGCGGCACCTCGGCCAAGGTCGAGGCGATGCGCGCGTACTTCGCCGAGGCGCCGGCCGCCGATGCGGCCTGGGGCCTGTACTTCCTGACCGGGCAGCGGCTGAAGCGGCTGATTGCGCCAACCCAGCTGCGCGCCTGGATCAGCGATGCGACCGGCTTGGCACCGGGCATCGTCGAGGAGTGCTACGCGCATGTCGGCGATCTGGCCGAAACGCTGGCGCTGCTGCTCGATCGCGCCGAGCGCCCGCAGCCGATGATCGAACGCGGGCTCGCCGACTGGGTGGCGTGGCTGCTGGCCCTGCGCGAGCGCGACCTCGACGCGCAGCGCGCCGCGCTGCTCGACGTCTGGGCGCGACTGCCGCTGGACGAGTGCTTCCTGTTCAACAAGCTGCTGACGGGTGCGCTCAGGGTCGGCGTGTCCAGCGGACTGGCGGCGCGGGCGCTGGCCTTGCACGCCGGGCTCGACGAAACCCTGATCGCGCAACGACTGATGGGCGAGTGGCTGCGCGTTGCAAGCACCGCTCGCAGCAGCCGCGAGCGTCCGGCCATGGATGGCGACTCGCTCGCGTGCCATCGCAATAGCGCGGCCGACGCCTTCGCCGCGCTGCTGGCACCGGGCAGCGCCGAGGCCCATCCGTCGCAGCCGTACCCGTTCTGCCTCGCGAGCCCGATCGAGGATGCGCCGGACGCGGTCTGGGACGCCGGCCTGCCGTCCGGGCTCGGGCCGGTCGAAGCCTGGCTCGCCGAGTGGAAATGGGACGGCATTCGCGGCCAGCTGATCCGTCGCGCCGGGCAGACCTTCCTGTGGTCGCGCGGCGAGGAAATGCTGAACGGCCGCTTCCCGGAAATCGAGGCCGTGGCGGCGCGGCTGCCGGACGGCACCGTGCTCGACGGCGAAATCCTCGCGCATGACGGCACCGCCGTGCTGACGTTCGCCAAGCTGCAGACGCGAATCGGGCGCAAGACCGTCGGGAAGAAGCTGCTGGCCGAGGCACCCGTCGCCTTCGTCGCGTACGACCTGATCGAGTGGCAAGGCGAGGACTGGCGCAGCCGGCCGCTGGCCGAGCGGCGCGCGCAGCTTGAAGCGATCGTCACGGAGACGGCCGCGGCACGGCTGAAGCTGTCCGAACCGGTGATCGCCGACCGCTGGGACGCGCTGGCTGCATCGAGAGCCGAAGCCCGCGAGCGCGGCGTCGAAGGTCTGATGCTGAAGTCGCTCGATTCCGGCTACCAGACCGGCCGCAAGCGCGGCGCGTGGTGGAAATGGAAGCTTGCGGCGATGACCATCGACTGCGTGCTGGTCTACGCGCAGGCCGGCCATGGGCGCCGCGCCAACCTGTACACCGACTACACGCTCGGCGTCTGGGAAGGCCCGAACCCCGGCGAAGGCCTGCTGCTGCCGGTGGCCAAGGCCTATTCCGGCCTGACCGATGCCGAGCTGAACAAGATGGATCACTGGATCAAGCAGCACACGCGCGAGAAGTTCGGGCCGGTGCGCAGCGTCGCGGCGAACGCCGAGGTCGGGCAGGTGTTCGAGATCGCGTTCGAAGGCATTCAGGCCAGCACCCGGCACAAGGCCGGCATCGCGCTGCGCTTCCCTCGCATCGCTCGCTGGCGCACCGACAAGCCGACGCGCGAAGCCAACACGCTGGCCGATCTGAAAGCGTTCCTGAAACGCTGACGGGACCTTGCGGATTCGCCGCCGCCGCCGACGTCACGCGCCGCTCGGGTTCGGGACAGCCGCCGTGCGCTAGCATTTCGCCACCCACGGTCCCTTCGCCGCGCCCCATGAATCCGTCTTCTCCCGGCAACCGCGCCGTCTGGCTGCTGATGCTGTCCGCGGCCGCGATTCTCGCGCTGACGATGGGGGCGCGGCAGTCGCTCGGCCTGTTGATCCGGCCGATCGTCGACGGCACCGGCATCGGCGTGGTGTCGCTGAGCTTCGCGCTCGCCATCGGCCAGTTCGTCTGGGGTGCGGTGCAGCCGGTGTTCGGGGCGATTGCCGACAAGGCCGGCGCGGTCGCCGTCGTGGTCTGGGGCAGTCTGCTGATGGCCGCGGGCCTCGGCGTGGCGGCGCTGTTCCCATCGGAATTCGGGCTGACCCTCGGGCTCGGCGTGATGAGCGCGGCCGGCGCCGGGGCCGGCGCGTTCTCGATCCTGATCGGCGCCACATCCCGGCAACTGCCGCCGGAGCGCCGGGCGTTCGCGGCCGGCTTCATCAATGCCGGCGGCTCGTTCGGGCAGTTCGCGTTCGCGCCGATCGTGCAGGCGCTGATCGCGGCATTCGGCTGGGTCGCGGCCCTCTGGTCGATGGCGGCGAGCACCTTGCTGGCCTTGCCGCTGGCCCGAGCGCTCGGCGGCCCCGCGCTTCCCGAGCCGGCCGGCGGGCCGGCGCCGATCACGCTGTCCGAACAGATCGCCATCGCGCTGCGCGATCGCAGCTACTGGCTGCTGCATCTCGGCTTCTTCACCTGCGGCCTGCACATCGCGTTTCTGGTCACGCACCTGCCGGGCGAGGTCGCGCTGTGTGGCCTGCCGGCCGGGGTGTCGGCGACCTCGCTGGCGCTGATCGGCCTGTTCAACATCGCCGGCAGCCTGACCGCCGGTGCCCTCGGCCAGCGGATGCGGATGAAGACGGTGCTGGCCGCGGTCTATGCCGCGCGGGCGCTGTTCATCGGCCTGTTCCTGCTGCTGCCGCGCACCGCGTGGACGTTCTACGCCTTCGCCGCCGCGCTCGGCTTCACCTGGCTGGCCACGGTGCCGCCGACGGCGGGCCTCGTCGACAAGCTGTTCGGCACGCGCCATCTCGGCACCCTGTTCGGGCTGACGCTGCTCAGCCACCAGATCGGCGGCTTCTTCGGCGCCTGGCTCGGCGGCATCGCGATCAGCCGCTTCGGCGACTACGCGTGGATGTGGATCGCCGACCTGGTGCTGGCGCTGATCGCCGCCGCGTTCTGCCTGCCGGTACGCGAGGCCAAGCTGCCGGCAACGCTGCCAACGCCGCAGCCGGCCTGAGCCGCGGTCACGGCACGGCCTTCGGTGCCACCGGCAGGGCATCCGGATCGGTCACCGGTTCCGGCGCCGGAATCGCGTCCGGCGTGCGCGTCGGGTCCGGGGCCGGGCCGGCCTGTGGTGCGGCGTCGACACCCGGCTTGACGACGGTGCCGGGCGCCTTCTTGCCGCGCTCGGTCGTGTAGATGACATCGCCGCCGCTCGCGGTGCCGCTTTCGGTCGACAGCTTGAAGCCGCGGCCGAGCGTGTACAGCATCCGGAACGTGTAGCCATCCTGGAACAGGCTGATGCCGTAGCTGACGAACAGCCGCGGCGTCAGGTACTTGCCGAGCGTCAGCTGCGCCGCCTGCGCGCCGGCATCGACACCGGCACCGGCGCTCTGGGCACCGCTGATGCTCTGCGCGTTCGCCGCCACTTCGGAACCGCTGCCGGCGGCACCGCCGACCGACAGCTGATCCAGCCCGATCTTCTTGCCGAGCAGGCCGGCCACGTAGTCGCCGCCGCCAAGGCCGAGGCTCAGTGCAGCGCTCGACACCAGGCTGCGGTCCTGCGTCGAGCTGGTTTCGAGCGAACGGCCGAGCACCAGCCAGCTCAGCTGCTGCTCGCGCGGCAGGTTCGGGCTCGATTGCAGGGTCAGCGTCGGCTTCGCCAGCGTGCCGCGCACGCGCACGCCGACGGTGATGTCCTCGCGCGGCTTGCGCGTGGCGTACAGGTCCACCGCCGGGGTCGTCACCGAGCCGCCGCTGAACAGCAGCCGCCCGGTCTCGATGTTCAGATCCTGCCCGTAGGCCTTGTAGCGGCCATCGATCAGGCGCAGCTCGCCGTTGGCGAGCGCGTCGCGCGCCGGCTGCTGGGTCAGGGTCACGGCACCCTCGATCCGCGTCTTGAGGCCGAAGCCCTCGATCTGCACGGCCTTGCCGAGCGCCAGCTTCAGCGCGACGAACACCTTCAGCGGGGGCTCCTTCGGCGGCAGCTCGACGCCGATCAGCACCTGATCGCCGCTGACATCGACACCGCCGCCGCCGAGGCCTTTCGGCGTGATGTCGGCACGCGGCACCTGAAGCGTGCCGCTCAGGGTCAGGCCTTCGAGGTCGCGCACCAGACGCAAGTCCGGCGAAATCCAGGCGCGGGCCTGCGGCGTGTTCATCGCCTGGAATTCGTCGCCCTTCACGGTGATGTCGGCGCGGATCGGCCGGGCATACGGGTCGATGGTGCCGGCGATGGCCAGCGCACCGGTGCCGGATTTCGCGCTGCCGGTCAGTTTCAGCGGGTCGTCGCCGGCGCCGTTCAGATCGAGCGTGACCTCCTTCAGGTCGATGCCGGCCACGACCAGCCGCGCCTGACCGTCGCGCAGCTTCACGTCGCCATTCAGGCGCGGCGCCGCCGGCGTGCCGCTGACGCCGAACGCGCCGTTCAGCTTGCCGTCGAGCTTGTTCAGCGCCGGCAGCAGCGGTTCGAGGAACGCGAGACTCGGCGCATCCAGCCCGATCCGGCCGCTGAGCGCACGCTCCATGAAACTCGGGCCGGGTGCGGCGGCCACGTCGGCCGTGATCGCGGTCTGCGCCGCGCGCAGTTCCAGGGTCGTGGTCAGCAGGCCGTCGGCAGACTGGTTCGCGCGCAGGCTGCCGACATCCAGCCGCAGCACCGGCGCATCCGGCACTTCGACCGAGGCCTCGCGCAGGTTCAGCGCGGCCTGCGCCTGCGCCACGTCGCCGCCGGTGAAGTTGACGAAGCCTTCGCCATCGAGACTGCCGGCGACCTTCATCTGCGGGTCGAGCAGCGGCTGCAAGGTCGCGATCAGCAGCTTCTTGATGTTCCAGCCGACGCGCGCGCCATCGGCCAGCACGTTCTGCTCCAGCTGGAAACAGGCCTCGCCGCCGCTGCCGGTCAGGCAGGCGGATTCCAGCGCGCGGCGCTTCTGGCCGATCAGGATGCCGGCCGGCTTGGCCAGCGCCCACGCGGTCAGCTTGCTCGGCGCCAGACCCAGCGCGGCGAGCTCGCCGCCCCACTCGTTGCGCACGCGGTCGTAGCCGCCCTGCAGGGCCAGATTGGCCTTGCCGCGCTCGGTGTCGGCCTCGAGTTCCAGCCGGTGGTAGACCTCGAGCCCGGTCATCCGCAGCTTGACCAGATCGATCTGCAGCCCGGCGTCGGCCTTGGCCAGATCGACCGCGATCTTGGAATCGACCATCGGATCGACATCGGCATTCCAGCTCAAGCGCTGCGCACGCAGGTCGCCGTAGCGCAGCGCGCCGGCCTCGCCCTGCGTCACCAGATGCGGCTGCTCCAGCGTGCCGTCGAGCGCAAAGGTGAACGCCGCGCGGCCGCCCAGTTCCGGCAGCAGCGCGCCGAGGTTCGGGCTGTCGAACGCGCCCTTCAGCGCGAACGGCGGGCTTGCCTGCCCGCTGGCGGTCACCTTGGTCGCGCCGGACTCGAGCCGCAGGCGTTCGATCGTCACCACCTCGCCCGCGACATCGGCAAGCGCCGCCAGCTTCAGCGGATAGCCGCGCAGCCGCGAGTTCTCGATCACCGCATCGGCGACGATCGGGCTGTTGTCGGCGGCGTCGGTGGTGACGACGATGCGGCCGTTCAGATCGCCCGGCCATTCCGGCACGAACTGCGCCGGATCGATCTTCGCGATGTCGGCATCGACATTGACCTTCAGCGCCGGCGACCAGACCACCGCGCCCTTTGCCCGCACGCTGCCCTTGCCGGCTTTCAGCAGCAGGTCCTGCAGCTTCACGTCGCGCGCGCCGGCGGTGCCGGCCACGTTCAGCGAGAACGGCTTGCCGCGGATCGAGGAGTCGCTCAGCTCCGCAGTGAACGTGACTTCCGGCTCGCCGCCGGTCATCGCCGTCTGGCTGTCGAGCTGGCCGTTCAGATCGCCCGGAAACTCCGCCGCGAACAGCGATGGATCGAGCTTCGAGAACGTGGCCTTCAGGTCCGCCGTCAGCTGCGGCGACCAGGCGACATCGCCGGCCGCCTGCACGCTGCCGCGCGCACCGGGTGGCTGCGGCTTGCCGCCGCGCTCGCTGGCCAGCGTGTCGAGCCCGAAGTGATCGAGATGCACCGCGGCGAGGCTGCCGCTGCCTTTCGCGGCGAGCTGGGCCGGCTGATCCTGCAGCACGGCGGTCGTCGCGATGTCGAAGGTATAGGCGTTCAGCCCGCCGCCGATCGCCGCCGTGCCGTTCAGGTCGCTGGCCAGCGGCGGCTTGCCGTCGACCGGCACGAACGGCCAGCGCAGGCCGGTCCACGTCAGCTTCAGGTCGCTGGCCACCGCTTCGAAGCCGAAGCGGCCCTGCGCGGCGATCTCGCCGGGACCCTTGACCTGCAGCGACTCGAAATCGATCGCCTGCTGCCGCATCCGGGCCTTGGCCACCGCGGCGATCGGGCCGGTCAGCGCCAGCGCGGTGTCGAGCCGATCGACCGTGATCGTGTCGCCGAACCACTGGCCGGCGAACTCGGCGTGCGCGATCACGAACGGCTCGCCGGCTGTCGCAGCCGCGTCCGCACCGGCCGCCGGCGGCGACGGATGCAGGGTGAAGGCGTCCAGGGTCAGCGCATCGATGCGGATGTCGAGCGGCAGCCGCACCGGCAGGGTGGTCGGCGTCGGCGGCGTGGTCGGCGGCTTCGACGGCCCCGGCGTCACGTCGAGCGTGTCGACCCGCAGTTCCTCGACGTGCAGCCGCCGCGCCAGCAGCGCCGATGGCTGGTGCTTCAGGTGCACGCGACGGATGGTGACGAGGGTCCCGTCGCTGCCGGTGTAGCGGACATCGCGCAGATCGAGCGTGCCGAGCAGATGGCCGCTGGCGCTGCCGACGCGGATCAGGCCGCCGCTCAGCGCTTCCGCCTGCGCCAGCCCGAACCGCAGGCCGCGCTCGGTGCCGGCCACGAACACCAGCAGCGCCACGACGAACGCGATCAGGCCGATCGCGACGCCGAACAGCCAGCGGCCGATGCGGAACCGCGCCGATGACGGCGGCGGCGGTGACGCGGTTTCGGAACTCACAGCCCGACCCTCACGCCGAGGTGGAAGCGCACCGGCGACTGTCCGGCGTCGAACGGATGCGCCAGATCGAACGCGAACGCGCCGAACGGCGCCCGATAGCGGAAGCCCAGCCCGGCACCGAGGCTGAAATCGACGACCGGGTTGTCGCCGGCGCCGCCGGTATCGACGAACGCGGCGAGCCCGTAAGTCTTGTAGAAGTACCAGTTGGCTTCGCCGCTGGCCGTGGTCAGGTACTTGCCGCCGGTGACGCGGCCGTTGACATCGCGCGGCCCGAGCGACTGGTACGAGTAGCCGCGCACGCTGTCGTCGCCGCCGGCGAAGAAGCGCTGCGACGGCGGCAGGTTGTTGAAGCTGCCGACCGCGGTCGCGCCTTGATCGACGCGCGCCAGCAGGTACACGCGATTGCCGACGTACAGCGTGCCGCGCAGCTTGATCAGGCCCTGCACGAAGTTGGTGTCCGACAGCAGCGCGGTGGAGCCGCCGTGGACATCGAAGAACGCATACAGGCCGCGCTTCGGGAAGATCGGGTCATCGCCGATGCTGCGGGTCAGCGACAGGCCCGGCACCAGCAGCTTCGACTGCTGCGGCGCGCTTTGCCGGATCGTGTAGTTGTCGAACGTGAAGTCGATGTAGGCGCGCTGCTGCCAGAGCCGGCCGCGGCGGTTGTAGCTGGCGCCGAAGCGATACAGCGTTTCCTTCACGTCGCTGAAGTTCTGGGTCAGCGCCTGCGTGGTGAAGCTGAACGAATCGCTCGGGTTGCGGCCGTACGGAATCCGGTATTCGGCGATCGCGGTCGAGATCACCGGCGACACCCGCAGATCGAGCCGCAGCTTGTGGCCGAGATCGTTCAGGCGGCGGAACTCGGAACCGAAGCTCGCGCGCGGCCCGGTGTCGGTGCCGTAGCCGACGCCGAACTTGTAGCTGCGCGGGGCCTTCTCGGTGGTGTGCACGATCATCGGAATGCGCAGGTCGGCGTCCGCCTGATCCTTGCGCGATTCGACGTCGACGCTGTCGAAGTAGTCGAGATCGCTGAACGCGAACTGGGTGCTGAGGACCTTGGCCGGGTCGTAGGTCTCGCCCGGTTCGAAGGTGAGATAGCGGCGCAGGAAGGACTCGCGCAGACGGCTGTCCTGCTGGTCGATCGCGATGTCGCCGAAGCGGTAGCGGCGGCCGGTGTCGAGCGTCAGCAGCACTTCGGCGGTGTTGCTTGGCACGTCGATGCGCAGCTCGTGCCGGGTCAGCTGGGCATCGAGCAGGCCGGCGGAATACGCCGTCTGCGACAGCGCGCTCTTCAGCGTCTCGTATTCCTCGTGCTTGATGCGCTCGCCGAGCTTCAGCGGCCGCGGCCGCTCCTTGAGCTTCTGCAGCGCAGGCTCGTCGGCGCCGTCGCCGAGGATCTGCAGGTCGATCCGGGTGATCGCGGTCAGCGGCCCGGCATCGACGAAGTAGTCGGCGATCCAGTTCGGGGCCGATCCCTTCAGCTCGCTGGTGACGGTGATGTTGTACCAGCCGAACGGCTGCAGGGCCCCCTTGATCTCGGCCTCGCCCTGCTTGAACAGGCGCTCGACATCGGACACTTCATAGCTGCCCTTGTCGGCATCGGTGCGCTTGGCGTATTCGAGGATCGACAGCCGGGCGTAGGCGTTGTCGCGCTCGTCAGAGCCGAGGCCCCGAACGCGAACGTCGATGCCGGCCCAGGCGGGCTGGGCAAGCGCGACGATCAGCAGCAGGGAAAAGACCGGGAACCGCATCAACCGGAGTCTAGCGAGTTCCGGCGGTCAGCTCGTGACGCTTTGCAGAACTTGACGCCAGCGCGTCCGGATCGCCGATCAGGAACGGTGTGACGCGATAGCCGGCGGCGCTCAGGCTGGCCAGCAGGCCGTCGGGGCCGACCCAGTGCGCGGCACCGACGACGATCAGCTGCCGCTTCGGGCCGTCGAGGATGGTCTTCAGCATCGGCAGCCAGGCGCGGTTGCGGCCGGCCAGCAGGTGTTCGTAGATCGCCGGGTAGTCGCGCTTCATCTCGGCGACCAGGCCTTCGATGCGCGCGGTGTCGTTGTCGCGCCAGGCGCGGAACATCTCGGCCGGCTCGTCGACCTTCGACGTCGGCGCCGCCACCGAGGCTTCGAGAAACTGCTTCGACAGCGCCACCGGCATGTTGGTGAACAGCCGCAGATGGACGGCCGGCGGCTCGAACCAGGTCTGCGGCTTGTTGCTGCGCTCGGCCGCCACGTGCAGCTGCCGGTCCAGCCCGAACTCGCCGCGGAAGCCGGCGCGCTGGTACGCGTACAGCTCCAGCGACAGCGCGCAGAACCACGGCCGGCTGCCTTCGCACAGCGCCGGCGGCACGCCGAGCTGGCGCACCCGGGCCTGCACCAGCGCGTAGATGCCCGGCGCAATCTCGGCCTTCAGCCCGCGCGGGGCCTTGGCGGCATCGAGCATCAGCCGGGTGTTCTCCGGCGCGCTGAGGGCGTCGATGTCGGACTCGAACACCAGTCCGTCGGCGCCGTTGAAGGCCTGCTGGATGCCCGTGGGCAGCCGTCCGACCGCCTTCGGCAGCAGATGCACCGAGCCCAGCAGGTAATGCGTGGTCTTCGGTCCCTGCACCTGCCACAGGAACGGCGCTTCCGCCGGCGCCGCCGCACTGGCAGCGGTCGTCAGCAGCAGCGCGGCAGCGGCCAGCCAGCGGCGCGCGAGGCTATTCGGCATCGGCGTCTCCGGCCGTCTGCCGGGACGCCGCGTCGGCACCGGGCATCAGCCAGTCGCGCCGCTCGCCGCCGCCGTCGAGTCCGGCGAAGTCGAACAGCTCGCCATCGGCCAGCTGCGACGGCTTGACGTGCTTCAGCGCCGAGAACACGTGTTCGATGCGGCCGGGGTACTTCGTTTCCCACTCGTTCATCAGCTTGCGCACCTGCACGCGCTGCAGCTGATCCTGCGAGCCGCACAAGGTGCAGGGGATGATCGGGAACTGCTCGTGGGCCGCGTACTCGACGATGTCGGCCTCGCGGACATAGGCCAGCGGCCGGATCACGATGTGCTTGCCGTTGTCGCTCTTGAGCTTCGGCGGCATCGCCGCGAGCTTGGCGTTGAAGAACAGGTTCAGGAAGAACGTGGCGACGATGTCGTCGCGATGATGGCCCAGCGCGATCTTGTTGTAGCCATGAGCCTCGGCATACGAATACAGCGCGCCGCGCCGCAGCCGCGAGCAGAGGCCGCACAGGGTCTTGCCTTCCGGCACCACGCGCTTGACCACCGAGTAGGTGTCCTGCTCGATGATGTGGAACGGCACGCCGCGCGCCTTCAGGTATTCCGGCAAGACGTGCTCCGGAAAGCCCGGCTGCTTCTGGTCGAGATTGACCGCGGTGATCTCGAAATCCACCGGGGCCGCCTCGCGCAGCATCAGCAGGATGTCGAGCAGGGTGTAGCTGTCCTTGCCGCCGGACAGGCAGACCATCACCCGGTCGCCGTTGCGGATCATCCCGTAATCCATGATCGCCTGGCCCACCTGGCGGCGCAGGCGCTTGACCCGCTTGTTGTGCTCCAGCCGGACGCGTTCGGCATCGGCAGGCTGCGCCGGCGGCACGGGTGTGCGGGCAGCGGCGGCAGCGGGGGCGATCAGGTCGGACAGGGCAACGGACATGCGCGATTCAACGGTTTGGCGACGGCGAATGATGCGGCACGGCTCGTGGCGCTGTCGAAAGCGGGCCGTGGCTCAGGCGCCGGCGGTCGTGTCGGCGGACGGATCGGGCGGCGCAGCGGCGGCCGGGCCCGGCGCGGCCGACACGCCGCGGCCATCGACTGCCGCGCGCCACTCGCTGTCCGGAATCACCCGGCCCATGTGCTTGACCAGGCTCGCAACCTCGTCGCCGCGGACCCAGCGGCGCGGGGCCTGATATGGGTCATCGTTGGGGTCGTCGTCCATGGCATCAACGATGGCCTTGCCGTCGGTCGCCATCGGCTCAGGCCTCCAGCCAGAACGTGACCGGCCCGTCGTTGACGAGGCTGACCTGCATGTCCGCCCCGAACACGCCGCTGGCCGCACCGGGCCAGATGGCTTGCGCCTCGGCGACCAGGCCGGCGTACAGCGCGCGCGCCTCGTCGGGTGGCGCGGCCGGCGTGAAGCTGGCGCGCGTGCCGCTGTCGGTATCGGCCGACAGGGTGAACTGCGAGACCAGCAGCAGGCCGCCGCGTTCCGGGCCGAGATCGCGCAGGCTCTTGTTCATGCGGCCGGTGTCGTCCTCGAACACGCGGTAGCCGAGCAGCCGTTCGAGCAGGCGCGAGGCGCGGGCGGGCGTGTCCCCGCGCTGGATGCCGATCAGCACCAGCAGGCCGCGGTCGATCCGGGCCATCGTGCGGCCATCGATCTCGACGCTGGCGCGCCGGACGCGTTGCAGGAGTCCGATCATCGAAGGGGCATCGAAGGCGCGGGGCCCGGTCGGGCGATAATGGCGGGATGCAGACTGTACTTCGCGTCGTGTTCACCGTGCTCGGCCAGCTGCCGCTGGGCCTGCTGCATGCGCTGGGCGCGGGCCTCGGGCGGCTGCTGTGGCGGCTGCCGAACCGGTTCCGGGCGATCACCGTGCTGCACCTCGAACGCTGCCTGCCGGATGCCGCACCGGAGGCGCGCCACCGCATCGCCCGCGCCAGCCTGATGGCCAGCGGTCAGGCGATCTTCGAAGCGCCGGCGATCTGGTACGGCCCGGACCGTCGCCTGCGCCGCTGGCTCGACGACACAAGTGCGCTTCAGACGATTCGCGACGCCCACGCGCAGGGTCGCGGCGTGATCCTGCTGACACCGCATCAGGGCGCCTGGGAGCTGGCCAGCTTCTTCTGCGCGCAGGTCGCGCCACTGACGGTGCTGTACAAGCCGCAGAAGGGCGCCGCCGATGCCGTGATCCGCGACGGCCGCGCCCGCTGGCCGACGGTGACGCCGGTGCCGACGACCGGCGCCGGGGTCAAGGCGCTGCTGTCGGCCCTCAAGCGCGGCGAGATGGTCGGCATCCTGCCGGATCACGATCCACCGGAATCCTCCGGTACGGTTTTCGCGCCGCTGTTCGGCATGCCGGCCAACACGATGGATCTGGTGACCAAGCTCGCGGCGCGCACCGGTGCGCCGGTACTGTTCATCGTCGCCGAGCGCCTGCCGCGCGCCGCCGGCTTCCGCTTCCGGCTGTGGCCGGCATCGGCCGCGATCGCCGACGCCGCGCACGGCCCGGCCGCCCTGAACGAAGGCGTCGAAGCCTGTGTCCGGGCGCTGCCGGAGCAGTACTGGTGGAGCTACCGGCGCTTCCGCCGCCGCCCACCCGGCGAACCGGACTTTTATCGCAGCCGGTGATCCGGGCGGGAATCCGCGAATTCGGGCGCATTCCGGCAAACATCGCGGGGACCCGCACCCTGGACCGGTCGTCCGGAGGCCCGGCGCGTCACGGTTTCGAAAGCTGGAATTGCGCAGAATGACGGCCGTTGCACGGAACTAGCGTGCTGTTGCAGGGTTTTGCAGGGCGATAAGCGGTCTTGATCCGGATTCATGCCGGAACGCCGGTCACCGTCCATGCTATTGATCTGACTAGCGCGGCGCATAGAATCCGGCGCTGCATCCCGCACCGACATCGTTCTCCGTGGGTTTTGGAGCGGTTTCGCGCGGCTTTCCATTCGGCAGACCTCAAAATTCAATGGACAATCCCATCCTGATGGAGGCGCAGGGGCTGACGCGTCGCTACGGCAACAATGTCGCGGCGAACAACGTCAACCTGACGCTGCGCAAAGGCGAAATTCTCGGCCTGCTCGGCCCGAACGGCGCTGGCAAGTCGACGACGATGAAGATGCTGGCCGGCGTGCTGGCACCGACCGAGGGCCACGTCACGATCAATGGCGTGTCGCTGGCGGACGATCCGCGCGGCGCCAAGAAGAGCCTCGGCTATCTGCCGGAACAGCCGCCGGTCTACCCGGAACTGACCGTCGACGAGTACCTGCGCTACGCCGCCGGCCTGCACGGCGTGCGCAAGTCCGATCTGAAGGACGCGCTGGCCAGCGCCAAGGCCTCGTGCGGCCTGAACGAGATGGCGAAGCGGCTGATCGGCAACCTGTCGAAGGGCTACCAGCAGCGCGTCGGCATCGCGCAGGCGATCATCCATCGCCCGGCCGTGGTCATCCTCGACGAACCGACGGTCGGCCTCGATCCCATCCAGATCCTCGAAATCCGCAAGTTGATCAAGGAGTTGGGCGAGCAGCACTCGGTCATCCTGTCGTCCCACATCCTGCCGGAAATCCAGGCCGTGTGTGCCCGCGTGATGATCATCCACCGCGGTCGCGTGGTGTATTCCGAGCCGCTAGCCGCCGCCGGCACCGAAGGCTTCAAGACCGTGCTGGTCGGCTTCACGAATCCGCCGAAGGCCGCCGCCCTCGCCGCCCTGCCGGGCGTCGCGAAGGTCGAGCCGGCGCCGCGCCAGCACTTCCGCGTGCATGTCGTCGGCACCGCAGACCCGCGCGCGGCGATTGCCGCTGCGGCGGATGCCGGCGGCTGGGGCCTGATCGAGCTGCATGCGCAGGTCCGCACGCTGGAAGAGATCTTCGTCGAGCTGACGCTGGGCGAAGTGCTGCATACCGAAGCCGCCGCCCCGACGCAGGAAGCCGCCTGATGTTGACCACGCTGACCATCGCCCGCACCGAAGCGCGGCGCATCTTCGTTTCCCCGCTGGCCTGGGCCGTGCTGGCCGTGATGCAGGCCATCCTCGGCGTCGTGTTCCTGCTGCTGATCCTCGAATACGCGCAGAACCCGCGCGGTCAGGACAAGTACACCGGTCTGGCCGACTACATCGGCGGCGGCCTGTATTCGTTCGCGACGATCGTGCTGCTGCTGATCATGCCGATCCTGACCATGCGCCTGTTCGCCGAAGAGCGGAAATCCGGCAGCCTGACCCTGCTGCTGTCGTCGCCGGTGTCGCTGATCCAGGTCGTGCTCGGCAAGTTTCTGGGCCTGTCGGTGTTCATCCTCGCGACGATCGCGCTGCTGGCCTCGATGCCGCTGGTGCTGCTGGTCGGCTCGAATCTGGACCTCGGCCGCATCGGTGCCGGCCTGCTCGGGCTGACCCTGCTGATGATGTCGCTCGGCGCGGCCGGCCTGTTCGTCTCGACGCTGACCAAGGAACCGACGATCGCCGCGGTCGGCAGCTTCGGCCTGCTGCTGCTGTTCTGGATGATGCAGATCCTCGGCACGCAGCACGGCTGGGTCGGCGACGTGCTCGGCTATCTGGCGCTCGTCAGCCACTTCGAAAGCATGCGTCGCGGCATCTTCAATTCCGGCGACGTCGTGTTCTATCTGCTCTTCACCGGGCTGTTCCTGTGGCTGGCCGTGCTGCGGCTCGACAGCGAACGCAGCTGATCCCGGACACTTCTTCCCATGAAAAAGACTTCCGCACGGCGCTTCCAGCGCACGCTGAACACGGTTCTGATCTTCGTCGTCGTCGGCCTCGCGGCGTTCGTGTCGACGCGCTACAAGGTCGAGCTCGACTGGACCTACGGCAACCGCAATACGCTGACCGCCGGCAGCCAGGCGCAGCTCGCCCAGATGCCCGAAGAGATCAAGTTCCTGATCTTCGACTACCCGGGCACCGAGGGCCGCACTGAAATCGCGGCGATGATCGCCCGCTACCAGCGCTTCAAGAAGAACGTGGTGCTGGAATACGTCGATCCGGGTGCCGAGCCGGTCCGGGCACGCGAGTACAACGTCACCCAGCCCGGTCAGGCGGTGGTCGAGTACAAGGGCCGCCACGAATCGCTGGTGCAGATGTCGGAAACGGTGATCAGCAACGTGCTGCAGCGTCTCGCCGATTCCACCGAGCGCTACGTGCTGTTCGTCCGCGGCCATGGCGAGCGCAGCACCGATGTCGCCGTCGGCAAGACCCAGTTCGACATCAGCCAGCTCGGGGAAGCGCTGACCCAGAAGGGCCTGAAGGTGCTGCCGCTGGACCTGCTGAACACGCCGCGCATTCCGGAGAACGCCGCCGCGCTGGTGCTGGCCAGCCCGACGCAGTCGCTGGCCGACGGCGAAGTGAAGCTGATCAACGACTTCGTCAAGAACGGCGGCAACCTGTTCTGGATCACGGATCCGGACTATCCGGTCGCGATGGGCGATCTCGACAAGACGCTGGGCATTCGCTGGCAGGAAGGCACGGTGATCTTCGCGAACTACGCCCAGCTTGGCTCGCCGAGCCCGGCCGTGTTCTTCACCAACAGCTACCCGCCGAATGCCGTCACCCAGGAATTCAAGAGCCTGACCGCGTTCCCGCTGGCCCGGTCGATCGAGTTCGATACCCAGAACGTGCCGAAGGCCGAAGGCTGGACCTACGTGCCGATCGTCAAGACCAAGGACGATGCCTGGCTGGAAAAGAACAAGCTCGAAGGCGAGGTCAAGTTCAATCCGGAAGCCGGCGACCTGCCGGGCCCGCTGACCATCGGCCTGACGATGACCCGCGACATTCCGCCGACCGAGGATCAGCCGAAGCGGGTCCAGCGCATCGCGCTGTTCGGTGACGGCGATTTCCTGTCCGACCTGATGCTCAGCCGCTACGGCAACAAGCAGCTGGCGACGACGATCGTGCAGTGGGTGTCGTCGCGCGATGCCCAGATCAATATCGATGTGCCGGTCGCACCGGACGTCTCGCTGTTCCTGCCGCCGTGGGCGTACTGGCTGTACGGCGCCGGCTTCACCGCGATCATTCCGCTGCTGCTGCTGACATTCGGCGTGGGCCGCTGGCTGATCCGCCGCCGCCAGTAAGCTTGTCGCAGGCCGGCCCGGCGCGGTGACGCGGCGGGCCGGCAGCGCTCCCCTTTCGCTCGGCCGAGTCCGTCGATGAAACAGAAATACCTGAACCTGGTGCTGCTGGTCGTGGTCGGCGTGCTGATCTGGCTGGTGGTGCGCGACCAGAAGCAGGAAGAGCAGAAGATCGCCAAGGCCATCGAGCGCCAGCCGCCGCTGACCGAACTGGTCGCCGGCGACATCAAGCGGATCAAGCTCAAGAACATCGGCAGCCCGGAAATCGTGCTCGAACGCGGCGAGGCCGGCTGGGACCTCACGGCACCGGTCCGGATCCAGGCCGATCTGGTCCAGATCGGCAACCTGACCGCGCTCGCCACGACCGAAACCCGCGGCAGCATCAACACCGCACGCGCCAAGCGCGCCGATCTCGGGCTGGATCCGGCGAAGACCGTCGTGCAGCTCGACGACGTGACGCTCGGCGTCGGCGAGATCGAGCCGCTGAAGCGCACGCGCTACATCGAGCTGAATCCGGGCGTCGCCGACAATCGGATCAGCCTCGTCGACGACTTTTCGGCGACCGCGATCGATGGCGACTTCACCGATCTGGTCAACAAGGCGCTGATTCCGGCGAGCGCGAAGATCATGCGCATCGAAGCGCCGGGACTGAAAGTCGAGCGCAATGCCGCCGGTGACGGCTGGATTGCCACGCCGCCCAGCGCGCAGGCCACCGCCGAGAATCTGGCCGAGATGAACAAGGCCTGGCACGAGGTCCGTGCGATCGCCACGCTGCCACCGGATCCGAACGACAAGGCCAGCCAGAAGCCGACATTGGCCGTGACGCTCGCCGACGGCAGCACGCTGCGGTACGCGATCATCAGCAAGGGTGAGTCGATTTTCCTCGAGCGGCGCGACGTGCCGGTGAGCTACCAGTTCGTGCCGACCGACGTCGAACGCCTGAGCAAGCCGCTGAAACCGGTCGACCTGTTCAAGGACGCGGTGGCCGACGACGCCGAAGCCGCGCCGGACGCAGAGTCCGGCGACGCCGCGGCGGCACCGGCCGATGACGCCGCACCGGCCGGCGCGCAACCGCCGCCCTGAGGCATCCCGCGATCGATCGCCTCGCGGGACGCGAGCGGCGCATCGCGCAACGCCACGCGGCCTGCGTTTGATGGCAGGCTGTTGCGATGCCTGAACTCCCTGAAGTTGAAACCGTCCGCCGTGGCGTCGAGCCGCATGTGCTCGGGCGCCAGATCCGGCGGGTCGTCGTCCGCGATCCGCGCCTGCGCTGGCCGGTGCCGCCGACGTTCGAAGCCTTCGCCACCGGCCAGCGCATCGAAGCCGTCAGCCGTCGCGGCAAGTACCTGATTTTCCAGATGATCGGCGGCGACCGCCTGATCATCCACCTCGGCATGACCGGCCGCGTGCTGGTGCTCGATGGCGAGCCGGACGCGAAAAAGCACGACCATGTCGACCTGTTCCTCGACGATGGCCGCCTGCTGCGCTATCACGACCCGCGCCGCTTCGGCGCCGTGCTGCCGTGGCCGGTCAGCGAACCGGGCCATGTGCTGATTGACGCCCTCGGCCCCGAGCCGTTCTCGCCCGCATTCAGCGGCGACTACCTGTTCGAGAAGTCGCGCGGCCGCAGCGCACCGCTGAAGAACTTCGTGATGGACGGGCATGTCGTCGTCGGCGCCGGCAATATCTACGCGGCCGAATCGCTGTTCCGTGCCGGCCTCAAGCCGACGCGCAAGGCCGGCAAGGTCACGCGGGCCGAATACGGGCGACTGGCCATGCGCATCCGCGAGGTGCTGACCGAGGCGATCACGCAGGGCGGCACCACCTTGCGCGACTTTGCCGGCGCCGACGGCGCGTCCGGCTATTTCCAGCAGGATCTCTACGTCTACGGCCGCGAAGGCCAGCCGTGCCGGGTCTGCGGCGCGACGATCAAGGGCATCCGCCTCGGCAACCGCGCCAGCTGCTGGTGCCCGGGCTGCCAGCACTGAGCGTGCAGCGGAGCCGCGCGCCCGCGGCGAACCGGCGGAAACTGACAAGGCAGGCACTTTCATTCAGCGATTCAGCGGGTTAGCGTTTGCTTTCACCCCTGAAACCGTGCCCGACCATGGACCTGCTGGCCCAACCGCTGACCCTGCCCTGCGGCACCGTGCTGCCGAACCGTCTGTGCAAGAGCGCGATGACCGAGGGCGTGGCCGATGCGCTTCTGCGGCCGACATCGCGCCACGAGACGCTGTATCGGCAGTGGTCCGAAGGCGGCTGCGGTCTGCTGATCACCGGCAACGTCCAGATCGACCGCCGCGTGCTCGAACGCCCGGGCAATGTCGCGCTGGACCCGGCGCAAGCCGATCCGGAAACCATGCAGCGGCTCAAAGCCTGGGCACGTGCCGGCACTGCGGCCGGCAACCAGCTGTGGATGCAGATCAGCCATGCCGGCCGCCAGTCGCCGATGTACGTGACGCGCGAACCGCTCGCGCCGAGCGCCGTGCAGCTCAAGCTGCTGGCGAACTACGCCACGCCGCGCGCGCTGCGCGAGGACGAGATTCTCGACTTCATCCAGCGCTACGCCCGGGTCGCCGCCACCGCCCGCGAAGCCGGTTTCACCGGCGTGCAGATCCACGGCGCGCACGGCTATCTGCTGTCGTCGTTCCTGTCCGGCGTCACCAACCTGCGTACCGATGCCTGGGGTGGCAGTCTCGAGAATCGCGCGCGGATGCTGCTGGAAACGATCAAGGCCACGCGCGCGGCCGTCGGTGCCGACTTCGCGATCAGCGTCAAGCTGAACTCGGCCGATTTCCAGAAGGGCGGCTTCACCATCGAGGAATGCCTGCAGGTCGTCGAGTGGCTCAACGCCAGCAGCATCGACCTGCTCGAAGTCTCCGGCGGCAGTTACGAGCAGCCGCGCCTGCTCGGCTACGAAGGCAAGGCCAAGGACGTGGCCGGCTATCGCGCGCCGGATCAGGAAGCGCCGGCCCAGCAGCTCGAAAGTACGCGCCGGCGCGAGGCCTACTTCCTCGAATACGCGACCGCGATCCGCAAGGTCGCGAAGATGCCGATGCTGGTCACCGGCGGCTTCCGTACCCGCGCCGGCATGGAAGAGGCCCTGACCAGCGGCGACTGCGATGTCATCGGCCTCGGCCGGCCACTGTGCGGCGAACCGGATCTGCCGAAACGGCTGCTGAACCGCAGCATCAGCGAATTCCCGCGCTACGAGAAGCGCATGCAGCTCGGCCCCGGCATCTTCGCGCCGACCACCAAAGTCCACCTGTTCCGGCTGATCAACGTCTTCGGCCAGCAGGGCTGGTATTACCTGCAGTTGATGCGGCTGGCCGATGGCCAGAAGCCGGACTTCAATCTCGGCGTGTTCGGCGCGTTCTGGCGCTATCTGCTCGACGAGTACCGGACCGCGTGGCGCATGCACCGGGCCCGCAAGGCGGCTGGCTGAGCGCACGCCATACGACGGCGGCGCCCAGAGCAGCGCTCAGGGCAGCGTGATCGTGATGTTGGCGCTGAGCGGCGGTTGCGCGACGATCTGCTGATACGCCGCCAGCGTCTGCTCGGTGTGGCGCGACAGCTGCCAGCGCAGCAGCAGGAACGCGACCATGCCGAACACGGCGAACACCGCGCCGAAGGCCCACAGCGGCACTTCGCCGCGCAGCCGATGGCGAATGGCATCCGGTGCCTTCCAGTTCGGCGCAAAGCCGCTGCGCTTGCCCTTGTGGTGGCTCAGTTCGTCGCCGACGCGCGCGCTCAGGTAGGCCAGCTTCTCCGAGCCTTCGAGCGCGTACTTGCCTTCGAAGCCGAGCAGCAGGCACAGGTAGAACACTTCGAGTGCCTGCACCCGCAGCGCGCCGCGGGCCCGCAGCGCTTCGAGCTTGTCGAAGAAATGCTCGCCGGCCAGCTGCTCGCCGAAATAGACGAGCTGCAGCGGCCGGCGCTCCCACAGCGCGCGGATCGCCAGGTTCGAGCGCAGGATGGTTTCGTCAACCGTGGCGCAGAACGCGTACTTGGCGTCGAAGATGTCTTCGGTCGACGCATTGATGCGCCGGGCATCGCGCTCGAAATCATCGAGAAATGTACGGATCCGTGCGGCGAACGTCGACGGATCGCCCGGCGCGTGCTGCGCGCGCAGCAGGGTCAGCATGAAGAAGCCGTCGTACATCAGATCGGCCAGCGAGTTCGCCGTGCGCGCGCCGGACGGCTGCACGACGCGGCGCACGGTCATGTCGCTGCTCAGCGGCGATTGCGACGGGGTCAGCAGGCTCGGTGCAGCCATGTCGTCACTCCTTGACGATGAAAACCGGATGACGCGCGGTCACTGCAGGATCGCCAGCAGTTCCAGCTTCAGTTCGCGGAAGCTCGACGGCACGTACACCACCACAGCCTGCGACTTCAGCATGCGTTCGTACAGCGGCCCGCGCGCGTCGACTGCGAAGTAGTACGCACCGGGGCGCACCGGAATGGCCGCCGGGACCTGCGGAGCCGCGGTCAGGCGAATGCCCGGCAAGGCGGAGACAACGATCTTCTCGACATCGTCCGGCGCGCCGATCTTGATCCGCATCGGCACGGTTTCGACGATCTCCGCCGGCGGCAGATCGGCCGACACCGCGAGATAGAACGTCGCGTTCTGCGCCAGCTTGTCCGAATCGAGCCGGCCGCTGTGGAACGATGGCTTGGTTTCGCTAAGCGCAATCGCGACGTAGCGCGTCGAGATCACAGTTTCCAGCAGATCGCGAATGATGCGGTCCAGCTTCAGGAAACCGGCGCCCGGATCGGCATGCGCATAGATCGGCAGATCGGCCAGCTGGTAGGCATTCGAGAACGTCATCAACTGACCGGCGAGCGTCAGCAGCGCCTCGAACAATCGTTCCGGATGCAGCCTGGACTGGTGATACAGATGCAGCAGCTGGGCATAGGCACCGCTGGCGGTGTGCAGGAACCAGAACGACGCGATGTCGCCCGAGCGGAACTCGATGATGTTCTTCGATGGCTCGCGATGATGGCCATACAGCGCCGAGACCTTGGCCTGCAGCATGTCGAGCAAGCGCCGCAGCATCAGATGGAGGCTGGGATTGGCATCGATCGAGACCGTCGGCGGCATGAAGGCGTTGTCGAGCCGCCAGTCACCGGAGCCGGTCTTGCGCAGGCGCAGCACCGGCATCGAGATCAGGTCGCTGAGCGCATCCTGCGAGGACATCAGCCGCGCCTGCCGCCGCAGCGTCGCGACCTCGGTTTCCACCGCCGCAGTGAACAGATCGGACATGCGGTGATTGCGCTGCACGTAACGTGACGGCACGCCCGGGCTCGCCTCGCGCGACGCGACATTGCCGCCGCCTTCGCGCACCGGCGGCAGGGCCACGTGGAAGGTCAGCATGTCGCTGCCGGCCGGCAGGTTCGCGAGATTGACCGCGTCCGGCAGTTCGTCCTGGTCCGGTGCGGTGTAAGGCTCGCCGTCCGGGAACACCAGACTCAGCTCCTGCAGGCGCAGGGTGCCGCTGGCGAGCGCTTCCTGATCGACCGCCATCGCCCGCAGGCCCCAGGCAAACGGATGCAGGGTGCGCGCGATCTGCGTCAGCCGCGCCTCGTGATACAGGTCCTGTCGCTGAAAATGCTGCGGCTTCAGGAACAGGCCTTCGCCCCAGAAAATCTTCGCGGGTGACTTCATGTCGGTTTCACGATTGGGCAGACGTCCATGTCAGTGCTTCGGGCATGCCGGCGGCAGGCGATCCAGCGTTCGGCCGGCACCATCGGTGCCGACGAGACCCGCGGTGATCGTCATCGCGCAGGCATGTGCGCCGATCAGCACGCCACTCTGCTCGGCCGCCGCGGCATCGAGCACGAACCGCCAGCGATACGGTGCAGGTTGGCGGAACAACGTGACGATGCCGAGATGTCGCGTGTCGGCATCGAGCACTTCAAGTGACTCGAAGCGTTGCCCGGGTGTCAGGATCAGTTCGCGGCTGCTGACGACATCGTCCTGCCATCCGGCTTGATCCGCCTCCGCATTCGCGAAGGATTCATAGGGCAGCTGGGCAAAGCGAGTCGCGTTCTTGAGCTGATAGAGACGTGCAACCAGCGCCAGCCCGCGGCCCTGATCATCGGCGTTGAGATTGGCCGCCGCCTCGATCCTGAGTCTGACCCGGTGAACCGGTGGTGCGGCGGCTGTCTGCGGAACAGGCTTGGCGAGGCCGATCGCCTCGAGCGGTGCGTCGACCAGGCGCGAAGCGGAGGAGCACGCCACCAGCATCAGAGCCGTGGCAGTGCTCACGAAACCGGTGAACCATCGATTCGGAACCGTTGAGCCGGCAATCCTTGCCAGAACTGTGTGGCGCATCACGCTGCATCGTCCTTGATGATTCGCGGAGCCTGAAACGCTGGTTGCGCGCTACAGGGACTGCACATAGAGTAACCAATAACAAGGATTGTGTTCGGTGCAAGGGTCGCGGATTGCGAGTCCACTTGCGCCAGTCGACTTCAAAAGGATTTGATGTCATGCCACGGTGTTTCACGACCCTGCCGTCCATCGTCGTGCTGGCCATTGCCGCCGGCCTGAGTGCGTGCGCCACGCCGCCCGTCGTGCCGGAAATTCCGCGTCTGGATGCCGATGCAGCCGTCGAACAGGCCAACGCATTGATCGGCAGCGGCCAGACCTCGCAGGCCATCGGCGTGCTGGATCAGGCGGCGAAGGACAACCCCGTCAGTGCTCGTCCATGGCTGCGCCGCGCACAACTCCAATTCGAGCAATCCGACTATCCCGCCGCGATCGTGTCGGCCGAAGAAGCCGTGAAGCGCGATCCCGCCAGCCAGGAAGCACGCAGCATCGCCGTTGTCGCATCGCTGCGAATCGCCATCCGTTCGCTGACCGAACTGCGCGGCGAACAGAATCTCAACGCCAGCGCCCAGGCTGAAGCCCAGCGTCTGGCCCTGGTGCTGCGCGAAAGCCTGTCGACCGATCTGCTGCTGCCACCGCCACCACCGGAACCGCCGAAGAAACCGGCCAAGCGTCCGGTCGCCAAGCGGCCAGCGCCCGTTGCCGGCTCGGCTGCACCGGCTGCCACGGCCTCGAATGTTCCCGTTCCCCCGACGCCCATACCGGCTGACAACGCCGATCCATTCGGGGCCTTGCGCAGCAACTGAATAACCGGCAGCAACTGACACACAGGGAGAGTGACCGTGGCCAAGAAGGAAAGCGTGCAGCAGCGACTCAGCCGGGTCCGCGCGCCCCGCGTGAAGCTGACCTATGACGTCGAGAAGGGCGACGCCATCGAACAGAAGGAGATTCCATTCGTCGTCGGCGTCATCAGCGATCTGTCCGGCAATCCCGAGCAACCGCTGCCACGGATCAAGGACCGCAGCTTCGTCAGCATCGACGGCGACAACTTCGATGACGTGCTCGGCGGCATTGCACCGCGTGCCGTCTACCGCGTTCCGAACAAGCTCGGGCGTGACGGCGGCGAGTTCGCCGTCGAACTGAACTTCAAGCAGATGGAAGATTTCCGGCCGGAAGCCGTCGTGCAGCAGGTCGAACCGCTGCGCAAGCTGCTTGAAGCGCGCTCGAAGCTCGCCGATCTGCGCAACAAGCTGGCCGGCAACGACAAGCTGGAAGATCTGCTGCAGGACGTTCTCGGCAGCACGGAAAAGCTTGCCGAGCTCGGCAAGGAAACGGCGTCCAAGGAGTAGCTCATGAGCGCAACGGCACAACCGGTTTCAAGCGTCGGCAGCAGCGCAGCCGACGACACCAGCAGCCTGCTCGATACCATCGTGGCACAGAGCCGCGTGGCGAAATCGGCCACCGAGCATGCGCGGGCACGCGACATCATCGGCGAGCTGGTGGCGCAGGTCATGTCCGGCACCGTCGTCATGTCCGAAAACCTGTCGGCAACGCTCGATGCGCGGGTCGCAGAGCTGGATCAGCTGATCTCCGATCAGCTCAGCGCGGTGATGCACGCACCGGAATTCCAGAAGCTGGAAAGTGCCTGGCGCGGCCTCGAGTACCTGTGCAAGAACACGTCGACCAGTTCGACCCTGAAGATCAAGGTACTCAATGCCAACAAGAAAGAACTGACCCGCGACTTCCGTTCGGCGATCGACTTCGATCAGTCGGCGCTGTTCAAGAAGGTTTACGAAGAGGAATTCGGCACCTTCGGCGGTGCGCCGTTCGGTGCGCTCGTCGGCGACTTCGGCACCTCGCGACAGCCGGAAGACATCTACTTCCTCGAACAGATGTCGCATATCGCCGCGGCGTCCCATGCGCCGTTCATCACCGCGGCCGCACCGGAACTGTTCGGACTGGACACCTTCACCGAACTCGGCAAGCCACGCGATCTCGCTAAGCTGTTCGATACGATCGAATACGCGAAGTGGAAGACCTTCCGCGAGTCGGAAGATTCACGCTACGTCGGCCTCGCCGTCCCGCGCTTCCTCGGGCGCCTGCCGTACAACCCGAAGGATGGCACACCGGTCGAAGGCTTCAACTTCGTCGAGGAAGTCGACGGATCCGATCATTCGAAGTATCTGTGGGTCAACGCCGCCTACGCGTTCGCCGTGCGCCTCACCGAAGCGTTTGATCGTCACGGCTGGTGCGCGGCGATCCGCGGTGTCGAAGGTGGTGGTCTGGTCGAAGGTCTGCCCACGCACACGTTCAAGACCGATGCCGGTGAAGTGGCCCATAAGTGCCCGACCGAAATCGCGATCACCGATCGCCGCGAGAAGGAATTGAGCGATCTCGGCTTCATGCCGCTCGTTCACTGCAAGGGCACGGACTACGCCGCCTTCTTCGGAGCGCAATCGGCCCAGAAGACCCGCAAGTACGACACCGATGCCGCCAATGCCAACGCCGTGCTGTCGGCACAGCTGCAATACATCTTTGCCGTGTCCCGCATTGCGCACTATCTGAAGTCGATGATGCGCGACAAGATCGGCAGTTTCGCGTCGGCCTCGAACGTCGAAACCTTCCTGAACAACTGGATCGCGCAATATGTCGTCATGGATGACTCGGCGAGCCAGGAAGTGAAGGCGCAGTACCCGTTGCGAGAAGCATCGATCCAGGTGGCAGAAGTGGCAGGACGGCCGGGCGTTTATCGCGCCGTGGCATTCCTTCGGCCCCATTTCCAGCTTGACGAGTTGTCCGTGTCTCTGCGGCTGGTGGCCGAGTTGCCGCAATCAGCAAAAGCTTGATCTTTCGTAACCAATTGAGGAGGGAACCCCAATGAAGTTCATTTTCGTGAAGTTTGAGAACGGCGACACCAAGATCACTGGCGAATCGCGTGACGACAAGCACAAGGATTGGCTCGAAGTCGATTCGTGGAGCCACAACATCGCGCAGCCGCGTTCGGCCACGGCGAGCACGGCTGGCGGCCACACCGCCGAGCGCTGCGAACACGGCGACATGATTTTCGTGAAGGACATCGACTCGACCAGCCCGTCGCTGTGGCTGGCCTGCAGTCAGGGCGACACCTTCAAGAAGGTCACCATCGAGTTCTATCGCTCCAGCGGCAAGGAAGCGATCAAGTACCTCGAAGTAGTGCTGAACAACG
This sequence comes from Nevskia sp., assembly GCF_021732705.1. Taxonomy (GTDB): domain Bacteria; phylum Pseudomonadota; class Gammaproteobacteria; order Nevskiales; family Nevskiaceae; genus Nevskia. Next base: position 35,980 of record NZ_JAKFUM010000022.1, on the reverse strand, counting down.
CCATCATTTCGAGCGTGTCGCCATCGGTCCTCGGCGAAGGCCTGCCGACCGAGACCTTCGCGCTGAAGTACGCCTCGGTGAAGTGGACGTACACGATCCAGGGCATCGACGGCAAGAAGGGGGCGAGCAATCCGCAGATGTGGAGCCTGTCGAAGAACAAGGCGACGGAAGCCGTCTGAGGCTCATCCGGCTGTCGTTGCCGTACGCAACCCATGGATCGCAGCCTGGCGCTGCGATCTGTGCTTGCGACGGCACACCGTACTCGACCAGCGTCTGTCATCGGGTGATTCATGGCCATTTCCGGTTCGGCGGCCACTCGCCGGGCATTCAAGCCGACGCTGTTCGAACGCCTGTTCGATCAGTCGCCGAAGCAGTCGCATGAGCCGGTCGCGCTTCGTCAATGGAGCGTCGAGGAACTCAAGGAATCGGTTGCCGGCGACCTCGAGGCGCTGCTGAACAGCCGCGCCGGCCTGCGCAAGAGCGACTATGCCGACTATCCGGAAGTCGCCCGTTCGGTATTCAGCTTCGGCATGACCGATTTCGTCGGCATGAGCCTGACCAGCCCTGCCGATCGCAGCCTGATCTGTGCCACGCTGGAACAGACGATCCTCGTGCACGAGCCTCGCCTTCGTGCCGTGCAGGTGGACCTCGATCTCGACGCCACCTCGGTCAATGCCCTGCGTTTCAACATCAAGGCGCTGCTGCAGGTCCATCCGGCCTCGGAGCCGGTCAATTTCGATGCCGTGCTGCAGCCGTCGTCGGCGCAGTACTCGATCGTGCGCACACGCGCTGGCTGAACCTTCGTGCACGAACTGCTTCCCTATTACGAAAAAGAGCTGACCTTCCTGCGTCGGCATGCCCGCGAGTTTGCGGAGGCCTACCCGAAAGTGGCCGCGCGGCTGCTGCTGTCCGGCGAGGCCTGCGAAGACCCGCACGTGGAACGACTGCTGCAATCGTTCGCGCTGCTGACCGCCCGAGTCTCCAAGAAGCTCGACGACGACTTCCCGGAGATCACGGAGTCGATGCTCGACGTGCTGTATCCGCATTACCTGCGACCGTTTCCATCGTGCTCGATCGTGCGCTTCGACAATGGCCAGGCGGATGCGCAGCTGTCGGCGCCGATGACGTTGCCCCGCGGCACGATGCTCGCCACACGACCGGTCAAGGGCGTGTCCTGCCGTTTTCGCACTGCCTATGACGTGACCTTGTCACCGCTGGCGGTGACGGCCGCTGCGCTGGAGGACGGTGTCGACGCGGCGCGGGGCCTGCGCACGGTGACCGACGCCAGCCAGATCCTGAGCTTGAGTTTCGAGACCCGATCGGCGCAGCTCACGCTCGACCAGCTGGGTCTGGCGCATGTCCGGCTGTTTCTCGACGGCGACAGCTCACTGGTCAGCCAGATCCGCGAAGCGCTGTTCCAGCGCTGCGGCGGCGCCGCCGTCCGGCTTCCCGATCAGGCGCGCTGGCAGTCGATCGACGACGAAGTCGTGCTGCCCGTCGGGTTTGCACCCGATGAAGGCTTGCTCGACTACGACGCGCGATCGGACCTCGCGTATCGACTGCTCAGCGAGTACTTCGCGTTCCCGGAAAAATTCAATTTCATCGACATCCGGCTGGATCGCTTGCTGCCGCTGCTGCCCGCCGGCTGCCGTCGCTTCGAACTGAAGCTGCTGCTGCGTGCGGCGACGCGCGGCAACGACGAATCACGCCTTCTGGAACGGGTGTCCGCCAGCAATTTCGTGCTGGGTTGCACGCCGGTGGTCAACCTGTTCCGGCAGCCGGCCGAGCCCATTCGAATGACGCGCACGAAAACGCGTTACAGCGTCGTCCCCGACGCGAGGCGCGCCCATGCCTACGAGGTCTACCGGATCAACTCCGTCCGCAAGGTCGAAAAGAGCGCGCATGGCGAAAGCGTGATCGAGTACCGGCCGTTCTACTCGTTGAACCATGCCGAAGCTTTCGCCGAGCATGGACGCTTCTGGCACCTGAAGCGCAATGACGAGGTTGCGGCCCTGAGTCCGGGTTACGAGTATGAGCTGTCGATCGTCGATTTCGACTTCCGGCCGCTCGACGACAAGACTGAAACGCTGTCGATCGAACTCACCTGCACCAACCGTGATCTGCCGTCGCAATTGCCGTACGGACTGGCTGGCGGCGATCTGTTCGTCGACGGCGGCTCGCCGGCTCGCAAGATCAAGCTGCTGCGTCGGCCCACCGCGACGTGCCGCGTCGATCGGGGTGGTGGCGCGCAATGGCGGCTGATCTCGCATCTGTCGCTGAATCACCTGTCGCTGAGCGCCGCCGGCACCGATGCGCTGAAGGAAACGCTGACGCTGTATGACCTGCCGCGCAGCCCGGCCAATCGGCGCCAGATCGCCGGCATCCAGTCGATCGGCCAGCGCCCATCCACGGCCATGCTGCCCGGCAATCCGTTTCCCGTGTTCGTCCGTGGGCTCGAAGTCAGCCTGACATTGGACGAAGCCAGTTATGTCGGCACCGGCAGTCATCTGTTTGCCAGCGTGCTCGACCACTTTTTCGCGCAGTACGTGCACGCCAACAGCTTCGTGCGACTGGTCGTGCGCGCCCACAAGGATGGTGAGGAGATTCTGCGATGTCCGGCCCGGAACGGCAGCCAGCGTCTGGCGTGATCGGCCAACTGGCCGCAGCACCGCACCGCTTCGAGTTCTTTCAGGCGGTGCGGCTGCTGCGCCTGTACTTTCGCGACGGAGCATCGCTCGACGCCGCCGCCGTCGACGAGCGCATCCGCTTCGGTACGTCGCTGTCGCTGGCGTTTCCATCCAGCGAGATTGAAAGCCTGCGTTGGCGCATCAAGCCGATCGATGGCGTCGAAGCCGTCGATGCAGTCGATGACGACGCTGGCGCGCGGCCGAAGGCGGCCCTCCCGCCGCCAGTCGACACCTTTGACCGCGCCACCCTGGTGCCATCGTTCATCGGCATGGTCGGCAACCAGGGCGCGATGCCGCGCTGGTACACCGAACGGCTGAACGAGCGCGAAGGGCTCCATCGCGACCATGCGGCGCGCGCGTTTCTCGACATCTTCAGCCACCGCGCGACTGCCCAGTTCTATCAGGCCTGGCTCAAGTACCGCCTGCATTTCCAGTACGAGGAAAACCGGCGGGAGCGATTCCTGCCGATGCTGCTGAGCCTGATCGGGCTCGGGTCGACCTCGCTGCGCGACCAGCTGCATGGCGACGACGGCCGCGGCGTGCTCGACGAAACGCTCGCCCACTTTGCCGGCGTGCTGCGCGGCTCGGGCAAATCGGCCAGCACCATCAGCGGTCTGTTGTCGACCTATTTCCGCGCACCGGTCGACGTCACGCAGTTCGTCGGCCGCTGGTTCGATGTGCCGGAAGAGCAGCTCAGCGTGCTCGGGCGCAACGATCGACGTCTCGGCGACGGCGCGCTGTGCGGCACCCGCGTCTGGCAACGCGAGAACCGCATGCGGATCCGCTTCGGTCCGTTGCGGCGTGACGCGTTCGACGCGCTGTTGCCGCAGGGCCACGCGGCGGCATCGCTGGCGCGACTGCTGCTGATGCTGACCGGCAGTCCGATCGAGTACGAGATTCGCCTGATCCTCCAGCGCGATGAGGTTCGGCCGGCTTCGCTGGTCGACGACGCATCCGTCCGCCTCGGCTTCGACAGCTGGCTGATCAGCGAAACCCCGAACGCCGATCGCGACGACGCCGGCTACGACATCCAGCCGCAATGGCATTGAGCGCCCCCTAATCCATGAGCACCAACCTGAAAGTCCTCATCGGCAAGCTGAACGACACCTGCCGCAAGGCGGCGGAACGCGCGGCCAGCCTGTGTCTGTCGCGCGGACACTACGAGGTCGACCTCGAACATTTCTTCCTCGCGCTGACCGAGAACAGCGCCAGTGACTTCGCACTGCTGGCGCGGCGCTACGGCGTCAGTCTCGATGTGCTCGATACCGACCTGCACCGCGAACTCGGCCGCTTCAAGACCGGCAACACGCGCACGCCGGTCCTGTCCCCGCATCTGCCGAAGCTGTTCGAGCAGGCCTGGCTGATCGCGTCGCTGGAGGGGGGCACCACGCGCGTGCGCAGCGGCCATTGCCTGCTCGCGCTGCTGACCGCACCCGATCTTGAACAGCTGGCCCATCGCGGGTCGCCGCTGTTCGGCCGCTTTCCGCTGGACGAGCTGAAGCACAAGCTGCATCAGCTGGTCAGCGGTTCCGAAGAGAACCAGCAGGGCTTTCGGCCGATCGACACCGCGCCGCTGGCGAGCAGCCATGGCGATATGGACGACGCAGCGGCTGCCGGTTCGGCGTCGCCTGCCGGCGATCGCGGTCGCGCGCGTACGCCAGCGCTCGATCAGTTCACCATCGATCTGACGCAGCGCGCGCGCGACGGCAAGATCGATCCGGTCATTGGCCGCGATGACGAAACGCGCCAGCTGGTGGACATCCTGATGCGGCGGCGCCAGAACAATCCGATCCTGACCGGCGAGGCCGGAGTCGGCAAGACCGCAGTCGTCGAAGGCCTGGCGCGCAAGATCGTGGCGGGTGACGTGCCGCAGCCGTTGCAGGGTGTCGTGCTACGGACACTGGACCTGGGCTTGCTGCAGGCCGGCGCCAGCGTCAAGGGCGAGTTCGAGAACCGCCTCAAGAACGTCATCGACGAGGTCAAGAAAAGCCCGCAGCCGATCATCCTGTTCATCGACGAAGCGCACACGATGATCGGCGCCGGCGGAACGGCGGGTCAGGGCGATGCCGCGAACCTGCTGAAGCCGGCGCTGGCGCGCGGCGAGTTGCGAACGATCGCCGCGACCACGTGGGGCGAATACAAGAAGTACTTCGAGAAGGACGCAGCGCTCGCACGCCGGTTTCAGGTGGTCAAGGTCGAGGAGCCGAGCGAACCGCTGGCGGCCGCGATGCTGCGCGGCATGGCGCCGCTGATGGAGGCGCATTTCAAGGTTCGCGTACTCGACGAAGCGATCACCGAAGCCGTGCGGCTGTCGGCGCGCTACATCAGCGGCCGGCAGTTGCCGGACAAGGCGATCAGCGTGCTGGATACCGCCTGCGCGAGAGTCGCGCTCGGCCAGAGCGGTCTGCCCGCGGTGATCGAGGATGCCGAACAGCAGCTGGCGCGGCTGCAGGCCGAGCATCGGGCCCTCGTTCGGGATGCCTCGGTCGGCGATGCGCAGACCGCTCGCCTCGCGGCAATTGAGGCGACGACGGCCTCCATGCACGAGCGCGTGACCACGCTGCGCCAGCGCTGGGCCGACGAGAAGCAGCTTGCCGACCGCGTGTACCCGCTGATCGCGCAGCTGTCGCCGGTGCCGTCGAACGCGGGCAGCGCCGCTCCGGCCTTGGCGGACGCTGACCGCGTGCGGCTGCGCAGCGAACTGGATGCGGCCATGGCAGCACTCACCGCCGCGCAGGGCGAGGAACCGCTGGTGCCGGTCCAAGTCGATGGCCGTGTCGTCGCCGAAATCGTCGCGGCGTGGACCGGCATCCCGTTGGGCCGCATGGTGACGGACGAGATCAACACCGTGCTGACGCTGGAGGAACGGCTGTCAGCCCGCGTGATCGGCCAGCCGCATGTGCTGGACGCGATCGCCCAGCGCGTGCGTACCTCGCGGGCCCAGCTCGAAGACCCGAACAAGCCGAAAGGGGTCTTCCTGTTCGTCGGTCCCAGTGGTGTCGGCAAGACCGAAACCGCGCTGGCACTGGCCGAGGTGCTGTATGGCGGCGAGCGCAATCTGATCACGATCAACATGAGCGAGTACCAGGAGGCGCACAGCGTCTCCGGCCTCAAGGGCTCGCCGCCCGGCTATGTCGGCTATGGCGAAGGTGGCGTTCTGACCGAAGCGGTGCGCCGACGCCCGTATAGCGTCGTGCTGCTCGACGAGATCGAAAAAGCCCATCCGGACGTATTGGAGCTGTTCTTCCAGGTCTTCGACAAGGGCGTGATGGACGATGCCGAAGGTCGCGAGATCGATTTTCGCAACAGTCTCATCATTCTGACTTCGAATGTCGGCAGTGCCGCGCTGATGCAGGCTTGCGTCAACAAACCTGCCGCGGAGCTGCCGGGCTGGGAAGCACTCGCCGAGCTGATTCGCCCGCAGCTGTTCAAGGCCTTCAAGCCCGCGTTCCTGGGGCGCATGAAGGTGGTGCCGTTCTATCCGCTGGCCGACGAGATCCTGCTCAAGATCATCGGCCTCAAGCTCGACCGCATACGCGCCCGCATCCTCGAAAATCACAAGGCCGAGTTCAGCGTCGCGAAATCATTGCCGGAAGCCGTGCTGGCGCGCTGCACGGAGGTCGACAGCGGCGCACGCAATGTCGATCACATCCTGAACGGCACGCTACTGCCGGAAATCGCCGGTGTCGTGCTCTCACGAATGGCGAGCGGCGAAGCGATCAAGCGCATCAAGGTCAGCGCCAGCAAGCACGGCGAGTTCCGCTATGACATTGCCTGATCCCGTGCGCGCGGCCTCATTCTGCGTCCCGTCGGCCATGGAGGGCCTGTCGTGAACCGTCCCCTGTTCAACACGGCCTGGATGCGATTCCAGGAAATCAATCGCAGCAACGATTTCATCGGCCGCAAGATCGGTGGCAACGTCGGTCTGAACCTCGGCAGCGGCGCCATCGACAACCCGGCAGCCGTACGGCTCAGCTTTGTGCTGAATCGCAGCGGGCTGCGCATTCCCCGTATCGCCAATCGCACGATTTCCGGGGCCGACGGCGGCTGGTACTTCACGCGGGTCCACGATCTGGCCGCGTATCTCGAGCGCCGCTTCGGTGCTGCCGAATTCAGCAGCGCGCCGCTGCGCCTGCGAGATCTGGCGCGCCGCCGTGGGCTGCTCGTGCTGGAGCTGCCGGGCCATGCCGAGGGCGGACAGGCCACACTGTGGAATGGCAACAGCGCCGCCGGCGAGATCGACCTCTCGCAGGCGCGGCGCGCGCAGCTGTGGCAGCTGACGTGAGCCCTGCCCCGAGCCCTGACGGATACGCGCCATGAGCCACGCGTTCAGCAGCGTGATCGACGCGGGAATCGAAGCGCTGCGTGCCGCGCTGGCCGTCTACACGCAGGACACCCGTCTGATCCGGCTGCACACGAGGCTCGGCCCGGACGTGCTGACGGTCGAACGCTTCGATGGCTTCGAATCCGTATCCGGTGTTGCCGCCGGCCGCCCGGCACCCGCAGACCGGCAAATGCCGGCCGCCGGCTTCTCGTACGAGATTCTGGCGTTGTCGACCAACGCTCATCTCGATCCCGACGAACTGCTGGCGAGCCCCGTGCTGCTGGAACTGCTGTGCGCCGATTCGCGTACCGCGCTGCGGCCGTTCCACGGGCATGTCACCAGCATCGAACAGCTCGGCAGCAACGGCGGGCTCGCGCGTTACCGCCTCACGGTGGAGCCCTGGCTCGCGTTTCTCGGCCATCGGCGCGATTCGTACGTGTTTCAGGACCAGACCGTCATCGAGATCATCGACGAACTGCTGGGCGACTACCGCGATGATCCGCTGCTGCACGCCGACTGGCGCTGGCAGTTGCAGGATGCCTCGATCTACCCGCAGCGCAGCCTGACCATTCAGTATCGCGAATCGGATCTGCAGTTCCTGCAGCGGCTGCTGGCCGACGAGGGGCTGTACGCGTGGTTCGAGCACGAGGGCGACCGCCGTGATCCCGCATTCGGCCGTCACCGTCTGGTCATTGCCGATCACCGCAGCGCCTTTGCACCGGATCTCGGCATCGTTCGCTTCCACCGCGCCAGCACGACCGAAGCCGATGACAGCTTCCAGCAGCTTGATGCGGGCGCCGCCGTCGGCAGCAACCGCGTGGTGCTCGGCAGCTGGGACTACGTCAGCCTCGATACTCGGCCAGTCGAAGCGGAGAGCCATGACCCTGGTGGCAGTTCGCTGCCATCGCTGACACTGCACGACAGCCCGGGCCAGTACCGCTACCCGAACCGCGAGCAGGGCCAGCGGCTTGCGGACCTCGTTGCCCGTTCAGAAGAGGTCGGCCGCCGGCAGATCGATGCGGGTGGCAGCCACCGGCGCTTGGCACCGGGTAGCCGGATGACGATCTCGCAGCATCCGACTCACGATGGCGCGGCATTGATCACGCTGTCGGTGCAGCACGCGGCGCGGAACAATCTGCCGGTCGACTTCTCGCGCGCCTTGCAGCACTTGCTGGGCACCAGCATGGTTCCGGCGTTGATCGCAGGTGCCCGTCAGCGCCCGGATGACGAGCCGCTCTATCGCAACCGCGCCGTGCTGCTGCCAGCCGCGATTCCTTACGCGCCGAGCCCGTCCGCGAAACCGACGGCGCAAGGGCTGAGTAGCGCCATCGTCGTCGGCCTTGAAGGAGCTGCCATCACGACGGACCGCGATCACCGGATCAAGGTGCAATTCCACTGGCAGCGCGGTAGTCGGAGCGCATCTCGCGAATCACATCCGGCTGGCGATGACAACGCGCCCGGCAATGACGGCAGCGGCACTTGGGTTCGCGTTGCCACACCCGTCGCTGGTGCGAACTGGGGCGGCGTGTTCGTGCCGCGCATCGGGCAGGAAGTGCTGATCGAACATGTCGATGGCGACATCGATCGTCCGGTGGTCATCGGCGCCGTCTACAACGGCCGCGGCCGGACCGATGCCCCCGGCAATCGCATCGGTCAGACCGCGGCAGCCGCCAGCGCGAACGCACCGGCCTGGCATGCCGGCAATCGCCATCCGGGCGTGCTGTCCGGCATCAAGTCGCAGGCACTCGGCAGCAGCCGCTCCGGACAAGGCGACCATAGCCAGTTGGTCTTCGATGACAGCACCGACGAAGCTCGGCTGGACCTGCAGACGACACAGGCAAACACGGTGCTGACGCTCGGGTATGCCCGTCACCAGATCGACAATCAGCGCAGCGCCGCGCTCGGACTCGGCACCGGGCTGGCAACGGACGCGTATGGCAGCCTCCGCGCTGGGCAAGGCTTGTTGATCACGGCGGATGCGCGCGCGGGCGGCACACATGCTGGTCATCAAGCGCGCGATGCCCGAGAAGCCATCCAGCAATTGGCCGATGCCGAGCAGTTGGCGCAGGCATTGGCCGATGTCGCGAGGAAACAGAACGCAGACCTTGCGTCGAGCCAACGGGGCAGTGTCTCAGGCAGCACTTCCCGGGCGGCATCGAACGGCAACACAGGCTTGAACACCATCGACTCGCTGAATACCAGCCAGGCCGCGCTTCGCGGCCACACGGATTCGAGCAGCGGTCTGTCTTGGAGTGAGCCGATGATCGCGGTCTCCGCCCCCGGCGGCATCGTCACCGTCACCCCGGACGCCATGCTGCACGCTGTGGGAAGCCATCTCACCCAAGTCGCTGGACACGCCATCGAAACCCTCGCACAAGGTGCCACACGCGTCGCCGCGAAAGACGGCATCGTGCTGTTCACGCACGGCGCTGACGCCATTGCCGGATCGCCGGAGCCTCTTAGCGGTATTCAACTTCATGCCGCGCAAGGTCCGGTCAGCCTGCAAGCCCAAAGCGACCGCGCCAGCCTCGCAGCACTCAAAGACATTCGCGTTTCATCGACCAGTGCCAGCGTCACCCTGCAAGCCAAGGACTCCCTGCTGCTGACCGCGCAGGGCGCTTACATCCGGTTGCAAGGCGGGAATATTGAAGTGCATGCGCCGGGGAAGGTCAGCTTCAAGGGGGCGATGAAGCAGGCGACAGGGGCGCAGTCGGTCACGGCTGAGGCGGCGGCATCGCCTAAGGCCAAGGAAATCTACGACGAGCAGTTTCAAATTGAGGACGAGCGAACAGGAGCGCCGGTTGCATTTGCCCGCTATCGCATCGTTCTGGATAACGGTCTCGAATTCAGTGGCGTGACCGACGCTGAGGGCCGCACCGCTCGGATTACCAACGCCAAGAAGTATCAAGCCAAGCTACATCTGGAGTAACTGCCATGGCCGACGCTGGCACCGCTGCAAATTCGCCAATCGCATTAGGTACCTTAAACGCCGTCAGCGGCAGTGTTGTCAAAGCCAAGATTACACAAGGCGGGCAGCTGTATTTCCGGCCCGAAACCAACGATTTTCTGTTCATAGCCGCTGACAAGGTGACCGCATTCGAGAACGAATGTCGGCTGTTGGATCATCTGGTCGGAAATTTCTGCACAGCCAAACAGGCGCATCTCAACACCACGCTGACATTCCTCGAAGCGCAGCAAGCGACGCTGAGCGCACCCTCTCCATCAGTCCCCGGCCCGCCGTCTTCGATCGACGTGGCGGCAAAGCGCACGCAGGATGCGCTGGCAAAAACACAGCAAGAGCTTGAGCAATCGCAGAAAGCGTTAGCCGAAGCCTTTAAGCCGCTTGGCAAGCTCGACAACACCGGCGGCAAGATCTGGGAACTTATTCCAGTGGTGGCCCGCACATCCCCGAACATGGCGAGCAGCAAAGACCCGACGAAATCAGGTCGAACTGCCAAATGGACTTATGTGCGTGGCAACGTGATCGACAAGATTGTTATCAAGCACAAACTCGAAAAGGAGTTGCCCAAAACCACGGACAACAAGCTCGATGTCAAGAAGCTTCGCGAACAGTTGAACAAGTTCGAGTTTGATGCCAAAGCCAAAGAGGAATTGCTGAAATCTCCTGAACTGAAAGGCACACTGGCTAACGATTTCAATGCATACCTGAAAACCCAGCTCGACAACTGGGCCAGTCAGGTCAGCGGAGGACGCGACTGGATCGCCATCGAACCTGCGGCGCAGTACCTGCGGTACTTCGCAGGAGCTAGCCTGGAAGCCGAGTGGTCTCCCCTAAAAGGCAAAGCATCTCTGCGCGCAAACGCCAGCGGCGAATTCATGATCGGCGAAGCCAAGATCAAGGCTAGCTGCTACTGGCCCGATCAGGCAGGGTGGGTGTTTGCTTGCTACGGGCCAGTTTCGGGGCTCGCATATCCTGTTGGTTTGATGCGATTTGCGGCCGAAATCGAGCTCACTGCAATGGCTGGGACCAGCGCGATCGCCGAACTCGGCATCGAAGCCAATTACACCGATCTGGTGAAGGGGCTGGCAGGGCTTTGTGGCACCCCTCTCAAGAATGCCGGTGAACGGCAGGTCAAGATTGGTCAGCTGAAGGCTGATGCGAAGAAGTCCGGCCAGAGTGCGGAAGGCGGCGGGAGCGCAGGATTGTTTGCTGGCGTCAGCGCCGGCGGCAGCATCAAGGGCGCTCTCCAGTGGAATAGCCCCGAGGAACAAGCCTTCGTGAATCTGGCGGATATCGGACCCGGCATCCATTTGCAAGCCGGGGCTGGCGCCGGAGCAGAGTTCAGGATCGGGTTTGACCGAGGCAAGTTTTACATCACCGCATCTGCCTCTGCCTGCCTCGGTGCCGGTGCTAAGGGCAAATTGGAACTGTCTGTCGATGTCGCGAAGACCCTTGAGCTTTGCAAGTACATGGCATTTGCAGCTTACGCGTGTGGGTATGAAGTAGCGGAGCTTATGGATGCACCGGCGCAGGCGGCCTGGCAGTACATATCGTTGTCTGCGAAGGCAATTGAAGAATCTTTATCCGCTTTAGGCAACGATGCCATTACCATACGGAATAAATTACTCGATGCGTGGACATCGGAAGTCACGAGTTCAGGTACAGCTATCGCTATCGATTCCAACCCAAGGCTTCTGGAATACGCCTCCCCCGAAGCCAAGGCTACGTGGCTTTTTCATCTGACCCGCGAAGGGCCGATGACCAACAACCTATTCCTGTATGCCAATCAGGGCTTCACGCTTTCTTATCTGGATCGCCGTAAAAGTGCAGTTATTGCAATCTGTAAGAAGATTCGATCCAAAGCAGAATTCGTATATATCTTTGACCGTCTTAATTCTACCTGTACTGAGCACAAAGGAATGTGGGAGGCCAATTACGGCTTCGTCGAGCGGTTTCTGGATGAGGGCTATGACCCCAAGGATTATGACAAGCAATTTGATCGGCGCTATCGGCAGCTCAGCGATGCCAGCAGATCAACTCTTCGAGATATCTACAGTCGCCTTTACGAAAAACCGATTCTAGGCTATCCCTTCATCGACAATACGCACAGCCTATATGCATCACGAGCCGAGAAGGGTGATCACCCTGGTTACATGATCGCAGGAGGTTACAATTACAATGCTGGAAACAAGCTTTCTATGTTTGCGTGATCGCTCACTGAACCCGCTTTGTGCTTTGAGCGCCGCAGCGGAAGCCATCCGATGTTCTTCCGCCTTGGAAAATTCGACCATCGGGCTGGGGCAACTCAATTTTTGATTCATCAGGTGGATTGAACTCCCTAGACGTAACTCGGCCTTCGAAGCTGCGGCCAAAGTCACCCCCGCGCTCGACCTTGAAAATACCTGTAGTCGGTCCAACAGGATTTCTTTCGCCAGAATACTGCTCGTAGTAATCAATTGCGTACCAATCTTCTACCCAATCGAAGGAGTTAGGAGTTAGGTCATATATCCCTAGAGGCGATGGGGGAAAAAGTGCGATCGGAAAGGCGTGGGGGGCATTATCATCGTTAATTCGTGCAGCGAATCGGTCCGATGGCGAGTTTTTATTAAGTTCCAAAAGCCCGTTATTTGTCCCAAACAAAACAAACTTTCCCCGGTTCCTTGCCGCGTACTCCCACTGGGCTTCCGTCGGCAAATCGAACGGTAGCTTCGAAATGGTTCCGAGCCACTGACAATAGGCTTTCGCCTGCTCCCACGTCACACCGGCCGGCGTATCGATTCTGTTGCGCATCGTTGCGAAGCCGGAAGGCAGGTTCTGCTGAATCTTCGGCAATCCATTGGCTTCCGTATACAGATCAAACTCGGTATACGTGACCTTGTATTTGCTGATCGAGTAGCTATCGAGCGTGACCTTGTGCAATGGGCTAGCATCCAGCCCGACGTAGTGCAGTCGATCTTCTTCATATACCGGCCCGAAGTCGCCCATCAGGAACGTGCCACCTTTCACGAATACCTGATCACGCTTTGACTTGACGACGAGCGCTTGGAGCCGCTCTTCCAAGGTTCCGGTCGTGATCGTTTTTAGGTCGTTGAGTAGCGATGCCGGCTGCTTGAAGCCGGATAGGTCTTCAGGTAGCGGATGCTTGATGGTATCGGGATACACACTACCTGCTGGAATCTTGACCGTTGTGGTCTTCGATGGTGAATGCGAGGCAGCACAAGCCGATGAAAGTGCCAGGAAGGTAATGACGGCTTTCGCCATTCGATGATTCGACACAGGAGTCCGTTCCAGTCAGGTGATCCAAGACTAGTATCGCAAATATTGCCGAGTGATCGAGTGTGTGCGTTTGCTGACACGTATCGTCCCGCAGCATTTACTCGTCCACGACATGGGCTTAAAGCAACTGGGCTGCAACGCTAGGCTGGTGCTACAGCGTCTGATGGCCGAAGAAGGCCTCTACGGCTGGTTCGAGCATGAGGGCGAGGCCGAGTCGCCCTACGGCCGCCATCGTTTCGTCATTGCCGATCACGGCAGCGCCTTCGGCCCCGATCTGGGATCAGTCCGCTTTCATCGTGCCAGCACCACGAAGTCTGACGACAGCTTCCAGCAGTTCGACGAGCGTGCCGCCGTGGGCGCCCAGCGCGTTGTGCTGGGCAGTTGGGACTGCGTCAGCTTCGACACCCGAGCGGTGGAAGCCGATGCTGATACGGAGTCCGATGGTTTCGGGAACGACAGCGCAATTCCTGCGCTGAGCCAGCAAGAGGTTCCTGGCGCCTATCGCTATGTCGATCGATCACACGGGCAGCGCTTGGCGCTGCAGCTCGGCCGCGCGCTGCAGGTCGAGCGTCAGCTGATCGATGGTGCGGGCACGCTGCGTCGCCTCGCCGCGGGCGGCTTCGTGACCGTCGCCCATCATCCGCGGCTCAACCAAGCCCGGCTGATTGCCCTGTCGGTTCGCCACGCCGCACGCAACAACCTGCCGGTGGACTTTTCCAAGGCGCTGCAGAGCCTGCTTGGATCCGGCTGGAACGATTCACCGGAATCAGGTCAGGATGCCGATGCCCCGCTCTACCGTCATTCGGCCTGGCTGCTGCCCGCCGAGGTTCCGTGCGCGCCGAGCCCAATCAGCAAGCCCGCCACGCGCGGGCTGAGCAGCGCGACCGTCGTCGGCCTCGATGGCGCCGCCATCACGACGGACCGCGATCACCGGATCAAGGTGCAATTCCACTGGCAGCGCGGTAGCCGGAGCGCATCTCGCGAATCACATCCGGCTGGCGATGACAACGCGCCTGGCAATGACGGCAGCGGCACTTGGGTTCGCGTTGCCACACCCGTCGCTGGTGCGAACTGGGGCGGCGTGTTCGTGCCGCGCATCGGGCAGGAAGTGCTGATCGAGCATGTCGATGGCGACATCGATCGTCCGGTGGTCATCGGCGCCGTCTACAACGGCCGCGGCCGGACCGATGCCCCCGGCAATCGCATCGGTCAGACCGCGGCAGCCGCCAGCGCGAACGCACCGGCCTGGCATGCCGGCAATCGCCATCCGGGCGTGCTGTCCGGCATCAAGACGCAGGCGCTCAGCAGCAGCCGGTCCGGGCAAGGCGACCATAGTCAGCTGGTCTTCGATGACAGCATCGACCAGCCTCGGCTGGACCTGCAGACGACACAGGCAAACACGGTGCTGACGCTCGGGTATGCCCGTCACCAGATCGACAATCAGCGCAGCGCCGCGCTCGGACTCGGCACCGGGCTGGCAACGGGCGCGTATGGCAGCCTCCGAGCTGGGCAAGGCTTGTTGATCACTGCGGATGCGCGCGCGGGCGGCACGCATGCCGGTCATCTAGCGCACGATGCCCGAGAAGCCATCCAGCAATTGGCCCGGGTGGATGTCGCTGCATACTAGATGGTCTCATCAATATCAATCGACGCAGTGATCTTCGTACTTTCCAGATGCTGCAGGACGATGCGCAAATCAACGCGCAAGTACTCAACGTGACCAGACAGGTAAACCGGGCCGCGCTCGGTCTTGACAACCGGCAGGTCTTCTTCAAGGCCGCCTATTTCGCTATGTCGGACGAAGTCATACCCTCACCCGGCATCACCAACCTCAAAGCATAAATTCAGGCACTCGATCATGTTCAGACTGATTTTCCTTCTCATCGCATGCGCACCAATCCTAGTTCAGGGCGATGAAACCGGAGACGTCACCGACAAGATCTCAGACTATCTTTCAACTCATTACTTTTCGCCGAAAAGGCCTGCCGAGTTCTGTATCGAAGGAGACTCTGACTGCACCGGCACCAGCGTGAAGATTCGAGCAATCGGTCGGCTGAAATCTACCGCGGCTTATCTCGCAGTTGGCGACTGTTCGGGGATCGGCACTTGCCAGTACTGGCTTTTCTCCAGCTCAAATCAGTACATGGAGCCAATCTTGGAGACGCAGGGGTTCAGCTTTGAAGTCGAAAGGGCACCCGCTATAAATCCTGATATCACCGTTTTGGATAAAGCCAGCCTCGCTTTACAGTACAAGATTGTTTATAGGTATTCGATTGACGGAGTATATAGACCGTGCAAGTGCTTTACGAAGAAATTCCGGTCATCGGGGATAGCGAGCACGACCATCGCCCGATGCAGCGAGATACTGGATCAATAAGTCACAGCTCAGTTAAAAGCACTTAACTGAAATTTTCTCTGTGCGCCAGCAAGCCTAGGCCGTAGAAAGCCAATGAATTCTACCTGTGCTTCGTACTTTCGTTGAAATTAGCGCTCTGCACATTGATGATCGCGCACCCTCTCTGAAACTCAGATGCTCTTAGTGACCTACAAGAAAATTAAGCGGCGCCATTGATGAGCCAAGCGAACGAGTTGATCGAGGCACTTCGAATAACGAACTGCTGGCGTTTTCAATCCAAGGCTTTCACCGAATATCGTCAGAATTGGCTATCCTCCATCCATCATCCAACCAACGTTGCATTTGACAGCAGAGAACGTTGAGAGACGCAACCCGGGACCGATGAACCTATTGAGCCCGCCGCTACGATCGTCATCCCCCCGAGAGCTACACCATGACCAACACCACAAGCGTTGAGCCAGCTCCGCATCTTGCGAGCTTCAAGGCGTTTTATCCGTTCTACCTGGGTGAGCATGCCAACCGCGCATGCCGGCGGCTGCATTTTGTCGGGACCAGCCTCGTCATCTTCACGGTGGCTTATGCGCTTTTCACGGGGCGATACGCGTCGCTGTGGTTTGTGCCGCTGTTCGGTTATGGCTTCGCCTGGTACGCGCATTTCTTCATCGAAAAGAATCGGCCGGCGACGTTCAAGGCGCCGTTTTACAGCCTTGCCGGGGACTTTGTGATGTTCAAGGACATGCTGATCGGGCGGATTCCGTTCTGATCGAGCCGCGAGGCCGGGCGCGTCAGTCGCCTACCGGTAGCGCGATGCAGGCAGTGCACCCGGACTTCCGCATGCCGTCAGCCGCGTAGAATTCGCGCGATAACGGCGTTTTCGCGGGTGGCGGCATGGCGCAGCACAACCAGTTTGATGTGATCGTGGTCGGTGGCGGCCATGCCGGTACCGAGGCCGCACTCGCGGCTGCGCGCAGCGGCGCGAGGACCTTGCTGCTGACGCAGAACATCGAGACGCTGGGGCAGATGTCGTGCAACCCGGCGATCGGGGGCATCGGCAAGGGGCATCTGGTTCGCGAGATCGATGCGCTCGGTGGTGTCATGGCGCAGGCGGCGGATCGCGCCGGCATCCAGTTCCGGATTCTGAATGCGTCGAAAGGCCCGGCGGTGCGGGCGACGCGGGCGCAGGCGGATCGCATGCTGTATCGCGCGGCGGTTCGGCAGACGCTCGAGAATCAGCCGAACCTGAAGCTGTTCCAGCAGGAAGTGGATGACCTGATCGTCGATGGCGAGCAGGTTCGTGGTGTCGTGACGCGGGCCGGCCTGCGCTTCATGGCGCGCTCGGTGGTGCTGACGGTGGGCACCTTCCTCGCCGGCAAGATTCATGTGGGATTGGCGAACCATCAGGGCGGTCGTGCTGGCGATGCGCCGAGCAACGCGCTGGCGGCGCGCCTGCGCGAACTGCCGCTACGGGTGGGAAGGCTCAAGACCGGCACGCCACCGCGCATCGATGGCCGCACGATCGACTACGACGGGCTGATCGAGCAACCGGGCGATACACCGACGCCGGTCTTCTCGTTTCTCGGCTCCGTGGCCGATCACCCGCGCCAGATCTCGTGCCGGATCACGCACACCAACGAGCGCACGCACGAGATTATCCGCAGCGGATTCGATCGCAGCCCGATGTTCACGGGCGTGATCGAAGGCACCGGGCCGCGCTATTGCCCGAGCGTCGAGGACAAGGTCAACCGCTTCGCCGAGAAGACCGCGCATCAGGTGTTCATCGAGCCGGAAGGTCTGAACACGCACGAGGTCTACCCGAACGGCATTTCGACCTCGCTGCCGTACGACATCCAGGAAGCGCTGGTGCATTCGATCAAGGGCTTCGAGCGCGCGCACATCACGCGGCCGGGCTATGCCATCGAGTACGACTACTTCGATCCGCGCGATCTGCAGTCGAGCCTTGAAACCAAGGTCATCGACGGCCTGTTCTTCGCCGGGCAGATCAATGGCACGACCGGTTACGAGGAAGCGGCGGCGCAGGGCCTGCTCGCCGGCATCAATGCGGCGCGCAAGTCGCGCGACGAGGCACCGTGGTGCCCGGCACGGCACGAGGCCTACATCGGTGTGCTGGTCGATGACCTGATCACGCGGGGCACCGCCGAGCCGTACCGCATGTTCACGTCGCGCGCCGAGCATCGCCTGCTGCTGCGCGAGGACAACGCCGATCTTCGACTGACGCCGGTCGGCCGCGCGCTGAATCTGGTCAACGACGCACGGTGGACCGCGTTTTGTGCCAAGCGCGATGCGATCGAAACGGAAAGTGCGCGCTTGTCGGCAACCTGGCTGAAGCCGGTGCAGCTCGGTACGCCGGAAATGGTGGCCGTGTTCGGCCCGGCGCCGACCGACAACGGCGCGTCGGCGCTGGAACTGCTGCGCCGTCCGGAGGGCAGCGTCGACGTGCTGAAGTCCCTGCAGCTGATGCCGGCCGATGTCGATGCCGCCGTCGCGGAGCAGATCGAGATTCGCGTCAAGTACGCCGGCTACATCGAGCGGCAGCAGAACGAGATTGCCCGTGCCGCCCGCTACGAAGACGCGCCGGTGCCGGTCGATCTCGATTATTCGGCGGTGTCGGGCTTATCGAACGAGGCGCGGCAGAAGCTGGCCAGCCATCGGCCACAGACGGTCGCACAGGCGGGCCGCATCTCCGGCATCACGCCGGCCGCGGTGTCGATCCTGCTGGTGCACCTGAAGAAGCTGGGGCTGCTGCGCCGCAGCGCCTGACGAAGCAGGGTGCGCGACGCGCGTCAGCACATGCGGCTGATCGCGCGCAGCACGTCAGATCGCGAGATCTGGCCGACAAGCTTGCCGTTCTCGATCACCGGGTAGCGTCGGAACGGCGCGGTGGTGAACATCGTCGCCAGCTGCGTCAGATTGGTGTCCGGATCAACCGTGACCGGGCTCGAGCTCATGAACTGCGCGACCGGGCCGGCGATGCAGCTGTCCTGCGCGGCGACCAGCGCGATGTCCAGGCAATCGCGTTGCGACAGCATGCCGACGAGGTTGCCCTTGGCATCCAGCACCGGGGCGCCGGAGATGCCTTTCTCGACCAGCGTGTGTACCGCCTGCATCACTTCCATGTCCGGCGTGAACGTGACGAGCTTGGTCGTCATGTATTCCCGCACCTTCACTGAGTCCAGTGTAGCCATTCTGTTTATCTCCCCCGGCGCATCGTGGCGCACGGGTGACAGTAGCGCGCACAGCGTTCGGAAAACAACCAAGAGGAGATGACGTCAGCGTTTTGCCCGGGCGCGGCCCGAGGGAAAGCGGCGCGGCTTACAGTGCGCCGTCGAACAGGCCGGCTGGCGGTGGCACGGTGCCGGCCTTCGGCAGCACGGAATGCAGTGCCGCGCCGTGCTCACGCAGCCACGCGCGCCAGTGCGCGTGGTCGGCCATCTGTTTCTCGACCAGTCGCCAGAAGCGCGGCGAGTGATCGAGATGGCGGCGATGGCAGAGCTCATGGATCACCACGTAGCGCAGCGCTTCCGGCGGGGCCATCACCAGACGCCAGTTCAGGCTGATCAGCCCATCCGGCGTGCAACTGCCCCACAGCGATTTCTGGTCGGCGATGCGCGGACCGGTGAACGCCACGCCGAGTCGCGTCGATTCGCTTTCGAGCAGCATCCGGACATCGACGCGGGCCAGCCGCGCGATGGCCGTTCGAAGGGCTGCGGCCAGCACGGTCGGGCGGGCAGCATCGGCCGCGGAGCAGAACACGGTGATCGCGTGATCGATGCGCACCGTCGGCTTGGCGATGCGGGCGATCGCAAGTTTCAGCGGCAGTTCGCGGCCGCGCAGCGGGATGCTGTCGGTGCCGTCCCAGCGCAGGGCCGGGCGCAGCGGCACGCGCGAGGCGCGGGACTTGAGCTCGACCAGCTTGCGCCGGATCCACGCCTCGCGGCTCTTCAGGAAGGCATGCGCGGTGGCGCGCGGCACGCGCTTCGGGATGACCAGCAGGACGTTGCCATCCGGACGGACTTCGATGCGGATGTTGCTGGCCCGCGCGCTGACACGCTCGGTCAGCTGCAGGGGCGCAAAAGGTCCGAGCAGGTCAGCCATGGAGACGGGAAGTGGCGGCGTTGAAGGTCAGTACGTCCGGTGGGCTGAATTGTATGCGGCGACGCGCGCCGAAAGGTCGATCGACGCCGCCCCAGTCTTAGCAGGCATCGCGCCAGCGGCTCAGGATTCCTGATAACCGATGCGTGCGAGCAGACCATCCAGCTCGTCGAGGTCGTGGAACTTCACCCTCAGCTCGCCGCTGCCCTGCTTGCCCGGCTTGAACTCGGTGGGATAGCCCAAGTGATCGGACAGCTTGCTGGCGAGCTTCTGCCAGTCGTCGGGCTTGGTCGGTGCGCTCGCGGCGGCCTGGCCACCGGTGGCGAGCCGACGTTCGAGCGCCCGCACGCTGAGGCGTTCGCGCACGCAGGCTTCCGCCCAGCGCAGCTGGTGATGCACGGCAAGGCCGGCCAGCACCTTGGCATGGCCGAGGCTCAGGCTGCCGTCGTCGAGCATGGTCTGCACCGCCGGTGCCAGCGCCAGCAGCCGCAGGAAGTTGGTGACATAGACGCGGGACTTGCCGATGCGCAGGCCGATCGCTTCATGGGTCAGCGCATGGGCTTCGCCGAGCTTGCGCAGGCCCTCGGCGGTTTCGATCGGCGACAGCGACTCGCGCTGCAGGTTTTCGATCAGCCCGAGAACGCGAGCTTCGGCTTCGTCCAGATCGTCGCGGATCAGCGCCGGAACTTCATGCAGCCCGGCGAGCTGGGCCGCACGCCAGCGCCGTTCGCCGGCCAGCAGTTCGTACTCGCGCCGCGGGCCGCTGCCCAGCGAGCGCAGCACCAGCGGCTGGATGATGCCGCTCTCGCGGATCGACTCCGACAGCTCGCGCAGCGCGTCCGCGGCAAAGCGCCGCCGCGCCTGGGTGACACCGGGGCGGATCAGGTCGAGCGGGATGTAGCGAACGGTATCGCCGGAGGTCATGGCACGGGCGGCGGCAACGGGCCTTGCGGCCTGTGGGATAATCCACATATTGAAACATCAAAGCGCTGCGGCCATGACCCGCGCGCCCGCCCCTTCGAGCTGCTCCAACGCTTTCGACCGAATACCGGATCCCGTGTCGCCGCCCCCTGCGCGCCGGTCCATCCTGCCTTCTTGCGACTTCATTCAATTACAGGAACCCCCGTGGAAGAACATTTCAAGGCCATCATCGAGGCCGTCGGCGAAGACCCGAACCGTGAAGGACTGCTGCGCACGCCGCACCGCGCCGCCAAGGCGATGGAGTTCCTGACCCAGGGCTATCGGCAAGATCTGAAGGAACTCGTGAACGACGCGGTGTTCACCACCTCGAACAACGAGATGGTCATCGTCCGCGACATCGAGCTGTATTCGATGTGCGAGCACCACCTGCTGCCGTTCCTCGGCCGCGCCCACATCGCCTACCTGCCGAACGGCAAGGTCATCGGCCTCTCCAAGATTCCGCGCATCGTCGACATGTTCGCGCGGCGCTTCCAGATCCAGGAAAAGCTGACGCAGCAGATCGGCAACTGCGTGCAGGAAGTGACGGACGCCAAGGGCGTGGCCGTTGTCGTGGAAGCGAAACATCTGTGCGCGATGATGCGCGGCGTTGAAAAGCAGAACTCGTCGATGACCACCTCGATGATGCTCGGCCGCTTCCGCGACGATCCCCGCACCCGTCAGGAATTCCTGACGCTGATCCGCGGCTGACACGGCGAACCTCTGCGGCCGCCCTCGGCGACCGCGGTGTCGAGGGCCCGCAGGCGCATTGATCGCAGTCAATGCGTCGATACTCGGGCCTGAGGCGTACTGTCGCTGGCGGCAGGGCTGATTCGGGAAGATCGGCGTGTTTTGGCGGGCGATCAGGTGATTTTCCGCGCCGTTGCGTGCGCTGCCGGGTTGCCTCGCCTCGCCGCTTGGTCCCTATAATCGTTCAGGTTTTTCTCGCGCGGCTCGATCAGGGCCGCGCGCGCTCTCGGAGTCACACCCCATGGGCAGTTCAGCGCCACGTCATACCTTCGGCACGCCGGATCAGATCGCGGTGATGATCGATCTGCAGCCGTTCGTTCAGCAGCAGACGGCCGAGCATCTCGAACGCCGCAAGCTGTGGTTCCCGAACGAACTGCTCAGCGCCGACGCTCATGATGTCGAAGCCGCCGACGCCGATCTGGCCGAAGTCCGCGAAGCGGCGAAAGGCCTGCCGGACACCATCCGCGTGGCGCTGGCGCTGAACCTGCTGACCGA
Source organism: Nevskia sp. (assembly GCF_021732705.1). Taxonomy (GTDB): domain Bacteria; phylum Pseudomonadota; class Gammaproteobacteria; order Nevskiales; family Nevskiaceae; genus Nevskia. Next base: position 14,063 of record NZ_JAKFUM010000022.1, on the reverse strand, counting down.
GGAAGGGCTGCCGCACTTCCATCGCCTGATCGCCACGCACCTCGGCAATGAATCGCCGTGGAGCACGTGGAACAACATGTGGACGGCCGAGGAAGATCGTCACGGCTGCGCGATGCGCGACTACGTCCGCGATGCCCGCATCTTCAACATGGGCGCGCTGGAAAAGATGCAGTACCACTACATCGAGGCCGGCTTCAATCCGGACTGGCAGCAGGATCCGTATCGCCTGCTCGCCTACACCTCGATGCAGGAGAAGGCGACGCAGGTGGCCCACGCCAACACCGGCCGCCTGTGCGCGAAGTACGAGCCGCGCATCCAGCGCATCCTCGCCCACATCGCCGGCGACGAATCGCGCCACTACGCGTTCTACCGCGCCTGCTTCGGCGGCATCCTCGAGCGTGATCCGGACAACGCCCTGTACTCGCTGCTCAAGGTCATGCCGGCGCTGGCGATGCCCGGCCACAACATGCCGGGCTACGACCACATGTCCGACGTCGTCCGCCGTGCCGGCATCTACGGCCCGCGCAACTACCAGACGATCGTCGAGGAACTGCTGGAGCACTGGCAGATCGGCGCGCTGACGGGATTGTCCGGCGCCGGCCGCGAATGCCAGGACAAGCTGATGAAGATTCCGGCGCGTCTGGCGCGGATGGCCGATTACCTCGACGGCAAGGCCGCGGGTACCCGCGACTTCAGCTTCGACTTCATCTACGACCGCACGATCACCATCTGATCTCGGCCGGTCAGCCGGGCTTCCGTCGCGCGGGAGCCCGGCTTTTTCATGTGCGATGCGCGGCGTTCAGCGCCGGACGAGAAAACGCGGCTCGTCGATCGGCGCATCGACCGCATGCCATTCCAGCGTTTCGACCTGCGCGCCGGGCGGGCCTCGACGCAGCCAGTCGCGCAGCGCCAGCACGGCGTCGAAGCGCGGGCCGGCGACCAGGCCTTCGACCGAGCCATCGGCACAGTTGCGGACCCAGCCGATCAGGCCCAGGGCCTGTGCCTTGCGCCGCGTGGCGACGCGGAAACCGACCCCCTGAACCCGGCCGGTGACGACGAAGCGGTAAGATTCCTGCATGAATGAACGTGGAAAATCGCGGAACAGCGTGGAACGTGGAGCCGGACAGATGGCCGATAGCATGATAGATCGACTGCGCAGGCGCCTCGCGAACGGATTCGATTCGGTCGCCACCCGCGCGATGGACCTCGCCGGCCGCGAGTCGTTCTCGATGATGGCCGAACTGCCGGGTCAGACACTCGACGCGCCGCTGCTGCGCCTGAAGATCGAGATGCTGAGCGAGGAACTGGGCGACGGCGGCCGCTTCCGCTTCCGTGCGCATGTGCAGGCGCACCTCGCGAGCGCATTGACCACCTTGCCGCCGCCCGCATCTGCGCGCGAGGCGATCGGCGGCCCGGACAGCCGCAGCCTGCCGGCCGCCGGTGTCGGCCGGCTGCTGCGAATGAGCCTGAAGGTGCCGGCGCTGCGCCGCGCGGCCGCGCCGCTGATCCGCCATGACATCAACAGCTGGATCGAGGTTCGCGCCTCGACCGCCGATCTGGTCGACGGCGCCCGCGCGCTGCTGCCGGAAAGCGAGCAGTTGCGCGCGCTCGGCATCGACACCACGGTCGCCGGCGACGGTCCGCTGGCCCAGACCTGGGCCGGGTCGACCGGCGGCCTGCATCCGGGCTTCGCGCAGGTCTCGCTGATCCACGTCGACAAGCGCCATCTGCCGAAAGCGATGAGCGCGCTGCTCGGCCCGCAGCCGTTCCAGCTGGTGGCAGCGGTGGTCAATGTCGCCGAAGAGAAAGCGGTCTAGGCCGGAACGTCGCCGATGACTGCCGGCCATCCGATCCCGATCCTGCGGATCTTCGACGAAGCGAAGGCGCGGGCGTTCTATGTCGACTTCCTCGGCTTCACGGTGGACTGGGAACATCGCTTCGAGCCCGATCTGCCGCTGTACCTGGGGATATCGCTCGGCGACTGCGAGCTGCACCTGACCGAGCATCACGGCGATTGCTGCCCCGGTGCCGCGCTGCGGATTCCGGTGGACGACGTGCACGCCCTGCAGCGGCAGCTGAGCGCCAAGCAGTACGGCTATGCCCGACCGCAGGTCGAGACGATGCCGTGGGGCCTCGATCTGTCGGTGAAGGATCCGTTCGGCAACAGGCTGACCTTCACCAGCGACTGAGCCACGCTGTCGGGCGCATCGCCCAACAAAAAGGCGGAAACCTTGCGGTCCCCGCCTCAAACCCTCCCCCCAAAAATCGTCCGGTCTTCAGTGGCGAACCGGAAAGGCCGGATCGCGAGCCAGTCGCGGCGTCCGGGTGAAAGGAAGGTAGCCCCATTCCGGAACGCTGCCTAGACCCGCAGTGCAGCAATCGACGGGGGTGTGGTGGTTTCACCCACGGGGCATGACAAGGTGCAGCAAACGGCGCGCACGGTCCACGCCCACGATCCACTCCCTGTATCCCCGGCACGTCACATCCAGCGCTTACCATCGCGCGTCTGGTCAGGAACAGGCGGCGCGTTCGCCGGTCGCTGGCCTTCGTCGGGTCGGCCGATCGATGTCGCACGCGGCCGGCGTGATCCTTCCCCGCGTTCCCATGCCGAGCGGCTTCGCGCCGGCTCTGCCGGAGTCTGGCTGCATGTCCGTTCAGCGTTTCCGCGAAATCTGGTGGCTGGCCCTGCCGATCCTCGGCGCGATGCTGTCGCAGGTGGTGCTGAACATGGTCGACCTGGCGATGGTCGGCCATCTCGGCGCCACGGCGCTGGCTGGCGTCGGCGCCGCCAGCTTCCTGCACTTCACCGCGTTTTCGGCGATCACCGGACTATCGTCTGCAGTGCAGGCGATGGCCGCGCGCCGACATGGCGAAGGCCGGCATGACGAGACGGCAGTCCCGCTGAACGGCGGCATCCTGCTGTCGGTGCTGATCGGCCTGCCGCTGTCGCTGCTGCTGATCGAACGCGCGCCGGCGATCTTCGCCGCGCTGTACGCCGATCCGGCGGTCGGCGCGGAAGGCACGGCCTACCTGCAGTTCCGGCTGGCCGGCATCGTCGCCGTCGGCATCAATTTCTCGTTCCGAGGCTACTGGAGCGCGGTACGCCGCACGCAGCTCTACCTCGCGGTGCTGTTCGGCATGTGCGTGCTGAACATCGCGCTGGACTGGCTGCTGATCTTCGGCAAGCTCGGCTTTCCGGAGATGGGCACGCGCGGCGCCGGGCTGGCCAACGTGATCAGCGCCTACGCCGGGGCGGCGGCCTACATCGGGCTGGCGCTGGCGAACATCCGCAATGCCGGTTTCCTGCGCCGCGTGCCATCGGCGGAGCAGCTGAAAAGCCTGCTGAAGCTCGGCCTGCCGTCGTGCGCCCAGAACCTGCTGTTCGCCGGCGGCTTTTCGGTGCTGTTGTGGATCATCGGCCACATCGGCACGGCGGAGCTGGCGGTGACCAATGTCCTGATCAACGTGACCCTGGCTGCCGTGCTGCCCGGCATGGCCTTCGGCCTCGCCACCGCCGCGCTGACCGGCAGCGCGCTCGGCCGGCATGATCCGGACGATGCCTACCGCTGGGGCTGGGACGTGTTCCGCGCCACCTGGTGGGTGTTCGCGCTGCTGGCGCTGCCGATGGTGTTCGCCACCGATGCCGTGCTGCACGTGTTCTTCAACGACCCGGCCACCGCCGATGCGCTGGTGGCGATCGGCCGCTTCCCGCTGCGGCTGATCGGCATCGGCGTCACGCTCGACGGCCTCGGCTTCATCCTGATGCACGCGTTGCTCGGCGTCGGCGCCAGTGCCTCGGTGGCGCTGGTCGCGGTCGGCCTGCAATGGGGGCTGTTCCTGCCGGCTGCGTACGCTGCCGGCATCGTCCTTGGCACCGGGCTGCCGGCGATCTGGATGCTGATGACCGGCTACCGCGCGCTGCAGACTGCGCTGTTCGCATCGCTCTGGATGCGAAAGCGCTGGTCAAAAATAAAGGTCTGAGCCACCCGCGCTCGGCGCGAATGGCTCAGACCTCGGGCGCTACGTGGGCCTCAGCGCTGGCGCGCCCGGCCCGAGCTGGGCGCGGCTCAGTTCGGAATCAGGCTGCCGCCGGACAGACGAACCTTCGAGCCGACGCCCAGGCCATTCAGCGCATCCACCGTCGTCGTGCGGCTGCCGCCCGCTTCCATGCTGACGGTGACGTTGTAGACCGTCTTCGCCTTCACCTGCTTCTCGACTTCGCGACCGGCCAGACCGCCGAGCACCGCGCCGCCGATGGTGGCGAGCACCTTGCCGGACTTCTTGCCGAACTGCGAACCGGCGACACCGCCGGCCGCCGCGCCACCGAGCGCGCCGAGGCCAGACGATTCGCCCTTCTGGCGCTCTTCGGTGATCGCGCTGATCACGCCGCAATCGCCGCAGACTTCACGCACCGGCGGCGGGGCCGGCTCGCGCTCGGCCTGCTCGACCGGGCGCGGGCGCGGCTTCGGCTTGGCAGCGACCGGAGCCGGGGCCGGCGCGGGTTCAGCCGCAGGAGCCGGGGCCGGCGGCGCATCCAGCGCCGAAGCGGCAGGCGCGGTCGCGGCAGGATCGGCCGGCGGCTGCGGAGCCGGGCCGCAGGCAGTCAGCGCGACAACGGTCAGCACCAGCAGCGATTTCTTGAACATCGGTCTCTCCGTGAACTGTGAACAGTGAAAATGTGACGCGAGGTTAGCACCCGAAGCTGAACGAAACCTGAGCGTTCAATCGCCAACGCCCGGACGCGCGAGGGTGCCGAATCGCGCAACCTTCAGGCGCCATTCTGGCAACGGAATACCGAAAATCCATCGCCAGCAACTCCGAACGACGCCCGCCATGCCCCCGAACGCCCCCGTCATCGCCGCCTGGCGCGAGATTCCGACCATCGTCCTGTTCACCGGGGCCGGGCTGTCGGCCGAGTCCGGCGTCCCGACCTATCGCGGCGCCGGCGGCATCTGGAGCGACTACCGCTATCAGGACTACGCCTGTCAGCGCGCCTTCGATCGCGACCCGACCCGCGTGCTCGATTTCCACGAAATGCGTCGCGCCAAGGTCCTCGCCTGTGCGCCGCACGCCGGCCATGCCCACATCCGCGCGATGCAGGCGCAGCACCCGGGCATCCACGTCATCACGCAGAACATTGACGGCCTGCTGCAGCGCGCCGGTGTCCACGTCGCGGCCGAACTGCACGGCAGCCTGTGGCGGCTGCGCTGCCCGGTGCATGGCGTCCGCGAAGACATGGCGGACAGCGCATTCGCCAGCCGCCGCTGCCCGGACTGCGCCGCCGGCAACTCGCCCGAGCGCGCGCCGTGGCTGCGCCCGGACATCACGTGGTTTGAAGACGCCGTGAACGCGGACGTGTTCGAACACGCTGCGATGCTCGTCGACGACGCCGACCTGTTCGTCGGCATCGGCACCTCCGGCGCGGTCTGGCCGGCGGCCGGCTTCGCCGAACGCGCCCGAGCTCGCGGCGCGCGCATGGTCGAGCTCAATCCCGAAGACAACGAGGCTTCCGCGCTGTACGGCGAACGGCTGCGGCTGCCGGCATCCGTGGGCCTGGCGGCGTTGTTTCCTGTGTAGCGGCCTGGGGGCTCGGTCCGCGCTACCGGCCGGACGCTTGATCTGCTGCGCCCTTTTCCCTGCGCCAGCGGAGACGCGCTGGTAACGGGGCGATTGGCGCGCAGCACCGACTTCGACCCAAGAATGTGGTGCATCGGCAAGGTCTCACGGCGATTCCGCAACGCAACATCCCGCTTTGGGTCCGAGGATCGCCGGCAGCGGCTGGGAAGGCAGGGTCATCGAACCGCTGCTCGCCGCCGCCCCGGAAGGCGCGCAAACCTGCTTCTACCGCACCGCCGTCGGTGCGGAGATCGACCTCGTGCTGACCATTCCCGGCAAAGGCCCGTGGGCCATCGAGATCAAGCGCAGCGTCAGCCCGAAGCTCGAACGCGGCTTCCACCATGCCTGCGAGGACGTGCAGCCGGATGCTGGGTTTGTCGTCTATCCCGGCGCAGAGCGATTTCCGATGGCAGGTGGGGTGGAGGCGATTTCGCTGGTGGAACTTTGCGACCGGCTGCGTCAGTCGGCATAACGCGGGTCGACATGGCCCTGCAGCGCCGTCAGCGCACCGAGGGCGAGTTGCACGTCGCGCTGACTGTCGTCGTAGAAATCGAGCATCAGGTCGATCCGGCCATCGCGAAAGCCCCAGTGTCCGGTCGCTTCGAAGGAGATGGCGTTGGCATCGTCGAGGCGATAGGCGCTGTGAATGCGACAGGTAACGTAACCCGACGGATACACACGGATGCCGATCGCAGACCAATCGCGCCGCTGCATGCGCCGGTCGAAGCCGCGCACCGAGCGCGCGAAACCGGCGATCACCGCATCGCGGCCGCGCAGATGGCAGTCGAACGGCGAGCCGCTGACCCGGTAGACCACGTCCTCGGTCAGGAACTCGGCCAGCCCGGACCAGTCATCGCGGGCCACCGCATCGTCGAATGCAGCAATCCAGGCCTGCCAGCGGGGGAAGATGTCGATCGGTGCCGTCATGTCGGTGCGCGTCCAAGGAGTGGGAACACGAGCATCCGCTGGCGATCCGCGCCGCCTCAATTCCCGGCAGGGAATGGCGACCGCGCGCGCGTGCCGCGCATGATTCCGGCATGAGCCACACGCTGCCCGACCTGCTGCGCCGACACCGCCGTGTTCGCGCGCTGTCGCAACTTGATCTGGCGACGGCCACCGGCACCACCCAGCGCCATCTGAGTTTTCTCGAATCCGGCCGCGCCAAGCCGGGCCGCGATCTGCTGACTCGCCTTGCCGGCGCGCTGGCCTTGTCGATGGTCGATCGCAACGCACTGTTCGAAGCTGCCGGGTTCCTGCCGCCGGTCCCCGAAGGCCCGTTGCGCGAAGCCGCCTACGCGCCGATCCGCCAGGCCGCATGGCGGCTGATCGAGCAGCAGGCGCCATACCCGGCGATGCTGCTGGACGCCGATTACGACGTGCTCGCCACCAATGCGCCGCTGGAACGCTTGCTGGCGATGCTCGAACTGCCCGCCAGCGTCTGGCCCGATGCGGGCGGCAGCCAGCCGGTGCGCAACTTGCTGACGCTCAGCTTTCATCCGGACGGTCTGGTCCGCTACATGCGCGAACCCGAAAGCTGGGTGCCCGGCTACTGGCAATGCATTGTGCGCGACGCCACCTGCCACGCGCGGGTCCGCGCCATCGCCGCTTATCCGCACATGCAGGCATGGCTCGCGATACCCGCCGCCCTGACCGACGCAGCACCTGCGCTGCTGGAGCGCTATTCCCTCGACGGCCAGCCGATCAACCTGCTGAGCATGATGACCACCCCCGGCGTGCCGTCCGACATCACCGCCGGTTCGCTGCGCGTGAATCTGCTGTTTCCGGCGGATGCGGCGACGGATGAGTGGCTGAGGGGGTTGGATGCTTGAGGCGGGCTTGGGACGTGCCCGTGCTCGGCGTCGAGACGGTCAATCAATAAGGTGAACGAGCAAGGTGTCACCGTCACTCCAGGCCAGCACGTCAGTGAATCTGCGGGCTGCGGCGCAATGGACTGACGCGCCGTTCATCGGTTCGGGCTGTCGGCCTTGACCGGAATCCTTGCTCCGCCGCAATTGCAGTGTCGTCATCCCCGGGTCATCACTTGCGGGATCACGCCCCATGCATGCACGTTCGATCGGAGTGTCGGCACTCTTTCTCGTGGGCGCAGCCGCCTGGGCGGGTCCGGCGAATCATGATGCCGCGCTGGCCGCGCAGCTTCGCGCGAGCAGCGATCCGGCCGTTGCCCGCGTTCGCCTGCCGACGCTCGACGGCCTTCCGTCCGAGTTCGACGCCGCGCGCGGTGCCGCCACTTTCCTGTGGCCGGCGGCCGATCTGCCACCAGCGCGCCTGCAGCCGCTGCGTCCTGCTCAGGCGGCGGGCGACGCGGCGCGCCATTACCTGCGCGCGCAACAGGACGCGTTGCGGATCACCGCCGCGCAAGTCTCGGACGCGCGGATGTTCGAGCTGCACGACACCGGGCGTGGCGCCCTGATCGCGCGGTTCCGCCAGCAACACGCCGGCTTGCCGGTGCTGGGCCGGGAGCTGAACGTGATGATGGATCGCGATCTGCGGCTGGTCGCCACGTCCGGCAGTTTTGCCGATGCGACATCGTCACCGGGCAGCGGCCATCGCCTTGCGGCCGAACGCGCGCTGGAGCTGGCGCATGCCGATCTGCTCGGCTCCGGGTCCGTGACGCCGTCATTCAAGGCCGGAGGACGGTTCGGTGACTACACCCACTTCGACCCCTCCCCCCGCGCGGGAACCCGTACCCGCACGCTGCGGTTCGACGCGGCACCGCGCAGCAAACCGGTGTGGTACGCGCTCGGCAATACGCTGCGGCCTGCGTACTACGTGGAGCTGTCCGGGCAGGCCGGTGACGACGGCGAGATGCTGGCCTACGCCAGCGTGATTGCCGCCGACGACGGCGAGGTGCTGGCGCGCAAGAATCTGGTCGAGGACGCCGAGTACAGCTATCGGGTGTTCGCCGATGCCAACGGCATCCGGCAACCGTTCGACAGCCCGCGCGGCAACGCGCTGGTGCCGTTCGAGGGGCGGTTCCCGAATATCGAGGCGCCTCCATTACGGGCGGCGACCCAGCTGGTGACCCTGGCCAGCAGCCCGATCGTCAGCGCCGATCCCTGGCTGGCGGCCGGTGCCGGCGTCACCCGCGGCAACAATGTCGACGCCTACCTCGATCTCGCTGCACCCGACGGCTTCACGCCCGAAAGTGCCGACTTGCGCCCGACGCTCAGCGGTTCCTCGAGCTTCGACTACCCCTATGCGGTGGACGGCGACCCAACACCCATGACGCAGCGCCAGCACGCGGGCGTCAACCTGTTCTACGTCAACAACTGGCTGCATGACTGGTGGTACGACAACGGTTTCGACGAAGCGGCAGGCAACGCCCAGACCGACAATTACGGACGCGGCGGTGTCGGCAATGACCCGATCCTCGCCGAAAGCCAGGACTACAGCGGCCGCAACAACGCGAACATGCGAACGCCGGCCGACGGGCAGTCGCCGCGCATGCAAATGTTCCTGTGGGACTACAACTTCTCGCTGCCCGCACCGGGCGAAGTGACGGTGACGGCACCGGCGGCGATCGCCGGCTCGCTGCCGTTTGGCACCTCGGTGATCGGCCCGCAGCGGTTCGATCTGCAAGCGGACCTGGTTGCGATTGCCGCAGCGGGGAGTGCGGAGAACAACGCCTGCCAGCCGGCGTCGCTCGATCCCGCCGCGGTCGTCGGCCGCATTGCGCTGCTGACCGCGTCCAACGCCTGCACGGGGGCCCAGCAGGTGATCAATGCCGACGCGGCAGGCGCGGTCGGCGTGGTTTTCACGTCGGGCGCCGCGACGCCATTCAACCTGTCCATGGCGGCACCCGGCGTCGATATCCCGGTGCTCAGCGTGTCCGGTCCCGATGCCGACCGCCTTCGCGGTGGGCTGGCAGCCGGGCCGGTGCGCATCCGCATGCGTCGCGACACCAGCTTCGACGTCGACAGCACGCTGGACAACCAGATCGTCGCCCACGAGTGGTTCCACTACGCCAGCAACCGTCTGATCGGCGATTCGATGGGCTTGATCAACCAGCAGGGCCGCGCGATGGGCGAAGGCTGGAGCGATTTCAATGCGCTGCTGCTGTCGGTTCGCGAAGACGATCGCCTGATCCCGGGAAACGATCGTCATCAGGGTGCTCACGGCGTGTCGCACTTCTCGAGCCGCAATGGCTACTTCGGCATTCGCCGAGCGCCGTACTCGACCGACTTCGACCTGTTTCCGTTGACCTTCCGGCACATCGCCGATGGCGAGCCGCTGCCCGACCGCGCACCGATCAATCCGGGGCCGGCGGCCCTGCCCAATTCGCAGGTTCACAACGCCGGAAGCATCTGGTGCAACGCCCTCTGGGAAGCCTACGTCAACCTGCTCAACGATCCGCGCCACAGCCATCTCGAAGCCCAGACGCGAATGAAGGACTACCTGATCGCCGGCCTGAAGATGACGCCCGTCGCGCCGACGCTGCTGGAAGCACGCGATGCACTCATCGCCGCCGCGCGCGCTCGCGACCGCCGAGATGCCGCCCGCATCGCCGATGCATTTGCCCGCCGGGGCATGGGCCTGCTGGCCCGCGGTCCGGATCGCAATTCCATGAACTTCGGGGGCGTCCGCGAAAGCTATCTGTCTCTGCCCGGCCTGTTGCCGATCCTGCGCTGAGTCGGCCGCGGGCGGAGTCAGCTTGGCGCGAGGCGTTGGCTGAAAGGACCGGCGCAGATTCTGCGGTCTGACGGCGAGACTTGCGGCCGGCGAGATGGCTGCGTCAGGCGGATAGCAAGCCGGTCGCGATGCAGGTGGACATCGCCGATCGCTTTGCGGGGATCTGCACGCCCGGTGCGGTCTGGCCTGCCGACGCCATCGCCGAGGTAGCCGCTGCCCCTGACGGCGCGCAGGCCTGCCTCGTCCGCACCGCCTTGGGTGCGGAGGTCAACCTCGTGCTGACCATCCCCGGCAAAGGCCCGTAGGCCATCGAGATCAAACGCAGCGTCACTCCGAAGCTCGAGCGAGGCTTCCACTGCGCATACGAGGATGTGCAGCCGGATGCCGAGTTTGTTGTCTATCACCGCATCGAGCGTCATCCGATGGCGGGTGGCGTGAAGGCGATCTCGTTGGGGGCTCTGCGAAAGACTGAGCGCTTGAGCGGCCGGTCTTCCTTCCCTTGGGATAGCGGGGGAGGGCAGTGGGCGATCGCATCAACTTCGACCGAACGATGTGGTGAATGGGTAACGTGTCACCGTAACGAGCGCCCCGACCAACGAGGGCCCAGCATTGGTGGAATGCTATTGCCTCGACGGCCAGCCGATCAACCTGCTGAGCATGATCACCACCCCAAGAGTGCCATCCGACATCACAGCCGGATCGCTGCGCGTGAACCTGATGTTTCAGGCGGATGCGGCGACGGATGAGTGGTTGAGGGGGTTGGATGCTTAAGGAGGGCTTGGTGCGTTCCCGTGCTCGGCGTCGAGACGTTCGACTGACATCGTGATTGGAGAAGGGGTCACCGTAATTCCCGGCGCGACATCGTGCGTTCATTACAAGCTATGCGTGTGGAGGCGACGGCAATCGAAATGGGGTGAATTCGTGCGGTGCCGCCGCAATGCGAGCCGTATGGTTACTCAGCAACCAGCTGTGAGAGACCACGCGTAGCCTGGATTTCATCCGGGCGACGTTATCGCACTCCCGTCCGGCAGCATTGCGTCCCGAGCTCGCTGCGCTTGAAGAAATAGGTCCGCCAGTAAATCCAGCTTGACCAGCACTTCGGCCTTGGCGGACGCTGATAACTCAGCGAAGGGGACGAGGAGATGCAGTTCGCCCTTGGTTAGCAACATGCCGCCACCCGTACGCTGGGCCAACCGACGGAAGAAGTCTTCTGCTAGCGCGCTCAGCTTGCGGCGTTCGGTCTTGGATTCCCATATCAAGCGTGCAGCATCTGGGGGCGAAGCAGCCCAAGCTTGATAATCCTCCCGGCTGCCATCAAACACGGACTCCGTGATGACCTCGACCAGCGCCGCATCGATCGCCGTGTGGGCCTGGTCGGTAAACAGATCATTGGGTGGATTGTGGCTTCTTGCGTAGCGGCGTAGCAGTTCAGGGGTAATGAAGTAGTTCTCGGCTTCATAGCGCCGCCAATAGCGCAGGGTCAGCGAGCCTTCGTCGCGGTCCTGACGGTTCTGGCCGTCGTTATCGAGAATCGCGAGACCTCGCAGTGTCGGCAGCAGATTGCGCAGCGCGTTGAAGTGGTCCCTTGGAGTAATGCCGAAGCCGCCCTCCACTCGCTCCAACTCTGCATCTGCATCCTGCTGCGGATAATTGTTCTGCACGTAGAAAGTGTTGATGCGCTCATCCCAAAGCTCCGCAGCCCGGTGTTCAAGGCGCTGCGCAAGCGCCCGCAGCATGTCCACATCGGTGCCGCCTTCGACGTACAGCACATAACCGCGTTGGCGTGCCTTAACGTAATGCTCTGCCCCAAAGTGCTTGAGGCTATTGCGAATATCCTGCTTGCGGGCCAGATCGTCGGCGCGACCTTCCAGCAGCAGGGTCAGGTTCTTGTCCAGTGCCTCGTCCAAGATCACTTCCGAGTGAGTGACCATGACCACCTGCGAGCCATTTTCGCTGGCGATGTCGCGCAACAGCACGTACACCTGCTTCTGACGAAGAATCTCCAGGTGGGCATCAGGTTCGTCCACCAGCAGCACGCCACCCTTGTGTGAATATAAGTACGCGAACACCAGCAGCATTTGCAACATGCCGCGGCCGGCGGACGAAATATCCAGCGCCTCCTTCACCTCGGCCTGCCGATAGCTGAGCGTGATGCTGCCGCGTGTGGTTTCTTCGGGCGTGCCTAGTTCCACCTTGAACAGTCGCTGCATCAGCGCGGCAACGCGCTGCCAATCCGTGGTCGATGACTTTGCAACGGTCAGGCACAGATTGCGCAGCACATCTGCCGTGCGGCCTTGGCCAAGCAGCACATCGACGCGCCCGGGCTGCAGGACCGGCTCTTCGGTGTCCAGCCCGGACATCGGGTACAGCAGCTCCACCTTGATCTTCGCGGCGTACCCCAGCAGTGCAAGATCGGCGAGTACGGCATCGTCCGGCGTGCAATACACGAGCTCGTCACCCTGATTGCGGAAACGCATCGGAAGCGCGTGAACATTCCCGTTGAATTCCACGCCGACCGTAATGATCAACGGAATTTCCTTGTTGCCTTTGCGCACTTGGGTGTTGTGCCAGAAGAAGCGCGTGCGCTGAACCGGCACCGCCACAATATTCAAACGGTTGATCGAGGTAGCCGTGCGCTCTTTGGCCGACGAATCCCGCTTGGCGTCGAACCAGGTTTGCACCGCCTGGGACCAAAGTGCCAGTGCCTGAATGGCGCTGGTCTTGCCGCAGTTGTTGGGGCCTATTAGTACCGCCGGGTGATCCAGCTCGATGCGCTGCCTCTCGCCGAAACGCTTGAAATTCTCGATTTCGATGTAATGCAGCAGTCGCATGGCTGGCCGCTCCTCGTGATGTTGTGCTTACTGGAGTAATGTAGGATGCGCTTTGCGCACAAACGCGATGGACAAACTTGCCATCGTGCGAAGAGCGCTCGCTACTCAGGCAGGTCGTTCCGCTGCCGCCCAGCGTCTACCTCAACGCTCCACCGCCGCCCCCTGCTCGCGGGTATCCAGAAACCGGATGTCCGGAAACCGTTCCTTGGTCATCGACAGGTTGACGTTCGACGACGCGAGGTAGACCAGATAGCCGGCATGGTCGATCGCCAGCCGGGTCTCGTTCTTGTCGCGGAATTCCTTGAGCTTCTTTGGGTCGTCGCAGGACACCCAGCGCGCCGTCGAGACCGTGGCGGCTTCGAAGATCGACTCGACGCTGTATTCGTCGCGCAGCCGGTACTGCACCACTTCGAACTGCAGCACGCCGACGGCACCCAGGATCACGTCGTTGTTGGTGATCGGGCGGTAGACCTGGGTGGCACCCTCTTCGCAAAGCTGATCGAGACCCTTGTTGAGCTGCTTGGACTTCAGCGGGTCCTTCAGGATCACGCGGCGGAACAGGTCCGGTGCGAAGTTCGGGATGCCGGTGAAGTTCAGCGCCTCGCCCTCGGTGAACGAGTCGCCGATGGCGATCGTGCCGTGGTTGTGCAGGCCGATGATGTCGCCCGGGTAGGCTTCCTCCACCGCTTCGCGATCGCTAGCCATGAAGGTCAGGGCGCTGTTGATCCGCACCGGCCCGCCGAGGCGCACCGAGTGCAGGGTCATGCCTTTCCGGTAGACGCCGGAGCAGACCCGCAGGAAGGCGACGCGATCCCGATGCTTCGGGTCCATGTTCGCCTGGATCTTGAACACGAAGCCGCTGAACTTCTTGTGCTCCGGATAGATCTCGTGCTCGTTGGCGTTGAACGTGGCGGTGCGCGGCTGCGGGCCGGGCGCCCAGTCGACGAAGCCGTTGAGCAGTTCGCG
>NZ_JAKFUM010000017.1 GCF_021732705.1 Nevskia sp. | reverse complement strand
ATCACTGGAAACGCAGAAGCTTCCAGGGCTCTCTTGGCAGGTGCGGGATTTATTCCCCTATATTGAGACTATACGCTTACCTGTGGGACTAAAGTGGGGTTAAGCGGGGTTAAAAAAAAAGCCCCGCCGAAGCGGGGCTTTTCTGTTGCAGCCAACCCGATGAACTAGATCAGCAGGTTGTTGTACAGCGTTGGCGTTTCATCCGACGGATCGATGTTCAACGCGTTGATGTTGACCGGCAGGGCCGTTTCGTTGGTGGTCTGGAATGCAGCCTGAACCACCGTCGACAGCGCGGTGCTGGCCGGCGGTGGCGGTTCCACGACCGGCGGCGGTGGCGGTGGTGGCGGTGCCGGCGGCGGTGCACCGCCGTTGTCGCAGGCCGCCAGCAGGCCGGCCGAGGCCAGTGCGAGCGACAGCAGGAGCTTGTTCATGGGCGTCCTCCTCACGGGGCCGGGTTGCTGACGTTGTTCGGGCCGTTCGGCGAACCCGGGAACGGCGTGCCGAGGTACGGGAACACGGGCAGCAGCGGTGCCGGATCAACCCGGACGCCGTCGTTGACCACCGCACCGGCGCGAACCACCGTCGGCGTGCCGCTGCTCAGGTCGCAGGTCTGCAGACCGTTGGTGCCGGTCAGCGCGCCTTCGGCCACGGTCAGGGCGATGTCGGTGACATCGTCGATCGGGCGACGGCCGTTCGGGAAGCCGTTCAGATCGCAGGCCAGGAAGCCGAGATCACCGGCCAGCGTCGGCGCCGGGGCAACCGCATTCGCGGCCGTCGGGAACGCCGTGTTCAGACGCAGCATTTCGCCGGCACCGGTGAACGGGCTGGCGAGCGCGACGTTGCGCGGATGGGTGAAGTCGATCGTCGTGGCCGTCGGACCGGTGCCGAGCGTGGCGCGGATGCCGGTGACGAAGGCGTTCAGCAGGTCGACGCGCGGCGTGGCCGGCGGCGGCACGCTGAACAGCGCGTTGACCAGCACCGGCAGCGCCGGCGTCAGCACGTAGTTCGCGAACGTGGCGACGTCGCCGCTCGGCGAACTGGCGTTGAAGCGGTCCTTGTCGGTGATGCCGATGACGACTTCGTTGACCAGCGGCGAGCCGAGACGCGACACCTGCGTCCACGCGCCGCCGGAAACTTCCGGACCGAACGTGCGCGGCTGGGTGGCCGTCGACGTCGTCGGACCCTGCGGCGTCGGGTTCAGCACGCGTGCCTGACGCAGGGACGCGGTGGTCCAGGCGCCGATGACCGGCTCGGTCGCCGTCACGCCGTTGACCGTCGTCGTCGTGGTCAGGCAGCTGACCGGCACTTCGAGCGCCAGCGTCGTGATGTTCTTGTCGGCGGTGGCGCTGCCGCGGGTGGCGCGGCCGCCCAGCGGGTTCAGGTTGATCAGGTCGAAGACCTCGCCGAGGTTGACGGCGAACGCTTCACGGCGCTGGCCGACGAACACGCGGCCCTGAATCGGGCAGTTCGGGATGTTGACGTTGTAGATGTACGGCGCGATGTAGCCGGTGTAGTCCGGGATCGACTTGTTGCCGATGTTGTCGACCGGCTTGTGAACGTGGTGCCACCGCCGCCGGCGTTGGTCACCGCGGCCACGTTGGCGCCGCGACGCGGGCCACGCACCAGCGAGACGGTGTAGGTTTCGAGACGGTTCAGGTTCGTCGTCGGGTTGGCCGCAGTGATGCCGCCGACATTGATCAGCGGAATCGCGACGTTGACCGCCGGGCCGCTGGTCGCGCCGTTGACGGTGATGCCGCGGAAGGTGTTGGTGAAGCGGAACTGGAAGGTCAGGTCTTCGACCGCATCGCCGTTGTTGTCGATGTGGATTTCGTACAGGGCCTGCGGGTTCAGCGCGAAGAAGTTCGGACCGGCGTAGGCATCCTGCAGAGGGTTGTAGTTCGCCAGGATCGTCACGTAACCGGCGCGGCCGGCTTCGTAGCTGCGGAACATGTAGAGGTCGGTGGCGTCGACCGTGGAGTTCTGGGCAATGAACGGTGCTTCGGCATGGCTGGATGCCTGGGCCGTCAGGCTCGTCGCGGCTGCGACGAGCGCGAGGGGAACTGCTTTCCTCATACGCATGGTGATCTCCGAATAGGGGGTTATATGTTTGGGGACACACCTCACCATCCTCTGGCAAGGCACATCACCTTACGCGGGCATTCGGGGATCGGATGCAGCGCTACCGCACATAACGAAATCAAGGATTTTCATCGGCTTGAAAGAGCCGATTGCAAATGCCGAATCCTCAGGATTTTGGTGTGTTCACCGACCCCATCCGCTAGACTTCGCGACGCTCGGGCCTGCGCGCGGTGCGCGACCCGGCTTTTTTTGCGCCTTCGTCCTGCCGTCAACGGGATGTCGACGGCGCCAATCGCCTGCCATCGAGGAAGCATCAATGCCGGTGAAAATTGCCGTGCTGAAAGAAACCCGCGCCAACGAGCGCCGGGTGGCTCTGGTTCCCGCCGTCGCCGACAAGCTGGTCAAGCTCGGTGCCGAACTTCACATGCAGTCCGCCGCCGGCGACGCCGTCAAGCTGCCGGACAGCGCGTTCAAGAACGTGGCGTTCGCGGTCAATCCGCAGGGCCTCGTGTCCGACGCCGACATCGTGCTGGCCGTGCAGCCGCCGAGCGTCGAGACCGTGGGCGCGATGAAGGAAGGCGCGATCCTGATTTCCTTCGTCTATGCCCACAAGGAACCGGAGCTGGTCAAGGCACTGCGCGACAAGAAGATCACCTGCCTTGCGATGGAACTGGTGCCGCGCATCACGCGCGCCCAGTCGATGGACGCGCTGTCGTCGCAGGCTGCGCTGGCCGGCTACTACGGCGCGCTGCTCGGTGCCACCAGCATCGCCCGCATGATGCCGATGACCACCTTCGCCACCGGCTCGATCAAGCCGGGCACGGTGCTGGTGATGGGCGTCGGCGTGGCCGGCCTGTCGGCGATCGCCACCGCGCGCCGCATCGGCGCCCGTGTCGAAGGCTATGACGTGCGCCCGGAAGTGAAGGAACAGGTCGAATCGCTCGGTGCCAAGTTCATCGACACCGGTGTCGACGCCCGCGGTGCCGGCGGCTACGCCCGCGAACTGACCGACGAGGAAAAGGCCAAGATCGCCGCCGTCGTCACCAAGCACATCCAGGCGGCCGACATCATCATCACCACCGCCGCGATCCCCGGCCGTCCGAGCCCGAAGCTGATCTCGAAGGCGCAGGTCGACGGCATGAAGGGCGGCGCGGTGATCATCGATCTCGCGGCCGAAGGCGGCGGCAATACCGAATACACCGTGCCCGGCGAGACCACCCAGGTCGGCCAGGTGTCGATCGTCGCGCCGCTGAACGTGCCGAGCCTGCTCGGCGAGCACGCGTCCGAGCTGTACGCGAAGAACCAGTACAACCTGATTGAACTGTTCCTCAAGGACAAGGCGATCGCACTGGACTGGAACGACGAGATCATCGCCAAGAGCTGCCTGACCCATGGCGGCGAGATCAAGAACGAAGCGGCCAAGAAAGCAGTAGAAGCGTGAGGCGGAAGGCGTGAGGCGGAAGGCGTAAAGCCCCACGCGACTCACGCCTCACCCCTCACGCCTCACACCTCACGGAGACGTCCATGCTGACCGGATTCATCGCGCTGTACATCTTCATGCTCGCCGCCTTCACCGGCTACGAGATCATCGGCCGCGTGCCGTCGATCCTGCACACGCCGCTGATGTCGGGTTCGAACTTCGTCCACGGCATCGTCGTCGTCGGCGCGCTGTTCGCGCTGCTCAACGCGACCACGGTGACCGAGCAGGTCATCGGCTTCGTCGGCGTGCTGCTCGGTGCCGGCAATGCCGCCGGCGGTTATGTCGTGACCGAACGCATGCTGCAGATGTTCAAGTCGTCGAAGTAGTCGTGAGGCGGGAGGCGACAGGCGTGAGGCGCAACCGCCCGCTCCTGTCTGCCGTTCACGCCTCACCCCTCACGCCTAACGCCTCACGGATCAAGCAATGAATCCAACTCTCATCATTGACGCCAGCTTCCTGGCTGCCGCGTTCCTGTTCATCTACGGCCTGAAGCGGATGTCGTCGCCGGTCACGGCGGCCTCGGGCATTCGCGTGGCCGGTCTCGGCATGGTGATCGCGGTGGTCGCCAGCTTCCTGTACGTGTTCAACGTCAACGAAGCCGCCAAGCCGCATCTCGTGGTCAATGCCGCGCTCGGCGCGGTGGCGCTGGCGATCGGCCTCGGCTGGGCCTGGGTCAGCGGCAAGAAGGTCGAGATGACCGCGATGCCGCAGATGGTCGCGCTGTACAACGGCATGGGCGGCGGTGCCGCAGCCGCGATCGGCGCGGTCGAGCTGTTCCGGCCGGGTGCCGAGCACGCGACGATGCCGCTGGTGGTCACCATCATCGGCTCGCTGATCGGCGCGATCTCGCTGTCCGGCTCGGTGATCGCCTGGGCCAAGCTCGACGGCCGGGTCAACGGCACGTGGCGCTTCAGCGGCCTGCAGGTGATGAACGGCACGTTCTTCGTCGCCACCCTCGCCCTCGGCCTGTACATCGCGTTCGGCGCCCACGGCCATGCGCCGGTCTGGATGACCGCGGCGTTCTTCCTGCTGGCACTGATCTTCGGCGTGCTGATGACGATGCCGATCGGCGGCGCGGACATGCCGGTCGTGATCTCGCTGTACAACGCGTTCACCGGTCTGGCCGTCGGCTTCGAAGGCTTCGTGCTGCAGAACCCGGCGCTGATGATCGCCGGCATGGTGGTCGGCTCGGCCGGCACCCTGCTGACCTTGCTGATGGCGAAGGCGATGAACCGTTCGGTGTCGAACGTGATCTTCTCGAACTTCGGCGCCGCCGCCGGCGAGGAGCAGGGCGAGATCAAGGGCTCGATGAAGCCGATCGAGGCCGGCGATGCCGGCATCAACATGCGCTATGCATCGAAGGTCATCATCGCGCCGGGCTACGGTCTGGCCGTGGCGCAGGCCCAGCACAAGCTCTACGAGTTCGTGAAGCTGTGCCAAGACGCCGGTGTCGAGGTGAAGTTCGCGATCCACCCGGTCGCCGGCCGCATGCCCGGCCACATGAACGTGCTGCTCGCCGAAGCCGGCGTGCCGTACGACATCATCTACGACATGGAAGACATCAACGGCGAGTTCAAGGAAGCCGACGTCGCCATCGTCATCGGCGCCAATGACACCGTGAACCCGGCCGCCCGCACGAACAAGTCGAGCCCGATCTACGGCATGCCGATCCTCAACGTCGACATGGCCAAGCAGGTCTACGTGGTCAAGCGCGGCCAGGGCAAGGGCTACTCGGGTGTCGAGAACGAGCTGTTCTTCGCCGACAACGCCAACATGGTCTACGGCGACGCCCAGAAGGTGCTGGTGCAGATGATCCAGGCGGTGAAGTCGCTCGACGGCGGCGGTCACTGAGCCGCGGCAGTTGCTTTGAGAAAGCCGCCTTCGGGCGGCTTTTTCGTGGGCGTCGCGTCAGAAGTAGCGCACCAGCCGCAGGGTCAGCTGCCGCGCCTCGGCACCATCCCGCCACAGCGCCTGAACGCCGAGCCGCAGCCCGGTGGCGCGATCGATCGCCCACTGCTGCTCGACGCCAAGGCTGCGGACATTCGTATGGTCGCCGACGCCACCGGGCAGCCAGCGCGCCTCGCCGAGCACGGTCCAGCCCGGCAGCGGCCGGGCCAGCAGCCCGAGCCGCGGACCGGCCTGCAGGCTGTAGCCCTGGTCGCGGGCGTTGCCGACTTCCGTGCGCAATTCCAGATTGCCGTAGCCGACGACGCGGTCGAAGCGTCCCCAGGCGAGCCCCGGCCCGCCTTCGAGCACGGTGATGCGCGGATCGCGTCCGAGCCCGAGATCCGGGCGCTCGTGCGCGGCGCGGAAGCGCCACGAGATCGGCTGGAACAGCACGTCGCGCGGCGCGATCGAGACGATGTTGATGACCGTCGCATGGTCCAGCGTCGTCGCGCCGTTCGCGAGCCGCGTGCGCAGGCCGATGTCGAAGAAGCTGATCGACTGACCGTCGCCATAGCCGCCGGGCGGGTCGAGCAGATCGTGATAGGCCGCGCGCCATTCCAGTTGGAGACTGTCGGTGCCGTCCGGGCGCAGCTGCGTGCCGACGGCGACACGCGACGTGCCGTGGCCCTGCACCGGGTCGATGACCGGCGCGGCAGGCGTCGCACGGCCGCCTTTCTCGCCGGTTGCGGCGCGTGCGCGCAGCAGGCTCAGCGAGCGGGCGGCACCGTCCTCGCGCTTCACGTCGCCGGCGGCGAAGCGGTATTGCAGCAGGTCGTTCGCCAGGGTCAGCACGGCCGCAGACGGCGCCGCAGCCCGCGATTCGACGGTCGCTGCGCCGCTCGACAGCGCCACTGCCGCTTGCCGATCGTCCGTGCTCAGCGCCGCACCTTGCGCCCGGATCGACGTACCGAGCGCCGGCCGGAATTTCGGCGGCCCCAGCCTCGGCGCGAGCACGCGCAAGGTGTCGGTCGGGATCGCCCAGCCGCTGAACTGACCGTGCCAGTCGATGCCGGGATCGGCAACGCGCAGCAGGGTCAGCAGCTGGTACGAGCAGTTCTTGGTGAAGAAGTAATAGGTGAACGCCGCGCCGCGCAGTTCCCACAGATGCAGCAGCAGGCGCTCGCGTGCGGCAGCATCGAGCGTCAGCGGGTATTCCCACAGATCGCGGCTTTCGAGCCGCGCGTATTCCTTCACCTTGTCGTAGTACGGCAGCAGGCTGTACTGCCCGACGTAGCCGCCGGTGAGCCCCTTCACCGCGAACAGCAGGCCGTTCGACTCCTGGGTTTCGGCGACGTAGTTCGCGGCGTAGGCGAGCAGCGGCGTGGCGGCGGTGACTTCCGGGCCGTCCAGCCGCAGCAGCGTGTGGCCGAACATCGACGCCGGACTGTTGACATAGGCCGACGGGAACACCACCCAGACCTGCTCCGGCGCCAGCCGCGACATCCAGCTGTCGCGTTCGGCGCACGGCTGGCGCGGCAGCCGCTGACGATCGAAGCCGAGCTGCGCATCGAGCCACGCGAACCGCGCACCGAACTGGCATTGCGCCGATTCCGCCCGCGGCGCGCGCGGGGCGGGATCGAAGAATGCGGCGAGCGTGGCGCGCAGTTCGGCGGCGGGATCGGTCGCGCCGTCATCGGCCACGAAGAACCAGCGGCTTTCGACGGTACTGCGATCCGGCCCGAACGCGGCCGGCTCGACATGCAGCAGGTGCGCCCACGCCGGCGCTGACGCGAGCTTTCGGGCGTCGGCCTCGACGATCAGCGCGTCGCGGTACGCCGCGTCGTCGGCCACGGCCGGCCGTGCCAGGCACAGGGCGGCAGCCCAGACAAGAACGGCCCCTTTCGGGGCCGTCCGGCACTGCAGCATCGACATCGATCAGCCGACGTAGCGGGCCAGCTGCGCGTCTTCCGCCATCGCCGTTTCCAGCGCCGCCAGCACCTGGCCGGTGGTCACGTCGGCGTTCGGGAACAGCTGCGCATGACGGGCCTGTGCCAGCGCGACGAAGCGCGGCAGATCGGCGGCCGCGACGTGGTACAGCGCGGCCAGCGTGGTCACGGTTTCGCCTTCGCCGGCGGCGATTTCGGCCGACAGCTGATCGA
Organism: Nevskia sp.; assembly: GCF_021732705.1. Taxonomy (GTDB): domain Bacteria; phylum Pseudomonadota; class Gammaproteobacteria; order Nevskiales; family Nevskiaceae; genus Nevskia. The sequence goes on along the minus strand of NZ_JAKFUM010000017.1, from coordinate 103,370 downwards.
CGTTGGTCGCCGCGAACATCGTGCGGCGCACGTCGCTGTTGACGAGACCGGCCTGCGCGCAGCCCAGCGTGCCGCTGGTGATGCCGAAGGTCTGATTGCCGAGAAAGGCGTTGGTGGTGGCGCCGAGCACGCGGAAAATCAGGCCGTTCTGGCCTTTCATGATCTGGGTGCCGATACCGCAACCGATGTCCTGATCGGCCAGTGCAGTGCCGAATGGCAGCGCAGCGAGTACGACGACGGCGAGCATTTTTTTCATGGTGGATCTCCTTGAAGGGCGCAACGGTCCATGAACGCGTGACGACTCATGACCTGCCCCCGCACCGTAACAGATGCCGACGTCGGCGACGGCGCGCTGCCCGGCCTGCGTGCGCCGCCGCGCATAGGCCACGCGGGCCCGCAGCCGATGGTGCGGCTCAAGCACGCGAGTAGTCGATGAAGCCGACCAGCTCGTCGTCGGTCAGCTTGCGCCGTTCGCTGCGGAACACGCCGACGCCGTTGCGACCCGGGCTGCCGGCCGGCGCGATGTTGCCCTCGACGGTGAACAGCCGCCCGGATTCCGAGCGCTCGACGATGCCGGTATGCCCGGCACCCCTGCCGTGGTCCTGGATGAAGATCAGGCCCGGCACGACCACGGTGGGATCGGCCAGCGCCTGCTTCTTCGTGATGCGCACGACATTCGGCAGCTTGCCGGCCTTGTTCCAGTGATCGAGACAGCCGGCGGTCCTGACCAGCGGCGAGCCGCGGCCGAGCGCGGTGGCGGCCTGCTCATGGCACCAGAACAGGAACGCGGCACACCAGTAGCGCTGATCCGGCCCGCCCTGCCCCGGCGCGATGCCGACACTCTGCAGATAGCGGTCGACCATCGGCCCGCTGTTCGAGCCTTCCGGCTGCTCGCGCACGCCGACCTGCGAGATCGCCACGCCGAGCGCCTGCAGCAGCAGTGCCGACGACGGCACGCCGGCATCGACCTTCGGCACGTTGTCGAACAGGCGATCCCAGGTGAACGGACCGACCTTGCCGTCGACCTGCAGCGGGTTGCCGAGCAGATCGACGTTCTGGGCCTGGAACAGGCTGACGACCGAGGCCAGGTCGTCGTCGTAGAGGCCGTTGACCACGCAGCGATAGGCGCTGGCCTGCAGGCGCTGCTGGATGGCCTTGACCAACTCGGCATCGGCTTCGCCTTTTCGGATGATGCGACCGGGATACGGATTCATGAGGGTTCTCCGCTGGGCTGGGCGGTGCCTCGCGGGACGCCGCCGGACGCAGGCGGCACCGGGGCCTGCGTCGGCGCAACTTCGATCCGGACCACGGCCGGCGTCAGCGCTGCATCGCCGGCACCGTCGCCGCCGCTGCTGGCCGTCGCGGCGTCCTTGCGCGCGCGCTCGTCCGGCTTGATCGAGGTCCGCAGCTTGACCAGCTGGTTGACCAGGTCGAACCAGAACGGCGCCCCGAACGACAGCGCGCAGGCGGTCAGCAGCAGACCGGCGAGCTTCGACCACGCGGCACCGCTGGCGAGGAGTCGGCCCACGCTCCAGCGCCGCGGCGGCGTGCCGGGCTCGGCGTTCGCCGGCGGCGCGGTGTTCGACACCCGCTGCCACTCCGCCCGGGTCCAGCCGATCGGCAGACCCAGCGATTCGACCAGCGCCAGCTGCCGGTTGATCTGGTCCTGGGCCCGCTGCACGGCATCGTCATCGACGGTGTCGACCACCGACGACGCCATCAGCGCACCGTCGTCGCCGTGATCGATCAGCGCCTGGCTGACCAGGTTCTGGCGCAGCGTGTCGTCCTCCGACAGTTGCCGGATCAGCCGGATCGAATCGACGTTGAACACCAGCGCCAGCAGCAGGCCGATGATGAACAGCCGCCAGCGCACCAGCCGCGTGTACCAGCCGGTGACGCGATCCATCGTCTCGTTGTAGTAGGCGACGATCTGGGCGTGCGCGGCGTCCAGCCACTGCGCCGGCGGCAAGGCCGCGACATCGACACCGCTGAACGCGAGCAGGGTGTCGCGGATGCGGGTGAAATCCTGCTTCAGCTCGCCGTTCTCGGCCAGCATCAGGATGGCGCTGGCGAAGCGCTCGGCCGGGATGTAGGACGGCAGGCGGCGACCGCCGGGCTCGTAATCGTCGCGGAACAGGGAATAGATCGACGGGCTGTCGTACAGCGCCCGCAGCAGCGCGGCCGGATCCTGCACCGGTGCCAGCTTGCCGTCGCCGGTGACGACGCGGGCCAGCAGGGTGCGGATGCCGCGTTCCAGCAGCCGGCCGCGCATGCCGCGCGTGGCCTCGAACAGGTCGGCCAGCGCCGAGGCCACGGTGCTGAAGATCAGGTAGACCAGCGACAGGCCGATCATCACGTCGATCAATTGCAGGATCATGGGCGCGCTCCGGCGGCCGGCTTCGGAAACCAGATCTCGAACGTGCGGGGCAGCGCCTGGTTGCGGAGGCTCGCCAGCAGCTTCGGCGCTGCCGCGTCATCGAATTCGCTCGGGCAGACGATGCGCAGGTCGTCGACCAAGCCATCGACGGCGGCACCATCCTCGACGCGGAAGAAGCGCAGCTCCGGCGACCGCAGCGAACGCGGCACGCCGACGCGCTGGATGCCGGGCATCTCGTAGCCGGCGGATGCCAGCGCCTGCTGCAGGCGCTGCGCGATCGGCCGCTGCGCTTCGGTGGCGATCTGGATGTAGACGGTCACCGGGGCGTCCTTGAATGGTCCCCGCAGCGGTTTGTCCGGCGAGGCACCGGTGCAGATCGCCCCGTCGGCAGCGCCTGCCGGGGTCGGCGCGGCGCTCGCGGTGATCGGTGCCGGCACCGGTGCCGCGGCGCGCGTATCCGGCGCTGCCGGCTGAGGGCGTGCCTGGACGATGGCGACGGGTGCCGGCGTGCGGCCGGCGGCCGGCGGCACCGGAGCGGCGGCCAGCACGGGCACGGGTGATGGCTGCACCGGCGCGACACCCTGCCGGGTCGGCGTCGATGCGGCCCCGGATGCGGCTGCCGGGACCATGGCCGGTTCGGGTTCGCACAGTTCGATCACGCGACCGAGGGTTTCGGTCATCTCCGCCACCACCGGCAGGCTGGCGGTGGTCCGCCGGCTCGGTGCCCAGCTGGTGCGCATCAGGCTCAGTTCGCTGCCGCATTGGCAGGCCAGCGGCCGTGGCACCGCGCCGGCCTCCGGCGTCTTGTCCGGATATTCGAGCGCGCTGTTCAGCACTTGGCGCGTGGCGCGCGAACTGCGCGTGAATCGCACCAGCTCGGACGTGACGAACAGGTGATTGCAGAACGAGCCGTCGTGCTGCGCGTCGTTCGGATCGGCGACGTCGCCGGTCAGCGTGGCGAGCATTCGGCGGGCGTTGTCGAGGTCGCGCTCCTGCTCGATCTCGCGCTGCTTGCGGGTCAGCTCGATTCGCGCCGACAGCCGCTGCGCCTGCGCTTCGGCGTCCTTGCGATATTCGGAATACACCGACAGCAGCACCGGCAGCAGCGCCGTCAGCGCAAGCCCTCGCTTGGAGTTGCTGGAAAGCGCCATCGTCGACAGGCCTCCTCGCGTGCTCCGGCCCGGCTCGCCGATCGGCACGCGCCGCAATCGACACCTTCAGAGCCTGCCATCGGCGGCCGGCAGGTCAATGCCGTCCCACGGTGTTTCTGTGGCGCCGTTCACACAACCCGGCGGAAACCGCCACGCGGACGACGGCTTGCTTCATGCTTCGCGCCATGTCGGAAGCCGTCCTGCAAGTGGTGTGGTTCAAGCGCGATCTGCGCATTCACGATCACGCGCCGCTGCGCGAGGCGGCGCTGCGCGGCGTGGTGCTGCCGCTGTATCTGGTCGAGCCGAGCCTGTGGCAGCAGCCGGATGCGTCCGGCCGGCACTGGGGCTTCATTCGCGACGGGCTGATCGAGCTGCGCGAGGCGCTGGCGGCACTCGGGCAGCCGCTGATCGTGCGCCGGGGCGAGGCGCTTGCCGTGTTCGAAGCCCTGCGCAGCCGGCGCGGCCGCTTCCACCTGTGGAGCCATCAGGAGACCGGCAACGGCTGGAGCTTCGCGCGCGATCTCGCGGTTGGCGCCTGGGCGCGCGAACACGGCATCGACTGGACCGAGATTCCGCAGCAGGGCGTCGAGCGGCGGATGCGCACGCGCGACGGCTGGGCTCGGCGCTGGGATCAGCGGATGTCGGCGCCGATCATCCCGGCACCGGATGCACTGCCGGCGATTCCGGACCTTGATCCCGGCCCGATTCCCGGCCCGGATCTGCCGTGGCTTGCCGAGCGCAGCCCGCTGCACGGTGGCGACACGCCGGCGCGGCAGCCGGGCGGTCGACGGGCCGCCGAGCGGACGCTGCACAGCTTCCTGAACGAGCGCGGCGGCAACTACCACCGCGAGCTGTCGAGCCCGCTGACGGCAGTGGAATCCTGCTCGCGGCTGTCGACGCATCTGGCCTGGGGCACGCTGTCGATCCGCGAAGCGGCGCAGGCCGCGGCGCGGCAGCTCGAGGCGCTGCAGGCCGTGCCGCCGGAGCAGCGCGGCAACTGGCCACGGGCGCTCGGTGCGTTCATCGGCCGCCTGCACTGGCATTGCCATTTCATCCAGAAGCTCGAAAGCCAGCCGAGCCTCGAATTCCAGAACACCCATCGCGCCTACGACGGGCTGCGCGAGGACGCCTTCGACCGCGCCCGCTTCGACGCCTGGCGGGAAGGCCGCACCGGCCTGCCGTTCGTCGATGCCTGCATGCGCTCGCTGATCGCGACCGGCTGGATCAACTTCCGGATGCGGGCGATGTTGTGCGCGGTGTCCAGCTATCACCTGTGGCTGCACTGGCGCGAGCCGGCGCTGCACCTGGCGCGGCTGTTCACCGACTACGAGCCGGGCATCCACTACCCGCAGATGCAGATGCAGAGCGGCGTCACCGGCATCAACACCATCCGCATCTACAACCCGGTGAAGCAGGGGCTCGACCACGACCCGGAAGGCCGCTTCATCCGCCGCTGGCTGCCGGAACTGGCGCGCGTGCCGACGGTGCTGCTGCATACGCCGTGGCAGATGGACGACGCCGCGCAGGCCGCGGCCGGCTGCCGGCTCGGCACGGACTATCCGCTGCCGGTGGTCGATCCGGTGGCCGCGGCGCGCGAAGCCCGCGACCGGGTCTGGGCGATCCGCACCGGCAACGAGTTCGCGCGGGTCGCCGACGCGATCCAGGAACGTCATGGCAGCCGCAAGGCCGGGCTGCCGGCGACGACGCGCCCGAAGTCCGCCAGGCAGCGCGGCAAACCCGCGGAGCCCGCAGCGGAATTGCAAATGGGCCTCGGTCTGTTCGACGAACCCGAAATGAACACGGATTAACGAACATTACTTGCGCCGAATCAATTGATATTCACTAAATAATTACTGGTCCCCGGACATCGCTGACCGCCGATCGGCCAGCAGCCAGTGTGAAACATCCCGTACTTATTTCAGATCAATGCATCTATCGGGGCCATTCATCGTAATGTCATCTGAGAAATACGAAAACTCAGAACTCGGATTCCGAAACATGCTCGATCCAACGCTTGCGTCCAGCCATGGCTTGTTTGAGGGCCTGTTTCCGGGACCGTTCGGCAATTTCCGTCCGGGCCCGATCACCGGCGGCTGCCAATGCGGCGCGGTGCGCTACGCCGTGCATGCGCCGCTGGAAATGGTGCATTACTGCCATTGCCGGATGTGCCAGCGCGCGGTCGGCAACGTGTTCGCGCTGACCGCCGGCGCGCCGCGCGAAAAGCTCGAATGGGTCAAGGGCGCGCCGAGCATCTTCAAGTCGTCGACGATGGCCGAGCGCGGCTTCTGCAGCGCCTGCGGCACGCCGCTGACGGTGAGCTACCACGGCTCGCTGTTCACCTTCCTGACCGTTGGCAGCCTCGACCGCCCGGTGCAGGCCAAGCCGGAAGCGCACTACGGTATCGAAAGCCAGATGCCGTGGCTGAACATCATCGACACGCTGCCGCGCGAAACCACGTCGGACGATCCGCGGCTCGACGCGATGGACATCTTCCAGTACCCGATCCCGCTGGAACCGGTCCACTCCCGCTAGTTCCCGCGCCGGTCACCCCGGCGTGCGGCAGCGCTGGACTATGATCTCGGCGGATCGATCCGCCGGGGCCCTGCGTTGCGCAATTTCCGTTACTACGACTTCCTGATGTCCGGCACGGTCGCCGTGCTGCTGTGCTCGAACCTGATCGGCCCGGCCAAGGCCTGCATCGTCACCCTGCCGATCATCGGCGTCGTCACCTTCGGCGCCGGCAACCTGTTCTTCCCGATCAGCTACATCTTCGGCGACGTGATGACCGAGGTGTACGGCTACGCCCGCGCCCGGCGCGCGATCTGGGCCGGCTTCGCGGCGATGATCTTCGCGACCACGATGAGCGCGATCATCGTGTCGATGCCGGCCAGCCCGACGTCGGACTACAACAAGGTGCTGCAGCCGGCGCTGGAAACGGTGTTCGGCAACACCTGGCGCATCGTCGTGGCCAGCATGCTGGCGTTCTGGGTCGGCGACTTCGTCAATTCCTTCGTGATGGCCAAGATGAAGGTCTGGACCGAAGGCCGGATGCTGTGGACGCGCACGATCGGCTCGACCGTCTGCGGCCAGAGCATCGACAGCCTGCTGTTCTATCCGGTGGCGTTCTACGGCATCCTCGACAACGCCACCCTCGGCTCGCTGATGGTGTTCAACGTGCTGTTCAAGATCGGCGTCGAGGTGGCGTTCACGCCGCTGACGTACCTTGTGGTCAACGGCCTGAAGCGCGCGGAAGGGGTCGATACCTTCGATACCGACATCTCGTTCTCGCCGTTCTCGCTGAAGGACGAGGGCGAGGCGCGCAAGCTCGACTGACGGGGCCGCGGCACGCGCCGTTCAGCGGGCGTACCGGCAGCGGCAGGCAGGCTCGATGATCGATCGCTACTGCCGGAGTCCGCTGATGTCCGATCTCGCCCGCCCGCGCCACCACCTCGTCCACCGCCTTGCCCGACCTGCCGCGCGCGGCTGGCTGCTCGCTGCCGTGCTGCTCGGAAACGTCGGTCTGGCCGAGGCCGGCGGCAGCGCCACCTTCGTTGCCGGCGACGATCTGAGCGACCCGACGGCGCAGATGGTGCGCTCGCGCATCGAGTTCGACCGCCCGACGCGGGTGCGCCTGCAGGTCGATCCCACGGCCGAGTTCACGCTCGACGGCTACCTCGTGGTCCGCGACAGCACCGCCTACGCCGTCGCCAACCTGCAGGAACAGACGATGGTGTTCGAGTACGAGCAGGCGATGGCCTCGCTCGGCGGCATCGCGCGCAATCTGGCGCCGCGCTCGCTGGTGACCGATGGTCGCTTCGTCAGCCTCGACGGCCCGGGCCGCAGCGAAACCATCGCCGGCTTTGCCGGCCGCGTCTGGCTGCTGACCACCGAGAACCGCGCCGGACAGCGCCGGACCGACGAGATCGTGCTGACCCGCGACCCGCGCGTGCAGGAGCTGACCGAAGCGCTGCTCGCCACCGGCCGCATCGCGGCGAAGGCGCTGCCGGAACTCGATGCCGAGGCCAACGAACGGCTGGCCGCCGAACTGCGCCAGCGCGGCACCGGCATCCTGCGCATCGGCAACAGCTTTTTGCTCGAACGGCTGGACCCGGCCACACCCGTCGCCGCCCGCTTCGCGCTGCCGGCGGAGCCGAGCGTGCTGCCGAACCTGCGCAGCTTCGGCAGCCTGTTCGGGCAGTGATGCGGCGAAGGCCGTCCGCGGTCAGAAGAACGCCATCGTCCGCACCTCGATGCTTTCGCGCTTCAGCGCATCGGGCGGCGTGGTCGGATCTTCGAAGGCGCTGTGGAACATGAAGCGCGCGCGGCCATCGGTTTCGGAATCGTAGGTCTTCAGCAGCAGCGCCTCGCTCGCTTCCATCTGCGGGAAGTAGACCCAGCGGTGGCCGGGTGCCGACCGCATGACGTAGATCTCGCCGGTGCGTTCGCGGTACTTGAGGTCCATCAGCAGCAGGTCGTCCGGGCTTTGCGAACTGGCATCGCAGACCGCCAGCGGCAGTTCCTCAACCCGTCGCGCCAGCGGCTTCCAGACGTTGTAGAAGGCCACGCGCCGCGCGAGCAGCGCTTCGGCTTCATCCGGCAGCAAATCGCGCACGCGCTGCGGGCCGCTCTTGACCGTGTAGTCGCTGTGGACCAGCAGCACGGCCGGGCGCTGCACGGTGGTCTGCAGGCTCAGGTCGTCGGCCGGCATGCGGCGGCGGATCGTGTGATCGAACACCACCACGCGCCTGGCACCGGTATGGCGCTTCACGTGGGCGACCACCTGCGCGTGGAAGCGCGCGCGGATCGCCGCGTCATCGTCGAAATCCTGAAACCGGCCGTCGAACTCGGCGATCTCGAAGCCTTCGCGGTCGACGGAGCACTGCGCGGCGCGCGGCCAGCCGTTGACGATCGTGACCTCGCGCGGGTCGGTGCCGGGCGGATTGCGGACGGTGTCGGCGTCCGGCTCGTAGAAATACGTGTCGAGCCGGCGACCGTTGTCGGCGCTGTAGTTCAGGGTGGCGCGGACAGACGCCGGGGAATCGCTGCGGTTCATTGGCGTTCAACCTCGATCACGGACACGGGCGGCGCGTCGTTGCCCCAGGCGCTGCGGATGTAGGTCAGCACGGCGGCAATCTGCTCGCGCTTCAGCTGATGGCTGAACGGTGGCATGCCATACGGCTGCGGGTTGCCTTCGGTGCTCGGCGGGAAGCCGCCGGCCAGGGTCAGGCGCAGCGCATTGGTCGCCGACACGGCGTTGACGATGCGGCTGCCGGCGAGCGCCGGATAGATCGACGGCCGCCCCTGACCCTCGCCGCCGTGGCAGCTTTCGCAGTGCTCGCGATAGATCGTCGCCCCTTCCCGCCGCTGCGCCTTCGCGGTCTCGGCCGATACCTGCGGCACGCGCGGTGCCGGCGGCGGTGCCGCCAGCGGCTGCGCCCGCAGATAGGCCGTGATCGCGGCGATGTCGTCGTCGCGCAGGTACTGCAGGCTGTGGAACACGACTTCGCTCATCGGCCCCGAGACTGCACCGCGGCGGCTGACACCGGTCTTCAGCAGCGCGGCGCGCTCGGCATCGCCCCGGTCGGCCGACTCGGCCGGATCGGGGCCGGCGATCGGCAGCGCGTCCCAGCCGAGACTGGCGATCGGCCCGCCCATCAGCCGACTCGCCGTCTGCAGCCCGCCGAGGCGGCCCCGCGGCGTGTGGCATTCGCCGCAGTGGCCGAGCGCTTCGACCAGATAGGCGCCGCGATCCATCGCCGCAATGTCCGCCGCCTTCGCCGGCCGGAAGTTCAGCGCGCGCCAGACGCGCAGCGCCAGCGCGCTGTCGTACGGGAATTCCAGCGTCGACGGCGGCGGCACCTGCGCCACCGGCGGCAGGGTGCGCAGCCACGCGAAGATCGCGTCGGAATCGGCGCGGCTGATCTTGGTGGTGCTGGTGTATGGGAACGCCGGCGACAGCAGCCGGCCATCGCGCGACTGGCCCAGATGCAGCGCGCGATAGAAGTCGGCCTCGCTCCAGCGGCCGAGGCCGGTCTCGTCGTCCGGCGTCAGGTTGCTGCTGTAGACGTCGCCGAACGGGGTCGCGATGCGGCGTCCCCCGGCGAACGGCACGCCGCCCGGCGCGCTGTGGCAGGCCCCGCAGTTGCCCGCGCGCGTCAGGTACTCGCCAGCCGTGACCTGTTCGAGCGTGGCCGAAGCCCCGGTGGCCGGGGCGATGTCCTCGGCCGCGAGTTCCGGCTGGTTCAGCCAGGTCGAGAATGCAATTGCCAGCGCCAGCGCTGCGCCGGTCGCGATCAGACGGCGCTTCATGGCAGCACGCCGCCGCAGTCCAGCGGCAGCGGTGCCGGCAGGCTCGTTGCCGGCCGGGCATCCGGTGCGTACGGCTGGCTGGCCAGCCAGGCGCTGATCGCGGTGATTTCGGCGCCGGTCAGCGCCTTCGCGATCTGGCCCATGCAGTCCGGCGCGGTGGCGCGGCGCGCGCCCTGCTTCCAGGCGCTGATCTGGGCATCGAGATAGCGCACCGGAAGGCCGCGCAGGCCCGGAATCGCCGGCTCGACGCCGGTCAGCGCCTCGCCGTGGCAGGCCTGGCACGGCGGAATCTTGCGCGCCGGGTCGCCCTGTCGGGTCAGGCGCTCGCCGGTGGCGAGCTGCTCGGCCGTGGCGCCGTCGAATACCGGCTGCGCGGCATGCGGCTGGCGCGCGTAGAACGTCGCGATCTCGCCCAGATAGCGGTCCGACAGGTTCGCCAGCATCGCCGCCATGATCGTGTGCTGGCGCCGGCCGTCGCGGAAGTTGACGAGCTGCGCGTACAGATAGCGCGCCGGCTTGCCGGCGATCGACGGGTAATAGGTGTCGCCAACGGTCCGACCTTCGCTGCCGTGGCAGGCGGCGCAGGCGGCGAGGCGCTCGGTCATCGGGTCGGCAGTGCCCGGCTCGGCGGCGCGCGCAGCGCTGCCGATCAGCAGCAGGCCGGCGGCGAGCCAGCGGGTGACGGTGGAGAGACAGCGCATCGAGACTCGGCAGGCGGACGGAAGCAGGGCGTCATGGTGCAGCATCCGGCAAGGCCTCGGTATCGGCAGTTGCGGAGCGGGAATGCAGGACAGATGACGGCACGATCGCGCGTTTCGCCGCACATCGACCGATCTGCCCTCGATTTTCCGATGCAATCTGGTGCTTGGATCGATCGCCGTCGGCGAGCATCGTGCAGCGGTACCGCATCCGGAGATCGCCATGAACCAGCCGCTGCCACCCGCCGATGCCGACAACACGCAACGCCTGTCGATCCTGCAGGTGATCCAGAGCGTGGCCTGGGCCTTCTTCGGCGTGCAGAGCCACCGCAACCGGGTGCGGGACTTCACCGTCGGCCAGCCGCTGCAGTTCGTCATCGTCGGCGTGCTGCTGACCGCCGTCGTGGTCGCGCTGTTCGTCGCGGCGGCACAGCTGGCCCTGCACGTCCTGCAAACCTGACGCCGCGCGCTATCGGCGGCAGAGCCGGCCGAGGGTCGCGATTGCCGGCAGCACGCGGTCATCGTCCGGATGGCCGTAGTTCAGGCGCAGGCAGGCGGCGAAATCGTCGCGCGCCGAGAACAGCGCCCCGGGCGCGAGGCTGATGTCCTGCGCCAGCGCGGCCTGCTGCAGCGTCCGGGTATCGATGCCGGGCGGCAGTTCCACCCACAGGAAATAGCCGCCGTCCGGCCGGGTGACGCGGGTACCGTCGGGAAAATGTGCATCGATCGCGGCCAGCATCGCGTCGCGGCTGGCGGCGAGCCGTTCGCGCAGGCGTCGCAGATGGCGCTCGTAGGCGCCGGTGGCCAGATAGTCGGCCAGCGCCAGCTGTGACGGCATCGCCGCCGACAGGCTGCTGCCAAGCTTCAGCCGCTGCAGCTTCGCGGTGTAGCGGCCGGCGGCGACCCAGCCGATCCGGTAGCCCGGCGCCAGGCATTTCGAGAACGACGCGCAATGCAGCACGAGCCCGGCGCGGTCGTGCGCCTTCGCCGGTCGCGGTCGCGCTGGCCCGTAATGCAGCTCGCCGTAGACGTCGTCCTCGATCAGCGGCACCTCGTGCGCGGCCAGCAACGCGACCAGCGCCTGCTTGCGCGCCTCCGGCATCGTCGCGCCGAGCGGATTCTGGAAGCTGCTCATCAGCCAGCAGGCCGCCGGCCGGTGTCGTTCGAGTGCGACGGCGAGGGCGTCCAGATCGATGCCGGTCTGCGGGTCGGTCGGCACTTCCACGGCGCGCAGCCGGAGCCGTTCCAGCGCCTGCAGCGAGCCGTAGAACGTCGGCGATTCGATGATCACCGCATCACCCGGCGCGGTGACCGCCTGCAGCGACAGGTTCAGCGCTTCCATCGCGCCGTCGGTGATCACCAGATCGTCCGCTTCCAGCGCGATGCCGTCGCCGCGGTGGCGCAGCGCGATCAGCCGGCGCAGCTCGGGATTCCCCGGCGACAGGTCGGCCACCGCCTGCATCGGATCGAGCCCGCGCATGCTGCGGTTCAGCGAGGCATGCAGCGCCCGCATCGGCATCAGACGCGGACTCGGAAACGCCGAACCCAGCGGCACGATGCTCGGCCGCCGGATCGAGGCCAGCAGGTCGACGATCAGCTCGGACTTGTCGATCGCCGTCGGCAGCGCGGGCGGCGTCGATGGCGCCGGCGCCGGGCGCTTTCGCAGCGTTTCGGCCACGTAATAGCCGGAGCGCGGCCGGGCCACGATCAGGCCGCGCGCTTCCAACCGGTGGTAGGCGCGCAGGATCGTCATCTCGCTCAGGGCCCGGCGGCGGCTGGCCTCGCGCACCGATGGCAGCCGCTCGCCCGGCTGCAGCGCCCCGTCGGCGATCAGGCCGGCCAGTTCATCGGCGTAGCGCTTGTACAGCGTCATGGCGGCAGCGACAGCGCACGGCGGGGGACGCGGGGCATCGGCAGTCACGGGTCAGGCGGCGTCCGCATGGTGCCGCATCGGCCGTGCCGGCGGAACGCCGCGCCGTGCGCGGCACGCCTCGGTACGATGCGCGCATCCGAACCCGTCGCCCCCGCCCGACCCGATGCTCCAACGCCTGCACCACGCCGCGATCATCTGCAGCGACTACGCGGTGTCGAAGCGTTTCTATGTCGAAACACTCGGGCTCGCCGTGATCGCCGAACATTTCCGCGCCGCGCGGCAGTCGTGGAAGCTCGATCTGGCGCTGCCGGACGGCACGCAGATCGAGCTGTTCTCGTTCCCGCTCGCGCCACCGCGGCCGTCGTATCCCGAAGCACGCGGCCTGCGCCATCTGGCGTTCCGCGTGGCCGATGTCGTCAGCGCCAAGGCGGCCCTCGAAGCGCAGGGCGTGCCGGTGGAAGCGATCCGGATCGACGAACACACCGGACAGCGCTACACCTTCTTCGCCGATCCCGATGGCCTGCCGCTGGAGCTGGTCGAGTCCGGCGTTCCGTCGGCGATGTAGTCATGTGCAGGTGATTGCCGGCAGGCGCCGCGCGATCAGCCACAGCCGGGTGTCGAACTCGCGCTGGTGATAGTCCGGCAGCATGTGCTCGCACAGGCGGTAGAAGGCCTTGTCGTGATCGGACTCGCGCAGGTGCGCCAGCTCGTGCACGGCGATCATTTCGAGAAATTCCGGGGCCGCTTCGCGGAACAGGCTGGCGATGCGGATCTCGTGCTTCGCCTTGAGCTTGCCGCCCTGCACGCGCGAGCTGCGCACATGCAAGCCGAGCGCGTGGCGCATGACGTCGACCCCGTTCTCGTAGGTGACGCGATGCAGCGGCGGCGCGCTGCGCAGGTATTCGCGCTTCAACTCGCCGATGTAGGCCTGCAAGGCCGAGTCGGACTGCACGGCGTGCCGCGCCGGATACTTCTTCGCCAGATGCGCGGCCAGTCGGTTGTCGGCGATCAGCCGGCGCACCGAATCGACCGTCGTCGGCCCGTAGCCGGCGATGCTCGACAGGTCGATCGCGGCCTGGCCGCGGTCCGAAGCGGTGGTCATGTAATGACAGCGTCAGTGCGCCGGCGGCAGCGTGTATTCGACGCGATAGTCGTGCTTGCCGCCGCCGACGATCAGCACCAGCGTGCCGGCGATGCCGAGCAGATCGCCGGTGCCGCTGTCCGGCACGATGGTCACCAGCAGTTCCGGCGTGCCGCGCGTCATCACGCCGCGATGGACCGCGGTGAAGCTGCCGCTGCGGCCATTCAACGTGCCGGTGATGCGTTCAATGGCGACATACGCCGCCGAGCCGGTCACGGCACCGAGCCCGGTCAGCATTTCGCCGGCACCGGTTGCGTCCAGTCCGCCGCGGAACACCTTGTCGAGCCGCATGCGGCCGCGGGTCGGGTCGCCGGCGACATCGAGCGCGAGCGGCGTGAGGGTGACATCAAACGAGCCGGCAGCAGTCAGGACGGTCATGGCGAGCAGGAAGGCAGCGGATTCGCCGGCAGGATACGGGCGACGGCTAGGCTTTGCCCGCAGCCGGCACCGCTGCGGCCGCATGCAGCATCGCCAGCCGACAGGTGACGATGCCGGCGAGGATCAGCAGCGCGCCGAGGGCCTGACGCAGCCCGAAGCCTTCATCGAGCAGCCACCACGCGAACACGGCCGCCGCCACCGGCTGCACGAGCAGCGTGACCGACGCGAACGAGGCGGTGACATGGGCCTGCGCCCAGGCGATGAGCCCCTGCCCGCCGATGTGCACGACCAGCCCGGCCGCCAGCAGCAGCGCAACGTCGCGCAAGGTCGTCGGCAGCAGCTTTTCGCCCGCGATCAGAGTCATCGGCAGTAGGGTCAGCATGCCGGCGAGGCTGGCGTAGAACATCACGTCGAGCGCGCGGTAGGTCCGCCGCGCGCGGCTGACCAGCAGTTGGTAGACGGCATAGAACACCGCGGTGCCGATCGCCATCAGGTCGCCGATGGCGGTCTCGTGGCTGATCCGGAACGAGTCCGCCACCAGCCAGCCGGCACCCGACAGCGCCAGCAGCAGGCCGATCCAGAAGCGCGGCGGGTGACGATCGCCGAAGCCGAAATGCAGGGTCAGGGCGATGAACACCGGCGACAGGTTGCTCATCAAGGTGGCGTTGGCGACCGAGGTCAGGTGGATCGAGCGATGCCACAGCGCCAGATCGAGCGCGAACGCCACACCTGCCAGCAGCATGAAGCCGAGGGCCCGCGGCGTCGGTGCCGGCGCGTCGGCCGCCTGCCAGGCGCGGCGCGCGAGCCCCAGCACCGGCACCGCGATCGCCAGCCGCCAGAAGCCGACCGCCGTCGGGCCGACATCGACCAGCCGCACGATGATCGCCGCGAAGCCGATCAGCGTGGCGCCGAGGACAAGGCCGGGAATGCCGGCGCGGGCGGTCATCGCCATGAACGGCAGCGGAGCAGCGACATGGCGGACATGGGCAGGTTGCGGGGACAATCAGGGAGCGAGGCCGGCATTGTCCCGCGGCCACGGCCGGTGCGTGTGCTCCAGCGCACGGAAAATTTCAATGTTTGTCCCGGCTTATGCACAGATCGCGTCGAACCATCGAAGCACGCCCGGTCAAGCGCCGACCTTTGCGAAGTGCAGTATTTCCCGTACAAGCGATTGAATGAATTGATGTTTATTCCGCCGGTTCCGGCCACGCAAACGATTTCCACGGCGGCCCCTGTTGCCACCGGGCGCAGCGCTTGGTGATGTACACAAGTTTATCCACAGGACTTTCGATCGTCGTTTCGTGAAGCAGATCACGGTTTCCGTTCCAGTCCCCTTGCGGGGGCGCTTCGACTACGAGGTGCCCGACGCGCTGGCGAACGCCCTGCCGCCGGGTGTGCGCGTGCGCGTGCCGTTCGGCCGGCGCGAGCTGGTCGGCCTCGTGATCGAACCGTGGCGCGACGCGCCGGCGCCCGATTTCGCGATCCGCCCGATCGCCGCCGTAATCGACGACACGCCGCTGGTGCCGTCCGAGCTGCTGGCGCTGTGCCAGTGGGCCGCGGACTACTACCAGCACCCGCTCGGCGAGGTGCTGGCGACGGCGCTGCCCGGGCCGTTCCGGCGCGGCGAGTTCGTGATCCCGAAACCGCCGGACGGTCTGGCGCTGACCGCGGCCGGCCATGCCGCACTGGCGACCCTGCCGGCGCGCAGCGGCGCGCTGCGCAGCCTGCTGCACGCGCTGGTCGACGGGCCGCGTCAGGCCGCGGCTGCACGCGCCGCGCTGCCGAAAGCCGGCGCCGCCGCCTTGCGCAAGGCGCTCGATGCCGGCTGGGTCGCGCGTGTCGACTGCGACGATGTCAGCCCGCTCGAGACCCCGCTGGCGCTGACCGACGAACAGCGCGGCGTGCTCGACACGCTGCTGGCCGCCCGCGACGGCTTCAGCGCCACCGTGCTCGAAGGCGTGACCGGCAGCGGCAAGACCGAGGTCTATCTGCAGCTCGCCGAAGCCGTGCTGCGCGATGGCGGACAGGTGCTGGTGCTGGCACCGGAGATCGGCCTGACGCCGCAGCTCGCGGCGCGCTTCACGGCCCGCTTCGGCGATGGCGTTGCCAGCTTCCACTCGGGCCTGAGCGAAGCCGAGCGCGCGCGCCACTGGCTTGCCGCCCGCGACGGTCGTGCGCGGATCGTCGTCGGCACCCGCTCGGCGGTGTTCGTGCCGATGGCGCGGCTGAAGCTCGTGATTGTCGACGAAGAGCACGATGTTTCGTACAAGCAACAGGACGGCCTGCGCTACGGCGCCCGCGATGTCGCCGTGCTGCGCGCGCGCCGGCTCGGCGTGCCGGTGCTGCTCGGCAGCGCGACACCGTCGCTCGAAACGCTGCACAACGCCGACGGCGGGCGCTATCGCCGCGTGCAATTGCTGCGTCGCGTCCATCAGCACGCGCCGCCGCGCATCCATCTGCTCGACGTGCGCCACGCGCCGCTGCACGACGGCCTGAGCGAGACGATGGTCGACGCCGTCGCACGGCAGCTGGCGAGCGGCCATCAGGCGCTGCTGTTCCTGAACCGCCGGGGCTACGCGCCGGTGCTGCTGTGCCACGACTGCGGCCACGTGCTGCCGTGCCCGAACTGCGATGCGCGGCTGGTGATGCATCGCGCGAAGCAGCGGCTGGCCTGCCACCACTGCGGCCACGTCGAAGCGCTGCCGCCGGCCTGCCCGGACTGCGGCGGCAAGCTGGTGCCGGTCGGTCAGGGCACCGAGCGCATCGAGGACGCGCTGCGCCTGCGCTTTCCCGAGTACCGGATCGAACGCTTCGATTCCGACCGCCTGCGCAGCGCCACCGCGCTGAACGCGCTGCTGGCCGACGTGCAGCGCGGCGCCGTGCACCTGCTGGTCGGCACCCAGGTGCTGGCCAAGGGCCACGACTTCGCCGGGCTCGCGTTCGCCGGGCTGATCGATGTCGATCAGGCGCTGTTCGGCAGCGATTTCCGCGCGCTGGAACGGATGGGCCAGATGGTCACGCAGGTCGCCGGCCGCGTCGGTCGCGCCGGCCAGCCGGGCGAAGTGCTGCTGCAGACGCATCAGCCGGAGCACCCGCTGCTGCGGCTGCTGGTCGAACAGGGCTACGCCGCATTCGCCGCGCGCCTGATGGACGAGCGCCGGCAGTTCGACCTGCCGCCGTTCTCGAGCCTGGCGCTGCTGCGCGTCGAAGCGAAGACCGAAGGCGAGGCGATGGCCTTCCTGCGCAGCGTGCGTCGCGACTGCCCGGCCGCGCGCGAGGTCGACATCCTCGGCCCCGCGCCGGCCACGATGGCGCGCCGCGCCGGCTTCCAGCGCGCGCAGCTGCTGCTGAAAAGCCCGTCCCGCGCCGCGCTGCACCGCATGCTCGCGTCATGGATGCCGACGCTCGAAGCGCTTGGCCAGAAGACCCGGCTGCGCTGGTCGCTCGATGTCGATCCGGCCGATCTGTTCTAGCGGCGATGGCGCTATCCGGCGACCGCCGGACCGCGTCGCGCACCGTGCACCCATCGATACAGCAGCGGCAGCACGAACAGCGTCAGCACGGTCGAGCTGATGATGCCGCCGATGACGACGGTGGCGAGCGGGCGCTGCACCTCGGCACCGAGGCCGGTGTTCAGCGCCATCGGCAGGAAGCCGAGCGAGGCGACGAGCGCCGTCATCAGCACCGGCCGCAGGCGCAGGGCAGCGCCTTCGAGCAGTGCCTCGTCCAGCGGCCGGCCTTCGCGGCGCAGCGCGTGGATGAAGGTCAGCATCACCAGACCGTTCAGGATCGCCACACCGGACAGCGCGATGAAGCCGACCCCGGCGGTCACCGAAAACGGCAGGTCGCGCGCGAGCAGCGCGAGCACGCCGCCGGTCAGCGCCAGCGGCACGCCGCTGAAGATCAGCAGCGCGTCGCGCACCGAGCCGAACGCGACGATCAGCAGGGTGAAGATCGCGGCCAGCGTGATTGGCGCGATCACCTGCAGCCGCGCGTTGGCCGACACCAGTTGCCGATAGGTGCCGCCGTAGTCGAGCCAGACTCCGGGCGGCAGGCTGATGGTGCGGCGCAGGCGCTGCTGCACGTCCTGCACGAAACCGCCGAGATCGCGTCCCGCGACATTGGCGGTGACCACGACGCGGCGCTTGCCGTTCTCGCGCGAGATCTGGTTCGGGCCCTGCCCGAGCGTCAGGCTCGCGACTTCGGACAGCGGCACGTACGCGCCGGCGGCCGGGCCTTCACCCGCCGCCGCCGGCAGCGGCACCGGCAGCCGCTCGAGCGCCTTCAGATCGCTGCGCAGGCCATCCGGCAGGCGCAGCACGATGTCGTAGCGGCGATCGCCGTCGGCAATCTGGCCGGCATCGCGTCCGGCCAGCGCATCGCCGACCGCCGACTGCACGTCGGCCACGCTGAGGCCGTAACGGGCGATGACGGCGCGCTTCGGTTCGATCGTCAGCAGCGGCAGGCCATCGGTCTGTTCCGGCTTCACGTCGATGGTGCCATCGACCTTCGCCAGTTGCGTGGCGACCTGGGCGGCGACCCGCTGCAGCGTGTCCAGATCATCGCCGTAGACCTTGACCGCCAGCGCCGAGCGCACGCCGGACAGCAGTTCGTTGATCCGCAGCGCGACCGGCTGCGAGAACTCGGTGACGGTGCCGGGCAAGGCGGCAGCGGCGGCCTGCAGCTCGCGCACGACGGCGGCCTTGGGCTTGGCCGGATCGGGCCATTCGCGGCGCGGCTTCAGGATGACGTAGGTCTCGCCCTCGCCCGGCGCGGTCGGGTCGATCGCGATCTCGGTGGTGCCCATGCCGGCGAACACGCGCTGCACCTCGGGCACGGCGGCCAGCGCGCGATCCAGCTCGCGCTCCAGCGCGATGCCCTGCGTCAGGCTGGTGCCCGGAATGCGGCGGACCTCG
Source organism: Nevskia sp. (assembly GCF_021732705.1). Taxonomy (GTDB): domain Bacteria; phylum Pseudomonadota; class Gammaproteobacteria; order Nevskiales; family Nevskiaceae; genus Nevskia. The sequence continues at coordinate 84,527 of NZ_JAKFUM010000017.1, read as the reverse complement.
ATCAGCACGTCGCCTTCGTCGAGCGACGGAATGAACTCGGAGCCGAGCCGGGTGGCAAGCCAGCCACTGACGACGACCAGCGCCAGCGCGCCGCCCAGCACCGGCAGCGGACGCCGCAGCGCGGCCGCGAGCAGGCGCCGGTAGCCCGCCCGCAGGCGATGCATCGGCCCGCGCGCATGCTCGGGCTGGGCGTGACGCAGACCGGCGGCGACGGCGGCCGGCACGAAGCTCAGGCTCAACACCAGCGCCGCCGCCAGCGCCAGCATCACGGTGATCGCCATCGGCCGGAACAGCTTTCCCTCCGCGCCTTCGAACGCGAAGATCGGCAGATAGACGAGGGTGATGATGACGACGCCGAACAGGCTCGGGCGGATCACTTCGCGGGCGGCGTCGTACATCAGGCTGCGCCGGTCGGCGTCGGACAATGGACCCGTCGCCGCGGCTTGGGCTTGGGCCTGCGCCAGCCGGCGCGCGCAGTTCTCGACGATGATCACCGCGCCATCGACGATCAGCCCGAAGTCCAGCGCGCCGAGCGACATCAGGTTGGCGCTGACCTGCAGCTGCACCATGCCGCTGACCGTCATCAGCATCGCCAGCGGAATGACCGCGGCGGTGATCAGCGCGGCGCGCAGATTGCCGAGCATCAGGAACAGCACGACGATCACCAGCAGTGCGCCTTCCAGCAGGTTCTCGCGCACGGTGTCGATGGTGTGCTCGACCAGCGCGCTGCGGTCGTACAGCGGCGTGACCGCGACACCGGGCGGCAGGCTGCGGCGAATCTGGTCAAGCCGATCCGCAGCCGCATGCGCGACCCGCAGGCTGTTCTCGCCGAGCCGCATGATCACCGTGCCGAACACCGCTTCCTCGCCATCGATCAGCGCCGCACCGGTGCGCAGCGGCGGGCCGAGATCGGAGCCGAAGCCGACGTCGGCGACATCGGCGATGCGCACCGGCACGCCATCGCGCCGGGTGACGACGACCTGCGCCAGATCGGCAAGCCCGGTCAGCCGCCCCGGCGCGCGAATCAGCACCTGCTCGCCGTTCCGCTCGACATAGCCGGCGCCGATGCTCGCGTTGTTGCGGCCGATGGCGGCGGCCAGATCGTCGAAGCTCAGGCCATACGCCAGCAGCCGTGCCGGTGACGGCGCGACGAGGTATTCCTGTTCGTAGCCGCCGGTCGTGTTGATTTCGGAAACGCCCGGCACCTGCAGCAAAGCGGGGCGCAGCACCCAGTCCTGCAGGCCGCGGAGGGCTGCGACATCCCACGGACGGCCGTTCGGCTGGCGCGCACCGGGCGCGGCGGTGATCGAATACAGGAACACCTCGCCCAAGCCAGTCGCGACCGGCCCGAGCCGCGGCACGAGGCCGGCGGGCAGTTCGCCGCGCAGGCTCTGCAGGCGTTCGTTGATCAGGCTGCGGGCGAAGTAGATGTCGGTGCCGTCCTTGAACACGGCGGTGACCTGGCTCAGCGCGTAGCGCGACTGCGAGCGCGTGGTTTCCAGTCCCGGCAGCCCCGCGAGCGCGGTCTCGACCGGATAGGTCACCGTGGCTTCGACTTCGTGCGGCGTGGCACCCGGTGCGGCCGTGGTGATCTGGACTTGGGTGTTGGTCAGATCCGGCACGGCATCGATGTTCAGATGGCGCAGGTTCCACGCGCCGAACGCCGCGAGTGCGGCGACCAGTGCCAGCACCAGCCCGCGGCGCTCGACCGCCAGCCGCAGCAGCGCGTCGATCACGGCGTCTTGTCGCCGCTGGCAGGCGCGGGGACTTCGCCATCGGCAGCGGCGGGGCCACCGGACTCGTCGTCTTCCTCCAGCCCCTTCTTGCCGAGCTCGGCCTTGACGATGAAGCTGTTCCTCGCGACATACGCCTCGCCCGCCGCAAGCCCGGCCAACACTTCGATGGCCTCGCCATCGCTGCGGCCGAGGCGCACCGGACGCGCTGCATAGCCGCCTTCGACCGGCACGAACACGACCGATTCGCCATCCAGCGTCTGCACGGCCGTGGCCGCCACCGCCACCGGCACCGCCGTTTCCGACAGCGCCACCGCGCCGTTGACGAACAGGCCCGGCGTCCAGCGGCGATCGTCGTTGGCCAGCGGCACGCGCGCGGTCAGCGTCTGCGTGGCGGCCTGCCCGAGCGCGCCGACGAGCGCGATGCGGCCATCACCGCTGATCCGGCCATCGACGCTGGTCACGCGCACCGCCTGCCCGGCGCGCACGCGCGCGGCATCGGCCGGAAACAGGCTCAGCTCGACCCAGACCGACGACAGGTCGGTGATCGAGAACAGCACTTCGCTGCCGGCCTGCTCGCCGGGGTCCGCTTCGCGCGCCGTGATGACGCCGGTCATCGGCGCCGTCACGGCATAGGTCTGCAGGCTTTCGTCGCTTTCGATCGTCGCCAGCGTCTCGCCCTTGCCGACCGGATCGCCGATCGCCTTCGAGACCGATTTCAGCGTGCCGGGAAAGCGCGCGATGACTTCGCGCACGCGCTCGGCGTTCGGCTTCACGGCGCCATACAGCGGCAGCTGCTCGCGGATCGACGCCGGCCCGGCCTGCGCCACCTCGATGCCAACGGTCTTCGCCGCCGCCGCGCTGATCCGGGCGATGACCGGGCCGCGGGTCGCGGCGGCATCGTCATCGCTCGCCGTCGCTGCCGGGGCGGTGCGCTGGCAACCGGCGGCAGCAAGGACGGCCGCCATCGCGGCAAGCCGCAGGCAGTGGCGCAGGACAGCGGTCATCGCGCGTCTCCGGAAGGGCTGATCGTGGCGTCAGGCGCGCGGGCGAGCGCTTCGCCGGTCAGGCGCTCGATCTCGGCCAGGCGCAGGTGGTAGTCGGCGGCGGCATCGATGTGCTGCCGCTCGACCTCAAGCAATTCGCGCTGGGCATCGACCCATTCGAGATAGCTGTAACGGCCGCGTTCGTAGGCGTACTCGGTCAGCTTCAGCGCCTCGCTGGCGCGCGGCAGCACATCGCGTTCCAGCCCCTCGACTTCGGCGCGGGCCTGCAGCAGTTGCTGGTACAGCGCGAACAAATCGGTGCGCACGCGCAGCCCCGCGGCGGCCTGATCGGCGGCGACCTGATCGCGCCTTGCCTCCGCTTCCAGCACGTTGCCGGCCTGCCGATCACGGCCACCGAGCGGCACGCTGGCCGAGAACACCAGTCCCTGATCGCGACCGTCCTGCAGGCGACGGACGCCGGCGGTGATCGTGACATCGGCCGTGCGCTGGCTGACCGCGAGGCGCAGTTCGGCATCGCGCAGGCGGGCTTCGCTGATGAACGCGGCCAGATCGGGGTTGCCGGCAAGCCGCGTCGTCAGCTCGGCGAACTCGTCGACCGGCGGCAGCGTGAACAGCGCCGCCTGCACGGTGTCGAAAGTCGGCGCGGCATCGCCCCACAGGGCCGCGAGCCGCTGGCGATCGCTCGCCAGCTGCCGCACGAGTGCTGCCTCGTCCAGCCGCGCGCGGGCCAGCAGGATGCCGGCGCGGCTGGCTTCGGCCAGCGGCGAACGCGCAGCGTCCACCCGCTTCTGCACGGCGTTGCGGGTGGCCGCCGCCAGCTGCGTCGCGCGCTGCGCCAGCCGCAGGCGTTCCTGATCGGCCGCGGTCTCGATGTAGCGGCGCGCGACCTCGGCCAGCAGATCGAGCTGGCGCACGCCGCGTTCGGCCTGCAGGCGGTCGCGCTCGGCGGTGGCGGCGTCGATCCGGCGGGCGCGCTTGCCACCGAGTTCGATCGTGCGGCTCAGCGACAGCGTCAGTTCCGCGTTGCCGAGCCCGTTCACGGCACCGGTACCGAGCAGGTCCTCGGTGGTGACGGTCAGTTCCAGCGCCGGACCGACCCCGGCCTGCCGCACCCGGCCGTCCTGCGCCCTCAGCGCGTACGCGAAGCCTTGAAGCTCGGGATTGCTGCGCAGTGCCGACGCGATCGCCGCGCGCAAGCTCAGCGGCTCGCCGTCCGCGCAGGCCGGTCCGGCGCCGCCGAGGTGCAGCAGAACGGCGCAGGCGACGGCCGTCAGCGGCTGCAGTCTTGCCATCTCGATCGGATCTCCGGCGGCGCGCGTTCGATGGTGGTGGGCCGTGGCGAAGACGGCGTGTGCGCGATTGTAGGGCAGGCCTGCGGCAGCACCGGTGTGGTGCCGCCGTCGCCCGCGCCATCGCCATTACCCCCGACATCGGGCGGACATCAAGTGTCAGCCGGCTGAACGAGCCGGGAAACAGGCGGCGCCGAAACTGGGTTCATCGAAGCAAGCCGCTTCGACCCGCACCCAGCCCGACCCTTGCCGCCACATCCCGATTCAGGAGCCTCGTCATGAACACCGTTCTCAAGCCGATTGCCGCCGTCCTCGCCCTGTCCGCCGCCGCCAGCTACGGCCCGCCGGCCTTTGCCGCCAAGACGCCGGTCACGTCGGTCCCGCGCGAAGTCCACTTCAGCGGCACCGACCGCAACTGGTTCAACCCGGCGAACTGGAGCACCGGCCGCGTGCCGGGCCCGAACGACTGCGTCGTGCTCGATGGCAACGATGACGTGGTGATCGATCCCGCCCTGAGCGGCGGCGCCCCGGCGCGCGCCCACGATGTCCGCGTGATCATCATTGCAGCGCTGGAAGCCCGGCCCGGCGCGGTGCTCGAAACCAGCGACACCAGCACGCTGGCCTCGACCGCCCGCATCGTGCTGCGCGGCAGTGCCTGGATCGGTGGCGATATCGAGGTTCTGCCGGGCCGCGCCGGCGACCGGCGCAACTATCACGGCGGCGTCTGGCTGAACCCGACGCCGAAGTCCAAACGCATCGTGGTGCTGCAGAGCAGCTTCACCAGCGTCTTCGGCCTCGGCGGACGGACCCCGTCCAGCGTGGCCCGCGACGCCGCCGGCCGGCTGCAGGTGACCAACGGCTACGGCACCTATTCGACCGCCACCGCGGAAACGACGACGGTCGCCGGCAATCTCTGGCTGAACCTGCACTACGGCTTCCGCCCGGCCGCAGGCGACCGCTTCACGATCGTCAACTCGACGCGCAGCAGCAGCGGCCAGTTCAACGGCCTGCCGGAAGGCGCGCTGGCGGCGTGCTCGGCCGACGGCGTCGGCCTGTCGATCAGCTACCGCGGCGGCGATGGCAACGACGTCGAGCTGATCGCCGACCGCGCCTCGCCAGAAGCCTGCCGCGCCCCGACCGTGCAGCCGCTGTTCGAGATCAGCGACAAGCTCGCGATCGACGATCCGGGCATCGCCCAGACGCGCGAGCACATCCTGCTGGCGCGGCAGGTCGGCGTGCCGTCGTACTGACAGCCGGCGCCGCGAAAGCCCGGTCGGGCGCGATGCCCGGCCGGCTTTTGCGCTGAAACCGACGCGACAGGCCGCTCAGGCGGCCTTTGGCGTCTTGCGTCTGGCCTTGCTCTTCAGCAGCAGCACCGGCTCCGCCGGTGACGGCGCCACCGGAGCCGGCGTGCCGGTGATCTCCTCGAGCAGCCGCTGCTGGATGCCGACGGTCTCCGGGCTGGTGTCGGCATGGCGGTAGCTGCCGTCGGCCTGCATCAGCCAGCTCTGCGCGGTGTCGGCGACATAGGCATCGAGCTGTTCCATCACCCGTTCGCGCAAGGCCTTGTCGCGCAGCGGGAACGCCACTTCGACCCGGCGGAACAGGTTGCGCTCCATCCAGTCGGCACTCGACAGCCAGACCTCGTCGTCACCGCCGTTGTGGAACCAGAACGCCCGCGGATGTTCGAGGAAGCGGCCGATGGTCGAGCGCACGCGAATGTTCTCGCTGAGGCCCGGAACACCGGGCCGCAGGCTGCACATGCCGCGCACGATCAGGTCGATCTGCACGCCGGCGTTCGAGGCCGCGTACAGCGCCTGGATCGTTTCCGGCTCGACCAGAGAATTCATCTTGGCGACGATCCGGCCGCGTCGGCCCTTGGCGGCGTTGGCGGCCTCGTTGGCGATCTTGTCGCGAATGCCGGCCGCCAGCGTGAATGGCGACTGCAGCAACTGCGTCAGCTTCGGCACGCGGCCGAGGCTGGTCAGCTGCAGGAAGACGTTGTGCACGTCCTTGCAGATCGCCGGATCGGCGGTCATCAGGCCGTAGTCGGTGTACATCCGCGCGGTCTTCGGATGGTAGTTGCCGGTGCCGAGATGGGCGTAGTGCTTGAGCCCGCCCTCCTCGCGCCGGACGATCAGCATCATCTTGGCGTGGGTCTTGTAGCCGACCACGCCGTAGACCACATGCGCGCCGACATCCTGCAGCGCTTCGGCCAGGCTGATGTTGTCGGCCTCGTCGAAGCGCGCGCGCAGCTCGACCACCACCGTCACTTCCTTGCCGGCGCGGGCGGCCTGCACCAGCGCCTCGGCAACCGGGCTCTTGGCGCCCGTGCGGTACAGCGTCTGCTTGATCGCCAGCACGTTCGGGTCCTTCGCCGCCTGGCGCAGCAGTTCCAGCACCGGCGCGAACGAGTCGTACGGATGCTGCAGCAGATGGTCGCGCTCGCGCATCGCGGCGAACAGGTCGCCCGACAGCGCCTTCGGAATGCGCGGGGTGAACGGCAGATCCTTCAGGTCCGGCCGGTCGACCAGATCCGGAATCGCCATCAGCCGCATCAGGTTCACCGGCCCGTTGCAGCGGAAGATGTCGGCCGCGCCGAGGCTCAGTTCTTCGGCGAGATACTGGGTCAGGTGGTCCGGGCAGTTGTGCGCGACTTCCAGCCGCACCGTGTCGCCCCACTGGCGCTGTTCGAGTTCGTCTTCCAGCGCTTCGAGCAGGTCCTCGGCTTCCGCCTCGTCGACCAGCAGGTCGGAATTGCGGGTCACGCGGAACTGGTAGCAGCCGTTCGCTTCCATGCCGAGGAACAGCTGGTCGACATAGGCGTGGATGACGCTCGACAGGAACACGAAATCGTTCGGGCCGGCCACCGACTTCGGCAGGCGGATCAGTCGCGGCAGCGCCCGCGGTGCCTGCACGATGGCGTAGCCGATGTTGCGGCCGAAGGCATCGCGGCCGGACAGGCTGACGATGAAGTTCAGCGACTTGTTCATGATCCGCGGGAACGGATGCGCCGGATCGAGCCCGATCGGCGACAGCACCGGCAACAGCTCGTTCTCGAAGTACTGGCGCAGCCAGGCGTCCTGCTCCGGCGTCCAGTGCGTGCGGCGCACGAAGCGGATGTTCTCGGCGTCGAGCGCCGGAATCATCACTTCGTTCAGCATGCGGTACTGATCGGCCACCAGCCGATGGGCAACGTCGAGCACTTGGGCCAGCAGTTCGGTCGGCGTGGTGCCATCGGGGCCGACCGACGTCACGCCGATCTTGGTCATCTGCTTCAGACCGGCCACGCGAATCTCGAAGAATTCATCGAGATTCGAGCACGAGATGCACAGGAACTTCAGTCGTTCCAGCAGCGGCACGCGGGTATCGGCGGCCTGCTCCAGCACTCGCTTGTTGAATTCGAGCAGCGACAGCTCGCGGTTGATGAACAGCGTCGATGCGGCGGGAGCAGACATGGAACTCGCAGGGTGATCAATGTGCGGCGTCAGTTAAATCGTCGGCAATGACGATCGCGTGACGGACCCCGGACAGATTACCCGCAAGCCCCGGCTGCCGGACGAGCCCCGCGACACGCGGCGGCCGCCGACAATCGACCCCGGCGCCGCGCGCGGGCGCGGCACCGGGGCCTTGCGGAACGAGCCGCGTGGACGATCAGGCCGCGCTGGCGAGGGTCGGCTTGGACGCCGGCACCGCGTGGCGAGCGACGATCTCGTCGATCCGCGACAGGAACTCGCGGTTGTCGTGATCCCACGGGTGGAAGCCCGGCTTGAAGTAGTCGAGCCACGGCAGCGCGATCTTGCGCAGACCGCCGACCGGCCCGAACAGGAACCAGGCGTAGCCGGCCCATTCGCGCACGCCCTTCTTCGCGGCCTTGTCGGCCATCGCGATGCGGACATGGAACGCGGCGATCAGGCCGAGGAACAGCGCGGTGACGCCGATCAGGGTCGACGTGCGCAGCGCGTACGACGACAGCGTCTTGCCCATGACCTTGGTGTAGACGTCGTAGGCCACACCCTTGTGCTCGGTTTCCTCGAGCGCGTGCCAGTTCCACATCGCGACCATTTCCGGATCCGAGCCTTCGGTCAGCTCCGGATGACGCAGCAGATGGTCGCCGTAGATCGCAGTGAAATGCTCGAGCGCGATGGTGATCGACAGCTGCATCGCCTTCGGCAGCTTCTTCAGTTGCGCGAGGATGGTGTTGACCACCTCGCCCAGTTCGGCCGCCGGGAGACCCTGCGCGGCCAGCAGTTCGTTGTATTCCTCGTGCTCGCGGCCGTGCATCGCTTCCTGGCCGATGAACGCGGTGACCGCCTTCTTCAGCTCCGGATCGGTGATCTGGTCGCGGTACAGGCGCAGGCTGTGGATGAAGAAGCGCTCGCCTTCCGGGAAGAAGATCGACAGCGCATTCATGTAGTGCCCGATCAGCGGGCCCCGGGCGTGCCAGTTCTTGAGGTCGGTCTTCGAGTGATCGAACTTGAGATCGCGGCGGGTCGGCATCATGGCGAAGGTTCCTGTAGAAGTCTGATGGCACTATGCCATCGCTCAATGTCACAGTTCAAGAGTAAACGTGCCAGTCGCCTTGCTGTCAGGTCGCGCCGCTCGAAAGGTATGATTCGGCCACATGAAAAGCATCCTGGGCCGACTGTCGCCGTTTTCGCCGCCTGAGCGGGCGCGCACGGCCGCGCCGACCTCGCCGGCGGCCGAATACACGATCGATGAACTCGCCCGGCAGGCGCAGACCACGGTGCGGAACGTCCGCGCGTATCAGGATCGCGGCATCATTCCGCCGCCCGAGCGGCGCGGCCGCACCGGCATCTACAACGGCGAGCATCTGTCGCGCCTGCGCATCGTCGGCACGCTGCTGGCGCGCGGCTATACGCTGTCGAGCATCGGCGAGCTGATCGAAGCGCTCGATCAGGGCCAGAACCTGGCGCAGGTGATCGGCATCGAATCGGCCGTGGCCAGCCCGTGGACCGACGAGCAGCCGACCTGGTTCACCCTGCCCGATCTGGTCAAGCTGTTTGCCGGCAACTTCGATCCGAAGGTGCTGGCGATGGTGGTCGATCTCGAGATCCTGCAGCAGGAAGGCGCCAGATTCCGGGCGCCGAGCCCGAAGATGGTCCACGCCGCCGCCGAGCTGGTGAAGATCGGCATCCCGCTGGCCGACATGCTCGGCGTGGTCGGGCAACTGCGCGCGAATGTCGAGTTCGCCGCCGAAGCGATGGTCCAGCTGATCGACAAGTACCTGCTCGACAAGTACGGCGACGGCCTGCCGCCGCCGGAGGAATCGGCCCAGATCGGCGATCTGATCTGGCGCCTGCGGCCGCTGGTGGAGATGGCGGTGCACGCCGAAGTGGCGCGGGCGATGCAGCGCGCGGCGACCCAGCATCTGGGCGATCGCCTGAGCCATGTGCTCGAACAGTTCGAGCGCGCCCGCGCGGCCCAGAACGGCACGGACGACGACGACGCCTGAGCGCCGGCGTGGTCGCCCCGAGGCTCAGCCTTCGGCGGCGACCTTCAGCGCGATGTCGGGGAAATCGCTGAACACGCCATCGACGCCGAGCCGGCGCAGCGCGCGCAGCTCGTTCGGATCGTTGACCGTGTAGACGTAGACCTGAATGCCGTGCTGATGCGCATCCTCGATCAGCCGCGGATCGACGAACTCCGACGACAGGCTCAGCACCGACGCCCCGAGCTCGACGGCGCAGGCAGCCCAATCCAGCGGCACGCCGCAGATCAGCGCGCCGATCGGGATTTCCGGCGCCAGCTGCTTGAACTCCCACAGTTCCGGCAGGTGGAACGACGACACCAGAAACTTCTCCGGCGGCCAGCCGGCATTCAGATAGTTGCGGATGACACCGGCCACCGCTTCACCGGTGCCGCCGGCGGTCTTCAGCTCGATGTTGACGCCCACCTGCTGCTCGACCAGATCGAGCACTTCTTCCAAGGTCGGAATCTCCTGCCCCTGCCCGGCATCGAGCGCCCGCAGCATCCCGAGCGGCTGCTCGGCGAGCAGGCCGTGGCCATCGGTCGTCCGATCGAGGGTCAGGTCATGGAACACCAGCAGCGCGCCGGATTCGTGGAGCTGCACGTCGAACTCGATCCACGGCGCGCCCATGCGGATCGCCGTGTCCATCGCCAGCAGGGTGTTTTCCGGCGCGTGGCCGCGCGCACCGCGGTGGCCGATGACGGTGAATGACGCCGGACGCCCTGAGCCTTCGGCGCGATCCTTGGTTCGAGGTTGATGGTTCATCGTTCCGTTTGCCCCGTGCCGACGTGAACTGCAGCTCGCCCATTGTCCGCGATGTCATCTGAGTGCGGGGCGCGGCCCTCGATTCGCCGGGGCGCCCGATGCGTCAAGGACGCCTCGCAACCGACGCACTCCCGATCGACCGGTGAACCTGAAGATGCCGACCCGTCGACTGTAATTTCTTTGTCGATAACTCATCGACAAAAGTAGAAATCGCAGTTGGCGACGCATGATTGCAGCACTCGGGACATTTGCCTATTGCTTTTTGGCATGTAGGAATTGATCTGCCGGTCATTCTTTGCTACACCCGAGTGTCCGCATATGTCATTTCGATGACATCGATTCGCAATCTTCAGTCCCGTCCGACGTCCCAATCCACAGGAGCAGGCACTCATGAAGGCTTCCCAAGGTTTCCTCGGTTTGACATTGATGGCAGCAGGGCTGGCCGCGCAGGCCGGTGGTCGGCCGTCCGAAGTGCTGTCGGGGATCGCCGGCGGTCGCGAATTCGTGGCCGGCGAAATGCTTGTCGAGTTCCGCCCGGAGGCATCGGAAAATGCCCGGAAGTCGGCACTCGCCGCCATCGGCGGGCAGTTGCTGAGCAAGGTCCGCGGCGCGGTAGCCGCAGAAGGCAAGGGCGATCTGCATGTGGTCCGCCTGCCGCTGGCGGTGACGCTGACCCGGGCCGTGGAAGTGCTGTCGGCCAGCCGCGATATCGAATTCGCCGAGCCGAACTGGATCTATCGCCATGCGGCGGTCTCGAACGACCCGTTCTACACCAGCAACCAGCTGTTCGGCATGTACGGCGATGCCACGACGCCAGCCAACGCCTTTGGCAGTCAGGCAGGTGAAGCCTGGGCGCGCGGCAACATCTGCGGCAGCCGGCCGTTCATCGGCATCATCGACGAAGGCCTGATGGATGCCCACGAAGACCTCGCCGCGAATTCGTGGTCCAATCCGTTCGATCCGGTCAATGGCCGCGACGACGACGGCAACGGCTACGTAGACGACATCCGCGGCTACGACTTCGCCAACAACGACAATTCGACCTTCGACGGCACCACCGACGACCACGGCACGCACGTTTCCGGTACTGCTGCCGGTCGCGGCGGCAACGGCATCGGCGTGGCCGGCGTCTGCTGGCAGGCGCAGCTGATCTCGGCCAAGTTCCTCGGTCGCAACGGCGGCACCACCGCCAACGCCATCCGCGCCGTCGACTATCTGACCGACCTGAAGGTGCGGCACGGTCTGAACATCGTGGCCAGCAACAATTCCTGGGGCGGCGGCGGCTTCTCGCAGGGTCTGAAGGACGCGATCGACCGCGCGGGCAACGCCAACATCCTGTTCGTGGCCGCCGCAGGCAACGAGTCGAACAACAATGACGTGAACGCGAGCTATCCGAGCGGCTACGACAGCGACAACATCATCGGCGTCGCGGCAATCAGCTCCACCGGCGCTTTGGCCAGCTTCTCGAACTACGGCGCCACCACCGTCGACATCGGCGCGCCTGGCGTGGCGATCAACTCGACCGTGCCGCTGTCGAGCCGAGGCCGTGTGATCTCCGGCTATGCCTCGTACAACGGCACGTTGATGGCCACCCCGCATGTCTGCGGCTCGGCGGCGCTGTATGCGTCGTCGCATCCGGGTGCCACGGCAGCGCAGATCAAGGCCGCGATTCTGGCTTCGGCCGTGCCGACGCCGTCGTTGCAGGGTCGCGTGCTGACCAACGGTCGACTGAACGCCAGCGGATTCTGAGGCAACACGGTCTCTGATCCGCGCGGCACCGAGCGAAGCAGGCGCTGTTCGCTCGGGCCTCAGGTCAACGCCGAACCGGGTGTCGCGAGACACCCGGTTTTTTCGTCCGGATCGGCGGGATGGGCCGACGCCCAGCCGCCGGCCGATCTCGACGTGTCAGGCGTTCGGCGACGAAGCCGGTGGCGGCGACGCAGCGGGTAGGTGCATCAACCGATACAGCGCCTCGGTGAACCGCGGCCGTTCGTGCGCGGCCAGGTGCGACCACTCCGGCAGCTCGTAGCCCTGCAGCGTCGGCTCGTCCTCGAAGTGGATGCCGCGGACGCCGGTCATCGCCAGCAGCGGTGCCCACGTGGTTTCGCGCGGGAACGCGCGATGCTCGAAGTCCAGATACTGATCGACGCTTGGCGCCCGCACGAACACCATCTCGACGCCGCGCGCGCGCAGCTTGGCCACGGCCTTGGCCACGCGTGCGAGCTCCTTCGGCAGCGCATCCTTGAGCCGCGCGACCATTGCCGGCTCCGGCGGGCCGAATTTCTGGGCCCAGATCTGGCGCGCAAGCTCGCGGTATTCCGGATCGGTCTCGACCTTGCGCCACATCCGCGTGTTGCGGTCGGCCTCGCTGACGGAGAGCTTGCGCACGTCGCGATGCGCCTTGTCGCCCGGGCGCAGCGGCCAGTCCTGCCGGCGCAGCACGGTGCCGAGCGCGAAGTCTTCGTCGTAAAAACCGAACAGCGGCTCGATCAGGGTCATCGACAGCCACTGGCCGATGCGCTGGCCCGGTCCTTCGTGGTGGTAATGCGTGAACGCGCTGCGGCGATAGCCGAAGCCGGTGAAGAACAGTTCCGGCGCCACGCCGATGATCAGCTTGCCGGTGAATTGAGGATCGTCGGCCAGATCGTCGAGCGCGAACGCCGCCGATGTGCCTTCGAGCGCAAGCTGGATCGGGCGCTCGCCGCTCAGGCGTTCCCAGGTGTCGAGATCGACGTCGAACAGCATGCGCGACGAGCCGACGATGACGGTCTTGCCACCCTCGCCCTCGTCGATGCGGCGGCGCTGGATCGCCCACAGGCCGTCGCTGTTGCGATACGCGGGCTCGCTGCCGTACGCGCGCCAGCGCACTTCCCACAGCGCCAGCAGCACCGCTGCGAGCAGCACGGCGACGATCAGGATGCGGCCCCAGGGCTGGGACGGGATGTCGCGCTCCGGCACCGGCTGGGCGACGCCGGGGCGATCGGAAGCGGTCAGGCGCAGGCCGGCAGGCAGATGGGCGGACATGGCGCGGTCCTCTAGAACTGGAAGTAGATGAAGGCACTGCCGGTGCCCTGCGAAATGACGATGGCGAAGGCCATCAGGCCCCAGACCGTGGCCAGCAGCAGCGGCGGCGTGCGTGCGACGAGCGCTTCCAGCGTGCGTTCGCGCAGCTGCCAGTGCGCGAACAGGATGCCGGCGGTGATCACCCCGACGCTCAGCAGATCGAAGGTGCCGAGCAGCAGCTTGGCGTCCGGATGGGCGCCGAACATGCCGCCGAGCACGTCCCAGGCCTTGCCGAAGGTGCTCGCGCGGAAGAACACCCAGGTGATGTTGACCAGGGTCCAGGTGAGCATCGCGAAGCCGAACAGCGCCAGCGGCCCCGGCCGACAGTGCGCGAACCGGCTCCGCAGCATCCGCTCCACCGCGAGATAGACGCCGTGCAGCCCGCCCCAGACCACGAACGTCCAGTTCGCGCCGTGCCACAGGCCGCCGATCAGCATCGTGCCCATCAGCGACAGGTAGGTGCGCAGTTCGCCATGGCGGTTGCCGCCAAGCGGGATGTAGACGTAGTCGCGCAGCCACGACGACAGCGTGATGTGCCAGCGCCGCCAGAAATCGCTGAAGCCGATCGCGGCGTACGGAAAGCGGAAGTTGTCCGGCATCGCGAAGCCGAGACACATCGCCGCGCCGATCGCGGTGGTCGAATAGCCGGCGAAGTCGCAGAAGATCTGGCCACTGAACGCGAGCGTGCCGAACCAGGCGTCGATGGCGCCGGGTGCGGTCTTGCCGTCGAACACGGATTCCGCTGTCTTGCCGAGGAAGCTGTCGGCGAGCACCACCTTCTGGAACAGCCCCAGCGTCATCAGCGCGAGGCCGAAACGCAACTGGTCGGCGCTGGCGCGGCGCTCGGTCGCGAACTGCGGCACCAGTTCGGTCGGCCGCATGATCGGCCCGGCGACGAGATGCGGAAAGAAGGTGACGAACAGCGCGTAGTCGAGGAAGTTGTCGGCCGGCTTCGCGCGCTTCAGATAGATGTCCAGCGTGTAGGACATCGTCGCGAAGGTATAGAACGAGATGCCGACCGGCAGCACGATGTCGAGCTTCGGCGCTTGGTAGGCGACGCCGGCGACGTTCATCAACGCCGCGAAGTTGTCGAGCAGGAAGCCGCCGTACTTGAAGTAGCCGAGCATGCCGAGGTTGGCGATCACCGACAGCAGCATCCACGCGCGGCGCGCAGCCTGCCGTTCGGCCCGCACCAGCTTCTGCGCGGCGTACCAGTCGACGACCGTCGAGATCCACAGCAGGATCACGAACGGCGGATTCCACGCCGCGTAGAACAGATAGCTGGCGACCAGCAGATTGCGCTTGCGCGCGGTCCAGGTGATCGGCAGCGCGTGCAGCGCGAGCACGATCGCGAAGAACGCGACGAAGCTCAGCGAGTTGAAGACCATGGTGCCCCGTCCGTGATCGGCGTCCTGCCGAACCGCCCGCGCCAGGCTCGGCGCGCTTCCCGTGTGTTCCCCCGCAAGAACCGTAGCAGGCGGACACCGGCGCGCCGGGCACTCCTACATTTGCCCCACAGGTTTCGGGAACGGCCGTGAGACCGGCGTCTCGCAGCGCCGGCGTCACCCGCCCGGATGACGCCCGAACGCCGACGCCGCGCCTCAGACGACGGTGACGATCTTCATCGAGTTGGTGCCGCCGAGCGCGCCGGTCAGGTCGCCGCGGGTCAGCAGCACGCGGTCGCCGGGATTGATCACCTTGCGGTACTTCAGGCTTTCGATCGCCTCGCGCTCGGCCAGCATCGCGTCGGACACGCTCGGATCGAACGCCACCGGGTAGACGCCGCGGCACAGCGCCATTTTCCGGCGCGTGCGTTCGTGACGGGTCAGCGCGTAGACCGGAATCGTGGTGTCGGTGCGCGACACCATCAGCGCCGTCGAGCCGGACTCGGTCAGCGCGACGATCGCCTTCGCGTGCATGTGCTGCGCGGTCCACGTCGTGGCCATCGCGACCGCCTCGTCGACACGCTCGAAGTGCCGGCCGAGCGTGCGCCGGGCGCGTTCCTTCTGCGGCATCGAACGCTCGGCGCCAACGCACACTCTCGCCATCGCCTCGATGGTCTTGACCGGCCAGCGGCCGGTCGCGGTCTCGGCCGACAGCATCACGGCATCGGTGCCGTCCATCACCGCATTGGCGACATCGAGCACCTCGGCACGCGTCGGGATCG
Source organism: Nevskia sp. (assembly GCF_021732705.1). GTDB lineage: Bacteria > Pseudomonadota > Gammaproteobacteria > Nevskiales > Nevskiaceae > Nevskia. The sequence goes on along the minus strand of NZ_JAKFUM010000017.1, from coordinate 69,012 downwards.
GATTGACGATCATCGACTCCATCATCTGCGTCGCCGTGATCACCATGCGATTGGCCTCGCGCGACGCGGCGATGATCTTCTTCTGCCAGCCCGGCAGCTCGGCATCGCCGATCTCCACGCCGAGATCGCCGCGCGCCACCATCACGACATCGCTCGCCGCGATGATCTCGTCGAGGTTCGGCAGCGCTTCCGCCCGCTCGATCTTCGAGACCAGTGCGGCGCTGCCGCCGGCGGCGATCATCAGCGCGCGGGCCTCGTCCATGTCCGCCGCCGAGCGCGGGAAGCTCACGGCGATGAAATCGGCGCCGATGGAGATCGCGTGGACCAGATCCTCGCGATCCTTGTCGGTCAGTGCCGCCGCAGACAGGCCGCCGCCCTGCTTGTTGATGCCCTTGCGGTTCGACAGCGTGCCGCCGAGCACGACGACGGTATCGATCCGGGTGCCGGTGACGGCGGTCACGCGCAGGGTGATCGCGCCATCGTTCAGCAGCAGGATGTCGCCGGCGGCGGTGTCGCTCGGCAGCTCCGGATAGGCGCAGCCGACGATGTCGACGGTGCCGGCGTCGGACGGATGCGCGGTGTCGAGCGCGAACGCCGCGCCCTCGATCAGTTCGACCGGGCCGTCGGCGAAGCTTTCGATCCGGATCTTCGGGCCCTGCAGGTCGGCGAGGATGCCGATGTCGTAGCCCAGCTCGTGCGCGACGGCGCGCACCGCGGCGGCACGGCGCGCGTGATCGGCGGCCTTGCCGTGCGAATAATTGAGGCGAACCACGTCGACCCCCGCCATCAGCAGCCGCTTCAGCACGGCGGGATCATCGGTGGCCGGGCCGAGCGTGGCGAGAATCTTGGTACGACGGGTCATGAGCGCGTGTGGACAGGTTGTGGTGGCGCCAGTCTGCCCGGCGCCTGTGACACTATTCTCCGCCCTTTCCCCCGAAATGCACTCCCGATTGCACTCATGACCATCCTCGGCACTCCGCTGTCTGCCAACGCCACCCGCGTGATGCTGCTCGGGGCCGGCGAACTCGGAAAGGAAGTCGTGCTGGAGCTGCAGCGGCTCGGCGTGGAGACGATTGCGGTGGATCGCTACGCCGACGCGCCGGCAATGCAGGTGGCGCATCGCAGCCACGTGATCCGGATGCTCGATGGCGCCGAACTGCGGCGCGTGATCGCGCTGGAGCAGCCGCACTTCATCGTCCCGGAGATCGAGGCGATCCACACCGCGACGCTGCTCGAACTCGAAGCCGAAGGCGCGACGGTGATCCCGACCGCTCGCGCCGCGCGCCTGACCATGGACCGCGAAGGCATCCGCCGGCTGGCGGCCGAAACGCTGCAGCTGCCGACCTCGCCGTATCGCTTCGCCGACACCTTCGAGGACTATGCGGCGGCGGTCGAGGCAGTCGGCATTCCGTGCGTGGTGAAGCCGCTGATGTCGTCATCCGGAAAGGGCCAAAGCACGATCAAGACCCCGGCCGATGTCCAGAAAGCTTGGGATTACGCGCAGGCCGGCGGCCGTGCCGGCGCCGGCCGCGTGATCGTCGAAGGCTTCGTTCCGTTCGATTACGAGATCACCCTGCTGACCGTGCGCTGCCTCGGCCCGGACGGCCAGATCATGACGCGCTACTGCGCGCCGATCGGTCACCTGCAGATCGACGGCGACTACCGCGAATCCTGGCAGCCGCACCCGATGTCGGACACCGCGCTGAAGAAGGCCGAAGCGATTGCCGAGGCGATCACCAGCAACCTCGGCGGCCGCGGCCTGTTCGGCGTCGAGCTGTTCGTGAAGGGCGATGACGTGATCTTCAGCGAGGTGTCGCCGCGCCCGCATGACACCGGCCTGGTCACCTTGATCTCGCAGGACCTGCCGCAGTTCTCGCTGCACGCTCGCGCGATCCTCGGCCTGCCGATTCCGAACATCCGCAGCCGCGGCGCTGCCGCATCCTGCGCGCTGCTGTTCGAGGCCGAAACCGTGGCGCCGCGCTACACCGGTCTGGCCGAGGCGCTGGCCACGCCGGACACGCAGCTGCGCCTGTTCGGCAAGCCGGAAATCTCCGGCCGCCGGCGCATGGGCGTGATGCTGGCGCTGGACGAGACGGTCGACGCGGCGCGGGCCAAGGCACGGGCCGCGGCAGCGAAAATCCAGCTGGTGCGCTGAGTCGCGGCCGCGCCGACGCCGGTCACGCCGGCTTCGGCACGCCGAAGATCCAGCCTTCGGGCTCGCCCGTGCCGGCCGCCCACAGCGCCGCGTCACCAGCGGTGGCGCGCAAGCCGGCTGCGGTAACCAGCGCATCGGCTTCGTGGTCGTCGAAGCCGCCTCGGGTGATGCCGATGCTGTTCAGGCGATTCAGCACCGCGTTCAGATCGTCCAGATCGCGCAGCTTGGCGTTGCCGAGCCCGCCCTGGCGGATGAACAGGCGCGGGTAGATTTCGCTGACGACCGAGCGCCGGTCGTGTCCGGCGGCGCCGTCGAACGGCCAGATCGCGACGCGATCCCGGGCATCGCGATCGAGCCGATGCAGCAGCCGCATGCCGGCCAGCGCGCCCTTGCCGACCTGCTTCGCGCCGATCAGCTGGAACGGCGTCTGCGGATTGCCGAGATCGGCCGCGCGGCAGGCGGCTTCGGCGGCGCGCGGGGTCTCGTTCCAGCCGGCCGGACGCGGGCCTGCGGTCCAGAAGCGGCGATCGTTCTCAGCATAGGCCCGACCGAGCAGATCGCCATCGGCCGCGCAGCGTGTCTCGACCTCGGCCCACAGCTGCGGGGCCGGACGACCATCGCCGGGCAGCGCGAACGCGAAGTCGAAGCCGATCAGCAGTCGCTGCGGCCGCGCCAGTTCGGCCAGCAGCCAGTCGAGCACGGCGCTGCGCGTCCAGGTCTTGCCCGGCGCGCGGATCAGTTGCGGCGCGTGGCGACCCGGCCCGCAGCGGGCAACGGCGACACCGGCATAGCCCGCCTGCGCGGCGCCGGACCAGTCGATGCCGACATAGCCGTCGAACTCGGAATCGAGCGTGTTTTGAGCCCCTGCAGCCGCCACCCCATCGGACATCGGACCGCGTTCCTCAGACTTTCGGCAGCGGGATGAATTCGTGCTCGCCCGGGACCGGGCCCATGCGGCTGCGGTCGCCCTCGCAATAAGCCAGCCAGTCCTGCCGCGCCTGTTCGATGCGCGCCGGGCGCGTCGACACGAGGTTCCACCAGATCTCGCGCGGTTCCGGCAGACGGGCACCGCCGAGCAGCATCACGCGGCTCGCGACCACGGCACGCACGACGACCGCCGCGCCCGGCTGCAGCACGGCGAGATCGCCCGGCGGGAAGCGCTCGCCGTCGATCTCGACTTCGCCAGTGACCACATAGACGCCGCGCTCCTCGTGCTCGTCGGGCATCGGCAAGCTGGCGCCGGCCGGGAATTCGGCGGCGAGGTAGAACGTCGGCGAGCGCACCGCGACCGGCGACACGTGCCCGTAGGCATGGCCGGCGATCAGGTTCAGCGCGACCTCGCCGACGCGGAACACCGGCAGCGTCTCGGCCGGGTGATGGACGAACGCGGGTTCGACTTCCTCGTCGGCCGCCGGCAGCGCCACCCAGCTCTGGATGCCGTGCATCGAGAAGCCGCGCGCGCGGTCTTCGGCATCGGTGCGCTCGGAATGGACGATGCCGCGGCCGGCGGTCATCCAGTTGACCGCCCCCGGCGTGATGTTCAGATCGTTGCCGAGGCTGTCGCGATGGCGAATGCGGCCGTCGAACAGGTAGGTGACGGTGGCCAGACCGATGTGCGGATGCGGACGCACGTCCATGCCGGTGCCGGGGGCGAACGTCGCCGGGCCCATCTCGTCGAAGAAGATGAACGGGCCGACCAGCTTGCGGTGCGCGATCGGCAGCACGCGCTTCACCGAGAAGCCGCCGAGATCACGGGCGCGGCCGCTGATGCGGTCGAGGATGAGGGTCATGCGGGCACTCCGGTCGCCGCTGTCGGCACAGCTGCCGATGATAGGGCGACCGCTCGCCGGCGGTCAGTCGCTGACGCGTCGGCGATCCGGCTTGGCGGCCTGCGGCAGCAACCAGGTGCGGTCACGGGCCTTGGTCAGCACGCGTCGCGTGTTCAGCCATTCCTGCAGACTGCCGATCGGGCGGCTCCAGTCGAAACCGGCCAGCGGCCGCTGCCATTCCTGCATCAGGCTGCGGCCGCGCTCGGTCAGCGAGAAGCGCAGCCCGTCGCCGCTGGCCTCGGACACCAGCGCCCCGGCTTCGCGCAGTTCATCGAGCGTGGCCACCAGATCGCCGCGACGCAGGCCGCAGTACCAGCGCCACTGCTGCTCCAGCCGGTGGAACGACAGCAGCTCGCCGCGCACCGCGATCGACAAAGCCGGCAGCATGCGGAAGAAGGCGATGTGACGCGCGTGGCGGGTAACTTTCAAGGCGAGCGTCCGGTCGGGAAAAGCCGAGTGCGCCCGGGCGCGGTCGGCACCGGCAGCATCGGGCTGCGGGCGAGGAACGGTAGGTGCGCCAGCGCACGCTTGCGCAGCCGTTTTCATCCCAGTGGCAGCCGATGCCCGACCAATGGCACGGCACCGTGACGCGGGCCGCAGCCGGATTGACCCGGTCTATCGCCGCTGCGCGTGATCGCTGCCGATCAGCGCTCGGCGTCGCTGGCGCCCGCGTCGGCGCCGTCGTCCACAGGATCGGTCTCGGCGATCGCGTCATGGTCCGGCTCGGACTCCGAATGCGTCTCGGCATCGGACTCCGGCAGCGTCTCGCCGGTGACCTCCGGCGCGGCCGCGGTCTCGTCCTCGGCCCGCGGCGGCGCTTCCGGATTCAGCGCCTGGTCGAGCACGGACTTCGGCGGGAAGTTCCATTCCTGCACGTCGAGGCCTTCGCGCTTCATCACGTCGCGCAGCCGCGCCAGCCGCAGGTGCGCGCCGGTGGTCGAGATCACCGCCGTGCCGCGCCGGGTCACGAGGATGTCGAGCCGCGACAGCAGCTGGAAGCGGTCGCGCAGGCGATTGCCCGAGGGTGCCCGCGACAGCGCCCACGAGGCGGCCGGCAGCCAGACATCGTTCGGCACGCACAGCGCGCCTTCGCCATCGAGCACCACCAGCGCGAAGTCGCGGAAGCGGCGCACGGTGCCGTTGCCGATCGCGGCTTCGAACAGGTTCTTCGGGACTTTCAGCGGCATGCGCGGGAGTGTCGATCAAATGCGGGCGCAGCATCATCGCGCGACGCCGGGCCGGGCTCGTTATTCGTCATCAAGCGCGGCGTTCGGGCTGCGCCATGTCAATGATTTGTCTGACATTCATGGCAGTTCTATGAAGTTTTCGGCGCAGCGCCGGCGGCGCGCCGAACGGCATGGTTTCGTCATCTTCCGATCATCTTTCCGTCATACGGTCCGCGACGCTGGCCCGCTGCCGCCCCCACGTAAAGAGACCCGAACGATGATCCAGAAGCTCGTGACGATGACTGCTGCCGCGCTGTTCTGCGCGGCTCCGATGCTGGCGGCCGCACTGCCGCCGCGCAATGCCGAACCGGTATCGATCTCGCTGTCGCTGCTCGGCCGCTACGACTCGACCCTGCGCAACGCCAGCGCCGCCGAAATCGTCGCGCACGATGCCCGCAGCCAGCGTCTGTTCGTGATCAACGCCGCCGCGTCGAGCGTCGACGTGCTCGACTTCGCCAATCCGGCGCAGCCCACGCTGATCCGCACGCTGGTCGAAACCGGCGGCGATGCCAACTCGGTCGCCGTGCATGACGGTCTGGTCGCGGTCGCGTTTGCCGCGGCGGTCAAGACCGATCCGGGCAAGGTCGTGTTCTTCGATGCCCGCACCCTGACCCGCCTCGCCGAAGTGCAGGTCGGCGCACTGCCGGACAACGTCGTGTTCACGCCGGATGGCAAGGCGCTGCTGGTGGCGAACGAGGGCGAATCGAATGGCTACGGCCGCGCCGATTCGGTCGACCCGGAAGGCTCGGTCAGCGTCGTCGACCTGCGCTTCGCCAGCAACTGCCTGCGCAGCCTGCCCGGCCAGCGCCCGGTCGCGACGATCCTGCGCTGCCTGTTCGGCGGCAATGTCAGCATGGATGCGCTGGTCCGCACCGTCGACTTCCGTGCGCTGAACAGCCAGATCGACACGCTGCGCGCCAGCGGCGTGCGCATCTACGGCCCGGGCGCGACCGTCGCGCAGGATCTGGAGCCGGAATACATCGCGGTGGATGCCGACAGCAAGACCGCGTGGGTCACGCTGCAGGAGAACAACGCCATCGGCGTGATCGACCTGAGCAATCTGAACGCGCCAGCGCTGACCCGGATCATCCCGCTCGGCAGCCTCGACCACTCGCTGCCCGGCAACGAGCTGGACGCCAGCGACCGCGACAACGCGATCAGCATCCGCAACTGGCCGGTCAAGGGCCTGTTCCAGCCGGACGGCATCGCCAGCTACCGCGTCGGTCGTCAGACCTACTACATCGCCGCAAACGAAGGCGACGATCGCAACGACTTCATCCCGGGCGAGGAAACGCGCCGCGTGTCGGCGCTGGCGACGTCGCCGGGCCTCGATCCGGCCGTGTTCGGCGGCACCACCGGCATCACCACGCTGCGCGCCAACGCCGCCCTCGGCCGCCTGACCGCCACCGCGGCGACCACCGCGCGCAATGCCGCCGGCCAGCTGACGGCGATCGAGGTGCTCGGCAGCCGCTCGTTCTCGATCTACTCGTCCGACGGCACCCGCGTGTTCGATTCCGGCTCGGACTTCGAAACGATCACCGCCGAACGCCTGCCGAACGTGTTCAACGCCAGCAATGACAACAACACCCGGGACGACCGCAGCGACAACAAGGGTCCGGAACCGGAAGGCGTGGTCGTCGGCACGATCGAGGGCCGCACGTTCGCGTTCATCGGCCTCGAGCGCATCGGCGGCGTGATGGTCTACGACGTGACCCAACCGGCCAACGCCCGCTTCGTCGACTACGTCAACAGCCGAGACTTCACGCTGAGCCCGACCGGCACCGCGCCGACCGACAGCGGCCCGGAAGGCCTCGCCTTCATCAGCGCCAAGGACAGCCCGACCCGTCAGCCGCTGCTGGTGATCGGCAACGAAGTCAGCGGCACGACGGCGATCTTCCAGATCAGCGTCCAGTGAGGTCCTGACGGATCAGGGCCGCGCGGCCCAAGAAAAAGCCCGGCACCTGGCCGGGCTTTTTCGTTTCCAGTCGCCGCGAGCGATCGCCAGCGACTCGGCGCCGCACCGCGGCATCGACGATCAGTCGTTGCAGTAGCGGTTGTGCTGGTGACGATCGTCATGACGGCGATCGTAGCCATAGCCCGGCGCCGGGCGACGGTACTCGACGCGGCGATACTCGACTTCGCGCGTCGTGTAGCCGCGGCCGTAGCCGTCGTAGCGGCTGTCGCGACGGTCGTAGCCGCCGCCGTAACGGCCGTCGTAGCGATCGTCATGACGCGTGTCGTAGCGATAGTCGCGGCGGTTGCCGCTGTTGCTGCCGATCTGGGCGCCAACCAGGCCGCCGATGGCGCCACCGAACACCGCGGCATCGCGGCCGCCAATCGAATCGCCGACCGCGGCACCGGCTGCGGCACCAATGGCGGCGCCGAGGATCGTGTCACCGCGGCTGCCCGCCATGGCTGGCAGGGCGATGGCGCTGGCCATCAGCACCGTGGCAGAAATCATGGTCTTGAGCATGTCGAACTCCGGGGTCCGTTCGGACCGGTTGCGATGCCGGATTGGCACCGTGCGAGCACAGATTGCGAGCGAGGCCCTGAACCGATCCTGAACTGCGCGCGGCTCGCGAAAATCCCGCCGAACGGTCGATTCGCCATTGACCGGGCCTGCGGCTGACCGGCCCCAGAACGCAGAAAGCCCGGCCTGCCGCAGGGGCAGGCCGGGCTTGGCGCGACGCGCCGGCTCGATCAGGCCGGACGCGGCTTCTTCGGCTTCGGCCGCGGCCCGGCGGAAGCCTCGTACGGCGTCTTCGCCGGCGGCGCGTTCAGGCGGCTGAGCTTGAGCTGACGGCCGACGACCCAGACCTTCTGCAGGTCGCGGAAGATTTCCTTCGGCATGCCGGCCGGCAGGTCGACGAGGCTGTACTCGTTCTCGATCTCGATGCGGCCGATGAAGCTCGATTCGACACCGGCTTCGTTGGCGATCGCACCGACGATGTTGCCCGGCTTCACGCCATGGGCGTGGCCGACCTCGACGCGGAAGGTTTCCATCGGCACCGCTTCCTCGCGCGGCGTGCGCTTCGGGCGCGGCGCGTCGTCGCCACGATCGGCCGTCGCCGGCGGACGCCGTTCGAACGAGGCGGCCTCCGGTCGGCTGGCGCGTTCGGGCCGTTCGATGCGTTCCGGGCGCTCGGCGCGCGGCGGGGCATCCGGACGGGCCGGCCGCGGGCGCAGCGATGAACCGCTCTGCTCGGTGCGTTCCGGTCGATCACCGCGTTCCGGGCGCTCGCGGCGCTCGTACTCGCGACGCGGCGGCGCCGAGGCACTGGATTCGACCGTGTAGCCGCGCGCCTTCGGCGGCTCCGGCACATCGTCGAGCAGAAGGTCGGCGTCGCCCTGCACCAGCTTGGCGAGTGCTGCGGCGATGTCGAGCGCGGTGACGTTCCGCTCGCGCTCGAACTCGGTCAGGATCTGGCGGAACGGATCGAGGCCGCCGCTTTCGAGCGCGTCGGCGATCTTCTGCGTGAAGCGCGCGATGCGCTGCGTGTTCACCGCCTCGATCGACGGCAGTTCCATCGGCGTGATCGGCTGGCGCGTGGCGCGCTCGATCAGCTTCAGCATGTGCCGCTCGCGCGGCGACACGAACAGGATCGCTTCGCCCGAGCGCCCGGCGCGGCCGGTGCGGCCGATGCGGTGGACGTAGCTTTCGGTGTCGGTCGGAATGTCGTAGTTGAAGACGTGGCTGATGCGCTCGACGTCCAGACCGCGGGCGGCGACATCGGTGGCGACGACGATGTCGAGGCGGCCGTCCTTGAGCCGGTTCACGGTCAGTTCGCGCGCGCGCTGTTCCATGTCGCCGTTGAGCGCGGCGACGTTGTAGCCGCGCGCTTCGAGCTTGTCCGCCAGTTCCTGGGTCGCCGCCTTGGTGCGGGCGAAGATGATCATGCCGTCGAAGCTTTCGGCTTCGAGAATGCGGGTCAGCGCGTCGAGCTTGTTGTAGCCCGACACCAGCCAGTAGCGCTGGCGGATGTTGGTCGCGGTGGACGTCTTCGACTTGATCGTGACTTCGGCCGGGTCCTTCAGGTAGGTCTGGGCGATGCGGCGGATCACCGCCGGCATGGTTGCCGAGAACAGCGCGACCTGCCGCTGCGGCGGGGTTTCCTTGAGCACGTACTCGACGTCCTCGATGAAGCCCATGCGCAGCATCTCGTCGGCTTCGTCGAGCACCAGACACTTGATCTGCGACAGATCCAGCGTGCCGCGCTTCATGTGATCGAGCACGCGGCCCGGCGTGCCGACGACGACATGAACGCCGCGCTTCAAGGCCGACAGCTGCGGGCCGTAACTCTGGCCGCCGTAGATCGGTAGCACGTGGAAGCCCGGAATCTTGGCGGCGTACTTCTGGAACGCCTCGGCCACCTGGATCGCCAGCTCGCGCGTCGGCGCCAGCACCAGCGCCTGCGGCAGGCGCTGCTCGGCATCGAGCTTCGACAGGATCGGCAGCGCGAACGCAGCGGTCTTGCCGGTGCCGGTCTGGGCCTGGCCGAGGACATCGCGGCCCGACAGCAGATGCGGAATGGTCGCGCCCTGGATCGGCGACGGGGATTCGTAGCCCACGGCATCGAGCGCTTCGAGCACGTGCTCGGACAACGCCAGATCGCGGAAGGTGACGGAGGTTTCTGCAGCGGAATCGGACATGTCGGGACCTGATAGGAACGCTCGGGCACGAGCGTCCAGGGGGTTTTCATGGGGATACGAACGCCCACAAAAACTGCGGCACTCGAATGGCCGCGCGATTTTACTCGCTTGTGGCCCGGACCATTTCGGCTAGCCGGCTTTTTCGGCACGTTGCGCGCCCGGATGGCACCGCCCACCGGTCCGATGGCAGGCCCGCCGGCAAAGCCGTCATCGGGAAGTCCGTACAATCGCGACCCTCCCCCGCGCGTCGCCAGAGCCGTCCATGCTGATCAGCTTCAAGAACGTGAATCTCAACCTCGGCAACACGGTGTTGCTCGATCAGGTCAACTTCACGCTCGATGCCGGCGAGCGCCTGTGTCTGGTCGGCCGCAACGGGACCGGCAAGTCGACCCTGATGAAGGTGCTGACCGGCGAAGTCGCGATCGATTCCGGCGAACTGGTGCGCAGCCAGGGCCTGCGCATCACCGAACTGCCGCAGGACGTGCCGACCGGCATCGAAGGCTCGGTGTTCGAGGTGGTGGCCGACGGGCTCGGCAAGGCCGGTCGGCTGGTCGCGGAGTACCACCATCTGCTGCTGCACGAGCCGGACAACATGGACAAGCTCGGCCGCGTGCAGACCGCGCTCGAGGCGCTCGATGGCTGGACCATCGACAGCAAGGTGCATGCGATGGTCGAGCGCCTGCAGCTGCCGCCGGACCTCGATTTCGCCGAGCTGTCCGGCGGTCTGAAGCGCCGCGCGCTGCTGGCCCGGGCGCTGGTCGCCGAGCCGGACGTGCTGCTGCTGGACGAGCCGACCAACCATCTCGACATCGACTCGATCACTTGGCTCGAGGATTTCCTCGCCACCTGGCCCGGCACCCTGCTGTTCATCACCCATGACCGCGCCTTCCTGCGCCGCCTGGCGACCCGGATCATCGAGCTGGATCGCGGCATCCTGCGCAGTTGGCCCGGCACCTATGACGAATATCTGGTGCGCAAGGAAGAGGCGCTGCGGATCGAGGAACAGGCCAACGCGCTGTTCGACAAGAAGCTGGCGCAGGAAGAGGTCTGGATCCGCAAGGGCATCAAGGCGCGGCGCGTGCGCGATCAGGGCCGCGTCGAGCGCCTCAAGAAGCTGCGCAGCGAATATGCGGCGCGGCGCGAACTGTCCGGCGAAGCGAAGCTGGTGCTGCAGGAAGCGGAGAAGTCCGGAAAGCTGGTCGCGGAAGCGAAGAACATCAGCTTCTCGCGTGGCGACAAGCTGATCGTCAAGAACTTCTCGACCACGATCCTGCGCGGCGACAAGATCGGCATCATCGGCCCGAACGGCGCCGGCAAGACCACCTTGCTGAACCTGCTGCTGGCCAAGCTGGAACCGGACAGCGGCACCGTGCGCAACGGCTCGAAGCTCGAAGTGGCGTATTTCGACCAGCTGCGCGCGCAGCTCGACGATGCCAAGCCGGTGTTCGAGAACATCGGCGGCGGCAAGGACTTCGTCACCATCGACGGCAAGCAGCTGCACGTCATGAGCTACCTGCAGCAGTTCCTGTTCACGCCGGATCGTGCCCGCTCGCCGGTCAAGGCACTGAGCGGCGGAGAGCGCGCGCGTCTGCTGCTGGCGCGCCTGTTCGCCGAACCGTCGAACCTGCTGATCCTCGACGAGCCGACCAACGATCTCGATGTCGAGACGCTCGATCTGCTCGAAGAGCTGCTGATCGACTATCAGGGCACCGTGCTGATGGTCAGCCATGACCGTGCATTCCTGAACAACGTCGTCACCCGCACCTTCGTCTACGAAGGCGGCGGCCGCATCGGCGAGTATGTCGGCGGCTACGAGGACTGGCTGCGCCAGCGCAAGGATGTGTCGTTCACCGCGGTGCGGCCGGAGCCGAAGAAGGTCGAGACGGTGAAGGCCGAAGCGCCGAAGCCGGTGGTGACGGCGGCCCCGGGCCTGAACTCCAAGGAAAAGCGCGAGCTGGACAATCTGCCGAAGCAGATCGAGAAGCTCGAAAACGAGCAGCGCGAGCTGGGCCTGAAGCTCAGCGATCCGAAGTTCTTCGCCACGCAGCGCGAGCAGGCGCTGGCGACGCAGGCGCGGCTCGCGATCATCGACAGCGAACTGACCCGCGCCTATGCCCGCTGGGAGCAGCTCGAAGCGCTGCGCTGATCGTCCGTTCCAGTGCTGCGCGTCCGCCCGGGCGCGCGGCGGTTGGAACAGGACGGCATGAAAGCGGTCGCATCGGGCATAGCCGCTGCCGCACGGCGCACGCACGCTGCCGACTTTCCCGCTCCCGGAGCTTGCCCGCCATGTCCTCGATCCAATCGACCCTCCGCCGTCTGCTCGCCGTTGTCGCGCTGGTCGCCGCCAGCCTGCTCGGCAGCGTCGCCCACGCCGGCGGCATCGCGCCGTATACCGCCGAAGCCTACGGTCAGGCCCTGCAATCCGGTGCGCCGGTGCTGCTGCAGGTTCACGCCGAGTGGTGCCCGACCTGCCGCGCGCAGGCGCCGGTCGTGAAGTCGCTGGTGAATGATCCGAAGTACGCGAACGTCACCGTGCTGGTCGTCGATTTCGACCGCCAGAAGGACGTGCGCAAGCAGTTCAACGTGTCGCGCCAGAGCACGCTGGTGCTGTTCGCCGGCGGTCAGGAAGTGGCCCGCGCGACTGGCATCACCTCGAAAGGCGACATCGGCGCGCTGCTCGACAAGGCGCTCTGATCGCAGGCGCCGGGCCGAGGTCTGCCGATGAATCTGGCGACGCTGCCGCTGGCGGCGCTGTCCGGCGTGCTGTCGACCCTGTCGCCGTGCGTGCTGCCGCTGCTGCCGATCGTGATCTCGACGGCGGCATCGGCGCATCGCCACGGCGCGCTGGCGCTCGGCGTCGGGCTCACCGTGTCGTTCACCACCCTCGGCCTGTTCATCGCCACCGTCGGCGTGTCGCTGGGGCTGACCGAGGACGTGTTCCGGCAAGTGGCCGGCGTGCTGCTGATCGGCTTCGCGGCGGTGCTGCTGATCCCGCCGCTGCAGGCTGCGTTCACGCGGCTCGGCAGCGCGCTGGCGAACCGCGGCGGCCAGTGGTCGGCGCGGGTCGATGGCGCCGGCTGGCACGGGCAGCTGCTGGTCGGCCTGATTCTCGGCATGGTCTGGACGCCGTGCGTCGGGCCGACGCTCGGTGCCGCGGCAACGCTGGCCAGCGCCGGTCAGAATCTCGGTCAGGCCGCGCTGGTGATGCTGGTCTTCGGTCTCGGTGCGGCACTGCCGCTGGTCATCGTCGGCAGCCTGTCGCGACAGGCGCTGGTGCGCGTGCGCGGGCGGATGATCGGCGCCGCGCGCGGCGGCAAGCTCGTGCTCGGGCTGGCCTTCCTGCTGATCGGCCTCGGCATCGTCAGCGGCTACGACCATGACGTCGAAATCTGGCTGCTCGACCACGCGCCGGCCTGGCTGCTGGAACTGACCACGCGCTACTGAGCGGCACGGTCGCGCGGCGCGGCTGCGCCAACGGTCCTTGGCAGTCCGCGTTTCCGCGGATGCATCGATCCCGCCTTTCGTACGGGCCGCTGGCCGCGGCACCGCCGTTATCTATGCTGGCGCGGGGCCGGTGCGGACCTTGGCTTTCGACAAACCGTTGACGCGACCTTCTGTTGTAGGCTCTGTTTTCGCCCCCAAACCGCTGTTCGAGGCTGACCGACCATGACCCCACGTTCGACACTTTCCCGCTGGCTGCTGGCGGCCGTTCCAACCATCGCGGCATTGGCTGCGGTGCCGGCGCAGGCCGAGCAGTTCGAGCCGTTCGGCGAAATCCGCGGCTATCCGTCCGGCGTGATCTTCACCGGTGGTCTCGGCCTGCCGCTGTCGAACAACTACTACGGCTCGCTGCATGCCGGCTATAACGTGGCCGAGCGCGGCAACAACGGCGAGTTCGATGACGAAAGCGGCGGCGGCTTCGGCTTCGGCGGCACGGTCGACCGCTACTTCGGCCCGAACCAGACCGGCTGGTTCGCCGGCGGCCGCCTCGAACTGTTCTTCCTCGAGATCGACTACCGCGGCCCCGGCTCCGGCACGAGCGACATCACCGTGTTCCAGCCGACCGTGCGCGGCGGCTACGCGTGGCGCTTCGGCAACAGCGGCCAGTACGGCGTGCAGCTTGCCGTCAGCGCCGGCGCCGAGATCAACGTCGCGACGTCCGGTCCGGAAGTGGGCGAAGGCGCGATCGTGCTCGGCGGCGTGAGCTTCACGTTCAAGCCCTGATCGCCCGGCAGCGTCGTGCTTCGGTCACGCTGAACGAGCCGTCTCCGCTTGACTGAGGGGTTGTCCCCGACCTTGACGCCGCGCCGGATCGGCGCGGCGTTTTCGTTGCTGCTGCATGGCCTGCTGTTCGTGCTGCTGGTCAACCAGCTGAAGATTGCCGGCCGCGGCAGCCCGGCACCGCAGGCACCGAAGCTGATCCAGATCACGATGGCGCCGCCGTCGCCGACCGTCGCCGTCAGCCGCCCGAAGCCGGTGCCGCCGGCACCCGTTCCACCACCGCCGCCGAAGGTGATCGAGCCGCCACCGGAACGCGCGCCAACCCCGACGCCGATTCCGGCAACGCCACCGAAGCCACAGCCGTCGCCGCCGAAACCGCCACCGCCCGCAGCCGCGGCCAGCGCCACGCCGAAGCCGCCGGGTGCGGCCACGCAGGCGCCGAAGCCGGCCCCGCCGCCGCCGGAAGAAACGCCGCAGGAATCGCTGATCGGCCGCATCCACGACAACTGGCTGGAACCGGCATCTGCGCCAAGCCAGTTCAAATGCCTGATCCGGATCGATTATCTTGCCGGCGGCCGGATTGCCGCCGTGCATTTCGTCAAGCCCTGCGGCAGTTACGAGCTGGAGGAATCGGTCCGCCGGGCGGTCTGGAAAAGCCAGCCGATTCCGCTGATCGAAGCCCGCACCGCCGCCGGCACCATCGACATCGAGTTCACGCCATGACGTCTGCTGTCCTGTTCCGTCGCTGTCTGCTGGGCGCCCTCGGTGCGCTTCCGATGCTCGCGCCAGCCGCGGCACCGGTTCGCGCCGCCACGGCGAACGCGCCGGTCGCTGCAGCAGCGGTGGCCGCCAGCGGCTGCAAGCTGACGGTCAATCACCCCGCCGGCAGCCGCACCGCCTATTTCCGGCACTGTGCCGACACGCCGGAGATGGTCCGCTTCAGCGGCGGCCGCTTCATGATGGGCGATGCCATCGGCAACGGCCGCGAGTTCGAGCGGCCGGCGCATGCGGTCACCGTCGCGCCGTTCGCGATCGGTCGTTACGAGGTCACCCGCGGCGAATGGGCGGCCTGCGTCGCCGCCGGGGCTTGCCTGTCGCCGAGTTCGGTGCCGAACGGCGCCGAGGCCGGGCCGCGCCACCCGGTCACCGGCATCAACTGGAACCAGGCGCGGCAGTACGTCGAGTGGCTCGCCGCGCGCAGCGGCCAGCCGTATCGCCTGCCGTCGGAAGCGGAATGGGAATACGTGATGCGCGCCGGCGTGGCCGCCGATGGCGCGCAGACCTTCAGCCAGCCGAGCCAGTACACCTGCAGCTACGCCAACGCGCTCGATCAGTCGGCCACTCTGCGTCACCCGGAACTGACCTGGAGCGCCGGCTGCAACGACACGTTCCCGGACACCGCACCGGTCGGCAGCTTTCCGCCGAACGCGTTCGGCGTGTCCGACCTGCAGGGCAACGTCTGGGAGTGGGTCGAGGACTGCTGGCATCCGACCTACGAAGGCGCGCCGACCGATGGCCGCGCCTGGATCGATGACGGCGGCTGCCGCAAGCGGGTCAACCGCGGCGGCGGCTGGGGCAATGGCGCCGGCGCGATGCGGCCCTCGAACCGCGACGCCGATGCCGCGAACAACGTCAGCGACGCCCTCGGCTTCCGCGTGGCACTGACCCTGCCGGCAACTGCCGTCAAGCGGACGCCGGCGCCGACGGCAACCCCGCGCTGACGAGGCGCCGGACGGCGCGCTACTTCGCGAACACCTTCTTCAGCAGTTCGCTGGTCCGCGCGGCCGGGTTCTCGCGGATCGACCTTTCCTCGTCGGCCACGCGCAGGAACAGGCTGTCGAGCGCCTTCTGGGTGACATAGGTATCGAGATCCGGCGCGCCGAGCGTGGCGGCCAGCGGGCCGGCGCTGGCGACAATGCCCTTGTACTGCTGTGCAAGGCCCGCCTTGGCCGTGATGCCGGCGACGATCGGCCGGAACTTCGCCAGCAGCGTGTCGCCGGTCGTTCGCTTGAAATACTGCGTCGCGGCATCCGGTGCCCCGCCGAGAATGCCGCGCACGTCGTCGACGGTCAGCTTCTTCACCGCTTCGGAAAAGACATCGGCCGCGACCGGCACCGCCGATTCGGCCGCGCGATTGATCGACAGGTGCAGCTCGTCGAGCTTCGGTCCGGCTCCGAAGCCGCGCAGCACGGCATCGGCCTTCTTCAGCGGCTTCGGCAGCGGTATCTGGAAGCGCGCGTTCTTCCAGTAGCCATCGGTGCTGCCAAGCTGGCTGACCGCCGACTTCGTGCCCTTGGCCAGCGCCTCCTTGAGGCCGGCGCCGATGTCGGAATCCGACAGCGCGCTCGCCGCGCCGGGCTGGGACAGCGCCTTCTTCGCGAAGTCGCTGAACTTGTCGGCCCGCACGGGCTGCGGTAGCGCCGAGGCCAGCAGGATCATCGACGCGGCAGCGGCGAAAACGGGCAACAGCAGGGGGCGGCGGGGCGGGGTCATCGATCGGCTCGGTTCGGAATCCACTCGGGGCACTGTGGGCAGACAGCCTCGCCTGCGGATGATCGTCGGTCGCGATGACGGCGGAAAGTCCGTCGTTTCGCACCGGCGACCGACAAACGAAGCCGCCCGCCACAAGCAAAAAGCATGCGTTTTCACCTCGACCTGCGTACAATCTGCGATCTTTTTCTTGCTGCGCCGCAGCAAGCACGCACGACCGAGACGCATCCGTGAGCCTTCAGAACCTTCGCAACATCGCCATCATTGCCCACGTCGACCACGGCAAGACTACGCTCGTCGACAAGCTCCTGCGTCAGTCGCAGACCCTCGACGCGCGCGAAAACCTCGGCGAACGCGTGATGGACTCGAACGATCTCGAACGCGAGCGCGGCATCACCATCCTGTCGAAGAACACGGCGATCCGCTGGCGCGACGCGCGCACCGACATCGAATACCGCATCAACATCGTCGACACCCCGGGGCACGCCGACTTCGGCGGCGAAGTGGAACGCGTGCTGTCGATGGTCGACTGCGTCTGTCTGCTGGTCGACGCCGCCGACGGCCCGATGCCGCAGACCCGTTTCGTGACCCAGAAGGCGTTCGGCATGGGCCTGAACCCGATCGTCGTGGTCAACAAGATCGACCGTCCGGGCGCCCGCGCCCACTGGGTGATCGATCAGGTGTTCGACCTGTTCGACAAGCTCGGCGCCACCGACAAGCAGCTCGACTTCCCGATCGTCTACGCTTCCGCGCTGAACGGCTATGCCGGCGACAACCCGGACATCCGCGAAGGCAACATGGACCCGCTGTTCCAGACCATCGTCGATCAGGTTGCGCCGCCGAAGGTCAACAGCGATGGCCCGTTCCAGATGCAGGTGACCTCGCTCGCGTACTCGTCGTACGTCGGTGTCATCGGCACCGGCCGCATCACCCGCGGCAAGGTCAAGCCGAACCAGCAGGTCTCGGTCGTCGGCCGTGACGGCGCCGTGCGCACCGGCAAGGTGCTGCAGGTGCTCGGCTTCATGGGTCTGGACAAGATCGAAGTGCCGGAAGCGGAAGCCGGCGACATCGTCGCCATCACCGGCATCGCCGACCTCGGCATCTCCGAAACGATCTGCGACCTGAAGAACCCGGAACAGCTCGCGACCCTGCAGGTCGACGAGCCGACGATGAGCATGATGTTCGAGGTCAACAAGTCGCCGTTCGCGGGCAAGGAAGGCAAGTTCGTCACCAGCCGCCAGATCGGCGACCGCCTGCAGCGCGAGCTGAAGACCAACGTCGCGCTGCGCGTCGAACAGGGCAACGCCGGTGACCAGTTCAAGGTCTCGGGCCGCGGCCTGCTGCACCTCGGCATTCTGCTGGAAAACATGCGCCGCGAAGGCTACGAGATCGCCGTGGCGCGTCCGGAAGTGATCGAGAAGGAAATCGACGGCGTGATGTGCGAACCGTACGAAACGCTGGTTGCCGATGTCGAGGAAACCCATCAGGGCGGCACCATCCAGGGCCTCGCCGAACGCGGCGGCAAGATGACCAACATGGTTCCGGACGGCAAGGGGCGCGTGCGTCTGGAATACACGATTCCGTCGCGCGGCCTGATCGGCTTCCAGACCGAGTTCATGTCGATGACCTCGGGCACCGGCCTGCTGTTCCACAACTTCGACCACTTCGGCCCGAAGGCCGAGAACGCCGCCATCGGCAATCGCCACAACGGCGTGCTGATCTCGAACGAGCAGGGCAAGACCGCGCCGTACGCGCTGTTCAACCTGCAGGAGCGCGGCCGCATGATGGTGGACGCCGCCGTCGACGTGTACGAAGGCCAGATCGTCGGCATCCACTCGCGCGACAACGATCTCGTCGTCAACGTGCTGAAGGGCAAGAAGCTCACGAACATGCGCGCCTCCGGCTCGGACGAGAATGTGCTGCTGACCCCGCCGGTCAAGCATTCGCTGGAGCAGGCGCTGGAGTTCATCAACGAAGACGAACTGGTCGAACTGACGCCGACCTCGATCCGCATCCGCAAGAAGTTCCTGAAGGAACACGAGCGCAAGCGCGGCCGCAGCGAAGCAGCCTGAGTCCAAGTACTGACTCTGCAGCCCGAACGCCGACGAAAGTCGGCGTTCTGCTTTTGGACCGGCCAGCCTTCCGTAGACAGTCAGTTGCCGCTTAGCGCGAAGCGCCTTGCAAACGCTAACGGTGACACGCCGCCGGCGGAACCATGCCGACGGATTGGGTTGTAGAACATCTCGATGTAGTCGAAGACGTCGGAAACTGCGGCAGCTCGCGTGGGGTAGATCCGGCGTTTGATGCGTTCCTTCTTTAAGGCGCTGAAAAAGCTTTCCGCGACTGCGTTGTCGTGACAGTTTCCGCGACGACTCATGCTCGGCAACATCCGGTGCGCCTTCAGGAACGACTACCAATCGCTGCTCGTGAATTGGCAGCCCTGATCGGAATGAACCAGCACCCGGCACATAGTGCACAGGCGAAACTCCCCAGCATGCACGCGCATGAACGCGCACTTCGCCTTCACCCCCTGGCAAAGTACGCGGCGGCTTTTTGAGGATGTCGCGCTCTTCGGTGACCCGCTTGAGCTCAGCCTTGAGCCGACGCACTTCGGCAGAATCGCTCGTCGGCGCGACTGTCCCAGCAGTCGGGCCCGAAGCCTTGCTCGCGCTTTGCACCCAGCCATACAGCGTGTGCCTGGGAATCCCGATCCGCGTTGCCACGTCCACCACCGTGAAGCCGCGCTCGACCACCTGTTTCACCACCTCGCTCTTGAGCTCGTCCGTGTACTGCCGATTGCTACTCATAAACACCTCGGTCATTGCCTTCGATTATGGCGACTAAGGTGTCTACAAAAGGCTGGCCGGTCCAATCGCCCTACGGTCAAGGAAAAGTACCGGATTGCATTTGGGCTATCTCGCTGCGCACTCGGGGAATTTGTAAGGTGTCACCGTAAATTCGGAGTCCACGATGGTGGATGCAACGATCTGGACCGCGTTTGCCCGCGGCATCGGCCTGGGCGGCTCGCTGATCGTCGCGATCGGTGCGCAGAACGCCTATCTGCTGAAGCAGGGACTGAAGCGCGAACATGTCTTCGTGCTGGCTTCCCTGTGCTTCGTGTCCGACGCCACGCTGATCGCGGTCGGCTGCGGCGGCTTCGGCACGCTGGTGCAGCAGAGTCCGCTGCTGCTGCACGCGGCCGGCTGGATCGGCGGCCTGTTCCTGCTGGCGTATGCCGCCCGCAGCCTGCGGGCGGCGCTGCGTGATCCGGGCACGCTGGAGGTCGACAGCGCGTCGAACGCACCCGTCGCGCTGCGCGCGGCGGTGCTGACCTGCCTTGCCGTGACCTGGCTGAATCCGCACGTCTATCTCGATACGGTGCTGCTGGTCGGCAGCATCGGCGGCCAGTACGGCGGCAGCGCGCGGCTGGCGTTCGCGCTCGGTGCGATGGCGGCATCGTGCCTGTGGTTCTACGGCCTCGGTTACGGCGCGGCGGCCCTTGCCCCGATGTTCCGCCGGCCGATCACCTGGCGCGTGCTCGATGCGCTGATTGCCGTTGTGATGGCAGCGATCGCCGTCACCCTGCTCGCACCGGAAATCTCCGGTCTGCCGACGGCGATCGGCTGATCACGGCGGCGGCGCGGCCTGCTTCTGGGTCAGGGTCTGACCAGCGGCGCCGGAATAGAACACCAGCACCCGCGCGGTCGTGCTGCCGGTGTTGCGGCCGTTGTGCGGCGTGTCGACGACCTCGACCACGGTCTCGCCCTTCTGGAACGTGCGGCTGCGACCATCGGCCAGCATCACGGTCCATTCGCCTTCGAGCACCACGCCGAACGACGGCGCCGGATGCGTGTGCCAGCCGGTTTCCGCACTCGGCGCCAGCGCGATTTCCAGACCGGTGATCTCGGCCTGACCGTCCGGATAGTGCAGCAGCGCGCCGTTCCAGCTGGTGCTCGCCTTCAGACGTGGCGTCACTTCGATCGCGGCCGGTGTCGCCGGCGACTCGGGGCTCGGGGGTGCAGCGGCAGCGCTGGCCACCGCCACCAGCAGGGACAGCACCAGCGAGGCAACCAGCGGCGTTCGGGGGCTCGTCATATAGCGGGGACTCAGCGGTGGTGACCGCAAAATCCTCGCGTGCACAGGTGCATTCGGCAAGCCCGCGTGCAGCCGGCCGGTCGATCGCGCGGACCGGGTCAGAAGCTGACGCGGGCCTCGCCGAAGAAGGTGCGGCCGGGGAACGGATGGTTGATGAAGTAGCGTTCGTCGGCGAGGTTGTCGATGCCGAAACCGATGCCGGCGTTCCGGGTGATCTGCCAGGTCAGCTTCGAGTCGAACACGACATAGCTGCTGATGCCGTTGTACGCGCGCGGATTGATGTCGCTGTTGTCGACGGTGGCGAACTGCTTGCCCGAGTAGCGACCGGAAAAGGTGATGCCGATATCGGACGTGATGCCGTAGTTCGCGAGAAAGCTGGCACGGACGCGCGGCAGCTGCGGAAATTCCTTGCCGACGGTGGCCGGCTGGTTGCGGTTCGCCAGCACTTCCGAGTGGTTGACCGCGGCGGTACCGATCAGGCTCAGGCGCGGGATCACGACATCGCGCGCCTCGGCCGACAGCTCCGCGCCGAAGATCCT
This sequence comes from Nevskia sp., assembly GCF_021732705.1. Lineage (GTDB taxonomy): Bacteria > Pseudomonadota > Gammaproteobacteria > Nevskiales > Nevskiaceae > Nevskia. The sequence continues at coordinate 47,807 of NZ_JAKFUM010000017.1, read as the reverse complement.
GACGTGATCGATGTTCTGGGCATCGCTGACACTCGGCACGTTGCCGCTGTTGGTCTGGTTGAACAGCGTGTCGCGCGTGTCTTCCAGATACAGCGAGCCGCGCACGCGGGCCTTGTGCCAGGTGCGCTCGGCGCCGAATTCGGCCCAGTTGCCGCGCTCCGGCCTGAGGTTCGGATCGCTGTTGGCAATCACCAGCGGCGAGATCGAGCCCTGGAACAGCTCGATCACGGTCGGGAAGCGCGTGGCGCGGGCATAGCTCAGGCGCAGCAGCCAGTCCGGCGTCGGCGTGTACTCGATCGCGGCCTTCGGCGACACCGCCTGTTCATTGCGATTCGGCAGGTCGTTGGTCACCGTCGGCGTGACGCTGACGGCGTCGAACGTGTGCCAGTACTCGGCGCGCAGTCCGAGCACGGTCTTCCAGTCCTCGGCAAAGCGCCAGGCGTCCTGCGCGTACAGCGCGTGGGTCTGGGTGCGGCCCTTGGCGCGGCTCAGCTCGCTGCCGCGGCCGCCGGAGCGCCAGTTCGCGGTGTTGTTGCGCAGCTGCCGGAAGTCGTACTGGTCGACGTGATAGCCGAAGGTCAGCCAATGCCGCTCGCCCGCCACCGGCTTGCGATCGAACTTCAGGTCGAAGGTCTGCCAGCCGCTGCCGCCTTGATCGTTCAGCGTGCCGGCGCCGCCGACGAGGCTGCCCGGCTGCGCCGTGGTGGCCGCGCGCTGGAGGTTCTCGAGCATCTCGTAGTACGAGGCGATGGCGGTGAAGTTCCAGCCGCTGGCGTAGTCGGACTTGAGCGTGGCCGCGACATTGAGGTGCTCCTCGCTGCCCAGCGCCGGCGAGAAGCTGGTGGCGGGAATCGTGTAGCGGATGCCGCCGATGTTGACGTTGCCGGCGAACACCGGGTTGCCGGCGGCATCGCGCAGATACGTGGTGTTGCCGGGCTCGCCGGTGATGCGGTCGTTGGTCCAGCCGGCGACCGTCACCCGAGCCTGCAGGGTCGAGGAAAAGTCGTACGCCAGCTTGGCCTTGAACTCGTTCTGCCGCGTGTTCTCGATGTTGCCGCCGCCCGGACCCAGCAGCACGACATCGGCGCCGCTGCGGTTCTGCGTCGGAAACGCGCCGCTGACGATGACCGTGTCCGCCGGCTGTGCCGGTGTGGTCGAGACCGGCAGCGCGACGAAGCCGTTCGGCTGGCTCGTGGCATCGAGCCGGTTGACGCCGAGCAGGAAGCTCCACTTGCCGACGCGATTGCCGATGAAGGCATTGGCGGTGTAGCCGGAGAACGTGTCGCGGGTGCCGAAGTAGTTGAAATCCTGACTGTTGGCCTGGAAGCCGGCGCTGACCTGCAGGGTTTTCGGCAGGCTGGTGGTGAACAGCACCGCCGCGCCGATGGCATTGCCGGAATACAGCGCCGAGTAAGGACCGTAGATCACGTCGACCCGCTCGATTTCCTCGGGCAGCACCAGCGACCAGCGCGGCGCGATCTGATCCTGCGAACCGAGCAGGTTCGACAGCAGCACGCCATCGACCAGCACCAGCGCGCGGGCCGTCTGGCGATTGTTGGTGCCGCGCGTCTCGACACCGCCATTCCGGTCGCCGATGTAGCGCTTGCGCGTCGCGATGTTCGGCAGGTACTTCAGGCTGTCTTCGGAGCTGGTGATGTTCTGCACCGCCAGATCGGCCCGGCTGAGGCTTTCGACCGTGCTCGGCGTGTTGGCGTCGACCGGTGATTTCTGGCCGCGAACCTGCACGTCCTTGAGCTTGACGGCGGTATCGTCGGCCGCCACCTGGACCGCCGCACCGGCCGTCTCGACGGCTTCCGCAGCCGCGCCGCTTTCGCCGGGCTCCGCCGCGGCCACGCCGTGCGCCAGACCGAGGCACGCCCACCCGAACACCGCCGCCGACACCCGACCCCGCTGACCTGCGTGCATCGATATCCCCTTGAAAACGGTTTCCGACTCGAATGCCTGCAACCGCCGCCAGCAGTTCCTGCCGGCCATGCGGTTGGGATTATTGTTATGAATGTTTTTGCTTACTGCTTACTAAGCTAGCCGAAGGCGCGTGCATCCCGCGTTGATCGCCATCAGTCGTGCGCTCGGGCCGAACCGGCGCTGCGCGCTGCGAGATCGGACGACCGTCGCCGCGCGGCAGTGGTTACATTCTTGCGATGCCCACCCAAGCCCCGCTGCCGTGACTGCCATGACCTTTCGCCCGACCCTGAATCGCCTGCCCGCCGCGTGTGTCACAGGCCTTGCCGCCGCGTTGGTCGCCGCCGTCACCGCCTGCTCCAGCCCCGCGCCGCAAGCGCGGTCGGGTGCGTTCGAAACGGCGCCCGCCGCCGATGGCCAGCCGGCGCTGCCGCCGATCGAGGAAGCGACCGTCGCGCAGCTGCAGGGCTGGCTGGCCGAAGGTCGGCTGACATCGCGGGCGCTGGTGTCGTTCTATCTGGCGCGGATCGCGGCGATCGACCATGGCGACAACGGTCTGAAATCGGTGATCGAGCTGAACCCCGGTGCGCTGGCCGTGGCCGACCTGCGCGACGCCGAACGCCGCACCGGCAAGATTCATGGCCCGCTGCACGGCATTCCGGTGCTGCTGAAGGACAACATCGCGACCGCCGGCACCGGACCCGAAGTGATGGAAACCACGGCCGGCTCGCTGGCGCTGGTCGGTCACCGTCCGGCGCGCGATGCCCACCTTGTCGAACGCCTGCGGGCCGCAGGTGCCATCGTGCTGGGCAAGACCAATCTCAGCGAATGGGCCAACTGGCGTTCGACCCATTCGTCCAGCGGCTGGAGCGGCCGCGGCGGCCAGACCCGCAATCCGTATGCGCTGGATCGCAACGCCTGCGGCTCCAGTTCCGGGTCCGGCGCGGCGATTGCCGCGAATCTCGCCGCGATCGCCGTCGGCACGGAGACCGACGGCTCGATCGTCTGCCCGAGCACGGTCAACGGGCTGGTCGGCCTGAAGCCGACCCTGGGCCGGGTGTCGCGCAGCGGCATCATCCCGATCGCCGCCAGCCAGGACACCGCCGGGCCGATGACCCGCACGGTGGCCGATGCGGCGCTGCTGCTCGATGCCCTCGCCGGCCGCGACGATGCCGATCCGGCGACGAAGGCGCTGACCGGTGCGCGCGCCAGCGAGTGCTTCCACTGCGGGCTGGCAGCCGCGTCGCTGCAGGGTGTGCGGATCGGCGTGCTGCGCAAGCTGGCCGATTTCCTGCCGAGCGTCGAATCGCGCTTCGACGAGGCGATCACGGCCCTGAAAGCGGCCGGTGCCGTGATCGTCGACGACGTCGAACTGCCGAATCAGGGCGACTACGACGACGACGAGTTCCTCGTGCTGCAGGTCGAGTTCAAGGACGGCATCGCGAAGTATCTGGCCGCGCTCGATGCCGACGCGCCGAAGACGCTGTCGGCGCTGATCGCGTTCAATGCCCGGGAAGCCGCGCAGGAAATGCCGTACTTCGGACAGGAGCTGTTCACGATGTCCGACACGGTCGGCCCGCTGACCGACGCGAAGTACCGCAAGGCACGCGCCCGCTCGCTGAAGCTGGCCGGCCGCGATGGCATCGATGCGGCGCTGAAGAAGCACAAGCTCGATGTCCTGATCGCCCCGACCGGCGCCCCGGCCTGGCTGACCGACCACACGCTCGGCGATCACGTCATCGGCGGCGGCATCTCGTCGGCTCCGGCGGTGTCGGGCTATCCACACCTGACCGTGCCGATGGGCTTCGTCGACGGCCTGCCCGTGGGCCTGTCGTTCGTCGGCCCGGCGTGGAGCGAAGCGCGCCTGCTGCGCTACGGCCACGCCTACGAACAGGCGACGAAACTGCGCCGCCCGCCGACCTTGCCGGCCTCGAACACGATCGCCACCGCGACCAGCGTCGAACGATAAACTCCGCCCGCGTTCCAAGAAACGCGCGTCACAACAATCGTCAGAACTACTGGAGGAGTTGCCCGTGTCGAAGCGTTCGTTTGTGTGGGCCGGCGCCATGGCGCTGGCCGTGGTGCCGTCGCTGGTGCAGGCGCACGGCCCGTCGCGGCTGAAGGTGACGGAGTCGATCGAGATCGCCGCTCCCGCCGACAAGGTCTGGGCGAAGATCGGGAAGTTCGACGATGCCGCGTGGATTCCGGCGGTTGCCAAGACCGACGCCAAGGGCGGCAGCGAGGTCGGCGCCACCCGCGTGCTGACGCTGAAGGCCGAAGGCGCGCCGACGGTTGCCGAAGAGCTGACCAAGTACGACGCGGCCGCCAGGACCTATACCTACAAGATCACGATGGTCGAGCCGAAGGTGCTGCCGGTCAGCAACTACTCGTCGACGATCACCGTCAGCGGTGACGGCGCCACCAGCAAGGTCGAATGGCGCGCCGGCTTCTACCGCGGCTATCCGAACAACGACCCGCCGCCGGAACTGAACGACGACGCCTCGCAGGCCGCCGTCACCAAGCTGTACCAGAGCAGCCTCGCCGAACTGAAGAAAGCGCTCGAAAGCGGCAAGTGAGCCGCGGCATCGGCAGCAGCGTCGCGCGCGGGATCGCGCTGGCTGCGGCGCTGCTGCCCGCGTCGGCCCCAGCCGCCGAGGCTCGCGAGTTCGCCTTCGTGCCGGCGCAGGTCGCGAACCGGGTCAGCGTCATCGATCTGGCGACGATGACCCGCGTTTCGGATATCCCGGTCGACGGCAAGCCGGCCGGCATCGCCATCGCCACCCAGGCCGGCCGGGCCTATGTCACCAGCCCGGAAGGCCGCTGCGTCAGCATTCTCGATACGGCCAGCCGCAGCGTCGTCGGCAAGGTCCCCGTCGGCGGCGGGCCGCTCGGCATCGCCGTGCCGCCCTCGGGCAGCCCGGTCTACGTTGCGGACTGGTACGAGCATCGCGTCTATGCGATCGATCCGGTGACCCGCGCCATCTCCGGCTTCGTCGCGGTCGGCCAGTCGCCGAGCGGCCTCGCGATCACCGATGACGGCCACACGCTGCTGAGCGCGGACCGCGACGACGATCAGGTCTCGATCCTCGATGCCGACACGCTGACCGTGCGCGCCGTGGTCAAGGTCGGCACGCGGCCGTTCGGCGTCACGCTGTCCGCCGACGGCCGCCGCGCCTACACCGCGAACGTCGGCAGCCACGATGTCAGCGTGATCGACGTGGCCAGCGCCCGCGTCATCGGCACCGTGCCGGTCGGCGAGCGCCCGTACGCCGTGGCCTTCGCCAGTGGCCGCGGTTTCGTCACCAACCAGTACGCCGGCACCGTCACCGCGTTCGACGAGCAGACGCTCGCCGTGCTGGCGACGATCCCGGTCGGCGACTACCCGGAAGGCATCGACACCAGCGGCGACGGCCGCTCGGTCTATGTCGTGAACTGGGAAAGCAACACGGTGCAGCAGATCGATGCGGCAACGCTGCGCGTCACGCGCATGGTCGACACCGCCGACGGGCCACGCGGCTTCGGGCGCTTTGTCACTTCAATACCGGTTAAGTAGCAGCAAACCACTGACCAAGATACCTCTGGGCTCGATATACAGAAAACAATATTTCGATTATCGAGACGAAAACATAGAAAAAGCTCCCGTAGCCTGAAAGGATATGTACTTCTCTCCTAACCGAGACTCGCTATGCCTATAAAATGGAAGAAGAATCGAAGATTAAGACCTCAAGTTATTTTAAACAAACTTGAAAGCATGCGAGTTAAATCTGAAGACCAATCTATTTTTTATTCTGGCTTCGAGATTGAAAATATACTTCCGGCCTTGCACTCCATGCTCGATTTGCCTGTTGTATCCTCCGAAATCGATACATATAGCTTGATCTGGGAAGGTCTAGCCAAGTCAACATCAAAAAGCCTCACGACCGATGGCTTTCTTGAAATTTTAAATCGCCTTCTCTCCGACAAGCTATCAAAAAAAGATGAGATTTACCATTTTTTATCTACTGTTTCGGTGTCGCATGTAAATTCATTAAGAAGCATAGAGTGCCTGGGTAATAGAATATATTTTTCTAAGAAGATATTTCCTAAAAATTTCCTGAAAACACGAAATTTACAAATTGAAGACTGGGGTGACGTCGCAGAAAAAACGCCTAGTAATTATCAAAACCTGACAATACAAGTCAGAGCGAAAAATCCAGAAGCAGCATTTAGTAAATCTTTTCGCTCGATCGATTTGCTGAGAGCTTTATGGTGTTCACAGCTCAATCCGCAACTAAAGATTAGCTTTGGACACGTAGCGTACGAGCCCATCAATGTAATTCGCATGGGCAGCATTCATACACTTCACCGGCCTGATGGAAGCTCGGCAGTTGACGGTATTTGGTTCGATCCAATTTTTACGAAAGCCCGACCATTTGAATTTCTTGACCCAGTAAAGCTGCATTCAAATTGTAATAAAGCGCTGCGGCAGATTGCGAAATGTGCATATCGCGAGGCGATAATCTCAGCGCTGATCAGATTTGCTCGCGCACTAGACGAACGCGATCCAAATACGGCGTTCCTAAAGCTCTGGGGCGCCTTCGAATCGCTTTCATCAACCGCAAATGCCGACTACGAGAGATTAGTAAATCAGTGCGCATTTTTGTTTAGCGATCGTGACTATCACTTGCAAATGCTCGAACATTTGCGTCTTTACAGAAACTCTACAGTCCATGTCGGCGAGGAGTCTAGCCGCGCGAGAAATTATTGCTATCAGCTGCAATTTTATTTCATGAGACTTGCTTGGTTTCACATCAACAACGCTTCGAAATTTCGTTCACTCGAAGAATGTAATTTTTTCCTCGAATCCCCAACTGAACGAATTGAGCTGAAGCGCCAAATCCACCTCAGGCGGCAGGCACTTAAGTTTCGATCCTAAGACTCCCTCGGCCAAGCCGGCGATCGGGTAAATCACCGGGCAGGCCGAGGATCGGCATGGCTTCAGAACCGGTACTGGCGGAGTCAGGCATCCATCATTTTGCGGAAGTCCGGCGATGTGCGCTCGGACCCTTCGGGTACAGGTTGTGCAGAAAATTACCGCCGAGCGGCCGGGCAAAGAACGCATCCTCAAGACCGTTGACGATCAGCATCGGCACGCGAACCTGATGCAGTAGGACCTGCAGCGTACTTGCGCCGATGGTCTGTAACTCGGACAGCCGCATGGCAAGCGGCTGCGGCCTACCGTGGTGGCAGCGATGATGACCGGATCGGCATTGGCGAAGTCGACGCGGGCTAACGCGTCGTCGGACGGCGGAAATTTTACTTAGAACTCCGGGCCGCTGCCGCCGGGCCGTCACTGCGCTAGCCGCCGAGCAGGCACTGGGTGACGAACGTCGCCCACGTCCGCGGCTTCGTCAGCAACCAGTACACCGGGACCGTCAACGCGTTCGACTAATGCACACTTGCCGTAGTGGCCTCGATCCCGGGTTGGCGACTACCCGGAAGGCATCGACACCAGCGGCGATGGCCGCTCCATGTACGTCGTGAACTGGGAGAGCAACACGGTGCAGCAGATTGACGCGGCGGCGCTGCGGGTCACCCGCTCGGTCGAGACTGCCGACGGGCCGCGCGGTTTCGGGCGCTTCATCGCGCCCAGCGAGAACCCTTGAAACCGTGGCGGGGATTCAGCTGAATCCCCGTCGTCACGGCTGATAGCGCGTTCAGCGCACCGCCGCCGGATCGAAATGCGGGTTCTCGATGATCGAGAACCGGTTGCCGAACGGGTCCAGCACGTCGGCCACGCGGATGCCGCCGCCGACGTCGTTGACCGGCACCAGCGGGGTCGCACCGATCGACAGCAGGCGGGCGTATTCGGCATCGATATCCGCCGTGCCCCAGATCGCCTGCGTGCCGTCAACGCCGGGCTTCTCGTCCGGGAGCAGCCCGAGCTCGAAGCCGCCAACGCGGAAGCCGACGTAGTACGGCTCGTCGAAGTACGGCGCGGTGCCGAGCACGGCGCTGTAGAACAGCTTGCCGGCCGCCAGATCGGGAACCGGATAGATCGCGGTACGCAGTCCGAGAATCGTCATCGGGATCAGCCTCGTCAGAACCGGCGGGCGCGGAGCCAGGCATCCATCACATTGCGAAAGTCCGGCGCGGTGCGTTCGAGGGTCAGCGCCTGTCCGGCGTTGGCGATGAACGCCACCGTCACGTCCGGGCTGTTCGGATACAGGCGGCGCTGGGCATTGCCGCCGAGCGGCTGGATGAAGAAGGCATCGTCGAGGCCGTTGACGATCAGCACCGGCACGCGGACCTGACGCAGCAGGATCTGCAGTGAATCGAGGCCGATAGTCTGGAACGCGGACAGGGCCTCGCCGCATGGCGAGCGGCCGCGGGCCGCAGTGGCGGCGGCGACGATCGCCGGATCGGCATTGGCGAAGTTGACGCTGGCGAAGGCCTCGTCTGACGGCGGGAAGTTCACGTAGAACCTCGGACCGCTGCCGCCGGGGCCGTCACTGGGCTCGCCGCCGAGCAGGCACCGGCTGAAGAACGGCGCCGATTGCAGCGCGAACGCCGGCTTGAAGGCGCCCGCGAAGTCGGCGAACGAGGTGACGATTAGCGCGTCGGCGTTCGGTGCCAGCGGTGCGGAATACGAGTAGACGGTCGGCTGCGAGACCAGGGCCGCGGCCTGATTCGACGCCAGCGCGACCTGCGCGAAGGTCGGCACCGTCGTCCGGCCGACGACCGTGTAGCGCCCGGTCTTCAGCGCGCCGATGATCTGGTTGGCCACGCTGGCTTCCGAGCCGTAGCAATTCAGCAGACCCGGCGTCCGGTCGCTGGCACCGTAGCCGAGCTGGTCATAGACCAGCGAGGTATGGCCGCGCTGCGCCATCAGCGTGGCGTAGTCGTACTCGGGCTGGGACTGGAAATGCCAGTAGAACTCGCCCCAGCCGATGCCGTGCAGGTAGGTCGTGACGCTGCGCGGAAACGGGTTGCGGAGATCCGCCGCAGGGCCGACGAGATGACCACGAACGGTGTAGGTCTTGCCGTCGGCGAGGCACGGAACGTTGGAGTCGTTGCGATTGACCACCCGGAACGACACCGGCAGCGACTCCACCGCGTTCGGCGATGGCACCGTCGTCTGCGCGGCCGCCGGGTTCGCGATCACCGCCGTGGCCAGCAATCCGAGCGCGGCCGACAACCGGGGCAGCGCCGTCAACCAGGTGGTCTGCCGCCGACGGTGGAACGGGTCTCGTCCAAACATGGTGTCTCTCTCCCTGAACGCGGTTGCCTGAATGGTCCCGGTGGTCCGGGTGGCTTTTCGATGGAACGCCCGACGGCCATAGGCAGTCTCTAGCCGACGTTCGCTTCGTCATAGCCTACGCCGGTCCTCCGCCGCCGGATGCGCCGCCGGTGCCGCAAACGTCGCGTGCTAGCATTTCCAGCCATCGCCTTCCCCCACCGCCACGAGCCGTCCGCAGGCATGCCCGACCCGCAACTCGAAACCGCCGGCAGCTTGGCCGCGCCGGTCAGCGAACATCCCGGCGACAGCGCCGACGAACCTCCGCAATGCCGGAAGGCGATGCTGCCGTGAGCGGCCTCGTCGTCGTCGATCAGCTGTCCGACTGGCCGGTGGAAATCCCCGGCGTCGAAGTCGTCACCGCGTGGAAGTACCTGACGCAGGACGAATTCACCCGCATCCGCGGCGCCCGCGTCTACAACCTGTGCCGCACCTTCAGCTATCAGACCACCGGCTACTACGTGTCGCTGCTGGCGGGCGCGCGCGGTCACCGCATCCTGCCGGACATCACGACCGTCCAGGATCTGAAGCTCGCCGAATCGCCGAGCGTGCTGAACGACGAGATCGAGGAGCTGATGCAGAAGAGCCTCGCCCGGCTCGGCTCCAGCGAATACGTGCTGAACGTCTACTTCGGCGATTCGCCGTACATCCGCCACGAGAAGCTGGCGCGGGCGCTGTTCAACCTGTTCCCGGCGCCGCTGCTGCAGGCCAAGTTCGTCTGGCGCGGCGACGAATGGCGCGTCGACACGCTCGGCCCGATCGCCCTCGGCGAAGTGCCGGCCAGCCACCACGAATTCCTGTACCAGACCGCGCGCGACTACTTCACGCGCCGCCGAAGCCCGCGCAAGAAGCGCGATTCCACCCGCTACGACCTCGCGATCCTGATCAACGAGGACGAGAAGGAACCGCCGTCGAACGCCCGGGCGCTGAAGGCTTTCGAGAAGGCGGCGGAAGACCTCGGCTTCTCGGTCGATTTCCTCGACAAGGGCGACTACGGCCACGTCGCCGAGTACGACGCGCTGTTCATCCGCGAAACCACGGCGGTCAACCACCACACCTACCGCTTCGCCCGCCGCGCCGCGCGCGAAGGCCTGATCGTGGTCGACGCGCCGGAATCGATCCTGCGCGCCGCCAACAAGGTGTTCCTCGCGCAACTGATGGAGCGGCACCGCATTCCGCAACCGAAAACCGTGCTGCTGCACCGAGCGAACCTCGATGAAGTGGTGCGCGAGTTGGGCTTTCCGATGGTGCTGAAACAGCCGGATTCGCAGTTCAGCAAGGGCGTGATCAAGGTCGAGAACGCCATCGAGTTCAAGCGCGAAACGCGCGATTTCCTCGAACGCTCGGACCTGATCGTGGCCCAGGCCTTCGAGCCCACGGAATACGACTGGCGCGTCGGCGTGCTCGACGGCCAGCCGCTGTACGCCTGCCGCTACTTCATGGCCAAGCAGCACTGGCAGGTGGTCAAGCGCGACGCCAAGGGTGCGAAGAGCGAAGGCGACCACGAGACGCTCGACGTCGCCAATGTTCCGAAGCAGGTGCTCAGCGTGGCCGTGCAGGCCGCGCGCGCGGTCGGCGACGGCCTCTACGGCGTCGATCTCAAGCAGTTCGGCAACGTGGTCAAGGTCATCGAAGTCAACGACAACCCGAACATCGACTTCGGCGTCGAAGACCTCGTGCTGAAGGATGCGATCTACCGCCGCATCATCGAATACTTCGTCAAGAAGCTCGACGCCCAGACGCGGATGCGCGAGTCGAGCTGACGCGGCATCGCCGGAGGATGGTCATGGTTCGTGCGTGGTCGATGCTGACGATCCTGACGGCCAGTGTCTGCGCAAGCTCGGCGCACGCCGCTCCGAGCCTGCCCGCCGGTGAGTACACCGCGAGCGGCGGCTGGGGCGCGCTGACCCTCGCGCCGGTCACCGCCGATGTCGGCAGCCAGGCATTCACGATTGAAACGATCGGCAGCAACGCCCACACCTGTTCGCTCGAAGGCCGCATCGTGGATCGGCAGGCGATCCTGGTCGAAGACCGTGACGCTGACGAGGCCGATGATGCACCGCGCTGCGTGATCGATTTCAAGCTCGTCGGCGCGGACATTGCCGTGTCGTCGCCGACCCTCGATGCCTGCAGCAGCCATTGCGGCGCCCGCGCCGGCTTCGACTACACCTACCGCCGACCATCAGCCGCGTGCACCGAGCGCCAGCGCACGGCGCGACGAGAAGCCTTTGCGAAGCGCTACCGCGCCCGCGACTACGCGCAGGCGCTGGTGCTGCTGCAGCGCTTCGATCAGGACTGCGGCGACCTGCTGTTCTGGATGGAACGCGATCGGGTGCGCAACGACCTCGCGATCACGCAGTATCACCTCGGACGGAAGGCCGATTGCCTGAAGACCCTCGTCGCGACCCGCGCCGGCAGCGTTGCCGATGCCGCAGCACTCGAAGAGGCCCTGCCGCCGACCGATTTCGACAGCTACCTGCCAACGGCCAAGGCGGTCTGGTTCAATCGACGACAGTGCCAGCAGGCAGGGCGTTGACGCCGCGGCGATCGACCCTGCCCATCCCGATCAACGGATCGCTGGCTTTTCGGAGACTGCCCCATGCCGCAGCATGACGAACGCATCGATCGCTACATCGCCGCCGCCGCGCCGTTCGCGCAGCCGATCCTGAACCACCTGCGCGCGCAGGTGCATGCGGCCTGTCCGGGCGTGGTCGAGACCATCAAGTGGGGCATGCCGTTCTTCGAGCATTACGGTGTGCTGTGCCACATGGCGGCGTTCAAGGCGCATTGCGGGTTCGGCTTCTGGAAGCATCGGCTGACAGCCGACAAGGCCCCGCCACCGACCGGGGATGCGATGGGCGAATTCGGGCGGATCACGCAGTTGGCGGACTTGCCGTCAGACGCCGAACTGCAGGCGCTGATCGCGAAGGCCGCGGCGATGAATCAGGCCGGCGGCAAGCCGAAAGCGGCCGTACCGCGCGTGGCCAAACCGGCGCTGGCGATGCCACCGACGTTCGCGGCCGCGCTTGCCGGCCACGCGGCCGCCGCCGCGCAGTTCCAGGCGTTCACGCCGGGCAAGCAGCGCGAGTATCTCGAATGGATCATCGAGGCGAAGACCGACGCGACGCGGGACAAGCGCATTGCGCAGGCCATCGACTGGATTGCCGACGGCAAGGCGCGCCACTGGAAGTACGAAGCGCGCTGAACGCAGGGGTGGGACATCGACGCGTGACGACGCGCCGAGCGCATCACTTTTTCTTCGACGACCCGCGCAGTTCGTCGATCGCGCGCTCGACTGCGGCCTTGATGCTCGCGGCGGTGCCGCCCTTGCCGGCTTCGCGGGCAATGACGTCCTCGACCTTGCGCAGCACGGTATCGACGGTCGCGCCCTTGAAGCCGTTGGCGACGGTCGGGCCGTTGTCTGCAGAACCCGCGGCAGCCGCTTCACCGTCGTCCGGATTCGATGAACCGGTGGCGTGATAGCCGCCGATGGCGCCGTAGATGTTGATCCGCTCCTCGGCTTCGCGGCCGATCTTCAGCGCCTCGTAGAACGCGGAATTCTCGTGCGCCGGCTTGGCCAGCACATCGTAGAGCGCGGCAACGATCGTCACCGGGGACAGCACGAAGTTCACGAGATTGCCGAGGAACAGCTTCAGCTGGAACACGAGGACATCGCGCACGAACGGCCAGCGGCTGGTGGCCGGCGTGGCGGATCGCTGATCGCTGGAAGGGGGCTGGTTCATGGCGGAAGTCTAGCCCGAGTCGAACGGCGATCACGCTGCACTCGACGTTCGCGGCAGCCGCCGCCCGCGCAGCAGCAGCACCGCCGCCGGCAGCACGAACAGCGACAGCAGCGGTGCCGAGATCATGCCGCCGACCATCGGTGCTGCGATCCGGCGCATCACTTCGGCGCCGGTGCCGCCCCCGAACAGGATCGGCAACAGGCCGGCGACGATCACCGCCACCGTCATCGCCTTCGGCCGCACTCGCAGCACGGCACCCTCTTCAATCGCGTCGATCAGGCTCGCGCGCGTCAGCGCAGCGCCCCGCTTGGCGATCGCCTGATCGAGATACAGCAGCATGATCACGCCGAACTCTGCCGCGACGCCGGCCAGCGCGATGAAGCCGACGGCGGACGCGATCGACAGGTTGTGGCCAAGCGCCAGCAGCAGCCAGAGCCCGCCGATCAGCGCGAACGGCAAGGTCGCCATGATCAGCAGTGCCGGCGTGAACGCGCGGAACGTCAGGTACAGCAGGATCAGGATGATGAACAGCGTGAACGGCACGACGAGCTGCAGGCGCTTCGACGCGCGTTCGAGATACTCGAACTGCCCGCTCCAGGTCACCGAATAGCCGGGCGGCAGCGTCACGCGGGCGGCGACCTGCGCCTGCGCTTCGCGCACGTAGCCGCCCAGATCGCGGCCGCCGATGCCGCCGGCGATGTCGACATAGACCCAGCCGTTCAGACGCGCGTTCTCGCTTTTGAGCTGCGGCGGGCCATCGCTGATCGCGATCTCGGCGACCTCCCCGAGCGTGATCGTGGCGCCACCGGCCGTGACGATCGGCAGCACGCGGAGGCTGGCCACGGAATCGCGCAGTTCGCGCGGATAGCGCAGGTTGATCGGGAAGCGCTGCCGGCCTTCGATGGTCTCGCCGATGTTCTCGCCGCCGATCGCGAGGCTGACCACCTGCTGCACGTCGGCGATGCTCAGGCCGTAGCGCGCCGCCTTCGCGCGGTCCGGCCGCACATCGACATAACGGCCGCCACGCACGCGTTCGGCATAGGCCGAGCGCGTGCCGGGCACGTCCTTCAGCACGGTCTCGATCTCGGTGCCGATCTGCTCGATCACCTTCAGATCGGCCCCGGCGATCTTCACGCCGACCGGGCTCTTGATGCCGGTGGACAGCATGTCGATGCGGTTGCGGATCGGCTGCACCCAGAGGTTGGCGAGCCCCGGAATGTTCAGCGCGGCGTTCAGCTCGTCGATCAGCGCATCCTGCGACTTGCCCTGATCCGGCCAGGCCGAACGCGGCTTGAAGCGGATCGTGGTCTCGAACATTTCGAGCCCGGCGGGATCGGTCGCGGACTCGGCACGGCCGGCCTTGCCGAACACGCGCTCGACTTCCGGGAACTGCATGATCAGCCGGTCCGTCTGCTGCATCAGCTGCGAGGCCTTGTCGGCGGAGAGCCCGGGCAAGGCCGACGGCATGTACAGCAGATCGCCCTCGACCAGCGGCGGCATGAACTCGGTGCCGAGCTTCGCCAATGGCATGATCGCCGACGCCAGCAACAGGGCCGACAGCGTCAGCGTCACTTTCGGAAAGCGCAGCACTGCCCGCAGCGCCGGCCGGTACAGCGCAATCAGCGCACGGCTCAGCGGGTTCTGCTGCTCATCCGGAATGTGGCCGCGGATGAAGTACAGCATCAGCACCGGAATCAGCGTGATCGACAAGCCGGCTGCAGCGGCCATCGCATAGGTCTTGGTCAGCGCCAGCGGTCCGAACAGCTTGCCTTCCTGCGCTTCGAGCGTGAACACCGGCACGAAGCTCAGGGTGATGATCAGCAGGCAGAAGAACAGCGCCGGGCCGACTTCCGCGGCCGATTCGGTGATGACGCGCAAGCGCTCGGCAAAAGGCAGCTCGCCACGCCTCACCCCTCCCGCCTCACGCCTCACAGCTTCCAGATGCTTGTGCGCGTTCTCGATCATCACCACGGCCGCGTCGACCATCGCGCCGATCGCGATCGCGATGCCGCCGAGCGACATGATGTTGGCATTGACGCCCTGCGCCCTCATCACCGCGAACGCCGCGACGATGCCGAGCGGCAGGCTGACGATGGCGACGAACGCCGAGCGCAGATGGAACAGGAACAGCGCGCAGACCACGGCGACGATGATCATTTCCTCGATCAGCCGTGCCTTCAGCGTGCCGACGGCGTTCAGGATCAGTTCCGAGCGATCGTAGGTCGGCACCACTTCGACGCCGGCCGGCAGGCCCGGCTTCAGCGCGTCGAGTTTCGCGCGCACGGCGCGGATCGTGGCCAGTGCGTTCTCGCCGGACCGCATGACGATGATGCCGCCGACCGCTTCGCCGCTGCCGTCGAGTTCCGAAACGCCGCGGCGCAGTTCGGGCCCGATCTGCACGCGGGCGACATCGCCCAGCAGCACCGGCACGCCGTTCGGCCCGAGCTTGATCGGCACGGCGCGGAAGTCGTCGAGCGACTGGAGATAGCCGCTGGCGCGCACCGCGTATTCGACTTCGCCCAACTCCAGCACCGAGCCGCCCGCCTCGTTGTTGCTGGCCTTGATGGCGTCGACCACGGCGGCGATCGGGATGTTCAGCGCCCGCAGCCGGTCCGGATCGAGCACGATCTGATACTGCTTGACCAGGCCGCCGACGCTGGCGACTTCGGCGACGTTCGGCACGCTCTTCAGCTCGAACTTCAGGAACCAGTCCTGGATCGCGCGCAGCTGCGAGATGTCCAGACGATGGCTGCGATCGACCAGCGCGTATTCGTAGATCCAGCCCACGCCGGTGGCATCGGGGCCAAGCGTCGGCTTCGCGGCCGGCGGCAGGCGTCCGCTGACCTGGTTCAGATACTCGAGCACGCGCGAACGCGCCCAGTAGAGATCGGTGTGATCGTCGAAGATCACATAGACGAACGAATCGCCGAACATCGAATAGCCGCGCACGGTGCGCGCGCCGGGCACCGACAGCATGGTCGTCGTCAGCGGATAGGTGACCTGATCCTCGACCACCTGCGGCGCCTGCCCCGGCCAGCTGGTGCGGATGATGACCTGCGTGTCCGAAAGGTCCGGGATCGCGTCGAGTGGCGTCGCGCGCACCGCATGCACGCCCCACAGCGCGAGCAGCGCGGTGACCATCAGCACCAGCGCACGGTTCGCGATCGATCCTCGGATGATCGCGGCGATCATGGCGCGTGGCCCTGATGCCCGGCGTGGCCGTCATGCCCGGCATGCGGATCATCGGCGTCGGTCGTGGCACCGGCTGCGGGCGCTTCCGGCGCCACCGCCGACAGCCGATCCAGCGCGCCGCGCAGACTGGCTTCCGAATCGATCAGGAACTGGCCGCTGGCGACCACCTGCTGGCCGTCGCTCAGGCCGTCGAGCACTTCGATCCGATCCCCCACTTCCGCCCCGAGCCGCACCAGCACCGGCGTGAAGCGCGACGACTCGTCGGCGATCAGCACGACACTGCGCGTGCCGGTGCGGATCACCGCCTCGGTCGGCACGGTCAGCGCCGGCGCGCGCGCGGCACCGGCCAGCTGCACGCTGGCGTACAGGCCCGGCCGCAGGCGGCGGCTGCGGTTGTCCAGCGCGATGCGCAGGCGCAAGGTGCGGGTGCTGCCGCCGACTTCGGGGTACAGGTATTCGACCGTGCCGTCGAAGCGTTCGCCCGGCAGCGCCGAGAGGCTGGCCTGCGCGGCATCGCCGGGCTGGATCCAGGCGCCCTGCGCTTCCGGCACCTCGGCGTTGAGCCAGACGCGGTCGAGCCCGGCGATCTGGAACAGCGTCATGCCCGGCGACACCATCGCGCCTTGCCGCACGCCCAGTTCCATCACATAGCCATCGCGCGGGGCGAAGTAGTCGACGCGGCGCTCGGCCACGCCGGTTGTCGCGATGCGCGCGATCTGGGCTTCGCCGACGCCGAACAGCGCCAGCCGCGTGCGCGCCGCGTCTTTCAGCGCCGCATCGCCCGAGCGCAGCGCCAGCAGGAATTCGGATTGCGCGGCGAACAGTTCCGGCGTGTTGATCGATGCCAGCAACTGCCCGCGCGTCACCGGATCGCCGACCGCGCGCACGTTGAGCTTTTCGACCCAGCCGGCCACGCGGACCTGCTGCGCCTCGATGCCATGCTCGTCCACCGCGATTGCCCCCGCTGCCTGCACCTGCTGCGACAGCGCGCGCCGCTCGACCGTCGCCAGCCGAACGCCGAGGTTCTGCACCACGCGCGGATCGATCCGGAAGCTGTCGCCCGTGGCAGCCGCCGCTTCGGATACCGCCACCGATGCAGCGGCGGCCTCGTCATCGGCGTACTTCGGCACCAGCTGCATGTCCATGAATGGCGACTTGCCCGGCTTGTCGAACTTCTGGTCCGGCACCATCGGGTCGTACCAGTACAAGGGCTCGCGTTCGGCGGGCGTCGCGGCAGCCTCCGCGGCCGTCGCGGCCGGTGCGGCCTCGTCGTCGGCGTACTTCGGCACCAGCTGCATGTCCATGAACGGCGACTTGCCCGGCTTGTCGAACTTCTGGTCCGGCACCATCGGGTCGTACCAGTACAGCGGCTGACGCTCGGCAACGACGGGCGGCGTCGATGGGCCGCGGGTGAACCACCAGGCGGCGGACAGCGCGATGGCGAGCAGGGCCACGCCAGTCAGGATTCGGGATGGGTTCATCACTTCGCTCCATCGGCGGATACGCCGAGGTAACGCAGCGCCAGCGCGTGGCGGCTGCGGTCGGTTTCGAGATCGAGACGGCGCAGGCGCGTCGTCAGCAGGGATTGCCGGGCGTCGAGGACGGCGGCGAGCGTGCCCTGCCCGCCAGCCCAGGCGAGGCGCGCGGCTCCGATGCGGGCCTCGGCTTCCGGCAGGATCACCGAGTCGAAGCTCGCCAGCCGTCGGCCCAGCAGCACCCAGTCCCCATGGTTCAGCCGGGCGTCGGCGGCATGCTCGCGAAAGCTGTCTTCGCGCAGCGCTTCGGCCCGTTCCAGTTCGGCGCGGCGCGCCAGCAGGCTGCGGTCCTGCCGGTTGGCGGTGAACACCGGCAGATCGATGCCGACCTGCAGGTTCACGTAATCGCTGAACGCCGGTCGATGGCCGTAGCCGATTTCGATACTGAAATCCGGGCGATAGGCCTGCTTCGCCAGCGCCACGTCGGCTTCGGCGACGGTGACTTCGGCATCGGCGATGTTGACGTGCGGATGCGTGCGCAGCCCGGTCAGCAACTCGGGCAGCGGTGGTGGATCGGCGATGTCCGGCGCACCCGGCGCCAGCGGCCGATACGCGACATCGCCGAGCCAGCGCGACAGGGCGGCGCGGGCATGCGCTTCGTCCTGTTCGAGCTTGGCGCGATCATCGCGCAGCAGTTCCAGCGCCACGCTCGCGGCGCGCACATCGGCCTGCGCGCTGCGCCCGCTGGCGTACGCGATCCGCACGGCATCGAGCTGCAGCGATGCCTCGTGCTCGGCCTGACGTGCCAGCGACTGCGCCTGCACCGCTTTCCAGACATCGAGCCAGGCGAGGCCGACATCCCGCTCGAGCGTGAGCCGGTCAGTCAGCAGCCGCCGCGCGGCCAGCGCCGCCTCGGCATCGGCGCGCTCGCCGCGCAGCCGGCGCTTGTCGCCCCGCGGAAATGCCTGCGCGATGCCGACGGTGAATTGCGTGTCGGTCTGGCGGCGCAAGGTGCCGACATCCGGCCCGGTGATGGTCAGGTCGGTCACGCCGCCCTTGAGCGTCGGGTCCGGCAACTGCCGGGCGGCAACCGCAGCCGCGCGAAGCGCGTCGACCGCATGGCCTTGCGCTTCGATCGCCGGCTGAGCACGTGCCGCCAGCCTGCGGGCGACATCGAGCGTCAACGGCTCGCTGGCGGCTTCGTCAGCAGCAGACGCTGCAACGGAAACGTCGGGTGCATCGGGTGCAGCCATCGCCGGTGACGCACGCCACGCCAGCCCGACACACAGGGCAGCGATGGCGCGCGCGCGGCGCAACGCGGGGGAAATCGACATGGAAACGGCTCCGCAACGACATCACGGCGCACCGGCATCAGGGCCGGCGCGGCATCAGCGTCAGATGGCGGGTGCCGCGATGGGAGGTCGGAACGGATGGGGCGGCGGCGCCGCGGCCGGGGCTGAAGCCGGCATCGACGCATGCAGGCTGGCCTGCGGCAGCAGCGCCAGATCGAGCAGCGGCATCGGCAGCATCGCCGCACCGCAGGCGGCCGCACACAGGCAGTGGCCGCTCGTGTCACAGCATGCCATCGACGTCGCAGCCTTCGCCGGAAGCGGGTCCGGCGCTGCGTCGTGATGGCGCATGCCCGGCATGTCATGGCACGGCATCGCCATGGCTGCCGGGACTTCCGATGGAGCTGCGATCGCCGCCGGGGGACTGATCGCCAGTGCCATGGACGGCGCCATCGCAGCCGACACCGCGCCCTGCCACAGCAGGGCAAGCACGGTCAGCAGCGAAAGGGCGCGTTGGCGGATCATTGGCTGTCGGACAGACCGGGCGGCGCGGCGGAAAGTTCAGCAGGCGTCCCGCCGGCGTCGCGATGAGCCGCCGATCAGACCGTCTTGATCAGCAGGTTGACGATCTTGCGCATCTTGTCGGTGTACGGCGGGAAGAACATCTTCGCCAGCATGATGCGCGTGCGGACGACCGAGCGGGCGTGCGAGAAATCCTGGAAGCCGTAGTGACCGTGCGCGCGGCCGATGCCGGAATTGTTGACGCCGCCGAACGGCAGGTTGCCGTGCAGGAAGTGGACGACCGTGTGGTTGATGCAGGTGCCACCGGCCGAGGTCTGCTTCAGCAGCTTGTCGATGTTCGCCTCGTTCTTGCTCCAGATGTAGAGCGCCAGCGGCTTCGGATCGGCGTTGATGCGGGCGATCACGTCGTCGACGTTGTTGAACGCGATGATCGGGAGCAGCGGCCCGAAGATTTCCTCGGACATGATCTTGGCATCGGCCGGGATGTTCTCGATCAGGGTCGGGGCGATGTAGCAGTCGGACTCGTCGACCGATCCGCCCGTGAGCACCTTGGCCCCCTTGGCGGTGGCATCGTCGAGCAGGCTCTTGATGCGGCCGGTGTGGCGCTGGTTGACGATGCGGGCCAGGAACGGGCTCTTCTGCTGGGCGGCGGCATCGGCGCCGTAGGTGGCATCGAGCACGGTCTTGCACTCGCGCACGAACTGGTCCTTGACCGAGGCGTGCACGAACACGTGGTCCGGCGCGATGCAGGTCTGGCCGTTGTTGGTGAACTTGCCCCACAGGATGTTCTGCGCGGCGACCTTCAGATCGGCCGTGGCGTCGATGATCGTCGGGCTCTTGCCGCCCAGTTCGAGCGTGACGCTGGTCAGGTGCTTGGCGGCCGCGGCCATCACCACCTTGCCGATCGCCGCCGAGCCGGTGAAGAAGATGTGGTCGAACGGCAGCGACAGCAGGGTGGTCGACACCGCGGCGTCGCCTTCGAAGATCGCCACCTCGTCCGGCGTGAAGGTCTTGCCGATGATCTTGGTCATCAGCGCCGCGCAGTGCGGCGTCATTTCCGACGGCTTCAGGATCGCCGTGTTGCCGGCGGCGATGGCGCTGATCAGCGGGCAGAACGTCAGGTTCACCGGGTAGTTCCACGGCGAGATGATCAGGGTGCGGCCCTTCGGCTCGTACTGCACCCAGGCCTTCAGGCCGAGCGTCGCGCGCGACGGCCAGACCTGCGTCGGCTTCATCCAGCTCTTGAGCTTGCGGATGGCGTCGTTCGCTTCGGCGATGACCGGCAGCAGCTCGGTCAGTTCGACTTCGGCCGGCGGCTTCTTGAAGTCGGCGTAGCCGGCGGCGAGCAGTTCCTCGCGATGCGCGAGCAGTGCGTTCTTCAGCTTCTTGATCTTGTCGAGGCGCTCTTGGAGCGTCGAGGTGCGCAGCCGCAGCGCCGTCGCGCGCTGGCCGTCGAACACGCGATGGATATCGGCTTCGAGGCTCTGGCCCTGGCTCTGGGCGGCATAGGCGGACGGCAGATAGGAAACGACAGTGCTCATCGGGACAACCTCCAGAACTCGACGCCGACCCGCTGAAAATCGTGCGCAACTCGGTTGCGGCACGATTTAGTGGCGTTGCATTAATTGAACGGGTGTTTGAGCTTAGGTAAAAACCGGATGACGCGCCAGCCGGTTTTCGTCACTGGCAGCACCGGAATGGCCCAGCCTTGACCGAAATCGTGCGGATTTCGCCGGAATTCCGCCGAAATCGCTCAGGCCAGCGGCGGCTGCACCGGAATTTCGATGTGGAATGCGGTCCCCGGCCCCGGCTCGGCCGCCTGCGCCCAGATCCGGCCGCCACGACGCTCGACGATCTTCTTGCAGATCGGCAGCCCGATGCCGGTGCCGGCGTACTCGGTCGCGTGATGCAGGCGCTGGAAGATCGTGAACACGCGCTCGGCATGTTCGGGCGGAATGCCGATGCCGTTGTCCTCGACCACGATCCGCCACGTGCTGTCGTGGCGCGCTGCGCGAACGCGCACGACCGGCGGCACGTCCTTGCGCCGGAACTTCACGCCGTTGTCGATCAGGTTCTGGAACAGCAGGGTCATCTGCGTGCGGTCGGCCAGCACGTCCGGCAGCGCGTCGGCGATGACCTCGGCACCGGCCGCTTCCGGCCCGAGCTTCAGCGTCTCGCAGACCGATTCGACCACCGCCTGCAGGTTGACCGCGGTCGGCTGCAGGTTGCTGCGGCTGACGCGCGAGAACGCCAGCAGATCCTGGATCAGCGCGTGCAGGCGCTTGGTGCCGTCCTCGATGAACTGCAGGAACTCCTGACTTTCGGCATCCAGCGTGTCGGCATTGCGCCGGACCAGCAGCTGCGAGAAGCCGGAAATAGTCCGCAGCGGCGCTTGCAGATCGTGCGACGCCACGTACGCGAACTGTTCGAGATCACCGTTGGAGCGGACCAGTGCCGCGGCCTGCTCGCGCAGCGTGTTCTCGATCTCGCGCCGCATGCCGACCTCGCGCTCGAGTTCGGCATTGCGCTGATACAGCTCGAGGCTCTTCTGCTCCAGCAGTTCCTCGGCCGCACGGCGCGCCGCCTTCTCGCGCGCCAGCTCGCGGCGCAGCAGGTCTTCCGGACTCGCGCTCATGCCGGGCGACGGGTCATCGTGAAGCGCGCCGCCGTGCCGCGGCCGTCGGACTGATCCTCGACCGCCAGATCGATCGGCTCGCCGTAGTGGCGGATCGTGGCGCGGATCAGGCCTTCGGCGAACACCGACATCGGCCGCGGCGAGCGGTAGTCCATCACCAGGACCTGCGTGTCGTGCTGCGGATAGCTGAAGCTCGGGAATTCCGCATCCGGATACAGCTTGCGGACCTCGACGTGGATGTAGCTTTCGATCCGGCCGAGAAAATCGAAGCAGGACGTCGCCCGTTCGATCATCGGCCGATAGCGCCGCAGGAACAGTTCGAACACGGCGTCGGCGTACTCGGCCATCAAGGCTGGCATCGGCACGCCGGTGCGCTCGGACAGTGCCGCCGCCAGCCGCAGCAGTTCGCGGTGATCGTAGCTGCCCACCGAGGTGTAGGCGCCGGCATTCGGCAGTGCCGCTTGCTCGATCAGGGCGTCCTTCATCGCCAGCCCGTGACGGGCTTCGACCATGTCGAGAAACTCGGTGAACATCATCCCTTTCATCGCCGGATTCTCGCATCAAAGAATCGCGGCGCATCGCGGTGTCCGGCGCCTTCGGACGGACGGAGGCGGCGAGCGGTCTCGACGATCCCAAGTCGCGGCGGCGCGCCGGTGCGGCCTTCGCGCAGAGCGCGCGGCGTTAGCGGATGATCAGCGGCGCGTCCGGCATCTCGTTGCCGACATCCGGCCGCTCCGTCGGATGTCGCGCGAGGATTTCGGCCACGGTCTGCACGCCGGCGATCGCGCCGGCAGCGAAGTTGCCGCGGCGGAACTGCTCGCGCATGCGGTCGCAAGCGACCTGCCATTCCGCCGGCGAAACCTGTCGATCGCCGACGGCGCGGTCGGCCACGATCTCGACCGCATGATCGGCGAACAGCACGTAGATCAGCACGCCATTGTTGTTTTCGGTATCCCAGACCCGGAGGCGCGAGAACAGATCGACCGCGCGTTCGCGCGGTGTCAGCCCGGCCAGTAGTTCGCGCGGCTCCAGCGAGGCCTCGATGACGAAGCGGATCTCGCCCGGGTGCTGCGTTTCGCAGGCGCGCACGGCATCGGTGATCTGGTTGACCACCGCCAGCGGGAACGCGCGACGCACGGTCAGCGGGCCGGTGAACAGGTGCCGGAACGCGCGCGCGATCGGATGGGTCGACAAGCTCATCGTGTCACCAGTCTCCCGAGGCGCCACCGCCACCAAAGCTGCCGCCGCCGCCGCTGAAGCCGCCGCCACCGCCGCCGAAGCTGCCGCCGCCGAAGCTGCCACCACCGAACCCGCCGCCGCCGAAGCCACCGCCGCGGCCATTGCTGCTGTAGGCGATGCCCGCGAAGATCGCGCCGATGACGCCGATCACCAGTCCTGCGATCAGCGACGCGAGCAGGATCGCAGCAATCACGCCGATGATGCCGCCGACGCCGAGGGCGGCGATGCCGGTGCCGAGCATCCGCTTGACGATGCCCATGACCGCCCAGACCGCGAAGAACGCGACGAACAGCAGTTCGAGCGGCGGTGACTTGGCATGGCCGCTGGCGCCGGGCCGCTGCTTCGGCGGCGGCAGTGCCTCGCCATCGGCCACGGCGATCAGGCGATCGACCCCGGCCGCGATGCCGCCGGGATAGTCGCCGCTGCGGAACCGCGGGGCGATGTCTTCACGAATGATGCGCTTGGCAATCGCATCCGGCAGCGCGCCTTCGAGCCCGTAGCCGACCTCGATGCGCAGCTTCCGGTCGTCCTTCGCCACGATCAGGACCGCGCCGTCGTCGACGCCCTTGCGGCCGAGCTTCCAGGCTTCGGCCACCCGGATGCCGTATTGCTCGATGGTTTCCGGCTCGGTCGTCGGCACGACCAGCACCGCGATCTGCGTGCCCTTGCGCGCTTCGAACGCCGCAAGCTTCGCCTCGAGCGCCGACTGATCGGCAGGCGACAGCGTGGCGGTGAGGTCGGTGACGCGCGCGACCGGCGGTACGGGTACCTCGGCCTGCGCGCTGCCGATCGCCAGCAGCAGCGTCATCAGCAGCGCCGGCCAGTCTCGCGCAGCCGTCCGCAGCAGTCGCGGGAACCTGGCGTTCATCGCTTGACGAAGCGTGTGGGGCCGAGGTGGCCGTTAGATTCGGTTACGGAACCGGAGCGGGGGCCGGTGCGGGCGCAGCGGGGGCCGGCGCATTGAAGTCGACCTTCGGCGCGCTGGAGATCGCCTTTTCGTTCTCGACCTCGAAGCTCGGCTTGGTCTTGGCGCCGGTCACCATCGCGGTCAGGTTCGACGGGAAGCTGCGCACGGTGATGTTGTACGCGGCCACCGAATCGATATAGCGCTTGCGGGCGACGGTGATGCGGTTTTCGGTGCCTTCCAGCTGAGCCTGCAGGTCGCGGAACAGGCCGTCGGACTTGAGCTGCGGATAGTTTTCGGTGACGACCAGCAGTCGCGACAGCGCACCGCTCAGCTCGCCCTGCGCTTCGGTGAATTTCTTGAACGCAGCGGGATCATTCAGCAGTTCCGGCGTGGCATTGATGCCGCCGACCTTCGAGCGCGCTTCGGTGACACCGAGTAGCACATCCTTTTCCTGTTCGGCGAAACCCTTGACCGTCGACACCAGATTCGGCACCAGATCGGCACGGCGCTGGTACTGGTTCAGCACCTCGGCCCAGGCCGACTTGATCGCCTCGTCCTGCGACTGCAGCGTGTTGTAGCCGCAGCCAGACAGCAGCAGGGTCGCAAACAAGGTCAGGGCAGCAAGAATTCGGGACATCGGCAATCTCCGGGCACTGGGCAGGGTCGCGGTTGCTCCGCCTGAGTAAGGCTGGGGTCGAGTCTGCGGGATTCCAAGACCCGGCCGATTGCCGGAGATGCAGCACGCAGCGAACAGCACGTCCGCGGCGCGCGAAAAGCCAGGGCGAACGCCATGCCGTGAACGCGATGCGTTCCTGGCGGTCCGGAACGGCTAGTTCGAGCGTCTCGCCATGAAGGCGATACGCTCGCGGCAGTCTGGAACGGCTAGTTCGAGCGTCTCGCCATGAAGGCGATACGCTCGAACAGGTGCACATCCTGCTCGTTCTTCAGCAGCGCGCCGTACAGCGGCGGCAGCGTCTTCTTGGCGCTGGTTTCGCGCAGCGTGGCCGGGTCGATGTCCTCGGCCATCAGCAGCTTCAGCCAGTCGATCAGTTCCGAGGTGCTCGGCTTCTTCTTCAGGCCGGGCAGCTCGCGCAGGCCGAAGAACACTTCCATCGCTTCCTTCAGCAGGTTCTTCTTGATGTCCGGATGGTGCACGTCGACGATCTTCTGCATCGTCTCCTTGTCCGGGAAGCGGATGTAGTGGAAGAAGCAGCGGCGCAGGAAGGCGTCCGGCAGTTCCTTCTCGTTGTTCGAGGTGATGATGATCACGGGCCGGTTCTTCGCCTTGACCAGCTGCTTGGTCTCGTAGACATAGAACTCCATCTGGTCGAGTTCCCTGAGCAGGTCGTTCGGGAATTCGATGTCGGCCTTGTCGATCTCGTCGATCAGCAGCAGCGGGCGGACCTCGGAGTCGAAGCACTCCCAGAGCTTGCCCTTGACGATGTAGTTGCCGATGTCCTTGACCTTGCCGTCGCCGAGCTGGGAATCGCGCAGGCGCGACACCGCGTCGTACTCGTACAGGCCCTGCTGGGCCTTGGTCGTCGACTTCACATGCCACTCGAAGTACGGCATGCCGAGCGCCTGCGCCACTTCCATCGCCAGCCGAGTCTTGCCGGTGCCCGGTTCGCCCTTGACCAGCAGCGGCCGCTGCAGAGTGACCGCCGCGTTGACGGCAAGGGTCAGGTCATCGGTTGCGACATAGTCGCGGGTGCCGGCAAAACGCATGAGGGGTCTCGGTCGATAAAGGCGGTCCGGCAAGTTTAGCCGATGCCCTCGCGACATCGCCGATTGCCAGCAGCGGTTTGCTACGATGGCCGCTAACCCGAACCACGCCGCCCTGCGTTGCGGCAGGAAGACCTGACATGCCGAAGATGACGTCCACGATGAAAACGCTGATCCTGGCGGCGCTGCTCGTTCCGTTCCTGAGCCTTGCGCAGAACCCGCCGGGCGGGAATGCGTCGCGGATCAAGAAGAAGGAAAAGCCGGCGGTCGAAGCGCCGGAACAGCTGCCGGAAGTCACCTACACGCCGTTCACGCCGCTGACGCCCGAAGCCGAGCCCGCCGCCCCGTCCTGTGAAGCGCCCCCGGTGATCAAGGCTTTCGCTTCGCAGATCCAAGCCGATCAGTTCAACGACGCGTTTAGCAACTATCAGGCGTGCATGAAGGACTACGTGACGGTGCACACGGCGGCTGCCAATGCGCATGCCGCTGTTGCCAACAAGGCGGTCGCCGAAGCGAATGCCTACATCTCGGAGCTCAATTCGAGGCTCGCGAAGGACCAGGACAAGGACAAGAAGTAGTCCGCAGCGCGTGCGGCATGAAAGGCGGCGACACGGGTCGCCGCCTTTGCTTCAAGGGCCGTGCGCGTGCAGTCAATCGTTGGCGCGAGCTTCCAGCGCCGCGACGGCCGGGAGGGTCTTGCCTTCGAGGAACTCCAGGAAGGCGCCACCAGCCGTCGAGATGTAGCCGACCTGCTCCCCGATCTCGAACTTGGCAATGGCCGCCACGGTGTCACCGCCACCGGCGATCGACATCGCCGACGACTTCGCGATCGCCGCCGCCAGCACCTGGGTGCCGTTGGCGAACTGATCGAACTCGAACACACCGAGCGGGCCATTCCAGACGATGGTGCCGGCACTGACCATGATGTCGGCCAGCAAACCCGCGGTGTCGGGGCCGATGTCGAGGATCATGTCGTCCGCGGCGACATCCGCAGCTCGCTTAACCGTGGCTTCGGCGGTCGGCGAAAACGCCTTGGCGGTGACCACATCGGTCGGAATCGGCACTGACGCGCCGCGCGCCTTCAGCTTGTCGATGATGCGCTTCGCTTCCGGCACCAGATCCGGCTCGGCCAGCGACTTGCCGATCGGCAGGCCCGCGGCGAGCAGGAACGTGTTGGCGATGCCGCCGCCGACCACCAGCTGATCGACCTTGTCGGCCAGCGCGTCGAGGATCGTCAGCTTGGTCGACACTTTCGAGCCGCCGACGATCGCCACCAGCGGCCGCTTCGGATTGCCGAGCGCAGCCCCGAGCGCTTCCAGTTCCGCCGCGACCAGCGGGCCGGCGCAGGCAATCTTCGCCTTCATGGCCAGTGCATGGGTCGTCGCTTCGGCGCGGTGAGCGGTGCCGAATGCGTCGTTGACATAGACATCGCAGAGCTTCGCCATCTTCTCCGCGAGTTCGTCGCTGTTCTTCTTCTCGCCCTTGTTGCAGCGGCAGTTCTCGAGCAGCACGACCTCGCCCGGAGCGACGCTGAAGCCGCCATCAACCCAGTTCTGGATCAGCTTGACCGGCTGGCCCAGCAGTTCGCTCATGCGCGCCGCGATCGGCGCCAGCGAATCGGCCGGCTTGAACTCGCCCTCGGTCGGACGGCCCAGATGCGAAGTCACCATCACGGCCGCACCTTTCGACAGGGCCAGCCGGATGCCCGGAATCGACGCACGGATGCGCGTGTCCTCGGTGATGTTGCCGGCTTCATCCTGCGGCACGTTGAGGTCGGCGCGGATGAACACGCGCTGGTGATTCAGATCGAGGTCGGCGAGCTTCTTGATTTTCATGATCGGCATCCTGAGTCGGCAAAGGGAAAGGAAGCGCACCAAAAGAAAAGGGAACCGGAAATCGTGTCGACGATTCCCGATTCCCTGTCGCGTTCCCGTGGGGGTGAGGCCGGCGCTTACTTCGACGCGACCACGCGCACCATTTCAAGGCACTTGTTCGAATAGCCCCACTCGTTGTCGTACCAGCTGACGAGCTTCACGAACGTCGGGTCGAGCGCGATGCTGGCTTCGGCGTCGAACACCGAGGTGCAGGTCTCGCCGCGGAAGTCGGTCGCCACGACCTTGTCTTCGGTATAGCCGAGGATGCCCTTCAACGCGCCCTGGCTCTGCGCCTTCATTTCGGCGCAGATCTCGGCCATCGTCGCCGGCGTGTTCAGTTCGGCAGTCAGGTCGACGACCGACACGTCCGAGGTCGGCACGCGGAAGGCCATGCCGGTCAGCTTCTTGTTCAGTTCCGGAATGACGACGCCGACGGCCTTGGCGGCGCCGGTCGACGACGGAATGATGTTTTCGAGAATGCCGCGGCCGCCGCGCCAGTCCTTGTTGCTCGGGCCGTCGACGGTCTTCTGCGTCGCGGTGGCGGCATGCACGGTGGTCATCAGGCCACGCTTGATGCCCCACTTGTCGTGGATGACCTTGGCCAGCGGCGCCAGACAGTTGGTGGTGCACGAGGCATTCGAGATCACGGCCTGACCGGCGTAGGTCTGGTGGTTCACGCCGTAGACGAACATCGGCGTGTCGTCCTTCGACGGCGCCGACAGCACGACCTTCTTCGCGCCGGCATCGAGATGCTTCTGCGCGGTGACCTTGTCGAGGAACAGACCGGTCGATTCGATGACGACTTCGGCGCCGACGTCGGCCCACTTCAGGTTGGCCGGGTCGCGCTCCTGCGTCAGACGGATCTTCTTGCCGTTGACGAGCAGTGCGCCGTCCTGAATGGCGATCTCGCCCTTGAAACGGCCATGGACGGAGTCATAGGCCAGCATGTAGGCGAGGTAATCGGGCTCGAGCAGATCGTTGATCGCGACGATTTCGATGTCGTCGCCGAAATTCTGCACGGCGGCGCGCAGCACGTTGCGGCCAATGCGTCCGAAACCGTTGATGCCAACTTTGACTGCCATGTTATTCCTCAAGTCGATCAATCGCCGTGGAGAAGGGTGCGCCAGCGGCTCGCGCCTCCGGAATCCGTTCGGGAACGCCGGGGCCGCGCATTTTATCCCAGACAAAAAAAAGCGGGGCTGATCCGATCAGCCCCGCTTTCTGCTTTCAAAAGCCGTCAATTTCGGCGATCTGCAGCCGATGAGACTGCAAGTCGCCAAATCACATCAACCACCCAGCGAGAAGTTGATCGGCAGTTCGACGAGGAACCCGGTGAACTCCGGACCGACGGAGGCCGGCACCGGCGGGAACTTGCCGATGCGACGGAACACGTCCTTGGCTTCGCGATCGAGATCGACATAGCCCGACTTCTGGATGATCGTCACTTCCAGAATCTCGCCATCGCGGGCGATGCGAACGCGCAGCTTGGCCACGCCCTCTTCCTCGTTGCGCAAGGACTTGGCGGGGTACTGAACGGTCTGCTGGATGACGTTCTGCAGCGTGTTGTAGTACGACGACGGCACGCCGGTACCGACGACGCGAGCCGGCGGCGCGGGTGGCGCAGGCGGAGCGGGCGGCGGAGACGGCGGCACCGTCGGCACATCCACGGCATCCGGTGCGTTGGTCGTCGGCGCCTCGATCGGCGGCGGCGACGGAGTCGGCGTCGGGACGATCTTCGGCGGATCCTTCGGTGGCGGCGTCGGCGGCGGCGGAGGTGGCGGTGGTGGCGGTGGTGGTGGCGGCGGTGGCGGAGCCAGTTCGACGATGACCGGAGTCTTTTTGGGCTGCGGTGCCAGGTTGGCTTGTGGCCGCACCAGCTGGATCAGGAACAGGATCAGCGTGCCGTGGAAGATGATCGAGACAACGAGCCCGGTACTCCAGGTTCGCTTGCCTTTCTTCTTTGGATTGCTCACGTAGGTATAGCTCCAGCCCGCATCACTGCTGGGCTTCGGCCATCAACGAAACCTTGTAGAACCCCGAGGCGCCCACGAGACTGATGAGGTCGACCACCTTGCCGTATTCAACGCCCTTGTCGGAGCGGATATAGACCAGGTTGTCCGCCTGCTTCACCGAAATGGCGCGCAAGGCTTCACCGAGTTGATCGAAAGGCACCTGCTGGGTCAGCGGGCCATTGTTGATGAAGTACTCGTCCGACGTATCGATCGAGATGATGAGGGGGTCACGCGGCTTGCCCATCTCGTCGAGAGAGGCTTTCGGCAGCGTGATCGGCAATTGCGGCAGCATCAGGGGCGCCGTGACCATGAAGATGATCAGCAGCACCAGCATCACGTCGACCATCGGCGTGATGTTGATTTCGGCGACCGTGGGCAGTTCGCCCTCTTCGCCGCCGCCACCCGTGGCCTTGACGTTAAGTCCCATGACGGATCAACCGGCCTTGGAGCCCGGCGCGAAACGCTTGGCCAGGCGACCCGAATAGAGGCCCACCGCCGTGCCGAGACGGCCCGAGTAGCGGCCCATGTCGGTCGACAGCTTGTTGTAGGCCATGATCGCCGGGATGGCGGCGGCAAGGCCGATACCCGTGGCGATGAGCGCTTCGGCGATACCCGGGGCCACCGTCGCCAGCGAGGTGTCGCGATTCGCGCCGATGCTGGTGAAGGTGTTCATGATGCCCCACACCGTGCCGAACAGACCGATGAACGGAGCGGCCGAACCCACGGTTGCCAGGAACGGCAGACCCTTGTTCAGGCGGCGGATCTCGTTCGACAGTTCGAGACGCATGGCGTGCTCGATGCGGTCACGCACTTCGTGCAGCGCTTCGTGGGCGTGCTCGCCCAAGCCTTCGCGCCATTCGGCGTTGCCGGCATCGATGACCAGCGCCAGCGGGTGCTTCTTGTCGTCGGTGTAGTTGATCATGTCTTCGAGCGTGCCGGTCTCGAGCTTGTCTTCGAGACGACCGATGGCAGCGTTGGCCTTCGACATGCCGACGAACTTCTCGACCATCACCGTCCAGCACCAGATCGAAAAGAACACCAGAAGAATCAGCACGCCCTTGACCACCGGGTCTGCATGCGAGACCAGACTGACGATCGAAAGATCAGCCGGATTGATGCCACCGGCGGCTTCGGCCGCGAAATTGATAAGGCTGACTGCCACGAGTCGTACTCCGTAAGGTTGTGTCTGTTGCGCCGCTGCTGGATCGCGCTGTCAGTGCTCGCAAGAGTTGCACCAACCGATCCCGGCGGACCGGGGAAGCGCGAATACTAGCGAGGGACCCTTGAAATAAGCAAGCAAGCAAAAGGCAATATTTTTCGTGCCATTACGGTGATTTACATAGCTAAAAACGGCTCGTGACGCGCGCTTTCCCGATAACGGCCCCGATTCACAAATCTGTCATCAACGCAGGGTGACGAACTCTTCCGCTGCCGTCGGATGAATCGCCAGCGTATCGTCGAAGTCACGTTTCGTGGCGCCCATGCGCACGGCCACGGCGAAGCCCTGCAACATCTCGTCGGCACCTGCTCCAATCACGTGCAAGCCAACGATGTGCTGCTCGTCGCCCACGCAGACCAGCTTCATCCGGGTCTCGCGCTTGTGGTCGAGCACGCCGTAGTAAAGCCCCTTGAAGCGGGTCTGGTAGATGGTGACGGCATCGCCGTGACGAGCCCTGGCCTCGACTTCAGAAATTCCTACCGAACCGATCGGCGGATGACTGAAGACCACGGATGGAATGTTGTCGTAATCGAGCTTGCGGCCCGCCTTGCCGCCAAACAGGCGATCTGCGAGCCGCCGACCGGCTGCAATGGCAACCGGGGTCAACGTGGCATGGCCGACCACATCGCCCACCGCGTGGATGCTGGCGATGTTCGTGGTCTGCCAGGCATCGACCTGCACATGGCCGGCGTCATCCATGGCGACACCGACTTCTGCCAGGCCGCAGTCGCGACTGTTCGGCACGCGCCCAGTGGCCCACAGCAGGCAGTCGCAGCGCACGATGGTGCCGTCCGCCAGCGTCAGCTGCCGCTCGGTTCCCTGCAGCGCCACGCTGGCGAGCTGTCGACCGCGCAGCACGGTCACGCCGTGATCCTGCATCTGCTGCAGCAGCTCGTCGCCCAGCATCGCATCGAAATGGGACAGCAGACGCTCCCCGCGCGCGATCAGCGTGACCTCGGCGCCCAGCGCCTGCAGCACACCGCTCAACTCCACGGCGATATAGCCGGAGCCGACGATGACCACCCGCTTCGGGCAATGCTCGAGCGCGAAGAAGCCATCGGAGTCGATGCCGTGTTCGGCCCCCGGGATCTCGGGCCAGCGCGGCTTGCCGCCAGTGGCGATCAACAGGTGTCGCGCGCGCAGCCGGCGGCTCTCGTGCTCGACCGTGTGGGCATCGATCACGCGGCCACGCCCCGCGACCACGGTGATGCGATCCTTCGCCAGGCCTTCGGCATACAAGCCGTTGAGGCGCTGCACATAGGCATCGCGCCGCTGCTTGAGCCGCGCCCAGTCATGCGCCACCGAGCCGATGTCGAAGCCGTAGCCGTTCGCGTCGTGCACCATCTCGGCAATCTGCGCGGCGTGCCACATCAGCTTCTTCGGCACGCAGCCGACGTTGACGCAGGTGCCGCCGAGGCGCCCGGATTCGACCAGCGCCACGCGCGCGCCATGCTGTGCCGCGCGCCGCGCCGTGGCGATGCCGCCGCTGCCACCGCCCAGCACCAGCAGATCGAACTCGAAATCCATCGTCGGTGCCGATGCCGATGCCGGATCGACGTTCACGTGCGCTTCCACTTGATGTTGCAGCCGACGCTCGGAATCTGGTGTTCATCGACGGGCGCGCCGGCCAGCAAGGCATCGATCGCGCTGCGCATGGCCGCCCCGGTCACCGGCTTGCCGTTGCCCGGTCGCGAATCGTCAAGCTGCCCGCGGTAGGCGAGCTTCAGCTCGCTGTCGAACACGAAGAAATCGGGCGTGCAGGCTGCGAGGAACGCCTTCGCCACCGCCTGCGTCTCGTCATACAGATAAGGAAACGGAAACTGCTGCGAAAGCGCCAGCTCGCGCATCTTGTCCGGCGCATCGGCCGGGTAATGCTCGACATCGTTGCTGCTGATCGCGACGAACGACACGCCGCGCGTCCGGTAGTCCTGCGCCAGCTGGATCAGGCCGTCGCGCACATGAATGACGTACGGACAGTGATTGCAGATGAACATCACCACCGTCGCATGGCTGGATTTCAGGTCGGCCAGCGAAACCTCGAGCCCGCTGACGACATCGGGCAGGACAAACTGGGGGGCCGGCGTGCCGAGCGGCAACATGCTGGAGGGGGTCTGAACCATCGCAAGCTCCGGAAATTCTGAGGTAAGCATTGGCCCGAAGGCCGTTCCGTCGACGACAATCGGTCGACAGTCCTGAATCGCCGGGCATTCTAGCCCTCGATCCGCGCCGGCCCGCCCGTCCGCCGCTAAGCCGGCCGGTCGGTGCATACCCGAAACGTTTGACTTAAGCTATCGGCTTATCCGCATAAACAGATCACCCGAGGAAGACCGCTTTGAGCACCCCATCCAGCAGCTATCTCTTCACCTCCGAATCCGTCTCTGAAGGCCACCCGGACAAGCTGGCGGACCAGATTTCTGATGCGGTGCTCGACGCCATCCTGACGCAGGACAAGCGCGCCCGCGTCGCCTGCGAAACCCTCGTCAAGACCGGTGTCGCGATCGTCGCCGGCGAAGTCACGACGTCGGCCTGGGTCGATCTCGAAGCGCTGGTGCGCAAGGTCATCAACGATGTCGGCTACAACTCGTCCGACGTCGGCTTCGACGGCTCGACCTGCGGCGTGCTGAACATCATCGGCAAGCAGTCGCCGGACATCGCGATGGGTGTCGACGGCACCGAAAAGAAGCAGAAGGCACCGGAAGAGATCGGCGCTGGCGACCAGGGCCTGATGTTCGGCTACGCCTGCGACGAAACCAAGGAACTGATGCCGGCGCCGATCTACTACTCGCATCGACTGGTCGAGCAGCAGGCCAAGATCCGCAAGGCCAAGAAGGGCGGTCTCGCCTGGCTGC
The DNA here is from genome assembly GCF_021732705.1 of Nevskia sp. Lineage (GTDB taxonomy): Bacteria > Pseudomonadota > Gammaproteobacteria > Nevskiales > Nevskiaceae > Nevskia. The sequence continues at coordinate 13,930 of NZ_JAKFUM010000017.1, read as the reverse complement.
GCCCGGACGCCAAGTCGCAGGTCACGCTGCGCTACGAGAACGGTGAAGCGGTCGGTGTCGATGCCGTCGTGCTGTCGACCCAGCACAGCCCGGACATCAAGCTCAAGGACCTGCGCGAAGCGGTCATGGAGTCGATCATCAAGCCGGTGATTCCGGCCAAGTGGATCAGCAAGGCGACCAAGTTCCACATCAACCCGACCGGCAACTTCGTGATCGGCGGACCGGTCGGCGACTGCGGCCTGACTGGCCGCAAGATCATCGTCGACAGCTACGGCGGCTGGGCTCGTCACGGCGGCGGTGCGTTCTCGGGCAAGGATCCTTCGAAGGTCGACCGCTCGGCCGCGTACGCCGCGCGCTATGTCGCGAAGAACCTGGTCGCCGCCGGTCTGGCGTCGAAGGTTGAAGTGCAGGTGTCGTACGCGATCGGCGTGGCCGAGCCGACCTCGATCTTCGTCACCTCGTTCGGCACCGGCAAGGTCAGCGATGCGGCACTGGAAAAGCTCGTGCGCGCGCATTTCGACCTGCGCCCGGGCGGCATCATCAAGATGCTCGACCTGATCCACCCGATGTACCAGCAGACCGCCGCCTACGGCCACTTCGGTCGCAAGCCGTACGACGTCACGCTGGCCAACGGCGAAACCTTCACCGCGTTCTCGTGGGAAAAGACCGACAAGGCCGAAGCGCTGAAGGATGCGGCGAAGAAGCTGAAGTAAGCCGCAAGCCTCTCGCGGTTGCAGTGAACGAAAGCCGGCGCGAGCCGGCTTTCGTCATGATGGCGGCTTAGTGCTGACTGGCCGGCGTTCGCACCTCGATCCCGTCGAGCGCCGCACTGAAACGGATCTGGCAGGCCAGCCGGGACGTCGGGTCCGGGTCGGATACCGCTTCGAGCATCGCCCGCTCGTCCTTGCCCATCGGCGTCAGCTTCGACTGCCAGGGTTCGAGGATCGTGACGTGGCAGGTGGCGCAGGCGCAGCTGCCGCCGCAGTCGGCGTCGATGCCGGGCACGCGGTTGCCGATGGCGGCTTCCATCAGGGATTCGCCGTCGGTGCCGGGCACTTCGCGGCGGCTGCCGTCGTGGGCGATGAAGATGATCTTGGACATGGCGTGAAAGGGTTCGGGTGCGGGATCGGGACGGTCGGGGCGCGGCGGATGACGCGGATCAGCGATTGATCCGCACCGGCAACGATTCGTAACCCTTCACGAACGGTGACGGCACCCGGCGCGGTGCGCCCATCACCTCGATCTGCCCCGGCCGCGGCCAGCGGGCCAGCAGTTCCTCCCAGAGAATCTTCAACTGCAGTTCGGCCAGCCGGTTGCCGACGCAGCGGTGCACGCCGAAGCCGAACGACAGGTGCTGGCGGGCGCGCGGACGATCGGCGAGGAAGCGGTCCGGCTGGTCGATCGCCTCCGGATCGCGGTTGCCGGAGACGTACCACATGATCACCTTGTCGCCCGCCTTGATCTGCTTGCCGCCGAGCACAGTGTCGGCCACAGCCGTGCGGCGCATGTGCGCCAGCGGCGTTTGCCAGCGGATGATCTCGGAAATCATCGATGTGCCGATGATCGACGGGTCCGCGCACAGCTTGGCGTACTCGGCCGGGTGCTCGTGCAGGGCAATAACGCCGCCGGTCATCGAGTTGCGGGTGGTGTCGTTGCCGCCGACGATCAGCAGCATCAGGTTGCCGAGGAACTCTTCCGGCGTCATCGACCGGGTGCGTGGATCGTGCGCCATCATCGACAGCAGATCGTTGCCGGGTGCGGCGTTGACGCGCTCGTTCCACAGCCGCGCGAAGTACTGGGCGCACTCGCCGAGCAGCCGCATCCGTTCCTCCTCGGTTTCGACGATGCCGCCCGGGCCGGGAATCGTGGTCGCCAGATCGGACCAGAACGGCAGCTTGTCGCGATCCTCGAACGGGAAGTCGAACAGCGTGGTCAGCATCTGGGTGGTCAGGTTGATCGACACCCGCTCGACCCAGTCGAAGGTTTCACCGACCGGCAGTTGATCGAGCGCGGCCGCCGTGCGGCTGCGGATCAGCGCTTCCATCCGCGCCAGGTTGTCGGGGGCGACGATCGGCTGCACGACCTTGCGCTTCTCGTCGTGGATCGGCGGGTCCATGGCGATGAACATCGGCAGCGACGCGACCTTGTTCGTATCGAAGATCGTGATGCCGCCGTGACTGAACGCGGAGGAATAGATCTCCGGGTGCGTCTCGACATTCATGATGTCCTTGAACTTGGTGACCGACCAGTACGGCCCAAACAGGCTGTTCGCGCAGTAATGCACCGGGTCTTCGCGGCGCAGCCGGGCGAACAGCGGCCAATGGCTGTCGTTGACCCAGAGGTCGGGATGGGAAACATCGATGTCGGCCAGCGGCACGGCATCGACGGAATCACGGGACACGACCGGGGCTACGGCAGCGGCAGCTACTGCACTCATGGCGCTCTCCTCTCTCGGACACGACTTATCGTTTTGGTCTTGTCAGCCGTGGCGAGCAGCAGCGCACGGCCGCAGGCAGAGATTGAACCTGTTGGCGGCGGGCGTCACTAGCGTTCCGATGATGGGACGTTTGGCTCGATGCTCCCGCCGCGAGCGCGCGCACGGTGCGGTCCTTCGGCTCAGCAGGCGTTCGCTTCGGCGCGAGCGTTCCCGGAAGCAGATGGCACCCCGGCCTGCTTCGCCTTCGGCTCAGCAGGCGTTCGCTTCGGCGCGAGAGTTCCCGGAAGCAGATGGCGCCCCGGCCTGCTTCGCCTTCGGCTCAGCAGGCGTTCGCTTCGGCGCGAGAGTTCCCGGAAGGAGATGGCGCCCCGGCCTGCTTCGCCTTCGGCTCAGCAGGCGTTCGCTTCGGCGCGGAGCAGTGCTCCGCAAGCGTGCCGAAGCTCACCCCCGGCAGAAATGGCGTTCGGCAGCGCGCGAGGCAGTGCCTCGCAAGCGCGCTGCCTCACCCCGTGTTCTGTAACCCCTGGGCGACGCCGTTGACGGTGGCGACGAGCGCGCGCAGCAGGGCGTCGTCGCTGCTGCCGGTGTCGCGCCAGCGGGCGAGGAGGTCGACCTGCAGGAAGCTGATCGGGTCGACGTACGGGTTGCGCAGGCGGATCGATTCGGCGAGCTTTGGTTCGCTGGCCAGCAGGCTGTCTTCGCCTCTCAGGCGCAGCACCCAGTGGCGGGTGCGTTCGAATTCGGCGGCGATCATCGGGAAGAAGCGGGCGTGCAGGCCTCCGGACAGCCGCGAGAAACGTTCGGCGATGTCGAGGTCGCACTTGGCCAGCACCATGTCGGTGTCGTCGAGCAGCACGCGGAAGAACGCCCAGTCGCGCGCCATTTCGAACAGGCGGTCTTCGCCGAGTTCGGCGGCGGCGCGTTCCAGGCCGCTGCCGAGGCCGTACCAGGCGGTCAGCACGGCGCGGCACTGGGTCCACGCGAAGACCCACGGAATGGCGCGCAAGGACTCGACGCCGACCATGGTGCCGCGGCGGCTCGGGCGGCTGCCGAGCGTCATCTTCTCGATCACGTCGATGGGCGTCGCCAGCCGGAAGTAGTCGACGAAGTTCGGCGCGTCAACGAACCCGCGATAAGCCGTGCGGCTGTGACTGGCGATGGATGTCATGGTCGCGCGCCAGTCGGCTTCGCGCGGTTCGGCCAGCCGCGGGCGCATCGATGCGCGCAAGGTCGCGCCGACGATCTGTTCGAGGCTGCGCAGCGCCAGTGCGCGGATGCCGTACTTGCGGTGGATCACCTCGCCCTGTTCGGTCACGCGCAAGGCGCCGGACACCGAGCCGCGCGGGCTCGACATCAAGGCCGGGGTGATCTTGCCGCCGCCGCGGCTGGCCGAGCCGCCGCGACCATGGAAGAACGCCAGGCGGATGCCGGCGGCCTGTGCGACTTCCAGCAGTTCGACCTGCGCCCGCTGCAGGCCCCAGCGGGATGCCACCGTGCCGCCGTCCTTGCCGCTGTCCGAATAGCCGAGCATCACCATCTGCTGGTTGCCGCGGGCCACGAGATGCGCGCGGTAGACCGGATCGCCGAACAGTGCGCGCAAGGTGTCCGGCCCGCGCTTGAGGTCATCCACCGTTTCGAACAGCGGCGCGATGTCGAGCGGCACGGCGCGGCGCCGGTCGACGAAGCCGCCGTGGCGCGCCAGCGCCAGCACGCTCAGCACGTCCGCGGCCCGCTGCGCCATGCTGATGATGTAGAGGCCGACGGCATCGCGGCCGTAGCGCTCGACCGATTCGGCGAGTGTCGCGAACACGGCGGTGCAGCGCGTGGCGGTGTCGTCGTCCGTGCCGCGGAACACCAGGCTGTGGCCGGCGTACGGCCGGATGCGTTCGGCCTGCGTGTCGGCATCGAGATCCGGCCAGGCCGGGTCGTCGAGCAGCGCGGCGATTGCCTTGGCGTGGATGCGCGAGTCCTGCCGGCAATCGAGCCGCGCCAGATGGAAGCCGAAGGTCCGCACCCGCCACAGCAGGCGGCGCACGGCGTACCAGCCGGCGTGCAGGCCCTTGCCGGCGAGCAGGCTTTCGGCGACCAGTTCGATGTCGGCCTGAAAGCTCGCGGCGGATTCGTAGGCGCCGTCGCCATCGCGGGCGGTCGCCTTCAGGCGCTCGCGTACCAGGGTCAGGAACACGCGATACGGCATGTCCTCGTGGCGCGGGCGGATGACGGCGTTCGGCAGCAGGCTGCGGTAGGCGGCCGTGCGCCGGCCCAGTTCACCGGCGATGTCGACCCGGTCCGCGGTCTGGCTCAAGGTGCCGGCCAGTTCCGCGACTTCGGCCGCGTAGCGATCGAGAATCCGTTCGCGCTGGCTGGCCAGCGTGGCGGCAATGGTCGCGGCACCGACATTCGGGTTGCCGTCCATGTCGCCGCCGACCCAGGAGCCGAAGCGCAGCACGCGCGGCATGTCGACCTCGGCGCCGTAGACGCTGCGGATCGCGTCCTCGAACGCTTCGTAGAACGCCGGGACGATGTTGTAGACCGCGCCACCGAGATAGAAGCCGACGTGCTCGCACTCGTCCTGCACGCTCGGGCGGACGGCGGCGGTTTCGCGCGTCTGCCAGCTCGCAGTCAGCGCCATGCGCAGGCGGCCCCAGTCGGCGGCGCGTTCCGGCGGCGTCAGGCTCGGGTCGAATTCGTTGACCAGACACCGGACGATTTCCTGTTCCTTCTCCAGAATCGAGCCGCGCACCGCTTCGGTCGGATGGGCGGTGAACACCGGTTCGACATCGAGCCGACCGAGCCACAGCAGCAGCTCGCGGGCGCTGACACCGGCCGCCTTCAGCCGGGCCAGCGTGTCCTTCAGGCCGTCCGGCTGCGGCGCGGTGCCTTCGCGCTCGTAATCGCGCCGACGGCGGATGCGATGCACGCGCTCGGCGATGTTGACGGCCTGGAAATACGCGGAGAACGCGCGGGTCAGCGCTTCGGCCTGCGCCACCGGCAGGCCGGACAGCAGGGTCGACAGCTCATGGGCGCTGGCCGCGCCGTCGCGACGGCGGATCGCGGTGGTGCGGACGGTTTCCACCCCTTCGAGGAACGCCGAGCCCTGCTGCTCGGCCAGCAGATCGCCAATGGTCATGCCGAGCCGCCGCACGTTCTCGCGCAGCGGCGCGTCGGCGGCATTGCGGGCGGAACGGGGGTCGGCGGCGGGGATCGGGGGCTTGTCGTCCATGGCTTGCGTGCAGCAAGAGCGATGCCGATTTCGCCGTCGCACGGGCGTTCCGGGCGGCTCTGCAACCCGGGCGGGACCGGCAGCGAACGGCGGATTGGCGGTCTATCCCTTTATCCGCATAGGCGGATATACTCGCCCCACGCACTGTGAGGGGCGCTGCGACCGTCGCGGAAGAACGGCCAGGCTCACGGTTGGATGTTCAGCAACGGCGCCCAGTCCGAACGAATTGCCAATCGAATATTCCTTCGAATCATTTACTGGAGCGATGCTCATGAGCGCTGTAATGAATTCCGTCACCACCCCCCACAAGAACGGCGTCGCCGATTTCAAGGTCCGCGACATGTCGCTGGCCGAATTCGGCCGCAAGCGCATCCGCATGGCCGAGGAAGAAATGCCCGGCCTGATGGCGATCCGCAAGAAGTACGCGCCGCTGCAGCCGCTGAAGGGCGTCCGCGTCACCGGCTCGCTGCACATGACCAAGGAAACCGCCGTGCTGCTCGAGACGCTGAAGGCGATCGGCGGTGATGTGCGCTGGGCTTCCTGCAACATCTTCTCGACCCAGGACGACGCCGCGGCTGCCGTGGCCGCCGCCGGCACGCCGGTGTTCGCGTGGAAGGGCGAAAGCCTCGAAGAGTACTGGGACTGCACGCTGGACTGCGTCACCCACGTGCTGCCGGACGGCTCGCTCGGTGGCCCGGAACTGGTGATCGACGACGGCGGCGATGTGACGCTGCTGATCCACAAGGGCGTCGAGATGGAAGCCGGCTCGGACTGGATCGACACGCTGTCGGGCAACCATGAAGAGCAGGTGATCAAGGACCTGCTGCGCCGCACGAAGACCGAGCGCCCGGGCTACTGGACCAAGGTCGCCGCCGCCTGGCGCGGTGTCGCCGAAGAGACCACCACCGGCGTGCACCGCCTGTACCAGATGTTCGAAGCGGGCAAGCTGCTGGTGCCGGCGATCAACGTCAACGACTCGGTGACCAAGTCGAAGTTCGACAACCTGTACGGCTGCCGTGAATCGCTGGCCGACGGCATCAAGCGCGCCACCGATCTGATGATCGCCGGCAAGGTCGCCTTCGTCGCCGGTTATGGCGACGTGGGCAAGGGCTCGGCGTTCAGCCTGCGTGGCCTCGGCGCCCGCGTGATCGTCTCGGAAGTCGACCCGATCAATGCCCTGCAGGCGGCGATGGAAGGCTTCGAAGTGAAGACGATCGAAGACGTGCTGCCGTTTGCCGACATCTATGTCTCGGCCACCGGCAACAAGGACATCATCAGCCTCGAGCACATGAAGGCGATGAAGAACAACGCGCTGGTCTGCAACATCGGCCACTTCGACAACGAGATCCAGATGGATCGCCTGAATCAGGATCCGGCCGCCACGCGCGACCAGATCAAGCCGCAGGTCGACCGTTACTCGTTCAGCGACACCGGCCGCAGCATCTACATCCTGGCCGAAGGCCGTCTGATCAACCTCGGCTGCGCCCATGGCCACCCGGCGTTCGTGATGTCGAACTCGTTCTCGAACCAGACGCTGGCCGCGATCGACCTCTGGAAGAACAAGGACGTCTACGAGAAGAAGGTCTACCGTCTGCCGAAGAAGCTCGACGAAGAAGTGGCGGCGCTGCATCTGGAGCAGATCGGCGTGAAGCTGACCAAGCTCACGCAGGAGCAGGCCGACTACCTCGGCGTGCCGGTCGAAGGTCCGTACAAGCCGGATCACTACCGCTATTGATGAGTGAGGCGGGAGGGGTGAGGCGTGAGGCGGGAAACGCGGCGGCACCATGATCTCGAGGTTTGGCGTGATGCCATTGATCTGGTTGCTGTCGTCTACCGCGCAAGCGCCTCGTTCCCTCCCGACGAACGCTTCGGCTTGACGGCACAGATTCGCCGCGCTGCCGTCAGCGTTCCATCCAACATCGCAGAAGGTTCGGCCCGCAGATCGCGGGCCGAATTGCTTCATTTCCTGTATGTCGCCCGCGGATCGCTCTCTGAAGTGGAAACGCAGGTTCAGATCGCGCGACGCCTGCTGATGCTCGGCGATGACGACGATCTCGATGAGGCGCTGGACAAGGTGTTCGCCAAGCTCGGCGGCCTCATCAACTCGCTCAAGGTCAAGAAGGACGCCTCATGACGCCTCACGCCTCACCCCTCACCCCTCACGAAACGCAGTTTTCATTCGAACTGTTCCCGCCGCGCACGCCGGAAGGCATCGCCAAGCTGCCCGGCATCGCGTCCGCCCTCGCCGCGGTGCATCCGAAGTATTTCTCGGTGACCTACGGCGCCGGCGGCTCCGATCAGGACGGCACCTACGACACCGTGGTCAAGGTCGTCGAGAACACCGGCATCGAAGCGGCGCCGCATCTGACCTGCGTCGGTTCGTCGCGCGCCAAGATCGCGGCCCTGCTCGATCGCTACAAGGCGGCGGGCGTCAAGCGCATCGTGGCACTGCGAGGCGATCTGCCGGCGACCGCGATGGGCACCGGCGCACCCGGCGATTTCCACTACGCCAGCGAACTGGTGTCGTTCATTCGCGAAACCCATGGCGACGCCTTCGAACTCGAAGTCGCCGCCTACCCCGAGATGCACCCGCAGGCGAAGAACCCGGAAGCCGACTTCGATGCCTTCCGGCGCAAGGTCGACGCCGGCGCTCACGCCGCGATCACGCAGTATTTCTACGTTGCCGACGCCTACTTCGATTTCCTCGAACGGTGTGCAAAAGCCAACATCACCATTCCGGTGATCGCCGGCATCATGCCGATCACCAACTACGCGCAGCTGACGCGCTTCTCCGCCGCCTGCGGCGCCGACATCCCGCGCTACGTGCGACTGCGCCTCGAACAGCTGCAGGACGACAAGGCCGCGCTGCAGGACTTCGGCCTCGACGTCGTCACCCGCCTGAGCGAGACCGTGCTCAAGGGCGGCGCGTCGGGGATTCACTTCTACACGCTCAATCAGGTCGAGCCGACGATGCGGCTGTGGAAGAACCTCGGGCTGCCGGTCTGATCCCAACGCCGAAGTGAATCCGCCCCGCTCGCCTTGGCGGCGATCCCGCAAGAAGCCTGCGGGTCCCTCGCCGCAGGGCTCGCGTGCCGACGACGGCATCACGGCGTCGGAAATCTGCATAACCATCCGCCGCTTCGCTAGCATTTCATGAACGTTCATGAAAGCGAGGCAGGATGCCGTGTCGGGGATGATCTACATCGCGTATTGCAGCGCCGCCACGGAGCTGATGAGCAGCGCCGATCTCGCGGGCCTGCTGAAGACCAGCCGCGTCAACAACGAGCGCGCCGGAATCACCGGCATGCTGCTGTACCGCGAAGGCAGCTTCATCCAGGTGATGGAAGGCCCCGAGACGGCGGTGCTGGCGCTGTACGAGACGATCCTGCACGACCGGCGGCATCGCAACCTCATCAAGCTGGCGCAGGCGCCAATCGCGGCGCGCAGCTTCGACCAGTGGGCGATGGGTTTCCGGGACACGCGCGACCTGTCGCCGGCCGATTTCGCGGCCTGGAGCCCGTATCTCGACGCGCCGGTCGATGACCATACCTTCGGCGGCGGCAAGGCGCTGAAGCTGCTGTCGGCGTTCCGCGAGATCGCGCGCGGCTGACGGCCGACCGCCGCCACGCGGATCGCTGCGGCACGGCCCTTGCGCATCCGCATGCCGGTCCTGTCATATCGGCGGCGGTATCCCCTCTTTCGGAGTTTCCCCTCGTGAATCCGTTTTCCACGCGGCTGTGCGCCGCCGTGCTGCTGGCCGCTGCCATCTTTCCTGCCGTCGCCGCCGAGCCGAGCGCCGCGGCGCCGAAGCTGCGCGCGGTCAAGGCCGCGTTCCTGATCGATGGTCTTGCCGACAAGCCGATCGCCAATGCCGTGGTGCTGATCGAGGGTGACCGCATCGTCGCCGCCGGCAGCGGGCTGGCGATTCCGGCCGGTGCCGAGGTGATCGATCTCGGCAATGCCACGCTGCTGCCCGGCTTCATCGACTGCCACACGCACATCACCGGCAACCCGGGCGACTATTACCAGTCGCTGGTGCGCAACAGCGCGATCGACGACGCCGTGCGCACCCATGTCTACGCCGAACGCACGCTGCTGGCCGGCTTCACCACCATCCGCAACCTCGGCGCCGGCGATTTCGTCGACGTGGCACTCAAGCGGGCGATCGACGACGGCATGGCGCGCGGGCCGCGCATCGTGCCGGCGGCGCATGCCATCGGCGCCACCGGTGGCCATGGCGATTTCACCGGCGGCTCGCCGTATCTGCGCATCGACGGCTTCAGCGGCGTGGCCGATGGCGTCGAAGCGGTGCGCCTGAAGGTGCGCGAGCAGGTCAAGTACGGCGCGGAGGTGATCAAGATGGTCGCCACCGCCGGCGTGCTCAGCGAGGAGGATTCGGTCGGCGCGCCGCAGTACACGCAGGAGGAGATGAACGCGCTGGTCGACGAGGCGCATCGCTGGGACCGCAAGGTCGCCGCCCATGCCCACGGCGCGGAGGGCATCAAGATGGCGGTGCGCGCGGGCGTCGACTCGATCGAGCACGGCAGCCTGCTCGACGACGAAGGCATCAGGCTGATGAAGGCGCGCGGCACCTATCTGGTCAGCGACATCTATGACGACGACTACATCCTCGCCGAGTACGCGCGGCTGAACTACCCGCAGAAGATTCTCGACAAGGAACGCATCGTCGGCCGCGTGCAGCGCGAGAACTTCCGGAAGGCGGTGCAGGCCGGCGTCAAGATCGCGTACGGCACCGATGCCGGCGTCTACCCGCATGGCGACAACGGCAAGCAGTTCGCGAAGCACGTCGAATGGGGCCAGACGCCGATGCAGGCGATCAAGGCCGCGACCTCGAGCGCGGCTGACCTGCTCGGCCGCAGCAAGGATGTCGGCAGCGTCAGCGCCGGCCACTACGCCGACCTCGTCGCCGTCAGCGGCAACCCGCTGGCCAACATCGCGATCCTCGAAGCGCCGGCGTTCGTGATGAAGGGCGGCGTCGTCTACAAGCAGGACGGCAAGCCGGTGGCGATCGCGCCGTAGGCTCGTCACCGCAATTGCCCGGCTGAACGGTCGGCCGGGTGGCTGCGACTTGCCGAACGAGACGCGCGACGGCGCGCGGTCGGCGGCGCGCACGGTAAGCTTCGCGCCAGCATGATCCTGCACCTCCTCGACTACATCGGCGCGGCCGTGTTCGCGATCAGCGGCGCGCTCGCGGCTGGCCGCAAGTCGCTCGACATGCTCGGCGTGGTGGTCATCGCGCTGGTTACCGCGACCGGCGGCGGCACCATCCGCGATCTGCTGCTCGACCGCCATCCGGTGTTCTGGATCGCCGATCCGCTGTATGTCGTCGTGATCATCGGCGCAGCCCTCGCCACCATCCCGTACACCCGCTGGGCCCGGCCGCCGCTGCAGACCCTGCAGCTCGCCGATGCCATCGGGCTCGCGTTCTTTTCCATCGCCGGCGCGCAGGTCGCTGAAAAGGCGGGGTTTTCCGGGCTGATCGTGGTGATCATGGCGACCATCACCGGCAGCTTCGGCGGCCTGCTGCGCGACGTGCTGTGCAACGACATCCCGATGATCCTGAAGAAGGGCCAGCTCTATGCGGTGGCGGTGATCGTCGGCGCCACCGCCTATGTCGTGGCGCTGCGCTTCGGCATGCCGCGGCTGCCGGCGACCGTGCTCGGCATGGTGACGATCGCGGCGTTCCGCCTCGGTGCCATCGTCTGGAACTGGAGCCTGCCGGTCTACAGCCTGCCGGAAAGCCTGGTCGATGGCCCGGCCCCGCGCGACCGCCGCGCCGACGACCGCCCGACCGATGCCGGGCCCGACGCCGGTCCGGATCGCCGATGACGCGTGCCCTGCGCTGGCTGCTGATCGCGCCGCTGCTGTTCGCGGCGTTCGCGGTGCTGCAGGTGCTGCTGCTGCGCGTGGTGCCGCCGCTGACCAGCGCCTTCATGCTGGCGTCGGACGCCCCGGAGGTCCGCTACGCCTGGGTGCCGTGGGACCGGATCGCGCCGGCCGCGGCACTGGCCGCCGTCGCCGCCGAGGACCAGAAATTCCCCGAGCATTGGGGGTTCGATTTCGAGGCGATCGACAAGGCCATCGACCACAACCAGCGCTCGCGCCGGGTCCGCGGCGCATCGACGATCAGCCAGCAGACCGCCAAGAACCTGTTCCTGTGGTCCGGTCGCAGCTACATCCGCAAGGGGCTCGAAGTCGGCTACACCCTGCTGATCGAAGCGCTGTGGCCGAAGCGGCGGGTGCTGGAGGTCTATCTCAACATCGCCCAGTTCGGCCCCGGCATCTACGGCGTGGAAGCGGCCGCGCAGGCGTATTTCCGCAAGCCGGCGTCGCGGCTGACCCGGCGCGAAGCCGCGCTGCTGGCGGCGGTGCTGCCGAACCCGATGCGGCTGAAAGTGGACCGTCCTTCAAGCTATGTGCTGAGCCGCGCGAGCCGCATCGAACAGCAGATGCAGCAGCTCGGCAGCGGCTATCTGGCCGACCTGCACTAAGACGGGGCAAAACTCGTCGTCACATGAAGAAACCGACGTTAATTGCTGAAAACAATGGGAAAGCTCGGTCTGCACACAGAATCTGTGGATAACCGTGTGCACAAGCTTTGTGGAGGTGGGCTAAGTGATCGTCCTCACATGGATTTTTAGCCCTGCGCGCAAAATGTGACCACCTGCTTTACTTGTTTTCAATCAATGATTTACGCTGTTTTTCAAGGATTTTTGCAGTTTTGTGTCGGTGCGACGTGGCCTGCCGCGGATGTCAAGATTTTCGTGTGCATAAGTCATTGGCCGATTTCTTGTCGGATTCCATCTGTCAAGCCCTCGATGTCGGCCCCCGCGAGCTCGCCGAACACACGGGCGTTGATGAATGTCAATGATGGCCGCCGCGCCGCCGCACGGCCCGCCGGAGGCCCAGCCGCTATCCTGTGACCATGCCTGCGCCGCGCCCGCTGAAGCCGCCATTGAAGTCCTCCTCCAAGCCTCCCATCGTGCTGTGCCTGTCCGGCCACGACCCGGGCGGCGGTGCCGGGCTGCAGGCCGATCTTGAAACGCTGGCGGCGCACGGCGTCCATGGTGTCGGCGTGATCACCGCACTGACCGTGCAGGACAGCCGCAACGTCCGCCGCGTCATCCCGACCGACGCCGCGCTGCTGGCCGAGCAGCTGAACGTGCTGCTGGCCGACGTGCAGCCGCAGGCGGTCAAGATCGGCCTGATCGGCGACGCCGCGCAGCTCCCGGTGATCGCCGCCGTGCTGGCCCGGCTCGGCCTGCCGGTGGTCTGCGATCCGGTGCTGCGCGCCGGCGGCGGCACCGATCTGGTCGCCGCCGCGTTCCCGGCCGCGCTGCGCCGCGCGCTGCTGCCGCAGGTGACGGTGCTGACGCCGAACGCGGCCGAAGCCCGCCGGCTGGTGCCGGACGCCGCCGATCTCGATGCCTGCGCCGCCGCGCTGCTGGCCGACGGCGCCCGCCACGTGCTGATCACCGGCGGCGACGAGCCGGGCGAAACGGTCGTCAACCGCCTGTATTCCGCTGGCAACGCGTCGACATCCGGGCCGATCCGCCACGAATGGCCCCGGCTGCCGGAAACCTTCCACGGCGCCGGCTGCACCTTGGCCAGCGCGATCGCCGCACGGCTGGCGCTGGCGGATGCGCCGGTCGACGCCGTTGCCACCGGCCAGCGCTGGACCCAGGCCGCACTCGCGCGCGCCGTCGCGATCGGCCGCGGGCGGCGCATCCCGGGGCGCATCCCGCCCCCTTCCGCGCGCATCGCGTCATGAGCCGCCTGCCGATTCGCCGCGGGCTGTACGCCGTGACGCCGGATGGTCTGGCCGATGATCCGGCGCGCCTGCTCGCCGCCTGCGCGGCCGCCGTGCGTGGCGGTGCGGTGCTGCTGCAGTACCGCGACAAGCACGGCAGCCCCGATGTCCGCCGCCGCAACGCCGAAGCGCTGCTGGCGCTGTGCCGGGCGCATGGCGCTGCGTTCATCGTCAACGACGATGCGCGGCTTGCCGCCGACATCGGCGCCGACGGGGTCCATCTCGGCGCCAGCGACGGCTCGCTGACCGACGCGCGCGCGCGGCTCGGACCGGACGCGCTGGTCGGCGCCAGCTGCGCCAATCGCCTCGAACGGGCGGACGAGGTGCTCGCCGCCGGCGCCAGCTATGTCGCGTTCGGTCGCTTCTTCGCGTCGAACACCAAGCCGAACGCGCCGCAGGCCGAGATTCCGCTGCTGCGGGCGGCCCGGGCGCGTTTCGA
>NZ_JAKFUM010000001.1 GCF_021732705.1 Nevskia sp. | reverse complement strand
CACCCGCCCGCCCCTGCAAGGCCAGCGCCAGCGCGGCCCCGAGCGCTTCGGTCGCGGCATCGTCGGCGAGTCGCAGCGTGCGTCGGTCGCTCATGGGTTGACCACCGCGCGCAGGGCCTCGACGACATCCGAAGCGATCAAGCCGCGCTCGCCGTCGCGCGCCACGCGGTCGCCCGCGAGGGCATGGGCCATGACGGCCGCCGCGGCAGCCGCTTCGAGACCGAGGCCAGCAAGCCGACCCTGCGCGATGATTGCCGCCGTGACGCCGGTCAGCACATCGCCCATGCCGCCGACCCCCATGCCGGGATTGCCGAACGGGCACAGCCGCAGCGCGGTGCCTCGAATGAGGCTGCCGGCACCTTTCAGCACCACCGCACCGCCGTAGCGCGCCTGCAGCGCGGTGATCGCGGCGACGCGGTCGCCCTGCACCGCTCGCGTGTCGATGCCCAGCAGGCGGCCGGCTTCGCCCGGATGCGGCGTCAGCACCCAGTCATCGCGACGCTGCGGCGATGTCGCCAGCAGATTCAGGGCGTCAGCATCGACGACCTTCGGCCGTTCGCTGGCCAGCACCGCATCGAACAGCCTGCGGCTCCAGTCGCCGAGCCCGAGCCCGGGGCCGACGGCGATGACATCGGCCTGTTGCAGCAGCGGCTGCAGTTCCGCGATCGATTCGACACTGCGAAACATCACGTCCGGCTGCGCCGCCGTGAGCGCCACGGCATGGGCGGCGCGCGTGGCCACCGTCACCAGCCCGGCGCCGCTGCGGAGCGCTGCGCGCGCCGCCAGCAGGATCGCGCCGGCCATGCCGTGATCGCCGCCCACCAGCAGCACGTGGCCGTGCGTGCCCTTGTGGCCGCTGCGATTGCGTGTCGGCAGTGCGCGCTGGAGATCGGCGTGGTCGGTCAACGTCGCGATCGGCGTCAGGCCGTCGTGTACCGATGCCGGCACCGCCAGATCATCGAGCAGCACCTCGCCGCAGACCGCCGGGCCGCAGGCGGTGTGCAGGCCGAGCTTGGCGGCGATGAAGCTCACGGTCAGATCGGCTTCGACCACCGGGCCGGGAATCGCGCCGGTGTCGGCGACGAGGCCGGATGGGATGTCGAGCGCCAGCACGCCGCTGCCGGCCCGATGCGCGGCGTTGACTGCCGCGATCGCATCGGCCGCATCGCCAACCGGTGCACGGGTCAGGCCGGTGCCGTAGAGCGCGTCGACCAGCAGATCGACCGCGGGCAGCGTCGTCGTGCCGGCCGACCAGCGGGTCACGGCGCCGACCGTCAACCAGTCCTGCCGCGCCAGCCGCGCATCGCCGCGGCGGTCGGCGTCATCGCATTCGAAGACCTGCACGGCAAAACCATCCGCCCGTGCCAGGCCGGCGACGACATAGCCATCGCCGCCGTTGTTGCCGGGCCCGCAAAACACGGCGACCGATCGGGCATTCGGCCAGCGGTAGCGCGCGGCGGTCCACGCCGCGCGCGCGGCGCGCTGCATCAGGGTGTAGCCGGGAATGCCGTGGTCTTCGATCGCGCGCCGGTCGAGTTCGCGCACTTGAGCCGCGGAATACAATCGCGCCGCCATGTTTTCCATCGCGCCAGTATAAGTGCCCGACCCCGCCGATCCGTCACCGAACGACGCTGCGCTGCTCGCCGACTGGGCCGCGCAGATCCGTGCCTGGGCGCGTGAACTCGGCTTCGCCGATGCCGGCATCGCCACGCAATCGCTCGATGACGACAGCGCCCATCTGCAGCGCTGGCTCGACGACGGGCTGCATGGCGGGATGGCGTGGATGGCACAGCATGCGAGCTTGCGCGAAGCGCCGGCCCGGCTGCTGCCGGGCACGGTGACGGTGATCAGCGCGCGGCTCGACTATCGACCGTCCGCCGAGGACGCCGAGGCCGTGCTGGCCGACCCGGAAGCCGCCTACATCTCGCGCTACGCGCTGGGCCGCGACTATCACAAGCTGATGCGGAGCCGGTTGAAGAAGCTGGCCGAGCGGATGGCGGAAGCCATCGCGCCGCATGGCTATCGCGTGTTCGCCGACAGTGCGCCGGTGCTCGAAAAGGCGCTGGCCCGCAACGCCGGGCTCGGCTGGATCGGCAAGCACACCCTGCTGCTGAATCGCGAGGCCGGCTCGTGGTTTTTCCTCGGCGAGATCTACACCGACCTGCCGCTGGCACCGTCGGCCGAGGCCCCGGTCAGCGCCCATTGCGGCTCGTGCAGCGCCTGCATCGACATCTGCCCGACACAGGCAATCATTGCGCCGTACCGGCTCGATGCCCGACGCTGCATCTCGTATCTGACGATCGAGCATCACGGCGACATTCCGGAAGACCTGCGGCCGCTGATCGGCAACCGGATTTTCGGCTGCGACGACTGCCAGCTGGTCTGCCCGTGGAACCGCTACGCGAAGCTCGATGCCACCCCGGACTTTGCGCCACGCCACGGGCTGGACGCTGTCCGCCTCATCGACCTGTTCGCGTGGACGGAGGCCGAGTATCTGCAGCGCACCGAAGGCATGGCGCTGCGCCGCGCCGGGTATCACCGCTGGCTGCGCAACCTCGCCGTGGCGATGGGCAATGCGCTGGCCGATCCGGCGCTCAGTTCTTCGGCTTCGCAGGCGCTTTCGGACGCACTCGCGATGCGCGCGGCTTTTCCGGATTCAACGGTGCAATCTCATATTCGATGGGCGCTTCAGCGTCGTCCGGCGGCGGACAGTAGATCGACGGCCCCTCGTACTGGCTGATCTTCACCCGCGTCGTCTCGTAGATCGCCTTCAGGCCCGCGTCGGTCTCGCTGGCGATGGCTTTCGCCACCTGCTGCTCGGCCAGATCCACGCAGTGACGCTCCAGCAGCACCAGCGCCAGGTTGTTGCGCACCACCGGGTTCTCGGCCTTGAGCTTCAGCGATTCGAGGTAGGCCTCTTGGGCGCCGAGGAAGTTCTTCGCGGCGTAGCGGGCATTGCCCAGCGCCACCCACGGCACGACGGTACCCGGCCAGCGCTTCAGTGCGCCTTCGGCATTGCGTTCGGCCAGATCGGGCCGTTCGGCCTTGGTCATGGCTTCGCCGGCGGCGATCCAGCGCTCCTGCGTGGCGCTCGCGGCAACCCGAACACCGTCGCTGACGACCAGCGCCCAGTTGTCGCTGGCCTTCCAGCCGCGCAGGAATTCCTCGAGCGGCTGATAGACGCGGCCATCCTTGCCCGAGCGCAGGATCACGCGATTGGTGACCGGCTCGACGCCGATGACGACCGAGTAGCGCCAGTTCGCCAGCTTCTGCAGCACCAGCACCGGGGTCCCTGCCTTGACTTCGGCGAACACGGCATCCGGGGTCGGCGCCAGCACATACGGCAGGCGGTCGAAGTGGCGCGCTGCATTCAGCAGTGCCGGGCGCTGGTCGACGGCGGCGAACTTGCGATTGATGAATGGCGCGACCTGCTCCGGGCCGACCATCGACAGGCCGTCGGTGTACAGCAGCGTGGCCAGCGCCGATGCGGCGAAGCTCTGGTCGTCGTTCGGGAAGAACGCGGTCTGCTTCAGCTCGATGCGGTCGTTGCCGGCCCCGAAATCCTGCACCCGCTGCGGTGGCTGGCTGGCGCAGGCGGTCAGCAGCAGCGCTCCGGCCCACAACAGCCAGCGTTCAGCGCGCATGGACCCGCTCCAGCAACTGCTGCGTCGATGCGTCGAGCGCGGCGACACCGCTGCCGTCGCCCATCGCCATCGTCACCTGCTGCGCCAGCTGCTTGCCAAGCTCCACGCCCCACTGGTCGAAAGCATTGATGTTCCACAGCAGGCTCAGCACGAAGGTGCGGTGCTCGTACAGCGCACACAGCGCACCGACATGGAACGCGTCGAGCTGCGGCAGCAGCAGCGTGCTGCTCGGGCGGTTGCCGCTGAACACGCGGTGCGGAATCGCGGCCTCCAGCGTCGCGCCCGACAGGCCCTGCCGGCTCAGTTCGGCGCGCACCTGTTCGGCATCCTTGCCGCGCATCAGCGCCGCACTCTGCGCCAGCCCGTTCGCGACGAGAAGCGGATGCTGTTCCGGCAGGCCGCGCACCGGCTTGACCGGAATGATGAAATCGACCGGATGGAGTGCGGCGCTCTGATGCAGCATCTGGAAGAACGCATGCTGGGCATTGGTGCCGACATCGCCCCACAGCGCCGGCGTCGTCGGGTAATCGAGCGTCTGGCCGTCGCGATTGACGCTCTTGCCGTTCGACTCCATTTCCAGTTGCTGCAGCCACCCGACGAAGCGGCGCAGGCGCTGCGCATACGGGGCGATCACCTGGCTGGAAGCGCCGAGAAAGTTGTAGTTCCAGAACGCGATCAGCGCCATCAGCACGGGCAGGTTCTGCGCCAGCGGCGTGCGCCGGAAATGCTCGTCCATCGCGTGAGCGCCGGCGAGCAGTTCGCGAAAGCGGCCCGGCCCGAGCGCGATCATGTTGGCCAGCCCGACGGCCGACCACAGCGAGTAGCGGCCGCCGACCCAGTCCCAGAACTCGAAGACATTGGCCGGGGCGATGCCGAACGCTTCCACCGTCTGCCGCGCCGTCGAAACACCCGCGAAATGCCGGGCCACGGCCGCTTCGCCGAGCGCTGCCGTCAGCCAGTGCCGCGCCGCGCCCGCGTTGGCCATCGTTTCCTGCGTCGTGAAGGTCTTCGAGGTGACGACGAACAAGGTGCGCGCCGGATCCAGCGCGCCGAGCACCGCGGACAACTGCGCGCCATCGACATTGGCGACGAAATGCGCACGCGGCCGGTTGGTCGGGTCCGACAGCGCATCCCAGACCATGCGCGGACCAAAGTCGGAGCCGCCGATGCCGATGTTGACGATGTCGGTCAGCATCTCGCCGGTCGCGCCGCGCCAGGCACCGCTGCGGATCGCGTCGGCGAACGTCGCCATGCGATCAAGCACGTCATGCACGGCCGGCATCACCGGCGCCCCTGCCATCGTCAGGCCCGCGTCGCGCGGCGCGCGCAGCGCCACGTGACCCACTGCGCGGCCCTCGGTGGCGTTGATCACGTCGCCGGCAAACATCCGGGCGATGCCGGCCGACACCTGTTGCTGATCGGCGTAGGCCAGCAGGGCCGACAGGATCGAATCGTCGACGCGCTGCTTGGAATAGTCCAGATACAGACCGCAGGCTTCGGCGGCGAGGCGCCGGGCACGGTCAGGATCGCTTGCGAAACGCTGGTTCAGGGAGACCGCGGCATCGGCCAGGGCAAGCTGCGTCAGCGCGCGCCAGGCGGCGCTTTCCGTCAATGCGGACATCGGAGCGTAGGGGGACCCAACGAAAAGAGGCCCAAGCTTACTCAGCTTGAGCCTCGTTCTGCCATGATTTCTATCGCCTGTTCGCAGCGTGCGCTGCATCGGGCGATCGAAAGGTCAGGCCGCCTGCACCGGGATCGTGTTCGCGGTACGGGTCACGCGGTTGGCCTCGTCGCAGTACACAAGCTTCGGCTTGTGCATCTTGGCGACATTGGCTTCGACTTCCGCGTACGCGCAGATGATCACGCGATCACCGACGCGCGCCTTGTGCGCAGCCGCCCCGTTCACCGAGATGATGCCGCTGCCATTTTCGGCCCGGATGGCGTACGTCGTGAAGCGTTCGCCGTTGCCGACGTTGTAGATCTGGATCTGCTCGTACTCGTGAATGCCGGCGAGGTCCAGCAAACGACCGTCGATGGCGCAGGAGCCTTCGTAGTCGAGTTCCGCGTGGGTCACACGCGCACGGTGAAGCTTGCACTTGAGCATGGTCAGTTGCATGGCGGATACCTTTTGTATGGCCTGGATGGTTGGCTGATCCGGGTGGCCCAAAAAGACATGCACCGGGGGATCAAGAAGTTCAACGACCGAGGGCGGCCCAAAAAGACATGCGCCCGTTGCGGCACGAACTGAATCGACTGCCACAAGTCGCAAAAGTATAACGAGCTTATGCCGAAACGCCAACCCTGAATCGCCGTTGGCGCCGTGTGACCGACGAACGGAAAGGCCGATTACACCCGGTCGCGAAGGCGCCTTGCGCCTGCGCGGGTCAGTCCAGCGTGACCCGCAGGTTGTCGATCAGCCGGGTCGTGCCGAGCACGGCGGCCACCAGCACGACGAAGTCGCGCGTCGACGCGATCGGCGAATCCAGCGCCGGGGTCCGGACCTCCAGATACTGCGGCACGAAGCCCTGCTGCCGCAGCGCGGCGCACGCTTCGTCGCAGAGCGATTCAAGGTCGCGACGCCCCGCACGCAGACCGGCGGCGACGGCCTGCAGGCTGGCATGCACGGCTGGCGCGCGCGCGCGCTCCTCGGCGTTCAGATACTGGTTGCGCGAGGACATGGCGAGGCCATCGTCATCGCGTGCGGTCGGGTGGCCGACGATGGCGATGCCCATGCGCAGGTCGGCCACCATGCGCGTGACGATCTGAAGCTGCTGCCAGTCCTTTTCGCCGAACACGGCGACATCCGGCTGCACCGAGTCGAACAGGATCGCGACCACCGTCGCCACGCCGGTGAAGAATCCGGGCCGGAAATGGCCTTCGAGCTGCGAGGACAGCGGCGCCACGGTGATCGTCGTGGCCGGCGGGAAGCCGTTGACATAGACCTCCTCGACCGGTGGCGCGTAGACCAGATCGACGCCAAGACCGGCGAGCGCCTTGAGATCCTCCGGCAAGGTGCGCGGATAGCGCCCGAAATCCTCGTTCGGGCCGAACTGCAGCGGGTTGACGAAGATCGTGACGACGACACGCTCGGCCAGTTGCTTCGCGCGCTCGACCAGCGCCAGATGGCCGCGATGCAGGTTGCCCATCGTCGGCACCACCGCCACGCGTTCGCCGCGCGCGCGCCAGTCGGCCCGGAGGGATTGCAGTTCGGCAACGGTGTGCAGGGTTTTCATGACCGACGTGAGGGAGACGTGACAAGGCGCGCAGCTTGCCGCAATCGCGGCGGGAATGGCGTTGTCCGGGATTCAGCGCGCCGCATCCGGCGTGCGCCAGATGCCGGCGTTCATCCGCCAGATTGCCGCCCAGCGCGCTTCGGTGAACAGGGGGCCGCGCGTGATCAGTTGCAGGTTGTCGTACAGCTCGCGCAGGCGCGGCGACGTCAGCTGGTTCTCGCCGCTGCGCAGCGAGGCCAGATAGCCATCCGGAATCACCCGGCCGACATGGCCGATGCGCCACGGCTGTTCGCCCGGCAGGCGCGCCAGGAACGGATCGGCCAGCGCCAGCGGATCGACGATCTGCACCGTCGGCCCTGCGGCGTAGCCGATGAAGCCGATGGTGTTGAACACGAAAAGATGATCGCCGGGGGCTTGGCGCATCCGCACGCCTTCCTGCGCCCACGGATGGTTGAACGGCACATCGCGGTCGCGGCTGTGGAAAATCAGCCCGGTGTGCGCGACATAGAAATTGCGCTCGTTGGCGACGCCATTGGCGCGGATCGGCGGATCGCCGCCTTCCGAGCCGACCAGCCGTGTTCCGGCAGCCAGCAGCACCAGCGCGGCCAGCGCCAGCGGCAACGGCTGCGCAAACGCGGCGGCTGCCGGCAGCGATGGCCTCGCCGTCGATGGCTCCGCCGTCGCCAGCAGGATCGCCGCGACGAAGGCCGGCGCGGTCAGGAACCGCCCCTACATGAAGTCGCCGCCGGCCGACACCACGTAGGCGACATACAGCAGCACGCCGAGCGCCAGCGGACGCCGTGCATGCCCGCGACCGCCGATCACCGCACCGAGCAGCACGGTCATGACCAGGCCCGGGTCGCGCACGGCGGCGTCAAGCAGGTACAGCAGGCCCTGCTCGAGATAGGCGCTGCGCGGAATGCCGGTCGCCAGCTTGGCGTAGTAGGTGTTGGGAAACGGGAAGCCGTAGTAGACGATCGAGAACGCCTCCCAGACCAGCAGCGGCAGCAGACCCAATGCCGCGCGCCGCCAGAGGCCGGCGCCCTTGTCGGTCAGCAGCACCAGCGCCAGCGCAGGCGCCACCAGCACGATCAGATCGAGCCGGTTCAGGGCCATCAGGCCGCCGGTCAGGAACAGCCGGAATACCGGCCGTTCGCCCGACGTCGACGGCAGCCACAGCACGCAGAACGTCGCCGCCAGCAGGAACGACAGCGGGTTTTCGAGGCCGGAGGTCGAGAAGTCCAGAATCGCCTGCGCGCTCAGCAAGACGACGACGAAGGCCAGCGCCTGCGGCAGCGTGCGCGCCAGCCGGGCCAGCACGAGCGCGACCGCCAGCACGGTCACGAGGATCGAGACCGTCATCGCGGTCAGGTACAGCTCGCCGGTGATGCGGAACACGGCGGCGATCAGCAGTACCCACAACGGGTTGCTGAACGCCTGCACCCGCTCGACCGGGTTCCAGGTCAGGCCGTAGCCATGCACCCAGTTCCAGACACTGCGGAAGCTGATGTAGGCGTCGTCCGCCATCCAGCCGAGCCGCACGATCACGAGCAAAAACAGCAGCAGCAAGCCGATCTTCAGCGGCCGCACCGGCCACATGCCGGCCAACGCGGTCATCTCAGAAGCAGTGTTCGGGCGCCGGATAGGCACCGCTCTTCACGGCCTGCACGTAGGCACGCACGGCCGACTCGATGTCCGCCGCACCGTGCATGAAGTTCTGCACGAATCGCGGCTTGCGGCCGATGGTGACCATCGGCGAGATGTTCAGGATGTCGTGCAGCACCAGAATCTGGCCGGACACGTCGGGCCCGGCGCCGATGCCGATCACCGGCACCTGGGCGGCTTCGGTGATGCGCTGGCCGAGGCTCGACGGCACGCATTCGAGCAACAGCATGTCGGCACCGGCTTCTTCGAGAATGCGCGCGTCCTTCAGCATCGCCTCGGCCGCGGCGTCTTCACGACCCTGCACCTTGAACGCGCCGAGCTTGTGGATCAGCTGCGGCTGCAGCCCGAGATGGGCGCAGACCGGCACGCCGCGCACGGCGAGGTACTCGACGATGTCCGCCTGTTCGCGGCCGCCTTCGAGCTTCACCATCTTCGCCCCACCTTCCTGCATCAGCCGCTGCGAGGCGTCGAGCGCCCGGTCGCGCGTCGCGAAGCTCAGGAACGGCAGGTCGGCCACCAGGAAGGCGCGCTTCAGATGCGGCGCCACGGCACGCGAGTGGTACGCGATGTCGGCGACGGTGACGGCCGTGGTCGCGGTCTGGCCCTGAATCACCATGCCGAGCGAGTCGCCGATCAGGACGACATCGACACCGGCGCGATCCTCGATCAGCGCAAAGCTGGCGTCGTAGCAGGTCAGACAGGCGATCTTTTCGCCGGCCTCGCGCATGCGGCGCAGCTCGGACACATGAACGACGGCGCTGGGCGCGGCGGGCTTGGCAGTCATGGAACGTCTGGTTTCTGCGAGGGCGCGAAATATATCACGCGACTTTTCGGGCTCCCGGACGGTGGCTCGCTCCGACCACCCGGTGCGTCTTGAGCGATGCATGCTGCCGTCAACCGCGTGCCGGATCATCCCGTCAACGCGGCTTTCGGCACGCCGGCCGAATCCGGATCAACGGCGCTGGACGGGCCCCAAACCGGGTGTAGCCTGATCACAGCCAGCGGCGCGGCCGCAGAGCCGCCGGGAGGAGAACGGATGAACGCCGAAGGGAAGCCGCGGTCAGCCCTGCCGCAGCATGTCCACCGGGTGCTGTGCCGGTGTGTCGTGAGTTTGACGATGGCGATCGCCGGCTGCGCGACCTTGCCGCCGCCACCAGTGCTGTCATCGACCGATGTCGACTGGGTACTGGCCGGCGCCGATCTGGCGAACGAGCATGATTTCGCCCATGCGGAGCCGATCGAGACGCCGGAATCGCTGCTGGCGTTGACCGAGGACATGCGCGAGTTCGCGTTGCAGGCCACACGGAACAAGCGCGGCATCGCGGCCAAGACGGAAGCCCTCGCCACGGCGCTGAGCGGCGACCATGGCGACCCGGGCCAAATCCTGAGCTATGACGTCGACGCCAGCCTCAGCGCGGAACAGGCGTTTCGCGAGCGTCGCGCGAACTGCCTGAGCTACACGCTGCTGTTCGTCGCGCTGGCGCGCGCGTCGGGAATTCCCGCGCAGTTCAATCAGGTCGACATTCCGCCGACCTGGGATCTCGGCGATGCCCAGACCTTGCTGCTGTATCGGCACATCAATGCGCGGGTCGACCTCATCGCGCCGCTGTTCCAGATCATCGACGTCAGCGGTGAAGAAGCGCGACCGGACGTTGCGCACTGGCTGATCGACGACAAGGCCGCGCTGGCGCAGTACTACAACAACCGGGCGGTCGAACTGCGGCTGCAGCAGCGGTCGACCGATGCCCTGCGCTATCAGTTGCAGGCCCTGCGGCTGCTGCCGGACGCGTCGTATCTCTGGACCAACCTCGCCAGCCTGTATCTGCTGAACGATCGGCTGCGCGCTGCCGGCATCGCGATCACGCAGGCGCTGAGCCTCGATCCGGACAGCCTGCTCAGCTACAACACGGCCGCGCAGATCCATGACGCGCTGGGCAATGCCTCGCTCGCCAGGTTCTACCGCACGCGCGGCAAGCAGTTGCTTGATCGGAATCCGTACTACCACTTCCAGCTGGCCTTGAATGCCTTCGACGAGCATGACGATCGCACCGCCTACGACCACGCCCGGCGCGCCGTGTTGCTGAACCAGAAGGACCCGCGTTTCTTCTTCCTGATGGCGGTCCTGCTGGAACGACAGGGCGAGCAGCGATTGTCGGCGCAGGCGCTGGACGTGGCCCTGAAGCTGACGCCGGACCTCAACCAGCAGGCGCGATATCGCAGCAAGTTCGCCCGGCTCAGCGCGCACGGCTGAGTCCCTCTCCGAACGTCAGTGCCAGAGGCGAAGACCCGCCGTGCCGGCTGCCGCCGCACGGGCGCTGACCGGGCCAAGTCCGGGAATATCGAGTGCCGGAGCGATCTCGGCCAGCGGCACCAGCACCCAGTTGCGTTCGTGCAGGTGCGGATGCGGCACCGTCAGACGCGGCTCGGCCAACGTCATGCCGTCAATGTGCAGGATGTCGAGGTCGAGCAGGCGCGCAGCCCAGCGGATGCCGTCGCGCTGGCGGCCGGCCGCATGTTCGATCGCATGCAGCGCATCGAGCAAATCCAGCGGCGCCAGCGCGGTGTCGATGATGGCGGCGGCGTTGCAATAGTCCGGCTGGCCTTTCGGGCCGACCGGGTCACTGCGATACAGCGAGGATCGCGCCAGCAAGGTCGTGTCCGGCAAGGCCGCTATCCGATCGAACGCGTCGACGATCTGCTGCGCCGGCGTGCCGAGATTGGCCCCGAGGCCGAGGTAGACGCGCATCGGATCGAACCGGGGGCCGGCTGTATCGCGAACGACGGGGCGTCAGCCGAGCGGCCGCAGCCGCTCAGGCCTTGCGGCGGTTGCGGCCACCGCGGCGGCGGCGCTTCTTCGGCGCGCCCTCGCCGGCGGGTTCCGGCGCATCCGCCATCTCGGCCAGTTCTTCCGGCACTTCCGGCACGACGCCGGACTGCGCCTGCGTCCACCAGTTGGCGAGCGCGGCACAACCCGGCTCGCCGGCCTGCGCGCGCAGCAGCAGGAAGTCGTAGGCTGCGCGGAAGCGTGGATGCGTCATCAGGCGCTTGGCACGGCCTGGGCGCAGATCCTCGAAGCGCGGCTGCAGCGACCAGATCTCGCGCATCGGCAGCGAGAAGCGCTTCGGGATGGCGATCCGGTGCTGCTGCTTGGCCAGCACTTCTTCCGCCGCCTGGGTCTGGGCCGACACGCTGTCGTGGCCCTTCTCGAATTCGAGCTCGTAGGCACGATCGGCATACGGCGGCCACAGCAGCGCGCCGTACAGGAACGCCGGCGTCACCGGCAGATCCCGCTTGACTCGTTCGGCGGTCGACGTGAGCGCGATGCGCACCAGTTCCAGATCGCGCTTGGCGGCGTTGATCGAACGTTCGGTGCCCGGAAACAGTTCCGCGAACAGGCCGTGACGGCGCAGGCCCTCGAAATTGGCCAGCGCATCGCGGTTCAGGAAGATCTTGAGGATCTCGTCGAACAGCCGAGCCGGCGGAATCTCGCGCAGCAGCGAGGCCAGGCGCGCGATCGGCTCAGCGCTCAGCGGTTCGATCTCGAAGCCGAGCTTGTTGGCAATGCGCACTGCCCGCAGCATGCGAACCGGGTCTTCGCGATAGCGCAGTTCCGGATCGCCGATCAACCGCAGTTGCCGCGCCTGCAGGTCGTTGACGCCGCCGCAGAAGTCGACGATCGAAAAATCGCGGATGTCGTAATACAGCGCGTTGACGGTGAAATCGCGCCGGAACGCGTCTTCTTCCAGCGTGCCGTAGACGTTGTCCGACAGGATGCGCCCGGTCTCGTCGCGCTCGTGGCTGTCCGTGATCGGGCCGCGGAAGGTCGTGACTTCGAGGATTTCCTCGCCGGCGCGGACGTGGGCGATCATGAACCGGCGGCCGATCAGGCGGCAGCCGCGGAACACGCGCTTGATCTCGTCCGGATGGGCGCTGGTCGCGATGTCGAAATCCTTCGGCTCGATCCCGGCCAGCAGGTCGCGGACACCACCGCCGACCATGTAGGCCTCGTAACCGGCGTCTTTCAGGCCGTAGAGCACCTTCAGGGCGCCCGGAGAAATGTTGGCGCGCGAAATCGGATGCTGGTCGCGCGGGATGCGGTTCGGCTCGCTGATGGCGGGTCTCGGGAGTTCGGATTGCGGAATTCGGTGACGTTCGGGTGGCGGCGCGAACCTGTGTGATCACGCAAAGCCTGCCCTGTCTAGCGAAGTTTACGCGAGGACGCCGCCATTCAGCAGGATCGTCCACGCAATCCTCCCGCAATTCCGAGCGCGGCATACCGTCACGCCCGGAAACTTTGCCCGTATAATCGCTGCCTGCCTCGACGCTCCTATCGTCTAGAGGCCTAGGACGGAGCCCTCTCACGGCTTTAACCCCGGTTCGAATCCGGGTAGGAGCGCCACAGCTGCCGCGAAACGCAGCAGATTCCCGAGGCATGCACCGAACGCCGCCACGACGCGGCGTTTTTTGTGCCCAACGACCTGCGAAGCGACGACCGGTCCACGGCTGGCATTGCCAATCTACCGATTGGTTAATTACGCTGCGGAGCGGCTGGCGACGCGTTCCCGAATCGGCCTGCTGCCGGCAGCGCGACAACATCGTCGCGCGCCGCCATAACCAGAACAACCCGATGATTCGCGAGAGGAGCAGCAGCCGCATGACGGACACTAGTCCGGCGTCGATGGTCGACGCCACAGCCGCAGAGGATGTCGTTGCCGCGCCGCGTGATGCGGTGGCCGGCGCCTCCACAGCAGCGCTGCGCGAAGCGCCGCATCACCGAAGCTGGCCGCTGATCGGCTCCAGCCTCGCCTACATCCGCGACGCGCACACCTTCCTGCGTCGCCTGTACGAGTGCCACGGCACCGTCGCGAAGATCGACGCCTTCGGCACCCAGTGTCATTTCCTGTTCGGCCCGGATGCCAACCAGTTCGTGCTGCAGAACCGCGGCAACCTGTTCGAGAACGCCCGCTGGTCCTACTTCATTGGCCCGTTCTTCAACCGCGGGCTGATGCTGCTCGACTTCGACGAGCACCGCCTGCATCGCCGGATCATGAACACGGCGTTCGCGCACGACGCGCTGCTCGGCTACTTCGACCGCATGCAGGCCACCATCGCCAGCGAGCTGGACGCCTGGCGGCCGGGCCAGTGCCTGCTGTTCAAGCGCCTGAAGTCGATGACCCTGAACATCGGCAGCGAGGTGTTCGTCGGCCAGAAGCCCGGCAGCGATGCCGATGCCATCAACGACGCCTTCCTCGACACCGTGCAGGCGGCGACGTCACTGATCCGGTTCGACCTGCCCGGCGGTCGCTGGCATGCCGGGATCAAGGGCCGTCGCCTGCTGGAACGGCATTTCCGCGCGGCCCTGCCCGCCAAGCGGGCGAATCCGGGGCCGGACCTGTTCTCGCGCCTGTGCGAAGCCCGCACCGAAGACGGCGACCTGTTCAGCGACGACGACGTCGTCAATCACATGATCTTCGTGCTGATGGCCGCGCACGACACGTCGACGATCACCCTCAGCAACCTCCTGTACCAGCTCGCCCGGCAGCCAGCGTGGCAGGAGCGGCTGCGCGATGAATGCCGCGCGATCGGCCCCGGAGCCTTGACCTTCGCCGATCTCGATCGCTTCGAGGACACCAGCCTCGCGATCAAGGAAACGCTGCGGATCGCCGCGCCAGTGCCGATGCTGCCGCGCGGCGTCACCACCGATTGCGCATTCGACGGCGTGCGACTGCCGAAAGGCGCGATGGTGGCGACCAGCGCGTGGATGACGCACCACATGCCGGAATGGTGGACGGCGCCGCACCTGTTCGACCCGGAGCGCTTCGGCCCGGCCCGCGCCGAAGACAAGCGCCACCCGTTCCTGTGGACGCCGTTCGGCGGCGGTGCCCACAAGTGCATCGGCCTGCACTTCGGAATGATGGAAGTGAAGGCGATCCTGCATCAGCTGCTGCTGCGCTTCCGCTTCACCGTGCCCGACGGCTACGTCATGCCGCAGGACTTCACCAGCCTGCCGATTCCGAAGGACCGCCTGCCGATCACGCTCGAACGATTAAACTAGCGCCCCTTTTGCCCGCTTCAGCGCTCGAGACACATGGCCAAGTACCTTTCCGAAACCGTCACCCGCGTCCATCACTGGAACGAAAGTCTGTTCAGTTTCCGCACGACCCGGACGTCCGGCCTGCGTTTCGAGAACGGCCACTTCGTGATGATCGGCCTCGAAGTCAACGGCAAGCCGCTGATGCGCGCGTACTCGATCGCCAGCCCGAACTACGAGGAGGAGCTGGAATTCTTCTCGATCAAGGTCGAGGATGGCCCGCTGACCTCGCGCCTGCAGCACCTGAAGGTCGGCGATCCGATTCTGGTCTCCGACAAGCCGGTCGGCACCCTGATCATCCATGACCTGAAGCCCGGCAAGAACCTCTACCTGTTCGGCACCGGCACCGGCCTCGCACCGTTCATGAGCATCATCCGCGACCCGGCGACCTACGAAGCGTTCGAGAAGGTCGTGCTGATCCATGGCGTGCGTCTGGTCAGTGAACTGGCCTATCAGGACTACCTGACGAAGGACCTGCCGAACGACGAGTTCCTCGGCGAGATGGTGCAAGAGAAGCTCATCTACTACCCGACCGTCACCCGCGAGCCATACAAGAACCGTGGCCGCCTGACGGATCTGATCGAATCCGGGAAGCTGTTCGAAGACATCGGCCTGCCGCCGCTGAACCCGGAAACCGACCGCGGCATGATCTGCGGCAGCCCGTCGATGCTGGCCGACACCCGCGCCATGCTCGACAAGCGCGGCTTCGTCGTCAGCCCCGGCATCGGAGAGCCGGGCGACTACGTGTTCGAGCGGGCGTTCGTCGAGAAGTAGTGTTGGCGAAATGCAAGCAATCTCCGCGATTCGACGGCTCTCGTTAGGGCACCTGCGCTAGCCACGCTTGTCGGGCGGCGGAAAAGCTCGCATGTCCGATTTCGCACTGGGCTGTGTCGGAGTTCTGCCGAATCGGCTGGTTCGGGATGGCGTCCCGCAGCCAGGCGCAAGCGGCTGCGTCAATCAATTCCACTTCATGCTGCCGTACCGCATCCATCGGCATCTCGCACAGCGTCTGAAAGTTTGCCAATGCGGTACGGTTTCCCGCAAGTTGGCCATAAATGTCACTGATCGACCATCTGTCTTCCCATGACATTTCAGGACGGATCACCGGGTTCAATCTTATGATCCGCAATGCGCCGTCAATACCCTCGCTCGTGATTACGTGCGCGTGGAGGGATGCCGCGTCCGGTGGATCACCGAGTATTGCTTTCGCGAGTTTCGCCACATCTCTAAACACGCTGGGTCTGGCCATTTCCCGATAAATCGGACGCTCCGATTTCTGCAGACCAGGACCACAGTATCTAGGACGCCACACGGTTCCTGTTCCGATGCTGAGTGCAAGAATATCGCGCGGCGCCACACCGTTCGCGATTGCATCAACGACTCCGAGCAGAACCGGATTGTTGTAGCCGCCAATACCACCATCCCAGAATCGTCTAGGAGTCTCCTTGCCTCTGGCCGGGGCAATCTCTGCAGGTTCATCGAAAAAACTTACGGGCGCATTGCTCGAAGCATGCACGGCTCCAGCAAGCGTCGGTACAAACTGCGACGCGCCAGTCTGCAGTTTTGAACAGTAAGATCGAAAGAAATAGCCACGGTTTCCATAATAATCAAAGCTGACAATCATCAATCGAAGGTTATCGAGCCCGCACATTGCGGGGATATCGTGCATCGACACATCCGCCACTTTGTTCGGCCCTTCATCCATGATGCTGATCAGGCCAGGCAGCTTCTTTCGCGCATGCCACCGCGGTAAGACCTCGAAGCAACGTGAAAGCCAAGGAAAAGGCCACATCCAACTAACGAACAATCGATTCCGATTGGATTGCTTCAAAAACAAATCTGCGATCTCATCCGGTCTCAAATCCTTGAGCAGCCCTGCCAAAGTGATGCTGCCTCCCGAATTTGCCACCGCAAGATCGAATCGTCTCAGAATCTGTCGACCCGTTTCATTCGGATAAAGCGCTGCAAGTGCCCTTGCCTGAATCAATGCCCAAGGGCCGCCGCCATCAAGCGACAGCACTCGGAAAGGTTTCCTGATTGGCAGCGCTCCCGGGATATCGCAATTCACTGCACGCCGCCGCGCTGGTAAGCGGATTCGGGAACGAGCGATTTCAAACTTGACCATCCTGGGATGCAGTTCGCCTCGTCGAGACCGGCATACGCTGCGAGGCTGTCACAGGCTCGGATCATCGGAGCGTCCCATTCCAGCCACAGTCGCACACCGACGCTCGACCCAAGTTCCTGCTTGGCGAATGCCAACGGCGACACTTTGCAAGCAGCAGACTTTTCTCGTGACTTCGTTGCCCTAGTCTCCGTGCACTTCCGGACATCAATACGATCAGCCTTGGCAAGCGATTCGCTCAGCCTAGGGGCAAACTTCGTCGAGTACTCCTTGACTGCATCGGGTGCCGACATGGCTCTCATTGACGGATTCCTTTCCAGTTCCAGCTTTGACAAATCCTCTTGTGCGCCCGCGAAAAATGCTGACTTGTACAAGTTCAATGTCGACGCCGCTTTAAGGCCATCGACAGCACTGCGCGCAATCTCGCCTACTGCTGTGGGGTTATTCGGAACCGCCACGATTGATCGGAGCACACTGCCGATCCAGTAGTAGTCGTTTCTGATGCCAACCGTCGTCGCCAGCTCAGCGACTTGAAGGCTGCTAAGCACGCGCCGTGTCACAGAAAAGTAGCGGCTAGACTTGAGGTAGAGCTTATCGGCAGATTCAACCTGTTTCACTGCCTGAAGTGCTGCCTCGTCCATCAACATGGTATCGGGCAGGTCAGCAATTGATGACCATTCAATCATCGCGGCCGATCCTGAGCGCAACTGAAGCTCTGCGGCTTCCACCAATTGCAAGGCTTCCCGCGCGTACTGCGCACGCTGCGCCGGAGGAGACTGTCCGATGAGAAAGTCCACGTACTGCGTCAACATCGCAAGCAGCATATGCCCGCGCAGCAGACGGCCTTGGAAATTCACTGGATCAACCTCTCCCGCGTAGCAGTCCAGAAACTGCATGAAAGGAGTCCACTCAATGTTCCGCAACTCTGCGTGACTCAGCACTTCAGGCCGCGGACGACGCGTATCAACCTTCCCGTACTTTGCGGGCGCCGTCAATACCAGCGCATAGCCATCAATCAATGCGCGAGCCAGCCTCGAGTATGCAACGGGAATCGCGGATTCAACCTGGCGTGGATCAAGAACGGGTTCTATCGAGAGCCCCGAATGACTCTCGAACTTTGCTCGTACGAAGTCTTTATCCAGCAAACACCGTGCAAATTCCTGCTCCGATGGTGGCGATGACACTGGCAACACTGAACAACCGCCAGTCAAGATCGAAATCGCAACCAGAACGACCGATAAAAGTACTTTCGTGTCCATCGACGGCTCGCATTTCAGTGTGCCCGTCGACGATTATCCGCATGCACCTGCGCAATAGGCTTGCTTGGGAACATGAAGAACGCATCAGAAGCCGCGCGAATGTGATGCGGATCACATTGCGCCCGTCGGCTGAACACCGCCTCGAGAAGGTGTCGACGTATTGACGAACGTAGCGAGATCGCACCGACAGTTCGTGCCAGATGCGCCGAGACGCGGTGATCGGTGCTCAAGCAACTGCCCCGATCAGCCTGTCGTGGCTTGCAGATCACTCATTTGTTACTCCAGTCGGACGCAGCCGCTCGCAGTTCGGATGCAACGGCGCAGTTCGAGAACGGGACTATGGTCCGGAATCCGATTCAAAAAGAATTCTGCTGCACGGCTTGAGGCGCCGTCATTCACCGCGCCTCAAAGCTCGCGACGCCACCCAGCGATTCACCCAAGGCTGGTTGATCCAAGAAGCGTGACCCAAGCGAACGATTCACTCGACGGTCAAGCCATCCTGAACTTCCGCTTGAACGCGGATGCGACTGCGTTGATCACCGCTCAGAGCTGGGGGTGGAGGGGGATTCTTCCGACAAGCCGAGCATGTTCGTTGCATCGCGGCTCGGGTCGAGTTCCCTGATGTTGCCGCAGATCACGGGCTGCAATTTCAGATTGCGACGGAAGATGGACCTGATTTCTTTTGCAGGAGCCGGGCGGAGTTCGCAAAATGCGACATCGAGAAACGCGCTGTTCGATACACCGCACCGCCGCATTGCATCTGCGTCCAACAGAGCGAGCACACGCTGAAGATTAGTCATCACTATCGCGTTTCGAAGGCTTGCCTACGCTTTGCCGCGGATAGCAAGGGCGGCGGTACCTTTGGCATCACATTCGCCGGCAGTTGCGTGAGCACAGATCGCGCACGCGACCGCGCTTCATCAAAAAAGCCCGCCGGTTCTGGCGAACCGGCGGGCTTTTTCACGTCCGGCGCCGAATCAGGCGTCCGTCGTCACCACGACCTTGCCGAACTGCTGGTTCGATTCGAGATAGCGGTGCGCTTCGGCGATCTGCGACAGCGGGAAGGTCTTCGCGATCACTGGCTTCAGCGTGCCGGCCTTGAGGCCCGCGAGGATGAAGGCTTCGGCGGTGGCCAGACGCTCGGCGGCGCCGTTGAACTCGAACAGCGTGTAGCCGCGAATGGTCAGCGCCTTCAGCAGCGACAGGAACAGCGGATACGGCGTGGCTTCGGTCGACAGCGCGCCGTATTCGATGATGATGCCGCCCGGTGCTGCCGCTTCGGCGAGCTTCATCAGCTGCTGGCCGCCGACCGGGTCGAAGGCGACGCGAGCGCCCTTCCCGCCGGTGATCCGCATCACTTCCGCCGACAGGTCCTGCTCGTCGGTGACGATGACGTGCGCAGCGCCGGCGTCCTTCAGGTCCGCCACCTTGGCACGCGTGCGGGTCACGGCAATCGACGTGGCACCGACGGCATTCGCGGTCTGGATCGAGGCGATGCCGACGCTCGACGACGCGGCGGTGATGATCGCCGCCTCGCCCGCCTTCAGCCCGGCGATCTCGATCAGCGCTCCCCACGACGTCAGGTAGGCCATCCAGACGCCAGCGGCGTCGACCGGGCTCAGTCCTGCCGGCCGCTTGCGCAGGCCATAGACCGGCACGATCGCCTCGTCGGCATAGACACCGTAGGCGTTCATCGAGAACGCCGGGATCACGCTGATCGCTTCGCCGACGGTGTAGCCGGTCACGCCTTCGCCCAGCGCCAGCACGATGGCCGAGGCTTCGTAGCCGATGCGGGCCGGGAGGGTCGGCGCTTCGAGATAGGCGCCGGCGCGGAACATGGCCTCGGCGCGGTTCAGGCCGATGGCCTCGACCTTGACCTTGACCTCGCCCGGGCCGGGCGCGCCAATGCTCAGATCTTCGATCTGCAGTACGTCGGGGCTGCCGGTCTGGTGGAAACGGACGACTCGCGACATCGGGACTCTCCTCTCGTTTTCGTGGGGGCGGCGAGGTTCGAGACCTCGTTCCGGGTGGCGACAATACGGGACAACGCCGGGCGGTCGCCACCGCCCGGATCGAAATCAGCTCGGCACGGGCGCGGCCTCGGCGGCCTGCCAGCCGCCACCGAGCGCGCGATACAGCCGCACCGAGGCAAGACGCGTGTTGCGGCGTGCGGCAGCCAGCGCCAGTTCGGAATCGAACAGGTCACGCTCGGCATTGATCACGTCGAAGTACGACGAGAAGCCGATGCGGTAGCGCGCCAGCGCGATGCCATCGGCACGCTTCAGCGCGGCCACGCGGCTGAGCTGTTCCTGCTCGAACGCGGCGTACTTGCTGCGCTCGGCCAGCGCATCCGCCACTTCGCGGAAGGCATTCTGGATCGTCTGCTGATAGCTCAGGATCGCTTCACGCTTCGCGGCATTGGCCAGATCGATCTGGTACAGATTGCGCTCGGCATCGAGCAGGGGCTGCAGCAGGCTGCCGCCGAACGTGAACGCGTTCGAAGCCGTGGTGAACAGATCGCCGAGCTGCTGGCTCGCGCTGCCGAACGTGCCGGTCAGCGCCAGGCGCGGGAACAGCGCAGCCTTCGCGACACCGACGCGGGCATTGGCCGCCATCATCAGCGCTTCGGCGCGGCGGATGTCCGGTCGCCGTTCGAGCAGGGTCGATGGAATGCCGGCCGGCGGTGCCGGATCGGTCGCACCGAGATCGCCGCTGCGGGCGACGTCGGCCGGATAGCCGCCGAGCAGCACGCCAAGCTGATCCTCGGCCAGCGCGATCTGGCGTTCGATGTCGGGAATGTTGGCGCGCGCAGCCGCCAGCTGCGCTTCGGCCGTGGCGACGTCGAGGCCGCTGACCACGCCGCTGTCATGCCGCGCCTGCGTCAGTTCGACGAACTTCTCGCGTGTGGCCACGGTACGCCGGGTCACCGCCAGCTGTTCGTCGAGCGTCTGCAGGTTGTAGTACACGCCGGCAACATCGCCGATCAGCGCCACGATCACGCCGCGCCGGGCGTAGTCGGCCGCCAGCACGTTCGCCCGCGCCGCTTCGGTGGCGCGGCGCAGGCGACCCCACAGATCGATTTCCCAGGTCGCGGTCAGCGACACGCGGTTGATCGTCAGATCGCGGTTGATGCCGGCAAACGCCACGGCCTGCGCCGATTGCTTGTTGCGCGTGCGATCGGCGCCGGCACTGATCTGCGGCAGCAGCGCCAGCCCGGTGGCACCGGCCGTGGCATTCGCCTGCTCGATCCGCGCAGCGGCGATCTGCACATCCAGATTGCGCTCGAGCGCAGTCGCGATCAGCGTCTGCAGCACCGGATCGCTGTAGACCGCACGCCAGTCGAGATCGCCAAGTCCCTGCGTGTCGCCGGCCGGCTTCCCTTCGCTGCGGAATGCTTCCGGCAGCGGCAGTTCCGGACGCTGGTAGTCCGGGCCCAGCGCGCAGCCAGCGGTGGTGGCAGTCACCGCCAATGCCAGCAGCGTGTGACGCAGCGCGCTCATGGCAGCACCTCCGCTTGCGTCGCGACCCGCGGCTTGCGCTTGCTCGCGAGCCATTCGGCAAAGCCCTGCACCACGACGTACAGCACCGGAATCAGGAAGATGCCGATGATCGTGGCGGCCGTCATGCCGAAGACCACGGCCGTGCCGAGCACGGAGCGCGCGGTGGCACCGGCACCAGTCGCGATCGCCAGCGGCACCGCACCGAGAATGAAGGCGAACGAGGTCATCAGGATCGGCCGCAGGCGCAGCTTCGCGCCTTCGAGGGCGGCCTCGGTGATGCTGGCGCCGCGCTCGCGCGCGAGCTTGGCGAATTCGACGATCAGGATCGCATTCTTCGCCGCCAGACCGATCAGCATGATCAGGCCGACCTGGGCATAGATGTCGTTGGCCATGCCGCGCGAGGCCAGACCAGCAAAGGCACCGAACACCGCGAACGGAATGCTCAGCAGCACCGCGAACGGCACGGCCCAGCTTTCGTACAGCGCGGCGAGCACGAGGAACACGAAGACCATCGCCATCGCGAAGACCACCGGCGCCTGGCCGCCGGACTTCTTTTCCTGGTACGTCGCGCCGGTCCATTCGTAGCTGTAGCCATCCGGCAGCACTTGCGCGGCGATCTCTTCCATCGCCTTCACCGCATCGCCGGAGCTGTAGCCCGCCGCCGGGTTGCCGGTGATGGTGATCGTGCGATAGACGTTGTAGCGGTCGATCGATTCCGGCGCCTGCCGGTGCAGGATGTCGACCATCGTCGACAGCGGCACCATGTCCCCGGTGTCGGAGCGCACGTACAGGTTGTTGACCGATTCCGGCGAGTTGCGCGCTGCGGCATCGGCCTGCGCGGTCACGCGGAAGGTGCGGCCAAACAGGTTGAAATCGTTGATGTAGCTGCCGCCCAGAAAGGCTTGCAGCGAGCTGAAGACGTCCGACAGCGGCACGCCCAGTGTCTTCACCCGTTCGCGGTCGACCTTGTATTCGATCTGCGGCACCTTGGTCGTGTACAGCGTGAAGACCCTGCTCAGCTCCGGCCGCTTGGCCGCTTCGGCAATGATGTCCTGCGAGATCTGGCTGAGTCGCTGGACATCGCCGCCGCGACGATCCTCGAGCTGGAACTCGAAGCCGCCGGTGGCGCTGATGCCTGGAATCGACGGCGGATTGAGCACGATGAAGTTGGCTTCCGGAATCGCGGCCAGTTCCTTGTTCATGCGCTTGACGATCGAGAACGCGTCCGAGCCCGGCGCCTGCCGATCCTTCCACGGCTTCAGGATGATGAAGCCAGTGGCCGAATACGGCGAGTTGATGCGAGTGATCAGACTGAAACCGTTGATCGCAAGGAAGCTTTCGATTTCCGGAAACTTCTCGTCGGCGATCTTGCGGAATTTCTCCATCACCACTTCGCTGCGCTGGATCGATGCGCCCAGCGGCAGCGTGGCGTTGATCAGCAGATAGCCCTGATCCTCTTCCGGGATGAAACCTGCTGGCCGGTGCTGCACAAGATAGGCCGAGGCGCCGATCAGGACGACGAACGCGGCCATCGGCAGCACGCGATGCGTGACCGAGCGCTGCACGACGCTGGCGTAGCGGCGGCTGAAGCCATCGAAGCCGCGGTTGAACAGACCGAAGAAGCGGCCGACCACGCCGGGCCAGCGCGATTCGGCCGTCGGCTTCAGCAGCAGCGCGCACAGCGCCGGAATGAAGGTCAGCGCCACCAGTGCCGAGATCAGCACCGACACCGACAGGGTCAGCGCGAACTGCCGGTAGAACAGGCCGGTCAGGCCGCCGAGGAAGGCCACCGGGACGAACACCGCGGTCAGCACCAGCGCGATCGCGATCACCGGACCGGCGACATCGTGCAGCGCGGCGCGCGTGGCATCGCGGGCATTCATGCCGTGGTGATCCATCTTCTCGATCACCGCCTCGACGACGACGATGGCGTCATCGACGACCAGACCGATCGCCAGCACCATCGCGAACAGGGTCAGCGTGTTGATCGAGAAGCCCAGCGCCTGAAACGCGACGAAGGTGCCGATCAGCGATACCGGCACCGCCAGCATCGGAATCAGGGTGGCGCGCCAGCTTTCGAGGAAGATGAAGACCACCAGCAGCACCAGCAGCGCCGCGATCGCCAAGGTCAGATAGACCTCGTGCAGCGATTCGGACACGAACAGGGTCGTGTCGAACGGCACGGTGTAGGTGATGCCCGGCGGGAAGTTCTTCGACAGCTCCTGCATCGCCGCTTCGACGTTGCGCGCCACATCGAGCGCATTGGCGTTCGGCAGCTGATAGATGCCGATGTTGGCGGCCGGCTGGCCGTTCAGGCGGGTCGATCGGCTGTAGTCGGCGGCGGCGAGTTCGATCCGCGCGATGTCGCGCAGCTTCACCGTGGTGCCGTCCTTGCGCGCGCGCAGCACGATGTTCTCGTACTCCTCGACGCTGGCAAGCCGGCCCTTGACCGTCACCGGATACTGCAGCTGCTGGCCCGGCGGGGCCGGTTCGGCGCCGACGGTACCGGCGGGCGCCACGACGTTCTGCTCGTTCAGCACGCGGGAAATGTCCTGCGTGGTGACGCCGAAGCGCGCCATCTTCTGCGGGTCCATCCAGATCCGCATGCCATAGTCGCGAGCGCCGAACACGGTCACCGTGCCGACGCCGGGAATGCGCGCCAGCGCGTCGTAGATCTGCAGGGTCGCGTAGTTCGACAGCCACAGATAGTCGTAACGCGGATCGACCGCGCGCAGGCTGATGAACAGCAGCGGCTGCGGCTGGCGCTTGGCCACGGTCACGCCCTGACGGACGACTTCCTGCGGCAGCGAGCGTTGGGCAATCGCCACCTGGTTCTGCACGTTGACCGCGGCGATGTCCTGATCGGTGCCGATCTCGAAGCTGACGGTCAGCGTGTAGACGCCATCGTTCGAAGCTTTCGACGACATGTAGATCATGTTCGGCACGCCGTTGACCTGCTGCTCGATCGGCGCGGCAACGGACTGCTCGACCGTCGCGGCGTCGGCGCCGGGGAAGGTCGCGGTGACGACGATGGTCGGCGGCGTGATCTGCGGATAGCGCGCGATCGGCAAGGTGGTCAGCGCGACCGCACCGGCCAGCGTGATCAGGATCGCGATGACCGTCGCGAAGATCGGTCGATCGATGAAGTAGTTGATCATGGCTTGGCCGGCGCCTTGTCAGCCGCGGGTTCAGCCGGCGCAGCAGGTGAAGCCGCTGGTGCTGCGGGCGCTTCCGCCGGCTTTGCGGCCACGGCCGCGCCGGCCTTCAGCTTCTGCATGCCGTCGACCACGACGACATCGCCCGGCTTGAGGCCACTGCTGATGATCGTTTCCTGATCGACGCGAGCGCCGACCACGACATCGCGCTGCACGGCCTTGCCGTCGGCATCGACCAGCCACAGGAAGTTCTTGCCCTGGAATTCCTGCACGGCGCGGATCGGCACCACCAGCGCATCGCTCAGGCGCTGGGTCGTGACGCGGACTCGGGCGAACTGGTTGGTCAGCAGCAGGCGATCCGGGTTCGGCAGTTCCAGCCGCACCGGCAGCGTGCCGGTCGATGGATCGACCGCGGCATCGATGAAGTTCAGCCGGCCCGGGTACGGATATTCCGAGCCATCGCCGAGCAGCACCTGGAACGTGCGCGTGCTCTTGGCCGACTGGTTCAGCGCCCGGCCCAGCTCGTGCTGGATTTCGAGCATGCGTTTCTCGCTGAGCGAGAACGTGACGTAGATCGGATCGGTGGAATAGACCGTGGTCAGCAGGCTCGAATACGCCGTGACCAGCCCTCCGACCTTGAGCTGCGCGCGACCGATGACGCCGTCGATCGGCGACGAGACGCGGGTGTAGCCGAGGTTCAGCTCGGCGGTCTTCATCGCGGCCGCAGCCGCTTCGACCTGCGCCTGGGCCGAGTCGTGGCGGGCGACCGCGGCATCGAGCTCCTGCTGGCTGACGGCGTCGATGGTCGACAGCGGCCGCACGCGGGCGAGATCGCGATCAGCCTGATCGAGTGCCGCCTGCGCCAGCGCCAGCGCCGCCTTGGCCTGCGCCCTCGCCGCTTCGTACGGCTGGCTGTCGATGACGAACAGCAGTTGGCCCTTGCGCACTCTTGCGCCTTCCGGCGACGCCTGCATCTCCAGCAGGCCGCCGACCCGCGGGCGGATCTCGACCTCGTTCTGCGCTTCGGTACGGGCGACGTAGTCCTCGGTCACCGTGATCGCGCGCGGCTCGATCGCTTGCGTCACGACCGCAATCGGGGCCGGTGGCGGCGGGGCTTTCGCGTCGGAACAGGCCGACAGTGCCGCAGTGAGGGTCATCGAGGACAGCACCGACAGCAGCGCCGCCCGATTCGACAACGGCTTCGCTGCCCGGCGCGCAATGCGTTCCATCTTCATGTACCACTCCAGAGTTCGGTAATTCCGCGCACCGTCTGGCGCACGTTTCGATGACATCAGCATACTTGCATAGCCGACTATATGCTAGCGTGCTAACTATTCGTTACACTGCGCCGCATGAATGACGTTCAGGACTTCGTGATGCTGCTGCGGACGGTGCCGCGCGACTGGCGGGCGGCGATCGATCGCCGTCTGGCGCCGATGGGGCTGACCCAGTCGAAATGGCTGGCGCTGCTGTATCTGTCGCGTGCGGAAGGCCCGCCCACCCAGACCGAACTCGCGAAGTATCTGGACATCGAATCGCCGACGCTGGTTCGCCTGCTCGATCGCCTGGCCGACGATGGCTGGCTGGTGCGGAAGGCCTGCCCCGGCGACCGCCGTGCCCGGCATGTCCATCTGACCGATCGCGCCAAGGCGATCTGCGGCGAAATCGAGCAGATCGTGTCCGACGTTCGCGAACAATTGCTGGCCGGGATCGACGTCGACGAATTGCGGCGCTGCGCCGAACTGTTGCGCCGCATCCACCGCGCGGCCGCCGATCTGGAACTGCGCGACGCGGCGAACCCGATGCCGTCGAGTCCGCAGCCGCCGGAGCCGGTCGAGCGACAGGACTAGAGCGGTTTTCGGCGCCATCGTCGATCCGTCGCCGAGCGACGACGGTTAAAATCGCGGCCCACCCGCCGCGCCCATCGCGAAGCCATGACCGCCAACTTGACCACGATTAAGCAGGACGACCTGATCCAGAGCGTCGCCGACGCGCTGCAGTACATCTCGTACTACCACCCGGTCGACTACATCAAGAACCTCGCGGCCGCGTACGAGCGCGAGGAATCGCCGGCCGCCAAGGACGCGATCGCCCAGATCCTGATCAATTCCCGGCTCTGCGCCGAAGGCCACCGGCCGATCTGCCAGGACACCGGCATCGTCACGGTGTTTCTGAAGATCGGCATGAACGTGACCTGGCCGGACGCGACGATGGGTGTCGAGGACATGTGCAACGAAGGCGTGCGCCGCGCCTACAACCACCCGGACAACAAGTTGCGCGCCTCGGTGCTCGCCGACCCGGCGTTCGGCCGCCGCAACACCAAGGACAACACGCCGGCAGTGATCAATGTGTCGATCGTGCCGGGCAATGAAGTCGAAGTGATCGTCGCCGCCAAGGGCGGCGGCTCGGAAGCGAAGTCGAAGTTCGCGATGCTGAATCCGTCCGATTCGATCGTCGACTGGGTGCTGAAGACCGTGCCGACGATGGGCGCCGGCTGGTGCCCGCCGGGCATGCTCGGCATCGGCATCGGCGGCACCGCCGAAAAGGCGATGCTGCTGGCCAAGGAATCGCTGATGGACGCGATCGACATGCCGGAGCTGAAGGCCCGCAAGGCCGCTGGTGAAGCGCTGAGCAAGATCGAGGAATTGCGCATCGAGCTGTACGACAAGGTCAACGCGCTCGGCATCGGCGCGCAGGGTCTGGGCGGTCTGACCACCGTGCTCGACGTGAAGATCTACGACTACCCGACCCACGCGGCGAACCTGCCGGTGGCGATCATTCCGAACTGCGCTGCGACCCGCCACGCGCATTTCGTGCTCGACGGCTCCGGCCCGGTCGCGCTCGATCCGCCGAGTCTCGAAGACTGGCCGAAGCTGACCTACTCGCCGGCCGGCGCCCGCCGCGTCAATCTGGACACCGTCACGCGCGAAGAAGTCGCCAGCTGGAAGCCGGGCGAAGTGATCCTGCTGAACGGCAAGCTGCTGACCGGCCGCGACGCCGCCCACAAGCGGATGACCGACATGCTGTCGAAGGGCGAAAAGCTGCCGGTCGACTTCACCAACCGCTTCATCTACTACGTCGGCCCGGTCGACCCGGTCCGTGACGAGGTCGTCGGCCCGGCGGGCCCGACCACCGCGACGCGCATGGACAAGTTCACCCGCCAGATGCTGGAAACCACCGGCCTGCTCGGCATGGTCGGCAAGTCCGAGCGCGGCCAGATCGCCATCGACGCGATCAAGGACAACAAGGCCGTCTATCTGATGGCGGTCGGCGGCGCGGCGTATCTGGTTTCGAAGGCCATCAAGGCCTCGAAGGTCGTCGCCTTCGAAGACCTCGGCATGGAAGCGATCTACGAGTTCACCGTCACCGACATGCCGGTGACCGTGGCCGTCGACTCGGCCGGCACCTCGGTGCACGAAACTGGCCCGAAGCTCTGGAAGAGCAAGATCGCCGGGATTCCGGTGGTCAGCGCTTAGTCGCCTAGCGCACGGAGCGATTCCCGGTTCGGGGCCAGAGTGGGCAGCGACGATCGGTTCAGCACCCTGATCCGACGTCGCAGCAGCCTCACTTCACGGAGTTCCGAACATGAGAGTTTTCCCGATCATCGTCGCCGGTGCGCTCGTCGCCGGCAGCGCCATCGCCGCCGACAAGTCTGGCGCCAAGCCCAAGGACGTGCCGACCGGCAACATGGCGCAGGCGGTCAGCACCATGGACAGCAACGGCGACGGCCGCATCGTCCGTGATGAATACCTCGCCTACGCCGGCAGTCAGTACGACCATGACGCGGCGCGCGTTCCGACCGGCGACATGACCGAAGCGGTGCGGGTCACCGAAGCCAGCAAGCGGGCCGCCTACATGGATCAGCGCGCGGCCTATTTCGGCAAGGCGAAGGGCAAGTCCAAGGACGGCCTCAGCAGCGACGAGATGCTGGACTACCTCAAGAGCCCGTCGAGCGAGCCGGTTTCGCGCTGAAGCCAGCGAGCGGCGCAGGCAACAAAAAAGCGGCGGCACCGTTTCCGGTGCCGCCGCTTTTTGCATGGGGCTGGCCGGTGATCCGGCCAGCCACGATCAGCCTCAGAACATCGCTTCGGCCAGATCCATCAGCGGCGCCGCGCCGGCGCGGATCTGCTTCAGGTTGGTCGCCGTTTCCGGCAGCAGCTTCTGGTAGTAGAAGCGGGCCGTGATCAGCTTGGCCTTGTAGAAGTCGTCCTGCTCCTGCTTCTCGATCGCGATCTTGGCCATCCGCGCCCAGAAGTAGGCGTAGACGAAGTGACCGATCAGGTGCAGGTACGGTACCGATGCCGCACCGACCTCATCCGGGTTCTTCATCGCCTTCTGGCCGATTTCCATCGTGACCTTCTGGACTTCCTGACCCAGCTCGGCGAGCGGCTTGATGAACTCGGCCATCGCCTCGTTGCCAGCCTCGGCCTTGCAGAGATCGGTGACCATCTTGCCGAACTTCATCAACTTGGCACCCATGTCCGACAGGACCTTGCGGCCGAGCAGGTCGAGCGCCTGAATGCCGTTGGTGCCCTCGTAGATCATGTTGATGCGGGCGTCACGGACGTACTGCTCCATGCCCCACTCCTTCACGTAGCCGTGGCCACCGAAGACCTGCATGCCGTAGGTCGTCGACACCCAGCTCTGCTCGGTGATGAAGCCCTTGACCACCGGCGTCAACAGCGCCATCAGGTCGGCGGCTTCCTTGCGGACCTTCTCGTCCGGGTGGAAGTGTTCCTTGTCGATCATCAGGCCGGACCAGTACGCAAAGGCGCGCGCGCCTTCGACGTGGGCCTTCTGGGTCAGCAGCATGCGGCGCACGTCCGGGTGGACGATGATCGGGTCGGCCGGCTTGTCCTTCGCCTTCGGGCCGGTCAGCGAACGCATCTGGATGCGGTCCTTCGCGTAGGCCAGCGAGTTCTGGTACGCGACTTCCGCGAGACCGAGCGACTGCATGCCGACGCCGAGGCGCGCGCCGTTCATCATCACGAACATCGCGTTCAGGCCCTTGTGCGGTTCGCCGACCAGCCAGCCGGTGGCGCCGTCGAGGTTCATCACGCAGGTGGCATTGCCGTGGATGCCCATCTTGTGCTCGAGCGAGCCGCACTTGATGCCGTTGCGGGCGCCGAGCGAGCCGTCGGCGTTCGGAATGAACTTCGGCACGATGAACAGCGAGATGCCCTTGGTGCCGACCGGCGCATCCGGCAGACGCGCGAGCACCAGATGGATGATGTTCTCGGCGAGGTCATGCTCGCCCGAGGAAATGAAGATCTTCTGGCCGCTCAGCGCGAAGGAGCCGTCGCCGTTCGGCTCGGCCTTGGTGCGCAGCATGCCGAGGTCGGTACCGCAGTGCGATTCGGTCAGGCACATGGTGCCGGTCCAGTGGCCCGAGACCAGCTTCGGCAGGTACGTCGCCTTCTGTTCGGCGGTGCCGTGCTGACGGAGCGCCGCGTAGGCGCCGTGGGTCAAGCCCGGGTACATGGTCCAGGCCTGGTTGGCCGAGTTCAGCATCTCGTACAGCACGTTGTTGACCACTTCCGGCAGGCCCTGGCCGCCGAATTCCGGGTCGCAGGCCAGTGCCGGCCAGCCGGCGTCGACGTACGCCGCATAGGCTTCCTTGAAGCCCTTCGGCGCATTGACCACGCCGGTCGCCTTGTCGAGCGTGCAGCCTTCCTCGTCACCGCTCTGGTTCAGCGGGAAGGTGATCTCGCTGGCGAACTTGCCCGCTTCCTCGGCGATCGAGTTGATCGTGTCGGCATCGAGTTCGGCATGCTGCGGCATCGTCTTCAGTTCCGCTTCGACGCCGAGCAGCTCATGAAGGACGA
Organism: Nevskia sp.; assembly: GCF_021732705.1. Classification (GTDB taxonomy): domain Bacteria; phylum Pseudomonadota; class Gammaproteobacteria; order Nevskiales; family Nevskiaceae; genus Nevskia. Next base: position 81,631 of record NZ_JAKFUM010000001.1, on the reverse strand, counting down.
ACTGCATGTCGCGCAACGGGGCGTTGTACTGACCCATGAGGGTTCTCCGGTGAAAGATGAAGTGACGGTTGTTGCACCGCAACCATACGGCGCAGTACGGAATTGACGGGGCGGATTATGGCAAGGTCGCGGCCAATCGGCTAGCCCATGCGATGAACGGATGTTTACTCATCGGCGAATGCCGCGGCGCGGGTCCGCGCGGGCTCCGCCTGCAGTGCGTGCAAGCACGCGCTCTTGGACCCGATCTTCGAATCAAGTCCCTGAAAAGATTGATTTCATTCGACGTGGCAGAACGCGTCTGCCGGCCGCGGATCAGCGCCCGCGACTGTCGCGCAGGGCCTGCTGCTCGCGCTGGGTCAAGGCCACACGGTTGCGCAGATAGGCCGGGACCAGCTGCGCCGCATCGCCGGCCTCCCCCCGCTCGAAGCGCTGCACGGCGGTCCGGAAGGCGGCAGCGGCATGCGGCAGCGCTGTGTCGTCGACGACCACTGGCGTCTGCGGGAGCCGTGCCAGCAAGGCTTCGCGATGCGCCGACCAGCCGGTACCGGCCGCGCGAATCGGCCCGGCCAGCGCCGCCGGCAGCTCGATCGTCCCCGCAGGACCCACCGCATCGTCCTGCACGGCGACGATCGCGCCGTCCCGCGATCGATAGGCGCCGAGATAGACCTCGTCCATTCGGGCATCAATGGCCGGCAGCGCCAGCGCATCCGGGTTCTCGGCGAGCTGGGCCGCTGCGAGCATCGCCAGCGAGGTGACCCCCACCACCGGCCGGTCCAGACCGAGCGCCAGCCCCTTGACGAAGCTGACACCGATCCGCACCCCGGCGAAGCTGCCGGGACCGATGCCGCAGACCAGGCCATCGAGCTGCGCGAGCTTGATCCCCGCTTCCGCCAGCAAGGCAGGGAGCATCAGCGGCAACTGAACCGAATGCGTGCGGCCCAGCACCTCGAAGGTCTCGAGAATCGCGCCGTCCTGCCAGAGCGCGACGGAGCAGGCTTCGGTGGCGGTATCGATGGCCAGAAGCTTCATGCGTCCAGATCACCCATGTTCGGGAACGTTTGACTAGCAGATCCAAAAATGATCACGCCGCCACCTCGTCGCGCAACCACTCGCAGACCAGCGCCGGATTGGTGAGCACCGGCATCTTCGGCAGGCTGTTGAGCACGCGCTTGCCGTAGGCCTTGCTGCGCAGGCGCGGGTCGCACAGCACGATCAGGCCGCGGTCGCTCGGGTCACGGATCAGGCGGCCGACGCCTTGGCGCAGGGTCGTGATTGCGCGCGGCAGTTGCAGTTCGACGAACGGATTGCCGCCGCGTTCACGGATCAGCGACAGGCGCGCTTCGAACACCGGATCACCCGGCTGGCCGAACGGCAGCTTGTCGATCGCGACCATCCGCAGCGCGGAGCCTTTGACGTCGACCCCTTCCCAGAAGCTCGACGTCGCCACCAGCACGCCATTGCCGGCCTTGGCGAACTGCTCGATCAGCGTGCTCTTGCCGGCCTCGCCCTGCACGAACAGCGGATAGGGCAAGGCTTCGCGCAGCTGTGCGGCGATGCGGTCCATCGCGCGGTAGCTGGTGCACAGCACGAAGGCACCGCCGCGGCTGGCGTCGATCAGCGGTGCCAATGCCGCTGCGACAGCATCCGGATAATCAGGATCATTCGGGTCCGGCAGGCCGGGCGGCAAGTACAGCCGGGCCTGATCGGCGTAGTCGAACGGGCTGTCGAGACGAAGGGTTTCGGCGTCATCGAGCCCGAGCGTGGCGGTGAAATGCGAGAAGTCCTGGTTCGCCGCCAGCGTCGCCGAGGTGAAGATCCAGGCACCGGGATAGGTCGCCATGAAGCGCTTGAAGCCTTCGATCGGCTCGATCGGCGCCGCGTGCAGGGCCCCGCCCCGCCCGACTGCTTCGGCCCAGCGCACCAGGCCCTGCTGCAGGCTGCCGGCAACCTTGTCGAGTGTCGCGAACATCGTCGTCGCCCGACCCGCGCAGTGCGCGAGGCCGGTGCTGCGCTCGGCCACGCTCTGCAGCACGTCGCGGCAGTCCTCCAGCGCCGTTCGGGCCGCGCCGAGCGCCGAGGCAACGCCGGTACGCTCGGCAAAATCCTCCAGCGCGAGCCGTCCGCCGAGTTCGCTGAACGGCCGTTCCAGCTCGATCGTTGCCAGCGCCAGCTGGTCGAGCGCTTCGTTCAGCAGCGGCATGTCGCGAAACGCCTGCACCTCGACCGCGACATCGCGCGCGAGGTCCGACAGCTGCCGCGTCGACACCCGTTCGCCGAAGAACTGCGTCGCCAGCTCCGGCAGCTGATGGGCTTCGTCGATGACGATGGCATCGGCCCCCGGCAGCACGCCGAACCCTTCTTCCTTGAGACGAAAATCGGCGAACAGCAGATGGTGGTTGACGACGACGATGTCGGCCGCCTGCGCCGCCCGCCGCGCCTTGACCACATGGCATTCGGCGAAATCCGGGCATTTGCCGCCCAGGCAGTTGTCGGCGGTCGAGGTCACCAGCGGCAGCAGTTGATCGTCGGCGATGCCGGCCGGCAGCTCCGAGACTTCACCGCTGACGGTCTTGATCGCCCAGTCGTCGACCACGGTCAGCTTGGTTCGCGACACCCGCGAGCGGGGATCGATCACGGCCTTGCGCAGCCGGTAGATGCACAGATAGTTGGCGCGGCCCTTCAGCAGGCTGATCCGCGCCGGCAGGCCCAGCGCATCGCGCACCTTCGGCAGATCGCGGAAGAACAGTTGGTCCTGCAGATTCTTGGTGCCGGTGGAAACGACGACCCGTCGGCCGGACGCCAGCGCCGGCACCAGATAGGCGTAGGTCTTGCCGGTGCCGGTACCGGCCTCGACCACCAGCCGGCTGCGGTCGGCGATGGTCCGTTCGACGGCGGCGGCCATCGACTGCTGCTGCTCGCGCGGCGCGAAACCCGGGACTTCCTGCGCGAACGGGCCGCTGCTGCCGAGCAGCTCCGCCGCAGTCACGGGCTGGGCGAGGCCGCCGTCGCCGCAGCCGACGACGCAGCGGCTGCTGCTGCCGCCTGCGCCTGCTGCGCGGCATTGATCGCCGCGACGAGCGCTTCGGCACGGCTTGCCGCCTGCTGGGCCCCGGCCGAATCGCCGCGCGCAGTGCGGGCGGCGGCGATCAGGCGCCAGTTCGCGGATTCGACCCACGGGTTGCCACGACCCAGGCTGTTCGACTTCTGCGCCGCGCTCTCGGCCTGCTCGGAATTCTTCAGAAACAGCTGGGTTTCGGCGATCGACTGCCAGATGAATGCGTTGCGCGGCTCGATCCTCAACGCGCGTTCCCACTGACCTAGTGCGGCGTCGTAGCGGCCGGCGCTGCGTGATTCCTGCGCCTGACGCGCCAGCGCGAGCACGGCCGGACCGGCGCCGGATGCCGCGAGCGACTTCGGATATCCCGCGAGCGGCGCCAGCGGCTTCACCGACGGTGGCGGCGGCTGCAGCGGCGGCTGCACCTCCGGCGCTCTCGGCGGCGGCACTGCCGGTGCGGCGGGTGTCACCGGCTCCTGCACCGGCGGGCGGCTGACGCTTGGCTGCTCGACGCAGGCGGCCAGCGCCAGCACCGCCAGCAGCGCGGCGACGCGACGAACGACGGCAGGGGTGATGCGCTCAGCCAGACTCATCGAAAGATGTCTTTCAGCCATTCCAGTGGCGACGATTGTCCTGCATTCGCGCACGAGGCGTAATCGCTGGGGGCAGCGCCTTCGAGGAACGGCACCAGCACGACGCCGGCGCAGCCTTCGTCGCCGCGCAGCCCGGTTTGGGGATCGATCGACACTTCCTCGATGCCGGCGGGCGGCGCCAGATCGATGCCGCGCGCGTCGAGATCGCGCATCAGCCGGCCCCAGATGCGCAGCGCACCGGCCGCCCCATCGAGTCCGACCGGCTTGTTGTCATCGCGTCCGACCCAAATCACGGCCACGCGATCGGCACCGTAGCCGGCGAACCAGGAATCGCGGGCGTCATCGGTGGTGCCGGTCTTGCCGGCGAACTTCTGGCCGGCCGGCAGCACCGACACCGCCCAGCGCGCGGTGCCGAATTCGATCACCTTCTGCATCGCCCAGGTCGTCAGGTAGACCGGGCCTTCCGGCAAGGTCTGCTTCAGCTTGAAGCTGTAGCGCGACAGCGGCTTGCCGTCCTTGGTCATCACTTCGCGGATCGCCAGCAGCGGCGTCAGATAGCCGCTGGCGGCCAGCGTCGAATACATCTGCGCGACATCGAGCGGCGAGGCATTGATTGCGCCGAGGAACATCGACGGCAGGCGCGGCGGATTTTCCAGCCCGGCGGCCTGCATCAGGTCATGCACGCGGTCGACGCCGATATCGAGCCCGACCTTGACCGTCGGCAGGTTGTAGCTCTTGGCCAGCGCGGCGAAGAGCGGCACGGTGCCATGCAGTTGCCGGTCATAGTTCTTCGGTGCCCACAATTGGCCGTTCGGCTGCCGCAGTTCGACCGGTTCGTCGAGAATCTGGCTGTACAAGTTGTAGCGGCCGGGATCGGCCAGTGCCGCGAGAAAGACGAACGGCTTGGCCAGCGATCCGATCGGGCGCTGGGAATCCAGCGCGCGGTTGAAGCCCGGATAGCGGACGTTGCGATCACCGACGATCGCCAGCACGTCCCCGCCTTCGACGCTGGTCACGACGCCGGCCGCCTGCAGCGAATCGGCCTTCATCTTGCGGCTGGCTTCGAGGCCCGGCAGATCGGCGATGATTCGGGCCTCCAGCATCTCCTGCGCGCGCGGATCCAGCGTGGTGAAGATGCGCAGGCCTTCGCTGCCGAGGTCTTCCTCGCGATACAGGCCCTTGACCTGCCGGCGCACCAGATCGATGAAGGCGGGATAACGCTCGACACCGCCGGCGACGTTGTTCAGCACGCCGAGCGACGACAGCGCTTCGGCTTCGCGCTCGTCCTCGCGGATCAGGCCGCCATCGGTCATCAGGCGCAGCACCAGATCGCGCCGTTCCTTGACCCGCTCCGGGTACTTGCGCGGGTTGTAGACGGTCGGACCCTTGGCGATGCCGACCAGCAAGGCGATCTCGGCCGGACGCAGCTCGTTCAGCGGCTTGTTGAAGTAGAACTGACTGGCCAGCCCGAAACCATGGATCGCGCGCGAGCCGTCCTGGCCAAGCCAGACCTCGTTCAGATAGGCCTCGAGAATCTCGTCCTTCGAGACATGCCGTTCGAGCAGGATCGCCATCAGCGCTTCGCGGATCTTGCGGCCGTAGCTCTGTTCGTTGGTCAGGAACAGGTTGCGGATCAGCTGCTGGGTCAGGGTCGAGCCGCCCTGCTTCTTGCCGCTGTGCAGCTGGTTGTTGATCAGCGCCCGCAGGATGCCGATCGGGCTGACGCCGAAGTGATGCTCGAAATTGCGATCCTCGACCCGGATCAAGGTCGCCGGCAGCAGCGGCGGCACGTCGGCGAGCTTGACCAGCACGCGGTCTTCGCCGCTGTGGCTCGGGTAGATGCTGCCGATCAGCATCGGATCGAGCCGAAGCAGATCGACCGACTGGTCGCTGCCCATCGCTCTGATCGCGCTGACGGCGCTGTCGTCACAGCGGATGGCAACGCGGGATTCGGCCTGCACGCCGTCCCAGAACGCAAAGCCGCGCGTGTCGATGCGGATTTCGTCCGCCGCGAGCACGTAGGTGCCGGGGCCGGTCAGTTCGTCACTGGCGCGGTAGCCGAGACGATCGAGCTCGCGCTTGAGTTCCGGCAGCTTGATCCGCGCCCCGGGATACAGCTCCAGCGGTGCGGCGTAGACCTGCGCCGGCAGCACCCAGCGAACGCCGGCGTACAGCGTGCGGACTTCGCGGTCGAGCCGGACCAGCCAGAACGACAGCACGACCAGACCGATGCTGATCGACAGCGCAAGGCCGATCAGCAGCCAGCGCAGCAGCGGAGATTGAATGCGAATCATGGATGCCGAATGGTAGCGGCTTTTAACCGTCCATTCGCTGAACGGCCGCTGTCAGCGCGCCGGCCGGGCCGCGCGGCAATCGATGCCGCCAGTGGCCGGAAATCCGGCGATCGCCGCGCCTGAAACCGCGGCTCAGTGGCCGCGAACCTCGCGTTCCATCGCTTCCAGACCGATATGACGGACATCCTTGCCCTTGACGAAATAGATGACGTATTCCGAGATGTTACGGGCATGGTCACCGATGCGCTCGAGCGCGCGCACCGACCAGATGACATCCATCACCCGGCGGATCGTGCGCGGGTCTTCCATCATGAAGGTGATGCACTGGCGCATCAGCGCTTCGTACTCGCGATCGACGATCAGGTCCTCGCGCGCCACGGCGAGTGCGGCGTCGACATCCATGCGGGCGAACGCATCGAGCGCATCGCGCACCATCTGCGAGACGTGCCGCGACAGGTGATTGACCTCGACCAGCGGCGCGCCGCCGCGTTCCTGCGACGCGAGATCCACCGCCATCCGCGCGATCTTCTCGGCCTCGTCGCCGATGCGTTCGAGATCGGTGATGGTCTTGACGATGGCGTAGACCAGACGCAGGTCGCCGGCGGTTGGCTGGCGGCGCGCGAGAATGCCGCTGCATTCCTCGTCGATCTGAACCTCGGCCTGATTGACGCGGATGTCGTTGCGCGACACTTCCTCGCCCAGCTGGCCATCGGCCTCGATCAGCGCACGGGTCGCATCGACGATCTGCTGCTCGACCAGCCCGCCCATCGCGAGCACGCGCTGACGCACGTCCTCGAGCTCCGAGTTGTACTGGCTGGAGATGTGCGACCGATAGGAAAGCGTGCTCATTTGCGCGTGCAGCCCTCGACAGTGAAGTCTCGAAAACGATGATGACGCCCGTCAGTGTACCGAGCAAACGCGCCGACCGACGCTGGATCGTCCGCCGAAGGGTGCCAGTCGACCGTTGCAACTCGTCGCCGGCACCGAACCCTCGCGCGAAAGCGCGGGCTCAGAACGCGATCTGGGTGCGCAGGTTGTACGACTGCGTGTGGTCGTCGGTGACCTTGTCGTAGCCGTTGACCAGATTGAACATCACGCGAATCAACGGGTTGAAGTAATAGTTGATGCCGACGGTATACGAATGCGCCTCGCACTCGGCCCCGACCACTGCCACCGCGGCGTTGGCAAGGCAGACGCCGCTGCCGACGCCGGCCCGATGATCCAGGTTCTCGATCGAGTCGTAACGCGCCGTCAGTTCCACCGCACCCCAGCCATGGCGCAGCGCGTGCGGCGTGCCGAAGCGGGCCTTGGCCGTCTGGTATTCCTTGCGCTCGCCGGTGACGAAGTAGCTGGCTTGCCCGTAATACGACAGCACCTGATCCGCCTTGCCGGGGCCGGCGGCATCTTCGTACGACGACAGCACGACTTCGCTCTGCAGGTGCAGCGATCCGGTGCCGACAGCGGCTTCGACACCGCCATAGGCCTGACCGGCGTCCTCGCCGATGTTGATGATGCGCTGCGACGGACCGATGACGTTGCCGCCGGCGCTGCTGCGACCGGCATAGCTGACCGACCTCGTGCCCGGCGCCTTGTCGGTGAAGTAGTCGTAGCCGACCGAGCCGCCGAGGTAGACCAGCTGGTTCTTGGTGTTGACCGGAATCCAGCTCAGGCGATTCGCGGTGCCGATGCCACGGCCGACTTCCGTGCCCAGCCCGTGATCGGCGTTGTAGGTCGACAGCTGCAGCAGCAAGGTCTTCGACAGCGGACGGCGCCAGAAGATGCCGGGCTGGAACTGGCGCTCGGCGTTGGCCCCGAAGATCGTCGTGGCGAAGAACGGACGCTCCAGCAGCGACAGCTCGTTGGAACTCGACAGTTCCTCGAGGCCGCGAAACGGCTTGTGCTGACCGAACAGGATCTCGCCGCCGGCGAACGGGTGGCTGATCCAGAACTCGCGGACCGCCTTCAGCGAAATGTCGATCGCGAAATCGTTCTCGAACCGGGCCGACCACTTGCCCCACTTGCCGTTGAACGTGACATAGCCGCGGCGGAAGTAGCTGCCGTCCTGCGAATCGAAGCTGGTCCGGTCGTTGGTGCGGCCATCGTCGAAGCGCACCGCGTCGTACTGCAGGCGGGCGTTGAACTGATAGGAAAACTGGCCGTCGTCAGACTTGTACGCGGTGCCGTAACGCGAAAAATCGGCAGCGGCATCGGGGGCAACGGCGGCGGAAAGGCAGAATGACAGCGCGGTGACCGCCTGTCGCAGCGAGATATTCAGTGTCATGTCCTGGTATGGGCTGGCGTCGCCCGGCGGCTGCGACTTTCACGAAGTCGTCACAAGCCTCCCGAGCGCGGCGCACAATATGACAGGAAGGTTAAGTATTTATGACAGCCAAGAATGACTGTCACGTTCCGAAGCGGACGTTGCAACGAACCCGCCGATCGATCCGAAAACCTATCCGGCTCAATCATTTAGCGCGTGTCACCCGATTGATGTGCGCAGTTCGTTGCGTTGGCTGCCCGAATGCACGCGATGGATCGGGAAACTGCATGTGAAAGTCGTTCCCACACCGATTTCACTTTCTATTGACAGTTTGCCATCGAGATGTTCGAGCGCATGCTTGACGATCGACAGGCCGAGCCCGGTGCCGCCGGTCGAGCGCGAGCGCCCGGCATCGACGCGGTAGAAGCGTTCGGTCAGACGCGGCAGGTCTTTTTCGGAAATGCCGATGCCGGTGTCGGCGACGCTGAAATGCGCGCCACTGTCATCGCCCCACCAGCGCACGTTGATCACGCCGCCCGCCGGCGTGTACTGCACCGCATTGCTGACCAGATTGGTGAACACGCTCTGGGTTTCGCTGTCGCGGCCGTACAGTCGCAAATCCGCTTCGATGTCGAAATCGATGCGGTGCTGCCCGCGCGACATCGCCTTTGCCTGCTCCTGCGTCCTCGCCAGCATCTTCGGCACGTCCAGCAGGTCCTGCCGCGTGTTGATGATGTTGGCTTCCAGCCGCGCCAGTTTCAGCAGATCGTTGATCAGCGACTCCATGCGCGCCGCCTGCGCGCGCATTTCCGACATCGGCGCGCTCCACTCTTCCAGCGAGCCGCCCCGCCGCGCTTCGGGTTCCATCACGTCGAGATAGCCGCGCAGCACGGTCAGCGGCGTGCGCAGTTCATGCGACGCGTTGGCCACGAAATCACGCCGCGCCGTTTCCAGACGTGACAGCTCGGACACGTCGCGAACGATCAGCAGCCGCTGGCCGTTGCCATACGGAATGATCCGGAACGCCAGCATCACCTCGCTGTTGACCGGCGAGCCGCACTCGACCTCGCCGCTGTAGTCGTCGCGGGAGAAGTAGTCGGTGAATGCCGGCTTGCGCACCAGGTTGGCGATGCGCAAGCCCAGATCCTGCGGCAGCCGCAGACCGAGCAGCGCCTGCGCGGCCGGGTTGAACCAGATGATCTCGCCATTCGGGCCGAGCACGACGGCGCCATCCGGCAGGGCCTCGGTCGACGACTGGAACTCCGACAGCATCGCCGCCAGCTTGCGCTTGCGCTTGCGGTTGCGTTTCTGCAGGTTCAGCAGGCCATCGAAGACCTCGCCCCAGATGCCGCCGGCGATCGGCAGCATCACCAGCTTCGGCTGATCGAACCAGCGACGCAGGCGCGTCAGGTAGCGCAGGTGCAGGATGAGGATCAGCGACAGCGCGAGGATCGTCGCCGTGAACGGGTAGCCGATCCACAGGCCCACGACTGCCGCCAGCGCCACCTTCAGCGCGGTACCGATCACCTCGCGGGTCAGTTCCGGGCTCGGGACCCAAGCCCGTGCCATCCGCTAGATCTTCTCGGAGAACCGGTAGCCGGTTCCGCGGACGGTCTGGATCATGTTGTGGTACCCGTACGGCTCCAGCGCCTTGCGCAGCCGGCGGATGTGGACATCGACCGTCCGCTCCTCGACATAGACGTTCTGGCCCCAGACGCGGTCCAGCACCTGCTCGCGCGTGTAGACGCGCTCCGGGTGGCTGATGAAGAAATGCAGCAGGCGGTATTCGGTCGGACCGAGGCGCACCGGCTCGCCCTTGGCCGTCACCCGCTGGCTCGCGGCATCGACCTGCAGGCCGGCCACGGCCATCCGCTCGTCCTCGCCACCCGGCATGCTCCGGCGCAGCACGGCCTGGATGCGCGCGATCAGTTCCGGAAACGAGAACGGCTTGGACACGTAATCGTCACAGCCGATGTTCAGGCCGCGAATCTTGTCCTCTTCCTCGGCCCGCGCGGTGACCATGATCACCGGGATGTCCTTGGTCTGCGGCGTCGACTTCAGCTCGCGCGCGTACTCGACACCCGATACGCCAGGCATCATCCAGTCGAGCAGGATCAGGTCGGGCCGTTCCTCGGCGATGCGGAGACGGCCGTTTGGCACGTCCTGGGCGAGGCTGACACGGAATTCGGCACGCTCCAGCGCAAACCGAAGCATGTCCCGGATCGAGGCTTCGTCCTCGATCACCAGAATCTTCTTGTTTTGCATCCCCATCCGTCGATTAAACGCCAGACGTCATGCTGGAAGCAATATATGACAAGCGTTTTACAACGGACGATTTCCTGAGCGAAAACCGGGGCTTCAGAGCTTGCGAACGACGACGCTGCCGGCCGAATACCCGGCGCCGAACGCGCACAGCACGCCGACATCACCAGGCTTCAGGTCATCGTGATACTTGTGGAACGCGATCACCGAACCGGCCGACGAGGTGTTCGCGTATTCGTCGAGGATGATCGGCGCTTCCTCGATGCTCGGCTCGCGGCCCAGCACCTTCTTCGCGATCAGTTGGTTCATGCTGAGATTGGCCTGATGCAGCCAGAAGCGCTTGACCGAGTTCGGCTCGATGCCGAGATCGGTCAGATGCGACACCAGCAGTTCCGACACCATCGGCACCACTTCCTTGAACACCTTGCGGCCTTCCTGCGCGAACAGCACGTCGTTCCACGGGCGCTGCGGCGCTTCCGAACGGTTCAGGAAGCCGAAGTTGTTGCGGATATTGTTCGAGAACTGCGTCTGCAGCCGCGTGCCGAGCACCTCGAAGCGATGATCGCCGGTCGCCGTTTCGAGCGGCTCGACCAGCAGCGCGGTGGCGGCATCGCCGAAGATGAAGTGGCAGTCGCGATTGCGGAAATTCAGATGGCCCGTGCAGATTTCCGGGCTGACCACGAGCGCAGCGCGGGCCGAGCCGCGGCTGACGGCATCCACCGCCGTCTGCACGCCGAACGCCGCCGAGGCGCAGGCCACGTTCATGTCGTAGCCGTAACCGCCGGCGCCGAGGAAGTGCTGCAGTTCCACGGCCATGGCCGGATACGGCCGCTGCATGTTCGAGCACGCGACCAGCACGGCATCGACATCCGACGCCGAGCGCCCGGCGTTCAGCAGCGCCTGCTTCGCGGCGACGAGGCCCATCTCGACCATCAGCGACGGCTCGTCGTTGGCGCACACCCGGATCTGCGGATGCATGATCGCCGGATCGATGACGCCGGCCTTGTCGACCGTGTAGCGCGCCTTGATGCCGGAGGCCTTGACGATGAACTCGCTCGACGACGGCGCCAGCGCGGTTACGGTACCGGCGGCGATCGCCTCGGCGTGCTCGGCGTTGAACGACTCGACATAGGTATTGAACGCGACGACGAGTTCGTCGTTGGACACCGACTCGGCCGGCGTGAACAGGCCGCTGCCGCTGATACAGACTTTCTTCATCGACTCGCTGCCCCTCCGGGCGTGCCAAGCGTGCTTCTCGGGCGCGCAGTTTAACGCTTGTTCGATTCGCTGACGGCGCGGTCAGGGAGACTTTTCCGGCGCGCTTTCCGGCGTTTCGCCGCGGCATGCGCGGCTTTTTTCGTTCAGGACGGCTGCTTCCAGCCGGCACCGGTCATCGCATCGTCGATGCAGCGCACCACGGCGCGCTCGCCGCGGAATGTCAGGTGAGCGCCGGGAAACCAGTGCACCGGCCGCTGCCAGTGCGTCGACAGCTTCAGCGGCTGCACCGGCGGCACGACGCGATCGGCACTGCCGGCGAACAGGTGCAGGCGTTCGGCCGGCAGCTTCGGCGGCAGCGCCAGCGGCGACACCACGTGCAGCAGCTTCTGGTAGCGCTCGCGCGTCAGTCCCTCGGATTCAAAGTAGCGACGCAGCGGAATCGGCACGTGCTGCCAGAGCACCGTGGCGAAATCGGTCACCGGAATGCCGGAAATGACGAAATCCAGCCCCGGCTCGTGGGTTGCGAGCAGGGCCGCGTTGTAACCGCCGAGGCTGTAGCCGAGCACGCCGATGCGCGCGTCCGGCTCCTGCGCGCGGATCCACGCGATGGTGCGGCGCAGGTCCCACAGCGCCTGCGTCTGCGCGTGCAGCAGGTCGAGCGGATCGCCATCGAGATACTGATCGCCGCTCTGACGGCCGATGCGGCGCGGACCGTGCAGCGGCAAGGTCGGCATCACCACGTTCAGGCCGAGGCGGCGATGCAGGATGTGCGGCGCGAACAGCCGCAGATCGAAGTACTTCGTGCCCATGCGGTAGCCGTGGATGCACAGCAGCCATGGTCGGCCACCGGTCGGCTGGCGGAAGACGCTGGCCACGCACTCGCGGTTCGGCACGTAGCTGGCCCACAACGCGGCGCCCGGCACTTCCGGATGCGGCTGGAAACCGCTGGTGAAGCGCAGTCGCTGGTAGTCGAAATCGCGAAATCGGGCCGGCTTGACGCGGGCATCGTCCGGCGCCGTCGGCCGTCCATGAAAAGAGGCCGGGTCGTCGAGCCAGCCGCGCTGCACCAGCACGGCTTCCATCACGGCGGCATCGCGGGTCAGCTTTTCGGCTTCGGCACCGGACGGCAGCTTGGCCAGGCTGAGGAAGTAACCGATCAACGCTTCGTCGAGCGCGGCCTTGGCCCAGGTGCGGAAATCGGCCGGCGGCTCCGGCGCACCGACCGCAGGCTCCGCCAGCAGGAGCGCGGTGCGCCCGGCATGGATGAACGCCGCCAGCGACATCGCCACGGCCAGCACGCCGCCGAGCATCGACAGGAACAGCACCGCCGGCAGCGCCAGCAGCAATCCGAGGGCCGAGGCCAGCGCCTGATAGTTCGTGATGCGGCTTTCGCCCGGCCACAGCAGCGCCGAGACGCCGGTCGCGATCAGCAGGCAGCCCGGCACCAGCGCGATCAGAACCCAGGCCAGCCCGCTGCCGGTGGCGAGCCAGACCAAGCCCGCCGCGATCGGGATCAGGCTCGACCAGTCCCGGGGCTTCGGCGGGGTCAGGCCCAGACCGCCGCCGCTCACGCGTGGGCGTCCGGCCAGTGCTTCAGCACCGTGGCGGCACGGGCGCCGATCGATTCGGCAATCGCCTTCTGTTTCGGATCCCGCAGGTCGCCGTTCTCGTCGAACAGCTTGCCGGCCTCGCCCACCGGGTACTGCTCCGGCAGCACGAAAGCCCCGAGCCGGCTCAGGATCGCGCGCAGATGCACGAGACCGGTGACGCCGCCGAACACGCCCGGCGACGTCGACAGCAGGCCGATCACCTTGTGCTTGAAGCAGGCCATCGAGGCTTCACCCGCGACTGGACGTGTGGCCCAGTCGATCGCGTTCTTCAGGATCGGTGTCAGCGAGCCGTTGTATTCCGGCGACGCGATCAGAAAGCCGTGATGCGATTTCAGCAGTTCCTTGAAGCGCAGCACGGCGTCGGGAATGCCTTCGGCCTTCTCGACATCCGGGTCGTACAGCGGCATCGCGTAGTCGGCCCAGTTCAGCGTGGTGATCGTGGCGCCGCTTGCGGCAGCGCCGTTGGCAGCGGCACGCACCAGCAGGGCGTTCACGGAAGCAGCACGCTGGCTGCCGGACAAAGCGAGGATCTTGATCGTCATGACGGGGGTTTCGAGAGAAATTCGTTCGCAAGTTCAGTGACTTGCGCAAAAGGATCGACCGCGGACCGCGGCCGGGCGGCTCAAGGATCAGCCGCGCAGGTTGGCGTAGACGATCTGCCAGAGCACCGGCAGGCTCAGGGCAAGCACGGCCTGTGCCGCCCAGTGGCTCGGCTTTTTCGCACGCAGCAGCCAGCCGGCCACGCCCGCCAGTACGGTCAGCGCGACGAAGCAGGCGGTCAGGGTCAGCACGCTCGGCAGGCCGGCGGCCATCTTGGCCGAGGTGTCGCGATAGACGACGAACACCAGGGCGACGAAGCCGACGGCAATGGTGAACGCGGCGCCGAGTGCAGCCAGGGTCAGGTCGACGATCAGCAGGTATCTCATTCTTCGGTCCAGAAACGGGCAACTTCATCGATGAACAGCCGCGGCGCCGAATCCATCGCGCCGTGGGCCTGCCCGGGCAGTTCGACGATCGTGCTGTGCGGTGCAGCATTGTGCGCTGCAAACGAGGCGGCGCGCAGCCACGCCGGGCTGATTTCGCCGACGAGGATGCGCAGCGGCATCGGCAAGGCCGCGATTCGCGCCGGTTTCCAGACATTGGCCGCCGCGCCTTCGCGAGCCAGCGTGTGCACGGCGGCGCGGCGCTGGTCCCAGCCCGGCATCTGCTTCATCGCCGCGACCACCGCCGGGTCGACCCCGATGATGGTGACGAAGAAGTAGTCGAGCGCGGCGTCGGCATCGCCGGCATCGACCCGCTCGACCAGCGTTTTCAGCGCCTCCGGGCCGATCACCGGATAGCCCGGCGTGGCGAACGCCGGTTCGTAGACCAGCAGCTTCGCAACCTTCGCCGCGGTGCCCGCATCGCCGGCCACGGCATCGAGCACGCACAGGCCGCCGTAGGAATGCCCGAACAGGTAAATCGGCGCACCGCCCTGCAGTCTGGCGGCGGCCGCGATCACGGCGCGCACGTCGGCCGCTTCGCGTTCGATGTCGTACGGGCCGGGCGCTTCGGCGGCGCTGAGGCCGCGTCCGCGCCGATCCATCATCACCAAGGTGAATCGCGCGGCCAGCTGCGCTTCGACCGTGGCCCAGCGCGTGTGGTCGGCCGTGGCACCGTGCACCAGCACCATCACCGGCCCCTGCCCGCGCTGCACCCAGCCGATGGCAGTGCCATCGGACCCGGTCACCGTGTGCGTCTGCCGCAGGTCGCTCATGCGTCGGACTTGGGCTTGGCGGTGGCCATGCGTAGCTGGATTTCGCGACCGGATTCGACCGCCGAGCGCGTCATCGCCTTGTCGAGCGCGGCGATCATCGCCTTCGAGTACTCGATGCCGCTCTTCGATTCGGAAAACGCCAGGTACTGATCCAGTTCGTTTTCCGGCAGCCCCTGATAGGCCGAGCCGAACAGCACGAGGAACTGCGAGTTGATCGACTCGATCATCTGCGGCCGGTTCTCGTTGAGCTGCTTGCGCACCTCGTCGAGATTCGGCAGCGGCTTGCCGGGCGCTCCGGCCGCCGCAGCGCCGACGATGGTGCCGAGCGTGACGTTGATGATCAGATTGGCGGAGCCATCAGCCACATGCGTTGCCTGGATCAGCCGCACGTAGCGATCGACGCGGCGCGGCGGCAGGCGTTCGAACAGCTTCTGCGCTTCGGCGAACACCTCGCTGTCGCCCGCGGTCTTCGCCGCCGCGTCTTCCAGCGCGGTGATCTTCTTGCCGACGTCGGACTGCAGCCAGGCCAGTGCATCCTTCGCCGCCACCGGGCCAATCAGCGCCGGCAGCTCGGTGATCAGGCTCGCCGTCAGCTTCGCCGGCGAATACGACTCCGCCAGAATGCCGCGCAGCGTTTCGAGCTGGGCCTCGGTGAGCTGGGCCGCCGCTTCCGGCTTGACATTGAGTCCGGCCTCGATTCCTGCCGGTATCGTCGGCAGCTGATCCCCCAGGCCGGATTCCTGCACCAGCGCCGCGGCCGTCTTCTCGCTGATCTTGTCGGCCGCAGCGGCCGGGCCGGACAGCCCCACCGCCAGCATCAGCGGCAGCGCAGCGTGCAGCAACCTCGTCGCAAGGTGCGACGTCGTGAGTCGGTTCATCGTGATCTCCTCCAGCTCGTTCTCGTGATGTAACGGAAATCCTTCGGCGCCTATCGCGACGTGGCGGCGGCCTTGGCCGGCTTCGCCTTCGGCAGTTCGAGGCCGCGATGCTCGAGCAGCGGCGCGATGTCCGGCTCGGTTCCGTAGAACGCGCGGAACAGCGTCAGCACATCGGCGCTGCGGCCACGGCTCAGCACCTTGGCGCGCAGGAAATCGCCATTGGCGCGGTCCAGCCCGCCGTGGCGCTTCATCCAGCTTTCGGTATCGCGGGCCAGCACGTCGCTCCAGATGTAGGCGTAGTAGCCGGCCGCGTAGCCGCCGGAAAACACGTGCGAGAAATACTGCGTGTGGTAGCGCGGATCGACCGTCGGCAGCGCCACGCCGGCCGATTTCAGCGCTGCCGCTTCGAACGCCAGCACGCCGTCGGCGTCCGGCGTCTTGCCGGCCTCGAGCTGGTGCCAGCGCTGATCGAGGATCGCGGACGCCAGATACTCGGTGGTCTTGAAGCCCTGATTGAAGCGCGCGGCAGCCAGCACCTTGTCGAGCAGCGCCTGCGGCAGCGGCTGGCCGGTCTGGTAGTGGCGAGCGAAGTTCGCCAGCACCGCCGGATCACGGCCCCACATCTCGTTGTACTGGCTCGGGTACTCGACGAAATCGCGCGGCACGGCAGTGCCGGACAGCGACGGATACTTCGCATTCGCGAACAGGCCATGCGCGGCATGGCCGAACTCGTGGAATATCGTCGTCACTTCGTCGAAGCTCAGCAGGGTCGGCTGGTCGCCGCTCGGCTTCGGCACGTTCAGATGATTGGCGACGACCGGCTTCAGGCCGGTCAGGCTCGACTGGACGACATAGGAATTCATCCACGCCCCGCCCTGCTTGGAATCGCGGGCGTAGTTGTCGGCGGTGAACAGGCCGAGCTGCGTGCCGTCACGGTCGAACACGTCGTAGACCCGGGTATCCGGGTGGTACAGCGGCAGGTCGGTGCGGCGCTTGAAGGTGATGCCGTACAGTTTTTCGGCAGCGAAGAAGACCCCCTTTTCGAGCACGTTGGTGATCTCGAAATACGGCCGCACGTCGTCATCGCTGAAGTCGTAGGTCGCGGCGCGAACCTGTTCGGCATAGAACGGCCAGTCCCACGGCGCCAGCTTGAATGGCTTGCGGCCGGCAGCCTTTTCCTGGGTGTCGATCAGCTTCTGGATTTCGGCCGCCTCGCGTGCGGCGTTGGCCGTGGCCGCCGGCGCCAGTTCGGCCAGCATGCGATTGACCGCCTCGACCGAGCCGGCGGTCTCGTCTTCCAGCACCCACGCGGCGTGATTCGGATAGCCGAGCAGTTTCGCGCGCTCGGCGCGCAGCTTGACGATCTCCGCCACCACCGGCCGGTTGTCGTTCGGACCGGACGTGCTGCGGGCGACCGAGGCGCGATAGAGCCGCTCGCGCAGCGCCCGGTTCTTGAGCTGCTGCAGGCCCGGCTGCAGGGTCGTGTTCTGCAAGGTGATCAGGTACTTGCCGTCGAGCCCGCGGGTCTTCGCGGCTTCCGCCGCAGCCGCGATCTGGGAGCCGGAGAAGCCGGCCAGCTCGGTCGCATCGTTGACCACGACCGCGCCGTCCTTGGTCGAGGCGCGCACGTTCTGCTGGAACTGGGTGGTCAGCTTCGACAGCTGCCCGTTGAGCTCGCGCAGCCGCGTCTTCTGTGCCTCGTCGAGCCCGGCGCCGGCGCGCGTGAACTGCGCCAGCGTGCGCGCCAGAAGCTGCGCCGATTCGCCATCGAGCACTTTCGCCGCCGGCGACTCGGCCACCGCCTTCACCCGCGCGAACAGCTTGGGATTCAGGAAGATGGCGTCTCGATGCGCGGCCAGCTTCGGCGCGATCGCCTGCTGGATCTTCTGCATCTCCGGGTTGGTGTTGGTCGCGTTCAGGTTCGAGAACACGGTCAGCGCACGTTCGAACAGATCGCCGGACTGCTCCAGCGCCAGCACCGTGTTGCCGAAGCTCGGCGCGTCCGGGTTCGCCGTGATCGCGTCGATCTCGACCAGCTGTTCGGCCATGCCGGCTTCGATCGCCGGCTGGAAATGCTCGTTGCGAATCTGGTCGAACGGTGGATATTGCAGCGGCAGCGTGCTCGGGCGGGCCAGCGGATTGGCAGGGTCCAGCGCTTCGGCATGGGCCAGCGGCACGCTGGCCGCGATCAGCAGACTGGTGACGACCGGCAGCAGACGACGGTTTTTCATGGGCGGCGGATGAGATTCGATAGGCGATGGCAATGCCGCGCGCCGGCATCGGCAGGCGGGGCGTCGCGACAGGGGTCAGCCCGCAGTATGACCGCAGGATTGATGCTTTTGCTGCGGCCCCGCCGCCGAATTCGCGGCCGTTCCGGCGGCAGCGTGTCGACTGTCAGGTCGCGCCGACGAACAGGTCGGGCTGTACCGGGCTGGCAACGCCGGACGCGGACTCGTCGAAGTTCGACAGGCCGACGCCGACCAGCCGGTAGCGCGTCGCCGGGTCGTCCGTCACCCGATCGCGCAGGCTCAGCGCGATCTCGGTCAGCTCCGCGACGCTGGCCGGCGGCCGGGCCGGCGTGTGGCTGCGGGTCAGGATGCGGAACTCGCGGGTCTTGAGCTTCAGCACCACGGTGCGGGCGATGCGCGGCGTCTTCATCGACGCCGCCCAGGTCTTTTCGGCGAGGCTGCGGATCATCGGTTCGGTATCGGCCAGCAGCACGTCGTCGCGGAACGTGTCTTCGGCGGAGACCGACATCACCGGCCGGTCGGGCACCACCGGATGATCGTCGATGCCGCGCGCCAGTTCGAACAGGCGCCGGCCATAGCGGCCGAAGCGTGCCTCGAGCGCCGGCAGTTCCAGCGCCCGCAGGTCGGCCACGGTGACCACACCGAGTTCCGCGAGCTTGCCGTTCATGACCTTGCCGACGCCGGGAATCTTCGCGACCGGCAGCGGCGCGAGGAAGGCATCGACCTGTTCCGGCCGGACCACGAACTGGCCGTCCGGCTTGCGCCAGTCGGACGCGATCTTGGCCAGGAACTTGTTCGGTGCGATGCCGGCCGACGCGGTCAGGTTCAGCTCGTTGCGGATCGCGTCGCGAATCGCGCTTGCCACGGCCGTCGCGCTCGGGCTGCCGCTGAGGTTCTCGGTGACGTCGAGATAGGCCTCGTCGAGCGACAGCGGCTCGATCAGCGCCGTGTGCCGGGCGAAGATCTCGCGCGTGGCCCGCGAGACCGCGCGGTAGCGGACGAAATCCGGAGGCACGAACACGGCGTCTGGACACAGGCGCTCGGCGCGCAGCGCCGGCATCGCCGAGCGGATGCCGAAGGTCCGTGCCTCGTACGAGGCGGCGCAGACGACGGAGCGCGCGCCCTTCCAGGCCACCACCACCGGCCGGCCGCGCAGGCTCGGATCATCGCGCTGCTCGACCGAAGCGTAGAACGCGTCCATGTCGACATGGACGATCTTGCGCAGCGCGGCCATCGCGCCCGGCCTTGCCTCGGCTCAGGCCTTGGCCGTGCCGCGGCGCTGGCTGGACCATTCGCGGTACGCGCTTGGCGTCATCCCGGCATGTCGACGGAACGCGCGCCGGAAGCTGCCTTCATCGCGATAGCCGGATTCCAGCGCGATCTGCTTGATCGCGTTCGGCGCCGTGTCGAGCAAGGTGCGCGCCGTCTCGAAGCGGATGCGCTCGATGAACGCGCGCGGCGCCTCGCCGGTCGCCCGGGTCAGGCGCCGATGCAGGGTGCGCTCGGAGGTCGACAGCTTCTTGGCCAGCTGGGCAGCGCTCAGCGAGGCCCCGCGCGCCGAGCGCACGGCCTGCTCGGCGGTGACCAGGAACGGATCGCTGGCCGCGAGGTGGGCCGGCGGCACGTAGACCGACTGCGACATCGGCGTGGTGTCGATCACCGCGAAATCGGCCGCCAGCCGGGCCGCATCCGGCCCGACCAGCGTGCGGATCACGTGCAGCGACAGGTCGGCCCACGACAGCGGGCCGCCGGCGGTGACGATGCGGCCATCCTCGATCATCGAGGCCCCCCAGGCGGCGTCGGCCCGCGGGAAGCGGCGCCGCATCTCGTCGTGCAGCCACCAGGTCGTGGTGCAGCGGCGGCCATCGAGCAGCCCGGCCACACCGATCACGAACGGCCCGCAGCAGGAGCCGCAGATCATCGCGCCACCGGCATGGCGATCGCGCAGCCAGCCGGCCACGCCGGCGAAAGCTTCGTCGTCCGGCGGCATGCGCGCTCGTTCGGGAAGAAGCCGGCGATCAGCACGGCGTCGGCGTGGTCGATGTCCTCGCAAGCCCTGTCCGGCTTGACCTTGCGGCCGTGGCCGTCACTGAACGGCTGGCCGTTCGGGGTCGCGACAATGATCTCGAACGACGGCAGCGACGCCGACATCGGGCTGCGCCGGAACGCCATGCCGGCGAGCACGAACAGGTCGACATAGCCGCTGATGCCGGACGGCAGCGCGTTTTCGAAGCCAAGAATGACGATGCGGAGCGATTTCATCGGATCACGAAGCGGGAGTCAGGAAAATGGTCCGCAGCGGCACGTTGTCACCGGCAAAGTGACAACCCATGCGTGCGAATGGCGGAATATTGCCCTGTCGTAGCTGTTCCGGCCACTGGTTTGACAAAGCCGATTGACAGCCCGGGCGCCGCCGCCTGTCGAGCGTCGTTGACGATCGCAGTCGGACATCCATCGCTCTGCCCGTCGCGACGGGAATGGGAGGCGCAGCGCGCCGTCAGCGTGGCAACGCCGGAAACGATTCGCCGCCCGGCGAGTGCATCGACGGGCGGCGAATGGCGGCGCGTGGCCGCAGACGGCGAAGGGGGCCGCAGACCGCGGCGATCAGTCGTCGCCGCGCTTGGCCACCTGATTGATCAGGAACTGCGTCAGCAGCGGCACCGGACGTCCGGTGGCGGTCTTGCCGTGCCAGGCGGTGCCGGCGATGTCGAGATGCGCCCACTTCATCTTCTTGGTGAACCGGTGCAGGAAGATCGCGCCGATGATCGCCCCGGCCTCGCCCGCGCCAACCGTCGCGATGTTCGCGATATCCGCGAATTCGCTCTTGATCTGGCCGTCGTACTCGTTCCACATCGGCAGTTCCCACGCCCGATCGCCGATGTGCTCGCCGGCCGCCAGCAGCTGCCGCGCCAGCCCGGACTGGTTCGAGAACAGCCCCGAGGCATGCGAGCCGAGCGCGACGACGCAGGCGCCGGTCAGGGTCGCCATGTCGATGCACAGGCGCGGCTCGTAGGTGCGCTCGGTGTAGGTCAGCGCGTCGCACAGGATCAGCCGGCCTTCGGCATCGGTGTTCAGCACCTCGATGGTGATGCCGGCCATGCTGGTGACGATGTCGCCCGGCTTGCTGGCCGCGCCATCCGGGAGGTTCTCGCTGGCGGCGATGACGCCGACGACATTGATCGGCAACTGCAGCTCGGCCATCGCGGTGAACGCGCCGATGACGCTGGCGCCGCCGCACATGTCGAACTTCATCTCGTCCATCTTCGCGGCCGGCTTGATCGAGATGCCGCCGGCGTCGAAGGTCAGGCCCTTGCCGACCAGAGCGATCGGCGCCTCGCCCGGCGTGCCGCGCAGGTATTCCATGACGATCAGCTTGGCCGGCTGGCGGCTGCCCTTCGACACCGACAGCAGCGCGCCCATGCCGAGCGTTTCCATGTCCGATTCTTCGAGAATCTTCGTGGTGAAACCGTACTTCTTGCCGAGATCGATCGCCGACTGGGCGAGGAACGTCGGCGTGCAGATGTTGCCCGGCAGGTTGGCCAGACGCTTGGTCAGCGCCACGCCCTTGGCGATCGCCTGCGCTTCCTGCAGGCCCTTCTCGCCGGCCGGCAGGTCGCTGCGGCGCGGCACGTCGAAGGTCAGCCGCTCCAGCTTCGGCGGCACGATTTCCTCGCGCGACTTCTCGCCCTTCATCTCGTCGAAGCGGTAGAACTCGGCTTCGGTCGCCAGGGCCGCCTGCAGCACGTTCCACTGGAAATCGCGGCCCTTGACCGGCAGATGCGACAGATAGCTGACGGCGTCGATGGCGCCGGTATTGCGCAGCGCGCGCGCGGCCGCGGCATTGACCTTGCGGAAAGCCGCTTCATCGAAATCGCGTTCCTTGCCCAGCCCCATCAGCAGCACGCGGTCGCAGAACACGCCCGGAACGTTGTGCAGGATCAGCGATCGGCCGAGCTTGCCGTCCATGTCGCCGCGCCGCATGATGCTACCGACCAGGCCGTCGCTGGCCTTGTCGATGGTTTCAGCCGCCTCGGTAGGATTTCTGCGGTCGAAAACACCGACGACGACGCAGGCAACACGCTGCTTTTCCGGGTTGCCGCTTTTTACGAAATATTCCATGTCGGTTTTAAGGTCTTTGATGATCGATTCTGGTGCAAGCCATGATTCACGGCTGGAAATTCGGGTGTGCGCCGGTAGCTTTTATCGGTTATCCCGTGCAGATGGCACTGGGTTCAAGCCCGACAAGTTCGATTTATACGCTGCTTTTGCCGAAACGCCTTGCTAGCACTGAATTCTAATGAATTCTTGAAAGCTTTCCAGCATTTTAGCCTGTGATCGAATGTGACTCAGTTCCTTGACAACTAGTCAGGCCCACCGCGGCCAGGGACGACGTCCTTCATCCAATGCCGGTGGCCAGTGCCGTCAACGTCGAATGCAAGCGCTCGCCAGAATCCTTCACACTGACGGCCTGCAACGCGCGGGGCTGCCGGATGGCCGAACCTGCCGGGCGATTAACCGGAATACCCACCTCACTCCCTGCCCGTGAATCGACAGATCCTGGATCGCTACCTGCTGCGCGAGGTGCTGGCGTCGTGGGCCGCGGTCACTTTCATCCTGCTTTCGATCATGATCGCGACCCGTTTCGCGAGCGTGCTCGGGGTTGCCGCCAAGGGCGAGCTGCCGCGCGAGCTGCTGCTGAACGTCGCGCTGCTGTCGAGCCTGCGCTATCTGGTGATCCTGATCCCGGTGTCGCTGCTGCTCGGCATCATGCTGTCGCTGGGACGGCTCTACAGCGACAACGAGATCGCCGCTATGACCGCCGGCGGCTCCGGCCTGGGCCGGCTGTATCGGCCGTTTCTCGGGCTGGCCGTGGCGCTGACCGCGCTGACCGCGGCGCTGAGCTTCTCGATCGGCCCGTGGGCCGGCAGGCAGGCCGATTTTCTGGTCAAGGACGCGAAGCGCCTGATCCAGTTCACGCCGTTCGAGGCCGGCCAGTTCAAGACCGTGTCCGGCGGTCGGGCGGTGTTCTACACCGACTCGATCAGCGCTGACGGCAGCCAGCTCGGCCGCGTGTTCGCGCAGATCGAGGAATCGACCGGCGCCAGTGTCGTCGTCTCCGACCACGGCACGCAGGTGATCGATCCGGCGACCGGCGAGCGCGTGATCACGCTCGATCAGGGCTATCGCTACTTCGGCACGCCGGGCACGTCGAACTACGATCAGGTGCAGTTCCGCAGCCTGAGCCTGCGGGTGTCCCCGCCGCCGTTCAGCTACGTCAACAACCAGCGCAAGCTGACACCGACATCGAATCTCTGGGGCAGCGCCGACCGTCAGGATCAGGCCGAGCTGCACTTCCGCATCGCCGCCCCGGTGTCGGTGCTGATCCTGGCGCTGCTGGCGGTGCCGCTGTCGCACCTGAAGCCGCGACAGGGCCGCTACAGCAAGATCGTGTTCGGGATCCTGGTCTATCTGGTCTACGCCAACCTGCTCGGCGTCGGTCAGGCCTGGATCGGCAAGGGCCAGATTCCGGCTGGCGTCGGCCTGTGGTGGGCGCATGCGCTGGTGCTCGCGGCGGCGCTGTGGATGATCCGCCGTCGCCAGCAGGGCGTGGCATGAACCGGCTCGATCGCTACATCATCGGCACGGTGCTGGCGCTGACCGGGCTGGTGGCGCTGGCGCTGGTGACGATCTACACGCTGGTCGTGTTCATCTCCGACATCGGCGAGACCGGCAAGGGTCAGTACGGCGTGCTGCAGGTGCTTGAGTACAGCCTGCTGATGGTGCCGTCGAGCCTGTACATCCTGATGCCGATCGTGGCGCTGCTCGGCGCGCTGCTCGGCATCGGCGCGCTGGCGCGCAGCAGCGAACTGACGGCGATGCGCGCGTCCGGCGTGTCGATGCTGCGGATCGGCGGCGCGACGCTGGTGGCTGGCGCGCTGCTCGGCGGCTTCGGCTACGTCCTCGGCGACTGGCTCGGGCCGAGCGGCGAACGGCTGGCCAACGCGCTGCGCGACGATGCCCGCGGCGTGCGCAATGCGCTGGACCGCTCGCTGTGGCTGCGCGATGCCGACAATGTGCTGCGCATCCGCCAGCTGATCGCCGAAGACCACGCGAAGGATGTCACCGTGTTCCGCACCGGGCCGGATGGGCGGCTGGTGCAGGTATCGACGGTCGAGGATGCCCGCTATGTCGGCGACCACTGGCTGATGACCGGCATCAAGCGCACCGAATTCCATGACGAAGGCACCAAGGTCGTCGCGCTGGACCAGATCGAGATCACCGGTTCGATCACGCCGAACGTGCTGAAGCTGTTCATCCTCGAAGGCGACGTGTTGTCGGTGCGCGGCCTGTACAACCTCGTGCGCTATCTCGACGACAACAAGCTCGACGCCACCAAGTACCGGATCTGGCTGTGGCGCAAGCTGGTCGAGCCGCTGACGATCATGGTGATGATGCTGTTCGCCGTGCCGTTCGTGATCGGCACGATGCGCGATGCCGGCGCCGGCCAGCGGCTGCTCGCCGGCGTCATGGTCGGCATCGTGTTCTACGTGCTGAACAAGGTCTCGGTCAGCGTCGGCGACCTGTACCAGTGGCCGGCACCGCTCGCGGCCGGTCTGCCCACCGCGACGCTGGCAATCATCGCGGTCTGGCGTCTGCGCGCCTCGCGCTGATCAATCTCCCCTTCGCCCGAGGCAACAATCGGGGTCAGATACACATTGTTTCGTCGCTGCCGAGACCGCGGACGAACCTGCTGCGGCAGTGCGCGTTTCGATGAACGACTGTACCGTTCGTCGTCCCGGTTTCGCGACTCGCTTGACGGATAATCACACGATCTTTATAAAGATCACACGACGCGACGCACATCCCCAAGCTTTCAATCGCGGCGCCGTACTGATTGGCCGGATTTCCCCCGAATCCGGCGTGTGTCTCCGATGATGTATTCCTTGCCGCCTGCTCAGGCGGCATTTTTTTTGACCGAAACGCTTTGATCGCGCGTTCGATCACAACCTGCCCTCGCCGGCCACGAGCCAACGCAGCCGGCCGCGAACGGCCACGGCGCTCTTGACCTGAGCAATCGGCGAAATCTATAACGCTGTCACGAAGCCAACCTATCCCCTGGGTAGCCTCGTGCAGAACGACCGGAACATCCCTCCGGCACCGACTCCAACCATCATTGCGCCGCTCGCCTGAAGCGGCGTTTTTTATTGGCGATGGCCGAAACAAGGCACCGTCGGCACGACGTGCCGGGCGCCACGATCACTTCCGGCGCTTGCCGCGGCGCCGTGATTCCGGTTCGGGCGCATCGCCAGGTTGATCGGAAACGCGCTCGCGATTGGCCACGCGAACCGGCTTTTCCGCCGGAAACGGATTCATCGGCAGATGCACCACTTCGCTGCCGGCGATCCAGTCATGCGGCAGTCGTCGACGGCCGTCGAGCCGGGCCGCGATCAATGACAGCACCACGACGATGCCGGCGACGGTCGCCGCAGCGCCGGCATGCGGCAGGCGCTCGGACAACGATGCCGACCGGCCGATCAGGCGCGCGGCAATCGGGGTCAGCACCAGGCCCCAGAAGATCAGCATCGCGGTGTAGCGCACGGCGGCAATCGGCAGGCGCAACGAACCGCCCAGCTCACGCCGCACCTGCAGCCGCCACGCCCGCATGCCCAGCGTCTGCCCGCCACGCGTCCAGAACCAGGCAAAGAAGCCGAGGCCGACGACGAACAGCAGCGCCCGCGACAGCGGCCCGCCCGGCGGCTGTGCCAGCAGACGGTTCAGAGGCAGGCTCAGCAGCAGCGTCACCATCCACAGGCCCAGCAGCAGCAGGCCGTCGTAGATCGATGCCGCGAAACGACGCCAGATCGGCGCGGGAACAATGAGCTGCGACAGGGAATCGGACATGCGGACTCGTGGAGATTCAGGAAAAGGGCGTCGATCCGCGCGATGGCAATAGCCGCGACGGCGAAAGAGCGACTAGGATGTTGGCATTCGCCGCCCGGACCACCGGGACGTGCGCCGCGCCGTCGGGACCGATTCCGGCCACCTCACACCCGTCGCGGCATTGTATTCGTTCAAGCTCTGGAGACTCTCGTCATGCGCCACGCCACTCGTACCCTGCTGTTCGCCTCGGCCCTGCTGGGCGCCGCGCTGTCGACGCCTGCCTCGGCGCTGGACTGCGCCACCAGCCCGCTGAACCACGACGAGAAGCGTCTGCTCGGCGGCACCGAGAACCTGTGCAAGACCTATGGCGGCAAGGTCATCCTCGTGGTCAACACCGCCAGCCACTGTGGCTACACGCCGCAGTTCGAAGGCATCGAGAAGCTGTACAAGACCTACAAGGATCAGGGTCTGGTCGTGCTCGGCTTCCCGAGCGATCAGTTCAACCAGGAAAAGCCGGACGACGAAAGCATCGCCAAGTTCTGCACCGCGAACTACGGCGTGACCTTCCCGATGTTCAGCAAGACCCGGGTTGATGGGGCCGATGCCAATCCGTTCTACAAGGACCTGAAGGCGGCCACCAAGAAGGCGCCGGAATGGAACTTCAACAAGTATTTGATCGGCCGCGACGGCAAGATCCTCGCGCACTACCCGAGCAGCGTGACGCCGACCAGCGACAAGCTGGTCGATGCGATCAAGACCGAACTGGCGAAGCCGGGCTCGGCCGCGGCGGCAACGCCGTCGGCGACCGCCTCTCGCTGAAGCACGCCGAGTGCCGACGCGCGGGCAGCCGCGCGTCGGCACCTGACAATCCTGAAACACTCCGCAAGCGTTGCATTTGGCAACAAAGATTCGGGTATATCGTTATTACAATTCCTCGATAGGACCTGCTATCGATTGTTGCGCCAGTGGGGCGTCCCTAGAATTCGCGTCCAGTCAAAGGGGTAGCCCCAAGAAGGATGAATACCGTGTATGACGCGACGCCAGCACCTGTCACCGCCGCTCCTGATGCTCCGGTGACTGCCCCGCTCGGTACAGGCCCGTCCGAAGCCGACGTCGAGGCTTTGAATGCCCGCTACTTGCCGCTGAACTTCGAGGCGCGTCTCAAGCAGCTTTACGAGGATTTCGCACCTTCGCAGGTATTGGTGACCTCGTCGTTCGCGGCAACCTCCGCGTACTTCCTGCACATCGTCTCGACGATCAAGCCGGACCAGACCATCCACTTCATCGACACCGGCTACCACTTCCCGGAAACGGTGCAGTACCGCCAGTACCTGATCGACCTGTTCAAGCTGACGGTCGAGGACGTGCGCGCCGAGGACTGGAAGCACCAGTTCACGATCGACGACAAGACCTACGAGAAGGACCCGGATTTCTGCTGCTCGATCAACAAGGTCGAGCCGCTTGAGGCGATCAAGCCGAACTACAAGGTGTGGATGTCAAGCCTGATGCACTGGCAGACCGACCACCGCGCCGGCCTGCCGGTGTTCGAGCTGCGCCGCGGCGTGCTGAAGTTCAATCCGATGATCGACGTCACCCGCGCCGAGCGCGATGCCTACATCGCCGAGCACCAGCTGCCGTTCCACCCGATGGTGGCGCGCGGCTATTCGTCGATCGGCTGCACCCACTGCACGGTCGCCGGTGAAGGCCGCAGCGGGCGCTGGCTGGGCAAGCCGAAGACCGAATGCGGCCTGCATCTCTGAGCTCTCCCGACGGCCGCCGGCGACACGCACGATGAGCCATCTGCTGATGATCAGTGTGCTGCCGGTACCGGCCGACGATGCCGATGTCTGGGGCGATTTCGACGCCCGCTCCGAAGCATTCGAGCAGCATGGCCAGCCGCCGCATCCGCTGCTGCTGAAGCTCGTCGACCAGCTGACCACGCGCCATCCGTGCATCAGCACGCTGCGCGAAGACCAGCTCGAGAACAGCATCTGGGCCGACGGCCCGCTGCTCGACAACCTGATGCACGACGTGGCGATCCTGACCGTGGTGCCGGCCAAGGTCGCGACCGCCGTGCCGTTCATCCGCGACACTGCGTTGGCGCTCGGGCTCGCCGTCTACGACCCGCAGTCGGAGCAGGTCTGGCGTCCCTGAACCCGCGTGTTGCGGTCGTGCCGCGCGAGGTGCTGCTCGACGCAGCGGTCCGCGCCATCCCTGTCGACATGGCACCGATGTTGCGCTGACACCGGCCCGGCCATCCGTGGCCGGGCGTTCGGAGAATGCGAGCCGTGCTCGCATTCTCCTCACCCCCTTGGATGATGGGTGGCGTGCAGCGCCTTCAGCCGCGCCTTGGCGACGTGGGTGTAGATCTGCGTCGTCGACAGGTCGGAGTGCCCGAGCAGCGTCTGCACCACGCGCAGGTCGGCACCGTTTTCCAGCAGGTGGGTCGCGAACGCATGGCGCAAGGTGTGCGGCGACAGCGGCGCGGAAATGCCGGCCTGCAACGCATAGCGCTTGATCAGCATCCAGAAGTTCTGCCGCGTCATCGGGCCGCCCTGCGCCGTCGGAAAGACCCAGTCGGCGGAATCGGCCGTCGCCAGCATCGGACGGCCGTGGCGCAGCCAGTCACGCACCGCATCCAGCGCAAGTTCGCCGGTGGGCACCAGACGTTCCTTGTTGCCCTTGCCGATCAGACGCACCACACCGTGTTCGAGGTTGATCTCGTCGCGCCGCAGCCGGATCAGCTCGCTGACGCGCAGGCCGGACGCATACAGCAGCTCCAGCATGGCCCGATCGCGCAGGCCCAGCGTCTGCCCGGCATCCGGTGCCGCCAGCAGCTTGTCGACATCGCCGCCGCCGAGTGTCTTCGGCAGGCGCCGGCCGAGGCGCGGCATCTCCAGATGGCTGCTCGGATCGTCGCTGCGGATGCGGTCGCGCAGCAGCCAGCCGTAATAGCGCCGGCAGACGGTGATGAAGCGCGCCTGCGAAGTCGCGCCGAAGCGCTTGCCGGGCTCGATGTCGCCGCTGCGGACCTGCGCCTGCTGGTAGCGATGCGCGAGGTAGGCCTTCAGATCGCCGCTGCCGGCGCTGTCGAGTGCCGCGCCGGCAGTCCGCAGCCAGCGCGCCAGCAGGCTCAGATCGGAGCGGTACGAGGCAAGCGTGTTCTTCGACAGCCCCTGCTCCAGCCACAACTGATCACAGAAGCGCTCGATGCCGGCCGCGTCGTCGCGATGCAGCGCCGTCTTCAGGGATGCAGGCGGCGGAGACAGGGGCGACGTGACCATCCCCCTATAATAGGCGGCTCGCGACCGAATCCACGCATGCTCACGACCCTCCTCCGCAAGTTGCACGGTGCCTATGCGGCGGCCATTTTCGTCGTCGTCGTACTGATGCTGTTCTGTCCGCTGCTGATCGTTGCCCCGACGCTGCCGATGCGTCGCGCGATCGGCCGCACGGCCGTACGTGCCTGGCTGCTGCTGAGTGCCATCCCGTTCCGCGTGCGCGGCCGCGAGCAGTTGCCGGCCGAACCGGTGGTCGTCATCTGCAACCACGCGAGCTATCTCGACGGCATTCTGCTGACCGCCGCCCTGCCCGCGCGCTTCACCTTCCTGGTCCAGCATGGCGCCGGCGAGTGGCCGTACATCGGGCTAGTGCTGCGGCGGATGGGTGTCTGCTTCGTCAACCGCGGATCGACCCGCGAGGCCGCGAAGGCGACCAAGGAACTGATCGACCGGATCAAGGCCGGCGAGTCGTTCGCGATCTTTCCCGAGGGCACCTTCCGTGCCGCACCGCTGCTGCTGCCGTTCCAGTCCGGCGCGTTCCTGATCGCCGCACGCGCCGGGGTGCCGGTGGTGCCGGCCGTGCTGACCGGCACCCGCCGCCTGCTCGGTGAAGGTCGGAGGCTGTTCACCTGGTCGCCGGTCGTGATCCGATTCTTCGAGCCGCTGCGCGCCAGCGACGAAAGCCGCGCCGCGGCGGACACCCTCAGCGCGGTCAGCCGCGCGGTGATCCTCGCGCACTGCGGCGAGGGCGACGGCACGTCCGTGCCGCCGGCGATCCACGAGCGCGCATGACGCCATGGCCCGCCCTCAGGACGATCATCCGCGCATGAGCCTGCCACCCGCTCCGGTGGAGCTGGCGCCGCCGCCGCGCCAGCGCTACGCGGCCGATCTGCTGCGCCCCGGATTCGTCTCGGACCCGGCGCAGGCGCATGCCGTCGACGCGCTGCAGCGGGTCTATGACGAGCTGATCGAGAATCCGCCGCGCCGGCGCTTCGGCTCCAGCCGCCTGACCTGGACCCGCGTGCCGGGCCTGTACCTGTGGGGTGGCGTCGGTCGCGGCAAGACCTACCTGATGGACGCGTTCTTCGATGCGCTGCCGTTCACGCGCAAGCGCCGTACGCACTTCCATCGCTTCATGCTCGACGTGCACGCGCGCCGCAACCGCTTTCCGGACGAATCGGACCCGCTGCTGAAGGTGGCCGAGGAGATCGCCGAGCAGACCCGCGTGCTGTGCTTCGACGAGTTCTTCGTTGCCGACATCGCCGACGCGATGATCCTCGGCCGCCTGTTCGAAGCGCTGTTCAAGCGCAATGTCACCCTCGTCGCCACCAGCAACGTGCCGCCCGACGGGCTGTACAAGGACGGCCTGCAGCGCCAGAACTTCCTGCCGGCGATCGAAGTGCTGAAGAAGAATGTCACCGTCATCAATGTCGACGGCGGCACCGACTACCGCCTGCGGACCCTGCAGGATGCCGAGCTGTACCTGCACCCGAGCGATGCCGCGGCCGACGCGCGACTGATGAAGCATTTCGACGCGCTGGCGCCGTTCGGCAGCCGCAGCCCGGCCGAGGTTCGCCTGAACGACCGGGTGCTGAGTGCGCGCAAGGCCGCGGAAGGCGCGGTCTGGTTCGAGTTCGCCGAGCTCTGTGAAGGCCCGCGTTCGGCCGCCGACTACATCGAGCTCGGCCGTCAGAATCACACCGTGGTGTTGAGCAACGTCCCGCAGATGGCCTCGGATCGCGACGATGCCGCGCGCCGCTTCATGACCCTGGTCGACGAGTTCTACGACCGCGGCGTCAAGCTGCTGATCGGGGCCGCGGTGCCGCCATCCGAGCTGTACGTCGGCAGCCGGCTCAAGTTCGAATTCGCCCGCACCCAGTCCCGACTGCAGGAAATGCAGTCGCAGGAATACCTCGCGCAGGCGCACAAGGCCTGACGCGTCGCGCCGGCGCCGCTCGTGCCGGCGGACGCGTCATCGCGCAGTCGATCACTCGGCTCACCCCTTCCGCCAAGAAAAAACCCCTCGCCCGAAGGCGAGGGGTTGGTCAGGCGCTGCCGCCGTGCGTGCCTCCGCGCGCGTCAGGCCGCGCGCGTCGACCGGCGCACGCGCCGCGCCATGCCCGCGAAGGCCAGCAGCAGCAGGCCGAAGCCGGCCGAACCACCACCACCGCCGCCGCCAATCGGCACGCCGGTGGTTCCGGTCGTGGCACCGCCGGTCGTGCTGCCGGTCGAGCCCCCGGTCGAACCACCCGTCGAACCACCCGTCGAGCTGCCGGTGCTGCCGCCGCCGGTCGTGCCACCCGTCGTGCCACCCGTCGAACCGCCGCCGCCGCTGCCACCCGTGGTGGTCCCGCCGGTCGTCGTGCCGCCCGTCGTGGTTCCGCCCGTGGTCGTGCCGCCTCCGGTGGTCCCGCCGGTGGTCGTGCCGCCGGTGGTGCCGCCGGTCGTGGTTCCGCCACCGACGCAGACGCCGTTTTCGGCGACCACCGTGCTGAACACCGGTGCCGAAGCGCCGGTGATCGAGATGCGGTCGATCGCCCAGCCGGCACCGCCGACGCTGGCATTGGTCGCCGTGCGGAAGCGCAGCCGGACGCTGCGGCCCGCGAGGCGCGTGCCGAAATCGACGATCACGGTTTCCAGCGCGTTGTTGGTGCCGACGAAGCCGCGACGGCTGCCGGCCGGATCCAGCGCCAGCAACTGGCCGTTGTAGCCGCCGCCCTGCGTGATCTGGCCGCCGAAGGTGAGCGCATCGACGTAGCCGCCGCCATCGACCGACACTTCGAGCACGCCGCCGTCGTTGCCGCGGGTCACGCGCTGGCTCGGCAGCAGGCCGGTCGTCGTCGACGGTTCGAACGCGTAGTAGTGGTCGAAGCTCCACTGCACCGAGCCGCCGGCCGGAACCGTGAACAGCGGCGTGACCAGCGAGAAGTCGCTGATCGTCGCCGGATCATTGCCCTGCCAGACGCGGCCGCTGGTCGGTGCTGCCGACAGGCTGCCGAAGCGATAGCTGCCGCCCGAACCGGTCTGGGTCCAGTCGAAGCCGGAGGCACCGGCCTGCTCGAGGTCGTCGATGGTGCGCTGGTTGCGCGACAGGTCGAAGTTGACGAACAGCGAGGTCGCCTGCATCGGCGGCTGGCGGACCGCGGCATCGCCGTCGGACACCGGATCGAACACGAGCGCGATCGGCAGCTCGGCACCGGTCGGCGCACCGGCCGCCAGACTGACGCCGATGGTCGCCGTGTTGCTGTCGCCGACCGCCGTTGCCGGGAAGCTGATTGCTCCATCGTTCGCGAATGTCACGCCCGGAAGGCTCGAGGTCACGCGCGCCAGGATCGGGCCGCGATCCTGATAGGTGCCGTCATTGCGGATGGTCAGACGCAGCGTCGCGCTTTCGCCGCCGTCGAGCACGCCGTCGGCATCGCAGTCGGTCGTGGCATCGACCGACAT
The DNA here is from genome assembly GCF_021732705.1 of Nevskia sp. Taxonomy (GTDB): domain Bacteria; phylum Pseudomonadota; class Gammaproteobacteria; order Nevskiales; family Nevskiaceae; genus Nevskia. The sequence continues at coordinate 48,847 of NZ_JAKFUM010000001.1, read as the reverse complement.
CTGTGCGGCGGTCAGTGTCAGGGTCGAGATCAGCGCGACGTCGCTTTCGGTGACGCCGACGTTGTCGGTGGAATTGCGCGGCGGTGCCACGGCATCGACACCGGCGCCACGCTTGGCGAAGCCGCGGGCGCAGGCCATGAAGTCATCGCGATTCGCCGCGAGGGCGGCAGCGAGCACGCCGTCACGGGCTTCGAGGATGGTCGGCGCGTTCGGCGTCATCTTCAGGCCGGCGATGAGGTAGTCGCTCATCACGCGGCGGGCGTCGACGAAGCTGTAGCGGCCGCTGTCGAGGATGTTGGTGTAGCACTCGAACAGCATGTTGGCCCAGACCTCGCCGGTGTTGTGCACCTCGGAGTTGGTCGCGCCGTCCTGACCGAACGCGGACGGGGCCGTGGTCGGCAGCGGCGTGCCGTCCTGGATGTGCTGGAAGGTCAGCGAGAACACATTCGGATTGCGCGAGTACGGCTGGCGACGGATGCCGAAGTACTGGTACGCCGCGTTGAACGCCGGCGTGGCGTAGTAGGCCAGCGGGTAGATGCCGCCGAAGCTGCCGTTGCCCGGCACGCCGAGATCTTCCGGGCGCACCGTCAGCAGCAGCGCGGCGAAGTCGCTCCAGCCCTCGCCCATGCCACGACCCTGCGTGTTGCTCAGGCCACTGCCATTGCCGACCAGACGGTTCGACACGTAGTGGAAGAATTCGTGGGCGATGATCTGGTTGTCGAGCGTGCCGTCGAAGTCGCGCGTCGGCAGGCGCTGCACGTGCATCGTCACCGGCGTGCCGGCCGTGATCAGATCGCGCACGCGGGCCGCATCGTCACGGCGGATCATCACCGACGGCGTGCGGTACAGGTTGTCGGTCGAGATCGGGATGTTGACCGGCAGCTGCGGCACATCGGCGTTGCCCATGGTGATCGGGTTGTCGTCGGTGTTCTGCACCACGACCATCGCCAGCGCGCCGCTGGCGCCGGCGAACTGGGCCTTGGTCGTGAACGAGCAGTTGCCGCGGTCGATGAACGCGATGCGGCCGCGCAGGTTGAAGTCCGGGTTGGCCGGCAGCGTGGTGCCGGTCACCGGCAGCGCCGGCGCGGCGCCGCAGCCGTCGGTCGACGACACGCCCTGACCCTCGTTGGCGACAGCCACGGTGCCGGTGATGTCGAACGAGGACGGCCCGAAGCTCGCCGTGGTGAACACGAACGGGCTGAAGCCGGTCGACGGATCGGTGACGGCGACTTCGCCGGCGATCGAGCCATCGAACAGGTACATTTGCATGCGCGGCGAGCCGCCATCGGCCGGCGTCAGCATGTTCGCGTTGTTGCGACCGGACGCGTCCTGACCTTCGGCCAGGATCGGATCGCCTTCGACACCACCGCGGCCAAGATTGCTGGTCTGTGCATTGCCGGCCGCTTCGTTGAAGCCGCGGTCGTAGAACAGGTCGTGCAGCCAGTTGTTGATGTAGAACAGATTGACGATCGACGCCTTCCGCACCGTCAGATCCTGCGGATCGCTGTCGGCGGTGATCGCGTAGTCAAACGTGTTCGCGGCGCTCAGGCCCACGCGCAGGTCGCCGGAATTCGGCTGGAAGCCGTCAGTGACGATCGCCGTGTTGTTGGCGCCGAGGATCAGGCCGGTGTCGAGATAGGCGTCGACATTGTTGCCGGTGGTCGTCGTGGCACCGGCTGGCAGCCACGGATCGCCCGTGGAGATCGGACCGCTGTCCAGCGTCACCAGATTGGTCGTGGCGCTGACGCGCGGGCGCACCACATTCGGATTGGCGCCGGTGAACGGCGCGTAGTCATTGCCGATCGGCGCGTCGAACGGCTGCCGGATGCCGTCGGCATCGGCGAACACGCGGTAGCTGTAGGTCTCGTTGGCGATCAGGTTGCTGCGGAACAGCAGGCTGCCGTCTTCGGCCGACATGACGAAGGCTTCGCCGCGATCGCCGGCCCCGTTGCGCCCGCCGACCAGTTCGACGTACCAGCCCGGCACCAGCCGGTCCGGCATCGGGAACAGCACCGGCTTCACGCGCGGGTCGCGCGACAGGCCCATGGCGCCAGCGGCGGTTGCCGGACGCGAATACCAGTCGTAGCCGGCCGCGCTGCGGCGGACAGTGAACGCACCGGCCGCGGCCGTGCCACCGAAATCGGCGAAGGCGCCGGCGATGGCCTGCGCGGCGGTCAGCGTGAATCTCGGTGCCAGACCATCGGCGGCGAAGCTGTCCGGCGCGAAGTAGCCGGAAGTCGCCACCAGCGCACCGTTGCGATCGAGCATCACGCTGAGATCGCGCTGGAACACTTCGTACCCCGCCACCTGCTGGCGCAGGCGGACGATCTGCGCGCCACGGCCGGTGTCGTGCACGTCGAACACGCGGGCGCTGTCGATCATCGGCCGCGACAGCTTCAGCGCGCCGGCCTGCCGTGCGAGATAGCCGCGGGCGCGGGCTTCGGCCAGTGCTTTCGGTGTCAGTGCGCCGACGGCGATCGGCGTCTTGCCTTCGCTGCTCCACAGGAACGTGGTGGCACCGAGACCGTCATCGTGCTGCGAGCGATAGCCATAGCGGCTCGCGGGCTTGCCGACGATCTGCGCCGCGTAGCTGCGCTCGCGCGCGACCTTGGCGGGAATTGCCCCCTTGGCCGCCGGCCGCAGCGCGGCATTGATATTGGGCCGCTCGACCGTCTGGCCGGCAGACGCCGCGCCCAGACCGACACAGAACGCGGCCGCAGCCGTCATCAGCTTGTTCATCACGAAACCCCGTGGAACGTCATGGAGATCGCGAGACACCGTCGGAGTGATTCCGGAGCGTTCCGTCGCGACCGAGTTGAATGGAATGTCAGCAGATTACGACGAGACGACGGTTTCGTGAAACCGGTTGTTCGTGCCCATCGAAAAGATGTTCGGGAGCAGCAAAAAGCGAGCCGCCTTTGAAATAGACGCCATAAATCACAAATCCCGCAGCACCGGCATGCCGGCACTGCGGGATTCGACGGAAAGGCCGCAGTCGATCATGACTGCGCCCCTCCACGACGGTGGCGCCACGCCGCGTTGCCGCCCCGTGGCCCACCGGTCATCTGTCAGGCGAGAAATCCGCCTGCAATCAAGGTGCGACGTAGCTTTCGGTCACGCCGACATTGGTCGTGCTGTTGCTGCCCGGGCCCACGGCACCGATGCCGGCACCGCGCTTGGCAAAGCCCGCCGCGCAATCGCGGTAGTCCGCTTCCGAACCGGCCATCGCCGCCGCCAGCAGCGCATCGCGCGCCTGCAGGATGGTCGGCGCGTTCGGCGTCATCTTCAGACCGCCGATGAGATAGTCGGTCATCCGGCCGCGGGCGTCGGTGAAGCTGTAACGGCCGCTGTTCAGCAGGTTCGTGTAGCACTCGAACAGCATGTTCGACCAGATTTCACCCGTGTTGTGAACCTCGGCGTTGTTGGCGCCGTTGGCACCGAAGGCAACCGGTGCGGTGGTCGGCAGCGGCGTGCCGTTCTGGATGTGGCGGAACGTCAGCGAGTTGAACGCGAAGCTGCGCGAGTACGGCTGGCGACGGATGCCGAAGTACTGGTACGCGGCGCTGAAGTTCGGCGTCGAGTAGTACGCCAGCGGATACGGGCCGCTGTAGTTGGCATTGCCCGGCGCGTTCAGGTCTTCGGGACGCACGGTCAGCAGCAGCGCCGCGAAGTCGCTCCAGCCTTCACCCATGCCACGACCCTGCTGGTTGCTCAGGCCGCTGGCGTTGCCGACCAGACGGTTCGAGACGTAGTGGAAGAACTCGTGTGTGATGATCTGGTTGTCCAGCGTGCCGTCGAGATCGACGCCGTTGATGCCGTCGAACAGATACATCTGCATGCGCGGCTGGCCGCCGTCGGCCGGGGTCGACATGTTGGCGTTGTTGCGGCCCGAAGCGTCCTGCCCTTCGGCGAGGATGCGGTCGTTGCCGGCGCCGCCGCGGCCGTAGTTGTTCTGCTGGGCGTTGCCGGCCGCTTCATCGAAACCGTGGTCGTAGAAGAAGTCGTGCAGCCAGTTGTTGACGTAGAACAGGTTGACGACGGCGGCATTGCGCGGTGCTGTCGCGGCCGGATTCTGGTCGGCGGCGATCGGGTAGTCGAAGGTGTTGGCCGAGGTCAGCGAAGTGCGCAGGTCGCCGCTGTTGGCGCGGAAACCGTCGGCCAGTGCCGCCGTGCCCGGCAGGCCGAGGAACAGGCCGGAGTCGAGATAGGCGTCGACGTTGTTGCCGGTCGTGGTCGTCGCACCGGCCGGCAGCCACGGATCGTTGGTCGAGATCGGGCCGGCGGTCAGCGTGACCAGATTGGCCACGCCGCTGACGCGCGGCGCCACCGTCTGGAACGTGGCACCGGTGAACGGCGCATAGCCGTTGCCCAGCGGAGCGTCGTACGGCTGGCGAATGCCGGTGTTGTCGGCAAACACGCGATAGGTGTAGGCCTGCTCTTCGATCAGGCTCTTGCGGAACAGCACGCTGCCGTTCTCGGCCGAAATCACCATGCCGTAGTCGGCGCGCTCGCCATCGGCCTGCGCCGCCATCACTTCGACGTAGTACGCGGCAACCAGACGATCCGCCAGCGGGAACAGCACGGACTTCGCACGCGGTTCGCGGGTGAACGCGAGATTGCCGAGCGCACCCGGACGGCTGAACGTCGAATAGCCATCGGCCGTCGCCAGCAGGCTCAGCGCCGACGGCAGCACGGCAGCGCCGATGTTGCGGTAGGCGGCGGAAATCGCCTGGGCCGCGCCGAGGTTGAAGCGCGGCGTGCCGGCGGCGGCGTCCGAGAACGTGCCGGACGTTGCCAGATGCTCGCCATCGCGACTCATCAGCACGTTGACCTGACGGTTGAACACCTCGTAGCCGCCAACCTGCTGCTGCAGGCGGACGATGACGCCGCCCCGGCCGGTGTCGTGCACATCGCGCACGGCCGCGGCATCGACGGCAGTCGACGTCAGGCCCAGCGCAGCACCGCTGCGGCTGGCGAAATCGCGCGCGCGGGCAACGGCCAGCAGGCGTGGCGTCAGCGCGCCGACGGCGGCAGGCGCGCTGCCCTTCGTGGCCCACTGGAAAGCAGGCGCCGAACCGGCCGACGAGGCCAGTGCGACATCGAAATTCGGCAACGCAGCAGCGGCACTGCCCGCCACGGCAAACAGGGCTGCCGCAGCAGCGATCGGCTTGATCATCAGTCATCTCCAAGTTCGCCGGCAGCCACGAATGGCGGCCGCCAGCGATGACGCAAGGGTGGCGTCCGGGCTCGACCATCGACCGGACGTGTAAACAAGATCGGAGTCTGGGTGTTCACTGAACGAGGCGTCATTGAGATGCCTCAGGCCGTCCCTAGATCAAATTGCCTATCTCCCGGATGGCGACGGCAAGGCCGGCGAAGTCGCGCGTGCCGGCGGCCTGCAGTTCCGCGAGGCGTCCCTGCGCGACGTTGACAGCGCGTTCACGCGAAGCGATCCAGCCGTCGATGCGGACATCGGGATCGGCGCCCGGAAATGCCAGCGCGGCCGCCGTCATCTGTCGATGAATGTGCCAGGCGTCGTCACGCAGATTGACTCTCGACAGCGACTGCCACTTGCCGGTCGTCGGCAGATCGTTGATGGCCGCGAACAGCCACAGCAGCCGGAACCGCTCGCCGATGCGGAAATAGACCGCCGCCGTCTGCGCCAGACCGCAGCCGGCGGCCTCGGCCAGTTCGCTGATGTCCAGCGCGCCGCCGAGCACGCGGGAGTTGGCGAGCCGCTGCGACAACGCCGCCGGCACGCCATCGGCCTGCATCGCGGCTTCGGCGCGGTCCCAGTCGTCGCGGTAAGCCGGCGGCAGCAGGCCCGGCAGCAGGGTCATCAGCTCGGCCAGCGGCGCGGTGAAGCGCTCGACGGCCGCCTGCACCGGCTGCGCCGCCCAGCGCGAGCCGGCCAACCAGCCGGTGAAATGCTTCAGCAGGCCGATCGGCAGATTCATCAGCCTGAGCTGCAGCGCCGCCGGCGCCTGATTGTCGAGCGCCTCGATCGCCTGCCACCAGGCATCGCCATCGATGATCTGGTGCGCCGTCGCGTAGGCCTTCAGCACTTCGGCGCGGGTCAGGCCGTGATCGTCCGCCCACAGTTGCGCGAAGCCGGCGCCCATGCGGTTGACCAGCGCGTTCGACAGGATCGTCGCGATGATCTCGCGCTTCAGCCGATGCCGGCTCAGCAGGTCGCGGTAGCGCGCGACCAGCAGCGGCGGAAAGTTCGCCAGCAGGTCGCGCACGAAGAACGGATCGTCCGGCACGGTCGAGGCCAGGATCGCGTCGTACAGCGAGATCTTCGAGTAAGCGATCAGCACCGCCAACTCCGGCCGGGTCAGGCCGGCACCGAGCGTGCGGCGACGCTTGATCTCGTCCTCGTCCGGCAGGCCTTCGAGCGCGCGGTTCAGCAGGCCTTCGCGTTCGAGCATCCGCATCAGCTCGCCGTGGTCGTCGAGCCGGGCTGGCGCGTTCTGATGCAGCAGGCTGATCGCCTGCGACTGCACGTAGTTGTCGCGCAGCACGAAACGGGCGATGTCGTCGGTCATCGCGGCCAGCAGCGGGTCGCGCTGCTCGCGGCTCAGCTCGCCGGCGGTGGTCAGCTCGCTCAGCGCGATCTTGATGTTCACCTCGCGGTCGGACGTGTGCACGCCGGCCGAGTTGTCGATGGCATCGGTGTTGATTCGGCCGCCAGCCCCGCCGGCCCCGATCTGGGCGTACTCGATGCGCCCGGCCTGGGTGCAGCCGAGGTTGCCGCCCTCGCCGATCACCTTGCAGCGCAGTTCGCGGCCGCTGACGCGGATCGCATCGTTGGCGCGGTCGCCGACTTCGGCGTTGTTCTGGTAGCTGGCCTTGACGTAGGTGCCGATGCCGCCGTTCCACAGCAGATCGACCGGCGCGGTCAGGATCGCCTTCATCAGCGCGTTCGGCGTCAGCGCCTCGGCGTGGATGTCGAGCGCGGCCCGCACTTCCGGCGACAGCACGATCGTCTTGGCCGAGCGCGGAAACACGCCGCCGCCAGGAGAGATCAGTGTGGCGTCGTAGTCCTGCCACGACGAGCGCGGCAGCGCGAACAGCCGCTGACGCTCGGCGAGACTCGCAGCCGGATCCGGATTCGGATCGAGGAAGATGTGGCGGTGATCGAACGCGGCCAGCAGGCGCATCGTCGGCGACAGCAGCATGCCGTTGCCGAAGACATCGCCGCTCATGTCGCCGATGCCGACGGCGGTGAACGGCTCGGTCTGGATGTCGATGCCCGGCGCGCCGGCGCGCTCGATCTCGCGGAAATGGCGCTTGACCGATTCCCAGGCGCCGCGCGCGGTGATGCCCATCTTCTTGTGGTCGTAGCCGGCGCTGCCGCCGCTGGCGAATGCATCGCCGAGCCAGAAGCCGTACTCGGCCGAGATGCCGTTGGCGTAGTCGGAAAACGTCGCCGTGCCCTTGTCGGCGGCGACGACGAGATAGGCATCGTCTTCGTCGTAGCGCACGGTGTGGGCCGGCGGCACGATCTCGGTACCGATGCGGTTGTCGGTCAGGTCGAGCAGGCCGCGCAGGAAGGTCTTGTAGCAGGCCACGCCCTGCGCCATCCAGGCTTCGCGATTGCTGCTGTCGACCGGCTTCTTGACCACGAAGCCGCCTTTCGCGCCGACCGGCACGATCACCGTGTTCTTGACCTGCTGCGCCTTCATCAGGCCGAGCACTTCGGTGCGGAAGTCCTGCCGGCGATCGGACCAGCGCAGACCGCCGCGGGCAACCCGGCCGCCGCGCAAGTGCACGCCTTCGACGTCCGGCGAGTAGACCCAGATCTCGAACATCGGACGCGGCAGCGGCAGTTCCGGAATCTTCGACGGATCGAGCTTCAGGCTGAGGCGGTTCTTGACCGTGCCATCGGCTTCGCGCTGCCAGGCATTGGTGCGCAGGGCGGCGCGAATCACCGAGACGAACGCGCGCAGCACGCGGTCGGCATCGAGACTCGCGACCTGATCGAGCGCGGCGTCGAGCGCCTGCCCGACCCGGGCCGCCGCTGCCGCGCGCACCGGCGCGTCAAGCAGCGGATCGAAGCGCGTCTCGAACGCCTGTACCAGCAGGCGGGCGATGTCGGCATGCTCGCCGAGCAGCGTTTCGATGTACGGCTGGCTGTACGGCAGGCCGGTCTGCAGCAGGTATTTGCACAGCGCGCGCAGCATCGTCACCTGACGCGACGACAGGCCGGCGCCCAGCACCAGGCGGTTCAGACCGTCGTTCTCGACCTCGCCGCGCCAGACCGCGAGAAACGCCGCCTCGAAGTACTCGCGCTGCGCGTCCGGCAGCAGCGGGCATCCGGCATGGCTGACATCGAACTGCTGCACCCACAGGCTGCCGCCATCGCGCGGACGGACCTCGGCCGGATCCTGACGGGTGACGCGCAGGCCGAAGTTCTCGAGCGTCGGCAGCACGTCGGACAGGGCCACCGGCGTGCCGTGGGCGAACAGCTTCAGGCCGACGGCCCGGGCCGGACCCTGCTCCGGTGCGCTGACGATGAGCCGCGCCGCCAGCGGCTGATCGGCACTCAGGCCCGCCAGATCGGCGACATCGGCCGCCGCTTCCGCCGGACTCGCGACTTCGGCATACGACAGCGGGAAGGCATCGGCGAAGCGCGCAGCGCGGGTCGCGTCGTCGCGCAGCAGGTCGCGCAACTGATCGCGCCAGGTGCGCGTCGCGACGAACAGCACGCGTTCGATCTCGCCGGCGGTCAGGCTCAGCTGGGTGCCCGGTGCGGTACGGACGATGAACTGCACGCGGGTCAGGTCGCCACGCAGGAATTCGACGGTGCGATCGAGCGACGTGCCGCCGCACAGGGTCAGCAGCGTGCTGCCGACCTCGTCGCGCAGTTCGCGCGAGTAGCGCTCGCGCGGCAGATAGACCAGGAACGAGTAGAAGCGGCCGTAGCGGTCGCGACGCATGAACAGGCGCAGGCCGTGGCGATCCCGCAGGCTGCGGATGCCCATGCACAGCCGGAACAGCTCTTCCTCGTTCGACTGGAACAGCTCGTCGCGCGGCAGCGTGTGCAGGATGTCGCGCAGGTTCTTGCCGGAGTGCGAGTTCTCGGCGAGCCGCGAGCGCGTCATGACGTACTCGGCCTTGCGCCGGATCAGCGGGATGTGGCGCGGCCGGTCGATGTAGACCTCGGACGAGAACAGACCGATCAGCCGCACGGTGCCGGCCAGCTGGCCGTCCGGCCCGAAGCGCTTCACGGAGACCGCGTCGAGCAGTTCGGCGCGGTGGATGGTCGAGCGCAGGTTGGCCTTGGTGACGACGACGACGCGGGTCGAATCCGCGTACTTGTCGAGTTCGGCCACCGGCGCGATCAGTTCCTGCGCCGCCCAGTCGCTGCCGACGCGCAACAATCCGAGGCCGGAGGCGTCGTCGGTCCGGAACCGCGTGCGGCCATCGTCGCTGCGCTCGGCCAGGCTTTCGATGACGCCGAAGAACGTGAAATGGTGGTCGTGCAGGTAGTCGAGAAACGCGCGCGCCTCGTCGAAGTCCGCGGCATTCGCGCCAGCGGGCACGGTCTGCAGGCTGTCGATCAGATTGCGCACCCGCGCCAGCGCCGCCGGATAGTCGTCGACCACCCGCTTGACGTCGGCCAGCACGGTGCGGCAATCGGCTTCGAGCCGGGCGTAGGCCTCGGCCGACGGCAGGGCCTCGAACTCCAGATGAATCAAGGATTCGACCGCCGAACCGGGCTCATCGTCGCGCTCGGCGAGTCCGACGAGCGTGCCGTCCGGCCGTCGCGCCAGGCGCAGCACGGGATGCACGCTCCAGTCGATCGAAGCCCCGGCCGCACGAATCGCGAGGCTCAGCGAATCGACCAGGAACGGCTGGTCGGCGACGACGGTTTCAAGCGTCGCCAGCGCGCTGCCCGGAGCCGGCGGCGTGATTCGCAGGCAGAACTGCTCGGCGCTGCGCTGCTGCGCCAGCAGCCAGTGCTGGCGGGCGGTGGCAACGAGCGCCGCGTCATCGCGCTGGGTCAGCGATTCCGTCGCGGCGGTCTCGTAGTACCGGCGAAGGAAGCTGCGGAAGGCGGCGTCCGCCGCGGTGTTGCTTGCCTCATGCTGCGATACAACGGCATCGAGTCGCGCCAGCAGGTCTTCCTGCGCGCGGTCGAGGCCCGATTCTTGTGGGGCCTTCATGGCTGTCTCCTCGGTCGCGGTCTTGCGCAGCCGCAAAGGGCCACGCGGTGCCGCCTGATGGCGCGAGTATGCCAGTGCCCCCGGAGCCCGCGCCGTCGATTGCCGACGGTCAATCCCGGCTTGCGAAACGGCGGCGCATGGCCCGCGCGCTGCCCCCGCGCGGTCGCGCGTCAGTGGCCTCGGTAGCGCCGGGCGAGCACGTCCGGCATGAACAGGCCGGGCGAGCCGCTGGGGATGATCGTGGTCCAGGTGACGGTGAAGTCGCCGCTGGCATCGACCGCGAGGCTCGGCGCGGACTGCTCGCCTGCCACCGTGGCGTTGACCCGGAGGGCCGCGGTCAACGGCGCGTCGTCGGCTCCGAAGACGCGCGCGAAGACATCGATGCCGTCTGCCGGCGTCTGCGGGCTCTGCCCGTCCCAGGTCACCGTCATCTGGCCGGTCGCGGTCAGAGCCAGCCCGATCGAACGGCCGAACGGGCTGACCGGCAGCGCGTCGCCAAGCGGGCGACCAAGCGCCGAATAGCGACGGGCCACCAGCGCCTGCGGCGCCTCGCCGCTGCGATAGGCGATCGCGAAATCGCCATCCGGTTCCATCGCCACGGCGGGCTGCACGTCGTTCGCGACTTCGCCCGCCCGGTCGTAACGGTCCGGCAACACCACGCGTTCGACCACCGTCGGCAATGGATCGGCACGGCCCGCCGCGGTCACGCGCCGGAACAGGACCGATCGCACCGTGGCACCCGTGCCCGGAATCGCCCCGTACAAGCCGCCGATCACGCCCGCCGACGTGCTGCCGGCCCAGGCGACGACGAAATCGCCGGCATCGTCCATCGCGACCGCAGGGCCTGCCGAGCCGGTCGACAAGGCCGGGGTCGCGACCACCGGGATGGGTTGCAGGTCGAAGCCCGTGCGCCCGCCGACGATCCTCTCCGTCGGGCCGACGCGGCCGCTCGAATCGATCTGCCGGGCGTGAAACGACGTGGTCCACGAACGGGCCGCGTCATTGGGAAGCCCCGAGAAGATGGCGCTTTCCCAGACCAACCACGATGGCGCCACCGCGATTGCTGGCGAGGCTCAGCGAACTCAGCACCGCATCGGGAGATGCCGCCGCACTGACCGGGAACTGAAGGCCGCGCGGCGCGCCGTCCGGTGCGAACCGGCGCGCCTGGATGCTCCGGTTCCGGAAGCCGGGGCCGTTGTCGATCCAGGCGACGGTGAAGCCGCCATCGGGCGCGGTGACCACTTTCGGCGAGCCTTCGGCGTTCGCGTCGCGATCATTGACCTTGAACTCGGCGCCGAGCGGCGTGCCGTCGGCCGCGAAGACCCGGCCGAAGATGTTGTAGCTGCGACCACCGCCGACGTCATTGCGCGACAGGGCCGACCACGTGACCACCTGACGGCCGTCCGCGACCACCGCCACGTGGCTCTCAAACGGAAAGCCGTCCTCGGAGGGACGGCTCGGCACTCGAAACTCCGGACCCAGCGGCGTGCCGATGGCGGCGAGGCCCGCCGGGCTGGCGAGTGCGAAGGTCGAGGCGATCGCGACAGCGAACACCGGGCCGCGGTAGCGAAGGATGCGGGTCATGAGCATGGGGCACCGGGTTCGAGGGCGACCGGGAAGGTCCAGCACGAACACCGCGCGGTGCGTGTGTTCGACGCGGCGTGAGTGTTTCACGGCCACCGCAGGCTACCGCTTGACACCGAGCAAGGCCGTGCCGGCCGCTCGAGCCCCGAGCGCATCCGAGTGCATCCGAGTGCATCCGAGCGCCTCCGAGCGACGGGGGAGCCGTTCGCAACACCGCGAGGCGGCGCGGCGTCGTGGCACTCTAGCGCTCACTGTCCGCCTGTCGATCGAGATGTCCCGGATGACGAAAATCCTGCTCGCTGCCGTGATTGCCGCTGGCCTGTCGCTGCCGCCGCCGCCCGTTGCTGCCGCCAACGTTCTGTCCCCGGCGCAGATCGCCGAGATCGCGATCCCGTCGATCGTGCAGATCAAGGTCGCGAATGGCGTCGGTACCGGGTTTGCCGTGGCCGACGGCGGGCGCATCGTCACCAACGCCCACGTCGTGCGCGGCGCGAAGGAAGCCACCATCGTCACCGCCGACGGCACCAGCCGCGGCAAGGTCGAGGTGCTGGCCTACGACGCGAGCCACGATCTGGCGCTGCTGCGCGTGGCCGATCTCGCGCTGAAGCCGCTGCCGCTGGGCCAGTCGGCCGCCGCGAAGCCGGGCCAGCATGTCGTGGCGATCGGCCACCCGCTGGGCTTCGGCAACACCGTGTCCGATGGTCTGGTCAGCGCCATCCGCACGCTGGAGCAGCGCAAGCAGGTCTATCTGCAGATTTCCGCGCCGATCTCGCCCGGATCGTCCGGCGGCCCGCTGTTCAACGATGCCGGCGAAGTCATCGGCATCTCCACGCTCGTGGTCAACGGCGGCCAGAACCTCAATTTCGCCGTGCCGATCGACGTGCTGAAGCCGCTGCTCGCGAACGAACAGGGCGTGGCGCTGGCGGAATTCGTCGGCTGGGGCGCGTCCGGACGCGAGGTGCCGAAGCACGCCGACAGCCTGCTCGACGATTGCGCCGAGCCGGAACAAAAGGCCGTGCTCAACCTGATCGACCGTGCCATCCGTACCGGCGCGCCGCTCTACAACAAGGGCAACATCGAGGCCTGCTACCGGATCTACGCGGCCGCAGCGCTCGACGCCGACAAGCGGATCAAGGCCTGCCCGGGCCCGAAGCGTGCGCTGCTCGATGGTGTCGGCAAGGCCGATCAGCTCGAAGACTGGGACGGCAAGGCCTGGGCGATGCGCGACGCCTTCGACGGCCTGATCGAGCTGATCCAGCGCCGCAATGCCGCCGCCACGCCCGCCAAGCCCGCCGCGACGGACCCGCGCCAGCCGCGCCATGCGCTGTCGCTGCTCGATGACTGCAGCGACGACGATCTGGCGACGATCAAGGACGAGATCGAATCGGCGATCGACATTGGCTCGCCGCTGTACAACGACGGCAGCATCGAAGCCTGCTACCGAATCTACGAAGGCGCGGTCGACGGCATCGACCGCAAGGTCAGTGCCTGCAGCGCCACCCGTGCCGCGCTGCGCGAAGGCTCGCGCAATGCCGAGCAGCGCAAGCCCTGGGACCAGAAAGCCTGGGCGCTGCGCTGGGCGTTCGACGGTGTGCTCGAGGTCATCGAGCGCCGCAACGCGGCAACGCCCTGATCCTCAGCCGGTGTCGCCCAGCGGCCAGCGCTTGACCACGCGGTAGCCGTCCGCCCGCCCACTGGCGCTGCGCGCCGAGCGCAGCAGCACGAATTCCAGCGCCGGCCAGTACACCGACGGCCGGGCCGCCACGACCGGCGCACGGACATTGCGCTGACAGCTGACATGCGGCACGAACGGCTCTTCGGCCACCGGCAGGCCGTAGCGCAGCAGTTCGCGGTCCAGCTCCGCCTTCAGCCGCGCCAGTTCCGGCGGCAGGCTCGACGGGCCGATCCACAGCACGCCGGCCTGCGCGAAGTGATCGAGCCGGTCGAGCCTGAGCAGGAACTGCCGGCCGCGCACGTCTTCCGCCGCCAGCTTCGCCGCCTCGACCTGTGCGCGGCTCAACTCGCCGAGCCAGGCCAAGGTCAGGTGCAGGCGATCCGGCTTGATCCGGTACGCCGCCGGGCCTTCGCCGATGGGCAGCTGCGCCGCGGCGGATGCCAGCCGCCGCCGCACCGTGTCATCCGGCCACAGCGCGAAGAAATAGCGCGCGCGCCGCCCGCCGGGTTTCGGCGGCGGCGGCAGGTCCGGAAACAGGCCGATCTGATCGCGACGGGCCAAGGGTCAGCGGGGATTCGGAGCGCCAGGCTGCACGTCAGGCTTCACGACAGACCTCACCTCCGGCAGACGACGATCCAGCAGCGCGAGCAGCGCGACGCTTGCGCGCGTGAGCAGCTGCGACTGCGCGGCGACGTACTCGGCCGAACCGCTGGCCACCGGCGTGCTGTCCGAAAATTCGAGCGTGCCCAGCAAAGCGCCGCCGCGCGCGGTGACGACGAAATCGACCATCAGAAGCGCCGTGTCGCCGGAAGCACCCTCGCCCTTTACGCGCTCGAAGCGCTTGAGCGTCGAGCGGATCGTCACATCGGCATCGACCCGTGCCTGCGGCAGGAACGCGGCATCCGCGCCATAGGCCGCGCGCAGGCAATCGACCAGCGCCGTGCCGAGCAGCAGCGACGGCGGCTCGACCCAGCTGCGGCCGATCGCCTGCCGATACGCGCCGCCGGCGTCCCGGATGACCAGCGCGCGGTCGCTGTAAATGCCGCGCGCTTCGAACGGCTCCACCAGCAGCCGCGCCGCCGGCTTCGCGCGCGCCTCGGGCGCGGCGATCGTCGGCCGATAGAAGCGTTCGGCTTCCGGGGGCTTGGAGGCACACCCGGCGGTGGCCAAAACGGCGACCAACACAGCCGCGACGGCTGGCGCGCGCGGCGCACGGGGCCTCGTCGCCACGCCCTTCCCACCATCATTCCCACGCAGGGAATCCAGCGGCCGGGCGACCACGCGAGTGTCGGGCATGGATTCCCGCCTGCGCGGGAATGACGATGAACCCACGCAGAGCCACGACATCATCAGCTTGCCAACGCGGCTCATCGGCCCGCCTCCGCATCCGGATCGATGCCGCTGCCGCGAAGCAGCAGCGCCGGGTTCTGCCGCAGCTGGCGGCTCAGATCCTTGAGGTTGTGCGCGGCGGAATCGAGATTCTGGGTGATCGCGTCCGAATGCCGCGCGAGGCTTTCACTGGTCAGGCGCAGCTCGCGCACGGCGATGCGCAGGTCCTCGCCGCTGTCGCCGCTCAGCGCCTCGAGCGCGGCACTGCTCTTGGCGAGGCTGGCCACGGCCTTGTCGGCGTTGACGATGATGTGGTCGATCGCCGCCAGCCGCTGCGGCGATACCGCGCCATCGAGCTGCTGGCTGACCTTGCTCAGCGAGGCGCTGATGGTCCGGGCATCGTTCAGCAGCGGCGGCACGGTCTTCGCGGCGGCCTCGGCGACGACGTTGGCGTTGGCCACGAGCTTGCGCACGTCGTCGTTCAGCAGGCCACCGACCGTCGTCACCTGCTTGTCGAGATTGCCGAACAGCGGCAGCAGGCCTTCGTTGGTCAGGCGGTCGACATTGCCGGCGGCGCCGGCGACGGTGGAAAACAGGTCGCGGCTCTTGCCGGCGAGGATTTCCGCGCCGGGCTTCAGCATCGTGGCGCTGGAGCCGGCCGCGATGGTCACCGTCTGCGGCGCCAGCAGGCCGGCCGCGGCGGTGCTGGCGATCGAATCCTCCGGAATCTTCCAGCCGCGGGTGATCGCCAGCCGTACCCGGAACTTCACCCGCGCGTCGTCGGTGATCGGTTCGATTTCAACGACCTGCCCAACCGGAAAGCCCTCGTAGAAGACCTGGCTGCCGTACTTGAGACCGCTGACGTTGGGGTAGACGGTGCTGTAGCCGTCGGTGGCGCCGGTGCGGCCGGCGAGCACTGCCAGCGACACGATCAGGCTGACCAGCGCCAGCAGCACGAAGCCGCCGATCACGGCGAAGTTGAGTCGGGAAGAGGTCATGGCTCAGGGCTCGCGGTCGTCGTCTCGTCCGGCGCGGGTCAGGGTGCGCAGGAACTCGTCGGGATTGTGGTTCGTGTGCTCGACGCGCCGCGTCAGCAGCGCCTGCACCCGCTCGTTCGGGCTGGCGCGGACTGCGGCGACGGTATCGCTGATCAGGATGTCGCCACGATCCAGCACCGTGATGCGGTCGGCGATCCGGAACGCGCTGTCCAGTTCGTGCGTGACGACGACGAGGCTGACCCCGGTCGCCTTCAGTTCGAGGATCAGTTCGTCGAGACCGGCCGCGACCACCGGATCGAGGCCCGCGCTCGGCTCGTCGAGGAACACCAGCTTCGGGTCCATGATGATCGCGCGGGCCAGCGCCGCGCGCTTGATCATGCCGCCGGACAACTCGGCCGGCATCAGGTCCTCGGAGCCCGGCAGGTTCACGAAATCGAGCTTCAGCCGCATCATGATCCGCATCGTCGCGGCATCGAGCTTCGCGTGCTCGCGCAGCGGCAGCATGATGTTCTCGCCGACCGTCATCGACGAGAACAGCGCCCCGCTCTGGAACGCCACGCCGATCTTGCGGCGCATCTCCAGCATCTCGCGCTTCTTGCCGCGCACGATATCGACCCCGAGCACCCTGATCGTGCCGGAGGTCGGCGCCTGCAGCCCGAGCAGATGGCGCAGCAGGGTGCTCTTGCCGGAACCGGAGCCCCCCATGATCACCATCACCTCGCCCGGCTCGACGCGGAAGTTGATGTCGCGCAGCACCGGCCGCTCGCCATAGTGGGCGTACAGCTTGTCGACCTCGATGCTGGCAGGAACGGCGCCGGTCATAGCAATACCAGCCACGCGAACAGCATGTCGGTGATGACGATGGCCGAAATGCCCTGCACCACGGCCCGCGTCGTCACGCGGCCGATGCCATCGGCGCCGCCGGTGACGCCGAGACCGTTGTTGACGCCGACCGTCGTGATCAGCACCGCAAAGATCGCGCTCTTGCCGAGGCCGTGCACCAGATCCGCCACCTTCAGCGAAGCCTGCAGATCGGCCAGATAGGCCTGGAAGCTGATGCCGAGCGTGCTGGTCACGTACAGGCCGGCCCCGAACAGGCCGACGACATCGGCGAACCAGGTCAGCAGCGGCAGCATCAGCAGCATCGCCAGCAGCGCCGGCGCCACGAGAAAGCGCACCGGGTTGATGCCCATGACCGTCAGCGCGTCGATTTCCTGATTGATCTTCATCGTGCCGAGCCGCGCGGCCAGCGCCGACCCGCTGCGCCCGGCCACCAGCACGCCGGTGATCAGCGGCGCGAACTCGCGGGTGACCGACAGCGCCACACCGAGCGTGACCTTGCTTTCGGCCCCGAAGATGCGCAGCGAATAGATGCCCTGGATCGCCACCATCGCGCCGATCGCCAGACTCAGCACGGTGACGATCGGCAGCGCGCGGATGCCCATTTCCATCGCCTGCGCCAGCACCGCGCCGACGCGCACCGGCTGCTGGCGCGCGGCGCCGGTGATGGTCCAGTTCAGGGATTCGACCAGCAGCACCGCGGCCTGTCCGAGTTCGGTCAGACCCGCTTCGATGTCGCGTCCGAAATTTTCAGCGAGCTTGCGCATCGGGCGACGGCGGGGCGATGGATCGGGTCGGCCACTAGTTTCCGGGCAAGGCTCGGCTTCGCGCAAATCCCTCACCCGGATGGGAGAGCCATTCGCGCGACCGGCGCTGGTTCCCTGCGCGGCGGGTGCGCTACCCTTCGCGGCCCTTCCCGCCGTCCCCTCCCGCTCCGATGTCGACCTGGTTCAAGAATCTTCAGATCTATTCGCTTGCGCCCGGCTGGACGATGACGGCCGCGCAGGTCGAGGAAGCGCTGGCCAAGCACCCGCTGCTGCCGGTCAACAGCGCCAGCATGCAGAGTCAGGGCTGGGTCGCGCCGTCGCCGGGCGCCTCGCTGGTGTATTCGCAGGGCAAGCAGTTGCTGATCGCGCTCGGCATCGAGCAGCGCATGCTGCCGGGCTCGGTGATCAATCAGGTGCTGAAGCAGAAGGCGGCGGAACTCGAACAGCAGCAAGGGTTTGCGCCCGGCCGCAAGCAGCTTCGCGACCTGAAGGATCTGGTGATCGACGAACTGCGGCCGCGCGCCTTCATCCGCAGCCGCACGGTGCGGGCGTGGCTGGACTTCGAGCACGGCTATTTCATCGTCGACACCTCGTCGCCGAAGCTCGCCGAAGACTTGGGCACCGTGCTGCGCGCCGATCTCGGCGACCTGCCGGCCGTGCCGCTGGACACCCGCGACGCACCGAGCGCCGCGATGACCGCGTGGCTCGCCACCGGCAGCAACCCGCCGATGTTCCTGGTGCAGGACGACTGCGAACTGCTGGCCGACAACCCGACCAAGTCGACCGTGCGCTACGTCCGCCACGGCCTCGACGGCCCCGAACTGAAGAGCCTGATCGGCGGCGGCAAGATCGTCACCCGCGTCGGCCTGTCGTGGCGCGAGCGCCTGAGCCTGGTGCTGACCGACAAGCTCGTGGTCAAGCGCGTGCGCTTCCTCGATGTCAGCGAGGACGACGCCGCCGGCGGCAAGAAGAACGACGCCGACGCCTTCGACGTCGACTTCACGCTGATGACCGGCGAACTGAGCCTGCTGATCGCCGATCTCGTCGCCGCGCTCGGTGGCGCCAAGGCGGCCCAGTAGCGCCGGATGAATGTGTATCTCACCTCCATTGATCTGACCTGATGAGCGAAGCCAAGCCGTTCACGCTGGAAGAGCTGCAGCAGCGGTTCATCACCCAGATTCCGTTCAACGAATTCCTCGGGCTGCGCGTGGTCGGCGCATCCCCCGGTCGGCTGGTGGCGGAACTGCCGTTCAGCGCCGGCCTCGTTGGCGACGCCGACACCAACGCGATGGCCGAGGGGCCGATCACCACGGCGATCGACGCCGTCTGCGGCTCGGTCGCGCTGACCATCTGGCACCACTTCCGGCGCACCGCCACGCTCGACCTGCGGCTGGATTTCCTGCGCGCCCCCGGCGCCGGGCTCGGCGTCACCATCGAAGCCGACAGCATCTCGCTGAACGAGCATCTGTCGATCGTGCGGGGCGTCGCGCATGACGGCGATCCGGCGCGGCCGATCGCCATCGCCACGGCCAGCTTCGCGACGTTTCCGCCGCGGGCGACAGGGCCCGATTCGACACCCGGAGTCGCCTCATGAGCGGCATCAGCGAGCGCAGCGGCCGTCCGGACGCCGGCGAGGTGCAGCAGATTCTCGATGCCGTGCCATTCGTGCGGACGCTCGGCATCCGGGTCTCGATGGTCGATGACCGGCTGACGGTCTGCCTGCCGTACGCGCCGCACATCGTCGGCAACCCGAAGGTGCCGGCGCTGCACGGCGGCGCGCTGGCCTCGCTGCTGCAGATCGCCGCGACCGCCGAACTGATCCGGGTGACGGCCGCCCGCAAGCCGCCGCGGATGTTCAGCCAGACCATCGAATACCTCGCCGGTGCCGGCATGCTCGACACTGTCGCGACGGCGACCGTCGTCTCACGCAGCCGTCGCTACGCCAACGTCCGGGTCGAAGCGCGACAGGGCACGTCGACCCGGCCGGCAGCGGTGGCGACGGTGCAGTTCCTGCTGGTCGAGTGACGCTTGCGGCCGGAGCCGGACACCGTCAGCGCGGATCGCGCGGCCGGAAGATGCGCACGCCGCGCTGCTGCTTGAGGCTTGCCGCGTAGCGCAGCAGGTCCGGCGTCACCACGACTTGCCCCGCGCGCTTCGACGCCTGCGCCAGTTCCAGCCGGCCGTTGGGCCGCGTGACGACGATGCCGACATGGATCACGTCCAGCCCCGGCACATCGGCGACCCAGGCGATCAGATCGCCGGACTGCAACGCGCGCGCGATTTTCGGCAGGCTGGTGCTGCGGATGTACGGCGTGCCGTCATCGCGCGCCGACAGCGCCCGCTCCTGTTCGCGCACGCAGGCCAGCCGGGCCGGAGACTGCGCCAGTGCGGGCGTCGCCGAGGCGTGGCGGCTCAGGTAGTCGAAGCCGTGGGTCAGGCCCAGATTGGCCAGGTTGGCGGGATCTCCGGCGACGCTGACCGTGACCTCGTCGAGCACGGCGGCGGACTGCCGGGTTTCGGCCCAGTCACTGAAGTAGTGGTAGCGGGCGCAGAAGCCGGGCTCGCCATCGCGGTAGCGCAGCGCCGCCAGTTCCGCCGCATATGCCGTGGCGGTGGCCGGGCCGCGTGCCACGGTCCGCGCCAGCGCCAGCACGGTTTCGACATAGGTCACGCAGTCGAAACCATCAAGGCTCGCGCGCAGCGGCTCGTCGGCTTCGCGGCTGCCGCGATCGAGCGGTGCCGCCTCGTACGGCGCGCCGAGCAGCGCCGGGTCGGTCGCGATCTGCTGCAGCAGCGCCGGCCAGCTCGCCGCTTTCGCCGCCGCTGCCCGCGCCGCGATCGGCTCGAACGCGGCCGCCGCGGCGGCGTCCGGCACCGGTCCCGCCGCCATCGCGAAGCCAGCCGCCGCCAGCGGCAGCACGACCCAGGCCGACCGCCACCAGCGCCAGCCGGCGGCCATCGCGCGGGTGGCTGCGCTCACGACGCGCCCAGCGGCCGCAGTTGCGTGCGATAGCGCTGCGCGTTCTGCACGTAATGCTTGGCGCCGTAGGTCATCAGCGCGTACTCGGCCGGCTTCAGTTCGCGCTTGACCACGGCCGGACTGCCGAGGATCAGGACACCGTCCGGATATTCGCGGCCTTCCGGCACCAGACTGCCGGCGCCGACGATCGAATTGCGGCCGATCCGCGCGCCGTTCAGCACGATGCTCTGGATGCCGATCAGCGTGTTGTCGCCGATCTCGCAGCCATGCAGCATCACCTGATGGCCGATGGTGCAGTCACGTCCGATCGTGAGCTTGATGCCGGCGTCCGTATGCAGGATCGAGCCGTCCTGCACGTTGGTGTTCTCGCCAACGGTGATCACGTCGTTGTCGCCACGCAGCACGCAGTTGAACCAGACGCTGCTGTGCGCCTCGAGCACGACCGAGCCGATGACGGTCGCGTTGTCCGCGACCCAGACGCCTTCCTTGAGCATCGGCACGCGGTTTTCGAGCTGGTGGATCATCGCGGTCTCAGCGCAGCACGGCGGCCACGGCGGCGGTCGTCGGCTGCACGATCACGCCGCGCTCGCAGACGATGGCGTCGATCAGCGCCGCCGGCGTCACGTCGAACACCGGGTTGAACGCCTGCATGCCGAGCGGCGCGACGGACTGCCCGCGGAACTCGGTCAGTTCCTTGGCGGTGCGTTCCTCGATCGGAATCCGATCACCGCTGGCCAGACTCAGATCGAAGGTGCCACTCGGCGCGACGACCATGAACTTCGCGCCGAAATGCCGCGCGATCACGGCCAGCGCATGGGTGCCGATCTTGTTCGCGGTATCGCCATTGGCGGTGATGCGGTCGGCGCCGACGATCACCCAGTCGATCTTCTCGACGCTCATCAGGTGCGCGGCCGCGCCGTCGGCGATGAGCTTGCCGGGAATGCCTTCCTGCATCAGCTCCCACGCGGTCAGCCGCGCGCCCTGCAGCCACGGGCGGGTTTCGGTGTTGTAGACCTGCGCCAGCTTGCCCTGCGCCCACGCCGTGCGAATCACGCCGAGCGCGGTGCCGTGACCGCCGGTGGCCAGCGCGCCGGTGTTGCAGTGGGTCAGCACGCGCGAGCCGGGGGCGATGAGATCAGCGCCCAGCGCCGCCATCCGCAGGTTCTGCGCCAGATCCTCGTTGAAGATCGCGATCGCTTCGGCTTCAAGCCGCTCAGCCGTCGGCGTCCTGGCCCAGACGCCGCGCATCCGCTGCAGCGCCCAATGCAGATTGATCGCGGTCGGACGCGAGGCCGCCAGCACGGCTTCGGCTGCATCGAACGAGGCCGCATTCGCCCGCACCGCCACCACCAGGCCGAACGCTGCCGCGATGCCGATGGCCGGCGCGCCACGCACCACCATGTCGTGGATCGCGGCCGCCGTCGCTTCCGCCGTGGTGCAGTCGATGAAACGCGTTTCGAGCGGCAGCACGCGCTGATCGAGCAGCCGCAGCACGCCGTCCTGCCACTGGATCGCCTGCACGGCGGAAGTCGATGGCACGGCGCTGGCTTTGCTTGTCATTCAGGGTTTCCCGGGGTTCAATGACCTCATTCTACCGTCGCCATCGTGACGGTCTCCCCGTTGACAATCAGAGCCCGCGCGCACGCGGCGGCTCCCAGGACAGGCTTTCCATGCAAACCATCGATCTGCTCGTTTTCCCGCGCTGGCTGATCCCGATCGAGCCCGATGGTCTGGTGCTCGAAGACCACGCGCTGGCCGTGGATGCCGGCCGCATCGTCGACGTGCTGCCGGCCGATTTCGCACGCCAGACCTACGCCGCGCGCGACGTCGTGACCCTGCCCGAGCACGCCGTGATGCCGGGCATGGTCAACGGCCACACCCACTCGGCGATGGCGCTGATGCGCGGCATCGCCGACGACCTGCCGCTGATGGACTGGCTGAACAACCACATCTGGCCCGCGGAAGGCCAGCATGTCAGTCGCGCCTACTGTGTCGACGGCGTGCGCCTGGCGGCCGCCGAGATGATTCGCGGCGGCACCACCTGCTTCAACGACATGTACTTCTTCCCGGACGCCACCGCCGAAGTCGCCGCTGCCGTCGGCCTGCGCGCGATGATCGGCTTGCTGGTGATCGACTTCCCGACCGCCTGGGCGAGCGACGCCGAGGACTATCTGCGCAAGGGTCTGGACGTCTACGAGAACGCCATCCGCCGTCAGCCGCTGCTGCGCGCCGCATTCGCGCCGCACGCGCCTTACACCGTGTCCGACGGCCCGCTGCTGAAGATCCGCGAACTGGCGAACGAGCTCGGCCTGCCGATCCACATGCACGTGCACGAGACGGCGGACGAAGTGAATCAGGCGCTGGCCTCGCCGGACGCACGCCGGCCGTGGGACCGACTCAAGGCGCTCGATCTGCTGGGCCCGGACTTCATCGCCGTGCACATGACGCAGCTGACCGATGACGAGATCGCCGATTGCGGCCGGCTCGGTGTGTCGATCGCGCATTGCCCGGAATCGAACCTGAAGCTCGCCAGCGGCATGGCACCGATCGCCAAACTCATCGCCGCGGGCGCCAACGTCATGGTCGGCACCGATGGCGCGGCCAGCAACAATGATCTCGACATGTTCTCGGAACTGCGCACTGCCGCGATTCTCGCGAAAGGCGTGTCCGGCGATCCGCGTGCCGTGCCGGCAGCCACGGCCCTGCGGCTGGCGACGCTGAATGGCGCCAAGGCGCTGGGGCTCGATGCCGAGATCGGCTCGCTGGTGGCCGGCAAGTCGGCCGACTTCATCGCGGTGAACCTCGCGCATGTCTCGACCACGCCGGTCTACGACGTGATTTCGACCCTCGCCTACGCGGTGGGCCGCGATCAGGTGACCGATGTCTACGTCGCTGGCCGTGCGCTGCTGCGCGACCAGCGCCTGATGACCCTCGATGAAGCCGCCGTGCGCGCCAAGGCCGCGGAGTGGCGCGCGAAGATCAAGGGCTGACACCAGCGCCCTTGCGGCGCCGGCGTCGAGGAACGTCAGACGCCGGCGTTGCGCAGCATCAGCTTGACGATCAGCACCAGGGTCAGCACGAAGACCACGGTCAGCACGATCGCCACGGCGATGAACACCATCGGCTTGCCGGACGAGAAGTCGCGCACGCGATTCTCGCGGCTCTGCACGCCGAAGAACGAGGCCAGCACGCTGAAAACGGTGTCCAGCAGGCTCGGCGGCTTGACCGGTGGCGGCGCTGCCGCCGGCGGGTCGTTCTTCGGCGACTCGCTCACGCGTAGTCCTTCAGCAACTGATTGGTCAGCACGACATCGGCCGCCGACTTGCCCTTGATGTCTTCGGCGATGAGCTTTTCCAGCTTCCCGCCCAGCAGCGGAATGTTGCAGACCACATTCCAGGTGAAGGTGTTGGTCGCGGTCTTGTCGCCCGTCACCTTCATGTCGGCCGAAATCTTCAGCGGCACGCCCTTGATCTCGATGTCGAGCCGGCCGACGCCGGTCGCCGTATTCCAGGTGTCCTGCTGGGTGATGTGGTTGTACTCGCCGAGGAACTTCTTCGCGAAATCCGGCAGCGCGGCATTGTCCGAGCGCTGCTGCGAGCGGTGCTTGATGCGGAAGGTCGTGCCCTTCGTCTCGCACTCCAGAATCTCGAAGTCCTTGACGCCGGCGAGCGTCGCGTACTTCTTCTCGAAGTAGGCGCGGTCGCTGTACATCTTCAGGACCGCGGCGGCCGGCTTGTCGAGGCGGTGCTGTTCGTCGAATTTCATTGTCGGTTCTCTTGGTTCGTTCGGGTGGGTGCTGTGACCGGCGCGGATCCGCGCCGGGTCACGCGGGTTCCTGCAGTCCCAGCGCGCGAAACAGCGCGGCCCGGGCGTTCAGTTCGCAATCCAGTGTCGCCAGCATGATGAAGACACCGGCCAGCCGGCGATGCAGGAACACGATTTCGCGCGGCGGCACGCGGAAGTAGCGGGACAGCGCATTGCGCGCCCCGAGGTTCGCGACGCGCATCGGCAGCCGGCTCTGGCCCCAGCGGTACTCGCTCCGGGCATTGCGCAGTTCCGGCGGCGTGCGCGGATCGTCGGCGGTGCGGAACGGCTCGGTGATCAGCTCGCACAGATCGACGAAGTCGTTCTTGACGTTGTCCGGAAACGCCTGCTGCATCAGGCCGATGTCGATCGCGCCGCGCAGTGCCCGCGCCCGGTCGCCGAGTGTCGCGCCCGCCACGAGGTGGCCGTAGGCATCGATGAAGTCGCGCTCGAATTCTCGCGTGGCGCCGAAATCGAGCAGCACGATGCGGTCGTCCTCGGCCTTGTCGCCGAGCCGGAAGCGGTAGTTACCGAAGTTGGGATCGCTCTGCACCAGCCCCCAGTCGAAGAATTCGCGCAGGAACAGGTCCATGAACGCGTGGCCGATCCGGTTGCGCCGCGCCAGCGGCAGGTCATGCACGCTGGCGTCGCGTACCGAAACGCCGGTCTCGTAGGTCGTGGTCAGCACCGCGGCCGACGAGTAGTCGCGCAGCACGCGCGGCACGACGAAACGGCGATCGTCGGCCAGGCGGCGACCGAAGTCTTCGGTGAAATCGGCCTCGGCGAGATAGTCGACCTCGCGCTTGAGCATGTCGCGGACTTCGGCGAAGGTCGGTTCGAGGTCGATTTCCTTCGGCGCCAGCCGGGTCATCATCAGCAGCCGCGACAGGGTGCGGATGTCGCTGTCGATTGACGCGGCAACGCCCGGGTACTGGATCTTGACCACCAGTTCCAGACCATCGGACTTGCGCCGGGCGCGATGCGCCTGCCCAAGGCTGGCCGCGGCGATCGGCTCCGGGTCGATCTCCAGTTCCAGCATGCGCTTGCGGCCGATCCCTGCTTCGAGCGCCGGCGCCACCACGCGCCAGTCCACCGGCGGCGTGTCGTCCTGCAGGCTGGCGAGCACGTCCACCGCCTCCTCGGGCAGGAAGTACTGGCCGAACAGCGACATCATCTGCCCGGCCTTCATCACGCTGCCTTTGAGCTGGCCCAGTTCGTCGGCCAGCACCTGCGCCTGCTTGCGGTAGAACTCGCGGTTGGCGTCGGTCCTTTCGACCTCGCCCCGGAAGATGTTCATGATCGAGTGGGCCACGATCTTCGTGCCGGCCCCGAACCCGAGCTTGGTCAATGCGATGTTGCGTTCCAGCGGCCGCGTCTTCAGCGATGACAGACTCGGCTTCTTCGGATGATCGGAATCCATGGACGCGTGGGATGCCCCAAGAATGGTCGCGCATTCTAACCGGCAGGGCTGAACGGGCAGCACACCGCAGCCTGCCGGGGCGATCCGCGCCGACATCCGGGCAGTTTCGAGCCACTCCGGGCCGCTCCGGGCCACCGCGAGCCCGCTTGCGGCGCCACATCGCACCCGATTCCGGGACCCATCGCTCGCTCATCCGTGCGCTCACCGACGGCGACGATCGGCTCCGCCTTCAATTGGCCCACTGATCCTTGATCCGGCTGCCACCGAGGCGCTGAAGGTCAGCATTGTGCTCAGCCAACCCCTGCTCAACATTCCGGCAAAAACTCGCCATGATTTCCAAGCGGTCCTTGCATGGCCATCACCGCAGTTTGCCCAGTATCGCGACTCGATCATTTTCTGAAGCTTCAAACGGTCTCGGCTTGCGCGTTGGAAGCCATGCGACGCTTCTCCATCGTCGACGTCAGAAAGCTGACCCGCCTCGTTCCCGAAGTATTGAAGCCACGCCATCGCTCGACGCGATTCGCCTCGTGCCTTCCTGCGCGCAGGCCGTCAGTCAGTACCCTTCCGCGAACTCGATTCTCGAAGGTGAATCTTCCGCACTTTTCTGGAATGCGTCGAGAGCCACTTTCAATCGTTGCGCAGCGGCAGGTGAAGTCGCAAACAGGCCAACCCGGTCTTCGGAAATCGTCACTTTCGGTCCTCGATAGACGAGATCACCCACTCTGATCCAGTTATGCGGTCGGTTCGGGAACCAACCGGGATAGACGAATGCAAACTCGACGTGCTTGCGCTCCATGATTGCTTCGACCCAGGCCCCGCTTTTGTCGCTCTGCTGTGCGAGCAGCGCTTCTCGGGACGCAAGCCCGACCAGATCAAGGACATAGTCGTGGCTGGTGTACGCGACCCAGCCCAGGTCGTTCACGGCGATGGGCTCCTTGAGAAACTGGCTCGCGATGACGCCGAGCTGATGCTGCTGGAATCGGATGTTCCGCGCTGCCTCCGGGGTCGCGAACGTCACCGGCCACAGCTCGATGTTGACCACCAGCAGCACCATGGCAATGACCGGCGCTGCGCGATCCATCCGCGACTTGTTCAGAAGCGGGAATCCAATGGCAGCGGCGATGATCAGACAGAACAGCAGGAAGTAAAGCTCGTAGCGTCCGAACCAGCCATTGTGTCCAAGCGTGAACACCAAGGTACTGCTGACTGTCAGGATGACTATCAGCGGAGACAGCCCCTTCCTGAAGAACCCGGCGAAGAAAACCAAGGCGACAAGCACTGCATAAGTGCGCATGGCACTCAGATTGTCGCGCAATGTCATCAGCAATGATCGAATTCGGCCAAATCCATCGAGCGACAGTGTCTGCTGTTTTGCCAGCACTGATGATGGCAGGGCGCCGAGATCGTTGACGTACAGGAACTCGGAGAAGCCGATGATGCCGGCAATCAACGCGGCAGCCGCGATTGCCGCGGACTTGGCCTCACCCGCCGTTGCGCGCCAGATCAACACCGGGACGCTGATGGCGAGACCTTCGTACCGTACCATCGGCAACAGACACAGCGCGATGAACAACCAGTATCGCGGGAGGCTGACACCACCCAGTGTCACCGCGATGATTGCAACCAGCAGGACCTGGAGGTTGTGCTCCATTCCCGTGAACACCACGCCAAACAGGTTCAAGCTGAACACTGATGCGAGCGTCAACAAGACCGCCGGCCTCGGCGACATGTGGATGACAAGAAACCTCAACAACAAGACAGCCGTACCGACGAGGCATGCCGCGTTGATCAGCAGCGGCGCGAACTGTCCGAAGGACGTGCCTGCAAATGGCGCGAGCAGCAATGGCCAGATGATCGACGACGAAGGCGCAGCCATCTCGCCAGAATTTATTCCGTAGTGACCCAGCCAGATATTTTTTGCCAAGGCCAGATGAATATACGGGTCGTCAAGCGAATAACCGAAGGCCCCATCGGTTCGCCAGACCACCGTCGCAACAAGCACGGTGATGATGGCCAAGCTCCAAGCGATGACCTGTCTTTCCGCGTCACGTGTCTGCACCTTAAGCCCCTGGCCCTGAAGCAATTCATAAGAGTTGTATGGCCAACGTGCTGCTTTTTTGAAAAGCGTGCATCACTCTTGACTTGCCGGGATGCTACGGGCTTTCAACAACACCAACGCTCAATCGACAGCCCAAATGTGATCTGAATCTCACATTAATTTTATTAATAAAAACATGTTGTTAACTAAACCTAAGCAGAATTATTTCATACTCATCGATGAAGATCGCTTGACTTATCGTCAAAACGATTGACGCTTTTTTTCGAAACGCTGGTGCTGCATCGTCACGCGTACGGAAAAGCGCTCGATGCATTCAAGCAATCTGCATCGCGCGCGCTGGAAGCAAAGCATTTCGATTTTTCTCGACAACGCTGCAGCGCCATGGCTGGAGCGGCGCGGAAGCCGATATTGTCAAAGCGTGACAAACGGTATGCAGACCGCCTGATCGGTCAAGCGGCTTCGAGCGATCGCCACGATCGACTCAATGGGATTCTGAGAACTGCCGCCTTTCTGCAGCCGCTGGCAACCGGGCCACAGTGCTGGGCCGCGTCGAACCACGCGGTTGTCGTCCGCAGCCGAACGTCATCCGGACACGAAGCTGTGCCGGCATCACAGCCGCTCAACGGCTGTACGTGTTCTTCACCACCGCTGGCAGGAATTCCTGATCGCTCATCTTGACCCCGTACTGGATCGGCGGCGATTCCGAGAACAGGCGCTCGGCGAAGTAGCTGCCGGCCTTGAGGTCGTAGGTCAGGCTTGGGACGGCGTACGCGGCCTGCACGTCGTACAGCGGCAGCAGGTGGCCTTCCTGGAAGCGCCACAGCGTGCCTTTCGGATCGTAGTTCTCGACCAGCACGACGTTCCAGCTGTCTTCGTCGACATAGAACACGCGCTTGCCGAAGCTGTGATTGTTGCCGGGCCGCAGGCTCGCCTCGACCACCCAGACCCGGTGCAGCTCGTAGCGCGTGCCGCTTTGGTTGAAGTGGCCGCGGGTCAGCAGGTCGGCATTCTTGTAGCGGCCGTCGCTCAGGCGGTAGCTGTTGTACGGGACGTAGAGCTCGCGCTTGCCGACGAGCTTCCAGACGTAGCGATCGAACAGGCCGTTGTACATGTCGACCATGTCGATGAACTGGATCGCGTCAGTCTCCGGAAACGGCTGGTCGTAGCCGATCGGCGGCACGCGGAACATCTTGCCGACCTTGGTCAGCAGCACCCAGATGCCGCGCGCCTGCTTCAGCGAATTCGCGGTTTCGTGGAACAGCGCAACGAATTCCGGGCTGCCGCCGACCTTCGAGGCACTGAACGTGCCGTACAGGAGGATGTTCTCGCGTTCGATCTCAGCCGGGTTCTTCAGGCTGGCGTAGCGGAACAGCACGCGGAACATGACATTGCCGAGGCTGCGGATATCGCCGTCCGGCGCCACCACCGCCTGCCGGTACTGCAGCACGGCGCTGTCGCCGCGATAGCGCACGCGGTGGTTCCACAGAACCTCGACACCGGTCTTCGGCTGCGGGAACGGAAAGCCGAGTGCCGCGCCTTCGAGCGAATCCGCGGCCAGTGTCTTAGCGCGGCCATTGTTGGCCTTGGTCGCGTCGTAGATCGCCTGCGGGAACGCGACACTGCGGCGCGTGGCGTAGACCGGCATCGTGTAGTCCGGATACTTCGCGAACAGCGCGCGATGGCCGTCGGACAACTTGCCGCCGTATTGCGCGAGATTGGCCGCGGTGATCGTGAACAGGGGCTTGTCGCCCGGAAACGGATCAGCCAGCCGCTGGCCCGGCTTGTAGGTGGCGGGCCATTGCGAACGTGTCAGCCCGCCGGTCCACGGCGGAATCGTGCCCGCGGCATTGCTGCCCTGTTCGGCACCGACCGGCGTCAGACCAGCGCTGCCGCTGGCGGCACCCGGTGCCACGGCGTCCGGCGCATCGGGCGTGCCGCTCGATGACGTGGACGACGACGCGATCTCGACATCCTGCACGCTGACCGGCCCGCCGAGCAGGCCGGTCGCAAGCTGCGTGGCACCGTCGTCGCCACGCGCACGGCGGTTCGCGAGTGCCGCGATCGCCTGTTCGCGGGCGCGGCCGGAATCGAGGTACTTGACCCACTGCTCGGCCAGCTTGCGGCTTTGCGGATACTCGGCGGCAGCGCGGAACGCCTTCGCCGCACCATCGACATCCGCCTGCTGGTACAGGGCCACGCCGAGGGTCATCAGCGCCGGGCCGGATTTCGCACCGGTCGCGATCGCCTGCTGAAGCGCGGCAATCGCCTGCGGATACTCCTCGCGATCCAGATGCAGCTGACCGAGCTGCAGATACAGGTCGGACGACGGTGCGGCCCGCAGCGCCTCGTTCAGCGCGGTGATCGCCAGCGCCGATTCGCGTGCGGCGATCCACAGGCCCGCCTGCGTGCGCAGGTTCGTGGCGCTGCGCGACACCTGCTTGCCGTCGATCCAGGCCTTCAGCAGCGAGCCGGCCGCGAACGGCGCACCGATCTGCGCGGTCAGGCCGATCAGCTGCAGCCGCTGCTCCTCATTGGTGATGTAGCCGAGACGGCTTGCGACTTCCATCGCCGCCTGCGCCCGCACCGAGTCACCGGCTTTCAGATACAGCGCGGACAATCGGAACCAGTCGTCCTTGGCACTCGGCTGATCGCGGACGACGGTTTCGAGCACCTGCGCCGCCTCGCGCTCCTGCCCGGCGCCGACATATGCGGCGTACAGCGCGCGCCGCCACGAGATATCGGATACCGGCTTCGCCGCGACACCCTTCTGCAGCGGGCCGACGGCCTCGCGGTAGCGCTTCTGCTGCAGATAGGCGGCGCCGAGCGCCACCAACTGTTCCGGCGGCAGCGCCTTGCCGGCCTTGTACAGCGGCTCGATGTTCTTCAGCACGCTGACCGGATCGCCACTGCCGACGCGCAGCTTGCCGAGGGTGGCCTTCATCTGGTCCGCCGCCGGGCCGGACAGCGCGCCGGTGGCGATCGCTTCTTCCAGATACTTCGCGGCCAGATCGAGATCCTTGCGGCTCGCCGCCTGCCCCGCGAGTTCGCGCAGCAACAGCGCCTTGGCGTAGGGATCGGTCGTGTTCTTGAGCTGCGTGTTCAGGTCCTGAGACTGCGTGGCGCTGCCGTCCGGCACGCGCGCCTCGCTCTTGTACTGATCGGCCCGCAGTCCCGCCGACAGCACCAGCGCCAGCACGGCGCCGGCGCGCAGCCACTTCGGCGACGAACGCTTCACCGGAAACGCGCCGTGAACTTCAGCACGAGCGGATTCAGCGCGATCGACAGCACCGCGCCCGCCACGACCAGCCCCTGCGCCTGCGCCGGCAGCAGCCCGAGCGTCAGCCCGAGCCCGACGAGAATGAAGCTGAACTCGCCGATCTGCGCCAGCGCCGCCGAGACGTTCAGCGCCGTGCCGTTCGGCCAACCCAGCGCACGGACGATCGCATACGCCGCCAGCGATTTCCCGATGATGATCACGCCGACCACCGCCAGCAGCGACAGCGGCGCGTCGAGCACGATCGCCGGATCGACCAGCATGCCGACCGAAACGAAGAACAGCGCCGCGAACGCATCCTGGAACGGCCGCAGTTCGTCCGCCGCGCGATGGCTCAGGTCCGATTCGTTGACGACGATGCCGGCGAAGAACGCCCCGAGCGCGAAGCTGACGCCAAACGCTTCCGCCGAGACGAATGCCACGCCCAGCGACAAGGTGACGGCCGCCAGCGTGAACAGCTCGGCCGAGCCGCTCTGCTCGACCCGCGCCAGCAGCCACGGAAACACGCGCTTGCCGACCACCAGCATCAGCACGACGAACAGCATGATCATCGCCAGGGTCAGCGCCAGCGAGCGCAGCAGCGCCGGCACATCGAGCGCTTCTCCGCGCAGCGGTGCCGCGAGTGCCGGCAGCAGCACCAGCGCCAGCACCATCACCAGATCCTCGACGATCAGCCAGCCGACCGCGATGCGGCCATCGTCCGAATGCAGGGTGCCGCGCGCTTCCAGCGCCCGCAGCAGCACCACGGTGCTGGCCACCGACAGCGCCAGCCCGAACACGATGCCGGCGCCGAGCGACCAGCCCCAGAACTCGGCCAGCCCCATGCCGAGCAGGGTCGCGACCGTGATCTGCGCGATCGCGCCGGGTACCGCGATGCGGCGCACGGACATCAGGTCGCGAATCGAGAAATGCAGGCCGACGCCGAACATCAGCAGGATCACGCCGATCTCGGCGAGCTGCGGCGCCAGCGTGGCATCGACGATCAGCCCCGGCGTGAACGGCCCGACGGCGATGCCGGCCATCAGATACCCGAGCAGCGGCGGCAGACCGAGCCGGAACGCGATGAAGCCGCCGATGAACGCGAAACCGAGGCCGATCGCCAGCGTCTCGATCAGCACCACGTCATGCGCCGCATCACCGGCGGCCTGCGCGAGCGACGGCAGCAGCAAGGTGAACGCCAGCAGCGGCGCAAGGCGGGCGAGCGGCATCACTGGTTGTAGTTGTAGGCGCAATCGGCGGG
This sequence comes from Nevskia sp., assembly GCF_021732705.1. Taxonomy (GTDB): domain Bacteria; phylum Pseudomonadota; class Gammaproteobacteria; order Nevskiales; family Nevskiaceae; genus Nevskia. The sequence goes on along the minus strand of NZ_JAKFUM010000001.1, from coordinate 16,705 downwards.
GTCCATCTCGACGCGCTGCTTCACTTCCGCCAACTTGCCGCCTTTCGGATAGATCCAGTTGCCGACGCTTTCGATCGCGGCCGCCTCGTACACACCGCGCGGCTGGGCATCGACGATGCGGACGTTCTCGACCTTGCCGGCGGTGGTGACAACGAACACCACCTCGACCCAGCCCCGGATCTTCTGCTTGCAGGCCCACGGCGGCATCTGCGGGCGCGCGGTCGACAGCGGCACCAGCTCGCGACCGGCGAATGCGCCATTGCCGCGCCCGCCACCGCCCCCTCCGCCGCCGTTGCCATTGCCGTTGCCGCCGCCGCCGGCGAAGCCGCCAAACACGCCGGAGCGGCCCAGCCCCATGCCTTCGCCGAGGTTGACATCGCCGACGCCGATGTTGGCGACGGCTACCGTCGGCGCGGTGATCGGGATCGACGAGGTCGCGATCGCCGGCAGGTTCGGCCGTGCCAGCGATGGCGGCGCATCCGGGGGCGGCGGCGGGGCGAGGTCCGGCAGCTTCGCGGCGTCCTGATCCGGCGGCGTCGGCTTCGGCGCCTCGGCCTTGATGATCTGCGCGGCTTGTATCGCCTCGCCTTCCGGCAGTTCGACATGCGGCGACACGATCATCCAGCGCATCACCAGCACCATCAGCAGCACGATCAGCGCCGCCAGCGGCGGCAGCAGCAGCCAGCGCATCGGGCTGCCCGCTTTCGGATCGCGCGGGACGGCGGCCGTGCTCATGTCAGGGCGTGCCGCCGGCCGACGACGGGGCTGCGGAAATCGCGACATCCGGCGCGCCCGCGAGCCGCGCCTGATCCATCGCTTCGACCACGAGACCGGCGCGGGCATCGCGGTCGGCCTGGATCACGACCGGCGATTTCGGCTTCTGCGCGCGCAGCCGTTCGAGCGTGGCGCGCAGCAGGCGGATATCGACCCGGCCGCGGTCGACGAAGATCTCGCCGCTGGCGGAAATGCCGACGAAGATCGCCGAGTTGTCGAGCTTGACCGCGGTCTGCGCGTTCGGACGGTTGATCTTGAGTCCGGATTCGCTGACGAATGCCGCGCTGATGATGAAGAAAATCAGCAGGTTGAGAAAGAAATCCAGCATCGGTGCGAGGTCGATGTGGGTTTCCTCGCGGGCCTGGCTGTGGCGGCGCACTTTCATGACGATGACTCCACGGGCGTGCTCATTCGGTCACGAAACGGTCCGGCAGGCGGTCCGATTCCCAGCGCACCCGCGCCGTCAATCGCACCGAGAAGAACAGGCCAAGCAGGCTGACGACGAGCCCGGCGAGCGTCGCGACCATCGCATGCGACACGCCGTAGGCCATCGCGCGGACATCGGCCTGACCCGCCGCGGTCATCGCATCGAACACTTCGAGCATCCCGGCGACGGTGCCGAGCAGGCCCAGCAACGGCGCCAGCGGCACCATCACCCGAATCAGCGGCAGGGTCGCGGTCATGCCGACCTTGAGCTCGGACAGCAGCTGATCGCGAATGCGGTGCGCGGTCCACGAGCGGCGATCGTGGCGCCCGCTCCATTCGGCCTTGCGCGCTTCGAGCCGCACCGGGTGGATGCGGCGAAGGTACCAGTAGCGCTCCAGGATCAGGGTCCACATCGCGAGTGCCGCGACCAGGATCACCTGCACCACCCAGCCACCGAGGCGCAGGAAATCCTCGAACGAATCGCGCGGCAGATCGAGCGCCGCGCCGATCAGCACCAGCAGCCCGTCGATCACGTCGACGTCATCCGCTGGTGGCGCGCTTCCAGCCGCCGCGCCAGCAGGCCGGCGGCCTGCTCGTCGAGGATCTGCACCAGCACCCGCGACCGCGCGCCGAGCACGCTGTTGATGAACAGGATCGGGATCGCGATGACCAGACCGAGCACGGTCGCGATCATCGCCTGCGAGATGCCGCCCGCCATCACTTTCGGATCGCCCGCCCCGACTTCGGTGATGACCTGGAAGGTGATGATCATGCCGGTGACGGTGCCGACGAGGCCGAGCAGCGGCCCGGCCGCGACCACCATGCTCAGGAAGCTCTGGAAGCGCTCGATCCGTGGCAGTTCGCGCAGCACCGCTTCGGAAACACGGGTTTCGAGCACTTCCGGGTCGTGATCGCGGCCGTCGTCCTTCAGGCAGGCGAGCACGCGGCCCAGCGGGTTGTCGCTGGCGGGCTGCTCGATCGCCCCCAGCTGGCGGTTCATCCGGCCGCCGACGATCGCGAGATACCAGAGCTGGTACAGCGCCAGCGCCAGACCGGCGATGCCGAGCGCGATGATGACGTAGCCGACTTCCCCGCCCTGATGGATGCGCTCGAGGAAATCCGGCCGCAGCGAGGCCAGCCGCAGCAGATTGCCGCGCGTCGGGTCGATCGCGACGGTGACCCAGTCATCGCCCGGCTTGGCGTCCTGCAGCGACTGGGCCGGGCCGCTCGACAGATCGCTGCGTGGCGGCGTCGACAGCCGGCCGCCCGGCTGCACCGTCAGGTAGTCGCCGTCCGATACCGCGGTGAACGCGCCGACCCGCACCACCGGCCGCTGCTGGGTCGTGCCATCGGCCGCCGAGACCTCGGCCGAAAAGCGCACGACCTTGCCGTTCTCGCTCATCTCCTGCTGCAGCACATACCAGAAGTCTTCGAGCTGCTGATTGCTCGGCAGGCGATTCGGATCGGCCAGCGCATCGAGCAGCTTCAGGCGTTCCGGATACTGCGCGGTGATGTAGGAATCGGCCGCCGCGGCGCGGAACTGCGTCGCCGCTTCGCGCACGGCGGCGTAGACCTGCCCAAGATCGCCGGACTGCGTGGTCAGCTGCGCCTTGAAATCGGTGATTGCCTTCTGGCTGGACTCGTAACGCGCACGGATCGCCGCCGCCTTGGCTTCGGCGACCCGCAGTTCGGCTTCCGCCTGCGCCAACTGCACCTGTTGGTCGGCCTTGTTGCGCAGGAAGCGCGTTTCGCGGTCCTGATTGATCTTGGCGTTCTGCGCGCTGGACTCGCGGATCTGCTTCAGCAGGTCGTCGATGCCGGCCTGCGGCGCTTGCGCATGGGCCGACGCGAACGTCATCGCGATCAGCAGCGCGCCGGCGCACAGCCTGCGAATGCGGCGCAGGGCGTTCATTTCGCCTCCTTCGCGGCAGCGACGACTGGCGGCGGCACCGGCAGCTTGACCACGAGCGGCGCGGCGGTCTCGCGGGCAATGCGAAGCGCTTCGCGCAGTTCGCCGCGGTGTTCGGCCGCCAGACCGAGCCAGGCTTTCTTCGCCGGGTCCCAGTAAAGCGCTTCGCGGCCGTCGAGCGTCAGCCCGTAGAGCGCGGTCCGACCGACTCTCAGCACGTCGATCACCTTCTTGCCGCCGCCTTCGGTCAGTTCCATGCGCTCGGCCCCGAACACGCGGCCGTAGTCGCCCTCGATGCGATACGCCTCGACCACGCGCCGGTACTTCTCGGCCTGTGTCGCGGAAGGATCGGTCATCAGCCGCTTCAGGCCTTCGATGCGCTCGCGCCGCTCCTGCTGCAGGAACGGCAGATCCAGCGCGACGAACTTCTCGAGGCTCCCGATCATCTTCAGCAGCAGCGGCGTCAGGTCGCGGGTGTTCGTCGCGAGGTCGCGCGCCTGTGCGGCAAGCGCGGCGCGCTCGGCTTCCTGCGTCGCGAGCGGCGGTTCGACCTGCTCGGCGTAGACCTTGAGCTGCTGCGTCTGCCAGATCGCCGCGCGGTAGCGTTCCAGCATGTTGCGCGTCTGGTCATCGAGCGCATCGATCCGAGACTGCGCCGCCCGCGCCGCCTGATTGGCCTGCACCGTCGCGTCCACCGCCGGCGATCCGCCCTGTGCATAGGCCAGTCCGACGGCGACCGCGCCCGCGGCCAGCGATGCGACGATGACGGCGCCTGCAAGAGTTCTGTTCATCAATATCCCGTGACGACTTTCGTCGAGTAGCGATTGAGCACCGCCGGCAGCAGCTTGTTCGACCACGCCAGTCCCTTGGTCTGAGCGCCCGGATACCAGTGGACCCGCGGCCACAGCCGCCAGTTCGCGGCTTTCCACACGGCCAGCGCCACGTCCTCGGCCGTGAGATTCACGCCCAGCCGGCCGATGCTCTTCGGCGGCGCGGCCACGTTGTTCACCATCGGCGTGGCGACGAACAGCGGCATCAGGTCCATCACCCGGATGCGATGCTGCGCCCACTCGATGCTCAGCGCCTCGGTCAGACCCTTGACCGCGAACTTGGTCGCACCATACGTCGCGAATGCCGGCGTGCCGTGGATCGCCGACGCCGAGGCCATGTTGATCAGGCACGAGCCGCGGGTCTGCTTCAGGAACGGAAACGCGGCATGGGCGCCGTTGATCACGCCCTTCAGGTTCACGTCGACCAGCAGGTGGTGGCGGGCCAGCGGAATGTCGGCGAAATCGCCAGTGGTGAGGATGCCGGCGCAGTTGAACATCACATCGAGCCGGCCGGTCTTGTTCCAGAAGCGCAGCAGCGCCGCTTCGACCGCGGCGGGATCGGTCACGTCGAGCTGTTCGGCGATCGCCTGCGAGGCGCCGAACTTCTGCCGCAGCCCTTCGACCGCCGACCCGGCCAGGTCATACAGGCCGACGAACCAGCCGCGGGCGGCGTACAGCTCGGCCGTGGCGCGACCGATCCCGGCAGCAGCACCGGTAATGAAGATTGCTGGCTGGCTCATCGTGCGGACGTGCGTTCCCTGAATGTTCATTGGCCTTGCGGCTACGGGTCGGTAATCTAACCCGACATCCCCGCACAAGTCTGGAGCCCCCTCGATGGCCGCATCGCATCCCCCTGCCTTTCTGGCCCTCGTCGACGACGCCAAGACCCGCATCCGCGAAGTGCATGCCCGCGATCTCGCTGCGACCCTGGCCGCGAATCCGGCCGCCAAACTGATCGACGTGCGCGAGGAAAGCGAATACGCCGCGGGCCACGTGAAGGGTGCGGAATGGCTGGGCAAGGGCGTGATCGAGCGCGACATCGAAGCGCGACATCCGGACAAGGCCGAGCCGCTGTACCTGTACTGCGGCGGCGGCTTCCGCTCGGCCCTCGCGGCCGACAACCTGCAGAAGATGGGCTACACGCAGGTCTGGTCGGTCGACGGCGGCTGGCGCACCTTGAAGGACCTCATGCCGCTGGCCTGAACAGCTGCCGATCCCCGATCGCGGCCGCCATGCGTCGCCAGACGTCTGGCCGTTTGATCGACATCCCGACCAACCGTTCATGAATGCCGTTCATCCGGACACGGTGGTGCCGGAATTTTGACGCGGTAATCTGCAGCACGTCAGGGATGTCGCTGACTGCACGCGAAGGATCGCCATCGGCACGCGGTCAGCACCGGCCTGGAAGCCGGGTTCAACGGGGTTCGGAGGTCGGGTTCGCAAGAACCGTCCTCCGAACCTCGAAGAATTCGCTCTCGCCGGCGCCGGCATTCGCGCCACGCGAAGATTTCATCCCAAGCCTCTGAAAAATCGTTGTCCCGCGCGTCCGAACCCCCTACAATCCGCGCCTCGCGTGGCTAGGTAGCTCAGATGGTTAGAGCGCGGCACTCATAATGCTGAGGTCGGCGGTTCGATCCCGCCTCTAGCCACCACTCGATTCGATTCGCTGGACAACACAAAAAAAGCCCTTGGAAACAAGGGCTTTTTTTGTTGCGCTCGATACGAGCCGACAGCACCGTGGGCCCGCCGGTACCGCAGCTTTCTCAGCGCGAGCCGGCAGCGGTCGCGCCGGCGACGGTGGCCGGCGCTTCCGAGCGTGCGCCGGTCGACGCCGGATCGACGAGCAGCGATCGGGCCGCGCGCGAGACGACGACCATCCGCTGCGCCTGGTCGGTATCGGCGTGAAAGCTTTCGAACTCCGTCGGCGCACCGAAATTTCGACCCGCGAAGAACGCGCGCAGCGGAGCCAGCCGTGTCCGGATGCGTTCCACCAGCGCCATGCCGAAGGTCAGCGTCAGCAAGGTCTCGATCTCGGCGCGCAGCGACCAGTTCGCCTCGATCGCACCCGCGAAGTAATAGCGCAGTCCGAGGCCGCGTCGACCCGCGCGAGCGCAGCGTGCCGCGTAGTCGTGACGCAGGAAGGCACGGCGGGTCGATTCCTTCCAGACCCGCGACGTCCGTCGGAACCACTCGAGCGAAGCCGGCAGGCTGTTCGGACTGGTGGTGATGCGTTCGCGCGAGGTGTTGGAATCGGCGATCGCGACCAAGGTCGGATCGAAGTACACCGGAATGCCGGCGTCGGCTGCGCGCAGCACGAAGTCGGTGTCCTGGTGCACCGACAGCGTGCTGTCGAAGCGATGGTTGCGGGCGATGTCGATCGGCATCATGAAGGTGCTGGTCTGAAGCACGCCGCCACGCAGATACAGGTAATCCTGCAGCGGTTCCCCCGGCTCCAGCACCGGATAGTGGCGCAGGAACACGCGATCCTTCTTCGAGAACGCGAGGCCGCCCGCGATGATCCCCGGCTGGGCCATGCCGTGCAGCAGGGCCAGCTGGCGAGCGACCTTGTACGACAGCCAGTAGTCGTCGGAGTCGAGAAAGGCCACGTACTGGCCCACGGCCGCGTCGACGCCGATGTTGCGGGACTCGGCAGCGCCCATGCGCTTGGGGTTGCGAATCAGGCGCACCGGCTTGCCGACGAGGAACTCGGTCAGCGGCGTCAGATCTTCGGTCGAGGCGTCATCGACCACGATGATGTCGAGCGCCTGATGCGGCTGGCGCAGCACGGACATGATCGCGCGCATGGTCAGCGCACAGCGGTTGCGATTCGGAATCACCACGCTGACGACAGGCCCGTTCGAACGACTCCACGGATCGGCCCGGCGGGCGACGACGGGAGCCGGCGGCGGAACGGTCTTCGGGTACCCGACGTCCGGCGGCGCCGGAATCGAGGGACCGGGATCGGTCTGCAGTTGCCATCCAGTCTTCACTTTTTCAGCACTTCCATTTCGTCAAACCCTTCGAGAACTCCGGACCACGGCCGATCCGGTCGCTTGGTCATTCAGGGCGGCTTGCAGTCTGCCCGCTTGCGCGCAGGGCATTGATTTCAACCGACGATCCTCAAGAGGCGGCGGACCGGCGGTGGCGTAGGGTGCGGAAAGATGAAAACAGAACCGTCCGACATTCCGCAAGCCAGAATTCATGAACCGGTAAGAAATTTCGCGCCTGCCCTGCGCTCACTGCACTTCGACAGCAATCCATGGGAAAAATGCCCGGTTCACCTGACGATCCCATGCCTGGAACCGAAGGTGAAACGTCGATTTTTTGTGGTTTTTCGAGCAGGAATATCGAAAAAACGTCACGTAAAAAGCAACGCTCGGCCTTGCGGATTGAAAAAACCAATTACAGGAGGGTCCCATGACGCAAGGCAAGGATATCCTATTCGATGACCGGCAAGGTCTCTCGTCCGTGATGAAGCGGGCACACTCACTGTGGCCGGCCGCGGCAGGCGACTCGCCCGTCGCCGCCCTGCGCGGCCAGCAGGACGGCCCCGCGTCAGCGCTTTGGCGGCTGGAAGCTCAGGGGCTGCTCGTCGGCGGAGGCGGCCTGGGATCGGCTGCAGCCGGTGCACGGCCCGCAGCCCGAATCGCAGCCCGCGGCCACTGTCGGCTTCTCTGCAAGCGGCATTCCAGCCAGACGTCGAACTGTCGACGCGATGCGCCGGTACAGCGCCGGTGTCAGTTCGCGGATTGCCCGCCACAGGCAGGCGAGCACGATGGCGGCGACGACGAGATCCGCGAGGATGCTGTCGAGCGTCATGACAGCGCGCTCGCAATGCGGAAGGTGATGAACGACGCGCCGTAAGCCAGCGCGAACAGGTAGCCGGCGGCAATCGCCACGATCTTCCACGAGCCGGTTTCACGCCGGATCACCGCGAGGGTCGACACGCACTGCGGCGCGAACACGTACCAGACGATCAGGCTCAGCGCGGTCGCCAGCGACCACTGCGCGGCGATCAGCGGCAGCAGCTGGCCGGCGGCATCGTCGGCGGCGGCCGACAGCGCGTAGACCGTGGCCAGCGAGCTCACCGCGACCTCGCGCGCCGCAAGCCCCGGCACCAGCGCAATGCAGATCTGCCAGTTGAAGCCGATCGGCGCGAATACCGCTTCCATCGCGTGACCGATGCGCCCGGCGAAGCTGTAGTCGATGGCCGGCCCGGCGAATCCGACCGGCGCCACCGGGTAGGTCGACAGGAACCACAGCAGCACGGTCAGCGTCAGGATGATGCCGCCGACGCGCTTCAGGAAGATGCTGGCGCGCTCCCACAGGCCGATCAGCACGTCCTGCACGTGCGGCACGCGGTACGACGGCAGTTCCAGCAGCAGCGCGTGCTCGATCGTGTCGCGCCGGATCAGCTTCATCGTGTAGGCCACGGCCAGTGCCGAAACGATGCCGGCGACATACAGCGCGAACAGCACCAGCCCCTGCAGGTTGAAGATGCCGGCGACGGTCTGCTGCGGAATGAACGCGCCGATCAGCAGTGCATAGACCGGCAGCCGCGCCGAGCAGGTCATCAGCGGCGCCACGAGGATCGTCGCCAGCCGGTCGCGCGGGTCCTGGATCGTGCGCGCGGCCATGATGCCGGGCACGGCGCAGGCGAAGCTCGACAGCAGCGGAATGAACGAGCGCCCGGTCAGCCCGGCGCCGACCATCAGCCGGTCCAGCAGGAATGCTGCGCGCGGCAGGTAACCGGATTCCTCAAGAATCAGGATGAACAGGAACAGCAGCAGGATCTGAGGCAGGAACACGATGACGCTGCCTGTGCCGACCAGGACGCCTTCGACCAGCAGGCTGCGCAGCGTGTTGTCCGGCAGCACCGTGCGCAGCCAGTCGGCGGAGCCGTTGATCAGCGTGTCGATGCCATCCTGCAGCGGCGCCGCCCAGGTGAACACGGCCTGGAAAATCAGGAACATGACGACCGACAGGATCGCCAGCCCGAACACCGGATGCAGCGCCCAGCGGTCGAGCGCATCGTCGATCACCGCCGTGCGCCGCGGCATCGACACCGCATCGGCGATCAGGCGACGCACTTCGGCATGCAGATCGCCGGCCGGACGCTTGGACGGCGGCGGCGGCAGCGCGCCATCGATCTGCGACAGCAGCGTGCCGACGCCATCGGCCCGCACCGCCACGGTTTCGACTACCGGTACGCCGAGTGCCGCTTCGAGCTTCGCGCGATCGATCACGATGCCGCGCCGCGCGGCGGCATCGCACATGTTCAGCGCCAGAATCATCGGCAGCCCCAGCGCCCGCACTTCGAGCACGAAGCGCAGGTGCAGACGCAGGTTCGTGGCGTCGGCAACGCAGACGAGCAGGTCCGGCCGCTGTTCGCCGGCCATGCGGCCGAGGCAGACATCGCGGGTGATCGCCTCGTCCGGGCTGGTGGCGCTCAGCGAATAGGCGCCCGGCAGATCGAGCAGCCGCATCAGCCGGCCCGATGCGGTGCGGATGTCGCCGGCCTTGCGCTCGACGGTCACGCCGGCATAGTTCGCCACCTTCTGACGGCTGCCGGTCAGGCGATTGAACAGCGCGGTCTTGCCGCAGTTCGGATTGCCGACGAGGGCGACGTTCAGCACGGCCGCGCTCATGCGGCAGCCCGCACGAAGACCCGCGCCGCTTCGGCCCGGCGCAGCGCGAAGCGCGTGTAGCCCACCAGCACCACCAGCGGATCGCCGCCGATCGGCCCGGTGGCCACCACCTGCACCACTTCGCCGGCCACGAAGCCCAGATCGCGCAGGCGTGCAGCAATCGGATCGGGCGACTGCAGGTCTTCCACGCGATCAACGATCGCTTCGGTTCGCAAGCTCAAGTCGCGCAGCCGCTGGTCCACGGGGTTCGGGTGTTAATGAGAACGATTCCTGATCATACGCCAATCCAGATGCCCTCGGCAGGCGGCTTTGGGCCATGCGCGCGGGCCGATGAAGCCGGCGCCGCACCCGCCCGAGACACCCGAGCGGCGCGACGTTCGGTGCCCGATCCGGCCCCGCGGCTGGCGCCAAGTCCAGCGAATGCCGGCGCGCAGCCGAGCCCGGGCACGGCTGGCAGCGCACGGTCGCTCGTTTCGACGATGCCGCCGGCAGCAGGTTCCATTGCGATGACGGCGCCGGGCCCGCAGCCGTCGCCGCAAACCGAGGCCGAAACCGGTGGCGAACGCGGTATAAGAACGCACCACCTTTCCGATCTGCCGCCATGGCCTTCTTCAATCGCAGCATGCTCCGCCGCCCGCTCGGGCTCGATCGACGCCGACACTCGCCTGATCGCTTCGCCGCGCGACACCGGCACTGAGCCGCGCGATGGCGATCAAGACCCGCGGCAGCGGCGGCCGCACCGGCAAGATCCTCGGCGCCGGCATTCGCACGCTCGGCCGTTCGGTGCTGAACAAGCTGCCCGGCGGTGACCGTGTGCAGCGCACCGCGCAGTACTGGGCCGATGTCGGAGAAGACTGGGCCAAAACACTGGGCGAGCTCCGCGGCGCGGCAATGAAGATGGGGCAGCTCGCCTCGCAGTACGCGGACGTGCTGCCGCCGGCCCTCGGCGAGCAGCTGCGACGCCTGCAGCGCTCGGTCGAGCCCTTGCCGTTCGACGAGATCGAACCGCTGCTGCAGGCGCAATGGACGCCGGCGCAGCGCAAGCGCATCCGGTCGGTCGAACCGGACGCCATCGCCGCGGCCAGCATCGGGCAGGTGCACCGCGCCGTGCTCAGCAATGGCGCACCGGTCGTGATCAAGGTGCGGTATCCGGGCGTTGACGAAGCGGTGGATTCGGATGTCCAGCAGCTTCGCCGGATCATTGGCCTGTCGAAGCTGCTGCCGGTCGACGGCGATTCGATCGATCAGGTGATGGACGAGGTTCGCGCCCGGTTCCGCGAGGAAACCGACTACGCCGCGGAACTGGGCCACCTGCAATACCTCCGCCGCCACGCCGCCCTGCCCGGCATCGTCTACCCGAAGCCCGTCGTCGCCCTGTGCGCGGACGGCATCCTGGTGCTCAGCGAGGAAACCGGAGACACGTTGGAAGCCGCACGCGACTGGCCGCAGCCGCTGCGCGACCAGATCGGCATCGCGCTGTGCCGGTGGGTACTGCACGAAATGTTCGTCGCCCATGCCGTGCATGCCGATCCGCATCCCGGCAACTTCGCGTTCCGCGACAGCGGCGATGTCGTCGTCTACGACTTCGGCTGCGTCAAACGTTTGACGCCCGAAGTTGCGTCGCGCGTCGTCGATCTGCTGAACGCCGCCCAGCGCGGCGACTGGCAAGGCGTGCACGGCGAGCTGGTTTCCCTTGGCGGCATCAGCGAAGGCGTCACTGCGGCACAACTGACCGAGTGCTACGCCGAGCTGGGACATCTGATTCTCGGTCGGCTGTCGCAGGACGAGCATTTCGATTTTGCCGATCCGCGCTTCATCGAGGACATTCGCGGCGCGATCAAGCGCAACCTCGGTTTGTCGTTCAAATTCAAGCCGGTATCGGACCTGCTGTTCGTGCTGCGGGCACTCAGCGGCCTGTACTGGACGCTGCGCGCCCTCGGCTCGCGCGTGCCGGTCATCCAGTTGGTCGCGGTCCACGGCATCGATCTCGGCTGATACCGGCAATTTCTTGCGAAATACCGGGCCTAATCGGACAAAGCACAGTAAATGTGCGCCATGTCTCACTAAACCTGACGTCAGCGGCGTGAAAACGGGTCAAATTCTCCCGTCAAGCGCTTGTTTGGGCTATCGTTTATTGGAACTGCGCCTGGAAACGGCTGCTTTGCACTGCTTTGGAATAAAATTCCGAAATGGTGCGAGCCCGTGATCGATTTTGGGGACTCAAGCCGGTCCGTCGAACGATGAGCCAGATCAAGGAAAGAGACGGATGCCGTCCTGTGTTCAACCGGACGTTCAGGTTCAATTCAGCCACCACAGACAAGGATTTCGGGAACTGGCGTCAGATTTGCAACCCACGAGTTGAACCGTCAGCACCACAACCGTGAACTCAGCCATCGGCCCTCCTGCAAGCCGATGAATGCTCAAGTGACCGCCGATCAGCACCAAGGCAGGCCACCGCTCAGGTCACTACTTATATAGGCGCTCGGGAACACGTCCCGGGTCGGCTGAACATCGTTCAGCGTCAATTGAAGACAAAGTCAATTTTCAGGAATGGGAACCAAGCGAGAATTCGGACCACAACGGGTCCTGGTCACCGGCGGCGCGGGCTTCATCGGCTCGCACCTCTGTGCCCGCCTTCTGGCCGAAGGTCAGGAAGTGCTGTGCGTTGACAACTTCTACACCGGCACGCGGGAAAACCTCGCGCCGATGCTGTCGCACCCGCGTTTCGAACTGCTTCGGCACGACGTCACCATGCCGCTGTTCGTCGAGGTCGATCAGATCTACAACCTCGCCTGCCCGGCCAGCCCGGTGCACTACCAGTTCGATCCGGTCCAGACCACCAAGACCAGCGTTCATGGCGCGATCAACATGCTGGGGCTCGCCAAGCGCCTGAAGTGCAAGGTCCTGCAGGCGTCCACCAGCGAAGTCTATGGCGATCCGGAAGTCCACCCGCAGCGCGAAGACTACTGGGGCCACGTCAATCCGATCGGCTACCGGTCGTGCTACGACGAAGGCAAGCGCTGCGCCGAAACGCTGTTCTTCGACTACTACCGGCAGCACAAGGTCGAGATCAAGGTCGCCCGCATCTTCAACACCTACGGTCCGAACATGCACCCGAACGACGGGCGCGTGGTCTCGAACTTCATCATGCAGGCCCTGCTCGGCCGTCCGATCACGATCTACGGCGAAGGCCAGCAGACGCGCTCGTTCTGCTTCGTCGATGACCTCGTCGACGGCCTGATGCGCCTGATGAACACGCCCGATACCGTGACCGGCCCGATCAACATCGGCAACCCGAACGAGTTCACGATTCGCGAACTGGCCACGCTTGTCATCGAACTGACGAATTCGTCGTCCAAGCTCGAATTCCTGCCGATGCCGCCAGACGACCCCAAGCAGCGCAAGCCCGACATCTCGCTGGCCCGTGCCGAACTGGGCTGGGAACCCCGCATCCAACTCCGCGAAGGCCTCGCGCGCGCCATTCCGTATTTCGAACGGATGGTTCGCGAGCAGCCGCGGCATATCCCCGAATAAACCTGCGACTCAGGGATGACGACGCAACCTACACGCTTGCTGGTCTGTGGCGGTGCCGGCTACATCGGCTCGCACATGTGCAAGCTCCTTTCCGAACATGGCTACCACGTCGCCGTGGTCGACAACCTGTCGACCGGGCACAAGGAAGCCGTGCGCTGGGGGCAGCTGTATGAAGGGGATATCGGCGACTCCGCCTTCCTGAGCCGCGTGTTTGCCGACGTGCAGCCGGAAGGCGTGCTGCACTTCGCCGCCAAGTCGATCGTTTCGGAGTCCGTTTCCCACCCGGCGCTGTACTACCAGAACAATGTGTCGGCCTCGCTCAACCTGTTCGAGCAGGTTCGGCGGATCCCCGGTTGCCCGCTGATCTTTTCGTCCACCGCCGCCATCTTCGGTGTGCCGCGGTCTGAGCGCATCAACGAGGCGCACCCGAAAGACCCGATCAATGCCTACGGGCGCTCGAAGCTCGCCGTCGAACAGGCGCTGCAGGACTACTGGGCGGCCTATGGCATGCCGTCGATGGCATTCCGGTATTTCAACGCCGCCGGAGCCGATCCATCCGCCGTGATTGGCGAAGCCCACGAGCCCGAGACTCACCTGATTCCGAAGGTGTTCCAGTCGATTCTGGGCGATCCGGTGCCACTCAAGATCTTCGGCGATGACTACGAAACGCCTGATGGCACCTGCGTCCGGGACTATGTTCACGTCAACGATTTGTGCATGGCGCACCTGCTGGGCCTTCGCTTCCTGCGCCTGCACCGTGGTGCGCATGCATTCAACCTGGGCAACGGCGCCGGATTTTCAGTGCGCGAAGTCCTGAAAACTGCCGAAAGAATCACCGGCACTGCTGTCAGACACGAGTTGACGGACCGTCGTCCGGGCGACCCTTCCCATCTGGTGGCGGACTCTTCCGCTGCCCGCGAGACCCTGGGATGGGAACCACAGCACATTGGCCTCGAAGACATCATGAGAACGGCGTGGACGTGGCACAGAAATCGCTCTCCAGTCAAGCATGATGGTGCGTGAAGCCAACATGATCCTGACCGCGCGAAGAGATGCGGCCTACCGCAGCAGCAGCACGATATTCGTGCGTGCTGCGCAGGGATCATTCGCGGCAAAACCACCGTCAACGCCGCTGTCGAATGACGCCTCTCAAAGCCCGTTCGTCACAGCTTGGTCACCAAGACCTTGTTGAATATCGAAAATGTCCTCACTCCCCAAAATTGATCGCTCACGGATGACCATCAAGACCCAAGCTGCCTCGATCGCCTCGCGCATGCCAATGCCGGCGAGCCTGCGTGTTCAGGAATCAACGCTGCGGCTGGTATCGGACCATTCGAAAACGACGGATACACCGCCAAACGTCAGCGAATTGACGAATCGCACGCTCGATATCGCGTTTGCCGTTGCGCTCGGCGCCGTTTTCTCGCCGGTGTTCGTGGTGGCTTCCGCGGTACTGCTGGCCACCGACGGGCCGGTCTTCTTCAGCCAGACCCGCATTGGCCGCGGTGGCAAGCCATTCAAGGTCTACAAGTTCCGCACGATGGTGAACAACGCGCCAGACGTGCTGCAGAAGCTGCTGGACGAGAACCCCGACCTCCGCGCCGAATGGGAGCGTGACTTCAAGCTCAAGAACGACCCGAGAGTCACGCCGATTGGCCGCTTCCTGCGCAAGACCAGCCTCGACGAACTGCCGCAGCTGCTGAACATCCTCAAGGGTGAGATGAGCCTGGTCGGGCCGCGCCCGATCGAGCCGTTCGAGATCACCAAGTACGGCCGCTTTGCCAAGCATTACTTCGCTCAGCGCCCGGGCCTGACCGGACTGTGGCAGGTCTCCGGCCGCAGTGATTCCAGTTACGAGCGGCGCGTGATCCTTGACGCCTATTATTCGAAGAACCGCAGCCTGATGCTGAATCTCAGCATCATCGCCAAAACGGTCCGCGTCGTGCTAAAGGGCAGCGGAGCGTACTAATCGCGCTAACATCCCGTCTCGTGCGGGATTCGCCGCCTGATCGATCAACCATTCGCGATGACTCCGCTGGTCTCCGGCCATCTCGGCTTTGGTGGAACCTACATCATGGACGGCAGCCCGGCGCATGGGCTGGTCGATGCTGCGGGTCAAGCGATCAACCTGCTGGACCGTGAAGCCGTTCGAGAAGCCGTTCAGCGGCTCAGGCCAACGGCTGTCATCCACCTCGACGCACAGAGCTTTGTGCCCGAGGCATTCAAGGACCCGATCACCACGTACGAATCAAACTTCATCGGCACGCAGATCTTGCTGGAAGCTGGGTTCAGCGGCCGATTCCTGCTTGTCAGCAGTGCAGATGTCTATCGATCGCTCGATGCATCCGAGCTACCTGAAACCGAACAATCCGCCGTCAAGCCGAACAATCCTTACGCCCTCAGCAAGATTGCCGCAGAAACCTTGTGCAGCTACTGGCACCGAACGGAAGGCATGCAGATCAACATTGCCCGGCCGTTCAATCACATCGAGCCAGGCCAAAGCACACGATTTGCCCTCGCCGACCTTATCGAGAAAGCCGCCAGCATAAAGGGCGCCGTAGAAACCTCGTACTCAAGATTGGCGATCAAGCGGCTAACTTCCAGTTTGAAACCGAAGACAGCGTATTCCCAAGCTACTCGGCAATGCAACAGCGAATTGAACCTGACAAACATGCAAAAGCAGCCCCATCACCGAGAGTTCATTCGGAAACCTCGTAGAACTGCGGACCGATCATTAAGCAAACATATACCTCTCTACCCAATTCGCATCTTACCTATGCCCAACCTGAATCACATCCGAAATATCCAGCGACCCAATTCGCCGTCATGTCCATAAATCGCGGCGATATAATAAGTATTTAATTATCAATACGAGCAATGATACCCGACAATGTATCCATCGTCATCCTGACCTACAACGCAGCTGCATGGGCCCCACGGCAAATCACCGGCTTGAAACTAACAGGGGTACAACCTCGCCAAGTGCTAGTCGTCGATTCCACATCGAGCGATGAAACGGTTGCGCTCTATCGGAAGTTTGGCGCTGAAGTTGTAGTGATTCCTCAATCGTCGTTTAACCATGGCAGCACGCGTCGTTTCGCTGCAAAGCTACTCTCAGACCGCGAATTGCTAATTTTTTTGACGCAAGACGCTATACCGGCAGATACGAATAGCTTTGCTGCAATCATCCGCGCATTCGATGACCCGATGGTTGGGATGGCATATGGACGCCAATTACCAAGACTTGAAGCTAATGCGATCGAGGCTCATGCGCGTTTATTTAATTATTCGGAGCGTAGCGACTCAGTAAGGCTGACAGATTGCAAGCGACTTGGTTCAAAAGCCACGTTTGCATCGGATAGCTTTGCTGCATATCGAAGCAGTACTCTTCACAATATTGGCAGTTTTCCGGAGGATGTTTTTTTTGCAGAAGACCAAATCGTTGCTGCAAAAATGTTATTGAGCCGGCATTGAAATATTGAACTGATGGTGCCGCGTAGAGTCGGAGTTTGCATGGACAAAATCGACTCTCGAACGCTGCCGGTGGAGGCGCTCAACGAGCGGCGCCGCCGGGCGGTGAAGAT
>NZ_JAKFUM010000009.1 GCF_021732705.1 Nevskia sp. | reverse complement strand
GGGTGGGGTTGTCCACCTGCGCGGCACGCTGGGTGCGGGCAAGACGACGTTCGCGCGGGGCTGGCTGCGCGCGCTCGGCGTGCGCGGCGCGATCCGCAGTCCGACCTACACGCTGGTGGAACCGTACAGCGTCGGCGGCGTCGAACTGCTGCACCTCGACTTGTATCGGCTGAAGACGCCGGACGAACTCGAGGGGCTGGGCCTCGATGACTACCCGCCGTCGCGCTGCTGGTGGCTGGTCGAATGGCCGGATTGCGGGGGCGATGGCGTGCCGGCTGCAGACCTCACGGTGACACTGAGGGCCGATGGCGACGGTCGGGTCGCCGAATTGCACGGAGCGGCGCTGCCGCCTTTGGTCGCGCTGGAACGTCCGGGAATCGTCGAAATCGTCGCTCCGAACTTGAAGTAGTTCCTACTAGCCTCTGATTTCGATACGAAAATTGTTGAACAGATGTCGTTTCCGATCTATCTTCTGCCTTTGAAAGCGACTGTGGGTGGACGCATGCGCGCCTTGACCGGATTTCTGCTGCTGACGGTGGCCACGGCCAGCTCCGCGGCGGAGCTGCGCGATCTGCGCCTGCTCGACGGTCCGGACGCCACGCGCGTCGTGTTCGATCTCGATCAGGAAAGCCAGCCCAAGGTCTTCACCCTGGCCAACCCGGACCGCGTGGTCATCGATTTCTCGGATGCCCGCCGGGCGCCGACGGTCGCCGTCACGCAGACCGGCAAGGGCCTGATCAAGGCCGTGCGTACCGGTCCGCGCGACAAGGGCTTGCGCGTCGTGCTCGATACCGGCGCCAAGGTGTCGCCGCAGTCGTTCGGACTGCAGCCGACCAGCGGCTACGGCTATCGCCTGATCCTCGACCTGTATCCGGAACATCCGGGCAAGGGCGCCAAGCCGTCGGCACCGACGCCTGCGCCCGCCGAGATCGTCGCCTCCGTTGACGCGCCGGCGCCCGGCGCTCAGCCGTCGGTGGCCGCACAGTCACCGGTACCGGCGGCGCCCGCCGTGGTTTCGGCTGCGGAGCCCGCGGCCGCTGCCCATCCGAACCCGACACCGGTGGCAGCCGCGCCCGTACCTGCACCCGCACCCGCTCAGATCGCGGCGGCAGCGGCGAATGCCACGCCTGCGTCGCCCGCCGTCGCGCAGTCGGCAGCGTCGTCGAGAGTCCGCGTGTCGGAGAAGGAAATCGTCATCGCGGTCGACGCCGGTCATGGCGGCAACGATCCGGGTGCGATCGGGCCGACCGGCCTGCAGGAGAAGGCGGTGACTCTGGCGATTGCCAAGCGGCTCGCGGCAAAGATCAACGGCGAGCCGGGCATGCGCGCAGTGCTGACGCGTGGCGACGATACCTTCGTCGAACTCCGCACCCGCACGGTCCGCGCCCGTCAAGCCGAGGCGGACCTGTTCGTGTCGGTGCATGCCAATTCCATCAACAACCGCGAGATGAGCGGCACGGCGGTCTACGTGCTGTCGAACCGCGGCGCGTCCAGCGAGCATGCGCGCTGGCTGGCCAATCACGAAAACGCGGCCGACCTCGTCGGCGGCGTCGAGTTGCAGAACAAGGACGATGATCTCGCCGCCGTGCTGATCGACATCTCGCAGAGCGCGACGATGGAAGCGAGCTTCGACCTCGGCAGCCGTCTGCTGAACTCGCTCGGCCGGGTCAACCGCCTGCAGAAGGCGGAAGTGCAGCAGGCTGGCTTCATGGTGCTGAAATCGCCGGACATCCCGTCGGTGCTGGTCGAAACGGCGTTCATCAGCAATCCGCGCGAGGAAAAGCTGCTCGGCGACCCGGAGTATCAGGACAAGATGGCGCATTCGATCTTTGATGGCGTGCGCGGCTACTTCGCGCGCTATCGCCCGCAGCAGATCGCGGTCGCCGGTCCGACGCGCAGCGGCGCCGGCGACAAGCCGCGGTCGGTACCGGTGCGCCTGAAGCGCTGATCCAGCAGCGCATCTCGATGTCTCCGAGGCCGCGCAACCGCTCCGGTTGCGCGGCTTTCTTTATGCTTGTCGGCCCCCTGAACGACCTGCGCACGTGGCCATTCATGTCTTGCCGGAACAGCTGATCAACCAGATTGCCGCCGGCGAGGGTGAGCGCACGCGCTTGCGAAGCACTGCTTCGCGCGTGCTCGAACGCCCTGAGCGCGGAGCGCGCAGGGCCGGTCCACGAGCCGGCCAGGGCGAGGCAGGCCGATGAGTGGGATCCGTGTGCTCGATGAACAGCTGATCAACCAGATTGCGGCCGGCGAGGGTGAGCGCACGCGCTTGCGAAGCACTGCTTCGCGCGTGCTCGAACGCCCTGAGCGCGGAGCGCGCAGGGCCGGTCCACGAGCCGGCCAGGGCGAGGCAGGCCGATGAGTGGGATCCGTGTGCTCGATGAACAGCTGATCAACCAGATTGCGGCCGGCGAGGGTGAGCGCACGCGCTTGCGAAGCACTGCTTCGCGCGTGCTCGAACGCCCTGAGCGCGGAGCGCGCAGGGCCGGTCCACGAGCCGGCCAGGGCGAGGCAGGCCGATGAGTGGGATCCGTGTGCTCGATGAACAGCTGATCAACCAGATTGCCGCCGGCGAAGTGGTCGAACGTCCCGCGGCCGTCGTCAAGGAACTGGTCGAGAATTCGCTGGATGCCGGAGCCACCGTGATCGAGGTGGAACTCGAGGCCGGCGGTCTGAACCTGATCCGGATTCGCGACGATGGCTGCGGCATTCCCCCGGACGAACTGGCGCTGGCCCTGACCCGGCATGCCACCAGCAAGATCAGCGATCTCGACGATCTGGAGCGGGTCGCCAGCTTCGGTTTCCGCGGCGAAGCACTGCCCAGCATCCTGTCGGTGTCGCGGCTGGCGCTGACCTCGCGCCGGGCCGATGCGCCACACGGCTGGAAAGTCGCCGGCGCCGGCACGCTCGACGCATTGCCGCCGCAGCCGGCGGCGCACGCGACCGGCACCACGATCGAGGTTCGCGACCTGTTCTTCAACACGCCGGCGCGGCGCAAGTTCATGAAGGCGGAAGGGACCGAGTTCCGTCACGTTGATCAGGCGCTGAGGCGTCTGGCGCTGACCCGCTTCGACCTTCGGCTGCGTCTGACGCACAACGGCCGGCGCAGCTTCGAGCTGGCACGGGCCGAGGGCGAGGCGGCGCGTTCGGCGCGCATTGCCGAAGTCTGCGGTGATGAATTCTTCGCCAATGCCGTGACCCTCGACGAGCAGCGGCTCGACATGCGGCTCTGGGGTTGGGTGGCACTGGCGAGCTTCGCGCGGGCTCAGGCCGATCTGCAGTTCCTGTACGTCAACGGTCGCTGCGTGCGCGACAAGCTGTTGGGCCACGCGCTGCGCCGGGCCTATGCCGACGTGCTGCATTCCCAGCGCCATCCGGCGTTCGTGCTGTTCCTCGAACTCGATCCGGCGCGGGTCGATGTCAACGTCCACCCGCAGAAGACCGAGGTGCGCTTTCGCGGTGCTTCGCAGGTTCATGATTTCCTGTTCGGCGCAGTGCATCAGCTGCTGCGACGGATTCGCCCGGAGCCCGGCGAGCATCACCGGGTAAGCTTCGATCCGCTGCCGATCGCGCCACGAGCGTCGACGACCGGTGTCGAGCCGGTGCCCGCACCGGCACCGTCACCGATGCAGTACGGCGTGCGCTACGGCAATGCATCGCCGACGCCGTCGTGGCCGGTGCGCGAGCCGGCGCCGAGGTCCGCGTCGGCCTGGCCGCTGTACCGCGAGCAGCCCGTCGTTTCGCCGAGTGGCGACCCCGAACCCCGGTCAGAGGCCGACCACGAACACCAGCCGCTCGGTCGTGCGATCACGCAGCTGCGCGGCGTGTTCGTGCTCGCCGAGAACCGCCACGGGCTGGTGCTGGTCGACGCCCATGCGGCACACGAACGCGTGCTGTACGAGCGCTTCAAGCTGCAGCTGGCGGCCGACGGGATCGCCTCGCAGCGGTTGCTGCTGCCGGAAGTGGTTCGGGTCGGACCCGGCGAAGCCGACGAACTGGAAGCCCAGAGCGAGTCGCTGCGCCGCTTCGGCCTGATCCTCGATCGTGCCGGCCCGGACAGCATCACGGTGCGTGCGGTGCCGGCGCTGCTGGTCAAGACCGATCTCGCCGCGCTGCTGCGGACACTATGCGGCGGTGCCGACGATGCCGAAAGCGCCGAGCATTTCAACGAGGCGCTCGATGCCCAGCACCGCATCCTCGCCGACATGGCCTGCCGCGCCGCGATCAAGGCCAATCGCCGCCTGACCGTGCCGGAAATGGACGCGCTGTTGCGCGACATGGAGCAGACGCCGAATGCCGGGCAGTGCAACCACGGTCGCCCGACCTGGGTCCAGATCGACGCCGACGCGCTGGATCGCCTGTTCCTTCGCGGTCGCTGACTCGCTGCTTGGCGTTTTCGCCCTGCCAACCGTGCGTCAAATCACGCCGCAGCGCTGGTTTCCGCGCGCCCGGCGCTTCGAGCGGGACCTCTGTCGAGTAGTGTCCCGGTTGGACCACGGATGCCGACCACCGACAGGGAACCCGCATGAACGACGAATCGACCGAAGCCTCGGGCGAGTCTGCGCACGACGCGCCGCATGAGCCGCTCGCCGCGGTGCACGAGCCCGCTGCAGTCACGCCTTCAGCGCACGCGCCGCCGCCGCCACCGCCTGCGCCGGAAACCTTCCGCTTCACCGGCAGCGGCAGCGAGTACTTCCGCATCTGGATTGTCAATCTCGCGCTGACGATCGTCACCCTCGGCATCTACGGGGCCTGGGCAAAGGTCCGTCGCCTGCAGTACTTCTATCGCTCCACTGAACTGGCCGGCAGCGGCTTCGAGTATCACGGGCAGCCGAAGGCGATCCTGATCGGCCGCGTTGTTGCCGTGCTGATGTTCGGGGCGTACCAGTTCGCGGCCGGCGTGTCGGTCGCCCTGTTCGCGGTCGTCGTCGTGATCCTGCTGCTGGCCGGACCCTGGCTGCTGCACAACGCGCTGCGCTTCCGGCTGCACAACAGCAGCTATCGCGGGCTGCGCTTCGGGTTCGCCGGAACGCTCGGCGGCGCTTATGCCGCGAGCTACACCCGTCTGCTGCTGATCGCCGCGCTCGGCATCGGGGCGAGCTTGCTGGCGCTGGTATCGAAGGCCATCGCAGGCATCGGCATGATTGCGCTGGTCATTGCGGTGGTGCTCTGGATCTACCCGGCCTGGTACCGCGATTTCAAGCTGTACCAGCACAACGGTGCCCGGTATGGCACGCGCCGGTTCTCGTTCACGGCCACGACCGGTCAGTTCGCGAAGATCTTCGCCGTAAGCGTGCTGCTGTCGATGATTGCGGTCGTGGTCGCCGGCGTGGCGTCACAGGTGGTCAACCCGGAAAGCCTGAAAATCCTCGCAGCGGGCGACGAGGAACGGGGCGAGCTCGATCCGAAAGCGCTGGCCGGCGCGCTGGTGGTCGTGTTCATGATCTACGCCGCGCTGTTCCTGGCCGTGATGCCGTACTTCCGTTCGCGGATCGACAATCTGATCTGGAACCAGACGCGGCTCGGCGACCATCGCTTCGAGAGCCGCCTGTCGGCGCGACATCTGGGCTGGCTGTACTTCAGCAATCTGGTCGGCGTCATCGTGACGTTCGGCTTCTTCATGCCGTGGGCGCTGGCGCGGCTGGCGCGCTACCGGGCGGAGAGCCTGACCGTGGTGCTGGCCGAGCCGCTGGATGACATCGTCGCCGGTGACGCCACCGCTGCAAACGCGCTCGGCGAAGAAGCGGCGAGCGTGTTCGACATCGACATCGCGCTCTAGCGGCGGACGGGTGCCGTGTCGGTCGCCGCTGTTTACTACGATGGCCGCACGGCCCGACGCCATGAGGTCACGGTGGATGTGGTCGACGGCATGCTGTGCGTGCACGGCACCGACGTCGAGCGCCGCGAACCGCTCTCGGCAATGCGCATCGGCGAACGGTTCGGCAACGGGCCGCGGCTGCTGCATCTCCCGGAAGGGGCCTATCTCGAGATCCGCGACCACGCCGGCCTTTCGGCGATCATGACCGGCACCGGGCTCAAGCCGGATGCCATCGAGTTCTGGCAGGGCAGCTGGCGCATCGCCATCGCCGCGATGGCCCTCGTCGCGCTCAGTGCCGTGCTCGGCTACCTCTACGGGCTGCCGATCGCGGCCGATGTCATGGCCACACGCACGCCGGCGTCGGTCACCCGGCAGTTGAGCGAATCGACCCTCGAAGCGCTCGATGGCCGCTGGTTGACGCCGTCGACTCTCGATCCGGAACGTCAGGATGCGCTGCAGCGGCGCTTCGAAGCGCTGGATTTCGGCAATGGCGAGCCACTGCCGGCACTGGAATTCCGTCACGGCGGCAGTCTGGGCGCCAATGCCTTTGCCCTGCCGGATGGCACCATCGTCGTGCTTGACGATCTGGTCGCGCTGGTCGAGGACGACGACGATCTGAACGCGGTGCTCGCCCACGAACTCGGCCATGTGCAGTATCGGCACGGGCTGAAAATGCTGCTGCAGGGCTCGGTCGTCGCATTGACGATGACCGCCTGGCTTGGCGATGTCTCCGCGATGCTGGCCGTGCTGCCGACCACCGTGCTGCAAAGCCGCTACTCGCGCGCGTTCGAGATCGAAGCGGACGATTACGCGATGCAGCAGCTGAAGGCGCGCCATATCGATCCGGCACGGCTGGCGACGATGCTCGAACGTCTGGTCCAGCGCCAGAAGGACCAGCACGGCGACACGAGCGACAGCGGATGGCTGTCTTCGCATCCGGCGCCGGATGCCCGCTTCCGCCGTCTGCGCGGCGAGGATCCAGCGCCCGACCGGTGACCGTTTCGGGCCAGCGGTAACCGCCGTCGGTGTCGGGATCACGTCGCGCCGGGCGGGGCATCTGGCTTGCATCGGACCAGCGCCTGCTCGCGCGGCGGATGGCGATCCATCCGGATTTCATGGGAGTTCCATCGAGATTCAGTCTCATCGCGCGGTCAGGCCGCGCTGCTCGGCACGCGCCGACGGCGTTCCCTTTCCGACTCCCCAGGCCCCGACGAGGACCCGATGAACAAGATCACGACTGCTGCGGCCATTGCCGCCCTGCTGGCTGCGCCATCCCTGCAGGCACTCCCGGGCTTGCCCGATATCGCCGTGGGCGCTACGGCGGGCACCGCCGGCATTGGCGGCCAGGTGACGGTCGGCGTACTGCCGTTTCTCAACGCCCGTGCCTCGGTACAGGGCTTCAATTACGGCCGCTCGATCAATTCCGACGGCATCGATTACGACGGCAAGCTGAAGCTGCTGACGTATGGCGCCTATCTCGATGTCTATCCGTTCCTGGTCGGGCCGCGCATCTCGGCGGGTCTGGTCGGCAACGGCAACAAGGTCGATCTGCGTGCGACCTGCCCGAATACCTGTAGCGTCGGCGACGTCACCGTCACCGGCAGCAATGCGCTGGTCACCGGCAATCTCGGCTTCAGGAACGTCGCGCCGTATCTCGGCCTCGGCATCTCGAATCCGATGAAGGGCCTGCCGTTCTACGTCGGTCTCGATGCCGGCGTCCTGTTCCACGGCCGGCCGAAGCCGAGCCTGCGCGCATCCGGCACCGCCACGGTGACCGATGCCCAGGGCAACACGCGCGAAAACGTCGATCTGGCGACCGATCCGGACGTGCAGAACGCCATCGCGACCGAGCAGGCGAACGTGTCGGACGACATCCGGAAGTACAAGTTCTATCCGGTGGTGCAACTGAGCATCGGCTGGCGCTTCTGAGTCGAATGCGGGGTCGCGCGGCGGAGCCGGTAAACTCCGCCGCGTGATGAGTTCCCGATTTCCCGAGTCGACCGATGCCCCGACTGACACGTCGACCGATCGGTCGGCGCAACTGCCGGTCGTCGCCATCAGCGGACCGACGGCGTCGGGCAAGAGCAGCTTCGCGCTGCAGCTGCACGAAGCCCTCGATGGTGCGGCGGAACTGGTCAACGTCGATTCCGCCCAGATCTACGTCGGCATGGACATCGGCACGGCCAAGCCGGACGCCGCAACGCGGGCTCGTGTGCCGCATCACCTGCTCGACATCCTCGATCCGCTGGAACCGTATTCCGCGGCCCGATTCGCCAGCGACGCTGGCCGAGTGATTGCCGACATTCGCGCTCGCGGTCGAGTGCCGATCCTGGTCGGCGGCACCTTGCTGTATTTCCGCGCGCTGTTCGATGGTCTGAGCGATCTGCCGCCTGCCGATCCGGCGATCAGGCGGGAACTCGAGGCGGAACGCGAGCGCATCGGCGCGGATGGCCAGCACGCGCGACTGCGCGAGGTCGATCCGGTGACGGCGGCACGATTGCATCCGAACGATAGCCAGCGCGTGCAACGGGCGCTGGAGATTCACCTGGCCAGCGGTATCCCCGCGTCCGACTGGCACGCGCGGCCGAAAGCCGAGGCCGCGGTGCCCGGCATCGTGCTGCGCTACGCGGTGCGGCCGCCGGCGAAGAAGGACCACGACGACCGGATGGCCGCCCGTTTCGAGCAGATGGTGCGGGAAGGCTTGATCGATGAAGTCGCGCGGCTGCGCGCGCGGGGCGATCTGCATCTGGGCCTGCCATCGATGCGTGCGGTGGGCTACCGCCAGATCTGGAGCCATCTGGATGGCGAAACCAGCCGGCTGGAAGCCGTGCGGCGCGGCGTCATCGCCACGCGCCAATATGCCAAGCGCCAGATGACCTGGCTGCGCGGCGAGGGCAACTGGGTCTGGATCGACCCGACTGAACCCTTTTCGCTGGCGCAGGTCTTGAAAGAGGTCGGGGCGCAGCCAAGCTGACCATGACAAGATGTCGCGTCGGCGGCTGGCCGGATCGAGCCTTGATTCGGTGATAAACTTTTGTGTCGCTGGCGTTTTCGCTTCACGCCAATCCAAATAATTCAAAAAGGTAGCTCATATGTCTAAAGGACAGACTCTGCAGGAGCCGTTTCTCAACGCCCTGCGCAAGGAGCGTATTCCGGTCTCCATTTATCTCGTCAATGGGATCAAGCTCCAGGGCCAGATCGAATCGTTCGATCAGTTCGTGGTGCTGCTGAAGAACACCGTCAGCCAGATGGTCTATAAGCACGCGATCTCCACCATCGTTCCGGCACGTTCCATGCGCATTTCGGACGGTGACGGCGACGACACCCAACCGGCGAACGTTTGACCAGCAATCCCCCGCCGTACGCGACTGCCGACCAGACGGCGGCGGGCGCGCAGAAGACGGTTCTGGTCCACCTCGAATTCTCCGGCACCGACTTCGAAGCTGATCGCGTCGAGTTCATCGAACTCGCACGCTCCGCGGGTCTGAACGTCGTCGGCGTCATCGGCGGCAAGCGCGAGCGTCCGGACGCCGGCACCTATGCCGGCAGCGGCAAGGTCGACGAAATCGCGATCACCGCGAAAGCCGCCGGTGCCGAACTGATCGTCTTCAACCACGATCTGAGCCCGAGCCAGGAGCGCAATCTCGAAAAGCGCTTCGAATGCCGAGTGATCAATCGCGCCGGCCTGATTCTCGACATTTTCGCGCGCCGGGCGCGCTCGCACGAAGGCAAGCTGCAGGTCGAACTGGCCCGTTTGAACCATATGGCGACGCGGCTGGTTCGCGGCTGGACGCATCTTGAACGTCAGAAGGGCGGTATCGGCCTTCGCGGCGGCATGGGCGAAACCCAGCTCGAAATCGATCGCCGCCTGCTGCGTGGCCGCATGGACACGCTGAAGAAGCAGCTGGAAACGGTGAAGAGCCGCCGTGCGCAGAATCGCCAGGGCCGCCAGCGCGCGGAAATCCCGACGGTGTCGCTCGTCGGCTACACCAACGCCGGCAAGTCGACCCTGTTCAACGCGATGACCGGCGATGCCACGTTCGCGTCGAACCAGCTGTTCGCGACGCTCGACACGACGGTCCGCAAGGTCGAGCTGCCGACCGGCGAAACCGCGGTGCTGGCCGATACCGTCGGCTTCATCCGCGATCTGCCGCACGACCTGATCGCCGCATTCCGGGCCACGCTCGAGGAATCGCGCGACGCCGAACTGCTGCTGCACGTGATCGACGCCGGAGATTCCGAGCGCGGCGCGCGCATCGAGCAGGTCGAGGAAGTGCTGAAGGAGATCGGCGCCGACGACGTGCCGCGTCTGCAGGTGTTCAACAAGATCGACTTGCGCGAAGGGGAAACGCCGCGCATCGAGCTGGATGATCTCGGCGTGCCGCAGCGGGTTTTTCTCAGCGCCCGCAGCGGTGAAGGCCTGGACCTGCTGCGAACCGCGATCGCCGCGCGCCTGTATCCGGACTTGTCCGAGGAAGACCTGCTGCTGCCGCCGCGGGCCGCGAAGCTGCGCGCCCAGCTCTACCAGCTGCATGCCGTGATCTCGGAAAGCACGGACGACGATGGCAGCTCGCGCCTGCGCGTGCGCCTGCCGTACTCGCGCCTGGAACGCCTGTGTCACGAGGCTGGCGTCAGCCTGCCGGTTCGCGTGACGCCGGCGCTGAACTAAAATTCCGGGCCGACCACGATGTCCTTCCGATTCCCGACCGTGCGCGCCGCCGTTCGCGCGCCCGTCAAAACCGATCATTCATTGATGTCTTGCACTGGAGTAGTCCTCTGATGGCTTGGAACGAGCCGGGCCCCGGCCGCGACCCGTGGAATTCGAATTCCGGCGGCAAGCGCGGCAACGACGGGCCCCCTGATCTCGATGCGCTGCTGAAGCGCATCAAGGCCCGCTGGTTTGGCGGCGGTGGCGGCAATCGCGGCACGGGTGCCGGCAGCGGCAAGCTGCCGAGCGGTCTTGCCGGCGTCGTCCTCGTGCTGATCGCCGCGCTTTGGGTGTTTTCCGGCTTCTACACGGTCGACGAACAGGAGCGCGCGGTGATCACGCGCTTCGGCAGCTACGTCGAGACCACCGGCCCGGGCCTGTCGTGGCACAAGCCATGGCCGATCGAGCGGGTCGAGAAGATTCCGTTCACCAAGGTTCGCCAGGTCACCGACCGCGCGACGATGCTGACGCAGGACGAGAACATCGTCGATCTGGAACTCTCGGTGCAGTACCGCATCACCTCGGCCGAGGACTACCTGTTCAACGTTGCCGATCCGGACAAGACCCTGCAGCAGGTGACCAAGGCGGCGTCGCGCGAAGTCGTCGGCCGGTCGACCATGGACTTCATCCTGACCGATGGTCGCCAGGCCGTGGCGGACCAGATCAAGACCGGGTTGCAGGAACGCCTGAACAAGTACAAGACCGGCTTGATCATCACGGAAGTGAACCTGCAGCAGGCGCAGCCGCCGGAACAGGTGCAGGCCGCGTTTGCCGATGCGATCAAGGCGCGCGAGGACAAGGAACGCCTGCAGAACGAGGCGGAGGCCTATGCCAACGACCGTCTGCCGCGCGCCCGTGGCGAAGCGGCTCGACGCATCGCCGAAGCGACCGCGTACCGCGATCAGACCGTGGCCCGCGCACAGGGCGACGCGGCGCGCTTCACGGCGCTGGTCGAGGAATACAAGAAGGCGCCGCAGATCACCCGCAAGCGCCTTTACTTCGATGCGATGACCGAGGTCTACGCCGGCAGCAGCAAGGTGCTGGTCGACGTCAGCAAGAGCAATCCGGCGTTCTACCTGCCGCTGGAGCAGTTGCTGAAGAACGCCCAGAAGGGTGTTGATCCGACGGTCGACG
This sequence comes from Nevskia sp., assembly GCF_021732705.1. GTDB lineage: Bacteria > Pseudomonadota > Gammaproteobacteria > Nevskiales > Nevskiaceae > Nevskia. The sequence goes on along the minus strand of NZ_JAKFUM010000009.1, from coordinate 123,482 downwards.
GCGGTGCCAGTTCGCCGCTGCGCACGTCCCCGACCCGCAACAGCACCGACGATGCCGCCGCGCGCTCGCGCGACCGCGCCCGCTAAGGAGCCGACCCCATGAATCTGAGCAATCGGCAAACCCTCATCCTCGGTGGCGTCCTCGCGGCGCTGCTGATCCTCGTCAACAGCTTTTTCGTCGTCGATCAGCGCGAGACCGCGCTGCTGTTCAAGTTCGGCGAAGTCCAGGGCCAGGACTACAAGGCCGGCCTGCACTTCAAGCTGCCGATGATCGAATCGGTCAAGAAGTTCGACAACCGCGTGCTGACGCTCGACAACCAGACGGAAACCTTCCTGACGGTCGAGAAGAAGAACGTCGAGGTCGATTTCTTCGTCAAGTGGCGGATCGCCGACATCGGCAACTACTACCGCGCCACCGGCGGTGACGATGCCGTGGCCGAGAATCGTCTGGCCGCGATCATCAATCCGGGCCTGCGTGCCGAGTTCGGCAGCCGCACGATCCAGCAGGCGATCTCCGGCGAACGTGACGAGATCATGGCGGCGCTGGAAAAGACTGCCCAGACCCGCGTCAAGGAACTGGGCATCGAACTGGTCGACGTGCGGATCAAGAGCATCAACCTGCCGCGATCGGTCAGCGATTCGGTGTACGAGCGCATGCGCGCCGAGCGCACGCGCGTGGCATCGGACCTCCGCGCCCGCGGTTTCGAAGAGGCCGAGAAGATTCGCGCCGAAGCCGATCGCAGCGCCCAGACGACGATCGCCGAGTCGTATCGCGAAGCCGAGAAGCTCAGAGGCGAGGGCGATGCCCGTACCGCCGAGATTTCCGCCAAGGCCTATGGTGTCGACGCCGAGTTCTACGCCTTCTACCGCGCGCTGAACGCCTACCGCGACTCGTTCCGCGATCAGAAGGATGTGCTGGTGCTCGAGCCGACCGGCGAGTTCTTCAAGTATCTGAAGCAGAGCGATCTCGGCCGGTGAACGATGGCTGCGATCGTCGCGCCTGAGCGCTGTCGGCACGCCGCATGTGGCTCGACCTGATGCGGGCGGCCGCGCTGATGCTGGTGCTGGAAGGCATCTTGCCGTTTCTGGCACCGGCGTCGTCGAAGGAGGCCTACATCCGGCTCGCGGGACTGCCGGATCGCTGGCTGCGCGGTGCCGGTCTGGCAGCGATGCTGGCGGGACTGGTCTTGCTGCAATGGATTCACTGGGCGAGCTGATGCGCGCCTCCACCTTGATCGCACCGTGACACGACTCTGGATGCTTCCCGACGGCGTTGAAGAAGCGCTGCCGAACACGGCTTGGCGCGTCGAAGCGCTGCGTCGTGCCCTGCTGGACCACTACCGCTCGCAGTCCTACGAGCTGATCCTGCCGCCGCTGATCGAGCATCTCGACACGCTGCTGAGCGGCGCCGGACGCGATCTCGAAGACCAGACCTTCAAGCTGACCGATCCGGTCGGCGGCCGTCTGCTCGGCCTGCGCGCCGACATGACGCCGCAGGCGGCGCGCATTGCTGCCCGACACTTCAGCGACGTGCCGGTGGTGCGCCTGTGCTACCTCGGCACCGTGCTGCGCGCCAGCCCGGACAGCCTGGGCGGCTCGCGGGCGCCGCGCCAGGTGGGCTGCGAAGTGTTCGGCGATGCCTCGCTCGACGCCGATCTCGAGATCCTGCGGCTGATGCTCGACACCTTGCGGCTGGCCGGCATCGACGATGCCCATGTCGATCTCGGCCACGTCGGCATCTTCCGCGCGCTGGCGGCACGCCTGCAGCTCGATGCCGACGACGAAAGCGCGGTGTTCGACATCCTGCAGCGCAAGTCGCAGCCGGACCTGCGGGAGTTCGCCGCCGCGCGATCGCTGCCGGCGGCGGTGGCACGAAACCTGTCGGCGCTGATGGATCTGAACGGCGATGTCAGCGTGCTGCAACGCGCGCGGCAGACACTGGATACGGTCGATCCCGCGATTGCCGATGCGCTGTCATCGCTGGAGCAGGCGGCCGCGCATCTGGCGGCACTGCCGCACGCAGCACCGCTGCACATCGATCTGGCCGAGCTGCGCGGTTATCGCTATCAGTCGGGGCTTGTGTTCGCGGCCTTCGTGCCGGGACACGGCCGCGAGGTGGCGCGTGGCGGCCGCTTCGATGGCGAGCGCGGCGCGCGGCCGGCCACCGGCTTTTCGGCCGATGTCAACGAACTGCTTCGGCTCGGCCAGCGCTGAGTCGGGCGAGGTCCGGATGCCGCGCGCGTCCGGACGTTCGCGACAGAGGCTGCGGGTGGTCGTGGCCTGTCGTCGCGGCACGAGATTTTCGCAACGGTCCAGCAAGGTTTGTCAGCAGCGCTTGCGCCAGCTGCCGGGCATCGCCGGAGCCACCAACGGGGCAGCTGCCCCCTGCACGCGCGGCCGTCGTGGCTGGCGCAGTTGAATCAGAGCTTGAGGAAGAACATGGGCAAGTCAGTCGTCGTCATTGGCGCGCAGTGGGGTGATGAAGGCAAGGGCAAGATCGTCGATCTGCTGACCGACAAGGTCCAGGCCGTCGTCCGCTTCCAGGGGGGTCACAACGCCGGTCACACGCTGGTGATCAACGGCGTCAAGACGGCGCTGAACCTGATCCCGAGCGGCATCATGCGGCCTGGCGTGGCCTGCCTGATCGGCAACGGTGTGGTGCTGTCGCTGCCGGACCTGATCAAGGAAATCGAGAAGCTCGAAGCGATCAACTGCGAAGTCCGCGGTCGTTTGAAGATCTCGGAAGCGGCCCCGCTGGTGCTGCCGGTGCACGCCAAGCTCGATCAGGCGCGCGAGCGCGCCCGTGGCGAGGCCAAGATCGGCACCACCGGCAAGGGCATCGGCCCGGCGTACGAGGACAAGGTGGCGCGCCGGGCGATCCGCGTCAGCGACCTGTTCCACCGCGAAGTGCTGGCCGCCAAGCTCGGCGAGCTGCTGGCGTATCACAACTTCGTGCTGGTCAACTACTTCAAGGAAACGCCGGTCGACTTCCAGACCACGCTCGACGATCTGCTGCGCTACGCCGAGATCATCCGGCCGATGGTGGCGGATGTGACCGAGTTGCTGCGCCTGCAGCTGGCCAAGGGCGACAACGTGCTGTTCGAAGGCGCGCAGGGTGCGCTGCTCGACATCGACCACGGCACCTATCCGTACGTGACGTCGAGCAACACGACGGCGGGCGGTGCGGCCACCGGGTCCGGTGTCGGCCCGCGCAACCTCGACTACGTGCTCGGCATCGTCAAGGCCTACGCCACGCGGGTCGGCTCGGGTCCGTTCCCGACCGAGCTCGAAGACGAAATCGGCCAGCTGATCCGCGAGAAGGGCAAGGAGTTCGGCACCGTCACCGGCCGTCCGCGTCGTTGCGGCTGGTTCGATGCCGTGGCTGCCCGTCGCTCGATCTTCAACAACAGCGTCTCGGGCCTGTGCGTGACCAAGCTCGACGTGCTCGACGGCATGGAGACGGTCCGCATCTGCACCGGCTACATGGTCAACGGCAAGGCGGTGGAAACGCTGCCGATCGGTGCCGAGGGCTTCATCGACGTCAAGCCGGTCTACGAGGACCTGCCGGGCTGGTCGGAGTCGACCTATGGCGTCACCAGTTACGACGCGCTTCCGGCCAACGCACGGGCCTATCTGAAGCGCATGGAAGCGGTATCGGGTGCCGAGGTCGCGATCATCTCGACCGGCCCGGACCGCGATCACACGATCGTGCTGCGCAACCCGTTCGGTTGAGCGCGCGCAATCGATTCATCGGGACCGCGGCGGGCACAGGCTCGCCGCGGCATGCCCCACAACGGGAAACAGGATTCTTGAGAGGTTTGAACGAAGTGACAAAAGAAAAAGGCCACCGCGAGGGTGGCCTTGAGATGCTTCAACCGCTTTATAAGATGGTGCCGAAGAGAGGACTCGAACCTCCACGGTTTTACCCGCTAGTACCTGAAACTAGTGCGTCTACCAATTCCGCCACCTCGGCTCAGGGCGCGCAGATTAATCAGACCCGGGGGGTCTGTCAATGAAGAAATCGAAAAATAATTCGGGACGCCGCGACGGCGCCGACGACAAGACACCCGTGATGCCGAAGAAGGCCAAGACCGGCGGCTTCAACTGGGGCCGCAAGAGCGCGCCGGAGCCCAGCGACTGGCGCTCCGCCGACGCCGAGTTCGCGGCCGAGTCGACGCGCTACGCCAGTCCGCTGCCGAGCCGCAACCACATCCTGAAGACGCTGGTCGATTCCGCCGAGCCGATGACGCTCGACGAGCTGATCGCGCATTTCGGCCTGAAGAAGCTCAACGAGCAGGAAGCGTTCACCAAGCGTCTGGTTGCGATGGCGCGCGAAGGCCAGCTCGAAGCGGCGGATCGTCGCGGCGCCTATCGCCCGGTGCTGACCGAAAGCGGCGAGACCATCGAAGCGGTGCCGCGCTCCGGCATTCTGGTCGACGGCAAGGTGCTGGCGCATCGCGATGGCTACGGCTTCGTCCAGCCCGATGGCGCGGCACCGGGCGACAAGTCCGGCGACGTGTTCCTGTCACCGCGCCAGATGAATTCCCTGATGAACGGCGACCGCGTGCGCGTGCGCATCACCGGCACCGATGCCCGCGGCCGCCGCGAAGGCTCGCTGGTCGATGTGCTCGAACGCGGCACCACCCAGGTGGTGGGTCGCCTGCATGCCTCGAGCATCGGCGGTGGCGGCATCTTCACCGTGATCCCGAGCAATCCGAAGAATCCGGAACTCGTGGTGCCCGCCAGTGCGCTGGGCGGTGCCAAGCCCGGTCAGATGGTCGTGGCCGAGCTGACCGCGCCTCCGGGCGATCGCACGATGCCGGTCGGCAAGGTGGTCGAGATCCTGGGCGACCACATGGCGCCGGGCATGGAGATCGCCGCGGCAATTCGCGCCCACAAGCTGCCGTTCGAGTGGCCGGAAGGCGTCGAAGCCGAAGCCGAGGCTTTCGGCCCGGTGGTGACGCCGGCGCAGTGGGGCGATCGCGTCGATCTGCGCGAGCTGGGTCTGATGACCATCGACGGTGCCGATGCCCGCGACTTCGACGACGCGGTCTACGCCGAGCCGGTCAAGGGCTGGCGCGGCGGCGGCTGGAAGCTGTGGGTGGCGATCGCCGATGTTTCCGCCTATGTCACGCCGGGTTCGGCACTCGATGCCGAAGCGACCGAGCGCGGCACCTCAGTGTATTTCCCGAACAACGTCATTCCGATGCTGCCGGAAGCGCTGTCGAACGGCCTGTGCTCGCTGAACCCGAAGGTCGATCGCCTGTGCATGGTCTGCGAGATGCGCGTGGCCAAGGACGGCGAGGTCAGCAAGTCCACCTTCTACCCGGCGGTCATGCGCTCGAAGGCGCGGCTGATCTATGACGACGTCGCTGCGATGCTGGAAAACCCCGACTGCGAGCAGGCGCGAGCGCAGCCGGAACTGCTGAAGCCGCTGAACACACTCAAGGATGTCTTCGAAGCGCTGTTCGCCGCCCGCGAAGCCCGCGGCGCGATCGACTTCGAAGGCACGGAAACCAAGATCGTGTTCGGCGAAGGCCGCAAGATCGAGAAGATTGTGCCGGTGCAGCGCAATGTCGCCCATCGCCTGATCGAGGAATGCATGATCGCGGCGAACGTGCAGGGTGCCTTGCTGGTCGACAAGCACAAGATGCCGGCGCTGTACCGCGTGCATCAGATGCCGGACGGCGACAAGGTATCGATCCTGCGCGAGTTCCTCGCTGGCCGCGGCCTGCGCCTCGGTGGCGGCGAAACGCCGGTGGCGAAGGATTACGCGACCTTGCTGGCCAGCGTGAAGGGCCGCGAGGATGCGAGCCTGATCCAGACCGTGATGCTGCGTTCGCTGATGCAGGCGCGCTATCAGCCGGCCAATGACGGTCACTTCGGTCTGGCGCTGACGCACTACGTGCACTTCACGAGCCCGATCCGCCGCTATCCCGATCTGCTGCTGCACAGGGCGATCAAGCACGTCATCGCCAAGGGCAAGCCCAAGACCTTCACCTACACGCTGCCGGAGATGGAAGCGCTGGGTGCGCATTGCTCGATGGCCGAGCGCCGCGCCGATGACGCCACGCGCGACGTCAACACTTGGCTCAAGTGCGAGTTCATGCGCCACCGCGTGGGCGAGGACTTCGACGGCATCGTGGCCAGCGTGGCGCCGTTCGGCCTGTTCGTCGATCTGGTCGGCCTGTACATCGAAGGCATGCTGCATGTCTCGCAGCTGAAGGGCGATTTCTACGAGTACGAGGCCAAGCACCAGCGCTTGGTCGGCAGCCGCTCGAAGACCGTCTACGCGCTCGGTCAGAAGATCCGGGTGAAAGTGGTCCGGGTCAGCCTGGACGAGCGCAAGATCGATCTGGAGATCGTCGAGAAGGGCGGCAAATCCGGCTCGAACGACACCGGTCACGGCGGCGGTCGCGACGATGGCCGCAACCCGCGTCGCGATGCCGCGCGCGACGGTGGCAAGCCGAAGTCCGGTGGCGGCGGTCGCGGAGGGCGGCGCCGGTGATCCCGATGCAGACCGTCAAGTACAGCTTCCGCATGCTGATGCTGGCGGGTGCCGTTGCGCTGGCCGGCTGCGCCAGCCAGCCAGCGACCGCGCCGGACGCAGTGGCCATCGCCGGTCCTGCGCCGGTCGCAACGGCCCAAGCACCGGTATCGTTTCCGACCGCGTTCCAGACCGTTGGCGCAATCGGCGAGGCGCAGTCCGCGGCCGTGATCAGCGCCTTCAACGCGGCCTTGGCGGGGAAGCTCGCCGGCTGCAAGGCTGCCTGCAAGCTGCTGACGGCGAAGGATCGCCCGACGCGGGTGCTGCTCGATGCCGATCTCGCATTCGAAGTCGGCAGTGCGCAGTTGAGACCGGAACTGTTGCTGCCGCTGGCCGATGCGGTCGTGGCCAGCCGCAGCGCCGGCGCCTGGGTCATCCACGTGATCGGTCACAGCGATGCCGAAGCCGATGCCGGCCTGGCCGAACGCCGCGCGACGGCGGTCGCGGCGTATCTGTCCGGTCAGGGTGTCGCCGGCGGCCGGCTCCGCGCCGAAGGCCGCGCCGCGCGCGATGGCGCCACCCGCCGCGTCGAACTGGTGTTCGCGCCGATCATCGAAGGCCGCGAAGTGAGGGCCTGGATGCCGCCAGAAGGCGCGCGCTGAACCCGCCATGCAGGAACCGGGCATGGAAGTCCGCAGGTTCAAGGTGTCGTTGCGCGGGGCTGCGAAGCACGGTGCGTCCTTGGCCTTGGGCATGCTTCTCGGTGCATCGGTTGTGGCCTATGTTCTGCCGCATCTCCAAGGCGCCACTGATGCACCTGACCTGCCGGAGATGATCCGTCGACTGTCGTTCTGGGGGCCGGTGTGCGTTGTCGCGAGCGCTGCTGCAATGGCCGCCTTGTCGCGGATGGTGTCCGTCAGGCTGTCAGCGATGGGCATTCATGGACATTCCCCGATTCTGGGTCGGAAGAAGTTCATTCGCTACGAAGAGGTTTTGAGAGTGCAGTACTTCGAAGGTGGCGGATTCCCGCAGCTGCGGCTGTTCGACCGTGACGGCGGCATGGTGCTCGCGAGCGCCTGGATCGATGATCCAGCGCCGTTGCAGAACTTCCTCGATCAACACGTGCGGCCGGACCACCCGTACGCGGCTTGGTGGCATGCTCGCAAAGTGGCCTGATGCGCCGCGCAACAGGTGCATCGCGCGGTTGACGCGACATGCCGTCGTTGCATGGGCAGCCCGCCGACCGACTTTCCGATGCCGACCATGACCCGGATGACGCGCAGCTTCCCGATCGGCTGGATCCTGCTGTTCGGGGCGCTGGCGGCCGGCCTCCTCGAACAGGTGCAGGCGTTCTGGCTTGGCGCGCTGTGCGGCTGGCTGTTCGGGCGGTTGCGCGGCTTGGAACAGGAAGTCGATGCGCTGAACGCGCGGTTGACGAAGGCCTCGCGATCATTCCCCGAGGCTGCGGCTGAAGCCGTCGTGCCGACGTCTGTCGAGCCGGCGACCGCTGCCGCACCGACAGCGCCGGTATCGCCGATAGCGCCATCCGTTCCGATGACGCGGCAATCGGCCGGTTGGGCCGAGCCGGTGGCCACAGTCGAATCGACGAGTGCTGTGCCGCCGCCGACACGGCCCAGCACCGCCACCGCTTCAGACGCGTCGCGCGCGCCTGCCGCGCCGTCGCTGCTCGATCGCTGCATCGACTGGGCGAAAGGCGGCAACCCGCTGGCGCGCCTCGGCGTGCTGATCACGTTCATCGGCGCGGTGTACCTCATCCGCTATGCCGCCGAAGCCGGCTATCTGCCGGTCGAACTGCGGCTGGCGGGTTTGTCGGCCGGTGCGCTCGCGATGATCGGCTTTGGCTGGCGCCTGCGGTCGACGCTGACGTCGTACGCGCTGACCCTGCAAGGTGGCGGGTTGGCGCTGTTGTATCTGACGGTGCTGGCGGCGCTGCGGCTGTATCAACTGCTGCCGCCGACGTTCGCGTTCGCGCTGCTGGTCATCGTCGCCGGCGCATCGGCCGGTCTGGCGGTGACCCAGAACGCGCTGCCGCTGGCCGTGATCGGGTTTGCCGGCGGTTTCGCGGCTCCGCTGCTGCTGGGTGGCGACGGCAGTCATCTCGCGCTGTTCGGCTACTACACGGTGCTGAACCTCGGCGTGTTCACGGTGGCGGCGTTCCGCGGCTGGGCGCTGCTGAACCTGCTCGGCTTCGTGTTCACCTTCGTGATCACGTCTCTGTGGCGAGCCACGGCGTATCGCCCGGAATGGTTCGCGAGTTTCGAATGCTTCCTGCTGCTGTTCTTCGGGATGTATGTGCTGGTGACGGTGCTGTCGGCGCGCAGCGGGCCGCGGCGCGGCGCGGTATCCGGCACCTTGATCTTCGGACTGCCGGCGATCGTGCTGTCGCTGCAGGCAAGCCTCGTGATCGACTTCGCGCACGGGCTGGCGATCAGTTCGGCCGGGTTTGGCCTGTTCTATCTGCTGGTCGCCGCAGGGCTGCTGCGCAGCGGGCGCGAGCACTGGCAGACCACGGGCACCGCGTTCGTCGCGATCGGTGTCGTGCTGCTGACTCTGGCCGTGCCGCTGTACTGGGACGATCAGGCCACGGCCGCGACCTGGGCGCTCGAAGGCGCGGGTGCCATATGGCTGGGCCTGCGCCAGCGCAGCGCGTGGACGCGTGGCTTCGGCGTCGTGATCCAGCTGCTGGCCGGCATCTCGCTGTTGATCGCGATCGACCGGGCGGGAGTGGCGAACGGCGCGTTCGCGACCGGCGTGCCGGGTGCGCTGCTGCTGGCCGCTGCGGGCCTGTTCAGCGCGATCGCGCTGCACCGCGCTGCGCCGGATGCGTTGACGCCGCGCGAGCGCCTGTTGCCGCAGCTGACGCCGGTCTGGGCGCTTGGCTGGTGGCTGTTCGCCGGCTTGAGCCAGATCGAGCATCTGCGCTCGCCGTGGGCCACCGGCCTTGCGCTGGCCTTCGGCGCGCTGACCGTGGCACTGCTCGCGGCTCTGGCCCATCGGCGGGTCTGGCCGTGGCTGCAGCGGCTCGGCCACGCCACGGCGCTGCTGTTCGCGATCGGCGGCATGGTCATCGCACTGGATCACCGGCCGTCATACGAGGGCGGGGCGGTCGGCTGGCTGCTGCTGCTCGCCGCGCATTACTGGGGCCTGTGGCGCTCGGAGCGCGATGCGGCCACTCCGCCCGATCCCGCGGCGCATGTGCTGCCGGCGCTGCTGAAGGTCTGGCTCGGCAGCCTCGAACTGGCCTGGCATCTGCGCGATCAGCTCGGCGGCGACTGGCAGATGCTCGCCCATGGTCTGGCCCCCGCGTTTGCGCTGGCGCTGATCGCCGCGTTTCCGCGCAGCTGGCCGGTGCATCACCATGCGCGGCTGTACGCGCACGGTGTTGCCGCCCCGATCGCCGCATGGCTGCTGCTGTGGATCGTTCACGGCAGCCTGTACGCCAATGGCAATGCCGCGCCACTGCCGACATGGCCGCTGCTGAATCCGCTCGATCTCAGCGTGCTGGCAGTGGCTGCGGCACTCGTATTCTGGTGGCGTCGCCGTGATCCGGTCGACTGGCAGTGGCTGGCGCGGTTGCCGATGCCGCACGCGGAACTTGCGCTGGCCCCGACATTGGCGGCCATCGCAGCCTTTGCCTGGGCCAACGGTGCCTTGGTGCGCGGTCTGCACTATGCCGCCGGCACGCCGCTGAAAGGGCTGGCGCTGCTCGATTCGGCGCTGCTGCAGGCCTCGTTCTCGGTGTTCTGGAGCGGCGTGGGTTTCGGCGCGATGTGGTGGGCCGCGCGGCGCGGCCTGCGCGCGGTCTGGCTGGTCGGGGCGGCGCTGATGGTCGTCGTCGCGATCAAGCTGTTCGCGGTCGATACCGCCGGCACCGGCACCTTGGCGCGGATCACCGCGTTCCTGTTCGTCGGCGTGATCCTGCTGGTGGCCGGCTATTTCGCGCCGCTGCCGGAGCGAGGATCGGCGGCAGCGTCGGAGCGCAGCGACTAAACTGCGCGCCGTTCCCCAGCAGCGGTGTGCCATGGCAGAGACCTATATCGGCGGCTTTCATGCCGTCATCGCGGCGATCGAAGACGGTGGCGTCAAGCCGCGCGAGATCCTGCTCGCCGACACCCGTCGCGATGCCCGCGCCGAAAAGCTGATCGACCTCGCGGCCAAGCGCAACATCACCGTGCGCAAGGTCTCGCGTGACACGCTGGACCTGCGCGCGCCGGGCCTGCGCCATCAGGGCGTGCTCGCGGCGATCGAAGCCAGCGATCTCGGCGGCGAAGAGATGCTGGATCTTCCGGCGACGCCGGATAACCTCATTCTCGTGCTCGATGGCGTGCAGGACCCGCACAACCTCGGCGCCTGCCTGCGCACGTCCGATGCTGTCGGGGTGGATGCCGTGGTCATCCCGAAGGATCGCGCCGTCGGCCTGACGCCGGCCGTGCGCTCGGCGGCCGCCGGCTCGGCCGAACGCGTGCCGGTGGTCGCGGTGACCAACCTCGTGCGCAAGCTCGAACAGCTGAAGCAGCTCGGCTATTGGGTCGTCGGCCTCGCCGGCGAAAGCGGCGAGTCGATCTACGACGTCGACCTGACCGGGCCGCTGGTGATCGTCATGGGCGGTGAAGCCGAAGGCCTGCGCCGGCTGACGCGCGAAACCTGCGACCGCGTGGTCGGCATTCCGATGCACGGCGGCCGCATCGAAAGCCTCAACGTGTCGGTTGCGGCGGCCGTCTGCCTGTACGAGGCCTTCCGCCAGCGTCATCACAAGCCGGCCAAGGCGAATCTGAAGAAGAAGGGCTGAGATCGGCATGCGCCGCGGGCGTGCGCTGCTGCTGCTGGGGCTGCTGACGCTCGCCGTCGTTCTCTGGTGGCTGATCGCCGAGCGTGCGTCGGCCCCGGTTCCAGCGCCGCCGATCGTTGCCGAATCGACGCCCGCTGCTGCGGAAGCGGCAGAGCCGGCGAAGGCTGCGGTGCCGGCCGCGCCGCGGCAGACCGTGGAGAAGGCCGTCGTCGAGTCCGGCATTCCCGTGCGGCTGGTCCGGCGCGTGCGGATCAAGCCGCCGGCAGGTCGGCTGGCCGATGGCTACGCCGCGCTGCTGCCGGAAGCGATGAGCGGCAATCGCGTGTCGCAGTACCGGCTGGGGCTGCTGCTGTACGAATGCCGCGAGGTTCCGGTCGATCAGGCCGGGCTCGACCGGGACGTCGAAGCGATCCACCAGACCCGCCGTCGCAGCGGCTGGGAAGTGTCGGCGCCAAAGGCCGAGGAAGCGACCCTGCGCCATCTGTACGCGCAGTGCGACGGCATTCCACAGGATGCGCGCACCGGTTTCCGCGACTGGTTGAAGCAGGCTGCAGATGCCGGCGTGATCGAGGCCCAGATCAACCTGCCGCTGAAGATTCCGCCGGACGATTACTGCCAGTTCCTCGCCGAATGCTCGCCGGAACAACGCGCCAAGCAGGAAGCGCTGCAGGCCGAAGCCATCGACTACGTGGGCCGCGCGCGCGAAGCGGGTTCGGTCGCCGCACTGTGGACGTTCGCCGCGTGGTACGCCGAAGGCGAAGTGCTGCCGCAGAACGACATCGAGGCCTACGCCCATTTCCGCGCGCTGGATCAGATCAACGCCGCCGCGAAACAGACGCCGCGCTTCGACAAGCTGCTGGCCGGCATGCGCCAGCGCCTGCGCCCGGTCGATGTCGACGCGGGCGAGGCGCGCTCGCGCGAGCTGCTGTCGAATCCCAATTGCTGCGTGATCACGCCGTGATCCGTGCCGGCGGAACGTCGGCGAGCGTCCAACTCCGTTGAATTGCGCGAAAAGTCGCCAGCCCTTAAACTCCGCGACCTTTCCGGCAGGACGCTGCGTGGTCCAACCGGAAAACCTTGTCCCACCGCCCGTTGCGCTTGCGTCTTAAGCGGGGGACTGTCAGGTCCGGCACCAGCCAGACCGCATCCACAAGGCTGTTTCAGGAGTCTCAATGCGTCATTACGAAATTGTTGTCATGGTCCATCCGGACCAGAGCGATCAGGTTCCGGCCATGATCGAGCGCTACAAGAACATGGTCGAATCCGACGGTGGCAAGGTCCACCGCATGGAAGACTGGGGCCGACGCCAGCTGGCCTATCCGGTCGCCAAGCTGCACAAGGCGCACTACGTGCTGCTGAACGTCGAGTGCTCCGACGCCGTGCTGAAGGAACTCGAAAGCGCCTTCCGCTTCAACGATGCCGTCATCCGCAAGCTGGTCATCCGCATGGACAAGGCGGAAACCGAGCAGTCGCCGCTGTTCAAGGCGCCGGAAGAAGACAAGAAGCCGGAATACAAGCGCAATGCCGAAGGCGAGGCCGCTGCTGCCGACGCCGCCGCCACCACGACCGAAGAGAGCGCGTAAGCCATGTCCCGTTTTTTCCGCAAGAAGAAGAGCTGCAAGTTCACGGCTGAAGGCACCGTCCGGATCGACTACAAGGATCTGGCCACGCTGAAGCAGTACGTCTCCGAGAACGGCAAGATCGTGCCGAGCCGCATCACCGGCACCAAGGCGCGCTACCAGCGTCAGCTCGGTTCGGCGATCAAGAACGCGCGCTACCTCGCGCTGCTGCCGTACACCGACGCCCACGAATAAGAGAAGAACCCATGGAACTGATTCTGCTCGAAAAAGTGACGAACCTCGGCGAACTGGGCGACATCGTCAAGGTCAAGTCCGGCTACGGCCGCAACTACCTGCTGCCGAAGGGCAAGGCGCTGACCGCGACCGCCGGCAACAAGGAAGTCTTCGAAGTTCGCAAGGCCGAACTGATGAAGAAGTACGCCGAAACCCTGAACGCCGCCAAGCTGCGCGCCGCGGCACTCGCCGGCAAGCACGTGACGATCAAGGCGCTGGCCGCCGACGAAGGCAAGCTGTACGGCTCGGTCGGCCCGACCGACATCGCCCGCGCCACCGTCGGCACGCCGTATGTGCTCGAAAAGAGCGAGATCGATCTGCCGGAAGGCCCGATCCGCACCGTCGGCACCTACACGGTGTCGGTGCGCCTGCACTCGGAAGTCGAAGCCTCGCTGATCGTCGTCGTCGAGGAAGAAAAGGCGTAAGCCTGATCGTCTCGGTGACACCGGATCGGCCCGCCTCGCGCGGGCCGATTCGTTTGTGACGGCGCTGCGGACGGCGACGGATCGATCGCATCCCGAGTCGCGGCAGGCGGTCTTTTGCAGTACTTTTCCACAGGTTGTTCCATCGCAGCCGCACGCGATTGCGCGCAAGCTGTCAGGCCGCTTCGAGAATCCACGATGGCCACTCCGTTTCCGAATCCGAACGCTCCCGGTGCCGCGCAGGGCAGCCTGCGGCTGGCCGCCAGCCCGAAGCATCCGCCGCATTCGATCGAGGCCGAGCAGTCGGTGCTCGGCGGCCTGCTGCTCAACAATCGCGCCTGGTACGAACTCGTCGACCAGATCAGCGAGGACGATTTCTACACGCAGGACCACCGGCTGATCTTCCACGCGATCGCCGAATTGCTGAATGCGGCGCGACCCTGCGATTTCGTCACGCTGTCCGAGCATCTGCGCCATCAGGGCAAGCTCGACGAGGCGGGCGGCATCAGCTATCTCGGCACTCTGGCGGCGGATACGCCGTCGGCCGCGAACATCAAGGCCTACGCCGAGATCGTGCGCGAACGCTCGGTGCTGCGCAGCCTGATCGCGGCCGGGCAGGACATTGCCGAGATGGGCTACCAGCCCGACGGCCGCCGACCGGGCGATCTGATCGACGTCGCCGAGCAGCAGGTGTTCGCGATCCGCGCGCGCGGCTCGAAGGCGGCGAGTCAGGCCAAGGACATGCCGACCCTGATGGATGCCATCGAGGACCGGCTGGAGCGCCTGCGCAACAACCCGGACAGCCTCGCCGGCACGCCGACCGGCTTCACCGATCTCGACAACATGACGCAGGGCATGCATGCCGGCGATCTGATCATCGTCGGTGGCCGTCCCGGCATGGGCAAGACCAGCTTCGCGATGAACATCGCCGAGCATGTCGCGATCGTGCTGAAGAAGCCGACGGCGGTGTTCTCGATGGAAATGTCGGCCGAACAGCTGGCGCTGCGCGTGCTGTCGTCGTTCGGCCGCATCGACCAGCAGGCGCTGCGCAGCGGCCAGATGGAAGATCACGATTTCGACAAGCTGGTGTCGGCCAGCGGCCTGCTGCGCGAAGCGCCGCTGTACATCGACGAGACCGGCTCGCTGTCGCCGCAGGAACTGGCCGGCCGCGCCCGGCGCATGGCGATCAAGCACAGCGGTCTGGCGCTGATCGTGGTCGATTACATCCAGCTGATGCAGGTGCCGACCAACCGCGAGAACCGCACCAACGAGATCTCGGAAATCTCCCGATCGCTCAAGGCGCTGGCCAAGGAACTGAAGGTGCCGATCATCGCGCTGTCGCAGCTGTCGCGCTCGCTGGAAGCGCGGCAGGACAAGCGCCCGATCATGTCCGACCTGCGCGAATCCGGCTCGATCGAACAGGACGCCGACATGGTCCTGTTCGTCTACCGCGACGATTACCACAACAAGGAATCGGCGCAGGCGGGCACGGCGGAAATCATCATCGCCAAGCAGCGTTCCGGCCCGACCGGCAAGATCAAGACCGCGTTCCTCGGCAAGTACACGCGCTTCGACAATCTGGCGCCGGAGTATATGTACAACACCTGATGCACCGCTGAACCCTTCTTCGCCAGCCGCAATGCCCATTCCCCGCGTCACCGCGACGGTCGATCTCGCCGCCGTTCGCCACAACCTCTGCTGCGTGCGCGCATTCGCGCCGCAATCGAAAGTGATGGCCGCGATCAAGGCCGATGCCTACGGCCACGGTGCCGTGCCGGTCGCCACGACACTGGCCGAGGCCGGTGTCGATGCCTTCGCCGTGGCCTGTCTCGAGGAAGCCGTGACCTTGCGCGATGCCGGCATCGCCACCCGCATCGCGCTGCTGGAAGGAGTCCTGTCGCGCGACGAGGCCGAGGAAGCCGCGCGGCTCACCTTGGAAATCGTCATCCACGATCGCTGGCAGCTCGACCTGCTGGCCTCGCTGCCGGCGGAGACCCGGCTCGCCGTCTGGTTCAAGCTCGACAGCGGCATGCACCGGCTCGGATTCCCGCTGACCGCGGTGCCGATGCTGTGCGAGGCGCTGGCGGCGCATCCGAACTGGACGCTGCAGGGCTGGATCACCCATCTGGCCTGCGCCGATGACGTCGACAGCCCGATGACCGTAAGGCAGATCGCCGCGTTCGAGACGGCGATGGCCGGCATTGCCGGCGAGCGTTCGATCGGCAATTCCGCCGGCCTGATCGCCTGGCCGCAGGCGCGCGCGAACTGGGTCCGGCCGGGGCTCATGCTGTACGGCGCGAGCCCGATGCCGGGCAAGGTCGGCCGCGATCTCGGCCTGAAGCCGGCGATGAACGTGGCCAGCCGCCTCATTGCCGTGCACGAGGTTGCTGTCGGCGAATCAATCGGTTACGGCGCAACCTTCGTGTGTCCGGAAACGATGCGCGTCGGAGTCGTTGCGGTCGGCTACGCCGACGGCGTGCACCGCATCCTGCCGACCGGCGCGCCGGTGCTGATCCACGACACCCGGGTGCCGATCATCGGCCGGGTGTCGATGGACATGATCACGGTCGACCTGCGCGCGCTGCCGCAGGCCGCCGTCGGCGATCCGGTGCTGCTGTGGGGCGACGGCCTGCCGGCCGAGGAAGTCGCGAACTGGGCCGGCACCCTGGCGTACGAGCTGTTCTGCGGCCTGACCAATCGCGTGCATTACCGCTACGTCTGAGCAGGCGGCGGCGATAGTGTGTATCTGACCCCAATTAAGTCGATAATCTGTATCTGACCCCAATTAAGTCGATAATCTGTATCTGACCCCAATTAAGTCGTATCTGACCCCAATTAAGTCGCCGAACGGCCGTCGGTGCGGACTTTGACGATGTCGATGGCGTCGCCGTCGCGCAGGCCTTCGGCACCGCGGATGATGACGCGCTCGCCGGGCTTCAGCGCGCCGTCGATCACCACCCATTCGCCTTCGGCGACGCCGGTCTTGACCGGGACCCGGACCACGGTCTTGCCGTCGCCGGCGACGCGGAACACGGCGAGACCGTCCTGACGGATGACGACCGCGTCGCGCGGCACGGCCAGCGCCTGCTGCGGCGTGCCGAGCGGCACTTCGACCGACAGGCTGCGGCCGACGGCGATCGGCGGATCGCTGGCCGGCACGTCGATCAGCGCCTCGAAGCTCTGCGTGCGGGCATCGCCGACCGGCACCACCGCGCGCACGGTGGCATTGGCCGTGCGGCCGTCGCCAAGGCGCAGGCGCACCATGCTGCCGGGATGGATCGCAGCGACATGGCGCAGCGGCAGGAACAGGCGAATCTCGGCACGGCCGGCGTCCTGCAGGCGCGCCACGACATCGCCACGGTTCACTTCCTCGCCGACGCGGCGCAGCCGTTCGGCCACGACGCCGGCGAATGGCGAGCGGACTTCGGCGCGGGACAGGCGCTCGTCGGTCTGGCTGAGCGTGGCTTTCGCGATCTGCAGATCGGCCTCGGCCAGATCGCGCGTGTTCTCGGCCTGATCGAGCTGCACGCGGCTGATGGCATCGCCGCTGGCCTTCAGGCGCTCGAATTCGCGTTGTGCCTGCCGCAGCGCGACTTCGCCACGGCTGACCCGGGCCGCCTGCTCCGCGCGCAGCAGCCGCACGTCGTCGACATCGACCCGCGCGATCAGCCCCCCGCGCGCCACCGTCGTGCCGGGCTCGGCCACGTAACTGAGCCGGCCCTGGATTCCGGCGGCGATGTCGGCGCCGCTGCGCGACTGCACCTGGCCGGTCGCGATGACCTGCGGCGTCATCGACTTGATCGCCGCGGCCGTCACTTCAACGGCCACCGGCGGTTTGCCCGGCTGCGCCTGCAGCGGCGCGGCAGCGACTGCCAGCATTGCGAAGAGCACCTGAACTTTCATCGGCACACTCATGATTGGATGGGGGAAACGGCTGTCGAGGCCGACGAGGGCGACGGCGCGCGAGCCAGCAGCCGAGCTTCGCCGAGCCGCAGCAGCGCCGGCATCAGGAACCAGGTGAACAGGGTGCCGACGGTCATGCCGCCGGCGACCACCGCGGCCAGCCCGCGATAGATCTCGGCGCCGACGCCGGGCAGGAAGATCAGCGGCAGCATGCCGAGCACGGCGGTCAGCGTCGACAGCACGATCGGCCGGGCGCGCGTGGTCAGGGCGTCGAGCACGGAATCGCGGGGCGCGGCACCCTCGCGCAGGCGGGCGCGCGCCTGATCGACCAGCAGGATCGCGGCGTTGACGACGAGACCCAGCAGGATGATGAAGCCGATCATCGTCAGCAGGTCCAGCGCCTGGAACCCGAACAGGCCCAGCAGCCGCAGGGTGGCGATGCCGCCGGCCATCGATACCGGGATCACCAGCATCACCAGGGTGGCATCCCACAGCGAACGGAACAGCGCGGCCATGAGCGCCAGCAGGATCAGCAACGCCAGTGCGAAATTGCTGGCCATGGTGCCGAGCGCCTGCTGCAGGTCGTTGGCGGTACCGGCATAGGACAGCTGGACGTTCGGCGCCATGGCCGCGCGCACCGACGGCTCGACCTGGTCCTTGAGCCGATCCAGCGCCTCGTCGATGCTCATGGTGTCCGGCGGCTCGAAGTTCACCGACACGGTCTTGCGGCCGTTGACCCGGATCAGCTGCGATGGTCCGACCGTCTGCGAGATCGTCGCCAGTTCGCCCACCGTCTGCACGCCGGCGTTCGGCGTGGCGATCGGCAGCTCGGCCAGCGCTTCCGGGGTGTGCCAGTCGTGGCTCTTGATGATGATGTCGAGCCGCTCGTTGCCGTCGAAGTACTCGCCGGCCCACAGCCCGCCGGTGAACGCGCGCAGCGCGCTGCCGACTCCGTTGCGATCGAGCCCGGCGCGGGCAATGCGCCATTCGTCCGGCTTGAGCTGCAGTTCCGGCTGGTTCAGCTCCAGCGCTGGCTGGGTCTGCGGAAAGGTGCCGGGAATCGCCTGCGGAATCGCCTTTTCGGCCACTGCGGCGGCGGCCATCAGCGCTTCGAGATCAGGCCCCTGCAGGAGCAGTTCGATATTGCGGGCGTTGTTGCCGTCGAGGCTGAACAGCGAGCCCTGATAGGCGAATGCGCGCACGTCCGGCAGGCCGGCCAGCACCTTCGTCCGCAGCAGATCGACCACGGCCTGGGTTTCGCGCGGATTCTTCGCGTACGCCACCACCACGCCGCCGCCCCAGTTGCCGCCGGCGGAAAAGTTGTAGTACCGGATGGCCGGGGATGCCGTGCCTTCGAGATGCGGCCGCAGGCGCTCGATCACCAGCGGCGCGATCTCCTTCTCGAAGGTCGCGATGTTGCCGCCGGGCGGCGTCCGGAAACTGCCCCAGACGTTGTCGGTCTGCGCCACCGGCAGATAGTCCGGCTTCGGCGCGGCCAGCCAGACGAACAGCAGGCTGCCCGGCACCAGCACGGCAATCCAGGCGGCGCGCGCCAGCGGCCGGTCGGTCGCCCTCATCGCGAGGCGCGCCATGCTGCGCCACCAGTGCGGATGCTGGTCCTCGTCGATCTTCCGGGCCAGCGCCCAGCGGTTCGCGGCCGGAATCAGCGTCATCGCCACCAGCAGCGAAGCGGCGTGGCTGACGCTCATGGTGATCGCCAGGTCGCGGAACAGCTGGCCTTCGAGGCCTTCGATGAACAGCACCGGCAGGAAGATCGCCACGCTGGTCATCATCGAGGCCAGCAGCGCCGGCACCACTTCCGCTGTCCCTTCGAGCGTCGCTTCCCGCGCCGTGCGGCCCAGTTGCAGATAGCGCAGCACGTTGCCCTGGACGATCAGGGCAGCGTCGATGACGATGCCGGTGGAAAACGCCAGCCCGGCCAGCGAGATCACGTTCAGGCTGCGCCCGAGCAGCTGCAGCGTCAGCACGGCGAAGGCCAGCGACAGCGGAATGCTCGCGGCAATCACCAGCAGCGCGCGCGGACCCCGGAGGAAGTACCAGAGGCCGCCGACCACCAGCAGCACGCCGACGATCAGCGACTCCTGCACGAAGCCGATCGCGCGGCGCACGTACAGGCTGGCGTCCCACGACAGGTCGGCGATCAGCTTTTCCTGTGCCAGCGGGCCGGCGTTGAGTTCGGCCAGCGCCAGCTTCACGCCTTCGAGCACGGCGACGATGTTGGCTTGCGACGTGCGCTGCACGGTCATGTAGTAGCCGGGCACACCGTTGCGGTAGCTGAACGCCTGCTGGTCCTGCAGGCCGATGGCGATGTCGGCGACCTCGCGCAGGTACAGCGGGCGGTCGCCGCTCCAGCCGACGATCAGGCTGCCGAGCTCGGCCACTGGCTCGCGGCCGGTGAAGCGCACGGTGAACTGGCGCCGGCCGATGTTGACGAAGCCCGCGGACGCGTCACGTGCCGCGATCACCGCCTGCGCCAGCTGCTGCGGCGTCAGGTTCTGGGCGGCGAGGCGATGTGGATCGAAGCGGATCTGCACCTCGCTCGGCCGGCCGCCCTCGAGCTGCACCTGCGACACGCCGTCGACGCGCGCCAGACGCGGTTCGACCACTTCCTCCATCAGCTTCTGGTAGGTCGCGGCGAGGTCCTTGGTGTCGTTGCCGGGCAGCGGGCGCACGAGGATCGATGCGGCGTTCTCGCGCAAGCCGCCACCGCCGTCGAAGACCTGCGGCTCGTCGGCATCCGGCGGCAGCGGCGGCAGGCGGTTGATGCGCGAGATCACGTCGAGCATGACGCGGGTCATGTCGGTGCCGATGGCGAAGTTCAGGCTGACGCTGCCGCCACCGCGGAAGATCTGCGAACGCATCCGGGTGACGCCGGGCAGGCCGCGCATAGCGTCCTCGACCGGCTCGATCAGCGCTTCCTCGACTTCGCTCGGAGCCGCTTCGCGCCAGCCGACGTTGATGAAGATCTGCGGCTCGGCCGTATCCGGCAGCAGCTGCGCCGGCAGCCGGATCAGCGCCAGCAGGCCGAACAGCAGCACCAGCAGGCCTGCCGCGGCGATGGCCGCCGGATTCGCTGCCGCGTATTGCGTGATTCGCATGTGTCCGATCCCCCGATCGCCGTGCCGCCAGTCGGACGCGCGGTCCGTTAGTGTTGGACTCGCGCCGGCGGCCGATGGTTTGAGTCGCCGGCCGAGGTCACTCGTGTCATCACGGTCGTCATCGCGAGCGGTGCCGCGCCCCCGCACTGTGCGCTGAAGCACAGCGCCGTCGCGCCGACATGCGCCTGACACCGGATGTCAGGGTTCGGAAACAGACCGGATACCGCCGCTCCGTAGCGTGGTGCTCAGCGGGTCCGTAGCCGGTTCCCGCACCCACCACCGGGCCGGAATCGATCCGCGCAGCCCCTGCGCGACGACCACCGGCGATTCGAGGCACCTCAGGAGCCATCCCATGTCCAGCACCACGCTGCAGAGCGGCCCGCCGGCCGATCCGTTGTCCATCAGTGAAAGCGCGAGCGAGAAGCGCATCCGCGCGCGAGTCGAAGCCGAAATGAAGTCCCAGGGCATTCCCGGCATGACCGTGGCGGCCAAGCGCAACGGCAAGACCGTGTTCAGCAAGGCGTACGGCCACGCCGATGTCGCCTCCGGCAAGGCGATGACCACCGACACGCGCGCCCGCATCGGCAGCGTCAGCAAGGCAACGGTCACCGGCCCCAGCGGCTATCAGGCGCTGGCCAAGGCCCGCTTGAGCATCGACGCCAAGATCTACGGCGCCGGCGGCGTGCTGGCGGGCGATTTCGCCGACGACATCGCGATCCATGCGCGGCGCTGGCAGCCGGCCATCGACATGGACATCGGCGCCGAAGACCGGGTCTACACCTGGTATCGCAACGGAACGTACACGATCGGCGCCAGCACCGATCTCAATCGCCACGAGCCGGCACAGCCGTTCAAGCTGCCGCCCGGCTTTGCGATCGAAGACCTGGTGGCGGTGTCGATCAACGCATCCGGCAATGTCTACTCCTGGTGGGACAATGCCCGGGTCGATTCGACCGACAGCCCGAAGCTGCGGCTGTCGATCGGCAAGGTCAGCGATCTGGGCTCGGAGAGCAAAGGTTTCGAGGATACGGTGAGCCTGCCGGCCGGCAGCGGCCTGACCGTGTTCAACATCGTCGGCATGGCCATCGCCAAGTCGAGCGGCCGCGTCTACACCTGGTTCGACAACGGCACGGTCAGCGTCGGCACGGCGACCGATCTCGATGCGCACGAAGCGCCGAAGCCGTACCAGCTGCCGCCGGGCATTGCCTCGTACCACGTGCGCGGCATGGCCATCTCGCAGGACGACAACGTCTACGGCTGGTACAGCAACGCCAAGGCCAGCTGCGGCAGCTCGACCCATCTCGCGTCGCGCATCCCGCTGTACGACTACGAATACATCGCCCCGTCACCGGGAGCCAGCCACGATCTGGGCACCTGGTTCAACGACATCACGGCACGGCACCTGTACGACCACCGCGCCGGCTTCACCCGCAGCGGCGATGCCGAAGGGGCGGCGGCGATGTTTGGCGGCAACGCCACGACCGTCAAATACCGCGAAATCCATCGGCATTTCCTGCGCACCCGCAAGCTGCTGGGTGCGCCGGGCAGCGTGTCGTCGTACTCCAATCACGGCTTCGGGGTCTGGACGCTGATGATCGAGAAACTGTCGAAGAAGGCATTCCGCGACTACGTCCGCGAGGAGTTCCTCGGGCCGCTGGGGCTGGCCGAGGAAATCGTGCCCAATTCGGCCCAGCCGGCCGGCCGTGACTCGGTGGACTACACCGGCGATGGCAAGGGCGGAATCAAGATCGTGCCGCCGGCCAACGCCGGCACCGGCCTGGCGGCCGGCGGCTTCCGCGCTTCGGCACTCGGGTTGACGCGCCTGACCTCCGCGCTCCGCGACGCGTACACGCCAAGCCAGATGAACGAGATGGGCTGGGGCGGCAGCGACAAGAAGCTGAGCCACAATGGTTTGCTCGGCGGCGGCATGGCGCACATGACGATCTTCGGCCCCGGCAGCACCGACGGCGCTGGCAACAGCCTCGATGGCCTGCATGTCGCCGTGGTCGCCAATTGCGACCGCGACGTGAGCGCGCTGTCGAAGCTGGTCGATGCCATTGCCGACGAGCTGACGCCGTAAGCGTCACGATGCAGCCCGCGCCGCCCGGAGAGCATCCAGTTTCCGGGCGGCGTCCGGCTGCCGGTCAGCGCTTGCGCGATTTCTTGAGACCGGACTCGTAGATCTTCAGGCTGGCGTACGCGGCCTTCAGCAGCGGCGATGCCAGTCCATGCGCGTCACCGCGGTCGATCAGGTCGCCGAGGATGTGATCGGCTTCGACCTGCCCACCGCTTTCGAGATCGCGCAGCATCGAGGCCTTGGCTGGCGAGCCCGGCTCGGTCAGCAGCGTGCGGATGCCGTCGAGCACGGCCGGGCGGGGCGCGCGACCATGCGATTCGGCAATGGTCTGGCATTCGTCGATCAGCGCCAGCATCAGTTCCCGGCCCTGATCGGTGGCGACGATGTGGCCGACATCGGTGCGCATCAGGCAAGTCATGCCGGCAAGGCTGGCCAGCATCACCCATTTTTCCCACAGCGCCTGGCGGATGCTGGCGCTGGAGCGGCCGTCGAAGCGGCAGCCGTTCAGCAGCCGGTCGATCAGTTCCACCCGCGGCGTGTGCTGATCGTCCGGCTCTCCGAAACGCAGCGCGTGCATCTCCGACATGTGTTCGATCGCGCCATCGCCGCCCAGGCGCACGGCGATCGAGCACAGCCCGCGCAGCACCTGTTCGGGACCGAAGCGGTTGTCGAGCACCTCGAAATGGCGCAAGCCGTTCAGCAGCGGCAGCACGGCGGTTTCCGGCCCCACGGCCGGGGCGATCGCCTCGATCGCCGAATCAAGGTCGTAGGCCTTGCAGGCGAGGATCACCAGATCGAAGGTTTCATGGACATGGCCGCTGATCAGCACGCGCGGCTTCAGGCGCAGATCGCCGTGCGGGCTGCGGATCACCAGCCCGTTGCCGCGCAGTTGCGCGGCACGATGCTCGCGCACCAGAAAACTGACATCGCGGCCGGCATCCAGCATTCGCCCGCCGAAGTAACCGCCGGTGGCGCCGGCTCCGAGGATCAGCACTTTCATCGTCGTGACAGGGCCTGTGGTTCTGAACCGATGCCGCTGACCGTGGCACGGCGGCAGTGTCCTCGTCGAGCAGTTTTTCGAGAACAGGATCGGCAACCGCGTGAGCAAGGGCCGTGCCGACGAAGGCGTCGAGATCGGTCCGTCTGGCGCGGGCGCTTCGGTTCGCGCGGAGCCCGCGACGGCAGCGCGGATGCTCCGCAGCCGGAGCGCCGGATTCGGTAAGGTTGCCGGACCCGCTCCGCGTCCGCCGTGCTGCCTTCGATGACCGCTCCATTCGCCCTCACGCCGCCGCAACTCGACCTGCTCGGCTACCTTGCCGCCGGCTGCACCACGCTGTCGTTCGTGCCGCAGGTCTGGCAGGTCTGGCGCACGCGCTCGGCGCGCGACATTTCCGGGGTCATGTACGGTTTCTTCGTGATCGGCGTGGCGCTGTGGGCGTTGTACGGCTGGGTGCTGAATGCGTGGCCGATCATCCTCGCCAACGTCACGACCCTGTTGCTGGCCGGCTCGGTGTTGCTGATGAAATGGCGCTTTGACCGGCCGCGCCGCTGAGACCGGGCGCTATTCGACTTCGGCATCCGGAATGCGGCTGAACGCGATGCGCATCGGCGCGCGGTCCTTGGCGCGGTGGGCGGCACCGAAATACAGCGTGTTCTTGCCGAACTTCTGGTTGATCCTGTCGACCATCCCGTTCAGCGCGGGCTTCGGACGATCCTCGGCGAACAGCGGCAGCGTTTCGTGGCCCTGTTCGCTCAGTTCGCCCAGCACCACGCCGACCTTCAGCAGCTTCGGCTGACCCGGCCCGCGCGGCCGCCGCGCCCACAGCGCGTCGAGGTGATGGCCGAGCGCCAGACTGTCGCTGGTGGCGCCGAAGCGGCCGTCGGCCTGCCAGTGGCGGCGGTCGATGGTGCGCAGGCTGATCTGCATCGCGCCCGTGCTCAGGCCCAGCCGGCGCAGGCGCATCGCCGCCTTCTGCAGCATCCGGTGGATCACGGCGTGACCGTCGCGCTCGTTGCGCATCTCCGGCGGCAGCACGTGCGAATGGCCGATGCTGCGGCGCTCGGTCGAAGCCTGGTACCAGGCTTCGCCGCGCAGCCGCCGCCAGAAATCCTCGCCACCGACGCCACCCCAGATCTCGCGCAACTGCAGCTTGCTGGCCGCGCACAGCTGCTCGACGCTCCGGATGCCGGCCTCGTTCAGCCGCCGCTCCATGTTCGCGCCGATGCCGCAGAGATCGCGCAGTTCCAGCCGGTACAGCGCCTGCGGCAGGTCTTCCGGACGCAGCACGACCAGGCCATCGGGCTTCTGCATGTCGCTGGCGGTCTTGGCCAGCCACGGGTTCTCGGCAATGCCGACCGAGCAGGTCAGGCATTCGCCGACTTCCTCGACGATCGCCCGCTTGATCCGCCGGCCGAGCTGCACCGCACCGTCCCAGGTCTGGAAGCCGGCCGGCAGCTCGCAGATGAACTCGTCGATCGACGGCGGCGGCCCCAGCAGCGGTGCCAGCCGTTCGACCACGGCCTTGATCGCCTCGTGCACCTGCACGTAGCGCGGCGGTCGCGCCTGCACGATGACGATGTCCGGACACAGCACGCGGGCCTCGGCGATGCGCGTGCCGGTCTTCACGCCATGGCGTTTCGCAGCCTGACTGGCGGCGATGCACGAGGTGGTTTCGGACTGCACCGGCGCCACCGCGACCGGCCGGTTGCGCAGTTCCGGCGCGTCCTGCTGTTCGACGGAAGCAAAAAACGAATTGAGATCAAGCGCTAGCACGGGCATGGGATGCACACCGCCACAGGGGACTGTATAAATATACATATCTTGTGGCGTGCGAGGTGGCCATGAACATCGTCAATTCCGTTTCATCCCATTCAATCAATGACTTGCCGTCACTTCATGAAGTGATTGACGGGTCTGGGGCAGCGCCGTGACCGCCCCGGCACCGTCCCTGAGCGAGGTGCTGGCCCGGCCGGACATCTGGCGCGGCGGCGATTTTGCCCGGGTCACTGCCGAGCCCAGCGGCTACTCCGAGCTGGATCGGCGACTGCCGGGCGGTGGCTGGCCGGTCGGTGCGCTGACCGAGCTGTTTCCGGAGCGGCAGGGCATCGGCGAGATGCAATTGGTGCTGCCGTGGGTGGCGCGGCTGACGCAGGCCGGCGGCCGGGTGGCGATGGTCGATCCGCCGCATCTGCCGTTCGCGCCAGCCCTGGCGCGGGCCGGCGTGGTGCTGAGCCGTTTGCTGCTGGTGCGGCCGCAATCCGAGGATGGCGGCCTGTGGGCGACCGAACAGATCCTGCGCGCCGGCCCCTGCGGCGCGGTGCTGGCCTGGCCGGGGCGGCTTGGGCAGGTCGAACTCAAGCGCTTCCAGCTCGCCGCCGAAGCCGGCAAGACCACGGCGCTGATGTTCCGCGAACCTGCGGCTGCGGCCGAATTCTCGCCGGCCGCATTGCGCCTGAAGCTCGCGGCCCGGCCCGGCGGACTGAGGATCGATGTCTTCAAGTGCCGCGGCGGCACGCCGGCGGCGGTCGACCTGCTGCTGCCAGCGCTCGCCGCCACCGGCTGATCGCCATGCTCTGGCTCTGCCTGCATCTGCCGCAGTTCGCGATCGAGGCGATCGGCGAAAGCGGACCGGATCACGTGGTCACCGGCCGTCGTGGCGCGCGCCGCTGGGTGATCGCGGGTGCGGCCGATCGCATCGCGCCGGGCACTGACTGGGGCACGGTGCAGACCTTGCACCCGGAGATTCGTGCCGTCGAACGCCGGCCGCGCGCCGAGCGTGATGCGATGGCGGCACTGGCGGCCTGGGCCTATCGCTACGGCTCGGAACTGGTCTGGGAAATCACCGAAAGCGAGCTGGACTACGGTCTGCCGTGCGCGCTGCTGTGGGTCGACATCGGCGCCAGCCTGAAGCTGTTCGGCGGGCTGGACGCCTTGCTGGCGGATTTCGATGCCGGCTTTGCCGACAGCGGTCACCGTGGCCAGCGCGGCGTGGCGCCGACCCTGGAAGCCGCGGCGGTGCTGGCGCGGCTCGGGCTGTCGCGGCCGATCGGCGACCTCACCGAACTGCCGGCCGTGCTCGATCCGCTGCCGCTGCCGGCACTGCCGCTGGAGCCGAAGGTGCAGGACGCCTTGAAGGCGGTCGGCCTGAGCACGGTCGGCGAACTGCTGAATCTGCCCGCTGCGCCGCTGGCCAAGCGCCACGGCCCGGCGTTCACGCTGTATCTGGATCGCCTGCTCGGCCGTCGCCCGGACGTGCGGCCGCGCTACCGTCTGCCGCCGAAGTACCAGCGGCGTTTCGATCTGCTCGGCGAAGTCGAGCACAGCGAAGGCCTGCTGTTCCCGTTGCAGCGCATGACCCGCGAACTCGGCCATTTCCTGAAAGCCCGTGACACCGGCCTGCAGGCGTTTCGGCTGACCCTGAACCACGGCCGCGCCAGCGGCGGCAAACCGCAGCCGGACACCGTGCTCGACCTGCGGCTGGCGAGTCCCGCACGCGATGCCGAACGCCTGCTGCGGGTGCTGCGCGAACGGCTCGGCCGCCTGCCGCTGCCGGCCCCGGTGCGCAGCCTGAAGCTGACTGCCGAGCATTTCATCGAGCCGCCGACCGGTCAGGGCGACCTGTTCGACAACCATGCCGGCGATGACGAAGCCTGGAGCCAGCTGGTCGAAAAGCTGATCGCCCGGCTCGGTGCCGAGGCGGTGACCGCGCTCGGCCTGATCGCCGATCACCGTCCCGAACGCAGCTGGCGGCTGCGCGCCTGCGATGCACCGCCGCCGTCTCCGGCTGCGCTTCCGAGTCTCGCCGAACTGCCGCCACGGCCGATCTGGCTGATCGACCCGCCGAAGCCGCTGGCGGCACCACCGGCGCGGATCGCCGGCTTCGAGCGTCTGGAAGGCGGCTGGTGGGACGGCGACGACGTGCAGCGCGACTACTACCGCAGCGAGGTCCACGGCAGCGGCCTGTGGGTCTACCGCGACCGCCGCAGCGAAGGCTGGTTCCTGCACGGCGTCTGGGCCTGATCGCGCGGCAGCACGATGCCCGAAGGACGGAATCCGGTCGACGAGACGCCTGCGGCCGAACGCGGCCGGCAGCTGGCGCGGCTGGTGGCGCCACTGCCGGCGGCAGCGCAGCGCGAATTGTCGATCGGGCCGGCCATCGATTACGCCGAGCTGCATTGCCTGTCGCACTACAGCTTCCTGCGCGGCGCCTCGTCGCCGGCGCAATTGATCGAGGCCGCGCAGGCGCAGGGCTACACGGCACTGGCGATCACCGATGAATGCTCGATGGCTGGCGCGGTGCAGGCCCATGTCGCGGCGAAAGCGCGCGGTTTCAAGCTGATCATCGGCGCCGAGTTCCGGCTCGACGATGGCCTGCGCTTCGTGCTGCTGGCCCCGGATCACGCGGCCTACAGCCAGATCTGCCGGCTGATCACCGTCGGCCGCCGCGCCGCCGAGAAAGGTGACTACTTCCTGACTCGCGCCGATCTGATCCAGCTCGACCGCACCCTGGCGCTGTGGCTGCCGCCGGATGACGATGCGCAGGCCGAAGGCGAGGGCCGCTTCATTGCCACCATCTTCGGCGATCGCGCCTGGATCGCCGTCGAACTGCATCGCAACGGCGACGATCGTGCCCGATTGAACCGCCTGCAGAGCTTGGGCCGTCATCTCAACCTGCGCTGCACGGCCGCCGGCGACGTCCACATGCATGTCCGCGAAGCGCGCGCGCTGCAGGACACGGTGACCGCGATCCGTCACGGCCTGGCGCTGGAAGATTGCGGCGCGCGGCTGTTCCCGAATGGCGAGCGCCATCTGCGGCCGATCGCCGAACTGCGCAGCCTGTATCCGGATGCGCTGCTGGCTGAAGCAGCCGCCATCGCCGCCCGCTGCACGTTCACGATGGCCGGGCTGAACTACGAGTATCCGCACGAACTGGTGCCGGCCGGCGAAACCCGTGCGAGCTGGCTGCGGGTGCTGACCGAGCAGGGTGTGCGCGAGCGCTGGCCAGAAGGCGAATCGGCCGCAGTGCGCAAGACCATCGAGATGGAACTCGAACTGATCACCGAGCTGAAGTACGAAGCGTTTTTCCTGACGGTTCACGACATCGTCCGCTGGGCGCGGGCGCGCACTCCGGAAATCCTGTGCCAGGGGCGCGGTTCGGCGGCCAATTCGGCGGTCTGCTATGCGTTGGGCATCACCTCGGTGAACCCGGCCGAGCAGCGGCTGCTGTTCGGCCGTTTCCTGTCGCGCGAGCGCAACGAGCCGCCGGACATCGACGTCGATTTCGAGCATCAGCGCCGCGAGGAGGTGATGCAGTACATCTACGCCAAGTACGGCCGCGAGCGCGCCGCGCTGGCGGCAACGGTGATCCGCTATCGCCGGAAATCGGCGATCCGGGATGTCGGCAAGGCCTTGGGCATCGGCCCCGACGAGATCGACCGCCTCGCCAATTCGCTGGCCTGGTGGGACGAGCCGGACAGCCTGCCGACCCGCCTGCGCGAGCAGGGTTTCGATCCGGACGCACCGGTCGTCGCGCGCTGGCTGATGCTGGTCAAGGCGCTGATCGGTACGCCGCGCCATCTGTCGCAGCATGTCGGCGGCTTCGTCATTTCCGAGCATCCGCTGCACGAGCTGGTGCCGGTCGAGAACGCGGCGATGCCGGACCGCACGATCATCCAGTGGGAGAAGGACGATCTTGAAGCGCTGGGTCTCTTGAAGGTCGATTGCCTGGCGCTCGGCATGCTGAGCGCGATCCGCCGGATGTTCGCGTTCATCGAGCGCCAGACCGGCAGTGCGCCGACCATTGCCAGCATCCCGCGCGACGACCCCGAGACCTTCGCGATGATCCAGCGCGGCGAGACGGTCGGCGTGTTCCAGATCGAATCGCGCGCACAGATGAGCATGTTGCCGCGGCTGAAACCCGCCAACTTCTACGATCTGGTGATCCAGATCGCGATCGTCCGGCCGGGGCCGATCCAGGGCGGCATGGTTCACCCGTACCTGAAGCGCCGCAGCGGGCTGGAACCGGTGATCTACCCGAGCGAAGCGCTGGAGCAGGTGCTGGGCCGAACGCTCGGTGTGCCGCTGTTCCAGGAGCAGGTGATCGAGATCGCCAATGTCGCTGCCGGCTTCACGCAGGGCGAGGCCGACCAGCTTCGCCGCTCGATGGCGGCCTGGGGCAAGGACGGTTCGCTGCTGCCGATGCGGCAGCGCCTGCTCGACGGCATGACCGTCAAGGGCTACGAACGCGCGTTCGCCGAACAGATCTTCGAGATGATCAAGGGCTTCGGCAGCTACGGCTTTCCGGAGTCGCATTCGGCCAGTTTCGCGCTGTTGGCCTATGTCTCGTCATGGATCAAGTGCCATCACCCGGCGGCGTTCTTCGCAGCACTGGTCAACAGCCAGCCGATGGGCTTCTACGCGCCGGCGCAGCTGATCCGCGAAGCGCGGCGGTCCGGTGTCGAGGTGCGGCCGGTCGATGTCGTCAACAGCGACTGGGATTGCAGCGTGGTCCGTGATCGCAACGGCCGGCCGGCGATCCGGCTCGGGCTGCGGCTGGTGTCCGGATTGTCGGAAGAGATTGCCCGGCGGATCGTCGCGGCGCGGCGGCAGCGGCCGTTCGCCGATGTCGAGGATCTGGTCGCGCGGGCCGGCATCGAGACCCGCGAACGCCGCCTGCTGGCCAAGGCCGATGCGCTGCGCCGGCTCGCCGGTCATCGCCACGATGCCAACTGGCAGGTGCAGGGGCTCGACGATTTGCCGCCGATGCTGGCCGGCCATGCGGCGACCGACCCCGATGTGACGCTGCGTGCGCCTGAAGAAGCCGAAGACGTGCTGGCCGATTACCAGAGCACCGGGCTTACCTTGCGGCGTCATCCGCTGGCGCTGTTAAGGCCGAAGCTGGCGCAGCTGGGGGTGCGCACGTCGGCCGATATGGCCGCACTGGCGCACGGGCAGGGCGTGCGCGTTGCCGGTCTGGTGCTGAACCGGCAACGCCCGCAGACCGCGAAAGGCGTGCTGTTCATGACGCTGGAAGATGAGACCGGCTGCCACAACCTGATCGTCTGGAAGCGCGCCTTCGATGCCCAGCGCGCCACGGTGCTCGGCAGCCGGATGCTGATCGTGGTCGGCGAACTGCAGAAAGTCGATGGCGTGACGCACATCGTCGCCAAGCGCTTCCGGGATGCCAGCGACTGGATCGCTGGGCTGCCGGTGTCGTCGCGCAATTTCCACTGAGTGCGTTCCCAAGAAGGCGTCGCCCACAAAAAAGCGCCGACGAACGGCGCTCGAGCAGACTGGTAAAGCGCCGACAAACGGCGCTGGAGCGGATTGGTAAAGCGCCGACAAACGGCGCTTTACAGGCCTAACCGGTGACTTGTATAAATATACATATCACGGCAAACCCATCAGCAATGACTAACCTTACCGCGCGGCAGGCCGAAGTTCTAGCGTTCATTCGCGAACACATCGCGGAAAACGGCGGTGCGCCAACGCGTGCGGAGATCGCGGCGGCCTTCGGCCTGCGCTCGGCGAACTCGGCCGAACAGTACCTGCGCACGCTCGCCGAGAAGGGTCATCTGGAAGTCACCGGTCAGGCCCGCGGCATTCGTCTCGCTGCCCAGCACCGCGAGCGCAGGGTCGAGATGCTGAAGATTCCGGTCGTCGGCCGCGTCGCTGCCGGTCTTCCGATCCTGGCGGTCGAGAACCTCGACGACCACCGGGACCTCGCCGCCAACCTGTTCGAGCCGGCTCCGGACTTCCTGCTGCGCGTCAAGGGTCAGTCGATGCGCGACGCCGGCATTCTCGACGGCGACCTGCTGGCCGTGAAGCGCGCCAGCAACGCCATGAACGGCCAGATCGTCGTCGCCCGCATCGGCGATGAAGCGACGGTCAAGCGCTTCAAGCGCGACGGCCATGTCGTCAGCCTGATTCCCGAAAACAGCGACCCGGCCTACCAGCCGATCGTCCTCGACCTGCGCGAGCAGGAACTGGTGATCGAAGGACTGGCACTGGGCGTCATAGGAGTACGTCGATGAACCTGCAACAGAACCGCGAAGAAGCGCGCCGCCGTCGTCTGGTCAATCGCAGCGTGGCGCAGCATCGCCAGCTGTACTTCGAGGATGTCCGTCGCGGTGTCGTCAACGTCGGGAGCGCGTCAGTTCGCCGTTCGCTGCGCGTGGCTGGCCGGGTCGACGACCGTTTCGATGGCGGCTTCGATTCGGCTCAAGACCATGATCGGGCCGACCACTCGGCGATGACGCTGATCGTGAAGGGCGGCATCGTGCTGACCATGCTCGGCATGCTTGTCCAGTTTCGCGAACCGCTGCTGGCCGCCGCCGTCGCGCTGCTGCCGTCAGGCCTGGCGGGCTGAACGGCCATGGCACCGTCGGGAGTGGGCTCCGCCCTGCTGTCGGGGGCGTCATCACCGCGAATCGCGGGTGGCCGCAACGCCGCCCCCGTCGATTTCAACTCCTGCTGGGCAGCGCTGCCGGATCAGATCCGTCAGCGCGTCGAGCCGTTGCTGGCCGGCGCATCGGCCGGGAACCAGAATCCGCCTCCGGGCCGATCGGTGGCATGGAATGCCGCCGCGCAGTACGCCTGAGCCGATCAGGATGATCGGCTCAGGCGCAGGTCACGGTCGAAAGGCCTACTGCGTGCTGATCGCTGCGCGCTTGCCGCGCAGCACGAACTTCTGGATCTTGCCGGTCGCGGTCTTCGGCAACTCGGTGACGACATGAAATGCCGTCGGCACCTTGAAGTGCGCCAGATGGCTGCGGGCAAAGGTTCGCATCTCGCCATCGGCTAGCGCATGACCGTCGCGCAGCACCAGAAAGGCTTCCGGGGACTCGCCCCATTTCTCGTGCGGCATGCCGACCACCGCCACCTCGATCACGGCTGGATGGCGCAGCAATGCCGCTTCGACCTCGATCGACGAAATGTTCTCGCCGCCGGAAATGATCACGTCCTTGATTCGATCGCGAATCTCGACATAGCCATCCGGGTGCACGACGGCCGCATCGCCGCTGCGGAACCAGCCGCCCTTCAGCGCCTTGGCGCTCGCCTCCGGATCGTTGTAGTAGCCCCGCATCACCGTGTTTCCGCGCGCTACGATTTCGCCCATCGTCGCGCCATCATGCGGAACCGGCCGGTCATGGTCGTCGAACACCGCCAGTTCACCGGACGTGATCAGTTCCACGCCTTGTCGCGCCTTGATTTGCGCGCGCGATTCGGACGACAGCGCATCGTGCGCCGGCAGCGGCTCGCAGATCGAGATGAATGGCGCGGTCTCGGTCAGACCATAAGCTTGAGTGATGGTCCAGCCGAGATCGCCTTCGATGCGTTCGATCGTCGCCGGTGCCGGCGGTGCGCCGGCCGTGACCACGCGAACGCCCGCGCGCACGGCCTTGCGCTGGGCTTCCGGTCCATTGGCGATGCCGATCAGTACGGTGGGCGCGGCACAGAGCATCGTCACGCCTTCGCGGTTGACATGATCGTAGATTGCGGTCGCCTCGACCTTGCGCAGGCAGACGTGAGTGCCGCCGACGCCGGTCACCGTCCAGGTGAAGGTCCAGCCGTTGGCATGGAACATCGGCAGCGTCCACAGGTAGCGATCGGCCGGCGTCATGTGCAGATGGGTCAGCACGCCGACCGAGTTCATCCAGGCATTGCGATGCGTGATCATCACGCCCTTCGGACGCGACGTCGTGCCGCTGGTGTAATTGATCGTCAGCAGGTCGGTTTCGGCGATTTCCGGACGCACGAATTCCGGCGACGCGGAAGCAATGGCCGCTTCGTAATCCAGCCAGCCGGTGCGGGTGCCTTCGAGTGCCACGAAGTGCCGGACGTTCGGCAATTGCTCGCGAACGCTGTCAAGCGCGTCGAAGTAGTCCGGGTGCGCGCAGACAACCGTCGAGCCGCTGTGGTTGATCAGATAGACGAAGTCGCTGGCGGTGAGCCGATAGTTGCACGGCACCAGCACGGCACCGATCTGCGGCACGGCATAAAAGGCTTCGAGGTGGCTGTGCGTGTTCGGCGCGATGGTCGCGACGCGGTCGCCTTGCTTGACGCCAAGCTGTTGCAGGGCCGACGACCAGCGATCGCAGCGATCGAGGAACTGCGTGTAGGTGTAGCGACGATCACCGTCGACAACCGCCTCGCGGTTCGGGTGCAGCTTGCGCGCACGACGCGCGAAATCCAGCGGGCTCAGTGGGGTTTCCACGTGCGGCACTCCTCCGTTCGTTTTTCTAGGCAGGGCGACACTGGCAAACGAGCAGAGTCGCTGCTCGAGAGATTACCGAGCCTGAAGCACGAACGATATCGGCGGATGGTCGAAAGCTGGCATTGGCCATGTGTCCGCAGAGACGGCTCATGCCTTTCGGGCTGCACGAGGGCGGCCGAAGCGCATCCGAGCGGGATGGCTTTGCCGGCAAGCAGTTCGGGACCGACCCGTCTTGGCACGTTTCGGACGCAACAACGACAAAAGGCCCGTTCGGGCCTTGAGATGTTCCAGACAATGCTTGATTCGACTATGAGGGAGTTGCCGCAAAATTCGACAAATCTCGATGCCACTGAAGCGTGCCACTCAGCTCATGCTGCGGCTGAAAAGATGGCGTCCCTACGGGGATTCGAACCCCGGTTCTTACCGTGAAAGGGTAGTGTCCTAGGCCTCTAGACGATAGGGACAGCGAGGCGTGCAACGAACATGAAACTTTGCAGCGTGAATCGTGGTGGAGCCAGCCGGGATCGAACCGGCGACCTCTTGCATGCCATGCAAGCGCTCTCCCAGCTGAGCTATGGCCCCGTGCAGCGGAGCGAAAGTATAGGGGGTATCGGTATCCGGACTCAAGCCTTTTTTGATCAAAAAGATTCAGGTCGTTTGGCAGCCCGGCACGCGATGTTCCGGCGGGCTGGATCATGGTCGTTGCATTGCCGTGACCGGTTCGGCACCGATCCTTTAAACTGCAGCGCGTTTTTCACCCCGCCGAACCGTGCTCGCAGCAAGGTCGGCCTCATCCGACCAGCATCCATCACGACGACACATCCCATGGCTTCTGTCAGCACCAACGAAATGAAATCGGGCGTCAAAGTCCTCATCGACGGCGAACCGTACGCGATTCTCGATAACGAATACCGCAAGCCAGGCAAGGGCCAGGCGACCAACACCATCAAGATCCGCGCGCTGAAGACTGGCCGAGTGCTCGAGCGCACGCTGAAGTCCGGCGACACGTGGGAACTGGCGGATGTCGAACAGACGGAAATGCAGTACCTGTACAACGATGGCGAATTCTGGACCTTCATGGATCCGGTCAGCTTCGAGCAGATTCAGGCCAACGATGCCGCGATGACCGACGCCAAGCAGTGGCTGAAGGGCGAGGAAACCTGCACCGTGCTGTTGTGGAACGGCGTGCCGCTGAGCGTCGCTGCTCCGAACACGGTGATCCTCAAGATCATCGAAACCGATCCGGGTCTGCGTGGCGACACTTCGGGTGGTGGCGGCAAGCCGGCCAAGCTGGAAACCGGTGCAATGGTGCGTGTCCCGCTGTTCGTACAGCAGGATGAATTGGTCAAGGTCGATACACGAACTGGCGAGTATCTCGCCCGGGCAGGCAAGTAATGGCAAAGGCGAGCTCGGGATCGAGCGCAGGAGCGGCAGCAACCATGGACGACAATCGCAAGAAGGCACTGGAAGCCGCGCTTGCCCAGATCGAGAAACAGTTCGGCAAGGGTGCCGTCATGCGCATGGGCGCGGACGATCCGGCACGGGATGTCGACGTCGTTTCGACCGGCTCGCTGGCGCTGGATGTGGCGCTCGGCATCGGCGGACTGCCGAAAGGCCGCGTGATCGAGATCTACGGTCCGGAATCGTCGGGCAAGACCACGCTCTGCCTGCAGGTCGTGGCCGAAATCCAGAAGCATGGCGGCACTGCGGCCTACATCGACGCCGAGAATGCGCTCGACCCGCAGTACGCCGAGCGTCTGGGCGTACAGGTGTCGGACATGCTGATCTCGCAGCCCGACACCGGCGAGCAGGCGCTTGAAATTGCCGACATGCTGGTTCGCTCGAACAGCGTCGACTGCATCGTCGTCGACTCGGTGGCGGCACTCGTGCCGAAGGCGGAAATCGAAGGCGAGATGGGCGACAGCCATGTCGGCCTGCAGGCCCGTCTGATGTCGCAGGCCCTGCGCAAGCTGACCTCGAACATCAAGCGCTCGAACACGCTGGTGATCTTCATCAACCAGATCCGCATGAAGATCGGTGTGATGTACGGCTCGCCGGAAACCACTACCGGCGGCAATGCGTTGAAGTTTTACGCCTCGGTGCGCCTCGACATCCGCCGCACCGGCGCGATCAAGAAGGGCGAAGAAGTGGTCGGCAACGAAACGCGGGTCAAGGTCGTCAAGAACAAGATGGCGCCGCCGTTCCGCGAAGCGCACTTCGAGATTCTCTACAACGAAGGCATCTCCAAGCTCGGCGAACTGATCGATCTCGGCGTCGAGAATGGCTTCGTCGAGAAGTCCGGTGCGTGGTACGCGTACAAGGGCGACAAGATCGGGCAGGGCAAGGACAACTCCCGCACCTACCTGAAGGAGCATCCGGAAATTGCCGACGCCATCGAAGCCTCGCTGCGCGCGAAGCTGATGCCGGCGAAGGTCCGGACGCCGGCAGCCGAATAGTTCGGTTCCGGCGATGGACAAGCGGCGCGGGCGCAAGCCGCCAGCGCCGCTGGCACCCGAAGATGCCCGCAGCAGGGCGCTTCGGGCGCTCGGACGGCGCGAGCACAGTGCTCGCGAGCTGACCACCAAGCTGACGCACGACGGGCTGGATCGCGAGATTGCCAGCGAAGTCGTCGGCGAACTGGGCGAAACCGGCTGGCAAAGCGATGCACGTTACGCAGGTCTGCTGACCCGGTCCCGGATCGCGCAAGGCTATGGCCCACTCCGGATCAGGATGGAGCTGTCGTCTCGCGGCGTCGACGATGCGCTGATCCGTGCGGCGCTCGAAGAAGCTGATCCCGACTGGGCCGATATCGTCGGGCGACTGTACGAGCGGCGTTACCCGAGCCCGCCGACCAACGCGAAGGAGCAGGCCAGCCGCTATCGCTTTCTGGCCGCGCGCGGCTTCACGTCGTCGCAGATCCGCGCCGTGATGGCGGACGTCGACGATACCGACCCCTCGCTGGATGGCTGATTTCACGATTCCGAGTGCCCGATTTCCCCGGGCGGGTGTCGGCTCTGCCTTCCGGAATCGCTCGAAGCAGCTCGCGATGACGGGCAGCGTCGCGGTATTTCACCCAAGCGGCAGCACCCACAAGACCTGTCGCCTTTTGGGGCGCAGTTCGCCTCGCCATCGCTCTCATCGAGGCATGCCCGGCCGGGCCGCCGTGACCGACTGCGGGCACCGGCCAGCTGATGGCCAGATCGGCAGTCGCGTCCGGCTGATTCCTGATTGGTGCTTGAAAACCCCCTAAAACCTAGCGGCTACAGGGCCTTGCGCGCTAACATGCGCGACTTTTTTCACGGCCTGACCTGCTGCCATGAACAGCAACGAGCTTCGCGCACGCTTTCTCGAATACTTCCGGCAGCAGGGCCACGCGGTCGTGCCGTCGTCGTCGCTGGTGCCGGGCAACGACCCGACCTTGCTGTTCACTAACTCCGGCATGGTCCAGTTCAAGGACGTGTTCACCGGTCAGGACAAGCGGCCGTACACGCGCGCCACGTCGAGCCAGCGCTGCGTGCGCGCCGGTGGCAAGCACAACGATCTCGAGAACGTCGGCTACACCGCCCGGCATCACACCTTCTTCGAGATGCTGGGCAACTTCAGCTTCGGCGACTACTTCAAGCAGGACGCGATCCGCTTCGCCTGGGAGTTCATCACCGGCGCGAACTGGCTGGCGATCGACAAGAACCGCCTGCTGGTCACCGTCTATCACACGGACGACGAGGCGTATTCGATCTGGCACGAGCAGATGGGCATCCCGGCCGACCGCATCGTGCGGATCGGTGACAACAAGGGTGCGCCGTACGCCTCGGACAATTTCTGGGCGATGGGCGATACCGGCCCCTGTGGGCCGTGCACCGAAATCTTCTACGACCACGATCCCGATGGCTCCAAGGGCATCTACGGCGGCCCGCCGGGCTCGCCCGAGGAAGATGGCGATCGCTGGATCGAGATCTGGAACGTCGTGTTCATGCAGTTCGAGCGTTCGAAGGACGGCCAGCTGACCAAGCTGCCGGCCCCGAGTGTCGATACCGGCATGGGTCTGGAGCGCATCAGTGCCTTGATGCAGGGCACCAACGACAACTACCAGATCGACACGTTCAAGACGCTGGTGAGCGCGGTGGCGAAGCTGTCGAACACAGCACCGTATGCCAGTGCGTCGCAGAAGGTCGTCGCCGATCACATCCGCTCGGCAGCGTTCCTGATCATCGACGGCGTCGTTCCGGGCAATGAAGGCCGCGGCTACGTGCTGCGCCGCGTCATGCGCCGCGCGATCCGCCATGGCTACAAGCTGGGGCTCAACGAAGCCTTCTTCTGGAAGCTGGTGGGTCCGCTCGCGGAAGCGATGGGTGGCGCCTATCCGGAATTGATCGAACAGCGCGCGCGCATCGAGCAGGTGATCCGAGCGGAGGAGGACAGTTTCGCCTCGACGCTCGACAAGGGCATGAAACTGCTCGACGAGGCGATCGGTAATCTCGCCAGCGACACGATCCCCGGCGAGGTCGTGTTCAAGCTGTATGACACCTACGGTTTCCCGTTCGACTTGACCGCCGACATTGCCCGCGAGCGCAGCCTCAAGCTCGACGAGGCCGGCTACGAGCGCGAGATGGAAGCCCAGCGCACACGCGCCCGCGCCGCCAGTAAGTTCACGGCCGGCGAAGGCCTGAAATACGAAGGCACGGCCACCGAATTCCACGGTTACGAGCACCTGCAGGTCGAAGGCGCCACGGTGGTTGCGCTGTACCGCGGCAGCGTCGCTGTCGACGCACTGAAGGCCGGCGATGAAGGGGCCGTCGTGCTCGACAAGACGCCGTTCTATGCCGAAAGCGGTGGTCAGGCCGGCGATGCCGGCAGCATCGGCGGCTTCGCCGTCGTCGACACGCAGAAGATCAAGGGCGGCGCGTTCGCCCATGTCGGCAAGCTTGAATCCGGCACGCTGACCGTCGGTGCCACCGTGGCCGCCGCGGTGGCCAGCAGCCAGCGCCGCGCGACGGTGCGCAACCACTCGGCCACGCACCTGATGCACAAGGCGCTGCGCGAGGTGCTGGGGCCGCACGTTCAGCAGAAGGGCTCATTGGTCGATGCCGACAAGACCCGCTTCGATTTCGCGCACACCGGCCCGATGACGGCGGCCGAAGTGGCCGAAGTCGAGCGCATCGTCAACGCCGAGATCCTGGCCAATGCCGCAACGCAGGCGCGCGTGCTGCCGATCGAGGAAGCGAAGAAGACCGGCGCGATGATGCTGTTCGGCGAAAAGTACGGTGATGAGGTCCGTGTGCTCGACATCGGCACGTCGCGCGAACTGTGCGGCGGCACCCATGTGGCGCGCACCGGCGACATCGGCCTGTTCAAGATCGTGTCCGAAAGCGGCGTCGCAGCCGGCATCCGCCGTGTCGAAGCCGTGACCGGCGACAACGCCTTGGCCTATGTCAATGATCTGCAGGCGCGTCTCAATGCTGCAGCCGGCTTGCTGCGCGTGCCGCCATCGGAAGTCGGCACTCGCATCGTGGCGGTGCTTGACGGCCAGAAAGCGCTGGAGAAGGAACTGGCGCAGCTCAAGAGCCGGCTCGCGGCAAGCGCCGGCGATGAACTGGCCGGGCAGGCGAAGCTCGTGCACGGCGTGAAGGTCCTGTCGACGATTGTCGAAGGCGTGGACGGTGGCGAGTTGCGCGGCCTGCTCGATCAGCTGAAGAACAAGCTTGGATCGGGCGTGGTGCTGCTGGGTGTGGCCGCTGGCGGCAAGGTCAGCCTGATCGCCGGTGTCACGGCAGACCTGACTGCGCGCGTGAAAGCAGGCGAACTGCTGGCGTTTGCCGCAGCACAGGTCGGCGGCAAGGGCGGTGGCCGTCCGGACATGGCGCAGGGCGGCGGAACGCAGCCGGAGAATCTTCCGGCGGCGATTGCGTCCGCGCTCGGCTGGATCGAACAGAAGCTTGCGTCCTGACGCTGGGCTGTTCCGTTTTGTCGCCGGGCCGCGGGCCTGAACGGACGCGTGCAATGGCTCGCGACAGATCGTGACGGTTGCTCGGATTAATCAAGAAAACCTGGGTTTGGAATCGCTTACATGGCTTTGCTAGTTCAGAAGTACGGCGGCACGTCGATGGGCTCGGTCGAGCGCATCGAGCATGTGGCGTCAAAGGTGGCTGCGGCGCGTGCGCGCGGTGATCAGGTGGTGGTCGTGGTGTCGGCGATGTCCGGCGAGACCGATCGTCTGATCAAGCTGGCGAAGGCCATCGACCCGCGGCCGGTGTCGCGCGAGCTCGACCAGATGATCGCAACCGGCGAGCAGGTGACGATCGCGATGCTGGCGATCGCGCTCGAAAAAATGGGCGTGCGCGCGCGATCCTACACGGGCGCGCAGGTCGCGATCCGTACCGATCAGGCCTACAACAAGGCGCGGATCAAGCACATCGAGACCGAGCGCCTGCTGGCCGACTGCAATGCCGGCATCGTGCCGGTGGTGGCTGGGTTTCAGGGAATCGACGACGACGGCAACATCACCACGCTTGGCCGCGGCGGCTCGGACACCACCGGCGTTGCGCTCGCTGCCGCACTGAAGGCGGACGAGTGTCAGATCTATACCGATGTCGACGGCGTCTACACGACGGATCCGCGTGTCGAGCCGAAAGCGCGGCGATTGAACCGGATCACGTTCGAGGAAATGCTGGAACTGGCGAGCCTCGGCTCCAAGGTGCTGCAGATCCGGTCGGTGGAGTTTGCGGGCAAGTACAAGGTGCCGTTGCGCGTGCTGTCGACCTTCGTCGACGGTCCGGGAACATTGATCACGCTGGATGAATTCAAGACGGAGAGTGGTGTGGAAGAACCCCTGATTGCCGGCATTGCCTTCAGCCGGGACGAAGCGCAGCTGACCGTGGCCGGCGTGCCGGATCGTCCGGGAATCGCCGCGGCGATCCTGGGCCCGATCGGCGACGCCAACATCGAAGTCGACATGATCGTGCAGAACGTCGGTGCCGACGGCACGACGGACTTCACCTTCACCGTGTCGCGCGGCGAACTTGACCGGGCAACCGAGGTCTCGAAGAAGGTCGCCGACGCACTGGGCGCTAAAGGAATCCGGACTGCGACCGATATCTGCAAGGTATCGCTGGTGGGTGTGGGCATGCGTTCGCATGCCGGCATCGCGGCGCGCATGTTCAAGACGCTGGCGGCGGAAAGTATCAACATCCGGATGATTTCGACGTCAGAGATCAAGATTTCGGTCGTTATTGAAGACAAGTATCTCGAACTGGCCGTTCGGGCGCTGCACAAGGCCTTTGATCTGGAAGTTGCTGCCTGAGGTCGGAAGCGATGTGAATTGGCCCATTTCCTGTTCATGAATCAGACAGGAATCGGGCCAATTTTCAGCCGTTTACGTGAGGTTGTGCTCCTTTTGTCGGAAAAGTGTCACGTAGTAGTTTTTGGCCTGCCAAAGCAGTACGTGACCAACGTATCATCTTAAAAATGATGTAGAAAATTACCGGGGCCGGCAGAAAAGCACGGTGTTCGGAATAAATACTCAGGCCACGGAGAATTCAAATGCTCATTTTGACCAGGCGAGTCGGTGAGACTTTAGTGATCGGCGAAGACGTCACCGTGACTGTGCTCGGCATCAAGGGCAACCAGGTCCGGATCGGCGTCAAGGCCCCGAAGGACGTGTCGGTTCACCGCGAGGAAATCTTCGAGCGCATCCGCATCGAACGCGGCGAAGACACGACCATTCCGAACTGATGTTCTGAAACAAATCACGATTTTGGGCTTTACGGTCCGGTAGTGCCGGGCTATAATGTTTTGGATGTATCGCAGGCCTGCTCTCTGCGTTGTGGAGAGATGGCCGAGTGGACGAAGGCGCTCCCCTGCTAAGGGAGTATAGGGTCTTAAAAACCTTATCGAGGGTTCGAATCCCTCTCTCTCCGCCATCAGGCAGCAGCAGGCAACGATCAATGCGCCCGTAGCTCAGTTGGATAGAGCACTTGGCTACGAACTAAGGGGTCGGAGGTTCGAATCCTTCCGGGCGCACCATTGGCAGCAGCAAGAAACCCGACGGGATGACCGCCGGGTTTTTTTGTGCCTGCCGTTCACGGCGGCGCGTGCTTGCATCTGGCGCCCGAATCACGGCGGCCGACGGCTGTCAGTTGCGGCTCAGGGCCTCGACGAGGTCAGCCGGATGCTCGCAGAACGCCGTGGCGCCGGCAGCGGCCAATTCCTCGCGACTGCCATAGCCCCACAGCACCGCGAGCGATGTCATGCCATTGTTCACGGCGGCCGTCACGTCATGCCGACGATCGCCGACCATCCGGCAATCGTCGGCGGCAAGTCCTTCGATCGTCAGCAGATGTGCCAGCAGGTCGGACTTGTTCGACAGGCTGCCGTCGAGCCCGCTGCCGTACTGTCCGCTGAACAGCGGCGTCAGCGCGAAGTGATCAAGGATCCTCGAGGCGAAGACCAGCGGCTTCGAGGTGGCCAGATACAGCCGCGCGCCACGTGATCTCAATTCCGTCAGGGCCTCGCCGATTCCCGGATAGAGCGTGTTTTCGAACAGACCAAGCCGGCTGTAGCGCTGTCGATACAGGGCGATCGCTTCGTTGATCAGGCGAGCGTCCCGCGTGCCAAGCAGCTCGGCCATGCCTTGCTCGATCGGCGGGCCGATCATCGCCCGCAGCTGCAGGTCGGTGGGCGTGGGTCGCTGCAGCGTCGCGAAGGCTTCGCGAATCGATATGGCGAAGCCTTCGTAGGGATCGCTCAGCGTGCCGTCGAGATCGAACAGCAGATTGGCTTTCATCGTGTTCGTGTCCGTGAACGAAGAGACCCGGCCGACGCGGCAAGCACGATGGCTGCCGTGTCGGCCGGGCCGAGTCCTGCGACGCTGCGATCAGGCCAGCTTCTTGTGCCGCGCACGACGGTTGACGCCCGGCTCCGAGCCGGTCCGGCGGCGGAAGTCGTCCTCGTACTCGCGGTAGTTGCCTTCCAGGAACACGATTTCGCCGGAATCCTCGAACGCGAGGATGTGGGTGGCGACGCGGTCGAGGAACCAGCGGTCATGGGAAATGACCAGCGCGCAACCGGCGAAGTTCAGTACCGCTTCTTCGAGCGCGCGCAGCGTTTCGACGTCGAGATCGTTGGTCGGTTCGTCGAGCATCAGCACGTTGCCGCCGGTCAGCAGCATCTTGGCCAGATGGACGCGGTTGCGTTCACCGCCGGACAGCTCCTTCAGCCGCTTGCCCTGCGCTTCGCCCTTGAAATTGAAGCGGCCGATGTAGGCGCGCGACGGCATTTCGAACGAGCCGGCACGGATGATGTCCTGGCCCTGGCTGATTTCCTCGAACACCGTCTTGTCGCCGTCGAGCGCATCGCGGCTCTGGTCGACATAGGCGAACTTCACCGTATCGCCGATGCGGATCGAGCCGGCTGCCGGCTTTTCGGTGCCGAGCAGCAGCTTGAACAGCGTGGTCTTGCCGCGGCCGTTGGCGCCGATGATGCCGACGATCGCGCCTTTCGGCACCGTGAAGTTCAGGCCTTCGTACAAGGTGCGGTCGCCGAACTTCATCGCGACGTCCTTGACCTCGATGACCATGTCGCCGAGGCGCGGACCGGGCGGAATGTACAGCTCCTGCGTTTCGGCGCGCGTCTGGTATTCCTGCGACGCCAGTTCCTCGTAGGCCTTGATGCGCGCCTTCGATTTCGACTGTCGGCCCTTCGGGTTCTTGCGCACCCATTCGAGTTCTTCCGACAGCGCCTTCTGGCGCGCGTCTTCGGACTTCTCTTCCTGCTTCAGGCGATTGGTCTTCTGTTCCAGCCAGCTCGAATAGTTGCCCTGCCACGGAATGCCGTGCCCGCGATCGAGTTCGAGAATCCAGCCGGCGACGTTGTCGAGGAAGTAGCGGTCATGGGTGACCGCGATGATCGTGCCGGGGAAATCCTTGAGGAATTTCTCCAGCCAGGCGACCGATTCGGCGTCGAGATGGTTGGTCGGCTCGTCGAGCAGGATCATGTCCGGCTTCGACAGCAGCAGCCGGCACAGCGCCACGCGACGGCGTTCGCCACCGGACAGCTTGGTGACATCGGCCTCCCACGGCGGCAGGTTCAGCGCTTCGGCCGCCTTGTCCATGATCACGTTGAGGTTGTGACCGTCGAGCGCTTCGAGCTTCGCTTCCAGTTCCTGCTGCTTGGCCGACAGCTTGTCGAAGTCCGCGTTCTCATCGGCGTAGGCGGCGTAGACGGCATCGAGCGCGGCCTGCGTATCGGTGATTTCCTTCAGCGCTTCCTCGACGTTGCCGCGCACGTCCTTGGCCGGATCGAGCTGCGGTTCCTGCGGGAGATAGCCGACCTTCAGCCCCGGCATCGGCCGCGCTTCGCCGGAGAATTCCTTGTCGACACCGGCCATGATCTTGAGCAGGGTCGACTTGCCGGAGCCGTTGTAGCCGAGCACGCCGATCTTGGCGCCCGGGAAGAAGCTCAGACTGATGTTGCGCAGGATTTCCTTCTTCGGCGGAACGGTCTTGCCGACCCGGTTCATCGTGTAGACGTATTGGCTCATGACGGCTGGCTTGGCGTGCAGGGGAGACTGGGCGCGGATTATCCGCGACTCGCGCCGGTGCTGTCATGCGGGTGCCGAGCGCGCACGTCCTATAATCCAAGACTGAATCGCGGGGGAAGACGATGTCCGAAGGATTGGCAATTACCTTGGAGGATGTCCGTGACGCCGCTCGCGTCATCCGCGGACAGGTGCTGCGGACGCCGTGCGCGCCATCGCTCGTGCTGTCGAAGCTGACCGGCGCGGAGGTCTGGCTGAAATTCGAGAACTTCCAGTTCACGGCCTCTTTCAAGGAACGCGGGGCCATCAACAAGCTGTCGCGCCTGACCCAGGCTGAGCGCGACGCCGGCGTGGCCGCGATGTCGGCCGGCAATCACGCACAGGCAGTCGCGCATCATGCGACCCGGCTCGGCATTCGCAGCACCATCGTGATGCCGACCAACACGCCGTTCACCAAGGTTCGCAATACCCGCGAACTAGGTGGCGAAGTGATCATGCACGGCGAGACGCTGGGTGACGCGTTCGAATACATGCAGCGCGAGCTGGTCGAAGCGCGGGGCATGACGCTGGTCCACCCGT
Organism: Nevskia sp.; assembly: GCF_021732705.1. Classification (GTDB taxonomy): domain Bacteria; phylum Pseudomonadota; class Gammaproteobacteria; order Nevskiales; family Nevskiaceae; genus Nevskia. Next base: position 78,486 of record NZ_JAKFUM010000009.1, on the reverse strand, counting down.
ATGACGATCGTCACGTGATGGCCGGACAGGGCACGATCGCGCTGGAAATGCTCGAGGATGTGCCGGAGCTGGACACGCTGGTGGTTCCGATTGGTGGCGGCGGCCTGTTTTCCGGCAACGCCGTGGCCGCGCATGCGCTGAACCCGGCACTGCGCATGATCGGTGTCGAATCGGCCGGCTACTGTTCGGCATACGCGGCGCTACAGGGCGACGCCAGTCTCGTTCGCGGTGGGCCGACGATCGCCGAAGGCATTGCCGTGAAGGGTGTCGGCAAGCTGACCCTGCCGGTGATCAAGGCTCATGCCGACGATCTGGTGCGGGTCGATGAGCCGTCGATCGAGCGAGCCGTCGGCCTGCTGGCCAATGTCGAGAAGGTGGTTGCGGAAGGCGCTGGCGCCACCGGGCTTGCCGCGCTGCTGGCCGACCCGGCGAAGTACGCAGGACGCAAGGTCGGACTCATCGTCTGCGGCGGCAACATCGATCCGCGGCTGCTGGCATCGGTGCTGCTGCGCCAGCTGGTGCACGAATCGCGCTTGATCAACCTCTCGATCGATATCGAGGACAGCCCGGGGTTTCTGGCGCGGGTCGCCGGCTGTGTCGGCAGCACCGGCGGCAACATCGTGCAGGTTCACCACGAGCGCCTGTCCGCGGGGCGTCACGCCAAGAGCGCGACGCTGGAGATGCTGATCGAGGCCCAGGACGAGGCGCACACCAACCAGATCATGGCCGTTCTGACCACGGCCGGTTTCGTCGTCCGCCGGGTGCAGGGAGGTTACGGCGAGTTCGAGTAAGCTGCCGGCCCGCAGTTTTCCTTTTCAATCAGGACTGTCTGACATGACGATTTCGATGTATTCCGCGTCGGTTCCGGTGTTCGTCCGGGCCCTCGAGAATCTGGCGCACATCCTTGAGCTTGGCGCGGCATCGGCCGAGGCTCGCAAGATCGATCCGAGCGTGCTGCTGCAGTCGCGGCTTTATCCGGACATGTTTCCGCTGGCGCGTCAGGTCCAGATCGCTTGCGACATGGTCAAGGGTGGGGCCGCACGCCTTGCCGCCATCGAGCCGCCACCGAAGCCGGACACGGAAACCACGTTCGATGAACTGAAGGCGCGCATTGCCTGGACCATCGAATTCCTCAACGGCGTGACGCCGGCACAGGTCGACGGTTCGGAAGATCGGCCGATCGTGCTCAAGACGCCGTTCGGCGATCTGAACTTCACGGGCCATCAGTATCTGACCGCGTTCGTGCTGCCGAATCTGTATTTCCACTCGGCCACTGCCTACAACATCCTGCGTCACGCCGGCGTCGTCGTCGGCAAGCGCGATTTTCTGGGCAAAGCCTGAACTTGCCGCCCGAACGACGCGCTTCCGGGCATCGTTCGGCAGCCCTTCGGGCGCCTGCGCTGCGGAATGCGACGGCAGTCGCGTCGCACCATGATGCCGATCATGATCGATTGCCAAGCCGCTGATTGATCGGCGCTTTTTGCGTTGGAACCGGCGCTCGACGTCGCCTCCGGACGGCAAAAGGAGCAGCCCGTCGGATGTGATATAATTGCCGACAAGCGTTGTTTTCCCCAGAACTCGAAAAACCTTTCCGAATTTCCATCGATGCTGTTGCCTACTCCGACGGCGAGCGAGCTCTCCGACTATCGTCCCGCCGACTTCGACACTCTGCCGCAAGCGCTGGATTACGCCGCTCAGGGTGCCACCGGGATCAACATCTATTCCGGGAAAGGGACACTGCTGGAGGCCCTGAGCTACCGCGAGCTGCGTGATCAGGCGCAGGTGCTCGCGCGCAAGCTGCTGGCGCGCGGTCTGGTTCCCGGCGAACGCGTGGCGCTGGTGGCCGATACCGATGGCGACTTCGCAAGAGCGTTCTTCGCCTGCGAGTACGCCGGTCTGGTGCCCACCGCCCTGCCGCTGCCGGCGGCCTTCGGGGGGCGCGCGGCCTATGTCGCGCACATCCGCGGCATGATCGAAGTGGCCGATACCGCCGCTGCGATCGCGCCGGTGGCGCTGCAGGAATGGCTGGGCGATGCCGTCGAAGGCCTCGGCCTGAAAGTGTCCGGCACGCTGGCCGTGGTCGACGCCACCGAAGGCTGGGAAGACATCCCGCTGCCCACGGTCGGCCCCGAAGACCTGAGCTACCTGCAGTTCTCGTCCGGCAGCACGCGTTTCCCGAAGGGCGTGGCCGTGACCCAGCGCGCCCTGCTGGCCAATATCCGCGGCATCGCCTGCAACGGCCTGAAGATCGGTCCGACCGATCGCTGCGTATCGTGGCTGCCGCTGTATCACGACATGGGGCTGGTCGGCTTCCTGCTGACGCCGCTGGGCTGCCAGATTTCGGTGGATCTGTTCGCCACCCGCGATTTCGCGCGCCGTCCGCTGCTGTGGCTGGACTTGATCACGCGCAACGGCGGCACGCTGTCGTACAGCCCGACGTTCGGTTACGAACTGGCTGCGCGCCGCGCCGAAACGGCATCGTCGGAAGCGCTGGACCTGTCGCACTGGCGCGCCGCCGGCATCGGTGGCGACATGGTGCGTCCAGAACCGCTGGCCAAGTTCGCCGCGCAGTTCGAGAGCCGTGGCTTCAAGGCCTCGGCCTTCGTGCCGAGCTATGGCATGGCCGAGGCGTCGCTGGCGCTGAGCTTCGCCCCGCTGGGTCAGGGCATCCGCTACGACACGCTCGATACCGACCGGCTGGAGCGCGACCATCTCGCGGTCACCGCCGGGCCCGATGCGCCGCGCAAGCGTGATTTCGTGCTTTGCGGTCCGGCGCTGCCGGATCACGCGTTCGAAGTTCGCAGCGAGTTCGGCGAAGTGCTCCCGCCGGGCAAGGTCGGCCGCATCTACGCCAGTGGTCCGAGCCTGATGCATTCGTATTTCGGCCAACCGGAAGCGACCGAGGAAGTCCTGTCGGCCGATGGCTGGCTCGACACCGGCGATCTCGGCTACTTCCGCGATGGCCAGATCGTGATCTCGGGCCGTGCCAAGGATCTGATCATCGTCAACGGCCGCAATATCTGGCCGCAGGATCTGGAGTGGACGGTCGAACGCGAAGTTTCCGCGCTTCGCAGCGGCGACGTCGCGGCGGTCTCCGTCGACGAAGGCGGTGCGGAAAAGATCGTGGTGCTGGTCGAGTACCGTGCGCCGGACGACGAGAGCCGCGACAACCTGAAGAAGGAAGTGGCGGGTGTGCTGCGCCTGCGGCATGGCGTGGAGACGGATGTGGTCACGATTCCGCCGCGCGCGCTGCCGCGGACCTCGTCCGGCAAGCTCAGCCGCTCCAAGGCGAAGGCTCTGTATCTGCAGGGCTCGTTCGCGCTGTCCGTGATCGCGACCGCGAGCTGATGTCGGCCGGCCTGACGGTCGCTGTCACTGGCGCCACCGGCTTTCTGGGCCGCCACGTTGTCGCTGCACTCGCAACCCGCGGCCATGCCGTGCGTCTGCTCGCGCGACGCGAACCGCTGGACGGAAGCTGGGGCGGGCTCGTTCCGGAGGTCGTGCTCGGCTCGCTGTCGGATCGCGCCTCGCTCGCCAGGCTGGTCGACGGTGCTGACGCGGTTCTTCATCTCGCCGGTGCGATCAAGGCCCGGCACGATGCCGAGTTCCTGACCGTCAATCGCGACGGCAGCCGCGCGCTGGCCGAAGCGGCTGCCGCCACGGCGTCGATCCGGCACTTTGTCCACGTGTCGAGCCTCGCGGCGCGCCACCCGGAACTCTCCGGCTATGCCGCCAGCAAGCGGGCCAGCGAAGACGTGGTGTTTGCGGCACTCGGCCGGGACCGCGTCAGCGTGATTCGTCCGCCGGCGATCTACGGGCCCGGCGACCGCGAGACGCTCGTGTTCTTCCAGCTTGCGTCACGGCGCCACGTGCCGCTGCCGGGCTCCGCGCGTGCCCGCATCAGCCTGATCCATGTCCACGAAGCGGCACGATTGCTGGCGGACTGCCTGTCCGAAGCGCCTAGCGGCCAGGTGCAGGCGATCGCCGACGGCAAGGCCGATGGTTATGGCTGGCGCGAAATTCTCGACGCCGCCGCCGATGCCGTCGGCAATCGCGCGCCGCGGTATTTTTCGGTTCCGGGGGGCTTGTTGCGCGGAATCGGCGGCAGCGTTGGCGCGCTTGCAAGCTTTTTCGGGCAATCCGGCATGGTCAATGCTGGGAAGATTCGAGAATTGCTGCACGAAGACTGGAGCGTGCCGGAAGAGCAGTTGCGCCGCTCGCCGGATGGTGGAACCGGGCCTGCGCTTTCGGCCGGTTTCGCCGCAACGGCGGTCTGGTATCGTCAGGCCGGCTGGCTGTAAGCTTCACAAAGCAGTGACTTACGCAGACTTGTCGGCTGACGGCGGCGGCCGCGGCCATTGTGAAGGCGCTATGACAAAACCGTTATCCGTGCTTTACAATCCGCCGATCCGAGTCCTCAGACTGCCGACATCTGTTTCGGCCCGATGGGCGTATCCGGTGCAATATCAGGGGAAGATCGGACGATGACCGAGACGTTGCAGAACACTCAGGCCGAAATCATTGAAGGCCTCAAGGAAATTCTGAAAAGACCGGCTCAGCTCGACGCGACGACCAACATCGTCCGCGACCTGCAGCTGGATTCGTTGGTGGTAATGGACTTCATCATGTCGCTCGAGGATCGCTTCGAAATCGTGATCCCGCTGGATCGCGTGGCAGAAGTCGAAACCCTCGGTGATCTGGCGCGAGTCGTCGATCAATTGCGCGGAAGGAATTGAAATAGTGAGCATACTTTCGAAGTTTGCCCCTCTGCGGCAGACCTACGACCAGCTGCGTTCGGTCGGCCAGAACCCGTTCGAGATGGTGTTCGAGGACATGCTGTCCTCGACTGAAGGCATCTACCGCGGCAAGAAGACCATTCTGCTCGGCACCAACAACTATCTGGGCCTGACGTTCGATGAAGCCTGCATCGAGGAATCGGTCGCCGCCGTCCGTGCCCACGGCACCGGCACCACCGGCTCGCGCATCGCCAATGGCAGCTACGGCACCCACCGCAAGCTCGAAAGCGATCTCGCCAAGTACTTCAATCGCCAGCACTGCATGGTCTTCTCGACCGGCTATCAGGCGAACCTCGGCATGTTGTCGACCCTGGCGGGCAAGGGCGACTATCTGCTGCTCGACACCGACAGCCACGCCAGCATCTACGACGGCGCCCGTCTGGGCCACGCCGAAGTCGTGCGCTTCCGCCACAACGATCCGGATGACCTGCGCAAGCGCCTGAAGCGCCTCGCGAACGAGCCGGGCCAGAAGCTGGTGGTCGTCGAAGGCATCTACTCGATGCTCGGCGACACCGCGCCGCTGCGTGAATTCGCCGAAGTGAAGCGCGAGATGGGCGCCTGGCTGATGGTCGACGAGGCGCATTCGCTCGGCGTGCTCGGGGAGCACGGCCGCGGTCTGGCCGAAGAGGCGGGCGTTGAAGCGGATTGCGACTTCATCGTCGGCACGTTCTCGAAGAGCCTTGGCAGCGTCGGCGGCTTCTGCGTGTCCAACGTGCCGGAGTTCGACATCCTGCGCGTGGCCTGCCGTCCGTACATGTTCACGGCCTCGCTGCCGCCGGCGGTGATGGCGTCGACGATCACCGCGTTGCGCCGCATGCAGGAGCAGCCGGAGCGCCGCCAGCGCCTGCACGAGAATGCCCAGCGCCTGTATCACGGCCTGCGCAAGCTCGGCTTCGCGGTCGGCCCGCAGTGCAGCCCGATCGTGTCGGTCGCCGTGCCGGAAGTGCCGGTCGCGGTCGAGTTCTGGAACCGTCTGCTCGAAGGCGGCGTGTACCTGAATCTGGCGATGCCGCCGGCCACGCCGACGCCGTCGCCGCTGCTGCGGTCGAGCGTCAGCGCCGTGCACACGCCGGCACAGATCGACCGTGCGGTGCAGCTGTTCGAGACCGTCGGTCGCCAGCTCGGCGTGCTGCCGCCGGCGGTGGCGCCCGCGCGCAAGCGGGCGCCGGTCGCCAGCGCGATCCCGGCGCATGCCGAAGTCGCGATGCTCGCTTCGGGCGGCGCGCGCTGATCCGCCGTCTCGCGGGATCCAGCGTCGCGGTTCGACGTCGATGCCCGTGAGTTGCCGCAACAAGGCCCGGATTTCCGGGCCTTGTTCGTTTTCGTTGCTGTCGACGCCCTGCGAGCGCTGAATCGTGTCGATGACCAAGCCCGATGCCGGTGCCGCGCCGCGTGCGCCGACCATCGGTTTCCTGTTCAACCACGAGCATCTGCATCAGATCGCGCACAGCGCGCCGATCGCGTTCGAACTCGGCCGTCTGCGGCCGGATCTGACCGTGACTTTGCTGGCGTCCGACGCGCGCCAGCTCGATTATCTGCGCGAGCTTGCCAAGGACTACCCGGGAAGCCGGCTCGACTTCCGGTTGCTGACGCTGAATCCATCGCTGGCGGGTTTCCGTCGACGTCTGGACCAGATCGCGCCGTTCACCCGGCTGATGACCCTGTGGGCGCATCGAAAGACGTTTGCGGCGCTCGATGTGCTGGTGGTGCCGGAAAAGACCAGCCTGATCCTGCGGCGGCGATTCGGCGTCAAGCATCTGAAATTCGTGCACACGCGGCACGGGGCGGGGGACCGCGAAGTCGGCTTCGACAAGTCCAGCGGCGAGTTCGATCTGGTGCTGATGTCCGGCCCGAAGATCCGCGATCGCCTGCGCGCGGCCGGGCTGCTGAAGGAAGACGGTCACGCGATCGTCGGCTACGCCAAGTTCGATCTGCACACCCGCGGGCCGCGGCCGAAGCTGTTCGACAACGACCGCCCGACCGTCGTCTACAACCCGCATTTTTCGCCGCGCTTCTCGTCGTGGTACGCGGAAGGCTTGAAGGTGCTGGAGGCGTTCGCGAAGTCCGACCGCTACAACCTGATCGTCGCGCCGCACGTGATGCTGTTCCGGAAGCAGGTGCAGGTCTCGATCGACAAGCTGTCGCTCGACACGCCGGGCGAAATCCCGGACTGGGTGCGCGACTGCCCGAACATCCTCGTCGACCTCGGCAGCGAGCGGAGCGTCGACATGACCTATGTCCGTGCGGCCGACCTGTATCTCGGCGACGCGTCGAGCCAGATCTACGAGTTCCTGCACACGCCGCGGCCGTGCCTGTTCATCAACGCCCAGCGCGCGGACTGGCAGGCCGACAGCAACTACCGGCACTGGACCAGCGGCCCGGTGATCGAGAATGCCGACCACATTCTGGACGACGTCGACGATGCGTTCGCCAGCCATGGCGACTACCTCGACACCCAGCGCCAACTGTTCCGCTACAGCTTCGACCTGACCGACGAGCCCTCGGCCCGGCGGGGTGCGAATGCTATTCTTGCCGCTGCGGAGCGGTGGATTGCCGCCGAAGCCGCTGCTCGCTGATCCGCCCGATGTGCGTGATCGCAGCCCGAATTCCTTTCAAGAAAGTCCTGAGCTGACCATGAGCCACGATTTCATCTACGTCGACGAGCCGATTTCCCATGTCACGCGGCGGCGCGAAATTGCCGCCAAACATCCGGAAGTACGGGCGCTGATGTCGCGCAATCCGATGTCGGCGGTCTGGATCGTGGCGCTGGTGTCGTCACAGTGGTTGGTCGCGTCGTTCGCGCCGGGCTTCGACGCCTGGGTCTTCATCGCCGTCGCCTTCCTGTTCGGCGCCTTCGTCAATCACGCGCTGTACGTGATGATCCACGAGTGCACGCACGCGCTGGTGTTCAAGAACCAGACGCTGAACCGCCTGTTCGCGATCTTCTGCGACTTTGCGCTGGTGCTGCCGTCGGCGATGGGCTTCCGCAAGTTCCACCTGCATCACCACCGCTATCTGGGCCAGTACGACATGGACCCGGACATCGTCAGCCACAAGGAAGCCGAGCTGATCGGCAACTCGCCGTGGCGCAAGGCGCTGTGGGTGGCGCTGCTGCCGATCTCGCAGGCGCTGCGGCCGATGAAGCTCAAGGCCCAGCGCGGCGTCGAACTGTGGGACGCCTGGGTCGTCGCCAACCTGTTGGCGGTGATCGCCGTGAATGTCGCGATCTATCTCTGGCTCGGGCCGGCGGCCCTCGGCTATCTGGCGCTGTCGACCCTGTTCGCGCTGGGCCTGCATCCGCTTGGCGGTCGCTGGATTCAGGAGCACCACGTCACGAAGGAAGGCCAGGACACGTACTCTTACTACGGTCCGCTGAACAAGCTGTGCTTCAACATGGGTTTCCACAACGAGCACCATGACTTCCCGGCCGTGCCGTGGAACAAGCTGCCGAAGCTGCGCGAGATTGCGCCGGAGTCGTACGACAACCTGAAGTCCTACGATTCGTGGCTCAGCGTGCTGCGCCACTTCATCTTCGACCGCTCGATGTCCGGCTACAGCCGCATGGTGCATCCATCGACGATGCCGGCCGGTGCGGCGATTCCGGTCGCTACGGACGACTGAGCGGCACGCCGCGCGGTCATCCCGGCGAGCGCTGCATTCGAAGGCGAGGCATTGACGCCGGTGCCGCCCGGCATCGGCGTTCGTCGGCAGGACACCGAGCCACTCGATGTCCGTTCGAGTGCGCAAGGCGGCTTGATCGCGTGATGGTCGAGGATCAGGCTCGCTGCCGCCGCGCCACCACTGCCGCCATCTTGTCCAGCACCGCAAACCCGGCGCGATCGAACGCCGATTCGCCGAAGCGCTCGATCACGCGGTCGCGGCTGGCCTGACCCATCTGCGCGGCGCGTGCGCGGTCGTCGGCCAGGGCCAGCGACGCCTTGGCCAGCGCCGGTGGATCGCCGACCGGCACGACATGCCCGGTTTCGCCGTCGATGACACTGCGCTGCAACTCGCCGACCGGTGTCGCGATGATCGGCAGCGCCGCCTGCATCGCTTCATGCGCGGCGATGCACATGCCTTCGTGATGCGACGGCTGCACGTAGCCATGCAACCCGGCGAGGAAATCCGCGGGACGCTCGATGAAGCCGACCAGCCGCAGATTGTCGAGGCCGGCGCGTTCGATCCGCGCGGCCAGTGCCGCCTGTTCCGGACCTTCGCCGCCGATCAGGATTTCGAGACGCTTCGACGCCTCCGGATGCCGATCACGCAGCCAGATGGTGGCATCGATCAGATCTGCGTAGCGCTTGTTCGGGTGCAGCCGGCCGAGGCTGCCGATGCGAAAACGGCCGCCGGGCTCGCAGGGCTTGGCCTGCGGCACGTCGCCGCGGGCGCGGAAGATCGGCCAGACATCGATCAACTCGTGCGCGACGCCCAGCGTGTCGTGGGTGAACGTAGCCACGGTATCGGAATCGGCAACCCAGCGATCGGCCCACCGGCCGGTCAGGCGCAGCAGGCGAACGTTGCCGGGCTTGAGCCAGGCGTTGTGCTGCCAGCTCAGCACCGGCACGCCAGTGATGCGGCCCGCGATCTGGCCGTAGACGCAGGCGCGGCTTAGCGATGTCCAAATGAAGTCCGGCCGCCACGCCCGGATCTCGGCGAGCAGCTTGCGGAAGCTCGGGATGAAGTCGCGTGGGCCGCGGCCGATCAGCGCCCAGTCGAGCCCGGCGCGATCGAAGCGCTCGGCGGCGCGGCCATCCTGCGGCATCAGCGCCAGCACGCGCACGGTGTCGCCGTGGCGTTCGGCGGTGGCGATCAGTTCCGGCACCGGAAACGCCGCGCCGCCGCCGTTCAGGCCATTGATCAGATACAGGATGCGCATCGGCTCAGGCCGTCTTCGGAGGATCGGGCGGCAGCCGCAGCAGCGCGACGATCAGCGCGCCGACGGTGACGACCGCATACGCGAGCGCATGCAGGCCGGCGCCTTCGAGCTGGAAGGCTTGCAGCAGCAGGTACAGCACCGGCAGCAGGCCGAGACTGGCGATCAGGTTGATGGTCAGGGTCGTGTTCGGGCGACCCAGCGCCACCAGTGCCGAACCGAACGGGAAGCCGAGCAGGTGCACGGTGCGCGCGACGGCGATCAGCAGCAGCAGGCCGTATGTCGCGTCGAAGCCGGCGCCGCCGATCGTCGTCAGCAGCCAGCGGCCGATCAGCGCGAAGGCGCCGACCAGCACGATGCCGCCGGCCATCGAGATCGCGCCGGTGCGCAGCACCAGCCGCCGCAGCCGCGCCTGCTCACCTCGGGCCGCAATCGCCGCCAGCTCCGGGTAGACGGTGCGGCTGATGATCAGCATCGGCTGCTGCAGCACCATGCCGATGCGCAGCGCCACGTGATACAGGCCGACCGCGGCCGGCGTCAGCAGCGCGCCGACGGCGAGCGGGGTGATGCGGTTCGAGGCATCGGTCAGGCCGATGTCGAGATTGTTGGTCAGCAGGAACTTGATGATGCCGGGATGGCGCTGCCGGATCGCCATGACCGCCGCGTGCTCGCGCGGCTGGCGCAGCAGGCCGCGCCGATGCAGCTCGCCGAGGCCCAGCGCCCACTGGATCAGCCCCTCGAGTATCGAACCGGCGAGCCAGGCCAGGATGAAGCCGGTCAGCCCGCCATCGAGCCACCACGCGAGCCCCGCGCCGATCAGCCGCACCAGCGGGCCGCTGGCCTGCTGGAACGACAGCAGGTCGAAGCGCCCGAACAGGTTCAGCACCGCGGCCGGGGTGGTCTGCGTGTTCGAGATGATCGCCAGCGAATACAGCACGGCGAGGGCGGCGATCGAGTCCGGCCAGCCGAGATGCTGGCCGACGATGCCTGAAAGTGCCGCGCACAGCGCGATGGCGGCAGCGCCGCTGGCGATCTCGATCTTCGCGACGTAGCGCCACAGCGCGACGAAGTCTTCCGGGTGCTGCGTCATCAGGTCGCCACTGCCGTAGCGCACCAGGGTGTGCCAGCCCTGCAGCACGCAGAAGTTGCCGACCAGCAGCGCGTAGAAGTTGATCGACACCAGCAGACCGAAGTCGGTGGGGCCGAGCGTACGCGCGCCGAGCGACAGGTAGACCAGCCCGATCAGACCGGCCGCCACCTTGCCGCCGAGCAGCTTGCCGGCATTGCGGAACACGCGGCCCAGCGCACCGCCGGGCGCAACGGCTGCTGCGGGCGCGAGATCGGGCGCCGGGGCAGCGGCTGGCGGCTCCGTCACCGGATCGCGCCTTTCCGCCGCAGCATCCACAGCACGCCGGGCGCGGCGAGAATCGGGTGGCGCCGCTGCCACGGCTTCAGCTCGACCTTCAGGCCGCTGTGCCGTTCGATCTTCCACAGCAGGTAGTCGACACCACCATCGAAGGTGTACGCGCTCTTGACCAGCCGGATGAAGTTCAGCGGCTTGCCGATGCCGTGGCGCAGCGCCCAGCCGGCTTTGGCAGCGTGGCGGGTCATGTCATCGATCTGCGGCTGCAGGCGGCCTTCGCTGTCGGCCGAGTACGGCAGGCCGGCGGCGGTCCAGGCCAGTGGCAGCACGGTGTCGTAGCGCTCGCCGCCATAGGCCATGAGCGTGTCGGTGCGGCTGGCTTTCTCGACCCGCAGTTCAGCGCTGTAGGTGCGCTTGTACAGCGCCTGCCAGAAGTCCCGCGCACGACCGGACAATGGCCCGAGCCGCGCCGCCCAGCCGGATGCGCTGATCACGGCTTCGGTGATCGCTTCGGCAGCGGCATCGCGGGCGTCGCCATCGCGCGCCCAGGCAATCGCGGCGGGCTGGCTGTAGCGCGCCCACATCGTCGTGTCGAGGCTGCCGCGTGCCATCGCGCCGAGAAACTGATCGCTGCGCAGCACGGCGACCTTGGCGCGCAGCTTGTGGCCTTCGTAATCGTGTTCGAGATACAGGATGTTCGGCGGCAGCACGCGATTGGCGGCGGCCGGCAGGCGGCGCCGATACCAGCCGCGCAGCGAGTCGACCAGCACGTAGAAGTCGAGCACGCCATCCAGCGCGCCGGAGCGCAGGTTCGAGCCGTAGAACAGCACGGTGTTGACCGAGCCGTGGCCGCGCGCGGCCAGCACCTCGGCCGCCGCGCGCACGCCGTCCGGCAGGTCCAGCGCCAGTTCGTCGGCCAGCAGCGCCTTCAGCGCGGCGCGTGCGGCTTCGGCGGCAGAGATCAGCGGAGCGGTCATGCGGCAGGCGTCAGTGGTTCAGCGGTGAGTGGAAGTCGAGCAGCGGGCCGGCATGGAGTTCGACGCGGCCGTAGACGCCGGGCGTGTGCGCCTCGCCATCGACCACCAGCGGACCTTCGATCCGCAGCGAAAGCTTCTGCGCGCCGCCGCTGCGATACAAGCCGGATTCACGCATCCACGCGCTCGGGCGGCCTTTCAGCAGCGCCGGCAGCGAGCGCGTCAGCCGCTGCGGCGGCGCATCGACATCGAGCCAGCGCAGCGCCGACTCGCCGTGATCGAAGAACGGGTAGATGCCGTTGAACAGCCGGTGCAGACTGGTGCACAGGAACACGAAACGCTTGCCTTCGCGTTCCGGTTCGTCGTCGACGCCGATGCCCATCGTCGTGCCGGCTTGCCACTCGCTGGTCGGCCCGCCGGCCAGCGTCTGCCAGACCGCGCTGGCCATCGTCGCCATCACCGCGGGACCATGCAGCAGGCCGCGGTCGTGCACGGCACCCACCGCGAGCTTCCAGCCCTTGTGGAACGCTGCGGCACCGACGAAGAAACCGAGCACCGGTGGCCGGGCGGTATCCGGCCAGCGCAGCTCGACGGGCCGACGCTGCACCCGGCGCGCACCCTGACCGGTGACCAGCGTCCCGAGCAGTCGCTGCAGCGCGTCTGGCCCGTAGCCGGCGCCGCCGACATCCTGGATGGTGAGGTTGGCGTTGCCGCCGGACATCAGCATCAGGGTCGGCAGTCGATCGCCGAAGGCCGGGGGCAGGGCGCTCATCACGTCGCGCAGCGTGCCGTCGCCGCCATCGACGATCAGATGCGTCACGCCCCGTTCGCCATAAGCCTTGACGACCTCGGCGACATCGTCGGCGGAGCGGGGGTCCAGCCGCAGCAGTTCGATGCCGGCCGGCACCACGACCGACGACAGCCGATCTCCGAGACGCTTGTTCCGCTGGCTGTTCGGGTTGCGGATGATCCCGATCCGGATCATGCCGGCCGGCGGCAGCGCGGACGCGGCGCGGCGGCGAAGCAGTCGGAACGGGTGCGGAGCGGGCGGAAGATCATCAGAAGGCCATGAAAAAGCGCGCGTATTATGGTGCATTGCGACGGTTCGCAACGCGGCTCACCGTATGGTCGAGCGCTGCATCCCCCAGTGGGTTCAAGCGGGGAATCACCCCCGATTCGGCCTGACCTTGCTCCGAAACTGCCACGACCCTGTCCCGAAGCCTGTCTGATGTTCCGTCTCGCGCACTGCTCCGATCCCCACCTGCATGTCGACGTACCGGCGCCGTCGCTGTCCGATCGCTTCTCCAAGCGCGCGCTGAGCCGCCTGTCGTGGGCGCGCGGCCGCAGCGCGCTGCAGCGGCCGGAAGTCCTGGCGGCGGCGGTTGCCGACATTCGCGCCCACGCGCTGGATCACTGGCTGGTCAGCGGCGACATCACCAATTTCTCGCTGCCCAGCGAGTTCGTGGCGGCCGCCCGCTGGCTCGAAGCGCTGGGCCCGGCCGATGCGGTGACCGTGGTCCCGGGCAATCACGACGCGTTGGTGCCAATGCCGGCGGCGGACGGCTGGGACCATTGGCAGCCGTGGCTGCGCGGCGATGACGGCGCCACCGGTTTTCCGTTCGTGCGGATTCGCGGCGATGTCGCGCTGATCGGCCTGTCGAGCGCAATCCCGACACCACCTGGTTTTGCCAGCGGCGAACTGGGCGCCGAACAGCTGCTGGCGCTCGAAGCGCGGCTCGTGGACCTTGGTCAGCGCGGCTTCGCGCGCATCGTGACGCTGCATCACCCGCCGGCGGAGGGCGTGGTGACCGCGCGCAAGGCGCTGGTCGATCGCAGCGCGTTTCGCGCCGTGCTTGCCCGGACGGGAGCCGAACTGGTGCTGCACGGCCATTCGCGCGATGCCCGCTTCGACCCGCTGCGCGGGCCGCAGGGTCTGATTCCGGTGCTCGGCGTGCCATCGATCTCCGCCATCCCGAACCCGAAGGACGAAGGCGCGCGCTGGAACCTGATCGAGATCGAGCGCACCGTGCGTGGCTGGCATCTGGCGGTGCACGCGCGGCGCTGGCAGCCGCAGGACCAGCGTTTCGCCGCTGCCGGAAGTTACCGGCTGCTGCTGCCGGCATCCGGTGCAGCGAACGGCGTCACCGGCTAATCTTCCGCTCGACTTTCTTGCGTCCCGTCTTCGTTTTTCGCAGCCGCCACCACCGCCTGACGATGCTCCCGACCCCCGCGCGCTGCCTGCCGACTCGACGCTGATGCCGACGATCCTCGACCGTTATCTGCTGCGGCAGCTGATTCCGACGCTGCTGATCTGCCTCGGCACCGTGCTGGTGGCGCTGCTGCTGGAACGCCTGCTGCGCCTGTTCGACATCCTGGCCGAGAACAGCCATGCGCTGCCGGCGGTGTTCAAGCTGGTGGTCGACCTGATTCCGCACTACCTCGGACTGGCGCTGCCGGCCGCGTTCTTCGTGGCGCTGTTCGTGGTCGTGTCGAAGCTCGGCGACGAGAACGAGCTCGATGCCTACCTGGCCGGCGGCCAGTCGATTGCCCGGCTGACGCGGCCGTTCCTCGCGGTATCGATCGTGCTGATGCTGCTCACCGCCTGGGTCTTCGGCGCACTGCAGCCGTATGCCCGCTACGCCTATCGCGCCACCATGTATTCGGCACTGAACGCGGGTTGGGATGCGCGCCTGCAGCCGGGCACGTTCGCCAGTGCCGGCAACGGCTACACGCTGACGGCCGATCAGGTCGACGCCACCGGCCGCAACCTGCGGCATGTCTTCATCCGCCGCACCGTCGAGGGCCGCGAGGAGCTGACCACCGGCGAAACCGGCACGCTGACGCCGTCCGGCGATGGTCGCTGGCTGCTGCTGTCGCTCGATCACGGCGAGCATTTCCGCGACAAGCCCGGGCAGGACCTGCTGGCGGTGCGCTTCCAGAAAATGGACAGCAACACCGCGTTCACGCCCGACGCGCCGCCGTTCCGCGCCCGCGGTGGCAGCGAGCGCGAACAGACCTTCCTCGAACTGTGGCGCGGCGGCCTGCCGGCACCGGCGGAGCCGCTGACGCCGGCCAAGATCAGCGGCGAAGTGAACGGCCGCATCGCGCGCACCTTGTCGCTGCCGCTGCTGCCGCTGCTGGCGATTCCGCTCGGCATGTCGGCCAAGCGCGGCAAGCGCACCGCCAGCCTGATCGTCGCGGCGGTGATGATGCTGCTGTTCCATCACAGCCTGCAGCTCGGCGAAAGCCTGACCGAATCGGGCAAGGTGCCGGCGATGCTCGGTGTCTGGGGGCCGTGGCTGCTGTTCGCCGCAATCTGCATCTGGATCTACAGCCAGAGCCTGGCGCGCCCGGGCGACAACCCGGTGACCCGCGCGGTGGCCCGCGTCGAGGACGTGACCAGCGCCATCGCGCGTCGGCTGCGGCCGGCCAGGAAGGCTGCGGCATGACCAAGCTCTTCCTGCCGGGATCGCTCGGCGGCTACCTGCGGGGTCTGCTCGCGATGCGCACGTTCGCCGTGCTGTGCGCGCTCGGCGGGCTGTTTCAGGTGCTCGATCTGCTTGAAATCTCCACCGATATCCTGAGCCGCGGTCAGGGCTTGCTCGGCATCGGCCACTACGCCGCGCTGCGCTCGCCGAGCGTGCTGCTGCAGGCGTTGCCGCTGGCGGCGCTGCTCGGCGCGATCTTCGCGTTCTCGACCCTGTCGCGCCAGAACGAGATCTGCGCGATGCGCGCCGCCGGCCTGCCGTTCCGCCGCGTGCTGCTGGCGCTGC
The DNA here is from genome assembly GCF_021732705.1 of Nevskia sp. Lineage (GTDB taxonomy): Bacteria > Pseudomonadota > Gammaproteobacteria > Nevskiales > Nevskiaceae > Nevskia. The sequence goes on along the minus strand of NZ_JAKFUM010000009.1, from coordinate 62,704 downwards.
TGCCGACGGTCATCGTCATCGGCGGGCTGCACTGGCTGCTGGCCGAAGTGATCGTGCCGAAATCGCAGAAGGCGCTGACCGCATGGTGGGCCAGCCTGCCGCCGTCGCCGGACAAGGACGTCGACACCGAACTGCTGTGGTTCCGCACCGCTGGTGCCGTGGTCGGCGTGGCGCAGGTGCTGCCGGATGGCCATCGCCTCGACGATGTCCGCATCTATCGCCGTGACGACGACGGCTTGCTGACCAGCCGCGTGGTCGCCGCCCGAGCGGAATACGCGAATGGCGCCTGGACGCTGGTTGACGCGGTCAGCACCGATCTTCGCGCCGGCAGTACCGCCGCGGTGGCCGCTGCGATGCCATGGGACACGCGCCTGAAGCCGGCCGATCTGATGCGGCTGTCGGCGTCGGAGCCTTATGTGTCGAGCGGCCTCGCCGCGGCCGTGCTGGCCGGCAACCAGTCCGGCATCAAGACCGAATCGTTCTACCGCACGCGCATCGCGCGGGCGCTGACCGATCCACTGGCGGCGCTGATCATGCTGCTGATCGCGACACCGGTCGCCATCGCGCTGACCCGCGGCGGTGCCGGCGGCGTGCAGGTGCTCGGTGCGCTGGTCTGCGGCCTGCTGTTCCTGCTGCTGAACGGCATGATGGCGGCACTCGGCGAAGCCGGGACGATCAGCCCGCGCCTGGCCGCATGGAGCACGCCGCTGGCGTTCTCGCTGCTGGGTCTGTTCTTCGTCCAGCGGCTGGATCGCCATTGAGCGCGCCACGGGCGGCACCCTGCCGCCAATCGCATTGACCCTTATCCTGCACAGAGGCCTGCCGACCACGGCAGGCCGCGCCCGCTGCAACTGGAGATGCACCCGATGACCGCTGCCGCCGCCGAAGGCCCGATCCGCATCATTCCCGTCGAGTCGCGGGCGGAGATGAAGCGCTTCATTCGACTGCCATCGCGGATCTCTGCCCACGATCCGAACTGGATCACGCCGCTGGACATGGAGCGCGAGGAAGCGCTGTCGCCGAAGAAGAACCCTCTGTTCGCGCATACCGAGGTGAAGTTCTGGCTTGCGGTGCAAGGCGGTCGCGATGTCGGCCGGATCTCGGCGCAGGTCAGCAAGGCTTCGGGACCGGGCGGCACCGGTCACTTCGGCATGATCGCGGCGGACAACGATCCGGCGATCTTTCAGGCCCTGTTCGCCACCGCCGAAGGCTGGCTCAAGGCCAAGGGCATGCGCGACGTGCTGGGGCCTTTCAACCTGTCGATCAACGAAGAAACCGGCGTGCTGGTCAAGGGCTACGACACGCCGCCGATGCTGATGATGGGGCACGACCTGCCGTACGTCGCCACGCAGATCGAAGCGCTGGGCTATGCCAAGGCCAAGGACATGTACGCGTATCTGGCCGACATCACCCAGCCGCTGCCGCGCAACATCGAAGCGCTGATTCGCCGCCCGCTGCCGCCGAACTTCAAGTTGCGCCACCTGAGCTTCAAGCAGTACGAGAAGGACATCGAATCGATCACGGCGATCTTCAACGACGCCTGGTCCGAAAACTGGCGGTTCGAGCCGCTGACCGCGGCCGATACCGACCATCTGGCCAAGGCCATGCGACCGATCCTGAGCGAGCGCATGGTCTGGTTCGTCGACGTCGACGACATTCCGATCGCCTTCGGCGTGTCGCTGCCGAACATCAACGAGGCGCTGCAAGGTCTCGATGGCAAGCTGCTGCCGTTCGGCTGGGCCAAGCTGCTGTGGCGCCTGAAGGTGAAGAAGGTCAAGACCGTGCGCGTGCCGCTGATGGGCGTGCGCAAGAGCAAGCATTGCGCGGGTCTGGCCCGGGCCGTGATTCCGGTGATGATCATCGACGCGATGCGTACCGAGGCCCGCAAGCTCGGCTACGAAAGTGCCGAGCTGTCGTGGATTCTGGAAGACAACCTGCCGATGCGGCATCTGAACGAAGCGCTGGGCGGTGTCGCGTACAAGACCTATCGGGTCTACGGCAAGACGCTCGCCTGACATGGCGGCATCGATCAAGACCGGCCTGACCGCGCTCGTGCTGGCCGGATCGCGCGGGCCGGATGATCCGATGGCGCAGGCGTTCAGCGTGCCGCACAAGGCGCTGATCCCGGTGGGCGGCGTGCCGATGCTGCTGCGCGTGATCGCTGCGCTCGGTCAGACACCGGAAATCGCCCGGATCGTCGTCATCATCGAAGCGCCGGAACTGGTTCGCGTGCTGCCCGGGCTGGCGGCTGCCGCCAACGGCAAGCCGGTCGAGACCTTTCCTGCCGCCGGCAGCCCGAGCCGCAGTGTCGTGGCCGCGCTTGCGCAGCATCCGGCCCCGATCCTGATCACCACCGCCGACCACGCGCTGCTGCAGCCGGCCTGGGTCAGCCATTTCCTCGGCCATGTGCCGGCCGGTGCCGATGCCGCGCTGGGGCTCGCGCGTTCGGACGTCGTGCTGGCCGCCACGCCCGGGACGCAGCGCACCTGGCTGCGCTTCCGCGAGGCGCACTACAGCGGCTGCAACCTGTTCTATTTCGCCACACCGAAGGCCAACGGCCTCGCCGAGCTGTGGAAGCATGTCGAAGCGCTGCGCAAGCAGCCGATCCGCATGCTGCGCTTGCTCGGTCCGAGCTACGCGCTGCGCTACGCCGTGGGCTGGCTGAGCCTCGCCAGTGCGATGCAGCGTCTCGGCGTGCTGGCCGGCGGGGCGGTTCCGGCCGTCGTCGACATGCCGTTCGGCCGCGCCGCGGTGGACGTCGACAAGCCTGCCGACCACGAACTGGTCGAACGGTTGCTGGCACAGGACGCCAGCCTCCGTTCAAGCTGAATCGAAACCGGGCAACGTCCGTTTCATCCGGACGGCGCGACGACCTCGACCGTGGCCTCGTTGCGCCGAAGCGCGACCCGCGAGCGGTCATACGACGTGCAGACGCCTTCAACGCAGCTTTTTCATGCGCTCCGCTGTCGGCAGCGGCTTCGACATCGTCCCACTCGGCGCCTGGGCCGCCGTGATGTCGATTGAATCGACCTGCACCAGCGCATCGCTGTTCGCCTGATCGCCCTGCCGTGCCGTCACCAGCAGGCTGAGCCGCAGGCGCTGGCCGGCGAACACCGGGCACGCCCAGCCCGTATGGAAATCGCGCGGTTCGTCGAAGCGAGCGGTCTGATCGAGATTGCCGTCGTGGGCCACCACCAGGGCGGTACCGTCACTGTAGGTGCCACCTTGGCCGCGCATGTCGATGATCACCGCTGCGTTCCCCGCAGCCTCGATGATCGGGATCACGATCTCGACCGCGTGGCTGGCGGACGGCTGATCGCGCCAGGCCGCGGCTCCCAGTCGGTCGAACAGCACGGAGATCTGGCCAGCGACGCGGGTGACGCTGCTCGTTTGCTTGGCGCCCACGATCACCGTTTCTCCAAACACGATGGGGTGGCGCGGCGGGTTGTTGTCGGACATCGGGAGTTCCTCGTGGAATGGGCGGCTTGCGGCAGGCGACGGTCGATCCGTCACCGGCAAGCGAGCCTTGTCCGGATGGCTCGCCGAGGTCCCCACGGAATACCCATCGGGATCCAACGCTTTGCCAACGGCGGTGTCCGGAGAAGCGTCCAGCGGTTGACCGCGTTGCCGACGCGGGATGAGGCATTGCGAGAACCATTCAGCAACGGCTTTGATGGCCGATGGCGAGGCGCGTCATTGCCGAGTGGCGAGTGTCTCTGGCAAGTTGATCGTGGTCAGACGCGGCGCGAAGCCGTCGTCATCGCCGATATCCACCCGGTACGGAGTCCCAGTCGATGTCCGAAGCCAAGACGAAGCCCACAGCGGTCGATGTCGACGAGTATTTGTCGTCGAAGGCCAGCGGCGAACAGCGGGACGACTGCACGAAGCTGATGACCCTGCTGAAGACGGTCACCCGGCAGTCGCCCCGGATGTGGGGGCCCAGCATCGTCGGCTACGGCAGCTATCGGTACACCTATGAAAGCGGCCGTACCGGCGAGTCGTGCCTGACGGGCTTCGCCGTCCGCGGCAAGGACCTGGTCGTTTATCTGGTGGCCGAAAGCCCCGAACAGCAGGCGCTGCTGGCAAGGCTCGGCAAGCACAGGATGGGCAAGGCCTGCCTCTATTTCCGGCGGCTGGCCGATCTCGATGCCCAGGTGCTTGCGCAACTGGTTGCCGAGTCGGTGGCGGAGATCCAGCGTCGCCATCCCGGGCCGGCCAGCGCCTGATATCCGCGTCGACGGCTCCGCGACGGCGAGCAAGCCGCGCTCATTGCTGAAGTCGCCGCGCGAATTCGCATCGACGCCATCGGCGTCAGGATCAACGGGGGCGACGCGCCACCCGCTGCGAGGCCATTCATGCTTTACCTGCTGATCGTCGGCTGCGAGATCGGGTTCTGGCTGGTGCTGCTGCTGAGCCTCGTCGTCCGCTACCGGCTGCGTCGGGAAGGCGCGAGCCGCTGGCTGCTGCGGAGCCTGCCGGCGATCGATCTGCTGCTGCTCGCGTTCACGGCGCTGGACCTGCATTCCGGCACTGCCGCGACCTTCGCCCACGGGTTCGCGGCGGTGTATGTCGGATTCACGGTCGCTTTCGGCGCCATCGCCATCCGATGGGCTGACGTGAACTTCGCCCATCGCTTCGCGGGCGGCGCCATTCCGCCGCCAGCGCCCACCGGATGGGCTGCCGTGCGCCACGAGCTGGCACTGTGGCTGCGCTCGATCGTCGCGTGGATCATCGCGCTGAGCCTGCTGGAGCTGATGATCGCCGTGCTGGCCGATGAGGCCGTCAAGGCGCCTTTGCGCATCTGGCACCAGCACGCGCTGGGTGCGGTCTTCTTCTGGTTCGTGTTCGGCCCGTTATGGAGCCTGATTTTCTTCCGCCGCCGCGCAACCGTCTGAGCGATCAGCCCGGGCCGCGATCAGCCGGACGAATCGCCATTTCCGCGCCGCGCACAGCCTCGGCCACGGCGACAGCCAGCGCGTCCTCGATGTCTTCGATCCGGCTGTTCGAGCTGCTGACCACGGTGGGCTCGAATTCCTGCGACAGCTTGATCTGCCGCGCAACGCGGCCGTCGATGCGGGACACGAGGTTCACCGCGAGATCGGCGTGGACGGCCGCGACGCCGCTGACCATCGAGCGAACGTAGGTGTTGCCCTTGTCATAGCTGGTGATCGCGACTTCGACGCGGAACGCCCGGCTGGCATCGCCGCCCGACGTCGCCGCGTTCGCGAGACAGGCCGCGATCTTCGCGGCGACGCGCTGGCGATCGGCCTCGACCAGCGCAACATCCGTGGTGGCCGAGCGCACGGCGACCAGCGGCAGGGCAACGCCGATACGCGAGTTGGCGTCCGCTGTCGCCACACGGTCGGTGGCGGCGTCAGGCCCGCGGTCCGCCATGGCGGGGGCAGCGAACGCAGTCGTGATCAGCGTGATGGCCAGAGCATTCCGGCGGGAAAGGGTCGAGGACATGTCGCGCACTCCATGCAGCGGGATCAGCGCTCATCGTCAATGAAACGTCGATGACGGGACAGCCCCGAGCGTCCCGAATTCATGCTGCGCACGCCGTTTCGGCGGATTCCGTGGTCGCCTCGGAAACCGTCGTCCCGCGAGGCGGACGGATCGCCGTTCGTGCCATGGAAGCGCCGTGCGGATGCTCCCCGGCCGCCCAGAGCCGGCCTTCAACAGGTGGGCAGAAGGCTCGGGTGGATGTGAATGCAGTCCCGAAGTCCGGGTCCGTACGGGTGCTACGGGCTGGCTTCGACCGGAGGCGAAGCCGGCGGCGACGCACGGTCCAGCGAAGCATCGGCGCGGTCACGCTGGATATCGACGCGGTCGTGCAGCGCGTCGAGCGTCGGTGCCGCACTCGCTTCCGACGGCTTGACCTCCAGGCTGCGGTCCACCGCATCGCGCAGCGCCTCCGTGCCGCCGGCGCGGGCGTCGCTGACCGAGCGTGCGGCATCGACACGCGCACCGGTGCGCACGGCATCGACGACCAGGCCGTCCCGGCGCACGGCGGCTTCGGTGCTGCGGGTGCTGGCGCCGGATTGCAGCGAGGTCAGCGCGCCATTGATGACGCTGACGCAGGCGGTGCAGCGCGTACGCGCGAGCATGCGCTTCAGTTCCGCCGCCGCCGTATCCGGGCTGCTGGTGGTGCCGGTGATCCGCAGCACTTCGGCGCGATACCAGCGTTCGAGCAGGCTCGATCCATTGCTGATGCCGGCGACCAGATAGGCGCGCGATTCCGCGTCGATCGCCGGAATCGCCTCGGCGGTGTTGAGCTTGCGCAACGCGATCTCGACCTTGGCCGCGTCTGCCGCGTCCGGCACCGGGTTGTCGGCATTGCGATGGAGCGCGTCCTCGACGTCATCGATGGCGCGGTAGCCGTCGATCAGCGTGTTCCACGCGCGGCGGGTGCTGAGCGCGGTGGCGGCCAGGGTTTCGGTAATGCATTCATCGACCCGCTGGCTGCGCGCGGCGAGATGCTTCTTCCAGTAGGCATGGCGCGGGCTGTCGGGCGCCGGTTCCGGCAGGCGCTCGTAGCGCCACGCCGCGCGCGACAACCGATCGATCGAGCCACCGGAGTCGCGGATATCGGCCAGTACCAGGCGACGCTTGACGATCAGGTCTTCGAGAAACGCCTGACGGGCAGTCAGCGCGCCGGCGGCGATGGCGTCGGCAGTCTTCGCCAGCACGGTGCGGTCGGTGCTGCACGGGCCACCCTGCGGCACCAGATCGTCGATCGGCCGATAGTCGCTGACCCGCAGATCGAACAGCAGGTACGGCGTGGTCAGCGGTGTGGTGACGTTGTCGCGGGTCAGGCACAGCTTCGGGCGCTCGTAGTCGATCGTGCACAGTTCCGCTTTCAGCGGCTCGCGCTTGTCCTCGGTCAGCAGCAGGAAGGCCACGACGCGGCCATCGAGGGAATCGAGCCCGTCCTCAATCTGGAACGTGTATTCCTTCTTCTTCTCCCACTTCTGGTTGGCATTGCCGGCCGATTTCTCGAGCAGCGGCACCACCAGGGTCTGGAACGCGGTGATCGGCACGCCGCCGAGGATGGTCGCGGCGCCGCTGATCGCGGCCGGCGTCTTCTTGATCGTTTCCATCAGCGGCCCCAGGGTCGCAGCACCGCTCTCGGTGATGCCGCGGACGATCAGGGTCAAGGTCGCCGCGCCGGACAGCGAGCCGGCCTTCACCACGATGCCGCCGGCCAGGGTCCGGGCGGTCAGGTCTTCGCTGGTGGCCTTGCCGACGTCGTAGCTCAGGATCGGCACTTCCGGCGCCGGCTGGTCGCGCTGGGGCCCGGCATTCGGCTGCAGCTTGGCGGTGACCACGATCAGCTTCGGTGCATCGCTGCCGTAGAACTTGATCCGCTCGGCATTGCCGCCGAGATTGCTTGACACCTGCACCTGCAGATAGCCGTCCTCGCCGATGTCCGACGCGTGCGGGCCGGGCGCGTGGCCGAGTTCGAGCTCGGTCGGCTCGATGAAGCGGGTGGTGGCGCAGCCGGACAGCAGGGCGGCGGCAACGGCAACGACAGCAGTCAGCACACGCACAACGGGTTTCTCCGGATACCTGGCGCGGCAAGGTGCCGCGTCGACCACAGTTTGATGCAAGGTTCAGACAGTGCGGTGACGATGCCGGTTCAGCGTGCGGTTCGGGCTTACCGTCTCGCGCGGCTCGATCACGCGCGTTCGATCAGCGGCAGCCACTGCGCGTTGACCGTGGTGACGAGCCCGGCGCGGATCGCGCGGCCGGGAAAGACGCGGGCAATCGCGTCGGCATACAGCGCGAGCTGCGGCCGATGGGCTGCGTCCAGCGCGGCGGCATCCGGGCGCGGTGCCGTCTTGTAGTCGACGATCCACAGCCGCGCGCCGTCGTCGATCAGCCGATCGATGACGCCGGACGCGGCGCGGCCGTCGTCCTCCTGCCACTGCACCGGCACCTCGTTCCACGCGCGAAGGATGTTCGGCGACGAGAACAGCATCGCCAGTGCCGGCGCGGCGAGCACGCGCCGGGCTTCGGCCAGCCAGCCGGCGACCAGGGTCGGATCGACCGGCTCGCCGAACTGCGCCTGCAACTGGCTGGCGACAGCGTCGTCCTGCACCGGGCGGCCGCGGGCGAGTTGCTCGATCAGCCAGTGAATCGCGCGACCGCGCAGCACGGCGTCCGGATCGCGGGCGCTGCGGCTGCCGTCCGATGGCGTGGCGCGAGCGCGTGGCAGCGGCGGCAGGCGCTCGCGAAGGCGTGGCGATTCGGTGGCGGCGTCAATGATCGCCGGCTCGATCGCCGCGTCTGCCGGCAGCACCGGAAAGTCGCCGAGCTGGATGCCCAGCGTTCCGGCGGGCGCCGCTGGCAACGGATTCGCCCCGTGCGCGGCCACCAGGGCCGTCATCGCATCGACCGCGTGCTGATGCCAGCGCCGCGTCGCGTCTTCCTGTTTCTGCGAGAACGCCGACACGAACAGGTATTGCCGGGCCCGCGTGGTCGCGACGTACAGCAGGTTCAGCGCTTCGCGGTCCTGCCGCTGACGCCGGGCTTCGACCAGTGCCGCGCTGCGGGCATCGCGCTCGGCCTTGTTGCCGACCAGCACGATGGCGCGCGGACGGTCCGCATCGGACGGCCAGTCGACCAGCCAGCCGGCATCGCGGCTGTTCGGCTTCGGTGCCGTGTTGACGACGAACACGACGGGCGCCTCCAGGCCCTTCGAGGCATGCACCGTCATCACGCGGACGGCGTCGGCCGTTGCCGGCGGTGCCTCGTCCGGCGCGTGCTTGCCGGCGGCCGCCAGCGTCGCGAGTTCGCGGTTCAGCCGGCCCAGGGTCGGGTAGCGGCCCTGATCGCTGTTCAGCACCTGCTGCAGCAGCGCGCCGAGATTGGCGCGGATGCGGCGGTCCGCCGGCATCACCGTTTCGTAGCGCGACGCCAGATCGAGTTCGCCGTCGATGCGATCCAGCAGGTCGTGCGCCGGCAGGCGGCTGGCGGCCTGCAGCCACGATGCGATCGCATCCGCCGCGCGCGCCAGCGGCGGGCGCGGTTCGCGTCGCGCCGCCAGCGCCAGCAGGCGGCTGTACCAGTCGCGGCCGTCGTCGCGCGCCAGCGCCAGTTGCATCAGATCGGCATCGCTGGCGCCGAACATCGGCGAGCGCAGCACATGGGCCAGATCGAGATCGCGCTGAGGACTGTCGAGCAGACGCAGCAGTGCCATGACATCGCGGCCGAGCACGGTATCGAGCAGACCACCGCGTGCCGACCCGACGAACGGAATGCGCGCCGCCGCCAGCGCGGCCTCGATTGCGCGCAGGTGCGTGCGCTCGCGCGCGAGGATCATCACGTCATCCCACGCCAGCGGGCGCGGTGGTTGGCCATCGACGGCGACTGGCAGCCGTGCCTCGACCAGCGCGCGGATGCGGGCCGCGACCTGCGCGCCCTCGCGCGCGGCGAGGCTGGCTTCTTCATCCTCGCGCGCCTCGGTCAGCGGATCCCGCAGCGTGCCAACGACCAGTTGCTTGCGCGCGGCCTTCTCGGCGACGGCGGCGGCGAGGGTTTCGGCATCCGGCACGACCCGCGGCAGCACTTCGACCGCACCCCAGTCGTCGCGGCGCCAGGTGTCGTGCGGCGCGAAGCCGATCGCGGTGGCGTCATCACCGGTGAACAGCGCATTGACGAAGGCGATGACCGCCGGGGCGCTGCGGCGCGACTTGTTCAGCGGCATCGAGACCCCGCCGAGCCGGTCTCGCAGGTGCTCGCCGGCGCGCAGCAGCAGTTCGGGATTCGCGCGCCGGAAGCCGTAGATGCTCTGCTTCGGATCGCCGACGACGAACGCGCTGCGGCGGCGTTCGCCGTCATCGGCCATGTTGTCGAGGATCGGCAGCAGCAGCGCCCATTGCGTCGGGCTGGTGTCCTGGAATTCGTCGAGCAGCAGATGTTCGATGCGACGGTCGAGCTTGTACTGCACCCAGTCGCGATCCGGGCCGCGCAGCAGCTTCCAGGCATGCCATTCGAGATCATCGAAACCGAGCGCGTTGCGGGCGCGCAGCGCCTCGTCGCGCGCGGCCAGCAGCCGGATGCCGAGCGTGGCGGCGGCCACGCCGCGCTGCCAGTTGCGGCGGGCGAGGCGAGCCGAGGCGATGGCATCCAGCACCGCGCAGACCGCGTTGTAGGCGGCGACGATGCGGGCGAACGCCGCGTCGCCGACGTCCTTCTTCTGCCGGAGTGACCGTCGCTCGCCGTCGCCGGTCAGCAGCTTGCACGCGGCGAGGAAACGACTTTCCGGGTCGCGCGCAGCCAGCGCGGTACCCGCCATCTCGGGCTTCAGGGTGCCGAGGCCCTTGCACTCGACCAGCAGGTCGTGCAGCGCCATCAGCTCGGTCTCGACGGCCGCCGTCATCAGCGCGGACTCCGGCGGCGCGGGGTCATCCGGATCGACGCCGAGTTCATCGGCCAGCAGCGCGCGGTAATGCTCGACCTGCTCGTCCGCCGGCCAGTCCTGCACGAGGGCGCGCCAGTCGCTGCGCTGGGCCACGAAGCCTTCGAGCCAGCCGCGCAGCGCGTGCTCGCTGGCGCCGTCGTCGATCAGTTGCCGGAAGGCCGCAGCTTCGGCGCTGCCGGGCTGGCGGCGCAGCGATTCCAGCAGCGTGGCCCAGGCCTCGGCCAGCACGTCGCGCTCGTCCTCGAGCAAGGTGTAGCCCGGCGGAATGCCGGCCTCGATCGCGAATCGGGTCAGCAGGTCCTGACAGAACGAATGCAGGGTCAGCGCGCGCAGGCCGAACGGCGCCTGCAGCAGGCGCGGATACTGGCTGCGGGCCAGCGCCCGGAGAGCCGGGGAGGGTTCCAGATCGAGCGTGCGCAGCTCGCGATCCAGTGCCGCATCTTCGGCGTAAGCCAGACTGCGCAGCCGCGCCTCGACCCGCTCGCGCATCTCGGACGCGGCCTTGCGGGTGAAGGTCAGCGCGAGGATGCCGCCGGGGTCGGCACCGTCGAGCAGCAGGCGCACGATGCGAGACACCAGCTGCCAGGTCTTGCCGCTGCCGGCGGACGCGACGACGCTGACCGAACGGGCGGGATCGAGCGCGACGTTCATGGCGGGGCGATCCACGTGCCGCGCCGGCACAGGCCGCTGTGATCGCAATGCTCGCAGATTGCCGCCGTGCCGTTGGCCGGCATCGCATGGCCGGCCGCCAGCCGCGTGCGCAGCGATTGCAGGCGGGTTTCGATCGCGGCCAGCAGCGGCGTCAAGGTCTCGTCCGGCACCGTCACCACGCGCTTGTGCGGGGCCAGGTCGCCGCCGAGCCGCCAGTACTCGATCGCCGCCGGATCGTGGATCGCCAGCGCGTAGTGCGGTAGCTGCACCGCTTCGCCCGCGACGATGTCGGCGGGCTCCGCGGCGCGGCCGGTCTTGTAGTCGACGATGGTGGCGCCGGCGTCGCGGTGTTCGACGCGATCGACCCGGCCGCCGATCTGCCAGCCGGCGCGCTCGCGCGGCAGGTCGACCTCGACCTCGATCCGGGCATCGAGCCGCTCGGCAAGCTGCTCGGCCAGCCAGGGCGTGACGGCGGCGAACTCGCGGCGCCAGACCGCCGCCAGCGGGCGTGCAGCCAGATCCGGCGCGAAGACCGCATCGGCCAGCCGTGCGAGGTGGGCGGCGATCGCGGTCGCATCGGCCGCGCCCGCGTACGGCGGCGGAAGCGCGTCCTCGTGCTGCGCATGGAACGCGCACAGGATGCGATGCACGCGGTCGCCATAGTCGCTGCGGTTCGGGTCGGCATCCGGATCCTGCCCGGCGTCGAGGCGCAACTGGCGGTTGGCATACCAGCGGTACGGACAGTCGATCAGTTGCTGATGGCCACCGGCGCTGAGGCTGACCGGCAGCAGCGCGGCGTCGGCCGGCGGCGCCGGCATCGCCATCGGCTGCACGTCGATCGGACGCTGCGGTGCGACTTGGGTGGCGGCCGTGCCGGCTCGCGCGGCGAGTCGTTCATCGAGTGGCGTGTCGTGACCGGCGGCGACCGCCTGCGCGGCGAACGCTTCGAGCCATGGCGAGGGCTGCGGTGCATCGCCGTCCTCGTCGGCCGCGAAGCTGGCGACGACTGATGGTGCAGCTTCGAGCAGCGCCCGCAGCCGGCTCAGGGTCAGGGCCTGCCGCATCGGCCAGCCGTCGAGTCCCAGCTCGCCGCGCACGGCATGGTTGAACAGCACTTCACCCGGCGCCGCACCCGGCAGCGCAGCGCGGGTGGCCGAGGCCAGCACGATGACGTCGGCCGACAGGCCGGCCGTCTGGTCCAGCGTCACCAGCGGCACGCGCGGCAGTGCCGGGTCGACGTCCGGGCGAAACGTCGAGGTTTCCAGATGCTGGTCCAGCAGCGCGCGGAACTCGCGCCACGACTGGCGCAGCGGCACGCCGTCGAGCGCCTGTTCGAGCTGCCGCAGCGCGGCGACGACCTGGGAACCGGCCGCATCCTCGGCCAGACCGGCCGCGAGGCCGACCGTGACGAGGCTGGCCAAGGTCGCACGTGCCCAGTCGACCGCCGGACGGGGCGCACCGGTCACCGGCAGCTCGTGGGCGGCGCGCTGCAGGCGTTCGAACAGCGCCGGCCAGCGGTTCTCGGCGAGGCCTTGCAGGGCCGGCAGCCCGCTGCGCGGCACGTCGGCCTGATCGCGCGGCGGGAAATGCAGCAGGCGATCGAGCAGCGCGGCCAGCGGCGGCTCGGGCCGCTCGACCGGCTCGCCGACGAAGAAACCGGACTTCAGCAGGTCGAGCAGCGGCCGGTAGTGGAAGCCGGTTTCGAGGCATTCGAGCCAGGCGGCGACGGTGGCGGCGGCGCGGCTGGTCGACAGGGTCCAGCCGATGCGGTCGTCCAGCGCGATGCCGGCACGTTCGAGCAGTGCGCGCACGCGGCGCGCCAGCCGGCGATCGCCGCTGACCACGACGACGTCGCGGTGGCCGGCGAGCAGCGCTTCGCGCACGGCCAGTTCGACGATCCGTGCCTCGTGCTCGGGCGAGCGGGCGGCGACGAGCCGGACGCCGGTTGGGCCTCGTCCCGACAAACGCGCTGCGCGGCGCAGCAGCGGGGTGTCGTCGGCATCGAACAGGCTGTCGAGCAGCGCGCCGCGCACGCTGCCGATCGGTGGGAGTGCAACCGGCTCGATGCCGAGTCGCTGTGCCAACGGGCGCAGGCTGTCGCCGTCGTGACCCTCGCGCCGGCCCCGGGTCCACAGCATCGCGCGGCCTTCGAGCAGGGCCGGCGCCAGCAGCGTGGCTTCGGCGCGGCCGAGCTGGTCATGGCCGATCAGCACCGTGTCGTGCATCGCCGCGCAGGCCAGACGCAGTGCCCGCAGGTGGGCAACGGCCGGCGCACGGTCGCCGATCTCGTCGGTGTAGGCGCGCCAGAGCTGATGCACGAGCTGCGCTTCGCGCGACAGCGCGTCGAGTTCCGGGGCTGCGTACGCGGCGCGCAGCTGCTCGGCGAAGGCGTCGGCCTCGGTCGGCAGCCGCACCGCGTTCAAGCTCAGTTCCTCGAACAGGTTGAACAGGGCATCGGCCACGCGCACCGGGTCACGGCCCGGGAAGACGCTGCTCAGGCGTGCGAGCCACGCCGCCAATTGCAGGCGGCAGGCAAGCGGCGTCAGCGGGGCGGGGGCTTCAGGGTCGCGTTCCGACGCGGCAAGCTGGGCCAGGCTCAGCAACCGCGGCATCAGCAGGGCCCCGCCGGCGGCGCGGGCCAGGGCTTCGCGCAGCGGCCGCAGCAGCAGCGGCGACGCGACGACCAGGGTCAGGTGCGAAAGATCGGGGAGTCGCTCGCGATGCAGCGCCACCAGACGGATGGCGACCTGATCGACGAACGCGGCGCCGGTCGGAAACAGGCACCACGCCGCGCGCGGATCGTTCATGCGCGCGGCGTGATGGTCGGAACGGTCGGTGGCGCGAAGGCGCCGGGATCAGCGTTCCAGCAGCTTGAACTTGCCAGGCTTGCCGTCCCACTCCTTGGCGCCCGGAAGCCCGTCCTTCTTTTCGGTCAGCACCGGCCATTCGGCCGACAGTTCCTTGTTCAACGCGATGAAGTGCTTCTGATCTTCGGGCACGTCATCCTCGGCGAGGATCGCGTTGGCCGGGCACTCCGGTTCGCACAGCGTGCAGTCGATGCACTCTTCCGGGTCGATCACGAGGAAATTCGGGCCTTCGTGGAAGCAATCGACCGGGCAGACTTCCACACAGTCCGTGTACTTGCACTTGATGCAGTTTTCGACGACGACGAAGGTCATGGCAATTCGGTTCTGAATGATCGGTCGGCGGATTTTACAGAAAGCCGGCCCGCCTTTGACGATCCGCGGCATCGATCAGGCGACGCCGCGCACCATTCGCCGCAGCGCGCGTCGTTCAGCCCGCGATCGCGATGGCGCAGGGCAGTTGCTTCGGCGCCACCGGTGCCGGCGAGGCCCCGCCATTCGCGGAGCGGGCCAGCCCGCTCAAAATGTTCCACCAGCCCGGGGACTGGCGCGACCCGGATCGAAGCGGCTCGGTCGCGCGTCAATACGGTCGCGCGTCCGCGACGTCGGCGGATGACGTGGCGGGACAACGAACGCCCAACCGGGCGATGATGCGGTGAACCGGATCATTCGCCTGCGGCTGCCGCAGGTAACGCCTGCCGAGACCTGAATCGATGACGAAAGCCGCATCCCGCCGTGTCGCGCCACCGCTGTCGATCAGCCGGATCGGGCAGGTCTCGATCGCGGTCGAGGACCTGCCGCGCGCCGAAGCGTTCTATCGCGACGTGCTCGGCCTGAAGCATCTGTTCACCGTCGCCGAGCGCATGGCGTTCTTCGACTGCGACGGCCTGCGGCTGGTGCTGGATCTGATGCCGCCCGGCGAGGATGACCCGGGCACGTCGATCGTCTACTTCAAGGTCGACGACATCGCCGCGTCATTCGCGCTGATCGAGACCCATGGCGCGACCACCCTGCAGATGCCGGAAAAGGTGGCCGCGATGGGCGATCACGACCTGTGGATGGCGTTCTTCGAGGACAGCGAAGGCAACCCGATGGCGCTGATGGAAGAGCGCCGCCCGCCATCCGGCACGCACTGACGCCTGCGGGCGTCAGTCGCGGGTGGCGGCGTGGATGCCGTCGATCGCGACCCGGCACATCTGCACCAGTGCGTCATCGTCGATGACGTACGGCGGCATCAGGTAGATCACGTTGCCGAGCGGCCGCAGCAGCACGCCATGCTCGAGCCCGTGACGATAGACCCGCAGCCCGCGCCGTTCGGACGCCGGATAGGCTTCGCGCTTGCGCGGATTCCGCGCGATCTCGACGGCGAGGATCATGCCCTGCTGGCGCAGGTCGATGACGTTGCGATGCGTCGCCAGTTCTCCCATCAGTCCCCAGATGCCGGCCGAGGTGATGCGGTTGCGGGCCGTCCAGTCTTCCTGCTCGAACAGGTCGAGCGCGCCGAGAGCCGCTGCGCAGGCCAGTGGGTTGCCGGTGTAGCTGTGCGAATGCAGGAAGGCGCGCTGTGCGGCGTAGTCGGCGTAGAACGCTTCGTAGACCGTGTTCGTGGTCATGGTCACGGCCAGCGGCAGCGTGCCTCCGGTCAGACCTTTGGACAGGCACAGGAAATCCGGCGTGGTCTGGCTCCACTCGTTGGCGAACATCCGCCCGGTGCGGCCGAAGCCGACCGCGATCTCGTCGGCGATGTAGTGCACGCCATGGCGCGTGCAGGCGTCGCGCAGCAGCTTGAGATAGATCGGGTGGTACATGCGCATGCCGCCGGCGCACTGCACCAGCGGCTCGACGATCACCGCGGCGACTTCGTGCGCGTGCTTCGCCAGCGTTTCCTCCATCAGCCGGAAGCGGCGACGCGTGTAGTCCTCCCAGGATTCGCCCGGCGTGCGGTCGAAGCAGTCCGGTGACGGCACGACGATTGGCGGCTGCATCAGCGGCGAGTAGGCATCGCGATACATGCCTTCCCCGGAAACGCCGAGCGCGCCCAGCGTTTCACCGTGATAGGCGTTGTCCAGCGCGATGAAGCGGGTCTTGCCGGGCTGCCCGACATTGCGCCAGTAATGCGCGCTCATCTTCAGCGCCACCTCGATCGCGCTGCTGCCGTTGTCCGCGTAGAAGCAGCGGGTCAGCGCTTCGCTGCCGGCGCTTTTCGGGGCGATCCTGACCAGCCGCTCGCTCAATTCCACCACCGGCTGATGGCTGAAACCGCCCAGCAGCACGTGGTCGAGCCGGTCCAGCTGCGCCTTGACCCGCTCGACGATTCGCGGGTTGCGGTGGCCGAAGATGTTGGTCCACCACGAGCTGACGGCGTCGATGTAACGCTTGCCGTCGAAATCGGTCAGCCAGACGCCTTCGGCCGAGGCGATCGGCACCAGCGGCAGCGCGCCACCAGCCTCGTGGTCGCGCATCTGCGTGCACGGATGCCAGACGTGGGCGAGCGAGCGCGAAATCCAGTCGGCGTTGGTGGTCATGGGGGCGGCGGTTGAGGGGGCGGCACTGCGAATCGGGACGGGTAGGTGCGCACGACGGCGCATCCGACAATCCGACCTTACGCGTCCGTCACTTCCTCGGGTGCCTTGGCGACGATCGACAGCGCATGGATGTCGTCCTTCATCTGGTCGGCGAGGGCTTCGTAAACCATGCGGTGCCGCGCGATCAGCGTGCGGCCGGAAAACTTTTCCGACACGACGAACACGCGGTAATGGCCGCCACCCTTGGCCCCGGCGTGGCCGGCGTGGCGATGGCTGTCGTCCTCGATGTCGAGGCGGATCGGGTTCAGGACCGTTTGCAGCGTGGTCCGGATGTTGTCAACGCGGAGCGGCATCGGGATCGACGAAGTGGCGGGACAGGAACGGGATGTGGGCGAGCATGAACACGAACATCAGCGCGGTGAAGCCGAAGGCCTTGACCTTCACCCAGACGTCTTCGCTGTAGTTCAGCGCCACATAGATGTTCAGCACGGCACAGAACGCGAAGAACAGCGCCCATGCGAAATTGACCCGCCGCCACAGGCGATCCGGCATCACCAGCGCCTTCTGCGGCAGCCGCTGCAGGATCACCCGGTCGCCGATCACGTGACTGGCCAGCAGCGCCAGCGAAAACGCGCCGTACAGCACGGTCGGCTTGTACAGGATGAAGGTGGCGTTGTGGAAGTACAGCGTCAGGCCGCCCATGACCACGGCGACACCGGCGACCGCCAGCTGCAGTTTCGGCACCTTCCCGGTCCTGAAGTAGGTGAACCCGACCATGACCAGCAGCGCCACGACCAGCACCGCCGTCGCCACGAACAGGTCGTAGAACTTGTAGGCGGCGAAGAACAGGATCGCCGGGATCAGGTCGAGAACGGCATTCATGGAATCGGGTGTCGCTCCGGGGGCGGCGCAGGCCGCGAGCCGGATTATAGCGACGGCATTTTCCGTCGCGTCAGGGGCTGTCGCACGGCTGCAGCCCTGGCCGTGGGACAATGCCGGCATGGCATGCGAATGGCTGGAACTGCACCCGATCGATCCCCAGAAGCGCTGGCTGCAGCGCGCGGCCGACCGCGTGCGCGCCGGTGCGGTGATCGCGTATCCGACCGATTCCTGCTACGCCTTCGGTTGCCGGCTGGGCGACAAGGACGCCGCCGAGCGCATTCGCGGCCTGCGCGAGTTCGATCGCCACCACCAGTTCACGCTGGTCTGCCGGGATCTCTCCGAAATCGCGACCTACGCGCGGGTCGACAACTGGCAGTTCCGGCTTTTGAAGCAGCTGACGCCGGGTCCGTACACCTTTGTGCTCGAAGCGACCAAGGAACTGCCGCGCCGCATCGCGCACGAGAAGCGCAAGACCATCGGCATCCGCGTGCCGGAACACCGGGTCGCGCACGCGCTGCTGGAATTGCTCGGCGAGCCGATGCTCAGCTGCACCCTGCAGTGGCCGGATGAGGACCAGCCGCTGGCCGATCTGGATGACGAGCGTGCGCGGCTGGAGCGCTCGGTCGATCTGGTGCTGGACGCCGGGAGCTGCGGCGTTGACCCGACGACGGTGCTGGACCTCACGGGCGATGCGCCGGCGCTGCTGCGCCAGGGCTTGGGCGACGTCTCGATGCTCGGGCTGTGACGCGGCCGGGGCGGCACGCGCCGGTATAATCGGTCTATGAAATCCCTCGACCTTTTTCAGCGGCTGGCTGTCTCCCTGCTGCCGCTGGTGCTGGCGCTCACCGTTCGCGAGATCGCGCGCGGCTACATGGCCCATTCGCTTGGCGACAACACCGCTCGTGCCGAGGGCCGGCTGAGCCTCAACCCGCTGGCGCATGTCGACCCGATCGGCACGCTGCTGCTGCCGGGCGTGTTCATTGCCCTGAGCAGCGCCGGCATCAGCAGCTTTCTGATCGGCTGGCCCAAGTTCATCCCGATTTCCGAGGGTCGCTTCCGCGATCCGCGCAGCGGGGCGATCAAGGTGGCCGCCGCCGGCCTGCTGGCCAACCTCGCGATGGCGATCGCGTTTGCCGTCCTGCTGAAGATTGCCAACGGCATGCCGGGCTCCAGCGAGGGCGTGTGGTTGGGCGTGCGCTACATGGCGAACGTCGGTATTGCCTTCAACGTCAACTTTTTCGTGCTGAACCTGCTGCCGCTGCCGCCGTTCGACGTCGGCCGGATGCTGCTGGTCACGCTGCCGCCGCGGCAGGCGATGAAGCTGGAGCAGATACAGCCGTACACGTTTCCGATCATCCTGGTGCTCGCCTTCATCGGCGTGCTCGGCGCGATCACTGCGCCGATCTACAAGCTGACGCTCGGCCTGATCCAGCTGATCGTCTGATCGCGCTCCGCCGCATTCCACTTTTCGCGTCCCGATGACCTCGAATTCCCGTCCCACCGTCCTGTCCGGCATCCAGCCGTCCGGCCGTCTCACGCTCGGCAACTACCTTGGCGCGATCAAGAACTGGCTGCCGCTGTCGGCGACCTACGATTGCCACTACATGCTGGTCGACCTGCACGCGATCACCGTGCGCCAGGACCCGGCGATCCTGCGCGAGCGCTGCTACGAGTTTCTGGCGCTGTACATCGCCTGCGGGCTCGATCCGAAGGACAACGTGCTGTTCGTGCAGAGCCATGTGCCGGCGCACTCGCAGCTCGGCTGGATCCTGAACTGCTACACGCAGTTCGGCGAACTGGGCCGGATGACGCAGTTCAAGGACAAGAGTGCGAAGCATGCCGACAACATCAACGCCGGCCTGTTCGGCTACCCGGTGCTGATGGCGGCGGACATCCTGCTGTATGACGCAGCGCAGGTCCCGGTCGGCGACGACCAGAAGCAGCATCTGGAGCTGACGCGCGATATCGCCAATCGATTCAACAACTTGTATGGCGATGTCTTTACCGTGCCGGAGCCGATGATCCCGCCGGTCGGCGCCCGGATCATGGGCTTGCAGGACCCGACCGGGAAAATGTCGAAGTCCGACGACGCCGAAACCAATGCGCTGTATCTGCTCGATACGCCGGACGTGATCGTCCGCAAGATCAAGCGCGCGGTCACCGACATGGACGGCGTGGTGCGTTTCGACATCGCCGCCAAGCCGGGGGTGTCGAATCTGCTGGCTATCCTCGCCGCAACCACCGGCAAGACCGTCGCTGCGCTCGAAGTCGAGTTCGAAGGCAAGCAGTACGGCACGTTCAAGGGCGCGGTCGCCGATGCCGTGGTCGAATGTCTGAAGCCGGTTCAGGCGAAGTACGCCGAACTGCGCGAAGACCGCGCCGGCCTCCAGGCAGTGCTGAAGGATGGCGCCGAGCGCGCCAGCGTGCGTGCCAACGCCACGCTCAAGCGCGTGCACGACGTGCTGGGCCTGATTCCCGCGTGAACGAGCCCGAGACGCTCGACGCCGGCGATGTCGCCGCGCCGCCCGCGGTCGCGGCCGAGCCGCGCACGCCGCGAGTCAATGGCGAGCGGCTGTCGCAACTGCCGAGCGATCTGTACATCCCGCCGGATGCGCTGGAGGTCTTCCTCGAAACCTTCGAAGGCCCGCTCGACCTGCTGCTGTACCTGATCCGCAAGCAGAACCTGGACATCCTCGATATCCCGGTGCTGAAGATCACGCAGCAGTACATGGAATACATCCGCCTGATGCGCGAGCTGCGCCTCGAACTGGCGGCCGAATACCTCGTGATGGCGGCGTGGCTGGCCGAGATCAAGTCGCGCATCCTGCTGCCGAAGCCGCCGACGCACGACGACGAGACTGGCGGCGACCCGCGCATGGAACTGGTGCGCCGGCTGCAGGAGTACGAGCGCTTCAAGACCGCGGCCGAGAACCTCGATGCGATGCCGCGAGTCGGGCGCGAGATTGCCGTGGTGCAGGCGCGTCCGGACAAGATCGAGGTCGCCCGGCCGCAACCGGCACCGGGGCTGCGCGAACTGATGCTGGCGCTGCGCGACGTGCTGCTGCGTGCCGAACTGTTCACCCGCCACACGATTGCCCGCGAGCCGCTGTCCGTGCGCGAACGCATGAGCTCGGTCCTCGATCGCGTGCGCACGGGACCTGTCCGCTTCGAGGATCTGATCGATCTCGAGGAAGGCCGCGCCGGTGTCGTCGTCTGCCTGCTGGCGATCCTCGAACTGGCGAAGTCGTCGATGCTGGAAATCACGCAGGCTGGCCCGTTCCTGCCGGTGACGATCGCCGCGGCCGGCTCGGCCGAACGCGCGCTCGCGGACGACGCGTGACACCCGCGCTTGAACTGATCGGGGTCGTCAAGGACTACGGCGGCAAGCGCGCCGTCGATGGCCTGAACCTGCGGATTCCGGCCGGCGCGTTCTACGCACTGCTCGGGGCGAACGGCGCCGGCAAGACCACGACCCTGCGGATGATCGCCGGACTGCTGCAGCCCGACGGCGGCAGCATCCGCGTGTTCGGCGAGTCGCTCGCCGGCAACCCGACCGGCGCCAAGCAGCAGATGGCGTTCCTGCCGGACGAGCCGATGCTGTACGGCAAGCTGCGCTGCACCGAATACCTCGAATTCGTCGCCGGTCTGTGGGGCGTCGATGGCCGCACGGCGGCCGCCCGCGGTCAGGACCTGCTGCAGTGGCTGGACCTGTGGGACGCCCGCGCCAACTACTGCGAGAACCTGTCGCGCGGCATGCAGCAGAAGCTGACCCTGGCCGGCGCGCTGATCCACAACCCGAAGCTGCTGATCCTCGACGAGCCGCTGACCGGTCTCGATGCCGCGGCGGCCCGCAAGGTCAAGGATTTCCTGGCCGGCCTGGTCCGCGACGGCCTGACGGTGCTGTTCACCACGCACATTCTCGAAGTGGCGGAGCGCATGGCCACGCGCATCGGCCTGATCCGCGCCGGGCAGTTGATCGCCGAGGGCACGCTCGACGAACTGCGGGCGGTCTACGGCAGCGAGCACACATCGCTCGAAGACCTGTTCCTGTCGGCCACCGAGGCGGGGCCGGCACCCGCGGCCGGAAGCGCGTCGTGATCGGCCTGCGGGCCGGCGGACTGCCGTGGCTGGTCTGGCAGGACCTCCGGCTGAACGTGCGCAGCATGAGCTTCGGCACCGGCAAGCGCTGGCCGCTGCTGATCTACATCGGCTTCATCGCGCTGATGCACGCCGGGGCCGGAATTCTGCTGTGGGGCATCTTCCGACAGCCGAAGCTGATTCCGCCGGACAAGGTGGTGCAGCTGACCGGCGTGCTGCTGCTGTCGCTCGAATTCTTCGTGCTGATGGCAGCGATGCTCGGCACCTTCCGCCTGATCCTCGCCGGCCGCGAACTGACCCTTCACCTGAGCAGCCCGCTGCCGTTCGCGCGCGTGCTGTGGATGCGGGTGCTGGCGCTGGTCGCCGGCACCTGGGCGGTGTCGATCCTGCTGGTGACGCCGGTCGCGAACATGGGCGCGATCCTGGGCAAGCCGGCGTTCCTGCTGGCCTATCCGGTGACGGTGATGATGGCGGTGGCGACGGTGGCCTTCGCGCTGACCGCGATGGGGCTTGCCGTGCGTAGCTTCGGCATCGTTCGCGCGCGGCGCGTGCTGCAGGTGGTGCAGGCCGGCGTGCCGCTGATCTTCGTGCTGTCGAGCCTGATCGGGCGCGATGACGGTGCCGGGCGTCCGGTCGGCGTCAACGGCGGCGGGCTCGAGGATCACGCCTGGCTGCTGCGGGTGCCGGCGCTGGCGGTCGGCGGCGATCTGGCGGCGATGGCAACCCTGGCGCTCGGTGCCGTGCTGGCGCTGATCCTGGCCGCGCGCTTCGCAGCGCCGGCCGTGCTGCTGGCCGTGCAGTCGCCGGATGCCGTCCCGACGCAGCAGAAGGCTCGCGCGGGCGACCTGCGTTTCAGCACCGGCCTGTTCCGGGTGATGCTGCTGAAGGAATGGCGGACGATCCTGCGCGATGCGCGGCTGTCGATCGCGCTGCTGGCGCAGCCGGTGCTGATCATCATGTTCTTCTACTCGAACCTGTTCCGCGGCGAGCACAAGCTGGCCGCGTCGGTTGCGGCGACGACCTTCTGCGCCGCGCAGATCTGCCAGTACATCGCCAACCTGATGATCAGTGCCGAGGAAGCGCCCAGCCTGCTCGGCGCCGCGCCGCAGCCGCGCGGCCGGGTTATCGCGTTCAAGTGCATCGCCGCATTGCTGCCGGTGCTGGTGGTGATGCTGCTGGCCTCGGTGTCGGTGGCGCTGGATGATCCATGGATCGGCTTCGTCTGTCTCGTCTGCAGCTTCGGCGCGGGTTTTTGCGCGTGCGCGGTCGAGGTGGCGCGACCGTATCCGGCGCCGCGACGCTCGTTCGTCAAGGTCGGCAGCGGCCGGACCAAGCGCGATCCGCTCGACATCGTCAGCGTCATCGCGATGCAGTTGGGCTGGACCGCCGCCGCGTGGTTTCTGGCCACCGGCAGTCACTGGGGCGCCGCCATCGTGCTGCTGGTGATGCTCGTGCCGTTCTTCGAATGGTGGCGCGACGCCAACCGGCAGGCATTGCTGGGATACTGACGGCCGAACAATGGCTGCGAACGAAGGAAGCAAGACCCGTGGAGCATGATGTGCAGGACAACGCGAACGACCCCACCGAGACGCCAGGCGCTGCCGATGCGGCGGCACCGGCCGCTGCGGAGCCGGTGACCGCGCTCGCGGCGGGCCCGGTCGTCGAATCCGCAGCCGAACCGGCGGCCGATGCCGCGGTCGAGCCGGCCGCGGACGCGGACGATCTGCCGGCTGCCGCGACCGAAGGGGAATCGGCGCCGGTCGTCGATCTGTCGGCCGTGTCGCTGATTCTCGAAGCGCTGCTGCTGGCATCCGACGGCCCGCTGTCGATGGATCAGCTCGTGCGGCTGGTCGGCTCCGAATTCAATCTGGGCAAGCGTGAACTGCGCGAGGCGCTGGCGCGGGTCGATGCCCGGTTCTCCGGCACGGCGAGCGAGCTGCGCGAGGTCGGCAGCGGCTGGCGCGTGCAGGTGCGCCCGGAGTACGCCGAGTGGATTTCGCGGCTGTGGCAGGAAAAGCCGCCGAAGTATTCCCGCGCGCTGCTCGAAACGCTGGCGCTGATCGTCTACCGCCAGCCGATCACGCGCGGCGAGATCGAGGAAGTGCGCGGTGTCGCCGTGTCGTCGAACATCCTGCGGACCCTGCAGGAGCGCGGCTGGATTCGCGAGCTGGGCCACAAGGACGTGCCGGGTCGCCCGGCGCTGTTCGGCACCACCGGCCAGTTTCTCGACGACTTCAACCTGAAGACGCTCGACCAGCTGCCGCCGCTGCCGGACGTGAAGGACCTGGAACAACTCGAAGCCGCGCTGGCCAAGCTCGGAGCGGGTGCCGTTGTGGACGTGCCGCCCGAGGAAAGCGACGTGAACGAAGACGAACAGCCGGCCCCGCCGTCGGCCGAGCCGCCGAGCGGCGTGGTGGTCCATTGAGCGGCGAACGGATTCAGAAGGTGCTGGCCGATGCCGGCATCGCGTCGCGTCGCGCGGTCGAAACGATGGTCGCCGAAGGCCGGATCAAGGTGAACGGCGAACCGGCCACGCCGGGCCAGAAGATCGTCCCGGGCGATCGGGTGATGGTCGATGGCCGCAGCGTGCGTCACAGCTACGCGCAGCAGGCCACGCGCGTGCTGCTGTACAAGAAGCGCACCGGCGAGCTGGTGACGCGGGACGATCCGGAAGGCCGCAAGACCGTCTTCCGCAAGCTGCCGGATCTCGAAACCGGGCGCTGGATCGCGGTCGGCCGACTCGATCTCAACACCTCCGGCCTGCTGCTGCTGACCAATGACGGCGAACTGGCGCGGCGCCTGACCCATCCGAGCTTCGAGCTGGAGCGCGAGTACGCCGTGCGCGTGCTCGGCACGATCACCAAGGAAACACTCGACAAGCTGCGCAAGGGCGTCGAACTGGAAGACGGCCCGGCGCACTTCGACAAGATCGAAGCCGGCGAGAAGGCCGACATCCCGATCGACGACGAAGACGAGGACGGCGGCCCCCGCGTCGCCGCGAACAGCTGGTGGAAGGTCACGCTGAAGGAAGGCCGCAACCGCGAGGTTCGTCGCCTGTTCGAATCGCAGGACCTGAAGGTCAGCCGCCTGATCCGCGTTCGCTATGGCCCCATCGTGCTCGGTCGCGGCGTGAAGTCCGGCGGCTATCGGGAACTCGACAAGGACGAGCTGAACGCACTGCGCGCTGCGGTGAAGTTCACGGCGCCGAAGGCCCCGAAGCCACCGCGCGAGCGCCGCTCGCGTCCGGGCGGCGCGGAGCGCAAGGCCGGCGACGTGCCGCGCCGTGACGCGATCAAGAAGGTCGACCGGACGGCGAAGCCCGCCGGCTGGACCGGCTACCGGCCGCGCAAGCCGGAGTAATCGAAAATTGGGGCCCGAAAATTGGGGTCAGATACACATTAAATCTCCGTCATTCCCGCGAAGGCGGGAAGCCGGCGCGCCCGGTCCGTGACCGGGCGGCGATCGCGGACTGGATTTCGGCTTTCGCCGGAATCACACCGTTGGTGAGCGCGGTCTTCCGACCGCCAGCACCGCGTCACGCGCCGCTGTGAAGCTTCAGTGCCCCAGCGAATCGAACAGCGCGATGTACTCCTGCGTCACCCGGTGCGTCGGGTCGAGGTAGATCATCGGCCGGTGCAGTTCGTGCGATTCCTTGACCCGAACTGATGACGACAGCGAGGCATCGAGCAGCGGCTGGCCTTCCGCCTTCAGTTCGGCGACCACGCGCTGCGGCATCTTCGCGCGGGACTGGAACTGGTTGACGATGATCCCTTCGATCGTCAGGTCCTCGTTGTGGTCGGCCCGCAGCTCGTGGATGTTGTCGATCAGCGTGTACAGCGCCTGCCGCGAGAACTCGTCGCAATCGAACGGGATCAGCACGCGATCGGCGGCGATCAGCGCCGAACGGCTGTAGAAATTCAGCGCCGGCGGCGTGTCGATGAACACCGCGTCGTAGCCTTTCAGCTTGTCGAGCGCCTGGTTCAGCTTCTGGACCTTCTGCTTGGCTTCGAGCTTGACCTGCAGATCGTCGAGCTTCGGGCTGGCGGCGACCACGTCGAGATTCTCGTACGGCGAGTTCGTCGCGTAGGTCATGAACGGCGGCGACTGGATCGAGAAGCTCAGCGTCGATTCGAAGAAATCGGCGATCGAGCGGTCGGCCTGGGCGGCCAGCGGGCCGAGCAGGTACTGCGTCGAATTGCCCTGCGTGTCGAGATCGATCACCAGGGTGCGCAGCCCGCGCGACGCGGCGATCGCAGCGAGGTTGCAGACGATGGTCGTCTTGCCGACGCCGCCTTTCTGGTTGAACACGACTCTGCGGATCATGGAAGGCTCGTAGTGGGCGGCAACAGCGCCGTCGGGCGATTATCGCCAGATTCCTGCCGCAGTGCAGCAATCTGATGCGCACGGCGAACAGGCCGCGAACCCGGTTAGCATGCGCCCCCGAATTCTCACCAGAAGGAGTGGTCATGCTGAAGCACAACACGTATTTCGAAGGCGGCGTCCAGAGCATCGGCTTCGAGCGCAACAGCCTGCGCGCGTCGGTCGGCGTGATCGCGCCGGGCGAATATCACTTCGGCACCGCCGCGGCCGAGCGCATGACCGTGGTCAGCGGCCTGCTGCAGGCCAAGGTCGGCGAACTGGGCTGGCTGAACTATCCGGCCGGCACTTCGTTCGAGATCGGCGCCAACAGCGGCTTCGATGTTCGCGCGGTTGGCGGCCCGGCGGCCTATCTGTGCGAGTTCCTCGGCGCCTGAGCCGCGGATGGTCTCAATCCCGATCGCCGTCCCGATCGATTCGGGAGGTCGATCGGGTTTCCGGAAGCCGCAGGTATACCAGCAGCGACAGGCCGATCATCGCGCTGACGTAGAAGTAGAAGCCGGTCGCGAACTGTTGCTGCTTGAACCACAGCGCCACGTATTCCGCCGTGCCGCCGAACAGCGACACCGACAGCGCGTACGGCAGGCCGACACCGAGCGCCCGCACGCCGACCGGGAACAGCTCCGCCTTCACGATGGCATTGACCGCGGTGTAGCCGCTGATCACGGTCAGCCCGAGCAGCATCAGCCAGAAGGCTTCGACCGGACTGCCGGCCCGGCCGATGGCGGTCAGCAGCGGCACCGTGCCGAACAGCCCGCCGATGCCGAACGCGATCAGCAGCGGCTTGCGGCCGATGCGATCCGACAGCGCGCCGGCCACCGGCTGCAGCAGCATGTAGACGAACAGGGCGGCGGCCGAAATCAGGGTCGCGTCGTTCTTCGAGAAGCCGCTGGTCGTCACCAGAAACTTCTGCATGTAGGTGGTGAACGTGTAGAAGGCCAGCGTCCCGCCGAGCGTCAGGCCGACCACAGTCAGCGCTTCGCGCGGATGGGCGCGCAGCAGCTCGCGCAGCGGGCTTTCGACGCGCGCCGTCTGCCGCGAGAACACCTCGGTTTCGTGCAGACCGCGCCGCAGGAACAGCGCGACCAGCGACAGCCCGCCGCCGATGACGAACGGAATGCGCCAGCCCCAGTCATCGAGCTGCTGCGGCGTCAGCAGCAGTTGCTGCAGCACGATCAGCACGGCGAGTGCCGACAGCTGGCCGAGGATCAGGGTGACGTACTGGAAGCTGGACCAGAAGCCGCGATGCGCCGGCGAGGCCACTTCGCTCAGGTACGTCGCCGAGATGCCGTACTCGCCGCCGAGACTCAGACCCTGCACGAGACGGGCGGCAACCAGAATGATCGGCGCCGCAACGCCGATCTGCGCGTAGCCGGGTGTCAGGGCGATCGCCAGCGAGCCGGCGCACATCATCAGCACCGACAGCATCATCGCCGCGCGTCGGCCACGGCGGTCGGCATAGCTGCCCATCAGCCAGCCGCCGATCGGCCGCATGAAGAAGCCCACGGCGAAGATTGCGGCCGTGTTCAGCAGTTGCGCGGTTTCGTCGCTGCCGGGAAAGAACGCCTTCGAGAAGTACAGCGCAAAGGCCGAGTACGCGTACCAGTCGAAATACTCGACGAGGTTGCCGATCGAGCCGCTGAAGATCGCCTTCAGCCGTGCGCCCGGCGTCATCTCCGGCCCCGGGTTCACGCTCGATGACGGTTCATGCATGGCGGCGTTTCCGGGTCGTTGTCGAGCAGACGCTACTGCGGAATCTGCGGCGGCACGTAAGTCAGCGTCAGCCCGAGGATCCACAGCAGGAACAGCACCACCGGCGTGTGAAACAGGAACTGCAGGAACGTGTAGCCGACGATGTCCCGCGTCCTGAGTCCCACGATGCCGAGCAGCGGCAGCATGAACAGCGGATTGATCAGGTTCGGCAGCGCTTCCGCCGCGTTGTAGATCTGCACCGCCCAGCCGAGGTGCGCCTGCAGGTCGTTCGCGGCCTGCATCACGTAGGGCGCTTCGATCAGCCACTTGCCGCCACCGGACGGCACGAAGAAGCCGAGCACCGCCGAGTACGCGCCGATCACCACCGGGAAGCTGTCGCGGGTGGCGATGCTGGCGAAGAACGTCGACAGATGGCTGGCGATGGTCGAGCCGTCCGGCGCCTTCGCCGCCGTCAGCATCATCGCGATGCCGGCGTACAGCGGAAACTGGATCATGATGCCGGCGGTCGACGGCACCGCTTCGTAGACCGAATCCAGAAAGCGTCGCGGGCTCCATTGCAGCAGCAGCCCGAGCATGATGAACAGGAAGTTGTAGGTGTTCAGCGAGGTGATCGCGCCGATCGCGCCCTTGCCGGCGAATTCGCCGTACAACCACAGCGCACCGAGCGCGAACAGCGCCAGATTCAGCACCGGGCTGCGTTCCGGACGCTCGCCCGGTCGGCTGGCCGGCGCGCGATCTTCCGCGGCCAGCGCGCAATCCACGCCGAGCATCGTCGCGGTTCGGGCCTGCGCCGGCGCCGGCGCGGACTTCACCGCGATCAGCGTCGACAGCACGACCAGAATCGCCGTCATCAGCAGCGATTGCCACAGGAAGATGGTCTGGGTGAACGGGATCACGCCGGTGATCGCGAGCAGTTCCCGGCTCATGCTGGCCGGGTTGGCCTGAAGCTGCGCGGCTGACGACGACAGCCCCAGCGCCCAGACCGCACCGAGGCCGAGATAGGCCGCGGCCGACGCTGCGCGGTAGTCCATCGGCAGATCGCGTCGCCGGCCCAGCGCCTTGACCAGCAGCCCGCCCAGCACGAGCCCCAGCGCCCAGTGGATCAGCGACAGCAGCATCGTCACGATCGCCACCATGCCGATGGCACCGGGGCCCGTCGTCGGACGGCGGGCGAGTGCCTCGATCAGCCTGCGTGCCGGTGGTGACGAGGCCACGACGTGACCGCCGACCAGCACGTAGCACATCTGCAGGGTGAACGGGATCAGCGTCCAGTAGCCATCGCCAAAGGCCTTGGCCACGGCGGTCGGCGCAGCGCCATTGAGCGCGGCGGCGGCGGCGACCACCAGCACGGCGGTCACCGAAAACACCCAGGCGTCCGGGAACCAGTGTTCGGACCACGCGCAGAAACGCAGCGCCAGTCGCGACATCGCATTGCCTTCGTTCACATGCCCCTCGCCATGCGCGCCTTCGAGCGAGGCGCTGTCATCCGCCGAATGATAGCGGGGCGCATGGCCACAACGAAAAACGCGCGGGCCGGAACTGGCTCCGACCCGCGCGTTCAGGTGCTGCGAAGGGCCGGGCTCAGCGCACCGGGTTGCCGGTCATGTAGGCGCGGCGGATGTCGCGGCCGCACAGCACCGAGGCCCAGTAGGCGTTGCCGCGCAGGGTTTCGCGCGCGACGATGCCGTAGGTCTTCTTGTCCGCGGAAATCCACGGATAGAAGCCTTCGAGGCCCGGGCTGGAGAAGCTGCCGTCGCCGGTCTGCGGGTCATCCTCGACCCAGTGGTTGAGGCTGTAATGCCAGGCTTCCTTGACCGGGCTCTTCAGCGCCGTCGGGCAGCGGCCGGGCAGGGTGCAGACGGCATTGCTGCCGAGGTAATCGCGCATCTTCAGATCACCATTGATGATCTTGCGCAGGAACGTGGCGTAGCCGGCCGGCGTGCCTTCCATGCCGCCGGCAGGCTGCGGACGGGCGTACGACAGATCGACGTCGTTGCCGATGTAGGTGCGCACTTCGCGCGTCAGTTCCTGACCGTTGAAGCGACCGAGCCCGAGTTCCACCGCCAGACGCTGATCATGCCCGCCGCCGTACGAGAAGCGGCCGACATCGCCCGGGGTGGTTTCGGAGTTCGATCGCACGCGCAGGCAGGCTTCGACCGAACGCGTCAGCAGGCAGGCGATCGGGTTGAACGCCGTGGCGCCGGAGCGCATCGTCAGGGCTTCGACAACGCCGCTGTCGAGCCGGCCACTCTTGCCGAGCTTTTCGACGACGTAGGCGCCCCAGACGAACTTCGACGCGGACGCGATCTTGATCGACTTGTTGGCGGAGTAGGAGTCGCCGACGCTGCCGCTGACGATGGCACCGCGGCCGTCGCCGACTTCCCAGTAGAAGTCGCCGATCGCCTGGCAGGACTGGCTGCCGGTGGCCGTGGCCTTCGCGGCTGCGACCGGGCCGCTGGCACCACCGCCGGCCGGGGCTTCCGCCTGCACCTGAGGTGCGGAACAGCCGAACAGGCCGGTCAGGCCGAGGCCGATGACCATCAGCGACCGGCTCAAGGGGATTCTGGTACGAGGATTCACGGGAACTCCGGGGGCGGGGTGTGGGTGGAGGGTCGCATGCCGGCCGCGGGGGCGGTCGGGGCTGCGTCGGGCAACGCAAGCCGCGCGCCGATTGTGCCGGTCCGACGCGCGATATAGCCAACGCGCCGGCAACTTGATCATCTCGTTCTGAGACCGTACCGATGCTGAACAGTGCCGCAGCGTCCGCGCCCCGGCGTCCGGCTGCGGCCGCTCCGGCTCGCTAAGCTGTCGTCACATCCTTGAAACCCGGAGCCGCCCGATGATCGACCGTCCCGACCCCCGCAACGACCCGAGCCTGATGTGGCGCTGGAATGGGCGCGAGCGCCCGCCATTCGCGGAGCCGACCGGCCCCGGTCAGGAATCGGTCTGGGATTACCCGCGGCCGCCGAAGATCGTCACGGACGGACGCGAAGTCGTGGTCACGGTCGACGGGGTCGAGATCGCCCGGACGCGCCGCGCCTTGCGCATCTGCGAAACCGCGAGCCCACCGACGTTCTACCTGCCGCCGGACGATGTCGATCGCACGCGGCTGGTGCCGGCGCGCGGCACCTCGCGCTGCGAATGGAAGGGACTGGCGAGCTACTGGACCATCGTCACCGACGCCGGTCGCCACGAGATGGCCGCGTGGTCCTACGAGCGGCCGCTGGACGATGCCAGCGAGATCAAGGGCCATCTCGCGTTCTACCCGAATCGGGTCGAGTGCTGGGTCGACGGCGAGCGGGTGACGCCGCAGCCAGGCCGTTTCTACGGCGGCTGGATCACGAAGGAACTGACCGGCCCGTTCAAGGGCGAACCGGGCACGGAAGGCTGGTAGCGCCAGCCGTTCCGTGCCGCGGTGAGCGGGTGGCGATCTACTCGTCGCTGCCGAGCAGGCCGCCGAGGATGCCGCCGCCGGCGACACCGCCGAGCAACGAGCCTTCATCGCGCGAACGGCCACCCATCGCCGGTGCC
Organism: Nevskia sp.; assembly: GCF_021732705.1. Classification (GTDB taxonomy): domain Bacteria; phylum Pseudomonadota; class Gammaproteobacteria; order Nevskiales; family Nevskiaceae; genus Nevskia. Next base: position 31,637 of record NZ_JAKFUM010000009.1, on the reverse strand, counting down.
GCCATGACGATGCGGTTGGCCATGCGCGACAGCGGCAGCGACTGCAGCCAGACCTTGCCCGGGCCGCGGAGCACGGCATAGAACAGACCTTCGCCGGAGAACAGCGCCGACTTCAGCTTGCCGACGTACTGGATGTCGAAATCCACGCTCGGCTGCAAGGCCACGATGCAGCCGGTATCCACGCGCAGGATCTCGCCCGGCGCCAGTGTGCGTTCGTGCATCGTGCCGCCGGCATGCACGAAGGCCAGACCGTCGCCATCGAGCTTCTGCATGATGAAGCCCTCGCCGCCGAACAGGCCGACGCCGAGCCGCTTCTGGAAGGCGATGCCGATGGCCACGCCCTTGGCCGCGCACAGGAACGAATCCTTCTGGCAGATCAGCGTGCCGCCGACATCCGGCAGGTGCACCGGCAGGATCGTGCCCGGGTACGGCGCGGCGAAGGCGACCTTCTTCTTGCCTTGACCCTGGTTCGAAAACACGGTGGTGAACAGGCTTTCACCGGTCACCAGACGCTTGCCGGCACCGGCCAAGGCACCCCAGAAGCCCGATTTCTGCTGCGAGCCGTCGCCGAAGATCGTGTCCATGACGATGCCGTCTTCCATGAACATCATGGCGCCGGCTTCACCGATTGCCGCTTCGTTCGGGTCCAGCTCGATCTCGACGAACTGCATGTCCTCGCCGTACAGCTTGTAGTCGATCACGTCCATGGCCATCGGGGGTGTTCCTCGGTTGGAAATACGGGTTGAGGCGGCGAATGCTGCCGGAATATCACGTCAATGCGGCGTGTTGTTCAAGCCGACGATCCCCTCACAGCTGCGGCAGCAGTCCACCCTTGTCGTAGGCGCGGAACAGCGTGCGGGCCAGCACGCCGAGCGTGCCGCGCACTTCCTCGGGCGACTGGTAGCGCAGTGGCAGGATCACGGCTTCGACGATGGAGATGATGGCGCGCGACATGTCTTCAAGATCGCCGCCGAGGTCGAAACGGCCCATCTCGATGCCGCGTGCCAGCACGCTGCGGATGGCGACGATCGAGCGCGCCTCGAAGGCACGCTGTTCGGCGGCCAGTTCGGCGGTTTCCGGGCTGTCCGGCACCAGCCAGTAGCCGGCCACGCCGTTGCGCACCAGCGGGTCCTGCAAGAGCCGGGAAATGCCCTTGAACAGCGTCAGCACGCCGGCCACCGGGTCGATGCCCGGGTCGCGCATCGGGTCGAAGATGTAGGCGTCGAACAACGCATGCAGGCGCTTCAGGCAGGCCAGAAACAGCGCTTCCTTGCTCGGGTAGTGCCAGTACAGCGCGCCTTTCGACAGCTTCGCGGCGGTCGAGATATCGCCGATCGAGACACCGTCGTAGCCATAGCGCCCGAACAGGTCGAATGCTCGATCCTGAATCGCTTTCAGCGTGTCGAACTGTTCGTGGGCGGGTTTGCGAGCCATTCGGTGGGGCGATCAGGCGATCTGGTGGAAAAAACGATTATCCCGAAAGCGGGAATCCGCCGCACCTGCGCCAATCTTTCTGAGAACGGGGCTTGATCGGCGTTAAACTTGCGCTCTGGCCAGACCGCCAGCGCCCAGACGCACACAGACCGGCATGAACGATTTCAAGAAGTGGGGCTTTTCGACCCTTGGCGTCCGCGCTGCGGAGCCGCGGACCGGGGAGATGGAGCACTCGGCGGCGATGCATCTGACGTCGTCGTTCGTGTACACCAGCGCGGCCGAAGCTGCTGCGGTGTTCGCCGGCGAGAAACCGGGCAACGTCTACTCCCGCTTCACCAACCCGACCGTCCACGCCTTCGAGCAGCGGCTGGCGGCGATGGAAGGGGCCGATGCCTGCGTGGCCACGGCCAGCGGCATGTCGGCGATCCTCGCGATGTGCATGGCGCTGCTGAAGGCCGGTGACCACATCATCGCCTCGCGCACGCTGTTCGGCGCCACGATCAACCTGTTCAACAATGTCCTCGGCAAGTTCGGCGTCGACACCACGTTCGTCGATCCGAGCGATCTGAACGCCTGGGGCGCCGGTCTGCGACCGAACACGCGGCTGTTCTTCGTCGAGACACCGAACAACCCGCTGACCGAGATCGCCGACATCCGGGCGCTGGCCGACATCGCCCACGGTGCCGGCGCGCTGCTGTGCGTCGACAACTGCTTCCTGACGCCGGTGCTGCAGCAGCCGCTGAAGCTCGGCGCGGACCTCGTCGTTCATTCGGCCACGAAGTATCTCGACGGGCAGGGTCGCTGCGTCGGCGGTGCGGTCGTCGGGGATGCCCAGCGCGTCGGCAAGGACGTGTTCGGCTTCATGCGCACGGCCGGCCCGAGCATGAGTCCGTTCAATGCCTGGGTGTTCCTGAAAGGTCTCGAGACGCTGCCGCTGCGGATGCGCGCGCACTGTGAATCGGCGCTGGCGCTGGCGCAGTGGCTCGATGGGCAGCCGGGTGTCAAGCGCGTGTTCCATCCGGGGCTGCCGAGCCATCCGCAGCACGAACTGGCCAAGCGCCAGCATCTGGCCGTCGGGCCGGGCGGCGACACCGGCTTCGGCGGCATCGTCTCGTTCGAGGTCGAAGGCGGGCGCGAAGCGGCATGGAAGGTCATCGACTCGGTGCGGATGCTGTCGATCACCGCGAACCTCGGCGATACCCGAACCACGATCACGCATCCGGCGACGACGACGCACGGCCGCATCTCGGCCGAAGCGCGGCGTCTGGCCGGCATCACCGAGGGCCTGATCCGCATCGCGGTCGGTCTCGAGAACGTCGAAGACATCATCGCCGACCTGTCGAACGGCCTGTAAGCGGTGGAGGCCACGGCGCTCGAACGCCTGCGGGCGCTGCTGGCGGCCAGCAGCGAAGCGCACCGGCCGGTGGCGCGGATGGATCTGCCGATGAAGCTCGACCATCTGGTCAGCGCCGCGGCGGTCGCCCTGCTGAAGCCCGCCGCGGTGCTGGTGCCGATCATCCGCCGCGACCACGGTCACACCGTGCTGCTGACCAAGCGCGCCGAGCATCTGCGCCAGCACAAGGGCCAAATCAGCTTTCCCGGCGGCCGCCGCGACGACGGCGACCCGACCTACGCCCATGCCGCGCTGCGCGAGGCGCACGAGGAAGTCGGCCTGCCGCCCGCCGCGGTGCAGGTGCTCGGCTACCTCGACGACTATCCGACCTTCACCGGCTACCGGATCACGCCGGTCGTCGGGTATGTCGAGACCGCGTTCGAGCCATCGACCGATCCCGGCGAAGTGGCCGAAGCGTTCGAACTGCCGCTCAGCCATCTGACCGGCGACAACCGGTTCGAGCGCAAGGCGATGGAGCGCGGCGGCCTGAGCCTGCCGTTCCTGCAACTCGAATACGGCGGCCACACGATCTGGGGCGCGACCGCCGCGATCCTATGGGACTTGCGCCGGCAACTGGTGGGCCCATGAGCGACGCTGCCGACGATCCTTTTGCCGTTGCCCTGCAGATTCAGCGGAAATGCCGCGAACAGGGCTTCGACTGGAGCGATCCCGACGAATTGTGGGCCAAGCTGGACGAGGAGATTGCCGAATTGCGCGAGGCCGCCACGCCCGAACATCGGCATGAGGAACTGGGCGATGTGCTGTTCATGGTGGTCAACATCGCGCGCCATCTGAAGCTGGATCCGATGACCGCGCTGGCGGCCACCAACGCCAAGTTCCAGCGACGTTATCGCCATGTCGAGGCGGCACTCGATGCGCTGCCGCCGATCGGTGATCCGGAGCGTCTGGTGCAGATGGAAGCGCTGTGGCAGGCTGCGAAGGCAATCGAGAAGAAAACTTGCTGAATTGCGGGTTCCGCGTCGGTTTTGCCGATCCGGTTTCCCCGAATCAAGCGGAGGGGTCTGCCGCCCGCCTCGCGGCGCCTCCGGTGGCCTCGTCAATCAAGGGAGTTGAATCATGAGGATCGGTCTGGTCGTGGACTCGGCATGCGATCTGCCGACCGAGTACGTCCGCGACAACGGCATCGTCGTGCTGCCGATCACGATCCGGCTCGGCAATCAGGAGTTCGTCGACGCGCGCGATCCGGATGAAACGCAGCGCTTCTACCGCAAGCACCTCGCGAACACGGCCGAGGGCGAAACCGCGCCGTACTCGATCGAGCAGATCAAGCGGCTGTTTCTCGATCGCCTGGTGATCGACTACGACTTCGTGTTCTGCCTGACCCTGGCCAGCTCGCGCAGCCCGATTTTCGATCACGCCACGCGAGCGTCGTTCTCGATCCTTTCCGAATACAAGCCGATCCGGCAGGCCGCCGGCCACACCGGCCCGTTCGCGCTGCGCGTGGTCGATACCCAGAACCTGTTCGCCGCGCAGGGCGTGCTGGCGGCGGAAGTCGTGCGGATGACGCGCGAGGGGGCGAGCCCGAACCGGATTCGCGAGCGGGTGGAATCGCTGGTGCCGAATCTGTACGGCTACATGTTGCCGAGCAATCTCTATCACCTCAGGGCGCGTGCGGCGAAGAAGGGCGACAAGAGCGTGGGCTGGCTGCAATACGCGCTGGGCAGCGCGCTCGACATCAAGCCGCTGATCCGCGGGTTCCGCAACGAGACCGGACCCGTCGCCAAGCTGCGTCACTATGAAGACGCCGCCGCCACCTGCTTCGACTTCCTGATCCGCCGGATCAAGTTCGGCCTGATGACCAGAACGCTGTGCGTCAGCTACGCCGGCGACCTGACCCAGCTGTACAAGATGCCCGGCTATGTCGAACTGCAGAACGTCGCGACCCGCTCGGGCATCGAACTGCTGACCAGCGTCATGAGCATCACCGGCGCCATCAACGTCGGCGAGGGCGCGCTAGCGTTCGGCTACTGTGCGGCGCCGCACGAGTTTGGCTGAGGCCGGCCGCATGACCGCAGCGGACTTTGCCGACGTTGCGAACCCCACGGCAGACGAAATCCGGCGGTGGGCGCGTTCGAGGTCGCCTCAGCCGATGCAGGACTGGGGCCTGATCATCAGCATCTCAGACGCCCACGACCTGCTGTTGATCGAGTTGTCTACGACCGCTGTTGGGCCGAAAGCCCGATTCTTCCTCGGTATGCTGTATCTGATTGTTGGGGACGCGGTTCGCACGCAGTGGAAGACCCGCTCCAAGGACAGCATGCTGTCGCTGATCGGTTTGGGGGCGACGTCATCCCATCTTGCGGTCAAGCGCTGGGCGGAGCGCGCCCATGCGCTCGTTGAAAACCCCGGTGTTTTTCAGTACGACCTGTGGTGTGGCGGCGGCTACGCCCGGCATACATCATTGTGGCCGGCTCGCCTGCAGTGGCGTGAGGCAAGCATGACGTCCATGCCCGCGAAACGCGGCAACGATTCCACCGAGACCGCTGGTGGCTGGAGCGCACCCAGAGATCGCCGCCTGAGCCTGATCACGTTCAAGAGCGATTCGGGATGATCGACAGCAGGTGCAATGCACCGCCAATCCTGTGATGCATGTCGACAGCACTCATGTCGTCGGATTCGCCAGCACGTAGTCGATTGCCGCGACCACCGCGGCCACCTGCGCGGCGATGCACTGTTCCGGGTTCGCGCGCGGGCTGTCCGGGTAGACCTCGGTCGTGGTCTTGTACGGGGCGTCGGTGATGCCGGCGCACAGGCCGAGCTGGCTCAATGGGTAATGGATGACGCCGGGTGAGACGACGGGCGAGCCGATGATCTCGCCTTTGGCGTCGGCCGGTGCGATGTGGGTGACGGCCGCCACCGCCGTGATCACCGCTTGCTGGAACGCGGTATTCGGATGCTCGCTGTCGTCGACCAGATAGAAGCCGTCCGGAATCTCGCCGGGCTTGGAGAGCTTGCCGTCGCGGGCGGCGAGTGCCAGTCGGAACTCGGATTCGTCGGTGTCGGTGGTTTCGTGCAGATCGACATGCAGCGCCACACGCGTGCGGAACGGGGCGACCAGCCGTAGCAGCGCTGCGGCTTCCAGCGTCTTGCCGTCGCCGGAGAACGAGCGATTCGGGTCCAAGGCCAGCGGATTCCAGCGCTGGATGCGCTCGTAAGCCCAGGGGCTGACGCACGGGGCGACCAGCCAGTTGATCCGCCCGGTGTAGCGCGCTGCATGGCCTTCGACAAAGCGCAGCGCGCCGTGCACGCCGCTCGTTTCGTAGCCATGGACGCCGCCAGTGACCAGCACCGTCGGCAGGCTGTCCTGCCAGTCGTGACTCTTGATCGCGAACAGCGGGAAGGCATCCGGTTCGTAGTCGAGCCGACCGTATTCGATGACTTCGAAGGTGCCGCGCAGGCGCTCGATCACCGGCAGCACATCGACGTCATAACGGCGGTGGCGGATCTGGCTGGCGAGCCAGGCTGCGCGTTCAGCATCGCCCCACGGTGTGCCCGGGGTGCCGATCGGATAGAAGTCGGTTGCAGTCATCGCGGTACTCGTCGGAGATGGCGGAAAGGCGCTTACGGTAGCACCGGCTTCGCGCACCGAGCGCGCCGATGGCGCCGGCTCAGAGGCGCCACCACGCCGGCAGCAGGCTGCGAATCTGTGGCTGGAGGTACCGACGATCGACCAGCACGACCACGCCGCGATCCTCGGTGCTGCGAATCACCCGGCCCGCCGCCTGCACGACCTTGCGCAGGCCCGGATACAGATAGGTGTACGCGTAGCCGGCGCCGAACAGCTCGTCCATGCGGCGTGCCATTTCCTCATTGACCGGATTGACCTGCGGCAGCCCGAGCGTGACGACGAAGGCGCCGATCAGGCGCGAGCCGGGCAGGTCGATGCCTTCGGAAAAGACGCCGCCCAGCACCGCGAAGCCGATGCCCTGGCCGGATGCGGTGAAGCGATCGAGGAACTCGCTGCGGGCGCGTTCGTCCATGCGCCGCTCCTGTGCCCAGACCGGCAGCGGTGCGGCGCGCTGTCGCAGCCGGTCGAGCGTGCGTTCGAGGTAGTCGAAGCTGCTGAAGAACGCGAGGTAGTTGCCCGGCTGGCGCTGGAACTGTTCGGCGATCAGGTCGACGATCGGCTCGATCGAATCCTCGCGCTCGCGAAACCGGGTCGTGACGTGGCGGGCGATGCGGACATCGAGCTGCTCGGCCTTGAACGGCGATGGCACGTCGAGCCACGGTGTGGCTTCCGGCAGGCCGAGCAGGTCGCGGTAGAACTCGGGCGGATTCAGCGTGGCCGAGAAAATCGCCGCGCCGTGCGCAGCGGCGAAGCGTGGCGCCAGAAACGGCGCCGGCACGATGTTGCGGATGGTAAGCGTGGTGCTGCCGGGGCGTTCGCTGCCGGTCGACGGATCCATCTGCGAGTCGAGCATCGAATGCCGGCCGAAGGTTTCGCAGGCGCGGATGAAGCCGAGTGCGTCGAAGAAGAACTGCTGCAGATCGGCCGGGAAATCGTCGCCCTGCTCGGCCAGCAGGCGGCTCGCGTCGCCGATGAAATCCTGCAGCGCGTGCTGCAGCGAGTCCGGCACGGCATCGAGCACGTCGTAGTCCTCGGTCTGGACATTGGCGATGTCGCTGACCGCGTGCTGGATGCGCGCAAGCCCGCGCCGGAGCGATGGCGGCGCCTGCCGGCGCGCGCGGGCAATCGCTTCCGGATCGAGCGTGGCCGAATACATGTCACGCGCCCGGTCGACCAGGTTGTGGGCTTCGTCGACGAGCACCGCCACCTGCCACTCGTGCTGCGCGGCGAGCGCGTACAGCAGCGCCTGGCCATCGAAGTAGTAGTTGTAGTCGCCGACGACGACATCGGCCCAGCGCGCCATTTCCTGGCTCAGGTAATACGGACAGATCTCGTGTTGCGCGGCGACCGCACGAAGGCCGGGCTGATCGAGTTGGGCGGTGTCGACCGCCGCGGCCCGCGCCGCCGGCAGCCGGTCGTAGAAACCACGTGCCAGCGGGCAGGATTCGCCGTTGCAGCGCTTGTCCGGATGCACGCAGCTCTTGTCGCGCGAGGCCATTTCCAGCACGCGCAGCGGGCGTTCGGGTGCGACGCCCTGAATGCGGGCGAGTGCTTCGAGCGCGACCTGCCGGCCGGGGGTTTTCGCGGTCAGGTAGAACAGCTTGTCGATCGGCTGGCGCAGGCAGGCCTTCAGCGCCGGAAACAGCGTGCCCACGGTCTTGCCGATGCCGGTCGGCGCCTGCACCAGCAGCGCGGACTTCTGACTGACCGCGCGGAACACGGACTCCGCCAGCAGCCGCTGGCCAGCATTGAAATCGGCATGCGGGAAGCGGATCTGCGCCAGCGCCGCGTTGCGGGCCTCGCGATGCACGGCTTCGCGCTCCGCCCACACTCGATAGGTGACGGCGAGGGCGTCGAGAAACTGCTCCAGCGCGTCGGCCGTCGCGGTCTCGGTCAGTACCGTCTCGGTTTCGTCGTCGACGTTGAAGTAGATCAGCGCCAGCTCGAGCGACTCCAGACTGCGGCTGCGGCACAGCAGCGCGCCGTAGACCCGGGCCTGCGCCCAGTGCAGCTGCCGGTGATTGTCCGGAATCCGCGCGACATTGCCGCGATGGGTCTTGATCTCCTCCAGCCGCCGCAGCTCGGGATCGAAGCCATCGGCGCGGCCGCGGATGGTCAGGCCCTGCGCGATGCCGCTGAGCGGTACTTCGCGCAGGTAATGCCCGGACCGGCGACCCTGCACCACGCTGTGGCCGACCATGCCCTGCTGCGCCGTCGGTGCCGGCGTGAAGCGCCGATCGAGATCGCCGCGCTTGGCGCCGAACTCGCACAGGGCACGGACCGAGACGGTGATCTCGCGCAGGGTCGGGGCCGGCAGCTCGCCGTCAGCCATGGGTATCGCGGTCGGCACAGGCGTTCTGCAGCGGCAACTGCAGCGGTTCGCCGATCTTCGCGTCGCTGCAGCTGGCCAACAGCTGCAGCCAGTGGATCGGCCGCAGATCGACGTCGCGCATCGGGGCTGGCCGCTGCTCGATCAGCCGGCCGCTGGCCGCCAGCAGCACGCCGCAGCTGTCCGGAATCGCCGACAGATCGGCGTCCGTCGCCAGCCCTTCCGGCAGCACGTAGTACAGCCGCTTCGACAGGAATTCGTAGCCGAGGCGCTTGGCATCGTTGCGCAGGTCGGATTTCAGATCGGCGCGCGAGACCTTGATCTCGTAGACGCAGGGCACGATGCGGCGCTCGTCGAGCGTCTGCGGCAGCGCGAAGACATCCGGCCGCACGCTGATCCACTTGTCCTGCGGCTTGACCTTGAAACTGCGGCCGGTGAACGTCAGCCAGCCCTGCGCCTGCAGATGATCGACGACACGGGCGACGAGCGCTTCATGCCGCGCCAGCGACGCCCGGTTGCGCGCCAGCAGCCCGGCGAGCGCGTGCAGGCCGGCGGTCGTGACGTGCACGGTCTCGTGGCCACCGGGTCCGGTTCTCAGTTCAGCAAGGCCGGCGACCAGCAGATCGAGCTCCAGGTTGTCCCGCATCGGCCAGCCGGCCGAGCGGTAGTAGCCGCGCAGCCGTTTCAGGTGCGCGAGGCCGATCGAGGCCGCAACGGAGGCGGCGGAGACAGGTTCGGCGCTGACGATTTCGCAGGTCACGGCGCATCGTACGCGAGCGCACGCGTCGACAAAGCCACGAAAAAGCCCCCGTCATCGCGCGGATGACGGGGGCTCGCTGTCACGCGGGATTCGCCGATCGGAAGGCCGGAATCAGGCCTGCTGCGGCTTCATCGGCGCAGCCTCGCTTCCCACCGCAGCATCCTTCTGCTTGTGCGCGCTGGCCAGCCACAGATACATCGCCGGCACCACGAACAGCGTGAAGATCGTGCCGATGGTGATGCCGGTCGCGATCACCAGACCCATGTGATTGCGGCCGACGGCCCCGGCACCGCTGGCGATCACCAGCGGCATGACGCCGAGCACCATCGCGGCGGTGGTCATCAGGATCGGACGCAGGCGGGTCTCGGCGGCGATCTCGATCGCTTCGCGCTTCGACTTGCCGAGCGCCAACTGCTCGTTCGCGAACTGCACGATCAGGATGCCGTGCTTGGCGATCAGCCCGACCAGGGTCACGAGCCCGACCTGCGTGTAGACGTTCAGGGTGGCGAAGTCGAGGAACAGGAAGACCATCGCCCCGAAGATCGCCATCGGCACCGACATCATCACGACAAGCGGGTCGCGGAAACTCTCGAACTGCGCTGCCAGGGTGAGAAAGATGATGATCAGCGCGAACACCATCGTGGTCAGGAAGCCGCCGGACTCGCGCACGAACTGACGCGAGACGCCGCCGTAGTCGATCGTGTAACCCTGCGGCAGCGTAGTCTTCGCGATGTCGCGGAGGATCTGCAGCGCCTCGCCCTGGGTGCCGCCGAACACGGCGCCGATCGTGGCCGAATTCAACTGCTGGAAGTGCGGAATCGACTGCGGCACGGTTTCCGACTTCAGGCTGATCACGGTCGAGGCGGGCACCACCGTGCCGTTCGCGGCCCGGATGTAGTAGTTGTCCAGCTGCGAGGCGTTCAGACGGTCGTTGGTCTGGATCTGCGGAATGACCTTGTACGAGCGCCCCTCGATCGAGAAGTAGTTGACATAGCCGCCACCGAGCAGCGAGCCGAGCGACGAACCGACATCGCGCATGGTCAGCCCGAGGCTGGCGACCTTGTCGCGATCGACCTTGACCGTGGTCTGCGGCTTGTCGATCTTGAGCCCATTGTCGAGCACGTAGAACTTGCCGGTGGCCTGCGCCTTGGCAATCACGGCGGTCGCGACTTCGTAAAGCTTGTCGAACGATTCGGTTGTTCCGATCACGAATTGGATCGGGAGCCCGTTGCCGCCGCCGGGCAGCGGCGGCGGGTTGACCCAGTAGACGCTGGCGCCGGCGATGCTGTTGCTCTTGTTCTGAAGTTCCACCGACAGCACGCCGGTGGTGCGCGTGCGTTCCTCGTACGGCTTGGCGACGAAGCCGCCGATGCCGGAGTTGATCGTGCCGGCGCCTTCGATCTGGAACGAGCTGTCGTACTCCGGGAATTCCTTCATCACACCGTAGATCTGGTCGGTGTACGTGGCCATCTGCTGGTACGTGGCATTCGGCGGACCGCTGACGATGTGGATCAGGAAGCCCTGATCTTCGGCGGGTGCCAGTTCGCTTTTCGCGATTACGCCCGCCTGCGGCATCATCATCATCACGGCGATCAGCGCCATGATCACGAAGCCGAACACGACCACGGCGGACCAGCCATTCAGCAGGCTGCCGAGCAGACGACGGTAGGCGGCCGAGAAGCGCTCGAAGTTGTGGTCGATCATCGCCACGAACTTGTTCGAGCCGTGGTCGTCGCGCAGGAACACCGCGCACATCATCGGTGACAAGGTAAGCGCGACCACGGCCGACACGGCGACGGCACCGGCCAGCGTGAATGCGAATTCCGAGAACAGCACGCCAGTCAGGCCGCCCTGGAAGCCGATCGGCACATAGACCGCGATCAGCACCACGGAGATCGCGATGATCGGTCCGGCCAGTTCGCGGGCACCGACCAGTGCCGCTTCGAGCGGCTTCTTGCCCATCTTCATGTGGCGATCGACATTCTCGACCACGATGATCGCGTCATCGACCACCAGACCGATCGCCAGCACCAGCGCCAGCAGGGTCAGCAGGTTGATCGAGTAGCCGAGCAGCAGCATCACGAAGAACGCGCCGATCAGGCTCAGCGGCATCGCGATGATCGGGATGATCACCGAGCGGAAGCTGCCGAGGAACAGGAAGATCACGACCGTGACGATCAGCAGCGCCTCGACCAGCGTCTTTTCCACTTCGCTGATCGAGGAATTGATGTACTCGGTGGAGTCGTAGACGATCTCGCCGTGCAGGCCTTCCGGCAGCTGCGACACCAGTTCCGGGAACGCGGCGCGCACGTTCTTGACCACGGTCAGCACGTTGGCGTCCGGCGCCACCTGGATGCCGATGAAGACCGACTGCTTGCCGTCGAAGCGGGTGCCGGAGTCGTAGCTTTCGGCACCGAGCGTGACGTTGGCGACATCCTTCAGCCGCACCAGCGACGTGCCCTTCTGCTTGATCACGAGTTCCTTGAACTCTTCGACCGAGTGCAGATCGGTGCCGGCGGTCAGATCGACGCTGACCATCTGGCCCTTGGTCGTGCCGAGCGCCGACAGGTAGTTGTTGTTGGCGAGCGCGGTGTAGACATCGGTCGCGGTCAGATCGACGGCGGCGAGCTTCTGCGGGTCCAGCCACGCGCGCAGCGCGAACTGACGGCCGCCGATCAGTTCCGCCTGCTTGACGCCGGCGATGGTCTGCAGCTTCGGCTGCACCACGCGCACCATGTAGTCGGTGACCTTGTTCGACGGAATCGTCGTCGAATTGAAGCCCATGTACATCGCCGCGATCGCTTCGCCGATCTGCACGGTCAGCGTCGGCTGTTGCGCTTCCGCCGGCAGCTGGTTCAGCACCGACTGCACCTTGGTGTTGATTTCGCTGAGGGCGCGGTTCGAGTCGTAGTTCAGCTGCAGCGTCGCGGTGACCGTCGACACGCCCGAGGAACTGGACGAGGTCAGATAGTCGATGCCCTGCGCCTGCGCCACGGCGGCCTCGATCGGCGTGGTGATGAAGCCGGCGATCACGTCCGGATTTGCGCCGTAGTAGACCGTGGTCACGGTGACGGTCGCGTTCTCGGTCTTCGGATACTGGCGCACCGGCAGCCCGAACATCGAGCGCAGGCCGAGCACCAGGATCATCAGGCTGACGACGGTCGCCAGCACCGGCTTCTTGATGAACAGATCGGTGAATTTCATGAGGAGGTCATCGTCCCTGGATCAACGGCGTCGGCGCGGCTCATTCGTCGACCAGCTTCGGATCCGGCGCGTTGGCCGGCACCACCTCGTTGTGGATTTCGACCCGGGCGCCGGTCTTGAGCTTCAGCTGGCCGCTGGTGACCACGACATCGCCTTCCTTCAGGCCCGACAGGATCGCGACCTGATCGCCGCGGGTCGGCCCGACCTTGACGAACACCTGCCGCGCGACCAGCGGCGGTGGCTCGGCCGGCTTGCCGGTGGCGATTTCGGCTGACGACGCTGCGGCGGCCTTCGCTTCAGGTTCCGGCTTGCCCTCGGCCGCTTGCTTGGCCTTGATCTTTTCGTCGATCGCGGCCAGCGCCTGCGTGCGCTGCACATCGGGCGGCGTGTTCGGGTCCGGCGCCTTCTCGCTGCCGCGCGGCACCACGACGAACACCGTCTCGCCATACGGATTGAAGGTGACGGCGGTCTGCGGCAGCGTCAGATACCGGGCCGGGGCGCCGGCGATGACGTTGACGGTCGCGAACATGCCGGGCAGCAGCCGCTTCTGCGGGTTGCGCAGGGTGGCCAGCACCTGGATGTTGCGGGTGTCGGTATCCACCAGCGGGTTGATCGCGGCGATTTCGCCGGTGAATTCGGCATCCGGAAAGCTGTCGCTCTTCGCGCGCACCTTCTGGCCGACCTTGAGCTGGGTCAGCGCCTGCTGCGGCAACGTGAAGTCGACGTGGATCGGGTCGAGCTGCTGCAAGGTCACGATCGGATCGCCCGGATTCAGGTACTGGCCGCGATTGACGGTGGTGATGCCGAGGCGGCCATCGAACGGCGCGCGGATCGACTTCTTGGCGACCAGTGCGGCCTGCTCGGCATAGGCGGCCTTGGCGCTGGCGAGGGCCGATTCGGTGCTGTCGAGCTGCGCCTGGCTGATCGCATCCGCCTCGCGCTGGTTCCGGTCGCGCTTGAGATTGATCTCGGCCAGATTCAGCGCGACCTTCAGCGCGTCGAGCTTGGCGATGTCGGTATCGGCATTGAGCTGCACAAGGCGCTCGCCGGCCTTGACCTCGCGACCCGAGTCGAAGGCGACGGTCTGCACCAGGCCGGCGACTTCCGTCGTCAGGTTGACGCCGCGGATCGCGCGTAGCGAGCCGGCGGCGGTCAGTTCCGGCTGCCAGTCCGCGTACGACGCGGTCAGCGTCGACACCGCGACCTGCGGTTCCGGTGCCGAGGCGAAGCCGGCGATGACCTTTTGGATCTGCCACGCCTTGACGCCCCCGATGATCAGCAGGATGACGATGACGATGCCGAAGAGCTTGAGCCAGCGCATGTGATTCTCCAAAAGTGCGCGATCCGTGCGGCGGTGCGCTGCGAAACGATTCGTGAGATGAGGATTACGGCGCGGCGGCGGCGCTGACGGGATTCGACGGATCGAGCGGCGAATCGGCCGCCGGATCACGCGTGGTCCAGCCTCCGCCCAGAGCCTGAAACAGCGCGGCGGTATCGGTCAGCCGGCTGCTGATCGCGACGATGTAGCCGGCGCGCGCGATCGTGTACTGGTTCTGGGCGGTCAGCACGTCGAGATAGCTGCCGGCACCGAGCCGGTACTGGCTTTCGATCAGCCGCAGGCTTTGCTCGGACGTCGACATCGCCGCGAACTGCGCCTGCTGGTACTCGGCATCGGTTTCCAGTGCGCGCAGCGAATCGGCGACGTTGCGGAACGCGTTCAGCACCGTGTCGCGATAGTCGGCGGCGGTCTGGTCGTAGGTGGCGATCGCGGCGCGGCGCTTGGCGGTGAGCTCGCCCGCATGCAGCAGCGGCTGGGTCACCGAGCTGGCGATCGAGAAGATGTTGCCCTTGAACAGGTCATCCAGCACCGACGACTGCGTGCCGATGCTGCCGGTCAGCACGATCTGCGGCAGCAGGTTGGCGGTGGCCACGCCGATGTTCGCGGACGCCTGATGCATCGTCGCTTCGGCGGCGCGGATGTCCGGCCGCTGGCGCACCAGCTCGGACGGCAGCGACAGCGGCAGCGTCTGCGGCAGCTTCAGCTCGTACAGGTCGACCTCGATCGGCGGCTGTTCGCTCGGCAGCTTGCCGAGGTAGACCGCGAGCTGGTTCTGGGCTTGGGTCAGGCCCAGCTTGTAGCCCGGCAGCTTGCTGCGCTCGGTGGCCAGCGCCGATTCCAGCGCCAGCAATTCGCTGCGGGCGATGGCGCCGCTTTCGAAGCGGGCGCGGGTGACCTTGAGCAGCGACTCCTGCGTTGCGATCACCTGTTCCTGGCCGAGCAGCAGCAGGCGCTGCTCCGCCGCCCGCACCGCCGTCGTGATGACGTTGGCGATCAGCGTCTGGTAGGTCGCTTCGAGCTGGTAGCGCTGGTATTCGGTCGCGGCGCGCTGGGCTTCGATGCCGCGCCGGGTACCGCCCCAGATGTCGAGACCGTAATTGACCCGGACCGAGGCGTTGTAGAGGTTGTAGATCGCCGCGCCGCCACCCGGATTGCCGAAGCTGCCGGTATCGATCTTCTGGCGCGACGCATCGAACGTCGCATCGAACGACGGAAACAGCGTGGCGCGCTGCACGCGGAAGGTTTCCTGCGCCACGCGCAGCGCGGCCTGCGCCGACGTGACGGTCGGGCTGGCCGCCAAGGCCTGCTCGACCAGCGCATCGAGCTTCGGCGACCCGAACAGCGTCCACCAGCGATCCGGCAACGGTCGGCCGGCGAGAAACGCCTGCGCCTCGCCATTCGGCGCGGCACTGCTCGCGGTCCGCTCGGGCAGCGGCAGGGCCGTGAAGCGCGCATCGTCGGGTGCGGCGGGCGGCGCGAAATCCGGACCGAGCGCGCAACCGGCGGTCAGCACGGCCAGCGCGACACCGGTTGCCTGCAGGCTGCGACGGCGCAGCGATTGAAAACGGGAACTCATCACGTCGGCTTCCTTGATGACGATGGCGATGCTGCCTCGGCGGTTCCGGAGGCGTCTGGCGCCGCCAGCAGGCCCTGGAGCATCGTGTTGACGATCTTTTCGGCGAAATCGGCCGGACTGTTGCAGCCGCCCATGCCCGGCATGTGCGGCAGGATGTTGCGGTTCTGGAAGAACATCATGGTGCTGGCGCCGAGCATCCAGGCGGTGATGCCGGAATCGAGATCGGCGCGGAACTCGCCCCGGTCGATTCCTTCCTGAAACAGCGCGATCACCGCGAAACAATTGCGCTGGAAGACCTGTTCGGCCAGCTGCCGACCCTTGCCGCTGCCGGCGTTCAGCACTTCGCGGAACACGAGCTGCGTGCGCGATTCGTGCTCGAACATGTCGGCGAACTCGAACGCGACGAGGCGGCGCAGCTTTTCGGTGCTGGTCAACGGCAGCTGCAGCAGGCTCTCGGCGAATTCCGCGTGGCCCTTGCAGGCTTCGCGCATCACGTCGAGATACAGCGCTTCCTTCGATTCGAAGTGATGGAAGATGTTGGCCTTGCAGACACCCGCCATCGACGCGATTTCCGCCAGCGACACGGAATCGAAGCCGGTACGGGAAAACAGGGTCGTGGCAGCGTCGAGAATCGAGCGCGCGCCGGCGGGAAGGGTCATCGAGACGGACGCGGTCGGATGTGCAGCGGAAAGCACGGGATCGGTTTGGTCAACAATTGCTGACTGACCGGACGGTAAGTGCAGAGTAACAGCCCGACGAATCGGCTGGCAAGGGTCGCAGCAATCGGTTGCAAGCGGATGTCGGCTAGTGGCGTCGGACGCACGGCGAGGCGGACGGCGCAGCGCCTCGTGATCGTGGTCCGCGCTAAAAATACAATCCAAACAGGATGTTGTGGTTTTTTCCTCAACACCGTCGAGGCGGGCGGCACGGCATGCGGTCCGGTCGCGACGAACGACTTTCCGAGCGATTGCACATCAGGACACTGTCATTGCCGAATGTAACAGTCGTGTGTAGGCTTCGATGACGATCGGATCAGCGGCTTCATGGCGATGTCGCGTGGCGATCGGTATTGCCGTCATCATCGGCAGCGGCCCGCGCGGGAGCGCGGGAGCATCCAAGCAGACGGCGGGCGCGCATGGCGACCGGCCGCACAACAACAGAAGCGGCAGCAGCCGTCGAGACAGGACACGAGCGGGGGACTCGTCATGAAGGTGGAAGCGCAGGGCTCGAACGAAGCCGTGTCCAGCTGGCAGGCGGTGCGGGCCGAGTTGGTCGATGTCCTCGTCGGCCTCACCGACGTGCAACTGCGCACCATCGTCACCACCCGCATGGCACCGGCCATCTACGTGCTGTGCGTTGCCGGCGTGGCGGCGATCAATCTCTATCTGGCCGCGCTGGTGTTCGGGTACTCGCTGGCGCTGGGGCTCGTCTGGACGCTGTTGATCATGCCGGTGCTGTTCGTGTCGGGCGTCGTCGTGGTGCGGGTGGCGCTGGAAGTGATCCTGTCGATCTTCCGGATCGTCGTGCACATGGAGACGCTGATGGACCACGTCAGCACCTTGAAAGGACAGACCGAGACCATCGTCGATCGCACGGAAATCATCGAACTGCCGCGCATCCAGTTCTGGAAGCCGCGGCGCAGGCGCGGCGATGCCGATACCGCCCGAGACGGAGCTCGCCATGCGAATTGAACGGATGCTGCGAGGTCTGCCATTGCTCGCCGCGCTGCCGCTGCTGGCATCGGCTGCGGAGTGGGAACACGAGTGGAACAACCGGGTTTCGATCGGCACCGCGGTGCGCATCGAGAATCGCGATCCGTTTCTCGTCGGCAAGTCGAATCTCGATCCGAGCCTGTGCGCGCAGGACGAGTGCCTGTCGGTCAGCCCGGACAACCGCGAGCCGAACGATCGCTATCTGGCCGCGCCGGGTGCGCGCAATTCGGTCTACGACGACGGCAACCTGAACTACGACAAGGGCGATTTCATCGCCTCGCCGGTCAAGTGGAACTCGCGCTTCCAGCTGCACCGCAACAACTTCAAGTTCGAAGTCGGCACGCTGGCGTTCTACGACTACATCAACGCCACGCTGAAGGAGAACCATCCGAACCAGATCGTGACGCCGGGTGGACCGGGCGTGCCGGTGCGCAGCAAGCGCGACATCAAGACGATCCAGCAGATCGGCTACGACGTGCAGCTGCTCGACGCTTTCGTGCAGGACACGTTCGACGTCGAAGGCCAGCCGATCGATGTCAGCATCGGCCGGCAGCGGTTGGTTTGGGGTGAAGCGACATTCGCCACGCAAGGCAGCCTGAACTTCCTGAACCCGCCAGACGTGAACAACCTGGCGCGGCCGGGCGGCACGCTGGAAGAGGTCTACCGCCCGGTGGGACTCGCGATCGCCAAGGGGCCGATCAACGACAGCCTGAGCTTCGAGGCGTTCTACCAGTTCGAATGGCGGCCGGTCGGCATTCCGGCACGCGGCTCGTATCTGTCGTTCTTCAACGCCAGCAATCATGTCACCGGCAATGAAGGCATCATCGCGCCGTTCGCGAAGGCGCCGTACGACCCGCTGCAGATCGGCACGCCGGCGAACGACATCCTGGCGCTGGTCAGTGAAACCAGCTTCACCCTGCGCCGCGCGCCGAACCAGACGCCGAGCAATCAGGGCCAGTACGGAGCGGCGTTCTACTGGCATCCGGAACTGCTCGGCGGCTCCGAGCTCGGTTTCTACTACTCGAACTACCACTCGCGCATTCCGAGCGCGAGCGCCTATGCGTCCGATGCCAGCTGCGCGCGGCGCGAGGGCAATCCGTCCGGCATCGATGCCACCTCGCTGGTGTCGTTCATCAGCGCCTGCGGCGTGCCGGGCACGCATCAGCGCGAGGCGGTGCCGCTCGATACCGCGCGTTATTTTCTCGACTATCCCGAGAACATCCATCTGTTCGGCGCCAGCTTCTCGACCCTGCTGTCCGGCATCGCCGTGCGCGGCGAGTTCGCGTTTCGGCCGAACCAGCCGGTACAGGTCGACATCGAGGACGTGCTGTTCGCCGCGCTGCAGCCGGCGCTGCCGCGGCAGGACATCCCGCTGTTCACGGCCGGCAACTCGCTGCCGGATCTGATCGCCGCGCTGCAGGACCCGACCAACGCGCTGGCGATCATCGGGGCTTCCAGCGGCAACCTGCAGGGTGCGATCGGCACCCTGCAGGCGCTGCTCGGCGCCAACAACGTGCTCGGCACGACCGTGCCCGGCTCGCGCACGGCGATTCCTGACTTCATCACTGCCTACCGCGGCGGCACGCCGGGCGAGGTCGTGCCCGGTTCGTACATCCGCGGCTACGAACGGCTCGCCGTGCAGCAGGCGTCGCTCGGCCTGACCAAGGTGTTCGGCAACACGCATTTCCTGGGCACCAAGGACGCAGCACTGCTGTTCGAGGCGACCAACATCTGGGTGATCGACCTGCCGTCGAAGTCGCGCCTGCAGTTCGAAGGGCCGGGCACCGATACCCACGGCGGGCCGGGTGCGTTCGATACCAACAACGCGCTGCGGATCAATCCGATCCGCAATGTCGGCGGCTATGTCACGCCGTTCTCGCTCGGCTACCGGCTCGGCGCGCTGCTGCACTACGCCGATGTCGGCATTCCGGGGCTGGATGTCACGCCATTCCTGGTCTTCACCCACGACGTCACCGGCGTCTCGCCGGGTCTGGCCGAAAACTTCATCGAAGGCCGCAAGCTCGGCGTTGCCGATTTCCGCTTCAACTACGGCGACTTCGACGTCAATCTGGTCGGCGCCTTCTTCTTCGGCGGCGGCAAGCGCAACACGCTGGGCGATCGCGATTTCGTCTCCGCCAGCATCGCCTACAAGTTCTAGGAAAGGTCACGACGATGAAAACGCTGCTGGCGGCAATCGGGCTGATCGCGATCATCGGCGTCGCCGCCGGCGTGGTGGTCGGCGTCTGGGTGTTCCGCAATGTCGATGCGCGGCTGCTGCTGACCAACCAGCCGGCGACCGTGATCATTCCGGAGCCGCTGCGGGTCTCCGCGCAGGTGCTGAACAATCTCGAGATCTCGCTCGACACCAGCATCACCACCACCGTGCCGGTCGATCAGATGATCACGATCCCGATCGCCGAGACGCTGAACGTGATGGCCGATTTCGACGGCGATGTGCCGATCAAGATCAACGTGCCGGTGCGGGACAAGATCCAGATCGACCAGATTCTCGACATCGATACCGTGATCAAGGCCGAGATCCTCGGCGACAAGCACGACCTGCCGCTGCGAGGAAAGATTCCGGTCAAGGCGACGGTGCCGGTCAGCCTGAACATTCCGGTCGATCAGCTGGTGCGGCTCAAGTTCAAGGCCCCAGTGCAGGCGCGGCTCAAGCAGGCATTGCGGGTGCCGTTGAAGGCCGACATCTCGACCACGATTCCGATCAAGAGCCAGATGAGCGTGCCGGTGCGCTCGGCGCTCGAAGCGAGCATCACCATTCCGGACCCGGCGAAGATCGTCATCGTCGAGTCCGACCTGCTGCTGCCGCTGCGCACCGTGCTGCTGAGCCTTGGCCAGCATGGCAATCCGGCGCCTGCGCCAGCGCCGGCACCGTGAAGAAGCTACTGGCCTGGCTGGCGGGACTGATCGGCGGCGGCGGGCTGCTGGTCGCCTGCGGCCTGTTCGGCTTCTGGCTGTACTCGTATCTGATCGTCGGCCTGACCGTCAGCAACCAGCCGGCGCTGATCACGCTACCGCCGACGTTCACGGCGAACGCCCAGGCGACCAACGATGTCACGATCAACCTCGACGGCTACATCGACGCGACCGTGCCGTTCAAGCAGACGCTGAGCCTGCCGATCGAAGGCGACTACACCGCCGACATCGATCTGGATACTGTCGTTCCGCTGAAATTCACCATCGAATACAAGGGCTTGATTCCCGTCGACACGTTTGCCGACATCAAGGGCCGCACCGATTTCCTGTACCAGAACGTCAAGCGTCTGCGGAACGTGGCGTTTTCCGGCCGGGTTCCGCTGCAGTTCGAGCAGCCGGTGAAGTTCGTCGTGCCGATCGACACCCAGCTGCGGGTCAAGTTTCACGGGCCGATCGGCCTGAAGCTGAACCAGACCATCGCCGCGCCGGTGGACACGGTGCTGACCACCCGGATCAAGGCGCAGCGCGAGGTGACGACGCCGATCCTCGCCAAGTTCGGTCTGGCGGTGACTTCACCGACGACCCCGATCCCCGTCATCATCCAGCATTCGGATCTGAAGCTGGAGGTCGACACGCTGCGGCTCGAGCAGGCGCCGGACCCGGCGCTGCCGAAGCGCGCGTCGCCGACGTCCAGCCCAACCGCATCGCCCCCCACGCCCTGAGCCTGCATCGAGCCCCATGAGCAAGAAGAAACCCCCGTCGATCTGGCAGCGCGCGATGGAAGCCGTCGGCGAAGACGGCGCCACGCCGGCCTCGATCGGCAACCGCCTGCTGGCGCGGATGCCGGGTGGCGCGCTGGTGCAGGAACAGATGGACAAGGTCGAGAAGCGCCTGCTCAGCGAGCTGAAGCAGCGCCTGGACCGGATCGAGGGCGAAACCTCGCAGACGGTGCAGGTGGTGGCGTTTTCGATGGACACCACCGAGGCCACGCACGCGCCGACCCGGGACCTGCGCGAGCCGGGCGAACTGCTGCGGCAGCTGTTGCAGACCTCATCCGAACAGACCAAGGAACAGGCGGAACTCGCGTACTACAGCATCCTGATCCGCAACCTGCTGCCGGACGAGGCGCGCATCCTGTCGGCATTGTCGGATGGCTCGGCCTATCCGCTGGTGAATCTGGTGGCGCTGTCGAAGCTCGGCATGGTGTCGCACTCGGTGCTCGAGAACACCAGCTCCGTCGGCCGCGCGGCGGGCGTGCAACTCGTTGAAATGACGCGCGGTTACATCCAGCGGCTGATGGCGGCGGGGCTGGTCGAGACCGGGCCGGAGGACTACACGATGACCACCAAGTACGAAATCCTGGAAACCGACGATTTGCTGCGCAAGCTGATCAACCAGATGAAGGCCGGCGGCCAGCGCAGCCAGATCAAGCGCCGCACGCTGAAGATTTCCGAGCTGGGGCGCAATCTCTGGGAAGCCTGCCGCGTCACCGAAGACTGAGCCGACGCGGCAGCGAACAATGAAGCGGCGCTGATCGAAGCGCCGGCACGAAAAAGCGGGATCACGCGAAAGGGGAAGGGCAATGCAAAGCTGGGCACAGATCGTCGCGGACGTGCAGCTGAACTGGCTGCTGTACCTGTCGATGCCGTTCGTTGCGGCGCTGATCGGCTACGTCACCAAGATCGTCGCGATCAAGATGATGTTCCAGCCGATCGAGTTCGTCGGCATCAAGCCGTTTCTCGGCTGGCAGGGCATCGTGCCGCGCAAGGCGGCGACGATGGCGTCGATCGCCTGCGACACCATGACCTCGCGCCTGATCAAGCCGGAAGACATCTTCAACAAGCTCGATCCGGACCGCATTGCGCGCGAAATCGAGAAGCCGCTGCTGGCGGCAGTCGAGGACATCACCCGCGAAGTGGCGGCGGTCTATTCGCCGGGCTTGTGGGAAGCGGCGCCGGAAGCGGTCAAGCGGCTGATCATCAGCCGCATCCAGCATGAGGCGCCGAACATCGTTCGCGCGATCATGGTCGACATCAAGCAGAACATCGACTCGGTCTTTGATCTCAAGGACATGGTCGTTTCGAACCTGCTGCGCGACAAGCCGCTGCTGAACCGCATCTTCCTCGAAGCCGGCAGCGGCGAATTCAAGTTCATCCGCAACTCCGGCATCTACTTCGGCTTCCTGATCGGCGTGGTGCAGGCGGTGACCTGGGCGGTGACGCAGAACCCGCTGGTGATGCCGATCTTCGGCCTGTTCACCGGCTGGTTCACCGACTGGCTGGCGCTGAAGATGGTGTTCAACCCCAAGCACCCCACCAAGTATCTCGGTGGCCTGATCGAGTGGCAGGGCCTGTTCCTGAAGCGCCGCGCCGAGGTTTCGGCGGAGTACGGACGCCTGATCGCGAAGGAAATCGTCACGCCGCGCAACATCATCGACGCTGTGCTGAAGGGCCCGCTGTCGGACCGCCTGTTCAACATGGTGCAGAAGCAGGTGCAGAAGGTCGTCGACGAGCAGTCCGGCATCGCCAAGCCGTTCGTCGTGTTCGCCGTCGGCTCGACCAAGTACCAGGAAATGAAGCGTTTGGTCGCGGAAGAAATCATGAAGCGGCTGCCGGAAACGCTGAAGCACATCGAGGCCTACGCCGGCGATGCGATGGCGATCGAGAACACGCTGGCCTCGAAAATGACCGAGCTGTCGGTCGAGGAGTTCGAGGGCCTGCTGCATCCGGCGTTCGAGCAGGATGAATGGATCCTGATCGCGGTCGGTGCCTCGCTCGGCTTCCTGGTCGGCGAAATGCAGGTGTTCGTCATGGAGCATCTGGCGAAGAAGGCCGATCACGTCACCGCGGCGCTGTCGCTGCTGCAATGACGCGACGGCGGTGGGCGGGCGCTGCCGCCATCGCGGCGGCACTGCTTGCGGCGGCACCGGTCGAGGCCCGGGACGAGGCGGGTCTGCGCGCCTGTCTGCGCGCGAACCTGTTCGAACGCTCGGTGGCGCAGGACATCACCATCGCCCAGTCGGACGCCGCCGGCATGATCCGGCGTCTGGCGGGCCGCTGGTACTGGCAGCGCGACGGCGCCGATCAGCGCGGCATGCTGAAACTCGCGGCCCCGGCCGATCTGGCCGGTGCGGCCTACCTGCTGACGACGAAGGATGGGCAGGAAGCGTTCTTCCTGTATCTGCCGAGCGTGCGCAAGGTGCGCAAGGTCGTTGGCGCGACGATGGCGCAATCGCTGTTCGGCAGCGGCCTGTCGGCGTTCGATCTGAAATTCCTGTTCAGCGGCCTGGTCGGCGGGCAGCTGACGCGGATCGGCCCGGAAAAGGTCGGCAACCGCAGTGCCGAACGCTGGCGTTACCTGCCGCCTAGCGATCCGAACATCCTGTACGACCGGGTCGATCTGGTGATCGACGAGGTCTGGTGCCTGCCGCTGAGTGCCGATCTGTACGGCGGCGTGCCGTGGAAAACCTTGACCGTCGACACCGCCAGCGTGCAGAAATCGGGCAATCGCTGGCGCGCCGGACGGCTGCTGCTGAAGGACTTGCGCGAGGGCAATCAGGCCGAGATTCGCCTCGGCACCGAGCAGGTCGACACCGCGTTGCCCGCCGCCCTGTTCGACCCGGGGCAGTTTTACCGGGCGAAATAGTTCGAAATCCGTCAGAAAAGACTGGCACTCTGCTCACGTCCGGGTATACTGCGCGCCGCACTGAGGTGCAGCGGTCCGGTACCTCGCAAATCGCAAGCTTGCAAACGGTTCTGGGTGCGAAGGGCTGAGTCGCAAATACGCTTATGGTGGGCGTAGCTCAGTTGGTTAGAGCTCTGGATTGTGATTCCAGAGGTCGTGGGTTCGAGTCCCATCGTCCACCCCATTTTCAGTATGTCGTGCGGGTTGCTAGCTCAATCGGTAGAGCAGCTGACTCTTAATCAGTAGGTTCCCGGTTCGAGTCCGGGGCAACCCACCACTACATGCAATCTGGATCGAAACGGCCCGCCAACGCGGGCTTTTTTGTGGTCGTCGTTCCGGCGGCCCGCAGGCCGAGCGCGCGAACGCCGCGCAAGCGACGACAATCGACGCCATCGCCTTTCCCGGATACTGCCGCCGATGCCGTCCGCCTCCGTAGCCGCCGCCGCGGCCCGCAACTTCGTCATCGCTCTGGCGCTGGCTGCGCTGCTCGCGATCGTCGTCGCGATTCGCTACCAGCCCAGCGCGCCGCGCGGCGCCGATGCGCCGGCGACCGAATTCTCGGCCACCCGCGCGCAGGCCGCGCTCGCGACGATGCTCGGCGACGGTGCACCGCATCCGATCGGCACACCTGCGCATGCGGCCGTGCGCGACCGGCTGCTGAGCCAGCTGCGCGACCTTGGCTACAGTCCGGAAGTGCAGATCGGCAGCGCCTGCGACGAATGGGGCAACTGCGCGCAGATCGAAAACCTCGTCGCCCGGCTCGATGGCCGCGAACCCGGTGCGGCGGTGCTGATGGCGGCGCACTACGACTCGGTGGGCGCCGGCCCGGGTGCGGCGGACGACGGTGCCGGAGTCGCCACCGTGCTCGAGATCGCCCGTGCGCTGCGCAGCGCGCCGGCGCCGCGGCACGCCGTGATCCTGCTGCTGAGCGATGGCGAGGAAGTCGGCCTGTTCGGCGCGAGGGTGTTCGCCGACGGGCATCGCTGGGCCAGAGAGGTGAAAGCGGCCGTCAATATCGAGGCGCGCGGCAGTTCCGGGCCGAGCGTGCTGTTCGAGACCGGCCGCGCCAACCGCTGGGCGATGCGCGCGTACGCGCCGAAGGTGCAACTGCCGATCACCAACTCGATCTACTACACCGCCTACCAGTTGCTGCCGAACGATACCGACTTCACCGTATTCAAGGCCCACGGCTGGCAGGGTTACAACTTCGCGTTCTCCGGCTCGGTGCAGCATTACCACACGCCGCTGGACGATCTGGCGCACCTGTCGCTGGCCAGCGTGCAGCATCAGGGTGACAACGCGCTGGCCATGCTGCGGGTGCTGGCGAATGCCGATGTCGCCGCTCCCGAAACCCAGCAGGCGCACGATGCGGTCTATCTCGACCTGATGGCCGCCACGCTGCTGCAGTGGCCGGCGTCATGGGCGCCCGTGCTGGCCGGGATCGTCGCCGTGCTCTGGCTTGCACTGGCGATTGCCGGGCGGCCGGCGGTGGGGCTCGGTCCGATCGGCTGGAGCCTGTTCCTCGTGGTGCTGAGCCTCGTCACCAGCGCCGCTGCCGCGGCCACCCTGCTGGAGGTGTTGCGAGCGGTCGGTGCCGTGCCGCCGGGCGCCGCCGGTTATCAATGGACGGCACGGCCGCTGCCGCTGCTGATCGCGATGACGGCGTGGACCGCCACCGTGCTCGCCGGCCTCACGGCCGTGTTTCGCCGGCGGGTCTCGGCTGCCGGCCTCGCGCTCGCGTTCGGACTGATCTTGCAGCTGTTGTCGCTGCTGACCGCGTTCCTGCTTCCGGGCGCCAGCTTTGCGCTGCTGCTGCCGGCGACCGCCGTGCTGGTCTGGGGCCTGCGACCATTTGCCGACGATCGCCCTTCCACCGTGCGCGACCTGCTGACGATCGCGGTGAGCCTGATCGTGCTGCTGCCGACGGTCTGGTTCCTGTATCCCAGCCTCGGCCTGGCACTGCTGCCGGCGATCGCGCTGCTGATCGCGTGGATGGCCGCGCCGCTGCTGCCGGTGATCGCGGCCTGCGGGTTGGGTGCGCAGCGTCGCGCTGTCGGCGGTTTTGCCGTCGTCGCCGTCATCGGCACCATGATCGCGGCGCGGCAGCCGGCGTACAGCGTCGATGCGCCGCAGCGCGTCAACATCGAATACGCGCTCGATGCCGACAGCGGCCAGGCGGAATGGCTGATCCGGCCGGATTCCGGTGTGCTGCCGCAGGCGTTCGGGACTGTTGCGACGTTCGCTCGACGCGAAAAGCCGCTGCTGCCGGCATCGCGCGGTAAGCCACTTTCGGCCCCGGCGCCTGCCGAAAACCTGCCCGCGCCGACGTTCACGATCAACCTGAGCTACCAGAAGGACGGCGTCACACACGGCCAGGCCACCTTGTCTTCCGTGCGCGGCGCGCCGACCGCCAGCGTCTGCTTCGCTCCGGAAGCGGGTCTCAAGCGCGTCATCGCCGCCAGCGCCGGTCAGGCGGCCGACGCCAAGAACGGCGATCAAGACTTGCCGAGCGCCCGCGGTGGTTGGCGTTGCGTGACGGATCACACGCTGACCCACGGCCGCAGCTCGGTCGTGACCTTCGAGCGCGGCAGCAGCGCGCCGTTCGAGGTGATCGTCAGTGATCGCAGCTACGGCCTGCCGGCGAGCGGCAAGGCCTTGCGGGACATACGACCGGCAAACGCGGTGCCGTCGCAGGACGGTGATGTGACACGGGTGTTCCGGCGGATGATGGTGCAGCCCGCTGCGGTCAGCGCGCCCGCTGGAACAGCGCCGCCGCCGCCAGCCCCAGGATGATCGCGAACACCGCAATCGGCCACGCCAGCGCCGGCACGGCCTCCGCCGGCAGGCCTTTCAGCAGCGTGCCGCGCACCACGCGCAGGAAGTGCGTCAGCGGCAGCAGTTCGCCGATCGCCCGGGCCCACGCCGGCATGCCGTGGAACGGAAACATGAAGCCGGACAGCAGCATCGACGGCAGATAGAAGAACACGCCGAGCTGCATCGCCTGCATCTGGTTGCGCGCCAGCAGCGACAGCGTCAGCCCAAGCGCAAGGTTGGCGGCAACGAACAGCATCACGGTGGCAGCCAAGGCCCACGACAGGTTCCGCCACGCCAGATCGAGCCAGACCGTGCAGATCGCCAGCAGGCCGGCGAACAGCAAGCAGCCGAGCACGAAGTACGGTGTTGCCTTGCCGACCAGCACCGCGGATTTCGGGATCGGCAGCAGCAGCAGGCTTTCGAAATTGCCGGACTCGCGCTCCCGCACCAGCGCGAATGCGCCGAGCAGCACCAGGGTCAGGGTCAGCACCACGCCGAGCAGCCCGGGCACGATGAATTGCCGCGAGTTGCCGCCGGGGTTGTAGCGCTTGTCGATGACGATATCGACCCGCAGCGGACGGTCGCCGGCAGCGGCCTGCGCATAGCGCGCTTCGGCCGCCTGTGTCGCGACGATCGACGCCACCGGATCCGTGGCATCCGCGATCAGCCGCACTTCCGGCTTCTGCCCGACCGTGGCCTTGAACCCGAACTGCGGCGGCAGTTCCAGCACGAACTGCACACGGCTGGTGGCCAGCCAGCGTTCGGCGACGGCAGCGTCGTTCGTGCGCGCGGCGATCCGGAAATAGCCGACGGCTTCGAGCTCGGCGACCGCGCGCTGCGTGAAACTGTCGTCCTCGTGTGCGACCAGCGCCGTCGGCAGGCCTTTCGGATGCAGGTCGATCGCAGTGCCGAACAGCAGCAGTTGCACCAGCGGCACGCTGATCAGCAGGGCCAGGGTCAGCCGATCACGGACGATGTGCAGCAACTCCTTGCCGGCCAGCGCCCGGACGCCGGCCAGCCAATGCTTCATCGGCCCGCTCCGCGACCGGCGGCGAGCCAGCTCAGGGCATCGCCGAGGCGCGCAGGTTCGCGGGCGTCGGCGGGCAGCGATCGAGCCGGTGCGATCACGCGCCAGCCGCTGCCGTCTCGCACCATCGCACCGTCGGCGACAACGGGCGGGGCGGCGGTCGCGGCCGATCGCTGCACCGCCAGCCCCAGATCGGCCGCGATGCGATCCGGGCGCCCGGTCGCGACAATCCGGCCGCCGTCGAGGTAGCCCAGCCGGTCGCAGCGTTCGGCCTCGTCGCTGTAGTGCGTCGTCACCAGCAGCGTCGTGCCGGCGTCGGCGAGGGCGCGCAGCCGCTGCCACAGCGTGTCGCGCGCCTGCGGGTCGAGCCCGGCGCTCGGCTCGTCGAGCAGCAGCAGGCGAGGGCGATGCAGCAGTGCCGCCGCCAGTGCCACGCGCTGGCGCCAGCCGCCGGACAGATGGCCGACGCGCTGCGCCTTGCGTTCGTGCAGGCCGTGCGCATCAAGCGCTTGCGCGACGCGCGCCGCTGGATCGGCCAGCGCATGGGCGCGGGCCAGGAAATTGAGGTTTTCGGCGATGCTCAGATCGTCGTAAAAGCCGCCGCGCTGCGGCATGTAGCCAAGGCCGCGCACTGGCCGCCCCAGCGGCTGGTCGAGACAGCGGCCGCTGCCCGCGCCGGGCCGCAGCAGGCCGCTGATGATCCGCAGCGCCGTGGTCTTGCCGGCCCCGTTCGGGCCAAGCAGACCGAAGATCTCGCCGGTGTCGATCGTCAGGTCGAGGCCGGTCAGTGCCTGCACGGTGCCGAAGGACTGCCGGATGCCGGACAGCACCAGCGCCGGTGCGCGTCCGGCTGCCGCCTCAGCCATGAACATAGACGAAGCCGCCGTACAGATAGTGCGTGGCTTCGGCGCCGACGATCAGCACCCGATCGCCGGGTGCCAGTTCGCCGCTGCGGCGCAGGTCGTCGAGCGCCACCCAGATCGAGGCGCTGCCGAGGTTGCCGACGACCGCGCCGTTGCCGCGGAATCGCTCCACCGGCAGGCCCATGCCACGCGCCAGCCAGCGGCCGATCTGACCGTTGGCCTGATGCGGAATGATGTAACGCACGGAATCGATCGCGATGCCGGCTGCGGCAGCGGCGGCGAAACCCGCGCGGAACAGCGCCTCGCCTTCGTCGCGCACCGTCTCGAACGGGTGATGGAAGGTCGATGTCACTCGGCCCTGACGCACCGCCGGATAGTCCGAGCCGCCGTCTTCGAGCAGGAAGCCCGGGTTGCGGCCCAGGCCGATATGGCCGAAGTACAGCGACTCGATCGCCGGACCGGGCGAGCCGTCGTCGCGGCCGATGACGACAGCGCCGGCGCCATCGCCCATCTGCATCAGATTGACCCACTGCGACGGATCGCTGGCCAGTGCGGCGGGATCGAAGAACACGGAACCGACCTCGCTGCCGACGATGCCGACCGGCGCCGCGCCCGGTGCTGTCAACAAACCCGCCGCCAGCTGCAGCGCATTGGCGAAGCCGGTGCAGGCCTGTCGCAGCTCGACGTATGGCGCGGCAACTCCCAGTCGATTCGCCACTTCCGCGATGTTCGGCGGCAGCAGCTTCGCCGGGGTCGTCGTGTGACCGATCAGGTATTGCAGACCGGCAGCGTCGACGCCGGCTTCCCGCAGCGCCTGCGCCAGTGCCAGCGCCGCGAGATCGGGGTTGCGATCACCATCGCGCGGGGACTCCAGCCGTTGCAGCCAATCCCGGCTGTGATGGCGATGGCTGACCGCCAGCCGTCGCGCCAGCGCATGGCCGGTGCGAACCGGCAGGCCGTCGAAGTTGCGCTCGATTCTCGCCAGCAGATCGGCGCTGGACAGCCGCTCGCCGGGCAGCGCGATGCCGGACCCGAGCAGCCGGAGTCGGCCCTGGACGATCCTTGCCGTCACGAAGCGATGGCTTCCGGTTCTATCCCGTCATCGACATCGGTCGAGCCCGCGACTCCGGCGCTGGCCTTCAGCCGCTGTCGCAACTCGGATTCGTCAATGCCCAGCACGGCGAACGCCGCGGCCTGCGGCAGCAGCAGCGCGGCGAAGGCCTCGCCGACGGTCATCCGGGCATGGCGCAGGACATCGGCGCCGAGACCGAGGTGCATCGCGGTTCGCCGGCTGATCCGGACATGGCGGGCTTCGTCGCGACGTATGCCATCGAACACCGCGAGCAGGGCAGGGTTGCGCGCGAGGGGGCGACCGGGCTGGCAGACGCCGGACAGCACGCGACAGAGGGCGGCATCCAGCGCGGCAATGTTGGCGAGGTGGCGCGCGGGATCGCGCTGCTGAATCTGCCGAACGAAGCGCGCTGCGGCGCGGGCCGGACGTTGCGATCGGGGTGGCGGCAGCGATTCGCACAGTTGTCCCAGCACGCGACCGTGGCGGCGCTCGTCGTCCTCGATGCTGCGCAAGGCCTGCGTCATCGCTGCCGGAAGGCGAGCCGACAGCGACTGCACGGCGCGCCCGAACGCCTGCTCGGCCGACGCCTCGCCGCAGATCAGCACCGGCAGCAGGTCCGAGATCGCCTGAGCCAGCGCATCGTCGGCCATCGCCCGCGGTGATGACGGCCAGCGCTGCGCGATCCGGCAGGCGCGACGGAGCTTGCCGCCGCCCGCGTCCGTGTCCGCGGTCGCTGGCGCGATCGCCAGGTTGTTGCCATCTGCGGCCGGCGGCATGTCAGTTCGCCGTCTCGATGCGGGCCTTGACCTCCGGCCAGTGCCGCTCGCTGTCGACCAGATTGCCCTTGACATCGGTCTGCCACAGTTTGTGGGCGAACCAGTTGTTGTTGAGATAGAGCTTGTCGTCGACGATTCGCCAGTGTCGGCCATCACCGGCAGCCACCCGGTCCAGCGAGGTGGCATAGGCGCAATAGCCACCGTACTGCGGTGCGTAGCGCTCGGGCATTGCGATGAAAAGATCGCGATGCTCGGCGCTGGCGAAGTGCCAGGTCGCACCCTGCCACTCGGTCGAGAACGCTTCCGAGCCGCGGACGGGCTTGCCGTCCGTGAAGTACGCCACCGGATCGTAGCCTTCGATCGCGGGTCCCTTGTCGGCACCGCTGATCACCGTCGCCGCTGCCGCCGGCCAAGGCAGCGTTGCCGTCGATGCCAGACAGATCGCCAGCAGCAGGTTGCAAAGCAAGCTTGCAGGTTTTGGCGACATCGACCGGCTCTCCATGTATCGGCTCGAAAAAAAGATAACAGTCGTTCGGTGACGAACGCTTGAAAGTGCATTAAATGTCAAGGCGACCATCGGTTCCGGCCCAACAACGGTGCGGCTGACAGTCGCAAGTTAACAAGTTTCATGTTTGAACACGCGCACCGCGTCGTAATTGAATTGGAGCGCTACGTTCGGATGCACGAAACGGTCGAAAGTTCCGCTGATCAAGGGCTTCAATATCGATGCATTCCGGTGCGCACTACGACGGTGCAAAAAAGCCGACATGAACAATGAAATCGTGCGCGGCACGCACGAATAACGTGATGAAGACAGGCCTGATGACAATTGCTTGACGATTATCAATCGAACTTTGATTGCCTCGAAACCGCGTGTATAAACCGCTTCTATAGCCGGAATCGGATTTCCGTCGTCAGGGCAGGCAGGGATGCGGCCATCTGGATGGCTGCAGACTTGTTTTAGATCAGTGCCATTGCGATCAGGTCCTGATAAAAACGCGTCATTATTGAGCCGGCATTCAAATGTTGAACTCAAGCGGCATACCGAACCGGCTCGTGTTGGAAGTAGCGCTTGATGCGGTCGGGCTGCCGCTGCACGCTGCGCAGGTGTCGGGCCGCCGCCTTGACGAG
>NZ_JAKFUM010000016.1:52987-260809 GCF_021732705.1 Nevskia sp. | reverse complement strand
AAACAAGTTTGGTGAGCTTGCTCTCCTGTTGCGCTACGATCGGCGAGAGGCAGAAAGGAAGATGCTCCCGAGAGACCCGCTCCCACAATGTGGTGCTTTTGTCTGGTTATGTGGGGTTAAACACCTATTGCGCCGCTGCTGCCCGACCGCGAGGCGACCACGCGGGGCTGAAAGTAAAACGTCCTTGACATCAAAATTCGACCGCACTAGGCTGAAAGTCAAGCGACCTTGACTTCAAGGCCGCACGAGCGGGGACCCCGGCATGGCGTTCTACGGCAGGCATTACTGGATCGAGTACACCGTCTGGGTCGTGCTGTTCTTCGGCACGATCATCGCGACCAAGCTGCTGCTGCGCGGCGTGCCGGACGGCAGCCAGTGGCGTTACGCGGCCGTGGTGCTGCCGACGGCGCTGGCACTCGGCGCCTGCTGGCTGGAGTTCCGCAACCTGCGCCGGATCGACGAACTGCAGCGCGCGCGCTATTTCGAATCGCTGCTCTACGGTGTTGCAGCGTCGATGGCCTACGTCATCGCCGTGACCCTGCTCGAAGGCTTCGCCGGCATGCCGCGGGCCGCGCCGGTCGGCGTGCTGATCGCCAACGCGGTCGGCTGCGGCTACGGCCTGCTGGTGTCGTGGTGGCGCTACCGGTGAAGAATTCGATCAGGGATCGCCGCGCCGTGCTGGGCTGGACGCAGGCCGATCTCGCCGAGCGCCTGCAGGTGTCGCGGCAGACGGTCAACGCGATCGAGACCGGCAAGTACGACCCGAGCCTGCCGCTGGCATTCCGCATCGCATCGCTGTTCCAGACCCGCATCGAGGACCTGTTCGAGCCATGAAAGGCCTGTTCGCCACATCCTTCACGGCGGCTGCCATGCGCCGCACGATCACCCCGCTGCTCGCCGGCGCGATCGGCCTCGGCACGGTCGCGGCGCGTGCTGATGATCGCCGGATCGGCCAGGTGCGTTTCACGGCCTGCGATATCGGCGGCCAGCAGCGCGCCGAAGCCATCGAGGCCTACTGCACGAAGTTCGAAGTGGCCGAAGACCCGGCCCATCCTGAAGGCCGGAAGATCCGGCTGAACGTGGCGCTGGTCCCGGCGCGCTCGGCGAAACCGAAGCCGGATCTGCTGGTGTTTCTCGCCGGTGGTCCCGGGCAGTCCGCGGTGGAGACCTTCGATCAGGTGCAGCCGGCGTTCCGCAAGCTGCTGCGCGACCGCCACGTGCTGCTGGTCGATCAGCGCGGCACCGGCGAATCGAACCGGCTGGCCTGCCCGCGGCCCGGTCAGGACGAGGCGTTCGACGAAGCCGCGCCGACGCCCGAACGCCTGCGCGCACTGGCGCAGGCCTGCCTCGATGGCGTCAAGGATCGCGCCGATCCGCGCTTCTACACCACGACCGACGCGATCCGCGATCTGGAAACCCTGCGCGCCGCCCTCGGCAAGCCGCAGTACAACCTCGTCGGCGGCTCGTACGGCACCCGCGTGGCCCTGAGCTATCTGCAGGCGCATCCGGACAGCCTGCGTTCGGTGATCCTCGATGGCGTGGTGCCGCAGGACGAAGCGCTGGGCCAGAGTCACGCGCGCAATCTCGACGATGGGCTCGATCGCATCTTCGCCGCCTGCCGCGCCGACGCCGCCTGCGCCCAGCGCTTCGGCGATCCGGCGGCGACCTTGGCGGCGCTGCGCCAGTCGCTGCAAGCCGCGCCGCCGACGGTGACGCTGCCGGACCCGGTGACGCAGCAACCGGTCACCCGAACGCTGACGGCCGATGCGCTCGCCGGCATCGTGCGCCTGTATGCCTACGCCCCGGAATCGGCCGCGCTGCTGCCGCTGCTGATCGACGAAGCCGCCCACGGTCGGCCGCAGCCGCTGCTGGCGCAGGGCCTGACGCTGTATCGCAAGCTGCCGGAACGCCTCGCGCACGGCATGGAACTGTCCGTGATCTGCGCCGAGGACCTGCCGGAACTGCGGGACGATCCGGCCGACGCAGGCCGGCTGATCGGCAATGGGCTGGTGCGCCTGCTGCGTGCGCAGTGCCCGGTCTGGCCGACCGGCACGCGGCCGCCGGGCTTCAAGCAGCCGGTGGTGTCGGACAAGCCGGTGCTGCTGCTGTCCGGCGAGTGGGATCCGGTGACGCCGCCGCGTTTCGCCGAGATCGCCGCGAAAACCCTGTCGAACAGCCGCCACCTCGTCGCCCGGGGACGCGGCCACATCGTGATGACGCGCGGCTGCCTGCCGAAGCTCGCCGCCGTGTTCGTCGACACGCTGAAGCCGGCGGCGCTCGACACGAGCTGTCTCAACAGCTTCGGCAACACGCCGGCGTTCACCAGCTACCTGGGGCCGCAGCCATGATCATTGCGACGAACCTGAGCCGGTCGTTCGGCGGTGTCAGCGCCGTGCGCGATGTCAGCTTTCACGCCGCCGACGGCCGCATCACCGGCCTGCTCGGCCCGAACGGTGCCGGCAAGACCACGACCCTGCGCATGCTCTATGCGCTGCTGAAGCCGGACACCGGCACCGTGCAGGTCGATGGTCTCGACACCGTGCAGGACCCGGTTGGCGTGCGCCGGCGGCTCGGCGTGCTGCCGGACGCGCGTGGCCTGTACAAGCGCCTGAGCGCGCGCGAGAACATCGAATACTTCGGCCGCCTGCAGGGCCTCGACGACGCCACGCTGAAGGCGCGGACCGATGCGCTGGTGCAGGCACTGGACCTGCGCGACATCGAGCATCGCCGCACCGAAGGCTTCTCGCAGGGCCAGCGGGTCAAGACCGCGATTGCCCGCGCCGTGGTCCACGACCCGCAGAACATCCTGCTCGACGAACCCACGAACGGCCTCGACGTGATGGCGACGCGCGCGATGCGCGGCTTCCTGCGCGAACTGCGCGCGCAGGGCCGCTGCATCGTGTTCTCGAGTCACATCATGCAAGAGGTTGCCGCCCTGTGTGACCACATCGTCGTCGTCGCCGGCGGGCGCGTCGTCGCCTCCGGCACCGCCGACGAACTGCGGGCGCAGACCGGCGAATCGAATCTCGAAGATGTCTTCGTCAAAGTCATCGGATCAGGAGAAGGATTGATGTGACGCGCGCTTTCGACAGTGCCTTGAATGGCACTGTCGAGCGTCACATCAATGGGCGGCAGCCCCGGCAGGATGTGACGCGCGCTTTCGACAGTGCCTTGAATGGCACTGTCGAGCGTCACATCAATGGGCGGCAGCCCCGGCACCGCCATCGGCACACGCGTGGAACAGCAGTCGGTCGACACCGAACAGGAAATGGTCATGCAGGCATCAACACGCTTTGGCTGGTGGACGGTCTTCGTCAAGGAAGTGCGCGAGAACCTGCGCGATCGACGCGCGCTCGGCATGGCGCTGCTGTACGGGCCGCTGTTCGGGCCGGTGCTGTTCGCGGTGATGACCGCGTTCATCGTCGGCAAGCAGAACGAGGATGCCGAGAAGTCGCTGTCGATCCCGGTGATCGGCGCCGAACACGCGCCGAACCTGATCGGCTTCCTGCGCCAGCAGGGCGTGACGATCAAGGCGGCGCCGGCCGATCCGGAAGGCGCGATCCGCGCACAGGACGAGGACGTGATCGTCCGGCTGACCCCGGCATTCGGCGAGGCCTGGCGGGCCGGCGAGCCGGCGAAGGTCGATCTGCTGCTCGATGAATCGCGGCAGACGACGCGCGCGACGCTCGGCCGGATCCGGGCGCTGCTGGACGCCTACAGCGGCCAGATCGCGGCGTTGCGGCTGCAGGTGCGCGGCATCGATCCGCAGCTTGGCCGGCCGCTGCTGATCGCCCGCCATGATCTGTCGACGGCCCGCAGCCGCGGCGCGACGCTGCTGGCGATGCTGCCGTACTTCCTGATCCTGTGCGCGTTCCTCGGCGGCATGTATCTGGCGATCGACGCCACGGCGGGCGAGCGCGAGCGGCAGTCGCTGGAGCCGCTGATGACGACACCGGTCGCGCCCGGCCAGATCATGACCGGCAAGCTGGCCGCGACCTTCGTGTTCGCGGCGGCCTCGGTCGTGACCTGCATCATCGCGTTCGCGATCGGGCTCAAGTTCGTGCCGACCAACGATCTCGGCTTCGATCTCGATCTGTCGCCGCTGACCGCGCTGGCCGTGATGGCGCTGCTGATGCCGATCGCGCTGCTGGCCGCGGCGGTGCAGACCATCATCGCGTCGTTTGCCCGCAGCTTCCGCGAAGCGCAGACCTATCTGCAGTTCCTGATGATCATCCCGGCGATCCCGAGCCTGATGCTGGTGATCAACCCGATCAAGCCGCTGGCGTGGATGCTGGCGACGCCGTTGCTCGGGCAGAGCCTGCTGATCAACCAGCTGGCGCGCGGCGATGCGCCGGGCCTGGCCGCGTTCGCGCTGTGCACGGCCGGCACCTTGCTGGCGGCGCTGGCAGCGAGCGCGCTGGCCGTGCGGCTGTACAGCAGCGAGCGGCTGGCGCTGGCCGTCTGAGGCTCGATGGCGCGCGGAGTGGAGTGAAGTTGCCACCCGGCGCCTTGATCGATTGCACGTCGCGGTGATGCCGGGTTTCGTATGATCCGCATCTGCGATTGCTGCACTGCAACCTGAATCGATCCCGCACGTTCCCGCCCGATGCCGACTTCCCGTTTCGATACCTGTCTCGCCGCCGTGCTCGCGGTGGCCTCGCTCGGGCTGTGGTTCGGCCTCGGCTTTCCGTGGGATCACCACAACGAATCGCTGGTCTGGGTCACCGACATGCAGCGCGCCGGCATCGCGCACCTGTTCGACTGGCATCCGATCCGCCCGGTGCAGACCTGGCGGCCGCTCGGCGTCGCGATGGCCTGGACCGGCTGGCAGCTGACGCAGGGCATTGCGCTGCAGCAGGCGCTGAACTTCGCGATCACGGTGCTGGCCTGGTGGGTGGCGCTGCGCGCATCGACGGCACGTCTCGCGT
The DNA here is from genome assembly GCF_021732705.1 of Nevskia sp. GTDB lineage: Bacteria > Pseudomonadota > Gammaproteobacteria > Nevskiales > Nevskiaceae > Nevskia. The sequence goes on along the minus strand of NZ_JAKFUM010000016.1, from coordinate 255,881 downwards.
TCGGCTTCGCCGCGCTGCTGGCGCTGGCCGGGTTCTTCTCGCCGTACATCTATCTGTTCCATCTGCACGGCGTGTTCTACGGTCCGCTGCTGGTGTTCCTGGCCTGGCTGCTCGGCCGCGAGCGGCTGCCCGCCGATACCGGCTGGAACAGCGCCGTGTCGCTGCTGCTGCTGGCCGCACTGGCCGCGATGTTCCACACCTTCGCGTTCCTGTTCTTTGCGGCCTACGTCGGCGCCTCGTGGCTGGAACTGGCGCTGCGCGACCGGCGCTGGCCGTCGCCGCTGCCGGTGACAGTCACCATCGTGGTGGCCGCGGCGGTGACCAAGCTGCTGGTGTCCGGCTCCAGCGATCTGGCATCGGGCGATCCGGTGCTCGGCCTGCTGACCTCGTATCGGGCGCTGGAGCTGAATGTCCTGCTGTCGCTGCTGGCCGGCTTCTTCGCCGTGGTGGCAGCGGCCGTCGCCGGGCGTGTCCATGGCGGCTCGCCGCTGCTGCTGGGCGGGCTGGCGCTGGCGGTCTCGGCGCTCCTGCATGTCATCGGCCTGCCGGTGACGTTCGCGTGGATTCTGGTGTGCGGCATCCGGGCGCTGTTCGAGCGGCGGCTGCGACTGGCCGCACTGCTCGGCATCTGCGCGCTGCTGCCGGTGGCGACCAGCACCGGCTCTCCGACCTACACGGTCTACGTGCTGATGCCGTGCCTGCTGATCACGGTCGATGGTCTGGCGATTCCGGCAGCCCGCCTCGTGCTGGTGCGTGCGCTCGGCGTGGCGGCAGTGGCGGCGACCTTCGCCCTGCTGACCTTGCTGCGGCTGGAGATTCCGGTCCCGGTGGTCGACGGTCTGGCCGCCAGCCTGCGGGCGGAAGGCGAGAAGACCCACCAGCTCAAGGAGGCGCTCGACTGGCTGGCGGCGGATACGTCGCTGACCGGCCAGTTGGCGCTGTGCTCGCAGGCCGATTTCCCGATCCGTTCCGGCAATCCGCTGAATCGCCAGTTCCGGCCGCCGACGCCGGAATGGCCGCTCGGCGAATACCTGCAGCTGGTGACCGGCCAGCGCCTGCGCCAGCCGGATGGCGCGGCGCTGCGACTGTGCTTCGGCGGCGAGCGGCCGGAAACGGCCGAGGTGCTGAAGGTGTGGCCCGGTCGCCATGCCGGCGATGCAACGCTGGTGCGGCTCGCCCCGGGCTGATCGAGCGCGCGCCGCCGCGTCGCGTCAGGCGGCGGGCGGCGGTGAGTCGGATTTCTTCGACGCTTCCTCTTGCCGGATCTCCCGCGCCGACAGCACGAACAGGCCGGCCAGGTTGATCGCTTCGCCCACCAGCACGCCGATCAGCGCACCGGCCACGCCGAGATGCAGGATGCCGACGTAGCTCGTCACCAGCGCCGTGATCGCGCTGCCGGCGGCGAGGCCGGTCAGCGGATGGAAACGCTGGCGCGCCACCGGCAGGAACACCAGCTGGTCGCGGACCACCGCCAGCACCGAGGCTGCGCCCCACAGCAGCAGCAGCAGATCGCGATCGGCGAACTGTTTCTTCAGCAGGCTGCCGAAGATCCAGTCGCGCAGCAGCCAGAGCACGGCGAAGTAGAGCAGCGCGGCGCCCGCCAGCCCGCCGGCGAACAGGATCAGGCGATTGAATGCATGGCGCGCGCCGTGATGGTGCAGCCAGCGCGCGGCCAGCGGCAGCATCAGCGAGCCGATGCCGGTCGACAGCAGGTTCACCGGCATCAAGGTCAGCCGGGTGGCGCCGATCGCGGCGACGGCGACGACATCGAGCGTGCCCGCCACGAGGTAGGTGTAGCCCTGGCTGAAGCTCCAGTGGATCACCGCGCCGGCGGTGGACCAGATCGCCAGCGGCGCGATCTGCCGCAGGATGCCGCGTTCCCCTGGCGTGTCCCAGGCTTCGTGCGCCTTCAGACGGCGCATCAGCAGCGAGCCACCGATGGCGCTGGCCAGCGCCAGCGTCGCGACCGCGGCCAGCGAGGACTGCGGGAACAGCACCGCGACGCCGACACCGGCCACCATCAGCAGCGCATAGGCCAGATCGGCCGTGAACACGGCATCGATGCGGTGATGGGCGATCAGCGTGGTGCGGCCGAACTCGCGGCGGACGGTGGCCAGCGCGGCCACTGTGCTGATCGCGAGCAGTGCGGCCAGTTCCACCGGCAGCAGGCCGGTGATGCCGAGCCCGGCGGCCAGCGCCAGCACCGCGCCCGCGAGCCACAGCCAGGCCCGACGGATTTCGGTGATCAGACCGCCGATCAGCGCCTGACGCTGCGGCTGGTCGTAGCGGGTCATCCGCTCGACCATCGCCGGCTGGTAGAACGAGTTCTGCAGGCTGCTCAGCAGCAGCATCGCGGCCAGCACCAGCACGTAGTAGCCGTACTCGCGGTCGCTGGTATTGCGGATCAGGATCAGGCTGACGACGAGGCTGGTTCCGGACAGCAGTGCCTGATTGACCACGGCGCTGCTGAACATCTTGACGAAGGCCCCGTGCCGGCCTGCGAGCGTCTTCACGGCACGATCAGGCTCATGGCGGCGTTTCCCGATCGGTTCGCACCCAGCCGCTATCGCGCCGGCGCAGCATCAGCACCACCTTCCAGGCGATGAAGAACGGCGCGCGGGCCAGATCGATTAAGCCCTGACGGCCCAGCCCGCTGAGCTGCCAGCCACGCAGCACGTACAGCACGATGCTCACGGTGCAGCCAAGGCCGAGCCACAGCCAGACCGTGCCGAGCGCCGGCGCCAGCCACAGTCCGACGATCGCGAGCACGGTCAGCGCCACGGCGTTCAGCGCGACATAGCTCAGCGGCAGCACCAGCAGATCGCAGGCGAGATCGAGGCAGACCTTGCTGCGGCGCGCGATCGCCGCCTTCAGCACGGTGCCGGTCTTTTCGCGGATCAACGCGAAGCGGCCGTCTTCCCAGCGCTGGCGCTGCTTGCCGGCGGTGGCGCTCGACGTGACCATGTCGGCATCGGAATGCGCTTCGTCGGCATAGTGGACGCGATGTCCGGCGAGGCCGAGCGTGATGCCGTACTCGAGATCTTCGGTCAGCGAGAACGCCTTGTACGGCACTTCCACCAGCAGGCGATGGGTCACGCACCAGCCGTTGCCGCGAATGCCGCACGACAGGCCAAGCCGCTCTCGCGCCCGCGAGCGGACGATGTGGAACGAGGCCTTGGCGATGGTCAGCAGGCGCGTGCGCCACGAGGCCATCGGATTGAGGATGCCGTAATGCACCTGCACCGCCTGCGCGCCGCGTTCGATGCGGCAGGCGAACGCTTCGAGCGTGTTCGGCGAGACTTCGGCGTCGGCATCGATGATGACGACGGCATCGGCCCAGCCTTCGCGACGGCTGGCGCTGAACGCGTGATCGAGCGCGTAGCCCTTGCCGCGCAGCTCGGTGTTGAAGCGCTCCAGCACCGTGGCGCCGGCAGCGCGGGCGAGGGCGGCGGTATCGTCGCTGCAGTTGTCGGCGACGACGATCGGCCGGAAGCGGTCACGCGGCCAGTCGAGCTTCAGCAGGCTGGCGACGGTGCGTTCGATCACGGCGGATTCGTTGTGCGCCGGCACGATGACATCGAAGCGCAGCCGTTTCGAGGACGTCGGCGGCACCGGATTCGGCGCCGACAGCACGGTGAACAGCAGCAGGTAGCCACACGAGAACACGGCCGGAATGGCCACCGCGAACAGCAGGACCGCGAGCAGGAGCGTCACGGCATTGTCTTCGCGTATTCGTTGTAGCGCGCACCGACCATCGCGGTCAGCTTGCCGTAATTGGCGGCAACCTTGACCAGCCAGGCCGCGGCGCGATGACGACCCAGCGGCAGCACCAGCAACGCCACCAGCGCGGCGACGACGAGCTGCGCGCCGGCCTGGCCGAACAGCCGCAGACGGCCGACCGCGGTCATCGGCCCGTACAGCCCGGACAGGGACTTGCGGGCGAATTCCTGACCGCCGCTCAGGCCACGCTGCAGCAGCCATTTCAGCGACAGGCGTGACGGTTCGACCGGCTCGGTGACGATCGCTTCGTCGCACCAGACGACCTTCGCACCCTTGCGCACCAGGCGCGCGAGCAGGTCACCGTCTTCGCCGGTCGACAGGCCGAACGACACGTCGAACGGGCCCGGCTCGGCCCGCAGCGGCGCGCCGCGGACGATGACGTTGCCGAAGCGCAGGCGATTCAGTGGCACTTCCGCGCCGGTCGGCAGGCGCGGGAAATCGTAGAAGCGACCGGCACGGATCCACGACGGCGCGCTGTCCGGCACCACCGGCACCACCGGCGCCAGCACGGCATCGGCATGCAGCGTGATCGCGGCGTCGGCGAGTTGCTGCAGCCATTCCGGGGCCGCGCGCTCGTCGTCATCGATGAACGCCAGCCAGTCGCCCGCCTGGGCAGCGGCAACGGTGTGATTGCGGGTCAGCGCGATGTTGCGTTCCGGCTGGATGCCGTAATGGATCGGAAACGGGGCGCCGAGACGCAGGCGCTCCTCGACCACCGGCCGCGCCGTGCCTTCGGCGTGGTTGTCGACGACGACGACTTCGACCGGCAGCAGGGTCTGACGGGTCAGATCGTCCAGCAGCGCGGCAAGCCGATCCGGCCGGCGATAGGTGGCAATGCAGAGGCTGATCTTCATGGCCGGTTCAGCGATCAATGCGGTGCGCGGCCTTGACGACCGACACCAGATCCTTCCGGGCGCGGAGGATGTTCCAGAACAGCAGGGCAGCCGCGGTCGGTGTGGCGAGCGAGCCGTGACCCTGCGTCACCGCAACCATGGTCCACAGCAGGATGTAGAACATCAGCCGCGACAGGAAGAACGGCGCCTCCGGCCAATCCTGATTGCCGACGCGATACAGGTAGTACGGCACCCAGCGGGCGATCACGTGCGCGCTCAGAGCCAGCGAGGCCGCCGGTCCGATGGTCACCAGCGACACGAACGCCGCCGTGCGCGCCAGTTGCAGCCCGGGGAACAGCCAGATGCGCGTCGACTTGTCGATCCGGTTGTAGACCTTGAACGCGACGTGGGTCAGCACGAGGGTCAGGGCCCACAGCGCGAAGTCCTTCGGCACCGGCTCGCTGGGATAGCGCAGCAGGAAAATGGCGATGGCACCGGTGACCGCCGCCCAGATCCACGGCATCACCGTCGGCGTGGCGACCTCGACCAGCCCGAAGTTCCGGCTCAGCCGCGGATCGTGTTCGAATTTCTGGGCACTGCGGTCGTTGTCGACATAGCCGCGCTCGTAGATCGCCCAGAACGACACCAGCAGGATCAGCAGGCCGACGGCGTGCAGCAGCGGCATCGTCGCGTAGAAGATCGTCGACAGCAGCCAGAACGCGTAATCCTCCTGCAGGATGCCGCGCATGATGTAGCGCTGGCCGGGGCGCTTCACCTCGGTCAGGTACTGGCCGGGCAGATAGACGCGACGCAGCGCATGGCGATAGCGGGCATCCGGCCACAGCGTGCGCACCGGGAATCGGCAGTGGTCCAGCAGCGCGCGGTCGTCGATCGAATCGGTCACGACCATGCTGTTGCGCACGCACTCGTCACCGAGCGTTTCGATCGCCAGCGCCAGCTTGCCGCGCAGGCGATCGCGTGGCGAACCATCCTTGCAGGCCACCAGCGGGGCATCGCCAAGCCCGAGTTCGGCGATCAGCGGACGCACGATCGGCTCGAAACCCGCGGTGACGATGATGGCGCGGCCTCTGGACGCACGAACGGCATCGATCAACGGACGATTCGCGCTGGCCTGCGCCAGCACGGCCACCCGTCGCCGCCAGCGCCAGCTCACCCAGGGGCAGAAGAGCCGGACCATGCGCACGCGCCACCAGTCGCGCGTCGGCAGCCCGCCGGTGAAGCGCCAGGGCTTCACGGCGTCCATCAGGCGCAGCAGGATCAGGATCAGCAGACCCGGCGACGCCGAGTCGAGGAAATCCTCGGTGGAGTTCCGCAGGTACAGCGTTTCGTCGAGATCGAGCAGCAGGTCGCCGTCGAATCCGGCCACAGCGCTCAGCGCTTGGTCCGGCGATTTGTCGTGAGCATTGGTGCGGTCTGGAGGGGAACCGCTCATGGCGAAAGAATAGGCATCTGCGTGGCAATGGATGGAAATGACGGGTACAGATGCCGGTGCGAGCAAAAGCCGCGCCGCCCCGTCTCAGCCTTCAAAATCGTACCGCAAGGCCATGACGAGACGATTGATTTCGACCCGTCCGAGGCTGATGGAATATCCGGGATTGCATTCCGGCACCATTCATGAGACTTCGTTCAGAAGTGATTGATGACGGCCCCGAGGATCTGCGAGCGGGTCACCGACAGGCGACGCAGCATCTCCTTCTGCTCGCGATACGGCGTGTGATTGGCGCGGACGATCGTCAGCACGCGGCCGACCACGGTCGCCACGGCGAGGCCATCCGAGAACTGGCTGACCGGCGCGGTATCGACGATGACGAACTCGTAGCTGTGCCGCCACTCCTTCACCAGCCGCTCGAAATGACCGTCGGACAGCAGTTCCAGCGGATTCAGCGGCTGTGGCCCGGCCGTCAGCAATGACAGATGCGGCAGGCCTTCGACCGACAGCAGCGGCGGCATCACGCGCTTCGCGATGGCCTGCGACAGGCCGTTCTCGTTGTCGGCATTGAACAGCAGATGCTGCCGGGGACGGCGCAGGTCGGCATCGACCAGCAGCGTCGGATGTCCGAGCTGCGAGAAGGCAATCGCAAGGTCTGCGCACAGTCGCGACCGTCCTTCGCCGGCGCAGGGGCTGATCAGCGCCATCATGTTGGCGCGGACGAGGCCGTCATGGCGCAGCAGCAGTTCGGTGCGCAGCGCCTGCATGCGTTCGCCACGCTTGTCGAACGGGTCGCGATGGCTCAGCAGCTCGGTGCCGAGCCGGGCGTGGACCACCGGTGCATGCACGGCCTGCTGCGTGGTCTCGCGGGCGTATTCGACGTCTTCTTCGGTGACGAAGCCGGTGGAAATGGCGGCCTCGGGGAAGCTGATGTCGAGCACGCGCGCGGCGTGCTCGATCTTCAGGACAGCTTCTTCATCGAGCGCGCAGACGCGGATCAGCGCGTCGCGCAGCAGCTTGTCTGCGGCCGCAGAGCTGGAAGCGGGGTCAGTCATCGTCAGGCGGGAATGGCGTTGAACTCGACGATGACCGGAATGCCGTAATCGCGTTCGATGTCGTCACGGCAGCGCACGCGCCGGAACAGGAGGCCGTACATCAGCGGGAGCATGCCGCCGGCACCCATTCCGAGCACCACGGCCATCATCACCGTCGTCCGCGTGCGGCGACTGGACGCTTTGGTCGGCGGTGTGGCGCGGCTGACCAGCTTGATGTTGTTGTAGCTCGAGTTGGTGGCGCGGGTGATTTCGTCGAAGCGTTCGAAGGCGTTGCGGTAGGTGGTCTGAGCCGATTCGAGCTCGACACGATACTTCTCGCCTTCCTCGCGCAGCTGACTCTGCGAAATCACGCGCTTGCCCTGCTCGGCGATCGCGGCGCGGATCTTCGCTTCGAGCTGACGGGCATTGGTCAGATCGGCGTTGGCCGAGGTCGACTGGCTGCGCACGGCCTTGTCGATCTCGCGCTGCGTGACCGCGATCTGGGTCTTCAGCTCGATCACGCGAGGGTTCTTCGGGCCATCGGTCAGGCGGTACTCCGCCATCTTCGCTTCCTGCTCCGCCAGCTGGTTGCGCAGCGTGATGAGCAGTTCGGAGGTCGCGCCGGGAATCGTGGCTCCGGGCGCGCTGTAGGCGGCGATCTCGAGCGCGCGGCGCTTGCCCTGAGCGACGATCAGCTCTTCCTGCAGCGAGGCCAGCGCGGCATCGTCGGCGTTGTCCTTGCCGCCGGAAATGATGCCGGTGCGCTGCTGGAACTCCATCAGCTGCGCCTGCGCCTTGGTCACCTTGGCCTTCAGCTCGGCGAGCTGGGCGCTGAACGCGCGGATGGTGCGATCGGTATCCGGGCTGCGGCGCTCGTAATCGCGCGAGGCGTAGATCTCGGCGATGGTGTTGGCCGTGTCCGCCGCTTCGACCGGCGAATTCGCCGTGTAGCTGACATAGACCAGCTGGCTGCCGTAGCGGCCCTGATTGACGCCCAGACTGGCCTGCAGCGACGCTTCCGCAGCCGCGCGGCGCACGTCTTCCGGCAGTTTCTTCGGCCCGGCCATCTTCTCGTTGTCCTGCAGCTTCAGGCGATCGACCACCAGCTGCAGCACGACGGAACTGGAAATCAGCTCCAGCTGCGTCGCCATGTAGTTGCCGAGCAACTGCAGCGGAAATTCCTTGCCGGCGATCGGGTCGTTGACCTCGGGCTTGATGATCAGCGTTGCCGTCGCGACATACGTCTTGGGCTTCCGCACGCCCATCACGCCCACCAGCAGCGATACCGCCAGTGCGATCAGCACCGAGTGCTTCCAGAACGCCTTCGAGATCGCGATCAGCTGCGCGATCGACATGCCCGGATGGGTGTACTGCTGCGGCACCACCGGCCCTGACATCGGCGTGGCCGCCGACATCGGGATGACCGGAAGCTGGTCTCTCATCGCCATCAGAATATGCTTTCCTTGACCCGGATCACGTCGTCCGGCTCCAGCTTGTCGTTGAGTTTCGGATACACCGTGAGGTACCCGCCACCCGGCTTCTTGCGCTTGATCTCGATGCGGCTCGTGCTGCCGCGGCGCGTCACGCCACCGACCAGGGTCAGCGCCTGCACCAGGGTCATGCCCGGGTCGAGCTTGACCTTGCCCGGATTGTTGACCTCACCATAGATGAAGACCTGTTCGCCGCGCGGCACGTACAAGGTATCGCCGCCCTGGAACTTGATCGTCGGAAAGTCGATATTCGGATTGGATAGGCTGCTGAGATCGATCGGCGTGCGCGTGACCTTGCCGTTTTCATCGGTCCGAAGCAGGAAAATGATGTCGGAGGAGTCTTCCGCCTTGCCGCCGGCCTGTGCCAGCAGATCGAACACCGTGGTTCGCGACTCCACCGGATAGCGGCCCGGCCCGCCGACTTCGCCCAGCACGGACACCTGCTGGCTGGTGCCCTTGTCGAGCGTGATCGACACCTGCGGGTTGATCAGGAACTCGCCATCCTGGAACGCCTTCGCGACTTTCTGCGACGCCTGCGCCGGTGACAGGCCCTTGACCTCGACCGGCCCGGCCAGCGGCACCTGGATCGTGCCGTCTTCCGAGACCACGACGGTGGTGCTCAGATCCGGCTTGCCGTAGACCTGCAGGCTGACGCTGTCGCCGACACCGAGCAGCACCAGCGGCGCAATGCCCGGCGGGTTGCCCGGTGCAGTGCCCGGCACGGTGCCGGGGGTCGCCGTCGACGGCGGCGCTGTCGTCGTTGGCGTCGCCGGGGCCGGGGCGGTCGGCTTGCGGGTGAGCTGGCTATCCAGCTCGAGGTTGATGTGGTCGGGAAACGCGGCGGTGACCGGCCCGGCGGCGAGCAGCAGTGACAGTGCCAGCACCGCGCCGAGCAGCGACGCGGCGATCCGCGCCGGTGCAGCGAGCACCGTGGGGCGGGAACGGGCGACAGCGGGCGATGATCCGGACATGCAGGGCTCCTGGTGCAGGAATTTCGACAAGGATCGACGATGCGTCCTGCCGGCTCTTGACGCGTGGTGCCTGCGTGCTGCGCCAGAGCACGATCCCAAGATTACAGCACGGATCGATTGTCGATTCGAGCGGCTGCCGGCGGCCTCCGCAGGCGCCGGCGGCAGCGGTCGCAGGTCGTTCGTCCGTGGCGCCGGACGGCGGGATTCAGGCGCTCCGGCGGTCGGAAAGTCTCGATCGGACGTCATGGGCGGCGGACGGCGCGGGCGCGGTGGATCACCGGCTGCGCAGCGACCGCAGCAGATTGCCGGTCGCCATCCGCACCGGCGTCACCGCCGACATTGCCGCGGCCTTCGCCGCGTCGATGCCGCGGCCCGGCGGCCGCGGCTGCAGCCCGGCCTGCCGCAGGTAGTGGTTGCAGGCGCGGACCCGGCCATCGGCCCGGGTCTTGTCGGTTTCCCAGACGATCGAATACGAGATCGAGCGGCTGGCACCGGTTTCGACCCAGTGCGGCGCGTTCTGCGGCTGATGCAGGCCGAGGCCGGCGACCAGCGGAAACACGTGCTCGTGGCTGCGATCGCGGCCGTCGAGATCGATCTGGGCGATGTCGACCATGCCGCGGACGAAAAAGCGTTCCAGCTCCGGCTCGGACACCGCCACCGGCGCGTAGACGTGATAGCGCTTCTCGCCCTCGATCTGCGCGAAGAAGTTGATTTCCGGGTCGAAATGGAACGGCGTGATCGCGGCACCCGAGCTGATGAAGACGGCCGATTCGCGGCGGACGACCTTCTGGCCGTGCAGGCCGCCGTTCAGTTCGATGATCTGCTTGAACAGCAGGTCCATCAGATCGCGGAACGCGGAGTCGTGGTTCTCCAGACGCTTCAGCAGCACGCGATGCGCGCCCTGCTCAAGCCGCATCATCGCTTCGTGCGGCTTGAGGTAGCCGTGATCGACCGAATAGAACTCCGTGCCCGGCGTCGGCGCGCTGCCGGCGACGAACCAGTCCGGCTGCGTCGGCACGTAGCGTTCGGCCAGCTTCAGCAGGTTGTCGAACGAGAACAGGTCGAGGCGGTGCAGGTCGTGGGTGTAGCCGAACGGCTTGCGGTCGAACGACGACCGGAACACTTCGGCATCGAAGTGCAGCAGCGAAGAATGGGCCGGACCGGTCATCGGTGAATCCTCACTCGGCAAGCTCGAACAGGAAGCCGGAGAACTCCTTCAGGAAGCGCTCCGGGTGAAACGGGATCAGCACATCGAGATCCTGCACCGCCCAGCGATCGCGCAGGCGGTAGCCGGCGGATTCGAAATAGGCGATGAAGTTGCGCTCGTTGTAGAGCCGCATCGGACAGACCGCGGGGCCATAGTTGTGCAGGGTCCAGCAATCCTCGTACGGCACCACCGGCAGCTTGTTCAGCAGGATGTAGCGCGGCTTCGCGGCCAGTTGTTCGATCAGCCCGGGCACCGAATGTTCCATGAATTGCATGGCGCCGGCCGACAGCAGCACGGTGCACGGCGGGGCCGCGCGCAGGTCATCGAGAAAATGCAGGTTGCCGGCGTTCTCGCGCTCGGCCACGGCCTTGCCCTGTCGGGCCAGCTGCGGCACCTCGACCACAGTCCAGCTGGCCCCTTCCGGCAGCGTCATGTAGCGGCGCAACCCGTAGTAGGTCAGCCCGATCGAGCCGCCGAGGTCGACGAGGCGTTCGCCGGCCTTCAGGGTCTGGGTGATCCAGAAGAACACCGGATAGGTCGACGGTCGCACCGGGTCGATGTTGTCGAGCCAGAGGGTCGAGCTTTCCTCGAGGTCCCAGCCGGCCTTGCGGCTCGGCGGGATGTCGGCCAGCGCTTCGGCGTAGGTCGCGTAGATGCGCGAATGCAGGCCGGTGTGGTCCTGCCGCTTCATCTGCTGGGCAATGAACCAGGTCTGGAAGCCGGGGATCAGCGCCAACCAGCGCCCGGTGGGCAGGCGCGACAGGACGATGTCCGTCAGCTTGCGCAGGATGCGCTTCCAGAGCGGGGGAGGAACGTTCGAGAACATGGTGTGCGGCGTGCTTCGGGTCGCGGTTCGGAATGATCTCATGCAGGTGCCGTTCCACGAACCCGGCGGAACCGGCAAAACCCGCGGATCGGCATCGGCGCTGTGCAGCGGATCACGCGTGGCGGCGAGACCTCGCCTATTTCCACTGGGCGCGAACCTGCATCGAAAAGACAAAGCCGTCGTAGTTGCTGATCGGCACGTTCGAATCGCGCCGGGCGTAGGTCACCAGCGGCGAGAGCACCAGCCAGTCACGCGCTTCGTACGCCGCACCGAGATTGACCGCATGCGCCTGGTCACGGCGGCCGGTGAAGTCGGTCGGCGCCGCGGTGGCATCGCGGAACACGCTGTCGGTGTAGGAATAGTTCAGCGTCGTTTCGATGCGGGACGTGGCGGCCCAGACCAGACCGGCGCTGCCGCCGGTGGAGATGATCGAGTTGTCGCCGGCATCGAACGATTCCACCGCGCGCAGGAATGCGAAGTTGGCGCTGGTCTTGCCGGTCAGTTCGCGCCGGTAGTTCAGGCCGCCGGTGACGCCCGAGGCGCCCTGCCGCTTCGAATAGCCGAGCGTCAGCGCGAAGTTCGAGATGTCGCTGGCCACGTACTGCACCTGGGTGCCACCCGAGTACTGCTTGAAGCGGTTGTTCTCGGCCGTGCCGCGGTAGTTGCTGGTCGTGTACGAGCCGGTGATGCCGGCGCTGAGACGATTGATGCCGATGTAGTTGATCGCCGCGCTCGAGGTTCGCTCGTCCAGCCGAAGGGTGGGGGCGTTGCGCGCCGGGGTCTGCAGGATCCGGACGTTGTAGCCGGCATTGAAGTTGACGTCGTTGGTCAGCAGGAACGCGGTGGTGGCGCCGAGCGTGGTGGTCTGCTGCGTGTTGAGGCGGGTGGTGTCGCGATCGGCGAACGACGCGCGGGTCTTGACCTCGGTGCCGGACAGCGTGCCCTTGATCCGTCCGAACAGCGTCCAATCGAGCCCACCGCCGTAGTTGTAGGCGTTCTGATTGAGGCTGGGGATGTTCAGGTAGTTGAAGCGGCTGCCTTCGGCCTTGACGAAAAAGCGTTGCTGGGCGAGGAGGTACGAGGCATCGACACCGACGGCGTTGTTGAAGATGAAGTCGGCATCGACCTGCTTGCCCTGAACCACCGGGACCTGCGACTTATCGGTGACACGGTAGATGTTGGTGTCGTAGCTGGTGGTCGACGACACGTACGGAATGAAGGTGGTCTCGGCCTCGGCAACGCCGCTGCCGACGAGGACGGGCAGGGCCAGCGCCGGTGCCAGCGTGATCAGCAGCCGTTGGCCGCGATTTCGGGGGGCACCATGCGGGTGCGACCGGGCCGGAACGCTGCCGGGCACATCGGATCGGGTCATCGGGGTCTCCTGAGAGGCGGTGCTTCCCGGGTGGGGTCGCGGCGCGGGCCGATTGTGACCAAAAACCGCGGCCAGCACGGCGCCATTGGGATGTACTAGGCCATAAAAACGGCATCGGGAAGCATTGTCCGATGCCGGCCCGAGCCGTGCCCGGTATGCTCGTTGCTGTCGACTGTCACCCACATCCGCGCGTTCCCATGTCCCTGTCTGTCATCCGCTTCGACGATTACGATCTGCCGCGCTTCGTCGAGACTGCCGCCGGCTTTGGCGTCGATTCCTACGGCTTCGTGGTCACGCCGAATGCCGATCACCTGATCCGTCTCGACGAGGACGCCGAGTTCCGCGCGCTGTACGACGAAGCCGCGTTCGTGCTGCTCGACAGCCGCTTCCTCGCGAAGATCGTGTCCGCCACGCAGGGGCTGTCGCTGCCGGTCTGTGCCGGCAGCGACCTGACCGCGCAGCTGTTTGCCAAGGTGATCCAGCCGGACGACAAGCTGGTGCTGATCGGCGGCCGGCCGGAACAGGCTGAAAAGCTCGCCTCGATCTACGGCCTGAAGCGCCTTGCCCACCACAACCCGCCGATGGGCTTCATCAAGAATCCCCTTGCGGTGGCCGATTGCCTCGCGTTCATCGAGGCCAACAGTCCGTTCCGCTATTGCCTGCTCGGGGTTGGCGCGCCGCAGCAGGAAATCATCGCCCGCCAGCTCAAGCAGCGCGGCATCGCCCGCGGGCTGGCGCTGTGCATCGGCGCGTCGGTGGATTTCCTGACCGGCGTCGAGAAGCGCGCGCCGGTGTGGATGCAGAAGCTCGGCATCGAATGGCTGTACCGCCTGTTGCAGTCGCCGCGGCGCCTGGCCAAGCGCTATCTGGTGCGGGGACCGCGCGTGTTCGGCCTGCTGCGTCGGGTGTCGATCGAACTGCGGCCGGCGGCTCGCACCCTGCCGCGCTGATTCGGCCCGGGTCGGTCCCGGTCGCCGGCCGAAAAATGCCGCCGGATCGAACCGCCGCGACGATGATCGTCGCGGCGGCTGGCGTTCAGCGGCGGGCGACCTGACTGTTGTGGCCGAACAGCGGCTGCACGTTCGACGTCCAGTTTTCGGCGGTGCGCGGCGTCAGCGTCACCACCCGCTGTTCCTGCCGCTTCAGGCGTTCGCCGAGGCGAATGCTGAGCGCGGTCACGGTCAGCATCGGGTCGCCCAGACCGGAGGTCGGGAACACCGAGGCACCGGCAACGTACAGGTTGTCGACGCCATGCACGCGGCAATCGGCGTCGACCACCGACGAACGCCGGTCGGTTCCCATCCGCGTCGTGCCGACGTGATGGTTACCCTGGTCGCCATGGCAGGTGATCATCGCCGACAGCGCCGCCGGATCGTGATCGAAACTGCCGGCGCCGCTGCGCCGCAGCGCTTCGCGGAACAGGTTGACGCCGCGCCGAACGGTCTTGAAATCCGCGACATTGCAGTTCCAGTCCGCGCGCAGCGTCGGCACGCCGGTGGCATCGACGGTACTGCCGAGCATCACGCGGCTGCTCGGATTCGGCTGCTGCTCGGCCTGCCAGTCGATGCGGAACCGGGTCTGGCGGCCCGGCATCAGGCGCGGCAGCAGATGCGACAGCCCCAGCTTGTTGCCGGTCACCGAGTCGACGGTCGGATGGCGCAGGCGCACCGCGAACTGGCCGATCTGCAGCCGCCGTTGGGTGTCGTCGCTCAGGGTCATCCGGCGACGACTGCGAATGCCGCCAGCATCACGCGCGTGGCCATACCAGATCGCGTTCGGCGGCTCGGTCAGCTGCACGGTGCCGATCGCGCCCTGCAGCGGGCACATGAGATAACGGCCGACGTTGTCGTTGTCGTTGCCGATGCCGTTGCGGTGCACATCACGGCTCGCGAGCAGCAGGCGGGCGTTTTCGAGCGTGCCGGCCGCCAGCACGAACTGCCGTGACTTGATCTGGATCGTCCGGCCGCCTTCGGTGCGAACGACGAGGCCTTCGACCGCCGTACCGCCGCGGTTCAGCTGGATTCGGGTGACGGTGGCGTGGCTCAGCACGCAGACATTGGTGGCGCCGGCGATCTGGCGGCCGTAGCGCTTGCCGAAGTCGACCAGCGGGCCGTAGTGGTCGATCGAGGCGCTGTCGAAGTGTTCGGGCCGGAAGCCCGGCACCAGCGGCGACTGCGCCATCAAGGCGTCGCGCTCCTGCGTCTGCGCCGACTCGTCGCTCTCGCACAGGCGCATGGCGCGCGCGTAATAGGGCGCAAGCATGTCGCCGGTCAGCGGCCAGCCGCTTTCCGGGACGTAGCGCCGCATTTCCAGCTCGATCGCCGTAAACGCGGTGCAGCGCGACTCGCGCTTGCTGATCGATCCGCCGAACTGGCGGCGGCGGTTCTGCTCCAGCGGCGGATGCAGGCGTTCGTCGACGACGGTGCCGACATTCAGGGCATCGGCCTCGCGGTTGCTGCCGACACCACCGGATTCGATCAGCAACACGTCGATGCCGGTCGCGACCAGTTCAATCGCCAGCGCGATGCCGGCTGCGCCGCCCCCGACGATGCAAACTTCGGCCTGCATGCGCTGGTTATCGGGCAAGTCGCGTGCGTCGATCATGGATTCGGCGGTCTTCGTGTACGGGTGTAAACACTTTTTAACAAAACACAATCCAGACGAGATTGATCCCAGTTAAGCGCCAATAAAATTAATTTTGCCGCGAGGAACGCGCCTGAATTTCGTTGGATCAGACATTTTTATTGAACGTGACGACATGGTCGGGGCTTGACAGGTCATCTCCGAATGCTGCAGTGCAATACAGAAACTTTCCGACTTTTGCCTTTGTTAATCAGTCAGTTAAGCAAGACTAACATTCCTCTGTGCCAGTAGATTTTGACTATTGTGCAAGCCGCAAGGCAAGTTCTTCTGGCCGCCGAGAGGTGAATGGATGCGAAATACGGGTTGTATCGAGACCTCGATCAAAAGGCGACGCCTACTTCATGAATCGCAACGCACCATTACGTGTTCGTGAAGCATCCGATGACGTACACTCGGCATGATCCTTGGCTACCTCGCCCATCGATGCCGAATCCGTGCCAGATATCGGCCCTGCGGCTCGATCCTGGCGGAAAGTCATAGGGCAACCCGCGTGTTTCGAGTTACCGTCGCGACGGCGGCTGTCGCGATGTCCGGGGCTGCCTCGATGTCACTGACGACGATGTTCAAGTTTCCGGCCTCCTGCCGGCTCTGCGACCCTCATCCATGACTCAAACGCCTGACCAAACACTGAATCCGCACGAGTCGTCGTCCTCACGGCGGAAGCTGAGCTACGACTTCGTGTCGCTGGCCAGCGATCTGTTGCCGGTGTGGGACGTGCTGATCATGCTGCTGGTGCCGTTTCTGACCGAATACTTGTACGCCACTTTCTTCGGCACGCGTGTGGCATACGACCCGATGACCTGGGCGGATAACCAGAAGCAGGCGCTCGCGGCAGCCGTTCTCGCCCCGTTCGTGCTCTACGACCGCGCCTTCGGCACCGATCCGGAACGCCGCCGCGATCTGGCACTGCTGCGCAACTTCACGACGCAGTGGACCAAATTCGTCGGCGTGCTGCTGGCGGTCGGCTTCGCCTCGCGCATTCTCGACGACGTGCCGCGCGCCTGGGCGCTGATCTGGCTCGGCCTGAGCTTCGTGTTCACGCTGGCGGCGCGCGCGCTGCTGGCGCGGCATCTGCGGCATCTGGAAACCCGCGGCGTGCTGACGCAGGCCATCGCCGTGGTCGGCGCCGGGCCGCTGGCGGATCGCCTGATCAAGCATCTGCTGCAGAGCCAGCCGGGCAAGATCGAACTGCTCGGCGTGTTCGACGACCGCGGCAGCCGCAACGATGGCCGCATGTTCCTGCCGAAGGGCACGATCGCCGACCTGCTGGAGCTCGGCAAGACCCGCACCATCGACTGGATTCTCGTGGCCTTGCCGTCAACGGCCGATGATCGCGTGCTGTCGATCGTGCATACCCTGAAGACGCTGGCGGTGCCGGTCGGGCTGGCGCCGGAGTCGGTCGGACTGAAGCTGCCGAACCAGGTCATCAACTACGTTGGTGAAGGTCTGCCGGTGACCTTGCTGGCCGATCGCCCGATCCGCAAGTGGGATGCGGTGATCAAGAAAGCCGAGGACATGATCCTCGGCAGCCTGATCACGCTGATGCTGCTGCCGATCCTGCTAATCGTCGCGATCCTGATCAAGATCGACAGCCCGGGCCCGATCTTCTTCCGCCAGCGCCGCCACGCGTGGAACAACAGTGAGTTCTTCATCTACAAGTTCCGCACGATGCGCTGGGAGCCGAATTCCGGCGCCACGGCCGGCGTGATCCAGCAGACCCTGCGCTCCGATCCCCGCATCACCAAGCTCGGCAACATCCTGCGCAAGACCTCGATCGACGAGCTGCCGCAGCTGATCAATGTGCTGCAGGGCGACATGTCGCTGGTCGGTCCGCGCCCGCATGCGGTCAACATGCGCACCGAGGAGCGGCTGGGGCACGAGATCGTCGATACCTACGCCCACCGTCACCGGGTGAAGCCGGGCATCACCGGCTGGTCGCAGGTGAATGGTTCGCGCGGGGCGACCGACACCGTCGAGCAACTGCGGCGACGCGTCGAACTGGACCTCCACTACGTCGAGAACTGGTCGCTGTGGCTCGACATCAAGATCCTGTTCATGACCTTCGTCACGGTGCTGCGCGGCGACAACGCGTATTGAACGATGGCGGCTGCCCGGCTCGGCATCGGCGCTGGCAAGTCTCGGAGGACTTGGCTGCCTGATGTGAAGTCGGTGCCCGCGTAGGTCCGGTTTCAGCCGGACTGCGTCGCACGCGACAACCGCAGGGGCTCATCGGCGGAAACCGAACCTGCGGTGGTCGCGACTGCGCTCGGTGCGGCTGCGGTCCGCGATGCGCGAGCGCAGCCGTCCGGTCCGACTACGGCACCAGCACCGCCTTGCCGGTGACCTTGCGCGCCAGCAGATCGTTCATCGCATCCGCCGCATTCGCCAGCGGATACTGCTTCGAGATGAACGGCTTCAGCTTGCCTTCGGCATGCCAGGCAAAGAGCTGGGCGAAGTTTTCGGCATTGAGCTTGGCTTCGCGCACGACGAATGCGCCCCAGAACACGCCGAGCGCGGCTGCGCCCTTCAGCAACAGCCGATTGAGCGCGATTTCCGGAATGGTGCCGGCGGCGAAGCCGATCACCAGATAGCGGCCGTTCCAGTTGATCGCCGAGAAGCAGTCCTGCGCCAGTTCACCGCCGACCGGATCGTAGATCACGTCCGCGCCCTGGCCCTTCGTCAGCTTCTTGACCGCTTCCTTGAGGCTTTCCTTCGTGTAGTCGATGACCTCGTCCGCACCTTGCGCCTTGCACAGCGCCAGCTTTTCCGCTGACGAGGCAGCGGCGATCACCCGCGCGCCCATCAGCTTGCCGATCTGGATCGCCGACAGGCCGACACCGCCGGCAGCGCCCAGCACCAGCAGCGTTTCACCGGCTTTCAGCTGTCCGCGCTGCTTCAGCGCATGGATCGTCGTGCCGTAGACCAGGGTGAAGCCGGCGGCTTCGATCAGATCGAACGAATCCGGCAGCTTCAGCACGCCGTCGGCGTGGGCGTTCACTTCTTCGGCATAGCCGCCGATCGGAATCAGCGTGGCGACCCGGTCGCCGACCTGGAACGCGCTGACCTTCGCGCCAACGGCGGTGATCACGCCGGAGACTTCCGCGCCCGGCGTGAACGGCGGCGTTGCCTTGAACTGGTACTTCCCGGCGATCTGCAAGGTGTCCGGAAAGTTGACGCCGGCGGCAGCGACCTGGATGCGGACCTCGTTCGGGGCCGGCGGCGGCAGCGTGATGTCGCGCAGTTCGAGGGTCTCGGGGCCGCCGAGTTCGCGGCAAACAATGGCTTTCATGGCAATCCAGGTGCGGTGAAGGGATGCCCGCGCGTCAGGAATGCGCGTGCGGACTCGAATGATCGTGGCCGTGATGACGCAGCTGATAGTTGCGGAAATGGGCTATTGCCAGCATCACGGCCCCGGCGACGGTCAGTGCCCGCTCGCCGGCGGCATCGATCCACTCGAACTGCACGCCAAACGCCGCGAACACCATCAGGATCAGCCCGACGAAACCCAGCCACAGCACCAGCGGACTGCGATGACGGCGCCAGCCCCAGCCGAGCGCGAACACGCTGGTCGGCACCGCACCGAGCAGCAGCCACTGATGAAAGCGCTCGTCGACGACCAGCGACGACGCCGCCAGCGGCAGCACCGCCACCAGTACCGGCAGCGCCAGGCAGTGCAGCAGACACAGGCCCGACAGCAGCATCGCCAGGGCATCGAGACCGCGGACAGGCGGCTCGGCAGCGGGGTCGGCGAGGTCGGGCGAGGGATTCATGGGGGCGAAAGATTAGCACTGCCGCTGGCGACAGGCCGGGGCCTGGCCTGTCGCCGGCGGTCTTCAGATCGCGCGGAGCGGGCCTAGATCGCGAGCCTGATCCCGACGAACACCGAAGCGCCCGGCAGCGGTGCCACGTCCTTGACGAACGAGGTATGGCGGCGAGCCTCCTCGTTCAGCAGGTTTCGCCCGCGCAGGAACACTTCGCTGTCGGACTGCGCGTGCTCGGTCAGCTTGAAGCCATAGCCGACGTCGAAGCCCAGCAGGTTGTAGCCGCCAGTGCTGGTTTCGAGCGTGGCGATGCGGTCCTGCGCCTGCGAACGGGTGTAGCTGAGCGAGGCCGAGACCTGCCGGTACTTGCCGTCGAAGCCGAAGCCGAAACGGCTGGGCGTCACGCGCGGCAGGTTGCCGCCGCTGTTGACCTCGCCGATCACCTTGTCGCCGAAGCCGCGCACGCTCAGGGTGTACGGGCCGTCGATGACCAGCGCATAGCTCGCCTGCGCTTCGAAGCCGTAGAAGCGGGTATTGGCCTGTCGGTAGTCCACCAGCAGGAATTCGCCGTCCGGGTCGATCGTGCCGCTGGAATCCACCCGGTCCGCCGCGCCGTCGATCGCGCCCACGCCGCTGCCGTCGGCATTCAAGCCGGCATCGATTTCCTGCAGGAACAGATAGTCGTGAACGCTGTTGTAGTAGCCGTTGAGCTCGAAACTCAGCCGTTCGTCGTGATGATCGAAGCCGATTTCGAAATTGTTGGCGGTTTCGATCGTGGCATTGGCGTTGCCGCGCTCGTAGGTTGCGGTCGCGCCATGCGGACCGAATGCGTAGATCTCCTCCGGCACCGGCGAGCGCTCGGCCCGGCTGTAATACAGCTTCAGGTGGTCGTGACGTGTCAGGTTGAAGATCGAGCCGACGGAGACGCTGACCGGCGTGAAGTTCCGGCTGCGGCGCTCGCCACCGTCGCCGTTGTCCGGCCGGTTGGTGTCGCGCTCGATGCGGGCGCCGATCTCGAACTTGCCGTGCTTCCACGGCCGCTCCTCGATCAGGAACGCGCCGATCTGCAGGGAGCGGGTCGGCGGCACGAAGCTTTCGTCGCCCACCGCGCTGAACCGCCGGTAGTCGTGCTGCACGCCGAACACGCCCCGGAAGCCCAACAGCGGCTGGTGGACGATCTCGATGCGCTCGTCGTTCTGCTTGTTGCTGAACACGGTGCCCGGAGTCGCGGCGTCCTCGAACTCGGTATGGCCGTAGCTGTTGTACGCCGCGCGCAGCTTGATCGAGTCGATGAACGGCAGCGGACGATTCAGGATGGCCTGCGCGTCGTAGCGGGTCTGGTCGGCATTGATGAAGGCCTCTTCTTCCGACGGCAGCCCGTACACGGTGTTGAAGGTGCTGACCGACGCCGAAAACGAGTTGCCGCCGACGATGTAGCCATACGACAGCGCGCCGGAACTGGCCTGCGCCCGGCTGTTCGCCAGAAAGCCCCGGCTGCCGCTGCCATCGACACCGGCAGTGCCCGGAATGTCGTACTCGCCGGCCTTGCGCGCGCTGGCATCGAGATGGAACTGATGATGGCCAACGCCGTAACCGAGCTCGGTATTGCCGCTGCGCTCGTCGGCATTGCTGCCGTAACGGGTCTCGATCGAGCCATGCAGGCCGTCTTCGACGACCGTCGGCAGTCGATCGTTGATGACGTTGACCACGCCGCCCGAGGCCCGGCTGCCGTAAAGCAAGGTCGCCGGGCCTTTCAGCACCTCGACCTGGCGGGCGTGCGCGGTGTCGACGGCCACGGCGTGGTCCGGGCTGACATCGGACACATCGAGCGAGCCGACGCCGTTCTCGAGAATCTCGACCCGCGGTCCGGCCTGGCCACGGATCACCGGACGGCCGGCGCCGCTGCCGAAGTCGGTGCTGGAAATGCCGGGCTCGTTCTCCAGCGTTTCGCCGATGGTGTTGGCGCGCTTGCGATCCAGTTCCTCCCCAGACAGCACGGTGGTCGGTTGCACCAGTTCGTCGGAGGTCTTGCCGAGCGGATTGGCGCGCACGGTGACGGCATCCAGCTCGACGACCGGCTTGCTGTCGTCGTCCGCCAGCGCAACCTGCGGGAAAGCGAACGCGGCAGCGGCCAACGGCAGCAGACGGAAACGGGACATCGGAAACAGCGCGGCAACGGCCGCGCGACGCGCCAGACGGCGCGAAACGGAAACAGACATGGAATTCCTCGCAAAAACGAAATCAGGCGCGGCCGGTGGCGGCGCGCGCGGAAGGAACAGCGATTCGTCAGGCGAGGGGGATCGGCGGGCCGCGGGGCGGCGGCAGCAGGGCAGGGGCATCGCGACGCGGCTGCGGCAGCGCGCGCGTCGGCAGTTCGATCCGCAGCGGCAGCAGCGCCACCGGCAGATCGGCATTCGGCGGGCCGGCGGAAGCATGCCCGGCGACGCAGACTTCGCAGGCAACCAGCTGGTCGCCGGAATTCAGCGCGTGCTGCGTGCCGTGGACCACGGCCAGCCACTGGCCGACCGCAAAGGTCAGCGCCAGCAGCCAGAAGTGGAAGGGCTTTTTCAGCACGTCAGGGCAGGTCAGGGCGAATCGAAACGCCTGCGCTCAGAGTCTGCGCAAGGCGATTCGGTTCCGCGTGGAATCCAGGTCAGGCGCGGCGGCCGCGCTCCATCCTAGAACGGGATGTCGTCGTCTTCGAAGTGATCGTTCGAGGGTGCCGCCTGCGACTGCGGCGCGCGGGACGGCGGGGCGCTGCTGCGGGCCGGTGCACTGCTGCGCGGCGGCGCGGCGCTGCGCGCCATCGGCTGCCCGTAGTCGTCGTCCATGCCACCGCCGCCGCCACCGCCGGCACCACGGCCGTCGAGCATCTGCATGTCCTGCACGACGATTTCGGTCGTGTAGCGGTCCTGGCCTTCCTTGTCCTGCCACTTGCGGGTGCGCAGCGAGCCTTCGACGTAGACCTTCGAGCCCTTCTTCAGATACTGCCCGACGATCTCCGCGAGCTTCCGCGTGAACACGACGTTGTGCCACTCGGTGCGTTCCTTCTTCTCGCCGCTGGCCTTGTCGTTCCACGATTCGGAGGTGGCGAGCGTGGAGTTGCAGAACGCATCTCCGTTCGGGAAGTACTTCACTTCCGGGTCCTTGCCCAGATTGCCGATCAGGATGACCTTGTTGACTCCGCGTGCCATGTTGCCTCCGTGCCGCTCGTAGTTCGTGTGGGGAAGCGGATCGGGGGCCGCGTACCGCAGGCAGCCCGATCCGAATGCGCATTATCGCCAGATTGGCCCGCGGGCGGGTGAGCTGTGTCTCGTCGCGGCGAGGCGAGCGGCCATCCGGCGCTTGTCGGACGCACGGGCAGGGTCGACCCGCCCTTTCCCGATATAGTTACCGGTCCCTTTCGCCCCCTCCCGTCCATGGATTCGATCCGCATTCGCGGTGCGCGCACCCACAACCTGAAGAACATCTCGCTCGAATTGCCGCGAGACCAGCTGATCGTCATCACCGGGCTGTCCGGTTCCGGCAAGTCTTCGCTGGCGTTCGACACGCTGTATGCCGAAGGCCAGCGTCGCTATGTCGAAAGTCTGAGCGCCTACGCGCGGCAGTTCCTCTCGATGATGCAGAAGCCCGATGTCGATTCGATCGAGGGCCTGTCGCCGGCGATCTCGATCGAGCAGAAATCGACCAGTCACAACCCGCGTTCGACGGTCGGCACGGTCACCGAGATCTACGACTACCTGCGCCTGCTCTATGCCCGCGTCGGCACCGCGTACTGCCCGGATCATCCGGCGGTGGCGCTGGAAGCACAGAGCGTGGCGCAGATGGTCGATCACGTGCTGGCGATGCCGGCCGAATCGGCCTGGATGCTGCTGGCGCCGGTGGTTCGCGGCCGCAAGGGCGAGCACGCCGAATGGTTCGAGCAGATGCGCGCGCAGGGCTTCGTCCGCGCCAGAGTCGACGGCAAGGTCTACGAACTGGACGACGTGCCGACGCTGAACCGCAAGCTGAAGCACGACATCGAGATCGTCGTCGATCGCTTCAAGGTGCGGCCGGACATCAAGCAGCGGATCACCGAGTCGTTCGAGACGGCACTCCGGCTGTCGGACGGGCTGGCGCTGGTCGCGCCGCATGTCGCCAGCGACGCGACGCCGGACATCACCTTCAGCGCCCGCATGGCCTGCCCGCACTGCGGCTACTCGCTGGAAGACCTCGAACCGCGCCTGTTCTCGTTCAATTCGCCGAGCGGCGCCTGCGCCACCTGCGATGGCTTGGGCCAGTTGCAGGTGTTCGACGCCGAGCGCGTCGTCACCCATCCCGATGCCAGCCTCGCCGAGGGCGCGATCCGCGGCTGGGACCGCCGCAATCCGTACTACTGGGCGCTGGTGTCGTCGCTGGCCAAGCACTACAAGTTCGACACCGACAAGCCGTTCCACAAGCTGCCGGAAAAGGCCCGCAACGCGGTGCTGTACGGCTCTGGCGACGACAAGATCGCCTTCGAGTACCCGGACGAGCGCGGCAAGATCGTCACCCGCATCCACAAGTTCGAAGGCGTGCTGCCGAACCTCGAACGCCGCTACAAGGAAACCGAATCGGTGGCGGTGCGCGAGGAATTGGCCAAGTACCTGTCGGACAAGCCGTGCCCGGACTGCCATGGCGAGCGCCTGAACCGCTCGGCGCGCCATGTGTTCGTGGCCGGCACGAGCCTGCCGAACGTCGTCGCGAAATCGGTCAAGGACGCCGAAATCCATTTCCAGCAGCTCAAGCTGCCCGGCCACAAGGGCGAGATCGCCGACAAGATCCTCAAGGAAATCAGCTCGCGGCTCGGCTTCCTGAACAACGTCGGTCTCGATTATCTGACCTTGTCGCGCTCCGCCGAAACCCTGTCCGGCGGCGAAGCGCAGCGCATCCGGCTGGCCTCGCAGATCGGTGCCGGTCTGGTCGGCGTGCTGTACGTGCTCGACGAACCGAGCATCGGCCTGCATCAGCGCGACAACGAGCGCCTGCTGAAAACGCTGGTGCACCTGCGCGACATCGGCAACACGGTGATCGTCGTCGAGCATGACGAGGACGCGATCCGCCAGTCCGACTACGTGGTCGACATCGGCCCCGGTGCCGGCGTCCACGGCGGCCAGATCGTCGCCGAAGGCACGCCGGCGCAGGTGATGGCCAATCCGAAGTCGCTGACCGGCCAGTACCTGTCGGGCGCGGTCGGCATCCCGGTGCCGAAGACCCGCCACAAGCGCGATCCGAAGAAGCAGATCGTTTTGCGTGGCGCCAGCGGCAACAACCTGAAGTCGGTCACCGCCGAGATTCCGATCGGCCTGATGACCTGCGTCACCGGCGTCTCCGGTTCCGGCAAGTCGACCTTGATCAACGACACGCTGCTCGGCTACGCCGCGCGCGCGCTGAACAACGCTGGCACCCGTCACGCGGCGTGCGAAGGCATCGAAGGGCTGGAGCATCTCGACAAGGTCATCGACATCGACCAGTCGCCGATCGGCCGCACGCCCAGATCCAATCCGGCGACCTACACCGGCCTGTTCACGCCGATCCGCGAACTGTTCGCGCAGGTACCGCAGGCCCGCGAGCGCGGCTACGAGGCCGGCCGCTTCAGCTTCAACGTCAAGGGCGGCCGCTGCGAGACCTGCGAGGGCGATGGCGTCATCAAGGTGGAAATGCACTTCCTGCCGGATGTCTATGTCACCTGCGACACCTGCAAGGGCAAGCGCTACAACCGCGAGACGCTGGAGATCCGCTACAAGGGCAAAAGCATCAACGACGTGCTCGAACTGACCATCGAGGACGCGCTCGCCCTGTTCAAGCCGGTGCCGGCGCTGGCGCGCAAGCTGGAAACGCTGATGGATGTCGGCCTGAGCTACGTCAAACTCGGCCAGAACGCGACGACCCTGTCCGGCGGTGAAGCGCAGCGCGTGAAGCTCGCCAAGGAACTGAGCAAGCGCGATACCGGGCGCACGCTCTACATCCTCGACGAGCCGACCACCGGCCTGCATTTCCACGATGTCGCCCAGCTGCTGAAGGTACTCGACCGCCTGCGTGATGCCGGCAACACGGTCGTCGTGATCGAGCACAACCTCGATGTCATCAAGCGCGCCGACTGGATCATCGACATGGGCCCGGAAGGCGGCAGCGGCGGTGGCGAGATCGTCGGTGCCGGCACGCCGGAAGACATCGCGAAGATCAAGCGGTCCCACACCGGTCGCTTCCTGAAGCCGCTGCTGAAGGGCTGATACGGGTTCGCCGCAGGGGCGGGATCGACGGGCCGGAAGGCGCGGCGATCCCGGCCCGCCACCCTCGGTCGGTTCACCGTCGCTTTTCCGAAAGATGGAGGCGAAAGCCCCGCTTTTGGCGTGCTAGGCTCGTTTTTGTCCTCTTTCCATTCTTCGGAGCCCGTTGCCCATGTCGAACATCACCGCCATCCGCCGGTACGCACCGGCACCGCAACGGGACGCGGCGGACCTTCGCAAATCCGGGCTCGATCCGAATTTCTGGTACCCGCTGGCGCGCTCGGGCCAGGTCAAGGCGGGCAAGTCGCTGGCCGTGAGCTATGCCGGCGAGCCGATCGCCATCGTCCGTCCGGAAAAAGGCGAACTGTTCGCGCTCGAAGATCGCTGTGCGCATCGCCAGGTCCCGCTGTCGCTCGGCGTGGTCCGCGGCGAACGCCTGCAGTGCCACTACCACTGCTGGACCTATGACCGCACCGGCTCCTGCGTCAACGTGCCGTATCTCGACGAAGGCAAGCAGCTTCCGAACGGCGTGAAGGCCTATCCGGTGCGCGAGGCCTACGGCTTCGTCTTCGTCTATCCCGGCGATACCTCCGCCCCCGGCTTCAACGCGTTTCCGGACGTCTCGACCTTCGCCAAGGGCGAGTACAAGACCCGCACGCTCGATCGCACGATCGGCTGCCACTGGAGCTTCATGCACGAGAACCTGATGGACATAAACCATCAGTTCCTGCACCGCAGCCTGATGGGCTCGATCCGCGCCACCTGCCTCGACGTCCGCAAGGGTGACGGCTGGGTGGAGTGCGATTACACGTTCAGCCGCGCCGCCGGCAAGCAGCCGCTGGGCGAGCGATTCATGATCAACCGCAAGGGCGCCGCGAAGGTCGATGACGGTTCGATCGACATGATGACGATCCGCACTGAATACCCGTATCAGACCCTGAAATTCTGGACCGCCGGCAGCCCGAAGGATGAGCCGGCGCTGGACCTGTGGAACTGCTACTGGCCGACCGATTCAGCGCAGCGGAAGAACCAGACCTACGGCCTGATGATGATCCGCAAGCCGCCGATCCCGGGAATGATCCACGTGATCTGGCCGTTCATCGTCGCGTTCACCAACGGCATCTTCGGGCAGGACACGCATATCGTCGAAGCCGAGCAGGCGGCGTTCGATGCGCAGGGCGAAGATTGGAATCAGGAGATTTTCCCGGCGATCCAGGCGTTGCGGGAGTTGCTGATCGAGAAGAGTGTGCCGGTGGCGGCGTATGCGAATGCTGGCGTGGTGAAGTTGGCGGATTTGCCTCGGGGTTAATTGGCGTTGGAGCGCGAAGGAATGGCCATGCTGAAGGTGCTCGTTGCATTTGCCAGCATCGTTCTTGCGTTTCTTGGTCAAAGCTTGATTGGCGTGCTGGCGATGGATGTCAGCTCAGCAATTTCGCCCGGGCAAATAACTATCTTGGGCATGGTTGGCTTTGGAATTACGCCTCATCCCTTAGCATTTGGTCTTTTGCTTTGGCCGTTTACATCATTTTGGCTTTTTGTCGGGCTTCGCAAAGCGTTGCGTACGTACGGCAAGTGGCCTACGTAAGCCCGCGTAGGTCGGGAAAGCGGTTTCATGGCGCATCCCGACGGATTCGGTGCCGCCTGCTTCCTTGACTGATCTGGCCGCACCAAACTATTCCGCGCTGTCGCGCGGGTAACTTTTCCTTGAAACGCACAAGGAAAAGTCACCAAAAGGAATGCGCCTTTGTCGCTGCGTCGGGTCGCGAGAAGCGAAAGCTCGACCCGATGCCCTGTGCTTCTCGGACACGTCGGGGCTTTTCGACGCGCCATCCCTGGCGCGGCAAAAAGGCTTCGGCTCCTGCCTCGCCCCCTTTGGGGCCTAGCCGCCCTGTTCTGCGATGCTCGGCTTGGTCAAGGGGGCCGAACGTCAAAGGCTGAACTTCAACGGTAACGGTATGGCGGCTGCGCCGCCTCGCGCGGGCCTCTGCTTTTGCCTTGGCTTTTGACTCTCGGCCCTCCGCGTGACGCCGGGCATCGCAGCGCACGGAGCGGGATCGACGGAATGGAGGCGGCGCAGGCGATACGACGCAATTGATGGTCTGTCAGCGTGTATGTCGCATTGCGACCTGCCGCTTGATTCGACGCACTGTCGACGCCGATGAAGGCGCGGTTTGAACGGCCCGCCCACGGCACACGGCAGCCACGATGCCTTTCACCCATTCGCTAGATTGGGGAACGGATGGGTGATCGACTCCCGTCCCACCCGGTGCGCGGTGTCACGCGGTCCGGATTTTCACGACGGGGATGCTGTCGGTGTTCGTGATCACGGCGCGCTGCGGAATGTAGTCGAGCAGCACGTCGGTCTCTTTCTTGACGACGCTGTAGCACTCGCAGCTCAGCTTCTCGAGTTTCGGCCGGTCCAGCACCTTGATCAGACCTCGCGCGTAGGAGATGACGCCTTGCTGCTGCAGTTTCAGCGCGGCCTGGGTGACGCCTTCGCGGCGGACGCCGAGCATGTGGCTGATGAATTCCTGCGTCATCGTCAGGTGATTGTGGGACAGGCGGTCCATCGACAGCAGCAGCCAGCGGCAGAGTTGCTGGTCGATGGTGTGATGGCGATTGCACACGGCGGTCTGCGCGACTTGCGTGATCAGTGCCTGCGTATAGCGCAGCATCAGCATCAGCAATTGCCCGTGGCGGTTGAATTCCTCCCGGACGCGATGCCTGGGCAGTCGATACGCGTAGCCCGCGCTTTGCACCAGAGACCGGCTCGGCGTGCTTTCGCCGCCCATGAACAAGGTGATGCCCAGCAGTCCTTCGTTGCCGACGACCAGGATGGCGGTCGATGCGCCGTTCTCCATGACGTACTGCAGTGAAATCACGGAGTCCGTCGGAAAGTAGACGTGGCGCATCGGACGGCCGGATTCATACAGCACTCCGCGCAGCGGAAGCGGCACCAGTTCCAGATAGGGAAACAGACGGAGCTGGACATCGGGCGTCAGTGCCGCCAGAAGGTGGTTGTGCTGGGGCGTGGGCTTCGGTGCCATGTCGACGCGCGCGGCGCTGTGGGTTTCGGCCGGCGATCACAACGGATCAAGTGCCCGGTTTCTGTACGGCAGGCCACACAGGTCGAGCGCGGGTGATTCGGAACAGCGGGGCAATCGCTCACGCGGATCAGGTCGGCGCCGTGTTGCCGAATCGGGGATTGGCCTCGGCCACTGCACAACCCGCGTCGCGCGGCAGCGTGCGAGCAGCCTTCTGTCTGAGACCGAACAAACGCGCGCACCCGATTGCGCGCAAGATGGCAGGCGGCGTCATCGAACCGATCGGGTCGACCGTCGCAGTGGCACATGACAGGGAATGCACGATGAATCCGATCAGATTGGCGGGACTGGCGCTGGTGGTGCTTGGCGCGCTGGGCCTCGGCTACGGCAGCTTTGCGTATACCAAGGACACGCACGACGTGAAACTGGGGCCGCTGGAGCTGTCGGTGAAGGAGAAGGAGACGGTCAACGTGCCGGTCTGGGCAGGTGTCGCGGCGATGGTGCTCGGCGGGCTGCTGTTCTTCGGCGCGCGCAAGTAGTGCGGCCGGTCTCGCACGGCAACGGCCGCATCAGTCTTCGCGGCGACCACGCAGCCGCCTCGGGCGAGCGATCCATCGCGAATGCCGGTGCCGGAGCGTCGGCATGACCGTCCTGACCGTCGAGCACACCACGGTGTATCGCTACGCCCAGCCGGTGCAGTTTCAGGATCACCTGATGATGTGCCGGCCGCGTGACAGCCATGACCTGCGGCTGCTGGAGACCGGCTTGTCGATCTCGCCGGCGGCGAATGTCCGCTGGCTGCACGATGTCTTCGGCAACTCCATCGCCATCGCCAGCTTCGTTGAACCGGCCTCGGAGCTGTCGTTCGTGTCGAGCTTCCGCGCGGAGCATTTTCCCAGCGGGCCGGTGAACCTGTCGCTGGAGGAGTTCGCACGCTTCCTGCCGTTCACGTACTCCTCGCAGGAAATGGCCGATCTAGGTCGCACGACCGAACGTCATTACCCGGATCCGGATCGTCGCGTCGATCTGTGGGCGAAGCCGTTCGCGCGGCAGGAGGGCGATCCGGAAACGCTCGACGTGCTCAACGCGATCAACATCGCGATTCGCGATCAGTTTTCGTACGCGCGGCGCGAGGAGATGGGCGTGCAGACGCCGGTCGAGACGCTCGACAAGGGCACTGGCAGTTGCCGCGATTTCGCGGTGTTCATGATGGAGGCGGTGCGCAGCCTCGGGCTCGCGGCGCGGTTCGTGTCCGGCTATCTGTACGACCAGAACCTGATGGGCGCCGATGTCGGCGTGGTCGGTGGCGGCGCGACGCATGCGTGGGTGCAGGTCTATCTGCCGGGCGCTGGCTGGGTCGAGTTCGATCCGACCAACGCGCTGTTCGGCGGCCACAACCTGATCCGCGTCGCGGTGGCGCGCGATGCCTCCCAGGCCGTGCCGCTGGCCGGCAGCTACACCGGTGCGGCCGAGGACTACGTCGGCATGACGGTCGACGTGAAGGTGACCGTCGCCTGACGCCCGCGCCGCGGCGGCGGAATGCCGCTGCGGCGCGAGACGCGAACTACCGGACGCTCAGCCCTGCGCCGCGGCCTCCGCCAGCACGCCGTGCGCCTGCTGATCGGCATGGTAGGACGAGCGCACCATCGGGCCGCTGGCCACGTGGTCGAAGCCCATCTCTTCGCCGAGCACGCGCAGACGCTCGAATTCGTCCGGGTGCACGTAGCGCACCACCGGCAGGTGGTGCTTCGACGGCTGCAGGTACTGGCCCAGAGTCAGCATGTTCACGCCGTGCGCGCGCAGGTCGCGCATGACCTGTTCGATTTCCTCGATCTCCTCGCCCAGACCGAGCATCAGGCCGGACTTCGTCGGCACGGTCGGATGCAGGCCCTTGAAGCGTTCGAGCAGGTCCAGCGACCAGTCGTAGTCCGAACCCGGGCGGGCCTGCTTGTACAGGCGCGGCACGGTCTCGAGGTTGTGGTTGAAGACGTCCGGCGGGTTGTCCTTGAAGATCGCGAGTGCCGGGTCCATGCGGCCGCGGAAATCGGGGACCAGCACTTCGATCACGAGCTTCGGCGAAGCCTTGCGCGCCTCGGCGATGCACGCTGCGAAGTGCGCGGCGCCGCCGTCGCGCAGGTCGTCACGGTCGACGCTGGTGATCACGACGTAGCGCAGGCGCATGTCGGCGATGGTGCGGGCGAGCTTGGTCGGCTCGTCGGCATCGAGCGCGTTCGGGCGGCCGTGGGCGACGTCGCAGAACGGGCAGCGCCGGGTGCAGATGTCGCCCATGATCATGAACGTCGCCGTGCCCTTGCCGAAGCATTCGGACAGGTTCGGGCAGCTCGCTTCCTCGCAGACCGTGTGCAGGCCGTTGGCGCGCAGGGCCTGCTTGATCTTGGCGACTTCGGTCGATTCACCGAGCTTGGCGCGGATCCAGGCCGGCTTGCGCAGCGGCGTGACCGTGGGTTCGATCTTGATCGGCACACGCGCCATCTTGTCGGCGGCGCGGAGCTTGACGCCGGTGACGATCGACGCCAGCGGAACGGCAGGGGGCTGAACGGGACGCTCGTTGGGAGGCTGGGACACCAGAGAACTCGGGAAGCCGGGATGCCGCGTAGTTTACGCCGCCGTTTCCGAACGAGGACCCGCAACAGCGTCCCCGAGCCCGTCGAACCTCAGGCCGCGATGGCCTTGCGGGCGTCGCGCGGGGTGACGGTGCGGACCGAATCCGGCGCGATCGCGAGACAGATCGCGGTGTGGGTCTCGTGCGCGAGCGCGGCGCGGTCGAAGCCTTCCGGCGAAATCACCGGGCAATAGATGATTTCGGCCGTGATCGGACCGTTCTTCAGCAGCCGATAGATGTTGCTGACCAGATCGTCGTCGCCGACAAACGGTGCGGTCTTCGTGCCATTGGCGGCCGGGCTGTAGCGCAGCGCCACCGGCTGCACCGGGCGCTGGGTCTCGATGGCCGTCGCGAACAGGCGCGGCTGGAACTTCAGGACGATCGAACCATCGGTCGTCGTGCCTTCCGGGAAGAACACGATCGAATCGTGGCCGAGATGGTCGTCGATCGCCTCGATCAGCTGTTTGGTGCCGCCCGAGCCGCGACGGATGTAGAACGTGCCGGCGGCGTTCGCGAGCCAGCCGATCACCGGCCACTCGCCGACCTCCGCCTTCGACACGAAGCGCGTGGCTTCGAACGCGGCGACCACCGGGATGTCGAGCCACGAGATGTGGTTGCAGACGATGACGCGGGTGCCGGTCATCGGCGTGCCGCGCACTTCGAGCTTCACGTCGAGGATGCGCAGCAGCACGCGATGCCACCAGGTGCTGAGGTTCTCGCGCGAGAAGCGACCGCGGCCGTCGAGGTTGACGAGGGCTGCGAGAAACAGCCCGACGATCAGGTGCGAGACGATGCGGAGGCTTTTAAGCGTGACCCGCAACAATCGTGTTCTCCTCGATCTTCGAGCGGTCCATGAAGTGCCGGGCGTAGCGGGGATGCAGGTCGGACACGTTCAGCAGCACGAAGACATCGGCGCAGTTGAAGTCGCGATCCCAGTACGGCTCGCCGCAGGCCTTGGCGCCGAGGCTGAAGTAGGCCTTCAGCAGCGGCGGCAGGCGCGGCGCGCGGTCACCGGCCGGGCGGGCATCCGCCACCGGCAGCGGAATCAGCGGGCGGACGCGCTGCCACGGCTCGGCCATGTACTTCTGCTTGATCTGCTCGAGCAGGGCGTGGGCGTTGGCGCCACCATCTTCCAGCCCGATCGACGCGCAGCCGAACAGGTAGTCGAACTCGTTGCGGATGATGAATTCGGCGAGCGCCTGCCACAGCACGGCGATCACGGCACCGCTGCGATATTCGGCGTCGACGCAGGTGCGGCCCACTTCCATGACTCGGCCGCGCAGCGAATCGATCATCTTCAGGTCGAATTCGCCGGCCGAATAGAAGCCGCCCGCGAGCGGGGCCTTGTCGTCGGTCAGGATGCGGGTGCAGGCGACCAGCCGGTTGCTGCCGCCTTCGCGCACGGTGAGGTGGCGGCAGTAGGCGTCGTAGTGGTCGGTATCGAGGCCTTCGTCGCCGCCGTCGATGTCGGCACCCATCTCGCCGGCAAAGATGCGGTAGCGAAGGCGCTGCGTTTCGGCAATTTCCGCCGGCGTGACGGCAAACCCGGCATAGAAGCGGGGCGTGCTTTCGGCGTTGCTGGTTTCAATCACTGCGGACATGAATCGCTCCGACGAACGTAGGCTGCACTCTATGAACGTCGCGTTGAATTGTGATGACTTCGGCTTGAAGCATTTATGACACGGCCGGGTGCGGTTTGGTGCCCCAGCTCTCGTTGGCCTCAGCCGATGTCCAGACCAGGTGGTGCAGTCTTGATAAAGCGATTGAATCCGTCAACAGCGTGTTCTTTTGCATCAAGCTGAGCGATTCCGGCCCGTTGACCAGTGCGGTGTGCAGCAAATCGCGCCGCTGGGCCTTCGTCGCCTCGGACTGGAAGGCCCGCGCCGTGCCGGCGGCGCAGACCAGCGCGTTGGCGATCGGGTCGGCGACGGCGGCCTTGAAGTCGCCGTATTCCGGGGCGCGCTTGAAGCCGAGCGCGGTCCAGCGCAGTTCGCGCGGCGGCACGGCTTCTTCGGGGATCAGGAAGAAGCG
The DNA here is from genome assembly GCF_021732705.1 of Nevskia sp. Lineage (GTDB taxonomy): Bacteria > Pseudomonadota > Gammaproteobacteria > Nevskiales > Nevskiaceae > Nevskia. The sequence goes on along the minus strand of NZ_JAKFUM010000016.1, from coordinate 222,568 downwards.
CCCGGCCCGGAAGCGGCGGCCGAGCGTGACCTTGCTCGACCAGACCGACAGCGGGATCGCCAGCATCAGGGCGCCGACGACCGGCAGCAGCCACCACAGGAATGCCGGTTCCAGGTAATAGACGAGCGCGGCCCAGGCGATGCCGAGCACCGTGCCGGAGCCGTGGCGGGCAATCGCTTCGGACCACGGCGTCTGCGAATCCTCGCGCGGCGGCGATTTCCACTGGATGCCGATGCCGAGCAGCGCTGCGGTGACGAAGTGCGCGTGGAACAGCATGCGCACCGGCGCCAGCATCGCCGAAAAGATCAGTTCCATCAGCATGCTGACGGTCAGCGTGACGCCGCCGCCGAAGTTGCGGGCGCCTTTTGCGAGGATGACGACCACGGCGAGGATCTTCGGCAGGAACAGCAGGGTCGCAGTCGCCGAGAACAGCGCGATCGCCCACTCCGGATGCCATTCCGGCCACGATGGGAACAGCTGGTTCGGCTCGGTGAAGTACTGCGGCACCGCCAGCGTCTGGACCGCCAGCAGCGCCGTCGACAGCACCAGCGACGTGAACCACAGCGGCGCCGACAGATAGGCCATGACGCCGGTCATGAACACCGCGCGGTGCGCCGGGTGCAGGCCGGAGGTCAGAAACAGCCGGAAATTCATCAGGTTGCCCTGGCACCAGCGGCGGTCGCGCTTCAGTTCGTCGAGCAGGTTCGGCGGCATTTCCTCGTAAGAACCGTCGAGGTCGTATGCGATCCACACGGCCCAGCCGGCGCGGCGCATGAGTGCCGCTTCGACAAAGTCGTGGCTCAGGATCTCGCCGGACAGCGCACCGCGGCCTTCGAGGCGGGGCAGGGCGCAATGCTTGATGAACGGGGCGACGCGGATGATCGCGTTGTGGCCCCAGTAATGGCTTTCGCCAAGCTGCCAGAAGTGCAGGCCGGCGGTGAACAGCGGGCCGTAGACGCGGGTCGCGAACTGCTGGATGCGGGAATACAGCGTTTCGCGGCCGGCGGCGCGCGGCGCGGTCTGGATGATGCCGGCGCTCGGGTTCGCTTCCATCAACTGCGCGAGGCGCACGAGGCAGTTGCCGCTCATCACCGAGTCGGCATCGAGGATGACCATGTACTTGAAGCGCGAACCCCAGCGCCGGCAGAAGTCGGCGATGTTGCCGCTCTTGCGCTTGATCCGGTGGATGCGGCGCCGGTAGTGGATGCGGCCGAAACCGCCGACCTCGCGGCACAGCGTCAGCCAGGCTTCCAGCTCGGCGACCCGGATGTCCGGGTCCGACGTATCAGAAAGAATATAGAAATCAAAGGCATGGCCTTGCCCGCTGCGCATGACGGAATCATAGGTCGCGCGCAGGCCGGCGAACACGCGGGCGGTGTTCTCGTTGCAAATCGGCATCAGGATCGCGGTCATCGCGCTGTCCGGCAGGCGCGTATCCGGCACCGACGACGAGTTGATCGTGTAGCGGTCCTGCCCGATCAGCAGTTGCAGGAAGCCCATCATCGCGGTCCAGAACCCGGCCGAGACCCAGCCGAACAGCACGGCATACAGGATCAGCATCAGCACTTCGAGGAAGTGCGTGCCGTGATACGGCAGCACCGCCGTCATGTAATACGTGGCGACAATCGTCTGGGCGATGACGAGGAAGACAAGGATGAAGCGGCGGATCGACGCCGCGACATGCCAGCGGCCGACCGGCTCCGGCGAATCCGGGGCCGGCACCGTCGCCGCTTCCACCGCCGCGATCGGCCCGCGATTGCCGAGCAGCAGCCGGCCGATCGCCCGGAACAGCTGCTTCATCGGATTCGGCGACCACGGCCGGGTACTGAACGACGCCCGCTGCACCGGCGGCATCGTCGCCAGCCGGACGCGTCCCTGGACATCGGACGTGAATGCGAGATTTTCGTGGACCTCGCTGCCGCCGCGCTTGGCGCCGACGAGTGCCTGCTTCAGGCGCGGGGCGATCGAGCCGAACGACGGGTTCTGCGAATCGAAACTGTCGCCGGCCAGCTGCGCATGGATGTAGGCCAGCGGATCGGCCGCCTGCTCAGCGCCGGCCAGCAGCGCGTCATGCAGGTCTTTCGGCAGCCGCAGCCGATCGAGATAGGCGGCAGCGGCAGACGCGGGCGGCGACGAGGGCAGGGCAGTCATGAGGCGAGCGGTCCGCGTCAGTTCGCGGGCAGCACGTAGCTCCAGGTTTCGGACAGCGTGTTGTTGTCGCCGCGGAGGTAGGCCCGCATTTCCACCGGCTTGTCGTTGTCGACGCGTTTCAGGCGCAGGCTCACGCGCCAGCCGCCGGTGGCGTCATTGCGATAGGTCTGACGTTCGAGCAGCTCGCCGTTGCCGTCGACCGAGACCACACCTTCCACCTTGGCGTCCGGCCCTAGCTTGTCGAGCGCCGGTCCGGCGAAATCGATGACGAAGCCGATGCTGCCGTCGTTCTGCTTCTGGTAGCCGCCGCGGCCACGCCGGGTCTGCTGCACCCAGGCCGTCGGTGGCCGACGATCCTTCTCCATCTGCCAGCGCATCGTGTAATCGAAACTGATCGGCGCCCCGGCGGTGGCCGGCGCATCCGGCACCCAGTAGGCCACGATGTTGTCGTTGGTTTCGTCCGGCGTCGGAATCTGCACCAGTTCGACCCGGCCCGTGCCCCAGTTGCCCTTCGGCTCGATCCACAGGCTCGGCCGCAGTTCGTGGCGCACTTCAAGGTCTTCGTAGTGATCGAACTCGCGGTCGCGCTGCATCAGCCCGAAGCCCTGCGGGTTCGACATCGTGAAGCTCGTCACCAGCAGTCGCTTCGGGTTCACCAGTGGTCGCCAGATCCACTCGCCGGTGCCGGAAGCGATCGAAAGACCGTCGGAATCATGCACTTCCGGGCGATAGTCGTCGTTGTCCGACGGCTGGTTCTCGGAGAAGAAGAACATGCTGGTCAGCGGCGCCACGCCGAGCTTCGACACGTTTTCGCGCAGGAACAGGCGGGATCTCGCGTCCATCACCGTCTCGCCGCCCGGCTTCAGCACGAAGCGGTAGGCGCCGGCCGCACGGCGCGAGTTCAGCAGCGCGTAGATCACCAATTCCTTGGCGTTGGCTTCCGGCTTGACGATCCAGAATTCGGTGAAGCGCGGGAACTCCTCGCCGGAAATCAGCCCGGTGTCGATCGCGAGCCCCCGAGCCGACAGGCCGTAGCGCTGGTTCTTGCCGAGCGCCCGGAAGTAGCTGGCGCCGAGGAACACCAGCACCTCGTCCTTGTACTTCGGCGTGTTCAGCGCGTAATGCACGCGGAAACCGGCGTAGCCGAGGTCGCGGAACGTTGCCGGGTCGACCTTGTTCTCGCCGTAGTCGAAGTCGTCCGGATTGAACTTGAGTTCGCGCACCGCGCGGCCGCTGACTTCGTGGATCTTCACCGGGCGGTCGTAATACAAGCCCTGGTGGAAGAACTGCAGCTCGAACGGCAGTTTTTCGGCACGCCACAGCGCCCGCTCGCCCTTGAAGCGGATGTCGCGGTAGCGGTCGTAGCCGAGTTGCTGCAGTTCCTTCGGCAAGCGGCCTTCCGCACGCTGAAAAGGCTGTGCCGCCAAGGCCTTGGCGCGGGTGGCGACATCATTCAGATCGAACGCGGACGCAAGACCGGGCAGCAGCAAGGCGCAGCACAGCGCGGCTGCGCGAACGATTCGGCCGCAGAAAGCGGGCGGCGGGGGGTTCCGTCGGTCGGATGGGGTCATCGGGAGGTGTCGGAAACCGGGTTGCAATCCCACATTTTACGGCAAGGCGTGCGCCGCATCGCAGTGCAGCAAGGCGCCCGTCGCTGGTTATTTCAACCTTCGAGGGCTAGCCCGCGTCGCCCGCCGCTGTCACGAACGATTCATGCACCGGCCGCAGCCGGTTGATCAACAGACAGAAAAGATCGGCCGTTCGTTCCGCATCGTAGATCGCCGAATGCGCTTCCTTATTACTGTAGGGCAGGCCAGCCGTTTCCAGCGCCCGCGCCAGCACCGTCTGCCCGAGCACCGCGCCGCCGAGTGTGGCGGTATCGAACGCCGAGAACGGATGGAAAGGATTGCGTTTGACATCGCACCGAGCCACCGCCGCATTCAGGAAGCCGAGATCGAAGTGCGCGTTGTGCCCGACCAGGATCGCCCGGGTGCAACCATGCTCCGACACCGCCTGCCGGATCGGCTTGAACACCTTGGCCAGCGCCTCACGTTCCAGAATCGCGCCGCGCAACGGGTTGGTCGGGTCGATCCCGTTCACTTCCAGCGACGCCTTCTCGATGTTCGCGCCCTTGAACGGCTCGACATGCGCCGCGTGGGTCTCGTCCCGTACCAAGTCGCCATTGCGATCGAACTTCAGCAGCACCACCGCGATTTCGAGCAAGGCATCGGTCGCGTTGTTGAACCCCCCGGTCTCGACATCGACCACCACCGGCAGAAACCCCCGGAACCGCTGACCGATGCGCGGGGCAGGCTTGAACGCTTCGAGCAAGGCAGGCGGGAGTTCCATGGGCGGCCGGGGTGGGAGACGGCGGCACTATAGCGGATGAGGGTGGTCGGGCTGGCTGGGCTTGCCCGCCGCCTTCTGCCCGGCGCGCCGACGGACTCGGTCTCACGTCGGCGCGCAATGGCAACTGTCAGAACGTCACCAGGGCCTGCCGTTGGGACTGAGCTTGGGACTCGGATTGGGACTGCGCGACAGCGCCCGTGAGCTTCCTCGGCCGCCCACGCGGCCGAGCCTCCCGCCGGACCCCCATCATCTGCTCGATCCGATCCAGAAACAGCGAATCCCCCAGCGGCTGTGACTGGTTCAGCGCCAGCCGAATATTGTTGATCGCCTCTCGATCCAGTTCCGACTGGAACAAGGCTCGATAAGCCGTCTGCCGCGATTCCGCATCCGTCCCCAGTCCGAGATACAGCGGATGCGGCGTGACCAAGGGCTGCGATAGCGCAGAAACCGGATCGCCCGCACCCAGCGCATGGCCGCGATAACTGCTCCACCGGTAATGGGCCGGGTCATCCATTATTCCGGCGCGCACCGGATTCAGCTCGATATAACGCTGGCAGCTCAGCAGGTAAGCCTCGCTCTGGATGCTCGACGACTTGTAACGGCTATCCCACAAGGTGCCGGTCCGCCGATAAGCCTTGTTGATGTACTGCACGTAGCGCCGCCCGAGCATGATCAACAGTCGCGGCACGGACTCCACTTGCGCTGGCGGCGTCAGCAGCAGATGCACGTGATTGGTCATCAATACGTAGGCGTGCAACTGGCAGCCGGTGTTGCGCAGCCCATCGGCTAGCCAAGTCAGGTAGGCGCCGTAGTCCTCATCGCAGAAGAAACAGGCGTCCTGGTTGTTGCCGCGCTGCGCGATGTGCAGCGGCACTTCGGGCAGGTGGGTGCGGGCGGCGGGGCATAGTTGAACCCTAGCACCGGGGTTTGAGGGTGGTCCTCTTCTGGGCGGTGCAGAATGTGAAATCCGTCACGGATTTTCGGATTTTGGGGTGAGGGTACTTGCTTTTTGGCAGTGACACGCTGAGTTGAGTCATTGTACGGTCGAGACGTGGGAAAAGAAGTTGCGGATTTAATTGAACCTGCCTCCTTTAATCCGGCCAAATCGGGTCTGGCTCCTTTAATCCGCATCGAGAAACCGTGTCGAAATTTGTGGGGAAAGAGCAGAGCCTGGCCCTTATTATTACTTCATATATCATCGTCAACTTCTGTTCAACAGGGAGAATATAAAATGAAATATCTTGTATTTTTTATATTTTTTGGCATTGCTGGCTGTTCAAACTTAAGCAAATACCAACCGATAGCTATTTCGCATTATCCTGACTTTGAAGCAACTACTGAGCTTCTCCAAGGTGCTGATGATGCCGAAAAGAAAGACATAAGAAAGAAGGTAAAAAATGCTGGGTCTGTCTATGTCTGGCAGCCCTATACAAGCGCCGCTATTGTTGACGCGCAAGGTAATAGATGCGTCCTTGCAGCCAGCGGCGCCAAGACAATTGATGCATCAAGCGAAGTTCTTATAAAATTAGCGGCAAAGATTAAGTCGGTAGACATCACTGAGTTTGATAGCAAATTTAGCGAAGAATTGAAAGAAGCGTTTACAAAGACATCTGAAGCGGATGCTCGATCAGCGTTTGCCGACATCGCCCTTTTTCACTTGTGCCTACTCGATCAAAACGGAACATTTGGGGTAATCGAGAAGCCAGATTGTAAGGCTCCAGATGTAAAACTCCAAAATGACCCTAATATTATTAAAGCATGGAGTGAGTGCGTTGTTGCTGATTATGACTCCCAACGCGGTATGTTGAAGCCAAAAGCTTTACTTGTCCTCAAAGCGTATGAAGAGACTATCAAGACTGCAGCTACCTTGGTCGTAGGATCGTCATCGACCTCACAATCGTCGACAACGCCGACATCGACTACAACGCCGACATCGTCGACAACGCCGACATCGACTACAACGCCGACATCGTCGACATCGTCGACAACGCCGACATCGACTACAACGCCGACATCGACTACAACGCCGACATCGTCGACATCGTCGACAACGCCGACATCGTCGACAACGTCGACAACGCCGACATCGTCGACAACGCCGACATCGACTACAACGCGGTCGACGGCCCCGCGTCCATAATTGCTTAGCACCAATTAAAGAAGCTCTGGGGGAGTTAAACCCAAATAAAGAGGCCAAGCTGAATTTAGTTTAAGGAAATTAAAGGGGCCAGGCTCAACTAAATTCTGGCGAAACATAAAACGCCCGCACCTACGGGCTCTTTTTTATCGAATGGCATTTTTGACTCTGAGTCTTGATTAAGCTCTTGGTGTAGACGGGCCGCTGAAATTGTCTTCACCGACAGGCTTGTTCGGGGTTCCAAACGTCCGCGCAGCGCGGCATCATCGCAGGCAACCCCGAGCCGTGAAACTTGAATGATCCGGTCGCAAAGATCTCATCGCGATTGCCCGTCGCCCATCCGTGCCGGATAACGCCGGTTGCGAGCTGTAATTATAAGGGGCCAGGCTCAATTTAAATTGAAGTAGAATTAAAGGGACCAGGCTCAATTTAATTCTGGCGAAACATGAGACGCCTGCGCATACGGGCGTTTCATGTTGATCGAATGGTATTGCCGACTTTGAGTCTTGATGAGGCTCCCGGTGTAGATGAGCCGCTGAAATTGTCTTCACCGACAGGCTTGTTCGGGGTTCCAAACGCCCGCGCTGCGCTGCATCATCGCGAAACGGTGATGCATCACCGCAGGCAGCCCCAAGCCGTACAACTTGAATGATCCGGTCGCAAAAATCTCATCACAGTGCCAGCGATGCAGCCGCGAGCGATCACATCGTGATTGCGCGTCGCCCGTGCGTGCCGGATAGCGGCGGTTGCGAGCTGTGTACGCGGCCACTGGAACTGACCTTCCACCACCTGATCCCCCGCCATCTTCATCACCGGCGCTGGTTTCGCGAGCGGTACACGGTGATGGAGATGCGGTTGCGGGGGGCTTGGCTGTGTCGGGAGTGCCATGCGTTCATTCATGAGCATTTCGATGAGGCGACCTTGGGGCGGCGGTTGAGTACGGTCGAGGCCTTGAAGAACGAGCCATTGATCGCGCGGCATGTCGAATGGGCGGCTCGGCAGCGGGTAGCGGGTCGGGGGAAGGCGCGTCAATGAAGACCAAGGCTTGCGATCGCTGTCTGCAGGAGGTTCGGATCGCGTATCGCTTCCAGATCGCGCCGAGCAAGACCTGGCAGTTCGCGTGTGCGGAGTGCCTGAAGCTCGAGAAGGCGCGGCCGGGATATCGCTATGGCGGGACCTGGAATGGGGCTCGGCATTGAGCGCGGCGAGGCTGTCTGCGGGCTCTGCTGATCGATTTACCGCCGGGTGTCGTTTTTCGGCATGATCCGCGCCGAATGACGCGACGACCTGCCCGCCCCGACGATTTCTGGAACCAGCCGCTGACGGCGCCGTGGGCGACCGTGCCGCTGGTTCGCGATGCCGGCGGAACCGAGTGGGAAGCAGGTGCCGACGGTCGCAACCCGTTGAAAGTGCGCGGAAGGTTGGAGGCAGCGGTCGATCACTGGATCGACCGGGCGCGGGCGATTCCGCATCTGTCGCAGCTCGGCGCGCCGATTCCTCGGCCGAAGGTGCATTACGACCTGAAGGGCGGCATCGCCGGCATGGCGGCGACTATGGTGCGACCGCGGGCGCTGCCCGAGCAGTGGATCCGCATCCACCCCGAGCTGCTGAACCGCTATCCGGTGCGGATGATCCAGCAGACGATCCCGCACGAAATCGCGCATCTGGTGGTCGACTGGTATCTGCCGAAGGTCCGTGAGCCGCATGGCCCGGAGTGGATGGCAGTGATGATCTACTTCGGCCGCCCGCCGGTTGCGTTCCACGACATGAAGCCGGCGGCGCCGAGGCGCGGGCGAGCGTCGGTCACGGCGGCGCAGTCGGTGCTGTTCGAGGCGCCGCACGGGCGGCGATGACCTTGCTTGGCAGTCCGTTTAACTGACGGATCCCATTGGGTTTATTGCTGCAGTTTCAGTACAGATCGGATAAATCCGGGCCAGCGAATAACGCGCTACTTATCGTGTCAGGCGTTATCGATGTTGGCGCCGATGAGCGCTGCAGCGGCTTCACCGGCGCTCAGGGCCTGCGCGACATTGCTGCCGAGACAGGCGTCGCTGGCGTAATACAGCCCCGGGGCGAGTTCGAAGGCGGCAACACCGATCGGCTGTTCGACGAAGGCGTAGCGCCAGCGGTGGGCGGAGGCGTAGATCGGTCGGGCGTCTGCCGGCAGACCGAGCACTTCCGCGGCGATGCTGATCAGTCGTGCGGCGACTTCATCAGCGGGACGCTCGAGGTGCTCGATCGACCACGCTGCGCTCGCCTGGATCGTCAGCCGGGGCGGGCCAACGCGCCCGGGTTTCAGGTCTTCGCGGGCGAGCCAGGCAATCGGGTCGTTGGCAGTGCCAGCCCAATGGTCAGCGGTCGGCGGAAGCGGGATCGACGGGGTCCACATCACGGTCCAGTTCGGCTGGTAGCGGACGGCGGACAACGCCGCGTTTTCGATACCGGCCGTGCCAAGCAGGGCAAGCGCCTGCGGCGTCGGGATGGTCAGCAGCACCTGATCGAACAGCGCGTCGTCCTGTTCGCGATCAAAGCCGAGCCGCCATTGATGACCGTCGCGGGCCAGGCCGGTCACGGTGACGCTGCAGCGGCAGTCGAGGCCTTGCGACCAGGCTTGCGCCAGCCGATTCATCGTCGGCTCGGCAATCCATGACGGGCTTTCAGACAACGAATCGGCCGCGGGCCAGGCGCGCAGGGTGCCCGCGCCATGAATCTGTGCCGCGGGCTCGCCGAGCAGCGCGCGCTGCACGCCGTGATCGAAGCTGCCGAATTCGGTTTCGCGCGAGGCGAGGCGACCGCCGGGGCGTCGGCCCTTGTCGAACAGGCACAACGAAGCCGCGCCGAAGGCCGGGTGCGCAGCGAGCGAGCGGGCGGTGCTGAGGCCGGTGATGCCGGCGCCGATGATGGCGAGACGGGGCATGCGGAACGTGGGCGACGAAGGACCGTGGGATTGTCGCTGATCGTCAGCGTCGCACGCGGTGGCGCGCTCTTTTTTTGCCGCAGCGATTCGGTCAAAGTCCGTCTGCCGTGATGGCGCGGCCATGCCGACCATTGCGATCTGAACCTGTCTGCAAACCCGTTGACGAGTCACGCCATGCGACCGAACACCCGCCTGCTGTCCCTTGCCGCGCCGATGCTGGCTGCAACGCTGCTGGTGGCAACGACCGTCACGATTGCCGCGCCCGCGCAACCGGACGCATCGCCAGCCGGAATCGAAAGCGTTCGCCGCGGCACGGCGCACGACGCGGTCTTTGCGATGTCGATGGCGGCCGACGGGCGGGGTCTAGCCGTCGGAGCGGCAGGGACGATGCTGACGACCGCCGATCATGGCCAGACCTGGGTCGAGCAGAAGCCGGTGACCGGTCTCGGCCTGCTCGGCGTGGCGACCGCGGGCGCGCGGCAGATTGCGGTCGGGCAGGGCGGCACGGTGCTGGTGCGCAGCGGCGGCGGCGACTGGCGGACGGTCGACAGCGGCAGCGATCAGCGCCTGTTTGCCGTGGCCATCGACGAGGCAGGCGTTGCCATCGCGGTCGGCGCGTTCGGCACCATCCTGAAGTCGGCCGATGGCGGCGGCACGTGGTCGGCTTTCAAGCCGGACTGGGCGGTGATGTCCGAGCAGGGCATCGAGCCTCATCTCTATGCGGTGTCGCTCGGCACCGATGGCACCGTGACCGTGGCGGGCGAAGGCGGCTTCATCCTGCGCAGCGCAATTAGCGGCGCGGCAGAGTGGAAAGTGCTGCATGTCGGCGATCTGGCGAACCAGAAGGGCGACGCCTCCCTGTTCGCGCTGAGCCTGACGCCGGGCGGACGTGGCTATGCCGGCGGACAGGATGGTGCGCTGCTGATGACGGCCGATGGCGGCGCGAGCTGGCAGCCGATCGATTCCGGCACCCGCGAAATTCTGCTCGGCGTTGTCCCGGTGGGTGACGGCGTGCTGGTCTGCACGACCTATGGCCTGCGCCGCGGCACGCCGGACGATGCCGGCAAACTGCGCTGGCAGGCGGTGGCGGACGACCGCATCGGCGGCGGCTGGTATGCCGCGATGACGCCGGCCGGCGACGGGAATTCGGTGCTGCTGGCCGGTCACGCGGGCCGCATCGTCCGGGTCTCGCCGGCCGCGCTGCGCTGAACCTCCAGCGCTGCGCGAGGCTGCTCAGCGCTGCTGCTTGATCGCGAGCACCAGCTGATTGCGCAAGGTGCGCAGCAGCGCGAAGGTTTTCGGCGCGATCTGCAGGGCGCCTGCCGCCGCGACATCGGCATAGAGCATCGCGACGCTCGACTGCCGCAGCCGCATCGGCATCACCAGAAAGCTCGGCGCATCGAAGTGCGCGCGATACCAGTCCGGCAGCCGCTCGCGGATCTTCGCGTCGGCCGCGTTCGCGACCAGCACGTCGATGTCCTGCGCCAGGATCAGGTTGAACAGTGGCGCATCGGCGGCGTTCTCGGCCGGCAGCGGGAACTGGAAGCGGCCGGGCGGCTGGGCGGGGTCGTCGCCGAACGCGAGGCGGCCGACCATGCGCTGCGTGCGACCGTCGCGCAGGCACAGGATCACCCGGCGCACCGTCAGCGCCCGGAAAACCGTTTCCGCGCCGATGCGCAGGATGTCCGCCAGCGGGCCGTCATCGAGCAGGGCGTTGCTCAGTTCCTGGATGCCGGCAGTCAGCAGCGCATCGCAGTCGTTGATCGGCTCGGCGCGCAGCGGCTCGTCGTGGACCAGCGCCGCGTCCGGTTCCGGTTCGGCCGGGACCGCGAACGGCGGTGATGCCGGCGGTGCGGCGGCGGTCCTGCGCGCCTGCCGCAGCGGTTCGCCGAGCGGGCTGCGGGCGATGTCGAGATTGAAGATCGCGGCCAGATCGAACAGTCCGTCGATCGCGGCTTCGGTGGCGCCGTCGACCTGTTTCGGCGTCAGGGTCAGATAGTCGCGATAGCGCCGGCACAGGCGCTCGATCGCCGCGCTGCGCTCGGCCGGGAGGGTCGATTCGATCAGTTCCGCCACGGTGGCGCTGAAGCTGCTCAGCGCACGCAGGCCATCGAGCGGATGGCCGGGCGACGGATCGCGGCCGGGCACGAGGCGCTGCAGGCTGTGCACGATGCTGTCCGGAAAGCCCCAGCCCTGCGCCACCGCCATGCCGAGCGCCTCGTAGCTGACGCCGAGCACGCGGGCCGCGGCCTGATCCTCGTCCAGATGTTCGCGTTCGCGCAGGTGGCGGATCGACTGCGCCTCGTCATGGAAATAGCAGCAGGCGATGATCCGGCCGAGCGAATGGAACAGGCCGCACAGATAGGCTTCTTCGGCGTTGCCGCGAATCGCGATCGGGCACAGCGCGCGGGCAATCAGTGCGGCGAGGCTGGCGCGCAGGAACTCGATGGCCAGCGACTCGGCGCGCGCCCGGTCGCGAATCTGGTCGAACAGCAGCAGCGACACCGTCATGCTGCGGATGGTGTCGACGCCGAGGATCACGATCGCGCGCGAAATGGTCGAGACCCGCTGGCCGGCGAACTGCCCGTACGGCACCGAGTTCACCAGCCGCAGGATGCGCTTGGTCAGCGCGTAGTCCTTGAGGATCGCCGACGCGAGCGTGGTGGCATCGCCGTCTTCCGACGACGCGACACGGTTGATCGCGACGATGGCGGCAGACGCCGCCGGAAAGTCGCTGCGGCGCTGCATCTGCTGCAGCAGCGCAGCCAGCGCGCCAGAAGCCGCACCCGTGGCGGCGCCCGTGACGGCGACCTTGGCGACGGCAATTCCGGGCGCGGGCGAGGCTGGCGCTGGCTTCATCGGGCGGGGTGACCGCGTGGCGACGCGAACGCGCGTCAATCCGGGCGTATCGGCCGCGATCAGTGCAGCTTGAGCGCCGGATGCTGGACTGGCGTCGGGTGCTTCAGCCTAAGCGCGCCAGCATTCGCGTCATCTGTCCGGCCACGGCCTGGGCGGAAGCGAGGTCGGGTGCCGCATCCATCTGCGCGCGCATCGCGCAGGCCATCATCTCGTAGAACGCCTTGTCCAGCGCCTTGCGTGCAGCGGCGAGCTGCTGAGCAACCTTTTCGCAGTCCGCACCGCCGTCGATCATCGCCTGGATGCCGCGCACCTGACCTTCGACGCGCTTGAGCCGCGTGATGATGGCCTTGCGGTTGTCGTCATCGAATGTCATCAGAACTTCCTCGCGCGGACGCTACCGTCGGCTTGCATTTTCAGTATACCCCCCTGAGTATATTTCCGTACCGCCGGATGGCCCGGCGGGGCCGGCCGACCTGATTCCGGAGTGAACCCCGACATGAATGTCCTGATCGATTTCGACGCCTGGCAGCGAGGCCTGATCGGCGGGCTGCTGATCGGCCTGTCCGCTGCGATGCTGATGCTGTTCAGCGGCCGCGTGGCCGGCATCAGCGGCATCGTCGGCGGGCTGCTGTTCAATCGCGATCCGGCCGACGCGCTGTGGCGCAAGCTGTTTGTCGTCGGTCTGCTGCTCGGGCCGCTGCTGCTGGCCGCGTTCGCCGGTGCGCCTGCGGTGAGCCTGCCGACCGGCTGGCTGGCGCTCGGCCTCGGCGGCGTGCTGGTCGGCTTCGGCACGCGACTGGGCAACGGCTGCACGTCCGGGCACGGGGTCTGCGGCATGGCGAGGTTCTCGAAGCGCTCGATCATCGCGACGCTCACGTTCATGGCCTTCGGCTTCCTGACCGTGTTCGTGCTGCGGCACGGGGTGACGTCATGAACGCGTCGATCGAGACGCCGGCTGCCGTGCCGAACGTCGCGCTGCGCAACGGGCTGGCGGCGCTGGTGGTCGGACTGCTGTTTGGGCTGGGCCTGAGCTATTCCGGCATGACCGATCCGGCGCGCGTGCAGGGTTTCCTCGATCTGGCCGGGCGGTGGGACCCGACGCTGGCCTTCGTCATGGGCGGGGCGCTGCTGGTCAACATCCCGGCGTACTGGCTGACGCGGCGCACGCGCACGCAGCCGCTGTTCGATACGCGCTTCACGCTGCCGACGCGCCACGATCTCGATGGCCGCCTGCTGCTCGGTGCAGCCTGTTTCGGGATCGGCTGGGGCCTGTCCGGCTTCTGCCCGGGGCCGGCGCTGGCGTCGCTGTCGAGCGGCGCGCTGCCGGTGCTCGGTTTCTGCGCGGCCATGGTCGCCGGCATGGCGCTGGCAGCATTCGTGCAGAAGACACCGGCATGATCCTGCAGCAATTCTTCGATCCCGAATCGAGTACCCACACCTATCTGCTGGCCTCCGGGCGCGGCCGCGAGGCGGTGCTGATCGACCCGGTCAAAGAGCGCGCGGCGGAGTATCTGGCGGCGATCGCGGCGCTCGACCTGAAGCTGGTCAAGGCGATCGACACGCACACGCACGCCGATCACATCACCGCGCTGGGCGACCTGCGCAGCGCAACCGGCTGCGTGACGGTGATGGGGGCGTACACCAAGGCCGAATGCGTGTCGATGCAGGTCCATGACGGCGACGTCCTCGACATCGACGGCGTCCGCCTGCAGGCGGTCTACACGCCGGGCCACACCGATGAATCGTTCAGTTTCGTGCTCGATCCGGCGCAGCCGAAAGGCGTGTTCACCGGCGACGTGCTGCTGATCGGCGGTACTGGCCGCACCGACTTTCAGGGCGGCGATCCGCGCAAGAGCTGGGATTCGATCGTCAACAAGCTGTTCCGCCTGCCGGATGAGGTGATCGTCTATCCGGGGCACGACTACAAGGGCCGGCTGGCGTCGACCATCGGCGCGGAGAAGCGCGACAACCCGCGCCTGGCCGGCAAGACCGAGGCCGAGTACATCGCGATCATGAACGCGCTGAACCTGCCGAATCCGCGGCTGATGGATGTCGCGGTGCCGGCCAATCTCGCCTGCGGACGGGCCTGAGCCGGCACCGCTGTCGCGCCGCTTCCCGCGCTGCGCGATCTGGGCAACACTAGTCGGGCATGAATCGAAGAGCCGGTGCCCACGAGCACCGCCCGACGGTCACGCTTCACCACAGAAGCGTGCCGGTGCAGGAGGAGAAGCCCGAATCGCGATGGCCTGCCGCGCCGCGGCAGGCCTGCGCTCGCCTACCGAATGCCTCGGCCGCACAGCCAGCACTCTTGCGGAGCAGACACGATGAGCGATTACAGCAAGGCCTTCCGACTCGACGGCAAGGCAGCCCTGGTCACCGGCGGCGCACGCGGCATCGGTGCCGCCATTTGCGAGGCACTGGCGCAGGCCGGGGCTGCCGTGCTGGTGACCGATGTCCTCGAAGCGGAGGGCCAGGCCACCGTCGCGAAGCTGCGCGCGGCCGGCGGCAAGGCCGCCTTCCTGCGGCAGGACGTCACCGATGAAGCGCAGTGGGAAGCGGCCACCGCCGCGGTCATCGCCGAATTCGGCCGCTACGACATTCTCGTCAACAACGCCGGCATCGAAACTGCGGCGCTGATCGCGAACTGCACGCTGGACGACTTCAAGCGCGTGCAGGCGGTCAATGTCGACAGCGTGTTCCTCGGCATGAAGCACGCGGTGCGGGCGATGTCGCCGGGCGGCGCAGCCGGCCACGGCGGCGCCATCGTCAACCTGTCGTCGGTCGCCGGCATCATCGGCACGCCGGCGCACGTCTCGTATCACAGCTCCAAGGGTGCGGTGCGCCTGATGACCAAGGCCACGGCGATCGAGTGCGCGGCGCTGAAGTCGGGCATCCGCGTGAACTCGGTGCATCCGGCGATCGTGGAGACCGACATGGGCGACAAGTTCGTCGCCGATTTCGTCACGCTCGGGCTGGCCCCGGATGTCGCGACCGCCCGCGCCGGCATGGAGGCGATCCACCCGATGGGCTTCGGCCGGCCGGCGGATGTCGCCTGCGCCGTGCTGTATCTCGCCTCCGACGCCGCGCGCTGGGTCAATGGCAGCGAGCTGGTGATCGACGGCGGCCTGACCGCCGCCTGAGCCACGACCATCCCGCGAACGGAGCGAACGACATGGCTGGACGGGTTCAGGACAAGGTGTGCGTGATCACCGGCGGCGCGCGCGGGCTCGGCCTCGCGTCGGCCGAGCGGCTGCTGCAGGAAGGCGCGAAGGTGCTGCTGACCGATCTCGATGCGACGGTCGGCGAACAGCAGCGCGAACGCCTCGCCGCGCTCGGTTTCGACGTCGCGTTCCAGCGCCACGACGTGACGGTCGCGGCCGACTGGGAGGCGGCGCTGGCGTTCGCGCAGGCGCGCTGGGACCGGATCGATGTGCTGGTCAACAATGCCGGCGTGGCCTGGCTCGGCACGGTCGAAAGCCTGAGCTTCGAACTCTGGCGCAAGACGCTCGGCGCGAACCTCGACGGCGTGTTTCTCGGCATCCAGCAGGTGATTCCGGCGATGAAGGCGAGCGGCGGCGGCTCGATCATCAACATCGCGTCGATCGAAGGCCTGATCGGCGAGGCGCAGCTGCCGGCCTACAACGCCAGCAAGGCGGCGGTGCGGCTGCTCAGCAAGTCCAGCGCGATCCACTGCGCGCGCACCGGCACCGGCATCCGCGTGAACGCGGTGTGCCCCGGCTTCGCGGCGACGGAGATGGTGTCGAACGGGCTCGCGCAGCTCGGCGACGACGGCGCGGCCGCGTTCGCCGCGGCGACCTTGGCGCGGATTCCGCTCGGCCGCTTCGCCGAGCCAGTCGAGATCGCGCACGCCGTGCTGTTCCTGGCGTCCGACGAAGCCAGCTATGTCACCGGTGCCGATCTGGTGGTCGACGGCGGCTTCACCGCCTGACGAGGCATGACTGAGCAGGCGCCGGCCATCGGGGCCGGCGCCGGATTCAGCTGACCGCGCGCTCGCGGTTCTCCCAGTGCGGCTTGCGCAGTTCGGTCTTGAGCACCTTGCCGGCGCCGGAAATCGGCAGGCTGGCACGGATTTCAAGACTGCGCGGGCACTTGTAGCCGGCGATCAGCGACTTGCAGTGCGCGTACAGCTCGTCCTGCGTCAGGCTGGTGCCCGGCCGCAGCACGACGGCGGCGTGCACCTTTTCGCCCATCTCCGCACACGGAATGCCGATGACGGCGACCGCCGCGACCGACGGATGGCGCGCGACGGCGTTCTCGACCTCGACCGAATAGATGTTCTCGCCGCCGGAGATGATCATGTCCTTCAGGCGGTCGACGATGTAGACGTAGCCGTCGGTGTCCATGTAGCCCATGTCGCCGCTGTGCATCCAGCCGTTGCGCAGTGCCGCGACGGTGGCATCCGGCTTGTTCAGGTAGCCCTGCATCACGTTCGGGCCGCGCGCGATGATCTCGCCGACCTCGCCGCGCGGCAGCTCGCGATCGTCACCGTCGACGACCTTGACCTGCACGTGATAGCTGGCTCGGCCCGCGGCGCGCAGCCGATTGCGGGCGCGGCCTTCCGGCGTGTGCATCAGCGGCGGCAGCACGGTCATCACCGCCGATACCTCGGTCATGCCGTAGACCTGCGACAGCGCCGCGGTCGGCAGCGCCGCCATGGTCCGGTCGAGCAGCGCTTCCGACACCGGCGAGGCGCCGTACAGCAGCCGCTGCACCGACGCGGTGTTGCGGCTGCGGATGCCCGGGAAATCGACCAGCATCTGCAGCATCGTCGGCACCAGCAGCAGATCGGTGACCTGGCGCGATTCGATCAGATCGATCACGGACTCCGGCCGGAACATCGGCAGCATCACGTGCTGGCCGCCGCGGAGCAGCAGGCCGGTGGTCATCATCATGCCGGCAAGGTGGAACATCGGTGCGGCATGCAGGCCGACCGCGCCGTCCGGAAAGGCCCCTTCCGCCAGCAGCGACAGCGCCGAACTGGTGATGTTCAGGTGCGTCAGCATCACGCCCTTCGGCGCGCCGGTGGTGCCGCCGGTGTAGAAGATGCCGAACAGCTCGTGGCCGCCGATGCCGAGATCGGCGATCGGCGCATGGCCGGCGACCAGCGCGTCGAGCGAATGCGCGCCGTCCGGCACGGCACCGTCTCCGGCGTGGATCACCGTGCGCAGCGTCGGGCAGTCGTTGCGGATCGCCGCGAGATGGCCGGCGAACTGGTCGTCGACGATCAGCGCGACGCATTCGGAATCCTGGATCGAGTAGCTGATTTCGGCCGCGCTCCAGCGGAAGTTGGCCGGGTTGACCACGGCGCCGATCCACGCCAGCGCGAGGTAGCTTTCGAGGTAGCGGTCCGAATTCAGGGCGAGGATGCAGACGCGGTCGCCGCGGCCGATGCCGAGCGTGCGCAGGCCCCCGGCAAGGCGCGCGACCCGGTCCTCGAGTTCGATGAACGTGTGGACGCGATCCTGGCAGACCGTCGCCACGGCATGTGGCGTCTGCTGCACGGCACGGTGCAGTCCCTGAGTGAATTGCATGCGGCACCCCCTCGCAGTTCTCGCTTGACAGCGCTTGTTGGACGCTCATGTTCGTCGCGGCGTGCGCGCGGCAGGCCGAACCTAAGTCGGGTGTCGCCCATCCGTTCGTCGATACAGTGCTCGCTCCCTTCGTGGCTCTTCTCCCGTTCTCCATGACCTTGCCCCGCCGCCGCGCCGACAGCCTCTACAGCGACATCTTCCTGCCCGAGGAGACCCAGGCGATCCGGCGTGAAGTGCGGGCGTTCTGCGACGCCGTGCTGGCCCCGGTCGCGCATCGGCTGAACACGACGCCGGAAGCCAAGGAAAACTTTCCGCACGAGATCATGGCGGCCATGGCCAAGGCCGGCATCTACGAGATTCCGTTCGCCAAGGATGTCGGCGGCCGCGGCCTCGCATATCCGACCCTGGCCACGCTGACCGTGCTCGAGGAACTGGCCTACTACTCGCCGTCGCTCGCTTCGGCGCTGTACGACGGACAGGCGATCCTCGTCGGCAAGACGCTGGATCGCGCCCCCGAGCACCTGCGCAGCCGCTATCTGCCGCAGCTGATCCGCGGCGAGTTCGTCGGCTGCTTCGCGACCAGCGAGCCGGAAGCGAGCACCGATCTGTCGGTCGCGTCGATGCAGACCACGGCGACGAAGGTACCGGGCGGCTACCGGGTCAACGGCGTCAAGCGCTGGATCACGAACTCCCCGGTCGGCGACCGGATTCTGGTGCTGTGCAAGACCGGCGAGACGCTGACCATGCTGCTGGCCGACATGCACGACCCCGGCATCAGCGTCTCCGCACCGGACCAGAAGATGGGCAACCACGTGC
The DNA here is from genome assembly GCF_021732705.1 of Nevskia sp. GTDB lineage: Bacteria > Pseudomonadota > Gammaproteobacteria > Nevskiales > Nevskiaceae > Nevskia. The sequence goes on along the minus strand of NZ_JAKFUM010000016.1, from coordinate 203,787 downwards.
AGCTGACCGCGGATGTCACGTTCGACAACGTGTTCGTCGCCGACGATCACGTCGTCGGGGCCAAGGAAGGCAGCGGCCTGCGGACCGCCATCGGCGCGCTGGTGCAGGGTCGCATGGGCATCGGCGCGGTGGGCGTGGCGATGGCGCAGGCGGCGTTCGATTTCGCGACCGACTACATGAGCCGGCGCAAGGTCTTCGGCAAGGAACTGGCGCGGATGCAGCACTGGCAGTACAAGTTCGCCGAATACGCGATCCAGCTCGAAACCGCGCGCAGCCTGTACCAGAAGGCCGCGATCCGGTTCGACAAGGAAGGCGGTGCCGACATCGAGGCGGCGATGTGCAAGGTCGTCGGCTCGCGGCTGGCCTGCGACATGGCACGCGACGCGATCCAGGTCTGCGGCGCCTATGGCTTCGTCAAGACTTTGTCCGGCCCCGGCACGCACTTCCCGCTGGAATCGATCTATCGCGACGCCAAGATCGGCGAAATCTACGAAGGCGCGAACGAGATCCAGACCTGGGTCATCGCGCGCCACGTGTTCGGGCGCGAATACACCGGCTGAACCCAGCCGAGCCTCGGGCCGCGACCCGCGCGGCGGCGGGCGGGTCAACGGCCGCTGGTTGTCGGCACGCGGCATCGGTACATTCGACGGGCCGCGCCGTGAGCGCCCTGCCGAGATTGCCGATGAACGCTGCCGCCCCGCCAACCCTGGCCGCCGTGCCGACCGTCAAGCTACTGATCGACGGCGCGTTCGTCGAATCGCGCAGCACCGTCTGGCGCGACATCGTCAACCCGGCGACGCAGGAAGTGCTGGCGCGCGTGCCGTTCGCCACCGCCGAGGAGGTCGACGCGGCCGTACAGTCGGCCCGGGCCGCGTTCCGCAGCTGGCGCAAGACGCCGATCGGCGTGCGCGCCCGCATTTTCCTGAAGTACCAGCAGCTGATCCGCGAGCAGATGAAGCCGCTGGCGATGCTGCTGACGGCCGAGCAAGGCAAGACGCTGCCGGATGCCGAGGGCGACATCTTCCGCGGCCTCGAAGTGGTGGAGCACGCGGCGAACATCGGCAGCCTGCAGATGGGCGAGCTGGCGAACAATGTCGCCACGGGCGTCGACACCTACACCTTGCTGCAGCCGCTCGGCGTCTGCGCCGGCATCACGCCGTTCAACTTCCCGGCGATGATTCCGCTGTGGATGTTCCCGATGGCGATCGCCACCGGCAACACCTTCGTGCTGAAGCCGTCCGAACAAGACCCGCTGGTGACGATGCGGCTGGTCGAGCTGGCGCTCGAAGCCGGCATCCCGAAAGGCGTGCTGAACGTGGTGCACGGCGGGCCGGACGTGGTCAACGGCTTGTGTGATCACCCGGACATCAAGGCGATCTCGTTCGTCGGCTCGACCCGCGTCGGCACAGAGGTGTACCGGCGCGCCACGCTGGCCGGCAAGCGCGCGCAATGCCTGATGGGCGCCAAGAACCACGCCGTGGTGCTGCCGGATGCGAATCGCGAGCAGGCGCTGAACGCGCTGGTCGGCGCTGCATTCGGCGCGGCGGGCCAGCGCTGCATGGCGGTTTCCGCCGTGGTGCTGGTCGGCGCGGCGCGCGACTGGATCCCGGAACTGGTGGCCAAGGCGCGCCGGCTCAAGGTCGATGCCGGCTTCGTGCCCGGCGCCGACCTTGGCCCGCTGATCTCGTGCGCGGCGCGTGACCGCGTCGTCGGCCTGATCGAACAGGGCGTGGCCGATGGTGCGGTGCTCGAACTCGACGGCCGCAACCCGGTCGTGCCCGGACACGAGCGCGGCAACTTCGTCGGGCCGACGATCTTTTCCCGCGTGCAGCCCGGCATGTCGATCTACCGCGAGGAAGTGTTCGGCCCGGTGCTGGTGATCCTCGACGCGGCGACGCTCGATGACGCCATCGCGCTGGTCAACGCCAACCCGAACGGCAACGGCACCGCCGTGTTCACGCAGTCCGGTGCGGCGGCGCGCAAGTTTCAGGAGGAGATCGACGTCGGACAGGTCGGCATCAACGTGCCGATCCCGGTGCCGGTGCCGCTGTTCTCGTTCAGCGGCTCGCGCGCCTCCAAGCTCGGCGATCTCGGTCCGTACGGCAAGCAGGCCATTGCGTTCTACACCCAGACCAAGACGGTGACGCAGCGCTGGTTCGAAGACGACGGCAACGCCGCCGCTGCCGGCCCGAACACCACGATCAGCCTGCGCTGACGGCAGGTCGCGACGGACGCTGCCGTGCCATCGGGAAGACAGTGCCGTTACAATCGGCGACCGAGGACATATAAAGGGCAGGTCAGATGGCAAACGACCTCACGATGCCCGCGCGCGACGTGCGTGGAGGGAACGCCGGACAATTGGAGCCACCGAGCTTCGCGTTCTCTTTGGTGCGGACCCGCCTGCTCGATGAACTGACCCGCAGCAACCAGCCGCCGGTGAAGCTGGTGTCGGTGATCGCGCCGACCGGCTACGGCAAGACGGTGTTCTCCACCGCGCTGTTCAATGCCTTCCGCGCCCGCGGCGGCCATACCTGCTGGGTCGCGCTGGAAGATCGCGACACCACGGTCGAGCGCGTCATCGGCCTGCTCGAAGCGAGCCTCGGTGCGCGCGATCGGGCCGAACATCCGACGCAGGCACTGATCCGCGGCGATGAACTGCTCGAAAGCCGCATCGCCGTGCTGCTCGATCGCGTCGCGCGGCTGCCGGATCCGGCGCTGATCTTCATCGACAACCTCGGCTACTGCACCGACGACACGATTGGCTACCTGCTCGATCGCCTGATCTTCCGCACGCCGTCGACCGTCCGTTTCATCTTTTCGAGCACCGACCGGCTGCCGATCAACCTGACCCGGGCCAAGCTCGAAGGCCGCGTGCGCGAGATCGGCCTGACGGACCTGAGCCTGCGGCCGACCGAAATCCGCGAACTGCTGGGCCCGGAGCTGTGCCTGCAGCTTGGCGAGGCGGCCGTCGAAGGCATCGTCCGCCAGACCGAGGGCTGGCCGGCCGCAGTGCGGCTGGTGCAGATCATCCTGTCCGGCGCCGATCGGCCGATGGACGTGCTCGCGCGGTTTTCCGGGGCCGACGAGGACCTGTCGAACCTCCTGAACCGGCAGGTGCTGGCCGGCTTTTCGCCGGAAATCCGGCAATTCCTGCTGCAGATCGCGCCGCTGCGCAGCTTCTGCGTCGATCTCTGCCGCGCCGCCACCGGCGATGGCGAAGCGGTCCGGCATGTCGATTTCCTGCTGCGGCGCAACGTCTTCATGATCCCGCTCGATCGCAACCGGAGCTGGTATCGGCTGCACGGCCTGTTCCGCGAATTTCTGGTCGAAGAAAGCCAGCGGACCTTGGCGGCCGAGCAGCGCAACCGGGTGCTGGTGGCGGCGGCGGCGTGGTGCGAGCGCAATGGCCAGTGGCAGGACGCGGTCGACTACGCGCTCGCCGCCGGCGACGCGGACGCCGTCATCGCGATCCTCGAACGCGTCGCCGCGCTGTTCGTGCGCGATCGGGGCGATCTTCGCCAGTACATCGAATGGATCGACCGGATCCGGGCCGATGGCCTGAACGTCGGCTGGGAAGCGGATTTCTGGTACGTCTGGGCGCTGGTCATGCACCGCCGCTACGACACCGCGCGGCGCGAGAACGAACGGCTGCTGGCGCGGGTCGAGCGCGAGCGCGAAGCGGTCGGCGATGCCCTGCAGATCGCCGACATCCAGCGCCGCACGGCGATGATCGCGGTCTGCATCGACGTGCTGTCCGATCAGCTTCCAAGCGGCCTCGAACGCGCCATGCAGTGGCTCGGCGACCGCGGCACGGCGCATCCGTTCGATGTGGCCACCGTTGCCAGCGCCGCCAGCATCGCGCTGAACAGCCACCATCGCTTCGTCGAGGCGCGCCAGGTCATGCGCACTGCGCAGGCCGCGATCGCGCAGGCGGAAAGCGCGTACGGCATCGGCTGGGTGTCGGTGCTGTCGGTGATGGTGCCGCTGTTCGAAGGCGACTACGCCGGCACCTGGAACGACATTTCCGCAGCGCTGTCACGAGCTCGCGCGAGCCTCGGCGACAACGCCGGCATCACCGGCACGATCGCGCTGGTCGCGGCCAAGTGCGCGGTCGAGATGGGGCTGGACGACGAGGCGCGCAGCCTGCTGCTGCTCGGCCTGCGCTGGCCGCAGCCGCACGGCATCGTCGATACCGCCGCCGTGGGCCTCGATGCCGCCGTCAAGCTGTGGAGCGGTCGACCCGACGATGTCGTCTCGGTCGGCCAGCTGCGCGAGATCGCCAGCGCCTACCCGCCGCGGCTGGCGCTGATGCTGTCGTGCCTGCTGATCCAGCGGCTGGTGCGTCTGGGCCGGCTGGAAGACGCGCTGGCCGAAGCAGCGCAGATCGGCCTCAGTGCCGGGCAGACGGCGGCGGTCGGCGGCGGCCAGATCGTGGCACCGATCAGCGAATCGACCCGGCTGGCGCTGCAGGGGCTGGAATCGCCTCACGCGCGCGACCTGTACGCCGCGGCCGAGATCGATCTGCTGATCGCGGCCGGGCAGCTTCGGCAGGCCAATCTGCAGATCGCCGACGAAACCCGCATCGCCCGGCAGGAAGGGCGCATCGCCCGGCTGGTGGAACTGGCGCTGGCCGAGATGGCGACCGCGAACTGCTCGCACAACCCGCAGCCGGCCGCGCGGCATTTCGTGCGCGCGATCGGGCTGGCGGCGCGGCGGCGCATCATCCGGCCGTTCCGCGACCGCGCCGAAACCATTGCCGGGCTGGTCAACGAGACCAAGGCCAGCGCCTGGGGTTTCGCACTCGATGAGGAGCGCAAGTTCTTCGCCGAGATCTGCGCCGGCCTGCCGCTGACCAACTCGTTCCTCGTCGAGCATCTCGACCAGCTGCAGGGCGAGAGCCCGCTGCTGGAAACGCCGACCGCGCGCGAACTACAGCTGCTGAGCCTGATCGAAGCCGGCCTGTCGAACCCGCAACTGGCCGATCGCCTGAGCCTGTCCGTGTCGACGGTGAAGTGGCATCTGTACAACCTCTACACCAAGCTCGGCGTGTCGAGCCGCTCGGCGGCGCTGGCCCGGGCGCGCGCGCTGAACCTGTTGTCGCGATAGGGATTTCCGGCGGTCGCTGCGGCCGCAGACCGGGCCGTCAGTCCCCGCCAAACTATCGGATGGCCCCGCTCGACAGGCATGCCCTGACAATCCACCGACCTTATTTCAGGCGATCGTCACGGGAGTTACCGCCATGCTGATCAAGCTCGACTACTTCAAGTACCTGCTGTCTCCGGTGATTCTCGCGTCGCACGCCTATGGCCTGTGGCTCGGCGGCAACCACACCTGGGTCGGCCTCGGACTGCTGCTCGGCGTGCTGTTCTTCGATGCCTTCCTGAAGCCGGACTATTCGGTGCGCGATCTGACGCACGCGTGGATCTACGACGTGATCGTCTCGATCACGGTGCTGGCCAGTTTCGTCAACATCTTCTTTTACTCGTGGCTGGTCGGCATCGATCATTTCGCGACGACCTCGTCCGCCGTCGGCGCCTTCGTCAGCACGCTGTTCATCGGCTTCGTCATTGCGGCGCCGCCGGTGCACGAGCTGTTCCACCGCGAAGGCCTGTTCCTGCGCTGGCTCGGTCGCATCGGCCAGTGCCTGGTGTTCGATCCGTGGCGCGAGATCACTCACGTGGTGACCCATCACATGCGCGTGTCGACGCCGGACGATCCGGACTACGCGCGTCGTGGCGACACCGTCTACGGCCACTTCCTGCGCACGTTCCCGGCGCAGTGGAAGGAGTCCTATCACCTCGAAAAGATGATGTGGACCAAGCGCGGCCGCAAGTGGTACGACCCGCGCAATGCCTGGGTGTTCAAGGCCGGCTACTTCAGCCTGTTCCTGTTCGCGCTGTTCGCCGTCGGTGGCCTCAAGGGGTTGGTACTGGCGTCGGCCACGCTGTTCTTCGGGCCGCGCGTGCTGCTCGAAGTGTTCAACTACTGCAACCACTACGGCCTGATCTCGGCGACGCCGGGCCGTTTCGAGAAGCACCACACCTGGAATCACATCACGCCGCTGGTGCGCATCCTCGCGCTGGAAATCACCAACCACGCCGGCCATCACGACGACAGCTACAAGCCGTTCTACGCGCTGGAACCGGATCCGAACGGTCCGCAGCAGCCGCAGTTCCTGATGTGCGTGCTGCTGGCGCTGGTGCCGCCGCTGTTCTTCATGATGATCAAGCCGCTGCTGAAGGATTGGGATCGCCGCTATGCCACGCCGCAGGAGCGCGAGATCGCTCGCCGCGAGAACGCCCGCGCCGGCTGGCACGAGCTGAACGACGACGAGCCGGTCGAGACTTCGACCCGCCGTCCGGCGATGGCCGCAGCCTGATCGCGAATTCCGCTCACAGGACGCCTGCCATGTCGGTTGTCGAAGTTCCGCCGCCGGTCACCGCGCCGACGCGCAGCGGCCACTGCCGCATCACCGTCCGCGGTCGTGACGGCCGCGAGACCACGTTCGACGTCAAGAAGAACGACATGCTGCTGAAGGCGGCGGTCGAGCAGGGCATCGACTACCCGCACAACTGCCGGGTCGGCGTCTGCGGGACCTGCAAGACGCGTCTGGTCGCCGGCCGGGTCAGCCCGATGGTCGATCTGGCGCTGTCGCCGCTGACCAACGAGCAGATCGAGGCCGGCTTCGTGCTGGCCTGCCAGGCCAAGGTGCGCAGCGATCTGGTGATCGAGGCCAAGCTGGGCAATGGCACGCAGCTGCCGGTCAAGACGGTGTCATCGCGCGTCAGCCAGTGGCAGAAGCTGCCGGGCGACGTCATCGACCTGCGCCTGACGCTGGACGAGCCGGTCGCCTTCAACGCCGGCCAGTACTGCACGATCGCCGAGTCCGGCTCGTTCACGCGCCGCAACTATTCGTACTACGACGTGCCGCCGACCGGCGACAGCGCCGGCGCGCGCGAAATCGGCTTCCTGATCAAGCGTCTGCCCGGCGGCAAGTTCTCCGAGTGGCTGTTCTCGGAAGACCGCCGCGACACCAAGATCTGGGTCGAAGGCCCGTTCGGGATCATGGGCATCGACGATCTCGATCGCGATGGCCTGTGCGTGGCCGGCGGCACCGGGCTGGCGCCGATCCTGTCGATCGTCGGCGATCGCCTGCGCCGTTCGAAGACCGCGAAGTTCACCATCGTGTTCGGCGTTCGCACCGCGAATGATGTCTTCGCGAACGCCCGCCTGAACGAACTGCTGGCGGAAGGCGAGGGTCGCGTGCGGCTGATCACGATCCTGTCGCACGAGCCGGCCGGCTCGTCGTGGACGGGCCCGCGCGGGCTGGTCACGGCGGCGCTGACGCCGGAGCTGGGTGTCGATTTCACCGAAACCGCCGCCTTCATCTGCGGCAATCTCGGCATGGTCGAGGCGGTCGAACGGCGCCTGCTGGAACTGGGCGTGCAGCCGGACCGGATCCACGCCGACAAGTTCGTGCCGTCCGGCACGCCCTGAGCCGTTCCGGATTCGCTCGGGCGCACCGGTTCCGGTCGTTCGACCGGTCGATGCGCGCCGAACCCCTTCCCCGCGAGTCTGCCGTCGCCGCCGGGCAGTCCCGGCAGCGAGGCACCCGCCTGTGCCGTTTTCACTGGAGTTGCCGATGAGCCTTGCCGAACGATCCCTCGATGCCGCCACCGGCATCGTCACGATCACCCTCAATCGTCCCGAGGTGTTGAACGCCATCGACGTGCCGCTGGCCGAGGCGCTGCGCGATGCCGTCGTGCCGCTGGCGGGTGACCCCCGCGTGCGCGCCGTCGTGCTGCGCGGCAATGGCCGGGCCTTCGTCGCCGGGGGCGATCTCACCGGCTTCGCCAAGGACTTCGACGCAGCACCCGGCGTCGTCGATGCGCTGCTCGATTCGCTGCATGCGGTGGTCGAAACCCTGCGCGGTATCGACGCGCCGGTCATCGCCTCCGTGCACGGCGCGGTGGCCGGCGCCGGCTTGTCGCTGATGGCGGCCTGCGATCTGGTGGTCGCCGCCGCCGGCACCCGCATCCTGCTGGCGTACGACCGCATCGGTGCTGCGCCGGACTGCGGCGGCACCTATTTCCTGCCGCGTCTGCTCGGCCTGCGTCGCGCGGCACAGCTGATGTTCCTGAGCGAAACCCTCGATGCCGATGCCGCGCTCGCGGCCGGTCTGGTGACGCGCGTGGTGCCGGCCGATCAGCTGGCAACGGCCACCGACGAGCTGGCACGCCGCATCGCCAGCGGGCCGACGCAGGCCTTCGGCAACTACAAGCGGCTGGTCGAAGGCACTTTCGACCGCAGCCTGCCGGAGCAGCTCGAAGCCGAGCGCGCCTGCTTCAAATCCGCCACCCTGACCGCCGACTTCCGCGAAGGCGTCAGCGCCTTCCTGGCGAAGCGTCCGGCGACGTTCAAGGGTTCCCACTGACCGAGGTTGCGCACCATGCTCACCGCTGACCAGATCCAGATCGAAGATGCTGCCCGGCGCTTCTCGCGCGAGGTGCTGGCGCCCGGCGCCGCCGCCCGCGAGAAGGCGCAGGCGATCGAACCCGCCGTGCTGTCCGGCCTCGCCGAGATGGGGCTGCTCGGCATGACGGTGTCGCCGGACTGGGACGGTGCCGGCGCCGACTACGTGTCCTATGCGCTGGCGCTGATGGCGGTCGCCGAGGGCGATGGCGCGGTGTCGACGATGATGTCGGTCCACAACGCGCCGTTCTGCGCGATCCTCGAGCGCTACGGCTCGGACGCGCAGAAGGAGGCGGTGCTGAAGCCGGCTGCACGCGGCGAATTCATCGGCGCCTTCGCGCTGACCGAGTCCCATGCCGGCTCCGATGCCAGCGCGCTGCGCACGCGCGCGGTGCTGAAGGGAGACCGCTACGTCATCAACGGCGCCAAGCAGTTCATCACCTCCGGCAAGATCGCGCGCTACGTCATCGTGTTCGCGGTCACCGACCCGGAAAATCCGAAGCGCGGCATCACCGCGTTCCTGGTGCCGACGTCGAGCCCGGGCTTCTCGGTGTCGAAGCTCGAGCACAAGCTCGGGCAGAAGGCGTCGGACACCGCGTCGCTGAACTTCGATGACCTGGAAGTGCCGGTCAGCCTGCGCATCGGTGCCGAAGGCGAGGGCTACCGCATCGCGCTGTCGTCGCTGGAATCCGGCCGCATCGGCATTTCGGCGCAGGCGGTCGGCATGGCGCAGTCGGCGCTCGATGCGGCGATCCGCTACGCCGGCGAGCGGCGCTCGTTCGGCAAGGCGCTGCTGGAACATCAGGCGGTGAGCTTCCGGCTGGTCGACGCCAAGACCAAGCTCGAAGCCGCGCGGCAGCTGGTGCTGTCGGCGGCGCGGATGAAGGACGCCGGCGTGCCCTGTCTGGATCAGGCCTGCATGGCCAAGCTGTTCGCATCGGAAGTGGCCGAGGAGGTCTGCTCGATCGCGATCCAGACCTTCGGCGGCTACGGTTACGTCGAGGATTTTCCGGTCGAGCGCATCTATCGCGACGTGCGCGTGTGCCAGATCTACGAAGGCACGTCGGACATCCAGAAGATCATCATCGGCCGCAGTCTCGCCGCGTAAGGCACTGCGACCGCCGCACCCGCGCCGCGCCGACAAGCCTGCCGGCGCGGCGCGAGCGTCACGCTGGTATGAGCGCGGGACGCGCGGCCCCGCGTGCTTCAGAACGCTGCGCCGTACAGCAGATACAGGCCAAGACTGCCGGCACTGCCATGGACCGCGACCAGCGCCAGCGGCGTGCGGTCCTTGAACAGCACGCGGAACAGCAGCAGGCCGCCGATCAGCCCGCCGAGAAAGACCACCAGCGCCCACCACGCCAGCGTCGGCGTGGCATCGCCACCGTGCAGGTTGGCGTAGAACAGCGTGCCCAGCGCGGCCAGACCGCCGAGGCCGTGGCCCGGTCCCATGAACGACGGAATCTTCAGCCCGATCGCGATCATCGCGGCCATCGTCGCGCCGCCGGCAGCGATCGCGGCAAAGAAATAGAAAGCGATCTGCAACAGTGACATGCGGTTCTCCCCGGCTGGCATCTGGCCGCGTCCGGCAGCGCCGGTCGGCACTGCAGCGCGGCGCTGGTATGAGTCGTGAGGCTAGAAGCTGGTCGGCATGCGATGACAGATCAAAAGTCTGGCAGTGCGTCGATCGCGCGACATTCGCGCCTCAGCCCGGCGATTCGCGCCCGGCCGGGGCGCTTCCGCCGCGATAGCTTTCGAGGCGGTTGTACAGCGTCTTCAGGCTGATGCCGAGTGTCTGCGCAGCGAGGCGCTTGTCGCCACCATGGTGATCAAGCGTCGCGACGATCATCGCCTGCTCGGCGTCTGCCAGCGGCGCGCCGATGCCGATCCGCAGCCGGCCGTCCTGCAGGCTCGCGGCGCTGGCGGCCGATGCCGCGGCAGCGCCGGCGAGATCGTGCCGCGACGGGGCTTCGAGCGTGTCGTCGCCGAGGATGAACGCGCGGCTGACGGCATTCTTCAGCTCGCGGACATTGCCGGTCCAGGTCTGGTGCCGAAGCTGTGCCAGCAGGCGGCGCGAGAAGGTCTTGCGGGTGCCGGCGCGCTGGTTCAGCTCATCGAGGAAATGTTCGGCGAGCAGCAGCACGTCGTCGCCACGCTCGCGCAGGCTCGGCACCGACAGCGGAAACACCGCGAGCCGATACATGAGGTCCTCGCGGAAGCGGCCATCGCGGACAGCGCGTTCGACATCGCGATTGGTCGCGGCGAGCACGCGGACATCGACCGTCACCGGCAGGCTGCCGCCGACGCGCTGGAAGGTGCGCGACTCCAGCACCCGCAGCAGCTTGACCTGCATCGGCAGCGGCATCTCGGTGATTTCGTCGAGAAAGATCGTGCCGCCGTCGGCGCGCTCGAAATAGCCGGCGCGCTGGCGCTCGGCGCCGGTGAAGCTGCCTTTCTCGTGACCGAGCAGTTCGGCTTCGATCAGGCTTGGCGAAATCGCGCCGCAGTTCACTGCCACGAACGGCCGATCGGCCCGGCGGCTCAGCGCATGCAGGCCTTCGGCGACGCGTTCCTTGCCGGAACCGCTTTCGCCGACGATCAGCACCGTGGCCTCCGTCGGCGCCACGCGTCGCATCTGCTCGTACAGCGCGCGCATTGCCGGCGAGCGGCCGACCAGCGCGACGGTCGGCGATGCGGCGTTGGCATCGGCATCCGGGGCGGACGGAGCAACGGGGGTATCAGCCATGCCGATCACTCCAGATAGACGCGGGGCCCGCTGCGTCGCGGCGATCATAGAGCATTGCTGTCGCGGGGCCGCCACGGGGGCAGCCGCGCACGGCAAGCGTGCCGGTAGGAATTACGCGCCGCCGGTGTTCGCGGCATCGCGGCGTCGATGCACGCGTTCCCAGCGCCGCCAGCAGGCGCCTTCAGCGCGGGCACGGCGGCTGCGAACTCGGGTTCAGCGCCGTCATTGCGGCGCGCCCCGAGCCCCCTTCGATGAATCGATCCCGCCGGTCCGCAGTTCCCAGCATCGCCAGCCGTGCCCTTGCACGGCCTGAGCCGGAGGCCCGCGGGCATCGGACGACCGCCTTGCTGGCGCTGAGCGGTCTGGTGCTGTGGCTGTGGCTGGCCGCCTGCGAAGCCGAGCCGCAGCCGAACCGCTACGTGCTGCCGCCGACCGTGGCGATCGCAGGTGACGGCACGCCGCCGATCCAGGCGGGTCGCACCCTTGGCAGCCGCGTCTACTCGGACACGCAGGACATCGGCATCTCGGTGCCGGCGCCATTTCGCGCCACGCCGGAATCCCGCAGTGGCGGCGCTGCCGCCACCGACCCGTACGTGCCGCTGGCACTGCGCGAGGGCACGCCGCCGGACGATGCCAGCATCACCGCCAGCGCCGAAGCGATGCTGCGGGCCACCCCCGGGCTCGATGGCGGCACGATCCGCGTGGAAACCCATGACGGCTCGCTGCTGCTGAGCGGCGAGGTGGCCAGCGCTCGCCTGAGCAACCGCGCATCTGCCGTCACGCGCGGCGTCGACGGCGTCAGTCATGTCGACAACCGCCTTGTCGTCAGTCCCGCGCCGCTCAAGGCGCCATCGTCCTACTGAGCGGCCACGGCGACCGCCGTCCGATCAACCCCGCTTTCACGCGGCGGCGGCCATCGCCGCCGTCCCATCTGCAGCATCCAAGCACCAGGAGCATTTCCTATATGAGCGATCTCAACCGACAACAGGACAGCACGGTCCGCGCCGACGGCGCGGATTTCGCCGCCACCACGCGTGAAGCGACCCGCGATCTCGCGCATCACGCCGAAGCACTGCTCGAGGGCACCTCGACCATCACGCATGACGGCATCGCGGCACTGCGGACGCGACTCGACGACAGTCTGAAGGCGACCAAGGCACAGATCGACCACGCCCAGCAGTACGCGCTCGAAAAGGGTCGGGAAGCCGCCAGCGCCACCGACACCTACGTTCACGAACGGCCATGGCAGGCGATTGCCGCGGCGGCCACGCTGGGGCTGGCGATCGGCTTCTTCCTGCGTCGCTCGCGTCGCTGACGCGATGGCTGTGCCGCCTCTCACGCCTGCACCACAGCCGCGCGCATCGGTTCGGGCGGAACCGGCGGCGCAGCCGTCGGAACCGCTGGCCGAGCTGTTGTGGACGCTCGCGCGGCAGCTCGCCGATGGCGTGCAGTGTCGGGCCGCGCTGGCCGCCTGCGAGCTGGCGACGGAGCGGCTGCGGCTCGGGCAGTCGCTGCAACGCGGCGCGATCGTGGCGCTGCTGCTGTTCCTCGGCGCGCAGGTGCTGATCCTGCTCGCCGTGGCGCTGGTCTGGGACACGCCGCAGCGGCTGCCGGTGCTGATCGGTCTGGTGCTGGCGATCGTCATCGCGGCCGGTGTCGCAATCGCACGCTATCGGGCCGTGGCGCATTCGACGCTGTTCGACGCGACCCTGGGCGAGATCGCGCGGGATCTCGGCACCCGCGAGCGCCGGCCTGACGGCGTGCCGGCGGGAGCATCGCGATGACCGCGCCCGACAAGCGGGATCGGTCGGCGCCGGATGGGGTCGCGCCATCCGATCGCACGCTGCCGGAGGCGGTGCGGCACAGCCCGGCCGGGCGTGCGCTGCTGCTGGCGGACGTGCAGGCGCGCATCGGCCGGAATCGGGAGGAACTGCGCGACAGCCTGCAGCGGCTGGAGCCGCCGGTTCGAGCGATCGAGCGGGCCGGGCGTCGCGTGATCGCGTGGTGGCCCGGCTGGCCGGCGGCGCTGGCGCTGCTGGCGGCGATCTGGCTGTGCCGCCGCCTGCTGCGCAGCCCGATGCTGCCGGGTCAGGCCCGCCAGCGTCAGGGCTGGAGCAGTTGGCTGCAGCAGGCGCTGGCGCTGTGGCAGATGGCGCGACAGCTGCGGGCGCTGGTCTCCGCAGCAACCGCACCGCTGCGGCTGCCGAAGCCGCCCTTGAGCCGCACACCGGCGGCGATACCGACGGCGACCCGCGCCGAGATCAATCGCTGGGACAGCGATGGCGGGCAGGGATCGACGACGGCCACCGGACCGCCGGGCGATCGGACAGCGCCGCGCGGACCGGATCAGCCCGTGCCGCGGAATTAATGATTCGTGCGTTAACGAACACAGCGTAGCGCCTTCATCTGTCACCGTCGTCGGGTGTCGCGCCAAGCGCGGCCTTCGTCCACGGGGACACGAATGGCACATGTCCTTATCGTCGATGACGATCGGAACACGCGGGAAGCGATGGCCGCGCTGGTCGAGGCGGAAGGATTCACCACCACGGCAGCCGGCACCCTGCGCGATGCCCATATCCAGCTGACGCGTCAGCATCCGGATGTGGTCCTGATCGACCTGCATCTGCCCGATGGCGAAGGACTGGAGCTGATCAAGGCGATGGATGCCCGGCGGCCGACCGAGATCATCGTCATCACCGGCAATGCCACGCTCGACAGCGCGATCGCCGGCCTGCGCGCCGATGCCGCGGACTATCTGGTGAAGCCGGTCAATGTCGAGCGGCTGCGGGCGATCCTGTCGCGCGTCGCCAAGGCCTGTGATGCCAAGGGCCTGAACGGTCATGCCCGGGAACTGCCGCGCGCCGGCTTCTTCGGCCATCTGCTCGGCCGCTCGCCGTCGATGCTGGCGCTGTACGACCAGATCGCCCGCGTGGCGCCGACCGATGCGACCGTGCTGCTGATCGGCGAAAGCGGCACCGGCAAGGAACTGGTCGCGCAGACGCTGCACGACATGAGCCGGCGCCCGCGCCAGCCATTCATGGCGGTGAACTGCGGCGCGATCTCGCCGAACCTGATCGAAAGCGAGATGTTCGGCCACGAACGGGGCAGCTTCACCGGCGCCGAGCGCCAGCATCGCGGCTATTTCGAGCGCGCCAACGGCGGCACGCTGTTTCTCGACGAGATCACCGAAATGCCGGTCGATCTGCAGGTGAAGCTGCTGCGCGTGCTCGAAACCGGCAGTTTCATGCGCATCGGCACCGATCGCGAAGTCGAGTCCGATGTCCGCGTGATCGCCGCGACCAACCGCGATCCGGAAGCCGCAGTCGCCGCCGGCCGCTTTCGCGCCGATCTCTACCATCGCCTGAACGTGTTCCCGATCCGGATGCCGCCGCTGCGCGACCGCGAAGGCGATCTGCAACGGCTGGCGGAGCGCTTCCTCGCGGAGCTGAACACCCAGCACGGCACGGCGAAGGCATTCGCGCCCGGCGGGCTTGCGCGACTCGCCGAGCATCACTGGCCGGGCAATGTCCGCGAGCTGCGCAACTGGGTGCAGCGGGCCTGGATCATGGGCGATGCGCTGATCGACGCCGATCACTCGCAGCGCTTCACGATCGCGCCGGTGGTCGTGGCGGCGGAATCGGTGGTCGAGATCCCGCTGGGCATGTCGCTGGCGGATGCCGAGAAGCAGCTGATCCTCGCAGCGCTCGAACAGTGCGGCGGCGTTCGCAAGTACACCGCCGAGCAGCTCGGCATCAGCCTGAAGACCTTGTACAACCGGCTGGAAGCCTACGGGCTGCAGCCGCACGGCGGTGTCTTGCCGGCGCTCGCGGGTGGCGATGCCATGTCGGCCACCGGGCCCGATTGAACGGCCCGCCTGCCGCCGCCGGCGGCGCGCGCCGGTCGGCGCCGCGACCGGACGCAGCCGACGACGCGGCGGTCACGGACGGCAGCGGCGCCGCGATGCGGTCGCCGGACGCGCTGCAGGCCGCCAACCGGGTGCTGGCCGCGCGCCTGAAGGCGTGCGAGCAACGCCTGTTCGATTGCGAGAGCGAGCTGCGGATCGTCACCAGCGCCGTGCCGGTCGGCATTGCCCGGATCGACCGCGACCTGCGCTACCGCTTCGTCAACGCCGCCTATCTGCGCAGCCTGTCGAAACGCAACGCCGACGACGTGATCGGCCAGCCGATGGCGGAGATTCTCGGCGATGCCGCGTTCAAGGTCGTGCTCGGCCGACTCGAGCAGGTGCTGGCCGGCTGGACCGTCGACTTCGAGGCAGTCCGGCCGACGCCGTCCGGACCGCGCCACATTCACGCGACCTATGTGCCGGAATACGACGAGCAGAACGCGATCCGCGGCTTCGTCGCCGTGATCGAGGACATCACCGAGCGCAAGATCTCGCAGGGCCGGCTGCACGAGCGCGAACGCGAGTTCAAGACCTTGTCCGAGAACGCACCGGACACCATCGCCCGGCTCGACCGCGAACTGCGCTATCTGTACCTGAACCGGGCCGCCGAAACCGCGTTCGACGTGCGCGCCGAACAGTGCGCCGGTCTCACCGCCCCGGAGCTCGGCTTTCCGGACCGCTACGTCGTGGCGACCACCGACATGGTGATCGAGGTGTTCGCACGCGCGGCCGAGTGCTCGGCCAGCTTCTCGATCGACTCTCCATCGGCCAATGAGACCCGGCATTTCGTGGCGCGCGGCGTGCCCGAGTTCGATCGCGACGGTGCGATCGAATCGGTACTGCTGATCGTCTACGACTTCAGCGAACGCATGCGCACGCAGCACGAGCGCGACCGCCTGCTCGACAGCGAGCATCTCGCGCGACGGCAGGCGGAAGCCGCGGCCCGCAGCCGCGACGAGTTCCTCGCCATCGTTTCGCATGAACTGCGCTCGCCGCTGAACGGCATCCAGAGCTGGGCCCACGTGCTGGAATCGCAGTGGCGCCGGCCCGTCGATGCGCCGGCCGATGCCTCGGCGCTGCTGGCGCGGCGCGCGGTGGCCGGCATCCGCACCGGCGTCGAGCAGCAGGTGCGCCTGATCGACGATCTGCTCGATGCCACCCGCATCGTCGCCGGCAAGCTCAGCCTGAGCCTCGGGCCGCTGCTGCTGACGCCGATCGTGCTGGCCGCCGCAGCCAGCGTCGACGTTCGCGCGCGCGAGAAGCGCATCGAGTTTCACGTCGACCTCGCGCTGGCCGATGCGATGCTCGATGGCGATGCCGACCGCCTGCAGCAGATCGTCTGGAACCTGCTGTCGAACGCGATCAAGTTCACGCCGGCCGGCGGCAACGTCTGGCTGAGCGGCCGCTGCGGCGAAGACAGCAGCGGCGCCCACGCCGTGATCCGGGTCCGCGACGACGGCCGCGGCATCCGCGGCGATTTCATTCCGCACCTGTTCGACCGCTTCCAGCGCGACGAGACCGGCAACAGCCGCGGCCACGACGGCCTCGGCCTCGGCCTGATGCTGGTCCGGCATCTGTGCGAACGGCATGGCGGCAGCGTCGCCGCGCACAGCCTCGGGCCGGGGCAGGGTGCGACGTTCACCGTATCGCTGCCGCTGCGTGCCGATGCCGCCGCTGCGCCGCGTGCCTGCGCGCAGCCGGCACCGCTGTCGGGGTTGCCCGGTCTCGATGGCGCGCGCCTGATGCTGGTCGATGACCACCATGAGGCCCGCGACTCGCTGGCCGTGCTGCTGGTGCAGGCCGGTGCGGTGGTCGATGGCATCGAATCCGGCGACGAAGCGGCGCGGCGCTTCGAGCCCGATTCGTCGTGGCCGCGGCCGGACGTGCTGATCTGCGACATCGCCATGCCCGGCACCGACGGCTACGAAACGCTGCGCCGCATCCGCCTGACCGAGCGGCTCGCCGGCAGTGATCCGGTGCCGGCGATCGCGCTGACCGCGTTCGCGCAGAACGAGGACCGGATCCGCGCGCACGACGCCGGCTTCGTCATGCATCTGGCCAAGCCGGTGATGGTCGGCGAGCTGATCGCCACGATCGCGGCGCTGGTCCGGCATCGCCAGAGCGGGTGACTGGCGGCTGCGCTGCGGCACGGTCGCGCGATCGCGCGCGGGGTCGCGGGAACGGCAAGTGCGGTGGAGGCAGCAGAGCCAACCGTGGCTCGCAATCCCTGAACCGCACCATGAACGATTACGCCCCGTCGCCCACGATGACCATTTCCCGCCGCCTGATCGCGGCATCCGTGTTCGGGCTGTGCCTTATCAGCGCCGTCGGCTGCGCGGCGACCCGCACCACCGAAAGTACCGGCGAGTACTTCGACGACACCGCGATCACCACCAGCGTCAAGGCGGCGCTGCTGGCGGAAGCGGACATCAAGTCGTTCGACATCAACGTCGAGACCTTTCGCGGCGATGTCCAGCTCAGCGGCTTCGTCAACAGCCAGAACCAGATCGAACGTGCCATTGCCGTGGCCCGGCAGCAGAAGGGCGTGAAGTCGGTCAAGAACGATCTCCGGATCAAGACCAGCTAACGGTCCGTCGTCGGGCAGACGGCGGTAATTCCTGCGGGCTCCGGATCGATCTTGCCGATCGCGCCGCCGGTCCGCGGCAGGCAGGGGACGTCGATGAATCTGAATGATGGCGACGAGCGTCCGGACGAGGCCTGGCAGGCGCACATGCCGGCTCGGCCACCGGATCCGGCACCGGGCCTCGCGTCGGTGGATCGGGCCGATGCGGCCCCGGCGTCCGCGGAGCCGCCGCCGGCGACGGCGCCGCCTGCAGCGTCAGTGTCGTCAAGGCCGATGCCGAGGGCGTCGGTCGTGGTCCCGACCTGCCTGCGGCCGGACTTCCTGCTGCGCTGCCTGCATGCGCTGGTGCAGCAGGATCTGCCGAAGGAGCAGTACGAGATCATCGTCGTCGATGCCTGTGCCAGTCAGGAAACCCGCCGCATCGTCATGGCGGTGGCCCGACGCTGCAACGGCACGCCGGCGGTGCAGTACCTGATCGCCGACGATGCCTCCGGCCTTGCCGCGGCGCGCAATCGCGGCTGGATGTACGCGCGCGGTGCCGTCATCGCATTCACCGATGACGATGCCGTGCCGGACAGCGACTGGCTGCGGCAGGGCATGGCCGCGCTGACGCCGAACATCGCGGCCGTCAGCGGCGATGTCGTGGCACCGCTGCCGGTGGCGGCAGGCCATCATGAGCGTCAGGTTGCCGTCCAGCGCGAGGGCGAGTTCATGTCGGCCAACTGCTTCGTCCATCAGCGTGCGCTGTCCACGGTGGGCGGCTTCGACGAACGCTTCAGCGAGGGCTGGCGCGACGACGCCGATCTGCACTTCAGCCTGATGGAGCGCTTCGGCGGCCAATTGCGCATCCGCCACGAGCCACGCGCGCGCGTCGTCCACGCCGTGGCGCCGGCCGCATGGGGCGCGAGCCTCGCGCAGCAGCGGCAGTTGCAGTTCGATGCCCTGCTGTACCGCAAGCATCCAGGGCTGTATCGCTCGAGAATCCAGCAGCTGCCGCGCTGGGATTACTACGCGATCGTGATCGCGGCGGCGTTGGCGCTGGCGGCCGCTCCGTTCAGCGGCCTGTACACGGCCGTGATGGCGGCATCGGTCTGGAGCGTGCTGACGGTGCGCTGCTGCATCGAGCGGCTGACCGGCTCGCCGCTGACCGTGCGCCATACCGTGCAGGCCATCGGCGCAGCCGTGGCCGTTCCGCCGCTGGCGGTGTTCTGGCGGGTGGTCGGCGCGCTGCGCTATCGCAAGCTGCTGGCCTGAGCGCCGGTCCGGCCGCAGCCGGCGCGCGCGGAGGCAGGTTGATCGAACCGCGACACACCGCCGCTCACGGCAGGTGGCGCAGTTCCCACGGCGGCAGCTTCAGCTGATTGCGGTACTTCGCGACCGTGCGGCGAGCCACACAGATGCCGCTCTCGCCGAGTCTGCGCGCGACGGTGACATCCGACAGCGGGTCGTCCGGCCGTTCCGATTCGATCATCTCGCGGATCAGCGCCCGCACCGCCGTGGCCGAGCAGGTCCCGCCGGTTTCGGTGGCCAGCGTGCGCGAGAAGAAATGCCGGAACTCGTACAGGCCGCGCGGCGTGGCCATGTACTTGTTCGACGTCGCGCGCGACAGCGTCGACTCGTGCAGCCCGAGCTCATCGGCCACTTCGCGCAGCGCCAGCGGCTTCAGCGCCACTTCGCCGTACTCGAAGAACGCCCGCTGGCGAACGACGATGACCTCGGCCACGCGCTTGATCGTGACGTGGCGCTGCTCGGCGTTGCGCAGCAGCCAGCGCGCCTCCTGCAACTGATGGCGCATGCCGGGATGGCGGGCATCGTTCGAGCGCCGCAGCAGTTCGATGCAGCCCTGATTGAGCCGCGCCTTCGACAGCACCGCCGGATTGATCGCCGTGCTGAGGCCATCGGCACCATGGCTCACGAGCACGTCGGCGACGACGTAATCGGTGCGGGCATCGCGGAAATGCCCCGCCGGCCGCGGGTTCAGATGCCGGATGAGGCCGTGGGCGACGTGCAGCGCCGCGGCCGAGCAGTCGAGACGTCGCTGCAGCCCGCCGTAGTCATGCCGCGCCAGCAGTGGCAGATGCTCGCGCACCAGTGCCTGCGCCAGACGCAGGCCAGGCGTGCTCGCGGGACACGCCGCCAGCTGCAGGCCGAGGCATTCGACCAGGCTGCGCGCGGCGACGCCGACCGGGTCGAACTGCTGGACGATGGCGAGACCGATGTCGAGCTCGGCCTCGGTCAGCGGGGGCTCGCCATCATTCGGCACGGCATCGGGCAGCAGGGCTTCGCGCAGGTAGCCATCGTCGTCGAGCGTCTCGATCACGACCATCGCTGCCCGCTGCGCGCGAGGTGACAGCCGGGCGCCGGCGAGCTGTTCGTACAGATGATCGCGCAGGCTGGTCTCGGCGTGCAGGCCGTTGAACGGGTCGGGCGCCAGACCGTCGTGGCGCGGGGCACCGTCGCCATCGGCGGCGGTCAGTGCCCGCTCGTGGGCGCTGTCGGGCTCGTCGGCACCATCGCCGTGGCTGTCGCGATCATCGCCGGTGTCGGTTTCGCGCTCGGCGCGGCTGTCATCGGCATCAAGGGCCAGCGGAGTGCGATCGCTGCCGGTATCGGACGACGATCCCGCCACGGCGCGATCGAACGGCGTCAGTTCGGGCCGCGCCTCGGCCAGCGTGGAGCGGCCGTCGTCATGCGTGATGGCGGTCGAGATCTCGCTGGCGATGTCGTTCTCGCCGTTCGCCTCGTTGCCGGCGTCACCGCTGTCGCCTTCCTCGAGGAACGGATTGTCGGCGAGCTGCTGCTGCACTTCCTGCTGGAACTCGATGGCGGACATCTGCAGCAGCCGCACGGCTTGCTGCAGGCGAGGCGAGACGGTCAGCGACTGCCGGGTGGTCAGCGCAAAGGCGGGTGCGGTCATCGGTCATTCCTGTCGGATTCGCGGGCGTGCCGGCTGAGCGGCAAGGCCGGTGCCATTGCGACAAGCTATTGATGCAGAAAGCCTTGATCGCAGTCACGCCGGAACAGGCGACATGCAAACTTTCCGGATCGCGTCCGGCAGCCGTCAGGCTTACCGACATGGGCCGGGGCGGGTCCGGCGTGCAGACAAAAAAAGACCGGTGTCCGCCGGGGAAGCGGACAGCCGGTCAACAGGGATCGACGTTGGCGGCCTTCTCGCTGTGGAAGGCTCGCCGGCGGCTTCGGGGGAAGCCGCTGCGCTAACGCTTGTTGTTCATGAAGTCGTTGACCTGCTTGCGCGCCTGGTCATGGCTGATGCCGTAGCGTTCCTGCACGAGGCCGGCGAGACGGTCGACATTGCCTTCGGCCTGCGTCAGCTCGTCATCGGTGAGCTTTCCCCACAGGGTCTTGGCCTTGCCCTTGAGCTGCTTCCACTGTCCTTCGATCGTGTCTTCGTTCATGGCATCGCCTGCTGGTGGGAGTCGAGGTACTCCTCCAATGAATTCTCACGATCGATGCCTGCGCTGCGTGCTGCGGCAACGCGATCGATAAAGTTCAATCCAGACAAGGCCCTGGCACGGCCGATGGCTGCAGCGCGCGCGTCCGGCGCGACTGCGTTCGGCAAAAGCTGCGGGTAGACCGCTCCGGATTTACCGGCGCGAACGCCTGCGTGCCGCCGACGGGCGCGCGCGGCCTGCGGCCCGCGCGTCCCTCGCACCTATTCGGTCAAGCATCCCCCCCCGCAACGCGGGTACGACGGATGCGAAGCCGTTCTGCGAGCCGCGTCGCCGACGCGTTCCGGAGCCGATAGATGAATGACTGCAAGCCGAACCGTTCCTCGCCGCTGCTGCTGGCCGTGCTTGGGCTCGGCATGACCGTCGCCAGCACGGCCACGGCGGACAAGTTGCCCAAGCCTGAAGCCGCTGCCGCTGCGCCAACCGCGGTCGACAACAGCGCGATCAACCGGCGTGACCGGATGAGCCAGACCCTGACGCCGCCGAACCAGAGCGACGCGCCGGAGGACATCGAACTGGTGGCGGCACTGCGCCGGTCGGTACTGGATACACCGGGCCTGTCGGTCGATGGCCAGAACATCAAGATCATTGCCCACATGCGGCTGGTGACCCTGCGCGGCCCGGTACGCGACTACGAGGAGCGCATGAGCATCGAGCGTGCGGTCCGCCGCGTGGTCGGCGACGGCGCCATCGACAACCAGCTGCAGCCGAACTAGCGCGGCAGTGCCGGCGACCGTCGCAAGCACGCCGGACGCCGCCCGCACGGCAGCGACCGATTCCCCGAACCCCATCATCAAGGAGCCATCCATGGCCAACGCCATCTTCTGCATCGCCAAGAGTCCGGTCCAGGCCGAACGCATCGTCGACCTGCTGCGCACCACCGGCGGCGTCAACGAGAAAGACATCTCCGTGCTGTTTCCAGACCGCGACGGCAGCCGCGACTTCGCGCACGAGCACAACACCAAGGCACCGGAAGGCGCGATCACCGGGGTCGGCGCCGGTGGCCTCACCGGCGGCGTGCTCGGCCTGCTCGCGGGCATCGGCGCGCTGGCCATTCCCGGTGTCGGGCCGCTGATCGCCGCGGGCCCGATCATGGCCGCGCTCAGCGGCGTGGCGGTGGGCGCGGCCGTCGGCGGCATCGCCGGCGCCCTGATCGGCATGGGCATTCCGGAATTCGAGGCCAAGCGTTACGAGGACATGGTCAAGGGCGGCAACATCCTGATGTCGGTGCACTCGGAAACGCCCGAGCATTCGCGCCGGATCAAGGAAATCTTCCGCACCGCCGGCGCCGAGGACATCTCGACCACGCACGAATCGGCAACGGTGGACTGACCCGGACATCCGTCATCAGCTCCGCGTGACCGCGCCCAGCCGCGGTCCGCGACGTCATCAGGAGTGCCTCGATGATCGAAGACCTCACGGCGGCCGATCGCGCCGTCATCGAGATCGAAGCGGTGATCCGGATCCGGCTGCCGACGGACGCTGCCGTGCGCTTTGCGAGCCATGGCAGCCGAGCCGGGCCGGATCCGGTCGTCGTCGATTGCGTCGGGCTGTATTGCCCGTGGCCCCGGGCGACGGTGCGGTCTTCCACGGCCGTCGCGCCAGACCCTTCCCAGCAGGAGCATTCCCCCGTGACCGCAATCGGCAAGGCAGCAACCGGCAACGCGCCGTGGCATCGGTTGATCGACGAGGCGCAGACCGTCTGGGAGTCGGCGCCGGCCATCGATGGCGAATGCCGCGACAGTCGCTTCCGCCGGCTCGTGCAGCTGTTCCAGCTTCGCCGCCGGATCAGCGAAGCCGAGTCCGAGCAGCGCCTGCGCAACTTCTTCAGCCGACATTTCCCGGTGAGCGGAGCGCCGTTCCGGCGCGAATGAGCGTGTCGGCAGCAGGCCTCGCCTGCGCATGAGCCCTCTTCAGTCAGGGCCCGCGTCGATCCGTGAATGGCTCGAAGGCCTGCGCCAGCGCCTGCGGGATACGCGGCGGCTGGCCGCGAGCGATGACGATGGCGAGCAACTGCCGCTGCGGGCCGAGCTGTTCAGCCTCGAGCAGATGGAAGCGCACGGCAAGGCGCTGGCGGCGCTGCATCGGCTGTCGTCGGGCGCGCGCGGTGATCTGCTGCTGAAGCGGCTGGCATCGAACGAAGCGACGCTGCGCGAAACCGCGGCCGTGCTGGCGGAGGCGGTCAAGGCGCGGCAACGGATCGCACCCGCCGGCGAGTGGCTGCTCGACAACTTCTACCTGATCGAGGAGCAGATCCGCACGGCGCGTCAGCATCTGCCGGCGGCCTACAGCCGCGAGCTGCCGCGGCTGGCCGAGGGTCCATCCGCGAACCTGCCGCGGGTCTACGATCTGGCGCTGAACGCGATCTCGCACGGCGACGGGCGGATCGATGCCGAGATCCTCGGCCGCTTCATCACCGCGTATCAGACGCTCGAGCCGCTTGCGCTCGGCGAGCTGTGGGCGATCCCGATCATGCTGCGACTGGCGCTGATCGAGAACCTGCGTCGCGTCGGTGCCCACATCACCGCGACGCGACAGCATCTGGATCAGGCGCAGGACTGGGCCGACCGGATGATGGCGATGGCCGAAAGCGACCCGAAAAGCCTGATCCTCGTGATCGCCGACATGGCACGCTCCGATCCGCCGATGGTCAGCACCTTCGTCGCCGAACTCGCGCGCCGGCTGCAGGGCCACGGCCCGGCACTGGCCTTGCCGCTGACCTGGATCGAGCAGCGGCTGGCCGAGTCGAGCCAGACCATCGAGCAGCTGGTACTGCAGGAAAACCAGCAGCAGGCCGCCGATCAGGTGTCGATCAGCAACAGCATCGGCAGCCTGCGCCTGCTCGGCGCGCTGGACTGGCGCGTGTTCGTCGAGACCATGTCGAAGGTCGAGCAGGTGCTGCGCGAGGACAGCGATGGCCACGGCGATGGCGACTACGCCGGCATGGACTTCGCGACGCGCGACCGCTATCGCCACGCCATCGATACGCTGGCGCGCTGCAGCCCGCATGCCGAGATCGATATCGCGCGGGCCGCCGTGGCGCTGAGCCGACTGGCGCGTCGCCAGTACGGCGACGGCGATCATCGCGGGCATGTCGGCTACTACCTGATCGACCAGGGCCAGCCGCAGCTCGAACAGGCGATCCAGGCGCAGCTGCCGCCGATCGAACGGCTGCGACGGGCTGCCGCGCGTTCGCCGCTGGCGATCCACCTCGGCGTCATCGCGCTGCTGACGATGGCGGTGACCGCCGGCCTGCTCCGGGTCGCTGCGGGCGACGACGTGCCGGACTGGGCGCTGGCACTGCTGGCGGTGGTGGCACTGCTGGCCGCCAGCCAGATGGCGACGGCCCTTGCGAACTGGCTGGTCACGCTGCTGATGACGCCGCAGCGGCTGCCGCGCATGGACTATGCGCGTGGCCTGCCGCCTTCGATGCGGACGCTGGTCGTGGTGCCGTCGATGCTCGCCACGCCGGCCGGCATCGATGCGCTGCTGGAAGCGCTGGAAGTCCGCTACCTCGGCAATCGCGATGACAACCTGCATTTCGCGCTGCTGACCGATGTCGTCGATGCCGATGATGAAACAACGCCGGACGATGAAGCGCTGGTAAAGCGCGCACGCGACGGCATCCTTGCGCTGAACCAGCGTCATGCCGAGCCGGACACGACGCTCGGCGACCGCTTCCATCTGCTGCACCGGCCGCGCTTCTGGAATGCCGGCGAACGGCTGTGGATGGGCTTCGAGCGCAAGCGCGGCAAGCTGTCGGATCTGAACGCGCTGCTCCGCGGGCACGGCGAGGACCGCTTCGCCTGCATCGTCGGCGACAGCCGTCGCCTGCGCGACGTGCGCTACGTGATCACGCTCGATGCCGACACGCTGCTGCCGCGCGACACGGCGCGGCAACTGGTCGGCGCGATGGCACACCCGCTGAACCGGCCGCGCTTCGATCCACGGGCGCAGCGCGTGACCGGCGGCTACGGCATCCTGCAGCCGCGGATGGCGGCGAGCCTGTCGGCCGCACCGCGCTCGCGATATGCCGACATGGCCGGCAGCGAGCCGGGCATCGATCCGTACACGCGCTCGGTGTCCGACGTCTATCAGGATCTGTTCGGCGAAGGCTCGTTCATCGGCAAGGGCATCTACGATGTCGATGCCTTCGAGCAGGCGCTCGACGGCCGTTTCCCCGACAACCGCATCCTCAGCCACGACCTGCTGGAAGGCTGTCACGCGCGCTCCGGCCTGCTCAGCGATGTCGACCTGTTCGAGGAATACCCGGCGCGCTATCTGGCCGATGCCCGGCGGCAGCACCGGTGGATCCGCGGTGACTGGCAGATCGCCCGCTGGCTGCTGCCGAACGTGCCGGGGCCTGCCGGCACACGGCTGCACAACCCGCTGTCGGCGCTGTCGCGCTGGAAGCTCGCCGACAACCTGCGGCGCAGCCTGACCGCGCCGGCGCTGGTCGCGATGACGCTGTGCGGCTGGCGCTGGCTGCCGTATCCGGCGTTCTGGACCGCGACGGTGCTGGCGCTACCGCTGCTGCCGCTGCTGCTGGTGAGCGTCGTCGATGCGCTGCGACGCCCGGACGACGTGCGCTGGCATCGCCATCTGCCCGGCGTCGGCCGCAACGCCCGGCGCAGTCTCGAACGCGTGCTGTTCCGCGTGGCCTGCCTGCCGTTCGAGGCCGCGTACAGCCTCGACGCCATCGTCCGCACGCTGTGGCGGATGCAGGTCTCGCATCGCGGCCTGCTCGAATGGCAGATCGCCGGCGAACCCGGCGCGGCCGCTGCCGAGTCGTTGGCCACGTCGCTGGCCGGCACCTTGCGGCGCATGGCGATCGCGCCGCTGCTGGCCATCGCCGTCATCGCCGTGCTGATGCTGGCGCGTCCGGCCGCGCTGCTGGCGGCTTGGCCGATCCTCGTGCTGTGGCTGGCGGCGCCGTGGCTGGCGGCATGGCTGAGCCACCCACCGCAGCGCAGCGAAGCATCGTTGTCCGACACGCAGACGCGCTACCTGCGCCGCATCGCGCGCAAGACCTGGGCGTTCTTCGAGCGCCATGTCGGCGCCGAGGATCACCATCTGCCGCCGGACAATCATCAGCAGCATCCGGGGCCGATCACCGCGCACCGGACCTCGCCGACCAACATCGGCATGGCGCTGCTGGCCAATCTGGCGGCGCATGACTTCGGCTACGTCAGCACCGGCACGCTGCTGCGGCGCACTGCGGCCAGCTTCGCGACGCTCGCCGTGCTGCCGCGCCATCTCGGCCATTTCTACAACTGGTACGACACCCGCACGCTGGCGCCGCTGCCGCCGCGCTACATCTCGTCGGTCGACAGCGGCAATCTGGCCGGCCACCTGCTGACCCTGCGCGCCGGGCTGCTGGCGCTGCCGGATCAGCCGATGGTCGACCGCAGCGTCTACACCGGCCTGATCGACACGCTCGACCTGCTGATCGACGTCCGCACGGCGAGCCGCGACGACGACGCCATCGACACGCCGGACGGCCTTGAAAGGCTGACCGCGCTGCGCCGCACGCTGACCGCTGCCAGCCACGCCGAGAACGCCAGCCTGCGCCAGCATCTGAACTGGCTGCGGGCAATCGCGTCCGAGCGCACCGATGCCGCCGCTGCCAACGGGCTTGATCCCGAGGCGCAGCCGATGCCGGGATCGGGCGGCGATGCCGTGCGGCCGGCTTATCCCGATGCCCACGACGACGCCACGTACTGGGCCATCGCCTTCGACCGGCAGTGCCGCGATGCGCTGACCGATCTCGTGCAGTCCGCGCCCTGGCTGCTGCTGGCCGAAGCACCGGGCGGCTTCGTGGCGCTGGCCGATCTGGCGACCGTGCCGAGCAGCCGCAGCTTCCCGGCCGCCGCCGCGGACTGGTTGGCAGCGCTCGATGACCAGCGTCGGCACGAGCTGTCCGCCTACCAGCGCGGCTGGCTGTCCGAGCAGCGCGCCGCCGTGCTCGAAGGCCTCAGTCGCTGCGCCGAGCGGATCGCCGCCTGCGATCAGCTGGCGCAGCAGGCCACCGGCTTCGCGACGATGGACTACGGCTTCCTGTACGACCGCACCCGGCATCTGCTGGCGATCGGCTACAACGTCGACGAGTTCCGCCGCGATGCCAGCTACTACGATCTGCTGGCCTCGGAAGCGCGGCTGTGCAGCTTCGTCGCCATCGCGCAGGGCCAGTTGCCGCAGGAAAGCTGGTTCGCGCTCGGCCGGCTGCGCACCACCGTCGACGGCGAGCCGATCCTGGTGTCGTGGAGCGGCTCGATGTTCGAGTACCTGATGCCGATGCTGGTGATGCCGACGTATGCCGACAGTCTGCTCGACCAGACCTGCCGCGCCGCCGTCGCCCGGCAGATCGCCTACGGCGAGCAGCGCAGCCTGCCGTGGGGCGTGTCGGAATCCGGCTACAACACGGTCGATGCCGGCCTGAACTACCAGTACCACGCGTTCGGCGTGCCGGGTCTCGGGCTGAAGCGCGGGCTGGGCGACGATTCGGTGATCGCGCCGTATGCCTCGGCGCTGGCGCTGATGGTGGAACCGGAAGCGGCCTGCAGCAATCTGCAGCGGCTGTCGGCGGACGGACTGGAAGGCCGCTACGGCCTGCACGAGGCGATCGACTACACGCCGTCGCGGATGCCGCGCGGGCAAAGCCGGGTCATCGTGCAGTCGTACATGGCCCACCATCAGGGCATGAGTCTGCTGGCGATCGCGAGCCTGCTGCTGCAGCAGCCGATGCAGCGCCGCTTCGCGTCGGACCCGCAGTGTCAGGCGACCCTGCTGCTGCTGCAGGAGCGGATCCCGAAGCACGCGGTGTTTCTCGATCGCAGCGCCGATGCCGAGCAGACCTCGGTGTTCGCCGATGCCGCCGAAGCGGCGACCCAGGCCCCGTTCCCCGCTGCCACGCCGACTCCGGAAGTGCAGCTGCTGTCGAACGGCCGCTATCACGTGATGGTGACCAGCGCCGGCGGCGGCTACAGCCGCTGGAACCAGCTGGCCGTGACCCGCTGGCGCGAGGACGCGACGAGCGACGCCTGGGGTTCGTTCCTCTATCTGCGCGACATCGCCAGCGGCGATGTCTGGTCGGCCGCGCACCATCCGACCGGCCGCCGCGCCGACCGCTACGAAGCGACGTTCTCCGAAGGCCGCGCCGAGTTCCGGCGGCTCGATCACGAGATCGAGACCTACAGCGAGATCGTGGTGTCGCCGGAAGACGACATCGAGCTGAAGCGCGTGCGCATCACCAATCGCTCGCGCAGCCGCCGCACGATCGAGCTGACCAGCTATTCCGAAGCGGTGCTGGCGACCCCGGCCGCCGATGCCAGCCATACCGCGTTCTCGAACCTGTTCATGCAGACCGAGATCGTGCCGGAGCGGCAGGCGGTGCTCGGCACGCGGCGGCCGCGCTCGCTCGGCGACGCCCGGCCGTGGATGTTCCATCGACTTGCCGCGCATGGCACCGACGTGCGCGGCCTGTCGTTCGAAACCGACCGCGTCCGCTTCATCGGCCGTGGCCGCACGGTGGCGGCACCGGCCGCCATGGTCGGCGACGCAGCGCTGTCCGGCACCGCCGGGCCGGTGCTCGACCCGTGCATGGCGATCCGCTGCCGCATCGTGCTCGAAGCCGAAGCGTCGGCGACCATCGACTGGGTGTCCGGCGCCGCTGACAGCCGCGAGGCCTGCATGCTGCTGGTCGACAAGTACCAGGACCGGCACATGGCCGATCGCGTGTTCGATCTGGCCTGGACCCATGCCGGCGTCACCCGCCGCCAGATCAACGCCAGCGAGGCCGATGCCCAGCTGTATCGCAAGCTCGCCGGCTCGGTGATCTACGCCAACGCCGGCCTGCGGGCGGAGGCCGGCGTGCTGATCCAGAACCGTCGTGGCCAGTCCGGCCTGTGGGGCTATGCCATTTCTGGCGACCTGCCGATCGTGCTGCTGAAGATCGCCGATACCGCGCACATCGAACTCGCGCGGCAGCTGATCCAGTGCCATGCCTGGTGGCGGCTGAAGGGGCTGGCGGTCGATCTGGTGATCTGGAACGAGGATCACGTCAGCTATCGACAGCGGCTGCAGGATCAGATCATGGGGCTGATCGCGACCGGCATCGAAGCCCATGTCATCGACCGCCCCGGCGGCATCTACGTGCGCTCGGCCGAGCAGATTTCGAACGAGGACCGCATCCTGCTGCAGGCCGTGGCCCGCGTGATCATCGCCGATGGTCGCGGCGATCTCGGCGAGCAGGTGCATCGGCGCGCGATCGTCGATCCGCGCGTGCCGCGGCTGATCGTCAGCCGCAGCCATCGACTCGAGCCGATCGCCGAACTGCCGCCGCCGATGCCGGACCTGATCCTGTCGCATCCGCTCGGCGGCTTCAGTGCCGATGGCCGCGAGTACCGCATCGCGACCACGGCCGCACGGATGACGCCGACGCCGTGGGTCAATGTCATCGCCAATCCGCACTTCGGCACCGTGATCGCCGAAAGCGGATCGAGCTACAGCTGGAGCGAGAACGCGCACGAGTTCCGCCTGACGCCGTGGCACGACGATGCTGTGGGCGCCAGCGGCGGCGAAGCGCTGTACCTGCGCGACGAGGAAAGCGGCCATTACTGGTCGCCCACGCCGTTCCCGGTGCGCGGTGCGATGCCGTACATCGCCGCCCACGGCTTCGGCTACAGCCGCTTCGAGCACACCTGCGGCGGCATCCGCTCGGAGCTCACGGTCTATGTCGATCTCGAGGAGTCCGTGAAGTTCTCGGTGCTGAAAGTCCGCAACGGTTCCGGCCGCGCGCGGCGGCTTTCGGCCACCGGCTATGTCGAATGGGTGCTCGGCGACCTGCGCCCGAACACCGCGATGCAGGTGGTCACCGAGATCGATGCCGCGAGTGGTGCGCTGTTTGCCCGCAATGCCTACAACACCGAGTTCGAGGGCCGCATCGCGTTCTTCGATGTCGACGATGCTTCGCGCACCTTGACTGGCGATCGCGGCGAATTCCTCGGCCGCAACGGCTCGCTGCAGACCCCGGACGCCATGAGCCGCGCCCGGCTGTCCGGCCGGCTCGGCGCGGCGCTGGACCCGTGCGGCGCGATCCAGGTGCCGTTCGATCTGGCCGATGGCGAAAGCCGCGAGATCATCTTTCGCCTCGGTGCCGGCCATGATCGCGACCAGACCCGCCGGCTCGCGCAGCGCTTCCGGCGCACCGGCGCTGCGCGCAATGCCCTCGACAATGTCCACCGCTACTGGCTCCGCACGCTCGGTGCCGTGCAGGTGACCACGCCGGATGCCGCATTCAACGTGATGGCTAACGGCTGGCTGGTCTACCAGACGCTGGCCTGCCGCCTGTGGGCCCGCAGCGGCTACAGCCAGTCGGGCGGCGCCTTCGGCTTCCGCGATCAACTGCAGGACACGATGGCGCTGGTGCATGCCGAGCCGGCGCTGGTGCGCGAGCACCTGCTGCGGGCGGCGGCGCGGCAGTATCCCGAAGGCGATGTCCAGCACTGGTGGCATCCGCCGAGCGGCCGCGGTGTGCGCACGCGCTGCTCGGATGACTACCTGTGGCTGCCGCTGGCCACGGCGCGCTACGTCGGCGCGACCGCCGATACCGGCGTGCTCGACGAGCCGGTGTACTTCATCGACGGTCGTCCGCTGAATGCCGACGAAGAATCGTGCTACGACCTGCCGATACGCTCGGGCGAGCCGGAAAGCCTGTACCGGCATTGCCGGCGGGCAATCGAGCATGGCCTGCGCTTCGGCAGCCGCGGTCTGCCGCTGATGGGGTCCGGCGACTGGAACGACGGCATGAACCTCGTCGGCATCGAAGGTCACGGCGAAAGCGTCTGGCTAGGCTTCTTCCTCGTCGACGTGCTGAAGCGCTTCGCGCCGATCGCCCGCGATCATGGCGATGCCGGGTTCGGCGACCGCTGTCTGGCCGAAGCGGCAGCGCTGGCCGTGCGGCTCGACGCCGTGGCCTGGGATGGCGAGTGGTTCAAGCGCGCGTGGTTCGATGACGGCACTGCGCTCGGCTCGGCCGGCAATGACGAATGCCGGATCGATTCGGTGACGCAAAGCTGGGCGGTGCTGTCCGGTGCCGGCGAGCCGGCGCGCGTGCGAATCGCGATGGACAGTGTCGATCGCCTGCTGGTCAAGCGCGACGTGCCGGGTGGCGGGCTGGTGCAGCTGCTCGATCCGCCGTTCGACCGCTCCGGGCTGAACCCCGGCTACATCAAGGGCTATCTGCCCGGCGTGCGCGAGAACGGCGGCCAGTACACCCATGCCGCGATCTGGGCCGCGATGGCGTTTGCTGCGCAGGGCGATCAGGCGCGCGCCTGGGAACTGTTCGGCATCATCAACCCGGTGAATCACGGGCGCACGGCAGCCGATGTCGCGATCTATCGCACCGAGCCGTACGTCGTCGCAGCCGATGTCTACGCCGTGGCGCCGCATGTCGGCCGCGGGGGCTGGAGCTGGTACACCGGTTCGGCCGGCTGGCTGTACCGGCTGATGCTCGAATCGCTGCTGGGCCTGACCCGCGACGGCGACCATCTGCGGATCGCGCCATGCCTGCCGCGGCACTGGCCGCAGCTCGGCCTGCGCTATCGCCATCGCGGCAGCAGCTACCGAATCGAAATCAGCCAGCGCACCGAACCGGATGCAGTGCCGTCGATCACGGTGATGCTCGATGGTGAACGCCTGCCGCAGCCGCTGATTCCGCTGGCCGACGATCACCGCGAGCATCGGGTCACGGTCGAGATCGTGCACGGAAGCACGATGCCGATCTCGCCCCGGACCCGCGCGCAGGCAGACCCGTAGCAGCGCGGCGCTGACACAGCGGACACCTGAGCAGCTATATGCATCTCCCGATCGTCTGGACTCGATTCCAGGCGGGCCCGGCGCGCCGCACGCGAGCGTTCCCACGCCGCAGGCCGATTTGCGGTCGAAGAGCCTGCGTGCGGCTGCGTACCGATTGCCGCGCTGCGCGCCGCGCATCGTGAGCCTCCCTCCGACCGGTGCTCGCTGATGACTCTGACTGCACACTGGCCTGTCGGCGGGAATGATCGGCTGCCGATCACGGGCACCGGCCGGTGATCGAATCCGACGGCAGCCGCTCGGGTGGCCGATCGATCGTGCGCCGCCGTCCGGATGGCGGAGAGCCGCGCGGGCAGGGCCTGATGACGCGACGGCTGATCAGTCGCGATGCGCTGACCGCAGCGCTGCTGGCACTGCTGACCGCGGCGGGGCTCTATCTGTGCGGTCGCATGGCGCTGCCGTTTCTGACGCCGCTGGTCTGGGCCACGGCGCTGGCGGTGATCTTCGCGCCGATGCAGCAGCGGCTCGAACGGATGCTCGGCTCGGCCAATCGCGCGGCGCTGGCATCGGTCTTCGTCATTGGCCTGCTGGTGGTGGCGCCGGCGGCCTTCGTCGGCCAGCAGCTCGCGGTGCAAGCCATGGTCGGTGCCGCCCGCGTCGAGGCCGAAGCCGCCTCCGGACAATGGCGACAACGCTTGGCCGAACAGCCGCTGCTGGCGCGACCTGCGGCGGCGATCGAGGCCCGGATCGATCTGGCGCAGACGGTCAAGCTGCTGACCGATCGCTTCGGCAACGCGGCGGGCGCGATGGCCCGAGGCTCGGCGGTGCAGATCATCGGCCTTGGCCTCGTGTTCTACCTGCTGTTCTTCCTGCTGCGCGATCGCACGATGGTGCTCTCAGCCGTGCGGCGACTGACGCCGCTGGGCCCGCGCGACATGGACACGATGCTGCCGCGCATCGATGACTGCATTCACGCCACGGTCTACGGCACGCTCGCCGTGGCCTCGGTCCAGGGCCTGCTCGGCGGACTGATGTTCTGGGCACTCGGCCTGCCGGCCCCGCTGCTGTGGGGCGTGGTGATGATGGTGCTGGCGATCGTGCCGGTGCTCGGCGCCTTCGTGGTCTGGATTCCGGCGGCGCTGTTCCTGGTGGTCGAGAATCGCTGGGCCGCCGCGCTGGTGCTGGTGCTGTGGGGCGTGCTGGTGGTGGGCACCATCGACAACCTGCTGCGGCCGATGCTGGTCGGCGCGCGGCTGAAGCTGCACACGGTGCCGGCGTTCATCGCGATCGTCGGCGGCTTGCTCGTGTTCGGCAGCGCGGGTCTGATCCTCGGCCCGGTGATCCTGAGCGTGACCCTGGCCCTGCTCGATGTCTGGGCCCGGAACGGCAACCCGTTGCCGGCAGCCAGCCCGCATCCCGAGCCACCGCCGCGATGATCGACGCCGAAGCCCGCGAGGCGGGCGAACAGGGGCTGAGCGCCGCCGAGGCTGCGCGGCGACTGGCGACCGATGGCCCGAACGAGATCGCGTCGGCGGCCCGGCGCAGCGTGTTCCGGCTGCTGTTCGATCTGCTGCGGCAGCCGATGTTCGCGCTGCTGATCGGCGGCGGCATCGTCTACCTGCTGCTCGGTGACCGCACCGAGGCGATCCTGCTACTGGCCTTCGCATCGCTGTCGGTGACGATCACCTGGGTGCAGGAATCGCGCAGCGAAAACGTGCTCGGGGCCTTGCGCCGGCTGGCGAGCCCGCGGGCAACGGTGATCCGCGATGGCGAGCGGCAGACGATCGCCGGCCGCGACGTTGTCGTCGGCGATTGGCTGGCGCTGGGCGAGGGCGATCGCGTCGCGGCCGATGCCCGCCTGATCGACGCGCAGGATCTGCTGGTCGACGAATCGTTGCTGACCGGCGAATCGGTGCCGGTGCACAAGCGCGCGGCGACGGCGGATGACGAGGCGGTCGCGCCGAGCGCCGGTGGCGACCCAGTGCGACTGATCTTCGGCGGCACGCTGGTGGTGCGCGGCAGCGGGCGTGCCTGCGTCATCGCGACCGCCGGACGCAGCGAGCTCGGCAAGATCGGCAGCGCCATCGGCGGCATCGAAACCGGCCAGCCGCATCTGCAGCAGCAGATCGGCTGGTTCGTGCGCGATTTCGCGATCATCGGCCTGATTGCCGGCGTGCTGACGGTGCTGCTGTACGGCTGGCTGCGCGGCTCGTGGCTGCAGGCGCTTCTGGGCGGCATTGCCATCGGCATGTCGCTGCTGCCGGAAGAATTCGCGCTGGTCATGGCCGTGTTCATGGCGATGGGCGCGTGGCGCATCTCGCAGGCACGGGTGCTGACGCGCCGCGCATCGGCGATCGAGACGCTCGGCGCGACCACCGTGCTGTGCACCGACAAGACCGGCACCCTGACCGAGAACCGCATGTCGATCGCCGCCATCGTCTGCAGCGATGATGATCGCTGGCAGATCGCGACCGATGGCGCCTTGTCGCCCGGCTGTCGCGACACGCTCGAAGCGGCCCGCCTGGCCAGCGACGAGCAGCCGACGGACCCGATGGATGTCGCGCTGGCCGGCTTCATCGAACGGCAGCTGCCGTCGCGGATCGCGCCGCTGGCTGCGCGCGTCCGTCGTCATCGCCATGGTCTGCGGCCCGCGCTGATGGCGGTGACGGTCATCGTCGACGATGACACCGGCGGCGGCGCGACCGCCTTCACCAAGGGCGCGCTCGAAGCGGTCGCGTCGTTGTGCGCGCTGCCTGCCGAGCGGCTCGACGCGGCGCGCCAGCAGGCCGACGCGATGGCGGCCGCCGGCATCCGTGTGCTCGGCGTTGCCCGCGCCCGGCTGACGCCCGCGCAGGTCGCGACACCGGCCAACAGCCCGCGCGGTCTTCCGTTCGAATGGCTGGGCCTCGTCGGCTTTGCCGATCCGCTGCGCGCCAACGTGCCGGCGGCGGTGGCCGAATGCCGCGCGGCCGGCATCCGCGTGGTGATGATCACCGGTGACTACGCGGCGACCGCGATCGCGATTGCCAGCCAGGCCGGCATTGACGCCGGTCGCGTGCTGTCCGGTGCCGAGATCGAGGCGATGTCCGACGTCGAACTCCGGCAGGCGCTGGCCGATACCGCGGTCTTCGCCCGCATCCGGCCGAACCAGAAGCTGCGGCTGGTGCAATGCCTGAAGGCCGCCGGCGCAGTCGTGGCGATGACCGGCGATGGCGTCAACGACGCGCCGGCGATCAAGGCGGCGGACATCGGCATCGCGATGGGCGGACGTGGCACCGATGTCGCGCGTGAAGCCGCCGCGCTGGTGCTGCTCGACGACGACTTCGGCTCGGTGGTGAAGACGATCCGGCTCGGCCGGCGCATCTACGACAACCTGCGCAAGGCGATCGAATACATCGTGGCCGTCCACATCCCGATTGCCGGGCTGGCGCTGCTGCCGCTGCTGCTCGGTCTGCCGTTGATGCTGACGCCGATCCACATCGCTTTCCTCGAGATGCTGATCGATCCGGCGTGTTCGGTGGTGTTCGAGGCCGAGGGCGAGGAGGACAACGTCATGACCCGCCCGCCGCGCGATCCGGGCAACGCCCTGCTGCTGCGGGAGCGCATCGTCTGGGCGGTGATGCAGGGCGGCGTGGTGCTGGCCGTGCTGGCGGCGCTGCTGGTCGGCGCGTCCCGTGCCGGACTGGACGAAGCCACGATCCGCGCGCTGGTGTTCACCGTGCTGGTGCTGGCGAATCTCGGGCTGATTCTCGTCAACCGCTCGTTCGGCGCGTCGCTGATCGAGGCGCTGCTTCGGCCGAACCGGGCGCTGCGCTGGCTTGGCGTGGCGGTGCTGGCGATGCTCGGCGTCTCGCTGGCGGTGCCGGCGGTGCGCGAGCTGTTCCGTTTCGCGCCGCTGAGTCCGGTGCAACTGGCGCTGGCGCTGGCCTGCGGCACGGGTCTGCTGGTGCTGCTGGAAACGATGAAGGCCGGCTGGTTCCGCAGCCGGCCTTCGTTCACGCAGTCGCCCGGTTGAGCAGGCGCCGATCGGGCACTGATCGTTGGCGGATCAGAACGAGTACTTGACGTTGGTCTGCACGAAGTCGCGATCGCGCAGCAGGTTCTGCTGGCCGCCGCCGAAGAACATCGTGTAGCCCACTTCGAAGCTCAGGCTCTGGCCGTAGCGCATCTGCATCAGCGGCGTCAGCGTGCGGCGGTCGCGCACGAAGTTGGTCAGCGGCGTCGGCGTGATGCCGGCGACATCGTGCTGCCAGACCACCGTCGGCTGGAAGATCAGCTGGCCGACGAGGAAGTTGTTGTAGGTCGGCCGCAGCAGCACGCGGTAACCCCAGCTCATCTTGGTCGGGAAGCTCGCCGGGTCCTGCACCGGCAGGCCCAGCGCCGTCGCCGTCGGCCGGTCGCCCGGCAGATAGGCGGCCGGGCCTTCGTAGTACAGGCCATCCGGCGACTGGCTGGGCAGCCCGTGCACGTAGGTGTAGCCGACTTCGGCGAGCAGCAGCAGATCGTCGTAGCCGAACATCCTGTTCGGCGCGAACAGCTGGGTGATGCTGACATTGCCCTGGCTGACATTGCTGCGCCGGTAGCCACGGATGTACTTGTTGCCGAGCGAATCACCGGGAATCGGGTCGATCTGGCTCGGCTGGCCCAGGCCGGTCAGCAGCAGTTCCACCGCCTGCAGCTGCAGCGGCTGCCGATGCTTGAAGCTGTACTCGCCCTGCAGCGCGAAGCCGAACGGGATCAGCGTGTTGAACGAGGCACCGACCATCTCGATGCCTTTCGGATACTCGCTGAAGTAGTTGGCATCGCTTGCCGGCGAGCTCGGCGTGGCCCGGGATGTTCCGCTGAACAGCGGCAGACGGCTGTGATAGCGGGTGGCGTAGAACGTTAGATCGGTGTTGTGGAGCGCTGGCACGTAGGCGTGCAGCGCCGCGCCGTACTGGCCACCCGAGCCGGGCGTGCGGTCGGCCGCGCGCGGCACGCTGTTGCCGAACGGCACGCAGGTTGGCGCGCCGGCCGGCAGGCCGGCGCACGACGAACCGGCGACGGCGTTCTCGCCGGCGCGGCCGAAGTCGATGTAGGCGCGGGTGCCGCCGATGCCGGCGAAGTCGTTGCTGCCGAAATAGCTGCCGGAGGCATGGATGTTCGTCCGCTGCCAGCCGATCTGGTAGAAGCCGTCGAGGCTCACGTTCGGGAACAGCGTGGTGCTGGCGAAGATCATCGGCACCGGCACGGTGATCTCGTTCAGCTCGAAGCCCGGCGTGGTCAGGCGATTGGCATCGAACGACACGAGGCTGTTCAGGCCGTTCTGGATGAACGTCGACTCGCCCCAGTTCAGGATCTGGCGGCCGACTTTCAGGGTCAGTTCGTGATCGAGCACCGAGAAATTGCCGTAGGCGAAGGCATCGAGAATGCTCGCGCGCGAGCCGTTGTGGCTCTTCACCGCCTTGCGCTTCGCGGCCAGTTCCGACAGCGGCGCTTCCGTGCCCGGGCCGTAGTCGGATTCGTCGAACAGGTTCTTGCCGGCGACGGTGGGGTTGGTGAACGCCAGCGAGCGGACGAAGAAGCCGTAGTCCTCGTATTTCACGCTGAGGTCGGTCTTCAGCTGCAGGATGCTGGACGTGATGGTGCCCTTGCGGAAGTTCAGGTTGCCGTCGTCCTCGTTGATCGAATACGCGGTGCCGCCGTTGGCGATGCCGATCAGGCGCGGATCGGCGCCTTCGACCCGCATGGCGGCGCCGGCGGTCACGGCGTTGTCGACGGTGATGCGGACGTCGCGCCATTCGGTGGTCCAGGCCGAGGCGGTGGTGCAGGACGGGATCGCCGACGCGATCAGCGTGCGGCGCAAGACGGGAACGAGTGGGGCGGTCATGGCCGGGCTTCCAGATTCGTGGGGATCGAGGGCGGAGGTCGGGGCGCGGCTCATGGGCAGGTGCCTCCGACCGGCAGCGCGGTGCCGTTGGTCGCGAGGAAGCTCGCGGTCTGACGCTGCATCTCGCAGGTCACCGCCGCGTTGACGTTGCCGCCGCTCGGATCGAGGATCGAACCGTGGTTGCCCTGCGTGAAGCGGGCGACGAGGCCGAGGCTGGCGCCGGTGATCGGCGCCTGCGCGGCAAGCGGAATGGTCAGTGGGCCGACGGTCGTCAGGCCCATCGTCCGTACCAGCGGATCGGTGCCGGACAGGAAGCCCGCGATCAGCACGCGATCGGCCGCGGCGTTGTTGCTGCAGGTGAGCCCGGTCGGTGCCGACGTGCAGTTCGACGGCACGGCGTTCGGCACCACGGTGTCGTTCTGCACTTCGATCAGGTAGATCGGGTGGGCGGCACGCGCGGCCACCGCGTAGTTCTGCGGATCGCCGGAATCGACCAGGGTCTGGGCGAAGCGGAGGAAGGTTTCGTAGTCATCCGTGCCTTCGCGCACGCCGGACGCCTGCAGGCCGGCGGCGATGCGCGGCCCGAACGACGCCGAACCATCGAGCAGCTTGCCGATGCCGCCACCCGGGTTGGCGAGTGCCGCGGCATTGGTGTTGCTGCTGACGCCGAGGAAGGTGGTGCCGACGATCGCGCCGAGCGAATGTCCGAAGAAGCGGATCTGCGTGGTGTCGATGTCGCCCGCGTTGTCGCCGTCGAGATCGAGCCCGGCCAGCGTCTTTTCGAGGGTCAGCAGGTCGGACACCGCCTGCCGGATGTTGTCTCGGCTGGTGACGAGGCTCGGCAGGTTGATGAACCAGCTGCCCGAGGTGTCGGCGCGGCCATCCGGTCCGGCGGCGCCGGTGGCGTTGCTCTGCAGGTCCAGATCGAAGGTCCGCTCGCCGGTCTGCAGGGCTGCGGCCGGCGAACCGGCGAACAGGCCGTTGCGATACAGCGGATCGGTCGGCTGCGGCAGCAGCGGGTCCGGCGGGGCGACACCGTGCAGCGGCAGGTCGATCGCCACGGCCACGAAGCCGGCCTGCGCCAGCGTGTCGGCGACGGCGAGCAGGTCCGCGCGGTTGCGGGTGATGCCGTGCTGGAAGATGACCACCGGCCAGCCAGTGACCGGGCGGACGCGACCGCTGGCCGGGCTGGGCACGGTGACCAGCACCGGGATGGTCTCGGTCGTTGCCGTGGCGATGTCGACGGCCGGGAAGCAGCCGGTGGTACTCGGGCTTGGACTCAGGCCCAGACCGGCGGCCGGCGTGAACGCGGCGCAGGGCACGGGCTGTGCCGACAACTGCGTTGGCGCGAACACGCCCGGATCCGGACGCGTCGGATCCGCGCGCCAATAGCCGGTCAGCGGCGCCTGCGACTGCGGATTGGCCGGCGTGCCGGCGTTGTTCAGGTAGTACGGCACGGTGGTGATGCCGGCATACAGGCTGGCCAGCCCGAAGCCGCCGACGGCCTGCGTGGTCAGACCGGTCGGCACTGCCCGGATCACGCCCGGTGTGGCGCGCGCCGCGACCGAGCGCAGGGTCCTGTCGATCGACTGCGTGGTGAAGCTCCACGCGATGATCACCTGTTCCTCGGTCAGTCCCGCGCCACCCTGCGCCGGTGGCGCGGTCAGCACCTGCACCAGCGGCCGGATCAGCTGGCTGCGCACCGCTTCCAGCGTGGTGCGCTGCGCCGGCGTCAATGCCGCGGCGAAGTTGCCGGTCTGCGAGGCCACCGGTGTCGCGCTGCGCACGGCGCGGAAGTAGTCGCTGGCGACGATCGGCAGGCCATCGCGGCTCTGGATCGCCGGCGTCAGCGCCACGATGTAGGTCGTCGACGGCGCCAGCGGCTTCAGCGGCTCGATCAGGATGCGCGTGCGTTCCAGATTCAGCGGCACGCCATCGCTGCCGATCGCGGTCGAGGTCTGCACCGTGTAGTCGCTGCCGTAGACCAGCGGCTGGCCGGTGCGGCCATTGATCACCAGCAGGCCGCGGGGCACGGTCGCGAAATCGATGAAGCCGGCGAAGTCGGTGAAGATCGAGGCGGTGGTCGAGAAGCCGTCCTGCAGGTTGGCCGAGACCACCAGCGCATTCGCCGGGTTGGCCGGATTGGCGGCGTCCGGCAGCGGGATGTTCAGCGTCGGCGTCGGGCTGTTGGCGAACAGGCCGTCGAACGGGAACGGGATGATCGCGCTGCCCGGCGTGGCGGTGTTGCTGACGCCGGTTGGATCGAACAGCGAGAACGCGGATGACGGACTGGCCAGCAGGCCGCCGTCACCGCCATTGCCGCTGCCGCAACCGGCGAGCAGCGCCGTGGCGGACAGCGCGGCGGACAGGATGACGAACAGACGGGAACGGACCATCGGGCGCACGGTCGAGCGCATGGGAACCTCCTCCAGGGTGTGAAGCGCGCCGTGGCGTCGCCTCGTTCTTATGAATGACTGCGTGCTATTCGTCAATGGGACCATCCCACTCGAGTACCGGGTGCTCCGTGCGCCAGCACACGTAGCAGCGGCCCTGCTGCGCGCTGCCGTACAGACCGGGCGCTGTCGGCGGGCGAGGCTGCAGTGCGCACAACGTCATCCGGCCGTCGGCCGGCGCGGCGTGCGCCTGCAAGGAGCACGCGATGTCGACCCTGATCACCGGCAACTTCCAGAACGCGGAACAGGTGCGCCTGGCGCTGGCTGAACTCGATGGCGCCGGCTTCGCGCGCACGGGCACGGCGTCGCTCGTCGTCGCCGGTCTGCCGCCGGCCCAGCCGGCGACGGCGGAAGAATCGCCGTCGGCAACCGCAGCGCCACCGGCAACGACGACGGTCGAACAGCTCGAATCGCCCGGCGACGATCCGGCCGCCGGCGGTGCACTGTCCGGCGCGGCGATCGGCGGTGCGGTCGGCATTGCCGCCGGCCTGCTGACAGTGCCGTTCCTCGGTCCCGGTGCGGCCGTCGCCGGTGCGGGAGCCGGTGCCTACGTCGGCTCGCTGGTCGGTGCCTTGAACAAGCTCGGCGATCCCGCCGACCCGGATCATCGCGACGAGCAGCAGACACCGCCCAGCAGCCTGCAGCGCCAGCCCGGCACCTTGATCGCCGTGACCGCCAGCGACGCCGCATGGCAGCTATCGGCGATCCGCATCCTGCAGGCGCATGGGGCCACGGACATCGATGCCGCCGAAGGCATCATCGATGCCGGGCAGTGGATCGATTTCGACGCGACGGCGCCGTTGCGGCGGGTCAACGGCTGACGCCGCTCGCGATGCGGAGCGGGCTCCGCCGCTCACGCGGCGTCCGCCGCATGACGCGCGATCTGCTCGTCTTCGCGACAGGGGACCACTCGAATGGCGCAGCGCGAGGCGGGACCGTGGATCACGGCGTTGCCGGCAGCGTTGCGCCCGCCATCCAGGCTGATGCCGATCCAGCCGAGATGCGCGCAGATGCTTTCGCGCACGGCGGCATCGTGTTCGCCGATGCCGGCGGTGAACACCAGCAGGTCGAGGCCGTCGAGCACCGCGATCATCGCCGCGATCGGGCGCGCGACCGACAGGCAGAAGGCCTCGATCGCGAAGGCCGCATCGCGGTTGCCGCGGTCGGCGGCGGCGCGAATCGCGCGCAGGTCGCTGGACACGCCGGAAAGACCGAGCAGGCCGGATTCATGCTCGAGCAGGCGGCTCAACGCCGCGCCATCGAACTGCCGCTGCTGCAACAGATGCAGCAGCACGCCGGGATCGAGATCGCCGCAACGCGTGCCCATGATCGCGCCGCCGTTCGGCGTGAGCCCCATGCTGGTGTCGATCGAGCGGCCATCGCGCACCGCGCTGATGCTGACGCCGTTGCCGAGATGGGCGATGACCACACGAGGTGGGCAGTCCGCACCCAGCGTGTCGAGCACCGATTCGCATGACAGACCATGAAAGCCGTAGCGGCGCAGGCCGCTGTCGCGCAGCGCTTTCGGCAGCGGCAGGGTCGCGCCGAGCGCCGGCATGGCGGCGTGGAACGCGGTGTCGTAGCAGGCCACCTGCGGATGTCCGGGAAACAGGCTGCCGCAGTGGCGGATCAGTGCCAGCGCCTTGGCGGCATGCAGCGGCGCGAACGGTGCCGCGGCTTCGAGTTGCTGCAGCACCTGCGCATCGATCCGTCCATGGCGATGCCGATGCGGCCCGCCGTGAACGATGCGGTGGCCGATGCGCTGCGGTGGCGGCAACGCGGCCTCGGCCAGTTGCCGGACGATCGCGACGATCGCCGCCAGCGGGTCGGCATCGGCATCCTCGATGATGCCGTCGTTCAGGCAGTCGATCCGCCACCGGCTGACGCGATACAGCCCGTGCTTCAGGCTCGAGGAGCCGCTGTTCAGCACCAGCACCACGATGCTGCCGCCGTCAGCCGTCGCTTCGGCCTGCGCCGCGCCGAGCGCCTGTCCGATCGCCGCACTCATGGCCGCGACCAGCGCCAGTCGCGGATCTCCGGCAGGTCTTCGCCCCACTCGCTGATGTGGCGCTTGTGCCGGGCGATGCGCTCCCAGTAGAGATCGATCGCTGCCTCGAGCGTCGACGCCAGACGCGGCACGTGGCGGATGGCATCGAGCGCGAGCCGATAGCGGTCGAGGCCGTTCAGCACGACCATGTCGAACGGAGTGGTCGTGCTGCCTTCCTCGCGGTAGCCGTGGGCGTGGAAGCCGGCGTGATTGCGGCGCCGGTAGATCAGCTTGTGGATCAGCGCCGGATAGCCGTGGAACGCGAAGATCACCGGGCGGTCGACGGTGAACAGCGCATCGAACGTCGCATCGTCGAGACCGTGCGGATGCTCGCTGCGCGGCACCAGCGCCATCAGGTCGACGACGTTGACCACGCGGATGCGGATGCCCGGCGCATCGGCCCGCAGCAGCATGACGGCGGCCAGCGTCTCGACCGTCGGCACATCGCCGGCGCAGGCCATGACCACGTCCGGATCGTCATCGTCGTT
The DNA here is from genome assembly GCF_021732705.1 of Nevskia sp. Classification (GTDB taxonomy): domain Bacteria; phylum Pseudomonadota; class Gammaproteobacteria; order Nevskiales; family Nevskiaceae; genus Nevskia. The sequence continues at coordinate 160,942 of NZ_JAKFUM010000016.1, read as the reverse complement.
GCCGGCCCAGCGCCAGATGCCGATGCCGTCGGTGCAGTGCCGCGCGGCGTCGTCGATGGTCAGCCACTGCCAGCACGGCGCCTTGCCGGCGATGACGACGTTGACGTAGTCGCGGCTGCGCAGGCAGTGATCGACGACCGACAGCAGGCAGTTGCTGTCCGGCGGCAGATAGATGCGAACGACACCGGACTTCTTGTTCGCGACATGGTCGATGAAGCCCGGATCCTGATGCGAATAGCCGTTGTGATCCTGCTGCCAGACGTGCGACGTCAGCAGATAGTTCAGCGAGGCGATCGGTTCGCGCCATGCGAGCTCGCGGCTGCGCTTGAGCCACTTCGCATGCTGGTTGAACATCGAATCGATGATGTGGATGAACGCCTCGTAGCACGAGAACAGACCGTGCCGGCCGGTCAGCAGATAGCCTTCCAGCCAGCCCTGGCACAGATGTTCGCTGAGCACTTCCATGACCCGGCCATCGGCAGCGAGATCGCGATCGACCGGCAGCAGTGGCTCGAGCCAGGTCTTGCCGGACACCTCGTAGACCTCGGCGAGGCGGTTGGAGGCGGTCTCGTCGGGGCCGAACAGCCGGAAGTTGCCGGCAGCCGCGTTGGCGCGCATGACGTCGCGCAGATAGCTGCCGAGCCGTCGCGTGGCTTCGCCGCGCGCGGTACCCGGTTCATCGAACTGGATGGCGTGTTGGCGGAACGACGGCAGCACCAGCGGCACCAGCAGGCGGCCACCGTTGGCATGGGCATTGGCGCCGATGCGGTGGCGGCCGGTCGGCGCCAGTGCCGCCAGCGCCGGCAGGAAGTGACCATCGGCATCGAACAGTTCCTGCGGCCGGTAGCTGCGCAGCCAGTCCTCAAGCAGCTGCAGCTGCCCGGGCCGACTCGGATCGGTGATCGGCAGTTGATGGGCGCGCCAGGTGCCTTCGACCGGCAGGCCGTCGACGACCTTCGGGCCGGTCCAGCCCTTCGGCGTCGCGAACACGATCATCGGCCAACGCGGGCGGGTGAGGGCCGCGCCTCGATCCGGCCGCCGGGCTTCGCGCTGGATCTGCTGGATCGACGCCAGCACCGTGTCCAGTGCTGCGGCAAGCGCCTGATGCACGATCAGCGGCTCGTCGCCTTCGACGAAATGCGGCTCGTGGCCGTAGCCGCGCAGCAGGTCGATCAGCTCGCTGCGCGGGATGCGCGCGAGCACCGTCGGATTGGCGATCTTGTAGCCGTTCAGGTGCAGGATCGGCAGCACCGCGCCATCGCGGATCGGATTCAGGAACTTGTTCGAGTGCCAGCTGGCCGCCAGCGCGCCGGTTTCGGCTTCGCCATCGCCGATGATGCAGGCCGCGATCAGCCCCGGATTGTCGAACACCGCACCGTAGGCATGGGCCAGCGAGTAACCGAGCTCGCCGCCTTCATAGATCGACCCCGGCGTGTCGGCCGAGACATGGCTCGGAATGCCGTTCGGCCACGAGAACTGCCGGAACAGCCGCTCGATGCCGCTGCGGTTGTTGCCGATGGCCGGGTACCGCTCGCTGTACGTCCCTTCGAGCCAGCTCTGGGCAACGATGGCCGGTCCGCCGTGACCGGGGCCGATGATCGCGAGCAGATCCAGCGCATGGGCCTTGATCAGCCGGTTCAGATGCACGTACAGGAAGTTCAGGCCCGGGGTCGTGCCCCAGTGACCGAGCAGGCGCGGCTTGATCTGCGACCGTTGCAACGGCTGATCGAGCAGGGCATTGGCTTTCAGGTAGATCTGGCCTGCGGCGAGGTAATTCGACGCCCGCCAGTAGGCATCGAGGCCAGCCAGTTCCTCGGCGGACAGCGGTCCCGGCGGCAGCATCGCGGCCCCGCGCGGGCCGGTGGAGATCGGCGGTGAATCCATGGCGTCGTCGGATCGGTGGGCTCGCGCGCGAGCGACGGTCGAGCGTCGGCGCGTGCCTGGCGCCCGTCTGTCCGCTGGCACGCACAGCGTTCCGGGCGCCGCTACAGATACGGCGAGAACAGCCAGCACAGGCCATCGAGCAGGCGCGTCGGCAGGCTGCGCGCCCGAAGCTCTGCTGCATCGACCCGCAGTGATCGCCGGCGAATGTCGAGCACGTGCAGGGCCAGCTGCGCCACGACCGCCGGATCGAACACTTCGATCACCAGTTCGAAATTCAGGCGCAGGCTGCGCTGGTCAAGATTGGCCGAGCCCAGCAGCAGGTAATGGTCATCGACGATGAACAGCTTGCCGTGCGCGAACGGTGCCGGCTGCAGCCAGATGGCAGCCCCGCGCAGCAGCAGCGCCTGCTGGAAGCGGCGCGATGCGCGATCGACATAACGCTGATCGCTGCGCGCCGGCAGCACGATGTCGACCGCGACACCGCGCAGCGCCGCCGCTTCGAGCACGGCCAGCAGCGACAGCGTCGGGATGAAGTACGGCGTCATGATCAGCACGCGGCGGTGGGCGCTGCCGATCGCGGCGATCAGCAGCAGGGTCAGCTTTTCGAGGTCCTCGTTCGGGCCGGTGGTCACCGGGCGGCACGCGCTGCCGCCGGCTGCTTCGGCGGGGACTGCGTCCGGCAGCGCCTCGCCGGTGGTGAACTGCCAGTCGCGCGCGAAGATCGCCGCGAGCGGTGCCACCACCGGGCCGGACAGGCGGAAATGCAGGTCGCTGGTGCTGTCCGGCCGAGGTGGCTTCAGCATCTGGCGATCGCGGATGTTCATGCCGCCGGTGAACGCGACGCGGTCGTCGATGATCAGCAGCTTGCGGTGGATGCGGGTGTTCAGCCTGAGCATCGGCGGGAACAGTCCGGGCTTCAGGAAGCGCGCGGTCGGCACGTTGAGCTTGCGCAGCCGTTGGCGGATGCGGCCTGCGAACAGCAGCTCGGCCATGCCATCGACCAGCACCAGCACGTCGACGCCGCGGGCCTGCGCCGTCGCGAGCGCGGCAATGAAGCGATCGGCGCTGGCGCCGGCTTCGAAGATGTAGGTGCACAGGCGGATCGAGCATCGGGCATCGGCAATCGCGCGCAGCAACGCCGGGTAGGCTTCGTCGCCGTTGTGCAGCACGTCGATGCGATTGCCGGGGACCGGCAGCAGCCCGGTCAGCCGCTGGCCGACACGCACCTGTTCCGCCATCGAACGCTCGCAAACGGGCGTAATCGCCAGCGGATCGAGGCCCGGTGCCGTCGGCGCGTTCGGCAAAGGCTGCGGTTGCAGGCGGTTGATGCCGAACAGGTAATACAGCGTCGGCCCGGCCAGCGGGAACAGCCAGCAGGTCGCGATCCAGCCCCAAGCGGCGCGCGAATCGCGCTTGGTCAGCAGCGCATGGACCGACGCAAGGCCGGCGGCCAGCAGCGCCAACGCGGCGTTGATTGTGGCGATCAGCGCCCAGATCTCGGGATCGAGCAGCGCCTGCGCAATGCTCGGCACCGATGCGTCCGGCGCGACGGCGGTCACGGCAGACGCGCCGGCACTTCGATGTCGGCTGCCAGCGGCAGGTGATCGGAGATCGGCACCGGCAAGGCCTGCAGCCGATGCAGCCGGACCTCGGCGCTGTGCAGGATGTGGTCGAGCGCAAGCCGCGGCTGCCAGCTTGGAAACGTGGCCGGCGGGTGCGCGCTGACCAGCAGACGGCTGCCGCGCCGCGCGCGCAGCGCTGCGGCCCCGCAGTTCAGATCCCCGAGCAGCAGCACCGGGCCAGCGACGGGCACCAGGGCATCGACGAAGTCGAGCTGTCGGCGACGGGCACGGGCCCCGAGCGACAGGTGCGCGACCAGCACGTGCAGGTGACCGGCGTCGGCACCGAGATCGATGCCGACCACGCGTCGGCCCGGCAGACTCGATGGCAGCACGTGCTCGACCACCCGCGTCGGCCGGTATCGACTCAGGAAGCCGAGCGCGTGACAGGCGATCGGTCGCAGGTCGCGAGTCACCGACAGGCCCCAGGACGCGAAGCCGGCGGCGCCCGCCAGATACTCGATCTGGTTGACGAAGCCCGTGCGCAGGCTGCCGGCATCGGCTTCCTGGATCGCGACGAAATCGAAGTGGCGCACGACCTCGGCCAGCCGGTCCAGATGCGCCGGCATGCCGCTTCCGGGCAGGGCATGGCGCCACGCCCGGGTCAGATAGTCGCCGTACCTGGCAGTCTGCACGCCGATCTGGATGTTGTAGCTCAGCACCCGCAGCCGGATCGCCCGGTCAGGCAGCGCCTTGCCGATGGACGTGGTGTCGCCCGCTGTGGCGCCGAGCAGCAGCACGGCCGCCGGCTGCCGTGCCTGGCTGCCCGCTGCGCCTGCCGCGAGCGGCCGTTACGGCGCCACCGGGTTCTCGATCGTGACCTCGACGCGGCGGTTCAGTTGCCGGCCTGCCGGGATCTCGTTGCCGGCCACCGGGAATGCTTCGCCGCGTCCGGTCGCACTCAGGCGCGAGGCATCGACGCCGTGCCGGCTCAAGTAACCGGACACGGCATCTGCGCGACGTTGCGACAGCGCCTGGTTCGAGGCTTCCGAGCCCTGACTGTCGGTGAACCCTTCGATCACGACCTTGCGATCGGCACTGCCCTGCAGCGCCAGCACCAGCTTGTCGAGATTGCCGACCGCCCCGGCCTGCAGCTCGGCGCGACCGCTGGAGAACAGCACGTCACCCAGCGTGATCTGCACGCCGCGGTCGGTCTTCTTGGCCTTGAGGTCGGCCAGTTCCGCGAGCAGGGCGTCGTTGCGGTCCTGCGCGGCGCTGCTTTCGACCCGCGCCGCGCTGGCATCCTGCCGGGCGCGATTGGCGTCGTTCCGGGCCAGATCGGCTTCACGGGTGCGGGCTTCAAGCCGAACCTGCTCGCTCTGGTCGGACAGCGCCTTGCGCTGCTCGATCGCCGCCTGCGCCAGCGAAAGCGACTTCGCGGTCTGCACCTTGCGATCGGCCACGTAGACCCGGTGCGCGGTCAACGCGGAATCGGCATCCGGACGCTCGGCCAGTTCGACCGCGCGCTCGGCGTTCTGCAGCGCGATCGGCGCCTTGGTCGCCAGTTCCGGATTCGACTGCAGCGCCGAGAGATCGGCACGCACCCGTGCGGAGGCGGGGTCCCGCGTTGGTGTGGCCGCACAGGCGGCGAGGGCTGCGGCGACGGCCGCAACGCCGAGCAGGCGGATATGGGCAGCCGACAGCGATGCGGGGCGAAGGTCGTTCATGTCGGCGCTCCCGACTTGCGCTGCAGTTCCAGCTTCAGGGTCTCGATGTTCTTTCTCAGTTCGGCGTTGACGGCTTCGGCGCGAGCGCTGCGGGTACGTGCGGACGCCAGCTCGGCATCGGCCTGCGCCTCGTTGGCGAGCTGCCGGGCGCGCTCGATGTCGCGTGGCTCCGGATCCCGGCCGACCGCCGCTCGCGCGGCGACGATCCGTTCACGGGCCGATTTCAGCTCCACCGGCGCGAACTCGGCGGCCTTGTCCTGATCGGCATTGGTGATTGCGATGTCGGCCGCCTGAAAGGCATCGGTCGGCGGCAGCGGGGTGCTGGCGCAGCCGCCACTCGCAAGCAGCATCAATCCGCTGGCCCAGGCCGCGATCACAAGGGTTCGATTCATCGTGTTTTCTCCAGTAGCGGTGTCATGGGCGCAGGATTGGCGCGTGCAGGTTTGCGTCGTCGTGGGCTGAAATCGTTGGCTGCCACCCGAATCGGCGGGCGTGTCGACGTCGTCGAGCACGTCGTCCATCCGGCGGCAGCGCTCGGTGCCGGTAGCAACCTTCATCGGTGCACCCCTCGCACGGTCGGTATCGACACCTTGTCGCTGATCGCAGCCGCTGCGGTCTGTCCGCTGGCGCGCTTAGCGCCGACTGCCGCCGTGGTCGTGCGTGCCGTGCCGCTCAGGCACGAGCGCGCAGCGACCGCACGCGGCTGCGGCGTTTGGGTTCCGGTTCGGCCGTGGCTGCGGCCTTGCCGACCGCCAGCGCCTGGCGCGCCATGCGGGCCGACTTGTTTCGATACATCGAGGCGTCCGCCACCTCGAGCAAGGTATCGTGGTGTTCGCCATCGACCGGATACAGCGCCATGCCGATCGATGCGCTGATGGTCAGTTCGATGCCGTCGATGCAGTAGCGGCCTTCGACCTGCCGCCGGATCTCGTCGGCCAGCCCCACGGCCAGCGAGCCGTCGTGCAGGTTCGACAGCATCACGACGAACTCGTCGCCGCCGTAGCGGCACGCAACATCGTCGGACCGGACGCAGCCGACGATGCGTCTGGCAACCACACCCAGCAGCTTGTCGCCGGTGGTGTGGCCGTAGCGATCGTTGACCACCTTGAAGCCATCGAGATCGATGAACATCAACGCCAGGTGCTGCTGGCGGACAAAGGCGTCGGCGATGCCGTCCTGCAGACGACGCAGCAGCATCAACCGGTTCGGCAGGCCGGTCAGCGCGTCGTGATGAGCGAGGTGGTGCGCCTCGCTGTTCTGACGAGAGACATCGGACAGCGCCGTCATCAGGCGCTGGTTGCTGACGCGCAGAAGCTCGTTTTCACGCAGCGTCCCGTGCAGCTGTTCTTCGGCGATGGCGAGCGCGAGGGCCAGGTCGATGCCGCTGCCATCGGCCAGTGCCATCGTCGAGACCGGTGCCGCCGGCCGTCTTGCGACGGGCCACAGCGCCGGGCGAACCGGGGTGGGTGCGAAATCCTTGAAGCTCGGCATGTCGGACGCTCCGTCGATCGGGGGATCGGCTTCATGTCCGTCACTTTCGCTGCTGTTGGTCCCGAGGTCTGTGCGCCATCGAACCGGGCCCATTTGATCGCTCGAAGGACCGCGGTCAGATCCGCCGGCCCTGCACCACGCGGATGATGATCAGCACGATCGCGACGACCAGCAGGATGTGGATCAGGCCTCCGAGCGAATAGGCGGAGACCAGCCCCAGCGCCCACAGCACGAGCAGCACGACGGCAATTGTTTCAAGCATGTCGATGATCCTTGGAAACGGTCGTGGCGACCTTCGGAGATCGACGGTGCGAGCAGCGCAGGACAGGGTCTGTACGGTATCGAACGCATGTTCTCGCGCGGCGATTGCATACTGATCGGGCGCCGACGTTCAATCCGCACTGTTGTTTCAGCTGCATGCCGGTGCCATTTGTACGATAGCGCACATAAGAACAAATCAAGACTGGGTAAGCTGGCTCTACAGGGACGGAGTCTCTTACTTGCGAGGTTTTGCGATCAGTCGCTTCAATGCCCCTGACCTACAATCCGCAACACAATCACCTTCTGGCGGCACTGCCGGAGTCCGTGCAGGCCCGCCTGTTTCCTCATCTGAAACTGATTCCACTGCGACTCGGCAAAGTCGTCTACGAGTCCGGCGATACGCTCAATCATGTCTACTTCCCGACCGATGCCATCGTGTCGCTGCTGTATGTCATGAAGAGTGGAGCATCGGCCGAAATCTCGGTTGTCGGCAACGATGGCCTGATCGGCATCGCGCTGTTCACGGGTGGCAACAGCACGCCGAGCCGCGCCATCGTGCAGAGCGCAGGCTATGCCTATCAGCTGGCCAGTGGCCGCTTCAAGGAAGAGATCAATCGACACAGTGATCTGATGGATCTGCTGCTGCGCTACACGCAGTCGCTGATCACGCAGATGGCGCAGACCGCGGTCTGCAATCGGCATCACACGATCGATCAGCAACTCTGCCGATGGCTGCTGCTGTCGCTCGATCGTCTGCCCAGCAACCAGTTGTCGATGACGCAGGAACTGATCGCCAACATGCTGGGCGTGCGCCGCGAGGGCGTGACCGAAGCGGCGAGCAAGCTGCAGAAGCTGGCAGTGATTTCCTACAACCGCGGGAAGATCACGGTACTCGATCGGTCGCGCCTCGAACGGCTGTGCTGCGAGTGTTACAGCGTCGTGAAGATCGAGACCGATCGCCTGCTGCCATTGCTGAAGTCGACCGCGCACTGACGTTGGTCGCGGCTGCGCGGCGCGACGCGGACTCTGTGCCCTGACGCACCGAAACCCGGCATCGATGGCGCTATGGTGCGGGTGCGTGGCGGAACTGGCAGCTGTCGCGTGCCATCTCCGGCGTCGGGACTGCTTGCAGAGGCGCTGATGTCTGCCATCGATGTACGGCCTGTCGTGAATACCCTGATCCAGCGTCTGCCGCCGGCCGAGCGCAAGGCTCTGCTGGCGCGGTGTCAGACCGTCGATCTGACGTTCGGCACCATCCTCTGCGAAGCGCATGGGCCGCTGCGGCACGTGCATTTTCCGCTGACCGCATTTCTGTCGCTGGTGGCCAGTGTCGATGAGCGGCCGCCGATCGAAATGGGCATGATCGGCAGCGAAGGCGCCCTCGGCGCCACGATGCTGCTCGGCGTCACCAGCATGCCGCTCCGCTGCATCGTGCAAGGGGCCGGGCAGTCGCTGAGGCTGACGCCGAGCGCATTGCGCAAGGCGCTTGACGAAAGCCCGATGCTACGGCGAACACTGAACCGCTACCTCTACGTGCTGATGGTGCAGTTGTCTCGGACCGCGGCCTGCCTGCACTTTCACGAGATCGGCCAGCGCCTGGCACGGTGGCTGCTGATGACCCATGACCGCGCGCACGGCGATCACTTCCACCTGACCCACCAGTTCCTGTCCGAGATGCTCGGCGTGCGGCGCAGCGGTGTCACCACGGCGGCGTCGGTGATGCAGGCGAATGGTCTGATCGAGTACTCGCGCGGCGATATCCACATTCTCGACCGTCAGGGGCTCGAGGCCGTCAGTTGCGAGTGCTATCGCGGCGTCAACGAAGAGTATTCGCGGCTGCTGAGGTAGCGGGTCGGCAGCCGCCGTCCGGGCTGCATGGACCCCCTGCCGCGCGGGTCGCGACAGGGGGCGAGGTGATGCCGGGAAGCGGCCCGCTGCTCAGGGTGCGTCGTCGATCGAGGCCACCCGGATCAGCTTGCGGTTGACGAACTCCTGGATGCCGGCGCGCGACAACTCGCGACCGTAGCCCGACTGCTTGATACCACCGAACGGCAGATCGGCCGCAGTCCACGTCGGCTGGTTGACGAACACCATGCCGGTTTCGATCCGTCGGGCAATGGCCTGACCCTCGGCAATGTCGCGCGTGAACACCGAGCCGCCGAGTCCGAAGCTGGAATCATTGGCGAGCGCCACCGCGGCATCGGCATCGGCCACCCGGAAGAACAGCGCGACCGGGCCGAAGAATTCCTCGTCGAACGCGGGATTATCGCGCGTGATGTGCGACAGGATCGTCGGCTGCATGAACGAGCCCGGCCGGTCGATGCGGCCACCGCCCATGACCCGGGTCGCGCCGTGAGCGACGGCCCGGTCGACTTGTGCGACCAGCGTCAGCAGCGCCGCTTCCGTCGACAACGGCGCCAGGGTGGTGGCCGCATCCATCGGGTCGCCCGGCGTCAGCCGGGTCATGGCGTCGGTGAACGCGGCGAAGAAGGCATCGGCCACCGCGTCGACCGCGATGAAGCGCTTGGCGGCGATGCAGCACTGGCCCATGTTGTTGAGCTTGGCCCACATCGCCCACTTCACGGTCTTGGCGATGTCGGCGTCGGCCAGCACGATGAAGGCATCGCTGCCGCCGAGTTCCATCGTCGACTTCTTCAGGTTCTGACCGGCACGGGCGGCGACTTTCCTGCCGGCATCGGCGCTGCCGGTCAATGCCACGCCCTTGACTCGCGGGTCATCGATCAAACGGGTGATCTGGTCGTAGCTCGCGAAGACATTCGTGTAGGCCCCGGCTGGCGCGCCGGCATCGCGCCACAGCTGTTCGAAGCGCAGCGCGCATTGCGGCACGGTGCCCGAATGCTTGACCATCACGACGTTGCCTGCCATCAGGTTCGGGGCGGCAAAGCGGGCGAGCTGGTAATACGGGAAGTTCCATGGCTGCACGCCGAACAGCAGGCCGATCGGCTCGCTTTCGACGTGGGCCTCGCCCGCCTCCGGCTGCAGGATTTCCGGTGCCAGAAAGCGTTCGGCGTGGATCGCGTAGTAGTCGATGATGTCGGCGCTGAGCGCGACTTCGCCGCGGGCTTCGCTGATCCGCTTGCCCATCTCCTGCGTCATCGGGCGGGCATGGTCCTCCGCCTGCTGCCGCAGGATCGAGGCGGCGCGCGTGGCAATGGCCGCGCGCTCGGCGAAGGCGGTCCGGCGCCAGGCCTCGAAGCAGGTTTCGGCGGTGGCCACGGCCTGCTCCAGCGCCGCGTCGCCGATCTCGTCGAACTCCGCCATCACGTCACCGTTGTACGGATTGACGCTGCGATAGCTCACGTGGCCTTCACCAGCGGCATCGCCACCAGATGTTCGGACAGGAACCAGACCTGCAGCTCGTTGGTGCGCAGGACCGTACCGGCCAGCAGATCGTTGGTGCCGAGATCGCCGGACTCGGCCGCTGCAGTGGCCACGCTGCGGGTCGCGAGAATGATCAGCTCGTGCGCTTCGAGCAGCCGCGACAGCTGCACCGGCACTTCCTCGCGGCCACGCGGCGGGCGCGGAATCATCGTGACCTCGCCGACGTCGGCGCCCATCGCCAGCGTGATTCCGCCGAGCAGCTGGATGCGTTCCGCAATCAGGTCCACCAGCAGCACCTGTTCATCGAAGTGCTTGTCGTACAGCAGATGCAGGGCGTTGAACGTGGGCCCTGAAACCTGCCAGTGATGCTTCTTGTACAGGTCGCGCAGGGTCATGGTGTCGGCCAGTAGCTGGTTCAGCAGGTCGACGCTGCCGCTGCAGACCTGCTCGCCAAGCGCGATCGGCAGCTTGACCAGCTGGCCGAAGGCCTGAGTCTCGTGCGAGTGCTGGTGCAGGTGCGGGCGGGCCTTGCTGCTGGCCGGTGTCGGCGCGGGGGTCTTGAGAGTCATCGGATGCTCCGGTGCCGTGCGCGGGGCGTGCGCGGGGGCGCAGGCGATCGCGGCACGGGGAGCCGGAGCATCGCCATCGGGGGCCTGGACTGCGGTGCGTTATCGAACAAAGACCTGGCGCACGGAGCGGCCCCGCTTGCCGGCAGGCGGTAGCCGCTGCCGGCTTCGATGGCGGGCGGGCGGGGCATCGCGGGGGGCAATGCCAGTGCTAAGGTATGTCGACTTCGCCGTCGGTCGGTTCGATCGAAACCGCGGTGAAGCCCGATCTTGCCTCCGATAAGGATACCGGTGCGAGCGTGGCAACCATCCCGATACTGAACCTGCAGGTGGCCGGCCGTCAGGCCGCGCAATTCGGCGCCCAGGCGTCACGGACGTTCGAAGGACACGGCGGCAGCATCGGCCGCTCCGACGATTGCGACTGGGTCCTGAGCGCTTCCGGCGTGTCGCGGATGCACGCCCGGATCACGGTGCTCGGCAACCGCTATTACATCGAGGATCGCAGCACCAACGGCATGCTGCTGAACGGCGCACCGATGGTGCACGCCCAGCCGAGCCTGCTGCAGGACGGCGACCGCGTTCGCATCGATACCTTCGAGCTGGAAGTGCGGATCGGCAATGCCGAGCGGCTGGCCGCCGCGGCGCGCGATGACCGGTACGAGCGCGAGCCCTCGCAACCGCGCTACGCCGTGGCCGATGCCGCGTTCGCGCCGCCGCCGTTGCCGCGGGTCGAGCCGCTGCCGACGCATCTGACCGACCCCTCGTGGTCACGGGCGCAGGCTATGGAACGCGCGTTGCCGGATCCGGTTCCGGCACGTCCGACGGTGCCGCCACCGTCACCGTTCGGAAGCCTTGGCCTGCTCGATGACGAGCCGTTCCCGTCGCGCCATGCCGATGCCGCCCCAGTCTCGCTGCCGCGCGATCCGTGGCCGTCGATACCGCCATCGGCTGCCGTATCCGCGCTGTCGGCCCCCGCTGCAAGCGCGCATCCGACGCCGTTTCCGGCCCCATTTCCAAATTCGTTCCCGGCGCCGGCTGCCGCACCGGCACCGTACGCGCCGTTTACCAGCGCATCGCCGCCGCCGGCATCGGCTGCGGTGCCAGCGTGGAACGACGTGCCGCCGGCTGCCGATGCGCTGTTCCGGCGGGCCGTCGACGGTCTGATGGAGGCGCTGCGGACGCGGGCCGAGATCAAGAATGCGCTGCGCGTGCCGGTCACGATCATGCAGCGCAGCGGCAACAATCCGCTGAAGTTCGCGGCCAACGCCGATGAAGCCCTGAGCCGGCTGCTGGCGCCGCCGGGCAGCGGCTACCTGTCGGCCGAAGCCGCATTCGACGAAGCGTTCGAGGAACTGCGCTGTCATCAGCTGGCGATGGTCGGCGCGCTGCGCGAGGCGTTCGACGCGATGCTGCGGCAGATCGGCCCGGATGCCTTCGAGCACGACGCGGATCACGGCAGCAAGCGGCCACCGCTGCTCGATTTCGCAGGCAAGGGCCGCCACTGGGAGCGCTATCGCGAGCACTTCGACCGGCTCGGGCGCGATCCGGACGAGCGGTATCGCCGCCTGTTCGGGGATGAGTTCGCGAAAGCCTACGAATCGCAGTTGTCGAGGCTGCGAGGCGGACGGACAATCCGCTAGCGCTGCGCGCGGCGCGTTTCAGGGAACCACGACGGCTCGCCGACCCGGCGCGCCCGTCCAGACTGCCGGCCCAGGGATGGGGCCCACGATGACTGCTTCGAGATCATGCTTCCGCTGCGGCGGGACACGCGAAAGTGCTGGCCGGAGGCGGGCATGAGCGCTGCCCCGCGCGGCTATCGCTCGGCCGGGCGCACCGATGTCGGCAAGCTGCGCGGCCACAACGAGGATGCGCTGCTGATCCGCGACGATCTGGGGCTGTGGGTCGTCGCCGACGGTCTGGGTGGCCATTCGGCAGGCGACGTGGCCAGCGCGCTGATCGTCGAACGGCTGGCGGCACTGAGCCGAACCGGCACGGTGCACGACTTCATCGAAGCGATCGAGGATGCGCTGATCCGCACCAATGACGATCTGCGTCAGGCCGCACTCGAGCGCCGTGTCGACCTGATCGGCTCGACCGTCGCGCTGCTGGTGCACCACGACGCATTCATGCTGTGCGGCTGGGTCGGCGACAGCCGCGTCTACGCCTTCGAGGGCAACCGCCTGCGACAGGTCACGCGTGATCACGCGCAAGGCGGGGACGACGACACCGACTACGGCCGCCGCCGTCCGGTGCCGGCCGGCAATGCCGTGCTGACGCGCGCGATCGGGGCCGAGGAGCGGCTGGCGGTCGACTGGCTGATCACCGGCCATCGCCCGGGCATGCAGTTCCTGCTGTGCTCGGACGGCGTCAACAAGGAGCTGGGCGATGCCGAGCTGGAAGCCGCGTTCCGCTCGCCCGCCAGCCCGCCCGAGCTGATCGAGCACATCGTCGAGACCTCGCTGGCACGCGGTGCGCGCGACAACGTCACGGCGATCGTCGTGCGGCTCGGCAGTTGAGTCCACGTCATGACCTTCGGCCGGAACGCTGATCGATGAGCCACCTGCACGATGCCGCCCGCGCGTTCGTCGAGGGCCGCCTGAGCCTGCGCCAGTGGTTCGAAGTGCTCGACGCGCGTGGCACGCAGCCCGATGCCGATCATCAGGCCGACCTGGCCGCGCTGGAAGCGCTCGAACGCGATCGCCGACTGCCGCCGGATGTGGCGCGCGCACTGCGACGCAAGCTGCTGACGCTGCAGGAAGCCGCTGCGAGTGGCGAGGCCGACGACGCGACCCGGCTGGCGCCGCGCCCGTCGGCGCCGGCGCCGGACGCGCCTGCGACGTCCGATGTCACCGTGTTCTCGCCGATCGAGATTCCGCCGCCGTCGGACCTCACCATGATGCAGCCGGTGACCGGCGACCAAGGCACACGCGGTGCAACAGCGATGCGGGGCCCTGCGACCGGCCCGAATACCGGTTCCGGCACCGGTTCCAGCACCGGCGGCGCGGCCAGCAGCGGCAGCAGCAGCGCGACCTGGCGGCGGCTGGCGGCGGCCGAGGTCGGCGAAACGGTGGGCATCGGCTCGGTGCTGAAGGGCCGCTTCACGCTCGAGCGCGAACTGGGCCGCGGCGGCATGGGCGTGGTCTACCAGGCGCGCGACGAGCGCAAGGTCGAAGCCCGTGATCGCGATCCGTACATCGCGGTGAAGGTGCTGAACGACGAGTTCCGTCGGCATCCGGATTCGCTGATCTCGCTGCAGCGCGAGGCGCGGCGCAGCCAGCAACTGGCGCACGACAACATCGTGCGCGTGTTCGATTTCGACAAGGATGGCGCCATCGTCTTCATGACGATGGAGTACATCGACGGCGCCGACCTCAAGACGCTGATCCGCGAGCAGGGCGGCATCGGCCTGCCGCTGGCGAAGGCGATGCCGCTGATCGACGGCATGGCGCGCGGGCTGGCGCGCGCGCACGAGGCCGGCATCGTCCATTCCGACTTCAAGCCCGGCAATGTGCTGGTGACCCGGACCGGCGTACCGAAGGTGTTCGATTTCGGCATTGCCCGGGCCGGGCAGGGGCTTGGCGACGCGACCGGCGAGCAGACCGTGTTCGATGCCGGCACGCTCGGCGCGCTGACGCCGGCCTACGCCTCGCTGGAAATGATCCTCGGGCGCGAACCGGAGCCCTCCGACGATCTCTACGCGCTGGGCTGCGTCATCTTCGAACTGCTGACCGGCAGCCATCCCTACGGCAAGGCCAGCGCCGAGATCGCCCGCAAGGATGGCCGCGTACCGCCGCCGGTGCCGGGCCTCAGCCGCCGCCAGTACCGGGCGCTGTGTGCGGCCGTGGCGTTCACCCGCGAACAGCGGCTGGCGAGCGCCGACGCGCTGCTCGAGGGCCTGCGCGAGCGCAGCCTGCGCGAACGCGCGCTGCCGGCGTTGCTGCTCGGCGTGCCGGCGCTGATGCTGATCGGTGCCGGTGGCCTTGCGCTGCTGAATCACCGCGACCAGCAGCGGCTGGAGCGGGTCATCGCGCGCTTCGATGTCGGCCAGCCCGGGCATTTCGCCGATGAGGACGAAGCCCGCGCCGCGCTCGACAGCCTCGACAGCGACCAGCGCAACGCGTTGCTGGTCTCGCGCAGCGATGTTCTCGAACGTTTCCTGCTGGCGCGCATCGGCGCCGCCTGGGAGCCGAATCAGGGCCGCTACGACTATGCCGGGGCGCTGAAGGCGCTGGCGCTGCGCGATCGGCTCAAGTTCTACTCGCCGCCGCTGGACCAGAAGCGGCAGGATCTCGACCGCAGCCGCAATGCGCTGCTGAACACGCTCGACAGCCAGCTCTCGGCCCAGATCGACGCGGACGCACTGTTCGACGATCGCCCGGACAACGCAAGCGCGACGCTGGCGCGGATTCAGGCCATCGATCCGGGCAGCAGCCTGCTGCGCAATCCGCAACTTGAACTGAAGTACGACATGGCGATCGGCCGCTCGATCGCCGGCGGCCGGCTCGACGAGGCGCAGCAGCGCCTGACGGTTGCCCAGCGCTGGTTCCCGGAATCCGCTCGCCTCGGCGATCGTCAGGCACAGGTCACCGAACTGGCGGCCACCGTGGCCGCCGCGCAGCAGCAGGAGGCGGCTGCGCGCGCTGCGTTGCAGGAACGGGCTGCCGCAATCGAGCGACTGACCGGCCTGATCGACCGCGCCGTCGACGACGCGGGCTGGCGGCAGCAGGCGGCCGCGGCCTATCGCGAGGCGGCGGCGCGGGTTGGCGACAACGCGCTGCTCGATGCCCAGGCCGCGCGCCTGAAGTCGGTGCTGGCCGCGCAGTCGGCGGCGGCGCGCGAGCCGCAGACCGCGATCGACATCGCCGGCTTCGCGGTCGATCTGTTCCCGGCCGATGCGGTCCTCGCGAAGGCGCGCAAGTCACTGATCGACGAGCAGAACCGGCTGGCGCAGCTTGCGCAGACCGAGGCCGAGCGGATCGCCCGGGCGCGCATGCGCGTCGCGGCGCTGCTGGCGCAGCCGGGCGCGACGGTGATCTGGCTGCAGGACCTCGCCAGCGCGCTGGACACGCTGCGTCCGGCGCTCGGTGGCGATGCCGCGGGCTTCGCGAGCACTCGCGCGGAAGCCGGCCGCGCCTTGACGCAGCGCATTCGCGACGAACTCGCCCGCGGCAAGCTGGACGAGGCCGAGCGCATCGCCCGTGCGGCGCGGCAGATCGAGGCCGCCACCGGTGGCGCCGACTTCGGCATCGCCGCCCTGCAGTCCGAGATCGCCAGCGCCCGCGTCGCGGCACAGGCTCGCGTCGCACAACAGCAGGCGCAGGCCGCCGCCGAGGCGCGGCGCACCCTGGCCGAGCGGATCGCGACGCCGACCCTGAGCGCCGAGTGGCAGGCGGCCGTGTCGCAGGCGTTGGCAGCGCTGAAGGACGATGCCGGCAGCGAAGCGCAGCGCAGCCGCGTGGCGCTGACCGAGGCGATCGCCGCCGAAGCCGTCAGGCTCGGCGCAGCGCAGCAGTTGCCGCAGGCGCGCGCCGCACTCGACTTCGGCCTGAAGCAGTTCCCGAAATCGCCGCGCCTGCTGGCGGAGCGGACGAAGATCGATCAGCTGCAGCAACTGACGCAGGCGAGGCTCGATCAGGACAGTGCCGATGCCGAGGTCAGGGCCCGCATTGAGTCGGCGCGCAGCGCAGCGGCGGCGAACGACATCCAGAAGACGCGCGAGTCGCTGGCGCGAATCCGCAGCCTGAAGCCGGACGAGCCGTTCCCGCGCACCGAGGGTCTGCAGCTGCTGTCCGACGCGTTCCAGCGGCTGGCGGCGGAAGCGTTTCAGCGCCGCAACGATCAGGTGGCGACCGATCTGATGGCGCAGGCGCAGAAGGTGGTCGGCGATCGCGCCGAACTGCGGCCGCTGAAGGCGCGCTACGAACTCGTCGTCGCGATCCGCAAGGCGGGCCCGGGCCCGCTGGCGGCGGCCGAGCACGAGCGCCTGAAGCGCCAGCTCGACGACACCCGGCGACTCGACACGGCTGCGTTCGACCAAATGGAACGGGATCTGTTCGCCGCCGGCCAGTTGCCGGAGAAGACCTTCGCGGCGCGGCTCGACAAGCTGAAACCCGTCGCCGGTACCGCCCCGGCGCCGGCGGCAGGTTCGGTTGACGCCCGACCATCCGCGGAACCGGCGAATCCGCCAGCAGCTGCCGCCGCGACCACGCCCGAGCCGGAAGCGCCGTTTGTCGCGACCGGTCCTGACCCGTGCAACAAGCCGGAGCTGATCGGCCATGGCAAGACCTGTGTCGACCTGCTGGCCGGCGGGCGTCGGCCGCCGCGGCTGATCGTCGTGCCGGGTGCCGAGGGCGGCAGTGCCTACGCCCTGTCGCGCAGCGAGGTGTCGATCGCCAACTACAACGAGTTCTGCGCCGCCACGCGCAGCTGTGCGGCACGCCCGGCGACGGACGAGGACTTCGCCAACGCGCCGATCACCGGCATCTCGGCGACGCAGGCCACGGCCTATGTCGCCTGGCTCGGCAAGGCCAGTGGCGGCTACCGCTACCGCTTGCCGACCGAGGCCGAATGGACGCACGCGGCGAGGGCGGGCGGCGGGTTCCGTCAATCGGAAACCAGCAATTGCCTGTTGCCGGGGGCGGCACCTGGCAGCGGTTTTGCGGTGTCGGCGAAGGGACGCGACCCGAACCCGTGGGGGCTGGTGCACATGAGCGGCAATGTCTGGGAGTGGGCGACCGCCGGCGGCGGACTCGTGGTGCGCGGCGGCAGCTTCAACGAGTACTGGTCGGCCTGTACGGTGGATGCTCGACGCGACGACAATGGCCGCGGCGAAAAGGATGTGGGATTCCGCGTGCTGAGAGAGCTCAAGTGAACAACCGCGAACGGTCGGTCAATCAAGCCTTGCAGAAGCTCGGTGATGCCTACCGCTTCGGGCGCCTGAGCCTCGATGACTATCGGCTGAAGCGTCGCGAGCTGCTCGGCGCGCTGCGCCCGGGCGATACCGAGACCGAGCGCAACCCGCTGTTGCCGGACGAACTGGATGCAGCACCCGGCAGCGCGCTGGCATCGCACCTGCCGAAAGCCTCGCGCGTGGCCGGCCACGCCGCGTCGACGTCATCCCGGCGCCTGTGGTGGCTCGGCGGCGCGGTGTTCGCGCTCGGGGTGCTGGCGCTGGCGGCCTTGATCGTCACTGAGCCGTCATCGCAGGCCGTGCCTGCGGCGAACGGCGACCCCGCGCCGCCAGCGGGGACGGCCGGGCATGCCGAGGTCCCGCTGGATGCGGCAACGGCTGCGGCCGAACGCGCGGCGCAGGCGCTGGTCGATGCCAATGACTGGCAGGCGCTGGCCATCGCGCAATGGCTGGCGCAGTGGCAGGCGCTGTCTGCCGATGGACGGCGGCAGTTGCGCGCGCGGCCGGCGTTGCAGGGCCTGCGCGATCAGGCGCGCTATCGGCTGAGCGTGGACCGGGCACTGGCCATCGGCGATCTTGGCACGTCCGACGCGGCCAGCGATTCGGCCAGCGATTCGGGCAGCGACGGAGCCGCGGCGCGCACCCGGTCGCTGCAGGCGCTGCTCGACGCGATCGATGCCGGGCCGTGAGCCCTGAACAGGCGCCGCTCGCTGACGCGGGCGTCATCGGTGCGCCAGATCACAGTCAGCCCCGGCCATTGGTCGTGCCGGGGTTTACGGTTCGTCGAACGAGTGCTTAGAGTTCAGGTGGTACGGCTCAGGGATTGAGCTGCATGCATGCGAGGCCCGCCCTTCGGCGCGGCTCGCGGGTTTCGCAGGATGCTGGAACCGGAGATTTCCCGATGGATCGGGTAAGCAGCAGGCAGGATGCCGTGTGCCCCAACGGGCCAACTGTGGTCGACCCGATGCTGGCACCCGCGTGCGGGGCGCATGGCCATCGTCACGTCCCCCATTCCGCGATCGCTGATGCGCCGCGCGTCGTGGCCCCAGTGCTGGTAGCCGCCATCGCGCGCATCCGCCTGCCCGCGTCGCTGATTGCCGAAGCGCCAAATTCCCAGCCCACTTCCGACCGTGCGGCGGGTTCCGCGCGGCCGTTTTTCGTTCCGGAATCCTTCATGCACGACTGGCTGCCCGCGACTGCCTGCCCGGCATCGCCGCTCCCGCTGCGCAAGCGCCTGCTGTCGATCCTGGCCGCAGTGTTGACCGCAATGACGGCCGTTCCGGTCGCATCGGCCGAGACCGCACCGCCGCCGGGCGGCTACATCGACCCCTCGGATTGCCCGGACACGCGCTACGAGCCGCTGCCGCCGGGTGCGATTGCCGCCAATCGCGGCCTCGTGCCGCCGCTGAAGGATCGCAATGCACCGGGGCAGCAGGCGGCAACGATCGCGGTGCGCGGCTTTCGCGTCACCGGGGTCGCGACGCACCCTGATCTCGGCATCACGCCGGCAGGCATCCAGGCGATTGCCGATGCCGAGTACGCGAAATTCGTGGCGACGCAGGGGGATGCTGGCGTGAAGCTCGGCTTTGCCGACATGCAGGCGGTGGCCGCGACGATCACCGAAGCCTACAAGTCCGCCGGCTTCATCCTGAGCCGCGCGTTCCTGCCGGCGCAGTCGATCGGCGACGACAAGATCGTTCGGATCGATGTTGTCGAAGGCCGGCTGGCAAACGTCATCGTCAAGGGCAACCGGCGGTATCCGGCCAGCACCATCGCCGAGCCGATCCGGCCGCTGCGCGACCGGCCGCTGATCAAGTCCGATGTCGAAACCGCGCTGCTGTATGCCGACGATCTGCCCGGCGTCACCGTCACCTCGACCTTCCAGCCCGGTCGCGACACTGGCGATACCGATCTGGTGCTGCTGGCCAACGAGGATGCGCGCCCGCTTCAATTCTCGATCGGCGGCAACAACTTCGGCACGGAATTCACCGGGCGTTACCGCGCGCAGGCCGGCATCCAGTGGAACAGCCCGTTCGGCCTCGGCGATACCTTCAACGGCCTGTTCGAATACGGGCTCGATCCCAGCAACAACATCTTCGGCACCGCCAGCTACCGCCTGCCGGTGCAGCGCGTGCGCGGCCTGTCGAGCGTGGTCGGCTACAGCCGCAATCAGCTGCAGATCAACAACGGTCAGTTCCAGCAGCTGTCGATCACGGGCCCGGCGTCGAACTACTACGGCGGCTTCGACTGGAAGTTCGTCAACACGCCGGATCTGAAAGCCACCGGCAGCCTGCTGCTCCTGTACGAAAATTCGAAGCTCAGCAGCGCTGCCGGCCTGATCTCGAACGACCGCTTCACTGTCGCCAACGCCCGGTTCTCGCTGAATCGAACAGACAAGCGATTCAAAGGTGTCGACATCGTCGACATCGGCATCCGCAAGTCCATCAACGATCGTTCGATCGACACGCAGTTTGCCGACAACGACTCCAGTTTCGTGCTCGGCACGCTGAGCTACACCCGTCTGCAGTTCCTCACGACCGATCAGCGCCTGATCGTCAAGGCGGTCGGCCAGTACACCGGCGATGCGCTGATTCCGATCGAACAGTTCGGCGTCGGCGGCCCGGACAGCGTTCGCGCCTATCCGGTGGTCGATGTGCTTAACGATCGCGGCGTTTACGGCGCGCTCGAGTATCACGTCAATGCGCCCGGCTTCGGCGACGTGATCTCGCCGTTCTACGGTCGGCCATGGGCCGAACTGCTCGAGTTCGAATTGTTTGGTGACTGGGCGCGTTCCGAGGCGGCCGGCCAGCACCGCACCGCGAATGTCTCGAATGCCGATACCCGCAGCGGTGTCGGTGGCGGCGTGCTGTTCCGTCTGCCGCGCTTGTACCAGATGCAGTTGCACCTCTCCGGCGCCGTGCCGCTGAGCAATGCCCAGTCGTCGGATGGCGACGATTTCCACATCTACGGCCAGATCGGCTTCACGTTTTGACAGGTGACCTCATGAACCAGCAGATCGCAGTGCGCGCTGTCCGTCACAGGTCGTCATCGATATCGTCAGTGTCGGGATCTGAATCGAGGGAGCAGCCGCCGCCGGTCATCTGGCCGGCTCGTCGGCAGTTTCCTTTCGCGGCGTACTTCCTCGGTGTTGTCATCAGCGGCAGCGCGCTGCTGCTGGCTACCGATGCAGAGGCGGGGCCCACGGGCGGCGTGGTCGTGGGCGGCAGCGGCACCATCGGCAGCAGCGGCAGCACGACGACGATCAACCAGACCTCGCAGCGCCTGTCGCTGAACTGGCAGACGTTCAATCTGAATGCCAACGAAACCGTCAACTTCCTGCAGCCGTCGGCATCGTCGGTGGCGCTGAATCGCATTCTCGATCAGAAAGCCAGCCAGATTTTCGGACAGATCAATGCCAACGGTCAGGTGTTCCTGATCAACACGCACGGCATCCTGTTCGGGGCCACGGCGAAAGTGAATGTTGCGGGTCTGCTGGCCAGTTCGCTCGATCTGAGTTCCGATGATTTCCAGGCAGGGCGCTATCAGCTCGATGCGCGCGGGGGGCTCGGTGCCGTTGTCAATCACGGCATTCTCGCGGCAGCCAATGGCGGCACGATCAGTCTCGTCGGCAGCAAGGTGGTCAACGACGGGCTGATCGTCGCGAACTACGGCCGAATCAACCTCGACGCCGCCGACCGCGCCTTTCTCGATTTCGACGGCAATGGTCTGATCAACATTGAAGTCACCGGCGAGCTGCGCGCGCGGCTCGATGCCGCGGGCCCGGCCGTCAGCAACACTGGCGAACTGCGCACGCAGGGCGGAACCGTGGTGTTGCAGGCGTCCGCGGCCCGCGATCTGTTCACCAACCTCGTCAACAACAGCGGCCTGATCGACGCCGGCGGCATCAGCGATGACGGCGGCGTGGTTCGGCTGGTCGCGAGCGGCGGCAATGTCGAGCACAGCGGGCGGATCGTTGCCAGTGGCAGCCGCGGCGGTGATGTGCAGGTGCTCGGCGATCGCGATGTGCTCGTGACCGGCTCGGCAGTGATCGACGCTTCCGGCCGCGATGGCGGCGGCACGGTGCGGATCGGTGGCGGGCTGAGCGGCGGCGAGGGTCTGGTGCAGCCGGAGCGGGCACTGGTGGCGCCCGATGCCGTGATCACGGCTGACGCCAGCGGCAATGGCAACGGCGGCTCGATCGTCGTCTACTCGAAGGACAACACGGTGATCGCCGGCACGCTGTCGGCGCAGGGCGGCCTCGAAGGCGGCAACGGCGGTTTCGTCGAAACCTCCAGCGGCGGCGGATTCTCGATCAGCAGCACGCCGAAGGTCAGCGCACGGACCGTGAACGGCATTGGTGGCGAATGGCTGATCGACCCTTACAACGTGACGATCGTCGCGACGGGCGGCAACAACACCTACGACAACGCCAACCCGTTCAACGCGACGGCCAACAACACCTCGATCAATGTCGCATTGCTGATCAGCGCTTTGAATGGCGGGAACACCGTGACGGTATCGACCGGCGCTGCCGGCTCGCCCGGCACCGATGCCGGCGACATCACGCTGGCGACCCAGCTGAACTACAACGGCACGGGCAACGGCACGCTGAACCTGAATGCCGCCAACGACATTCTGATCAACGCGGCCATCCTCGATGGCACGCCGGGTGGCGATTCGCTGAACCTGAACCTGCAGGCGGGACGCAGCATCGCACTGAACGCCAACATCGACCTCGGCGCAGGCGATGCAACGCTGAATGCCACGACTGGCGCGATCACCCGCAGTGCAGGCACGACCCTGACAGCCGACGACCTGACGGCCAGGGCCGACAGCGGCATCAGCCTGATGACCAACGTCAATTCGTTGAACGTCATCAACAACGGCGCCACCGGCAACATCGACATCACCGAAGTCAACGGCCTGACCGTGGCCATGCTGCGCCAGAGCAATGCCGCCAACGTGACCGGCACGGTCTCGCTGATCTCGAACAGCGGAAACCTGATGCTCAACAACGGCGCCGTGCTGAGCCAGGGTGGCCTGATCACGCTGACCGCAACGGCCGGTGCGATCAGCGATAACGACGGCGGCACGGCAGCCAGCATCACCAATGCGACCGGGAATGCCGTGCTGACGGCGCGAGACGGCATTGGCGCTGCGGGTGCCGGCGCGATTGATACCGACCTGGCCGGCTTGTCGGCTTCCGTGACCGGCACGGGCTTGATCAACGTCGCGGAAGCGAACGCGATCACGCTGAACAGCATCCGCACGATCAATGGCGACGTCACGGTTTCCGCCGGCGGTGAACTGACGGCCACGCTGGTTGTCGCCGCCGGCAACAATCGCGATGTGACGCTGACCACGACTGCGGGCAATCTCATTGCCGGCGCGATCACGGCCGATGGCGACGCGGTGACGCTGACATCGGCCGGCTCGATCCTCGACGACACCATCGACACGACGCTGATCGACGCCAACACCGTGAACCTGACGACGGCCGGTGCCGCTTCCACGATCGGCAGCGGTGGCGGCGCGACCACATCCGGCATCCCGCTCGGCTATCTGGATTTCACGGGCCTGCCGGACATCAACCTCGACGGCGCGCCCGCGGGCGTGTTCGTGCGCTTCGTGACGACGACCAACGTCAATGCGGGCGCGTCGCAGTTGAACGAGCTGACTGAGGCGACGCAGGACATCGGCATCGCCGTCGATGGCGCGGACTTCAACTTCAACACGACGCGGTTCCAGGATATCGGCACGCGGAATCTGTCGGTCATCGCCGACGGCATCACGCTCGGCCTGCTGACGCAGCAGGAAATCGGCACCAGCGGCGATGTCCTGCTGCGTGCTCGCGACGGCTCGATTGTCGACAGCGTCGAAGCGCCGGCTGCAGCCGACATCCGCGCCAACAGCCTGACCCTTGAAGCAACCCAAGGCATCGGCAACGGTACCGGGGGGGCGATCGAAACCGACGTTGCCAGCCTGAATGCGAGCGTCACCGGCACCGGAAGCCTGTCGATCATCCAATCGAACGCCTTGCTGCTGAACTCGGCGACCACCGTCAATGGCGCGATCAGCATCACCACGAGCGCCGGCAATTTGAGCGTCGGCTCGGTCAGCGCAGGTGCCGGTGCGGGTGCTGCGGGTCAAGGCAACGTCAGCCTGACCGCGACAGCGGGGTCGATCACTGAAGCGACGCCGGATGCCGCCGTCGACATCGCCGGCGGTAACGTCACGTTGACGGCAGCCAACGGCGTGGGCACGACGACGGAAGCGATCGAAACGGCAGCCACCACACTCAGTGCCACATCGAGCGGAGCCGGCAGCATCAACCTTGCCGAACTGGATGGCGTGACCCTGACCTCGGCCACGACCAGCAACGGCAGCATCGCCGTGACCGCCGGCGGCAGCATCGTCGCCAGCACTGTCGCGGCAGGCAGCGGCACGGTGTCGCTGACCGCTGACGGTGCCACCAGCGACATCATCGGCACGACCTTGAGCGGAACGACGATCAACCTGATTGCTGGCCGCAACATCGCGACGGGTGCGGTCACTGCGGCAAACGATCTGGCGACGAGCAATACCGGCACGCTCAGCTACGGCACCTTGAATCTGGGCGGCAATCTGACGTCGACGACCAGCGGTGCCGTGACCCAGACCGGCGCGGTGAGCGTCAACGGTACGAGCAACATCGACGCCGGCAGCAGCACCATCACGCTGACCACCGCGACCAACAACTTCATCGGCGCGGTATCGCTCGCGGGCGGCAACGTCAGCATCCGGGACGCGAACCAGTTGACGCTCGGGACGCTGGATACCGCCGATCTCAGCGTTCAGAGCGCCGGGGCGCTGAACCTTGGCGCCGGCATCATCGCCGGCAATCTGGTCGCCACCAGTGGTGGCGATGCCATCACGCAATCGGGCGCACTGACCGTGGCCGGCACCAGCGCGCTGACGGCGACCGGTGCCGCGATCATGCTGAACAATGTCGGCAATGATTTCGACGGCGCGGTCTCGGTGACCGGCGCCGCCACGACCTTGGTCGATGCCAACGCGATTGTTCTGGGCGCTTCCACCGTCAGCGGTGCGTTGAACGTCAGCAGCAACGGCAATATCACCCAGACCGGTGCGATCGTCGCAGGAACCACCACCACGCTGAATGCCGGCATCGGCAACGTGACGTTGGCCAACGCCGCCAACAACTTCACCGGCGCGGTCTCGGCCACCGGCAACGCGATCAGCTTGCGCGATACCAATGACCTGACGGTATCGACCTTGGCCAATGGCGCCAATGGTGCCGTCAGCCTGATTGCCGGCGGCAACCTCACGCTGCCAGCGGGTGCGATCAGCACGGGCACCGCTGACCTCGTGCTGGCGGCAAACGGCGGCAGTTTCAGCACCGGTGGCAGCTTGTCCGGCGCCAATATCAGCCTGACGGCGCGCGACGCACTTGGGATCGGTCACGCCATCACGACGTCGGGCGCTCTGACGCTGACGTCGACAACGGGGGCCATCAACCAGACCGCGGCAACGATCACGGCCGGTACGTTGACCGGATCGTCGTCCGGCACAACGACCCTCGGCCAAGCCAACAACATCGCGAATCTCGGTCCCTTCACCGCGACAGGCTTCCAGCTGTTGAATGCGTCGGCCCTGAATGTCAGCGGGGCAGTGATGGGCGGCACCGGGAACACGAGCCTGCGAGCACAAGCCGGCAACTTGTCGGTAGGCACGGGTGGGTCGGTGGCCGGGAATGCCGTCACCTTGCGGGCCGATACCGGCGCCATCACGCAGGCCACGGGTACGGCGGTCAATGCCACGACCTTGAACGTGCAGGCGGCGAATTCCGTGGCACTGAATTCGACGGCCAATCAGATCGCGACACTATCCAGCGCCGCCTTCACGAGCAGCCTCGACATCAACAGCGGACGCGCATTCACGGTGGCGTCGACGATTGCCGCGACCAACGGCGAAACCGTGCGCCTTTCGACCGCTGGCGGCACCGGTAACTCGCTGACGATCACGGCACCGATCACGATCACCGGCGGCGCGGGCGGCACGCTGCAACTGGCATCGGCCGGCAATCTGATCTTGAGTGGCAATGTCGGCGGTGGCACGGTCGATCTGCAATCCGGTGCGGCGATCACGCAGACCGGCAGCGCACGGGTGACCGCCGGCACCCTGACCGGCAGCGCAGTGGGCAGTGCCACGCTGAATCAGGCGACCAATGCAGTTTCGACGCTCGGCACGTTCACGACAGGTGCCGGTTTCAGTCTGGTCAGCGCGGCCTCGCCGGCCGTCGCCGGCGCACCGGCACTGACGGTCTCCGGGACCGTCAGCGGCGGCACCAGCACCACGATCACGACGACCACGGGCGATCTGCGCATCGAGGGCCTGGTCAGCGGCACGGCGATCAACTTGAGTGCGACGACCGGCGCCATCGTCGATGGCAATGGCAATGCCCGCAACGTGTCGGGCGGTACGCTGACGGCCTTGGCACTGACCGGCATCGATCTCGATACCGATATCGCGGCACTCGATGCCAGCGTCACCGGCGCCGGCGCGATCAGCATCGACGAACTGAATACGATCAGCCTGACCGACGTCGATACCGCGAACGGCAACATCGCCATCACTGCCGGCGGCACGCTGACGGCCACCGATGTCGCCGCGACCAACGGAACGGTCAGCCTGTCCGCAACGGGCAGCGGCAGCGACCTCGCGGCCGGCGTCATCAGCGGCACGGCCGTGAGCCTCAACGCTGGCCGTGCGATCACCGATGGCAATGGCATGGCCGTCAACGTCACGACGGTGGGCGTGTTGACCGCCGATGCCGTGACTGGCATCGACCTCGACACGGCGGTTGCGCGTCTCGATGCCAGCGTCAGTGGCGTGGGCGCCATCGCCGTCGACCAGACTGGGGCGATCCAGCTCGACGATATCGATACCGCAAACGGCGATGTCCGTGTCACCGCAAGCGGCACGATCACCGCGCTGGATGTCGCCGCGACCGGTGGGACGGCACGCCTGACCGCCAACGGTGCTGCCAGCGATCTCGTCGTCGGCACGATCAGTGGCAGCAATGTGGTGCTGGCCGCTGGCCGTGCAATCACCGATGGCAATGGCGCGGCAGTCAATGTCAGCACCGGCCTGCTGACCGCCGATGCGGTGACCGGCATCAATCTGGATACCAGTGTCGCCAGCCTCAATGCCAGTGTCAGCGGCGCCGGCAATCTGGTGATTCGCGAAGCCAACGCGATCACCCTGACCGATATCGATACCGCCAACGGCAACATCGACGTCACGGCACTCGGCACGATCACCGCGAGCGATGTTGCGGCCACCGGCGGCACGGTGGCGCTGACCGCCAGCGGCGCCACCAGCGACATCGTCGGGGGCGTGCTGCGCGGCAACAGCATCACCTTGAACGCCGGTCGCGACCTGTCGACCGGCACCATCAGCAACACCGGCAATCTGACCACCAGCAATGCCGGTAGCCTGGTCATCGAGGGCGTCACCCTGACCGGCAATCTCGTGGTCGCCAACAACGGTGCGGTCACGCAGACTGGCGCGCTGGTGGTCGCGGGCACCAGCCAGATTGCTGCCGGAGCGGGCGCGATCACCCTCGGCAACGCCGGCAACGACTTCGGCGGCGCGGTCACGGCATCCGGCAGCGCCGTGACACTCGCGGATCTCA
Organism: Nevskia sp.; assembly: GCF_021732705.1. Classification (GTDB taxonomy): domain Bacteria; phylum Pseudomonadota; class Gammaproteobacteria; order Nevskiales; family Nevskiaceae; genus Nevskia. The sequence goes on along the minus strand of NZ_JAKFUM010000016.1, from coordinate 133,505 downwards.
ACGCGATCACCCTTGCGAATGTCACCACCACGGCTGGCAACGCCGTGGTCACCGCGGGCAGCACGATCACCGCGACTCGGGTGGAAGCCGGCGGCACTGGCGACATCCAGCTGACCAGCACCGGTGGCAATGTCGATGTCGATACGCTGGTTGCGCTTGATGACGACGTGCGGCTGAGTGCGCTCGCTGGCCAGATCCGCGACATCAACGGCGCTGCGATCAACGTCAGTGCCGCAAACCTAGTGGCCGATGCCGCAACCGGCATCGACCTCGATACCAGCATCGCCAGCCTTGATGCGAGCGTCAACGGCACCGGCAATCTCGCGATCGATGACGCCGATGCCGTAAGCCTGACCGATGTCTCGACCAATGCCGGCAACATCACGATCAACGCAGGCGGCACGATCACGGCCACCAGTGCCGTCGCGCGCGGCGGCAACCTTAATCTGAGCGCGAACGGCGTCACCAGCGACATCGTGGCTGGCGTGCTGGGCGGCACGCTGGTGAATCTGACGGCTGGCCGCGCAATCGGTGACGGCAACGGCGGCAGCAACAACGTCACTGCGACGCAACTCAATGCGACGGCTGCTGCCGGCATCGCGCTCGGTACCGATGTCGACGTGCTGAACGTGCGCAGCACGGGCGCGGCAGGCGATATCGCCATCAGCAACGTCGGCACCGTCGCCGTGCAGGCCTTGCAGGCTGCTGGCACCGGCAGTGTGCAACTGAGCACCAGCGGCGGCGGCGACATTGCGCTTCGCGATGGTTCGGTTTTGACGCAGGGCGGTGCTGTTGCACTGTCAGCGGCTGGCGCGATCGTCGACGCCGATGGTGGCAACATCACCAGCATCGCCACCAACGGCGGCAACCTCGTGCTAGATGCCGCCACCGGCATCGGCGATGCGGATGCCATCGATACCGAAGTGGCCACGCTGGCGTTCAGCAACGGTGCCAATGCCGTTCGGGTGATCGACCGCAGCAGCGCAGGCTTGACCGTCCGCAATTCGCTGAACAACAACGGCGCGATCGATCTGACCAGTACCGGTGCCGGCGGCCTGACTCTGGCAGCGGGGAATAGTCTGCAAGCGAGTGGTGGCGCGATCAGCCTGGGCGCCACCGCCGCCAATGCGGGTCTGGTCATCGGCGGGCAGATCAGCACGACCTACCTCGGTGCACCGGGCTCGGGGGTCACTCTGGTGGCTGACAACCTTGATCTGACGGGAGCCACGATCGCCGCTGGGAACGGCACGGTGGCCATTCGCCAGACCACCAACGGCCGCGCCATTTCACTGGGCACCGAACAAGCCAACGAGCTGAGCCTCAGCGATGCCGAACTGGACACGATCAGCGCCGCAACGCTGGCCATCGGCAACGGCGACAGCGGCGATCTGAGCTTGCGCAACGCCATCAGTCTGGGCAACGTTGCAACCCTCGCGTTGACCACCGGCGCTGCCATCACCACGGCCAACGCCGGCGGGGCGGACGTGACGGTTGCCAATCTGATCGCGACGGCGGCCAGCGGGTTCACGCTGAACACAGCGGTCGGCTCGCTCGATGCCAGCGTCACCGGCACCGGCAATATCGTCATCAACGAGCTCGATGCCATCCGCTTGGTGGATGTCGATACCGCCAACGGCAGCATCACGATCAACGCCGGTGGCCGTATCGCCGCTGCAGACGTTGCAGCGCTGGGCGGCAATGTTTCATTGACCGCCACGGGTGCGGCCAGCGATCTCGAAGCCGGCAGCATCAGCGGCAACAACGTGCTGCTGTCGGCGGGTCGGGCGATCACTGATGGCAACGGCACCGCGACCAACATCAGCGCCACGCGACTGACGGCCGATGCCGCGACCGGCATCGACCTCGACACCGCAATTGCCGAGCTCGATGCCAGCGTCAGCGGCACGGGTGCGCTGCTGATTCGCGAGCGCGATGCCATCACGCTGATCGATGTTGATACCGCAGCGGGAGGCATTGCCGTGACGGCCGGCGGCACGCTGACGGCCAGTGATGTCGCAGCGACCGGCGGCAATGTCGATCTCACGGCGAACGGCGCGGGTAGCGACTTCATTGGTGGCGTCGTCAGCGGCATCAATGTCAGCTTGACCGCTCGCGGCAATCTGTCCACCGGCAGCGTTACGGCTTCCGGCAACATCGCTGCCAGCAGTGCTGGCGACCTGCGCTTCGATACGATCACGCAGGGCGGCAACCTGCTGGCCAGCACGCAGAACGGCACGATCACGCAGACCGCGGCACTCGTTGTCGGTGGCAGCACCACGCTCGACGCCGGTGCCGGTGCCATCACGCTGGATCGCGCCGACAACGACTTTCAGGGCGTGGTCAACATCGCCGGTGCCAATGCCACGATCGTCGATACCAACAACCTGACGCTCGGCACGCTGACGACCGGCAACCTCAATGTCACCAGCACTGGTGCCTTGAATCTCGGTAGCGGCTCGGTCGCCGGGCTGCTGTCCGCAGTCAGCAACGGCGGCGTGATCACGCAGACCGGAGCGCTGAACGTCACCGGTGCGAGCGCGATCAACGCGGGCAGCGGCACGATCACGCTGGCGAACGCCGGCAATGATTTCCGGAGTCAGGTCGTCGCGACCGGCAGCGCGATCAGCCTGCGTGACGCCAACAGCCTGGATGTGCGAATTACAGCAAGTGGAGCGGCGGATGTTCGTGCGTTGACGGGTGCCTTGTCTGTCGGCGGCAATGCCGCCGCCCTGACCACGGTCAGTGGAACCGGGACACGCTTCGAGACCTTGAGCGTCGCCAGCGTCGACAGCGCAGCCGGTGGCGAGATCACGCAAGGTGGTGCGATCGCCGTCGCCGGGAATGCCGCGCTCAATGCCGGCAGCAACGCGATTGATCTGTCGACTGCCGGCAATGATTTCGGTGGCGTGGTCACCGCCAGCGGATCGAACATCGCATTGCGTGATGCCAATGATCTGGTCGTCGGCAATCTTGACGCGGGCGGGGTAGTGGCACTGACTGCTGGCGGTACGCTGACGCAAGCGGCCAGCACCCGAGTCGCCGTCGGCACCCTGAGCGCCGTGTCCGGTCTGGCTACCACATTGACCAACGCCAATCTCATCGGACAGCTGGGCGATGTCACGGCCAACGGCTTCAGCCTGAGCAATGCCCAAGCCCTGACCGTCAATGGCGTGGTCAACGCCGGAGCATCCGGCAACCTGACCACGACCGCTGGCGATCTGGCGATCAACAATACGGTGACCGCGACCAATCTCGTGCTGAATTCCGCGGGCGCGATCAGCGAAGGTGTTGGCGGCCGACTTGTCGCCGCGAACCTGAGTGGTCAGTCGGTTGGCGCGACCAGTCTTGCTGGCAACAACAGCATCACCAATCTGGCCGGCTTCACCGCGACGGGCTTCACGCTCAACAACGCCCAGGCGCTGAATGTCACGGCTGCCGTCAACGGTGGCAGCGGGGTGGCGCTGACCACCACGTCGGGCGGCATCGCCATCGCTGCCAGCATCACCGGCGCCGATACGCGCCTGAACTCTGCAGCCGGCATCACGCAGACCGCAGGCACGGTGAACGCAGTGGCGCTGACCGCGACGGCCGTCGGCGGCATTGCGCTCAATACGGCCGTGACCACTGCTGATCTCGCCAGCATCGGCAGCGGTTCGATCAGCGTCACCGAACTGGATTCGATCACGCTCGGTACCGTCAACACCAACAGTGGCGACATCGCCGTGACGGCTGGCGGCGCGCTGACCTCGGCGCTGCTCACGGCCGGCGGCGATGGCGACGTATCGCTCGATGCGCGGGCCGGAAGCTTGAGCGTCGGCACGATCAACGCGGACGGCAACGAAGTTTCGCTTTCAGCGAGTACGTTCGTCGTTCAGGCAGCGGACGGTGTGATTACCGCAGGCGGCGTCAGCGGCACCGGACCATCCGGGTTCAGTCTCACGGGGCAGAACCGCATCGACCGTCTGCACGATGTCACCGCTGGCAACCTCAGCGTGCGCAACGTGACCGATCTGCGAGTGGAGGGCCCGATCAATGTTTCGCCGACCGGTGACGTGACGCTTCAGGTGGTCGGTGCCGGCAATGATCTGACCATCCTGTCCGACATCAGTGCCGGTTCGATCTCCGCGCGTGTGCTTGGAGAGCTCGTCCTCGGTGCATCGCTGTCTGCTTCGGACAGCATCGGTTTCGATGCCGGAACCATCACGCAGAATTCGGGGATCATCACCACGCCGCTGCTCCGGATTGCCGCCGGTGGCCGTGCGGTGCTGGACGGCGCCAATCGGATCGATGCGCTTGGGCCGGTGTCCGTCGGCAGCCTGAGCCTGACCAACGCCCAGTCGCTGGCGGTCAACGGACCGCTGGTCATCGGCTCCGGCGCAGGCGATCTGAGCCTCCGCACGACCGCAGGCTCGCTGTCGATCAATACCGAAATCGTGGCCGACGACATCGCCTTGAACTCGGCGACCGATCTGCTGCTGAGCAATGCCGTCACCGGCAACACGCTGGACCTGCGATCCGGCGGCGGGATCAGCCAGACCTCGGCGGGCATTCTCGATGTCGTCGTACTGACCGGCAGTTCCGTCGGCAGCACCACATTGAACGCCGCCAATCTCATCGACACGCTTGGAGGATTCACCGCCGCCAATCTGAGCCTGAGCAATTCCCGGGCGCTGACGGTCAACGGACCGCTGACCATCGGCGGCGGGCTCGGCGATCTCAGCCTGCGAACCAGCGCAGGTGGCTTGACCGTCAATACCGACATCGTCGCCGATGACGTTGTGCTGGCGTCTGCCACCGATCTGACGCTGACACAGACCGTAGCTGGCAACACCGTCAGCCTCGATGCCGGCGGCGACATAGCGCAGACCGCGAACGGCGTGATCGATACCGGCCTGCTCGATCTCCGCTCGGATGGCGATACCCGCCTGACCGGTGCCAATCGGATCGATGCACTTGGCACGATAACGGCAGCCAATCTGACGCTGAACAATGCACAGTCGCTGGCCGTGAACGGGCCTCTGACGGTCGGCGTTGGCGGGGTTCCCGGCGATCTGAGCCTGAGCACGTCGGCAGGCACGCTGACCATCAACACGGCGCTCACCGCCGATGCGCTGGCGCTCGGCTCGGCCACCGACCTTCTGCTCGCCAACGCGGTCACTGCGAACTCGGTATCGCTGACGTCTGGCGGCACGATCACGCAAACGGCGGCCGGCATCATCGACACGGCACTGCTGACCGGGCAGTCAGCCGGCGACAGCACGTTGACGGCCGCGAATCGCATCGATGTGCTCGGGAACTACTCGGCGCCGAACCTCAACCTGAGCAACGCTCAGGCCCTGATCGTCAACGGCACGCTGAGCAACGGGCTGCAGGCGCCGCAGCGCGTGCGGCTGGCGACGACTGTCGGCGGCTTGACCGTCAATTCGGCACTGACCGCAGTCGACATCGCGCTGGATTCCGCGGCGGATCTGCAGCTCACGCGCGCAGTGAATGCGGCTTCGACCTTGGACCTTCGCGCTGCCGGCAATCTGGGCCAGACAGCGGAAGGCGTGATCGAGACCGCGCAGCTGAGCGGCCGCACCGGTGGCAATGCGACGCTGGAAGCCGGCAACCGGATCGGCACGCTGCGCGATTTCTCGGCTGCGAACCTGAGCCTCGTCAACGGTCAGCGACTCACGGTCGGCAGCGGCGTGGCCATCGGCGATGGTGCCGGCGATCTCCGACTGCAGACGACGACCGGGGACATCGACGTGCAGGGCGATCTGGCCGTGCGCAATCTCGATCTGGCATCCGCTGCGGATCTGATCCTGACCTCGAACCTCAGTGCCGACACTTCGCGGCTGGTGGCCGCCAGCGCGATCACGCAAGCCGGCAATGCCGGGCTCACCACGCGGCTGTTGACGGGCAGTGCCGGCGGCGTCGCCGCGCTCACCGGAGCCAATGCCATCGCGGAGCTCGCGAGCTTCACCGCGAACGGGCTGGACCTCGTCAACACGCGCGCGCTGACGATTTCCGGATCCGTTGACGGCGGCATTCGCACCACGATCCGCAATGCCGGGGATCTGAATGTGACCGGCGATCTGCGCGGGGTCCGGACGGCGCTGGATGTCACTGGCAGTGTCGTGCAGACCGCCGGTGTGATCACCGCCGAGATCTTGAGCGGGCAGGTCAGCGGCAGTGCGACGCTTGATGGCCTCAACGATATCAGTCGCGTCGATACCTTCACGGCGCAAGGTTTGAGCCTGAGCTCGGCTGCGAACGGCTCGCTGACGATCAACAACGTCGATGGCGGCAACCGCACGGTGATCACCGCGCGCGCCAGCGATCTGGTGCTCGGCACCGGCACCGTCCGCGGAGTCGACGTGTCGCTGACGGCCGGCGGCGCGATCATTGGCACGGTCGATTCGCGGGTCGAGGGCCAGTCGCTGACCACCGTATCCGGCGACCGCACGGTTCTGAATACCGCCGTTGACCATTATTCCGGCCTCGTCACCGGGGTCGGCGATCTAACCATCAACGAACGTGACGGCATCACTCTCGATTCGGTCACGGCGGCTGACGGCAACATCCGCATCCTCACCCGCGAAGCGGGAGACGTCACCGCCACCGATGTCACGGCGCAGCGCGGCAATGTCCAGATCGTCGTCCTCAACGAAAGCAGCGAGCTCGCAGTTGGCAGCATCGCCGGCAATTCGGTGAGCTTGCAGGCTGGAGCAATTGTGGCTGCCGACAACGACGCTAGCGCCGACATCCGTGCCGCGAACATCACGCTGGCCAGCGCGACCGGCATCGGCACTGGCAGCCAGGGTGCAATCGACTTGACCTTGACCGGCGGCGGCCAATTGTCGGCGTCAGCGTTCTCCGGCGGCGTCTACCTCGATAGCCTCGCAACCACCGCTGTCACGGTTGCCAACCTTACTGCGCGCAATGGCGATATCCGCTTCAACCAGACCGGCAACCAAGATCTGAAGGTGATCCGCGCGGAGAACCAGCAGAGCGGCTCGACCACGATTCAGAACGATGGTGCGAGGCTGACGGTCGAGAATGCGACGATCGGTGCGTTTGCGGGCAATACCCTGCCGACCGTGCAACTGAGCAGCGCGGGCGACCTGATCGTCGGGACGGTTGTTGGCGGCGCGCGGGCTCTGCTGCAGGCCGGTGGTGCCATCACGGCACTCAGCAACAGTCTTGACGCAGGGGTCATTGGCCTCGATGTCGTTCTCGAGGCCGGCCGCGGGATTGGCAACGACGCCAACGGGGCGTTGAACGTCTACGGTGCAACGCTGTCGGCGACCAGTGTCAACGGCAATATCGATCTCAACAGTCAGGGCTTGTCGGAATCCGGCACCTTGGTCGTCAGCCGTCTGGCGACCGGCATCGGCAGCATCACGCTCGATCAGACCGGTGGCCAGGCCCTCATGGTGCAAGACGCCAGCACGGCCGACGGGGCGATCAGCATCAGCAACGCCGAGGGGCAACTGACCGTGAACCGCGCGACGGCCGGTGGCAGCGATGCCAGCGACAACCTGACCTTGCTGACGACCGGCAGCGGCGATATCGCGGTCGGTGACGTTCAGGCCCTTGGCAATGATGTGCGCGTGACGGCTGGTGGCTCGATCATCACGATCGATGCCGATGCGGCTGCCGACATCTCGGCCGCCAACGTGTTGCTGACGGCCGGCAGCGGCATCGGCAATGGTGCCAACGGCGCGCTGGGCGTCAGCACTGGAAACCTGACCGCGCGCAGCACCAACGGCAACATCGATCTCGATAGTCTTGCGACGTCGACGGTCACCGTCGCCGAGCTTCGCACCGGCAACGGTACGATCCGATTCGACCAGACCGGCGGTCAAGCGCTGAACGTATCCAGCGCCAGCACCGGCAACGGCGCCATCGCGATCAGCAACGATCGCGGCACGCTGACCGTGACCGCCGCCGATGTCGGGGGGACCGATGACGACGACGATCTGCAGATCGCCACCACCGGCAGCGGCAATCTGGTGATCGGCGAACTGCGGGCCCTCGGCAATGACGCGCTGCTGAGCTCGGCGGGCGCGATCGTCGATAGCAACGGCGCTGCGGTCAATGTCACGGCCGATCGCCTCGTCGCCACTGCCGTCACCGGCATCGGCGCCGGCGGTGATGCGCTGGAAACGGCGGTGGCCGCATTGAGCTTCGATACCGCCAGCGGCGACGTCGCGATCGGAAACGCGCAGGCCCAAGGCGTGGTCGTGGATGGCAGCAGTCGCGGCGGATCGATCGTGGTGACCGAGACGCTGGGCAATCTCACGGTCGGCGGCGATATCAGCGCCAGCGGCAACACCCGCCTGACCGCGAGCGCCGGCAGCATCCTGCGCATAGCCGGGACCGTGCGCGGCGGCACCGTGACCTTGATTGCGGGCGGCAGCGGCACGGCTGGTGGCTCGATCGGCGGCTCGATCGGCGGCAACCGTGCGCCGATCGTCACCGATGCCGACGCCATTGTCTTCACCGGCGCCGGCAGTGGCAGCGTCGACATCAGCGAGATCAACGGCGCGACGATTTCCGGCAGCACCGGCAGCGGCGACATCCGGATCAGTGCCGCGGCGGGCAATCTGGTCGTCGGCGGCAATGTCGGCAGCACCGGCAACACGGCGCTGACCGCGAGCAGCGGCAGCATCCTGCGCGCGGCTGGCACGGTCAGCGGCGGCACGGTCACGCTGACCGCCGGCGGCGCCAACGGTGCCATCGGTGCCGCGGGCGCTGCGATCCTGACCGATGCCAACGCCGTCGCTTTCCTCGGCACTGGCAGCGGTACGGTCGACATCGTCGATGCCAACGGCGCCGGCTTCTCCGGTGCCACCGGCAGCGGCAACATCGCACTGGCCACGCAGACCGGCGACCTGACCGTGGCGGGTGACATCGCCACCCGCGGCGATGCCAGCCTGACCGCGACCGCCGGCAGCCTGCAGCGCACCGGCGGTACCGTTCGCGCCAATGCCCTGAGCCTCATCGCTGGCGGCAGCAACGGTGGCATCGGCAGCGTGGCAGCGCCCGTGCTGACCGATGCCGCGACCATCGCGTTCACCGGCAATGGCAGCGGCGCGATCAACATCGTCGAAGCGAATGGTGCGTCGATTCGCGGCAGCACCGGCAGCGGCGATATCCGGGTGGAGTCCACGTCCGGCGATCTGACCGTGGATGGCGCGGTCAGCACGGGCGGCGATGCCCGACTGACCGCAGGCCGAGACCTTGCCTTGAACGCTGCGGTCAGCGCTGACGAAGTGGTGCTGAACGCGCGCGGTGGTGCGATTCGGCAGTCGAATGCCGGCGTCATCACCGCCGACACGCTCAGCGGCAGTTCGCAGGGCGCAACCAGCCTGCTGGCGGCGAACCGCATCGATCGGCTCGGCGCGTTCACGACCAATGGCTTTGCACTGAGCAATGCCCAGGCGCTGACGGTCGCCAGCAATGCCGTGGTCGACGGCGGCACCGGCAATGTCGCATTGACCACGACGCAGGGCGGTATCGCGATCGACGGCACCTTGCGCTCGCAGCATGCGGTGACGGTCGACGGCACGGTGACGCTGAACTCGGCCGGCACGATCGTCGAAGGCGTGGGCGGCCGCATCCTGGCCGACGTCCTGACGGGCCGCTCGCTGGGCAGTGCCTCGTTCGGCAGCGAGAACAGCTTCATCGCCAATCGGGTCGGCACCGTGTCGCAGTTCCAGTCGCGCGGCACCTTCAGCCTGACCACCGAGGGCACGCTCGGCATCTTCAACCTCGATGCCACCGGCTTCACCACCTACCTCGGCGTGATCGGCGGCGACCTGCTGCAGCTTCGCGATTCCGAGATTCGCAACACCACCGGCCGCTACTTCGTGCCGGACGGCGGCATCGGCCGCCGCGGCAATGGCGAGGGTCAGTCGCTGCGCGTCACCGGCACCGGCAACCAGACCATCATTGACGTCCGGATACGGCCTGCTTACGTTACCGCCCGCACGGCCAATGGCACCTTCCTGCTGCTCGATGGTGTCGGCGGCTTCAATTCGGAAATCGCCGGCAGCACCGGCTCGGCGCAGCAGTCGAACAACGTCAGCGATTCTTACATCGATCCGGCGTTGATCAGCGCCCGTTTCCGCACCTATGGCATCGTCCCGTCAGGCATGCGTCTGCCCGAGGACCAGATCGAATCGAAGGAGTCCGATGATGAATGACGCAAGCGCGCCGGCTGCTGCCGCCACTGCCACGCCGCCTCCGCGCGATGCCGCTGCCGCTGCGGCCGCGCAAGGCCTGCCGCTGTTCTTCCGCAGCATCGAAGCGCTGGATTCCAGCGTGCACCGGATGTTGCGGCGCAAGCCGCGCGAGAGCTACCAGTTCGCGACCGGCACCAATGCCATTCCGATCGTGTACGGCGAGCTGCCGCGCATCGCGCAGGAATACCCGGTGGTGTTCGCCGGCGACGGTCCCAACCTGCATCTGGTGGCGCTGGTCGGCCTGACCAATGCCGAAAACCTGTTCGTCGGCGCCGATGGCCGATGGCAGGGTCGCTACGTGCCGGCCTACCTGCGCTGCTATCCGTTCGCGCTCGCGCGCGGGCCCGAGCAGTCGCCGGGCACGTTCACCGTGGCGATCGATCGGGCTTGTCCGGAGTTCAGCAATGTCGACGGCGCACCGCTGTTCGACACGGCCGGTGAAAAGACGGCGTACCTGAACCAGATGCTGGAATTTTTGCAGCACTACGACGCGCAGATGGAACAGGCGCGGCGCTTCGCCACGCGGATTGCCGAGCTGGGCCTGCTGGTGTCGGTCAATGCCGAGGCGCGGCTGCGCAATGGCGAGCAGTTCGCGATGTCCGGCTTGCGCGTGATCGAGCGCGGGGCCCTGTACAAGCTGTCGAACGAGGCGAAGCTGGAACTGCTCGACAACGAGATGCTCGAGATGGTCTACCACCACTTCGCCTCGCTGCAGGCGTTCTCGCAGATCGTCGACCGCCTGGCGATCCAGCGCGGCACCAGCGTCAGCGACGTCGACCCGTCGATCAAGGCCTGAAGCCGAGGCTGCCGGCGGCGGTCGGCACGACTGTCGTCGGCGCGGCACAGGCACGTCTGTCGAGGTCTGGTCGGCGTGTCGCGGCCAGGGGCGTGTCGAGCAGCCGCTGGGCTTTGCCGGACCCGACCCTGATCAGGCCTCGATCAGATCGTAGTCGCCCTTGCCGGCACCGCATTCCGGGCACATCCAGTCGTCCGGAATGTCTTCGAAACGGGTGCCGGGTGCGATGCTGCTGTCGGGATCGCCCAGCGCTTCGTCATACACGTGACTGCAGTAGCGGCAGCGATAGCGGCGAGTGGCAGCGGGCATGGCAGCGTCTCGTGTCAGTGGATCAGGCGGCCGCGGCCGCGGCGGTGGCCGTCGGCAACGTCGCGGCCGGTGCCGGATAGATCGTCGGCTGGATCGCAAAGCCGTGCTGGATCGCCAGATCCTGCTGGCGCAGCGCCGGCTCCAGCAACTGCCACACACGCAGGTTGTTGTAGAACGGCGTGGTCGGATACAGATGGTGGATCAGGTGGTAGTTCTGATACTGCAGCACCGGCGTCAGCAACCACTCGTGACCCAGGCGGATGGCGGTGGCCTTGGTGAAGTTGACGTCCTGCCGGGTGTCGTGCGGAACGTGCGGCAGCCAGAAAAAACTGAAGCCAAGCGCGAGAAAGATCATCCGCGACGGCACGAACCACAGCATCAGCACGTGCCAGCCGTAGCCCATCGCGGTGAATGAGCCGAACACGATGACGGTGCCGAGCGTCATCCACAGTGACGTGACGAGATAAGGCTTCGACACCTTGTCGCCATGCCGGATCGAGTGGATCAGGTAGATCACGTCGATCAGCAGCCAGCGGAACGGCAAGGTCCAGGTCGCGCCGTGCAGCACGATGTCCGGATCGCGCGGGCCGCTGGTGTAGCGGTGGTGAAGGATATGGGCCCAGCGGAACAGCTTCAGGTTGACGTAGGGCGCGCCGAGGAAGACCGCGCTCTGGCCGATCCAGTCGTTGACGCGGGCGTTGGTCGAGATCGCCCGGTGGATCGAGTCGTGAACGACGCTGAACGCGAGATAGCCGATGGCGCCGTTGACGAGCATGCCGAGCCATAGCGGAATCGTGCCCAGTACCGACAGCACATCCGAGCCGATGTAGACCGTCATCACCAGCGCCCACAGCCAGACCGTCGGCCACGCCAGTATCGGTGCCGTGGTCAGCCTGCGGAACTCGGCTTTCTGTTGCGGATCGAGGTGCGTGGTCAGGACAGGGGCAGCGCTCATGGCGATGACGATCGGCGAGGGTTGGTCAGGCGGTTGGCTTGCGCCGGCGCGGGGCAAGGACGATGACATCGGCGGATGCCGGAGCCGGTTTCGAAGCGGCCGGGCCGGGCGTCGGCGCGCTCGTTGTGGTCTGGACCATGCGGGTCACCAGCGGCGCGATCAGCGCCTCGAGCGTCAGGCCGTGCACCAGCTGGCCAGCGGCGTGCAGCGTCATCAGGCCGTGCAGCGAAATCCAGAACAGGTGGGTGAGCACCCGCGCATCGCCGTGCAGCACGCCGGCATCGATCGCGTGCTGCACCACCGATACCGCGTGCTCGAACAGGCTGCGGCGCGCGGCGAGCAGATCCGGGTACTGGTTGATCGCTGGCTGATGCGTCGAGAAGATCAGCTGATAGTCGGCCGGATGCGCCCGCACGTACTCGACGTAGGCCGCCGCGAGCGACTCGATCCGCGGCATCGGTGCCGCCTGCGACGGCTCGCGCGCGCGGACGAACTGCTCGAAGTGTTCCATGCACTGCACGCGCAGGGCGACCAGCAATGCTTCCTTGCTGTCGAAATAGCGGTACGGCAGCGTGTGGCTGATGCCCGCGGCTTCGGCGAGTCGACGGAACGAAATCGCGTCCAGCCCTTCAACGCGATAGATGTCGAGCGCGAGCGCGGCCAGACGCTGGCGGGTGGCATCGACGGCGGCAGGGCTGTGCTGGGCGCGGGGCATGAACGTAAATTAACACCGTAAAATTTACAGTGTCAACATTTGCGTGAAGTCCGCTCTGCGCGCAAACACGTCGGGCAACCGGTCGGCAGCCGGCACGCGGGAAGTGGCTGCGGGCAACCCGATGCGGATCGCAGGCCGGCATCGCGTTGCCGCGTTCCGCAGGCGCCGCGACCTGGTCAAGACATCGTCTTGGTCGACTCGAATGGGCGAGGTCGGATCGCTCCCGCCGCGCGGTCGGGCCTCCAGCGACGCGCGTCTGCGCGAGCGGAAATGCGGCTGGCACCCGGCTTGCGTGCCGGATCGGCGGCAGCGCCATCGCGGGTCGGCGGCATTGCCGCGCCGGCTCCACATCCGACAGACTTGCAGGATGACCAACAAGCAATCTCGGAAGACCCCGACACCGCCCGGTGCCAAGCCCCGGCTGCAGATGGTCGACATCGCCAAGATGGCGGGCGTGTCGACGGCCACCGTGTCGCGTGCGCTGAACGACAGCCCGCTGGTGACACCCGAGACCCGCGCCCGGATTGCCGAGCTGGCGCGGTCGATGAACTACACGATCAATGCCGGCGCCAAGCACCTGCGTCTGGGGCAGAACAAGACCGTGGCGCTGGTGCTGCCGTACGAACGCGACTCGCGCCAGAGCGTGTCGGATCCTTTCTTCCTCAGCATGTTCGGCGCGATCGCCGATGCCCTGACCGAGCGCGGTTACGACATGCTGGTGTCGCGGGTCGATGCCAGCGAGCTGGACTGTGCCGCGCAGCTCTACAATGCCGGCCGCGCGATGGGCATCATCCTGATCGGCCAGTGGCGCCATCACGAGCAGCTGAAGGCGATGGCCGAGCGCGGCGTGCCGCTGGTGGTGTGGGGCGCGCAGATGACCGACGGCGGCTACTGCACGGTCGGCTGCGACAACATCGCCGGCGGCGAACTGGCAACCGAGCATCTGATCGCCTGCGGTCGCCGTCGCATCGCATTCATCGGCGATACCGTGTTCCCGGAAGTCGCGCAGCGCATGGAAGGCTATCGCCGGGCGCTGGCACGGCACGGCATCGTCGCCGACGAGCGATTGTCGATTGCGGCGTCGTTCCTCGCCGATGGCGCACGTCAGGCGATGGCCGAGTTGAAGCGCCGGCAGGCGCCGTTCGATGCCGTGTTCGCCTGCAGCGACCTGCTGGCGCTGACCGCCATCGGCGCGCTCGAACAGCAGGGCCTGAAGGTCCCGCGCGATGTCTCCGTCGTCGGGTATGACGACGTTGCGATGGCCAGCTACTTCCATCTGCCGCTGACCACGGTCCGGCAAGACATCGAAGCCGGCGGCCGGGAACTGGTGGCGGCGCTGATCGAGCGCATTGGCCATCAGGAACCGGCATCGCGTGTGGTCGCCACCGAGCTGGTGATCCGCGAAACCAGCCGCGTGCCGGCCGCCTGAACGCCGGGCTTGCAAGCCGCCGGTTCGCGGCGCGGCGCGCTGCCAGCACCCATCAAGAGCGCTGATGCCGCCCGTCGTTGCTCTGCGCCTGCTTGAAGACCTGATCCTGCCGATGGCTGCGCACGTTGCGCTGTCCACCGTGCTGTACGCGCTGCTGACGGTGGCGCGCGCACCCGCCGTGTGGGGGTGGGGCCGCGCGCCGGACGGGCGCAACCCGTGGGCGGCGGTCGAGCCACGGATCAGCGCCAACCTGTCGAACCAGTTCGAGTGGCCGCTGTTCTTCCACATCGCCTGTCTGCTGCTGATGGTGATGGGCAATGCCGTCGACGGTCGGGCTGCCGTCGGGCTGGCCTGGGTCTTCGTCGCCGGCCGCGTGCTGCACAGCGCGGTGCAGATCGCGCTGCCGAATCTGCGGCTGCGCGGGCTCGTCTTCACCATCAATTTCGTCGCGGTGCTCGGGCTCTGGGCGATGCTGCTGCTGGCCGTTGTCGGCGGTTCACGCGGCGCGGGCGGCGGCTGAGTTCGCGACGGGCGAACCGGACGCGTCTGGAATCCTGATGCGCTTTTCACCCGCAGCTTGGGTGAAAACTCTAGTTGCAATCGATTTCATCGCCTCGCATACTCCGGTGCAATCCAATCGTCATCGTTCCGCGTGAAAGCGCGCACAGCGGTGATCGACCTGACGAAAGCCGCCGGCAGCCGTGCTGTGGCGAGTGGACGCAGACCAAAAAAGCGGCACCAGAAGACAAGACCAAACCGTCGTACGTGGAGGAGAGCCATGCACAAGCCGTCCGTTTTGAAGCCGCGCCTGATCGCTGCCGCTGCAGCGTCGCTGTTCCTGATCAACGCAGCGCCAGCGCTGGCTGCCGACGAAGCCGCCGCGGCCGCCACTACCCCGACCGACAAGGCCGCTGACGGCAGCACGCCGGCCGATCCGGCGAAGCTCCAGGAAGTCGTCGTCACCGGTGTTGCCCGTCCGGTCAACCGACTGGACTCCAGCGTTTCCACCAGTTCGCTCGATCTCGAAGCCGCGGCCCGCGTTGCGCCGCGCTCGACTGCCGAACTGTTCCGCAGCCTGCCCGGCATTCGTGCCGAATCGTCGGGCGGCGAGGGCAACGCCAACATCACCATCCGCGGCATTCCGCTGGCCACCGGCGGCTCGAAATATCTGCAGCTGTGGGAAGACGGCCTGCCGGTGCTCGAGTTCGGCGACCTGAACTTCGCCAATGCCGACAACTTCATTCGCCTCGATGGCTCCGTCTCCCGCGTCGAATCGATTCGCGGCGGCTCGGCTTCGACCTTCGCCAGCAACTCGCCCGGCGGCATCATCAATTTCATCAGCAACACCGGCGAGAACGAAGGCGGTTCGATCGCGCAGAGCGTCGGCGTCGACTACACCAGCTACCGCACCGATTTCTCGTACGGCGGCAAGGCCACCGACACCATCAGCTATCACGTCGGCGGCTTCTACCGCACCGGCGAAGGCGTGCGTCACACCGGCCTGACCGGCGACAACGGCGGCCAGATCAAGGCCAACATCACCAAGCGCCTGGATGGCGGTTTCCTGCGCTTCTACTTCAAGCACCTGAACGACCGCATCTCCAGCTACCTGCCGTCGCCGGTCACCTACAAGGGCAGCGGCGAGTTCGGTGGCGTGCCGGGCTATGACGCCAGCCGAGACACGCTGTTCAGCCGCTACCAGTCGCAGATCGTCACGTACGACGCCTTCGGCAACCGCCGCAACCGCGATCTCACCGATGGCATCCACGCGCTGGTCACCGCCTACGGCTTCGAGTTCGACAAGGACGTGGGCGACGGCTGGAAGGTCAACAACAAGTTCCGCAAGTCCGATGTCGGCGGCGGTTTCATCTCGCCGTTCACGGCGGGCGTCGGCAATGCCCAGACCCTGGCCAATGGCCTGTGCGACGCCTGCGCCGGCTCGACCGTCCGCATCGGGCAGGGTCCGAACCGCGGCCAGGCCTACAACGGGCTGGCATTCCAGAACCTGCTGTTCGATACCTCGTTCAAGGACGTCGGCTTGCTGGTCAACGACCTGAAGCTGTCGAAGACCTTCGCCGGCATCACCGCGACGGCCGGCTTCTACTACTCGCACCAGAACGTCTCGATCGACTGGAACTCGTGGCAGTTCCTGCTGCAGACCGTTGGCCGTGATCCGGTCGGTCTGGCCGTGACCGCGCCGAACGGCGACCAGATCGCGAACAACCAGGGCCTGTACAACCCGGGCCTGCTGTCGTGGTCGTGGGATCTGAACTACGACACCACCGCGCCGTATCTGAACATCGGTGGCCAGTTCGGCGCCAACAACGAGTTCAGCTGGGATGTCAGCGGCCGCTTCGACACCATTCGCGCCCGCGGCACGCTGTACCAGACCAGCGGCGGCACGCCGATCGACTACAACGGCGACGGCACGATCAGCCCGGGGCTGGAAACGGTCGGCGCGGCGTTCGTCGGCGGCTTCGATCCGACCGGTCGCGTCAACTATCGCGCCGATCACTTCGAGTACTCGCTTGGCGGCGCCTACCGCATCGATCAGCGCTCGTCGGCGTTCTTCCGCTACAGCGTCGGCGCCCGCTTCAATGCCGATCGTCTGTTGCAGATCGCCGGCGCCGTGAATGCCGACGGCTCGCTGGCCTCGACCACCAAGGGCTACGACACCGTTCGCCAGATCGAAGGCGGCTACAAGATCCGGGCACGCGGCTTCACGTTCTACCCGACGGCGTTCTACACGATCACCGACGAGACCAACGCCGATCTGACCAACGGCCAGACCTTCCTGCGCACCTATGCCGCCTACGGTCTGGAACTGGAAAGCAGCTACCGCCTGCCGGGCACCGGCTTCGAGATCGCCGGCAACACGACCTACACGCACGCCGAGATCGACAAGGACCGGCTGAACCCGGCCGTGGTCGGCAATCGTCCGCGCCGTCAGGCCGAGCTGATCTGGACGGTGAGCCCGCGCTACCGCGCCGCGAACTGGACCGCCGGCATCACGCTTCAGGGTTCGACCGGCTACTTCCTGAACGACGACAACCAGCAGGCGAACGCGCTGAAGCAGCAGGCCTACACGCTGGTCAATGCCTACGCCGGGTACAACCTGACGCAGTCGATCTCGATCTCGATCAGCGCCAACAACCTGCTCGACGAGTTTGTCGTCACCGAAGCCGAAGAGGCGACCGGCGCGCCGGGCAGCATTGTCCGAGCACGTCCGCTGAATGGCCGCTCGCTGCTGGGTTCGATCCGTTACGACTTCTGATCGCGGCCTGCCGTGATCAGTCCGGGCCCGGGTGCGCGAGAAGAGAGGCTCGCGCGCCCGGTGCCCGTTTTGAACGTTCCGCCATTGCCCACCCCGCGCCTTGCCGGCGTCCCCGAGGATGGACCCTCTGTCGATGAAGCCTGAACATCCCGACTTGCTGGCCGCGCTCCGCCGCAGCCTGCTGTCCGCGCTGCCCATGGACCGCCAGGCGCTGGCCGAGGTCCGCTTCGATCGCCACGTTGGCGCGCTGGTCGGCACCTTGCAGGCCTTGTACGGCAAGGACGACGCCACAGGCTTTGACGGCTGGCTGGGCGAACTGCTGCAGACCATCGGCCAGTGCCTTGCCGCGCGACCGGCGGAACTGCTGGCGCTGGACGAAGATCGGCTGGCGCATCCGGACTGGTTCCTGCAGTCGCGGATGCTCGGCTACTGCGCCTATGTCGATCGCTTCGCCGGCACGCTGGACGGCGTACGGCAGCGCGTGCCGTACCTGCGCGAACTCGGCGTGACCTACCTGCACCTGCTGCCGTTCCTGAAGATGCAGGCCGGCGACAACGATGGCGGCTTCGCCGTCGCCAGTTTCGAGGCGATCGAGCCGCGCCTCGGCACGATGGCCGATCTCGATGCGCTGACGGCGCAGCTGCGAGCGAGCGGCATCAGCCTCTGCGGCGATTTCGTGCTGAATCATGTCGCCAGCGACCATCCGTGGGCGCAGGCCGCGCTGCGCGGCGAGGCACGCTACCGCGACTACTTCCATGTGTTTCCCGACCGCAGCCTGCCGGATGCCTATGAAGCGCAGCTGTCGCAGGTGTTCCCGGAGGTCGCCCCCGGTAACTTCACCGCGGTGCCGGCGCTGGGCGGCTGGGTCTGGTCGACGTTCTATCCGTACCAGTGGGACCTGAACTACGGCAATCGCGCCGTGTTCGCCGACATCGCCAAGGCCCTGCTCGGCCTCGCCAACCACGGCGTCGAGGTGTTCCGTCTGGATTCCTCGCCGTTCCTGTGGAAGCGGCCGGGCACGTCCTGCGTCAACCAGCCGGAAGTTCATCTGATCCTGCAGGCGCTGCGTGCGGTGATCGAACTGGCGGCGCCGGGCGTGCTGCTGAAGGCCGAAGCGATCGTGCCGACGGCCGAGCTGCCGCCGTACTTCGGCAGCGGCGAGGCCCGTGGTCACGAATGCCATCTGGCATACCACAGCAGCCTGATGGCGGCCGGCTGGGCAGCGCTGGCCGAGCAGCGCACCGACCTGCTGGCGCGGGTCATCGACGGCACGCCGGAGCTGCCGTCATCGGCGACCTGGCTGACCTACGTGCGCTGCCATGACGACATCGTCTGGAGCACGCTCAAGCCGGAAATCGCGGCCGGCGGCGAAAGCTTCTCGCAGCGGCTGACGCCGGTCTCGCGCTTTCTGGCCGGCGAAGTCGACGGCAGCTTCGCGCGCGGCCAGGCGTTCCAGACCAGCGCCGAGGTGCCGGTGTTCGGCAGCAATGGCATGACGGCGGCGCTGACCGGCCTGAGCACGGCGACCACGGACGACGAGATCGTCCATGCCGAACGCCGCATCCGCCTGTTGTACGCGCTGGCGCTGAGCTTCGGTGGCCTGCCGCTGATCTACATGGGCGACGAGCTGGGGCAGGGCAATGACGAATCCGACGCCCACGCCGCGCTGCGCGATGCCGATGGCCGCTGGCTGCAGCGGCCGTTGCTCGACACCGCACGCTGGATCGCGCGCGACCGCCCGGGCAGCCCGTCCGCGCGCATCCATGCGCTGCTGCGCGAGCTGGTGCAGGTCCGCAAGCAGCTGCCGATGCTGGCGGCCGATCAGCCGCGTCGCCGCCTGACGACAGCCGATCCGTCGCTGCTGGTGCTCGCGCGTGGCGACGCATTCGTCGCGGTGATGAACTTCTCGGCGCTGCCGAAGACGCTGCCGTTGTCAGCGCTCGGCGACATCGACAATAGTGCGCCGTGGTCCGATGCCTTCACCGGTCAGGCCGCCACCGCGGCGCTGTCGCTGGCGCCGTGGGATCTGTGCTGGCTGGTGCGGCAGCCATGATCGCGGGCCGCAAGCGGCTGGTGCCGTTGTCGCCGATGCCGGTCGCCGCGCTGCCGGCCTGATTCCGCTTCCGCCATTCGAACCCAACCCGCTCCGAGCCCCGTCATGCGCAAGCCTCGCCTCAACTTCGCGCAGATTCTCGCGATGAACTTCGGGTTCTTCGGCATCCAGTTCAGCTTCGGGCTGCAGCAAAGCAACATGAGCCCGATCTACCGCTATCTCGGCGCCGACGAGGCCAGCCTGCCGTACCTGTGGCTGGCCGGGCCGATGACCGGGCTGCTGGTGCAGCCGATCATCGGCGCGATGAGCGATCGCACCGTCACCCGCTGGGGGCGGCGCACGCCGTACTTCCTGATCGGCGCGATCTTCTGCAGCCTGGGCCTGTTCGCGATGCCGTTCAGCCAGACCCTGTGGATGGCGGCCAGCCTGCTGTGGATTCTCGATGCCGCGAACAACGTCACGATGGAGCCTTATCGCGCCTTCGTCAGCGACAAGCTGGATTCGTCCCAGCATTCGCTCGGCTTCCTGACCCAGAGCGCGTTCACCGGCCTCGGTCAGACCTTGGCGTATCTGACGCCATCGTTGCTGGTGCTAATCGGCATGAACAAGGATGCGGTCAATGCCAGCAACATCCCGTACATCACGATCGCCGCGTTCGTCACTGGCGCCGTGTTCTCGATCGGCTCTATCGCGGTGTCCCTGCTGACCACGCGCGAGCACCCGATGACGGCGGATGAAATCGCCGCCGCGCGCAACGCGCCGCGCGGAGCGATGGCCACGCTGCGCGAGATTGCCGCCGGCATCGTCGACATGCCGCAGACGATGCGGCGGCTGTTCCTCGTCTGCCTGTTCCAGTGGTACGCGATGTTCTGCTACTGGCAGTACATCGTGCTGTCGCTGGCGCAGACGCTGTTCGGTACGTCCGACCAGACCTCCACCGCGTTCCGCGATGCCGGTCTCGTCAATGGCCACATCGGCGGCTTCTACAACTTCATTGCCTGCATCGGCGCGTTCGCGATGGTGCCCGTGGTGCGGCGGATCGGCGCCGCGCGGATGCACAGTGTCTGTCTGGCGCTGGCCGGCATCGGCATGCTGGCGATTCCGATGATCCACAGCGAAGCGCTGCTGTTCATCCCGATGATCGGCATCGGCCTTGCGTGGGGCAGCATCATGGGCAACCCGTACGTCATGCTGGCCGGCAGCATTCCCGCGCACCGCACCGGCCTGTACATGGGCATCTTCAACATGTTCATCGTGATCCCGATGCTGATCCAGATCGTGACCCTGCCGCTGATCTACCACCGCTGGCTCGACGGCAATCCGGAGAACGTGATCCGTCTCGCTGGCGGCCTGATGATCGCTGGTGGCATCGCCGTGCTGTTCGTGCGGCAGCCGGCGCCTTCGCTCGCGGCGGTCGCGCGCGGATGAACGCCCCGCACAGCGACGGGCCGCGCCTGCTGGCCGACATCGGCGGCACCAACGCCCGCTTCGCGCTTGAACGCGCACCGGGCCTGATCACGGATGTGCAGGTGCTGGCCTGCGCCGCGCATGACACCGCGGAATCGGCCATCCGCGCCTATCTGGCCGCCGTCGGCTCGCCGGCCGTGCTTCATGCGGCCATCGCCATCGCCAATCCGGTCGATGGCGATGCCGTGCGCATGACCAACCACCACTGGCAGTTCTCGATCGAGGCGCTGCGCGCCGCACTGGGCCTCACCACCTTCCGCGTCCTGAACGACTTCACCGCGCTGGCCCTGTCGCTGCGCCACCTGCGCGATGACGAACGGGTCGCCATCGGTGGCGGCGAGCGTCGCGCGGAGGCCGCCATCGGCCTCGTCGGCCCCGGCACCGGGCTCGGCGTGTCCGGCCTGATTCCGTCCGGCGATGGCCGCTGGACGCCGCTGGCGAGCGAAGGCGGCCACACGACGTTCGCGCCGGCCACGGCGACCGAGCGCGCGATTCTCGAATTCGCGCAGCGCGAGTTCGCCCATGTGTCGAGCGAGCGGCTGATCTCCGGGCCGGGTCTGGTGCTGATCCATCGCGCGCTGTGCACGCTGCGGGGTGAGGCGGTCGAGCCGCTGACGCCGGCCGACATCGCCCGCCGTGCGCAGTCGGGCGAGTGCCCGCAGTGCCGCGAGACCGCCACCGTGTTCAGCGGCATGCTCGGCACCTTTGCCGGCAATCTCGCGGTGACGCTCGGCGCGCTCGGCGGCGTTTATCTGGGCGGCGGCGTCATCGGCGGGCTCGGCAGTGCCTTCGACCGCGGCGAATTTCGCCGACGGTTCGAAGCCAAGGGCCGCTTCGAGGCTTATCTGCGCGGCATCGCGACGGTCGAGATCACGGCCGAGCAGCCGGCGCTGCGCGGCGTGGCCGCGGCACTCGCGGCACAACTCGACGGGCCGCGCGCGTGAGCCCGGCACCGCTGGCGCGCTACGCCGTGTTCGGCGAAGCGCTGACCGACATGATCCGCGGCACAGACGGCCGCTGGCTCGATCGGCCCGGCGGCTCGTGCTGGAACGTCGCGCGCGTCGGTGCGCGGCTCGGCATCGCCACCGGCTGCGCGACCGCGGTCAGCCAGGACTACTTCGGCGACGCGATCGTCCGCGCCAGCCGTGACGACGGCCTGGACCTGCGCTACCTGCAGTCGCATGCGCGTTCGCCGCTGCTGGCGATGGTGACCTCGACCCAGCCGCCGGAATACCAGTTCGTCGGCGATGACAGTGCCGACCTGCACTTCGATCCCGCCCGCCTGCCGTCCGGCTGGCTCGACGCGGCCGAGGTCCTGCATTTCGGCGGCATCAGCCTTGCGCGGCCGCGGCTGGCCGCGACCCTTTTGCCGATCGCCGACGCCGCGTTCGAGGCCGGCAAGGCCATCGCCTTCGATCCGAACTGGCGCCGGCCGATGGCTGATCCGGCCTATCGGCCGGTGTTCGAGCATCTGTTGCGCCGCGCCGCGTTCCTGAAGTTTTCCGACGATGACCTGCAGGCGCTGTATCCCGGGCTCGATGAGTCTGCGGCGGTCGCCGTCATCCGCGCGCAGGCGCCGGCGGCCGCGCTGATGATCACCCGCGGCGTGCGCGGCATGACCGTGTTCGACGGTGCGGCGGTGGTCGAACAGCCGGCGTTCACGGTGCCGGTGGTCGATACCGTGGGCTGCGGCGATGCCGCCATGGGCTGCTGGATCGCCACCCGTCTCGCCGCGCCGAACGCCAGCCTGGCGCAGCAGGCGGCACGGGCCGCCGCCGCGGCGGCCGTGGTCGCCGGTCATGCCGGCGCCTACGCGCCGACACCGGCCGACATCGATCGCCTGATCGCCGGTCGCGGCTGATCGGTCGCCTGCCGCCCCGCGCGGACCTTCGCCATACTGTCGCCCCCGCCGCCACGCCCGCTCGCACCATGCTGCCGCCCGATCATCCGCAACGCCTGATCCTCGCGAACGAAGTGCATGCGCGGCCGCCGGAAGCGGTGGAAACGCCATCGCGCGCGGCCTACGTGGCCTTGCTGGTCGAGCGCAGCGAGCGGGCGCGCGAGCTCGAGCATCTTTCCGCCTTGTGCCGGCAGTATTCGGCGCTGCCGCCGCTGGCGGACGCGACGCATTTCAGCGTCCAGCTCGGATCGATCCGTCTGAAGTGGGAGCGTCACGGCGAGTTCTCGAGCTTCACCGTGCTGGCCAGCGGTGCCAGCCGCACGCCGTTCGCGGAGCCGGTGACGGCGCTGCTGCCGCCCGGCTGGCTGGCCGGATTGCCGGGTTCGACCATCGTGGCGGCCCATGCCGAGCTGATTGCCGACGAGCCGCTGCAGGCGGCCGGCGCGCTGCAGCAGGCGTTCGGCAGCCATCTGGTGGTCGGGGCCGAGGTCGGCGACCGCGCCGCGCTGACCTATACCGACTTCCGCGTGCATGGCGATGGCTTCGCCCGCTTCCTGATCATCGATCGCTCGCTGACGCCGCGTCAGGCGGGCCGGACCTTGCAGCGCCTGTTCGAGATCGAGGCCTACCGCGTGCTGGCCTTGCTGGCGCTGCCGATCGCGCAGCGCTACTCGCCGCGGACGCTGGCGATCGAACAGGAACTGTCCGAGCTGACCGACCGCATCGCCGCTGACGGCGGTGACGACGAAACGCTGCTGCAGGCGCTGACCCGGCTTGCGGCCGAAGTCGAAAGCGGCATCGCCGCCAGCCAGTTCCGCTTCAACGCCTGTCGCGCCTATCACCAGCTGGTGCTGACCCGCATTGCCGAGTTGCGCGAGCAGCGACTGGCCGGCATCCAGACGATCGAGGAATTCATGGCGCGGCGTCTGACGCCGGCCGTGGCCACCTGTGCCACCGTGGCGCAGCGGCTGCATGACCTGTCCGAGCGCGTGGCGCAGGCCAGCGCGCTGCTGTCGACCCGGGTGGACATCACCCGGGAACGGCAGAATCAGGCGCTGCTGGCGTCGATGGACCGCCGGGCCAAGCAGCAACTGCGGCTGCAGCAGACGGTCGAAGGGCTGTCGGTGGCCGCGATCGTCTATTACGTCGCGGGGCTGGTCGGCTACGTTGCCAAGGCCGGCAAGGCCGGCGGCCTGCCGGTCTCGCCGGACCTGTTCGTGGGCCTTGCGATCCCGGTGATTGCCGTGTTCGTCATCTACGCGTTGCGGCGCGCCCGGCACGCGCTGCACGACGACTGAGTCGCATCGGCGGCGGCATCCGTGACCGGCATCACGATGAATCGGCACAACTCGGTGCCGACGATGCCGACAGGTTGAAGAATCCTACAGACGACGACGCCTGAGCGGCGGAGGGCTCTGCTACGCTCGATCCAATGTCGAATCATCGTCCGGAAGCTCCGGCTTCTCGTTGATTCTTATAAAAAATTCCATCGAACGCCGCTCAGGAGCCTGCCCATGATGCCGTCCCATGCCGACCGCGATCGCCGCCGTCGCGAACCCAGTGGCCGTGCCCGGATGCTGGCGCTGGCCGCCGTTCTTGCTTTCGGCGTCGTCCATGCTCAGGACACGCCGACGCCCCTCGAGCCGACGACGGAACCATCGGAGGTTCCCGAGGCACCCGAAGCGGCTGAAGCACCCGACGGCGTCGAATCTTCCGAGTCCCCAGACTCGCCAGCGCGCGATGCGGATGCCGATGACGGCACACTGCCATCGGCTCCGGGCGCCACTTCCAATCGCGAAGACGGCGCGCCGAAAGGGCCCGGAACCCGCGAGGGTTCGTCGCAAACCGATGCCAGTCCCAAGGGGCCAGGCAACCCCAGCCAGGCCGCCCCGAAAAGGTCGGAAGTACCGCATTGAGGTGAGGCCCGATCGGAGCCGTTGGCGGTGCAGCAGGGCAGAGCGAAGTCATTGATTTGCCTTGCCAAGGACGAAGTGGCGCGCGGTCTGCCTGACCGTTGCCGGTCACGCTAGAATCCGGCGCGCACGAGGCCCGCGCTTGCGTGGCCGATGCGGCTTCACCGCGAACAGGAGTGCGCGCAATTGGCGACCACCAGCGACCGTTTCGAGCGACAGTTGGCGGCGATCGTCTTCACCGACATCGTCGACTTCAGCGCGTTCGTGCACCGGGACGAACTGCTGGGCGAGCGCCTGCTGAATCGCCAGCGGCTGGTGGTCAGGTCGCTGCTGCCGGTCTACGGCGGGCGCGAGATCGAAACCGCCGGCGACAGCTTCCTGCTCGAGTTCAGCAGCGCGCTGGCGGCAGTCGAAGCCGTGGTGGCGATCCAGCAAAGTCTGCACGAGGTCTGCGCCGGGCATCCGGATGATCCACCGGTCGTGCTCCGGGCAGGCGTTCACCTGGGCGATGTCGAACGGCGTGGCACGCGGGTGTTCGGAGATGGCATCAACATCGCCGCGCGCATCCTGCCGCTGTCGCCGCGCGGCGGCCTGGCCATGTCGTCGACCGTGCTCGGGTCGGTGCGCCAGCGGCTGGCCCTGCCGGTGGCGGCAATCGACGCACCGGAACTGAAGCAGATCGACAGCAGCCTCGATGTCTTCGTGGTCGAGGCCGAGGCGGTGCGGCAGGTGGCGATGACCCGTCCGCGCGATCCCGCCGACGTCGCCCAGACCAGCGTTGGCAGGCGCGCCGGCGGCACGCGCTCGTTCTTCGCCGAGTTGCAGCGGCGCAATGTCTACAAGGCCGGCGCGATGTACGCCGTGATCGGCTGGCTGCTGGTCCAGGTCGCGACGCAGGTGCTGCCGTTCTTCGACGTGGAAGGCAGGCTGATCCGGGCGCTGGTCGTGCTGGTTGCGCTCGGTTTCCCGGTGGCGCTGCTGATCTCGTGGTTCTACGAGATGACGCCGTCCGGGCTCCGGCTCGAAAGCGAGATCGAGCAGTTGCCGGAGCGTCCGCCCGGCCTCGAGCCGGTGCTGACCCGGCCGGTGCTGGTCGCGTTGCTGGCGGTTGCGGCGCTGGTCGGAATCGACATGACCCTGCGCTACGGCAAGTCACCGGGACCGGACGTGAGTGCGGACGAGGGCCGGCATTCGATCGCCGTGATGCCGTTCAAGAGCGTTGGCGGTGGGGACGACGGCAGCTATCTGTCGTCCGGCATTCAGGACGAGATCCTGACCCGTCTGGCGAAGATCGGCTCGCTGAAGGTGATCTCGCGCTCGTCGACGGCCTACTACGCCGCGCAGCCGGCGAACCTGCGGACGATCGCGAAGGATCTGTCGGTGACCCACATCGTCGAAGGCAGCGTCCAGCGCCATGGCGATTCGGCCCGGATCGCCGTGCAGCTGATCGCGGCCGATTCCGACTCCAGCCTGTGGGCGGAAACCTACGACCGTCAGCTGACCGACATCTTCGGCGTCCAGAGCGAAGTCGCGACCGCGATCGCCACCGCGCTGCAGACCAAGCTGACCGGCGTGCAGCAGCAGGATCTGGCGTCGACGCCGACGCGCAACGCCAAGGCCTACGACGCGTACCTGCGCGGCATCGCGCTCGACGCCCGCACCTTCGATGCCAGCTATCTCGGCAGCACCGCGCTCTGGATCGGCAAGGCGGTGGAGCTTGATCCGGAGTTCGCGCTCGCCTGGGCGCGGCTGGCCCGGGTCGATGCCAATCGCGCGTTCTACGGCTTCGACCTGCAGCAGCGGCCGTGCGAACGCGCGCGCAACGCGCTGGAAACGGCCGTGCGGCTGGCGCCGGACCTCGGTGAGACCGATCTTGCCCGCGGCTACGTCCGCTTCATGTGCGATGACGATCTGCGGGCGGCCGAAGAAGCGTTCAATCGCGCGCGGATCAAGCTGCCGAACAGTGCCGACGTGCTGAGCGCGCTGGCCCAGATCGAGTGGCGCAATGGCGACTTCCCGGCAGTGCTCGCGCTGCTGCGGAAGTCGGCCGAACTGGACCCGCGAAATCCGGAACTGCTGTCGCGGCTGTCGCTGTATCTCGGAATCAACCGACAGATGGCCGAGGCGCGCTCGGTGGCCGACCGGGCGCTGAGCATCACGCCCGACGACGCCACGCTGACTGCCCAGAAGGCCTTGATCGATCAGGCCAATGGCGATCTCGACGGCGCTCAGAAGCTGCTCGACACCCTGCCGCTGCAGCCTTCGTCGTACGACGTGTTCGATCCGAAAGTGCTGCAGATGCTGTACCGAGGCCGCTTGCCGGAAGCGATCACGGTGCTGAACACCGCCTTGAGCCAGGATCTGACGAGCCTCGGCGTCAATGTCGCGGACTACCATGCACTGCTGGCGACCGCGGAACTGGCCAGTGGCCGCGCGGATGCGGCGCGTGCCGCGTTCGCCGCCGGCTACGAGCTGCTGAAGCCGTACGACGATGGCAGCCTGACCGACCTCAGCTCCAGCGGGGTCTACGCCCGGGGCATGCTGTGCCTGACCGCCACCGGGCTGAATCCGACCGCGGCCGACGGCAGCGACTGTGCGCGCCTGAAGCGCATTGCCACGTCCAGCAACAGCCAGTTCGCACTGACCGCCCTCGAGATTCTGGCGGTGACCCATGTCCTGGCCGGCCGTCACGATCAGGCGTTCGACGCGATCGGCAAGCTGCTGGAGCGGCCGTATACCAGTGTCCGATACACGTTCCCGCTGACGCCGGCGCTGCTCCGCGAAGACCCGATCTGGGCACCGTTGAAGTCGGATCCGCGCTTCGGCGCCTTGATCGCCGCCGACGCTTCCCCATCGCCCGAGAGTCCGGCCGGGCGCTGAGCGGCGACCCTTCGGGCGAGGCCGGCCCTGCGGTCGTCACCGACGAGCGGCGCCAGTCAGCGGAGACGGGCAGGGCGTCGGCCTGTCCGTCGGCGTTCGACTTTTCGACTTGCCGACTTTCCGACCATCCGGCCGCTATGCCGGATCAACCCTCGCGTCGCGCTTCGCGATCCGCGCGGCAGTCGCGCTGGCGGAGTCTCACCGGCGGCACTGCCGCATCTCCGGCAAGGCCATCACGCCAGTGGGCCGGGTCGATCGCCGAACGCCGTGTGCTCATTCCTGCCGCGCCAGCCTCTGCTGGACCTGATGGCTGGCAATACCAGCGTTCCTTCGTGCGCAGCAATTCGTTTTTAAGCCATTCGCGTTAATTCGCCTTCGAAATTTGATTTAATGCAGCTTGACTTTTGCCAAATCAGTATTTTATAAACCAGTTGTATTAAAAAAACGGTCGAAGTGCAGCGCGGTACGACATGCACATTCGGCTTGGTGCGAGGACATGGCAAGGCTTGCTGCACATTGACAGCCGCCTTGATTCGAACAGTGCGAAGGGGAGAGACCGTATGGAACCCGCCGGCGTTGCGTGCAACGAGGTGTCAGGAACAGTGCAGCCTGCAGAGGCTGGAATCCATGCAGACGATCTTGGCGCGAGGGCTCGTTCGCGACGTGGCCTCGCGGCATTGATCGGCGCAGCGGCGCTGCTGGGATCAAGCTTCGCGGCGCCAGCGCTTGCGCAGGACAGCAGCAGCAACGACGCCTCGCTCGACGAACTGCTGGGCCCGGCACCGGTCGACAGCGCTCCGCCGCCGGCAGCAGCACCCGCCGAGGCAGCGCCAGCAGCGGCCGCTGCACCTGTCGCGGCAACGGAACCGGCGGCGGCACCGGCCGCGGCTGCCGCCGATGCCGCGGCACCGGCGACTGCGGCCGAGGCCGAGGCCACGCCCGGCGCGGCTGAGACCACGACCAAGCGTCGCAAGAGCGGCATCATCGAGGAAGTGATCGTCACCGCGCAGAAGCGCGAAGAGAGCCTGACCGATGTGCCGATCTCGATTCAGGCATTCAGCCCGGAAGCACTGGCCGCGCGCGGCATCGACAACCAGATCGGCCTGAGCCGTGCAGTGCCGGGTCTGGATGTCGGCAGTCAGGCCGGTTACGCCACGATCTTCCTGCGCGGCATCGGTACCGAAGCGTTCCTGACCGCCGATCCATCGATCGCGAGCTATGTCGACGGCGTCTACTTCCCGTTTTCGCCGACCTTCGTGTCCGACTTCTCCGGCGTCAAGCAGGTGGAAGTGCTGAAGGGCCCGCAGGGCACGTTGTTCGGCCGCAATGCCGTCGGCGGTGCGATCAGCGTGACCAGCTATGCGCCGTCGTTTACCGAGGCCAACACCGATGTCGATCTCACCATCGGCAACTTCGCGCTGGTCAAGCCGCGCATCTACTCGAACTTCCCGATCACCGACAACTTCGCGCTGAACTTCAGCGCGTACTACTCGCAGTCCGACTCGAACCTGAGCAAGGACAGCCGCACCGGCGGTGAGCCGCTGCGCAAGCAGATCGACGAAGGCGTGCGCGTGCGCTCGCGCTGGGCACCGATCGAAGATCTCGACATCCAGTTCGGCTTCACCCGCACCCGCAACCAGAACAACGGTGCGATCGGCCAGAACCTGAATCCGAGCCCGCTGGGCCGCCTGCTGCTGATCCAGCCGCCGGACGACCCGCGCAACGTGCAGGTCAACACCCGGCTCTACGGCATCTCCGAAACCAGCGTCATCAGCACCACGAACACGTTCTATGCCCCGTGGCTGGACGTGAAGCTGCTGGCCAGCAAGCAGAAGAACAGCCTGCTGTACAACTACGATTTCGACGGCTCGACCCGGCCCTACGTCTCGTTCGATGTTCCGGGCCATCCGGCCGACATCACGCAGGGCGAGCTTCAGCTGATCTCGAACAAGTCGCAGCCGTTCGCGGACTTCCTCGATGTCACCGCCGGCGTCTTCATGTTTCACAACATCCAGGGCTTCAACCCGGTGCAGCTCGAAGTCGGCGATCTGGTGATTCCGCCGGTGCTCGGCAATCTGCTGCAGGATCTGCCCGTGGTCGGTCCGATCCTCGCACCGGGCCGCGCCTATCGCGTGCAGGCGCAGGCGCAGGTCAAGACCTTCTCGGCCGGCTACTACCTGCAGACCACCGCGCGCTTCACCGACTGGATCGCGCTGACGCTCGGCGCCCGCTACCAGCGCGAGGATCGTGGCGTTCACCGCTCCACCGTCAATCTGCTGGCCGGCACCACGAACCTTGGCGAGGCACTGGTTGGGGGCCCGCTGCTGACCTACAACCAGGCGCGTGACGATCAGGGCAACCTCTGGTGCCGAACCGCTCGACCACGCACGGCCTGTCGCCGAAGGTGACCATCGACATCCACCCGTTCCAGGACGAGACGCTGCTGTTCGCGTCGTTCCAGCGGGCGAAGAAGGCCCATGCCTACAACGCGTTCGCGGTCTACCTGCCGCCGCAGTACATCCGGCCGGAGGACACGACCGCGTATGAAATCGGCCTGCGCACGCCGCTGTTCAACGGCACCACGCGACTCAATCTGGCGGGCTTCTACTACCGCATCAAGGATCTGCAGACGCAGTACGTGTCGCTGATTTCCGGTGGCGCGCTGGCGTTCGAGAACGCGCCGCTGGCAACGTCGAAGGGTGTCGATTTCGACATCACTTCGGAACTGTTCCCGGAGACCATCGAAGGCTTTGCGGTGTCGCTGAACGGCGCCTATCTCGATGCCAAGTTCGGCAGCTATCCCAATGCCGCCGGCTACGATCCGCAGACGGGCCTGTTCTCGCCGAACAATGATTTCTCCGGCAACCGTCAGACGCGCACGCCGAAGTTTTCCGGAACGATCGCGTTCACCAAGCTGTGGACGCTCGGCAACAACGAAGTGGAACTCGGCGCGGACTACTACCGCAACACCGGCTTCTTCTACAGCGCCTCGAACGATCCGAACTACGAACAGAGCGGCTACGGGCTGCTCGGCGCCTTCCTGCGCTACGAGTTCGTGCCGTGGAAGGTGCAGGTGCGGACCTACGGCAAGAACCTGCTCAACAAGACCTACACCCAGGGCGTGATCTCCACCGATTTCGGCGGCGTGTTCTCGATTGCCGCCCCGCGTGAGTTCGGCGTGACGCTGTCGTGGAAATTCTGAGTTTGACGATTCGCAATCCGACTGCGCCGCAAATTCCACTGGAGGCCGTTACGCCATGAATTCAACTTCGCGCAAGCCCATGAACCTGGCCGCGCTCGCCCTGCTGTCGTTCGCCGGCAGCCCTGCCTTCGCCGACGCCCCGTCGACGACACCGCTGCGTCAGGGCCCGTATATCTCCGTGCTCGGCACGGCCGTCATTCCGGTCAACCGCGAACAGCTCAGCAACGGCTATGGCGGCACGCTGGGCTTCGGCTACCGCAAGGACTGGTATGCGCTGGAACTCGCCCCGACCGTGGTCAAGTTCAAGTCCACCGAATACCTCGGTGGCGGCGTCAATGCCCTGATCTTCCCGTTCCCGAGCTTTCCCTACGTCTACGGCGTTGCCGGCATTCAGGCCCTGCAGTACGTCAAGTTTCCGACCACCAGCGGCAACCGCGATTTCAACACGCTGAATGCCGATGGCGGTCTCGGGGCGCTGGTGCCGCTGCGTGTGGGTCAGTACCAGTTCGCCATTCGCGGCGAAGCGCGCTACCGCTACGGCAAGCGCGAGCGCGAGTACAACGATCAGGATGTCGACCTCAGCGCGCCGCTGCGCTATCGGCAAGTGGTGCTGCATCTGGGCCTGCAGTTCCCGCTCGGCTTTCTGCCGAACGAACCGGCTGCCGCCGCGCCGACCGAGCCGCAGGTGGTGCCACCGGAAGTGCCGGCCGACAGCGATGGCGATGGCGTGATCGATGCCACCGACCAGTGCCCGGATTCGCCGCCGGGCAGCGTCGTCGACGCGACCGGTTGTCCGCCGCCGCCACCGCCGCCGCCACCATGCAAGACCGCTGGCCCGGGCGAGAAGGTGTCGCTGGCGGGATGCGGCACCGGCGACAGCATCGTGCTGCGTGGCGTCAATTTCGACACCAACAAGGCGACGCTGACCGTCAACGCCAAGACCCTGCTCGATGACGTGGCTTCGGAACTGATCCAGTACTCGTCGATCACCGTCGAAGTCGGTGGCCATACCGATGCCCGTGGCAGCGATGCCGCAAACCAGAAACTGTCGGAACGGCGCGCCGCGGCGGTGATGAACTATCTGGTCAGCAAGGGTGTGGCGGCCGAGCGGCTGACCAGCGTCGGCTACGGTGAATCGCAGCCGATCGCCGACAACGACGGCGAAGCGGGCTGGGAACTGAATCGCCGCGTGGCGCTGAAGATCGTGTCGGGTACGGGCACGGTGTCGTCGCCGGAACCGGCTGCCGCCGATGCCGGAGCGCGCTGAGCGTCGGCGTATCGACATCCGCATGCGCGGCGTCGCCCATCAGCGCATCGCGGCTCGCGTCCGCGCCTTGATGCGGGCGTGGCCGATGGTGCTGCTGACGCTGGTGGCGGACGCGGCGGCAGACAGCGGGGACCGCACCGCCGTCACGCGCGGCCCCTGGCGCTTGAGCCTCTCCTGGTCGCCGCAGTTCTGCCACGCGGCGCCGGAGTTCTCGCAGGAAATCCAGTGCAGCACGGCACTGGGTTTTGCGCCGGCCGAGATCGTCGAATTGCCGGCGAGTGCCGACGGCGACTGCACGCGAGCGCGTGAAGTGCTGCCGCCGGATCAGCTCGTGCGCTTCCAGGAACTGTTGCGCAACCGGCGCTGGGGCAAGATCCAGGCGACGCGACGCTATCCGTGCGGCCAGGCCTTCGGCGTCGAGAACATTCTTGCCGGCGAGTATCTGTACGGCACGCTCAGGTTCCCGACGTTCGACACCGCCGGCCAGCGTGCCGACGCGGCGAATACCGATGACTTCGTACGCGGCTTCCGGGAACTCAACGGCTGGCCCGACAGCGTCACGATCACGCCGACCTGCGACCGCGGATGGCTGCGCTCGGTGGTGATCTGTGCCGACAGCGCCTTGCGATTCCAGACCTGCGAGGAACCGGCCGTCCCGCGCTGCCCGACGACGTTCAAGGTCCGCCCGCCAAGGGCTGACCTCGCGCGCTCCCGCTAGGCCGGATCCGGGAACATCGGCTTCGGTCGAAAGCTGCCGCCTTCGACGCCGAGGATGCCGTCGAGCACCAGATTCGCGATTCGGGGTGGCCCGTAGGCGGTCATCGTCACCCAGGTGATGTGATCGAAGTTGCCTTCGTCGCGGGTGGAGACCCAGCAGCCGCCGCTCGGCCCGAGGCGGATGTGATCGCAGCCGTCGATCACACGGCGCTGATAGTTGTGCAGATGGCCTGCGAATGCCGTGTACGGCCGGCCGGCGAGGGCCTGGCGAATCGTGACCAGTGCCGGATGCATCTCGCCCTGCCAGGCCGGGATGTGCATCAGCATCACGGTCCAGCGCACATCGGAATGTTCGCGCACGACGCTTGCTGCCCATTCGGCCTGATCTGCAGACAGATGCGCCGGCTGGCGCGCCTCGCTGTCCATCGCGGCTTCGATCCGCTCGGCGAAGGCTCGCGGGTTCGCGGCCTGCTCGCGCTGCAGCTTGCCGATGTCCAGATCTCGCTCCAGCTCCGGCGCCTGATGCGCCGGCGGGTCCACGCCGGCAAAGTCGGCCGCCCGCTGCGGCGGGTCCTGCGTGTTCAGCACCAGAAACAGCACATCGCGAAAGCGGAAGTGGTAGTTCAGCGCACCGAAGCGCCGCAGCCAGTCCGCCGCCATCGCCGGGTTGCTGACATCGTGATTGCCGGGCACGCGAAACAGTGGCACTTCGAGCGCTGCCGTCATCGCGTCGAACTCGGCCCACTCCGCCGCCAGCTGTGCCGGATTGCGGGTGTAGCCTTCGATGCAGTCGCCGATCTGGATCGCGAAATCGGGCCGCAAGAGATTGGTGGCCGCGATTGCGCGCTCGAAGACACCGGGCTTCGGCAGCCCGGTGCGGTCCGACAGCAGCACGAAGTTGAATTCCTGCGGCCGCTGTGGCCAGTGCTCCAGCCCCGACCACGGCGTGGCCGGGCCGATGCCGGGCAGTTGCAGCAGCGGCGCGACCGGCGCCACAGCCTGTTTCACGGCGCGCCGAGGCGCGAGCAGATGTAGTCGAGGTAGGTCTTCGGCCACATGAACTCGGACCAGCCCATGCCGCTGCGGCCATCGAGCTCGCAGCGCATCGCGCCTTCGTTCAGCACCGTGTGCGGGCCGGGAATCAGCGGGAAATGCGCGTAGTGCAGGCCGTTGAGCTTGGTCACGCGGCCGAGCGTGTCGACCATCTCGATCTCGATGTGTCGCTGGCGATACTGGTCGTCGTGATCGAACTCGACCTCGATCGATGCCATTTCCGCGATCACGCCGTCCTTCAGCACATAGCCGCGCAGCTCGGTGGTGCCGCGCGCCTGGAACTGCCAGAAATGCACGCAGAGATCGGGACCGGCCTGCGCGTGCAGCCACTTCCAGTGCTGCGGCGTCTGCCAGTCCCGAGTGCCCCAACTGTGATCACGGGCGCCGAGCGCTTCGAACGCAAGCTTGCGCTCGCCGACGCGAATCGTGCCGGTAACCCTGCCGGCCTGTTCGATGCGGTTGGTTGCCGCGTAGTCTGGACAGCCGTCCGGATGGAAGCCGTAGGCGTAGGGCGGATGGAAGGCCTCGAAGTGCGCGTGGATGCCGGCACCCTGACCCTCGAGGATCATCTCGGCCTTCTTGAACTGAAGGTCGTGCTTCAGATGCACCGAGCCGACACGCCAGTCGTCGAAGTTCATCGAGCGCGGCACTTCGATGCCGTCGATCGCTTCGGCGATGGGTTTGCCGCCGACGCCGGGGCCGAACACGACGAAGGCCGACCCGGCGACGCTGTCCTTGTTGACCCAAGTGTAGCAGAACGCCGCCAGATCATGTTCCGGCAGCACGAAGGTGTAGGGGACCGACTCGCGTTCGAGCGGCAGGTCGCGCAGCACGTGGCGACCGTCATTGACCGCATCAAGACCGGGGAACGGTCGATGTTTCAGTTGGGGTTTCACGGGAACTCCAAGGGCATGCCAACGGGAGAGGAGGGCGATGCGTCGACACGCATCGCCCTCCGATACTGATCACGCCATCAAGACGCGGATCGACGTGCCTCAGGCGGCTTTTTCGAGCGCGCCTTCGGTCGGCGTATCGGTCTCGTCATGGATGATGACGAGACCGTTGTCGCCGTCGAGCGTGATCGTCGCGCCGTCCGGAATCAGCTGCAGCGCGCCTTCGATCTGCACGCCAGGCAGGCCGAACTCGCGCGCCAGCAGCGCGCCGTGGCTGATCAGTCCGCCCGTTTCCAGCACGATGCCCTTGATCAGCATGAACACCGGCGTCCAGCCCGGATCGGTGGCATGGACGATCAGGATGTCGCCCTGCTTGACCTTGCCGATCTGGTTCAGCTCCAGCACCACGCGCGCCGTGCCGGTGACCTTGCCGACGCTGGTGGTCTTGCCACGCAGCACGCCGTCGCCCGAGATTTCCGGCTGGTCGATCGGCGCCGGACGGTCGGCGACGATGAAGGGGGCCGGGTGCCGGGCCTTGGTATCGATCGCGTTGAAGTTCTTGCGCCGCGCGTCGATCTTGGCTCGGGTCAGCCGCTTGTTATCCTTGCCTTCGAGCACTGCATACAGCTCTTCCATGGTCAGGAAGTAGCACTCCTTCATTTCCTTCAGGCCACCACGTTCGACGCAGCGCCGGCCGATCTCCTCGAAGCAGAGCTTGATGTCGTAGGTCGACCAGTCCATGACCTCGCGCTCGTTGTCGCGGTACTCGATGGAGTCATGCGAGAACTGGATCAGGAACTTGAACAGCTTGGCCTTGAACACGCCGAACTCGGGCGATGCGGCCAGATTGTCGTAGACGTGCTGGATCGATTCCTCGAGACGGGCACGGGTGCGGTGTTCCTGAATGCGCGGGTCCGGCGTGCCGAACAGGCCGGCGAACATGCGCAGATCGACCATCACGCTGTCGGCGCGACGATCGAAGTAGATGTCGCGATCCGGATGGCCGCGATGGCCGCGCAGGCGAACGTGCTCCTGATACTTCTTCAGGAACTCCGGGCCCTGAACGCACTGGCCGACGAAATCGAAGAAGCGCTCGTCCGGGTACTTGCGGTACAGCTCGCGCAGCTCCGGCGACTTGTAGACGAAGTTCGCCAGCTCCCACGACGCGTACGACTCCACGCCGGTGATGCACTCGTTGCGGGTGCCGGTCATCAGGTCCATGAAGATCGTCGGGCGGCCACCGGTGTACCAGTTGGCGCAGATCCAGCCGATCCAGCCCAGCGAGTCCCCCATGTACCAGAGCAGCCCGAACCAGGGCGGATCGTACGAGCTGATCTCGAGTCGGATCACTTCGGCAAGGTGCTTCTTCAGCTCCTCGTCGGACATCGCTTCGCGCTCGGCGACCGTGCGCGGCCGCGTGGCCTCGCGATAGACCGGGTTGTTGATGAAGTCGTCGCGGATCGCCTTCGGCCAGTTGAAGCCCATGTCCGGACGCGTGGTTTCCGCGCGCAGGAAGTACTCGATGTACCGGCCCCAGTCGAACGGGGCGTTCAGCACTTCCTCGTGCCACATCTTCGGAATCTTGTGCAGCAAGCCCGGACGCAGCGGCGGCGGGATCGACTGGATGATGCGATGACGATCGGCCTCGACGTTGTAGTACGACACGCCCTTGTAATAGCGCCACAGACGGCGCGTCGTGTAGTCCTGCTCCGGATAGCCGGCCACGTGAACGCCAACGCTGTGGCACTGGTTCAAACCCCAGCAGCGCCACGAGAACATCAGCGGGCTGATGGCGCCGGTCCACATCTCTTCCGGGAAGACGCGCGACCAGATGTTGTCGTAGGGCACGGCATCGCTGTTGCCCTGGACCGATTCGGTGACGTCGGCATCCCACGAGAACTCGACGCTGGTGATCGGTCGCGACTGCAGCGCGTAGAACTTGCCCTTGGCATAGCCCCACTCGATGTCCTGCGGCATGCCCTCGTACGCGGCCTGC
Organism: Nevskia sp.; assembly: GCF_021732705.1. Taxonomy (GTDB): domain Bacteria; phylum Pseudomonadota; class Gammaproteobacteria; order Nevskiales; family Nevskiaceae; genus Nevskia. The sequence goes on along the minus strand of NZ_JAKFUM010000016.1, from coordinate 96,451 downwards.
ACCTTGCGGCCGATGTCGGCGAGTTCCGCCACGCGCTCGTCGGTGAACGTGAACAGCTCGCGCAGGGAATCCGGCACATCCTGATGCACGGTGCCCACGCCGTTCGCGGCATCGCGGACGACCTGCACCTTCTTGCTGCCGAGGGTCTTCTGCAGCACCTTCAGGTTGCGGTGGCTGACGATGTACTCGTCCGGCGTGACGATGCCGGACACGATCGCTTCGCCGAGGCCCCAGCTGGCGTTGATCATCAGCTCGTCGGTCGCGGTGTTGATCGGGTTGCCGGTGAACATCACGCCCGACACTTCCGACTCCACCATCTGCTGCACGACGATGGCGATCGACGGGAATGCGTTGAATCCCTGGCTCTTGCGATACGAGACCGCACGTGCCGTCCACAGCGATGCCCAGCAGCGCTTGACGGCATCGATCACCGCCGCGTCGCCGCGGATGTCGAGGTAGGTGTCATGCAGGCCGGCGAACGAGGCGCCGTCCAGATCTTCGGCCGTGCCGGAAGAGCGGACTGCGACGTAGGTGTCCTGACCGAGCTTGGCGTATCCGGCGGTGATCTCGGAGGCGATGGCCGGCGGCACTTCGGTGCCGACGATGAGCCGGCGGATCTGCGCCACGGTTTCGTCGAGCGCCGTCGCATCCTGGTAGTTGATGCGCGCCAGCATCGTCGCGATCTGGCTCTTCAGGCTGTCGATATGGGCCATGTAGGCGCTGGTCGACACCACGAAGCCCGGCGGCACGACGAAGCCCTTCTGCGTCATGCGTCCAAGATTGGCGCCCTTGCCGCCGACCAGTGCGAGGTCGGTCCCTTCCGGATCGGCGAACCAGATCGTGTGGTTCGCGGCTGCTGCGATGCTCATCGTTTTCTCCTCCTGCTGTCGCGTGATGGCCGCCGGAGTGGACCCCGGCTGGTAAATCCGTATTGGGTCGAGGTGATGGTTCGGCTCAGCGCGACGGCTCCATCGTCATCGGCGGGCAGGCAATCGCTGCGGCCATCATCTCGATGGTGTCCTCGAACAATTCATCGAGTGGCAGATTCAGCTCCTCGCGTCGCGCGGCGTGCTGGATGAACGCGCTCAGGAACATCGTTCCGGCACTCTCCAGTCGCAGCCACAGGCGCCGCTCGCCGAGGAAAGCCAGCCGGCGGCCGAGCAGTGTGATCGCACGGCGATAGCTGACGCTGTTCGGCGACTCCACATCGACCGGGTGCGGCACGCCGCGTGGCCGATGGGTCGCCAGATAGGCGGCATGCAGTTTCATGTAGCCGACATCGTGCTGATGCTGGTACATGCGGAAGTTCGGCTCGAAGCACACCCGCAGCAGCCAGCGCAGATCGTTCAGCCGACCCTGCGCCTCGCCCAGTTCAAGCAAGGCCCTGCGGTGCGGCTCCAGCTGCCCTTCGCGCCATTCCAGGATCGCATTCAGCAGCCCCAGCTTGCTGCCGAAGTGGTACTGCACCGCGTTATTGTTCTTCTGGCCGGCCGCTTCGCTGATCGCGCGCAAGCCGACGCCATCGATACCGGCATCACCGAACAGACGCTCCGCGCAGATCATGAGCGCGATCTGCGTCCGCTCGCCCTTGCCGAGTGCCGTCTTGCTGTCGCTGCCATCCATTCGAAATGCCTTGCGAGCCCCGGCTTTTTGACCGTGGCTGAGTATTGACGGGCATTCCAATTTCTGTCAATCGACTTATTAATTTTGTGCAGCGCAGCGAAATCGTCAAAAAACCGCCGAGAAAAAGCTCGACATAAGCGTACCGACTTATTTGCAACCCGGCGCATGTCCGCCGTCGCCGCCGCAATCGGAAGCGCCGTTGGACTCTCAGGAACAAGGCGAGACGCCCGTGCCATGACCAACTGCCGGCGTCGGTCATCGCGCCGCGCCTCGGCCAATCCCGAATCCGCTCCATCGCCCCGATGCCGATGGGCGTCGATTGCCAATCCGCCGCGAATGCGCCCGCCGGACATGCTGCCGACGCGCTGCGCCAAGGTGACGCCGCGGTTGCCGGAGCCGTGGGGCACATTGTGACGCCGCGGCGATCTGCGGCCGCAGCGCGGGCCACGGGCCCCCACGGGACCCGCGAGCCGATCACCCATCGGTCGGTCGCCGCTCACTCCCAGGGAGCGAAGCCGCGTCGACGCGGGAATGTCAGGCACCTCCGCCGAGCCCGTCGCCCAACACTGCCTTGCATCCAACGCACAGGAATGCTTGTTGTCGTCCGATCAATGACTTGCGCCAGGGCTTCGAATGCGATGAATCAAGCCCGTGGTCGCTCCCGTGTGCAGCCACGCGCCCTGCTGAAAATCTGACAGTGGATTCTGACGCGACGCAGCAAATTCGATTTTGAGAAGCCAATCACAACGGCTGAAAAACCGTCGGTCAATTGTGACAAATGCATCATTTTCATCGGTCGGCAGCGCTGTAAGGTTTGGATCAACGGCGACGCGGTTGGGGCAAGAAGCCTTCCTAAACTTCATTAAATTTTCAGGCCTAGGACATTTGTCCTACGCCATGTGGATGAGGTCGATGCGAAGCGTCTTGGAAGTGACGCGGAAACGCGTTAAGTTCCAGCCAGACCGAAGTGCCGCCAAGAAACGCAAACTTGCATACAAAATAGCGTGCGGTCAGTCCGTCAAATCCTGACACGGGGAACGATGGCCAAGTTCGACATAGAAGATCTGCTGATCCCGGTGGGCGACGATGCGCCCAGCGGGCCCGATCTTGAATACGACGCTGACTTTCTGGCACTGGAGCGTGCGGCAGCGCCGAAAGCGGAAAAGGTGACAGGCGACAGCGTCATCGCCGGCGAAGAGCCGGATTGGGATGACGTCGCCGAACGGGCGGCAGGCCTGCTCGAACGCAGCAAGGACCTGCGCGTCGCGATCCATCTCGCGACCGCCTGGCTGCGGATCGGCGGGCTTGCCGGCTGGTCTGCCGGCCTAGCGCTGATCCATGGCCTGCTCGAGAACTTCTGGGCCGATGTGCATCCGCAACTCGATGCCGAGGATGACGACGACCCGACCCTGCGTGTGAATTCGCTGGCACCGCTCGGCAGTCTGAACGGCCCGCTGCGTTACTTGCGGGCCACGGTGTTCGTGCAGTCGCCGCGGGTCGGCAAGATCACGCTCCGCGACCTGAAGATCGCCAACGGCAGCCTGAAGCCCGCCGCGGTCGGCGATGACGACACGCCGCCGCCGCCAACCGTGTCGATGTCGGAGATCGAGGGCTGCTGCCTGGACTGCGCCGAAGAGCTGCTGCACGCCAGCGCCGCCGCAGCCCAGTCCGCGCTCGACAACGCCAAGGCGATCGAGAAGGTGCTCGACGGTCATCTCGGCAGTCTTGGCCCGAACCTCAAAACCCTGCTGTCGGATCATTTCGAGCTCCACAAATTCCTGTCGGCGCAGGTCGCGAAGCGCGCGCCGCCGACCGATGACGATGAGGACGAAGCCGACAGCGACGCCGGCGATGACGATGCCGGCGACGACGACCGCAGCACGGCCTCCGGCACCGGTGGCGGCGGCCGTTCGGTGCAGGCCGGTGGTGGCCGCATCGCCGGTCCTGCCGACGTGATCAAGCGCATCGACGAGATCTGCGAGTACTACGCGCGCTACGAGCCGTCGAGCCCGGTGCCGATGGTGCTGCGGCGGGCTCAGCGTCTCGTCGGCAAGGATTTCCTGCAGCTGTTGCAAGACCTCGCACCCGATGGCATCGACCAGCTGCGCGTCGTCACCGGCGCCCAGCCCGAGGCGGAAGCCGATGACGATGACGATTGACGGCGATCCGGTCGGTGTGGGTCGAAAGGGGCGGCACGGCGGAGGTCTATGACGCGGATCTGCGGCATGACGAGGGGTCTGGACCGGCTCGCGTCGAGCCGATGGTAGGGACAGTGGCTTCGCCGATGGGCACGTCGGTAACCGCGCGAAGCTGAACAGTTTTTGTCGTTGCACCATGCGGTGCCCCGGGCACCGCGACTCGAAACTCAGGAGAAACGGGATGGCCAAGCAAAGCAGTCAGAAGTTCATCGCCCGCAACCGGGCGCCCCGCGTGCAGATCGAATACGACGTGGAGGTCTATGGCGCCCAGAAGAAGGTGCAGGTGCCGTTCGTGATGGGCGTGATGTCGGACCTGTCCGGTGCGAACAACTCGACGCTGCCGGGGATCGAGGAACGCAAGGCGCTGGAAATCGACGTCGACAACTTCGACAGCCGCCTGCAGGCGATGAAGCCGCGCGTCGAGTTCTCGGTGCCGAACACGCTGACCGGCGAGGGCAATCTTCCGGTGAACATCACCTTCGAAAGCATGGACGATTTCTCGCCGACCGCCGTCGCCCGCAAGGTGGGCCCGATCGCGAAGCTGTTGGAGGCTCGCACCCAGCTGGCGAATCTCGGCACCTACATGGATGGCAAGGCCGGCGCCGAAGAGCTGATCGCCAAGGCGCTGAAGGACCCGTCGCTGCTGCAGTCGCTCGCGTCCGCTCCGAAGCCATCCGACAACACCTGATCTGGAGATCCTGCCCCCATGTCCACCGAACAACTGGCTGAAGCCGGAACCGGCACCAGCTTTGCCGAAGGCGGCGACTTCGCGTCGCTGCTGACCAAGGAATTCAAGCCGAAAAGCGATCGTGCGCGGGAAGAGGTCGAGTCCGCAGTCCGCACGCTGGCCGAACAGGTGCTGAACAAGTCGGACATTGTGTCCGACGACGTGACGCAGACGATCAATGCCTATGTCGCCGAACTCGATCGCAAGATCACCGAGCAGCTGAACCTCGTCCTGCATCATCCGGAGTTCCAGAAGCTCGAGAGCGCCTGGCGCGGCCTGCACTATCTGGTCAACAACACCGAGACCGACCAGCAGCTGAAGATCCGCGTCATGAACATCTCCAAGAAGGAGCTGGGCAAGACGCTGAAGCGCTACAAGGGCACGGCCTGGGATCAGAGCCCGATCTTCAAGAAGATCTACGAAGAGGAATACGGCCAGCTTGGCGGCGAACCGTACGGCTGCTTCATCGGCGACTATTACTTCGACCAGAGCCCGCCGGATGTCGAACTGCTGGCTGGCATGGCGCAGGTTGCCGCCGCGGCGCACGCGCCGTTCATCGCCGCCGCGAACTCCACCTTGCTCGGCATGGATTCGTGGAGCGAGCTGACCAACCCGCGCGATCTCGCGAAGCTGACGTCGACGCCGGACTACGCCGCCTGGCGCTCGCTGCGCGATTCCGATGACGCCAAGTACCTGGCGCTGGCGATGCCGCGCACGCTGTCGCGCCTTCCGTACGGCGCTGCCACCAATCCGGTCGAGGAATTCAACTTCGAGGAAGACGCGAACGGTCAGGATTCCAGCAAGTATCTCTGGCAGAACGCGGCCTATGCGATGGCCGTCAACATCAATCGGTCGTTCAAGGAATACGGCTGGTGCTCGCGCATTCGCGGTGTCGAGTCCGGAGGCATGGTCGAAGGTCTGCCGGTCCATACCTTCCCGTCGGATGACGGCGGCGTCGACATGAAGTGCCCGACCGAGATCGCGATCAGCGACCGCCGTTCGGCCGAACTCGACAAGCTCGGCCTGATGCCGCTCGTGCATCGCAAGGGCACCGACATGGCGGCGTTCATCGCGGCCCAGTCGCTGCACAAGCCGGCCGAGTACGACGACCCGGATGCCACGGCCAATGCCGCTCTCGGCGCGCGTCTGCCTTACTTGTTCGCGTGCAATCGCTTCGCGCATTACCTGAAGTGCATGGTCCGCGACAAGATCGGCTCGTTCAAGGATCGCAGTGCGATGGAAAGCTGGCTGCAGAGCTGGATCAACCAGTACGTCGATGGCAACCCGGCGCTGTCGTCGGAAGACACCAAGGCCCGCAAGCCGCTGGCTGGCGCACAGGTCGTGGTCGAGGAAATCGAAGGTGCCCCGGGCTACTACCAGTCGCGCTTCTACCTGAAGCCGCACTACCAGCTCGAGGGTCTGACCGTGTCGCTGCGGCTGACGTCCAAGCTGCCTTCGGAAAAGAAGTAGGGCTGAAAGGGAACGCCGGCTCCATGGAGCCGTGATCGGGAAGGCTGCGAATCAACCGCAGGCGCGGCAGTCCTTGCACTCGTTGATGTGATTGCGGAATCCGTAACAACCTCACAGGAGAAGATGTCATGGCATTGGACATGTATTTGAGCTTTGACGGCAACAAGAAGATCAAGGGCGAATCGAAGGCCGAAAACTTCGTCGACCAGATCGAGATCCTCGCGTGGAGCTGGGGCGCCAGCCAGAGCGCCACCACCCATTACGGTGAAGGCTCGGGCGCTGGCCAGGCCAACATTCAGGACCTCAGCGTGACGAAGTGGGTCGATGCGGGTTCGGCCGGCATCCTGCAGTGCTGCGTGGCGGGCGAGCACATCCCGGAAGTGGTGCTGACGATGTGCAAGGCCGGCGGCATCGACAACAAGCAGAAGCCGTTCCTGAAGCTGACGCTGACCGACGCGATCATCACTTCGTACTCGACCGGCGGCAGCGGCGGCGAAGACCGTCTGACCGAGAACATCTCGATCAACTTCGCGAAGGTGAAGTTCGAGACGCTGAAGCAGGACAAGAAGGGCGTCATCGCGCCGTCCGGCACGGCGAGCTACGACATCCCGGCGAAGAAGGTCTCGTAAGGCTGTCCATTCAGGGCAGGCGAACGCGGATCGGTTGTCCGCTTCGCCTGTCCCGGTTTTCCAGAATTCCAGGGGAACGTGCGTGCAGGCTCTGCAATCCATCAAAAACGGCGACGTGACTTCGGCCCTGCGTGAACTGCAGGCCGAGGTGCGCGGTAAGCCCAGTGATCCGAAGCTGCGCACGTTCCTGTTTCAGCTGCTGTCGGTGCTGGGCCAGTGGGACCGCGCGATGAATCAGCTCAAGGTCGTCGGGGAATTCGATCCGCTCGCGACGATGATGGTCCACACCTATTCGCGCTTGCTACAGGCCGAGGCACTACGCGCCGAGGTCTTCGCCGGCAAGCGAACGCCGGTCATCATCGGCGAACCGCCCTCGTGGATCGCATTGCTGTTCCGGGCGCTCAGCCTGGATAGCCAAGGACACCATGTCGAGGCAAGCGAACTGCGCGCGCAGGCGTTCGATCAGGCGGACGCCGTAGCCGGCGAGATCGACGGAACACCGTTCGAATGGATTGGCGACGCCGATCCACGTCTGGGTCCTTGCGTGGAAGTGATGGTCAACGGCGGCTACTCCTGGGTGCCTTACACGCGGATCAAGCGCCTGAAGGTCGAGGCGCCGACTGACCTGCGTGACAAGATCTGGACGCCCGTCGAAATCACCTGGGCCAACGATGGTCAGGTGGTCGGCTTCATTCCGACGCGCTATCCGAATTCCGAGCGTGCCGAAGACGGTGCGTTGGCACTGGCGCGCAAGACCGATTGGCTCGAAGTCGCGGATGGCGTCTCGTTCGGGCTCGGCCAGCGCCTGCTGGCGACCGACGTTGGCGATTATCCGCTGCTGGATACCCGGGTCATCACCTTCAACCACCCGGCCACGGCGGACACCTGAGCCATGGCGGAATTGACCGCACAGGAACGGTTGCAGCCGTCGCTGCTGGATCGTCTCACGGACGACGATCCCGGCAAGCGCGAAGAGGGACGCGACCAGCGCGTGATCTCCGCAAATCGCCTGCGCGAGTGCGTGACCCGCGATCTGGGCTGGTTGTTGAATACGGTATGGATGGAGTCGGATCAGCCACTGGAGTCCTTGCCCGAGGTTCAGAAATCCGTACTCAACTACGGCATCCCGGATCTGACCGGAACCGCCATTTCGGGGCTTGACGCGTCGGCACTGCAGCGCCGGCTGCGGGAAACGATCCTGCAGTTCGAGCCACGGCTGACGGCGGAGACCCTGAAGGTCGTGGTCGAAGCCAGCGATGACCGCATGGATCGGCGTTCGCTGGTGTTCCGGATCGAATCCGAGATGTGGGCGCAGCCGATTCCGCTGAATCTGTACCTCAAGACTGAAGTCGATCTTGAAACCGGGCGCCTCAACGTCACCGAGAGTCTCGGCTGATGGATCCGCGCCTGCTTCGGTACTACAACCGAGAGCTCCAGCATGTTCGCGAGATGGGCAGCGAATTCGCTCGGGAGTTCCCGAAGATCGCCGGGCGCCTCGGCCTCGAAGGCTTCGAGTGCGCTGATCCGTATGTCGAGCGTCTGCTCGAGGGATTTGCCTTTCTGGCAGCACGCGTCCAGCTGAAGCTGGACGCTCAATTTCCGGTGTTCACCCAGCATCTGCTGGAGATGATCTACCCGCATTTTCTGGCGCCGATCCCGTCGATGGCGGTGGTGCAGTTGCAGCCGGATCTGAAGGAGTCGTCTTTGATGGCAGGCGTCGTCGTGCCTCGCCACACGTTGCTGCGCGGGCTGACTGGCCGCGACGATCGTACCGCCTGCGAGTTCCGAACCGCGCACGACGTAACCTTGACGCCGCTGCGGGTCGACGAAGTGAAATACCTCGAAACACCGGCCGCAATCGCGGCGACCGGTGTGGTCGTGCCGCCGCGCAAGGCAGCACGGGCGGCGATTCGCATGCGGTTCTCGGTACCCGACGGTGTCACGCTGAACATGCTGACCCTGGACGAGATCCCGCTGTTCATCGCAGGTGCGGATGAACTGCCGAAGCGGCTGTATGAACAATTGCTGGGCAATGCCGTCGGCTTCATCTTCCGAGCGGTCGGCACTCAGGGTCCGATCAGCGAAATATTCGATGCCAACCAGATTCGTCGCAAGGGTTTTGACGATCAGGAAGCGCTGATTCCGTACACCGGTCGCTCGTTCAGCGGCTATCGATTGCTGCAGGAATACTTCGCCTGCCCGGAACGCTTCCTGTTCGTCGTGCTGGGCGGGCTGCGCCGTGCGATGAGCCGTGCGCAGGGCACCGAGTTTGAGATCGTGGTGCTGCTGAACCGCAGCGTCTCCAGCCTTCATGGTGCGGTCGACGCCTCGAACATCCGCCTGAACTGCTCACCGGCGATCAATCTGTTTCCGCGGCGTGCGGACCGGATCCACCTCGATCCGGGCAAGGTCGACTATCACATCGTGCCCGACCGTACACGGCCGATGGACTACGAGATTCACAGTATCAGTCAGGTCGAAGGCTTCGGTGACAGCGTCGATCCTGAGCAGCGCTTCCTGCCGTTTTACGGCTGCGACGAGCGGACCTGGCATCACCGGAAAGCCGCGTTCTACTCGATCCGTCGCGAACCGCGAATGCTGTCCTCGCGGCAGAAGCTTCAAGGCGCACGATCCAGCTACGTCGGCAACGAGATGTTCATTTCACTGGTCGACGGCAACGAAGCGCCGTACGCCACGTCGCTGCGGCAACTCGGAATGATGCTGATGGTGACCAACCGCGACTTGCCGCTGACGATGCCCATCGGCAAGTCGACCACGGACTTCACGCTCGATAGTGGCGCGCCCGTCGAGTCGATCCGCTGCGTCGCAGGTCCGACGAAACCGCGCGCGTCGATTGCGACCGGCAGCAGCGCCTGGCGCTTGATCAGTCATCTGCAGCTCAACTATCTGTCGTTGATCGAAGGCGGGCAGGAGGACAGCGCCGCCGCGATCCGCGAAATGCTGACCTTGTACTGCGACGAGTTCGATTCCGCCGCGAGACGTCAGATCGAAGGCATCAAGGCGGTGCAGTCGGCCCCGGTGGTGCGCCGCGTACCGGTACCGGGGCCGATCACCTACGGTCGTGGCCTCGAAATCACGCTGACCTGCGATGACGGTGCCTTCGAAGGGACCGGTGCGTTCCTGTTCGGCGCGGTGATGCAGGAGTTCCTTGCGCGTTACGTGTCGATCAACTCGTTTTCCGAAACCGTGCTGCGAACGGTCGAGCGCAACGAAGTGGCGCGCTGGCCGGCCAGCCTGGGCAAGCGGCATGTGATGTAGGCCCGCCATGGACTTGCAAGCCTCGCTGCAGCATGACCCGTCCCGGTACGACTTCTTCGCCGCCGCGCGTCGACTCGAATGTGTCTATCGGGATCGGCCGCGCATTGGCTGCTCGGTCAAGGCAACGGAGGATTTCGTCCGGCTGTGCCAGACGCCGTCGCTGAAGTTCGCGCCTCGGATGATCGAGCGCTACGTCCCGGGCGCGCCGGGCGAGCCGGCGAAGCTCTACGGCTTGTTCTTCGGCCTGTTCGGGCCGCACGGACCCCTGCCGACGCATCTGACCGAGTACGCGATCGACCGCATCCGGCATGAGCGCGACCACACGTTCAGTGCCTTCGCGGACATCTTCCATCACCGCATGACAGGGTTGTTTTACCGCGCCTGGGCCGATGCCGAGCCGACCGTGCAATTCGATCGTCCGGCCGAAGACCACTTCCGGCGCTACCTCGGTGCCTTTGTCGGGCTTGCCAGCGGCGACCTCGAAGATCGTGACGCGCTCCCTGACAGCTACAAGCGATTCTTTGCCGGGCGCCTCGTCTCGCATTCGCGCAGCCGGGAAGGCTTGAAGGGAATGATCGAGCGCTTTTTCCGCGTGACCGTCGACGTCCTCGAGTTCGTTGGCGAGTGGATGCGCCTGCCGGCAACTGCCCACATGAGTCTGGGCGGCGGCTCGGAACTGGCGTCGCTGGGCCGCACTGCCGTGATCGGCGAGTACGCGTGGGGCTGCCAGCAGCGCTTTCGCCTGCGGATCGGGCCACTGAGTCGCAGCGAGTTCGAGAAATTCCTGCCGGGCGGGGAATCGCTGAGGCAACTGGTATCGACGGTACGCAACTACGTCGGCGACGAAAAGGCGTGGGACGTCCAGTTGGTGCTGAAGAAAGAGCAGGTACCCGCGATGACCTTGGGGCGCTCCGGACGTCTCGGCCTGACCGGATGGATGGCACCGCCTCAACCGGCGATCGACGATCTGGACGACGTGATTCTTCGTCCAGTCGGGTGACGGAAATGCATGCAATCACGAGCTACGGACGGTTCAACCACTGAACAAGGTGTCGAGGTCCGGGGCCCCATGAGGACCCGATCCGGCACGCGTTGATCTCAACAACATCAAGGCAAGGGGAGCGACATGGCGGAAATCAGTCGGGGTGCACTGTTCGGCAAGCTGAACAAGCTCGCGTATCGCGGCATCGAGAGTGCAACGGTCTTCTGCAAGCTGCGCGGCAACAAGTATGTCGAGCTTGTGCACTGGATCCACCAGCTGCTGCAGCTGCCGGATTCCGATCTGCACCGCATCATCAAGCACTTCGGCCTGAACCCGTCGAAGCTGGCCGGTGACATCACCGATGCGCTCGATCGTCTGCCGCGCGGTTCCGCCACGGCCGACCTGTCGACCAACGTCGAGGAAGCCGTCAAAGAAGGCTGGCTCTACGCCACGCTGATGTTCGGCGAAGCGCAGGTGCGTTCCGGCTATCTGCTGGTTGGCATCATCCGCACGCGGGAACTGAAGTCCGCGCTGAACGGCGTATCCGCCGAGTTCGCGAAGATCAAGCCGGAAGAGCTGTCCGAACGATTCCGCGACATCGTTGCCGGCTCGCCGGAGGATGGCCAGTCGGCCTCCGATGGCTTCAAGGTTGGCGGCGCCGAGCCCGGCGAGGCCAGCGGTGCGATTGCGCCGGCCGCGATGGGCAAGCAGGAAGCCCTGAAGAAGTTCACCACCGATCTCACCGAGCAGGCGCGCTCCGGGAAGATGGACCCGATCGTCGGGCGCGACGACGAAATCCGTCAGGTGATCGACATCCTGATGCGCCGACGCCAGAACAATCCGATCCTCGTCGGTGAGGCCGGTGTCGGCAAGACCGCGGTGGTCGAAGGCTTTGCCCAGCGCATCGCGCGCGGCGATGTGCCGCCGAGCCTGAAGGAAGTGCAGTTGCTGGCGCTGGATGTCGGCCTGCTGCAGGCCGGTGCCAGCATGAAAGGCGAGTTCGAACAGCGGCTGCGCTCGGTGATCGAGGAAGTGCAGGCCAGCACCAAGCCGATCATCCTGTTCGTCGATGAAACCCACACGCTGGTCGGCGCGGGCGGTGCCGCCGGCACCGGCGATGCGGCCAACCTGCTGAAGCCTGCGCTGGCGCGCGGCACCTTGCGTACGGTCGGCGCGACGACCTTTGCCGAGTACAAGAAGCACATCGAAAAGGACCCGGCGCTCACCCGTCGCTTCCAGACCGTCACCGTCGACGAGCCGGACGAGAAGAAGGCCATCCTGATGATGCGCGGTGTCGCATCAACGATGGAGAAGCACCACAAGGCCCAGATTCTCGACGAGGCCCTGGAGGCGGCGGTCAAGCTGTCCGCCCGCTATATCCCGTCACGGCAGTTGCCGGACAAGTCGGTCAGCCTGCTGGATACCGCCTGCGCGCGGGTTGCTGTCAGCCTGCACGCCACACCGGCCGAAGTGGATGACAGCCGCAAGCGCATCGATTCGCTGAACACCGAGCTCGGCATCATCGCGCGCGAGAAGGCCATCGGTATCGACGTCGGCGAGCGTGAAGCCGAGGCAAGCGAGCATCTGACCCACGAGAAGGCGCGGCTCGCCGCCCTCGAAGCCCGCTGGGAGCAGGAAAAGACGCTGGTCAGCGAGATGCTGGAACTGCGCGCGAAACTGCGTGCCGGTGGCAAGCCGGTGGAAGGCACCGGCTCCAAGCTCGAAGCGGAAGCGGGCAAGGCGGGCGCGGAGACGGCAGCCGCGGTAGCTCTCAGCGATGCCGAACGCGAAGCCACGCTGGCAAAGTTGAAGGACGTACAGGCCAAGCTGGCAGACGTGCAGGGCGAAAGCCCGCTGATGCTGCCGACGGTCGACTACCAGGCCGTGGCCAGTGTCGTCGGTGACTGGACCGGCATTCCGGTTGGCCGCATGGCGCGCAATGAGATCGAAACGATCCTGAAGCTACCGAAGCTGCTCGGCGAGCGGGTGATCGGTCAGGATCACGCAATGGAGATGATCTCCAAGCGCATCCAGACCTCGCGCGCCGGCCTCGACAATCCGCAGAAGCCGATCGGGGTGTTCATGCTTGCCGGCACCTCCGGCGTCGGCAAGACCGAGACGGCGATCGCGCTCGCTGAAGCCCTGTATGGCGGCGAGCAGAACATGATCGTCATCAACATGAGCGAGTACCAGGAAGCGCACACGGTCTCGTCATTGAAGGGCGCACCTCCGGGCTACGTCGGCTACGGCGAAGGCGGCGTGCTGACCGAAGCGGTGCGCCGCAAGCCGTACTCGGTGGTGCTGCTCGACGAAGTGGAAAAAGCCCATCCGGACGTCCACGAGCTGTTCTTCCAGGTCTTTGACAAGGGCTTCATGGAAGACGGCGAAGGCCGCAGCATCGACTTCAAGAACACGTTGATCCTGCTGACCACTAACGCCGGCACCGACACCATCGCCAGCCTCTGCAAGGACCCGGAATTGATGCCGGACCCGGAAGGCATGGCCAAGGCGTTGCGCGAGCCGCTGCTGAAGGTGTTCCCGCCGGCGCTGCTGGGGCGGCTGGTGGTGATCCCGTACTACCCGCTGTCCGACGAGATGCTGGGGCGCATCGTCAAGCTGCAGCTCAATCGCATCAAGAAGCGGGTCGAGGCGCGCTACAAGATCACGTTCGAGTACGGCGAGGACGTGGTCAAGCTCGTGGTCAGCCGCTGCACCGAAAGCGAATCGGGCGGCCGCATGATCGACGCCATCCTGACCAACACCATGCTGCCCGACATCAGCCGCGAGTTCCTTACGCGCATGATGGAGGGCAGGCCGATCGAGCGCGTGCAGGTCGGAGTGGCCGACGGGCAGTTCGCGTATTTGTTCTGACACGAGGAGATCCGGACCATGGCGAAGATTATGAGCTACGACGAGTGGATGCGCCGCACGCGGCGCGGTCTCACCAAGCCGCGCAGCGACGAGCTGCGCCGCGTGGACACGGCGCTCAAGGCCTACAGCACGAGCCGCGGCGATCCCGGCACGCTCGAGGCCCTGAGCGCGGCGGTGGCCGCGTGGCAGCAGAGCAAGGACGACCTGTTCAAGAGCGTGCGCAACACCGACGGCGCGGTGACCGAACTGGTCGACGGCATCATCGCCGCGCTCGACCAGGACAAGGCAGGCCGCCAGGCGCAGGTGAAGGCGGTGAACAACATCGCGCGCATGAACCGGCCGGCCGGCTTCCTCGACGAGGTGCGCGGCGGCGCGAAGCGGCTGGCCGATGGCGACCTGGACGGCAAGTTCGCGCGCGCCGGGCTGGCGACGATCGTCAAGGACGCCACCTACTCGAACGTCAGCTACGAGGGCTTCTCCGACACCGAACTGGTGAAGGCCCGCAAGGGCTGGGAGAACGCGTTCATCGGTGCCAAGAAGGCGACGATGGGCATGCGCGCGGTGCAGATGGGCCTGGCCACGGGCGGCGGGCAGTCGACGCCGGAGCGCACCCGCTACACACGCTGGTTCGGCGCCGCGAACGCCCAGGTCGTGGCCGACATGGCGCAGAAAGCCAGCCTGATGGAGATGGCGATGCGCACCCGGCCGATCACCTTCGTGCACCGGCCCAGCGTGACGCTGCACTACGTCAACGGCAACGACCCGCTCGGCCCGACCCAGGACGAGGTCATCGGCCCCGGCGTCTACGGCTACGTGTGGTCGGCCGGCAACCACACCGGCAACGGCATGCGCATCGTCTGTAACGCGGAGTTCCTCGGCGACCCTTGCCCGTACGAGGGCGCGGCGGCCACCGTCTACCACGAGCTGACCCACAAGGTGCTCGGCACCTCGGACAAGAGCCTGGCCGGCGTGACGACCTACGGCATCGGGGACTGCACCGCGCTGGCCCGCACCGATCCGGCCTCTGCCCGCAACGTGGCCGACTGCTGGAGCTACTACGCGATCAGCTTCCTGAAGAACATCTGAACCCGCCCCCCCGAACAAGCGTGAGCTCCACCCCGCCTCCCGGACCCGACCTGCGCGCCGCGGCACGCGTCGACGGTGTCACGATGGCCCGGCTGCGCCAGCAGGCGGCCGGGCTGCCCGGGGTCGGCGGGCTGGCGATGCTGGACGACGACACGGTGATCGCGCTGCTGGCCGGCTTTGCGCGGCCGGGCGCCCGTGCCGCCGCGGAGCTGCCGTTGCGTGCGCTGGCGACGCCGGAGGAATCGGCGACGCCGGCGCCCGCACCGGCCGCGGTCCGCCGCGCCGGCGCCGCGGCGCCGAGCCCGTCGGACGACACCTTCGGCGAGCCGCTGGACCCGGCCGCAATGGCGGCCTCCCTGCAGGAGGCCGCCGCCAGCGGCGTGCCGTTCTGCGAGCAAGCGTAGCCCGGATGGAGCGCAGCGACATCCGGGATTCTTTGATCTTCGAAATGGAGCTACGATCGATTTTAAGCATCACATGCGAGCCTTTGCTAGCGAAAATTGGCTAGGTCCAATTATTAAACATCGCTCGCCTGTTTCTGCGGTTTGCGCGAGCTGAACAGATTTATGGAACTCCAATGCGTGTTGTGTTGCTAGCACTTTGCCCCAGCGTGTTTTCTGCTTCGCGAAAAGTTCGCGGCTGAATTCATTAATGCTCCCCGAAGTAGAACTCGGTCATCAGCGTTTTTGGCAACACGATTGCGCTGGTAGTTGGCTAATATTCGATGACCCGTATTCGGTGTAACGCCCTTGCTCAAAGGTCGAGGAGTGTCGGCGTGGCGAATGAGCTGAATGCATGAAAGTCATGCAGACGGTGGAATTCGGCTACTCGTTGAAGTATCAAGCGTCGCTGACAGATGAGAAATTCTTAAAGACGATATGAAGTGGACCATTGCGCGCAATGCTGTTCACCGTGCCGTGCCGCAACCGGCGGCATTCGCTGCTGCTGTTGATAAGGCAAACGAGTTGCAGCGTGCGGGTGAATTTGCTGAGTCCGAGCGTCCGTATAACGAGGTGTTGCAGCACTACCCAAGCCACCCGGATGCATTGAATTTTCTCGGTGTGCTGCGCATTCGTCAGCAACGGATGGACGACGCGATCGTGCTGATCGAGGCTGCTGTCAAGGAGGCCCCTGACTACGTCGATGCGCATATCAATCTGGGCAACGCCTACAAGCTGCTCGGGAGACTGGATGACGCGCAGCGGTGCTACGAGCGGGCGCTTGAACTGCGTCCTTGCTTGTTGGATGCGCTGCTTAACCTCGCGGTAGTGCTCGAAGCCGATGGCCGTATCGCTGAAGCGCGTGCGATGTACCGCAGGTTACTGGCGGCTTCGCCGCCGCGTCGCTCCACCCTGTTCAATTACGACCGCTTTCTGCGCCGTAACTCGATGTCGATGACGGATATCGAGGAGGCGCTGAACTGCTTCACGGCCATTTTCCGGCACGAGCCTGGCGATGGACCCGCGCGATCGGAACTCGGGCTGATGTTGTACCTGCTGGAGCGTCGTGACGAGGCCGCGGCCGTGTACCGCGACTGGTTGGCGCATGAGCCGCATCATCCGGTAGCGCGTCACATGCTGGCCGCTGCGGGTGGTGCGCCAGCCCCAGGTCGCGCGGATGACGCATTCATCAAGTCTACGTTCGACAGTTTCGCAGCCAGCTTCGATGAAATGCTGGTCGACAACTTGAATTATGTTCCACCGCAGCGGCTCCTTGAGCGCACGGCGCCATTTTTGGGCAATCCGAACGGGCGGCTGTCCATGCTGGATGCCGGGTGCGGAACCGGGCTTTGCGGGCCGCTGTTTCGGCCATTCGCGGCCGAGCCGGTAGGCGTTGATCTGTCGGCCGGCATGCTTTATCGCGCGGACGGACGCGGTTACGACCGGCTGGAAGTGGCTGAGCTGTCGGACTTCCTGGCATCTGCCGAGGCACGATGGGAGGCGGTGCTGTTGGCGGACACGCTGATCTACTTCGGCGATCTTCGCGAGCTGTTTGGTCGTGTCGCGTCGGCTCTGGTCGATGGCGGGCTGTTTGGATGCACGCTGGAAGCGCTTCCTGACGAGGAGGACCGATTTGAGTTGTCGATGAGCGGGCGCTTCCGGCACAGCCGGCGTCATGTCGACAATGCTCTCTCACTGGCTGGCTTCGTCGATGCCTGTGTCGATCAGGCGTCGCTCCGTCAGGAAGCCGGGCGGCCCGTGCCGGGCTGGATCGTCGTGGCGCGACGCCGTGACCGCGCAGTGTCGGTAGAGCGGATGCGCATGACGTCACAGGCCAGTGTCTGCGTACCCTGATAATGTCCGGGCTGGCAATCAGAATTGGCCGCAAAACCCATGATTGGGTGCCGCTTTTGGTCGGATTTCGGCCGAGATGTGAGCCGGTAGGCATTGGCTTTAAGCTCGATGCGGCTGTGACGTTCGATTTATCAAGAAATATGCTAAACAGTGTCACGGGTTTCGAGGCTGAAACCGCGACTTTCGGCGGAGACCGATAGATGGCACGAACGATCAAGCTGACCTCCGACCTGGGTGATGCGCTGCTGTTCTCGAGCCTGCAGGCTGACGAGTCGCTGGGTCGGCCGTTCAGCTTCAATCTGCGTGCGACGAGCAGGAACGCGAAGGTTGATCTGCAGGCGCTGCTGGGCAAGCCGATGACGGTGACGGTGACGCTTGACGATGGCCTGAAGCGACATTTCAATGGCATCGTCGCCGAGGCGGAACAGATCAGCTTCGAGTCGCTGGATGACAAGCGCCACGCCGAGTACGCGTTCCATCTGGTGCCCAAGCCCTGGCTGCAGACGCGCAAGGCTGATTGCCGCATCTACAAGAATGCGAGCGTCGTCCACATCATCAAGAAGGTGCTGAACGAAGTTGGTTACTCGGACGTCAAGCTTTCGCTGACCGGGACGTATCCGAAGCGTGAGTACTGCGTGCAGTACCGGGAGACCTACTTCAACTTCCTGTCGCGGCTGATGGAACAGGAAGGCATCTACTACTACTTCGAGCACACGGCCAGTACTCACACGATGGTACTGGCGGATGGGACAACGGGCCACGCGAAGCCCGCCAAGTTTGGCGAACTGCCGTGGCTTCCGGGCGACGCCTCGCAGCGTCATGCCGGTCCTGCGGTCACGGACTGGAAGACGTCACGCAGCGTTCAGACGACCAAGTACGTACTGAACGATTACGACCCGATGAAGCCCAAGGCGTCTTTGATGGCGCCTGAGCAGGTCGGCAATCCGGCGGATGTCCACACCGTTGCCGGTCTCGAAGTATTCGACTACCCCGGCGATCACGAGGCGGTGGCCGATGGCAAGCGCTACGCCAAGGTTCGGGTCGAAGCGCTGAACGTGCCGCAGGCCATTTTTCAGGGCGCGACCAATTCACTCACGCTGACCTCCGGCGCCTTGTTCAAGCTCAAGGAGTTTCCGATCGCAGCGTTGAACCAGGATTACCTGGTGGTGTCGACATCGACCCACTGTCAGGAATCGGCCGAAACGTCCGGTGGGGGCAGCAACGAATCCTACCGCTGCCGATTCGAAGTGATTCCGAGCAAGCAGCCGTTTCGCGCTGCACAGGTCACGCCGAAGCCCAGCGTGATCGGCCTGCAGACTGCCGTCGTCTGCGGCACGAAGGACTCGGTGGCTGAAGACATCGTGGTGGACAGCAATGCCCGGATTCAGGTGATCTTTCATTGGGCGAAGGCCGACCGGGCCAACCATGACATCTCGTGTCCGGTTCGTGTGGCGAGTGCCTGGGCCGGCAAGCAGTGGGGCATGATCCACATTCCGCGCGTCGGTCAGGAAGTCGTCGTCAGTTTTCTCGAAGGGGATCCGGACCGGCCGCTGATCATCGGCAGTGTCTACAACGCCGATCACATGCCGCCGTATGCGCTCCCGGCCAATATGACGCAAAGCGGCATCAAGAGCCGCAGCCACAAGGGCGGCGGCGCCGCGAATTTCAACGAGTTCCGGTTCGAGGACAAGAAAGGCGAGGAAGAGGTCTATCTGCACGCCGAAAAAGACCTGCGGGAGATGGTCGAGAACGACCATTTCGTCGAGGTCGGTCACGACGAGACCGAACTGATCAAGCACGATCGCATGCACACGGTGGATCACGATGAAACGGTGCTGATCAAGCATGACCGGACGCACACGATCGAAAACGACGAGACGTTCACGATCAAGTTCAACCGGACGCATGACATCGGCAAGGAGGACACGCTGTCGGTCGGTGCCAACGCGACGACGGACGTGAAGCAGAAGTACAAGCTGACGGCCGGGACGGAAATCGAGCTCGTGACCGGCGCGTCGAGCATCACGATGACGGCCGGTGGCGACATCACGATCAAGGGCGTCAACGTCAAGATCGAAGGCAGCGTGAATGTCGAGGCCAAGGCCGGGGTCGGGTTCAAGGCCAGCGGCGGCGCCACGATGGAAGTCACCGGCGGCGCCTCGGGCACAGTCAAGGCGCCGATGCTGAATCTGACGGGCGATGGCATCGCATCGCTTTCCGGCGGTCTGGTCAAGATCGGCTAGGAGCGCGCCCATGTCCAACGTGATGATGGCTGCCGAACAGATGGATCTTTCGCCTGAGGCATTGGCCTTGCTGACGCCTGACGCCGCACCGGCGGCGGCCGTGCAAACGCTGCTTGCGGCCAACCTCGGCATGGATGCGCTGAAACTGATCGCCCGCCTGCTGCCGAAGCGCTATGCCGTGGGGTGGCTCTGTCAGTGCGCTCGAGACTTTCCGCTGGATATCACCGAGAAGTCCGGCGCGGCAATGGCCGAGAAGTGGGTGCGTGACCCATCGGAAGCCAATCGGCGCGCCGCCTTCGAGTTCGCGAACGCCGGCAAGTACAAGACCTTGGCGACGTTTTTCGCCGCTGCGGCCGGCTGGGCCGGCGGCAGTCTGGCGCCTGCCACGCAGACGGTTCCGGTACCACCGCCGGATCACCTGACGGCGATGGCTGTGGCCGGGGCGATCAATTCGCTGTGTGCCAAGGTGCCCGCCGAGATCAATACGCGCCGTATCGCGTTCATCCAGAATGCCTTGTCGTTGCTAGGCGCCACCAGCGCCAACCACGCGGGTGCTGCATGACGCCGGTCGATTCGGAACGCGCTGCGCCCGCGCAATGGCCGACAACGGCCGATGGCTGGCAGCTCGTGCCCATAGGCCGGGCGCTGTTTCCCGGCGGGCATTCTGCGTATCGGGTGAATTCGCCTCACTATCACTTCTTCTTCGCCATGACGTTCGAGCCTCTGTTCGGCGACCCGTGCCGTGCCGTCATCAGCAGCTTTGGCCGATCGGCCGCACGTGGCCCTTGGCGCTATCTGCTGATCACTCCTGACGCGATCAGCAAGGCGCAGGCGGTCGTGCGTGAACTGTTGTTGACGCATCCGCTGGCTTATCACGACCGATGGATTGACGCGGTCAAGTTCCGGTTGGGCGACGACGTGCATATCGAGATTTTCTGATGGCTGACCATTTTGCAGCAGCGTCGATATCCGGACCGCATGACTAAGCCCGCGTACGACCAGAGTGGCCAATGGCCGATCAATGCCGATGGCTGGCAGGTTTTACGCATCGGCAAAGCCCTGTTCCCGGGCGGGCCTGCGGCTTGTCAGGCGGTCTCTCCGGCCGGCAGTTTTTATTTCGGGATCAATTTCGAGCCTGCCTCCGGGCCGGTTTGCCGGGCGGTGATCACCAGTTTCGGCATCAATGCGCTGGGGCCGGTCTTCCACTACGTGCTGGTCACGCCGGATGCCATTGCAAAGGCGCAGGGCGCCGTTCGCAGTTATCTGCTCGAACACGCGGCGCGGTTCCATTTCCGACGCTTTGACGCGGTCGAGTTCCGCTTGGGTGACGGGGCGATCAACGAGATCTTCTGATGCCTGGCCCGGAACTCTCGAACGCATTATCCAGACTTGACCAGGCGAAATCGCTGGATGAGCTGGCTGCGATCGCCCGCACCGTCGATGCGTCGCCCGCGACACCGAACGTCATTCTGTATTCCGGCATGAGCCGAGCGGCGCGCGCGGCGGCCATTCAGGAAACCGGGTACTCGGTCATCGATACGACGGATCGTGTAGCCTTGTTATCGAATCCCACTTTCGTCGCGAAGCTTGGCGAGCTGTCCGGCGTGAAAGCTGGCAGTCGCGAAGAACTGGAGTATCTCGTGACCAACGCGCGGAAGCTCGACGTCAACGATCCGAACAAGGCTGCCGCGATGGCTGCCAACGCGGCCCTGTTCGGTATCGAGGGCGATGCACAAGCGCTGCAAAACAGCTTCTGGGGGCAGGCATCAGCGGAGTTTGTCGAGGCCGCAAGCGGCGACGTGATCGTGATGATGCCGAAGCCCCTGCAAAAGGTTTTCTGGGCCACCGAGCTGCCAACGATGCTCGAAAACCCCGGCAAGCGCACGATCAACGGCATTCCGGCAGCCGAACTGGCGGCAGAAAAGAACAGCGCCTTCGCGCGCATCCTGCCCGAGGCACACGCGAAGGCGGTCGAATTCGAGGCCAAGGGGGCCATCGTGACCGGGGCCAATCAGCAGGCGGCAGCGGCGGCATCGGCCGGCACTGCTGCTGCCGCAGGCGGTGCGTCAGGAGGCGGCAACGACGCAGCGGCGTCGAATTCCGGTTCGTCTGCGGGCGGCAATGGCGGTGCGGCTGGCAGTGGGGGTGGCGGCGGTGGCGGTGGGCAGCCGGCCGCGCGCATTGGCGACCTGCATGTCTGCCCGATGTTCACCGGCCCGGTTCCGCATGTCGGTGGCCCGATAGCGCTGGGTTACCCGATGGTGCTGATCGGCGGCATGCCCGCGGCCAGAGTCGGCGACATGGCGACCTGCGTCGGTCCGCCGGACGCGGTCATGCTCGGATCGTTCAAGGTGCTGATTGGCGGCACGCCCGCCGCGCGCATGGGTGATCCGACTGTTCATGGTGGAACGATCGTGCTTGGCTGCCCGACCGTATTGATTGGCTGATGACAGCGCCCGCGCCCCGATGACATTGTTCACCGCAGATGCCGATCCGACCGTTAACCGTGCCGCGACGCATCGCTTGCCCGCAGCTGCGGCTCGTCGTGCTGTCCGCGTCGCCTGACTTCCCGTCCCATTGACCATGCCGCAATCGCTGATCCTGCAAGTCTCCGGTCCCCACGCGGCGCAATTCGGTGCGCGCGCACGGAAGGTCTTCGATGGCCGTGGCGGTTCCATCGGCCGTTCGGAGGATTGCGACTGGGTGCTGAGTGCCTCCGGCGTGTCGCGCGTGCACGCGATGATCCGGCTGCTGAACGGCTTCTATTTCATCGAGGACCGCAGCACCAACGGCATGCTGCTGAATGGAGCGCCGCTGACCAAGGGCGAGCCATCGATGCTGAACGATGGCGATCGACTGCTGGTCGATTCGTTCGAGGTCGAAGTGAAGCTGGCCGATGCGTCCGCTGCGGCGATGGCGTCGCCACCGCCGTTGCCCACGGCAGCGCCGCCGTTGCCGGGCTATCCGGCGCCGCCGGCGTATGCCGCGCCGCCGGCGCCGCCACCGCGTGCGGCGAACCTGATCGAAGACCCTTTCGATTTCGACCTGCTGGCGCCGCCACCGGCACCCGCGGCGGCCCCGCCGCTGCCGGGCGGCAGCCTGCCCGGTCTCGGCATGGCCAGCGGGGCCGGGGATCTGATTCCCGGCTGGGATCCGCTGGCCGGGGGCGTCAACGAACTGGATCCGCTGAGTTTCCTCGGACCGGGCGACAGCAGCGGTTCGATGCTGGGCCCGAGCCAGACGTCGGCCCCCAGTTGGAACCACACGCCGGCGATGTCCGACAGTTTTCGGCCGCCAACACCGTCGCTGCCGCCGATGCAGTCGGCCAATCCGCGCAGTGGCCAGACCTTGCCGGACAACTGGGATCTGACGATGGGCGACTTCGCGCCGAAGCCGAAGCCTGCGCCGCCGGCACCGCCAGTTGCCCCGCCACCGCCACCGCCGCCTGCGCCGCGACCTGTCGCACCCGCGCCGGTGACGATGGCCGCACCGACCGTGCTTCCGGGCGCGCCGGTGCTGCCGGCCGATGTCGATCAGATTTTCCGCGTGGTCGTCGATGGCGTGATGGAGGTGCTGCGCGCACGCGCCGAGATCAAGAACACCTTTCGGTTGCCGGTCACGATCATCCAGCGGTCGGAGAACAATCCGCTGAAGTTCGCGCCGAATCCCGAAGAGGCGCTGGCCCGGATCATGGCGCCGCCGTCGTCCGGATTCCTGTCCGGAACGGCCGCGTTCCAGGATGCCTTCGAGGACATCCGCTGCCATCAGATGGCGATGCTTGCCGGCATCCGCGCCGCGTTCGAATCGATGCTTCAGCAGTTCAGTCCGGAGCGCTTCGAGCAGGACGTCGATGGCGGTGCCAAGCGCTCCGGATTCATGGACTTTGCCGGCAAGGGCAAGTATTGGGACAAGTACCGCGAGCAGTTCGAAGCGATGAACCGGAATCCTGACGATCGATTCCGTCGGCTGTTTGGGGAGGAGTTCGCAAAAGCTTACGAAGAGCAGTTGTCGCGCCTGAAATCGGCGCGGAGAATGCAGCAGGCGACACACCGCTGAGCATCGGCGGATAACGAGAAAGAGAGTTCGCTGGTTCGGGGAGTGGCCTTGCCGTTCTGCGGCAGTGGAGCCCCGCATCGGTGGTGGCGGCAGGCTGTCGTGGCTGCGGCAGCACCTACTGGGAACGGGCGCAACACATGGCGGAGAACAACAAGGTCGTCTGGAGCGAAGGGCTGTTCCTTCGACCCCAGCATCTGCAGCAGCAGGAACGCTACCTCGAGCGCTATGTCGAGATCCGGGCGGCTGCGCTGCGTCCCTACAGTTGGGGCTTTACCGAACTGGAACTGGAGTCCGATCTGCTGGCGATCGGCAAGATCGGCATCCGTCGCGCGAAGGGCGTATTCCCGGATGGCACGCCGTTCTCGATGCCGCAGGATGATCCATTGCCACCGGCGATCGACATCGACGCCAACTGGCGCGACCAGACCATCTTTCTGACCTTGCCGCTGCGCTCGCCTTCGCAGCCGGACAGTGGCCGGCCGGAAGCGCCGGCCGACAAGCTGTTCCGGTTCCGCGTGCGGGAAGTGGAGGTTCGCGATGCCTCGGGGAGCGTCGATGGCGTCACGCCGCTGGAAGTCGGCGGCATGGCCAGCCGGCTGCTGCCGCAGGCACAGCCGCTGGAGGGCTTGTCGCACATTCCCCTCGTGCGATTGATCGAAGTGCGTCCGGATCGCCGCGTGCTGCTCGACGAAAGTTTCATGCCGACCGGTCTCGCCGTGCAGGCCGTGCCGCGTCTGGTGACCTTCCTGACCGAACTGCTGGGCCTGCTGCATCAGCGTGGCGAAGCACTGGCGAGCCGAGTGGCAGTGACCGATCGTGGCGGCGCGGCGGAGATCGCCGAGTTCCTGCTGTTGCAGGTGGTCAACCGCTACCAGCCGCTGGTGGCGCATCTGGCTGCCGCACCGATCCTGCATCCGGAAGACCTGTATCGCGTGCTGGTCGCGATGGCCGGCGAGCTGTGCACGTTCACGGCGCCGAAGAAGCGGCCGCCGGCGTTTCCGCCGTATCGGCACGAACTGCTGCGCGAAAGCTTCGAGCCGCTGATCGTCAACCTGCGCAATTCCCTGAGCGCGGTGATGGAGCAGACCGCGATCGCGATCCCGCTGCAGCAGCGCAAGTTCGGCGTCTGGGTCGCGGTGGTGCCGGACCTGACCCTGATCGATACCGCCGCCTTCGTGCTGGCGGCGAAGGCCGACATCAAGTCCGAGGACCTGCGCCGCCTGTTGCCGATGCAGTCGAAGATCGGCCCGGTGGAGAAGATCCGCGATCTCGTCAACCTGCAGCTGCCGGGCATCGCGGTCAATCCGATGCCGGTGGCGCCGCGGCAGATTCCATACAACGCCGGCTATCTGTATTTCGAGTTCGACAAGAACTCGCCGATGTGGCGAATGCTGAAGACGGCAGGTGGCATCGCCTTCCATTTCGGCAGCGAGTTCGCCGGTCTTGACCTTCAGCTCTGGGCGATCAGGGGGCAGTGATGTCGACCAAGGGTCCGCACGACGACGATTCGAGCGACCGCACCGTGGTGCGTCCCCGCGGCGCGCCGAGTGGCGGTGGACTGCCCGGCGGCTATCCGCCGCCGCCGGCACCCCCTCCCGCGCAGGCCATGCCGCACCCGCATGCGCCACCACCACCGCCGCCACGTCGGCCATCGGCCTGGCAGCCGGCGGCGCCGGCCGGGGCTGCGGCGCCACCCGCGCAGATCAGCGATTTCCTCGGTGGCAGCGCCAATCCGCTGGTGCAGGCCGCATCGCCGCTGCTGCTGCTGGCGGTGCAGTTGCGCGGCACTGCCTCGCAGCCGAACGCGATGGGGCTGCGCGAACAGGTGGTGAATCAGGTGCGGCAGTTCGAAAGCCGCGCACAGGCCGCCGGCCTGACGCCGCAGATGACCACCGCCGCCCGCTACGCGCTGTGCGCGATGCTTGACGAAGCGGTGCTGAACACGCCGTGGGCCGAGCACAGCGGCTGGGCCGCCAAGACTCTGCTGACGATCTTCCACAGCGAAACCTACGGCGGCGAGAAGTTCTTCCTGATTCTCGATCGCCTGACCCAGGACTTTGCCAAGCATCTCGACTTGATCGAGATGATGTATCTCTGCATCGCGCTCGGCTTCGGCGGCCGCTACCAGATCGAACCGGGCGGGCAGGCCAGGCTCGCCGACATCCAGGAAGAGCTGTACCGGCGGATCAAGTCGCAGCGGCAGCCGCCGGCTGACGAACTGGCGCCGCACTGGAAAGGCATCGAGGACCGCCGCAATCCGCTGCTGCGCTACGTGCCGCTGTGGGTGATCGCCGCCGCCGGCGCCTGCGTGCTGCTCGGCGTGTTCCTGTATTTCTACGCGCAGCTCAATGCCGCCAGTGCGCCGTTGAGCGCAAGGCTGTCGCAGATCGGTCTTGAAAGCGCGGTGCCGGCCGATGCGCCGAAGCCGGTCGTGGCACGCAAGAGCCTGAAACAGCTGCTCGCGCCGCAGGAGCAGGCTGGCTATCTGACCGTCGACGAATCGCCCGACGGCAAGGCGCTGATCCGCCTGATCTCGGCTGAGATGTTCCCGTCCGGCGGCGTGCAGGTCGGCGCCAGCCAGATTCCGGTGCTGAACGCGGTGACGCAGGCGCTGAACCAGGCGCCGGGCCGCGTGATCGTGATCGGCCACACCGACGATCAGCCGGTGCGCTCGCTGCGATTCAAGGACAACTACGAGCTGTCGGCCGAGCGCGCGCGCGCCGTGGTGCAGATCCTGAGTCAGGGCATCGACAACCCGGGGCGCCTTGAATCGAGCGGTGCCGGGCCGTCGAAGCCGATCGCCGAGCCAGCCAGCCTGCCGGCCAACCGGGCGCGCAACCGGCGCGTCGAAATCAGCCACAACCCGGAGGGCTGAGTCGTGGGCAAGATCCTCGGCGTATTCAAGTCGCGCTGGTTCATGACCCTGATCGGCCTGCTGCTGCTGTCGCTGCTGATCTGGTTCGGCGGTCCCTATCTCGGCATCGGCGATTCCGAGCCGTTGTCGTCGCCGATCGTGCGGCTGGTGGTGATCATCGTCATCCTCGCGATCTGGCTGGGCTGGCTGCTGTTCCAGCAGGCGCGCGAACGGGCCAAGACGCGACAGATGGCCGGCGACCTCGCCGGGCAGGATGCCAAGACCAGCGGCAATGACCGCGACGACCGCTCGCAGTCCGAGCGCACGGCGCTG
Organism: Nevskia sp.; assembly: GCF_021732705.1. GTDB lineage: Bacteria > Pseudomonadota > Gammaproteobacteria > Nevskiales > Nevskiaceae > Nevskia. Next base: position 69,806 of record NZ_JAKFUM010000016.1, on the reverse strand, counting down.
CAGGCGCGCTTTCAGGAAGCGGTGGATACCTTGCGCAAGTCGCGCAAGGGCGGCGGCAATCTCTATTCGCTGCCGTGGTACATCGTCATCGGCCCGCCGGGCTCGGGCAAGAGCACGTTGCTGCTGAACTCCGGGCTGAACTTCCCGCTGTCGAACCGCTTCGGCAAGGAAGCGCTGCGCGGCATCGGCGGCACCCGCAACTGCGACTGGTGGTTCACCGACGAAGCGGTGTTCCTCGATACCGCCGGCCGGTACACCACGCAGGATTCCGACCGCAGCGCCGATGCCTCGGCCTGGGAGGAATTCCTGAAGCTGCTGCGCAAGTACCGCAAGCGCCGGCCCATCAACGGCGTGATCGTGACGATGAGCGTGTCGGACCTGCTGACGCTCGACGATGCCGGCCGGCAGGAACACATCCTCGCGATCCGTGCGCGACTCGAGGAACTGGCCAAGCATCTGCGGATTGGCGTGCCGGCCTATCTGGTGTTCACCAAGTGCGATCTCGTCGCCGGTTTCACCGAGTATTTCGATGACCTGAATCCGGCGCTGCGCGGGCAGGTCTGGGGCATGTCGTTCCCGGTCGACAAGACGCTCGACGGCACTGCCGCGAAGCTGTTCGGCGACGAGTTCAACCTGCTGCTGGAGCGCCTGCAGACGCGCAGCCTCGATCGCCTGCATGCCGAGCGCGATCGCACGCGGCGCGCGGCGATCCTGTCGTTCCCGATGCAGCTGTCGGCGCTGCGCGACATCGCGCGGCAGTTCGTCGAAGGCGTGTTCACCGGCCATCAGTACAGCGCGCCGTTGCTGCTGCGCGGGGCCTATCTGACGTCCGGCACGCAGGAAGGCACGCCGATCGACCGGATGATGGGCGCCGTCGCGCGCACCTTCGGGCTTGATGCCTCGCGCCTGCACGCGCCCGGTGCGCAGAGCCGCACGTTCTTCGTCGAGCGCCTGCTGCGCGAAGTGCTGTTCAAGGAATCTGGCTTCGCCGGCACCGATCCGCGGCTGGAGCGGCAGAAGCTCTTGCTGTCGATCGCGTCGTACGCCGGCGTCGTGCTGGTGACGGCGCTGCTGATCGCCGGCTTCGTCACCAGCTACAACCGCAACAGTGCCTACCTGAAGGATGTCGAAACCGCGCTCGCGGCCTACAGCACCGACAGCAGTCTGGCGCTGGCGCCGAACCGTCCGGCGTTCTTCTCGCTGGTGCTGGCGCGGCTCGAAGCGCTGTCATCGACGGTCGACGTGGCCGATCGACATCGGGGCGACGTGCCGCTGTCGATGCGTTTCGGGCTCTATCAGGGCCGCGCGGTCGGCCGCGAAGTGCGCGATGCCTATTTCCGTGAAACCAACGGCATCCTGCTGCCCGGCGTCGCGGCGCAGTTCCGTTCGGGCCTGCAGGCGAACGCGACGGATCCGCAGGCGCTGTATTACTACCTCAAGGCGTATCTGATGCTCGGCCAGCCCCAGCACCTGAAGCGCGAGGAACTGATCGCGCTGTCCGAGTTCGAGTGGCAGAAGCTGTTTCCGGGCGATGCCGTGCTGCAGGGCCTGCTGGCCAAGCACTTCGGCGCACTGGTCGGCGAGGATGGCCGGCTGCGGGCGCAGACGCTGGACGAAGCGGCGGTCGAACAGAGCCGCAATACGCTGCGCACCGCGGACCTGCCGATCCTGATCTACGGCAGCCTGAAGCTGGCCGGGCAGGGCAGCGATCACCCGCCGCTGAAGCTCGACAAGGAACTGGGCCTGCTCGGCAACGTGTTCCGCCGCGCCAGCGGTGCGGCACTGTCCGACCCGCTGCCGGCGCTGTACACGCAGCCGGTATTCAAGGCGCAGGCCGAGGGCGGCATCGAGGAGGCGGTCAAGGGCTTCGCCGAGAACGACTGGGTGTTCGGCGCCAGCAAGATCGACGACGTGCAGAAGGCGCGCTACGCACAGGACGTGCTCGGGCTTTATCAGGCCGACTACATCAAGGCCTGGGACGATCTGCTCGCCGATATCCGCCTGCAGCCGGTGGCCAACATTCAGGATGCCAGTGCGCTGGCGTCGAAGCTGTCGGGCCCGAACTCGCCGCTGAAGCTGTTCCTGAAGGTGGCCCGCGACAACACGGCCGATCTGCTGCGCGATCCTCCCGGTGCCGACGACGCCGCTGGCGCTGCGGCCGACGCGGCGGAAAAGCTGGCCAAGAAGAAGGCGTCGCAGACCGCTCTGGCCAAGGCGCTTGCCGCGGCCGGCGGTGGTGGCGCCGCGCCGGCCGAGAAGCCGGGCGATGCCATCACCGCGCACTTCGAAACCTTGAACAAGCTGACCGAAGGCGCCCCCGGCGCGCAGCCGATCGACCAGACCATCCAGGTGCTGGATCAGCTCGGCAAGACCCTGCTGACGATGAACGACTTCTCGTCCGGCGCAGGGCAGCCGAACCCCGCCCTGCTGCAGGCTACGCAGGCAGCCTCGCAGCTGCCGCCGCCGGTGGCCGGCTGGGTCACGTCGCTGACCGGCAAGAGCGAAGCGCTGGTGGCGAGCGGCGCGAAGGGTGCGATCGACGATCAGTTCCAGCAACTGGTGCTGAAGGACTGCGGCGATTTCACCCGCAACCGCTATCCGTTCACGCTGGCCAGCGCCACCGACATCCCGGTGCAGAACTTCGGCGAGCTGTTCGGCTACGGCGGCCGCTTCGATGCGTTCTACCAGCAGACCTTGGCCAAGCTGGTCGACGCCAGCAACGCGACGTGGCGCTGGAAATCCGGTCCGGGCGCGGTCAGTGGATCGCCCGGCATGCTGGCGCAGATGCAGGCGGCCGACCGGATCAAGCAGATGTTCTTCCGCGGCAGCAACGTTCCGGAAGTCGGCTTCAGCTTCCTGACGCCGGTGCTCGATCCGGGCATCGCGAAGCTCGTCATCGAGGTCGATGGCCAGAAGTACGAGTACACGCCGGGCGGTGCCGCGAACGCGCCGATGAAGTGGCCGGGGCCGGTGCCGGGTCGGGCCTCGGTCGCCGGCTTCGACGCCAGCGGCACCCTGCTCGCCAAGTTCGAATTCCAGAATGACTGGGCCTTCTTCCGCGTGCTGCAGGCTGGTCGCCTGACGCGCGAAACCGACGTGCGCTACCTCGCCACGTTCGACTTCGGCGGCAAGCAGGCGCGCGTCACGCTGCAGGCCAACAACCTGAAGAACCCGTTCCTGAAGCCGGAACTGCAAGCGTTCCGGTGCGGAGGCTGAGCGGTGGCGGGACCGGTCAACGTCGGCTTTTTCGGCAAGCTGCCCAGTGCCGGTGATTTCGTGCAGCGGCGCCTGCCGGCGACCTTCGTCGACAGCTGGGACCGCAGTTTCGAGCATGCCGTCGCCGCCAGCCGGCAGGCGCTCGGCAGCGACTGGAACAGCGCTTATCGCAGCAGTCCGGTCTGGCGCCTCGTGCTCGGGCAGGGCGTCTGCGGGCCGTCCGGCTGGGCCGGCGTGATGGGACCCGGTGTCGATCGGGTGGGCCGCTGCTTTCCGCTGGTCATCGCCTGCGATCTCGGTCCGGATCCGGCCTCGCCGGCGAAGGCGCTCGCGCTCGGGCACTGGTTCGATGCCGCGGAGCGCGTGCTGAACGGCGCCTTGTCGACGCAGGCGTCGCCGGTCGAGCAGTTCGATCGGCAGGTGGCGTCGCTGGCGCATGGCTTCGGCCAGCCCCCGAGCGACTTTGCCTGGCTGCGCGAGGTCGACATCGTTTCCGATCGTCACTGGCGGCTGCCCTTGCCGACCGCCGGCACGCTGAGCAGCAGTTACCTGCAGACCGCCTGGCAGCGCATGACCAACGTCCGCTCCGGCGCGCTGTGGTGGACGCGCGGCGCCGGCCGCGTGCCGCCCACCGTGCTGATGACGGCGGGACTGCCGCAGCCGCAGGCTTATGTCGCGTTCATCGATGCCGCCGCTGCCGGTGAGCCGTGGCAGACGCGCGGCGATTTCGCGGCCGTGCCGGTGTCGGCGCCGGCCACGCCAGCCGCCGCGGCGATACCGAACCCGGCGCTGCCCGGCGGCCGTCCGGCGATCGATGCCGGGCCCGCCGGCAGCCCGGAAGCGCTGGTCACGCCGGCACCGATCGCCGATGACCTGTCGGACCTGTTCCCGGATGCGCCGGCTGCCGCGTCACCGCTGGCCGTTGCGGGAAACCGCTCGCTGCTCGATCCCGACGCCACCGTGCCGATCGCCCGCGCGTCCGCGCCTTCGGCACCCGCAGCAGTGCCGCCGCCGCCAGCATCACCGTCGGCTGGCTCCACACGGGCGGCCATCGGTGCGGCTGCCCATGCCGCACCGTGCGCGCGGCTGCGGACGCCGGATGGCCGGCTGACCCTGATCGCCTGCGACGCCGGCGGTCACGACGTGCGGCAGCGGGCGGCGGCGACTGTCGCCATCGCGCTGGACGATCTGCCCGAGCACGGCGATGCCCCGGCCATCGACTGGCTGCGGCAGCGTCTGATCGCGCTGCACGCGCCGCTGCGCGACGCCGCAAGCGATCTGATCGATCCGATCCAGGCCGATTGCGCCGTGGTTGCGGCGCGGCTGGCGTCCGGGCAGGCGGAGCTGCTGGCCATCGGGGCGGCCCAGACCTGGCTGATCCGTGGCGGGCAGGCGCCGACGCCGTTGCTCGGCAGCGCGATGCCGACGTCGGCACTGCCCGGCGGCGACGATCTCGACGATCTGCTGTTCGGCGCCGCGCCATCGACGGCGGCCGGACTCGGCGCTGCCGCGACCCCGACCTGCCTGAGCGCGCGCTGCGACGTTCGTGCCGGCGATCGGCTGGTGCTGGCGTCGTCCGCCGACCTGCTGGCCCGGCTGCCGTCGCTGCTGACGGCGCCATGGTTCGAGGTGCCTGCCGGGCGGGATGCCCAGGCCTTGCTCGCTGCAGCGGCAGGATTGCCGACCGATCCTTCCACCTGGCCGTTTGCCGTGATCGAGGTCTGATCCCGATGAGTTCATCGCCGTGAGCCGCTTTCTCAGTGCCGGACGCACCGATACCGGCAAGGTGCGTCATCACAACGAAGATGCCCTGCTGATGCGGGACGATATTGGCCTGTGGGTCGTCGCCGATGGCCTTGGCGGCCATTCAGCCGGCGACTACGCCAGCGGCTTGATCGTCGAGCGACTTCGAAGCCTGCAGCGGGCGCCGGAAATCTGCGACTTCGTCGAGCAGATCGAAGACACGATCACGCAGGTCAACGCCGATCTGCGCGCCGCGGCGTATCAGCGCCGGGTCGACCTGATCGGCTCGACCGTCGTCGTGCTGGTGCATCACCAGGACTACATGCTGTGCGGCTGGATCGGCGACAGCCGCGCCTACTGCTACGAGGACGGTCGCCTGCGTCAGGCCACGCGCGACCACGCCCACGGTGCCGAGGACGAGGTCACCCAGTTTGGCGATGCGCCGGCCGGCCAGCGTGGCGGCGGCGTGCTGACGCGCGCGCTGGGCGCCGAGGATCAGGTCTACGTCGACTGGGTGGTTGCGAGCAGCCGGCCCGGCACGCAGTTCCTGCTGTGCTCGGACGGCGTCAACAAGGAAATCAGCGATCGCGAGCTTGAAGCCGAGTTCCGTCGCGATCAGTCGCCGGCAACGCTCGTCGGCAGCATTTTCGAAACCGCGCTGGCGCGTGGCGCGCGCGACAACGTGACCGCTGTGGTCGTCCGTCTGACGGAGTAGCCGCCTCGCCATGAAAACGCTGGCTGAACTGCTTGCAGCCTATCGCAGCGGCACGCTGACCCTGGCCGCGCTGTTCGAGGCGCTGGACGCCCGCGGCCCGGTCGATGCCGCACAGCACGGCGCGGAGGTCGCGGCGCTGGAGCGCCTGGGTTCCGATGGCCGGCTCGACGCCAACATCGTCCGCGCCCTGGTCGCCAAGCTGCGGACGGTCCAGCAGCGGCTGGCGGCAGGCGACAGCGACGCGACGCAGCCGACGCAGCGTCCGCCCGCGCCGCGGCCGCCGCTCGACGATGCCACCGTCGTCAAGCCGGCAGCGCCGCCCGCGGCGCCCGATGGCGACGCCACGATCGTCAAGCCGGCGTCCCCACCACCGTCGGGCCGGCCGCCCGCGGTCGACGACGCCACGGTGGTCAAGCCCGCGACGCCGCCAGCAGCGACGGCGCCTGTGCCACCCGTCGACGACGCGACGGTGGTCAAGCCGGCCGTGCCCCCGCCCGCGGTCGCAGCGCCGCCGCCGGACAGCGACGCGACCGTCGTTCGCACGCGCACGGTGCTGCCGGTGCCTCCGCCGAGCGCATCTTCAGCGCCGCCGTCGACCCCGGCCGGCGACATCACCGTGGTCAATCCGACGGCGGGAGCCGGCCGACCGGCCGCACCGCCCCCCACCGGCCCGCTGCCCGGCCAGCCGGTCGATGCCGGCGGCTCGAACACGGTGTCCAGCACCGTTTCGAGCACGGTCTCGGGCACGGTGTCCGCGACCTCGGGCACCAGCTCCAGTTCCACCTGGCAGCGCGTGGCCGAGCAGGAAGGCGGCGACTTCGTCACCGTCGGCTCGCTGCTGAAGGGCCGCTTCTATCTCGAAAAGGAAGTTGGTCGCGGCGGCATGGGTGTCGTCTACAAGGCGCGCGACGAACGCAAGGTCGAAGCGCGCGACCGCGATCCGTATCTCGCGGTCAAGGTCCTGAACGACGAGTTCCGCCGCCATCCGGATTCGCTGATCGCGCTGCAACGGGAATCGCGCCGCAGCCAGCAACTGGCGCACGACAACATCGTGCGCGTGTTCGACTTCGACAAGGATGGCTCGATCGTCTTCATGACGATGGAGTACATCGACGGCTCCGACCTCAAGGGTCTGATTCGAGACAAGGCCTACAACGGCCTGCCGCTGAAGGACGCGCGGCTGCTGATCGAAGGCATGGCGCGCGGCCTGTCGCGCGCCCATGCCGACGGCGTGGTGCACAGCGATTTCAAGCCCGGCAATGTCATGGTCACCCGCGGCGGCGTGCCGAAAGTGTTCGATTTCGGCATCGCCCGCGCCGGCAAGCCGATGGGCGACGCCGTCGGCGAGACCTCGGTGTTCGATGCCGGCACGCTCGGCGCGCTGACGCCGGCGTATGCCAGCCTCGAAATGATCCAGGGCAAGGACCCGGAGCCGGCCGATGACGTCTACGCGCTCGGCTGTGTGGCGTTCGAACTGCTGACCGGTCGCCACCCGTTCGACAAGGTCAGCGCCGAGGTGGCGCAGAAGGAAGGCCGCAAGCCGCCGCCGGTCCCGGGGCTGACCAAGCGCCAGTACAAGGCGCTGGCCGCAGCCGTCGCGTTCAGCCGGGACCAGCGCCTGAAGAGCGCGATGGATCTGGTCGAAGGCCTGCGCGAACTGAGCCTGCGCGAACGCGCGATGCCGTACCTGCTGGTCGGCGTGCCGGCCGTGGTGGTGCTCGCCGGCGGCGGCTGGGGCGTGATGAGCTATCGCGAGAACCAGCGGCTCGATGGCGTGATCTCGCGTTTCGAGGTCGCGCGCGCCGATGCCTACGCCAACGAGGACGAGGCGCGCGCCGCGCTCGAGACGCTGGACGAAGAGGTGCGGAACCGGCTGGTCCTCGCCAAGAGCGAGATCATCGAGGGCTATCTGCTGGCCCGCATCAACGGCTACTGGAGCCCGGACAAGAACCTGTTCGACTACGCGAAGGCGAAGAACGTCTTTGCGCTGCGCGATCGCCTGAAGCTGTATTCGCCGGCGCTCGACATGAAGCGCGACGAGGTCGAACGTGCCCGCAACGACCTGCTGAACACGCTCGACAGCCAGCTGACGGCACAGATCGATGCCGACGCGATCTTCGAGACCGGCACCGAGAACGTCGTGCTGACCTTGGCGAAGATTCGGGCGATCGATCCCGACAGCGGCCTGTTGAAGAACGCGCGGCTGGAATTGAAGTACGACGCGGCGATCGGCAAGTCGCTCGACGAAGGCCGCATCGACGAAGCCAAGCAGCGGCTGGACCTCGCCAATCGCTACTTTGCCGATTCGCCGCGCATCAAGACCCGCGCCCAGCAGATTGTCGAACTCGGCAACACGCTTGCGGCGCAGCAGCAGAAGGAGCAGGACGCCCAGCGCGCGCAGCGCGAGCGCGAGCAGGCCGTGCAGACGCTGGCGGGCCTGATCGATCGCCCGGTCAACGCCGACGACTGGCGCCAGCAGGCGGCCGAGGCTTATCGCAGCGCGGCCAAGGCCGCCGAGGATTCCTCGGCGCTGAAAGCCCAGCTCGACACGCAGGCGGCGCGCCTGAAGGCTGCACTGGCGACGCAGGTGCGCGAGACCCAGGACCCGGCGAAGGCGATCGATCTGGCCGGCTTCGGCATCGACCTGTTCCCGGGCGATCCGGCACTGACCAAAGCGCGTCAGGCCCTGCTCGACCAGCAGAACAAGCTCGCGCAGGAAGCGCAGACCAAGGCGCAGCGCATCGACAAGGCCAAGGCCCGCATCGCCGACCTGCTGGCCAAGCCGCTCGGGACCGCGGTCTGGCTGCAGGACGTGAAGACGGCGCTGAACGAGGCGCGCACGCAGATCGGCGGTGAATCGCCGGACTTCGCGAGCCTGCGCAGCTCGGTCGACAGCGGCGTGGTCAAGCTGGCGCGGGATCGCATCGCCAGCGGTGCGCTGGACGATGCCGAGCGCATCGCCAGCGCCGGTCAGCAGATCAATCCGGCCGATCCGGGCTACGCGAAGATCCTCGCGGATGTCGGCCAAGCCCGTGCGGCCGCGAAGTCCAGGGTCGAACAGGAAAAGGCCCAGAAGCTGGCCGACGCGCGCAAGGCGCTGAGCGACCTCGTGGCCCGTCCGGCGTTCACGGCCGACTGGCAGCGATCGGTCTCGAATGCGCTCGATGCCCTGAAAGGCGATGCCTCGGCAGAAACCAAGCGCGTCGTCGATGGCATCGGCGACGGCATTGCCGCGGAAGTCGCCAAGCTGACTGCACCGCAGCAGATTCCGCAGGCGCGCGCCGCGCTCGACTTCGGCCTCAAGCTGCAACCGAAGGCGCCGAAGCTGCTCGAGCAGCGGGCAAGGCTGGATCAGCTGCAGCGCGACAATCAGGCCAAGGTCGATCAGGAGAATGCCGAGGCCGAGGTGAAGTCGCGCATCGAGTCGGTCAAGAGTGCGGCTGCGGCCAACGACATCCAGAAGGCTCGCGAGTCGCTGACCCGCATCCGCGCACTGCAGCCGGACAACGCCTTCGCCAAGACCGAAGGTCCGGACCTGCTGTCCGGCGCCTATCAGCGGCTGGCGGCGGAGGCGTTCCAGCGCAAGAACTGGCAGTCGGCGTCGGACCTGATCGCGCAGGCCGGCAAGCTGCTCGGCGACCGTCCGGAACTGCGGCCACTGAAAGCCCGCTACGACCTTGTTGCCGCGATCAAGGCGGCCGGCAACGGGCCGCTGGCGCAGGCCGACTACGACCGTCTGAAGAAACAGCTCGACGACGTGCGCAGGCTCGATTCGGCAGCGCTGACCAAGCTCGAGTCCGATCTCGCCAATGCCGGCCAGCTGGCCGAAAAGACGCTGGCCGGACGGCTCGACAAGATCAAGCCGGGCAGCGTGCCGGTACCGTCACCGGCCGCTCCCGGTGCGGCACCGGCGCCTGGCGCGGTGTCGGCTCCGGCGCCGGTGCCGGGCGCTACGCCCGCGCCGGCCGCGCCCGTGCCCGGTGCGCCGCCGGCGGCGGACAGCAAGCCGGCCGTGCCCACGCCGGCTCCGGTAGCGCCGGCACCCGGCGCCGCAGCGGTGACGCCGGCTGAAGAACCGCCGTTTGTCGCAACGGGCCCGGACCCGTGCAACAAGCCGGACCTGATCGGCAAGGGCAAGGCCTGCTTCGATGCACTGGCCGGCAGCCGGCGCGGCCCGCGTCTGGCAATCGTTCCCGGCCTCGACGGCGGTACCGCGTACGGCCTGACGCGGTCGGAAGTCTCGATCGCCAACTACAACGAGTTCTGCGCCGCGACCAAGTCCTGCGCAACCCGCGCCGTGGCGGACGAGGACATCGGCAACGCGCCGATCACCAATGTCAGCTACGCGCAGGCCAATGCCTATGCCGCATGGCTGACCAAGGCCAGCGGTGGCTATGTCTACCGCTTGCCGACCGAAGCCGAGTGGGCCCATGCAGCGAAGGGCGGCGCCGGATTCAAGCAAGCCGAGAACAGCAACTGCGTGCCACCGGGCGGTACGCCCGGCAGCGGCTCGCCGGTCTCGGCCAAGGGCCGTGATCCGAATCCTTGGGGACTTGTGCACATGAGTGGCAACGTCTGGGAATGGGTCACGGCCGGTGGCAAGATCGTGATTCGTGGCGCGAGCTTCAACGACTACTGGTCCGACTGCACGGTCGACGCTCGCCGCGATGACAACGGTCAACCCGAGAAGGACGTCGGCTTCCGGGTCTTGAGGGAACTGAAATGAACGAACGCGAAGGCGCCGTGAATCAGGATCTTCAGGTGCTGGGCGATGCCTATCGCCTCGGCCAGATCGCTGCGGCGGAATACCGCATGCGCCGTCGCAACGTGCTGGCCACGCTGCGACGCAGCGACACCATCACCGCTCGCAAGGCGCCGAAGGCCGCCAGCATCGAAACGGTCCGCACCAGCCGTCCCAGCGCGCGAACGCCGGCCGGCGCCGTGGCCGCCATGCCGGGGTCGATGACGATGCCACCACCGTCGGCAACGGCGCGAAACACGGCTTGGCGGTACTGGCTGCTGTTCGCGATCGGCGTGGCTCTCGTTGCTGCGCTGATCGCGATGCTGCTGGCGAGCCCGGACGGCGCCGGTGATCGCGCGGCCTTCGGCGCGGCATCGGCGACGACGGTCGCCACCGCGTTGCCATCGAATCCGGCGGCCGTTCGAGCAGTGCAATGATTCATCGATATGACTTGAACAAGCGGTTGAATGCTTGCAAGGTCATGGCGAATCGACTCCATTTCCCGATGAATGAGATTCAGATCACAGCATCGCGATTCGGAGCCTGTGACATTAACGTCGTCGTGATCGTGGGGCTCACGAAGTCCTGATCGACGACGCAAGGCAACCGCGCGACGCCTCGCGCCGCGGCTGACCGGCGCAGCGAGAAACGCTGACAGACAAACGCTGAACCGTGGTGGCAGTACCTTTTCACCGATGAGGATCGCGTGAAGAAAGAACGAGACAGCGCCTCAGGCGCGGGCTGGGTGAATACAGGGTCGGACGGTCATCGGGCCGAGTCCGATGCAGGGCGGGATCTCGTATCCGCGCCCGAGGCCGGTATTGCTTGCGACGGCCACCGGCCTGTCGCGCTCGACGCACGCGTCTCGCAACCATCGCCGCCTGCTGGTGATCGCGCGCCTCACTCCGGCAGACCCGTAATGCACGGCGACCCAGGCGGTCGGCCTTGCGAACCCGCTCTCGTGTCGTGCGCCGAAAGCAGCGCCACCGCGCATGCACCTGCCTCTGCTTGCCCAGACCTCGTCACGCAGCGAGGGAATACCGATAACAGCCGTTGCAATACGGCATTCAACCCGGGAATGACGATGAAACACCGCCCAGCAGCACGTCCATCCGTCGTGTCGCCCGCGCCTGATGCGCGGGCCAGACCTCTTGCACGCAAGACATTGTCGCGGGCGATCGCGGCGTGGCTGCTGCTGTTGGCGGGCTCGGCACCGGTGGCCTTCGCCGAAGACGCAGCGACTGCGGATGTGGTGCCGCCGTTGAAGGATCGCAAGGCGGACGACGCGGCGCCGCGCATCGTCGTTCGTGGATTCACGGTGTCCGGTGTCGGCAACCATCCGGAGCTCGGCATCACGCCGGCCTTGATCCAGTCGCAGGCCGATGCCGAGTTCGCAGCCGCGGTCGCCGCGGCCGGCGATCAGCCGGTAAAGTTCAGCTTTGCCGACATGCAGGCGATCGTCGACCGGATCAGCAACCGCTACAAGGCAGCCGGCTTCATCCTGAGCCGCGCGTTCCTGCCGGCGCAGTCGATCGGTGAAGACAAGATTGTCCGCATCGATGTGCTCGAAGGCCACTTGTCCAAGGTCATCGTCAAGGGCAACAAGCGCTACGGGGCGAATGTCATTGCCTCGCCGACCCAGCGCCTGATCGGCAAGCCGCTGATCGAGGACGAGGTCAAGACCGCGCTGCTGTACGCCGACGATCTGCCGGGCGTCAGCGTCTCGTCGACGCTGCAGCCGGGCCAGAACCCGGGCGAGACGGAGCTGGAACTGCGCGCGACCGAAGACAAGCGGCCGCTGCAGTACTCGCTGGGTTTCAGCAACTTCGGAACGCGCTTCACTGGTCGCTATCGCGCGACAGCGGGCGTCCAGTGGAACAGTCCACTGGGCTTCGGTGACACGTTCAACGCCCTGTTCGAATACGGCATCTATCCGGAAAACAATTACTTCGGCTCAGCCAGCTACCGCCTGCCGATTTCGGAAGTGCGTGGACTCGGCACGGTGGTCGGCTACACGCGCAACCAGTTGCAGATCAACTCCGGCACCTTCGCCGGCCTCGGCATCAATGGTCCCTCGTCGACGTATTACGGCGGTGCCGAGTGGAAGTTCATCAACACGCCGGATCTGAAAGTCACCGGCAACCTGCTGTTCAACTACGAGTCGTCGAAGCTGTCCGACGCCACGAGCCTGATTTCGAACGACCGGTTTTCGCTGGTCACCGGCAAGGTCGTGGCCAACCGGACCGACAAGGTCTTCAAGGGCGTCGACGTCTTCGAGTTCGGATTCCGCAAGTCGATCGACGATCGCTCGGTGGAGACCGACAGCCGGCCACCGGCCGATACCGCCTTCATCATCGGGACCGTGTCGTATACCCGTCTGCAGTTCCTGACCAAATCGCAGCGACTGATCTTCAAGGTCAACGGACAGTACACGCGTGATGCGCTGATTCCGATCGAGCAGTTCGCCATCGGCGGGCCGGAAAGCGTCCGCGCCTATCCCGTGGTCGAGGTGCTCGGCGACCGCGGCGTGTTCACCTCGCTGGAGTATCACGTCAATGCCCCGGGCTTCGGCGATGCGATCTCGCCGTTCTATGGCCGGCCGTGGAAAGAGATTCTCGAGTTCGAGGTCTTCACCGATTTTGCACGGGCCGAGCAGGCCGGCCAGCACCGCGGCGCCGGCAGCAACGCATCGAGCCGCAGCGGCATCGGCACGGGCGTCCTGTTCCGCCTGCCGCGCTTCTATCAGATGCAGTTGCACCTGTCCGGCGCTGTGCCACTCAGCAACGCCGAGGCCAGCGACCAGAACGATTACCACATCTACGGCCAGATCGGCTTCTCGTTTTAAGGGGTGACGAACATGAACCAGAACCGCCGCCAGTCCGCTTCCCATACCCGTCCCGCGCAGGCTTCGGCCGTGTTTCACCCGGCTGCCGCGCCGATTGAAGGATCGCTGCCGCAACTGCGCCGCCGCAGCTTCCCGTTTGCGGCCTACTTCCTCAGTGCAGCGCTGACCACCGGTGCGGTACTGCTGTCGCCCGATGCCGAGGCCGGTCCTACCGGCGGCGTGGTCGTTGGCGGTTCCGGCACCATCGGCAGCAGCGGCACGACGACCACGATCAACCAGAGTTCGCAGCGCCTGTCGCTCAACTGGCAGACGTTCAACGTCAATGCCAACGAGACGGTCAATTTCGTGCAGCCGTCGTCTTCGTCGGTGGCGCTGAATCGAATCCTCGATCAGAACGCGAGCCAGATCTTCGGCTCGATCAACGCCAACGGCCAGATCTTCCTGATCAACAAGCGCGGCATCATCTTCGGCGAATCAGCGCGGCTCAACGTCGGTGGTCTGTTGGCGAGCTCGCTGGATCTGACATCGAACAACTTCCTGGCCGGCAACTACTCGCTCGATGCCAACGGCCAGCTCGGTGCCATCGTCAATCACGGTCTGATCGTCGCGGCGAGTGGTGGCTCGGTCTCGCTGATCGGCAGCAAGGTCGTCAACGACGGTCTGATCCTCGCGAACTATGGCCGCATCAACCTCGGTGCGGCCGATCGTGCGTTCCTCGATTTCGACGGTGACGGACTGATCACGGTTGAAGTCACGGGTGAACTGCGCGAGCGCCTCGATGCAGCGGCGCCGGCCATCAGCAATACCGGCGAACTGCGCTCGGAAGGCGGCACCGTGGTGCTGCAGGCTTCGGCCACGCGTGAGCTGTTCAACAATCTGATCAACAACAGCGGCGTGATCAGCGCCGGCAGCATCAGCAGCGAAGGCGGCGTGGTGCGGCTCGTTGCCAACGGCGGCAATGTCCAGAACAGCGGCCGTATCGATGCGACCGGGACCCGCGGCGGCAGCATCCAGCTGCTGTCCGATCGGGATGTGCTGGTCACCGGGCAGGCGGTCGTCGACGCCTCCGGCCGCGACGCCGGCGGCAGCGTCCGCATCGGCGGCGGCATCAGTGGTGGTGAAGGCCTGCTGCAGGCAGAGCGTACCTATGTCGCCGATGGCGCCACCGTCAGCGCCGATGCCACCGGCAACGGCAATGGCGGCTCGGTCGTCGTCTATTCGAAGACCAACACCGTGATCGCCGGCGATCTGTCGGCGCAGGGCGGTACGCAGGGCGGCAATGGCGGCTTCGTCGAGACGTCGAGTCAGGGCGGCTTCTACATCAGCAAGACGCCGAAGGTCGGTGCGCGAACGGTCGATGGACTGGGCGGTGAGTGGCTGATCGATCCCTACGACATCACGATCGTGGCCGACGGGGCCGGCAACAACACCTTCGATCCAGCGGACCCTTTCGCCGCCAATGCGGAAGGAACGACGATCGACGTCGGGCTTCTGATCACGGCGCTCAACGGCGGAAACACGGTGACCGTGTCGACCGGTGGCGCACTGTCGCCGGGTGGTGATCCCGGCGACATCACGCTGGCGACGTCGTTCGATTACGACGGCATCGGCAGCGGCACGCTGAACCTGAACGCGGCGCGCGACATCGTGATCGATGGTGTCATCAGCGATGGCGTGGCGGGTGGCGACCTGCTGAACGTGAACTTTCAGGCAGGTCGCGCGATTGCCATCAATCAGAACATTCAGCTCAACGGTGGAGACGCCGTGCTGAATGCCACAACCGGCAATATCACGCGCAGCAACAGCGCCGTGATCGATGCCGACGACATCACCGCCACGGCCGCCACCGGCGTGCAGCTGGCGATCAATGCCAACACGCTGAGCGTCATCAACAACGGCGAGACCGGCAACATCGACCTCACCGAGCAGAACGGCGTGACGGTGGCGCTGCTCCAGCAGACGAATGCCGCCAACGTGGCCGGCACGGTCTCGCTGGTTTCGGACACCGGATCGATTGCGCTGACCGATGGCTCGGTGCTGAGTCAGGGCGGTCTGATCACCTTGACCGCGACGACCGGCGCGATCACGGATGCGGGTGGCGGCGGTGTCGCCAACATTCGCGCGCTGAACGATGGCGACGCCGTGCTGACGGCCGCCACCGGCATCGGCAGCGGCGACGCGATCGAGACCTCGATCGATGCGTTGACCGCTTCCGTCACCGGCATCGGCAACCTTGAGATCGACGAGGCCGACGCGCTGACCGTCACCAGCGCGACGACCAGCAACGGCGCGATCACCATCGTCGCAGGCGGCACGCTGACCGCGACCAGTGTCGTCTCGACGACCGACAGCGACGCGAACGACATCAGTCTGACGGCGACCACGGGCGACCTGAGCGTCGGCACGGTGAATGCCGGTGCCGCAGGCGACGTGACCTTGACCGCAACGGCCGGCGCCATCACCGATGCCAATGGAGCGACAACCAATGTCACCGCCGATGTGCTGACGGCGACGGCAGCGACCGGCATCGACCTCGACACCGCCATTGCCAGCCTCGATGCCAGCGTGACCGGTGCCGGCAACATCGACATCAGCGAGGCCGACGCGCTGACCGTCACCAGCGCGACGACCAGCAACGGCGCGATCACCATCGTCGCAGGCGGCGCGCTGACCGCGACCAGTGTCGTCTCGACGACCGACAGCGACGCGAACGACATCAGCCTGACGGCGACGACGGGCGACCTGAGCGTCGGCACGGTGAATGCCGGTGCCGCAGGCGACGTGACCTTGACCGCAACGGCCGGCGCCATCACCGATGCCAATGGAGCGACAACCAATGTCACCGCCGATGTGCTGACGGCGACGGCAGCAACCAGCATCGACCTCGACACCGCCATTGCCAGCCTCGATGCCAGCGTGACCGGTGCCGGCAATCTGACGATCGACGAAGCGGATGCCATCACCCTGGTCGACGTCGACACCGCCAATGGCGCGATCGCGATCACGGCCGCGGGCGCCGTGAGCGCCACCGATGTCGCCGCGACCGGCGGTTCGGCGTCGCTGACGTCGACCGGGGCGGGCAGCAGCATTTCGGTGGCAACGACGGTCAGCGGCGCCGGTGTCACGCTGGTGGCCAACGCCATCGACATCACGGGCACCGTCAATGCCGGCGCCGGGACGGCGGAGATCCGCCAGGCGACCAATGGCACCGCCATCACGCTGGGCGCCGAGCAGTCGGGCGAGCTGAGCCTCACCGACGCCGAGCTTGATCAGATCACTGCCGGCACGATCGCGATCGGCAATGCGAGCAGCGGCACGATCACGGTACGCGGCGCGATCAGCCCGGCGAACAGCGCCAGCTTGAACCTGACCTCCGGCGGCGCCATCACCGGCACGGCGGCAGGCACCGACATCACGGTCGACAATCTCGTCGCAACCGCGGCAACCGGGATCGATCTCGACACGGCGATTGCGAGCCTGGACGCCAGCGTGACCGGTGCCGGCAGCCTGACGATCGACGAAGCCGACGCGATCACCTTGACCGACGTCGACACGGCGA
>NZ_JAKFUM010000016.1:0-52887 GCF_021732705.1 Nevskia sp. | reverse complement strand
GCAACCGCGGCAACCGGGATCGATCTCGACACGGCGATTGCGAGCCTGGACGCCAGCGTGACCGGTGCCGGCAGCCTGACGATCGACGAAGCCGACGCGATCACCTTGACCGACGTCGACACGGCGAATGGCTCGATTGCGATCACGGCAGCAGGCGCGTTGGCGGCCGTCGATGTTGCCGCGACCGGCGGCTCGGTTTCGCTGACCTCGACCGGAGCCACGGGCAGCATCGCCACGACCGTGGTCAGCGGCACGGGCGTGACGCTGGTGGCGGACGCCATCGACATCGGCGCGGGCTCGGTCAACGCCGGTGCCGGCACGGCCACGATTCGTCAATCGACGAATGGCACGGCGATTTCGCTGGGCGCTGAAACGGTGGGCGAGCTGAGCCTGACCGATGCCGAACTCGATCGGATCACCGCTGGCACGCTTGCGATCGGCAATGCCGGCAGCGGCACGATCACCGTGCGAGGCGCGGTCAGCCCGGCGAACAGCGCGAACCTGAGCCTGACGACCGGCGGCGCCATCGCCAACACCGTGGCCGGCACCGACATCACCGTGGCGAACTTGAACGCGACGGCCGCCAGCGGCATCACGCTCGACACCGCGATCGCGACGCTGACAGCCAGCGTCACCGGCGCCGGCAGCATCGCCATCAACGAAGCCGACGCCCTGACTGTCACCAGCGCCACGACGGCGAACGGTGGCATCACGATCGCGGCTGGCGGTGCACTGACCGCGACCAGCGTCACCTCGACGACCGACAGCGATGCCAACGACATCAGCCTGACGGCGGCTACCGGCAACCTGAGCGTCGGCACGGTCAACGCTGGCGCGGCCGGCGATGTCAGCCTGACGGCGACGACGGGCGCGATCTCCGATGCCAATGGCGTGACGACCAATGTCACTGCCGATGCCCTGATCGCGCAGGCCGCCACCGGCATCGACCTCGACACGACCATTGCCAGCCTGGCTGCGACCACGAGCGGTGTCGGGAGCATCGACATCAGCGAAGCGAATGCGCTGATCGTTTCCAGCGCGATGACGGCGAACGGCGCGATCACGATTGCTGCCGGCGGCGCACTGACGGCCACCAATGTCGTCTCGACGACCGACAGCGACGCCAACGACATCCGCCTGACGGCGACGACCGGCAACCTGACGGTCGATACCGTCAATGCGGGCGCGGCAGGCGACGTCACGCTGACGGCCACGACCGGCGCGATCATCGATGCCAATGGTGCGGCAACCAACGTCACGGCCGATGTGCTGACGGCGCTGGCAGCAACCGGGATCGACCTCGACACGACGATTGCCAGCCTGGATGCCATGACGACCGGCGCCGGCAGCATCGACATCAACGAATCGAATGCGCTGACGGTCACCAGCGCGATGGCGGCGAACGGCGGCATCGCGATCACGTCCGGTGGCGCGCTGACCGTCCTCAGCGCCGTGTCCACCACCAACAATGATGCGAACGACATCAGCCTGACGGCGACGACCGGCAATCTGGTCGTCGGCACGGTCAACGCCGGCACGGCAGGCGATGTCACGCTGTCGGCGGTGGCGGGTGCGATCACCGACGGCAATGGCGCGACGACCAACGTCGTCGCCGACGTCCTGACTGCGGATGCGGCGACCGGCATCGATCTCGATACGACGATCGCCAGCCTCGATGCGGAAACGACCGCTGCCGGCAGCATCGACATCAATGACACGGATGCGCTGACCGTCACCGATGCGACCACGGCAAACGGCGCGATCACGATCAGGTCGGGCGGCGCGCTGACCGCGACCAATGTCGTCTCGACGACCGACAGCGACGCCAACGACATCAGCCTCCAGGCGGCCGCCGGCAATCTGATTGTCGGCACGGTGAATGCGGGTGCGGCCGGCGACGTCGCACTGGTCGCGAACGCCGGTGCCATCACCGATGCCAACGGAACGGCGACCAATGTCATCGCCGATGTCCTGACGGTGAGCGGCAATACCGGCATCGACCTCGACACCACGATTGCCACGCTGAATGCGACGACGACAGCCATCGGCAGCATCGTCATCGACGAAGCCGACGCACTGACCGTGACCAGTGCAACCGCTTCGAACGGCAGCATCACGATCACCTCGGGCGGCGCGCTGACCGTCGGCAGTGCCATGTCGAACACCAACAGCGATGCCAACGACATCACGCTGACGGCGATGACGGGCAACCTGAGCATCGATGTGGTCAACGCGGGAACGGCTGGCGACGTCAACCTGAGCGCCACCACCGGCGCCATCACGGACGCCAACGGCGCTGCGACCAACGTCACCGCCGATGTGCTGACGGCGAACGCCGCGACGGGCATCGACCTTGACACCACCATCGCCAGCCTCGTCGCGGCAACGACTGGCGCCGGCAGTATCGACATCAACGAAACGAACGCACTGACCGTCACCACGGCCACGACGGCGAACGGCGCAATCACGATCTCGGCCGGTGGAGCGCTGACGGCGACCAGCGTCGCTTCGCTGACCGACAGTGATGCGAACGACATCAGCCTGACCGCAACCACCGGCAACCTCGGTGTCGGCAGCATCAACGCCGGCACCACCGGTGACGTGGTCCTCGTTGCGGTGGCGGGCTCGATCACCGATGCCAATGCCGGGGTGACCAACGTCACCGCGGACGGCCTGACGGCAACCGCGGCAACCGGGATCGATCTCGACACGGCGATTGCGAGCCTGGACGCCAGCGTGACCGGTGCCGGCAGCCTGACGATCGACGAAGCCGACGCGATCACCTTGACCGACGTCGACACGGCGAATGGCTCGATTGCGATCACGGCAGCAGGCGCGTTGGCGGCCGTCGATGTTGCCGCGACCGGCGGCTCGGTTTCGCTGACCTCGACCGGAGCCACGGGCAGCATCGCCACGACCGTGGTCAGCGGCACGGGCGTGACGCTGGTGGCGGACGCCATCGACATCGGCGCGGGCTCGGTCAACGCCGGTGCCGGCACGGCCACGATTCGTCAATCGACGAATGGCACGGCGATTTCGCTGGGCGCTGAAACGGTGGGCGAGCTGAGCCTGACCGATGCCGAACTCGATCGGATCACCGCTGGCACGCTTGCGATCGGCAATGCCGGCAGCGGCACGATCACCGTGCGAGGCGCGGTCAGCCCGGCGAACAGCGCGAACCTGAGCCTGACGACCGGCGGCGCCATCGCCAACACCGTGGCCGGCACCGACATCACCGTGGCGAACTTGAACGCGACGGCCGCCAGCGGCATCACGCTCGACACCGCGATCGCGACGCTGACAGCCAACGTCACCGGCGCCGGCAGCATCGCCATCAACGAAGCCGACGCCTTGACCGTCACCAGCGCCACGACGGCGAACGGTGGCATCACGATCGCGGCTGGCGGCACGCTGACTGCAACCAGCGTCGCGGCAACCGGCGGCAATGCCAGCCTGACCGCGAACGGTGCTGCCAGCGACCTCGTTGCCGGTGCCATCAGCGGGGCCAATGTCAGTTTGTCGGCGGGGCGTGCGATCACCGACGGCAATGGCGCGACGACCAACGTCACGGCTGGCTTGCTGACGGCCGATGCCGTCACCGGCATCGACCTCGATACCAACGTCGGGAGTCTTGATCTCGCCGTGACCGGCGCCGGCAGCATCGGCATCGACGAAGCGAATGCGGTCAGCCTGATGGATGTCGATGTCGCGAACGGCAACTTCGCGTTGACGGCCGGGGGCACCATCACGCAGACCGGGCCGGTCAGCATTGCCGGCAGCACGACGCTGAACGCCGGCGCGAATGCCGTCACCCTCGGCAATGTCGGCAACAACTTCGGCGGCGCCGTGTCGGCGAGCGGCAGCGCGATCACGTTGGCCGATGTCGGTGATCTGTTGCTCGGCAACGTCAGCACGCCGGGGCTGGCCAGTGTGACGGCTGGCGGCACGATCACGCAGGGTGCAGGCACCACCATTGCCGCAGGCACGCTGAGCGGCAGCTCGGGCGGCGCGACGACCCTGAACAACGCCAACCTGATCGGCTCGCTCGGCAATTTCACGGCGACGAGCCTGAGTCTGAGCAACGCGCAGGCGCTGAGCGTCGATGGCGCCGTCACCGCCACGGCTAACGTCGCACTGACGACAACGGCCGGTGATCTGGCGATCAACAATGTCGTGACCGCGGTCACCACCACGCTGAGCGCGGCCGGTGCCGTCAGCGAAGGCGCATCCGGTGTCATCGACACCGGCACGCTGACGATCACCGCGACCGGCGATGCCACGCTGGACGGCAACAACCTGATCGACGCGCTCGGCGCCGTCACCGCGGCCAATCTGGTGGTCAGCAACGCCCAGTCGCTGGCCGTCAATGGCCCGCTGAACATCGGCGGCGGCAATGGCGACATCACGTTGCAGGCCACTGCCGGCACGCTGGCAGTCAATACCGCGCTGACCGGCGACGACATCGCGCTGGCCTCCGCAACCGCACTCGACATCGCGAACAACATCACGTCCAACACACTGGATCTGCAGTCGGCCGGCGCGATCACGCAGTCGGTGGGCGTGCTCGACACCGGCTTGCTGACGATCAGCTCGGGCGGCGACACCACCCTGAACGGCGCCAACCTGATCGACACGCTGGGCGCGGTGACGGCAGCCAACCTGAGCCTGACCAATGCCCAGACGCTGGCGGTGAACGGCCCGCTGGTCATCGGTGGTGGGGCCGGCGACATCAGCCTGACGACGACCGCCGGAACCCTGGCGATCAACGGCCCGCTGACCGGCGACGACGTGGCGCTGAGCTCCGCGGCCGATCTCGGCCTGACCGGCGCCATCACCGGCAACACGGTGAGCCTGACCTCCGGTGGCACGATCAGCCAGACGACCGGAATCGTCGATGCCGGCACGCTGTCGCTCAGTTCGGTGGGCGACACCACGCTGAATGGCGCAAATCGGATCGACGCGCTCGGTGCGGTGACCGCGGCGAACCTGAGCCTGAGCAATGCCCAGGCGCTGGTCGTGACCGGTCCGCTGACCATCGGCGGCGGGGCGGGCGACATCAGCCTGACGACGACGGCCGGTGCGTTGCAGATCAACAGCGCGCTGACCGGCGACGCGATCGCGCTGGACGCCGCCGGGGATCTGAACCTGGCCGCCAACGTCAGCGGCACGACGGTGGACCTGCAGTCCGGGGCGAACATCGCGCAAAGCGCTGGCGTGCTGAGCGCTGGCACGCTGACCGGATCGTCCACCGGCAGCACCACGCTGACGCAGGCGAACGCCATCACCACGCTCGGTGCATTCACCGCCAATGGGCTGGCCCTGAGCAATGCCCAGACCCTGACGGTGACCGGTCCTGTCGACGGCGGTGCCAGCACGGCGCTGACCACCACCAGCGGCAATCTGGTGCTGAACGGCAATGTCAGCGGCACCGCGACGGCCCTGAACGCCGCCGGCAGCATCAGCCAGACCGGTGGCGTGATCACGGCGGGCACCTTGAGCGGCTCGTCGACCGGCAGCACGACGCTGACGCAGGCAAACGCGATCACCACGCTCGGCGCCTTCACGGCGGCGGGCCTGAGCCTGACCAATGCGCAGGCGCTGACCGTGACCGGTCCGGTCAATGGCGGTGCCAGCACCACGCTGACCACGACTGCGGGCGACCTGACCCTGGCCGGCAACGTCAGCGGCACGAGCACCACGCTGACGGCGCAGAACGGCGCGATCACCAGCACCTCGGGCGTGGTCAGCGGCACCAGCCTGACGGCGACCGCCGCCAACGGCATCAGCCTGAGCACGGCGGTCGCATCGCTCGATGCCAGTGTCACCGGCACCGGCGGCATCGTCGTCAATGAAGCCGACGCCATCACCCTGACCGATGTCGACACGGTCAACGGCAGCATCGCCGTGAACTCGGGTGGCACCCTGACCGCGACGGATGTCGCCGCCACCGGCGGCGGCGTGACCCTGACCACCACGGCGGGCAACATCGTCGTCGACCTGGTCAGCGGCACCACCGCGACACTGAACGCCGCAGGCGCGATCACCGCGGCGGACACCGACGCCGAGGCCGATGTCGTGGCCGGCACCATCGCCCTGGTCGCCGGCAGCGGCATCGGCAACGACGCCAACGGCGCGCTCGACCTCACCGGCTCCGCGATCGGCGCAACCAGCACCAACGGCAACATCGATCTGGACAGCCTCGCCACCGGCGCGGTGACGGTGTCGAACGTGGCGACCGGGCTCGGCACGATCAGCTTCGATCAGACCGGCAATCAGGCCCTGACCGTGGCCAGTGCCGTGACCGCGGATGGCGCCATCGCGATCAGCAACACCGGCGGCGCGTTGACCGTCACGGCAGCGACGGCGGGCGGCAATGACGCCGACGACGATCTGAGCCTGCGCACGATCGGCGCCGGCGATCTGGTGATCGGCAGCCTGACCGCCGCCGGCAATGACGTGGTGCTGAATTCGGCGGCCGCGATCGTCGACGGCAACGGCGCGACGGTCAACGTCAGCGCCGGCGCACTGTCGGCAACGGCTGCGAGCGGCATCGGCAGCGCCGACGCGATCGAGACCCAGGTCGCCGCCATCACGTTCGCGAACGGCAGCAACAATGTCGCGATCAGCAACGCGCTGGCCGGCGGGGTCTCCGTGGCCGGCACCAGCGGCGGCGGCACCATCGCCGTCACCGAAACGCTCGGCAATCTGACCGTCGCGGGCAACATCGCGACCACCGGCAACACCGCGCTGACGGCGAGCAACGGCAGCATCCTGCGCAGCGCCGGCACGGTCAGCGGCAACGCGGTCACGCTGGCGGCTGGTGGCGCCAACGGCAGCATCGGCGCGGCGGGTGCGCCGGTGCTGACCGACGCCACCACGCTCGCGCTGACCGGTACCGGCAGCGGCAGCATCAACGTCACCGAAGCGAACGGCGCGACAGTCAGTGCGTCGACCGGCAGCGGCGCGATCAATATCGCGTCGACCACCGGCAATCTGACCATCGGCGGCAACATCGCCACCACCGGCAACACCACCTTGACCGCCAATGCCGGCAGCATCCTGCGGACGGCAGGCACGGTCAGCGGCGGCACGGTGACGTTGAATGCCGGCGGCACCAATGGCGCGATCGGCGCACCGGGCGCGGCGATCCTGACCGATGCGACGACCATCGCGTTCACCGGTACCGGCAGTGGCAGCGTCACCATCACGGAAGCCAATGGCGCGTCGATCAGCGGCTCGACCGGCAGCGGCGCGATCACGGTCAACTCGACCACCGGCAACCTGACCATCGGCGGCAACGTCGCTACCACCGGCAACACTTCGCTGACCGCGAACGCCGGCAGCATCCTGAGAACGGCGGGCACGGTCAGCGGCGGTACCGTGACCTTGACCGCCGGTGGCGCCAACGGGTCGATCGGCGCACCGGGTGCCGCAATCCTGACCGATGCCGGCACCATCGCCTTCACCGGCACTGGCAGCGGCAGCGTCAACATCACCGAAGCCAACGGCGCGACGATCAGCGGCTCGACGGGCAGCGGCAACATCGCGCTGACTTCGACCACCGGCAACCTGTCGGTAGGCGGCGACATCGCCACCACCGGCAACGTTGCGCTGGCGGCGAATGCGGGCAGCGTGCTGCGCGCGGCCGGCACGGTCATCGGCAATGCGGTGACGCTGACCGCCGGCGGCACCAACGGCGCCATCGGCGCGCCGGGTGCAGCGATCCAGACCAACGCGACGACGATCGCGTTCACCGGCACCGGCAGCGGCAGCGTCAACATCGCCGAAGCCAACGGCGCGGCGATCAGCGGCAGCACTGGCAGCGGTGCGATCAGCGTCGCCACGACGACCGGTGATCTGACCGTGACCGGCAATGTCGCGACCACCGGCGACACCACGCTGACCGCGACCGCGGGCAACCTGGCCCGTACCGGCGGCACGGTCAGCGGCAATCTGGTGACGCTGAATGCCGGCGGCGCCAACGGTTCGGTCGGCACCGGCAACGCGCCGATCGTGACCGACGCCAGCCGCATCGCGTTCACGTCGACCGGCACCGGCAGCGTCAACATCACCGAAGCCAACGGCGCGTCGATCAGCGGCACGGCGGGCAGCGGTGGCGTGTCGGTGACCTCGACCGCCGGCGATCTGACCGTCGGCGGTGCCGTGACCACGTCCGGCAACACGCGGCTGGCGGCCAGCGCCGGCAATGTGCTGATCAATGCCGCGGTGAACAGCGGCACCGGCACGGTGACCCTGAATGCCGGCGGCAACATCACCGAAGCGGCGGGGGCGGTGATCACCGCCGGCACCTTGACCGGCAGTGCCACCGGCAGCGTGTCGCTGCTCGGCGCGAACCAGATCGCCAACCTCGGCTCGTTCAGCAGCAACGGCTTCGCGATCAGCAATGCCCGCGATCTGACCGTGGCCGATGGTGCGATCGTCGACAGCGGCACCGGCAATCTCGGCGTGACGACGACCGCCGGCGGCATCCGGATCGACGGCACGCTGAGTGCCGGTCGCCCGGTGACGGTCGCCAACGGCACGGTGACCTTGAACTCGGCCGGCACCATCGTCGAAGGCGTCAACGGCCGCATCCTGGCCGATGTGCTGACCGGCGAGTCGCGCGGCGCCGTGACCCTGGGGACGGATGCCCAGCGCAACCCGAACGAGATCGGCACGCTGATGAACTTCGTCTCGCGCGGCGACTTCAGCATCGTCAACACGATCACGCTGACCCTGGCCGGTCTCGATGCACGCAACTTCTCCACCTACGTCAACGTGCTGAACGGCGACATCCTGCAAGGCGGCGTGTCGGAGGTGTTCAACACCACCGGGCGCTTCTCGGCCGGCAACGGCGGCATCGGCCGGCGCGGCTCCGGTGCCGGTCAGTCGCTCCGAATCACCGGCACCGACACGCAGTTCGTCGACGCCATCAGCGCGACGCGCCGGCCGGCGTTCATCCGCGCGCGCACCGCGGAAGGCCGCCTGTTGCGGATCGGCGGCGAGGGCGGCTTCAATGCCGAGATCGCGGCGGGGACGGGCTCGGCGCAGAACTCCAATAACGTCAGCGATTCGTACATCGATCCGGCCGTGATCAGCGCCAGCTTCCGCTCGTACGGCATCGTGCCGTCGGGCATGCGCCTGCCGGAAGATCAGGTCGAAGCGAAGGAGTCCGACGATGAATGAGCCGCTGCCGGCCGCGTCGGGCTCGGGGACGCTGCCGCTGTTCTTCAAGCGCCTGGAAGCGCTCGATTCGGAGCGCCATCGCCGGCTGCGGCGGCGTTCACGGGAGGACTACCGCTTCGCTGCCGCCAGCAACGCGATCCCGATCGGCTTCAGCGAATTGCCGAAGGCCTCGCAGGAGTACCCGATCGTGTTTGCCGGCGACGGCGACTCGCTGCATCTGGCAGCGCTGGTCGGCCTGACGGCGTCGAGCAACCTGTTCGTCGGTGCCGACGGCCAGTGGCAGGGCCGCTATGTGCCGGCCTATCTGCGCTGTCATCCGTTCACGCTCGCACGCGGACCGGGGGCACTGGATTCGGTGGCGACGTACATCGTCGCGATCGACAGCGGCAGCCCGGAGCTCGATGAAAGCGCGGGTTTGCCGCTGTTCTCCGAGCGTGGCGAGCGCACGGCGCAGCTGAACCAGATCGTCGAATTCCTGCAGCACTACGAGGCGCAGGTCGATCTCGGCCGGCGCTTCGCGCAGCGCGTCGGCGAACTCGGGCTGCTGGTGTCGGTGAACGCCGAGGCGCGGCTGCGCAATGGCCGGCAGTTCGCGCTGTCCGGGCTGCGCGTGGTCGAGCGCGGCGCGCTGCGGGCGCTGCCGGTCGAGGCCCGGATGGAGCTGTACGACAAGGAGTGGCTGGAAATGATCTACCACCACTTCGCGTCGCTGCAGTCGTTCTCGAACCTCGTCGATCGGCTGGCGCTGCGCGAAGGAACCGGGGCCGCCGCGTGAACCAGCGTTTCCGCGTCCGTGCGCTGGCATGGGCGCTGGCGCTGACCTGTGCTGGCGGCATCGCACCGGCCGCCGCCCAGACCGACCCGCGTCTGACCGGCGGCACCGTGCTGACGCAGCTCGAAGCTGCGCAGCGCGACCTTGCGGCGCGCGCCGCTACCTTGCCCGACAGCTCGCTGTCGGCGGCGGCCGGACATCTCGGCACGCTGGTCGAGGGCATCCGCAAGGCCATCGGCGGCGAATCCGGCAAGCGGCTCGACAAGATCGACGACGAATCCGAAGGCAAGGTGCTGCGCGGTCAGGCCGCAGCCTTGCTGACACAGGCCTGGCTGTCCGCCAGCACGGGCTGCACCGACAGCGATGCGACGACCACGGCCGCGGCGCTGACCACGGCACTGGCGCGGCTGGCCGCAGCGAAGGCCTCGTCGAACTCGGCGCAGGCGGTGATCCAGTCGGTCGAAACCACCGATCGCCGGGCGGTGTTCGCGGTCAACAGTGACGTCAAGGACGCAACGGTCGTCGTCAACGGCCTCAACCTGCACGACAGCAAGTGCGACGACCCGGCCGTCACCGCGACCGATGAGGCCGGTGCGCCGCTGGCCGCGCAGCCGGTGATCACGGCGGTGGCGCCGTCGCGGCTGGAGTTGCGCCTGCCGCCGGGCCTCGCCGCCGGGCCGTACGTGCTGCACGTGGTGCCGAAACGCAAGTCGCGCTTTCTCGGCTGCGAGAAGCAGCCGGAAGCCAGCGCCGTGCTGAACGTGGTGCCGCCGCTGAGCGTGGCAGTGTCGTACATGGTGCAGCCCGTGTGCCTCGTGACGAAAAACAGGAAGTCGGTCGAGCAGGAACAGCCGGCGGTCAGCGGCAGCCTGCCGCCGCTGGCGCGGGGCGCGACCGTGGTCACCGCGCAGGTTCCGGTGCCGGCCTGCGAGTTCCCGGTGTCGTACGCGATTTCGGCGCAGGCGACGTTCGGCGATGGCCATGTCGCCCGCGTCGGCCCGATCAGCCAGAGCGCGTCGGCCGGCATCACCACGGGCATTCCCGGCGGCGTGTCGCTGAGCTGGGATCCGAACATCCGCCAGCTGCTGGCGACGCTGGCGGCCGGAAACTGCAAGGCGTTCTACTGATCCCGCCGCCGTCGCGCGGTCACGCTTCGCGCATCAATATGCAATTTATTGCATGCGCAAAACTGCGCATATAGACTGCAGGCCTATTTCCACCAGAAGGCTTCCCGCATGTCGCTGCCACCGCTGTTTCACAACCGCCTCCGCATTCCGGTCGTGGCGTCGCCGCTGTTCATCATCTCGAACCCGGATCTGGTCATCGCCCAGTGCAAGGCCGGCGTCGTCGGCTCGTTCCCGGCGCTGAACGCGCGTCCGGCCCAGGAACTCGGCAAGTGGCTGCAGCGGATCACCGACGAACTGGACCGCCACAACCAGGCGAATCCCGATCGCCCGGCGGCGCCGTACGCGGTCAACCAGATCGTGCACAAGTCGAACAACCGGCTGGAGCACGATCTGGAGATGTGCGTGAAGTTCAAGGTGCCGATCGTCATCACCTCGCTCGGCGCCCGCGTCGACGTCAACGAGGCGATCCACTCGTACGGCGGCATCACGCTGCACGACATCATCAACAACAAGTTCGCGAAGAAGGCGATCGAGAAGGGTGCCGACGGCCTGATCGCCGTGGCCGCCGGTGCCGGTGGCCACGCCGGCACGCAGTCGCCGTTCGCGCTGGTGCAGGAAATCCGCGAGTGGTTCGATGGCCCGCTGCTGCTGTCCGGCTCGATCGCCTGCGGCAGTTCGATCCTTGCCGCGCAGGCCATGGGTGCCGATCTGGCTTACATCGGCTCGGCCTTCATCGCCACGCACGAAGCCAATGCCGACGAGCGCTACAAGCAGTGCATCGTCGACTGCGGTGCCGACGACATCGTCTACTCGAACCTGTTCACCGGCGTGCACGGCAACTACCTGCGGCCGTCGATCGTCGCCGCCGGGCTCGACCCGGACAAGCTGCCGGAATCGGACCCGAGCAAGATGGATTTCGGTTCCGGCGGCAACACCGACGCCAAGGCCTGGAAGACCATCTGGGGCTGCGGACAGGGCATCGGCGCGGTCAAGTCGATCGGCTCGGCCGGTGACCTGGTCGACCGGCTCGATCGCGAGTACGCCGCCGCACGCCAGCGTCTGGTGGCGGCCTGATCGTCAGCGTCGGCCACGGCTGATCGACATCCATGGCGCTGTCCCACGCCATCCTGGTCTCGCTGGTCGACCGGCCGCATTCCGGCTACGACCTCGCGAAGCGCTTCGACCAGACCGTGGGCTTCTTCTGGCCGGTCAGCCATCAGCAGATCTATCAGGAGCTGCACAAGCTGGCGCGGGTCGGCTGGCTGCGTTCGCAGATGGTCGAGCAGAGCGAGCGGCCGAACCGCATCGTCTACGAACTGACCGATGACGGCCGGCACGCGCTCGACGCTTGGCTGGCGGAGCCGACCGACCCGCCCAGCTTCAAGGAAGAGATGCTGGTGAAGCTGTTCGCGCTGGCACCCGGCAACCAGCCGGCGCTGCTGGCGGAACTGGAGCGCCGCCGCGCGATGCACGTCGCGCGGCTGGCGCGCTACGAATCGATCATGGCCGAGCACTACCCGGAGCCGGCGCGCCTGCAGGCGCGTCGGCGCGGGCGCTATCTCGGCCTGCGCATGGGCATTCTCAACGAGCGCACGACGATCGCCTGGTGCGAGGAGGCGATCGCCTGCCTCCACGCCGCACCGGCGGACGCGGCGGATGCCGCGGAAGTCGCGTCGACCACCGCGCTGGCATCGCCACGCGCACGCACGCCGGATGCCCGGCACGACTGACCCGTCCCCTCAACCTACCGTCTGCCCGGATTCCTGCCCATGGCTCCCTACCGTGCCCCGCGCCGCGACATGGCCTTCGTCATCCACGATCTGCTTCGCGCCACCGATCACTATCGGCAGATGCCGGTGTTTGCCGAGATCGACGCCGGGCTGCTCGATCAGACGATCGACGGCGCCACCCGTTTTGCCGAGACCGTGATCGCGCCGCTGAACGCCATCGGCGACGAGCAGGGCTGCCGGCTGGTCAACGGGCAGGTGCAGACGCCGACCGGGTTCGCCGACGCCTATCGCCAGTACGTCCACGGCGGCTGGCCGACGCTCGGCTGCAGCACGGCGCATGGCGGGCAGGGCTTCCCGGCGCTGGCGCACACGGCGATCGTGGAACTGCTGTGCGGCGCCAACCAGAGCTGGACGATGTTCCCGATCCTGTCGCACGGGGTCTACAAGATCGTCAGCCAGCACGCCTCGCCGGCGCTGCAGGCGGCCTGGCTGCCGGCCATCGTCGACGGCACCGCGACCACGACGATGCTGCTGACCGAAGCCCATTGCGGCAGCGACCTCGGCTTGCTGCGCAGCACCGCCAGCCCCGCGCCCGAGCGGGATCTGCCGGACACGCCGGCGTACCGCCTTCGCGGCAGCAAGATCTTCATTTCGAGCGCCGACCACGACTGGACCGACAACATCGTCCACATGGTGCTTGCGCGCCTGCCGGACGCGCCGCCGGGTGTGCGCGGCATCTCGCTGTTTCTGGTGCCGAAGCGGCTGCCCGATGGCACCGTCAATGGCCTCACTGTCACCCACGTCGAGCACAAGATGGGGCTGCGCGGCAGCGCCACCTGCTCGGTGACGCTCGACGGCGCGGTTGGCTGGCTGGTGGGCCAGCCACATCAGGGCCTCGCGGCGATGTTCATCCTGATGAACGAGGCGCGGCTGAATGTCGGCGTGCAGGCCATCGCGGTCGCCCAGGGCGCCTACGACGCCGCGCTGGCCTACGCCCGCGAGCGGCTGCAGATGCGCCCATCGAGCGGCGCGCGCCGGCCCGACCTGCCGGCCGACCCGATCATCCATCACGCCGACGTGCGCCGGATGCTGCTGACCCAGAAGGCGCGGATCGAAGGCGGCCGCATGCTCGGCTACTGGATGTCGCTGTGCAGCGACCTTGAAAGCCATCATCCGGACGAGACCGAGCGCCGCGATGCCGCCGACCTGCTGGCGCTGCTGACGCCGGTGACCAAGGCCTTCCTCAGCGACAAGGCCTTCGACGATGCCAACCTCGCGCTGCAGGTACTCGGCGGCCACGGCTACCTGCGCGATCACGGCATCGAGCAGCGCGTGCGCGACGTCCGCATCGCCCAGATCTACGAAGGCACCAACGGCGTGCAGGCGCGGGACCTGCTGGGCCGCAAGATCCTCGGCGATGGCGGTGCCAAGCTCGGCAAGCTGATGCGCCGCATCCGAGACTTTCTCGCGACGCAGGCCCGTGTCGAAGCGATGGCGCCGTTCACCAGACCGGTGGCGGCGCTGGCGGACCAGTACGAGCAGACGCTGCGCGACATCGTCGCCGCGCAGTCCCGGCATCGCGATGCCTCCGATGCTGCCGCTCACGACATGCTGCAGGCGCTGGGACACCTTTGTTTCGGTTACCTGTTCGCCCAGGCGGCGGCGCTGGCGCTGCCGAAGGCCGACGCGCCCGATCCGTTCCACGCGTCGAAGCTCGAAACCGCGCGCCATTACCTCACGCAACTGCTGCCGCAAGCGGATGCCCATCTGGCTGCAGCGCGATCCGCGGCCATCGCACCGGTGGCGCTCGATGAGGCGCGATTGTTCGGTTGAGGCGCCCGCCGGTTGCGATCGGCGCGCAACGGGCCGCGTGGGACGCGTCGGCGACGCGCCAACGAAAATGGCCACCGTGAACGGCGGCCATTCGAATGCAGACAACAGGTGATTGGTCGGGGCGACAGGATTTGAACCTGCGACCACCTGCCCCCCAGGCAGGTGCGCTACCAGGCTGCGCTACGCCCCGATGAGACGATTGTAACGCGCCGCTCGTGTGGCGGCGATGCTGCGGCCGGAGTCAGACCGGCCAGCGGTTGAGCAGCGATTCGAGCTCGGTGCGGATGTCGCGAAGCTCAGCCCGGCGGCTGCTGTTGGTTGCCGTCGTCGGCAGCACCAGCGGCTCGACCACCGCCACGATCGTGTCGACCCGTGGCTGCTCCTTGAGACGCAGACGGGCAGCGCCGATGGTGTCGCCCTGCTCGTACAGCAGGCTGCGGATGCGGCGGATCATTTCGACATCGTCGTGCTGGTAGTAGCGACGATTGCCACGACGCTTCGCTGGCTTCAGCTGCGGGAACTCCTGTTCCCAGTAGCGGAGCACATGCGCCTTGACGCCGCACAGCTCACTGACCTCACCAATTGCGAAGTAGCGCTTGCGCGGGATGTCCGGCAGAGGCTCGAGCTTATGCGTCGGCTTCATCAACGCTCACGCGCAGCCGGAGCTTCTGACCGGGACGGAAGGTCACGACCCGGCGTGCGGAGATCGGAATTTCCTCGCCGGTTTTCGGATTGCGCCCGGGACGCTGGCTCTTGTCGCGCAGTTCGAAGTTGCCGAAGCCCGAAAGCTTCACTTCTTCGCCGTGCTCCAGCCGCTCGCGCACCTCTTCGAAGAAGAAGTCGACGAATTCCTTGGCTTCGCGCTTGTTGAGGCCGAGCTCTTCGAAGAGCGCTTCGGCCAACTCGGCTTTGGTCAACGCCACGGTTGTTATTCCCTCACCGATCCGCCCAGTCGGGCATGAACGCCAGCAGCCACCGCCTGCGCGGCCGCGTCGATTTCTTCAACATTCAGCGTGCGTGAATAGTCCTGAAAAATCAAGCCATAGGCGACGCTCTTGCGTCCTTCCGGCAGGTTCGCGCCACGGTAGACATCGAAGCTCTGGACCGACTTCAGCAACGGTCCGCCGGTGTCGCGGATGACGTCGGCGATCGCCTGTGCGGAGACCGCTTCGTCGACCACGAATGCCAGATCGCGGCGCGACGACGGAAACTCCGACACGCCGCCCGGCGTCGGCAGCGCGATGTCGCGGACGGCGGCCCAGTCGAGCTCGAACAAGTACAGCGCTTCGCTGATGTCGAAGGCTTCCGCCAGCTTCGGATGCAGCGCGCCGAGCCAGCCGACGGCCACGCCGTCGCGCACGAGGCACGCCGTGCGACCCGGGTGCAGGGCAGGGTGCTGCCCGGCTTCGTAGCGCAGCGAGGTGCCGAACAGGGTTTCGAGATCGGCCTTGGCGTCGAAGAAATCGACCGGCCGCGCCGCCGCACCCCATTGTTCGGGCAACGCCGGGCCGGCGATCAGACCGGCCAGCTTTGCCTGCTCGCGGTTGGCCTCGCCGTCCAGCGCATAGACCGCGCCGGCCTCGAACAGCCGGGCGCGCTTCTGCTGGCGCTGACGGTTGTACTGCCAGGTCGGGATCAGACCGCTCCAGATCGTCGTGCGCATCACCGCCATCGTTTCGGCGATCGGATTGTCGAGCAGCACTCCCGGCGTTTCCGGATCGAGCTGCACCTGAATCTTCGGATCGACGAAGCTGTAGGTGACCACTTCCTGATAGCCGCGGGCGATCAGCGCGTCCTTGACCCGGTCGAGCTGGCGCGTGGTTTCCTTCGCCGAGAACGGCGCCAGTTCGGCGGCGTAGGCGCCCGGCGCGATGTTGTCGTAGCCGTGCAGGCGGCCGATTTCCTCGACCAGATCGGCTTCGATCCGCAGGTCGTAGCGATGCGGCGGTACCTTCACCTGCCAGCTGCCGGCGCCACTCGGGGTGACCGTCATGCCGAGGCTCTGCAGCAGCGGCACGATGCGGACCACCGGAATCTCGCAGCCGAGCAGGCGGTTGACCTGCGAATGACGCAGCGCGATCTCCGCGACATGTGCGGGTGCGGTGCCGACCTCGACGATCGGTCCGGCCTTGCCGCCGCAGATTTCCTGCACCAGCGCCGTCGCGCGTTCCAGCGCCTGCCGCTGCAGCGCCGGATCGACGCCGCGTTCGAAGCGATAGCGCGAATCCGACAGCAGCTTGTGGCGGCGGCCGCTGGTCGCGATCGACACCGGCTCGAAACAGGCGGCTTCGAGGAAGATCGAGGTCGTGGTCGACGAGCAGCCCGAGGCTTCACCGCCCATGATGCCGGCGAGCACCAGCGGGCCGGAGTCGTCGGTGATCAGCAGGTCGCGCGGGTCGAGCGTGATGGTCTGCTCGTTCAGCAGCTTGAGCTGTTCGCCGGCCTTGGCGCGGCGGACGCGGATCGCACCCTTCAGCTGCGCGGCGTCGAAGCCGTGCATCGGCTGGCCGAGTTCGAGCAGCACGTAATTGGTGATGTCGACCACTGGATGGATCGTGCGGATGCCCGAGCGGCGCAAGCGTTCGCTCATCCAGTCCGGCGTGCGGGCAGCCGCGTTCAGCCCTTCGACCACTCGGCCGACGTAATGCGGGCAGCCGCTGATGTCGTCGACGATGACGCCGATGCGCGTTTCCGGTTCGACCACGGCCGGCTTGATCCGCGGTGCCGTGACCGGAATGCCGTACAGCGCGGCGGCTTCGCGGGCCAGACCGGCGATGCTGAGGCAGTCCCCGCGGTTCGGCGTCAGCTCCAGCACGATGCTGTTGTCGACCAGACCGAGATGCTTTTCGATCGGCGTGCCCGGCTTGGCGCTGAGGTCCAGTTCCAGCAGGCCATCCGACTTTTCGGCGAGGCCGAGTTCCGAGGCCGAGCACAGCATGCCGCTCGACTCGACACCGCGCAGCGCGGCCTTGCCGATCTGCGTGCCGTTCGGCAGCACCGCACCTGGCAGCGCTGCCGGAACCAGAATCCCCGGTCGGGCATTGGCGGCGCCGCAGACGATCTGCAGCACCTCGCCGGTGCCGGCGTCGACTTCGCAGACGCGCAGACGATCGGCCTGCGGGTGCGGGATGGCGCTGAGAATCTTGCCGACGACGATGCCTTGCGGCAGCACGGCCAGCATGGCTTCCGCTTCGGCCTCGAGGCCGGCCATGTTCAGCTTGTGCGCGAGTTCGGTGGCCGTGGCCGGCGGGTTGACCCATTCGCGCAGCCAGTTCTCTGAAAGTTTCACTTGAACTGCTCCAGAAACCGCAGATCGTTGTTGAAGAACAGGCGCAGGTCGTCGACGCCGTAGCGCAGCATCGTCAGGCGTTCGACGCCCATGCCGAAGGCGTAGCCGGTGTAGCGCTCGGGGTCGATGCCGACGGCGGCCAGCACGTTCGGATGGATCACGCCGCAGCCGAGCACTTCCAGCCAGCGCGTGCCCTTTTCGGGATCGCCCCAGCGGATGTGGACGTCGGCGCCCGGCTCGACGAACGGGAAGTACGAAGGCCGGAACAGCGCTTCGACATCGCGCTCGAAGAACAGCTTGAGGAACGTGGTCAGATCGTGCTTGAGATCGGCAAGGCCCACGTTTTCAGCCACATACAGGCCTTCGACCTGATGGAACATCGGGCTGTGGGTGCGATCGAAATCGACGCGGTAGACGCGGCCCGGGCAGATGATACGGATCGGCGGCTTGCGGTCGAGCATCGTGCGCACCTGCACCGGACTGGTGTGGGTGCGCAGCAGGCGCGCGCCGTTCAGGGCATAGAACGTGTCCTGCATGGCCCGCGCCGGGTGCGATTCCGGAATGTTCAGGGCCTGGAAGTTGTGCCAATCGTCCTCGATTTCCGGACCCTGCACCGATTCGAAGCCCATCGCGTTGAAGATCTGCTCGATGCGGCGGATGGTCCGCGACACCGGATGCAGTGCGCCGGCCGGTTCGCCGCGCCCGGGCAGGGTGACATCGATCGTTTCGGACGCGAGGCGACGCGCCAGTTCGGCATCGGCGATCGCGCGGGCGCGCGCTTCGAGCTGCGCCGACAACTGTTCCTTGACCTTGTTGACCTGCTCGCCGAAGGCCTTGCGCTGTTCATGCGCCATGCCGCCGAGGCTTTTCAGCAGATCGGTGACCCGGCCTTTCTTGCCAAGGAGGTCGACGCGGAGCGCTTCGATCGCGCGCGGATCAGCGGCGGCGGCAATGTCGGCCTGCGCCTGCGTCAGCAGGTCGTCGAGATTCGGGTTAGCAATCGCGTTCATGCGGTGATTCCAGCCAGCTTGCACAATAAAAAAGGGGAGAGGCGAATGACGCCGCTCCCCCGATTTGCAACCCGATCGCTTAGGCGGCGAGCTTGGCCTTCGCCTGTTCGACGAGCTTGGCGAACGCCGGCTTGTCGTGAATCGCGATGTCGGACAGCATCTTGCGGTCGATCTGGATTTCAGCCAGGGACAGGCCGTGGATGAACTTCGAGTACGACAGGCCCAGCTCGTTCGTGGCCGCGTTGATGCGCTGGATCCAGAGCGCGCGGAATTCGCGCTTCTTGACCCGGCGATCGCGGTAGGCGTACTGGCCAGACTTGATGACCTGCTGCTTGGCAGCGCGGAAAACGCGGCCGCGGGCGCCGTAGTAGCCCTTGGCTTTCTTCAGAATCTTCTTGTGACGGGCGCGGGCAGTAACGCCGCGTTTGACTCGTGCCATCGGTAATTACCTTTCGATTGTCTTGTTCGCTGAGCGAATCTTCTATGTAAGCGACGCTTCTACCACTAGGTGACGCCAGTGAACCCGAAGGTTCAGGCGTACGGGAGCAGCTGACGGACTTCTTTGTTGTCCGAGGCATGCACCATCGTCGGCCCACG
Source organism: Nevskia sp. (assembly GCF_021732705.1). Classification (GTDB taxonomy): domain Bacteria; phylum Pseudomonadota; class Gammaproteobacteria; order Nevskiales; family Nevskiaceae; genus Nevskia. Next base: position 33,343 of record NZ_JAKFUM010000016.1, on the reverse strand, counting down.
CAGGTCGCGGATGCGCTTGGGCGATTTCTTGGTCAGGATGTGGCGCTTGAACGCGCTCGAGCGCTTGAAGCCGCCTTTCGCGGTGCGGGAAAAGCGCTTGGCGGCGCCCTTGTTGGTCTTCAGCTTCGGCATGTCTACGGCTCCAATGTGTTCGTGTTACGGCCGCCATCCGCGAGGGGCGACTACTGATTAATGTTTGCGCGGGCCCATCACCATGATGGCCTGCTTGCCTTCGAGCTTCGGGTGCTGCTCGACCAGCGCCAGTTCATCGAGTTCGGCCTTCAGGCGGTCAATCAGCCTGAAACCCAATTCCTGATGCGCCAGTTCGCGACCCTTGTAGCGGATAACGATCTTGACCTTGTCGCCTTCTTCAAGGAATTCCTTGCAGTGCTTGAGCTTGGTCTGGAAGTCGCCTTCCTCGGTCGTCGGACGGAACTTCACTTCCTTGACCTGAATCTGCTTCTGCTTCTTCTTGGCAGCCTGAGTCTGCTTGTCCTTCTGATAGATGTACTTGCCGTAATCCATAATCTTGCAGACCGGTGGGTCTGCATTCGGCGATACCTCTACCAGGTCAAGCCCGGCTTCCTCGGCCTTCGCGATCGCGTCACGCGTGAGCATGATGCCGACCTGCGAGCCATCCGCACCGATGACACGTACACGGGGTACGTTGATTTCCTCGTTACGGCGATCCTGACGTTCCGCGCTGATACGCGTATCCCCCAAAAAACCAATGAACAAAGCGGGTCGACGACAGGTCGCCCGCAGAAAAGAGCGGCATTATAGGAATGCGGTCGCCGCTAGACAAGCCCGGCGCCGATATCGGCCATTGACGCGTGGCGTCAGCCGGGCACCCGGGCTTCGAACACCATGGTTTCGTACTGGTTGATCCACTCGTCGCCGATGTTGCGGCCGTGCTGTTCGATGCCGCGAAGGTTCGGGTCGTCCGACTGGCCGGGCTTCACCTGACGGACGTCGACGAAGCCGGCGCTTTGCAGGGTCTCTGTCAGCAGCATCGCATCGTAGAAGAACTGGTGACCCCAGGCCCGCACGGCCTTGTTGATCACGAAGATCGCGTGCTGCTTGGGCACGTTCGGCAGCGCGAGCTTGCACATCCACTTGACGTAGCGATCGGCGTCGGCCGATTCCGGGTTGTAGTACAGGTCAAGCAGGACTTTCAGGTCCGGCGTGGCGATCCGGATGGTGTCACCCGGCTTCAGGATGCGCCGACATTCCTTCAGCATGGCCAGACCGCCTTCCCACGGCACGTGCTCGATCATGTGCTCGCTGTGCACGTAATCGAAGCGGGCGCTCGGGAACGGGTAGCGCTTGGTCGCATCGAGATAGCCCACCTGCAGCCGAGGGGGTTCGATGTCAGTGACGAGCCAGCCTTCCGTGAAGCTCGGCCCGGCGCCAATCTGCAGCCGAGGCGATGACTGCTTGCGCAGGTAGGACGCGTAGCGGAACGGGGTCAGCAAGCGTGCGATCCACGCAATGACGCGGTAATACCAAGTGCGAAGGAAGGCCCGCATGATTGTCCTCGAACTGCAATGATTGTCGATTGGATGGCGGCGCGAACCGTGCCATCCGGCGTTAAAGTCACTGATTCGCAAGGGATACTGTCGCTTCCCTTACCGACACCTTGCCGCGGAAGTTTATCGTCAGTGACAACGGCAATCGAACGATCGGACGCGTTTTGGCATGGTCAAATCGTATCTATTGTGACCAAGGGCACGGTGACGCGCCGACTTGCATGCCGAAAACAAAAAACCCCGGCAGTGCCGGGGTTTTCGATGAAGCTTTTACCAAATGTGTTGGTAGGCGCGAATGGACTCGAACCATCGACCCCCACCATGTCAAGGTGGTGCTCTAACCAGCTGAGCTACGCGCCTGCGTAGTCAGAAATAATACCGGAGCAACTCCCGGCAGTGCAAGCGTTTTCCCGACCGCACGATTGCCGGACGGCAAACCGGCTCAGGCCGACTTCGCCCCCAGCGCCGTCTCCCGCAGCTTGCGCAGTTCATCGCGCTTCTTCGCGGCCAGCTCGAACTCGAGGTTCTGCGCGGCCTGGCGCATTTCCTTCTCGAGCGTGGCGATCACCTTGGCCAGCTTTTCCGGCGCCATGCGACCGTAGTCCGTGCCCTTCTCGGCCACCTTGCGCGACGGCGTGGTGTCCGTGGCCTCGTAGCCCATCTTCATCACATCGTTGATGCGCTTGGCGATCGAGGTCGGCGTGATGCCGTTGGCCAGGTTGTGTTCGATCTGCTTGGCGCGGCGGCGATCGGTTTCGTCGAGCGCGGCCCGCATCGAGCCGGTGATCGTGTCGGCGTACAGGATCGCCTTGCCGTTGAGGTTGCGCGCGGCGCGGCCGATGGTCTGGATCAGCGAGCGCTCGGAGCGCAGGAAGCCTTCCTTGTCGGCATCGAGGATCGCGACCAGCGACACCTCGGGCAGATCGAGCCCTTCGCGCAGCAGGTTGATGCCGACCAGCACGTCGAACACGCCGAGGCGCAGGTCGCGGAGGATTTCGGCACGCTCGACGGTTTCGATGTCCGAATGCAGGTAACGCACCTTCACGCCGTGCTCGGTCAGGTAGTCGGTCAGGTCTTCCGACATCCGCTTGGTCAAGGTGGTGATCAGCACGCGATCGCCCTTGTCGACCCGCAGCCGGATCTCGCCAAGGACATCGTCGACCTGCGAGGCCGCCGGCCGCACTTCGACTTCCGGGTCGATCAGGCCGGTCGGACGCACCACCTGGTCGATGATCGCGTCGCCGGAGAACTTCAGCTCGTACGGGCCGGGCGTGGCCGATACGTAGATCGTCTGCGGCACCAGCCGCTCGAACTCCTCGAACTTCAGCGGCCGGTTGTCGAGCGCACTCGGCAGCCGGAAGCCGTACTGCACCAGCGTCTCCTTGCGCGCGCGATCGCCCTTGTACATGCCGCCGATCTGCGGAACGGTGACGTGGCTTTCGTCGATGACCACCAGCGCATCCGGCGGCAGGTAGTCGAGCAGGCACGGCGGCGGCTCGCCCGGTTCGCGCCCGGTGAGGTAGCGCGAGTAGTTCTCGATGCCGTTGCAATAGCCGATCTCCTGGATCATCTCCAGGTCGAACGTCGTGCGCTGCTCGATGCGCTGCGCTTCGAGCAGCTTGCCGTTGTCGGCGAAATACTTGATCCGTTCCTGCAGCTCTTCCTTGATCGCGCCGGACATCGCCATCGTCCGCTCCTTCGGCGTGACGTAATGGCTCTTCGCGTAGATCGTCGCCCGCGGCACCCGGCGGCGGACCTCGCCGGTCAGCGGATCGAAGTAGCTGATGCCGTCGACCTCGTCGTCGAACAGTTCGACCCGCACCGCTTCCTCGTCCGATTCGGCCGGATGGATGTCGATGATCTCGCCGCGCACGCGATAGGTGCCGCGCGCCAGCGCAACATCATTGCGGGTGTACTGCATTTCGGTCAGGCGGCGGATGATCTCGCGCTGGCCAAGCTTGTCGCCCTTGACCAGGTGCAACACCATGTTGAAGTAGGCCTCCGGGTTGCCGAGGCCGTAGATCGCCGATACCGACGCGACGATGATCGCGTCCTTGCGCTCCATCAGCGCCTTGGTCGCCGAGAGGCGCATCTGCTCGATGTGTTCGTTGATCGCCGAGTCCTTCTCGATGAAGGTGTCGGACGACGGCACATAAGCTTCCGGCTGGTAGTAGTCGTAGTAGCTGACGAAATACTCGACCGCGTTGTCCGGAAAGAACTCCTTGAACTCGCCGTACAGCTGGCCGGCCAGCGTCTTGTTCGGCGCCAGGATCATCGTCGGCCGCTGGGTCCGCTGGATGACGTTGGCGATGGTGTAGGTCTTGCCCGAGCCGGTGACGCCGAGCAGCGTCTGGTGGGCGAGACCATCGTTCAGGTTCTCGACCAGCTTCTCGATCGCCTGCGGCTGGTCGCCGCTGGGCGCCCAGTCGGCCTTCAGCTTGAAACCGCCGTCGATGCGGCGCTTGAGGCGAACGAGCTTGTCGGAGACGTGCTCGACGATCAGATCGGATTTGGAGGAGGACATGGCAGACGCGCCGGAAAAGGGGACTGCACAGGTTACCCGGCCTGAGGACCGCGGGCTATCGCGCGCGCTCAGGCATCGATCGGTCGCGCGGACGCCGGTGGCCCGCGTCGCGGGATCAAGGTCAGCAGACAGGACCCGATCACCAGCACGATTCCGGCGATCGACCAGACGTCCGGCGCTTCGCCCCAGATCGCCCAGCCGAGGGCACCGGCGAAGATCACCGAGGTGTAGGTGAACGGCCCGATCGACGCTGCCGGCGCGGCGCCGTAGGCCAAGGTCAGCAGCAACTGACCGAGCGTGGCGAACGCGGCGACGCCGACCAGCCAGCCCCACGCCGGAAGTGTCGGGGCCTGCCAGGCACAGTGCGCCGGCAAGGCCGTGACCATGGTCGCCAGCAGCATGAAATAGAAGACGATGCGCGAGGCCGGTTCCGTGTCGCTGATGCGCCGGATGCCGATCATCGCCGCCGCCGCCGTGATGCCCGAGAACGCGCCGATGATCGCTGCCGTCGAGGCCAGTCCGGCGCTGCCCGGCTTCACGATCAGCCCGATGCCGACCAGCCCGATCAGTGCCGCCGGCAGTGCCGACGCCGGAGGGCGCTCGCCCAGCCAGAACCAGCCGATGAACGGTGCGAACAGCGGCATCGTGTAGGTCAGCAGCACCGCTTCGGCCAGCGGCAGGTGACTGATCGAATAGAAGTATCCGACCATCGAGACCAGTCCGAACCCGCTGCGCCAGAGATGACCGCCGAAGCGCCGGGTGACGAACGCCGAGCGGCCCTCGCGCAGCAGCCACGGCAGCAGCATCAGCAGGCCGAAGGCGGAGCGGCAGAACACCACCATCGCTGCCGGAACCGTCGCCGACGCACCCTTGACGCAGGTTGCCGCCACGGCCATTGCGGCCGCGGCCGCCACGGCAAACATCGCACCGCGGCGAAGATCGCTGGACATCGGATATCGGGAGGGATCGGAAACGGGCGGCGCAGTCTAGCCGCTGGCGACCCCGTCACGCGGCCTTTGCGTCGGCCGCATCGACGTTCAACCGCAATTCATCTCGGGCGGCGCAAGCTGTCGCGGCCTGACTGTCGCGGGAATCATGGCGTGGTCACGCTCGCCGTCTGTCTGCACGGGGACGCCATCGGTATGAAAACCCATGACATTGTCGGGCCGACGCTTAAATTGCCGAAGCTGCACGAACCGGACGGATCGCATGGCGCACGTTGCGCGATCCGGATCGATAAAACCAGGTGCCCCGCCAGCGGCAGGCGCATCGCTCAGACAGGTCAGGTCATGCCGAATTCCAACAGCTCTGTCGCTGAAGTGCCGGTCGTCACCGGCACGACACCGCGCGTCGCCATCATCCTGCTGGTCGAGGACAGCATTGCCGATGTCCGACTGATGCAGGAAGTGTTGCGCGAAACCGGTTTGCCGCACGAACTGCTGATCGCCGGTGACGGCGAACGCGCGCTGCGGGCGATCCGCAGCGAGGGCGAATATGGGGGCTGCCGCAAGCCCGACATCGTCCTCCTGGACCTCAATCTACCGGGCATGGATGGCCGCGAAGTGTTGCGAACGATCAAGCAGGACCCCGCCTTGCGACGCACGCCGGTGCTGGTGCTGTCCACCTCCACCGCCGAAAGCGACATCACCGCCAGCTACGACGCGCATGCCAACTGTTATCTGTCGAAGCCGGTCGATCTCGGCGATTTCTTCCGTCTGGCCGAAGCACTGCGCGACTTCTGGCTGCGCCTCGTCGTGCTGCCGCCAAAACCCGATGTGCCGCTTGCGGCCGGAGTCGCGTCATGAGTGCTGACTGGCCGATCGATTCCGATGACGACAATCTCAATGCCGTCGAACGGCTTGAGCCGCTGGCGCTGCTGCTGATCGAGGATTCGCCCGCCGATTCGCGTCTGTTGCAGGAGCACCTGCGCGATGCGATCCAGCGCGGCGAGGTGATGATGCAGGTCGTGCGGCGGCTGTCCGACGCGACGCAGGCACTGAACCGCATGGAATTCTCGTGCGTGCTGGTCGATCTCGGCTTGCCGGACGGCCAGGGCGTGGCGACGATCGAGGCGCTGCGCGCGGTCGATCCCGATGTCGCGATGGTCGTGCTGACCGGCTTCGACAGCGATGACATGGCGCAGCAGACGATGCAGCTCGGCGTGCAGGACTACCTGGTCAAGGGCCGTTACGACGCCGGCCTGCTGTTGCGCCGCATCCGCTTCGCCGTGCAGAACCATCGGCAACTGGTGCAGCTCAACACCGCGCGTCAGGAATCGTTCGCCAGCGCCAGTCAGGACCCGGTCACCGGCCTGCCGAACCGTCCGCTGTTCGAGGATCGTGCCCGGCGCGCGATTGCCTTCGCCGAACGCACCGGCTGCGAACTGGGCATCGTCTATGTCGGCATCGATGGCCTCCCGGCCGGCGGTGATGACGCCAGCCGAATCGCCACCGATGCGCTGATCCGCCGGATCGGCACGCTGCTGGCCGAGAGCGTGCGCAAGTCGGATACCGTGGCGGCGACCGGCGGCGGCGAGTTCGTCTCGATCCTGGTGCCGACCGACGTCAACTTCGATGCCGTGATCGTGGCCCGGCGCTTCAACGAAATGCTGCGAACCATCGATGCCGCGCCGCTGCAACTGGTGCCGTTCATCGGTGTGGCGGTCTACCCGCGCGACGGCGAAACGCTCGATGAGCTGGTCGAACACGCCGAACAGGCGATGTTCCGCGCCCTGCGTGCCGGTGGCGGCGTCTGCGTCTGGGAAGGGCAGGTGACCGCGCATCCGGCCAGCATCGGCGCCGAGCGGCTCTGGTCCGGCTCGCCGCTGGATGCGCTGGTGCCGCTGTACCAGCCGTGGTTCGACCTGCGCGAGCAGCGCTTCGTCGGCGTCGAAGTGCTGTGGTCGGCCAGCGATGCCATCGCCTACCGCACGGCATCGCTCGATACCCGCCGCGAAGCCGGCTTCACGCTGATCCGGACCGCGTTGAGCCAGCTTCGGGTCTGGCGCGACGGCGGTTTCGATCTGCCATCGCTGGGGCTGAACCTCGATTCGGTGCTGCTGGAGCAGCCCGATCTCGCGAGTTTCCTGCGCGACCAACTCGCCGCGCGCAATCTGCCGCCGCAGGACATCCGGCTGGAAGTGCCGGCCGAAGTTCTGGCCGACGCCACGCCGGAACTGCTGTCGCGCCTGCGCCTGTTCCGCGACGAAGGCTACGGTGTCGTACTCGACGACTATCTGAGCGGTGCCGACGGCTTGCTCGCCATCAGCACGATGCCGCTCGACGGCATCAAGATCGGGCGCGATGTCGTGGCGACGCTGCCGACCGATCGCCCGGGCGGCAGCGTGCGTCGCGCGGTGACGGCCGCGATCGGCGCCTCGACCAGCTTGAGCCTCGACCTGATTGCAACCGGTGTCGACGATGATGGTCGCCGCCAGCAGCTGCGCACGCTGGGTTGCCGCTATCTGCAGGGCGATGCGCTGTGCGAGGCGCTGATCGCGGCCGAGTTGCCGATGCGCTGGCGCATCGGCCCACCGACATTCCTGTCGTAGGCTTCGCATGTCGATACTGCTGGATGCCGTCGGCGCGTCGGGCCTGCTTCCTCACGGTGTCTGCTTCCAGTTGCGGCCGGACCTGATCTGGCTGCACGTGGTGTCGGACGCGATCATCGCGGTCGCCTATCTGATGATCCCGGCGACCTTGCTGTGGTTCATCCGCAAGCGGCGAACGCCGCTGTCGCTCGGCTGGGTGCTGGTGCTGTTCGCGGCCTTCATCGTGCTGTGCGGACTCAGCCACATCCTCGGCATCATCACCGTCTGGAAGCCGATCTACTACCTGCAGGGCATCGAGAAGGCGCTGACGGCGGCGGTGTCGCTGGCAACGGCCATCGCCATCATCCCGCTGGTGCCGAAGCTGCTGGCGATGCGCTCGCCGGAGGAACTGGCCGAGGCCAACCAGCGGCTGCGCGAGGAAGTCGCGACGCGCGAGCAGGCCGAGCGGGAACTGAAGCACTCGCTCGAGGAGCTGAATCGGGCCGTCAAGGAACTCGAGCAGTTCGCCTACATCACCTCGCATGACCTGCAGGCGCCGCTGCGGACGATTTCCGGCTTTTCGCAGTTGCTGACCCGGCGTCATCGCGACAAGCTGGACGGCGACGCGCTGGAGTTCCTCGACTACATCGACAAGGGCGCGCGCCAGATGCAGCTGCTGATCCAGGACCTGCTGGCGCTGTCGCGCGTCGGCCGCGCCGAGGATGCACGCTTCGAGCGCAAGCCGCTGGCCGACAGCGTCACCCGCGCGATCAAGGCCCTGCAGAGTGCGATCAATCGCAGCGGGGCCGAGATCGTGTTCGGGGCGCTCCCGGAAATCGAGGCCAATCACGGCCTGCTGGTGCAGTTGCTGCAGAACCTGATCGGCAATGCCATCAAGTTCCAGCGGCCGGACGTGCGTCCGCGCGTCACGCTGACGATCGAGCGCCAGACCGGCGTCATCACCGATGCGGCCGGCAATCTGGCCGATGCCGGCGACCACTGGGAACTGGTCGTCGCCGACAACGGCATCGGCATCGCGCAGGAACATCTCGAAAGCATCTTCGCGATCTTCCGCAAGCTGCATTCACCCGAGGAGTACGACGGTACCGGCATCGGCCTCGCGATCTGCCGCAAGATTGCCGCCTATCACGGCGGCCATATCTGGGCGACATCCGACGAGACCGGCACCCAGTTCCATCTGCGTCTTCCGGTCTCGATTCCGCAGCCGCGTCTTGCTGCCGAAACGGGTGCGGCGCTGCGCACGGTAGCCGTGCTGCGCTGAACGACAGACGTCCGGTACGTCAGCGCACCGGGCGCAGCACCAGCGAGTCTCCGCAGCGATTGCGCAAGTCACGCCCGCACGCACGCGGAGACAGCGAGCGATCGAGGCAAATGCGCACTTCCTGCAGATAGCGACCGGCGCACTGCAGCACGACGCCGTCCGAACGCAGCGCCGGATTGGCCTGCAGCAGATCGCTGCGCAGGCGCGCGGCGTCAACGGTCAGGGTTTGCGGCAGCCGCTGGTAGCGATCCGGGATACGGATCGCGCGATAGCTGCGTTCGAGCGCTGCGAAATAGCCATCGGCGCCAAGCCCGCTGCAGGTGCCGTGCTTGCGCCACTCGTGAATGATCAGGCCCTTGCTCGGCATGATCGGCAGCAGCCGGTTGATCGTCGCATCCGGCACGCGCTCGCGGGATTCGCAGTCCTGCGGCCAGCCGCGCTCGTTCTGCGGCCACAGGCCGTGCGCGACGAAGGCGTAGGGCCGGGCGCACTGCAGCTCATCGTCGCGCCGCGTCGTCGCGCAGTACTCGGGCGACCACGACAGGCTCAGCACGTAGTAATCGAAAATGCCGGCCGTGCCGCGTGGCCGGTCGTCGCGCGCCGTCGCGGTGAACGCGAACAGCAACAGCAGCGTGGCGATGACCGGGAGCCGCTTCATCGCCACGCGCATCGCAAGCCTCAGGCTTTCTGGCCGGCGAGAAACAGCCAGGTCTCGACCACGGTGTCGGGATTCAGGCTCATCGACTCGATGCCCTGATCGAGCAGCCACTTGGCGAGATCAGGGTGGTCGCTCGGGCCCTGACCGCAGATGCCGACGTACTTGTTGGCGCGCTTGCAGGCGCTGATCGCCATGCTGAGCATCTTCTTGACCGCCGGGTCGCGCTCGTCGAAGCCGGCCGCGACCAGGCCGGAATCGCGATCCAGACCCAGCGTCAGCTGGGTCATGTCGTTGGAGCCGATCGAGAAGCCGTCGAAGTATTCGAGGAACTCGTCGGCCATCACGGCATTGCTCGGCAGCTCGCACATCATGATCAGCTTCAGGCCGTTGTCGCCGCGCTTCATGCCGTTGGCGGCGAGGATGTCGGACACGCCCTTGGCTTCGGCCAGCGTGCGCACGAACGGCACCATCACCTGCACGTTGGTCAGGCCCATCTCGTCGCGCACGTACTTCAGCGCCTTGCATTCGAGATCGAAGCACGGGCGGAAGTCCTTGGAGATGTAGCGCGAGGCGCCGCGGAAGCCGAGCATCGGATTCTCTTCGTGCGGCTCGTAGCGGCTGCCGGCGACCAGATTCGCGTACTCGTTCGACTTGAAGTCGGACAGGCGCACGATCACCGGCTCCGGCGCGAAGGCCGCCGCGATCATCGCGATGCCTTCGGCCATGCGCATCCAGAAATAGTCGATCGGCGACGGGTAGGCGGCGATCATCGGATCGATGATCCGGCGCAGATCGGCCGGCTGCTTGTCGAGTTCCAGCAGCGCCTGCGGGTGGATGCCGATCTGGCGGTTGACGATGAATTCGAGGCGGGCGAGGCCGACACCCTTGTGCGGCAGCGACGCGAAGTCGAAGGCCTGCTCCGGCGTGCCGACGTTCATCATGATCTTGACCGGGATCTCCGGCATCTTGTCCAGCTCGATCTCGTCGACGGCGTAGTCGACGTGGCCTTCGTAGACGAAGCCGGTATCACCCTCGGCGCAGCTCACGGTGACGTCGGTGCCGTCCTTCAGCACGCTGGTCGCGTTGCCGGTGCCGACCACGGCCGGAATGCCGAGTTCGCGGGCGATGATCGCCGCATGGCAGGTACGGCCGCCGCGGTTGGTGACGATGGCGCTGGCGCGCTTCATCACCGGCTCCCAGTCGGGATCGGTCATGTCGGTGACCAGCACGTCGCCCGGCTGCACGCGTTCCATCTGCTCGATCGAGTTCAGGAAGCGGACGCGGCCGGCGCCGATCTTCTGGCCGATGGCGCGGCCCTCGATCAGCACCTTGCCCTTGGACTTCAGCTTGTAGCGGCGCAGGCGGCTGCCGCCGGCGCGCGACTGCACCGTTTCCGGGCGCGCCTGCAGGATGTACAGCTTGCCGTCGGTGCCATCGAGGCCCCATTCGATGTCCATCGGCCGCTGGTAGTGCTTCTCGATGATCAGCGCCTGACGGGCCAGATCGGTGATCTGGGCATCGGTCAGCGAGAACCGGCGGCGATCGGCATCGGCCACCAACGTGAACTCGACGGCCTTGCCGCCGGCCGGGTCGGCATAGACCATCTTCTTGGCTTTCTCGCCAAGACCGCGCTTCAGGATCGCGGGGCGACCCGCGGCCAGCGCCGGCTTGTAGACGTAGAACTCGTCCGGATTGACCGCGCCCTGCACGACGGCTTCGCCGAGGCCGTAGCTCGACGTGATGAACACGGCATCGCGGAAGCCGGATTCGGTGTCCATCGTGAACATCACGCCGGAGGAACCCACATCCGAACGGACCATGCGCTGGACGCCGGCGGACAGCGCCACCTTCGAGTGATCGAAGTTCTTGTGCACGCGGTAGGCGATCGCGCGGTCGTTGAACAGGCTGGCGAACACTTCCTTCATCTTCGCCAGCACATCGTCGATGCCGCGAACGTTGAGGAAAGTTTCCTGCTGGCCGGCGAACGAGGCATCCGGCAAGTCTTCGGCAGTGGCCGACGAGCGCACGGCAACCGAGATCTCGACCCCGGCTTCGGCCAGCAACTGGTCATAGGCCGTGCGGATTTCCGCTTCCAGCGCCTTCGGGAACGGCGCCTTCATGACCGACTCGCGGATGTTCTTGCCGACCTTGGCCAGCTTGACCACGTCATCGACGTCAAGATCGTCGAGCTGGGCGTTGATGCGATCGGCAAGACCCTCGTGGCTGAGGAATTCGCGATACGCCTGTGCGGTGGTCGCGAAACCGTCCGGCACCGACACCCCCAGCTTGGTCAGGTGCTGGATCATCTCGCCAAGCGAAGAATTCTTGCCGCCGACGAGTTCGACGTCGTGCATGCCCAGCTGCTTGAACCACAGAACCGTCGGTGTCGCCATGTACGCGGATTCCTGCCTGAGTGCGGGTGAGGGGTCTTTCAGGATACCAACTTGAGACCGATGATCGACACGATCAGCATCGCCAGGAAGAACACCTGCGAGGTGCTGAGCGCATCGTTGAACCAGTAGACGCCGACGATCGCCGTGCCGGCGGCACCGATGCCGGTCCATACTGCATAGGCCGTGCCGAGCGAGATGCCGCGCATCGCCAGGTTCAGCAGGAAAAAGCTGGACAGCGCGAACGCGGTGAACACCAGAATGTATTTCGGACGCTCCAGCGAAAAGCCGTTGGACATCTTCAACGCGGTTGTGAAGCCGATCTCCAGCAGACCGGCCAGCACCAGATAAAACCAGGACATGGGATGGCTTCGAAAGTCAGGAAAGGGGTGGAGACGGGGGAGTGCCCGGGATGACGGACGGCACTCAGAAAATTGTCTTTTTCGTTTCGGACGGCACCGGCATCACCGCGGAGACGCTCGGCGGGACCTTGCTGACGCAGTTCGAAGATGTTGAATTCAAAAAGATTACGCTGCCTTTCATCAACACGCCGGACAAGGCGCGCGTGTCATTGAACTATATCAATCACGTCGCAGCCACGGAAACCCGACGGCCGATCGTGTTCAGCACCACGGTCAACGAGGAAGTGCGCGCGATCCTGCGCAGCGCCAACGCGATGTTTCTCGACCTGTTCGATACCTACATCGCGCCGGTCGAGGCCGAGCTTGGCGTGAAGTCGAGCCACGCGCAGGGACGCGCGCATGGCATGAGCGATCACGGCCGTTACAACGCCCGCATCGACGCCATGAACTTCGCGATGGAGCACGACGACGGCCAGAGTGTGCGCGATATCGGCCGAGCCGACGTCGTGCTGATCGCCCCGAGCCGCTGCGGCAAGACGCCGACCACGCTGTATCTGGCGCTGCAGCACGCCGTGTTCGCGACCAATTTCCCGCTGACCGAGGACGATCTCGAGAACCTGAAGCTGCCGAAGGCGCTGCGCGGTCATGAAAGCAAGCTGTTCGGATTGACCTCGGACCCGGAGCGGCTGCAGCAGGTGCGCAGCGAGCGTCGGCCGGGTTCGAAGTACGCCTCGCTCGCGCAGTGCGCGTATGAACTGCGGCAGGCCGAGCAGCTGTACCGACGCCACAACATCCCGCAACTGAACTCGGCCAGCATGTCGATCGAGGAAATCGCGGCGATGGTGATGCAGGAAAAGAATCTGCGGCGCTAGGACCCGGGGCGATTTTTGCCGTTGGCAGCGGCGCGTCGGCAAGCGCAAGATCGTGTCACGACACCGTCAACACGGTGCACAACAATAAAAGCGTCATCAAAGGGAGAGAGATCATGGGTCACAAGCGCCGTCTGGCGGGCAAGCGTTCGGGTGTCGATCGCCGTCATTTCCTGAAGTCCGCCGCGGCCGGTCTGGCCGCCAGCGCGCTGCCGCTGCTGCCCGAGGGCGGGAACGCCGCGCACGCCGCCGGGGCACTGTCGTTCGTTCATGGCGTCGCCAGCGGTGATCCGCTGAACGATCGCGTGATCCTGTGGACGCGCGTGACCACGCCGGGCACGGCGCCGTGCGCCGTCAGCTATGTGGTCGCGACCGATCCGGCGCTGACCGCGCTGGTGCAGACCGGCACCTTCATCACCGATGCCAGCCGCGATTACACGGTGAAGCTCGATGTCGGCGGCCTCGAACCGGGCCGCACGTACTACTACCGCTTCAACGTCGGCAACGTCACGTCGCCGATCGGCCGCACCAAGACCTTGCCGACCGGCAATGTCGATCGCCTGCGCGTTGCCGTGGCCTCGTGCTCGAGCCTGGCGCACGGCTTCTTCAATGCCTATGCCCGCATCGCCGAGCGCACCGACCTGGACTTCGTGCTGCACCTCGGCGACTACATCTACGAATACGGCAACGGCGACTACGGCAATGCCCGCACGTACGAGCCGGCGCATGAAATCCTGACGCTGGCCGACTACCGCCAGCGCCACGGTCAGTACAAGCGCGAACCGGAACTGCAGGAACTGCATCGCCAGCATCCGATCATCGCGATCTGGGACGACCACGAGTTCGCGAACAATGCCTGGGTCGGCGGCGCCGAGAACCATCAGCCCGATACCGAAGGCGACTGGGCGACCCGCGTTGCGGTCGCGCTGCAGGCGTACTACGAGTGGATGCCGACGCGCGTGCCGGACGCCAACGACCTGCGGCGCAACTACCGCTCGTTCTCGATCGGCAATCTCGCCGACCTGTTCATGCTGGAAGAACGTGTCGGCGCGCGCGCCGAGCAGCTGCCGCTGAACGTGCCGCTGGTACCGCAGGCGGGCCTCGGCGTGTTCCGCCAGACCGGTCCGTTCCTCGATCCGACGCGCCAGCTGATCGGCCAGACGCAGGAAGAGTGGCTGATCACCGGCCTGCGCGCGGCACCGCAGGAGCGCTGGAAGCTGATCGGGCAGGGCGTGATGTTCGCGCAGCTGAAGGTCGTTGGCCTGCCGAACGCGACGACGCTGAGCCAGTTCCTGAATGTCGACCAGTGGGACGGCTACAGCCCGGTTCGCGATCGCCTGTACGACGCGCTGGCCGGCGACAGCAGCAATGCCGCCGTCAACAATGTCGTCGTGCTGACCGGCGACATCCATTGCTCGTGGGCGGCCGACATCACGCCGGATCCGAACCGTCTGCTGGGGCCTCGTTTCGGGGGCTACAACGCGCTCACCGGCGAAGGTTCGCTCGCGGTCGAGTTTGTCTGCACCTCGGTGACGTCGGCCGGCCTCGACAATCTGGGGCCGCTGGCGCCGGTGCTGCGGGTCAACAACCCGCACTTCAAGTACATCAACCTCGACCGCCGCGGCTACATGCTGCTCGACATCACGCCGCAGCGCGTCAGCAACGAGATGTGGTTCATCGACACCGTCGATACCCGCAGCAGCGGCCAGACGCTCGGCGCCGTGTTCCAGACCACGCGTGGCCAGAACCGGCTGCGGCGCGGCACGGTCAGCACACCGCGGGCGAACCCGCCGGCCCCGGCGCCCTGATGGCGACTCCCGTCCCGGCCTCCGATGCGAGGCCGGGACGGAGCCGTGTTCGCGATCGTGCTGCAGAACGCAGCGCGATTCATTTCCTCGTCATCTCCGCTGACTAGGCTCCGTTCGAAATCGATGTCGCGCTGCGGCCATGGGTCGCAAGCCATTGCGACACGGACGTGCAGCGAACCTTTCGACGGGGATTCTGATGATGGGCAAGGATTGCGCGCCGCCGGCGCGGCGATGGCTGGCGGCCGTTCTTCTGGGCAGCGGTGTCGTCACTGCGCAGGCCGATGGCACCATCAGCGGCCGAATCAGCGTCGCCGGCGACAGCGGCAGCGCGCTGCAGGGCACGCTGGTCCGCATTCGGGAACTGGGCCGGGAAGCCGCGGCCGACCGCGATGGCCGCTTCCGCTTTGCCGGCGTGCCGGCCGGCGCCTACACGCTGACCGCGCAGTATCTCGGCGCACCGGAGTCGAGCGAAGCCGTCACCGTCACCGATGGCACCGAGGTCCAACGTGATTTCGTGCTCGGCGATGCCGCGGTCAAGCTCAAGCAGGTGCTGATCGTCGGTCAGCTTGCCGGGCAGGCCGGTGCGCTGAACCGTCAGCGGGCGGCCGACAACATCAAGACCGTCGTCGACTTCGATGCGATCAACCAGTACCCGGACCAGAACGTCGCCGAGTCGCTGCAGCGTCTGCCCGGTCTGTCGCTGGCGCGTGATCAGGGCGAAGGCCGATTCGTCGTCATCCGCGGGCTCGATCCGGCGCTGAACACGGCGACCATCAACGGCGTGCGCGTCGGCAGCCCGGAAGGCGACACGCGGTCGGTCAACCTCGACGTTGTCGCGAACGACCTGCTCGAAGGCCTCGAAGTCACCAAGACGCTGACGCCGGACCTCGATGGCGACGGCATCGGCGGCAATATCGAGATCAAGACCGCCACCGCCTTCGATCGCGGCAATTCGGTCAGCCTGCGCACCGAAGGCAGTTACAACGAGCAGCGCGAAAAGCTCAGCCCCCGTCTTGCGGCGACGGCCACGCGCCTGCTGTCGCTGGATGCCAAGGACGACTTCGGCGTGTCGGCCGGCGTCAGCTACTTCCGGCGCCGCTTCGGTTCAGACAATGTCGAGACTGCGGGCTTTCCACTGCTGGAAACCGACAATGGCGAGGTGCCGGGCATCGCCGAAGCCGAGCAGCGCGACTACCGCGTGACCCGCGAGCGGCTGTCGACATCGCTGAACTTCGATTGGCGCCCGAGCGCCGACCACGCGTTCTATCTGCGCACGCTGTTCAGCCGCTTCGAGGATGACGAAACGCGGCAGTCCAGCGTGTATGTCTTCGATGATGGCGACATCACCGCGCTCGACGACAATGGCGGCCAGTTCTCCGGCGCCACGCAGGAGCGCAACCTGCGCGCGCGGATCGAGACGCAGGCGATCCTGACCGCAGCGCTGGGCGCCAAGCATCGCTTCGACGACTGGAAGCTCGACTACGTGGTCGCCCACTCGCTGGCCAACGAGAAGAACCGCAACAACCTCAGCGGCTCCTTCGTGGGCGAGGGCCTCGATCTCGGCTACTCGCTCGCCGAAAGCCGGCGTCGCCCCCGCCTGTTCGGCGTCGCCAACGATGATCCGGCCAGCTTCGTGCTCGACGAGATCACGCTGGAGGATTCCAGCACCGAGGAACGCGAAACCAGCATCGCGCTGAACCTGCGGCACGATCTGGTCTTCGGTGACGTCAACGGCCATGTCCAGATCGGCAGCAAGCTGCGCCTGCGCAAGAAGACCGCGGAGCTCGATGCCTTCGTCTACGACGGCTTCGGCGACGATGACGTGAGCCTGAGCGGCTTCGCGCGCGACAACCGGCGCTATCCGTTCGGCGACTACGGTCCGGAAGTCGACCCGGGCGCGTTCCGCCGCTTCTTCAACGATGGCCGTAGCGGCTTCGACCTCGATGGCACGTCCTCGGCGGTCGATTCGCGTGGCGCCGACTACCGCATCGACGAAGACATCGTCGCCGGCTACGGACTGGCCGTCGCCAACTTCGGCGATCTGCGCGTTCTCGGCGGTGCCCGCGTCGAGTTCACCCGCTACCGCGCCCGCGGCACGGCGATCACCATCGACGAAGCGACCGGCGACGGTGATCCGCAGTTCGCGCCGTTCAACGCCCGCCGCAATTCGGTGGCGGTGCTGCCGTCGCTGCACTTCCGCTACCGCTTCGACCCGCGCCTGATCGGCCGACTGGCCTACACCGAGGCGCTGGCGCGCCCGGGTTACGAGGACGCCGCACCGCGCCAGCTGATCGAGATCGAGGAGGACGATGGCGAGATCCAGCGTCGCGCCGAAGTCGGCAATCCGAACCTGAAAGCGCTGCGCTCGCGCAATGTCGATCTGGGCTTCGAGTACTACCCGGGCAGCCTCGGTGTCATTCAGGCTGGCGCTTTCTACAAGCGGATCAACAACTTCATCGTCATTGCCGATGTTGCCGGCAGCCCCGGCTTCGAAGCGTTCGACGAAGTGTTTCAGGCCGTCAACGGCGACGCCGCCGATGTCTACGGACTGGAACTGGGCTACACGCAGTCGCTGAAGTTCCTGCCCGCGCCACTCGATGGCATGCTGGTGTCGGCCAACGTCACCTGGACCCACAGCGAAGCGACGCTGCCGTTCCGTGACGACAAGCTGGCGCTGCCGCGGCAGTCCGACCGGATCGGCAACGTGGCCCTGGGCTACGAGAAGTACGGCTTCAGTGGCCGAATTTCGGCAACCTATCGCAGCGCCTTTCTCGATTCGGTCGAGGAATTCGATGATCCGGGCTTTGATCGCTACGCCGACTCGCATCTGCAGATCGACTTCACCGGCGGTTACCAGATCACCGATGCCACGCGACTTTATGTCAATGTCGTCAACATCACCGACGAGCCGTTCTACGCCTATTTCGGCTCCGATCGGCAGGCGTCGCAGTTCGAGCAGTACGGCATCACCGCCGAGCTGGGTATCAAGCTGAATTTCTGATCGCCGCTCACACCCTCATCGCCCGATGACACCGATCCACACGATTGCCGCAATCCTTGTCCTGAGCGTCGCCGGCCTCGCGACTGCCGGTCCCGTCACCCCGCCGACCTCACCGGTGACGCCGGTCAAGGACGCGCTGCACGTGCTCGTGATCGGCGACTGGGGTCGCCACGGGCAGGAAGGGCAAAGCGAGACCGCCGGGCGACTGGCGGCGGCGGCGCGCAAGCTGGAGCCGGAGTTCATCGTCTCCACCGGCGACAATTTCTATCCGTCCGGCGTTGCCAGCGTCAGCGATCCGCACTGGCATGCCTCGTTCGAGGACGTCTACAGCGACCACGCGCTGCACGTCGATTGGAACGTGGTGCTCGGCAATCACGACTACCGCGGCAACCCGCAGGCGGAAGTCGACTACACCAAGGTCAGTCGCCGCTGGCAGTTGCCGGCGCGCTACTACAGCAAGCGCTGGAAGGTCGGAGACGACGGCAGCGTGCAGGCGCAGTTCTTCTTCATCGACACCTCGCCGATGATCGACGACTACCGGCAGCAGCCGGACAAGTACGCGGTGGCCGACCAGGACCCGGCTGCCCAGTTGCGCTGGCTCGAGACCGAGCTGGCCCAGTCGCCCGCGCGCTGGAAGATCGTGGTCGGCCATCATCCGATCTATACCGTGGGCAAGCGCAAGAAGGCGGCGGGTGGCGGCATCCAGAAGGAACTGGAAACCGCGCTGGTCCCGCTGTTCGAAAAGTACAAGGTGCAGGCATACGTCGCCGGCCATGAGCACGATCTGCAGGTGATCCGCCGCCCGGGTGGCACGGTGACCTATCTGGTGTCCGGTGCCGGCTCGGAAACCCGCGCGCTCGGCGTGCCGGATCCGAAGGATGGTCGACTGTTTGCCGTGGCCAGTGCCGGCTTCATGGCGCTGGCGCTGACGCCGAACGCGCTGACGGTGGAACTGGTCGACGCCGAAAACCGAGTGCCGTTTGCCACCACGCTGAAGCCCTGAGCGCAGCCGCCACCGATGCCGGACAAGCTGACCGTCGTCCGGGTAGGCTGACGGCATGAACGCGATTTCCCGGCCCGCCACGGCCCCGCTGCTGCTGCTCACCAGTCTCTATATCGCCCAGGGCCTGCCCTACGGCTTCTTCACCCAGGCGCTGCCGGTGCTGATGCGCGAGAACGGCGCGTCGCTGAAGGCGATCAGCGCCACCAGCCTGCTGTTTCTGCCATGGGCGCTGAAATTCCTGTGGGCGCCGCTGGTCGATCACGTCGGCACGCGGCGCGGCTGGATCGTGCCGCTGCAGTTCACCGCGGCCATCGGGGCGGCGCTGCTGGCGCTGATCGATCCGGCGCAAGGCTTCACGGCCGTGTTCGTCGCCGTGTTCCTGTTCAATGCGCTGGCGGCGATGCAGGACGTGGCGACCGATGGCCTCGCCGTGCGCCTGCTCGACACGCAGGCGCGCGGGCTTGGCAACGGCATTCAGGTCGGCGCGTACCGCATCGGCATGGTGCTCGGCGGCGGCCTGCTGCTGTGGGTCTATGCCCGCCATGGCTGGGCCGCGATGTGTCTCGGCATGTCGCTTCTGCTGGCGCTGACCTGCCTGCCGGTGCTGCTGCATCGCGAGCCCGCTGCGGACACGGGGCGTCCGCCCCGGCCGCCGGTGTCGACGCTCGCGGCGGGCTGGCTGCCGCGTCTGCGCGTGAAGGGCATGGCCGTGCTGCTGGTGCTGGTCTGCGGTTACAAGCTCGGCGATGCCATGACCTCGTCGCTGGTCGGGCCGATGCTGAAGGATGGCGGCTATTCGACCGAATCGATCGCGCTGATCAAGGGCACGTTCGGCTCGATCATGAGCATCGCCGGCGCGGCAATCGGGGGCGCGCTGGCGTTCTCGCTCGGCCGGCGGAGAGCCGTGCTGTGGTGCGGCGTGGCCCAGGGCCTGAGCCTGCTGCTCTACGTCTTCGCAGCGCAACAGATCGACAACGCCGCGCTGGTCTGGACCACCTGCATCGCCGAGCACCTGTTCGGCAGCATGGCGACGGTCGCGCTGTTCACGCTGATGATGGATGCCTCCGACCCCGAGCACGCCAGCACCGACTACACCTTGCTGGCCTGCGCCGTGGTCGTGTCGCAGGGCATCGCCGCGTTCGTCGCGGCGGCGATCGGCGATGCCTTCGGCTATGTCACCGCGTTCGGCGCCGGCTTCGCGCTGTCGGCGCTCGGCTGCGCCGCGCTAGTGCTCGCGCTCGACCGTTCGCGTGGCCCATCGCGCGTCGAAAACGTGTGGCTGCGGGCGCCGGTCCGAGCGCGCTGACGGGCGTCTGCGCCGCCGGTCAACGCAGCGTGCGCCGTCGCCTCACGGCCGGAACGGCTTGGTGTCGAAGTAGTCGCGCCACTCGTACAGCTTGCCGTCGCGGAACTTCATGATCCCCATCAGCGGGATCGACATCAGCGTGCTGCCGTCGGCGGCCACGAAGTGATCGACGCGCTCGGTCAGCACGGCGTCACCGGCTTCCGCGATGGCCAGCAGATCGACCTTGATCGCGACCAGCGGCACCTGCTTCATGAACGCTTCGAAGAATGCGATGGCCTCCGTTGGCCCGCGGGTCATCGACAGGCCGATGTTCTCGTACAGGCAGTCGTCGGCGAAGTACTCGCCGATCGACGGCAGGAAGCGGGCCGGATCCGGCCAGCGGGACATGAAGGCGAGGGCGGTATCGGTCAGGGTCATCGGCTGTAGTCCTTTCACGGGTGGCGGTGGTGACGGCGGCACGGCGGCAGCAACGGCTTCAGGTCACGACGCTCGGACCCTTGCGGCCAGTCAGTTCGTTGATCCGCACGAGCTTGTCGGCGATTGCCGCGATCGGCGCCAGCGCATCGGTCGTTGTCCAGGCGAGCTTGTCGGCGGCCGTCTCGTAGCGTTCGAGATACAGGCGGATCGTCGCGCCTTCGGTGCCGGTGCCGGACAGCCGCAGGATGATGCGCGCGGCATCGCCGAAGACGATGCGCAGGCCCTGGCCGGTGGCGACACTGCCGTCGACCGGGTCGGTGTAGCCGAACTCGTCGGCCTGCGTGATCGTCCAGTCGCCGTGAGTGACGCCGACCAGCGCCGGCAGCGCCTTGCGCAGCGTGTCGACCACCGTGTTCGCGCTGGCCACCGGCAGTTCGTCGTAGTCGTGCCGCACGTAGTAGTGACGGCCGTGGCGCGCCCAGTGCTGGCTGGCGATCTGCTGCACCGACAGGCCGGTCGTGGCGACGACATTGAGCCAGGCGAGCACGGCCCAGAGGCCGTCCTTCTCGCGCGTGTGGCTGCTGGACGTGCCGAAGCTTTCTTCGCCGCACAGCGTCAGGCGGCCGGCATCCAGCAGATTGCAGAAGAACTTCCAGCCGGTCGGCGTCTCGAAGCATTCGACCTTCAGCGCCTTGGCCACGACATCGACCGCACGGCAGGTCGGCATCGAGCGCGCCAGGCCCTTCAGGCCGCCCTTGTAGCCGGGCAGCTTGTCGAGATGGGCCGCGAGCATCGCCAGCGAATCGCCGGGCGAGATGAACAGGCCGCGGCCGAGGATCATGTTGCGGTCGCCGTCACCATCGCTGGCGGCGATCAGATCCGGCGCGTCCGGGCTCAGCGCCAGGTCGTGCAGATGCCTGGCGTAGATCAGGTTCGGGTCCGGATGGCCCCCGCCGAAGTCTTCGAGCGGCATCGCGTTGATCACGCTGGACTCCGGCGCGCCGAGCTGTTCGACGAGGATGCGCCGCGCGTAGGGCCCGGTCACCGCGTGCATGGCATCGAAGGTGATGCGGCCACCGCGCTTGAACCAGTCCCGGATCCTGTCGAAGTCGAACAGGCTCTGCTGCAGTCTGGCGTAGTCGTCGACGCTGTCGACGACGTCGATCAGCGTGTCGCCCAACTGCTGGCTGCCGCGGCGATCAAGATCGACGTTCGCGCCTTCGAAAATCCGGTAACGCGTGATCTGGCGGCTGACTTCGTAGAGCTTGCCGGTCAGCGCTTCCGGCGCCTGACCGCCGCCGGCGATGTTGAACTTGATGCCGAAGTCGCCATCCGGCCCGGCCGGGTTGTGGCTGGCGGTGAACAGCAGGCCACCGGCCGCGTTGTGCACGCGGATCAGGTTCGACGCGGCCGGTGTCGACAGGATGCCGCCCTGGCCGACGATGACCTTGGCGATCCCGTTGCCGGCGGCCATCGCGATCGCCGTGTAGATCGCCTCGCGATTGTGATACCGACCGTCGCCGCCAATGATCAGCGTCTTGCCCTTGAGACTGGCTTCGACGTCGAAGATCGACTGCAGGAAGTTCTCGAGATAGTGCGGCTGCTGGAACACGGCGACCTTCTTGCGCAAGCCGGCAGTGCCGGATTTCTGGTCGGTGTAGGGCTTCGTCGGAAGTTCGCGGATGGGCATTGACAAAGGGGTCGAAAAGGGGAGGAAAACCCGCAGGAATGAGGGTTTGTGACCACTGCGCCGGTATCTTATAGTCCGCCGCATGCACGCCGACACCACCCATTCACCCTATTGCCCCTGTTGCGGCCAACCGCGCCGGATCGCCCATCTGGTCGATCTGTACGAGCGCAGCTATCTGCTGCTGGAACGGCTGGTGCCGGAGCTGAATCTGCCGTTCGAGCGGGCCGTGTCGAAATCGCCGACCGACCTGCCGCTGGTGCTGACGGTGGTCGAACGCGCGCCGTACACCGCCGAACTGCGCCTGACCTACAAGTTCAAGGATGCCAACGGCGAGCGCCGGCTGGAGCCGGATCTCTGGATCAAGGTCTATCGCGATGCCAAGGTGGCCGAAGCGCTGGACTGCGGCAAGCGGCCGACATGGCTGGCGCAGATGTTCGGCGACACCCAGGCCCACGACTATCTCGACGACCAGTGGGGCCGCAACCACATGCTCGCGAAGTGGCTGGAGTACCTGCTCGAGCACGGCCACGGCTTCGCGATTGCCGCGCGGCCGCGGGCGCCGAAGCCGCCAGTCGCCTGATCGAGTCTGATCGGGTCTTTCCGGGCCGGTTTGCTGGTTGCCGGCCTCACCCGTCCGGTTGGCCCGCGTTCACCGCCGGCGCGTCAATCGCAGCACAGGCCGTCCGCACCGCGGTGGTCCGCGTACGTCAGCAGACGGATCGACACTGCGCGGCATGCGTTCATTGACGGACTGCTCACCTTGCGTTCACGCCGTGTCCATGCAACGACGGGCACGCTGCCGTTCCCTCATTGATGTGTCGCTGCCCGATCCACCGGATGGAGCTTTTCCGATGACTGCCCGAACCCGCTACAGCACGCCGCTGATCGCCCTGCATTGGCTGACCCTGCTGCTGATCGTCGCGACCTATTTCTTCATTCTCGTCCGCACCGAGTTCCCGAAAGGCAGCGATACCCGCCTGCTGGTGAAGACGCTGCACTTCTCGTTCGGGCTCACCGTGTTCGCGGTGGTCTGGCTGCGGCTGGCAGCCCGCTTTGCCAATGGCCCGGCACCGACGATCACCCCGGCCTTGCCGCGCTGGCAGCATCTGGCGTCGAAGGCCGCGCACGTGGCGCTGTACGGTCTGATGATCGGCATGCCGATCGGCGGCCTGCTGATCCTGAGCTTCGAAGGCGACCCGATCCCGTACTTCAATCTGTTCACGATCGCGCCACTGGTGGCGTCCGACAAGGAACTGGCCGAAGTCGTCGAGGAACTGCATGAAACCGGCGGCACCATCGGCTATTTCCTGATCGGCCTGCATGCGCTGGCCGGTCTGTATCACCACTACGTCAAGCGCGACAACACGATGGCGCGGATGCTGCCGGGGCGCGAGGCCTGAGGCGTCGGACGTCGATGGGTTATTCGATCCGGGAATTCCCGTATCAGCTCTTATTCCTTCTCGAACCGCTGCAACCGCCCTAAAGTCTCGGCTTCCTGCGCCAGACTCGACTGAACGCGTCGGCGCGCCCGATTCCGGAGGTCCCATGCCGTTCGACAGTCACACGGTTCGTCCCCAGGACGGCGCAAGCCCGTCTCCATCCGGTCCATCGCCAGAGCCCGTGGTTCCGAACGGCGGCAGCGTGGCCCCGGCGGAAGCCTGGCAGCTGGTGCGTTCCGGCGCCGTGGTGCTGGTCGATGTCCGCACGGCCGAGGAACGCAAGTTCGTCGGCCACGTGCCGGACAGCCTGCATGTGCCGTGGGCGACCGGCACCGCGCTGACCCGCAATCCGCGATTCGCGCGTGAGCTGGAAGCGAAGGTCGGCCTGCATCGGCCCACGCTGCTGCTGTGCCGCAGCGCCAAGCGTTCGGCGCTGGCGGTGGATGTGGCGCCGAAGGCCGGCTTCACCCAGATCGCCTACGTGCAGGAAGGCTTCGAGGGTGATCTCGACGAGCACGGCCAGCGCGGCCACGCCAACGGCTGGCGGCATCACGGCCTGCCGTGGCTGCAGGACTGATTCCGGTGAGTGTCGCGGAGTCGGGCCCGCACTGGGATCTGCCGACGATCGTGCGCGAACTGCGCGAGGCGCGCGAGGACTGGCGCCATCGCAGCAGTCGCGATCGTGATTCCGGCGATCGCGAATTCCCGTCGCCGGAGCGCGTGCGCGAACTGCTGCGCCTGCTGCGCGGGGCGCTGTTTCCGCTGCGGCTGGGGCCATCGGACCTGAAGCGCGAAGGCGAGGACTTCTTCGTCGGCCATGCGCTGGACCGCGCGCTGAACGGACTGGTCGAGGAAGCACGGCTGGAACTGGCCAGCCGTCGGCGCGATCACGGCGAGCACCGGCCGGGCGAGGCGCTGCAGAAGGCGCAGGCGCGCATCGCCGAGTTCGCGCGCAGCCTGCCGACGGTGCGCACGCTGCTCGATACCGACGCGGAGGCCGCGTTCCAGGGCGATCCGGCCGCGCGCAGCGTCGACGAAGTGCTGCTGTGCTACCCGGGCATCCATGCGCTGATTCACCACCGCATCGCCCATCGACTGTACGAACTCGACCTGCCGCTGCTCGCGCGGATCGTCGCCGAACTGGCGCATTCGGAAACCGGCATCGACATCCATCCGGGCGCTTCGATCGGCAAGTACTGCTTCATCGATCACGGCACCGGCGTCGTGATCGGCGAAACGGCGGTGATCGGCGATCACGTGCGGCTGTATCAGGCGGTGACGCTCGGCGCCAAGCGCTTCGAGGCCGCGGAAGACGGCAGTCTGGTCAAGGGGCAGCCGCGACATCCGGTGGTCGAGGATGATGTCGTGATCTACGCCGGCGCGACCATCCTCGGCCGCATCACCATCGGCCGCGGGTCGAGCATCGGCGGCAATGTCTGGCTGACCCGCAGCGTGCCGCTGGGCAGCCAGATCACGCAGGCGCGTTCGGAACAGGCGTCCAGCGCTTGAGTGCACCGACGATGAGTTCCGTCAGCCTGCAGCAGGCACTCGCCCGCACGCTGCGCGAGCATCGGCAACGGCTCGGCTGGTCGCAGGAACGGCTGGCTTCGACTGCCGGGCTCGATCGCAGCTACGTCGGCGACATCGAGCGCGGGGCGGTCAGCCCGACGTTGCAGACGCTGGAAAAGCTGTCGGCGGCACTGGGCATTCCGGCCTCAGAACTGATTCGAATCGATCAGGCCAGTTGATCGAACAAAAAAGTCGCAGCCTGAGGACTATGTCCCGTCGACCCTTCGTTCATGCCGGTTCAATCTAAGTTTATTCCCGAACCGATCTGACGAGGATCCCCGATGGCTGATACCGAACTCCTGCCGACCCTTGGCGACGCTGCCGCGCGCAAGCTTGCCAACACCACCAAGACCGTTGCGCAGTACTCGAACATCACGCCGCGCTGGCTGACGCATCTGCTGCAGTGGCAGCCGGTCGAAGCCGGCGTGTTCCGCGTCAACAAGGTGAAGAACCCGGCCGACATCCGCACCGCCTGTTCGGTGACCGAGTCCGGCCAGCTGCCGAACTCCTTCGTCGACTACGAGGAAAACCCCCGCGAATACTGGCTGAAGCAGGTCGCCACGCGCCTGAACATCCACACCCGCGTGTCGGACCTGTATTCCAGCCCGAACGACCAGATCAAGGAACAGCTGCGCCTGATCATCGAAACGATCAAGGAACGCCAGGAATCCGAGCTGATCAACAACCCGGACTACGGCCTCTTGGCCAACGTCGCCGAATCGCAGCGCGTGTATCCACTGACGGGTGCGCCGACGCCGGACGACATGGACGAACTGCTGACCAAGGTCTGGAAGGAGCCGGCGTTCTTCCTCGCCCATCCGCTGGCGATTGCCGCATTCGGCCGCGAGTGCACCCGCCGTGGCGTGCCGCCGCCGACGGTCAGCCTGTTCGGCTCGCAGTTCATCACCTGGCGCGGCGTGCCGCTGATTCCGAGCGACAAGCTGCCGATCGCCGACGGCAAGTCGAAGATCATCCTGATGCGCGTCGGCGAGAAGCGGCAGGGCGTGATCGGCCTGTTCCAGCCGGGGCTGCCGGGCGAGCAGAGCCCGGGCCTGTCGGTGCGCCTGATGGGCATCGACGACCATGCGGTCGCCTCGTATCTGATTTCGCTGTACTGCTCGCTGGCGGTGCTGACCGACGACGCGCTGGCGGTGCTGGAAGATGTGGAAATCAACAAGTTCCACGACTATCCCGATACCTACAAGTAAGGCGCCGAGGCTCCCATGAGTGTCTCGGGCAGCGGTCTCGACCCCGCCGCGTTGCAGGCCATGGCCAATGCGATGTTCAGTGCGCTGCCCGGCGCTGAACCGGCATTGGCTCAGGCACCGGCTGCGCCGCGCGGCCCCATCAACCTCGCTTCGCCATTGCCGCCGGGCGGCATTCCGGTGGCCGGTCACAACAATCCCCTGCCGGTGGCGACCACCCTGCCGATGACGCCGCCGATGCGGACGACGCAGCCGGGTGCCGCGGAACTGGCCGCGCCGCCGTCGTTCATCACGCCGCGCGTGCTGCCGACGCAGGCGCAGACGCCGGATCTGCATGGTCTGCAGAGCACGGTGCTGCCGGCGCTGCCGAAAGGCGGCAGCGGTTTCGCGGGCGTGCCGGAAGCTTTCGCGGCGCTGATTCCGGGTGCGGCGCCGACGCCGAACCTGTCCGACGCCGCCGTGCCGTCCGCGGTCCAGCCGCCGAGCAATCCGTACTACTTCCTCGGCGAAGCCTCGTCGACGAGTGGCGTGCCGGCAGCGCCGCCGCTGAAGCTCGATGGCCTGTCCGATCGGTTCGGACTGTCGACGCCGACGCGGGTTCCGGCGACGCCGCTGGCGACGCCATCGGCACCGTCATCGCCTTCGAGTGCGTCCGCGCCGAGCTTTTATTTCGCTGATCTCGGCGCCGCCCAACCGGCACCCACGCCGAA
The DNA here is from genome assembly GCF_021732705.1 of Nevskia sp. Lineage (GTDB taxonomy): Bacteria > Pseudomonadota > Gammaproteobacteria > Nevskiales > Nevskiaceae > Nevskia. Next base: position 6,052 of record NZ_JAKFUM010000016.1, on the reverse strand, counting down.
GGTCGCACCGGGCCGCGGCATCTTCGACGTCGCGACGATTCGCCGCGATTTCCCGATCCTGTCGACCAAGGTCAACGGCGGCAAGCCGCTGGTCTGGCTCGACAACGCCGCGACGACGCAGAAGCCGCAGTCGGTCATCGACCGCATCGCGTACTTCTACGCGCACGAGAACTCGAACATCCATCGCGCCGCGCACGAACTGGCGGCGCGGGCGACCGATGCCTACGAGGCCGCGCGCAAGAAGGTCGCGAGGTTCATCGGCGCCTCGACGCCGGACGAGATCATCTTCGTTCGCGGCACCACGGAAGCGATCAATCTGGTCGCCCAGAGCTGGGGCAAGCAGAACATCGGCGAAGGTGACGAGATCGTGATCTCGCATCTGGAGCATCACGCCAACATCGTGCCTTGGCAGATGCTGGCGGCCGAGAAGGGCGCGGTGCTGCGGGTGATCCCGGTCGACAACACCGGTCAGGTGCGGCTCGACGAATACCAGAAGCTGCTGAATCACCGGACCCGGATCGTCTCGGTGACGCAGGTCTCGAACGCGCTCGGCACCGTGGTGCCGGTCAAGGAGATCATCGATCTCGCCCATCGGGCGGGTGCCAAGGTGCTGATCGACGGCGCGCAGTCGGTGTCGCACATGAAGGTCGACGTGCAGGCGCTGGATGCCGACTTCTTCGTGTTCTCCGGCCACAAGGTGTTCGGGCCGACCGGCATCGGTGTGGTCTACGGCAAGAAGGAAATCCTCGAACACACGCCGCCGTACCAGGGCGGCGGCAACATGATCCAGGACGTGACCTTCGAGAAGACCGTCTACCACGGCCCGCCGGCGCGCTTCGAAGCGGGCACCGGCAACATCGCCGATGCGGTGGGGCTGGGTGCGGCGATCGACTACGTCGAGCGCATCGGCATCGAGAACATCGCCCGCGCGGAGCATGACCTGCTGGAGTACGGCACCGATCTGCTGTGCCGGATTCCGGGGCTGTGCATGATCGGCACCGCCGCCCACAAGACCAGCGTGATGAGTTTCGTGCTCGACGGTTTCACGACCAACGAAGTCGGGCAGGCATTGTCCGAAGAAGGCATCGCGGTGCGCACCGGCCATCACTGTGCGCAGCCGATCCTGCGCCGCTTCGGGCTGGAGTTCACGGTGCGGCCGAGTCTGGCCTTCTACAACACGTTCGAGGAACTCGACCTGCTCGCCGACACGGTGCGGCGGCTGGCGCAGACGCGTCGACGCGGCTGAAGGCAAGGCGATCGCAGGTCTGGATCAATCCGGACCTGCGACCGGTTCACTCCGTCGAGAACAGTCCCACCTCGCGGCTGAAGGCCTGCGCCTTGTAGCTGTCGACCAGGGCCTTGTCCGGGCAATCGTCGAGCGCGCCGTCGCAGAGCTGGCGCATGGCCGACAGCGCGCTGAAATACTCGTCCTTCGCGACGCCGCCGATGTCGGTGACGAGGCTCGGCATGAAGGCGATGTCCATCAACTTCATCTTCGGGATCTTCGGCACGACCAGATTGCTGCGCACCTGAAATTGCGTGACGTTCTTCGGTTCCGGCAAATCGAAACGGTACGGCGGCGAATCCTGCTCGTAATAGGCCTGATGGTCGCCGAACCACGCGAACACGGCAGGCCGTGCGCCTTTGTCGAACAGGAACTGGTCCATGTCGGCGATGGCCTGATCCAGCGTCACCAGGCGGCCGATGTAGTCCGTCAGCCGCGCGGCAAGGTTCTTCGGAATGCCGGTCTTGTCGAGGTTGTACTGGATGCGCGTGAACTTCGAATACGGCGCGTGTTCCTTGACCGACAGCAGATAGACGAACAGGGGCTGCGCGCCGTTCGGGCCGGCACGGTGCTCGCGGATGATCTTCTGCGCGGCTGCCCCCATGCGGTCGGTGTCGGCGATGTCCCATTCGTCGCCCGGGAAGCGATCGTACTCGTGGAAATCGCGCAGGGTCAGCACGGTATCCGCACCCATCGTTTCGTAGGTGCGCCCCGCGCCGTAGAAGCGCTTGAACGTCGGCATCAGCACCACGGTGCGATAGCCCTGTGCCTTCAGCAGCTTGAACAGGTTGGTCTCGGTCTTCGGGCCGATCGTCGTGAACACGAGGCTGCGGCGCGCGCCGAAGTCGTCCGGCACCAGCCCGGTCAGCACCGAGAACTCCGACAGCCAGGTCTTGCCGCCGAACGTGTGCGTGCGCAGCAGGCCGCTCGCGCGTGTCTGCGGGCTCGGGTCGAACATCGCGAGCTTCGGCAGCCTGGCCCCCGGCAGCTTGAAATTGCGGACGTCGAAGGTCGATTCGTTCAGCCACAGCACGATGTCCGGCGTCTGCGGCGCTTCATCGGGGCTGACCACGGGCAGCTGGCCGCGTCGCGCGATGAAGATCGATGGATCGCCGGCGTGCGTCGGCAGCTCGAACGAAAACATCTGGAACGAGAACAGCAGCCGGCCGAGCACACCGCAGCGATGCCCGGGGCCGCAGTCGGCATCGTCAAGCCAGACTTCCCACTGGTGATGGTGTCGCGACTGGTACAGCAGGCCGACGAGTCCGATCGCCAGCGCCAGCGACGCCAGCCGCAGCTTGGCTGCGACCGGCTTCTGGCGCCGCGCCGCCCAGACCGCATCGATCACCAGCAAGCTGGCGCCGAACACGAACAGGCTCAGCACGCCGTAGATGCGCGGATACTGGCGCACGATGGTCCAGTTCGCCGGCTCGGAAATGAAGGCCCAGTCGGCCACGATCAGCCGCGTGTAGAAGTACTTGAGCTTCAACTCGCCCATGCCGTAGACGAACAGCGCGACCGCGGACGCGATCGACAGGCTCCAGACCCAGCGCCCGGTCAGCGCCAGCATCACGGTGAACGGCACGAGGAACAGACTGAGGTTGATCGGCACGCACAGCGCATCGTCGCTGTACTGCACCGAGACGTAGATCGCGCCGGCCGCCAGCAGCCAGCGCAGCGCGAACAGCATCCGGCGCGCGACGACCGTCGCGCGGCTTGCGGCCTCGTTCATCGGATGCGTCCGACGGTGGCGGTACGCGAGCTTTCGCGGCGGAATTGCGCCCGATACGCGGCTGCGGCGCTCACGCGGCGTCGATCAGCGCCAGCAGCTCGGCGGTCTTCGCGTCCATCAGCGCCGGATTGGCGCGCGACTCGACATTCAGGCGCAGCACCGGCTCGGTGTTCGAGCCGCGGAGGTTGAAGCGCCATTGATCAAAGGCGATCGAGAGGCCATCGACCTTCTCGACCCGCGCGCCCGGCAGGCCGGCATAGACGGCTTCGACCTTCGCGATCGTGCCCTTCACATCGGCGACCTTGCGGTTGATCTCGCCCGAGGCCGGGAACTTGGCCTGACGGTCCTCGACCAGTTGCGACAGGGTCTTGCCGCTCGCCGAGATCAGCCCGGCCACCAGCAGCCACGGGATGTTGCCGTTGTCGCAGTAGGCGAAATCGCGGAAGTAGTGATGGGCGCTCATCTCGCCACCGTAAATCGCGTTCTCGAGGCGCATGCGCTCCTTGATGAAGGCGTGGCCGGTCTTCGACTGGATCGGTCGCCCGCCGGCCGTTTCGACCATGTCGACCGTGTTCCAGGTCAGGCGTGGGTCGTGGATGATCTTCGCGCCAGGCTCCAGCTTCAGCATCGCTTCGGCGAGCAGCCCGACGATGTAGTAACCCTCGATGAAGCCGCCCTTCTCGTCGAACAGGAAGCAGCGGTCGAAGTCGCCGTCCCAGGCCACGCCGAAGTCCGCACCGTGCTCGATCACCGCTGCGGAGGTCGCCGAGCGCATCTCCGGCAGCAGCGGGTTGGGGATGCCGTTCGGGAACGTGCCGTCCGGCTCGTGATGGATCTTGATGAACGCGAACGGCAGATGTGGCTCCAGCGCGTCGATCACCAGACCCGCCGAGCCGTTGCCGGCATCGACGACGATCTTCAGCGGTTTCAGAACCTTCGGATCGACATAGCCGAGCAGGTGCTCGACGTAGTCCGGGCGGTAGTCGTGATGGGTGCGCTTGGCTTCGCCGGATGGCGCCTTGGCCGTCGAGGCCGCGGTGGCTTCTTCCAGCGCCCGCAGGCCGGTGTCGCCGGAGATCGGGATCGCACCGCCCTTGACCAGCTTCATGCCGTTGAAGTCCATCGGGTTGTGGCTGGCCGTGACCATGATGCCGCCGTCGATGCCCGGCTGGAACGACGCGAAGTAGACCTCTTCGGTGCCCCCGAGGCCGATGTCGACGACTTCGACACCGCCCTCGACCAGACCGTGCGCCAGCGCGTTGAGCAGTTCACCGCTGGACAGGCGCACGTCGCGGCCGAGCGCGACGCGCTTCGGGCTGAACGCGGCGGCATAGGCCAGGCCGAGTCGATAGGCGACATCGACATTCAATTCATCCGGCACGCGGCCGCGAATGTCGTAAGCCTTGAAGCAGGGGAGGCGCAGGGTCATGGTCGGGTGGTCAAAAAACGAGCAGAGTCAATTGGCTGCAAGACGGCGGCCAACGCAAATTATGCTTGAGCTTTGGGTGGCACGAGACGACAATCCGCGCTGGTCCGCGCCGGTGCCCCCGCGACGGCAAGCCGTGAACCCCGCCAGGCCCGGAAGGGAGCAACGGTAGCGGTGCAGACGGGTGCCGGGGTGTCGCTGGCGCGGGCCTTCAGAATTTGCAGCAACCACCACGGCTCGCTCAGGCGGGCCGTTGTCGTTTTCGCGATCGAGCGGTCGGTCGGCGGCCGGGTCGTGCGTTCGATCCGTGGAGCCTTCGTTGCCGCCAGCGTGGTCTTCAAGCTCGGGTTGCCGCGTTCGCTGAACGATCAATGGCGCGGCCCCACCAGAGGCTGCGGTCTCGCCGGCAAACGGGTGCATGCCGCCGGCCGACGGGACCACGCCCAGCGCGTCGGTGATGGGCGTGCACGGACGGTGTCTGCGCCATCGCGGCATACCGCTTGCGCTGCGAACGTCGACTAAGGCCGGTTTTCTGCCTGACGCAGCAATAGCGCCACGCCACCTTTCTTGAACTCCGGGATCAAGGTCACGCTGGCGCCGAGGTCGCGCTGCAGGTCCGGAATCCGGTCCAGCTTCACGAACACCAGTTCGCCGGGTTCCGGCAGGCGGTTCGGGGTGACGGCGCCGCGGTACACGCTGAACGTCGGCAGATAAGTGCGATAGCTGACGGTCATCGCACCGATTTCCTTGGCGCGCACGGCCGCTTCCTGAGTCGGCACCTGCTGTGCGGCGGCCAGCACCGGCACCACGCCGAACCAGACCAGCATCGACAGCGCCAGCCCGGAGCCGAGCAGCGCCTGCCACGCCGGCACCGAGCGCCGGACGAGCAGGGTGACGATCACCGCGAGAACGATGACGCTGAGGATCGTGTAGTCGCGCTCGAACGAACTGGCCGCCAGCGACAGGATGCCGGCTTCGTACGGGCGGCTCGGGTCGATCGGAATCTGCGGCAGCACCCACGGCAGGCTCGCGAGCAGCAAGGTGAACAGCAGCACCGGCAGCAGCGTCCAGACCTTGGCCGGCAGCCGGTCCCAGGCGCGGCCGAACAGGATGAACAGCGGCGTGCAGCCGTACAGCAGATAGTGCGGCAACTGCGTGCCCGAGAACGAAAAGAACACGAACACGAACGCGAACCACAGCAGCAGATAGGTATCAAGCGGATCCGGTCGGCGGACGCGCGCGAAGACGCCCGGCAGCAGCGCGGTGAACGGCATGACGATGAACGGCAGCGCCGCGGCGTAGTACCAGCGCTTGCCGCCGTGGCCCTGCAGGGTCGAGCCGTAGCGGGTCAGGTTGTGGTCGAACAGGAAGTGGAAGAAGAAATCGGTCTGGCCGGTCGCGGCCAGCGGCGCCATCCAGACCGCGACGACGGCGAGGAACACCAGCCAGCCGAACGGATCGAACGCGGCCTTGAGCCAGTCCAGCGGTCGACGCTGCGTGGCGTAGAACACGGCGCTGATGATCACCGGCAGCGCCACGGCGATCGGTCCCTTGGTCAGGAAGCCCAAGCCCATCCACAGGTAGGCGCGCAGCAGGCGAGGGCGTGTCG
>NZ_JAKFUM010000008.1 GCF_021732705.1 Nevskia sp. | reverse complement strand
TGTCCGCTTCACGGAGGATCCGAACCATCTGCTCGTCAGTAAATCGTGCCTGCTTCATGTGCTCCTCGCTCATAGCGGGAGCCAGAATCTTAAGCGTCACGTGGTCCGAAATTCGACCAGCAGGTCAGTACCTCGTTGCCGAGTTTCGGCCTATCTATAAATCGGCCACGGCGGCACGAGACGCAACTGAAGTCTCGGCGATAGAGCGCTGTCAACATAGTACATACGCCAATACGACCCAAAGATTCGAGTTTTCCCGCACCACGACACAACGCGATGAGCGTTGACAGCTGTCACAAGCTCTAGCTACGGGCTGCGCTGCGGGCACCAACGATGGCACTTGGTCATGTGTAGCGATCGACCGTTACAGCCGGCATTAAAGATTGATTGTAGGGACTCAAAGGACATGTTCGACGCCTACGCCAGTGGTCAGCACAGCATGTGCCAGATAATCATCGGCATAGGCACTGGGGCATCTTTCCGATCGATCTCGCCTGCTCAATTCGCGGCACACGCATCATCAACCTGCTTTTACAATTGATCATTGTTCACGTCGCAAGGCGATAGCCACGGAAGCAGAGCTAGCCCGAAGTTTTACGAAAGCCGATCCGTGACTGAATCACGATCTCGGTTTTCAACAACTCCATCCGTGAGTCCAGCGTATCTTGGCGGGATAGCGTCGGCGAATCCTTAATCCGCGAGCTGGTTGGTGAGTGCCTGAAGACGAAGTGGCTTCAGTCGCGGTTGAAAGCTTTCGCCATTATAACGTCTGGCGATGGCAGTAAAAATACGCAAGCTACATTCCACGCCTTGGGTGTCTGACTCCGCTAGTCCACGGCTACTCAGAGAAGTTCAGCCTTATAGGGTGCCGCTCTATCTAGTAGGATTATTTCAAGAGTGCGGCCAAGTCAGCGCGAGCTGGCGTCATGCAGCTGCAATAGGTCCGAAGACAGATACCGCAATCAGCGGCATGGCAGCAGACATGTGGTAATCATCGACTTTTCGACTGTCACTACGGTTTGGCTGGCTCCACGAGCTTCTTATCATTACGACACGCAAGCAACGATTTAGGAGAAGAAGAAATCAGCTTCACTACTTCATGAGTGCTGACGTTGGCAACAACCCGAAGGCAGACGCAACCGTAACCTTCGTTGCTTGAAGTTGCGACCCACTGATCAGGATCGAGAATCGGTAGGTCATCATTTGCAATACCGTCCTTACCCGTTCTAATTGTCCATACCCCATCGTTATCTGTGATTTTGACGCCAGATGTCATCGACTTTTCAAGCCAGCCACATCTGAGTGTTCCCCCGCGGGGAACTCTCATTTTTTCGAGGGCTTCACGGAAAATTTTATCGGAAGTAATCTCTTTATTTTCAACAATTTTTAGAATAAGCTCCTTGGACCTGTTATTTTCAGATTTCCTGCCGAGCAAGATTAATGCTGCGAAAAGGTACGGAGATTGGTCTATAAGCGCGAAAGATTCTTTGTTGGCAATGATGTTTTCAATAATCTTAGCTGTGATACCTGGCGGAACGCTCTGTCCTTTCTGGATTTCAATTGACGCCGTCCTGCCCAAATGAAGCTGTCGCTCTACGACACCAAGTGACACCAGCACATTTTTATACAGGCTTATGTACTCATATCGTACTCTTCCTTCCATCCCCCTAGAATTAGTGATTATCGAAATAAACCCAAATGGTGAACTTCTTACCGCAGAGATACTATCTGATTCAAATTTATAAAATAATTTGTTTGTACCATCAGTCAGCTTAACAGCGACTTCGCTCTTTCTGATACGCATTCCATCTTCGTTTATTACATCTTCGGTTCGAATCTCGGCGCTGTATTTTTTACCATCCAAGAATTCGCCATGTATCTCTTGTGCAGTAGCACCGCCGATTAGCAGCACAAAAAAAATTAAACTGCTCGATAGAAGTTTCTTAACGTTGTCCATTTAGCGCTCGCTTTATATCGTCGATACGATCTTGCGCTGACTTCGCTGCGGCTTGATGACTTCTATAAAAACGCGTGCCCGCCAATGCGCTTTCTTCGATTTTATAACTAGTGAAACTCATATTCGGAGTCAGTGAACATCGATCGGCACCCAACAGCTCCGCCAGCTTCATCAAAGCTTCAAATCGTTCGCCGACATGGTTGAATCCTCCATTCACCGCGACCGTAATCGCAAAAAAATCATTTGCATCAGCTTTTGGATTAACATCGCCCCATGCGCTTCCCTTGCGCCAATACCAACAAGCAGAGTTAACGGTATCAGGAATATTGTGACTTACAATATCTGGATTCCTTGCAATATTCGTATTTCCTGTAAATATGCTGTAAGCACTGTAGTTAGAATCATGAGTTAATTGCATTAATCCTCGTCCGTGGAAGTTCGAGCCACCGCGGTAATCATTCCATCCAGAGGGTACTGATCCATCTCGGTTTCGATACTCTTCGTTTGTTCTGAGCTCATCACATTCGTGGCTCATCTGCGATAAAAAGTGCGCCTTTCTCGCACATGTCACGATGTCGCTTTCGCGCATGTATCTGTTGAGAAGACTTAAAAATCTGCCAGAATCATAATTTCTTACAGTTGTATCATGTGCCTTGTAAAATAATCCATTTTTCTTTACATCCGCAGGGAGTATCAAAGCCAACTCTTCGTGCGTAATTTCTTTGCCGCAACTGCACGTAGCAATAAAGTTTGTGGTCAGCGCCGTCGAATGAAAGTGACTAACAAATGAATTCAAGCGTAAAGTTTTGCTGTTGTTCCACTCATTCCATAAGTGAAGCTTCGCGATTCGTTCCAGCTCAACGTTCCAGATCGGCAATCCTTCCGACATCAACGTATTCAACGTACGCCACTTGTCCATCGGACCAGACCATTCACTTTCGTACTTTACGATTAGCCTAGTGATTGGGTCGGCAAGCCAAGGCTCACGCAGAGATAATCTCAACTCTTCGCCACTCACCTGACCGTTCCGGTCACCCTGCGCATCGATCGCGGTCCGGAGCGCCGTCAGAAGCGATCCGCCGTCCACGCCGTCTGCTCTGATCTTGAGATTTTCGGCCTCGGAGTTGTCTGTGGCGACGCCAATCCTGTGCAGTTCACGGGAAAACAGTTCAAGGGGCGGCGCGCTTTCACTGATGACTTCGAAGCCTGGCCAATCCCACGGGGATCTCCATGCTGTTTGAGGGTGGTTCTTTTCGCAGACCCAGCCTTCGGCAGCTCGATCCTCATCAGCGCCAACGCTGACTTTCCACCACGATACGCCTTGGTCATCCTTCGCCCTCGTCCCAGCGGCAGACTTTTCAAGCTGACGGCGATTGATAACGCGCCGCTGCATAAGCCTTGGAGCACTCAAGGCCGATGTACGCAGCGGAAACGCAGACCACGCCGGTATGGCGTTGCTCGAACGCATTTTCGAGCTTTCGATCCAGAACGGTGCCCCAGTCGGAATCAGTAGCTCGCGTCTCGTGAAGAGAGCTCGCTTCGAACGATCCGTGGTTCGTTCGCCGTTGGAGTTCACATAGTTGCCAGTGAACTGCACACGCTGCCCACGGTAGAGGAACGAACCGGAGCTTCCGCTTCCTTGTGGTTCCTTAAGCTCGTCAACGGGGACAATGGTGGGAGCTGTCTTTCTTACGCGCAGCCAAGGGCCTTCGCCAGCTTCCTTGCCACTGAAGCGCCACAGGATCGAACCCGCGGGAACCATCATGTCCGCTACGGCCGGTTGGCACAGTTTCGCGCCACTTTCGATGACGAGAATGCTTTTCTGCCTGGGTTCGAGTTCGGCAGCTCGCGCGCGGCTCGTCGCTATGAATGCTTCAATGTTGTCGGCAGTGAAAACTTCAAGTGAAGCAGCGGCCTTCCGGGTGTGGGAGGCAGCGGTGTGGCATCCACGTAGCGTCCATACTCGCCAAGATGTCCAACCAGTGCACCGGCGGCAATGGGCCGTGGTGTCGCCAAGACAAGTACCGCATCCATCGCACCCGCGTCCGGCTCGCGAAGCGGATCGAGGCTGGCCTTGTGAACATAAGCGTCTTGCAGGCCTGCAGGGATCGAATCCCCATCGGTCACTGATGCCAATACGAAAAACCCGGGTCTCGCGTGGTTTGCAGGACCCAAGGTCACTCGATAACCGCGCGGCAGCAGGCCGATTGGTACACCACTGCCATCGCGGACTCTGAGACCCTTCGCTCCGGGCGCCAGGATTGGTTCCTCGTCATTCGCATTCATGCCAACACGATACTCAGTCGACGGACCTCGCCAGAATGCAGGTCGCGGCGCGGCCGGATCAGCGTGATACCGTGTCCAGTCACGCAAGTGCATATAGAGACTGAAGAAGATCAACGCGGGCTCAGGCGGTGGTGCCACAACAGGCGCGCTCGGCATGGCCATGCCCGGCCTTGGTGGTAATTCCAACCGATGGCGAATCAATACAAAGCCGGTTGAATACAGCGCCCGCTTGCCGTCAGGGTAGGCAATTTCGGGATATGTGCGATCAATCCGGTAAGCGACTACTTCCCCATCTGCAATACAGCGAACGCCAGCGTCCTGTGCGAGCACAGCCCCAGTGTTGCGGTCGAAATGGACACCGCCGTGCCATAGACCGTTGGCACCGATCGGATAGGTACCGTCTTCCGCCATCGACAGTGCATGAAGCAAGACCTGCGGGTCTTCGATCTCCTTGTTGCCAATGAGCTGGAAAGGGTAGGCCCAGCGCTTGACCTTGTTTGCTGGTTGATCTGCCATGAGGGTTCTCTGTCACGCTAACCGGAGAAGTCCAGCATCCGTCGCCGCTTGAGCTCGCTCGGCTGGAATTGCGGAAGCTTGGCCTTGCCGCTCGCCGGCCCTGCGAATTCATGCTTTGCCGCATGCACGACGAGCTGCCCAGGGCAACACACGCTGATGTCGCCGCCGTCAATCCGGATCGTGGCCCCGGCTTTCGTCGTGAGGGTGATCGCGGTCTTGGCGGCGGCTTCGAAGGTGCTGGTGACGCTGACCAGCTTCAGGTCTTGTCTTGCGTCGATGTTCATCGCGCCGTGCTGCGCTTCGACGCGAAACGGGCCTTGAGCAGCGATAGCGCTCAGGCCGGGACTGTCGGCGCCGGTCTGGATGCTGGCGAGCACGCTTACGGCCTGGCCGCTGTGGATTCGGAGGCTGCCGCCGATGGCGTGGTCGACATCGCCGCCGCTGGCCGTGATGATCGTTTCGCCAGCGGCCTGCTGCAGCGACTGACCGGCGACAACACCGAGTTGCGCCTGCGCACTGATGGCGACGACTGCTGCGCCCAGATGCGGAATCGCATGGTCATCCGCTGGCGTTGTCGCCAATGCGATGTGCGTCAGCGCCGCGGCCGGAGGGCGCTGGCTGTCCAACCGACTGACCTCGGGTCGCTGTGCGCCGCGATTGAGCGACAGGCCGGCGTTGTGGTGCCGACGGGTCATGTCGTCGTAGCCGTCGGAGAGTTTCTGTACTTGCTTCAGCAATGTGGTGCCGGCCGTAAAGTCGCCGAGTGCTTCCGGTTGCTCCGTTGGTGCAACACCACGCCGGCTTTCTAGCAGGATGCCCCGGCTGGATCGGACCGTACCGCCCGCGTCCGTTCGCAGTTCGAAGCCATGACCACGCGTGCTGCCGCGGTAGTTGTCGGCTTGGTGGATCAGATGGCCGAGATTCAATTCCGTGCCGGCCTGGGTGGTCTTGAGCTGGATGCGCAAGGCGCTGTCCGTATCGTCGAAGCTCAGGTGGTTGTAGCCACCACCACCGCCGAATTCTCGTGTCTTGTAGCCGGTGAAGCTCATCGGGTTGTGGTGACCGCTCGGCGCTGCGCTCTGGCCGTGCCATGCGGGCGAGGCGCCACCGCGCACGTTGCCCTGGGCGCTCGCGCGGCCATCGGCAGCTTGCTCGAAAACGTCTTCTGAAACTGCTGATGACGCCGACGTTCCGCCGGGGCTGGGCGCGATACCGCCTTCGCCGCGTCCGTTGTAGAGCGCGCCGAGGACGATGGGCTGATCGATGTCGCCGTCGAGAAAGCCGACCAACACCTCCTGCCCCAGACGCGGGACGAAGCTCGCGCCGCGTCCGGCGCCGGCTGCGCGACTGGCGATGCGCAGCCAGCAGGTCGAATGGCTGGCATGCGCACTGTCGTTGCCCGGTTCGGTCTGCCAGTGAAAACGCACGCGGATGCGGCCTAGCCGGTCGCGGTGAATCTCTTCGGAGCCGCCGGTGCAGCCATCGGCCGCGACGACGATCGCCGACTGCGGTCCCGGTGCCGTGCCTTGCAGTCGTTGTCCGGCCTGGTTCGGTCGCCACGGGATGGCGGCGCGCAGCAGGTGAAAGCGGCCGGCGTACCCTTGGGTGCGCGCAAGTTCATGGAGGTCGGATACGGTCGACGATCCGGGATCGAGTCGCTGTTTCCACTCCGCTGGCAGATTGTTCACGCCGCAGCAGTCGAAACCAACGACGGCGTATCGATCACGCGCTTCGGGCGGCAATCGTGAAGACGATGACGAGGACCGGCCGAGGCCTGCGGCGTCCTGCACGGCACGACTCAATGGGCTGATGCCGTCCAGCATCTGGAACTGCTGCGCCGGACGCAGGTGCCGGACATTGCCAACCGCATGGAAGACCTTGTGGCGCGACTCGCAGGCCTCCTGCATCAACTGGCTTCGGCGATCAACCGACAGCGCATCGGTTGGAAGCCCGTGACCGAGCGGCCGGTACTGCTCCAGCATCGCGAGCCCTTGCATGCCGAGCACGGCGTGACGCGTGGGCGTGCTGGCGCTTGTGGCGCGCTTGGCGGATGGATCCCAGGCCAGCGCGGTGCTCAATGCGGCCGGAAGGGCGCGCGACTCTTCGAGGTGCTGAAAGGTGTCGGCCGCTTCGATCGCGGCTGCGCGATGGAACCGGATGCTGCCCGGCATCGCCTCGGGAAACTGGCAGCTGTCGTGAAAGATCGTCACGATGCTGCTTCCGCGGTCGGTAGCCTCGGGCTCGACGAAGCACCAGCCGAGCCCATGCTCGGCCAGCGTTCGTGTCAGGAACGCGAGGTCGGTTTCACGGTACTGCAGACGACACGGCGCGGCCGGCAGCTCGTCGAGCCAGCGTCTCGCATCGTCGGTCAACTGCCAGCGTGCTTCGACATAAGCGTCGAACAGATCGTTCAGGACATTGATCAGCGATTGCTGCTGCCACACCCGCGAATGACGCTGCTGAGACAGCAGCCACAGCCATGGAACGAGGCGCATCTCATAGCGAGCCAGACCGCCGTCTGACCCGAGACTGCGCGCGGATTGGATGTAACCGCTGCGGTACTCGGTGCCGCCATCGGGCAGCCGGATGCGGATGCGCGCCGGCAGCCAGCGCAAGCGGTCGAGCGCGATGTTGGCATCGGTCGACAGCACGGTGACGCGGTAGTCGCTCACGGTCGACAGGCCTTCCGTCCCCGCGAACTGCTCGATCCACAACGCCGGCGCGTCACCGTCGATCTCGAAATCGAACAGGCGAGTCTCGCTCGAGAACCGGGCGAGCAGCGCGCGCCATTGCTGTGCCGCTGCGCTCAGCAACTCGTCAGCAGCACCGGCCAGGCTCACGGCGCGTCTCCGGTCAGCGCTGACGGCTTCGACTGCGCCGGGCAGGCAGGGTCGATGCCCCACAGATCCGAGCAAATGCGGATGCGGCACAGCAGGCCTTCAAGTGGGCCAAACTCTTCGCACTTGCGAATCAGGTCTGCCGTGGACGCACCCGCCGTGCGTTCGACGACGGCTTTCGATGAGCGAGCGGGCGCCGTTACCGCCGCTTGGACAGCTGCAGGCGGTGCCGTGGATGCCTTCCTTTTGTCCTTGACGACCGCCTCAGCCGCATCTGCAGGCCGTGTGCGGGCCTGCGCTTGCGAAGTTGTCGGCGGCGGCGATGATGGCTCGAGCTCGGCGGGTGGCGGCGACGCATGCGCGTCGTGTGCTGGCGAGACGGCCGGTTCGATCGTCTCGATTGCAGCCGCGTTCGGCGCAAGCGATACCGGCGCAGCCGCCAATATCTGCGGTGCCGCTGGCGCCGGAGCAGCGACGCCTGCATTCGAGACAAGGACCTTCGTCGGCGCCGGCCCCCGGGTAGTCAGCCGATAGCCGACCACCAGCAACATCGTGGCGCCAATCAGCAGCAGGATCAGCGCAGGACTGAGCGATCGATTCGTCACCGGCAGGGCCCGCGACGCTGAACGTCCGCGATCGCCGCCTGACGCTGCCTGACGTTCGGCGGTGACAGCGCCGAGGATGCTGACGGCATCGGCTTCAACCCGTGGTCGCGAAGCGCGGCCATCGCCGTGCACGGCCAGACCGCGGTCGCCGTGCGCCTGCTCATCGCGCGCTGCGGGATCGGTTGCGGGACGGCGGCGGTTCGACATCGGCATCCTTGCCTGTGACGGGTGTAGAGGGCGGATCCTTCCGGCCTGTTCGCGAGGAACGATTCGAGATTATTCTAAAAATCTGCGAAATCCCACTGCTGCCGCGCCACGGATGGCCATGTTGATCACAGTTCTGCTGCTGTTCGTGTTGGCGCTGGCCGTGGCATGGCTGATGTTCTTTCCATCCGCGGCCGGCGGCGGGATCGACGCGATCGATCGATCGATCGCGCGCCTCGGGGAACGCATCCGCGCCTTGCGCCAGCAGCGGCCGCCTCCACGCCAGCCGCGCGACTTGCTGGCCCCAAGGCGTGTCATGGCAGCCTTCGGAGACTGGACGCGTGACCACGGACCGTTGATCGGCGGCGCTGTCGCCATCGCCTTGCTGCCGGTCGCACTGGTCCTGCTGTTCGGCGAGAACCGGCAGCTGAGCGGCTTCGATGATCGTGTGGGTGCCGAGAACCGCGTCGCCACGTCGCTGCTGCAGGGCGAGCAACTGGTGCCGCCGCCGCCGTTGCCGCCCGATGTCTTCGTCACGCGAGAGGTCGAACGCGTCCGTCCGCATCTCGGCACCGCTGATCGCGACTGGAGTCGTCTCGATCCACAATTCCGGCAACGCTTGCTGACGATCTACCAAGCGATGGCTGTCGAGGGCTACACGATGGTGCTGCTCGAGGGCTATCGCAGTCCGGATCGTCAGGCGTTTCTGCAATCACAGGGCGAGAACGTCACCAACGCTGGAGCCTGGCAGAGCTATCACCAGTATGGACAGGCGGCCGACAGCGCCTTCTTCCGAGACGGCAAGCTGGTGATTTCGGAAAAAGATCCATGGGCACTGAATGGTTACCAGCGCTATGGCGAGTTGGCGGAAGCGGCCGGGCTGACCTGGGGTGGTCGCTGGACCTTGCGCGACTTCGGTCACATTGAAAACCGAATGCCGGCACGATCCAAAAAATGATCGCTAGAATGCGGTGACGCCGAACGGAACTCGGCGAGTTTCAGCACACGGAGCGTGCGATGGGCAAGCCCTACATCGTCATCGGCGACAAGACCAGCCACGGTGGCGTGGTGGTCGAGGGCGCGGCCACGGCCACGATCAACGGCAAGCCGATTGCCCTCGTCGGCAGCAAGGTCACCTGTCCCGAGAAAGGCCATGGCGGAACCACGGTGATCGTCGCCGGCGATCCCGATTTCACCATCGACGGCAAACCCGCTGCGCGACATGGCGACAAGACCGCCTGTGGCGCGACACTGATCGCGTCGCAGAGTCTCAGCTTCGATGATGAGGGCGGTGGCGATGTCGACAGCGCAGCGGCATCAGCCGCCACCGAGACCGCGCTTGCCGCTGCAAATCAGGCCCTTGCGCAATTCGACGAACAACTGTGCTTCGTGAACGCCAAGGGACGTCCGCTTTCGGGTGTGGCCTACGCGCTGAAACTTGACGATGGCAGCCTTGTATCGGGAACCACGGATGACAAAGGCCTGACGTCGCGTATTCGTACCCGTGCGGCGGCTCGAATTACCGAAGCGTCACTGACGCCCAAACCGTTTCCGACCTGCTGTTCTTTTGCGGCGCAGCAAGCGCCGACTTCGGTCACGCCGTTGGTCTTCTCACTGACAGGCGTCAGCACCCATGCCGCCAACCTCGGCACTTCCGTTCGGCAAGTTCAAACGCCGGCAGGTCAATCGCGCGGCATGACATCCGGCGAAATCGCGATGGCACGCTCGTTGTTCGGGACGTCTGTCGACTACACAAAAGTGAAGGTCCATAACGGCGAGTACCTGTGGTTCGGCTTGCAGCCGGACGATGTTGCGATGACGCCGAATGGCGAAATGTACTTCAATCCCAGCTATTTCCAGGAAGATTTTTCCAATTCAGGCAGCTTTGGAAATGCCCTCTGGTTCATGCATGAAATGGTGCATGTCTGGCAGTACCAGCTGGGATATCCCGTCGCGCGGCGCGGGGCCATTCGCATTGGTCTTTCGTACGAATACCGTCTTTCGGCAACGACAAGACTTTCCGATTACAACATGGAAGCGCAGGGCAACCTCCTTGCGGATTACTGGGCGATCAAGACGTATCGGGATCCTCCGCTGCTGAATCAATGGTCGCATGCCAACGATTTGGCGCTCTATCGGAGTGTGCTGAAGGACTTCATCGCGAACCCTTCCGACGTCACCAATCTTCCTTCGTGACCGAAACCATGAGAAAGCATTCGTTTCCGTATCGCACGGTGACGACAACCAAGTTGGCGAGCATGGCCATCGGCGCCGGCATCTGTCTTTCCAGCATGAGTTGCCACGCCACGTCGCGTCTCGGCGTTGCCGCAGTATCCGTCACCGACAATAACGCCTGCTTCTCGGTTTCAAGGCAATCCGAAGACCAGAAATCCAAGCTCGATCTATTCCGGGTGTCTGTTTCCGAAACGACGCGACCCAGCGGTGACTGGACAACGCTGCCAGATGAAGTCTGGTCATTTTCGATCGATCCGCCGGGCCGCTCCATCGAAATCAACGCGGCCGACTGCCTTGTGTATGGAAAGTTGCCGGACGGCGCAAAGCTGCACACGCCGGCCTCACGTTTGAAGCAGAACCATCCCTACGTCATCACCATCGCCGCCAAGAGTCGTGCCGCGGGGAAGGTGCCCGTTGGCGGCGGGTACAGCGCCATTTTCTGCCTGGTGCCGGCCGCCAATGGAAGCATGACCGCCCAGGTGCTGGCCGTCGCCAGCGAATTCGAGCGCTGGAAGTCGGCCGTCTGCGCATTCGATGAAGACCAATGAGTCGGCTCTGCGACGCGGTGACGATCTTCACGGCAGTGCCGTTGCCGACGGCTGGCGACACGTCATCGTCATGTCACGCGTTTCGCAGCAGTCCACTCGTTTTGCATAACCGGCAGACGCAGCGATCGTTCACCCCTCTGACGACTTTTGCAGGGATTGCAGAAGCCGAATGGCCACCAAGGCAATAGAAGCCGACTGCAGCAGAAGGACCTCCGCCCGGCGGAGCACCATCAAGGAAGAGCATGTCGTCACTCGGTAAAGGACTGCGCTGGCTGCTGATACTGCTCGCGATCTGCGCGGTGGTCTGGACGGCCACGATCATCGGGTGGCAGGAAAGCCGGCGTGCCGTCGATGAAGCCGATGTGTTGCTGTTCATCGTGCTGCTGCCGCTGGCGATTTTCGCCGCCGTGATCGGGTTGCGCTGGGCCTGGCGTGTGGCGACGCGAGCACCGGCAGTGAATGCCGCAAGCACCGGCGCCGCCTCGGCCCATCACGATGCCGATGCAGCGGCAGTGCAGGCGGAATCGCAGTGGTCGATGACGATCATCGCCAACGCCGTGTGCTGCGCGGCCGGTCGCGATGGCGAGGCGCTGCAGGCCGCCGCGGTTTCGCGCAAGGACCTGCTCAAGCCGTCCGAGGCCGTGTTCGATGGCGATGGCTTTCGCGTGCCGTGCATCGCGGTCGAGGATCTCGACCTGACCGCCGCCTCGCACTGGCAGCGGGAACGTCTGCAGCCCGACGCCGCACTGCCCGATGCCGAGGCGTATGAGCGCGCACGGCTCGATCGCTGTATCGCCCTGCTGGACACGCCGCTCGACGAGGCACTGACGGCCATCGCCGACTGGCTGACACCCGCAGCGCCGCGCTCGCCGCCGAAGCCGGTAAGACCATCGGCCTTGGCACCGGCCGTGCGGTCGACACCACCGCCCAGCCTGCGCGCTGCGCTGCTGTTCCCGCCCAACTTCTCCGAAGCGGCTCGCAGCCTGTTCAGGCAATCCGTCGAAGCACGGCTCGTCGATGCGGCGCGGCGCGAGCGCGCACAGGCCTATCTGGAGGTCGAGGTGATCAGCGATCCGGGCGCGGACATCCGCCTGATCGATTCGATGATGGCGCGCGCCCATCGCGCCGACGCCGACGACATCTGGCTGCTGATCGGTGTCGACTCGAAGGTCGACGATCAGACGCTGTCGCATCTGGAGCGGCGCGATCTCGTGCGCACCGCGCGCAAGCCGCAACGACCCGCGGCCGGCGAGGGTGCGTTCGTGCTGGCGCTGACGACCCTGCCGGTCACGGCTGATCGTCCGCCGCCGCTGGCACGACTGCACCGGCCAGCACTGGCCGCACGCACGGCACCGTTGAGCGAGCACGGCAAGGTGTCTTCGGCCGTGCTGGAGGCCGCGCTGCAAACCGCGTTGGCCCACGCGGCAACCGAGGCCGCGGCGATCACGCGTGTGATCGCCGATGTCCACGGCTACGACGCGCGCGCCGTCGAGGTCGCGAGCGCGATGACTGCGGTGTTCGAGCCGCTCGATGCCGTGGCCGATCGCGACGATCTCGGCCTGTTGCTCGGCGATCTCGGCGCCGCCCGCGTGCCGGGCCTGCTCGCGCTGGCGACGGCAACGGTCGCGGCGTCGAGCAAGCCCTGCGCCGTCACGAGCGTTGCCGAAGTACTCGAGCGTCATGCGCTGGTGCTGCTGCCGCCGCCGGAACCTGACTCCGACGCCGAGTCCACGTCGGGCGCCGCGGCGTCCGCATCGTCCTGATTGCTGCTCAACCGACCCGCCGACCATGTCCTCCATCTGGCCCCGCATCTGGAACACCCTGAACAACCGCACCGCGTTGGCCGTGGGGGTGTTCGTCATCGTGGCGGCGTTCTTCCTGCTGACGGCGAAGACACTGAAGCTGGCACTCGGGGCTTCGCTGCTGATCATCGCGATCGCGCTGCTGGTCTGGCTGGGCGTGTCTCTCTGGCGTCGGCATCGCACGGCGAAGCAATCGCAGGCGTTCGGCTCGATGCTCGAAACCGAGGCCAGCCGCCCGCTCGACAGCGGGCCGGGCCGTAGCCACGAGACGGCCGCGCTACGGGATCGCCTGGTCGACGCGATCAAGACGATCAAGACCTCGCGCCTTGGCGAAACCGCCGGCGAGGACGCGCTGTACGGGCTGCCGTGGTACGTGATCATCGGCAATCCAGCGGCCGGCAAGAGCTCGGCGATCATCAATTCCGGCCTGCAGTTTCCGTTCGCCGAAAAGTCCGGCCGCATCGTCCAGGGCATCGGCGGCACCCGCAACTGCGACTGGTTCTTCACCACCGAAGGCATCTTCCTCGACACCGCAGGCCGCTACGCGGTGCAGGACGAAGATCGCCGCGAATGGCTGTCATTCCTCGGGCTCTTGAAGAAGCATCGGCCGAAGGCGCCGATCAACGGCATCCTGATTGCGGCCAGCGTGTCGGAACTGATCCAGAGCGGGCCGGAATTCGCGATCGACCTCGCCAAGCAGCTGCGCCAGCGCGTGCAGGAACTGACCGCCGAGCTCGGCGTGTTCGCGCCCGTCTACGTGCTGTTCACCAAGGCCGACCTGATTGCCGGATTCGCCGATCTGTTTGCCGGTGCGGATGCCGCCGAACGCGCGCGGGTCTGGGGCGCGACCCTGCCGTATGACGCCGACGGCAAGGCCGATGCGATCCACGAGTTCGATCGCCATTTCGACCTGCTGTACGAAGGCCTGCGCGAAGTCTCGCTCGCCACGATGGCGCATCGGCGGCGGGACACGCTCGGCTCCGGCGTGTTCTCGTTCCCGCTGGAGTTTGCGGCGCTGAAATCACCGCTGCGTTCTTTCATCGGCACGCTGTTTCAGGACAACCCGTTCCAGCACCGGCCGATTTTCCGCGGCTTCTATTTCACCAGTGCGCTGCAGGAAGGCATCGCCACCAGTGCGTCCAGTCGTCGCGTCGCCGAGCGCTTCGCGCTGACCGGCAGCGGCAGCGCACCCCGCCAGACCTTGGTGACTTCGCAGCACGGCTTCTTCCTGCGCGACCTGTTTTCCCGCGTGATCTTTGCCGACAAGGGGCTGGTCAAGCAGTACGCGAGTCCCGCCAGCGTGCGGATGCGCTACCTCGGTTTCTTCGGCGGGGCGGCGGTACTCGGGCTGGTGCTGACCGTGCTGACCTGGTCCTGGCTCGGCAACCAGCGGCTGGTCGCGAACACGCAGGCCGATCTGGACAAGGCCGTGGCGGTGCAGGCCGGTCGCAGCGAACTGGGCACGCGACTGGAAGCGCTCGGCATCCTGCAGGACCGCATCGAGCAGCTTGAAGCCTGGAAAGGCGACCATCCGCTGTCGCTCGGTTTCGGGCTGTATCAGGGCGATGCCTTGGACGCGAAGCTGCGCGCCGAGTATTTCGGCGGCATTCGCGAGCTGTTGCTGAAGCCGGTCAGCGAATCGCTCGAAAGCTATCTGCGCGAAGTCACGCTCAATCGGGACCGGCTGCAGCCGTCGACGCGCAACACGACGGACGCCAAGCCAGCCGACGCGGCCAGCACTGCGGCAACGCCGTATCAGGCAGCGTCCGCCACCGATGTCGACGATGCCTACGCGGCACTGAAAACCTACCTGATGCTCGGCGATCGCGAGCGTCTGGAAGCCAGCCACCTGAATGACCAGCTGACCCGCTTCTGGCGCGACTGGCTGGAACAGAACCGCGGCACGATGACGCGTGAGGCGCTGATCCGTTCGGCCGAGCGCACGCTGTCGTTCCTGCTGGCCCAGGTCGGCACGCCGGACTTTCCGCTGATCGAACAGAAGCTTGTGCTGGTCGATCAGGTGCGCGAAGCGCTGAAAACCGTCGTTCGCGGCACGCCGGCACGCGAGCGGGTCTACGCCGACATCAAGGCCCGCGCAGCCACGCGCTACCCGGCGATGACCGTGGCCCGCATCCTCGGCGATGACGACAAGGCGCTGCTCGCCGGCAGTCACGCGATTCCCGGCGCCTTCACCAGGGAAGCCTGGCAGGGCTATGTCAAGGATGCGATTCGCGAAGCGTCGAATCAGGAGCTGCAAAGCAAGGACTGGGTGCTGAACACCGCCGTGCGCGATGACCTGACGCTGGAAGGCAGCCCGGAACAGATCGAGCAGGCACTGGTGCGCCAGTACAAGACCGAGTACGTCGCCGAGTGGCAGGCCTTGATTCAGGGCGTGGCGGTGACCGAGTTCAGCGGCTTCGACGATGCCGTGAAGCGGATGAACCGGCTGGGTGATCCGGCCAATTCGCCGATCGGCAAGCTGCTGACCACGCTCTACGACCAGACCGCGTGGGACAACCCGTCGCTGGTCAACGAGGGCCTGAAGAAGACGCAGCGCGGCATCCTGCAGTGGTTCCGCAATCTCGTGTCGAGCGGCACGCCGTCCGGCGCGACGGTCAACCTCAACATCACCGGCGATGCGCCGACCGTTGCGATGGGGCCGATCGGCAAGGCCTTCGAAGCGATCGGCCAGCTGGTGATCGCGCGTGGCGGCAGTGGCGACGGCTCGCTGCTGAAAACCTATCTCGATGCGCTGTCGAAGACGCGCACGCGCTTCAACCAGATCAAGAACGCCGGTGATCCCGGCCCGCCCAGCCGGCTGCTGATGCAGCAGACGCTCGATGGCAATGGCTCGGAGCTGGCCGATGCGCTGCGCTACGTCGATGAAAGCATGCTGCCCGGCATGAACGACGCGGCGCGCCAGACCGTGCGGCCGCTGCTGGTGCGGCCGCTGATCCAGGCCTGGCAGGTCATCGTCAAGCCGACCGAGGACGAGCTGAACAAGGTCTGGGCGGCGCAGGTCTATCAGCCGTTCCAGACCTCGCTGGCGGCGAAGTATCCGTTCGATCCGGCCTCGCGCATCGAAGCCGGCGCGGCCGAGATCGGACAGGTCTTCGGGCCGGGCGGCGCCATCGCCAAGTATCTGGAGACCGCCATCGGCACGCTGGCCGTGCGCCGTGGCGACACGCTGACGCCGCGCACCTGGGCCGACATCGGCATTCGCCTCGCGCCGACTTTCGTGTCGGCCGTGCCGGTCTATGTTGCAACGCCGGGCGAGGCGGTGACGCCGTCCGCCGCAGCGGCCAACCAGACCGTGTTCCAGATCAAGCCGATTCCGGCTCCGGGCCTGATCGAGTACACGATCGAGATCGACGGCCAGCTGCTGCGGTATCGCAACACGGCGGCGGAGTGGAACAACTTCGTCTATCCGTCGGCCGGCGTTCCCGGCGCGCGAATCACCGGCATCACCACCGACGGCCGCACGGTCGAGATCACGAACAGCCCGGGCCGCGCCGGCCTGCAGCGCTTCATCAACAGCGCGCGCCGAACCTCGAAGCCGGATGGCAGCTTCACGCTGGCCTGGGATGGCAGCGAAGCCGCCGTCTCGATCGATCTGCGGCTGATTTCGAGCCCGAATGCGGCGAGCGCCGGCGATGCCGGCAACGGCCCGCTGCGGCCATCCGGCCTGCGCGGTCTGAAGCTGCCGGCCATCGTCGCGGGGCCCGCGCCATGAGCCACCTGTTCTACTTCGGCAAGATTCCGGCGCGCGGCGATTTCGTCAAGGGCAGCCACGGCGCCGCGGTCATCCAGCAGCTCGATACCTGGGTGACGCGCGGGCTGGAACTGATGCTGGACGATCCGGACTGGAAGCGCCGCTACGACGAGGCCCCGCCGATCGCGTTCCTGTTCGCCGGCACCCGTTCGCGGCACATGATCGCCGGACGACTGGTGACCAGCCACGACGCCTCGCAGCGACGCTATCCGCTGCTGATGGGCACGCTGGCGCCGATCGACGAGCCCTTGCAGTTCATTGCCCGCGCGCCGCTGACCCTGTTCGAGGCCTGGTCGCTGCTGGCCTCGCTGCAGGCGCAGGCGATCGACGTCGATCATGCGCAGTCGGCACTGGCCGGACTCGAAAGCGTCGACGCGCCGATCGGCGATGTCCACACCGCCGCGCGCGAACTGCGCGGCTTCGTCGAGCGCAGCACGCTGGCCGACGTCGAAAGGCTGTTCGACACCGGCGAATCGCGGATCGACCTGCGCCGCAGCCTGCTGGCGCTCGGCATCCTGCTGCAGCCGCTGCTGACGCAGGCGCAGCCGGAGGTCGGCAAGAGCCTGTGCTGCCCGCTGCCTGACGAGCCGCAGGCGGCCGTGCTGATGGCGGCGTTCTGGCTGGATCTGGTGACGCCGTTCCTGACCCGGGTGAACCTCGAACTCGGCATCCTGCACGCCCGCACCGCACGCGGCCCGGTGCTGACGATCAGCTTCGGCGGCGCCCAGCCGCGCGTGCTGGAAACGATCTGGCGGCAGGACCCGGATCACGATCACGCCATCGACATCCGCGATGTCGACTGGGTCGAGGATCACGTCGCGGGCGCGCCGGACCTCGGCAAGCTCGCGAGCTATCTCGAACACCCCACGCTCAGCCTTGCCCGCGCCACGCGCACGTTCCGGGAGACTTTTCTTGGCCAGTGAATTCCTGCCGCCGTCTGCCGTGCATCCGCCGGCCCGCGATTTCACGCCCGTTCGGAGACTCGTGGGTCAGACGGCATTCGGCGTCGGGCTGGCGTTCAGTCCGCAGGGCATCGCCCAGACGCCGGCTGCGGCGCCGCCGCCCGCCACGGCATCGGTCGCCAACGCCGGCGACAAGCCGGTCATCGTCAGCGGAACCGTTGGCGATGAAGCGACGCGCGCCGCGATCGTCGGCCGGCTGCGCGAGCTGTATGGCGCGGCAAGAGTCGTCGACAACCTCGCGGTGGCGCCGGTGCTGACGCCGCCGAACTGGAGCAGCAACGTCGGCAAGCTGCTGACCCCGGCGCTGAAGGATGTCAGCGGCGGCGCGCTCGACATCAACGGCACCAACGTCTCGATCCGCGGCGATGTCTCCAGCGAGCTGAAACGGCAGGAGCTGGTCAGCAACATCGCCACGTCGCTGAATCCGACCTATGTGGTCAGGAACGGGCTGCGCGTCGGCGCCGCGCCGCAGTCGGTGCTCGATCAGACGCTGGCCAACCGCACGATCGAGTTCGAGCCGTCGAGTGCCACGCTGACCGGCAACGGCCGCACGATCCTTGATCAGATGATCGGCGCGCTGCGCTCGGTCGGCACGCCGAAGCTGTCGCTGATCGGCCATACCGATGCCTCGGGTATCCCGGAGAAGAACCTCGTGCTGTCCCAGGCGCGCGCCGATGCCGTGAAGCAGTACCTGGTGTCGCAGGGCATCGACGGCACGCTGATCCGCTCGCAGGGGCTTGGTGCCGCGCAGCCGATCGCGAGCAACGCAACGCCGGAAGGGCGGGCCCGCAACCGACGGATCGAGTTCCGGGTGGAGCCGTGAAGCGCAGCCGGCGCTTGATTCGCGAGATGGTTTGACCCGCGCCGAAACCGCTGCCCGCCTTCACGCGATGACGGATTGCCGGGTGCGAAACCCGCGCCGTCGGCCACTCAGTCGTCGTCAGACTCCACCGCTTTCTTCTCGACGCCGAGCAGCTCGTCCATCTGCGCGAGCGCGCCGCCGTCCTTCAGCACGGCGCGCAGCCAGACATGCAGCGGCATCTCGCCCCAGTTCGCCGCGCGGTCGGCGAGGTAGGCAACCGGGCTGTGGGGCTCGGTGCGGCGGAAGAAGTCGGCGACCTGCCGCAGCTGCGCGAGCGCCTGCGCGCGAGTGCGCGGCGCGCCGGCCGGGCCGGCCGGGCCGGCGATCATCGCGCTGCCGGATTCCGGTTCTGCGGCATTCGCTGCTTCGGCTTCAACGAAAGCGGCGGCGGACGACGGCGAAGCGGCAACGGCGACAAAACCAGCCTCGCGCGCCAGTTGCCGGGTCAGGCTGCGGACGTCGTCCAATGCCGCGATCAGCGGCGCGAAGTTCGGGCCGTCGAGGCCCATGCGGTCGTCGATCTGTTGGGCGAGCGTGCCGGCCGCCGCGTGCGCCGCGTCCTGTTCGGCCAGCAGCGCGTCGTAGAACGCCTTGCCGGAGCGGGTGACGGCGCGGGCGAGGTCGGCCAGCGTCGTGCGGCCTTCCGACAGACGCTCGGCTTCGTCCGGATCGCGATCGATCGCGGTCTTCAGGCTCAGCGCCGATTGATGCTGCAGCACAGTGACGATGGTGGCGCGATCCGGCTTGGCCAACGGCAGTTCGCGCACCAGCTTCGACAGCCGGCCGATCAGCCAGCCGAAGTTGCCGCTGCGGGCATCGTCCGGATCGCCCGGTTCGGCCACCGGGTGCAGCGCATCCCAGTAGCGGTCTGCGAGCTGCTCGATCAGGTTCAGGCCTTCGGCAAGACCGGCGAATCCGCGCGTGCGCGCCAGCGCTTCGGCCAGCCAGCCGGCGAGGCGCAGATCCTTGGTGCGGGTTTGCAAGGCATGCGCTGACTTCGCGACGACTTGCGGCCAGTCGGCCGATTTCAGCGACGTGACCCAGTCGCCCTGATCGAGCGTCGGGTCGTCCTCGCGCCGGGCTTCGGCGATCTCGTCGAACAGCGTGGAGAACGACAGGTCGTCGCCGCACGGGGCGTCGTCCGACAGCGGAGCCAGCAAAAGCGCCATGTCCAGCGGCATGTGAACCTCGCGAATCCGTTTGCGAAGGGGTGAAACACTCGACGGCCAGAATAACAAAGCCCCGGCGGACAACCGTCGGCCGGGGCTTGAACGTCTGCCGCTGACGGCGGAGTGGTTCTCAGCCGAACAGCTTGCCGCCGAGCTGCTGCGCGAGGCTGCCGAGGGCATCGGCACCGGCGCCGGCACCCGGCTCGACGCGGCCATTCGGCGTCATCTGGTCGACCACCTGCGGAAGCACCTCGCTCAGCAGACCGCCGAGCTGACCGTGATCCAGACCCAGCGCCTGCGCGATCTGGCCCAGCCCGCCGAGGCCGCCACCGCCGCCCAGCACCTGCGTGATCTGCGCCGGGTCGATCGGCAGGTTCTGGCCGCTGCCGACCCAGCTCTGGACCACGCCGCCGAGACCGGCCTTCTGGAACTGCTCGACCAGACCGCCGACGCCGCCGTGCTGCTGGATCAGGCCGACGATGGCCTGGATCACCGCGCTGTTGCCGCCGCCACCGCCGGTGGTGCCCTGCGTGGCGCCCGCGAGCACGCTTCCAACCAGTTCACCGAACAATCCTGACATCGCACTTCCTCCTTCCGTTGGGGGACGGCCGCTCGGCCGTCGCGAATGGGCCCGACCTGTTCGAGGCGTGGTCGGGTGATCAGTTCAGCACGCGCGGTACGGCCAGCCGGAACGGTTCGATCACGGCGTCGAAGTTCTCGCCGTCGGCCGTCACCATCTGGTAGCTGCCATGCATGGTGCCGACCGGCGTCGGCAGCGGGCAGCCGCTGGTGTACTGGAAGCTTTCGCCGGGGGCGAGCGTCGGCTGCTGGCCGATGACGCCGGGGCCACGCACTTCCTCGGCCTTGCCTTCGCCGTCGGTGATGATCCAGTGCCGCGACAGCAGCTGCACGGTCTCGTCGCCTTCGTTGCGGATCGTCACCTGATAGGCGAACAGGAAGTGCGAGCGGGTCGGCTCGGACTGCTCGGCGACATAGCGCGGCTGCACCTGCACGCGCACGCCACGGGTCAGCGTGTTGCTCACAGGAAGCCGGCCTGCAGCTTGGCGGAGTCGCTCATCATGTCCTGCGACCACGGCGGATCGAAGGTCAGCTCGACGTCCGCCTCGCGCACCAGCGGTACCTGCAGCGCCTTGGTCTTGACGTCGTTGACCAGCACGTCGCCCATGCCGCAGCCGGGTGCGGTCAGGGTCATCGTCACGTTCAGCTTCCAGCCATTGTCGAACGACGGTTCGAGCCGGCAGTCGTAGACGAGGCCCAGCTCGACGATGTTGATCGGGATTTCCGGGTCGTAGACCGTTTCGAGCTGGCGGCGCACGGCGGCGGCCACTTCCTCTTCGCCGGCGTTGTCGGACAGCACGACTTCGCCGGTCACCTCGCGGCCGAGCGCGTCGGCATCCTTGCCGTCGATGCGGAACAGGTGACCCTGCACCTCCACCGTGTAGCTGCCGCCGAGCGCCTGCGTGATCGTCGCTTCCGCGCCCAGCGGCAGTTCGACCCGCGTGCCGGCGGGAATCAGCACGCCGATGACATCGCGGCTCAGCGTGACGGTGGTGTGTTGGCTGTACGACATGAGGCGGCTTGTTCCAGCGCGGGAAAACGCGTCAGTCTAGCGTTTCGGGGTCGGCTTTGCCGGTCCGGCCAGCCCTTGCGGCACGGGTGGCACGAAGCCGCTGTCGGCGTTGTCCAAGCCCCTGCCGCGGCCACGAAGGCCGCTTTTTCGTTCAGGAGATCGATCGATGCGCCACCCGCTGCTCACCACCACTGCCGCCAGCCTGATGCTGCTGCTCGGCGCCGCGCCCGCACTGGCTCATGGCGAGGCCCCGCCGGATCGCCGCTCGGTCAATGTCAGCGGCCGCGGCGAAGTCGTGGCAACGCCGGACCGGGCCCGGATCTCGATGCAGGTCGAGACCACCAAGCTCGACCTGCGTGCCGCGCAGACCGAGGTCAGCCGCATCGTCCGCGACTATCTGGCGCAGGCCAAGGCGCTCGGCATCGCCGAGGCCGACATCTCCACGGCCGGCCTGAGCATCCAGCCGGAGTACGACTACAACGCCAAGGGCGGCCGCAAGTTCCTCGGCTATCACCTGACCCGCGGCATCGAAGTGGTGGTGCGCGATCTCGACAAGATCGGCGACGTGCTGCTGAAGGCGACCGCCGCCGGCATCAACAATGTGTCCGATCCGGCGCTCGAATCCTCGAAGGCCGAGAGCCTGACCCGCGACGCGCTGGCCAAGGCCGCCGACGATGCCCGGGCCAAGGCAAAGGTGCTGGCGGATGCGCTCGGCGTGAAGCTGGGTGCCGTGCACACGCTGAACGCCAACGCCGAATTCACGCCGCCGCCGTTCGCGCAGAAGAGCCGTTACGTGGCGGTGGCCGCGGCCGCGCCGGAAGCCGACACCGGCAACGAGCAGTTCGGCTTTTCCGCCGGCCAGATCCGCTACAGCGCCAGCGTCAATGCCGATTTCGACCTGATCGCCCCCTGATCGCCCCCTGATCGGCCGCTGATCGGCCGCTGATCGCCGCTTGAAGGCGTCCGGAAGGCGGCATGACGGTGGCCCGTGAGCTGCGCGATCGATTCCGGCGCGCGGCCGGTGCCGGCAGGAGCGGCCGTCGCGTCGGCCGGGCGGGGTGCGATTTCGGGCCGCTGGTGAAATAATCGCCGCCCTTTTGTGAGTCGCCTGGCGATTCAAGCCGCTGCCCGCACCGGAATTCCTGCGCCGTGTCCGAACCTTCCAGCAAGTCCGCGCCCGTGGTCGGCGTGATCATGGGCTCCCGCTCCGACTGGGAGACGATGGAGCATGCCGCGCGCACGCTCGGCGAGCTTGGCATCGCCTACGAAACCCGCGTGGTCTCGGCCCATCGCACGCCGGACCTGCTGTTCGACTACGCCGGCGGCGCCGCCGCACGCGGCCTGAAGGTGATCATCGCCGGTGCCGGCGGCGCGGCCCATCTGCCGGGCATGGCCGCGTCGAAGACCCGCCTGCCGGTGCTCGGCGTGCCGGTGCAGTCGCGGATGCTGTCCGGGGTCGATTCGCTGCTGTCGATCGTGCAGATGCCGGCCGGCATTCCGGTGGCGACCCTCGCGATCGGCACCGCCGGTGCCACCAACGCCGCGCTGCTGGCGGCGGCGATCCTCGCGATCGAAGACTCAGGCCTGGCCGCAAAGCTCGATGCCTACCGCGCCGCGCAGACCGCGAAGGTGCTGAACGACGGCGCCCTGCCGCTGCCGTGACCGGAACCGACGGAGCGCTCGCCTGATGAAGTCCGGTACCCGCATCGGCATCCTCGGCGCCGGCCAGCTGGGCCGCATGCTCGGGCTCGCCGGCTATCCGCTCGATGTCGATTTCGTCTTCCTCGACCCGGCCAGCGAAGCCTGCGCCGCGCCGCTCGGCGCGCACATCCACGCCGACTACACCGATGAACGCGCGCTCGCCGATTTCTGCGGTCAGATCGATCTGGCGACGTTCGAGTTCGAGAACGTGCCGAACGTCGCCGCCGAGTTCGTCGCCGCCCGCGTGCCGCTGCACCCGAACCCGCGGGCGCTGACGGCCGGTCAGGATCGGCTGTCGGAAAAGGCGCTGTTCTCCTCGCTCGGCATTCCGGTGCCGACGCATGCGGCGGTCGACAGCCGCGAAGGGCTCGCCGCCGCCGTCGCCATCACCGGCCTGCCGGCCGTGCTCAAGACCCGGCGCATGGGCTACGACGGCAAGGGTCAGGCCGTGCTGCGCACGCCGGCCGATCTCGATGCCGCGTGGAACGCGATCGGTGGGCAGCCGCTGATCCTCGAAGCGTTCGTGCCGTTCACGCGCGAGGTCTCGTGCCTCGCAGTGCGGGCACGCGACGGCTCGATGGCGTTCTATCCGCTGGTCGAGAACGTGCACCGCGCCGGCATCCTGCGCACGGCCACGCCGACCGTGAACGACCCGCTGCAGGCGATGGGAGAGGCCTACGCCCGCCGCGTGGCCGAGCATCTGGACTACGTCGGCGTGCTCGCGTTCGAGTTCTTCGTCGCGAACGGCGAGCTGATCGCCAACGAGATCGCGCCGAGAGTCCACAACTCCGGCCACTGGACCATTGAAGGGGCCGAAACCTCGCAGTTCGAGAACCACCTGCGGGCGATCGTCGGCCTGCCGCTCGGATCGACCGCGCTGCGCGGCGCGTCGGTGATGGTCAACTACATCGGGCTCGCGCCGGACATCGAGGCCGCCAGCGCACTCGAAGGCGTGCACACGCATCTGTACGGCAAGACGCCGAAACCGCAGCGCAAGATCGGCCACGCCACCGTCACCGCACCGGATGCCGCGAGCTTGCAGGCCCGGCTCGCGAAGCTGCTGGCGATCCTGCCGGACGGCGGCTGAGCCTCGCTCGGCCTGTGCGCCGAGCGCTCCGGAACGTGCCACGGCAGCCTGTCCGACCCCCATCCCGACACGTCGCCGTGACCCAGACCATCTTCATCACCGACTTCGCCTGGCCGAATCTCGACTACGAGCGCCAGCAGTTCGAAGCCGCGGGTCATCGGCTGGTCGCCGGGCGTTCGGCCGCACTGCCGCGCGAAGAGATCGAGGCCATCGCCGAGCGCGAACGGCCGCAGGCGATCATGACCTGCTGGGCGCAGGTCTCGGCCACCGCGATCGGCCATTGCCGCGATCTGGCGATCGTCGCGCGTTACGGCGTCGGCCTCGACAACATCGCGCTCGACGCCGCCTGGGCCGCCGGTGCACGCGTCACCAACGTGCCGGACTACTGCGTCGAGGAAGTGTCCGACCATGCCGTGGCGATGCTGCTGGCGTGGTCGCGCGGCATCGTGCAGTGGGATCGCGAGGTCAAGCGCGGCCACTGGAACCCGGCGCTGGCACAGCTCAAGCGCACGCGCGGGCTGACCGTCGGCCTCGTCGGCTACGGCCGCGCCGGCAAGCTGATCGCCCGCAAACTGTCCGGCTGGGGCCTGCGGACGATCGCCTGCGGCCGCACCGCACCGACCGGCGAGGACGCCGCCCGCGTCGAATGGATGACGATGGCGGCCTTGCTGCCGCAGGCCGATGTCGTGATCGCGCTGGTGCCGCTGTCGCCGGCCACCGCGAACCTGTTCGATGCCGCCTGCTTCGCGCAGATGAAGCGCGGCGCGCTGTTCATCAACGTCAGCCGCGGCGGACTGGTCGACAATGCCGCCCTGCTGGATGCGCTGGACGCGGGCCAGCTCGATGCGGCCGCGCTCGACGTCATCGCCGGCGAGCCCGATCCGCCCGCGACCGTCACCAGGCACCCGCGCGTGATCGCGACGCCGCACATCGCGTTCTCGAGCCCGGACGCGATTCAGGAACTGCGCGAACGTACCGTCGACGAAGTGTTGCGCGCCTTGCGCGGCGAACCGGCGCGGGTGCTGGTGGCGCCGCCCGCTGCCTGAGCGCTCACCCGCGCCGCAGGTAGTTCGCGTTTTCGGCCCACAGCGCCCGGTAGGCCTCGGCGGCGTAGCTCGATGGCTCGCTGAGCGCGATCGGCGCCCGCGTTTCGCCCATGCGTTCGACCGATGCCGCGTACGGAATGACCGAGGCGCAGACATCCTTCATCGCTTTCGGCGGCTGCTCGATCAAGCCGCGATGCAGGCCGCGGCGGCGGTCCGCCATCGACCAGAACGGCTTCAGCCGCGTGCGCGGCAGCTCGTGCGCCTTGAAGTAGTCGATCAAGGTCATCAGCGCGCGCAGGCTCAGGTGCGTCGGCACCGTCGGCACGAGGATGCGATCGGCCGCCGCGAAGATGTTGTCGGCGACATGCGACAGGCTGGGCGGGCAGTCGAGCACGACGAGGCTGTACTGCTCCGACAGCGGCTCGATCAGGCTCGCCAGCCGGTCGTGACTGTTGTCGTCCTTGCGCAGCCAGACGTCGAGGTGGCGGGTTTCGAGATCGGCCGGAATCAGGTGCAGCTGCTCGTGATGCGGCGTGGCGACGATGCGGCGGCCGATCGGCGACGAGCCGCGCCAGACCGACTTGTCCGGCGCCTTCGCGTCATCGCCATGCAGATACCAGCTCGCCGCACCCTGCGGATCGAGATCCCACAGCACGGTCGGCAGGCCGGATTCGGCGGCCAGATACGCGAGATTGACCGCCGCCGCGGTCTTTCCGACCCCGCCCTTGACGTTGTAGATCGCCAGCGTCTTCATCGATCGAGCACTCCGGTTGCTGCCGGACTGTCCCGCAAACGCTGCACGAAATCAATGCCTTGGCGTGTCTCCAGAGGCAGCGCCGGCGGCTGGTGGTGCGGAGTCCGGCAACGCCGGCAGCAGATGCTCGGTCAGCAGCTGGAACGTGAGCTTCGGCGCGTTGCGAATCTGGAAGTTGGTGCTGGTGATGACGATCACGGCATCGAGCGCCGGTATCACCTGCACGCTGTTGCCGCCGGCGCCATTCATCGCCGCCGTGCCGAGGGTCCGGCCGTCCGCCGACTTGAGCTGATGCAGCCACCACAGATAGCCATAGTTCGTGCCGTCCGGCATGCGCGCCTTCGGGCTCAGGGATTGCTGCACCCACGCGGCGTCCATCAGCGGCTTGCCGTTCCAGACGCCGCCTTGCAGGTACAGCTGGCCAAGCTTCAGCAGATCGCGGCTGCGCAGGCCGAGCCCGCCGCCGGCCATCGGGGTGCCGAGCGGCAGCCGCTGCCAGTGCAGGCGCGTGATGCCGAGCGGTGCAAACAGCCGGCGTTCGGCATAGCGATCCAGCGGTTCGCCGGTCGCGCCTTCCACCGCCGCGCCCAGGCTGACGACGCCAGCCGTGCAGTAGCTGAACGCGCGGCCGTACGGCGAATCCGCCGGCTTCGGCTGCCATTCCGGGAAGCCGCGCAGCGGCAGCGTCCAGTAGAAATCGAGCCAGTCTTCAAGCAGGTACATGCGCTCTTCATTGCCGCGGGACCACTCGTTCCAGTCATCGCATTCCAGCGGCCCGCTCATCGTCAGCAGATCCTCGTAGCGGATCGCGGCCTTGCGCGGCGTTTCCGCGCCGTGTCGGGCATAGCGCTTCGGCAGGTTGCGCAGCACCGGGGCGGATACGCCGGCAATGCGGTGATCGGCGATCGCCTGACCGATCAGCATGCCGACAACCGTCTTGGTCGCCGAGCGCGTGTTGCGCAGGGCGTCACGGCCGGTTTCTGTCGCCGGGCTGTCACCGGCAGGCTCGGCATCGAAATACTGCTCGTAGACGATCCGGCCGTGGCGCGCGACGACGACGCTGGTGATCGACTCGAAGCGCTTCGCGCGCAAGGCCTCGGTCATCGCTGCGAGCCTGTCCGGCAGCACGTCCGCCACATCGGGCGGCGCGACGGTCCAGCCGTCATCGCTGGCCGTTGGATCCGCTGCCACGGCTGACGACAGCAGCGCGAAGCTGGCGGCCACAATGCTGATTTTGAACAGGTTTCGAGTCATGAACGAGCGTGCGGTCGAGGACAGAAGCCGCGAGCGTAACAAGCACGCGCGATCCGACACTTGTACGCCGGCAACCTGAACACCGCCGTCGACTGACGGGCACGGGGGCTGACGAGTCACCGACCGCACGTTCGAAAGTCGTCAGCGGACAGGAAAATCGTCTAGCGTCCGAGAATGACCGCCACCCGCATTCTTGGACAGGTTCTGGCGCGCCAGCAGGTCGCGGACGTCGGCATCAGCCGCTGCGTGCCGAGCGTGCCGGCGCACGACATCGTCGAGCATCGGCATGTCGAGGCGCACTTCATCGTGGTCGAACGCGGCCGCTATGACAGCCTGGCCGATGGCGCCGCCGACGCCGACCTGCGCGAGCCGCTGCTGCTGTTCAATCCGCCCGGCACCGAGCACCATGATTGCTTCGCCGAAACGCAAGTGCTTGAAGAAGCGCGCTTTTCCGCGATCACCATCGGCTTTGCACATTGGCAGCGGCTGAGCCGGGACCTGCGCCTGCCGGGCTGGCCGGTTGCGCGACAGGGCGCGGCCAGCCAGCGCAGCCTGCAACGGCTGCTGCAGGTGCTGCACCGGCCCGAGCCCAGTGCGATCGATGCCGACAGCCTCGTCGCCGAGCTCGCTGGGTCTTTCGCGGCCGACATCGAACGCACGCTCGACCGTGCGCCGGCCTGGCTCCGGCGCTGTCAGGACGCCCTGCGCGACGACCCGGCCTTCGCCCTCGAAGCGGACGGCCTGAATCGCCTTGCCCGCAGCTTCGACCTGCACCCGGTCTACCTGGCCCGGGCCTTTCGCGCCGTGAGCGGCTGCTCACCCGGCGACTACGCCCGACGTCACCGCCTGGAACGCGCCGCCGCCGCCGTGGCCAGCACTTCGCGCGGCATCGTCGATATCGCCGCAGACGCAGGCTTCCACGATCAATCGCATTTCACCCGCAGTTTTCGCGCGGCGTATGGCATCGCACCGGCGGCGTATCGGGCTTTGGTGAAGTAAGGGAACGGTCACAGCAGTAGGGCCTGTAATCAGCATTGGTCGCAGGCACTCGCCCTGGAGTCACGAGAAACCCGTCTGCAAGGCATGCGTGTCGCCGCGATTCGCCCAATACACCGCCGCAAGCCGCAGCAAGGCGTTGCTAAGCGCAACGCTGCACCGCCCCGATTGCTTCGCAAACCGCTCGGCGCGTTGAACACGCGGCACCCAACGCTGACAGGTACCGAGCTGCTTCAGAACCTTGGCGCGACACACACACTGAGGTACCAGGAGGATGGCTAGCGCTCCGTAAAGCTGCCAACTGACGAGGCAGCAATCGGTGCTAAATGCGTCGAATCCAAGCGAACGGCGTGAGCGTCAAGCCTCTGCTGTTCGCGCGTCGCGTCATGTGGCGCTGCACGTGTCCGCGCGGACGCCCTGCAGGCGTGTCCCACTTCGGTTTCCAGTTCCACGATGCATTCGACCGGATCACCGTAATAGGTACCGTAGCTGGCGTCGAACCGGGCGGGCTGCTGACGCGAAAGGGCGAAGTGAACCCGGATCACCGCCACCTTGAACGGCACGGCTCCTACGCCGGCATGACGGAGCTGCATGAGCAGATCGTTCGCATAGTGCTGACGAACAATGCGCAAATCCCCGACTTGATGCACGTCATCTGCTGAAGCCAGCAGGTTGAGTTCAAGCGGGGTCCGACCGTTCGCGATGGCGATCCGGTACAAGCGGCCGATGGCCCAGTAGCCGTCGACATCGTTGTTGCGGCTCACGAACATCGTCGCCAATGTCCGTGCGACGTGCTCAAGCGCTCGGAGCTTTGCCATTCGAATCTCGCTCTGCCTGCGTTCTGGCGAGCGTAATCCCGTCCGAGACGATACAGCGTGCTGTCAAGAATGCTCGATCCACTCGCTGCGCCCGCGCAGCGACTTTTCGAGTTCGCGGACCAGTTCGATTCGATTTCGCGTGCTGAATTCGTGCACGAGCCGTGCATTGCGAAAATCGAGCGGGACATCCTTTCGGCGGCGGCCGTTTGGCGTTCGCAGCCACGGCGCGTATTCGACGATCAGCCGGTATTCGCCTTGCGGGTCATCCTCGGGCTGCCAAACAAGATCGAGTTGCAACCGCAAGGACTCGTGGGTCGCGGCAAACAACGACGAGCCGCCGAAATAGCCGTGCGCGACGTTCTCGGGCGTCGGGTCCGCTTCGAACAGCGTGTTCCACGACACGTGCCAGCCGCCGGGGATGCGCAGCGGCTGGAGCGAGTCATTCATCGTGGCAACCTTGGCGACGATGCGCGGCGTTCTGCCTGGCAATCAGCCGCGCGGATCGTTGTCGACCGCAACGCCGAGTCGCCGTCGTCGATCAGACGTCCAGATTGCCGACCAGCAAGGCGTGCCGCTCGATGAAGTCACGACGCGGTTCGACGTCTTCGCCCATCAGCGTGGTGAACATCTGGTCGGCGGCGATCAGGTCTTCGACCCGGACCTGCACGAGGCGGCGGACGGTCGGGTCGAGCGTGGTTTCCCACAGCTGTTCCGGGTTCATTTCGCCGAGGCCCTTGTAGCGCTGCACGTGCAGGCCGCGGCGGGCTTCGCCGGTGAACCAGACGTAGGCTTCGGCGAAGCTGCCGACGCTGCGGGTCCGCTCGCCGCGCTTGGCGACGGCTCCGGCGGCGATCAGCGTCCTGACCTCGGTGTTGAACTTCGACACCAGCTGGTATTCCGGCGTGTTGAAGAAGTCTTCGTTGAACACGTAGCGGTGCGCGAGACCGTGCACCAGCTGGTTGACGATCAGCGAAGTGCCTTGCATTTCAACGAGATAGCGCTGGACGGCAACGCCGGCATTGAGGCTGGCGGCGAACTCGGCAAGCCAGGCCTCGCGGGTTTCGCTGGGGGCGATCGGCGCGCGTTCGAACAGGCGTTCGAGCACGTGACGGTCATAGTGACGGCTCAGGCGTTCGATCGCGCCCTGAATGCGCGAGGTATCGCGCACCAGCTGCGACAGCTTGTCGGCGGGCAGCGCCGGGGCATCGGCCGCCGGGATCAGCGCGGCTTCGTCGAGCGCGGACTTCAGCAGCCAGTCCTCGAGCTCGTGATTGTCCTTCACGTAGGTCTCGTGCTTGCCGCTCTTCAGCTTGTACAACGGCGGCTGCGCGATGTAGACGTGGCCGCGCTCGACCAGCGCGTACATGTGGCGGTAGAAGAACGTCAGCAGCAGGGTGCGGATGTGGGCGCCGTCGACGTCGGCGTCGGTCATGATGATGATGCGGTGGTAGCGCAGGTTCTCCGGCTTCATGTCATCGCGCCCGATGCCGCAGCCAAGTGCGGTGATCAGGGTGCCGACTTCCGCCGACGACAGCATCTTTTCGAGCCGCGCCTTCTCGACATTCAGGATCTTGCCCTTCAACGGCAGGATGGCCTGGAAGCGGCGATCGCGACCCTGCTTGGCGGAGCCGCCGGCGGAGTCACCCTCGACCAGAAACAGTTCGGATTTCGCCGGATCCTTTTCCTGACAATCCGCCAGCTTGCCGGGCAGGCCGGCAATGTCGAGCACGCTCTTGCGGCGATTCAGGTCGCGCGCCTTGCGGGCCGCTTCACGGGCGCGAGCGGCTTCGATGATCTTCGCAGCGATGGCTTTCGCTTCGCGCGGGCGCTCAAGCAGGAACTCGCCGAGCTTCTTGTTCATCACGCTTTCGACCGCCGCCTTGGCTTCCGACGACACCAGCTTTTCCTTGGTCTGCGACGAGAACTTCGGATCGCGCAGCTTGACCGACAGCACAGCGGTCAGGCCTTCGCGCGAATCGTCACCCACCGGCTCGACCTTTTCCTTCTTGGCCAGACCCTGGCTTTCGACGTACTCGTTCAGGGTACGGGTCAGCGCGTTGCGGAAACCGGTCAGGTGCGTGCCGCCGTCCTTCTGCGGAATGTTGTTGGTGAAGCAGAAGACGTTTTCCTGATACGAGTCGTTCCACTGCAGCGCCGCCTCGACGGCGATGCCATCGATCTCGGCGTTGATGTACAGCACGGTCTCGTGCAGCGCGGTCTTGTTGCGGTTCAGGTATTCGACGAACGCCTTGATGCCGCCGATGTATTCGAAGATGTCTTCGCGGTTGCTCAGTTCTTCGCGCAGCACGATGCGCAGGCCGGAGTTCAGGAACGACAGCTCGCGCAGGCGCTTGGCGAGGATGTCGTAATGGAATTCGAGGTTGGTGAAGACCTTGCCGCTCGGATAGAAGCGCACCGACGTGCCGCGCTTGTCGGACGGGCCGACGATCGCCAGCGGCGCCTGCGGCACGCCCATCCGGTATTCCTGATGGTGGTGGTGGCCGTTGCGATGAATGTCGAGCAGCAGCACTTCCGACAGCGCGTTGACCACCGACACGCCGACGCCGTGCAGACCGCCGGAGACCTTGTAGCCGCTGCCGCCGAACTTACCGCCGGCATGCAGGATGGTCATGATCACTTCGGCGGCCGAACGGCCTTCTTCCTCGTGGATGTCGACCGGAATGCCGCGACCGTTGTCGGTGACGGTGACGCTGCCATCGAGCTGCAGGGTCACGGTGATCTCGGTGCAATGCCCGGCAAGCGCTTCGTCGACCGAGTTGTCGACGACTTCGAACACCATGTGGTGCAGGCCGGTGCCGTCGTCGGTATCGCCGATGTACATGCCGGGGCGCTGGCGCACGGCATCGAGACCTTTCAGAACTTTGATCGCGCTGGCGTCGTAATTGCCGCTCGGGATGTGATTCTGATTCGGGTTCGGGGCGTCGTTCTGGTCCGTCATGTCGTCAGGTTCTTCAGATGGGTAATCGCGCCATGTTCCACGTGGAACATCGCGTGAGGCTGTGCCTCTTGCAACAGCGGACTGTATTCCAGCGCCGTGATCACACACTGGCCCGGCCACGCTTGCAGCGCTGCCAGCAGACGCTGCTGCGAAGCCAGCGACAACTCCGCAGCGAAGTCATCCAGCAGCAGCACCGGCGAATCACCATGCTGCTGCCGATACAACTCGCCTTGCGCCAGAACAAGCCCGGCGATCAGCAACTTTTGCTGGCCGCGGCTGATCCGCTCTTTCAACAGACGATTATCGCTCAATATCCGCAGTTCCGCCCGATGGGGGCCTTCGCGGGTATGGCCAGTTTTTCGATCGCCTTCGAGGTTGCGTCTGAGCGTTTCGTCGAACGGCTCATCGTCCTTCCAGCCCCGCTGAAAGCCGATTGACCAGCGGTCCTCATCGACCAGAGACTGCCAGTACGTCGGTACCCGTTCAACCAGTTTGGCGAGATAGGCCACTCGGCAATCGGTCAGGGCCGATGCCGTCGTTACCAGCTCCGGCGACCAGCTTTCGATCTCGCGTGTGCCGGCGTTTGCACGCAACGCCGAGTTGCGTTGCTTCAGTGCCCGGTTGTAACGCCGCCACAGACCAAAGAAATCCTGTTCCATGTGGAACACGCCCCAGTCGACAAAGCGACGTCGGATGCCTGGGCCTTCCTCGATCAGCTGGTGCGCCTGTGGGTCGAGCAGCAGAACTGGCATCCGACGCACCAGTTCCGACAGGCTCGCTGGCTGATCATTGATGCGAACACCCATCCGCCGATCCTGCCAGCGTACGTCCACGCGATCGTCCGGCCGGCCATCTTCACCGACGATGCGGGTTTCGATCTGGAAGGCCGACTGTCCGTCGGCGACGAGGCTGGTCGCAGCCCCGCGATGACTTTCACCGCGGGCTGCTACGTAGAGCGCTTCAAGCAATGTCGTCTTGCCGGCGGCATTGGCGCCGGTGACGATGTTCAAGCCGGGATGCGGCTCGAACAGCAAGTCGTGAAACAGGCGAAAGTGTTGCGCTCTCGCCCGACGGAAACGCATGGAAGCATGGTTCCCGGCTTGGCAGCCGCTTACAGCCGCATCGGCATCACGACGAACTTGCCGCTGGCCTGCGCCGCGTCATGGATCAGGCCGCTGGCGTCCGGGCTGCGCAGCTTGAAGATGAACTCGTCACCTTCGATGGCATCGAGCGCGTCCAGCAGGTAGCTGACGTTGAAACCGATCTCCAGCGAAGCACCCTGGTATTCGATCTCGACTTCTTCCTCGGCTTCTTCCTGTTCCGGATTCTGGGTCTGGATCCGCAGCATGTCGTCGGCAACGGTGAGGCGCACGCCGCGGAACTTCTCGTTAGACAGAATCGCCGCTCGCGACAGCGCCGCACGCACCTTTTGGCGACCGCACTTGACGATCTTGTCCGAGTCTTCCGGGATCACGCGCTCGTAGTCCGGGAAGCGGCCTTCGATCAGCTTCGAGGTCAGG
Organism: Nevskia sp.; assembly: GCF_021732705.1. Classification (GTDB taxonomy): domain Bacteria; phylum Pseudomonadota; class Gammaproteobacteria; order Nevskiales; family Nevskiaceae; genus Nevskia. The sequence goes on along the minus strand of NZ_JAKFUM010000008.1, from coordinate 266,185 downwards.
CGCAGGTCTTCGACATCGACCTGGATCTGGTTCGTCGTCAGCGACAGCTTGACCGGCGCTTCGCTGGTGTCGAGCAGCCGCTGCAGTTCGATGACGGTCTTGCGCGGCAGGATCACCTGGGTGTCCTTCTTGGCGCTGTGCTCGCGGTTCAGTTCCGCCATGGCCAGACGGTGACCATCGGTGGCAACCGCGCGCAGACGACTTGGGCGGATTTCGAGCAGCAGGCCGTTCAGGTAGTAGCGGACATCCTGCTGGGCCATCGCGAACTGCGTACGGGACAGCAGATCCTTCAGTTCGCGATTGCTCAAGTCGAGTTCGACGTCAGCCGGATCCGACGAGAACATCGGGAATTCCTCGGCCGGCAAGGTCGCCAGCGCGAAACGGCTGCGGCCGGACTTCAGCGTGAGCTTGTTGTCGGCGTACTCGAGGCTGAGCATCGCGCCTTCCGGCAGGCCGCGGCAGATGTCGTGCAGCTTGCGCGCCGGTGCCGTGATGCGGCCCGGGGCGATGTTCTGCACGCGAACCTTGCGTTCGACCTGCAGTTCCAGATCGGTGCCGACGAGGATCAACAGATCGTCCTTCGCTTCGAGCAGCAGGTTGCCGAGGATCGGCAGCGACTGCCGACGTTCGACGACACCGATGACCGATTGCAGCGCCGACAGGAGCTCACCGCGAGAGATCTGGATATTCATGATCGGACTACTGAATAGATTGGTTTGAATCTTTAAAGACTAGTTCTAATAGTGCCGTGCCCGAACTGTGGACAGAACCATTTCGCTCAATCTTTTCAAGGCTTTGATGCGTTTTCAAGCACCGATCCATCGCGGGATGGACAGTGGCACAACACCGGGATAAAGCTGTGGATAAAAAGCTGTCCCGAGGTCGTCGGGCGATTATACACAGCTTGTTCCAGCGCTCTTTCCACTGTTTTTGAAGCGTTTTCAGCGATTTTCCGCGCTGTCGCAACCGCCGCCATCGGCGTGGTCGGGTCGCGTCAGTTGGTCAGCTGGCGCAGCAGGTTTTCGTAGTCTTCCTTCAGACGATCGTCTTCGCGGCACAGCTCGGCCACCTTGCGGCAAGCGTGCAGCACGGTCGTGTGGTCCTTGCCGAAGGCGGCGCCGATTTCCGGATAGCTGTGCCGGGTCAGCTCCTTCGACAGGGCCATCGCGATCTGCCGAGGCCGGGCCAGGGTCCGGGTGCGGCGCACCGAGGTCAGGTCGGCCAGCCGGATGTTGTAGTACGCCGCCACCGTGCGCTTGATGTTGTCGAGCGTCACGGCACGGTCGTACGAGGCCAGCATGTCCTTGAGCGTCACGCGGGCGAATTCGGCGGTGATCGGCGCGCCGGTCAGTCGGGCCGAGGCGTTCAGGCGGTGCAGCGCGCCTTCGAGCTCGCGGACGTTCGAACGGATGCGCTGGGCGACGAGCACGGCGACATCGTCCGGCAGGCGGATGCCGAGCACATCGGCCTTCGCCTGCAGGATCGCGATGCGCGTCTCGAACTCCGGCGGTTCGATCGGCACCGACAGGCCCCAGGTGAACCGCGACTTCAGGCGGTCATCGAGCGCGTCGAGTTCACGCGGATAACGGTCGCAGGTCAGCACGATCTGCTTGCGGCCGTCGATTAGGGCATTGAAGGTGTGGAAGAACTCTTCCTGCGAGTGTTCCTTGCCAGCCAGAAAGTGGATGTCGTCGATCAGCAGCGCATCGACCGTGCGGTAGAAGTTCTTGAACTCGACCTGCTTGCCGTAGCGGATGGCGGACACCATCTGGTTGAACCACTGCTCGGCGCCGACATAGATGATCCGGGCATTGGCCTTCTCGGCCAGGATGGCATTGCCGATGCCGTGCATCAGGTGCGTCTTGCCGAGGCCCGATTCGCCGTAGATCAGCAGCGGGTTGTAGACCCCACCCGGTGCCGAAGCGACCTGCAGGCCGGCGGCCCGAGCCTGCGAGTTCGACTTGCCCTCGATGAACGACGACAGTGTGTAGCGCGGGTCGAGCTTGCCGCGGCCATACGGCATGGCGTCGTCGATCGGCGACGACGCCGCGCCGGACGAGGTGCTGACGCTGGTGCCGCGGGCATTCTCGACATTGACCGCGCCGACCGCGAGATTGACCACGACATCGAACGCGGCGAGGCTCGACAGCGTGCGCTGGATGCGGCCGAGAAAATCGCTCTTGACCCGGTCCATCACGATCCGGTTAGGCGCCAGCAACGTCACCTGATCTTCCGCCAGCACGATGCGCAGCGGACGGATCCAGGTGCTGATCTCCTTTTCCGGGAGATCGGCTTCCAGCCGGTCGATACAGCGGTCCCACAGGTCTTGATTCAGCATCGGGCGAAGGGCTTGGATGACGCAGCAGAAAAGGGCCCGAAGCACGGTCGGGATCATCGGCAGCAAGGCCGGACGGACCGCGTCGGGGAAGCAGTCTACCGTCTGCCTGCCGAGCTTATCCACAGGCTGGGAACTGTTGTTGGCGGGGCCTTCCGATGACCGGATGCTGAGTTTTTCGCCAATCGGCTTGATGCCCGGCGCGGACAGCGGCTAGAATCGCGGTCCGCCAACGAGTAGACCCATGAGCAAACGTACTTTCCAGCCGCACACGCTGCGCCGCACCCGCACCCACGGTTTCCGCGCCCGCATGGCAACTGCCGGTGGTCGTGCCGTGCTCGCTCGTCGTCGCGCCAAGGGCCGCGCTCGCCTGATTCCGTAAGGACGCCGTCACGGACAGCCCGCGCTGCACGGTCGCTGTCGACATCACGGTGACCGGCGCTTTGCCCCGCGAAGCGCCCGGGCCGACGACGAAGCGTTCGCGCGCAGCGTCGTCGAAGCATCCAGAGCCTGACTTGCGGGCCGCACGTTCTGACAGCTGGACCGCAGTCACTGCGGCCCGAACGGCGGCGTCGCAACAGTACGCGCTCTGCCCGAGGCCGGTGTTCCCGCCGGCCGCCCGTCTGCACAACCCGGCCGAGTTCAAGCTGGTGTTTGCCGAAGGGCGGCGCCTCAAGCGCTCGCCGCTCGGCCTGAGCTACCGGTTGAACGCAATGCCGCATCCCCGGCTCGGTCTGGCCATCGCCAAGAAGGCGGTTGCCGATGCCCATGACCGGAACCGGATCAAGCGACTCATCCGCGAGGATTTCCGGCACAATCGCGCGCGGCTTCCGGCGGTGGACCTGGTGTTCTTCGCACATTCCGGACTGGCCGACCTGAGCAATGACGCGATTCGCGCCTTGCTTGCCGACATCTGGACCTTGGTGATCGAACGATGCGCGCGCTCCTCATCGGCCCCATCCGCGCCTACCAGCGCGGGATAAGTCCGTTGCTCGGACCCCGCTGCCGTTTCCACCCCAGCTGCTCCCATTACGCGGTCGAAGCGATCGAACGCTTCGGCCCAGCGCGTGGCAGCTGGCTTGCCCTCAAACGCATTTCCCGCTGCCACCCGCTCAATGCCGGTGGCCTTGACCCTGTTCCGGAGCGCTAGACCCCATGGAAACTCGCCGCATGGCATTGATCGCGGTGCTGGGCGTGATCCTGTTCCTGCTGTACGAAGCCTGGAACAAGGATTTCCCGTCCGCCGCCGCGATCGCTGCAACCAGCCCGGCTGCGACGGCCGCGGCCAACGTGCCTGCCGATCCGACTGCACCGCCGGTGCCGTCGGCGACCGACGCCAAGTCTGATCCGAATGCCGCGCCGACCGTCGCCGACGGCACGGCTGCCGCGCCGGTTGCCGCCCAGACCATCCGGGTCAAGACCGATCTGATCGATGCCGAGATTTCGACCGCCGGGGCTGAGTTGCGCCGCGTGGAGCTGCTGAACTACCAGCTCGAGAAGAACGACCCGACGCGCAAGCTGCCGCTGTTGAACGATCGCGATGGTCAGGTGTTCACCCTGCAGGCCGGCCTTGCCGCCGTCGAAAAGCCATTGGCCACCGGCCAGACGATCTACTCGACCCCGCAGACCGCGTACGAGCTGGCGCCGGGTGTCGACACGCTCGACGTGCCGTTCGAAACCACCGATGCCAGCGGCGTCACCCTGCGCAAGGTTTATCGGATCAAGCGCGGCAGCTACCAGATCGAACTGGTGCAGAGCATCGTCAACAAGTCCGGGCAGCCGCTGAATGTCAGCCCGTACGCGCGCTGGCTGCGCAACCCGGTGTCGTCGGAGAAGGCCCAGAAGTTCATCTCGACCTTCCTCGGCATGGGTGTGTTCGAGCAGAAGCCTGGCACGACCGACTACCGCTTCAAGAAGATCAAGCTGACCGAACTGAACGGCGCGCCGTACGAGTCGAAGCAGACCGGCGGCTGGCTGGCGATGATCCAGCATTACTTCATCGCCGCCATCATCCCGCCAGCGGACGAGGCCCTGACCCTGAGCGGCAAGCCGGCCGGCGGCACGAATTATCTCGGCCAGTACCTCGGCGCCGGCAAGCTGGTGGCCGATGGGGCCGAAGCCAGCTTCAGCACCGGCCTGTACATCGGCCCGAAGCTGCAGGGCAAACTGGATGCTGTCGCGCCGGGCCTCGCGCTGACCGAGGACTACGGCATCCTCACCGTCATCGCCAAGCCGCTGTTCGTGGCGATGAACTTCTTCCACGGCCTGGTTGGCAACTGGGGCTGGTCGATCATTCTGCTGACCCTGCTGGTCAAGCTGCTGTTCTATCCGCTGACTGCCGCGCAGTACAAGTCGATGGCGAAGATGAAGAAGTTCACGCCGCGCATCGCCGAACTGAAGGAGCGCTACGCGGACGATCGCGAAAAGCTCAGCCGCGCGATGATGGATCTGTACAAGAAGGAAGGCTTCAACCCGCTCGCCGGCTGCTGGCCGATCCTGGTGCAGATGCCGGTGTTCTTCTCGCTGTACTGGGTGCTGATCGAATCGGTCGAACTGCGCCAGGCGCCGTTCATGCTGTGGCTGCAGGATCTGTCGGCCGCCGATCCGCTGTACATCATGCCGGTGCTGTACGGCGCGTCGATGTGGCTGCAGCAGCGCATGTCCGGTCAGCTCGCGACGATGGACCCGATGCAGGCGCGGATCATGAACATCATGCCGATCGCGTTCACCGGCATGTTCCTGTTCTTCCCGGCCGGCCTCGTCGTCTACTGGTTCGTGTCGAACGTCATCGGCATCGCGCAGCAGAAGTACATCACCTATCGGATCGAGCAGGCCGACGGCGCCAAGCGCGAGCTGAAGAAGGCCTGATCGCCCGCGCGACGGCCCTGCCTGCCCTCGCCTGCGAGGGGAGGCCGCTCGCGCCGGGCTTCGGTGCCCGCGCCGTAAACTGCGCGCCATGACCGCTTCCGACTCGCGCGCTGTCGACACCATCGCTGCCGTCGCCACCGCGCCCGGTCGCGGCGCGGTCGGACTGCTGCGGATTTCCGGGCCGGAAGCCGCCGCCATCGCCGCCACGATCTGTGGCCGGGTGCCGGAACCCCGCGTCGCCGGCTTGCGCCGGTTCCGCGATGGCGATGGCATCGTCATCGATCATGGCCTCGTGCTGTGGTTCCCGGCGCCGAACTCGTTCACCGGCGAAGCGGTGGTCGAACTGCAGGGCCACGGCGGCCCGGTCGTGCTCGATCTGCTGCTGCGCGCCGCCGTGCGCGCCGGTGCCCGCCTCGCCCGCCCCGGCGAATTTTCCGAGCGCGCGTTCGTCAACGGCCGGCTCGATCTGGCGCAGGCCGAAAGCATTGCCGACCTGATCGACGCCGGCAGTCAGGCCGCCGTTCGCGCCGCCAGCCGCTCGCTGCACGGCGAGTTCTCGCAACGTGTCGGCGGGCTGGTCGATGCCCTGATCGCGTTGCGGGCCGATCTGGAAGCCGCGCTGGATTTCGCCGACGAAGACGTGCCGTGGCTGTCGTCGGCGCAGATGATCGAGCGGCTTGCTGCGCTCGACCAGCAGCTGGCGCAGTTGCTCGTGTCCGCGGCGCAGGGCCGGCGGCTGCGCGATGGCTTGGTCGTCGCGATCGCCGGCCAGCCGAACGTCGGCAAGTCCACCCTGCTGAATCGCCTCGCCGGCACCGACGCCGCGATCGTCTCGCCGATTCCCGGCACCACGCGCGACGTGCTGCGCGAGCATCTGGTGCTCGATGGCCTGCCGGTGACCGTGCTCGATACCGCCGGGCTGCGCGAAACCCGCGACGAGATCGAACGCATCGGCATCGAACGGGCACGGCGCGCGGTCGAACAGGCGGAACTGCTGCTCTATCTGGTCGACGATCGCAGCGGCGTCACGGCCGACGACGAGGCGCTGCTCGCGACCCTGCCGGCCACCGTGCCGCGGCGGATCGTGCACACCAAGTGCGACTTGAGCGGCCAGCCGGCGACGGCCGTCGACGGGGTTGATGACGAGCCCGGAGCACGGGGCAATCTGCGCCTGTCGGCTGCGACCGGCGACGGAATCCCCAGCCTGATCAGCGCCTTGCATGCCGCGGCCGGACTCGATGACACGGCCGGCGACGCCTTCGGCGCCCGCACCCGCCATGTCGACGCGCTGCGTCAGGCCGCCGCCGAGATCGCGCAGGCCAGGACGCAGGGCCTGCGCAGCCCGGAACTGATCGCCGAGCATCTGCGGCTGGCGCAGGCCGCGCTGGAAGCGATCACCGGCCGCTACACGGCGGACGATCTGCTCGGCCGCATCTTCTCCACGTTCTGCCTCGGCAAGTAGCGGCGATGGCCGCCCGGCTCGCCGCCGATGCCGTGCTGCTCGTGCATCTCGCGTTCATCCTGTTCGCCGTGTTCGGCGGCGTGCTGCTGCTGTGGCGGCGCTGGCTCGCGGCGCTGCATCTGCCGGCGCTGGCCTGGGGTGTCTGGATCGAGGCCACGCATGGCATCTGCCCGCTGACCCGGCTCGAGAACCATTACCGGGCCTTGGCTGGCGATGCCGGCTACGGCGGCGGTTTCATCGAGTACTACCTGCTACCGATGATCTATCCGGCGGCGCTGACCCCGGACGATCAGCGGAACCTCGCGATCGCCTTCGTGCTGTGGAGTGTCGCGGTCTACGGGGTCGTGGCTGCACGCTGCCGTCGGTCGGCCCGCGTCGAGGACCAGGACTAGGACTTGGCCACGCGGTCGCCGCGCAGCTCCGCCGCCAGCTGCCCGCGATCCAGCTCGCCTTCCCAGCGGGCGATGACGAGTGCGGCCACGCCATTGCCGATGAAGTTGGTCAGCGCGCGGCATTCGCTCATGAAGCGGTCGACGCCAAGGATCAGCGCCATGCCGGCGACCGGAATCGTCGGGATCACCTGCAGGGTCGCGGCGAGCGTGACGAAGCCGGCGCCGGTGACGCCGGTCGCGCCCTTGGAGGTCAGCATCGCCACCCCAAGCACCGTCAGTTCCTGCCCCAAGGTCAGCTCGACATTCATCGCCTGCGCGATGAACAGCGCAGCCATCGTCATGTAGATGTTGGTGCCGTCGAGATTGAACGAGTAGCCGGTCGGCACCACGAGCCCGACCACCGATTTCGACGCGCCGAGCTTCTCCAGCTTCTGCATCAGCCGCGGCAGAGCACTTTCCGACGAACTGGTGCCGAGCACGATCAGCAGTTCTTCCTTGATGTAGCCGAGGAAGCGCAGCAGGCTGAAGCCGGTCAGCTTCGCGATGGCGCCGAGCACCACGAACACGAACAGCAGGCTGGTGCCGTAGACGCTGGCGATCAGGGCACCGAGCTGCGCCAGCGAATCGACGCCGTACTTGCCGATGGTGAACGCCATCGCGCCGAACGCACCGACCGGTGCCGCCTTCATGATGATGCCGGCCACGCCGAACACGGCCTTGGTGAAGTCGTCGATCGTCGCCAGCAGCGCCTTGCCGCGCTCGCCCATCGCCGCCAGCGCGAAGCCGAACAGGATGCCGAGCAGCAGCACCTGCAGGATCTCGCCTCGGGCGAAGGCGCTGACGAAAGTCTCCGGAATGATGTTCAGCAGGAAGGCGACCGTGCTCTGGTCGTGCGCCCGCGTCGTGTAGTCGGCAATCGCCTTCGGGTCGAGCGTCGCGGGGTCGACATTGAAGCCGGCGCCCGGCTTCACCAGGTTGGCGACGACGAGCCCGATGGCCAGCGCGAACGTCGACACCACCTCGAAATACAGCAGCGCCTTGCCGCCGACGCGGCCGACCTTCTTCAGATCCTGCACGCCGGCGATGCCGCTGACGATGGTGCAGAAGATGATCGGCGCGATGATCATCTTGATCAGCTTGATGAAGCCGTCGCCGAGGGGCTTCAGCGCCGTGGCATCGGCCGGCGCGAAATGCCCGAGCAGCGCGCCACAGGCGATCGCCACGATCACCTGCACGTACAACAGCTTGTACAACGGCGGTTTCATCGGGTGTTCGGGATTCGGCAGGCGGGGCTGCCGAGTGTGGTGCCGGCGGTTCACGGTCGGCAAGGTGGACGGTGACGGCGGCGCAGGCCATCCAGTAAGGTGCCGCCATGAGCACGCCCGAGGCCCTGACCGCCTACCTGCACGCGAACATTCCGCTGACCGCGGCGCTGGCTGCGCGCGTCGTCGCGTTCGATGGCAGCCGCATGGAAATCGCCGCACCGCTCGCCGCCAATCGCAATCATCGCGGTACCGCGTTCGGCGGCAGCCTGGCGACACTCGGCATTCTCGGCGGCTGGTCGCTGCTGAGCACGGCACTTCGCGCCGAAGGGCTGGACGATGTCCACATCGTCGTCCAGCACAGCGACTGCGATTTCCGCGAACCGGTGACCGCCGATTTCACCGCGATCTCGACCGTGCCGGACGCCGAATGGCCGCGTTTCGTCACGGCGCTGCGCCGTCGCCGCCGCGCCCGCATCGAGATCGAAACCCAGATCAGCGCCGACGAGCGCGTCGCCGTGGTCCATCGCGGACGCTACGCCGCGTTCATCGAGACCTTGACCTGACGGCTGCCCGAGCGCCTGCCGCCGTCCCCGAATTCCTTCCTCCGGATCACCCTGACATGAGTCGTTTCAAGTACTGCCCGCAATGCGCCAAGCCGCTGGAACTGGCGCTGCACGGCGAAATGCAGCGCATCGCCTGCCCGGACCGTGCCTGCGGCTATGTGCACTGGGACAACCCGGTGCCGGTGGTCGCGGCCATCGTCGAGCACGAAGGCGAGATCATCCTCGCCCGCAACGCGCTGTGGCCGCCGAAGATGTTCGCGCTGATCACCGGCTTTCTGGAAAAGAACGATCCGCACCCGGAATCCGGCGTGCTGCGCGAAGTCGAGGAAGAGCTGGGGCTGAAAGGCCGGATCGGCGAGTTCATCGGCTTCTATCCGTTCGAGCGGATGAACCAGATCATCATCGCGTACCACGTCATCGCCGAAGGCACGGTCAACCTCGGCGCCGAGCTGATCGAGTGGAAGAAGACGCCGCTCGAACAGATCAAGCCGTGGCCGGCCGGCACCGGTTACGCCGTGCGCGACCTGCAGCTCCGTCGTGGCTTCACCCCGCCGCCGTTCGACATGAGCATGCTGCGCAAGCCGCGCAACTGGCACGAGATCAGCGAAAAGCTGCTGACCGCCGGGCAGCCGAGCGCCGAGGAATTCAAGGGCCTGCGCGCGATCGGCGTCGAGGCCGTGATCAACCTCGCGCTGCCGACCTCCGACCACGCGCTGCCGGACGAAGACGACATCCTGCGCGGCCTGGGGCTTCGCTATCACCACATCCCGGTGCTGTTCGACGCGCCGACCGATGATGATTTCGAACGCTTCTGCGCCGCGATGGCGGCCGAAGACGGCCATACCGTGTTCGTTCACTGCGCCGCCAACAAGCGCGTATCCGCCTTCGTCTACCTGTGGCGCGTGCTGAAGGCCGGCGTCCCGCGCGAGATCGCCGAACGCGACCTGCTGGCGGTATGGACGCCGGATCCGGTGTGGGCAGCGTTCATTGCGGCGCGGGTTTGACGGTACTTCGTCGACGGGCAGCCTGCGCTTGCAACGTCGTCCGCATCAGAACACGGAGGTTCGAGCATGGCCGGACAACTGCGATGCGATCTCATCATCGCGCTGAGCCTGACGATGATCGCTTCGTCTGCGCTCGGTGCCGAGGCGCGCGTACAGCCGCTGGGGGGTGGCAGATTCCGGGTCACGGCCGACGCGCTGCCGGTGACGACGACCGACGCCGCGCAGCGCCTGCTGCAACCGGTGTTCGAGCAAGTCTGCGCGCCCCGGTCATTCGTGCTGGAGAAGTTTGAATACACGTCGACCGCGCGCGTTGGGAGGCCGGCGGATGCGGTCGCCGAGCCGCCACGGCTGGATCTGGTTCAGGACGTCGCCTGCACGGACGCGCCGGCGGTGTCGGTGGCCACGCCGTCGTTCGGCGATCGGGATGCGCGTGCCGATGAGGCGACAGTTCGTGCGGCGTCGCTGCGGTATCTGGAGTCGATCGACGCCGAAAACGCCGAGGCCGCATTCGAGCACTGGAGCGACTCGATGGCGGCCACGATCACGCGGTCGAGCTGGATTGCGGAACAGAACGCACTCGCGAAGTCCGCTGGCAAGTTGCTGGAGCGGTCGCTGTACCAGGTCACCCGGTACGAGAATCCCCAGAATGGACCGCCGGGCCTGTTCATCGCGGTCGACTTCTCAAGCCGATACGAACACCTGCCGTTCCGTTGCGGTTATCTGGTGTGGTCGCTGGTGGACACCGAGTTTCGGCTGATTCGGGTCGAGAGCAACTCGCTTGACGACGAGACCGCGAAGCGCATGACCGAGGCCCAGATCATCGCCTTCCGCCAGCAGATGCGCTGTCAGTGACTCGCCGCGGCGGACAAGGAATCCACCCGCAGTCCTTTCACCGCCGCCGCATCGTCGCGCAGCACGTACGCCTGCACCGGCACGAGCTTGCCGCGCCCGGCCAGTGCGAAGACCTGCGCCGACAGACCGTCGTCGCCATCGCGTCGCGTGAGTTGCACGAAGCCGATCCGGCCGTCGTTCAGGGTGCCGACCGCCTCGCAGCTGGCACCGTAACCGGCGAAGTACAACCATTCGCGCGGTTTTCCGGCCTGCAGCACGAGCACGGCGCGCCAGGACGCGAGGCCGCCGCTGCTGCCGAGACCGGCAAACGCGGCATCGAGGCAGGTCAGGGTCTGCGGCTTGCCGGCCACGGTTGTCGGCCACTGGTAGCGGCGGATCGAATCGGGCGACCAGTCGGTCGGATCGTCCGGCCGTCGCCAGCGCGCGGTCACGGCCGGTAACGCGTAGCGCGCCTTGCCCCAGCGCAGCGTCGGCGTCTTCGACTCGCAATAGCGCAGCGCTGGCGTGCTGTCGGCCTCGTCAGCCACAAACGCATGGTATTGCGGCTCGCCGTTGCCGCCTTCGAAGGCAATCGGCACGAAGGTTCCCGCCATGCGTTGCGGACGGCTGGTGAACAGGTCGCGCTGCCACTCGGCCACGGCGGCAAGACCGGGCGCGTCGGCGCCGGCAACGCGGGTCAGGGTCAGCAGCAGCAGAAAGCCCGGCAGGCGCTTTGTCATCATCGATACACCTTGTTGCCCGTTGCTTCGACGTACGCCGGCGTCAGCCGCCAGAACACCGTGCCGCCGTACGCAGCAGTCGATTCGTATGCGGCCGTGTCGCGGCCGCGCTCCGCGCCCTTCACGGTTTTCCCGCGCTTCGGATGATCGGGATTCGTCTTCAAGTCTTTGCCATCCCAGAAGCAGGCGCCGCCCGAGTAGTCGATCTTGCCGGCCAGCGCGTGGCGGGCCACCTTCAGCGCCGTGGTGATGCCGGCCTTGTCGATGCCGGAATCCCGAAGTGCGACAAGCCCCGCTGGCACGGCCGCCGCCTGCCTGCCGAGCTACAGCCCCATCACCCCCGCCACCCGCCGCGCGAGGGCCACCATGTTGCGCACCGTGGCCGATTCGTCGCCACGGCGGTAGACCAGGCTCATCCGGGCTTTCGGAGCATCGCCGAGGATGGTGCGGTAGGCCACGCCGTCGGAATGGATTTGCTGCATCGACGCCGGCACCAGCGACACGCCGAGGCCGGCGGCGACGAGGTTGACGATCGACGTCACCTGCGACGCTTCCTGACCGATGCGCGGGCTGAAGCCGGCGCGGCGGCAGGCGGCGAGGATGTCGTCGTACAAGCCGGCACCGACCGGGCGCGAGAACAGCACGAACGGCTCGCCCTTGAGCTGGTCGAGCGCCAGCGCCGGTTCGGCCGCGAGCCGGTGCGCCTGCGGCAGCGCGATCAGCACGTCCTCGTCGAACAGCGCTTCGGTGACCAGACCCGGCTCGTCGCCGAGCAGCGGGCGGACGAAGGCGATGTCGAGCTGATCGGCCAGCACGGCGGCGGCGAGCACCGGCGTCGAGTTCTCGTCGAGCGACAGCGCCACATCCGGATGCTGCTGACCGTACTCGCGCAGCACGCGCGGCACGAACGGATGGAACGGTGCCGAGTTGATCATGCCGACGCCGATGCGTCCGAGATCGCCGCGCGCCACGCGGCGGGCGTGATCGATGGCGCGCTGCACATGCGCGAGGATGGCGCGGGCGTCGTCGCTGAACACCCGGCCGGCATCGGTCAGGCGCACGGCACGGGCATCGCGATGGAACAGCGGCGTGCCGATCTCGGCTTCGAGCAGGCGAATCTGCTGCGACAGCGGCGGCTGCTCCATGCCGAGCCGCTTCGCCGCGCGGGTGAAGTGCAGTTCGTCGGCCACGGCAACGAGATAGCGCAGGTGACGCAGTTCCATCCGGGGCACGCTCTCGGTATGCGACAAGTATCGAAAGCCTACGTTACATATATTGGACGTATCAATATCGCCCGTCTAATGTGCCGGCACGCAGGTCGGCATCGTGCCGACGGTGCCGGTGTTCCGCGGCGAGGCGCATGATCAGGCGCTACGCTCGACCCGGCCAGAACAGGACCCTTCCCATGACTGGACCCATTGCCCCGACGCCGCCGGTGGTTGCCGACCCGGATCCGCAGGAAACCCGCGAGTGGCTGGAAGCGCTGGCCGCCGTGCTCGAGCGCGAAGGCCCGGAACGCGCGCACTTCCTGCTGGAAGCACTGCAGGAAAAGGCGCGGCTCTCCGGCGCCTACATTCCGTTCTCGCCGAACACCGCCTACGTCAACACCATTCCGCCGCATCTGGAAGAGCGCTCGCCGGGCGATCACGCGCTGGAATGGAAGATCCGCTCGATCATCCGCTGGAACGCGATGGCGATGGTGATCAACGCCAACCGCGAGCATTCGGGCATCGGCGGCCACATCGCCAGCTTCGCGTCGGCGGCCACGCTGTACGACGTCGGCTTCAACCATTTCTGGAAAGGCCCGGAACACGCCGATGGCCCGGATCTGGTCTACATCCAGGGGCACTGCACGCCGGGCATCTATGCCCGCGCCTTCCTCGAAGGCCGGCTGACCGAATCGCAGTTGCGCAATTTCCGCATGGAGACCGATGGCGTCGGCCTGCCGTCGTATCCGCATCCGTGGCTGATGCCGGACTTCTGGCAGTTCGCGACGGTCAGCATGGGTCTGGGCCCGATCCAGGCGATCTATCAGGCGCGGCTGATGAAGTATCTGGAGCATCGCGGCCTGATGAAGGCGACCGGCCGCAAGGTCTGGTGCTTCTGCGGCGACGGCGAGATGGACGAGCCGGAATCGCTCGGCGCCATCGACATCGCGGCGCGCGAGAAGCTCGACAACCTCGTCTTCGTCGTCAACTGCAACCTGCAGCGGCTCGATGGCCCGGTGCGCGGCAACGGCAAGATCATCCAGGAACTCGAAGGCGTGTTCCGCGGCGGCGGCTGGAACGTGATCAAGGTGATCTGGGGCGGCGCCTGGGATGCGCTGATCGCGCAGGACCGCACCGGGCATCTGGTCAAGATCTTCAACGAGACCGTCGACGGCGAATACCAGAACTACAAGGCCAAGGGCGGCAAGTACACGCGCGAGCACTTCTTCGCCAAGCACCCGGAAACGCTGAAGCTGGTGTCGACGATGTCGGACGAGGACATCGGCCGCCTGAATCGCGGCGGGCACGATCCGCACAAGCTGTACGCGGCATATGCGGCCGCGGTGAAGCATGTCGGCACGCCGACGGTGATCCTGGCCAAGACGGTCAAGGGCTACGGCATGGGCGAGGCCGGCGAAGGCCAGAACATCACGCACCAGCAGAAGAAGATGGGCGAGGACGCGCTCCGCGCTTTCCGCGACCGCTTCCAGATTCCGATCTCCGACGATCAGATCAAGGACACGCCGTTCTACAAGCCGGCTGACGATTCGCCGGAAATCAAGTACCTGCGAGGCCGTCGCGCTGCGCTCGGCGGTTCGCTGCCGAGCCGCAAGTCCGTCGGCGAGCCGCTGGAGATCCCGCCGCTGTCGATCTTCGATCGCCTGCTGGCCGCCAGCGGCGAGCGCGAGATCTCGACCACGATGGCCTTCGTCCAGGCGCTGCAGGTGCTGCTGCGCGACAAGAAGATCGGCCCGCGCATCGTGCCGATCGTGCCGGACGAAGCCCGCACCTTCGGCATGGAAGGCATGTTCCGCCAGTTGGGCATCTATTCGGTGGTCGGCCAGAAGTACACGCCGCACGATTCCGATCAGCTGGCCTTCTACAAGGAAGACATCAAGGGTCAGGTGCTGGAAGAAGGCATCACCGAAGCCGGCGCGATGAGTTCGTGGACGGCCGCCGCCACCAGCTATTCGAACCATGGCGTGTCGCTGTTGCCGTTCTACATCTTCTATTCGATGTTCGGCTTCCAGCGCATCGCCGATCTCGCCTATGCCGCCGGCGACATGCGTGCGCGCGGCTTCCTGCTCGGCGGCACCGCCGGCCGCACGACCTTGAACGGCGAAGGCCTGCAGCACGAGGATGGCCACAGCCACCTGTTCGCCGCGACCATCCCGAACTGCCGCGCCTACGATCCGGCGTACGCCTACGAGATCGCGGTGATCCTGTCGGAAGGCATGCGCCGCATGTATCCGTCCGACGGCGGCCCGCAGCACGACGAGTACTACTACCTGACCCTGCAGAACGAGAACTACCCGCACCCGGCGATGCCGGCGGGCGTGGAGCGCGGGATCATGAAGGGCCTGTACCTGCTGACGCCGTGCGAAGCGCCGGCGGAAACCCACGTGCAGCTGCTCGGTTCCGGTTCGATCCTGCGCGAAGTGATCGCCGCCGCCGAGCTGCTGAAGGCGGACTGGGGCGTGACCAGCGATATCTGGAGTGCGCCGAGCTTCAACGAGCTGGCTCGCGACGGCCGCGATGCCGAGCGCTGGAACCTGCTCAATCCGTCGGAAGCGCCGCGCCAGCCGTATGTCACCGAAGTGCTGACCGGCATGAGCGGCCCGGCGATCGTCGCGACCGACTACATGAAGGCCTATCCGGAGCAGATCCGCCCGTTCGTGCCGATGGCCTACCACGTGCTCGGCACCGACGGTTACGGCCGCAGCGACACCCGCGAAAAGCTGCGCCACTTCTTCGAAGTCGACCGCCGCTGGATCACCGTCAAGGCCCTGCAGGCACTGGCCGACGAAGGCAGCTTCCCGCGCGCGAAGCTGGCCGAGGCCATCGCCAGATACGGCCTCGATCCGGCCAAACCCAACCCGGTGCAGGTGTAAGCCATGGCCAGTGCAACGACAGTCACGGTCCCGGACATCGGCGACTACCACGACGTGCCGGTGATCGAGGTGCTGGTCAAGGACGGCGAGCGCGTCGAGAAGGACCAGACCCTGATGGTGCTGGAATCGGACAAGGCCACCCTCGACGTGCCGGCGCCGGTCGCCGGTGTCGTCGGCGGCTTCAAGCTCAAGGTCGGCGACAAGGTGTCGATGGGGTCGGCGGTCTGCGAGATTGCCGGTGACGCGGAGGCCGATGCCGCGCTGGCCGCTCCGACTGCGCCGGCCGCACCCGCGCCTGCCGCCGCAGCGCCTGCGGCACCCGCGGCACCCGCTGCCGCCAAGGCCGCGCCGACCGCGCCGACCGCGGCGGCCGTCGCCCCGGCAGCAGCGGCCGCACCTGCGGCGTCGGCTGGCGCCATCGCCGTCACCATTCCCGACATCGGCGACTACGCGGACGTGCCGGTGATCGAAGTGCTGGTCAAGGACGGCGACGCGGTCGAGAAGGATCAGACCCTGCTCGTGCTCGAATCGGACAAGGCCACGCTGGATGTGCCGGCGCCGTCGGCCGGCATCGTCAGCGGCCTGTTGCTGAAGGTCGGCGACAAGGTCGCGAAGGGCACGGCGGTTTGCAGCTTGGCTGGCAGTGCCCCGGCCGATACTTCGGCTGCTGCTCCCGCCGCCGCGCCTGCCGCGAATCCACCCGCAGCGCCAGCCGCCGCACCAGCTCCGGCGGCAGCAGCGAGCGCCGCCGCGCCGAAACCGGCGGTAGCCACCGCACCGCCGCCGGCGCCGCCCGCGCCGGCCAGCGATGACGTGCCGTACGCGAGTCCGTCGATCCGCAAGTTCGCGCGCGAACTCGGCGTGGATCTGGCCAAGGTGCCGGGTTCCGGCCCGAAAGGCCGCATCACGCAGGAAGACGTGCAGGGCTTCGTCAAGACCGCGCTGGCCGCGCCGCCGCCGTCCGCGGCACCGGCCGGTGGCGGCAGTGGCGGCAACAGCGGCGGCAGCGGCATTCCGGCGATTCCCGCCGTCGATTTCGCCCAGTTCGGCGAGATCGAGGTGAAGCCGCTGGCGCGCATCCGCAAGCTGTCGGCCGCGCACCTGCACCGCGCCTGGCTGAACATTCCGCACGTCACCCAGACCGACGAAGCCGACATCACCGAACTCGAAGCCTTCCGCAAGGAAGCGTCGGAGGAATCGGCGAAGGCCGGCGGTCCGAAGCTCACCCTGCTGCCGTTCGTGATGAAGGCGATGGCCAAGGTGCTGGAGGCCTACCCGGAATTCCGCGCCTCGCTGTCGCCGGACGGCGAAAACCTGATCCACAAGCACTACACGCACATCGGCTTCGCGGCCGACACGCCGAATGGCCTGCTGGTGCCGGTGGTGCGCGATGTCGACAAGAAAACCATCACGCAATTGGCGATCGAGACCGGCGAGCTGGCCAAGAAGGCGCGCGACGGCAAGCTCGGCGGTGCCGACATGAAAGGCGGCGTGTTCTCGATCTCCAGCCTGGGCGGCATCGGCGGCGGTCACTTCACGCCGATCGTCAACGCGCCGGAAGTCGGCATCCTCGGCGTGTCGAAGGCCACGATGAAACCGGTCTGGGACGGCGCCGCGTTCCAGCCACGGCTGATGGTGCCGCTGAGCCTGAGCTACGACCACCGCGTGATCGACGGCGCGTATGCCGCGCGCACCATCGTGCTGCTGGTCAAGCTGCTCGGCGACATCCGCCGGCTGGCGCTGTGATCGGGCGGCCGTGATCCGGGCACCGTGATGCAGGCGCTGGCGAGATCGCTGGCGCTGGTCGCGCTCGGGCTGGCGGGCGCTGCGCGGGCCGACGCGGACCTCGCCGCGCAGCCGCGCATCCTGCTGCTGCTGTCACCGACCGCCGCCGATGTGGCGCTGGTGCATCAGCGCCGCGATCTGGCCGAAGACCCGGCCGGTCTGGCGGAGCGCGACGTGCAGGTGATCGAAGTGATCGGCGAGGCCCCGCGTCCGGCGGGCCTCGGCACCGTCATCCGCGACATTCCCGCCGACCGCTTCCGCGCCCTGCTGATCGGCCGCGACGGCAGCGAGAAACTCCGCTCGCTGCGGCCGGTGCCGCTGCGCGTGCTGTTCGAGACCATCGACGCGATGCCGATGCGGCAGGCCGAACAGGCACGGCGGGCGCAGTAGAATACGGCCCATGAGCGAAGCCCCGAAGAAGAAATCCGCCGCCGACGTGCTGAAGGAAGCGCTGGCCGCGAAGAAGGCCGCCGGCCCCTCGGGCGGCGGCAAGCTGCGTCCCGACAAGGGCAGCGGCAAGACCAACAAGGACGCCGAGCGGCTGAAGGGCATGTCGCGCAAGGTGCATTGAGCGCCGCTCAGTCGTCGAGGTCATAGCGGATCTCGATCGTTTTCGGCCTGATCGTCGCCTGCACATCGACACCGGCGGTCACGTAGGTCTGCTCGCTGGCCAGCACCCGTCCGTCGGCCCGGGTCGCGATGACGCGAATGCCCTGATCCTGGCCGGTCGCGCGTATTTCGCTCCGTGCTTCCGGCGCCAGCGTCAGCGCCGGATAGGTGGCTGCGATATCCGTTTCCAGCCGGATGCTCACCGCAAGGCCGCTCTCGTTCGTGATCCGCACCACCGGCGCGCTCGCACGCCACAGCGTCGGCAGCGCGCCGGACAGCAGCAGCGCAGCGACGATGCCGGCAACGCGAACGCGACGCATCGCGGCCAACCGCTAGTGCAGCGCGTCCAACAAACCGTTAGCGCTGTGCCGCGTCTCGCGGCGCGACTCTTCGTTGCGAATCGTCGCCATAGAACAACTATGGCTCCTCATCGCGCCTTGATTCGCACCACGATTCGTCGCCACATCACTAACGCTTCGTCGGGTGCGCTGCACTAGCTGCCCTTGATGATCCGCTCCACCGACTGCTGCGCGATCGGGTGATAGCCGCTGCCGACCTGGGCGAAGATCGCCTGGGCCTGTGCCCGGCCGGCGTCGGTGGCGGCGAGCGCGCGGTAGATCGGGCCGATCAGCTTCATGCGGCCGACGCGGGACAGGTATTCGGTCATCGCCGGCAGCACGGCGGCAGTCTGGCCGGCGTCGACCGCGAGCTTGTACCAGTGGCTGGCGATGATCGCGTTGCCGCTGCCGGTCAGCTTGAACGCGGCATCGAGCGCCTGCAGCTGCGCGGCGCTCGCGGTCTTCGGGAAGCCTTCGAAGAAGTGCTCCCACTCCTGCACCGTCCACTCGGCGCCGCCCATCGCGGTGACCGCGGTCTTGCCGGCGAGCCAGGCATCGCGCGCGGCATCGACCTTGGCCAGCGCATCGGACGAGGCGTACACGGCATCGGCCGGCAGGTCCGGGTTCGACACCCACGCGCTGATCTCGGCCGGCGACACGAGGCCGGGCTTGGTCTTCAGCAGCTTCGCGTCGAGATACGCGAGGAACTGGCGGCTGGTCGCGCTCTGGAACGCGTGGTCGTCGAACCAGCCGCGCAGGAAGGCGTCGAAGGCATCGCGGCCGAACTTGGTTTCGAGATAGACGAGGAACAGCGCGCCGCGCTCGTACGGGATGCTGCTGAACACTTCGTCCGGATCGGCCGCCGGCGTGCTGCGGGTCAGCTTCTTGTCGTCGTCCGACTTGGCGAGCCCGATGTCGGTCTTCAGTGCTGCGGTGCCGATCACGCGCTCCATGTCGCCGCGAGCCTTGCCGAACTGCGCTTCGGTCAGGCGATAGGTCAGGTATTCGGTGAAGCCCTCGTTCAGCCAGAAGTCTTCCCAGGTGGCGTTGGTCACGAGATTGCCGGACCAGCTGTGCGCCAGCTCGTGCGCGATCAGCGACACCAGCCGGCGATCGCCAGTGATGACGGTCGGCGTGACGAAGGTCAGGCGCGGGTTTTCCATGCCGCCGTACGGAAAGCTCGGCGGCAGCACCAGCAGGTCATAACGGCCCCACCGGTACGGCCCGAAGAGCTTCTCGCAGACTTCCAGGGTCTTCTCGGTTTCGGCGAACTCGTAGGCGGCGGCCTTCAAGGTGGCGGCTTCGGCGTAGACGCCGGTGCGCGGGCCCATCGCCTGGAAGCCGATGTCGCCGACGGCCAGCGCGATCAGATAGCTCGGAATCGGCTGCGGCATCGTGAATGCCCAGCGGCCCGTGGCGTCGAGCCCTTCCGACATTTCGGCACTCATCACTGCGCGCAGGCCCTTCGGCGTGCGGATGTGCGCGTCGTAGGTCGCGCGCACGGCCGGCGAATCCTGCAGAGGAATCCAGCTCCGCGCGTGGATCGCCTGCGACTGCGAGAACAGGAACGGCAGCTTCTTGCCCGCGGTCTGCGCCGGCTTCAGCCACTGCAGGCCCGAGGCTTCCGGTCGCGAGTGGTAGCGCACGCGCACATGGGTGGCACCGGCCGGCAGGCTGACGGTCAGCGGTCGGCCGAGCACCGGATCGAGCGCGCCGAGCGCGAACGAGGTCTTCGCCCAGGTCTTGCCGTCGGCACTGGCATCGGCACCGAGGATTTCGAGCGCGCGGGTGTCGAGCACCACGCGGTCGGCGTCCGGCTTCAGTCGCTCCAGCGTCAGATCGACGTGGCCGGAGAGTTCTTTTTTGGCGAAATCGACGGCGAGATCGAGCGCCACATGCGTCGTGCGCACTTCGCTGCTGTTGGCGAACGAGTGGGTATCAACGACGTCGCCAGCGAGTACAGGATTCATCGGAAGCACGATCAGGGCGGCCGCCGTGGCGGCGGTGGCGGACACGGCAACGGCCGCGCGGCGAAGGGTGGCAACGCAGGAAACGAACATGGGTTTGCGACCGGAAGGGGGACCGAACCATGATACGAAAATCCTGTCTTTCCACAGACTTCCAACCCGTGCGCGTGCCATGACCCTCCTCCAGACAACCCGCCCGCGGCGCTTCCGCGGACTTTCGCGCACGGTGGTGGCCGTCGTCGTCGGCGCACTGCTGCCGCTGGCCTTCGCCGCCCACGCCGCACCCGTTGATTCCGCCGCCCCGCCGAGCCAGCGCACCGTGAACCCCACATTGAACCAACTTGCCGAGCAGTACGTCCGCCTGGTGCTGGCGTTGGGCGAGCACGATCCGGACTATGTCGACGCCTACTACGGCCCGGCCGCGATTCGCGACGAGGTGAAGCGGCAGGCCGCCACACCCGCGCAGATCGAGGCTGCCGCGACACCGCTGCTGGCGGAAGTCGATCGCGCGCCGAGCCCGCAGTTCCAGACCCGGCCGGAACTGGTCGACCTGCGCCGCGCCTATCTCAAGAAGCAGCTCGGTGCCTTGATCGCCCGCGCGCAGATGCTGCAGGGCAAGACGTTCAGTTTCGACGAGGAAGCACGCCTGCTGTACGACACGGAAGCGCCGCATTACGACGAATCGCGCTTCGCGCCGATCCTCGCCCGCATCGAGGCCCTGTTGCCGAAGCAGAAGGGCGACCAGGCCCGCAGCCTGAGCGAGCGCTACAACCGCTATGTCGAACGCTTCGCCGTACCGAAGGCCAAGCTCGAGAAGGTGATGAATCTGGCGATCGAGGAAGCCCGGGTTCGCGCCTACAACCACATGCCGGTGCCGATCAGCGAAAACTTCCGCCTGAGTTTCGTCACCGGCAAGCCGTGGAGCGCCTACAACTGGTATCAGGGCAAGCTTCAGAGCCGGATCGAGGTCAACACCGACCTGCCGATTCCGGTCGCCCGCGTGATCGAACTGGCCTCGCACGAGGGCTATCCGGGCCATCACGTCTACAACACGCTGCTCGAGAACGGACTGGTCCTCGGCCAGAACTGGCCGGAGTACACGGTCTATCCGCTGTTCTCGCCGCAGTCGCTGATTGCCGAAGGCACGGCCGATTTCGGCGTCGGCCTCGCCTTTCCGGGCGCTGACAAGCTCGCGTTCACCCAGGAACTGTTTCGCGCCGCCGGGCTGAACCCGAAGGATGCCGACCGCTACCTGAAAGTGGTGGCTGCTGCGCGCGAACTGGTGCCGGCCGGCATCGAGGCGGCGCGCCGCTATCTCGACGGCAAGGCCACGGTCGACGAGACCAAGGTCTGGCTGCAGAAGAACCTGCTGTACTCGCCGGAACGTGCGACCCAGCGCATCGCCTTCATCGACAAGTACCGCGCCTACATCATCAACTACACCTGGGGCGAAGAACTGGTGCGCGGCTATGTCGAAGGCAATGGCAACAAGACTGCCGGTTCGCCGGAACAGTGGCAGCAGTTCTTCAAGCTGATCTCGCTGCCGCGCACGCCGTCGATGCTGAGCGAACGCCCGACGCTCGTCGCCGATGCCGGCGCGGCGCTCAAGGCCGCACCCGCCGACGTCAACGACCTCGCCGACTTCGACCGCTTCATCGCCACCCAGCCGACGATCGAGCAGTTCGCCTCGCGCTACCCGAAGGTGTTCGTGGTCAGGCCCGGCACGATCACGACCCGCGAATTCCGCGCCGATCGCAGCCGCTTCTTCCCGGAGCTGAACGCCGAGGGCCGGATCACCGGCGGCAGTTTCAACTGAGGGTGGCAGTGGACGTGCGGGTCACGAACCCGGCGCAGGTCGAAAGCTTCCCCCCGGCGGAGCCGTCCTCCGCCCGGCTGCTGATCCTCGGCTCGATGCCCGGTGTGGCATCGCTGCGCGCGGGGCAGTACTACGCCCATCCGCGCAATCAGTTCTGGCCGATGATGGCGCTGCTGTTCGGCGTGCCGCACGCGCTGCCGTATGCCGAACGGCTGGCGCGGCTCAATGCGCAGGGGGTGGCGCTGTGGGATGTGCTGCGGGCCTGTGAGCGGCCCGGGAGCCTCGATTCCAGCATCGTCCGCGAAACCGAGGTCGCCAATGATTTCGCCGGCTTTCTCGATCGCCATCCGGAACTGCGAGCGATCGCGCTGAACGGCGGCGCGGCGCAGTCGGCATTCCGGCGGCATGTGGTCGGGCCATTGGCCACGCGGCTGTCGGACATCGACTTGATCGATCTGCCATCGACCAGCCCGGCCAACGCCGGCATGAGCCTCGACGCCAAGCGGGCGGCGTGGCTGCGCTTGCGCGAGCTTGTTTCGACTGCTCGCGACTAGGTCGCCCGCCGTAACGGCTTCGGTGTCGGCACCACAAACAGCAAGGGCCGCAATCGCGGCCCTTGCTGGTCCATCAAGCCCCCGAGACGCTCAGAACTTCACGGTTGCCTGGACATAGGCGAAGCGGCCCGGCAGGTCGTAGTTCGAGGCGTCGTAGCCGTTCAGCGAGCAGCTGACGCAGGTCGGCGGGCCGGCGTTGAAGGCGTTGTTGACGCCCGCGGTCAGTTCCGGCTTGTACGGGATCGGCAGGGTCACGCCGGCGCGGAAGTCGTGGTAGACGACCGGGTCGAAGCGATTGACGCCGGCAGCCTGATCGCTGCACACCGGGAAGGCCGCGGCATCACCGCACAGCTCGCGCAGCGGCGAGATGTAGCGGATGGTCCAGCCTGCGGTGAACGGCGCCAGGTTCCAGTTGGTGGTGATGGTCGACTTCCAGCGCGGAATGCCGCTGTCGCTGACCTCATTGCCGACGCCGCGCGGTTCTTCCAGACCGGTGTCGGTGGCCACCGCGCGGTAGTTCTCGATGTAGGTCGTGTTCCAGTTGATGTTGAACTTGCCGAACGCGTAGCGCGGGCTGTTCCAGCCGATGCCGATGTCGTAGCCCTGGGTCTCGATCACGCCGAGGTTGCGCAAGGTCGAGTCGAAACCGTTGATGTCGCCGCTGCTGCCGCGCGAAATGCCCTGGCAGAACGTCGAGTTCGGATCGCCGCTGGCGACGCAGCGATTGAGCTGGGTCTGGGCATCCGGCGACTGGATCGCGTTCTTGACCTTGTGCTTGTAGAAGGTCAGTTCCAGATCGATGCGATCCGACCAGGCCTGCTTCTCCGCCCATGACGGGCTGTAGACGAGTCCCGCGGTGTAGCTGCGCGAGGTTTCGGCATCGAGATTGGCGTTGCCACCGGTGCGGATCGAGATCTGCGTGTTGGCCTGCTGGAAGCCGACCGGCGTGCCGAACACCTGCTGGCAGGTGGTGGCGGTGGCGCCGGTGGCACCGGAGCACGGATCCTCGATCGAGGCATCGAAACGCGCCGGAGAGCCGAACGATTCACCGATCGACGGCGCCCGGAACCCCTCCGCGTAGGTGCCGCGCAGGGTCAGGTCGGTGACCGGCTGCCAGCGCAGGCCGACCTTGCTCTTGATCGTGGTGCCGAACGTCGAGTAGTCCGACAGGCGCGAGGCCAGACTCAGGTCCAGCCGCTTGGCGAACGGCTGCTTGTTCAGCAGCGGCACTGCGAATTCGACGTAGAACTCGTCGACCGAGTAGCGGCCGCTGGTCGGCAGGCTCGGCACGCCGTTCGATTCGCCGGCGGTGACCACGGCATCCGGCGAGTACGAGCCGGACAGCTTGCGGTGCTCGTAGCCGGTGGCGAAGTCGAGCGTGCCGGCCGGCAGCGGGACGATGGTGCCGGACAGGTTCAGCGTGACCTGGTCGAGCGTCTGACGGCTGGAATCGCGTTCGATGAACGAGATGTAGTTCAGCTGCTCCGCCGTGATCGTGCCCGGACCGCCGAACAGGTTCAGCGGCACGCACGGCGCCACGCAGTTGGCGATCGGCCCCAGCGCGTTGGCGATGCGGCGGATGTTGTAGGTGCCGTTGATGCGCTGTTCGGCGGAATTGACGCTGTTTACGTAGTTCACGTCCCAGGCGAAGAAGCGATCGAACACTTCGAACGAGCCGTCGAAGCCGGTGTTGAAGTAGCGGGTGCTGACATCCTGCTGGAACACGCGCGGCCCGCCTTCGACCGGTCGCCGCGCGAACAGCACGAGGTTCGACGAATCCAGCGAGTAGCCGTACGGATTGAACGGATTCGTCGCGTCGATGCCGACGGTATCGGCAAGGCCGCCGGTGCCGGCGCCCGGGCCGAGGAAGATCGGTTCCGGTGCCGCCTGATTGACCGACTTGCGCGACTGGTACAGGCCCTTGACGTAGAAACGCACGTTGTCGTTGACGTTGTAGCGGCCGTGCGTGAACACGGCGCTGCGCTGGCTTGGCGTCAGCAGCAGGTTGAACGGTGCGAAGTTGAAGCGATCGGCATCGGTGAAGCCGTGATACTGGCTCGGGAACGTCGAATTCACGCCGTTCGGCGTGATGTTGCAGAACGCGGTGTCCGGAATGTTGTCGCCGTTGGTGTCGGTCAGCGGGCACAGGCCGCCGTAGGTGTTGTTGCCGTTCGGGAAGAACACCTGACGCCCGAAGGCGGTCGACGAGCTGCCGAACGTCGTGCCGGTGCCCGGAATCGGGAAGCTCGACTGATCGGTGGCCGACGAACTGATTTCGCGCTGGCGGTAGTGCGACAGGTCGACGAAGAACTCGTAGGCCTTCTCCTTGACGCCGAGCGACAGGTTGCCGGTGTAGGTCTGGCCGTTGCCGGTCTCGTAATCGCCGTAATAGACCCTGGCGAGCGCGCCTTTCTGGCTCTTCTTGGTGATGATGTTGACGACGCCGCCGATCGCATCCGAGCCGTACAGCGACGAGGCGCCGTCGGTCAGGATCTCGACCTTCTCGATGGCGCTGAACGGGATGGTGTTCAGATCGACCGCGCCGGACACGCCGGACGCCGATGATTCGTTCACCCAACGCAGGCCGTCGACCAGGATCAGCGTGCGCTGCGCGCCGAGGTTGCGCAGCGAAATGGTCGTGGAGCCGGAGCCGACGCCGCCGCCATCCGCCGGAAAGCCGAAGTTGCCGGCCGAGTTGAACTTGGTGTTCAGCGACGAGCCGCTGACGCCGAGGCGCTGGATGATGTCGCCGATCGAGGTGATGCCGGTGGCCTGAAGCTCCGCGGCGGTCAGGGTCAGCACCGGCGTTTCGCCCGTGCCTTCGGATTTCTTGATGCGCGAGCCGGTGACTTCCACCGCCTGCAGCTTGGTGGCGGTCGGTGCGTCGGCCGCGGCGGCCTGCTGCGCCTGCGCCGTGCCGGCGGCAAGGCTGCTGCCGAGCAGTGCCGAGCCGAGCAGGATGGCGCGGTTCCGTCGCGCCGGTCTGGTTCCGTCTTTCATGCGGTATCCCCTTCATTGGTGAGCCACGCGCGGCAGTCCGGCATGGGCCGGAAAGCTGCTGCACGACGACAGGCTGGTGAGTGATCCCGGCGCGTAACGCCCCCGAAGCGCGCCGGTCTTGACACCGACATTACACGGCGATGACAAATCCGGGAACGGCTCGCGGTGAAGCGTGTCCCCGGGTATCGTCAAAGACCGTCGGGGCCACCGGGTGTCGCGCCCGCGGGTTCCGCTTCACCTTCGACTTCGCCGCGCCGATGACCGACCGACTCGCCTTCCACACGCTCGATGTCTTCACCGATCGCCGTTACGGCGGCAATCCGCTGGCCGTGGTGCTGGCGGCCGATGGCCTGAACACGCGCCAGATGCAGACCATGGCGCGCGAGTTCAACCTGTCCGAAACCGTGTTCGTGCAGGCCGCCAATCACGCGCAGGCGCAGTTCAAGGTCCGCATCTTCACGCCCGATGTCGAACTGCCATTCGCCGGCCATCCCACGGTCGGCACGGCCTGCCTGCTGGCCGAACTCGGGCTGGCGCCGCAGGGCGACGACGTGCGCTTCGTGCTCGAGGAAAACGTCGGCCTGGTGCCGGTGCGCGTCGTGCGCGAAGCCGGCCGGCCGCTGTTCGGCGAACTGACCACTGCCGTGCTGCCGGCGTGGAGTCCGAATGGTGTTGAGGATGTGCCATCGAACGCGGTGCTGGCCGCGATGCTCGGGCTGGCCGCCGACGATATCGGCGCGAGCGGGCAGGGCTACGACGAAGCGCCGCGCGCCTGCAGCTGCGGCGTGCCATACGTGCTGGTGCCGCTGCGCTCGCCGGAACTGCTGGCCGGCATCGCGTTCAATGTCGAACTCTGGCGCCGCGCGCTGGCGCAGGCCTGGGCGCACCACGTGTACGTATACGCCCGCGGCTACGACGGCGAACTGCGCGCGCGCATGTTCGCGCCGGGCTCCGGCGTGGTCGAAGACCCGGCCACCGGCTCGGCCGCGGTGGCGCTGGCCGGGCGGCTCGGGCTGGAATCGCCGATGACTGACGGCACGCTGCGCTGGCCGATCCATCAGGGTCTGGAGATGGGCCGGCCGAGTCTGCTGCTGATCGAGGTCGACAAGGTCGCCGGTGCCGTGACCGCCGTGCGCGTTGGCGGCCATGCCGTGCGCATGCTCGACGGCACGATTCCGGTCTGAGTCGCTGCGCGCAGGCGATTTCGCATCGCCAGCACGACCCGCATCACGTGGAATGCGCGAAGCGCCGAAAGCCACCGCTATACTTTGGCAAAGGCCGTGCATAGTTCACGGACCTGCCATTCATGGAGAGTCATCGATGACCGCATCCTTCCGCCGCATTGCCCGGCTGGACGAAGAGTTCCCCGGCCTGCTCGCGGCGCTGAAGCCGGCGCTGAAAGGCCTGATCCCGGACGACATCAACTTCACCGAGGATTCCTACGACGAGCTGTTCATCATTCTCGCCGTGGCTGCCTATTACGCCCGCGACCCGAAGCTGCGCAAGGAATCGGCGAACCGCACCGGCGGCAACCCGAAGCTGGTCAGCGTCGTGCTCGATGAAGGCCCGAACGACAAGGATCTGGCGCTGGTCGAGCGGATTCTCGATCGCATCGCCCCTTACGTGCCGGTCAACGTGCTGCTGGCGTCGCTGAAGTCGATGCACGCGAACGAGTCCGACCTGTTCAAGGGCTATCGCTCGGGCATCGAGCGGATCACGTCCGATCTGTTCCGGATTGCGGCCGGCTTCGCGCCGGCCCAGTACTGCCCGTCGTCGCTGGTGAAGTGGGCGTCCGGCCCGCTGCGCGACGAGATCTACCGGCAGCTGCACAGCGCCTGAGCGCGCGGCAGCGGACGCGACGAATCTCGCGCCCGATCCTGAAACAAGAAAGCGGCCGGTTGCCCGGCCGCTTTTTTTGCGACATCCCTTCGCGTCACGGTCCGACCGGGCTGCGCGGCCCGGCCGGACGGCGTGTCAGCTCAGGGCTTGACCGCTGCGCCCGCTTCAACCTTGGCGTCGACCTTCGCGGCACCGGCACCGGCTGCGGCCGCGGCATCGACCTTCGCCGAGGCAGCGGTCGACGCCGCCGAGGTCGCAGCCCCGGCGGTGGCCTTCGCGGCACCCGCCGCACCCGCGGCCGTCGAGGTCACTGCCGCCTTGGTGCCGACGGCCGCGTCGGTCGCGACACCGGCGCCCGCCTTCACGGTGCTCTTGGTCGCATCGACCGTGGCACCCGCCGCGCTCTTGCCGGCGTCGACCGTGGCGCCGGCCGCGCCCTTGACGGCACCGGTGGTGGCACCGACGGTGCCCTTGACCGCACCCGTGGTCGACTTCGCCGCGCCCTTCAGCGCGCCGCCGGTGCCTTTCAGGGCACCGCCGAGGCCGAGGCCGCCGCTGGCGCCGACGCCGACATTGGCGTCAGCCGCAGCACCGGCGGCGGTCGAAGCGGCGGCGCCGGTTGCGGCGCTGGCCTTGGCATCCACCGCGGCCTTCGCAGCGGCTTCGGCATCGAGCTTGGCCTTCGCGGCCGCTTCGGCGTCGAGGCGGGCTCGCGCGTCGAGATCGGTGCCGACATTCAGGCCGCCGGCCGACACGCCGACGCCGGCACCGGCGCCGACATCCAGCGCGCCCTTGCCGAGCGCGAACGACGGGGCTGCAGTGGCAAACAGGGTAGCGGCGATGACGGTCGAGAGCGCCGTCGGAATCAGCTTGCGGTCCATCTTTTGCTCCGGGAAATCAAGTGGTTGGGGCTGCGATCCGACCAGCAGCGACAGGCTTGGCGAATCGACGGGCACAGGATGAAGGCGGCAGACTGAACCCGTCCTGAACGGCTGTTCAGGCCAGTGTCGGGAGCCCGTTTCGCGTCGTCAACGGTACTATCCGGCAGATCAGTGGCCGGACCTCGCCGGTCAGGGGCTTCGGGAGAAAGGACGTGAATCCTGCTGACATCACCGCCGCTGCGCCGGCACGCTGGAGCCGCGACTGGGCCGAAGCCTGGGCCCGCGGCTGGATCGCCGCGTGGAACGCCCGCGATGTCGATGCCGTGCTGGCGCGCTTCGCCGACAACGTCGAGTTCCGCAGTCCGAAGGCCGCCGTCATCACCGGCAACGGCACCGTGCGCGGCAAGGCCGATCTCGCCGCGTACTGGCACGCGGCGCTGGGCCAGATCACGGTCCTGCGCTTCACGCTCGACGCGGTGAACTGGGATGGTGCTTCGCGCACGCTGACCATCCGCTACATCGCCGAACTCGGCCCGCAGCGACTGCTGGCGGCCGAGATCCTCGACCTCGACGACCACGGTCTCGCCCGCATCGGCACCGCCCTCTATGGCGCGCCGGCGTCCTGATTCGCCGGCCGCGGCCGGGCCGCGCGAGCAGCCGCTGGCACCGAGCGAGTCCGATCTCGCACGCCGCGCGATCCTCGACACCGTCGCCCGGATACCGTCCGGCCGCGTCGCCACCTACAGCCAGATCGCGTGGCTTGCCGGCTATCCGGGCCGTGCCCGGCTGGTCGGCCGGGTGCTCGGCGGACTGCTGGAGGCCGGCGCGAACACGCCGTGGCATCGCGTGATCAATGCCGCGGGGCAGATTTCGCTGCCGACGTTCAGCGAGGCGCACCGCGAACAGAAGCGGCGGCTGCGCGCCGAAGGGGTGGTGTTCGCGAACGAACGGGTCAGCCTGCGCCGCTACGGCTGGCAGGCGGGCGGCGGGGAATCGCCGCTGATCGACTGATCGGCAACCGCTGCGCCTGCGCGCCGCAGCCGGGCGGCGCGCAGGCGGGCGATCACGGCGGCGTCTGGAACGGGCTCATGAACTCCCACGCCAGGGCCGTGGCGTTGATGTCCTGGGTCGTCGCACCGAGGCCGACGGTGTAGGTGGCGAACGGGGTGCCCGGCCAGGTGTGGCCGCCGTTGGTGACCGTGTACATCGTGATCGGCGCCGCGGCCGGGCAGCCGAGATAGCGACGGCGCGTGACCGTGGTGGTGTCGTTGGAGATGTCCGGCTGGGCCAGCATCTCCACCGGGCCGATCGCGCAGCCGTTGCGTTCGCCCCAGAACGCGGCGGTGTCCTGCGCGCCGGTCAGGTTCGGCGGCGTGTTCGCGGTGAACGCGGCGATGCCGTCGAACGGCACGACGGTGTCGGCGATGCCATTGATCAGCCCGACCGGCAGCGGCCGGGTGGCGGTGCACAACGGCCGCACCGACGACCGGATCGCGGCGGCCACCGAAAAGATCGCGGCGATGCGATCGGAATGGCGGCAGGCCATCAGTTCCGACATGAAACCGCCGCTCGACAGGCCGGCGAAGTACAGACGGCGCGGATTGACCTGATGCTGCGACACCGCGACATCCATCAGCGCGTTGAGGAAACCGACGTCGTCCGGCGCGCCGGTCACCGACGGATCATTGGCCCATTCGCCAGCGCTGCCGCTGGATTGCGGCAGGAACACCCAGACGCCGAAGCTGCGGGTCAGTTCGCCGGCGGCGGTGTAGTTCGCCATGCGATCGGCGGTCATGCCGCGTCCGTGCAGCAGGAACAGCGCCGGGGCATTCGGCGTGATCGTGTCCGGCCGGATCACGTAATAGACGCGGGCGACGCCCTGCCAGGTCAGCGACGCCTGGAAGCTGGTGGTGCCGGCCACCGGATTGATCCGGAACGGCGGCAGCGCCAGCGAGACATCGCGGACGACGGTCGAGACATTGTTGGTGACGGTGCCGAGTGCGCCGTTGACGGTGGCGCCCTGCGCCTGCGCGGCGGTGGACGAGAACGCGGCCATGGCAGTGGCGGCGGCCAGCGCGCAGATACGCGCAAGCCTCGCCGAAGACGAGTGACGGATCATCGATGACTCCCTGAGCTGGGTTGAACGTTGCGCCTCTCACTGGCACGCAATCGATTTCAACAATCCGTCACACGATTCCGCAGAGCAAGCCGGATGACGTTCCATCCGTCGGGACGCGAAGAAATTACGACAGGCCGATGACCCGCCAGTCACGGTCCCCAGCGCTCGCCTGGGCATTCAGCCTGTGCGAGCGAACGTTCCGAGCGACGTTGCGGCGGGACTCAGGGCGCCGGCGATGAATACGGCGACAGCACGTTCCACAATTCCAGCGTCGCATCGATTTCCTGCGACGTACGGCCGTAGCCGGCGGTGTACAGCGCGTAGGTCGAACCGGGCCAGGTGTGACCGCCGCCGTTGATCCGATACAGGCGAACTTCGGCGTTCGATGGGCAACCGGTCTGCCGCAGCAGCGTCACCGAGGTGCCATCGAACGGATCCGGGTTCGGCAACGCGGTGACGCTCGTGCCGCCGCCGCAAGTGGCGCGCTGCGCCCAGAAGCCGGACGCGGCGATCGCGCTTTTCAGGGTCGGCTCACCGTTGTACGGCACGATCAGGTCACTGGTGCCGTGGAACTGCACGACCGGCAGCCGATGGCTCAGCGTGCAGCTGCGGCCGAGCACATCGCGCAACGAAGCACCCACCGTGGCCAGCCCCGCGATGCGCGACGACCGCTCGCAGGCCACGCGCTCGCCCATGAAGCCGCCGTTCGAATAGCCAGCGACGTAGACGCGGCGCGTGTCGAGACCGTAAGTCCCGGCCACGGCATCGACCATGCGCAGGATGAACGCGACATCGTTCGGGCTGCCGATGCTGTTGATGCCGCTGCTCGGATCATCGTTCCAGTCGCCGAATAGCGCCTCCGGCAGCAGCACCCACGCCCCGAAGCGCGACGTCAGAGTGCTGGCTGCGACGTAATTGGCCATGCGTTCCGGCGACAGGTTGCGCGGGTGCAGCATCACCACGATCGGTGCGCCGGGCTGAATCACCGATGGCCGGATCGCCCGAAAGCGGCGCGCCAGACCGCCGGATTCGACATAGCCCTCGTAATTGACCGTGCCGGCCGCCGGCAGCACGAAGCTGCCGCCGATCCGCTGGAATAGAGCGTCAAGGTTGTCGAAGAACAGGTTCAGGCCGGCAAAGTTGTCCGGACCGGCCGTGGCAGCGGACGCGCCAACGGCTGCGACCGGACGGCTGGAAAGCACGCCAGCATTGACGGAAAGCGTGACCGCCGCGAGCGACAACAGCGCGAGCCCGCGCTGGCAGATTCGACCAAACCGCATGGATAGGTGCCCCGAACGCCAAAGCAATGGATTTTTCGAGTCGTCGACCCGGCCACACGGCACGATCGGCAACAATTTGTCCCGAGGCTAGCCTACCTGTCTGGGAATTCACATTGATCTAGGACGTTCATGAAGCCAATAAGGTCTTTTGACTACAAGGACCTGGCCGCTTCTGTTCATGCAGCTGCGGCACCGCCGGCGCAGGGTGCGCCAAAACAGTGCGGGCATTCATGCGGGCAGCCGAAATGGCGCCAAAACGCAAGATATCGATCCGCTGCGGTGCAGGGCTCGATGCACCGGCGAGCCTGCGCCGCGGCAGGCTCGTCGGTGAACCCGACGGTGGTCAGCGGCGGCGGTCAAGCGCCGCGAGACTGATCAGGCGCTCTGCGCCAGACGCTCGCGGCGGGCGGCCACGCCACCGGCCAGCGTGCGCAGCACGTCGGCGGTGTCGTCCCACGCGAGGCAGGCATCGGTCACGCTCTGGCCGTAGACCATCGCATCACGCGGGCCGATGTCCTGACGGCCTTCGACCAGATGGCTCTCGATCATCACGCCGACGATCTTGTCGCTGCCGGCGGCGAGCTGGCCGGCAACATCCTGGCCGACCTCGATCTGCAACCGATGCTGCTTGCGGCTGTTGGCGTGGCTGAAGTCGACCATCACCGCCGGGCGCATGCCGGCCTTGGTCATCGCGGCAGCGGCGGCATCGACACTCTTGGCGTCGAAGTTGGTGCCGGTGGAGCCGCCGCGCAGGATCACGTGGCTGTCCGGGTTGCCGGCGGTCTCGAAGATCGAGATCTGGCCGTCCTGGGTCGCCGACAGGAAGCGGTGCGGCGCGCGCGCCGACTGCACGGCATCGACCGCGACCTTGACCGAGCCGTCGGTGCCGTTCTTGAAGCCGACCGGGCACGACAGGCCGCTGGCCATCTCGCGGTGCAGCTGCGATTCCGTGGTGCGGGCGCCGATCGCGCCCCAGGACACGAGGTCCGACATGTACTGCGGCGTCAGGATGTCGAGGAATTCGACCCCGGCCGGCATGCCGTCGGAATTCAGCTGCAGCAGCAGCTGGCGGGCCATGCGCAGGCCGGTGTCGATGTCGTAGCTGTCGTCGAGGTGCGGGTCGTTGATCAGGCCCTTCCAGCCGACCGTGGTGCGCGGCTTCTCGAAGTAGACGCGCATGACGATCAGCAGATGCTTGGCGAGCTGCGGGCGGATCGCCTTCAGCTTTTCGGCGTATTCGAGCGCGGCCTTCGGATCGTGGATCGAGCACGGGCCGACGATCACCAGCAGGCGGTCGTCGCGGCCGGCCAGCACGTCCTGGATTTCACGCCGCGTCACTTCCACCGTGCGCGCCGCCGCTTCGGTGATCGGCAGTTCCGCCTGCACCTGCGACGGGGCCGCGACCGCCCGAATCGACTTGATGCGAAGGTTGTCGGTGGCCGGGGCAGCGGTGGTCGGGCTCGAAACGGAAGCGTTCATCGCGAAAATCTCGTGGAAACAGCGAAAACCGGGACGCGGATGCTAGCAGAGGCCCCCGACGCGGCGCGATGGCCGCCCGGCAAATCGCGGGTCCGCGCCAGCCGTCTGTCAATCCGTTTGTTTATCCTCGCGCCACGCCCGCGCCGCCCCGCCCCCGCTCCGATCCCGCTCCGAACCTGCCGCCATGACTGCCCCCCGCCCGCTGATCGCCGCCTGTCTCGTCGCCGCCACCGCACTCGCCGCGCCGATTGCGCATGCCGAACCGCTGCTGCCGGTGCGCAACGAAGCCGCGTTCAGCCGGTCCACCGCATTGCCGACGCTCGGCGAGGCGCGCGTGCTCGATGGCGGCGAGCGTGCCTACAGCGCCCGGCTCGACTGGAGCAACGAGTTCGTCAATGCGCAGGCGCTCGACGAAGCGCTGCTGATCGACGGCGAAACCCAGCGCGTGACCTTCGGCCTGCGGCAGGGCGTGGCACCGGGCGTGGAACTCGGCATCGACGTGCCGCTGCTGTTCACCAACGGCGGCGTGCTCGATGGCGTGATCGAAGGCTGGCACGACCTGTTCAACCTGCCGAACGGCGGCCGCGAAACCCGACCGCGCCGCCAGACGAACTACCGCTACACCCGCAACGGCCAGACCCTGGTCGACGTCACTGACAGCACCAACGGCATCGGCGATGTCGAACTGAGCGCCGGCTTCGCCATTCGCGACGACTTCGCGTTCCGCGCTCTGGCCAAGGTCCCGACCGGGCGCGGCAACCGGCTGCAGGGCGGCAATCTGGGCGGTGCGGTCTGGTTCGACTTCGATCCGTTCAGCGACTCGGCGCGCTGGTTCGGCTACGTCTCCGGCGGCGTCTCGTACAACGGCGACGCGGACCTGCTGGCCGGCCAGCAGAAGAAGCTGGTCGGCCTCGGCGGTGCCGGTGCCGGCTACCGCGTGCTGCGACGGCTGTCGCTGGTGGCGCAGTTCAACGCCCACACGCCGCTGTACAAGGGCTCGTCGATCGATGCCCTGAGCCGCGCCGGTGGCCAGCTCGCGTTCGGCGGCCGCATCGCGCTGGGCCCGCACACCGTGCTCGATCTCGGCGTACAGGAAGACGTGCTGCTCAGCTCCTCACCCGACTTCAGCATCCACATCGGGCTCGGCTTCCGCTGACCCAAGCCGGCGGCGTCAGGCGGCGAGATCGAACAGCAGCAGTTCCGATTCGGCGTTCGCGATCACGGCGAGTGCCGTCTCGCCCCGAATGATCGCGGCATCGCCGGCAGCCAGCGCCTGATCGCCGAGGGTGACGGCACCGCGCGCCACATGCAGGTAATGCGTGCGTTCGGACTTGAGCGGGGTCGACAGCGCCTGCCCGGCCGCAGGCCACGCCACGGCCAGCCGCGCGTCCTGCAGGATGCGGAACGGTGCCGCCTCGGCCGCCGGCGCGGCCACGGTGTGGAAGCCGCGGCGCAGCGCCTCGGCATCCAGCGCCAGTTGCTGATAGCCCGGCGTCGCGCCGCGGGTATCCGGCATCACCCAGATCTGCAGGAAATGCACCGGCTCGGTCGGGCTGGCGTTCATCTCGCTGTGGGCGATGCCGCGGCCGGCCGTCATCAGCTGCATCTCGCCCGGCTTCAGCACCGACGTGCCGCCGGTGGAATCCTTGTGCTTCAGCGCGCCTTCGAGCACGTAGGTGATGATTTCCATGTCGCTGTGCGAATGCGGCGGAAAGCCGGCACCGCCGACCACGCGGTCGTCATTGATCACCCGCAGCGGGCCGATGCCCATGTGCTTCGGGTCGTGCCAGCTGCCGAACGAGAACGTGTGATGGCTGTCGAGCCAGCCGTGCTCGGCGTGGCCGCGGGTGTCGGCGGGGCGAATCGTGATCATCGAGGGTCCGGAGTCGGCAACGGGATCACCGGACTATAGGGGCATGCGGCACGCGGTCAATGTCGGGCCTCGGCGGGCCACCGCCGTGCCGAAGCGGGGGTGGCACCTTAAACTAGCCGCTCTCCACGATTCTGTTGCCGCCTTTGTCGACCATTCCGCTGCGCGCGACCTCCGGCCAGCCGCTGCCGATCGCTTTCCGTTATGACGCTCACGCCGCCGCGCACGACCCGCGCCTGCTCGGCGTGTTCGCGCTCGGTCCAGGGGCAGGCGTCGGGCTCTGCGATGCCGCCGCCGTACGCCTGCCGCTGCCCAGCCACGACGGCGCCGTGCACTACGAGCGCTGGCTCGGTGGCGCGGCGCCGGTCACCACGCGCGAGGCCTTCGGGGCCCGCATCCGCGAGAACGGCGAGCTGCAGTTGGCAGTGTGGACGCTCGACGAAGCCGCGCACGGCGGGCTGGAAGCGGCGTCCGAGGCGGTCTATCGCCAGATCGCGGCCCTCGTCGCCGACGGCGGCTATCCGCATCTGGTCAAGATCTGGCACTACCTCGGCGCGATCAACGACAACCCGAATCCGGCCGATCCGGATGCCGAGCGCTACCGTCGCTTCTGTGTCGGCCGCGCCCGGGCGCTGGACCCTGCGCTGCCGCTGCCGGCCGCCACGGCCGTCGGCATCCAGGGCGCGCCGGATCAGCTGATCGTGTTCGCGCTTGCCGCCAAGGTGCCGGGCACGCGGATCGAGAACCCGCGCCAGGTGCCGGCCTACGAGTATCCGCGCGCCTACGGCCCGGTCAGCCCGAGTTTTTCGCGGGCGATGCTGATGCCGTGGGGCCAGCTGTTCGTGTCCGGCACGGCGGCGGTCGTCGGCCATGAAAGCAAGCATCCGGAGAACACCGGCGCGCAGCTGCGCGAGCTGGCGCTGAATCTCGATGCGCTGGTGGCCCGGGCCGAAACGCTCGGCGGCCAGCGCCTGCAGCCGGCAGCGCTGAAGATCTACGTCCGCCGCCGCGAAGATCTGGCCGAGGTCGAAGCGCTCGCCGCGCGCCTGTTTCCGGCCGACTGCCCGCGCCTGACTGTGCTGGCCGACATCAGCCGGGCCGAGCTGCGAGTGGAAGTCGAGGCGCTGTACGCGCCGCTGTCCGGTGCGGAACCCGGCGCATGAGGCTGATCTTCGCCGGCACGCCGGAATTCGCGGTGCCGGCGCTCGATGCGCTGCACGCCGCCGGGCACGAGATCGTCGCCGTGCTGAGCCAGCCGGATCGCCCGGCCGGCCGCGGCCAGAAGCTCACCGCGTCACCGGTGGCACGGCGGGCCGAGGCGCTGGGCCTCACCGTCCACAAGTTTCTGAAGCTCGATGCCGACGCCCGCGCGGTGCTCGCCGCGGCTGCGCCGGACATCATGGTCGTCGTCGCGTATGGCCTGATCCTGCCGCAGGCCGCGCTCGACATTCCGACGCACGGCTGCCTGAACATCCACGCGAGTCTGTTGCCGCGCTGGCGCGGCGCGGCACCGATCGCCCGCGCGATCGAAGCCGGCGACGCGGAGACCGGCGTCACCATCATGCAGATGGAAGCCGGGCTCGATACCGGGCCGATGCGCTTAATCGAACGCGTCGCGATCGATGCCACGACCACCGCCGCCAGCCTGCATGACGCGCTGTGCGCGCTCGGCGGCCGGCTGATCGTCGAGGCGCTGGCCCGCCTCGAAGCCGGTAACCTGCCGGCCACGGTGCAGCCGGAAGCCGGCGTCACCTACGCGAAGAAGCTGAGCAAGGACGAAGCGCGGATTGACTGGACCCGCCCAGCCGCCGAGATCGCCCGCCGCATCCGCGCGTTCAATCCGGCGCCGGTGGCCTGGTGCGAGTTGGGCGAGACCGGGGCCGGGGCCGCCGCGCCGGAGCGCATCCGCTTCTGGAACGCCCGGGCGCTGGCGGTGTCGGCGAACGCCGAGCCGCCGGGCAGCGTGCTCGCCGTCGACAGCCACGGCCTGCATCTGGCGACCGTCGACGGCGTGCTGGTCGTCACCGAGCTGCAGAAACCCGGCGGCAAGGCGCTGCCGGCCAGCCTCGTCTGCCGCGACTGGAAGCTGGCGGGGCAGCGCTTCCGCTGACGCGGCTGCGGCAGGCTGGGCCATGACCCTCGCTTGCCTGTCATTCCCGCCTGCGCGGGAATGACGCTGGATTTTGGGGCATCGTTTACTTGATCGCCGTTGCCACGCCCGATGCACTCGATGCCACCGCATCCGTCGCGAACCAGTCGACCCGTCGCGTGACGAACATCGCCAGCGCCAGTCCGGCCAGCAGGGCCAGCGAGCCGCCGAGCAGCGCGTAGTCCTCGGCCCGCAGGATCACGAACAGGTAGGCGTAGATGCCGCCGAGCACGCCGCCGACGGCGAGTGCCCGCGTCGTGCTTTTCAGCACGCCATGGCTGTAGACCGTGACCAGCACCAGCACGCTGCCGGCGGCGACGGCGAACGCGGCGTTGAAGCCGAAATGCTCGGCGAACGACAGCTGCAGCAACCCGAACAGGCACAGCGCGGCGCCGACGAAGCCGTACTGGATCGGGTGCACGCGCTGGCCGCTCAGCACTTCCAGCAGCCAGATCACGGCGAAGGTGAAGACCAGGGTCAGCAGCGCGTACTTGGTGCTGCGGTCGGCCAGCGCATACAGATCGAGCGGCGTCGCCAGGCTCATGCCGAAGCGGGTGCCCTGCACCGTCTCGGCGATCTCGGACGACTCGCGCCAGCGCTGCGGATAGTTGCGGCCGAGGTGGGACACCGACCACTGCGCCGTGTCGCGCCCGTCGACGACCTCGCGCCGGCCCGGCAGCCACTGGCCCTGAAAGCTCGGGTGCGGCCAGTCGGACATGAGCTGCACCGTCGTTTCCTCGGCCGTCGGCGCGAAATGCAGGGCCTGTGCGCCGTTCAGCGTCAGATCGAGCGTGAACGCGGTCAGCGCAGCGGGATCTGACGTGGCCAATGACTCGGCGATGGCGGGCCCGAGCGCCGCATGGATGCCGGGCGCGGCCCAGCTGCCGGACTGCCCGGTCGACGGCTTCAGCGCCAGCGGCTGGCCGGCCCACGCCAGCGCAGCATCGGCGCGCAGGCTGCGCGGCTCGGTCAGGCCGATCAGCAGCTCGGCGCGCGGCCAGTCGATGTCTTCCGGCGCCACGCCCCACGACGCGAGATCGGGCTTCTCGAACGCGCCGCTCAGATGCATCGCGGCGACATAGACCGGCACTTCGAACAGGCCGCGCTTGCGGCGCTCCGTGGTCAGCTCGGCGCGGATCGCCAGCCGCTTCGGCAGGAAGTAGCCGACGCCGGACTCGCGCCGCGTGATCGCCTTGCCCTTGTCATCCTGCGCGATCACCTGCCGCGTGTACGGCACGCGCAGGATCGGCCCGGTGAGCTGCTGCTCGCCGCCCCACTTGGCGGTGATGTCGGCCACCGCGGCATCGCGCCGCGCCTCGCGTTCGGTCACCACGTCGCGAATCATCGAGGCCGGAATCATCAGCAGCAGCACCAGCAGCCCGATCAGCATCAGCCGCCGCGTCGGCGAATCGAGCAGCCGCTGCGACCACGGCGCGCTCATGGCGTCACCGCCATCGTCGCGGAAGTTTCGCCGGTCAGCGTCGCGACACAGGCGGGCAGCAGGAACAGGGTCAGGATCGATGCGGCAAACAGCAGCACGCGAATGCGCATGGCAGGCCTCGGCAGGGGGTCGGAAAGCACCGGTGAGTGGAGTCCGCAGTGTTCGCGCCGGCCATGACGGCCCCGCGCCGCGCCCGTGCAAGGCGCGAGGATTTGCGTGCAATTGCGGTGCAGCGATGCAACGGCGCGGAAGCGCCGCGCTAAGCTCGCCGCATGCAGAAAATCCTCGTCGTCGACGATGACCCGCACATCCGCGAAGTCATCTGTTTCGCGTTGCAGAAGGCCGGCTACGCCACGGTCACGGCGGCCGATGGCCGGCAGGCGCTGAGCCTGTGCGAGCGTGAGAAGCCGGCGCTGTTGATCCTCGACATCCTGATGCCGGAGATGGATGGCACCGAGGTCTGCCGCCGCCTGCGCCGCGAACCGGCCGACGGCCATCTGCCGATCCTGTTCGTCAGCAGCAAGGATGACGAGATCGACCGCATTCTCGGCCTGGAACTCGGCGGCGATGACTACGTGGCCAAGCCGTTCTCGCCACGTGAGCTGGTGGCGCGGGTCAAGGCGATCCTGCGCCGCACCGGCGCGCCTGCCGGCGATGGCAAGTCCGCGAAGCTGCAGCATGGCCGGCTGCGGCTCGACCTGGACCGCTACCGCGCCGAGTGGGACGACATCGACGTGGTGCTGACGCTGACCGAGTTCGGCATCCTGCGCACGCTGATGACGCGGCCGGGCAAGGTCTGCACGCGCGATCACCTGATGAACACGGCCTACGAGCTGCACAAGATCGTGGCCGACCGCACCATCGACAGCCACGTGCGCCGGGTCCGCGCGAAGTTCGCGGCGATCGGTGCGGACCCGATCGAAACCCTGCACGGCGTCGGCTACAAGCTCGGTCCCTGCGAGTGAAGCCGGCGCTGCCGCCGTCGACCTCGGCCAAGGCCCGAGAAGACGTTGCCGGGGAAGACGACGCCCGCCGGCGCGCGCTGCTGAAGAAACTGCTGCGCGGCCACACCGGCAAGCGCTTCAAGCGACCGCGGCTGCGGACTGTTCTGTTACTGATCAACCTCGTGGTGCTGGTGCTGCCGCTGGCCGGCATCGCGATGCTGCGCATCTACGAAAGTGCGCTGATCCGCCAGACCGAGTCGGAACTGGTGGCGCAGGGCACGGTGATCTCGGCGACCTATCAGGCGCTGCTCCAGCGGCTGGCGGCGGCGCACAAGACTGCGGGTGTCGCCGACTACGGCATTCCGGTCGAATTTCCGCTGCCACTGCGCAATGACGATGGCGAAACCTTCAGCCCGTGGCGGCCGCGGCCGCTGCAGCTCGATCTGGCGCGCGACCCGATCCTGCCGAAACCGCCCGAGCCGGATGCGCCGAACAGCCCGAGCGATCCGCTGGCGCTGGAGATCGGCCGGCTGATCGAGCCGATCCTGCGCACCGCGCAGTTCACGACCCTGGCCGGCATCCGCGTCGTCGACTTCCGCGGCACCATCGTCGCATCGACCTTCGACCGCGAGCTGCGGCGCTCGATGCTCGGCTTCGTCGAGATCGCCCGGGCACTGCGCGGCGAGCCGGTGAGCACGCTTCGCAGCCGATATGACGCGGGCAGCGGCAACCGACCACCACCGCCGCTGGCCTCGATCAGTCGCGGCACGCAGGTGCGCGTGTTCGTCGCCGTGCCGATCGTGATCGACAGCAAGGTGGTCGGCGCCGTGCTGCTGGTGCGGACACCGGCCAGCCTCCAGCAGGCGCTGCTCGGCAAGCGCACCGAGCTGCTGCGCGGCACCCTGCTGCTGATCGCGGTGGTGCTGGCCCTGTCATTGCTGACCAGCTTCACCATCAGCCGTCCGGTGCGCGCGCTGATCGAACAGACCCGCCGCGCCGCGCGCGGCGAGCAGGGTGCGGTGGTGCCGCTGCGCCGGCCCGGCACCTACGAGATCGGCGAGTTGTCCGACACCATCGCGGTGATGGCGGCGACGCTCGAAGCCCGCGCCACCTACATCCGTGATTTCGCCGCGCATGTCTCGCACGAGTTCAAGACGCCGCTGACCGCGATCCAGGGCTCGGTCGAGCTCTTGCGCGAGCACGGCAACGCGATGTCGGACGACGAGCGCAGCCGCTTCCTGAACATCCTCGCGGACGATTCGGAGCGCCTCGAACGCCTCGTGCAGCGGCTGCTGGAGCTGGCGCGCGCCGACATGACCCAGCCGGGCGACGAGCATGCCGCCGTGCGTCCCACCGTCATCGCCGTGGCCGAACGCTTCCGCGAGCGCGGCCTGCCGGTGCACTGCGATTTCGCGTTCGATGCCGAGGTGCCGATGGCGGTGGAAACGCTCGACGCCGTCGTCGCCACCGTGCTCGACAACGCGCGCCAGCACGCCGGGCCGGACGTGCAGGTGCTGGTGCAGGTCGGCCTTGATGATCGCCCGGACACGCTGAAGATCGACATCGTCGACGATGGCATCGGCATCACCGCGGCCAACGCGCCTAAGATATTCGAGCCGTTCTTCACCACCGGCCGCCCGCGCGGTTCCACCGGCCTTGGCCTGCCGATCATCCGCTCGCTGCTCGCGGCCCACGGCGGCAGCATCGCGCTGGTGCCGGCCGGCCGCGGTGCCCATTTCCGCATCCGTCTCCCGCACCTTGCCCTCCGATGACCGTCACCACCCCCGAACGCATCACCAATGTCCGTGCCGCCGCCGCGAAAGCCGTGGCCGCGGTGATGACCGGCCGCAATCTCGATGACGCGCTGGCCGCGGTCAGCGCGCCGCTGTCCGCGGCCGACCTGTCGCTGCTCAAGGCGATGGCCTACGGCGTGGTCCGCGAGTTCAGCACGCTGAACTGGCTGGTCGGCCGGATGCTGCAGAAGCCGCTGCGCGAGGAACCGCTGGTGGCGGCACTGCTCGCCTGCGGCGTCTATCAACTGCGCGCGATGCGGGTGCCGGCCCACGCCGCCGTGGCCGAAACCGTGGCCGCCGCGGAAGTGCTCGGCAAGCCGTGGGCGAAAGGCCTGACCAATGCGCTGCTGCGCCGCTATCAGCGTGAGGCCGATGCCATCGAAGCGACCCTGCCGCCGGATGTCGAGGTGCGGCAGTCGTATCCGGAATGGCTGGTTCGCCAGATCAAGCGCGACTGGCCCGGCGCCTGGCGCAGCGTGCTCGCGGCCGGCAACACGCAGGCACCGATGACGCTGCGGGTGAACCGCCGTCGCGGCGATCGCGAGGCCTTCGCGGCCGAGCTGAGCACCGCCGGCATCGGCCACCTACTGCCGCGCACGACTCCGGACGCCGTGATCCTGAACGAGCCGCTGCCGGTCGAACGCATTCCGGGCTTCGCCGATGGCCGGGTCTCGGTGCAGGACCTGAGCGCGCAGCTCGCCGCCGACCTGCTCGGTGCCGAACCCGGCATGCGCGTGCTCGATGCCTGCGCTGCCCCGGGCGGCAAGACCGCGCACCTGATCGAGCGCAGCGAAGGCCTCGACGTCATCGCGATCGAATCCGAAGCCGCGCGCCTCGGGCGCATTCGCGACACGCTCGGCCGCCTCGGGCTCGACGCGATGCTGGTCCATCACGATGCCGCCGACACCGCCGGCTGGTGGAAAGGCAAGAAGTTCGATCGCATCCTGATCGATGCGCCGTGCTCCGGCACCGGCGTGATTCGCCGCCATCCGGACATCAAGTGGCTGCGCCGCGAGACCGACATCCCGACGATGGCCGCGCAGCAGCTCCGTCTGTTGCGCGCGCTGTGGCCGCTGCTGAAACCGCAAGGCGTGCTGGTCTACGCCACCTGCTCGATCCTCAAGGCCGAAGGCGAGGACGTGGCCCGCGCCTTCATGGCCGAGCAGCCGGAAGCGGTCGAGCAGGTGATCGACCCGTCGCCGTACGCGATGTGGGGCGAAGACTGCGGCCTCGGCCGACGGATCGAGCCGGGTGGCGATTTCGATGGCTTCTACTACGTGCGCTGGGTGAAGGTGCCGTGACCCGGCAACGTCCGGGCGCGATTCGCGATTGACGTTCGCTATCGCCGAACGA
Organism: Nevskia sp.; assembly: GCF_021732705.1. Classification (GTDB taxonomy): domain Bacteria; phylum Pseudomonadota; class Gammaproteobacteria; order Nevskiales; family Nevskiaceae; genus Nevskia. The sequence goes on along the minus strand of NZ_JAKFUM010000008.1, from coordinate 223,409 downwards.
TTCGACATAGGGACGGTCTAGAATCGGGCGCACCGGCGGCGGGGAGCTGTCGGGCCCGCTTCCCACAGACAGGTCAACCCATGACGCTGACCGAACTCCGCTATCTCGTGAACCTCGACAAGGAGCGCCATTTCTCGCGCGCGGCCGAGCGTTCGTTCGTGTCGCAGCCGACGCTGTCGGTGGCGCTGAAGAAGCTCGAGGACGAGCTGGGCGTGACCTTGTTCGAGCGCATCCGCGGCGAGGCCAAGCCGACGGCGGTCGGCGTGCGGATCATCGAACAGGCGCGGCGGGTGCTGGCCGAAGCGAAGCGGGTCGAGGACATCGCCCGAGAAGGCAAGGACGAGCTGGTCGGCTCGCTGCGGCTCGGCGCGATCTACACCGTCGGCCCGTACGTGCTGCCGAGCCTCGTGCCGCTGATGCGCGAGACGGCACCGATGATGCCGCTGATGATCGAGGAAAACTTCACGGCCGTGCTGCTCGAACAGCTGCGCGACAACGAGCTGGACGTGGCGCTGCTGGCGCTGCCGATCGATCTGCAGGGGCTGTCGGCCTGGCCGCTGTACGACGAGGATTTCGTCGTGATGCTGTCGCCGAACCATCGCTGGGCCGAACTGCCGAGCATCCCGGCGAAGAAGCTGGCCGAGGAGCATCTGCTGCTGCTCGGCCCCGGCCACTGCTTCCGCGAGCAGGTGATCGCGGCCTGCCCGAAGTGCCTGGATGCCGAAGGCGACGGTCCGCGGCCGGTCACCGGCAGCTCGATCGAGACGATTCGCTACATGGTCGGCTCGGGGCTCGGCATCACGGTGATGCCGAACTCGTCGATCGCCAATCGCCCGCCGGAGCCGAACCCGTTGCCGGTGGTGCCGTTCGCCGCGCCGGCGCCGTCGCGCCGCATCGGCATGGTCTGGCGCCGCAGTTTCCCGCGGCTGACCGCCATCCGCGCGCTGCATGCCGCGATCCTCGCCAGCGGCGTGCGCGGCGTGCGCCTGCTGCCGGACGCCGAACCGCAGCATCCGTAAGGCGCGGGCGTCCGCGGCAGCGCGTCATCCGGCGCGGGGCGCATCTGCATCAGAATGGTGGCCTGTTCCTGACGCCTGCCTGCCCTCATGTTCGAAGCGCTGATATCCGCCACCCGCAGCCAGTTCCAGGGCCGCATGCTCGGGCTGGTGCTGTAGCCGCTGGTTGGCTCGCTGGTGCTGTGGACGATCCTGCTGATCGTCGGCTGGCAGCAGGGCATGGCGGCGCTGCGCGGCGTGACCGAATACGCGCCGGTCGACGCCTTTCTGCACGAATGGGGTCTGGCGTGGATCGCCAGCGCGCTGACCCTGGTCGTGCTGTTCCTGTTCCTGCCGACCTTGGTCGCGGCGACGGCCCTGTTCATCACCTCGGTGTTCGCGATGCCGGTGATGCTGGAACACGTCGCGGCGCGGGATTACCCGGGCCTCGTCCGCCAGCGTGGCGGCAGCAACTGGGGCAGCGTCTGGAACGGCCTGAGTGCCCTGCTCGTCTATTTGTTGTTATGGATTCCAGCGCTGCTGCTGGCGCTGATCATCCCGTTCGCGTTCATCATTCCGATTGCGCTGGCCGGCTATCTGAACGACCGCGTGTTCCGCTACGACGCGCTGGCCGAGCACGCCTCGCCGGCCGAGTATCAGGAAATCCTGCGCCGGCACGGCACGCCGCTGTTCGGGCTCGGCGTGGTCGCGGCACTGATCCAGATCATCCCGCTGGTGAACCTGATCTCGCCGGTCTACTCGGGCCTCAGCTTCATCCACTTCGGACTGGCCGAGCTGCAGAAGCTGCGCGCCGAGCCGGTGGCCGTGCGCTGAAGCGCGCGCGATGAGCCTGCCGATGCTGCTGGCCGCCGCCGTCAGCGCGCTGCTGGCGATTGCCGCCGAGGAACGCGCGGCCGGCCGACATCCGGCGTTCTATGCGCTGAAGCCGCTGACGACGACACTGATCCTCGCGGCGGTCTGGGCAACGCCGGCGCGCGAGCCGGTCTACGCCGAGTGGATCGTCGCCGGGCTCGCGCTGTCGCTGTGCGGCGACATCGCGCTGATGTTCGCCGGGGATCGTGCGTTCATCGCCGGCCTCGGCAGTTTCCTGATCGCGCACGGCTTGTTCGTCGCCGCGTTCCATTCGAGCCACGGCTGGCTCGCGCCGCCGCTGTGGTCGCTGCTGGCCTGCGTGCCGGCGCTCGCGTTCTTCGGCTGGCTGATTCCGCGCACCGGGCCGATGAAGGGGCCGGTGGTCGTCTACGGCCTGAGCCTGCTGGCGATGGCGCTGGTCGCGGCGGCACGTGCGCAAGTGGTCGATGACCGCGCGGCGTGGCTGGCCAGCATCGGGGCCTTCGTCTTCATCGTCTCCGATGCCAGCCTGGCCGTCTGCCAGTTCCAGCGGCCGTATCGCCGGGCGCAGGCGCTGATCCTGTCGACCTACTGGACGGCGATCGGCCTGCTGGCGCTGTCGGTCGGCTGAGCCGATCGCCCAAGCTGATCGCTCACAAAAAACCCCGCCGTCGAGTGCGTCGACGGCGGGGTGTGGTCACGACCGGTGCGCGATCAGCGCGCCGAGTGGCCCTTCAGCTCCACCTTCACCTTCTCGTGCGCTTCGAGGCCGGCGTAGTACGCGCGCAGCACCTTGAGCACTTCCGGGCGCGAGAACTGCGGCGGCACTTCGCCGTCCTCGCTCAGCAGCTTGCGCAGCTTGGTGCCGGACAGCAGCAGGCGGTGCGAGGCGTCGTGCGGGCAGGTCTTGGCCGACGACATGCCTTCGCAGGCGTCGCAGTAGAAGGTCCAGTCGATCTTCAGCGGCTTGGTTTCGAGCGCGCCGGCCGGAATCTCGTCGAAGATCGTCTGCGCGTCGAACGGGCCGTAGTAGTCGCCGACGCCGGCATGGTCGCGGCCGACGATCAGGTAGGTGCAGCCGTAGTTCTGGCGGAACACGGCATGCAGCAGCGCTTCGCGCGGGCCGGCGTAGCGCATGTCCAGCGGATAGCCGGACTGGATCACGGTGTTCTTGACGAAGTACTTCTCGATCAGCTGCGCGATCGCGTCCTGACGCACTTCAGCCGGGATGTCGCCGGGCTTCAGCTTGCCGAGCAGCGAGTGGATCATCACGCCGTCGCAGATTTCCACGGCGATCTTGGCCAGGTACTCATGGCTGCGATGCATCGGGTTGCGGGTCTGGAACGCGGCGATCGACTTCCAGCCGCGCTTCTCGAACTCGGCGCGGGTTTCGGCCGGCGTCATGTACATCTCGCCGTACTGCGTCGGGAACTCGGCCTGGCTCAGCACCTTGATCGGGCCGGCGAGGTTGACCTCGCCCTGCGCCATCACCATCGCGACACCGGGGTGGGCGGCGTCGGTGGTCTTGAACACGGTCTGGCACTCGTGCGCCTTGTCGATGCCGTACTTCTCGGTGACGGTCATCGTCGCGAGAATCTCGTTGCGCTCGGCGTCGAACAGCGCGATGTCGCTGCCGATGGCGAGCGTGCCGGCGGTCGCGGCATCGGTCGACAGCGTGATCGGAATCGGCCAGAACAGGCCGGCGGCGGTGTGCATCGTGTCGCAGACGCCCTGCCAGTCGGCCTTGGTCATGAAGCCGTCGAGCGGGGTGAAGCCGCCGATGCCGAGCATGATGATGTCGCCCGCTTCGCGCGAGCTGATGTGGACCTTCGGCAGCGTGGCGGCGCGCGCCAGTTCGGCGGCCAGCGCAGCCCCTTCGAGCAACAGCGGTTTCAGCGGGCCGCCACCATGCGGCCTGACCAGATTCGACATTTCGTTATTCCCAAGTGATGAGCTGACGCGCCGTCAGTATACGAAAGTCATGCCATCGGCCCGGTGACCGGACGGTCGATCGCCCGACCGGAGGGCCGCTCAGCTCAGCAGCATGCGCAGGCTGATGCCGGCGAGAAAGATCGCGAAGGCCCGTTTCAGCAGCTTCGGCGGCAGGCCATGGGCCAGTTTCGCGCCCCACGGCGCGGTGAACACGGACATCACCGCGATGCCGCCGAACGCGGCGAGATCGATGTAGCCGAGGCTCCATGGCGCCAGCCCGGCCACGCCATGGCCGTTGAGCGCGAAGCCGGCCGCGCCGGCCCAGGCGATCGGAATGCCGCAGGCCGCCGAGGTGCCGACGGCGCGCCGCATGTCGACATTGCAGGCGTTCAGGTACGGCACCGTCAGCGAGCCGCCACCGATGCCGATCAGTGCCGACAGCGCGCCGATGACGATGCCGACGATCCCGAGCCCGACCGTGCCCGGCGTTGCGCGGGTGGCCTTCGGCGTGGCGTCGATCAGCATCTGGATCGAGATCAGCAGCGCGCCGACGCCGACGCAGGTCTTCAGCGCATCGCTGCTGACGTGATGGGCGACGGCCGCGCCGATCAGGCTGCCGAGGACGATGCCGGGCGCCAGCTTCCAGAAAATCGGCCAGATCACGCCGCCACGGCCGTGGTGCGAGCGCGCCGAGGAGATCGCGGTCAGGCCGATCACGGCCAGCGAGGTGCCGATCGCGGACTGCATGACGACGTCCCGGGCCGTGCCGAGCGACGGCAGGATGAACGCCAGCGCCGGCACCACGATCAGGCCGCCGCCGACACCGAACAGGCCGGCCAGCAGGCCGGCGGCGGCGCCGGTCACGAGAAAGACGAGCAGGGTTTCCATCGAGCGTTCCGGCCTCAAGCGCGGCCGCGGCAGGCCGTAGAATTGCGAAGGTCGCGCAGCCTACCGCAAGGCAATGCCGCGGCCGCACGAACCTCGCGGCGATCCTGCGGGTCAGACAGGCATGATGATTCCCCTCCCGATTCGATTCTCCCGCGTTTCCGCCGCCGTTCTGGCCACTGCGTTCAGCGCGGGATTCGCACTGCCGCTGGCCGCGACCGCTCAGTCCGCGCCCGCCGCGGCCTCCCCCAGTGCGACCGTCGCGGCCACCGACGATCGCTACGCCGCCGTCCGCGCCGAATTCGTCGCCGCGCTGGCCACCGCCGAACTCGGCTCGCCGGCACCGGCGGACAGCGAGCGGCTGCGCGCCTATCCGATCTATCCGTGGCTGGTCGCGGCCCGCGTGCGCGCCACGCTGGCCCGCGCCAAGCCCGATGACGCCGCGGTCGACACCGCCGTCGCCGAATTCCTGAGCGCGAACGGCGATGCCCCGGTGACCCGCGACCTGCGCCGTGCGTGGCTCCTGAGCTTGGCCGAGCGCAAGCGCTGGGATCGCTACCTGAGCGCGCTGCCGGCGTCGCTGGCGGCGGCCGATCCGCTACTGCGCTGCCAGCAGTTCGCGGCCCGCATCGCGCTGATGCAGACCGAAGGCCTCGGCCCGGCCGTGGTCGAGCAATGGCAGGCGGCCGACAAGTCGCTGCCGGCCTGCGATGCCGCGTTCGACTGGGCCCGCGCGCAGAACCTGCTGACGCCGGCGCTGATCGAAGCGCGCGCGCGGCTGACGCTGAAGGCCGGCTACGGCGCGCTGGCGACGATCATTGCCGCACCGCTGCCGGCCGATCGGCTGGCGCTGATCCGGCAGTGGGCGGCGCTGATCGACAGCCCGGCGCGCGAGATCGACGCACTGATCGCCAACCCCGAACGCCCGGTCGATCTCGACGCGCTGGTCGATGGCTGGCAGCGCCTCGCCCGCAAGGATCCGGACGCCGCCGCCGCCCGCTTCGACGCGCTGCGCACCGCGCGCAAGCTCGACGCCGCCAGTGTCAGCCCGCTTGCCCGGGCGCTGGCGCTCGGCTACGCGTGGAGCCGGCGGCCGGAAGCGCTGCCGCTGTTCGCGCAGGTGCAGACGACGGATCGCGACGCGCTCGCGTCCGAGTGGTGGGCGCGTGCCGCGTTGTGGGCCGGCGACTGGAAGCAGGTGACGCAGGCCATCAACGGCATGGGTGCTGACGCGCGCGGCGAGCAGCGCTGGCGCTACTGGTCGGCCCGCGCGGCCGGCGAACTGAATGATCCGGCGGGCAAGGACTTGCTGGCGCAATTGGCTGCGGAAGATGGCTGGTATCCGGCGCTGGCGTCGGCGCGCATCGGGCAGCCCTATGCGCCGCATCCGCAGCCGGTGGCGGTCGATGCCACGGTGCTGGCGCAACTGGACCAGAAGCCGGGATTCGTCCGTGCCCGCGAACTGTTCCGCGCCAGCCAGCGGGGGCCGGCCGGACAGGAGTTCCAGGCTGCGTACGAAAGTCTCGACGACGCCGGCCGCCGCGCGGCGATCGCGCTGCCGATCCGCTGGGGCTGGTACGAGCAGGGCGTGGCCACGGCCTCGAAGCAGAAGGTGTTCACCGATTACGGCCTGCTGTATCCGCGGCCGTACGATGCGCCGGTCAAGGCCGGCGCGACGCTTTCCGGCCTGCCGGAAGCCTTGATCTACGGCGTGCTGCGCCAGGAAAGCCTGTACCGGGCCGATGCCGTGTCCCGCGCCAATGCCTACGGCCTGCTGCAGATGCTGCAGGAAACCGCGAATCGCACGGCGAAGAAATGGCAGCGGCCGGTGCCGAGCCGCACGGCGCTGTTCGATCCGAACGTCAACGTGCCGCTCGGCGCCGCGCATCTGCGCGACCTGATCGACCGTTTCAACGGTCAGTGGCCGCTGGCGATCGCCGGCTACAACGCCGGCCCGAACGCCGCCGCGCGCTGGCTGCCGACGACGCCGACGCCGGTCGATGTCTGGGTCGAGAACATTCCGTTCAACGAGACCCGCACCTATGTCCAGCGCGTGCTGTGGCACACGCTGGTGTTCGGCTGGCAGCAGGACGGCAAGCCTCAGAAGCTCGATCACTGGATCGCGCCGGTGGTCAAGCCGGGTGTCGTCGCGCCCGATCCGGCCGATCCCGCGCCGTGAGCAGCCCGCGATGAAGCGCTATCTCGTCGGCGGCGCCGTGCGCGATCGCCTGCTGAACCGGCCGTTCCACGAACGCGACTGGGTGGTCACCGGCGCCACGCCGGAAGACATGGTCGCCGCCGGCTACAAGCCGGTCGGCAAGGATTTCCCGGTGTTCCTGCACCCGGAAACCAAGGAAGAGCACGCGCTGGCGCGCACCGAGCGCAAGAGCGGCCGCGGCTATCACGGCTTCACCTTCCACACCGACCCCGAGGTCACGCTGGAACAGGACCTGATCCGGCGCGATCTGACCGTCAACGCGATGGCCGAGGACGAGCATGGCGCGCTGATCGACCCGTACGGCGGCGTGGCCGATCTCAATGCCCGCCGGCTGCGGCACGTGTCGGACGCTTTCGCCGAAGACCCGGTGCGGGTGCTGCGCATCGCCCGCTTCCACTCCCGCTACGCCGCGCTCGGCTTCAGCATCGCCCCGGAGACGATGGCGCTGATGCGGCAGATGGTCGACGACGGCGAGGTCGATCATTTGGTGCCCGAGCGGGTCTGGGCAGAGACCGCGCGGGCGCTGATGCAGGCGCAGCCGTCGGTCTACTTCACGACCCTGCGCGAATGCGGCGCGCTGAAGCGCCTGATGCCGGAAGTCGATGCCCTGTTCGGTGTCCCGCAGCCGGAAAAGCACCATCCGGAAATCGACACCGGCGTGCACGTGATGCTGGTGATCGACCGCGCCGCGAAGATCGAGGCGCCGCTCACCGTGCGCCTCGCCGCGCTCTGTCACGACTTCGGCAAGGCGCTGACGCCGGCGCATGTGCTGCCGAGCCACTACGGCCACGAGACCTCCGGCGTGCCGAGGGTCGAAGCGTTCTGCGAACGCCTGCGGGTGCCGGCCGACTGTCGCGACCTGGCGCTGCACGTCTGCCGCGAGCACCTGTACGTGCATCAGGCCTGCGACCTGCGCCCGAACACGCTGATGCAGCTGCTGGAACGGCTCGATGCCCTGCGCCGGCCGCAGCGCTTCGAGGAATTCCTGATCGCCTGCGAATGCGATGCCCGCGGCCGCACCGGGCTGGAGGATCGCCACTATCCCCAGCCGGATGTCCTGCGCGAAGCGTTCCGCCGGGTCGCGGCGGTCCCGCCATCGCAGGTGACGCGCGATGGTTTCGTCGGTGCCGCCATCGGCATCGAGCTGCGGGCACGGCGCGTCAGCGCGCTGCAGATGATGATGCGGGAGCCGGCGGCGGAGTAGCGGCCACCCGTGCTGCGAGCCGGCCGGCGCTCGCGGCACACGGTTCATTCAGCCCGAATCGGGTGGAATTCGCCGGAATTCGAACGAAATCGCGCGAATTCGGCGTCGATCAGGCTCAAACCTTTGTCCCGGCAACCGCATCTCAACCGCTTGCCCGCGGCGTAAACTCGGACCCTTCGCCGGTCCAGCACCTGCCGGCTCCCTTTCCAGACAGGACATTTCCGTGAAACGTACGCTACTGATCGCCGTCAGCGCAGCCCTGGTCTACGGCTGCGGCAAGTCGGCCGAAGCTCCCAAGACCGACGCGGCCCCAGCCGCGGCCGCCACGCCCGCCGCCCCGGTGGCGCTGACCTCGGGCATCGACACCGCCGGCATCGACGCCGCGACCCGCCCGCAGGACGACACCTACCGCCATCTGAACGGCAAGTGGCTCGACAGCTTCGAGATTCCGGCCGACAAGGCCCGCTACGGCTCGTTCACCAAGCTCAGCGACGATTCCGAAGCGCAGCTGCGCGCGATCATCGAGGCCGCGGCCGCCGACGAGAACGCCAAGCCGGGCACCGAGGCGCAGCAGATCGGCGATCTGTTCAAGAGCTTCATGGACGAAGCCAAGGCCGAGGAAGTGGGCATGAAGGCGCTCGAGGAGAGCCTCAAGTCGATTTCCGCGCTGCCGGACAAGAAGGGCATTCCGGCGATCATGTCCACGCTCGCGATCATCGGCGTCGGCTCGCCGGTCGTCCCGTTCATCCATCAGGACAACAAGGATTCGACCAAGTACATCGTCGACCTGTACCAGTACGGTCTCGGCCTGCCGGACCGTGACTACTACCTGAAGGACACCGACAAGTACAAGCAGAGCCGCAGCCAGTACCTCGCCCACATCGAGAAGATCCTGACCCTGGCCGGCGACGCGGATGCGGCGAAGAAGGCGAAGGCGATCTTCGCGTTCGAGACCGATCTGGCCAAGGTCCAGTGGGACAAGGTCGAGAACCGCAATCCGGTCAAGACCTACAACAAGGTCACGCTCGCCGACCTGCCGAAGCTGGCCCCGGGCTTCGACTTCAAGTCCTACTTCGAAGCCGGCGGCATGGACGGCAAGTTCGACTACGTCATCGTCAGCCAGCCGACCTACATCACGGCGATGGCCAAGCTGATCGGCAAGGCACCGCTCGACACGCTCAAGGCCTACTTCAAGTGGCACCTGCTGAACGAGTTCGCGCCGTACCTGAACAAGGCGTTCGTCGACGAGAACTTCGCGTTCTACGGCACCGCGCTGCGCGGCATTCCGGAACAGCGTCCGCGCTGGAAGCGCGGCGTCGAGGTGGTCGAGACCGCGATCGGCGAAGGCGTCGGCAAGCTCTATGTCGAGAAGCATTTCCCGGCTGCCAGCAAGACCCGCATGGAAGCGCTGGTCAAGAACCTGCTCGAGTCGTACAAGACCTCGATCGACACGCTGGACTGGATGAGCCCGGAAACCAAGAAGGAAGCCCAGGCCAAGCTCGCCAAGTTCACGCCGAAGATCGGCTACCCGAACCAGTGGCGCGACTACTCCAAGCTGGTGATCGCGCCGGATGACCTGATCGGCAACCTCGCCCGCGCCCGTGCCTTCGAGTACGACCGCAACCTGAACAAGCTCGGTGCGCCGATCGACCGCAACGAGTGGGGCATGACGCCGCAGACGGTCAACGCCTACTACAACCCGGAACAGAACGAGATCGTGTTCCCGGCCGCGATCCTGCAGCCGCCGTTCTTCAACGCCGCTGCCGACGACGCCGTGAACTACGGCGGCATCGGTGCCGTCATCGGCCACGAGATCAGCCACGGCTTCGACGATCAGGGCAGCCAGTACGACGGCGACGGCAACCTGCGCCAGTGGTTCACCGAATCGGACCTGAAGAACTTCAAGGCCAAGACCGAGGCGCTGGTGGCGCAGTACGCCGCTTACGAGCCGGTCAAGGGCTACCACGTCGACGGCAAGCTGACGCTCGGCGAGAACATCGCCGACCTGTCCGGCCTCGCCATCGCCTACAAGGCCTACCGCCTGAGCCTCGGCGGCAAGGAAGCGCCGGTGATCGACGGCCTGACCGGCGACCAGCGCTTCTTCCTCGGCTGGGCCCAGGTCTGGCGCGGCAAGGATCGCGAAGCCGAAGCGATCCGCCGTCTGACGGTCGATCCGCACTCGCCGCCGTCGGTGCGCGGCAACGCCACGCTGGTCAACCAGAGCGGCTTCTACGAAGCGTTCGGCGTCAAGGAAGGCGACAAGATGTATCTGGCGCCGGAGAAGCGCGTCAGCATCTGGTAAGCCTCCTGTCGTGAGGCGTCGAACGACGCCGTGCTGAAACGAAGGGCCGGTGGCGACACCGGCCCTTTTTCGTGGATGATCGAAGCAGTCCCGGCGACAGACCGGGTCACCCGCGAGAGGAGCGATCGACCATGAACCGCCTCACCGCCGAAGACTGGGCCGCGCTGGAACGCATCGAACACGGCCAATGCGCGCTCGACGCCGCGACCGCCGCCCGCCTGACGCCCTGCGCGCTGATCGAAGAGAAAAGCCCCGGCGCGGGGCGTTACGCCCTGACCCCCGCCGGCTGGCATGCGCTGCGGCAGCATCGGCGGCTGGATCCGGATTGAGCGCGGTCTGGATTCGGACTTCGGAAACGCTCGGGATGCGGTGGTCGAAGCATCGGAATCGCGCCACCTCGCGTTCCCCTGAATGCTGCGCCGTGTCGATCACGAACCGCTCGCTCGGCGCGACGTCGCACCTCGGCAGGTGTACTGACAGCCGTGCCCGTGGCCACCACTTGCCGAGCACTTGCACTAGGCCGGCAAAAGATATTGAGTCCGTACCGGATTGAAGACAGCCGGGCCTTGGAATCGGGAGCAAGCAATGGCAAAGGATGTCGCACAAACAATGACAGCCGATCAAATCCTTGACGTCACGCTGTCGGCCAACACGATATGCGCCGACGGGGAAGTCAACGCGTACGAGATCAGAAACGAGTTGGTTGTCGAGGCCGACAAGGCACGCGTCCGATACGAAAACGGCGTGACGCTGCCCATTCACGCCCGGGCCCTGCTGCAAGATGTGGCAAGAAAGCGCCGTCACTCGCGCATACTCGGTCGCAATCTATGCAGGCAATCTCGACAGGCTCGGCCAGCGAAAGTCGAAGCGCATCACATCGTCGCCTGCCGGGATGAGCGTGCCAATAACGCGCGGAGGTTGCTGTTTCGCTGGGGAATTGCGATCAACGATGCCGATAACGGCGTCTTTTTGCCGATCGCTCATCATGCATTGGAAGGCTTCCCGGGAGCAGTCAAGCATCGCTCCATTCATACCGCCCGGTATTTTCTGGAGGTCGATGCGAGGCTGCGCCCTGTTGCAAAAGAACCTTCGCTGAAAGGTCGCCTTGAGTTGCGCGGGATACGAACCGAGCTTCTGGAAGGGACATTTCCTCATTGAGGTCGAATGCCATGACGGTCTGGGAGTTCCGCAATGCTGACGTCAATCGCTACGCGCTGTGGACGAATGCCGATGTCGTCGATCTGGATGACGGGCTGTTCGATATCGGAGGCGTTGCGCTGAACTGGCCGCGTCGGCCACGGCTGACGGCTTTCGTCGAGCCCCGAACGCGCAAAGCGAAACCGCAGGCCGATATCGGCGCCCTTCAACCGGGGGCCGTGCTGCTCAATGCCCGCGCACACGACGCACTGTCAGCGTTTCTCGGCGCGTTCGGGCAACTGCTGGAGGTGGATTGCGACGGTCGGCCCGGCTGGTTCTACAACGTCACGACCGTCATCGACGCGCTTGATGGCGACAACAGCGAGTACCGCGCCAGCGGTGCCGTTGCCCGCGAAGCTTTCGTTGCCGGGCGCATTCCCGTCGAACCCGTCGTGTTCAAGGTTCCGCAGACGGCAACGGTGAAGCTGTACGTCAACGACGCTGCCCGTCGGGTGATCGAGGCGCGCATCGCAGCGGCCGGACTGACCGGCGCCGAGTTCGTCGTGCCGGGCAGTCGTTGAGTGGCGGAATGCGGAAGCCTGCGGGCCGCGGCTACCCGGCGCGTAATGCGTCTTTACCAATGCTCGCCCTTGAAGACATTGGCGAACACCACCTGCTCCAAGGTCGGCTTGTCGGACTTGCGGTCCTTGTCCTTGGCGCCCTTGGCGGCGGTCGATGACGGGAACAGCTGGAAGCCCTTCGACAGGATGTAGTCGTTGAGCTTCGGCCACACGGCGTACGACAGGGCGGCGGCCGTGCCGAGCGGGGTGGCGATCGACTTCGGTTCCTCGACGATGGCCTTGATCACGGTGTCGGCGGCATCGTCCGGGGACCAGGTCGGGATGTACGAGTAGATCTTGGTCGGCGCGATCATCGGGGTGCGCACCAGCGGCATGTAGATCGCCGTCGTGCGGATGTTGCTGCTCTTGACCTCGGCCGACAGGCAGCGGGTGAAGGCATCGAGCGCGGCCTTCGAGGCCACGTAAGCGGAGAAGCGCGCGGCGTTGGCCAGCACGCCGATTGAGCTGATGTTGATGATGTGGCCTTCGCGGCGCTCGGTCATCGTCGGCAGCAGCGCCATGATCAGACGCACGGCACCGTAGTAGTTCAGCTCCATCGTGCGTTCGAAGTCGTGGAAGCGGTCGAAGCTTTCCATCACCGCGCGGCGGATCGAGCGACCGGCGTTGTTGATCAGGATGTCGACGTGGCCGAAGTCGCGCAGCACCTTCGCGGCCATCTCGTCGATCGCCTTCATGTCGATCAGGTCGCAGGGGTAGACGTAGCTCTCGCCACCGGCCTTGGCGATGATGTTCTGGGTCTCGATCAGGTTCTGCTCGGTGCGCGCGACGAGGATCACCTTGGCGCCGGCGATCGCGAGGTTCTTCGCGGTGGTGAAGCCGATGCCGCTCGACGCACCGGTGACCAGGATCACCTTGCCCTGCACCTTCGCGATCAGCTCCGGGCTCGGCTCGTAGTGGATGTCGAGGAACTGCTCCCAGAACGACCACAGGTTCTTCGCGTAGTCGCGGAACTCGGGGCACTTGATGCCGGTGCCCTTCAGTGCGGCGCGGGCGTTCTTGTCGTCGAACACCGCGCGGTTGGTGATGTAGCCGAGCACCGAGATCGGCGCGCCGATGGCCTTGGCGATCTGATTCTTCACCGAGTTCGGCAGCGCACCGCCCATCTGGCCGCCGAGCTTGCGCATCGCCGCCGGCATCGTCGGCAGATCGAACTTGCGCGCGAAGCGCGGGCCGTGCGCCGCGCGCAGGATCGACTGGATGACGTCGCCGACGCTCGGGCTGTTCGACTGCACGAGGTGGAAGGTCTGGCCGTTGCGGTTCGGCACGTGGGCGATGGCATCGATGGCATCGGCGACGTAGTCGACCGGCGCGATCGGCACCTTGCCGCCTTCGATGCCGAGCAGCGGCAGCCACTTCGGAATGCGGTGGCTCAGCTTCTGGATGGTCTTGAAGAAGTAGTAGGGGCCGTCGATCTTGTCCATCTCGCCGGTCTGCGAGTGACCGACGACGGCACCCGGGCGATAGACCCGGAACGGCACCTTGGCTTCATTGCGGACGATCTGCTCGCTCTGGAACTTGGTGCGGAAGTACGGATGCTTGACCGGCTGGCCTTCGTCGAACATCTCTTCGGTGAAGCGGCCGTTGTAGTCGCCGCCGGCGACCGCGACGCTCGACACGTGATGCAGCACGATGCCGCCGCCGAGCGCATTGGCGAACGCCACGACATTGCGCGTGCCTTCGTTGTTGATGCGATCGCCCTGCTCGTCGCTCATGTTCATGTCGTAGACGGCGGCGAGATGGAACAGGTGATCGACCTTGCCCTTGAGCGTCTTCAGGTCCGCCGCCGACACCAGACCCGGCGTGGTGATGTCGCCGGCGACCATGACCAGCCGGTCTGCGGCATCGCCATAGCGCTCCTGCAGTGCGCTGAACTTGTCTTCCGACGAGGCCCGCACCAGCACGTGGACAGTCGCGTCCTCGCGCGCGAGCAGGCGTTCGATCAGGTGCTTGCCGATGAAACCGGTCGCGCCGGTGACGAAGTAGTTCATGGATCTCCTCGGGCCCTGGGCAGGCCACTGGGCCGAAGTCCGGCCGGTTCTGGTTGGTATTGCCGGCTATCGTAAGCCGCGCCGCCGCGCACAACCACACGGGGGCGGCCGACGTCGGAACGGCATCCGCATCCGAGGCCGGTTCAGTGGCCGCTGCGATTGCGGCCTTCGAACTCGACCGGCGTCGCCGGATCGAGCTGCCGCTGCAGCGTGTGCAAGGCGTCCTGGTATTCGAGGCTGATGTCGTAGCGCAGCCGCAGCGGTGCCGACTGCCGGCCGTCCGGCGCAATGGCGATCGCCGTCATCGTCACCGGCGCGGCGACGTAGACCGGTGCGCGATACAGCGCCGCACCGCTGTCCGGCATCGTGCCGGCGGTGGAGTAGACGATCAGCGCGCCGGGTTCGCTGGCGGTCAGCGTGATCGTCGCCGGGTCGGCATACGGACCGGGCGGCGGCGAGGCCGCCAAGGTCAACGGTACCGACGACACCGCGGCCGGGCGCCGGGCAAAGCGCGCCATCGGGCTCGACAGGCCGGTGCGCGGGTTGTGCGCATAGCAGGTCAGCCATTGATCCGCGGGAATCGCGGCGGCGCGCAGCATTGGCGTGGCGCGGTCCGGATAGCGGCCGCCGGCGGCGCAGTGCAGCGCGGTGTCGGGCGTCGTCGCCTGCACGGTGTCGCCGCGCTGCGCGAGTTGCGGCGGCGCGGCCGGCGGCACCGCTTCGTCGGCGGCGCGCAGGAAATCGACGATGACCGCCATCGTCGCCGGCTCCCGCGGCAGTTCCAGATGGCCGTAGCCGCCGGCCCAGGTGTCGGCCGCCCGGTTGAACGCGATGTTCGTCGCACCGGCGAGTGCCGGGCTGTCCTGCAGCGGCTCGGGGAACAGCACGTCGTAGCGGCCGGTGCCGTCGTACAGGGTCATCATCCGCGTGGCACCGGCGGTTTCGCCGCCGGCATTGAGCTGCGCCAGCCACGGGCTGCCGACCGCCAGCTCGAAGCTCGCGATCCGGCTCGGGCCGCGGGCATCGGGCAGCGCGGTCCAGACGCCGTGGTTGGCGCCGGCCACGGCGACGAAGTTGCGCACCTCGTGCCAGCGGTTGGTCTGCGTCAGCCATTGCCGCACCGCCGTGACGCCGAGCGAATGGGCGACGATGTCGAACTGCCGGATCCGCCGGCCGGCGCGTTTCGACAGGTAACGCTGCACCTCGTCGACGAAGGCGTTCAGCGTCGGCGCCGACAGGTCGTTGCTGTCGAAGGTGGTGGTGCCGCCGTGGCCATGGCTCGGCGCCCAGAGCTCGTCGTCGCGGTAGCCGGCCGCGCGGAAATACGTGCGCGCCTTGTTCCAGTACGTCGCGTCGACGGTGTTACCGTGGATGAACAGCACCGGCGTGTGGCTCGGGCTGCCCGGGGCTGGCTCGCCGTGGCCGGCCGGATCGCCCCCCCAGCCGTAGATCGGCCGGCCGGTGGCGGTGCTGATCGGCGGCGTGAAGCCTCGCGGGAACGCGCGTTCGTGCGGATAGGCGTCACGCGGGCCGGTGCTGGCGCAACCCGACATCCCGAGCGCGGCGATGCAGGCCGTCCTCATCGCCAGCGTCCAACGCGCCTTCCGCCGCCCGCTTCCCGCCGCGCGAACCGGATTCACGGCGCGAACAGCAGGAACACGAGCCGCAGCTCGAAGAACGGCGAGGCGGTGATCGCCGCTGCTTCCTGCACGCCGGTCAGGCGCGCGCTCTGGCGGGCGGACGCGACCTCGGTGTCGGCATTGCACGGCGACTGCGGGCAGACGTAGTACGGCACCGTGATCTGCGAGCCGCGCCCGGCAATCGGCAGCGCTGCGCGCAGACTGATCACGGTCGACGCGCGATAGATGTAGCTGAAGCCGGCGGTGACGAGGGCATTCGAGACGCCGCGATCGCGATAGCGGCCCGGCACCGGCGCCAGATAGAAGGCATCGAGCAGCGTGCATTGCGCCGCCGGCACCAGCAGCGTGTTGCAGGCAGTGGACGGCGGCACCGGCTGGTCGGCCAGGTTCAGCGTGACATCGTCGTAGCGGTTGTCGGTCAGCGAGCGCGTGTAGGTGAAGCCGGCTTCGGCATACCAGTGCTCGTCGAGCTTCCAGGCGAGGTTGGTTTCGAGGTTCAGCAGGTGGCCGGGCCGCGTCGGCGTCAGGCCGCCGTAGGCCGGTGCGCTGTTCCTGCCGTTCAGCTGCAGCGCTGCGGTGCTGTCGATCGACAGCTTGCCGAACCAGTCCTGGTGATGCGACACCTGCGGAATGACCGTCCAGTAGCGAGTGCCGATGTTCAGCAGCGAGTCGCGCTGGTAGCTGCCGACCGGCAGCTTGGCGGTGATCGTGTACAGCGCGTTGGCGTGCAGCGGGCCCCAGTGATGCTCGTCGCCGTAGATGCCGGCGAGCACGAAGACATCGCCGATGCCGGACGCGCTCGTGGTCAGCCCGAACTGGCGTGACAGGTCGTTGATCGCGCCGGTGCCGTGCTGACGGCCGGCGGTGCCGATGATGCGGAACACCTGATCGTGCTTGGACACGAACGGCAGGCTCGTGTCCTCGAACAGGTTGCCGACCCACAGATAGCGGGCCAGCAGCAGCTGCGCGTTGATCGACTCGCCCGGCGGAATCGCGGTGTTGCCGAGTGCCACCTTGTTGCCGTCGGCATCCCAGATCCGATCAATTGAACTGTAGATGTACGTCGTGTCGAGGTAGGTGCCGCGCGGCGGCTTGGCGTATTCGGAAACATGCGGCGTGAACACGACGCCGGCGCTGGCCGGCAGTGCCACCGACAAGGCCATCGCCCATACGGCGGCGAAGCGCCTCATGGCCCACCCTGACTGCTGCGCGGCTGCCAGCGCAGCTGCAGCTGGAAGCTGTCGGACGCGAAGGTCCGCGCGCTGCCGAGGCCGTCGATGCCATCGCTGCCGTTCGAGCGCGGGTTGCAGGCGTTCAACGCTTCGCAGTTCTGCAACTGCGCGAGATACGGCACGGTCGCGCTGCCGCTGCGACCGGACAGCGGATGGCTCCAGGCCGCGCCGAGCCACAGCCGCTGCGTCACGAACACGCCCAGCCCGACCTGCAGCCGCTGCTCGCGGGTGCCGCCGTCGCGGACGGCGGCCGGGTCCGGAAACGTGTCGTTCAGCAGCGGCGCATCCGGTGGATTCGCCGTCGCCCGCACGTTCCGGTACTCGTTCGCCGCGCCATCGCGCCACGTGTACGAGACCTGCGCGTGGACGCTGCGCCAGAGCTTGCGCGCGAGGGTCGCGTCGAACGACAGGTCGCGCCCGGCCTGCGTCGGGGCCTGCGCGTTGAACGCCGGCTCCTGATCCGCGCCATACCAGCGGCCGCGGACGCCGGCATCGAGCCGGAAGCCGTTCAGCAGCGCCTGCGACGGCTGCCAGTGCACACCGAGCCGGGCACCGTAGGCGAATACCGAATCGCCGGCGTTGTTCGGCGCGCTCGGGTCATGGGCGCCGATCGGCAGGCGCAACTCGGCAAGCAGCACGGCCGAGAACGGCGTGGCGCTGCGCGTGCGCCAGTCGCCGGAGCCGACGAGAAACGGCCCGATCGCGAGCTCGATGTCGCTGATGCCGGCCTTCGCCGGCGGATCGCCGGCCGCGGCCTGCCGATCGCGCAGCGGGCCCTTGGTGGAGGTTTCGGCATAACCCAGCGCGGCGCGCGCCTGCCACAGCCGGGACGACACGAACGGCAGCTTCGCCGCCTCGAAGGCCGGGAACTGCCAGTCGAAACCGAGCTGGAAGCGGGTCAGCGGAAATTCGTTGCCGGCGCCGTAGCTCGGCACCACGCCGGACTGCCGCGCCCCGCTGGCACTGAAACTCTGGTCGCGCGGGTCCTGCAGCACGGTGGCGCCGACGATCAGGCCCGGATAGCGCGCCCGGTAGCGGCCGCTGTCGAGCGACAGGTCCGGATGCGTCTGCCCCTGTGCCAGCGCCGGCAGCACGATGATCAGCGCGACGGCCGCGGCGCGGATCATGCCGCGACCGCCTGCGTGGCCGCCGCGTGCAGCGCCCGCGCTTCGTGGCGCAGCACCTTGCCGGCGGCGCTGCGCGGCAGGCTGTCGACGACCCGCAGCACGGCCGGGCGCTTGTAGCCGGCCAGCCGCTCGCGCAGCGCTTCGCGCACGGCGGCGACATCGATCGCGCTGCCGACTTTCGCCACCAGCAGCGCGACGCCGGTCTCGCCCCAGCGCGCGTCCGGCCAGCCGAACACGCAGGCTTCGGCCACGCCCGGGCACTGCAGCAGCGCAGCCTCGACCTCGGCCGGATAGACGTTCTCCCCGCCGGAGATGTACAGATCCTTGAGCCGCCCGCGGATGCGGAACAGGCCGCTCGCGTCGCGGCTGGCGAGATCGCCGGTGCGCAGCCAACCGTCGTGCAGGCTGCTGTCGCGCTCGCCATTCGCGGTCAGATAGCCGGCGCAGATCTGCGGCCCGGCCAGACACAGTTCGCCGACTTCATCGCTGCCGGCTTCGCTGCCGTCGGCGCAGCGGATCAGCGCCTGCATCCGCGGCATCGGCCGGCCGACGGCATCCGGATGCCGCGCCGCTTCGGCGTCATCGATCACGAAGCAGTTGACGCCGGCCTCGGTCATGCCGAAGCCCTGCCGGAACGGAATGCCGCGCGCCGCGAAGGCATCCCGCAGCGGCGGCGGACACGGCGCGCCGCCGCTGATCGCGAAGCGGACGGCAGACAGGTCGGTCGCGGCGAAGGTCGGCTCGGCGACCAGCATCTGGAACATCGTCGGCACCATGAACATCAGGCTCGCGCGGTGGCGCTCGGCCAGCGCCAGATAGGCGGCCGGCTCGAAGCGCGGCATCAGCACCACCGTGCCGCCAACGCGCAGCAGCGGCAGGCTCAGGACATGGGCCGAGGCATGGAACGACGGCGTGCACTGGATCGCGCAGTCGCCGGCCGTGATGCCCCAGGCGGCGGCGGTGTCGTCGGCATTGCCGAGCGTCTGGCGATACGGCAGGCAGGCGCCTTTCGGGCGGCCGGTGCTGCCGCCGGTGAACAGGATCACGTGGATGCTGTCGTCGTCGAGGCCCTCGACCGGCGGCAGCGCGGGGGCGCTCGCATCGACCTCGACTCCGGCCAGCCAGGCGTCGTGATCGCTGATCCGGACGGTGGCGATCGCCAGCGGCAGCACGCGTGGCAGCGCCTCGTCATCGGCCAGCATCAGCTTCGGCGTGACGATGGTGACCTGCTCGGCCAGCTCCGTCGCGCCGAGCCGCGTGTTCAGCGGCACCGCGAGGATGCCGAGCTTCGGCGCGGCCAGCAGCAAATCGAGATGGGCGACGTGATTGGCGGCGACGATGCCGACCCGATCCCCGGCGCGCAGGCCGAGGTCGTGCAGGCGGCGGGCAAGCTGCCGCGCGCGGCGATCGAGGTCGGCGAAGCTGTATCGGCTGTCAGCTAGGCACAGCGCCAAGCCTTCCGGGTCCGCCTGCAATGCGGGGTGCAGCAGCTCCAGCGATGTCCGGATCGACGTGGGCGGCACAGAACGTAGGGTGGGCGGGCCGGGGATCGCGAAGGCGACCCGCTAGCGGCCGCTCCACTGTACCGGAAGCGCAGGGTCGGTCGGCAAGCGAATGCGTTCAGGCCCGGTCGGACGTGATGGCGGGCGGTTCGGCTGGGCCCGGTTCAGCGCTTCGGCGCGATGCCGTGGCTGATGAAGTCCATCAGGCTGTCGATCATGGCGGCATCGGGCACGCGGCCCTGCCACAGGCACCAGCGCATGCCGATGAAGTGGCCGATGCCCATGATCGACCAGGCCCGCGCCACCGAATCACCGGCCGACAACTGGCCCTTGGCCGTGGCCTCGTCCAGATCCTCGGCGTAGCCGGCGGCGAGCCGCTCGTAGTATTCGCGGAAGATCGCGTCGTCGACGAACTGCGACTCCTGCACGATGCGATAGAGGCCCGGATGCGCCTGCGCGAACTCGAAGAACGCCTCCAGCGCGCGACGCTCGGCCGCGAGACGATCGTCGATGCCGTCGATCGCCTGGGCCATGTGCTTGCGCAGGCGGCGGCCGATGTCGCGGACGAGGGTCAGGAAAATCTCGTCCTTCGAATGGAAGTACAGGTAGAACGTGCCCTGGCCGACGTCGGCGCGCGTCGTGATCGAGCTGATCGAGGCGACATGGAAGCCCTTTTCGCCAATCTCGATCTCCGCCGCGGACAGCAGCTTGCGCCGCGTCGCTTCGCCCCGCGCCGTCACCGGCACCAGTTCTCTTTCTTTGGTCATGGTCTGCACGGTCAAAATCCGTTTTGGTCGAAGGTGTTCCGAGAATACTTCAGGCGATGCCGGTTTCGCTGACCGAATCCAGCCGTTCGGCCAGCATCTTCAACGTGTTCCGGTGCACGACTGTGCCCGGGATCACATCAGTGACGTGCGGCTGCCGATCCAGCCAGAACTGCCCGCCCGGCACCGCCGCATCGGCGAGCGCCAGCCAGACGATGCTGTCGGCACCCTGTTCCGGGGTGCGCAGGAAGCGCCGCATGGTCCGGTGGAAGCCGGGCAGCGACGTTTCGACACCCGGCGTGTCGACCCAGCCCGGATGCATGGCATCGACCCGCACGTGGCGCGCCTGCCAGTCGTCGTTCCACTGCCGGCTCAGCGCCACCAGCGCGCGCTTGGCCTGCGCGTAGGCCTTGGTGCCGTCGTACGGCGCCTTGGCGTAATCCAGATCGTCGACATCCAGCGCCTGCAGATACTGCCCGCCGGACGAGACATTGACCACCCGTGCCGGCTGCGTCGCCGTGCCGGACGCCGTCAGCCGCGGCAGCAGCGCCCGGGTCAGCGTGTACGGGGCCAGCAGGTTGATCGCCACGCTGCGCTCGCGGCCTTCGGCGGTCAGCGCCCGTTCGCCGTACAGCGCGCCGGCGTTGTTGATCAGCGCGTCGATCCGCGGCTCGCTGGCGATGAGCCGCGCGGCCAGTGCCCGGACTTCGGACTGCAGCGCCAGATCGGCGATCTGCACGGCGATCCGGTCATGGCCGGCATCGGCGATCAGCGTGTCGCGCAGCGCCTGCAGCTTCGCGCCATCGCGGCCGACCAGCACCACGCGGGCACCGAGCCGCGCCAGCGTGGTCGCGGCACTGAGGCCGATGCCGCTGGTGGCGCCGGTGACCACGATCGTGCGGTCGCTGGCATCGGTCGTGATCGCCGGCAGCCGGGCGTGGGCAAAACCTTGTCGGGTGAACTTTGCCGCACCGGGCAGCAGCAGGCGGTCGGCCAGATCGCGCGACCACGAGCGCGTGACGACCGGCGGCTCGGCCGCCAGTTGCCGACGCAGGCCGTTGATCGCGCGGCGGCCGTTGATCACGGCGATCGGGCGCACCACGCGGTCCAGCCAGGCACCGCCGCCTTTCAGTTCGAGATCGGCGGTGTAGACGAGGTCGGTGCCGCCGCCGTCGCGCGCCGGACGTGGCGAGAAGCGGATGGTGTCGGTAGCGATCACGGTCTCGCCCTCGCCCCGAAGCACGACCTGATGCGGCGGCCGCCAGCCGGTCACCTCGTAACGCATCGGCAGCACGCGCGGGCCGAAGCGCACCGCGATCTCGAACACGGTGCCGAGGCCGACCGGCCCGGGCGTGGTCTTCGTTGCCCGGACGGCGGTCGGGTCCCAGCCGGTGAGCTGGCGGAAGTCGGCGGCGTAGCGGAAGCATTCGCTCGGCGAGCGCGGCGAAGTCAGCGTTTCCTGCAGTCGGATCATGGTGGCAGTTCAGCGGAAGTCGCTTGTGATTCAGAGGCTTGCAATGCGGCGCGGCGATTCAGCACACGCTGCCAGTACCACGGCTTCAGCACCGCGAACAGCCCGTAGCTGTAGCCGGACCACGGTGACCAGCGCGCCGGCAGCAGCAGCGCCAGCAGCGTGGCGAAGGCCGCGATGCCGAGGCTCAGGGCATGGCCACGGGCGTCGGCGCGGGTGTCGAAGCGTTCGAGCGCGTTCAGCCGCAGCGCGTCGGCGCGGCGGGCGGCGTCGGCGTACAGGCCGACGAGCGTCGCCTGCATCAGCACGAAGCCGGCGCCGTAGATGATGAACAGCGTCTGCAGCTGCTCGTGGCTTTGGAAACGTGTGGCGCCCGGCACCCAGCCGCCGGTCAGCGAGCTGAAGAACGCGCCGAACACGATCTTCAGCGGGTAGACGAAGACCAGCATGGTGAAGATCAGCAGCGCGCTGAGCGCGACGGCGGGGCCGTCTTCCAGCCCGTAGCGGCGGCTCCAGCGGACGTGCGCGGACCAGAACAGGATCAGGATCGAGAAGCTCGCGGCGAACACCGGCGTCTGCCGGAAGGCCAGCATCAGATCGCTGAAATCCTTCGGGATTTCCTGCTGCACGATGACCAGGAAGGTCAGCGCCAGCGCGAACGCGCCGTCGGTCAGCGCTTCGATCCGGGTGACCTGCGCGCCGCGCAGGCGAAAGCCCTGGTCGATCGGCAGCGCCGCCAGCCGCTCGTCGTTCCAGTGCATGGCGCCTGCGGCGAAGCCGGCCGTCCGCCTAGCCCGGCTCGCCGGTGCGGCGGCCGTCGCTGACGGCGAGCTTGAGCCGGTCGCCCGGGCGCGCGCGGCGCGGCCGTCGGCCGTCGTGGGCACGCATCGCGCCCTGTTCCTTGAGCCAGAACAGGCAGTCCTCGAACGCCCGGGAAATGCGTGTCTGCAGGCGGATGCGTTCGAGCTTCGGCCAGGTGGCGCGTTCGCCGTCGCGGATGAAGTTGGCGATCGCCGCGGCCGACGGGTTCGAGAACATCCGCATCAGCTGGGTCGGCGACTGCTTCGGGAACACGCTGATGTCGCCGCTGTAGCGCTGCTGCAGCACGTCGTTGAGCATGTCGACGATCCTACCCGGCGCGTTGGCGCCGACATAGCTGCGGGTCAGCTTCAGCACGTCGCGGCTGGCGGCGGTGGCGAACTGCTGCACGGCATCGCTGACCGAGCGCCGGCGCGGGTTCACTTCGCGCATGAACGGCACCACGTGCGGATTGGTCTGGCTGACGATGTAGTGGTTGACGTTGTGCAGGCGTGCGAGGCGCAGCATCGGCAGGTCGTTCGCGATCGAGCCGTCGACCCAGCGCTTGGAGCGCATGTACGGGTGCTTCACGCCGTCGAAATCGAGCGAATCGAGCATCACCGGCGGAAACACGCCGGGCACCGCGCACGAGGCCAGCACCGACGACTGGATGGTGACGTTCGGCGCCGTCAGGTAGTTCAGCAGGCGCGCGGACTGGTGTGCCTCGGCCGGCGACACGGTGACGCCGAGGATGCGGCGGGTGCGCTCGAAGGCCTGGATGAAGCTGCCCGGGTGGATGTTGCGTTCGAGGCAGGCCTGCAGCTGCGACGGGTCCATCAGCGCCCGGCCGGACAGCACCTGGCGCAGGCTGACGGTCTGGAATGCCTGCAGGCTCAAGGATTCCGGCTCGAAGATCGCCGGCAGTTCCTCGTCGGTGCGGGTGCCGACCATGCTGGCGATGATCGCGCCGGCTGACGAGCCGGAAATCACGCGCGGCAGCACGTTCTGCTCGAACATCGCCTTGATCACGCCGAGGTGGAACATGCCGAGCGTGGCACCGCCGGACAGCAGCAGCGCCGAGCGGCCGAAGCTGGTGCCGGTGCGCTTGAAGAACAGGATCTTCTCGTCGGCGCTGAAATCCGGGAAATCGCCGACGCAGACGTAGTCGAGGCAGCGCACCGACTCCTCGATGTAGTCCTGCACCAGCTTCTTGGTGCCGACGCGGGCGTATGAATACAGCACCGGGTCGGCGACGTTGCCGAGATTGCCGTGCAGGCCCTCGGCGAGCTGGAACACCAATTGGCGCACTTCGCCGGACTTGCGCAGTTCGCGCAGCGTGTTCAGCCGTTCCTTGATCAGCAGATAATCGTAGTCATCGCTCATCTCGTCCTGTTTCCAGGCGTCCGCGCCTTCAAGACGATCGAGTTCCGTCGCGATGTCGCGCCATTCGGCATAGGTCATCGCCTGCTCGAGATCCCGCAGGCGGCTGGCGATCAGCTTCTTGTACATGCTCGCAACGACGAGGCGACGTGAAAGCGGCGTCAGCGTCGAGTATGCCATCTTGCAGTGCAGCATTTGCCCCAAAACGGCCGTTCGGCGTTCATCTGGCGGCCATCTGACGCGGCGGGCTGCGCAGTACAATGACGGTTCTCCGCTGTCTGACGGCCATGCCCTCCCGTTTCACGTCCTTTTTCGCCGATCGTCGCCGCGTGCTCGCGGTGGTGCTGACCGTGGGCCTGCTGGCCGTGGCGATCTGGGCACTGCGTCGCAACCTCGCCGAATTGAATGTCGATGAGGTGCTGGCCCACCTGGCGGCGATGCCGCGGCTGCGGATCGTCGAAGCCCTGCTGTTCTGCGGCACCAGCTACGGCCTGCTGACCTTGTACGACTGGCTGGCGCTGCGCGGCGTCGGCCACCCGCTGCCGTGGAAGCAGGTGGTGCCGACCTCGTTCATCGCCTTCGGCATCGGCCACAGCGTCGGCTTCCAGACCGTGTCCGGCGGTTCGATCCGCTATCGCGACTACACCGCGGCCGGCGTGCCGGGGCTGAAGGTGGCTGGCGTCATCGCGCTGGTGTCGGTGGCGTTCGCGCTGGGCGTGGCGACGCTGCTGGGGCTTTCGCTGCTGGCGGCGTCGGACAGCGCCGGCCGCGTGTTGCACCTGCCGCTGAACGAGGTGCACCTGCTCGGCGGCGTGCTGCTGGCGGCGGTCATCGCCTATCTCGCGCTGAACGGTCTGCGCAAGAAGCCGCTGGTCTGGCGCGGCCGCGAGTTCAGCCTGCCCGGCCTGCCGCTGACCCTGGGCCAGATCGCTGTGGCCAGCGTCGATCTGTGCTTCGCCGCCGCCACGCTGTATGTCCTCCTGCCGACCTCGGTGACCCTGGACTACCCGGGCTTCGCCGGCGTTTTCGTGCTGGCGATCTACGCCGGCACCGTCAGCAATGTGCCGGGCGGACTCGGCGTGTTCGAGACGGTGCTGATCCTGCTGCTGCCCGGCGCGCCGGCCGAAGGCGTGCTCGGCGCGGTGCTGCTGTATCGCGTCATCTATTACCTGCTGCCGTTCGTGGTGGCGCTGGCGCTGCTCGGCGCGCGCACGGCGCTGGCGCAGCGCGCTTGGATTGCGAAATACGGCAGCCGCTTTCAGGACGCCATCGAGCGGCTTGGCCCGCCGGTGCTGGCCACCACCACCTTCCTCGCCGGCACCGTGCTGTTGCTGTCGGGTGCGACGCCCGCGATCGGCAGCCGTCTGGAATGGCTGGCCGAGATCCTGCCGCTGGAAGTGCTGGAGGTTTCGCATCTGGTCGGCAGCGCGATCGGCGTCGCCCTGCTGATCCTCGCCCGCGGCCTGTATCAGCGTCTCGATGGCGCCTGGTGGCTGACCTTGGGCCTGCTCGCCGCCGGCATCGTCGCCTCGCTGCTGAAAGGCCTCGACTACGAGGAAGCGATCCTGCTGACGATCATCGCGATGATGCTGATCGCCTCGCGCGAACGCTTCTACCGCCGCGCTTCGCTGCTCGATGTCCGCGATTCCCGGCTGTGGCTGTTCGCCACGTTGTCGGTCGTGGCGTTCGCGTTCTGGGTATCGATGCTGTCGTACGGCGATCACTCGTTCAGCCGCGAGCTGTGGTGGCAGTACGCGTTCGACGATCAGGCCTCGCGTCTCGCCCGCGCGGCGTTCGTTTCGGCGATGGTGCTGGCCGGCTTCATGCTGTGGCGGCTGCTGAGCCCGGTGCGGCCGGAACCGGCGCTGCCGGATGCCGCCTCGCTCGACCGCGCCGCCGCCATCGTCGCGAACAGCGGCGGCACCATGGCCAACCTCGCGCTGCTCGGCGACAAGCAGCTGCTGTTCCACCCGGACGGCGACGCTTTCATCATGTACCAGCGGTCCGGCCGCAGCCTCGTGGCACTCGGCGATCCGACTGGCAACCCGGCCAAGTTCGAAGCGCTGGGCTGGGCCTTTCGCGAATTGGCCGATCGCAGCGCCTGCTGGCCGGTGTTCTATCAGGTGTCGTCGGACCAGCTGCCGTTCTACCTCGACCTCGGCCTGTCGCTTGCCAAGCTCGGCGAGGAAGCGCGGGTGCGGCTGGCCACGTTCTCGCTCGAAGGCTCGAAGCGCCAGAGCCTGCGCAACGAGCACCGCCGGCCGATCCGCGAGGGCGCCAGCTTCGTCGTGCTGACGCCGCAGGAAGTCGAAGGCCGGCTCGACGAGCTGCGCACCATCTCGGACGACTGGCTGCTCGGCAAGTCCGCGGCGGAAAAGGGTTTTTCGGTCGGCCGCTTCGATCTCGACTACCTGCGCCGCTTCCACTGCGCCTGCGTGCTGCGCGAAGGCAAGATCGTGGCGTTCGCCAACCTGTGGCTCGGCAACGGCCGCGAGGAACTGTCGATCGACCTGATGCGCCACGCCAGCGATGCCCCGCGCGGCGTCATGGACTACCTGTTCATCGAACTGATGCTGTGGGGCAAGGCCCAGGGTTACCAGTGGTTCAACCTCGGCATGGCGCCGCTGGCCGGCCTTGAAAACCACCCGCTGGCACCGTTCTGGCACAAGCTCGGCCGCATCGTGCATCGCTATGGCGAGCCGTTCTACAACTTCAACGGCCTGCGTCGATACAAGGACAAGTTCCAGCCTGAGTGGCGGCCGCGGTATCTGGCCTCGCCCGGCGGTCTGGTGCTGCCCCGAATTCTGCTGGACACCGCCGCGCTGATCGCCGGCGGCGTGAAGGAAGTCATCTGGAAGTCATGAAAACCACATTCGCCTCACTGGCTGTCTTCGCGGCATCGGCCGCCGCCCTGTCGATTTCGCTGCCGTCGCTCGCCGCTGGCGCCACCACGCCGAAAGCCGTGCCGGCACCGGCCGCTGCCGCAGCGGCAGTTCCGGCCGCCGCTGCCAGCGCCCCGGCCGGCCAGCTGCCGGCCGAACCGCGCACCGATCGCATCAGTCACGGCCGCTTCGACCAGTTTGATGTCTACCTGCCGGGCGGCACGCCGAAATCCTTCGTGCTGTTCCTGTCCGGCGAAGGCGGCTGGGCCACGCGCGACAAGGGCGGTGTCGTCGCCATGGTCAACGCGCTGGTCGCCGACGGCGCCATGGTGGCCGCCATCGACACGCCCAAGCTGTTGACCGTGCTCGAAAAGGACGGCGGCGACTGCGTGTTTCCGGACGGCGATCTGGAAAACCTGAGTCACTTCGTGCAGGCCTACTACCACCTGCCGACCTACCTGCCGCCGATCCTCGTCGGTCACTCCGCCGGAGCCGCGCTGGCCTATGGCGTGCTGGCGCAGGCCCCGGCCGGTGCCTTCTCCGGCGCGCTGACCACCGCGTTCTGCCCGGACCTGAACCTGAGCAAGCCGCTGTGTCCGGGCAACGGCGCCCGGTTCAGCAAGCGCGACGACAACAACGGCGTCGACTTCCTGCCGGCGAAGACGCTGACCGCGCCGTGGCTGACCCTGCACGGCGAGATCGACCAGGTTTGCGATGCCTCGGCCATCGCCAAGTTCGCCGCCGCCACCGGCAATGCCGGCAGCACCTTGCTGCCGAAGGTCGGCCACGCGTTCTCGGCTCCGGAAAACTGGCTGCCGACCTATCGCAACGCCTACGACAAGATGGTGGCCGCGCAGGCCAAGGCCAGCGTGCCGCCGCCGCCGACCAGCCTGACCGGCCTGCCGGTGATCGAAGTGCCCGCGACCACCGCCGGCAACAACCCGGACGTGTTCGCGATCCTGGTCTCCGGCGACGGCGGCTGGGCCGGCATCGACGAGGAACTGGCCGCGCACCTGTCGGCCGACGGCATGCCGGTGATCGGCGTCGATTCGCTGCGCTACTTCTGGACCGCGCGCACACCGGAAGGCTTCGCCGCCGATCTCGACCGGATCATGAAGCACTACCGCCGCGCGCTGAACCGCGAGCGGGTGCTGCTGATCGGCTACTCGCAGGGCGCGGACGTGATGCCGGCGGCGCTGAACAAGTTGCCGATCGCCAGCCGCAACGGCATCGCGCTGGCCGCGCTGCTCGGCCTGGCCGAACGCGCGCAGTTCGAATTCCACCTGACCAACTGGGTCGACGCCACCGACGGCGGCCTGCAGACCCGCCCGGAAATCGCCAAGCTGCTGGCCCCGGCCGGCAACCCGCCGCTGCTGTGCGTCTACGGCGAGAAGGACGACGAATCGATCTGCCCGGACCTCGTCGCGCCCGGCATCAAGCAGGTCAAGATGCCCGGCGGCCACCACTTCGGCGGCGAATACGAACGGCTCGCGCAGGAAATCCTGGGTGCGATTCCGGCGCCGAAGCGGGCGGCGGGCAAGCCGTGAGCGGCTGCTGAATCGAGCGAGATCGCGGCAACCTGGGCAGCGGGTTGCGCCGTCGACAGCGAACTAGTTCTTGCGGCCGCCCTCAGGGCTAGCCGCGAGGCCAGTCTTGAAGTCTTGGTAAGACTTCCACTCGGGATCAGGCGCTGAGTGAATGTCGATCGGGAAGCGTTGCAGCTTCCGGAGCGCCCGATTCAGGCGATCAAAGAACTCGGCCTCGGATTTCGCGTACCAGATCCACTCGCGCAAGTTGTCGCCGGTGGACACGAGCGCCAGCGTCGCGAAGCCATTCTTTTCGACCGCCGGAATCAACGCATCCTCGAGGGCGTCCATCCGTGTGCGTTCTTCGCGGGACGGCTGGCCCCGCGTACCGTCGTAGCGCCACGTGATGATGATTCGCTGAGGTTGGGTCGCCTTGTCGAAGCCGTCCGCGAACTGATCGAGGTACCGGAAGACGATCGCGTCGCCCGTCGTTGCGTGAGTCGATGTGGCGAGATCCCAAGTCTGCGCCTGTGCCACGGCGGCCATCAAAAGTCCGAAAGCCAGCAGGGCGCGAGGACGCGTCATAGCGATGCGTTCCTGAATCTCAGCCGCGCGGCACCTTGATCGTCGAGCCGACTCGGATCACGTCTTTCTCGCCGATGCCGTTCAGTTCGCGCAGCGAGGCGATCGACGTGCGGTAGCGCTTGGCGATTGCGCCGAGCGTCTGGCCGCGCTTCACCCGGTGCGTCAGGTGCGGCACGGCGCTGGACGTGGACGCCGACGCCTTGACCGTGGCCAGCGAATCGCCGCTGACGGTCAGCGTTGAAGCCGTTGCGGCGGCGGACGTGCCTGCCGCGCCGTCATCGCTGGCGCGGGCGACCTCGATTTCGGCCGGGCTGCTGTCGGCCGGCGGAATCTTGAGCTTCTGGCCACGGCGGACCTTGGCGTTCTTCGGCAGGCTGTTCGCGGCGAGCAGTTCCTTCTCGCTGATGCCGTAGCGGCGCGCGATCTTGCCGATCGAATCGCCCTTGGCCACGACATGGTTGCTGTAGAAGCGGCGCTGGGCATCGAAACGCTGCTCGGCCGTCAGCGTGGCGTAGGCCAGTTCGAAGCGCTGCGCGGCACCGGTCGGCACGCGGATCGGGTGGCTCGGCGGCACGTACAGACGGCCGCTGACCACTTCCGGGCGATAGGCCGGATTGAGACGGCGGAATTCTTCTTCGTCCGCCCCGACCAGCCGACGCAGCGTTTCGTACGGCACGAAATCGCGGGTGCGGACGGTTTCGAACTTCAGCACCGGCTCGCGCACGACATCGCCGAAATGCTGGTGGTAGTTGCGTTCCACTTCGCTGGCGGCGATGAATTCCGCGTAGAAGTTGCTCGACGCGAAGCCGAAGCTCGGCGCGTCGTAGCGCTCGATGATGTCGGTCAGCGTGGTGCCGTCGACCGCCTTCAGCGCCTTGGCGATGCCGCCGCGGCCGTGGTTGTACGCGGTCAGCGCCAGTGGCCATGAGCCGAGCGCGTTGAAGTCGTCGCGCAGATGCCGGGCGGCGGCGTCGGTGGAGGCCCAAGGATCACGACGATCGTCGACGATATCGTTCAATCGCATGTAGATGCGAGCCGATGACGGAATGAACTGCCACAGGCCGGCGGCGGCGGCCTTCGAATAGGCCTCGACGTTGAAGCTCGATTCGACCAGCGGCAGCCGGGTCAGCCGGGTTGGCAGGCCGTAGCTGGCGAAGATGCGCTCCATTTCCGGCAGGTAGCGGCCTGAAATTTCGAGCGCGCGCTGCGTGCGCTCGCGCAGGCCGCGCTGGATGCGGACCTCATCGGCCGCGTGAGCGAAGCGCTTCGGGTCCTTGTCGCCGCTGAACATCGCGTACAGGCTGGCCTGATCGCGCGGCAATTGCTTAGGCTCGATGACGACACCGGTGTCGAGCAGCTTCTGCAGCGCGCGCAGATTGGTGTCGAGTTCGAGCCGCGCCGCCTTTTCCTCGCGCGCTTTCAGGTTCGCCAGCGCGACCGGCGCCAGCACGGCCGCATCGGCGCGGAAATCGAGCACCTTGTAGACCTTCGACAAATCGTCCTTCGCGTGCAGCACGCTGTTGTGCTCGGACCATTCGGCGAAGACCTTGGTCCAGAACGCGACGGCCGGCTTCAGGATCGTGGGCACCGGAAACGCCGGGTCTTCGACATGAATCGGATCGACCGCAGCCACGGCGATCGCGGCAGCCGTTCCGGGCGGGGCTGCCGGAATCGTCTGCAAGCCGCTGAGCGGGGCCGGCGCCGCAGCGGGTGCGGCGGTCGGCGCAGGGTTCGCCGTAGCGGCGGCGGCGGGCGCATCGGCAGCGGCCACGGGCCCGGCGAGCGTCGCCAACATCGCGAGAATCAGG
This sequence comes from Nevskia sp., assembly GCF_021732705.1. Classification (GTDB taxonomy): domain Bacteria; phylum Pseudomonadota; class Gammaproteobacteria; order Nevskiales; family Nevskiaceae; genus Nevskia. Next base: position 192,540 of record NZ_JAKFUM010000008.1, on the reverse strand, counting down.
GACTTGTTCGGCATTCGCATGATCGCTCGCAGGAATCGTGAAGCAGGGATGACAACGTCGAGCGATGCTAGCGCAGCAGCCGACTGGGCGACAATTGAACCGGAAGCCTTTGCGTGTCTGAATCTGCACCGCTGACCGCACGGCTCACCGCCACGCCGCCGCTCACCGAAAACCGCATCCGAATTCCGACCCGATGACCGCCGAAACCCTGTGCCTGCTCGCCGCCGGCCTCTATTTCATGACCGGCCTGCTGACCGGCCTATGGAAGTACCGCCACATCGCCACCAGCGACACCGCCAGCGCGCCGGTCTATGTCGACATCGCCCACCGCGCATCGCTGATGTACGCGTTCTCAGCCTTGTTGCTGCGCGAGTTCGTGCCGTATTCGCCGCTGGATGCCGCCGGCACGGTCTGGGCCGTCGGCCTGCCGCTGCTGTTCTTTGGGCTGGCGATCGGCACCTACGTGCTGCATGGCCTGCTGCGCGATACCGACAACCAGTTGCAGCACCCGCATCGGCTGGGCCGCGCGACGATTCCCGGCGTGCTGATCCACGGCTTCATGTGGGCGCTGGTCGCCGGCGAGATCGGCGGCTTTGCGGTGCTGCTATTCGGCTTTGGCAGGACGGTGCTGTGAAGCCGGCCCGATCATCCGGTTAATCTAGACGCACTTACCGACACGCTTCCGCCATGGCCCAGCCCTACCCGCCGATCGAGCCGTACCGCGTTCACCGCCTCAAGGTCACCGAGATCCACGAGATTTACGTCGAGGAAAGCGGCAATCCCGCGGGCAAGCCGGTGGTCTTCGTCCACGGCGGCCCCGGCGGCGGCTGCGAGGCCTGGCACCGCCAGTTCTTCGACCCGAAGCGCTACCGCATCGTGCTGTTCGATCAGCGCGGCTGCGGCCGATCCACGCCGTACGCAGACCTGCGCGAGAACACGACCTGGGATCTGGTTGCCGACATGGAAACCATCCGCACCACCCTCGGCATCGATGCCTGGGTGGTGTTCGGCGGCTCCTGGGGCTCGACCCTGGCGCTGGCCTATGCCGAAACCCATCCGGAACGCACGCTGGGCCTGATCCTGCGCGGCATCTTCCTGATCCGGCCGGAGGAAATCCGCTGGTTCTATCAGGAAGGCTGCAGCTGGATCTTCCCGGACGCCTGGGAGCACTACATCGCCCCGATTCCGGTCAGCGAGCGCGGCGACCTGGTCGCCGCTTACCACCGCCGCCTGACCAGCGAAAACCCGGAAGTGCGCCGCGATGCCGCGAAGAGCTGGAGCATCTGGGAAGGCGCGACCTCGAAGCTGATCCCGTCGACCGACATGATCGCCCGCTACGGCGGCGATGACTTCGCCGAAGCCTTCGCCCGGATCGAATGCCACTACTTCGTCAACGGCGGCTTCCTGCGGCCGAACCAGCTGCTGGACGACGCGCACAAGTTGAAGCACATCCCCGGCGTCATCGTGCAGGGCCGCTACGACGTGGTCTGCCCTGCGAAATCCGCCTGGGACCTGCACCGCGCGTGGCCGGAAGCCGAGCTGCAAGTCGTGCCGGACGCCGGCCATGCCGCCAGCGAGAGCGGCACGCTGAGCCGGCTGATCGACGCGGCGGACCGGATGGCGCGGCTGTAATTCGGCTGCTGGGTCAGCCGCCCAGCGCCAGCCCCTCGTCACGCTTGATCGCTTCGAGCACCAGCGACGAGCGCACGTCCTTCACGCCCGGCAGGCCGATCAGCACCCGCATCGAGAACTCGGCGAACGCGGCGAGATCGGCCACCTGCACATGCAGCAGGAAGTCGAGATCGCCAGTCATCACGTAGCAGGCGCGGACCTCGGGCCGGGCGCGCACGGCGGCTTCGAAAGCCTGCGTCGCGTCCTTCGACTGCCGCTCGATCGCTACCCGGACAAAGGCCTCGATGCCAAGGCCCAGTGCTGCCGGGTTGAGCAGCGCGGCGTATCGATCGATCACGCCGGATTCCTCCAGTTTCTTCAGCCGCCGCTGGCAGGCGGTGGCCGACAGCGCGACCTTGTCGGCCAGCTCGACCACCGGCAGGCGGCCGTCGGCTTGCAGCTCGCGCAGGATGCGCAGGTCGGTGCGGTCCAGATCGGCGCGCATGTTTTCGCTATCCGTTGTCAGTTTGATAGTGGAATCATGCGTGGATCATGCGTATGGCCGCAATCTTTGCAATAAAACCGTGGCCGCCGCGCGCTAACCTGAACGCTCGAGAATCGCGTCGAACGAGGTGGCTCATGGCCAAGGGGATGGAAGCATCGAGCTATCGCTCATCGGCACCGGATGCCTCTGGCCGTGTCGCGTATTCCGCTGACGAACACGCGATCTGGGCGACGCTGTACGCGCGCCAGACGGCCGCGATCGCCGATGTCGCCTGCGATGAGTTCAAGTACGGGCTGGACCTGCTGAAGCTGTCGCCGGACCAGATTCCGCAGTTGCCGGATGTCTCCGCGCGGCTCAAGCGCGAAACCGGCTGGGAAGTCGCGGCGGTGCCGGCGCTGATTCCGTTTTCCGAGTTCTTCGCGCTGCTGGCTGCCAAGCGCTTCCCAGCCGCCACCTTCATCCGCCGCCGCGAGCATCTGGACTATCTGCAGGAGCCGGACATTTTCCACGAGCTGTTCGGCCACACGCCGCTGCTGACCAACCCGTGGTTCGCCGAATTCACCGAAACCTACGGCCGCATCGGGCTTGCCGCGTCGAAGGAAGACCGCGTGTTCCTGGCCCGTCTCTACTGGTTCACGGTGGAGTTTGGGCTCATCGGCAGCGTGAATGCCTTGAATGGCATTCACGCTGCCGACGAGCGCCCCGCCACGAATGGCGGGGCCGGGGCCATTGCAACCGGGAACGGCCTCGCCAGGGATGGCAGGACGCAGCGAGCCAGCGAAGTCGCCTTGAATGGCATTCGGATCGCCGATGAGAGCCCCGCCATGGATGGCGGGGCTGGGGCTGCGGAAACCGCGAACGGCCTCGCCAGGGATGGCAGGACGCAGCCAACCCATGAAAGCGCCTTGAATGCCGTCACGTCGCGCGACCGCCTCAAGATCTACGGTGGCGGCATCCTGTCGTCGCCGGGCGAAACCGCGTACGCCGTCGGCCCGGTGCCGCAGCGTCGGCCGTTCGATCTGATCGAGGTGCTGCGCACGCCGTATCGCATCGACATCCTGCAGCCGCTGTACTACGTGCTCGAATCGTTCCGCGATCTGCATGCGCTGACCCGCGTCGATCTGCTGGCCGCGGTGGCCGAGGCGCGACGGCTGGGCCTGCATGCGCCGCTGTTTCCGCCGAAGCCGCTGGCGGCCTGAGCCCACACCGCCAAACCGCGTCATTCCCGCGCAGGCGGGAATCCAGTACGCCGCAATCGATGGTGATTGGCCGTAACAAGCTGCGCCAGAACACGTGACCCCGATTCCAACGAGCCCCGCCCGGAGCCCACCATGACCGCCAACATCACCAACCCGCTGCAGACCGACGGCTTCGAGTTCGTCGAATTCACCGCGCCGACCGCGGCTGGCGTGGCGCAGCTGCATGCGCTGTTCGAGCTGCTCGGCTTCACCGCCGCGGCGCGTCATCGCTCGAAGGACGTGACCCTGTTCAAGCAGGGCGACATCCACTTCCTGGTGAACGGCACGCCGTACACGCACTTCGCGCAGTTCGCGATCGCCCATGGCCCGAGCGCCTGCGCGATGGGCTGGCGCGTGAAGGACGCGCCGGCCGCGTTCCGTCATGCGGTGGCGCAGGGTGCGGTGCCGTTCGACACGCGCCCAGGGCTGATGGAGCTGAACCTGCCGGCGGTCTACGGCATCGGCAATTCGGTGCTCTATTTCATCGATCGCTACGGCTCGCATTCGATCTACGACGTCGACTTCGTCCCGATTCCGGGTGCCGAGCAGCAGCCGGCCGGCGTCGGCCTGAAGGCGCTCGATCACCTGACGCACAACGTGGCCCACGGCAACATGGATGTCTGGTCGGGCTTCTACACGCGCATCGCCAACTTCCGCGAAATCCGCTATTTCGACATCGAAGGCAAGCTCACCGGCCTCGTGTCGCGAGCGATGACCAGCCCCTGTGGCAAGATCCGCATCCCCATCAATGAAAGCGCGGACGACCAGTCGCAGATCGCCGAATTCATCCGCGACTATCGCGGCGAAGGCATCCAGCACATCGCGCTCGCGACCGACGACATCTACGCCACGGTCGAAGCGCTGCGCGCCCGCGGCGTCGTGTTCATGGACACGCCGGACACGTACTACGACAAGACCGACACGCGCGTGCCGAACCACGGCGAGGATCTGCCGCGGCTGCGGAGCTTGCGCATCCTGATCGACGGCGCACCGGTGGAAGGCATCCTGCTGCAGATCTTCACCAGCACCGTGATCGGACCGATCTTCTTCGAGATCATCCAGCGCAAGGGCAATGAAGGCTTCGGCGAGGGCAATTTCAAGGCGCTGTTCGAATCGATCGAGGAAGACCAGATTCGCCGTGGCGTGCTGAAGGCCGGCGCGGCATAGTCGGCGCAGTTCGGTTTCCGGAGCCCGCGATGCGCCGCTGGATCAGCCTGCTGCTGCCGCTGTTGGTCGTGACTGCCGCGTCCGCCGCGCCCGCGTCGCGCGTCGAGTTCAACGTGATGTTCCAGGGCCAGTCCGGCGGCAGCGAGGTGGCGACGACGGCCGCCGATGGCCGCGTCCATGTCGAGCAGCACTATCGCGACAACGGCCGCGGGCCGGACCTGTCGGAAGACTACGCACTGGCGCCGGATGGCACCTTCCGCCGCTACCGGGTGCGCGGCACCAGCACTTTCGGCAGCCGGGTCAAGGCGGATTTCATTCGCGAAGGCAGCAGCGCGCGCTGGAATGCGCCGGGCGAAACCGGTCAGACCGTGCCGAGCGGGCCTGCGGTCTATCTGCCGATCGAATCGAGCTTCCATACGTATGCGCAGGTGGCGGTCGCGGCACTCGCCAATGGTGGCCGGATTGGGCTGCTGCCCGGTGGCGAGCTCAGCGTGAAGCGCCTCGCCAGCCGCACGGTGACAGGCACGGCGGGCGAGCACGAGATCGGCCTGTACGCGCTGATCGGCCTCGGCACCGAGCCGCAGCTGCTGTGGCTGACGGAAGGGAAGACGCCGCGGCTGTTCGCTGCCGTCGAGCCCTGGCTCGGGCTGATCGAGAAAGGCTACGAGGCGGAAGCGGTCGCGCTCGGGCAGGCCACGGAAGCCGCGAAGGCCGCCCTCCAGCAGGAACTCGCGAGCAGCCTGCGCCACCCGCTGCCGGGGCTTACCGTCATCCGCAACGTCCGCGTGTTCGACAGCGAGACCGCGCAGGTGGGTCAGCCTGCCGATATCACCGTGTTCCGCGGCCGGATCACCACGATCCGCCCGGCCGGCTCCGCGCCGCAGGACGCGCAGGCGACGATCGACGGCGGCGGCCGCATCGCCCTGCCGGGCCTGTTCGACATGCACGCACACCTGGCCCCGAGTGATGGCGCGCTGCATCTGGCGAACGGCGTCACCACCGTGCGCGACCTCGGCAACCAGAACGATGCGCTCGAAACGCTGCGCGACAGCATCGCGCGGCACGAGGCGATCGGCCCGCGTGTGGTCGTCAACGGCTTCATCGAAGGCGACAGTCCGAATGCCGCGCGCAACGGCATCGTCGTCAACGATGTCGATTCCGCAAAGCGGGCGGTGGACTGGTACGCCGAGCGCGGCGTGCGCCAGTTGAAGCTGTACAACTCGTTCAAGCCGGAATGGGTGCCGCCGGTCGTGGCCCATGCACACGAGCGCGGCCTCAAGGTGGGCGGCCACATTCCGGCGTTCATGCGCGCCGAGGAAGCGGTGCGCGCCGGCTACGACGAAGTCCATCACCTCAATCAGCTGCTGCTGAACTTCCTGGTCAAGCCGGGCGATGACACCCGTACCCTGCTGCGCTTCACGCTGATCCGCGACCTGCTGCCCGAGCTTGATCTGGATAGCCGCGAGGTGCGCGATTTCATCGCGCTGCTGGCCGCGCGCGGCACCGTCGTCGATCCGACCCTGACCGTGCACGAGGCCTTCATCCATGTCGGCGGCGAGGTCGATCCGTCGTTCGCGGCGATCAGCGATCACCTGCCGCTGACCTTCCAGCGCGCGCTGCGCAGCGGCCTGTTCGACGTGACCGCGAAGACCCTGCCGCGGGACCGCATCGTGTTCGACAGGATCAGCCGCTTCCTGAAGCAGTTGTTCGATGCCGGCGTGACGGTGGTGCCGGGCACCGACGGCTTCGCCGGTTTTGCGCTGCATCGCGAGCTGGAGCTGTACGTCGCCGCCGGCATTCCGGCCCCGCGCGTGCTGCAGATGGCGACGCGCGACGCTGCCCGCGTCGCCGGCCTGAGCGCCGAGGCCGGTCGCATTGCACCCGGGTACGCGGCCGATCTGGTGCTGGTCGATGGCGATCCGACGACGAGCATTTCTGACATCCGGCGCGTCGCCGCCGTCATCCAGGGCGATACGCTGTGGCAGCCGCAGGAACTGTTCACCGCGCTCGGCATCAAGCCGTTTGCCGGCAGTGTCGGCTGGACCGAATCGCCGGTGGCGCCGCCGCTGCTGCCCGCCACGCCGTAAGCCGATCAACCGCGAGCCCGTCATGCGCAAATGGATCCACATTCCCCACGTTGAAGGTCTGGCCTCGCGTCAGGCCCATGCCGATCTGCCGCCGGGCACGGTCGAGCGGGAACTGGGCAAGGAAGGCTTCTTCGGCCCGGCCACGCAGATGATCCACCCGCGCCCGCCGACCGGCTGGTCCCGCTGGGATGGCCCGCTGCGGCCGCGCGCGTTCGACTGCACGCAGCTGCCGCGCGATGGCGCCAGTCCGTGGCATGCCAGCGAGCTGCTGCACAACGGCCACTGCCGGATGCGCTTCTGGAACGTCGCCGCGAGCATGGATCACCTTGCGCGCAATGCCGATGGCGACGAGCTGCTGTTCGTCCACGCCGGCCGCGCCGAGCTGTACTGCGACTACGGTCATCTGGCGATCGAGGCCGGCGATTACGTGGTGCTGCCGCGCGGCACGATGTGGCGGCTGGACGTGGCCGAGCCGATGCAGATCCTGCTGATCGAAGCGACCGGCAGCAGCTATCAGCTGCCGGACAAGGGGCTGGTCGGCGAGCACGCGATCTTCGACCCGGCGATGCTCGACCTGCCGCGGATCGACGACGCCTTCAAGGCGCAGGCGGCGCTGTCCGGCGAATGGCGGGTGGTGATCAAGCGCCGCAATCTGCTGTCGATCGTCACCTATCCTTACAACCCGCTCGATGCGCTGGGCTGGCACGGCACGCTGCATCCGGTGCGGATCAACGTGCGCGACATCCGGCCGCTGGTCTCGCATCGCTATCACCTGCCGCCGAGCGCGCACACCACGTTCGTCGCGCATCGCTTCGTCGTCTGCACCTTCGTGCCGCGGCCGTTCGAGACCGATCCGGGCGCGATCAAGGTGCCGTTCTTCCACAACAACGACGACTTCGACGAAGTGATCTTCTATCACGCCGGCGACTTCTTCAGCCGCGACGGCATCCATCCCGGCATGGTCACGCTGCACCCCTGCGGCTTCACCCACGGCCCGCACCCGAAGGCGCTCGGCCGCATGCTGGTGCAGCCGAAGATCGCGACCGACGAATACGCGGTGATGATCGATGCTCGCGATGCGCTGGACGTCGCCGATGCCGCGAGTGCCGTGGAATGGGCGGGCTATCACCAGTCGTGGCAGACGACGCCGGCCCAGCCCTAGTCCGACAGCAGAACGCCGGCATGACGCCGGCGTTCTGGTGACACGCGCTTCGCCTCAGCGATCGCGGAAGCCGCCCTTGTCGCCACGCTCGCCGCGTGCCGGGGGTTCGGGCAGGTTCTTGAGCTTCTCGTTCAGCGTCGCTTTCTGGGCATCCGTCAGCATCCCGTAGATCTCGGCCTTCAGCGCGGCCAGACGCTGCACGCGGTCACGGGCGGCATTGGCTTCGGCATCGGCCAGCTGGTTGACGACGCTGCCGTAGTTCGGTGCGCCGGGGGCCGTGATCAGCGCCGCACGCTGCAGGCTGCGCAGCGCTTCATGCTGGCTGCGACCCGATTCCCAGGCCGATTTCATCGCGGTGCGGATGCTGGCGCGCTGGGCTTCGCTGAGATCGAGCGTGCGCAGCTCGTGCAGGAACGGGCCGCCGTGGCGGCCACGGTGGTGGCCGCGGGGGCCGAAGGCCGGACCCGCGCCCGGACCGGCGTTCTGCTCGGGGCCGGCGGCAAGCTCGCCCGGTGGTGGCGGCAGCGGCGGCAACGCACCGAGCGCGCTGGCCAGCATCGGCGCCGCCAGCGCGGTGCCGCCGAGCAGCAGCACGGCGGTCAGGCGACGCAGCGGACGGATCGCGGAAAAGGAAACGGACGGGGCATCACGGTTGTCGCGGTTGAGGCTGTTCATGGTGGTTCTCGCAGGGGGGTTGGGAACGCCCGAGCATTGAGCGCCTCGCAGCCGTGGCGATGGGTTGCGCGGCCGTAAAGATCGGTAAAGCGGGGGCGGCCGGCGAAGGGCGGGCTTGCGTGGCCCGGATCGCGGCCGGACAGTAAGGCCATGACTTCCCGCATCCTGATTGCCGACGACGACCGCGAGCTGGCCGAACTGCTGGCTGACTATCTGCGCCATGAAGCGTACGAGGTCGAGGTCGTGCACGACGGCGCGGCGGCGATCGAACGCCTGAACCAGCCGCAGCAGCGGCCGGACCTGCTGATCCTCGACGTGATGATGCCCGGGCGCACCGGGCTGGAAACGCTGCGCGAGCTGCGTGCGCGCCACGCACTGCCGGTGATCATGCTGTCGGCCCGCGGCGAGCCGGTGGACCGCGTGATCGGTCTGGAACTCGGCGCCGACGACTATCTGGCCAAGCCCTGCCTGCCGCGCGAGCTGCTGGCGAGGGTCCGGGCACGGCTGCGGGCACCATCGTCCGCGGCCGGCGAAGCACTGGAGGCCGGCCATCTGCGGATCGAGCCGCTGATCCGCCGCGCGACGATCGACGGCACGCCGCTGGAGCTCACCGGGGCCGAGTTCGCGCTGCTGCTGGCGCTGGCCTCGCGGCTCGGGCAGGTCGTCGACAAGGCGGTGCTGACCCGCGAAGGCCTGGGCCGGGAAATCGAGCGCTTCGATCGCAGTGTCGATGTCCACATCAGCCGGCTGCGCAAGAAACTGGCCGACGCCTCGACGCTGGCGCCGCGCATCGAATCGATCCGCGGCGCCGGCTATCAGCTGATCGCCACAGCCGCCGCCACCGCGTCGAGCCCATGAAGCGGCCGCGGCTGAATCTCTACGGCCGTCTGCTGGTCTGGTTCGTCGCCGCCAACATCGGGACCCTGCTGGTCAGCGTCTTCGTCACCGAGCGCTTTGCCCGCAGCGCCTACGCGCAGGAGCCGGACTGGGCGGCGCTGGCGCAGTCGGCGAACCTCGCGTACCTCGATGGCGGTGTCGCGAGCCTGGCCCGCTGGCGCAAGGAGCACCGGCGCAGCGGCATCGACGGCACGCTGTACGAAGGCCGCGAGAACCTGCTGCCGCGGCCGCCACCGTTCGCCCGCCGCTCGCTCGATCAGCTGCTCGGCGAAAACAGCGTGCTGCTGCGCCCACGCCCCGGCGTGCTGCTGGCGGGCGAGCGCGTGATCGGCAGCGATGGCATCGAGCGCCGGCTGATCGCCGTGCGCGGCTCGCGGCCGCCGCCGACGCGGATCGAGCACCTGCTGCTGGTGCAGGTGACCCTGTCGCTGCTGGTGATCGGCGCGCTCGGCTGGTCGGTGGCGCGCTCGATCTCGCGGCCGGTCGCCGCGCTGAGCGCAGCGACGCAGAAGATGACCGCCGGCGATCTCGGCGCCCGCGTCGGCGCGCCGTGGACCGGCCGCGATGACGAGATCGGCCGGCTCGCCGCCGACTTCGACCGCATGGCGACGCGCATCGAAGCGCTCGTGGCGCACGAGCGCGGCGTGCTGCAGGACGTGTCGCACGAACTGCGCTCGCCGCTGGCGCGGCTGCATCTGCTGCTCGATCTCGTGCGGCGCACGCCGCCGGACGCCGCCGGCCCGCATTTTGCCCGCGCCGAGGCCGAGATCGAGCGGCTCGACCGCACCATCGGCGAAGCGCTGGCGCTGTCGCGGATGGAAGCCGATCTTCCCGGCATGAGCCTGGAACCGGTCGATCTCGCCGAACTGCTGCGCGAGCGGGCCGACGCGTTCCAGATCGAGGCCGATGCCCGCGGCGTGCGCTTCGCGTTCGACGGCGCGGCACTGGCTGCCGGCGCCAAGCCGATCGCGGTCAGCGGCAGCCGCAACCTGCTGGAGCGGGCGGTCGACAACCTGCTGTCGAACGCGGTGAAGTTCAGCCCGGATGGCGGCGTGATCACGCTGATGCTGGTGGCGCAGGCGGCGACCGCGACCATCACCGTGCGCGATCACGGCCCCGGCGTGCCGGATGCCGAGCGCGCGTCGCTGTTCCGGCCATTCTTCCGCGGCGCCAATGCCGCCCGGGCCGAGGGCCACGGGCTCGGCCTGGCGATCGTCGATCGCATCGTCCGCGCGCATCGTGGCGCGGTCGATGCCGACAATGCCGACGGCGGCGGGCTGGCGGTGTCGCTGCGGTTGCCGTGTGAGCCCGTCGCCTGACGGCCGGCCGCAGGGCAGGACTACAATGGCCGGATCGCTACCAGACAGGACCGCTGGCACTGCTGGCGGATGATCCAACATGAAACTCGCTACCTTGCGTGACGGCAGCCGCGACGGCCGACTGGTCGTCGTCAGCCGCGATCTGTCGCGCGCCGCTCCGGTGCCGCAGGTCAAGACCCTGCAGGACGCCCTCGACGACTGGGACGCCGTCGCCCCGGACCTCGAACTGCTGTCGGCCCAGCTCAACGACGGCCGCATCGCCGGCACGCTCGCGTTCGACCCGGCCGAATGCCTGTCGCCGCTGCCGCGGGCCTACCAGTGGGCGGATGGCTCGGCCTATGTCAATCACGTCGAACTCGTGCGCAAGGCGCGGGGTGCGGAACTGCCGCCGAGCTTCTGGACCGACCCGCTGATGTACCAGGGCGGGTCCGACAGCTTCCTCGCGCCGCACGATCCGATTCCGGCGGCCAGCGAGGACTACGGCATCGACCTTGAGGCCGAGGTCGCGGTGATCACCGGCGACGTCATGATCGGCACCGCGCCGGATCGCGCGCGGACCCAGATCCGCCTGCTGATGCTGGTCAACGATGTCAGCCTGCGCAACCTGATTCCGGACGAGCTGGCGAAGAACTTCGGCTTCTTCCAGTCCAAGCCGTCGAGCGCGTTCAGCCCCTGCGCGGTGACACCGGACGAATTGGGCGCGGCCTGGGACGGCGCCCGTGTGCACCTGCCGCTGGTGTCGTATCTGAACGGCGTGCGGCTGGGCCAGCCGAATGCCGGCGTCGACATGATCTTCGACTTCCCGCAGCTGATCGCCCACGCCGCGAAGACCCGGCCGCTAGTGGCCGGCACGATCATCGGCAGCGGCACGGTCTCGAACAAGGGTCCGGACGGCAGCCCGGGCAAGCCGCTGGCGGATGGCGGCGTCGGCTATTCCTGTCTCGCCGAGCAGCGCACCGTCGAGACCTTGCTGACCGGCGCGCCGAAGACGCCGTACCTGAAGTTCGGCGACGAGGTGCGGATCGAGATGTTCGATGCCGCCGGCGCCTCGATCTTCGGCGCCATCCAGCAGGTGGTGCGGCCGTATCCCTGATCGGGTGCCGGCCGTCGACGGCCCGCCACGGAGAACGCCGCGAGACCGATGATCCGGTGCCCGCGGCGTCGGCTGGCGCTGTTGCGCGGGTCGATGAAATTCAGTTCATGAAGCCGCTGAAATGATCGCGCCGCGATTTCGCGCCACTCTGTCGCGAACCGGCAATCAGCGACCGCCGCGACGGTCGTCACCCGGCTCGGTGCGGCCGTCACGCGGATTGCGGCCGCCGCGGTCATCGCCCGGCTCGGCGCGACGGTCGGACTGTCGATCGGATTGGCGATCGGCCTGACGATCCGACTGCCGATCGGACTGGCGATCGCTGCGGCGATCCTCGTGACGCGGACGTTCGCCGATCTCGCGGGCCATCGCGGTCTGGGCGGTGCTGATGCCGACCAGCGCGATGACGGTGGTGACGAGCATGTGCTTGAGCTTCATGGTGTGCTCCGAATGGCGGTGATGTGGGTGTGACCGATGGATGTGGGACGAGCGCAGCGGACGATCCCGGCCAGGACTTGGTTCCGCGGCGCTCATCGAGACAACGGACCGGACGGGCGTTTATTCCGACGGCATTCAAGCTTTGGCGAACGCGGCCGATAGTGGCGCGCTCGACCCGGCGGAATCCCGAGGGGACACGCGTGCGGTCCGATCCTTCGTTCACGAACCAACCCGCGGCAGCGGTCCCGAACGGGACGCCCGCGCCACCAGCCTTCGGAGATCGCATGCAGTCCTTCCTGACCTCTACTCGCCGCACCGACGCAGCCATCGCGGCCGCAAGCGCGGCCGTGCTGGCCGCCGCCAGCCTGTGCAGCCCGGCGGCCCTCGCCGCGAACAGCTTCCAACTGGCCACCGGCGCCGACTATTCCTCCGGCGACTTCGGCGGCCCGACCACGACCGATGTGCTGGTGGTGCCGCTGTCGGCCCGTCTGCGCCTCGGCGACTGGTCGTTCCGCGCCACCGTGCCGTACCTGACCGTGCGCGGCCCGGCCGATGTCACCATCTTCGTCGACGACAACGGCGGCTCGAACAGCGGGTCCAGCGGCAGTTCCGGCAGCTCCGGATCGTCCGGCGGCTCCGGCGGTTCGGGCGGCGGCGGCAGCGACGACAACGGCGGCGGCAACTCGTTTCCCGACAACCGCAGCGTGTCGGGCATCGGCGATGCCACGCTGTCGGTGACGCGCTCGTTCAACGCGATCGGCGGCTCGCCGGTCTATCTCGATGTGGTCGGTCGCGTGAAGTTCGCGACCGGCAAGGCCAGCGATGGTCTAGGGGTCGGCGCCACCGACTATCAGGCCGGCTCGGAGATCGGCTACGTCGGCCGCGCCGGCGGGCTGTATGTCAGCGGCGCCCGCCGTTTCCTCGGCAGCACTGCGACCCTGCAGCGCCGCGATGGCTGGCAGTGGAGCGGCGGCGGCTGGCTGAACCTCGGCTCGGCGGTCGAATTGGGCGCGCTGTACAACTGGCGCCAGGCGGCGGTGCCGCTGGGTGTCGACAGCCGCAACGTCGAGATCAACCTCGGCGTGCTGATCGGCAAGGCCTGGCAGACCAGCCTGTTCGCCAGCCGCGGCCTGTCGAACGGCAGCCCGGACTATGCGGCCGGCTTCAGCCTGTCGTGGCAATACCGGCTCTGATCGACGCGGCGCAAGCCCCGGCGCCGCGCGCGGATTCAGCGCGCGGGGTCCGGGCGCCAGCGGCTGGCGATGCGGGCCTGCTCGTCGGCCGCTTCCAGCACCGGCGCGCTGCCGAGCTGGTTCATCAGCGCGTCGATCCGCGGGCTGGCCCCGGCTGGACGCAGGCTGCCGGCGTCACTCGCCTGCTCGTCGAGCGCCAGCACCTGCCATCCGTCGCCGGCGGTGCAGGCCAGGCCTTCGCGGTGATGGGCCGCGGTCTGCTGCTCGAACACGCGGCACCAGCGGCCATCGTCGGCCCTGAAGCTCAGCACCAGCCGGGTGCTGGCATCGCCATCGCGCCGGCTGCCACCGCTCGGAAGCTGGTCGAGGGCGGCGGTCAGCGCCGGGTCGAGGCCGGTCACCGCGACTTCCCGGTTCAGCACCAGTACGCCAACCGCGAGTGCCGCGAGGCCGGCGGCGAGCGCCATCAAGGTTTGCGGCCGGCGCTGCCGGGCCGCGCGGCGCGGGGCTTCCGGCCGGGCACGGGGGGCGTCCGGCGCATGGCGCAGGATGCGCGCGGCCAGCGGATCGTCCTGACCGGACGCGGCGATCGGAAACGCAGCGCGCAGCCGGGCATCGGCCAGGCGCATGCGTTCCAGGCGCAGGCGCGCGCCGGCATCGGCCGCCAGCGCCGCCTCGAACGCCGGTACCTGCGCAGCGTCGAGTTCGCCATCGAGATAGGCGGACAGCGTCTCGTCATTCAGTTCGATCATCGGTTCCATTGCCGCCTTACTCCCGGTTGTCAGCGACCTGCCTTCAGCGGCACCACGGTACTGCCGCCGAGCCGCTCGGCCATCCGTGCGCGGGCGCGCGACAGCCGGCTCATCACCGTGCCGATCGGCACGTCGAGCGTCTCGGCCGCCTGCTGGTACGACAGGCCATCGAGCACGACCAAGGTCAGCACCACGCGCTGGTCCTCTGGCAGGCCGTTCATCGCGGCGCGGGCCTCGTCCCACTGGATCCGGTTCAGATTGACCTCGCGTCCGTCTTCGCCCATGACTTCGGTGACATCGTCCAGTGGTTCCGCGCGGCGCCGATGCGCCCGCAGTTCGTCGCGCCACAGGTTCTGCACGATGCGGTACATCCAGCTGTCCAGCGCGGTGCCCGGTTCCCAGGCATCGGCATGGCGCAGCGCCCGTTCGACGGCGCCCTGCACCAGATCGTCGGCGTCGTGCGCGGTGGTGCTCAAGGTCAGCGCAAAACGGCGCAGACGCGGCAACAAACCCACCAGCTGGACCCGGAAATCGGACATGCGCACTACCTGTGGCTCGACGGGACAACGAACGACGCGGCAGTTTATTCCCGCGCTGCCTGACGATTGGTCGAGGACCCCTGCATGAACAAGTTTTCACGCCCGTTCGGCCGCTGCGCGATCGCGCTGCTCGCCGCGACCGCCATCCCGCTGACCTCGCCGCCGGCCCGGGCGGACCGCGACATCCGCGAGGATCGCGAGCTTCGAACCGGCGGCGGCAGCGAGCGCAGCCGTGACGACAGCCGCGATCGCGAGTCCCGACGCACGGCCGACGAGGCCGCCCGGCGCAGCCGGGACAGCGGCGGCGATACCCGACGGTCCGCCGAATCGGCCGGCAAGGCCTCCGGAGGCGGCTCCGCGAAGGCCGACGCCGCCCAGAAGGACGGCCAAAAGGACGCCCAGAACGAAGCCCAGAAGAACGACGCCAAGCGCGCCGAAGACGCCGCCAAGGCCGACGCCGACAGCCGCAAGGAAGCGGCGAAGATCGCCGAGGATGCCGCCAAGGCGCAGGCCGACGCCGAGGAAGATGCCGCCAAGGACGCCGAAGACGCGTCACGGGAAGCGGCGAAGGAACGGATCGAATCGGCCGGCCGCGATGGCGGCGAGCGTTACCTCGTCGAGCGCGGTCTCGATGGCCGCGAGCGGCTGCCGGGCGAAGTGCTGGTGATCGATCGCAGCGAAGCCGCCGCCGCCGTGCGCGCCGCCGGCTACACCGTGCGCAACGCGCAATCGTTCGGCGCGGGCCGCGAAGCGCTGCTGCGCGTGGCGGTCCCGGCCGGCCAGAACATCGAGAAGACGGTCGAGCGCCTGCAGCTGCTGCGGCCGACGGCCAGTGTCGCGCCGAATCACATCTTCCGGCCGTCGCAGGCGGGCGCGTCGGCGGCCGCGGTGGCGCCGGCGCTGCCGAACGCGGCGGCCGGCGCGACGCAGAGCGCGGCCGAGGTGCGGCGCGCGATCGGCATCCTCGATACCGGAGTCGACACCCGCACGCCGGGGCTGGCGCGCGCCGTGGTCCGGCGACAGGCCTTCGCCGGCGCGACCTACATCCCGCGCGCGCACGGCACGCTGGTGGCCGAGCGGGCGATGCGGCAGGGCGCGCCGCTCGCGGTCGCCGATGTCTTCGGCGCCGATGGCGACAACCGTCTGGTCGCGCCGACCGATGCCGTCGCCGGCGCCATCGCCTGGCTGATGGCCGAGCGCGTGCCGGTGATCAACATCAGCATCGAAGGGCCGGACAACGCGGTGATGGCGCTGCTGGTGCGGCGTGCGATCGAAAGCGGCATCACCGTGGTCGCCGCCGCCGGCAACAGCGGCCCGGCCGCCGCGCCGGTCTATCCGGCCGCGTATCCCGGCGTCATCGCGGTGACCGCGATCAACGACCGCGACGAGGTCTACCGGCGCGCCAACCGCGGCGACTACATCAGCTTCGCCGCACCGGGCGTCAATGTCGTCAGCCAGGCCGGCTCGTACGATTCGCAGCCGGTGTCCGGCACCTCGTTCGCGGCGTCGGAAGTGGCCGCGGTGATTGCCGATCGCCTGACCCGCCCGCGTGCCGATGGCCGCATGCCGCCGCCGAACGTGGTGCTGGCCGAACTGCGCCACGCCGCCCGCGATCTCGGCCCGACCGGCCGCGATCCGGTCTACGGCTGGGGCGCGATTCCGCTCGACCCGGCGCCTGCCGTCGCGCGACCCGGGGCATCATCGCCCTAGACCTTTCTCCGCGATCCCGAAGCGGATGACCCCGCTCGCCCCGCAGGCGACTTTTCCCGGCGCCACCGCCGCTGCCGGCGACGCGCTCCGCGTTGCCGGCGAAACGCTGCTGCCGCTGGCCGACCGCGCGCTGCTGTGGCCGCGGCAGCGCTGCCTGATCGTCGCCGACGTGCATCTGGGCAAGGCGGCCGCGTTCCGCCGCGCCGGCGTGCCGGTGCCGAGCGGCGCGACGCGGACCGATCTCGACCGGCTCGACCGCCTGCTGCGCGCGCATGACGTGCAGCGTCTGGTGATCCTCGGCGACCTGTTCCACACCGCGCTGACCGCGAGCGAACCGGCGATCGCCGCGATCGAAGCGTTCCGGCAGGCGCATCCGCAGCTCGAAATCCGCGCCATCGTCGGCAATCACGATCGCCAGATCGAGCGCCTGCCGGCCGCGTGGCGGATCGACTGGATCGCTGGCCAGCAGCATCAGCCGCCGTTCGTGTTCGCGCACGAGCCGGCGAGCGACGCCCGCGGCTTCGTGCTGGCCGGGCACCTGCACCCTGTGGTGCGGCTGCGTTCGCGGCGCGACTCGGCGCGACTGCCGGTGTTCTGGTTCCGCCACGCCGAGCGCATCGGCGTGCTGCCGTCGTTCGGCAGCTTCACCGGCGGCTGGCCGGTGGTGCCGGCAGGCACGGACACGGTGATCGCGGTCACGCCGGACGGCGTGGTTCGGCTACAGTCCGGCGATTCCTTCGAGGCACCCGCGCCATGCATGTCCTGATCACCGGCGGTACCGGCTTCATCGGCCGCGAGCTGGCCGCTTCGCTGCTGTCCGATGGCCACGCCGTCACCGTGCTGACGCGCGAAATCACCTCGGCCGGCAACCGCGTGCCGAACGGCGCGAAAGCGATCCGCGATCTGGCCAAGGCCGAGCCGGTCGATGCCGTGGTCAATCTCGCCGGCGCCAGCCTCGGCGGCGCGCGCTGGAACGCCGTCACCAAGATGGGCTTCCGCACGTCGCGCATCGACACCACGCGGCGGCTGGTCGAGTGGATCAGCCGCCTGCCGGTGAAGCCGAAGGTGCTGGTGTCCGGCTCGGCGATCGGCTGGTACGGCCCGCATGGCGATGAAAAGCTGACCGAACGCGAGCCGGCCGGCGACGACTTCTCCGCCACGCTGTGCCGGGACTGGGAGGCCGAGGCCGAGAAGGCCGCGGCCCTCGGCGTGCGCGTCTGCACGCTCCGCACCGGCATCGTGCTCGGGCCGGATGGCCCGGCCGGTGGCGGCGCGCTGGCGCAGATGCTGCCGGCGTTCCGCCTCGGCGGCGGCGGGCCGATGGGCTCCGGCAAGCAGTGGATGAGCTGGGTGCACCGGGCCGATCTGGTCGCGCTGATCCGCTTCCTGATCGAGCGCGACGTTGCCGCCGGCCCGTACAACGGCACCGCGCCGGAACCGGTGACCAATGCCGAGTTCGCGAAGACGCTCGGCCGCGTGCTGAGCCGCCCGGCGTTCCTGCCGATGCCGGGTTTCGCGCTGAAGATGATCGTCGGCGAAATGGCCGAAATCCTGCTGACCGGGCAACGGGTGATTCCGCAGGCGGCGCTCGATCAGGGCTTCGCGTTCCGCTTCCCGACGCTCGACGCGGCGCTGCGCGATGTCCTCGGCCGAGCGGCCTGATCAGCGCCCGCCGACCGGGCCACGGATGGCCGCCGTCCGTCCGTCCCGCATCGCCGTCCGGGATCGCCTGTCGATAATGGCATCGACCTCCTCTATCGAAAACGCCTCCTCGTGATCGAGTCCGGCGATGCCGCAGTGACCAGCGAAATCAGCGCGCGCTTTCGGGCGTTCACCGAAAGCGAAAACCAGCGGATGCTGCGCGCGTCGTACCTGAGCGGCTGCCTGATGTTCGCGCTCGCACTGCTGGCCGAGCATTTCCTGTTCGAAGGGCGCTTCGCGTGGTCTGCGGTCAATGGCGCCGTCGGCTTCGTGCTGCTGCAGTGCGTGGTGCTGACCATCCGCATGGTGCGCGGTGCGCCAGCGCCCGGCGAGCACCTGCGCGGCCTTCTGGTCGCGGTCAACGGGCTGATGTGGGTGGTGCTGAGCGCGCTGCACACCCTGCCCGGCGACAACGAGCCGTACATGCAGGAATTCGTCATCGTGCAGCTGGCGTTCTGCTACCTGTTCGCCGGGCTCACGCAGCGCACGGCCGCGGTGGCCGGGCTGGTGATCGGCATGGGGCTGCCACTGGCGATCTCGATGACGGCGGGTGCCAGCACCGTCGCCATCGCCCGGGCGGCGTTCGTGATGGCCGCGATCAATGCCATCGGCCTTGCCGGCCGCTACTGGATCAACCTGTCGCAGCGCACGCAGTTCGTCGCGCAGCTGACGCTGAAGACCCTGGCCACGACCGATTCGCTGACCGGGCTCGCCAATCGCCGCGGCATGCATCAGGGCCTTGAAGCCGCGATCCACATTGCCTGGCGCGAAAGCCAGCATCTGGCCGTGATGATGCTCGATCTCGACAAGTTCAAGCCGATCAACGACGCCTTCGGCCACGAGGCCGGCGATGCCGCGCTGTGCGAAGTCGGGCGGCGGCTGCAGTCGGTCGCGCGGCGCAGCACCGATGTCGTGGCCCGACTCGGCGGCGACGAGTTCGCGGTGATCTGCGTGGCGCCGGAGATCGAGGATCTGTACCGCATCGCCGAGTCGCTGCACGAGGCCACGCGCGACATCTCGCTGCAGTTCGGCGAAGGCGCGGCCGGCGTCGCCCGCACCTCGGCCTCGCTCGGCGTGATGATCGTGCGCCGTCCCGGCCCCTGGCTGCAGCAGGACGAGCTGATCCAGCGGGCCGATGCGCTGTCGATGCTGGTCAAGCGCATCGGCGGCAGCCAGATGGTGGTGCGCGAGTGGTCGGAAGCGCTGCATCGGCGGCGGCTGCGCAGCGTCGGCGGTACGGTGACGGCGTCGAAACCGTTGTCGGATCGGGCCGCGCCGTCCGACGGCAATGGCGACGGCGGTCTCGCCGCTTGACGACGTCGCGCCGCGATCAGCGCGGCCGAAGCTGGCGCGCGGCGGCCAGACCGAGCAGCGCCAGCGCCACGATGGTGAACGGAATGGTGCTCGCGCCGATCAGGTAGCCGAGCATGCCGGCCGCATCGGCCTCGCCGAGTCGCGTGCTGCCGGCTGACAGCGCACGGTTGCTCGAGACGTTGGCCAGGTGGAAGAACACGGTATTGCCCCAGCCGGTCCAGACCAACCCGCCGACGATCCAGCGCTGCGCGCTCGGACCGGGTGCCGTCGGCACCAGTGCCAGGCCGCCGAGCATCATCAGCATGCCGTTGAGCACGCCGGCGACATGCGCGACACGCCAGCCGTGCTCGCTGCCGGGCACCGGCAGGTGGATCGGCAAGGTCAGCGGCCAGACATGCCAGGCGTCGAGAATCGAGAACACCAGCCCGAAGCCGGAGACCAGCCCGATCACGCCGATCGCAGCCCCATGCATCAGCAGGATCAGACGGCCGCGCTCGGCAGGTGTCAGCAGGGCTGGGCTCATGACGACGATGGCGGCTCGGGGCGCAGCGAACGCCACGCGATCAGCGCGAGGATCGCCATGACGATCAGGATGCCGATGTAGAACAGCCCGAACGCGATGTTGTTGGTCAGTACCGAATTGGCGGCCAGCCCGCGGCTGTCGGGAAACAGCGCATCGCACATCGAGCCTGCCACGAGCGTCCATCCGGTGACGATGATCCCCCACGTGATGCGACGCAGGCCGGCGATGGTGAACGGCAGATGCGGCAGCAGTGCGGCGATCAACCAGATGATCGAGCCGTTCATCAGCGCTTCCAGATGCGACATGCGCCAGGCCTTGTAGCTGCCGGGCATCTGGAAGTCGATCACGCCCGGAAACGGCCACAGCTTGATCGCGCCGATCAGGTGGAACAGGAAGCCGAAGCCGATCACGCCGCCGGTGAAGAGCAGCAGGGCGCCGTGGCCGATCAGCAGGCGGCGCAGCGGCTTCAGGTCATCCGTCGGCGTCACGCAGGCAGCCCGTCGGGGGCAATCGATGCTCGGCTTGCAAACGGCACCGGGATGTCCGGATGCCGGGTGTCGAGCAGCGGTACCTGGTCGTCGCCGGTGGCGGCATGGCCGGCGATCCAGTCATCGACCCAGACCGGATTCGCTTCCTCGCGGGGATCGTGGCCGGGCAGCATGGCGCGCAGCAGGTACGGGCCGACGTGGCGAACGAAGCTGCCAAGGCGGCGGGCGAGCCGCAGGCGCGACGACAGCCGGTACCACAGGCCTTCTTTCTTCAGGATCAACCGGTAGCCGCGCATCGAATACCACATCACGTCGAGCGAGCCGTGCAGCACGCCGCGCGCACGCACCAGATAGCTGCCGAGGCCACCGCCGTACAGCGCCTGATAGACGTCGTGGGCCACGCACTTGTGCTCGGATTCCTCGACGAAGTGCCAGAGGATGAACGAGGCCACGCGGGTATCGGAGCCGCCAAACAACTGCTGCCGGGATTCCACCAGCCAGCGGGTGACGCCGAGGGTCATCGCTTCGAAGCCGGCGGTGTAGGCCATGCGCGTGCGCAGCGAGCGCTTGGCCAGCCGCGCGTAAGACGCGGCCATGTCGGCTTCGATCTCCGTCAGCTCCGGATAACGGCTGCGCTTCAGCAGCTCGTTGAAGCGGCGATGCGCCTGATAGTGATGCTGTTCCTGCGTGTTGAACGCGCGGCCGCTGTCGGCCACTTCCGGGTCGCCGATCTGCGGCAGCGCTTCGCGCACGGTGCGGATCAGGAACGGCTCCAGATACGGCATCACCAGCGAGGCGCCGTTGACCATCGCCGAGAACTCGGGATCGTCCGGCTTCCACTGCGGGTTCAGGTCATCGGGGAATTCGAACGGGATGCGTCTTGGCGTCGGCTGAGGGATCGGATGGGCGGCGGCCGGCGGTGTCAGGGTTTGCGACATGGAGGCTCTCCTCGTTGACGGATGCGCGCCGTGTGGCCGGCGTCTCGTCGAAATGTTCAAGTCCGGCCCGCAGGCAGCGGATCAGGGTCGGGACCAGCACCGGCAGGTCGCGGCCCATGACGAACTGGCCGGCGACCTGCAGCGAGACCAGGCCATGCGCGCCAATCCAGAACAGGTGCGCGGCGGTCAGCGGATCAACCCGGTCCGGCAGCTGGCCGCAGGCCTGGCCGGCGGCGATCGCCTGTCGGCAGACATCCAGCGCGTCGCGGCGCGCGGCTTTCAGCTCGATCGAGCGGCGGGCGATGTCGGTGTCGTCGAGCTTGAAGAACATCAGCGCGTAGCGATCCGGCCGCTCGATGCCGCTGCGGATGTAGGCCGCGGCCAGCGCTTCGAGCTGCGCTTCGGGATCGTCGATCCCGGCGATGGCGTCGCGCATCGCCTGCTCGATCCAGCGGAACGCGCGCGCCCGCAGCGCGTTGACCAGCTCATCCTTGTCGGCGAAGTAGCGGTACGGCGCCGAGTAGCTCAGGTCCATCTCGGTGGCCAGCCGGCGGAAGCTCAGCGCTTCCAGACCGCCGTGCTTCTCGAACACCGCCATCGCGCTGTCGAGAATGTCGTCGCGCTTCTTCGCGCGCACGTCGTCGGACTGTCGGTTTCGAGCCATGCCCACATGCTGACGCTGTTAACGTAACAGTGTCAACAGTTATCGCTCGCAATCGAAGCGGGCGATCGCGCCGGCCTCGTGTCAGTGCGGCCCGCCGCGATATTTCTTCTCGCCGGCGGTCACGGCGATCTTCAGGCGGTTTTCCTTCGGCGCGAGCGGGCAAGTGGTGTACGGCGTGAACGCGCACGGCGGGTTGCGCGCCAGGTTGAAATCGAGCGTCACCCGACCGTCCTTCGGCGGCTCGGCGTTGAGGAAACGCGCGCCGCCGTAGGTCTCGCGAGCGCTGGTGCGATCGGCCATCACGAAGAACAGCCCCGGTTCGGAGCCATCCGGAATCGGCGTCAGCTCGAAGGTCTGGCCGTTGCGTTCGAACACGGCCTTGCCCAGCACCTTCTCGACCGTGACCTGCCCGATCTGATTCGTCACTTTCAGCTCGCGCGGCGGATCGAACGGCACCCAGCGCGCGGTCACCTGCCACGACGGGTCGATCGGGAAATACTCGATGCCGGTGAAGTTGCGCAGGATCTCGGAGTCCGGATCGAACACGCGCAGCGCACGCCGGTCCCCGCGTTCGATCAGATGGAAGTTCGTGCTGCCGAAGCGCACCTGGGTCGGCGGCCGGTCTTCGTGGATGTCGCTGACCAGCACCGCGCTGGTCTTCGCGTCGCCGTCGATCGTCGCGTTCGCCTCCGGCAGCAGGGTCAGCCGCACCTCGCCGTTCGGGGTCCAGTCGACGCTGCCGAGATGCGCCGGCCCCTTGGCCAGCACCACGGCATTGTCGGCGGCGCTGCCGACGGTGCTGACGCCCGGCACCAGCCAGTGCCGGCCAATCAGCGCCAGCCAGGCGTCCGGCTGCTTGAGCTGGGTTTCGCGGTCCGCCCGCAGTTTCTCGATCTGCTGGCGGTACGCGGTATCGGTCGCTGCGGGCGCGGCCGCGACGGGACCGGCGGTCAGGGTGACGATCGCCGCACAGGCGAGGGTCAGGGCAAGCGGTGTCAGGCGCATCGAAAGGCTCCGGGAAGGGCCGATGGATCGGCCGATGGACCCCGAAAGCATCGTCCGGCCCGCCGCCGGCTGCCAATACCGTTTGGCGCTGTCGTGAATCCTCAGACCAGCGTGCGGCGCAGCCCCTCGGCCTCGCGCCGGATCGCGGCCACCGCATCGGGCTTCAGCCGCTCGAGGTTGCGCACCTGCATCACCAGCCGGGGATGGCCGGCGAAGCGCTCGCGGTGGCGATCTAGGAAATCCCAGTACAGGGTCGTGAACGGACAGGCCTTTGGGCCGGTGCTCACCGCAGGGTCGAAGCGGCAGCCCTTGCAGTAGTTCGTCATCTTGTCGATGTACTTGCCGCTGGCGATGTACGGCTTGGAGCCCATCAGGCCACCGTCGGCGAACTGGCTCATGCCGATGGTGTTCGGCACTTCGACCCACTCCACGGCGTCGACATAGACCGCGAGATACCAGGCGTGCACCGCCTTTGGCTTCACCCCGAACAGCAGCGCGAACAGGCCGGTGATCATCAGCCGCTGGATGTGATGCGCGTAGCCGTGGGCCAGCGTGTCGCGCACGACATGCTTCAGGCAGTTCATCTCGGTATCGCCGGTCCAGTACAGCTTCGGCAGATCCTGCTGCGCGTCGAGCGCGTTGTCGTCGAGGTACTGCGGCATGTGCCACCAGTACAGGCCGCGCACGTACTCGCGCCAGCCGATGATCTGCCGCACGAAGCCCTCGACACTGGCAATCGGCGCCTGCTTCGCGTGATACGCCGCAATCGCCGCGTCGATCACCTCGCGCGGGTTCAGCAGCTTCAGGTTCATCGCCGCGGACAGCCGCGAGTGATACAGCAGCGGCTCGGTATCCCACACCGCGTCCTCGAACGGCCCGAACGGCCCGAGGCGATGCGCGATGAAATCCTCAAGCGCGATCAGGGCATCGGCCCGCGTCACCGGCCAGTCGAAATGCTGCAGCTCGCCGGGATGATCGGCATAGCGCTCGGCGACCATCGCCAGCACCTCGGCAGTGAGCGCATCGGGCAGGAAGCGCGCGGGCTTCGGTACGAAACCCGGCCCGTTCTTGCCGAAGGCCTCGCGGTTGTCGTGGTCGTAGTTCCACTCGCCGCCCTCGGGCTGACCATCGGCGTCCATCAGCACGCCGGTGCGGCTACGAACGGCGCGATAGAAATGCTCCATCCGCGGCTGCTTGCGGGCGCCCATCCACGCCGTGAACTCGGCCACGGTGGTGATGAAGTGCCGATCGATCCGCACTTCCAGCGGCCGCTGGGCCTCCGCGCAGACCCGCTCGAGATCACGTGCCAGCCGCCATTCGCCCGGCTCGACCACGACCACGCCTTTCGGCTTCCGGGCCGCAATCGACTCGGCCAACGCGTCCGCCAGCGTGGCATGGGGATGCGTGCCGGTGGCGTGGTAGTCCACCGTCCAGCCACGCGCCGTCAGCACGTCGCGGAAATGCCGCATCGCCGACAGGAAGATCGCGATGCGCGTCTTGTGGCTCCAGACATAGGTGGCCTCCGACGGCGCTTCGCACATCCAGACGCGGTCCTGCGCCGGGTCGAAGCCATCGAAGGCGGCGGATGCTTCGTCCAGTTGGTCACCGAGGACGACGACGAGGTTTCGCATGGCAGGCAAGGGCGCAATTCAAGTGATCGGGCGCCGACCTCGCGCAGCCGCCGGATGGCGCGCAGCGAACGGTCGACTGGGCAGAATTTGTGCGGCTCGCGCGGCGGCCACGCCGGGCGACGCGCGCCAGCGCAGACAGCTCAGCGCTCAGACCGGCGGCGACTTCGCACTGCCCCGCCGCGCGCGGCAGGCGTCGGAACAGTAGCGCACCTCATCCCACACCTTCTCCCACTTCTTGCGCCACGCGAACGGCCGCTGGCAGACGACGCAGGTCTTCTCGGGCAGATGCCGCTTGCGGTGAACCATCGGACGCGCAGGGATGGCAGGGACCGGACGCATTGTGCCCGAGGTGGTGGCGTGGACGGGCGCGGGTGTGATCGCGTGCGTTGTGATCAAGCCCACAGTCGCCGTTGCTGCAACGTGATCGCGACCTGGCCGTGATCCGGTGCTTCCGTGATCATCGCTGGCACGGTGCCAGCCGGCACCCTTCAAGCGTCGACCCACGATCCCCGATGACCCGTCCCGACGGCCTTTACGACTTGCTGCTGACCGAGCATCTGCAACAGCAGATCCATGCCGAGCACGCGGAGCTGAAGGCGCTGCGCGAGCACGCGGCGGAATGGCTCGGGGATGTCATCGGCCGCCAGCTGCGCGCCGTGCTCGACGAACTGCCGGGCGACGGCGACGACAAGCTTCAGGCACAGCTGGCGCTGACCAATGACACGCTGGTCGCGATTCGTGATCGGTTGGCCGCTGCGGCGAGCACGCGCGATGCCGCCAGTCTGGTGGATCCGGTGGTGTCACCGGGCGCGGTGCTGAAATCGATCCGGCGCGATCGCCAGTTTCCGCAAGCGCCGGCGCTGGGTCTGGCGTTGCCGTGGCTGTTCACGGCCGGCAAGGGTTCGCCGTCGCTGCTGCAGGAATTGCGGCATGAACTGGCCAGCGCCGATCACGTCGACATTCTCGTCAGCTTCATCACCGTGTCCGGTGTGCGCAAGCTGGTCGACGTCTTGCAGCAGATCACGGCGGTATCGGCCAACGGCCGGGCGGCGACCCGGCTGCGGATTCTGACCACGACCTATACCGGCGCCACCGACGCGCAGGCGCTCGACACGCTGGCGCAGCTTCCGGGTTGCGAAGTGCGGGTATCGCTCGATGGTCGCCGCACCCGCCTGCACGCCAAGGCCTGGCTGTTCCGGCGCGCAACGGGATTCGGCTCGGCGTATGTCGGCAGCGCCAATCTGTCGGGCGCAGCCATGACGGGCGGGCTGGAGTGGACGGTCAAGTTCACCGAGCGCGCGCAGGCGGCCCTGTTCGATCGCGCGGCCGCGCATTACGAGACGTTGTGGGCCGATCCCGAGTTCGAGCCTTACGACCCGGCGAACGACGCGCATCGCACGCGCTTGCGGGCGGCCTTGCGCGCGGAGTCCGGCAGTGATCGCCCGGATGTCGACGCGCCGCAGCACTTCTTCGAACTGAACCCGAAGGTCTACCAGCAGGACATGCTGGATCAGCTGGCCGCTGAGCGGCGACTTGGCCGGCTGCGCAACCTGGTGGTCGCGGCGACCGGCACCGGCAAGACCATGATTGCCGCGTTCGATTACCGCCGAAGTTGCGCGTTGGCAGGCGGACAGCCCCGGCTGCTGTTCGTCGCGCACCGCCGGGAAATCCTCGTGCAGGCGCGCCGCAGCTTTCGCGAAGTGCTGCGCGATCCGCAGTTTGGCGAACTGCTGCACGGCGGTGAAGCGCCTGCGCGGCACGACCATCTGTTCGCGACGGTCGAGACCGTCAACAGTCGCGATCTGATCGCGCGCTTCGGCGCGGATTACTGGCATACCGTGGTCATCGACGAATGCCACCACATCGTCGCCACCGGCTTCGATCGTCTGGCGCGCGCCGTGCAGCCACGCGTGCTGCTCGGCCTGACGGCAACCCCGGAACGCCACGATGGACAGTTGCTGGCGCCGTACTTCGACATGAAGCCGGACGGCAGCCCCGCCGTCGAAATGCGCCTGTGGCAC
Source organism: Nevskia sp. (assembly GCF_021732705.1). GTDB lineage: Bacteria > Pseudomonadota > Gammaproteobacteria > Nevskiales > Nevskiaceae > Nevskia. The sequence goes on along the minus strand of NZ_JAKFUM010000008.1, from coordinate 165,872 downwards.
GCGCTCGATCAGCAGTTGCTGGCGCCATTCGAGTACTACGCCTGCGATGACGACACTGATTTCTCCAGCGTGCCGTGGGACCGCGCCGGCGAACGCGACGCACTCGACAGGCTGATCAGCGCCAATGACGTTCGTGCTCGGTTGGTGGTCAACGAATGGCGGCGCCTGACCGCCGACCCGCGCCGTTCCAGGGCGCTGGTGTTCTGCGTTTCCGTCGCCCATGCCGAGTTCATGGCGGCTCGATTGAATGCGGCGGGGCTGCCAGCCGCCTGCGTCGTCGGCAGCAGCGATCCGGAACTGCGTCGCCGCGCGCCGCAGCAGTTGGCCAACGGCGAGCTGTGCGCGATCGTCACCGTTGATCTGTACAACGAAGGCATCGACCTGCCGATGGTCGATACCTTGCTGCTGCTGCGCCCGACGCAGAGCCCGGTGCTGTTCCAGCAGCAGATCGGCCGCGGCTTGCGCCTGTCGCCGCAGACGCAGAAGGAAAGCTGCCTCGTGCTCGATTTCGTGGGTCAGCATCGGGTCGATTTCCGCTTCGATCGCCTGCTCGGCAGCCTGACCGGTCTCACGCGCGCCGCGCTACAAGACAGCGTCGAGCATGGCTTCGGCAGCTTGCCGCCCGGTTGCCACATTCACCTGCAACGCCAGACGCGCGAGCAGGTGCTGGCGGCGCTGCGGGGCTTGAGTCGGCAATCGTGGCGACGCCTGCAGAATGAACTGGCAAGTTGGGTCGCGTTGCGCGGCCGACAGCATCCGACGCTGGGCTCGTTTCTGCACGATCAGGCGCTGACCGTGGACGAGGTGTATCGCAGCGGCGCGACCAACGGCCCGCACAGCGGCTGGACCAGCCTCAAGCGCGAGGTCGGACTGCTGCTATCCGAGCCTGGCCCGGAAGAGGCGTACTTCAGCCGCCGTTTCGCCGCACTACTGCATGTCGACGACCCGATCCGCCTCGATGGCTTTGCGCAGATTGCCGCTCGCCGTTCAGCAGAGGGTGTCGATCCGGCGGTTGCCCAGATGCTGGCGTACCAGATCGACAGTCAGCACACGCAAACCGGCGATCCGGCTGCGTTTGCTCAGCGGCTCGCGGGAAATCCCGCGGTCGCGAGCGATCTGCTCGAACTGGTCGATCTGCTGCAGTCGCGCTCAAGTCTTGCAGTCACTCCGATCCCTGGGCTTGAAGACCTGCCGCTATGCCTGCACGCCGCCTACGGCATCCGCGAAATCCTGACCGCCGTCGGCTGGCTCACCAGCGCGCAGCGCACCCCGTTTCAGGCTGGCTTGCTCGCGCTGCCGTCGCGGCGCACGGAACTGCTGTTCGTCACCATCGACAAGTCGCAGGGCTACCACGCGGGCGTTCGCTATCACGACTACGCGATCAGCCCGGATCGCTTTCACTGGCAAACCCAGAACAGCGCAGGGCCGGATACACCGGTCGGCCGCCGCTACCTCGAAAGCCCCGGCAATGGTTGGCAGTACCAACTCTTCGTCCGCGAAAAGCCGGGCGATCCGTATCGCGCCTGCGGCCCGCTGCAGCTCGAAAGCTGCGAAGGCGACCGGCCGATGACCTTGGTCTGGCGGCTGCAAATCCCGCTGCCCGCGCGATTGTTCAGCGCCTATTCTTTGTTGAAAGGCAACTGACACCACGCGCAATCGGGACCGTCCGTAGTATCCTTGCAGCCTCCGCGCCCGTAGCTCAGCTGGATAGAGTACTTCCCTCCGAAGGAAGGGGTCAGAGGTTCGAATCCTCTCGGGCGCACCAAATCAATGACTTAGAGCCCGCCTCGGTTAATCCGTCGCGGGCTTTTTGCTGTCCATTGGCCTGACGCTCAGCTTGTCGCTGCCATTGAAGGTCTGGCGGGCAGAGAACAAGGCCCCCGGCGTAGAGCGGCAGCATCGGTCAACGGCAATGGACAACGCTGTTGCGGGCGGGTACACGGAATGAAACGCACTTGCCCGGTGATCCCGATGCCTCTCTTGCTGCGAACCCTGATGCTGTGCCTGCTGCTCGGGATCGGCCCAGACGGGGCGGCGGCGCCGTCGCCGCTGTTGGCACAAGCGGCCAGCCGGCAATGGATGCACGGTGCCGAGAATTGCTCGATTGATCGCAATCCGGCGTTCGAGGTTTTTCAAGCCGATGCGGACACTTACATTCTTCGTCAGAACAAGTGCCTGCATTTCGAAGCGCCGTTCATTTATGTGCTGTTCGGCGCGCACACGGTGTTCGTGCAGGACACCGGCGGCAAAGTCGATGGTCCTGCGACGGCGTTGCTGGACACGTTGCGTGGATTGATCGAACAACGTGCCCGAAACAGTGCGTCTGCCTCTCCCGCGATGCTGGTCGCGCATTCGCACAGCCACCGGGATCACACCGGCGGCGATGCGCAGTTCAGGAATCGCCCCGATGTCACCTTGGTAGAGCCGCAGCGCGAAGCCATCATCCGGCAGTTCAAGCTGAGCAACTGGCCGCAGGGCAGCGCCACGCTGGATCTTGGCGGGCGCATGTTGCAGTTGCTTCCAACGCCCGGCCATCAGGACGAGAGCCTGACGGTCTTTGACGAGCGCACCGGATGGTTGCTGACCGGGGATACCGTGTACCCCGGTCTGGTGCTGGTCCAGCACTGGCCCAGCTACGTGTCGTCGGTGCAGGGGCTCGCGGCGTTTGCGCGCCAGCATCGGGTGAGTTTCCTGATGGGGACCCACATCGAAATGTCGCGTGGGGGCAAGTTGTACCCGGTCGGCACGACCTATCAGCCGGAAGAAGCGGGGCTTGGGCTGCAGGTAGCCGATCTGTTCGAGCTTGATCGACGCCTGCAGCAGACGCGGAACAATGCGGCGGAGATCGTGCTCGACCGGCTGGTTGTGCAACCGATCGGGCCGGTACGCAAGGCGCTGGGGGCTGTCCTCAAGGCGCTCGGCGTCTGAAGCCGATGGACGAGCCGCTTGCTCCGCCCCTCAAAACACCTTCCGCTTCTTCAGCAGATACAGCAGCCCCAGCCCCAGCGTGGCGATGACGCCAAGCACGATGAAGTAGCCGTAGCGGGTGTGCAGCTCGGGCATGTTGTCGAAGTTCATGCCGTAGATGCCGGTGATCAGGGTCATCGGGAAGAAGATGATCGAGACGGCGGTCAGCGTGCGGACGATTTCGTTGGTGCGGTGGCTCATCGAGGCGAAGTGCAGCTGCACGGCGACTTCGACGTCTTTCTGCAGCGCGTCGCCATGGGTCTGGACGCGGGTCAGGTGTTCGACCAGATCATCCAGCCGCACGCGCTGGTTTTCGGTCAGCTCCACGCGCATGCGGCGGCGCCAGGTGCCGATGGTCTGCAGGTTGTGTTCGCACAGCAGTTCGAACTGGTGCGCCTGCTTGCGGTAGTCGAGCAGCTCCTGCCAGTCGTCGAACGGGTCTTTCGGGTCCAGCAGCGCGTCCTGCAGCTTTTCCAGCCGATCTTCCAGTTCATCGACGATGGTCAGGTAGCGGTCGACCATGATGTCGAGAATGCTGTGGACCAGCCCGATCGGCGTGGACGGAAAACGCAGCCGGGTTTCGCAGAATTTTTCCTTCACCTTCTGGAACGACACGTTTTCGGCGGCGTGTACGGTGATCAGCAGCCGGTCGAACATGAAGAACGCGGCGGACTTGGTGACGATCAGGTGCTGCGACGATTCGCAGTCTTCCGGGGTCAGGCCCTGGAAGATCAGCATGTCGTAGTCCTCGGTGCCGTCGAAGTACGACGGGTGATCGCCGTTGAAGCTGTCGCTGATGTGGGCGTCGTGGACTTTCTCGCCGCTGAGCCGTTCGGCCCACTGCGGCCATTCGAGGGCATCGCTCCGCGTGAAGTCGAGCCAGATGAAGCCTTCGTCCGGCAGGCGATCGACACTGTCGAGGCGCTTCGGCACCTCGCCCTGACGGTTCAGCTGGTAGATCTGCATGGAGATTCCTGTCGCGCCGGCGCCGGGCCGGCCGCGGTGATCGGGAGGTTGCGGGTGGCGCGGGAGGCCGCGCTCGCGATCGGACGCGGTTACTCGACGCCCTTGTCCGGATCGATGGTCTTCATCTGCCTGAAGAAGTCGCGCAGCGCCTCGTCCAGGCGCGGCCGCAGCTGCGCCGGGTCATCGACGCCGTAGCGCTCGACCGACTTGATCGGCAGCCAGGCGCGCACCGGATACGGCTTGCCGCCACTGACCGCCTTGGTCAGCTGCACGCGGTGGAAGTAGATCATCTGGCCTTCGATCTTCGATGGCAGTGCGCGGGTGTAGACGTAGACCTTGATATTCGGGTCTTCCGGGATGTTCTGGCCGATCTCGCCGGCAATGGCGTTGACGGCCGCGCGTACGGCTTCTTCGCTGATCTGCGGGTTCTCGCTCTTGACCTTCAGCTCGAACGCGGCGGCCGGGCCGGCGGTGACGACGGCGAGGGACATCGAGAGTGCGGCAAGGCGGCGGGACGGGAGCATTGTGAAATCCTCGTGAAGAAGGCTTGCGTCTTCAGACTGCGGCGAATGCCAATGGTGCCCGGATGCCGCGTGACCGGCCTGCCGGCCGCGCCAAAAAGAAACCCGGCCCGCGCGCGAGGCGACGGGCCGGGTCGGTCCGCTCGCGGCGGCCTTACTTCAGCAGGTCTTCAACGGCGGCGCGTTCTTCACGCAGCTCGTTCTCGGTGACCGTCATGCGGCTGCGCGAGAAGTCGTCGACCGACAGGCCCTGCACGATCTCGTAGTCGCCGTCCTTGCAGATGCACGGGTAGCCATAAACGATGCCCGGCGCGATGCCGTAGCTGCCGTCCGACGGCACGCCCATCGACACGATCTTGCCGTTCGAGCCGAGCGCCCAGTCGCGCATGTGGTCGACGGCGGCGGACGCGGCCGAGGCGGCCGACGACAGGCCGCGCGCCTTGATGATCGCAGCACCCCGCTGCTGCACGACCGGGATGAAGTCCTTTTCCAGCCATTCCTGGGTGACCAGATCCTTGGCCTTCTTGCCGCCGATCGTCGTGTGGCTGACGTCCGGGTACTGGGTCGAGCTGTGGTTGCCCCAGATGATGACGTTGTCGATGTCGTTGCCATGGACGCCGGTCTTCGACGCCAGCTGGCTGATCGCGCGGTTGTGGTCGAGGCGAACCATCGCGTGCACCTGGCGCGGGTTCAGTCCTTCCTTCGAGCCGGCGGTGGCGGCGATCAGCGCGTTGGTGTTGGCCGGGTTGCCGACCACCAGCACCTTGACGTTCTTCGAGGCCTTGGTCGCCAGCGCTTTGCCCTGCGGGCCGAAGATACCGCCGTTGGCGGTCAGCAGATCCTTGCGCTCCATGCCCGGGCCGCGCGGGCGGGCGCCGACGAGCAGCGCGTAGTCGGTGCCTTCGAAGCCGGTCTGCGGGTCGGAGTGCAGCTCGATGCCGGCGACCAGCGGAAACGCGCAGTCTTCGACTTCCATGATCGTGCCCTTCAGCTTCTCGAGCACTTCCGGCACCGGCACTTCGATCAGCTGCAGGATCACCGGCTGGTCCGGGCCGAGCATCGAGCCCGAGGCGACCCGGAAAATGAGCGAGTAGGCAATCTGGCCGGCGGCGCCGGTGATGGCGACCTTGACGGGCTTCTTCATGGATGTTTTCCAGTTATTCGTGGGTGAGGGGGTGCGGCGTGCTTTTTGGGCGCCGAATTATGCCGCTGTTGACCCGGCCGGGGCGACCGGCAGGTGATTTCAACGCGTCCGGCGAACCGTCTTGTTGGACGTTCGCCAGGTTTTCCGGGCTGCTGGCGGCGATTTTCAGCTGCCGCCCGGCACCCTCCGCCGGAAACAGGCGCTCAGACTTCCTTGACGAACAGCGCGCGCTCGAAGCGCACCTGCGGCCAGAACACGCCGTCGTCCGCCCGTTCGCCGGCACCGACGACCATGATCGGCAGTGCTTCCGGGCCGAGCTTCAGCAGCTTGCGCACCCGCACTTCGTCGAAGCCTTCCATCATGCAGCTGTCGTAGCCGTGGGCGCGCAGCGCCAGCACCAGGTTTTCGCAGGCCAGGGCCGTGCTCTTCGCCGCCCAGAGCTGCACTTCCGCGGTGGTGTACGGCCCGCGCGGCACCGGCGCCACCAGACCGCCGGCGGCAATCGCCGCCTTCTTCACCAGCGCGAAGCTGTTCAGCGGCCCGGGCGCGTAGTAGTACGGAATCAGCTGGTAGTAGCGCTTCACCAGCGGCGGCACGTCCGGCATCGGCCAGTCGCGCAGCATCTGCTTGGAGAACGACTCCACCCGGTCGGTGCGCGCCACGCAGACGATCAGCTCGGCCGCCGTCTTGGCCGCCAGCTGGCTCATGCAGGCCTTGACCAGCTTCGCCTTCTTGTCGGCCGAGCGCACGATGTAGAACTCCCACGGCTGCAGGCCGGACGAGCACGGCGCGAGCATCGCCAGATCGAGGCAGTCGTCGAGCACCGCCTTCGGAATCGGCTTGGCGGTGAACTTGCGCACCGAGCGCCGGCTGGTGACCACCTTGCGGAACGCCTCGATGTCCATGTCCTGCGGCGCCGGCTCGAAGTAGCGCGGCTTGCCATCGACGAGGATGGTGTTCGGCGGCTGTTTCGGGGCCGATGGGGCGCCCGCGGTCTTGCGCGGCGCGCGCTTGCGAGGGGCGGCGGCGGCCGGCTTCGGGGATTCGACGGATTCGGTCATCGGGCGTTCGGGGTTCGGGGGGTGCGGGAAGTCTGGATGTCGGGATTCACGGAACGAGCCAGTCGGCCGACAGCCGCTGGCCGTCCGCACCGTAGTGGATGCCGATGCGGCGATGGCCGGCGTGGTGCAGGTACAGCGCTTCGAGCCGGGTGACGACGGTTTCGACCACGGCGAAGTTCGGCCGGCCGCGTTCGCTGAATTCCAGCGTCCAGCGCTCGTCATCGAGTTCCGGCGGGTGGCCGGTGGTCGGCACCGGGCTGACTGTGCCGGGCGCGACCACGGCCTGATAGATCTTGCGACTGTTCATCGCCGTGGCCGCCCAGCGTTCGTCGGCCAGCGCATCGTCATGGTGCAGGCTGGCACGGCCCCAGAGCCGGAACTGCAGGCGTGACGGCTCGTCGTACAAGGTCCACGCGACGCGCGGATCGGCGCGGATCTCCGCGAACTTCGGGCTGCGAGTGTCGGTGTGACACCAGACGCGGCGGCGTGGACCATCGGCCCCGCGCAGGATCACGACGCGGGTCGACGGGCCCTCGGCGCCGAGGGTGCCGATCACGCCGCTGTGGAACGGCGCGCGGAACGAGCGGCCACCGGCTTCGAGGAAGGCCCAGGCTTCGGCTTCGACGGCATCGAGCGATTCCGGCGGCAGCCGGCCTTCGCGGTTCTCGGCGCGGCTCATGCGCCGCCCCCGGCGAGGACCACGCGCGGCGAGGTCGTCAGCACGCGGCGCAGGCTCAGGTAGCCGGCAGCGGTGACGATCAGGCAGCCGGCTGCGGCCCCGGCCAGCCACAGCAGCGGCCGCGGTCCGTACGGCAGTTCCAGCACGCCGACGGCCAGCGCCCAGGCCAGTGCCTGCGCGGCCAGCGCGGCCACGGTCCCGGCCAGCAGGCCGAGCACGGCGAATTCCGCGATCAGGCCCTGCCGGATCACCCGGCTCGAGGCCCCCAAGGCGCGCAGCACGCCGGTTTCCCGGACCCGGTCGGCCCGGGAGCCTTCGATCACGGCCATCATCACGATCAGTCCTGCCAGCAAGGTGAAGAGAAAGATGAACTCGAGCGCGGAGACGATGCGGTCGACGATGCTGCGCACCTGATTCAGGGCTGCATCGAGATCGATCGCGGTCACGTTCGGGAATTCGCGGATCAGTTCGCGCAGCAGCGCCCGTTTCTCGCTCGGCAGGTAGAAGCTGGTGATCCACTGCAGCGGCGGGCTCAGGCCCGGCGCATCGAGCACGCCGGGAGCGGCGACGACAAAGAAGTTCGGCCGGAAGCTGTCCCAGTTGATCTTGCGGGTGGCGTGCACTTCGAAGGTCAGCGGCGTGCCGGCGAAGTCCAGGGTCATCGTGTCGCCGAGCTTCAACTTCAGCCGCTCGACACCGTACTCGTCGACCACGACCCACGGCTTGCCGTTCGCTTCCGGACCCCAGGGCTTGCCCTGCAGGAAGGTGCTGTCGTCGCCGAAACGGTCGGTCCAGCTCAGGTTGAACTCGCGGTTGATCCAGCGCCGGGTTTCCGGGTCGTCGAAGCTGTCGGCCGTCACTTCCTGGCCGTTCAGGCCGGTCAGGCGGCCGCGCACCATCGGCACCAGCGCCAGATCGGCGTAGCCGCGTTCGGCGAAGAACGCCCGCAGCGGCGTCACCTGCTCCGGCAGGATGTTGACGAGAAACTGGTTCGGCGTGGTCGCCGGCAGCTTGTTCTTCCACGTGGCCAGCAGGTCCTCGCGAACCACCGTCACCAGCAGCAGCGCCATCAGCGCGACACCCAGCGCGACGATCTGCGCCACCGCCGCGCCCTTGCGCCGCGCGATGTTGCCGAGGCCGAAGCGCCACGACAGCCCGCCGCGCGCGCGGACGCCGGCCAGACCGCGCACCAGCAGCCACGCGAACAGCGCCAGCACGCCGGCGGTGGCCAGCGCGCCGCCGAGCACGAAGCCGGCGAGCTTCACGCTGCCGGCCTGCAGCCACAGCAGGGCGGCGATCGCGACCACGGCCGCGACGATGCCGGCGGCGGATCCGCGCGCCGGATCGGCTGCGCGCTGGAACACGCGCACCGGCGATGATTCCACCGACGCCAGCACCGGCGGCAGCGCGAAGCCGGCCAGCATCAGCAGCACCAGCGCCAGTACCGCCGGCAGCGGCAGCCAGCCCGGCGTCGGCAGCGTGATCTTCAGCACCGGTGCGGCGAGATTGGCCAGCACCGACTGTCCGCCGACGCCGACGGCTGCCCCGAGTCCGCCGGCGATCAGGCCGAGCAGCAGCACCTGCAGCACCAGCACCTGACGGATGAACGCACGGCGCGCGCCGAGCACTTTCAGCAGCGCCACTTCATCGCGCAGCCGCTGGCTGTATTGCCGCGCGGCCAGCGCCACGGCCGCCGCCGACAGCAGGATCGTCGCCAGCACGGCGATGTTCAGGAAGCTGCGCGCGCGGTTCAGCGAGTTGCGCACTTCCGGCCGCGCGTTTTCCGGCGTGGTGAACTTCCAGGCGTCCGGCAGCTTCACCGCTTCCGCCGCCTTCAGTTGCTCGCGCGTGCCACCGAGCTGCCAGCTCAGCTGGACGCGGCTGCCGGGGCCGACGAGGCCGGTGTCGGCCAGATCCTCGGCACGGATCAGCAGCGATGGCGCCAGTTCGGCAAACGCGCCGCTGCGGCCCGGTTCTTCGGCGATCAGCCGCGTGATCTCGAAGCTGCGGCTGCCGACCTGCAGCTTGGCCCCGAGGCGCAGACCGAGATGCGTCCACAACTTCAGGTCGACCCAGACCTCGCCGCGCGCCGGCTGAGGCGGCGCCGGTTCGGTCGCGCCGAACGGCTCGCGCGCCAGCCGCAGCGCGCCACGCAGCGGGTAGCCGGCTTCCACCGCCTTGATCGTCGCAAGCTGCGTTTCGTCGCCGTCCTCGCGCGCGACCACGCTCGGAAAGGTCGTGATCATGACGATGCGGACGCCGGTCGCCCTGATCGCGTCATAGGTCTGGGCCGGCAGCGGATCGCGCCCGGAGACGACGGCATCGGCCCCGAGCTGGTCGCCAGCCCCGGCTTCCAGCGCCAGCCGCACGCGATCGGTGAACAGGCCGACGGCGATGGCCGCCGCGGCGGCGACGGCGAGTGCCAGCACCAGCACGCGCAGTTCGCCGCTGGTCCAGCCGCGACGCAGGCGCTGGAACGCGAAACGCAGCGGGTTGGCCGCGCGGGCGTCAGTCATCGAAACGCCCCGCGCGCAGGCGCAGCACGCGGTCGCAGCGTGCGGCCAGGTTCAGGTCGTGGGTGACCAGCACCAAGGTCGCGCCGCGTTCCCGGTTCAGCTCGAACAGCAGGTCGACGATGCGGCTGCCGGTGGCGGCATCGAGATTGCCGGTCGGCTCGTCGGCGAACAGGATTTCCGGCTGGGCGGCGAAGGCGCGGGCGATCGCCACACGCTGCTGCTCGCCGCCGGACAATTGATACGGATAGTGGCCGGTGCGCGCCGCGAGGCCGACCTTGGCCAGCGTGTCGCGTGCCAGCGCTTCGGCATCGGCGCGGCCGGCGAGCTCGGCCGGCAGCATCACGTTTTCCAGCGCGGTGAGGCCGGCCAGCAGCTGGAACGACTGGAACACGAAGCCGACCCGGCCGGCACGAAGCGCGGCGCGGCCGTCCTCGTCGAGACTTGAAAGCGGCTGGCCGGCCAGCATGATCGAGCCGGCGGTGGGCGAATCGAGCCCGGCCAGCAGCGACAGCAGGGTGGTCTTGCCGGACCCGGAGGCGCCGACGATGGCCACCGATTCGCCGGCGGTCACGCGCAGGCTCAGGGCATCGAGGATCGCGATCTGTTCGCCGCCGCTGACAATTTTCTGTGTCAGGTTTTCAGCGACAATCACGGCTGGTTTCAGGCCTGCAGCGTCTGCACTCATGCTTCGACAACTCCGATACCGCGTGGTGATGGTGCTGGCCGGCTGGCTGCTCGCCGGTGCGGCGCTGGCTGGCCCGACGATCCTGGTCTGGGGCGATTCGCTGAGCGCCGGCTACGGCGTGGATGCGCAGGCCCGATGGGCTTCTTTATTGGAACGGAAGCTCAAATCTCAAGCCGATCCGGCGCTGAATCGCTGGTCCGTGGTCAACGCCTCGGTGTCCGGCGAAACCACGGCCGGCGGGCTGGCCCGGCTGCCTGCGGCGCTGGCGCGGCACCAGCCGGACGTGGTGCTGATCGAACTCGGCGGCAACGACGGCCTGCGCGGGCTCGATCTGAAAGCGATGCGCAACAACCTCGAACAGATGGCGCGGCTGGCGATCAAGGCCGGTGCCGCGCCGGTGATCTTCGAGATGCGGATTCCGGAAAACTACGGCCCGGTGATGACCAGCCGCTTCCAGAAGGCGTTCGGCGACGTGGCGGCGGCGGTCAAGGCGCCGCTGGTGCCGTTCTTTCTGGCGCCGATCGCCACCGATCGCCCGCGCTGGTTTCAGGATGACGGCATCCATCCGACCGGCGAAGCCCAGCCGCAACTGCTCGACGCCGTGTGGCCCACGCTGCTGCCGGTGCTGAAGGCGCCCATCGCATCCCGCAAGGTCGCAGCACCGTAACAGCGCTGCGCAATGCTGCGCGGCATCCGCCTTGCGTCTCCTGCTATCCGTCCCCTGCATCCTGAAAAAATGAACATCGCCGTCATCGGCTCCGGCATTTCCGGCCTGTCCGCCGCCTACTTCCTCGCGCAGAAGCACGAGGTCACGCTGTTCGAGCAGGACGGCCGCGTAGGCGGCCACACCAACACCATCGAGATCAACACGCCGAACGGCATCGGCGCGGTCGACACCGGCTGGATCGTCTACAACGGCATCAACTATCCGAACCTGACCGCGCTGTTCAAGGAGCTGGAGGTCAAGACCCAGCCGACCAGCATGTCGTTCGCGGTGTCGATCGGCGACGGCGCCTACGAATGGAAGGGCAGCGATCAGGTCCTCAGCGTCTTCGCGCAGTGGACCAACCTGTTCAGGATCAGCCACATCCGGATGCTGCTGGACATCCTGAAGCTGAACAAGCGCTGCAACGCACTGCTGAAGTCCGGCAACCTGCCGAAAGGCTCGCTTGGCGAATTCCTCGATCGCGAAGGCTTCTCGCAGGAACTCCGCCGCGACTACCTGCTGCCGATGGCCGGCATGATCTGGAGCTGCTCGCCGAAGGCCGCCGCCGAATATCCGGCCGACGACTTCATGCGCTTCTTCGACAGCCACAGCCTGTTCACCGCGACCCAGCAGCCGACCTGGCATTCGGTCGTCGGCGGCAGCAATACCTACGTCAAGAAGCTGCTGTCGCGCTTCAAGGGCCGGGTCCGGCTGAATTCGCCGGTGACGCGGATTCGCCGCGAGCCCGCCCATCCGGATGGCACGCCGGGCGTCTGGCTGCAGTTCGCCGGTCAGGCCGACGAGCAGCGCTTCGATCACGTGATCTGCGCCACGCATTCCGATCAGGCGCTGCGCCTGCTGGCCGATGCCAGTCCGGCGGAAACCGAGGTGCTGGCCGGCATTCCGTATTCGGAATCGAAGGTCGTGCTGCACACCGACGACTCGTTCCTGCCGAAGCGGCGCGCGGCGTGGGCCAGCTGGAACTACACGCATCCGGTCTCGGAAATCCACGACCAGCGCATTTCCGGCACTTACTGGATGAACCTGCTGCAGCACATTCCGGGGCCGGTGAACTACCTCGTGACCCTGAACCCGCAGCGGCCGATCCCGCGCGACAAGACCATCTACGAAGTCGTCTACCACCACCCGCACTACACCGCGACCAGCCAGATCACGCACGCGAAGCTGCCGGCGATCCAGGGCAACGGCGGCCTGTGGTGGGCCGGTGCCTGGACCGCATACGGCTTCCACGAGGACGGGCTGAAGTCCGGGCTGCGGGCGGTGAAGGGGATCGATGCCTCGTGCCTGCCGAGCTGGACTGCGCTTTGATCGATAGCGCCTCAGCTTCGGAGCGGACCCGCGACGCCGCGGCGCTGTACCCCAGCCGCGTCATGCATCGGCGTCTGATCGCGCCGTTCTACCGCTTCGTCTACACCGTGTTCTACGTGGTCTGGGACATCGACCGGATCGACGAGGCCGTGGCACCGCTGCGCCTGTTCAGCCGCAACCGCTTCAACCTGCTGAGCTTTCGCGACGCCGACCACGGCAGCGGCGCCACCGCGCCGGGCGCGCTGCGGGCCTGGGCCGAGGCGCTGCTGAAGAGCGCGAAGATCGATCTCGATGGCGGCCGCATCCGGCTGCTGGCGTTCCCGCGGCTGTTCGGCTTCGCGTTCAACCCGATCTCGATGTGGTACTGCGAGCATCGCGACGGCACTCTGCGCGCCGTGATTGCCGAAGTGCGCAACACCTTCGGCGAGAAGCACTGCTACCTGCTCGCATCCGACGGCCAGCCGATGCCGTATCAGCAGCCATACGAGAAGGACAAGTGCTTTCACGTGTCGCCGTTCTTCGATCTCGTCGGCCGCTATCGCTTCACGCTGGAAGATCCGGGCGAGCGGCTGCGGGTGGTGATCCACGAAACGCGCGACGGCGTGCCGATTCTCGATGCCACACTCGCCGGAGAGCGGGTGGCGCTGAGCGACGGTGCGATCGTCCGGCAGGTCCTGCGGATGCCGTTGATGACGTTCAAGGTCGTCGCCGGCATTCACTGGGAAGCCTTGAAGATCTGGCTGCGTGGCGCGCGCTTCCACAAGAAGCCGCTGCCGCCGCGGCACGAGATGAGCTGAACCGCTGTTGCCTTGCCTGACCTGCCCAAAATGCCTGCCGCACGGACCCGACTGACTGTCCCGAGCCCGAGATGAACGACAACGACAAGCGCGAACCACGCGAACCGCTGGACCAGATCATGAGCCGCGACGGCTTTTCGCCCGATCTGCCGTCCGATTTCGCCACCCGTGGCGACAACGCCGGCCTCAGCTGGGGCCTGAAGATCCTGATGTACATGATGTCCGGCGTGAAGGTCGGCACCCTCGACATCATCCTGCCGAATGGCAGCACGCGCCGCTTCGAAGGCAGCGAGCCCGGCCCGCACGGGCTCTGGCAGATCAAGAGCGAGCGCCTGATGCGGCACCTGCTGACCGGCGGCGAAGTCGGCATCGGCGACGCCTATCTCGACGACTGCTGGGAAACGCCGGACCTCACCCGCCTGCTGATGGTCATGTACCTGAACGAGCCGCACTACAAGGGCCCGTTCGAGATCAACTGGCTCGGCCGCTTCTGGGGCATGGTCAAGCACAAGCTGCGCGCCAACACCAAGCGCACCGCGAAGAAGAACATCGAGTACCACTACGACCTCGGCAACGAGTTCTACAAGATGTGGCTCGACGACACGATGGCCTACTCGTCCGGCATGTACATCAAGCCGAACGAGACGTTGATGGACGCCCAGATCAACAAGTTCCAGCTGATGTTCGAGCGGCTGGACCTGAAGCCCGAGCACACGCTGCTCGAAATCGGCTCCGGCTGGGGTGGCTTCGCGATCTACGCCGCGAAGCACGCCGGCTGCCGCGTGCATTCGATCACGCTGTCGAACGAGCAGTACGCCGAAGCGAAGATTCGCGCGGAGAAGGCCGGTGTCGCCGATCGGGTGACCTTCGAGATCCGGGACTACCGCGACGTCACCGACACCTACGACCGCGTCGTCTCGATCGAGATGTACGAAGCGGTCGGCGAGGAATACTGGCCGGGCTATTTCGCCGCGATCTCCAAGGCGCTGAAGCCCGGCGGCATCGCCGCGATCCAGGGCATCACGATCAACCCGGCGATCTTCGACAACTACCGGACCAAGCGCGACTTCATCCAGAAGTACATCTTCCCGGGCGGCATGCTGTGCCCGCCGGGGCTGTTCCAGGATCTGGCGCGCACCGCCGGCCTGCTGCCGGCGAACCCGACGTTCTACGCCAAGGACTACGCCGACACGCTCGCCGCCTGGCATCGCAATGTGCTCGGCGTCCGCGAGCAGATCGTCAAGCAGTTCGACGAGCGCTTCCTGCGCATGTGGCGCTATTACCTGAGCTACTGCGAATGCGGCTTCCGCACCGGCTCGATCGATCTGATGCACATCACGCTGAACAAGCCGGCCTGAGCGCTGGCTTGCGCACGGGCCTGATCAAGGAATCTTCACAAGACGATGAAAGCGGGCATTGCAGCATTCGCGGTTGCGGCGCTGGCCGCGCTGATCGGCGTGTCGATCTGGGCCACCGGCCATCAGAGCATCGTGCCGGCGATTGCCGACCTGAGCGCGAACCCAGCCGGCGGCAACAACCCGTGGTTCGTCGCGACCCTGTTCGACGCCTACTTCGCGTTCCTGTGGTTCTGGCTGTGGATTGCCTACAAGGAAACCTCGTGGATCGCCCGCGGCGCGTGGCTGGTGGCGGTGCTGCTGCTCGGCAACATGGCGATGGCGGCGTACGCGCTGATCACGCTGGTCAGGCTGCCGGCCGGGGCGACGATCGAGGATTTTTTGCTGCGCCGTTCGCGCCCATCAGCCCGATGAGCGACACCCCGACCCTGGCTCCGCCGAGCACCGGCAGTGTCTGGCAACGCAAGGTCGTCACGCCGATTCTCGATCAGCTTCGGCAGGGCATCACGCCGGAAAAGATCGCGCTGACCGCCGCGCTCGGTGCCGTGATCGCGGTGTTCCCGATCTTGGGCTCGACGACCCTGCTGTGCGCGCTGGTCGCGTTCCGGTTGAAGCTGAACCAGCCGATCATCCAGCTCGTCAATTACCTGTGCTACCCGCTGCAGTTCGCGCTGCTGCTGCCGTTCTATCGCGCCGGCGAATGGTTCGGCGCGCCGCACGTGAACCTGTCGATTCCGGAGATGCTGGAACGCTTTCAGGCCGGGCCGATGCAGTTCATCGCCGATTTCGGGCTGGTGGCGCTCGGTGGCGTTGCCGCCTGGTGCGTCGCCGCGCCGTTCGCGATTGCGGCGCTGTACTACGGGCTGCGGCCAGTGTTCCGCGCGATGGCACTGCGCACGCTGCGGACGGCGGCCTGAGCCGACGCTTCAGTCCGCCGCGCCGTCCAGCGGCAGCCGGAAGAACACGACGCGTTCGGTTTCCTCGAACGCCATGGCCCGATGCAGGGCGTGGCTGGCGTGGTTGTCGATCGCGGCATCGGACGCCAGTTCGGTACAGCCCTGCGCCAATGCCCAGGCCCGGACCGGTGCCAGCAGCGCGCGCGCCACGCCGTGGCGGCGATGGGCAGGGTCGACGTACACGCCTTCGATGAAGGTCACCGGGCTGGAATCGGTGCCGTTGACGTAGTCGACGCGCAGCGAAGCCTCGACGAAGCCGACCGGTCGGCCGTCATCGGACCGGCAGGCCATGAACTGCGCAAAGCGCGCGGGATCGGCCAGAAAGCTGGCCATTTCCTCCAGATGCTCGTCGCGCGGGCAGTCGTCCCACAGCGCTTCGCGGAACGCGAGCCAGCCCGGTTCGTCGACCGAACGGCAGGGGTGGATGCTCAGAGATAACTCAGCCATGTCTGGTCTCGGTGACGCCGCTTGTAGTCGCCAAACCAGCGGCACAGGGGATAAAGCAATACGAGCACGATGAACCACGCGCCGTAGACCGGCAGCAGGCTCGGTTCGTAGCTGGCCGGCAGGTCGTCCGGACGCTCGCCGCTGAACGCCGCCGGGCCGAACAGGATATAGCGCGCGGCCAGACTGCCGAGATGGATCAGCGGCACGTGCAGCAGATAGAAGAACATCGGCACGCGGCCGAAGGTGGTGACGATCGTCGCCAGCCGCCCGCGCCAGTGATCGAGCCGGCTCAGCAGCAGCAGCGCCGGGCCCAGGGTCATCGTCAGATAAATCAACGACGGCGGGTACTTGCTGGCGTTGAGCCAGCCCAGCGCAGTGAACACGGCGCCGCGGGCGTTGACCGCCCAGTGCTGCGGATCACCATAGCCATTGGCCAGCCGCAGCAGCGCAAACAGCAGCAGCGCAGCGAGCCCGAGCTGCAGCAGACGCCGGTCGCGGACCGCGGCCGGCTGCGCGAACACCGGCCCCAGCCCGTAGCCGAGCGCCATGACGCCGATCCACGGCAGCAGCGGGTAGATGATGCCGAACTCGAAACCGTTGGCGCTGCGGATGAAGTGGAACTCGTGCAGCAGGCTGTAGCCGAGCGCGGCCGGCGAATCTTCGGCACCGAAATCGCTGGCGTGGAGGCCATCGAGCCCGTGGTGGCCGATGACGATGGCAGCGCCGATCGCGATGATCGCGGCGCGCGGCAGCCACAGCAGCAGCGCCAGGAACAGCATCGACATGCCCAGCGCCCACAGCACCTGCAACTGGATGCCGTGCAGGTCGAAACGCCACATGACGCTGTTCCACGTCAGCTCCAGAAACACGATCCACAGGCCGCGCGAGACGAGGAAGCGCTGCAGCGCGCGACGGTCGAGCCCGCCGTTCGCGGCGTGCAGCCAGGCGCTGGTGCCGGCCAGCAGCACGAACACCGGCGCGCAGAAGTGGGTGATCCAGCGGGTCAGGAACAGCGCGACGGAAGCCTGATCGAGATCGGTCGGCGGATACGGGTAGGCGCTGAAGTAGTCGCGGCAATGGTCCAGCGCCATCAGCACGACTACGATGCCGCGCAGCGCATCCAGCGCCGGCAGGCGGGCCTTGGTTTCGGGGGCGCCGGGGCCGGTCGTGGTCACGATGATCGCGGTGGCCGGCTCAAGACCGGCATCGGCAGCACGCAGACGTCATCGCGGACTTCCGGGCGGGCGGGAATTCGCCCGCCGCGGAGCTTAGCTGACCGGCAAGGCGGTGCGATTGATCCTGCGTAGGCGCTTGACCAGCACATCGAGCAGCCGGGGGCGCGCCTGCGTCGACAGCAGCCAGGCGATCGCCGGGCTGGCCAGCACCGGCGGCATGATCCCGACCCAGGCGAACCAGGCCATCAGCAGGCACTTGCGCGGCCAGCGGTATTCGGAGTGCAGCCAGATGGCGCGGATGCCGTCGAAGGTCAGTCGTGGCAGGCGGTCATCGACCAGCGGGTGGCTGTCCGGGCCCATGCGCAGCGACGCGATGCGTTGCACCAGATGCTGGTGATCGCGCGAGCCCAGCCGGGCGTCGACGCTGAGCCCGAGCGCTTCGGCGCGAAGTGTCAGGTGCTTGTACTTCTTCAGGTCGAAATCGATCGAGCGGCGAAACACCGCCAGCGGCGTGCTGCCGCCGGAAATCGCCCACAGGTTCTTGCCGTGCTTGCGGTATTGGCCGAGGCAGGTTTCGATCGCGGCAATGTGCCCGTACAGCGGCGCCATCGTGATCAGGTAGCCATCGGCGCAGATGCGGAAATCCGCTTCCGGCACCGGCAGCACCTGGTCTAGGAACGCACGGGTGTAGGCATGGCCGCTGGTCACGGTCGACGAATAGCGGCCGGTGGTCAGCAGCGTCGCGCGCTGGTCGCCGGTATCGAAGGCAATGCTGCGCGCGGGGAAGACATCCAGATGCTTGCCGTCGGCATCGACCAGATCGAGACGGAATATCGTGTCGATGATCCCCGGACGCCACTGTTCGACGACGGTCTGCACGGCCTGCGGATAGAGGACGTCGTCGGCATCGAGAAACATGACGTAGTCGCCGCGGCTGGCGGCGAATCCGGCATTGAAGGCGGAGCCTTGACCGCCGTTGCGCTTCAGTACCGGGACGATCCGGGCACCGTATTCCGCGATCAGCTTGGCTGAACTGTCGGTCGAGCCGTCATCGACCACCACCACTTCCACCCGCGGGTAGCTCTGGTTCAGCGCGCTGTCGATCGCTGTCCGGAGGTAGGTTTCGTAGTTGTAGTTGTTGACGACGATACTGACGAGAGGGTGTTTGTCGAGTCCGTTCACTGCGTGTTTTTTCCGTGATTTACATCACAGAATGACATTGTATTCACACGATGGAGGCGGTGCCAGACGGGCGGGTCCTATCGCCCCTCGAACGGCATTGCGTTCAGGCCGGAATGCCGACCGCCGCTTCGAGTTCGTCGAGCGCGTCGCCGGTGTAGACCGCGAGTCGCTGCATGTGCGGCAGTGCATCGCGGGCGCCGGTGAAGCCGAAGTTCAGCTTGCCGGCGTACGACAGGCAGGTGATGTTCAGCGCCTGTCCGTGCTGCAGCACCGACACCGGATACATCGCTTCGAGCTTCGCGCCAGCGAGATACAGCGTTTCGTCCGGCCCCGGGACGTTGGAGATCGCCAGGTTGAACATCGGCTTGATCCGGCCGGCAGCGCCGGTCAGCATGCCCATGATGTACGGCGCCATGAACAGCATCGTGTAGTTGTTCAGGCCGCTCTTCGGCAGGCTCTGCAGGTGCTCCTTGGCGCCGACCGTCGAGGCGTGGATCCACTGCAGGCGCTTGACCGGGTCGGCGATCGACGTGCCGAGGTCGGCCAGCATGAAGCTGATCGCCGTGCCGAGCTGTTCGTCGCCCTTCGGCCGCAGCGACACCGGCAGGCCCGCAGTCAGCGAACGCCGCGGCAACACGTTCATTTCCTTCAGGAATCGCCGTAGCGCGCCGGCACAGATGGCGAGCACGACATCGTTCAGCGTGACCCGCGCCGCTTCGGCGATCGCGCGCAGCCGCGCCAGGTCGTATTGCTGCGTGGCGAACCGGCGCTGGCCGTCGACGCGGTCGTTCAGCACCGATTTCGGGGCCTTGAACGGCGTGGCGAGCGCATCGTCCGGCTTCTTGCCGCGCCAGATCTTGGCCAGCGCGCCGGCCACCTGCGGCACCAGTTCCACCTGCTGCTGCAGTTGCTCGCGCAGCCGCTCCAATGTCGACGGCGTCTGGTCGTCGTCACTGCGGGTGCGGCGCTTGCGCATTTCCACCCCGATGGTCCACGGCGGCACCACCTTGCTGCCGCCGGCACTGGCCGAAAACGCCCGCGCCGTCATCCGGATGCCGCCGACGCCGTCGATCAGCGCGTGATGCATCTTGGTGTACAGCGCAAAGCGGTTGTTCTCCAGCCCTTCGATGACATGGCATTCCCACAGCGGCCGCGACAGGTCCAGCGCGTGGCTGTGCAGGCGCGACACCAGCACGCCGAGTTCGCGCTCGCCGCCCGGGCTCGGCAGTGCGGAATGCCGCACGTGGTATTCGAGGTCGAGCCCGTCGTCGATCTCCCATTCCGGCAGCACGCCGCGCAGCAGGGAATCCTTCAGCCGCAGGTTCCACGGCGGCGCGAAGGTCTTGGCAGCCTTGAGCTGGGCGACCAGCCGGGCGAGGAAATCCGGTGCCGCATCCGGCGGCAGCGAAAAGATGTTCAGGCCGGCGACATGCATCGGCGTATCGCGCGATTCGACGTACAGCCACGACGCATCGAGCGGTTTCAGACGGGTAGCCATCGGGTTCTCCCGGAACCAAGGGTCTTGTTCTGTGCAGCTGGGAGAAACTTTACGCCGATGCCGCAGACCGCGGCAGG
This sequence comes from Nevskia sp., assembly GCF_021732705.1. Lineage (GTDB taxonomy): Bacteria > Pseudomonadota > Gammaproteobacteria > Nevskiales > Nevskiaceae > Nevskia. The sequence continues at coordinate 145,811 of NZ_JAKFUM010000008.1, read as the reverse complement.
CTTTTCGCGGCCCGGCCCGGCCCGGCCCGGCCCGGCCCTGACCGGCGCCGATGCCGCGCTCAGGCCGTCGGATGCAACCCGGGCTTGCTGCGCTTGCCGCGACGGCTGGCGACAACGGTGTTGGCGGCCTGGCGCTCGGCCGCCAGTTCATCGATGTAGCGATGCAGGGTCTCGATCGCTTCCGCCCGGCCATCGCCGGCATGGGCGCTCATGTTCGACTTGTAGAAATCGTGATTGCCCATGAAGCGATCGACATCGCTCGGGTTCAGGCGCAGGCGGTCGCCGCGCATGCCCACACCCATGCGCTCGATCATCCACGCGTTCAGGCGCTGCTCGAAGGCTTCTTCCGGCAGCGCCAGGATGGGCTTGCCGAAGTGGATCGCTTCGCCGATGGTCTGGTTGCCGGCGGTCGAGATCACCGCCTTGCAGTTCGCCAGATCGTGGACGAACCACTCGTTGCTCGGCGCGCGGAAGTCGAGATTCTCGACCTTGCCGCGGAACGGCGTGCCGTAGATCACCACCGGGCAGTCGAGCTGGCGCAGGGCGTGATCGATGTTCGGCCGGTACTGGTGCTCGCCCTTGTTGAAGTAGACGAGCAGGAAATCGCCATCGCTCGGCGTCGTGCGCAGCACTTCGTCGCGCAGCATCGGCCCGATCACCTTGACCCCCGGGTAGGCGCCTTCGGCCGGATAGAAGCTGGCGATCAGGATGCGCTCCGGAATGCCCATCAGGCTGCGGTAGCCGATGGCGTCGCGCATGCCCATCAGCCACAGGTCCGGCGGGAAGTGCGGCTTGCAGTAGGCGATGATGCCGACGTGATCGAAGCTGATGCGCGGCAGTTTCAGCTTGCGCGCCAGGCGGTGGGTCCAGGCTTCGGAATCGGAAATCACCAGTTCCGTGCCGCGCGCCTTCATCTCGCGCTCGACGATCTCCGAGCCATGGCCACCGAAGAACAGGTCTGCCATCGGCGCCAGGTTCTTCGCGATCGTCTTCGGCACCGAGTGGCTGCCGCTGGCCTGATAGACGTAGCCGATGGTGGGAATGCGCACGGTCGGGAACAGCGGCGCCAGCACGTCATAGGCATCGCCACCGGCATAGACGGTGACCTCGTGCGCAGCCATCAGGCTCGGCAGCACGGCCATCGTGCGCATGGCGTGGCCGCGTCCGTAGCCCATCACTCCGTATGCAATCTTCATCGCCGCCGGCTTCAGTGATTCCCGGCCAGACTTTATGAAGCGGCGGTAAAGGCTGGATGACGGTGAGGTGACGGTTAGGTGAAGCGGAAACGAACGGGTTCAGTGGAACGCCGGAGAGGATGGGTCCGATAGCATCGGCGGCCGGCCGGCCTGTACGGGAAACCGGACGTTGCCGACCTGCGCCCACTGCCAGTCCGATGTCACCCCTTCGATGCCGCGAACAGCCCAGTCCTTCGCTTCCGGGAAAGACAGGTGGGAGGGCTGGACCAGCACGTGGGCGGCGATCTGCCAGCCATCGGCGCTGTTGGCGTAAATCAGCGGCGGAAGCTGCCGATCGTGAGGACCCGGCGCCACCAGCCATTGCTCCGCGTCGGGATCAACCACGCTCAAGCGAACCGGCGTCAGCAGACAGTGGCTGCGTGGATACAGGCATCCGAACTTGATGTCTTGTCGTTTGATTTCGAGGAAATAGCCGCCAGAGCCAAGCTTTTCGGCGTGAGGCCGCTCGGATTTCTGGCTCAGGTCCTGGTCGATGGCTTTCAGCAGCGCTTCCGGTGGCTCGGCGCCGGCCGGGATCAGGATGAAATCGGCTGCCACCAGCGGGCGATCCACAACCTGTTCCGCCCCGTCGGCCGCCAGTGCTTCGTCAATCTTCGCCATGAAGTCGGCATTCCCGGCATGTGCCGGATCGGCTTTCAGCGACTTCAAGGCCTGACGCCCGCCCCGTCCCAGTAGACGGGCAAAGGTCCGGACATCGAACTCCGCTGCAGTCGTCTCGCCGCGCTCCAGCCGCGCCAACTGCGAACGGATGGTGATGGCGCGGAAATCCAGCAGCGGAGATTGCGTGGCCAGCACGGTCGCCACCACGAACGCGGCCAGCAGCGGATTCGCCATTTGCAGTCGTGCGAGCCAGCGGCCACGGCCGGGCAATACGGCAATCGCCAGCAGCACGGCGTGCAGCAGCAGAATGGCTGCAACCAGTGCTCCGGTCAGCCGATCGACCGTCCAGCCGTGCTGGCTCACGCGCAGTGCAATGGCATAGGCTGCCAAGGCGGCATGCACCGGCATCGTCAGCAAGCCGGCGCCGACGACATGGCGCAGCCAGCGCGGGTAGGGATCGTCGGCCTCGCCGTCCTGAAACACGCCGTTGGTCAATACCAGCGTGCCCAGTACCAGCCACAGCAGCAGGCTCGCCGGCCGCCCGGTTTTCCATAGCGGCTCCACGCCCTGCAGCAGCACTACCGCCAGAAACGACAGTGCCAGCACGGCGATGAAAGGCAACAGGGCACGGCATAGGCTCAGGCACAGCCGCAACAAGGCGCGCAAAGCACCACCCTGCGCGCGGCACAGCACCAGGCCGAACCCGGTCATCAGGCCATTGGCGGGATAGATGAAGCGTACTTCGTCAAACAAGTCGCGGAACACGGTGATCCCGAGCAATACGAACAGGGCAGCCCACAGCCAGAGGATCAGCCACGACACGCCGATGAACAGTGCAGTGCCCGCCAGCGCCAGCGCATTGTCCCAGGCATATCGAAACAACAACGGATACGGCGGCTGCCACGCATCGCCGGGCTGGCGGTCACGCCCGGCCTGCAGGAAAGGCAGCAGGATGAACAAGGCCACGACGAGGCTCGGAATATACGTAGCGCGCACCGGTCCGCAGCCCGTTCCCGGCGGGAAGCACGCGGTGCCGTTGTGCAGCGACAGCCCAAGCAGCAGCATGGCGGTCAAGCCGATCACCACCCAGGTCCGGCGCTCGTCGATCCGGCTGATCATCAGCGCCAGCATCAGCGGCGGCGCCGTTGCCAGCGTGTAGCCGGCAAACAGCACGCGGGAATCGCTGAGCCATGGCCAATACCATTCCTGACCCTGATGCAGCAGCAGCAGCGCCAGCGACGCCAGCACGGCGACCAGCACGATCAATGCTTGCGTCGCCCGATCCGGCGCGCCGTCACCGGCCACACGCCCGCCCTGCACGATCTCGTCCATGATTTCTGCAACCTTCCTGTGGCTGGGGTTGCCGCATAATCGCGCAACCCGAATACCGACATCGTTTCCAGTGAACCTGCTCGACCCCGAACTGATCGTTGCCTTCCTGACCCTGGCCGCGCTCGAAATCGTCCTCGGCATCGACAACATCATCTTCCTGTCGATCATGGCGGCGAAGCTGCCGGCACATCAGCAGGCGCGCGCCCGGACCATCGGTCTGGCGGGCGCGATGGGCACGCGCATCCTGCTGCTGGTATCGCTGGCGTGGATCGCGAAGCTGACCAACGACCTGTTCGCGATCGGCGACATGGGCTTTTCCGGCCGCGACCTGATCCTGTTCTTCGGCGGCGTGTTCCTGGTCTGGAAGGCGGGCAAGGAAATCCGCGAGATGCTGACCAGCGACGGCCACAGCGTGGGTCATGCGCCCGGCGCGGCCGCCGTCGGCTTCATGAGCGTGATCGTCCAGATCATGATTCTGGACATCGTGTTCTCGCTCGATTCGGTGATCACCGCCGTCGGCATGACCACCAACCTGCCGGTGATGATCGCGGCGATCGTGGCGGCGGTGATCGCGATGATGTTCTTCTCCGGCCCCCTGTCGCGCTTCGTAGACGCCAACCCGACGGTCAAGATGCTGGCACTGGCCTTCCTCGTACTGATCGGCATCGTGCTGATGGCCGAAGGCGTGGAGGTGCACTTCTCGAAGGCCTATGTCTACACCGCGATGGGCTTCTCGGTGGCCGTGGAACTGCTCAACCTGCGGCTCAGGAAGCACCTGCTGCGGTATGGTGCGCACTGATTTCGCACCCCCCATGTTTCGATGCAGGTTGACACGCACGTCGCAGATCTCGTTTCCGGACTGAACCCCGCCCAGCGCGAGGCGGTCACCGCGCCGCCCGAGCACCGGCTGGTGCTGGCCGGCGCCGGCTCCGGCAAGACCCGGGTGCTGACCCACCGCATCGCGTGGCTGATCGCGGTCGAAGGGGTATCGCCGCATTCGATCCTGGCGGTGACCTTCACCAACAAGGCCGCCGCCGAGATGCGCAGCCGGATCGAAGCGCTGGTCACCGTGCCGGTGCGGACGATGTGGGTCGGCACGTTCCACGGCATCGCCCACCGCATGCTGCGGCTGCACTGGAAAGACGCCGACCTGCCGCAGAACTTCCAGATTCTCGATGCCGACGATCAGCAGCGCCTCGTCAAGCGCGTGATCCGCGCGCTGGACCTGTCGGAAGAGCAGTGGGTGCCGAAGCAGATCACCGGCTGGATCAACGCCCAGAAGGAAGAGGGCCGCCGCCCGCACGGCATGGAGGATCAGGGCGATTTCGCGCAGCGCCAGCTGGTGCGCATCTACAGCGCCTACGAAGCCCAGTGCAAGCAGAACGGCCTGGTCGACTTCGCCGAACTGCTGCTGCGCGCCCACGAGCTGTGCCGCGACGTGCCGTCGATCCAGCAGCATTACCGCAACCGCTTTCGGCACATCCTGGTCGACGAGTTCCAGGACACCAACACGCTGCAGTACGCCTGGCTGCAGGTGCTCGCCGGCCGCACCGGCACGATGTTCGCGGTGGGTGATGACGACCAATGTCTCGCCGCTGGCACACCGGTGACGATGGCCGATGGCAGCCAGCGACCGATTGAGCGGGTCGCCCCCGGGGATCAAGTGCTGTCGGCGCATGGCAGCGGCACGCTGAAGCCATCGACCGTGCGACGCACGAAGCAGCTCGGTGCCCGAAGCGATCTGGTCGAGATCATCACGCGTGACGGCCATCGCCTGCTGTCGACGCCGGAGCACACGCATTTCGCGGGTTATCGGCTGGGCGAAGCGCCTGCGCTGTACTTCAGCTACCTGATGTACAAGCGCGGCATCGGCTGGCGCATCGGCACGTCGCAGACCTACACCCGTGGCCAGCGTCGGCCGATGCTCGGTTTCAAGCAGCGCTGCCTGCAAGAACATGCCGACGCGCTTTGGGTGATCGGCACGCACGCGACAGAAAGCGAGGCCCGCCGCGACGAAATGCTGACCAGCCTGCGTTACGGCCTGCCGACCCTGCCGTTCGTGGCGCGCAAGGGCGGCTCGACCCGCGGTCTGGTCCACGATGCGGCGCTGATCGCGCAGGTCTTCGCATCGCTGGACACGGAAAGTGCTGCCCACCATCTGCTGGCCGATCGTGACCTGAACGCCGACGAACCGCACCATCGCCCGCAATCACGGGACTCGAATCGCCGCAACATCGTCGTCACGCTGTGCGGGGACCGTCGCGGTGCCGCCCCGATGCACCGGATCTCGATCATCGGCAACGATGTGCTCGGCCGCGCGATCCTCGGCACGCTCGGGCTGTCGGTGCGCCCCGCCAAGGCGGGTTCCGAAAGCTGGCGCTTTGAAACATCACGCCGTGATTTTGGTGAGCTGTATGCCATCGCCGAGCGCGCGGCCAAGGCGCTGTCCGGTCAGGTGCTGCTGCAGGCCAATCTCGGCCGCGGCAACGAAGGCGGCCGCTCGCTGCCATTCATTCGAGCCGGCTCGATTCGCCCCGGCATGGCCATGGTGACGGCCGATGGCCGTTTCGATGTCGTCACCGACGTCCGTCGTGTGTCGGGCCCCGCCGCGGTCCACGATCTCGATATCGACAGCACGCACAACTTCGTCGCCGGCGGTCTGGTCACGCACAACTCGATCTACAGCTGGCGCGGTGCGAAGGTCGAGAACATGGCCAAGCTCGGGCGGGATTTTCCGGGCTCCGAAGTGGTGCGGCTGGAGCAGAACTATCGCTCGACCGGCACGATCCTCAAGGCCGCGAACGGGCTGATCGAGAAGAACGCCGGGCGGCTCGGCAAGGTGCTGTGGACCGACAGCGGCGATGGCGACCCGATCCAGCTCTATGCCGCGTTCAACGAGTACGACGAGGCGGAATTCGTTGTCGGCCGGATCAAGACCCATCACGAGAGCACGTTCGCATTGAAGGACTGCGCGATCCTGTATCGCTCGAACGCGCAGTCCCGCGTGCTGGAAGAAGCGCTGATCCGCAATCGCATGCCGTATCGCATCTATGGCGGCCTGCGCTTCTTCGAGCGGCAGGAAGTGAAGGATGCGCTGGCCTATCTGCGGCTGGTCGCGATCCGCGACGACGATTCCAGCTTCGAGCGCGCGGTGAACACGCCGCCGCGCGGCATCGGTGCCACCACGCTGGACAAGCTGCGGACCCTGGCGCGTGATGCCGGTGTCTCGCTGTGGAAGGCGGCGGTCGGCGCCGGGCCGGCGCTCGGCCGCAGCGCCGGGCACCTCAAGGCGTTCATCGACCTGATCGATGGTCTGGCCCGCGATACCGAGGGCAAGCCGCTGGCCGAGCTGATGAAGCTGGCGATCGAGCGCTCGGGTCTGCGCGAGCACTACAAGAAGGACAAGGGCGAGCAGGCCGAGGCGCGGCTCGACAACCTCGATGAACTAGTCAACGCCGCGCGCGGCTTCGAGCGGCCGCCGGAAGACGACGGGCTGGACCCGCTGAACGCGTTCCTCGCCCACGCCTCGCTTGAAGCCGGCGAGCGTCAGGCCGGCGTCGGCGAGGACTGCGTGCAGCTGATGACCCTGCACTCGGCGAAAGGCCTCGAATTCCCGGTGGTGTTTCTCGTCGGCATGGAAAACGGCCTGTTCCCGAGCCAGCGCGCGGTCGATGGCGGCTCGCTGGAGGAAGAGCGGCGTCTGGCCTATGTCGGCCTGACCCGCGCGCGGCAGCAGCTGTATCTGAGCTACGCCGAAATCCGCCGCATCCACGGGCAGGAACAGATCGGCATGCCGTCGATGTTCCTGAAGGACATCCCGGCCGAGACGCTGGTCGAAACCCGGCCGCGCGCCGGCATCCTGCGGCCGGCGTACGGCGGCCCGTCCGGCACCGGCGGCTACGGCGGTGGCAGCTCGTATGGCGGCGGCGGCAGTGGCTACGGCGGCGGTTACGGTGGCCAGAGCCGCTATGGCCGGGCGGTCGACGTGCCGCCGGCGCGGACCAAGATGACCGCGGCCACCACCGGCGAAGGCCCGGGCGGTTTCCGGCTCGGCGATCGCGTGCGGCACGCCAAGTTTGGCGAAGGCACCATCCTGAGCTTCGATGGCGATGCCGACCGCACGCGCATCGAGATCAAGTTCCGCGAGGCCGGCACCAAGTGGCTGATGCTGTCGTACGCGCATCTCGAAAAGCTGTGAGGATCGACGAATGAATGCCACGGTCATCTGGGTGCTGATCCTCGTCGTCGCGCTGATCGTCGGCCCGTTCGCGACCCTGCGGGCGGTGTCGCACTACAAGGCGCGCAAGGCCACCCGCGCGGCACCCCCGAAGCCGGACGACGAGGACGACCCGGACAAGCCGAAAGGCTTCTGGTAGCGCGGCGTCGGGGCGGACGCGGCCCGACTTCGGACTCTTCGCCACACGACGCGCCGCATCGCCTGGCCGTGCAGTCGGCGTGACGCTTGGTCACACTGGCACCCACAAGACGCCTTGCCGCATCGGCTGGACCGACGCGGGACAAGGCTGGGCACGGCTGGACCCGGGGGAGCCGCAACACCATGAATAGCCTGCGATTGATCGCGACCGGTGCCATCGCCGGCGCGCTGCTGACTTTGACCGCCTGCAGCCAGGGCCTTGATCCGGCCGCCGCCGCGCTGCCGCAGGCGGCGCTTGCCGATCCGGCGCGCGCGCAATGCGTGGTGCGCAGCCCGCGGCTGCAGGTCGGTGCCGGGCGCGATGCCAGCGGGCGGCTCGAAGCGCCGCTGTCGACACCGGTCGGCGCGGCATCCGGTGCCTGCAGCGGCAACACGCGGTTTCGTTTCGGCAGCGGGCTGCACGACGTCACCGGCGTTGTCGCCTACACCGGCGGCTCGGGCTGGGAATCGCCGACGCAGGTGTTCCGCGGCCTGCACCAGCGCCAGTACGCGCGGGCATTCGCGTTCGAGTCGCCGTGCAACGGCCAGCGCGTGATGTTCGTCTCCGCCGACATCGGCCTGATGTACGGCTCGCTGCGGCTCGGCGTGCTCGATGCCATCGCCGCCGATCCCGAGCTGTCGCGCCACTACCGCGGCGACAACCTGATGCTGTCGGCCACGCACACCCATTCCGGGCCGGCCGGCTATGCCCATCACGAGGCCGGCAACGCGCTGCACTTCGGCTACGACGAAACCGTCTACAACGGCATCGTCCACGGCATCGTCGAAGCGATCCGGCTGGCGCATGCGAACCTGCAGGCGCATCCGCAGACCGCCCCGATCCGCATGGCGATCGGCGAACTGCTCGATACCAGCATCAACCGCTCCAAGCCGGCGTTCGCGATGAACAGCGAAGCCGAGCGCCGCGAGTTCCTCGATGCCCTGGGCAACCCGATCGAGACCGACAAGCGAGTGGTCCAGCTCAATCTGGTGCGCGACGGCGGCAGCGCCGTCGGCCTCGTCAACTGGTTCGGCGTCCATCCGACCACGATCGGCCCGACGCAGCATTTCGTCAGCAGCGACAACAAGGGCTACGCCGCACTCGGCTTCGAGCGGGTGATGAAGACCCGCTATGCCGCCGCCACCGATGGCGCCGATACGTTCGTGAGCGCGTTCGCACAGACCGACGAGGGCGATGCCTCGCCCAACCTGTTCATCGAGCAGTTCCCGCACCCCGACCCGGCACGCGGTGGCGGCGTCGACGATTTCGACTCCAACGCCATCGCCGGCACCAAGCAGCTGGCGCGGGCGCTGAGCCTGTATGCGCAGGGTTCGGCGCTGCGCGGGCCGGTCGACACCCGCTTCTTCCACGTGGCGATGAACCGCGTCACGGTGACCGATCCGGTGGTGCTGGCCAGCCTGCGCCATCCGGCCGCGCTCGATGTGTCGAGCAAGCAGACCTGCAACGGCGCGCTCGGCGTGTCGTTCCCGGCGGGTGCCGAGGACGGGCCGAGCCCGACCGGCGTCGAAGGGGTGTCGTGCGCATCGAGCCCGGATCTGATCGCCCGCGCTGTCGCCGATTTCCAGGCGCTGGCCAGCTTCCGCGTGCCGGCCAGTGTCGTCTCCGGCGCGCTGCTGTGCCGGGCCGATACCTTGCCGCTGCTGGGCCTCGGCTGCCATGCCGAGAAGCCGGTGCTGCTGCCGGTCAACCTCGCGGAGGCGGCCGGCGGCGTGCTCGATCCGCTGCTGAACGGGCTCGATCTGACCACCAATCTGGAACCGGCCGTGATGCCGTTCCAGCTGTTCCGCATCGGCAACCTCGCGATCGTCGGGCTGCCGTGGGAAGTCACCACGGTGTCGGCGCGGCGGCTGCGCAAGACCGTGCTCGACGTGCTGGCACCGGCCGGCGTCGATACCGTGGTCATCGCCGGCCTCGCCAACGACTACATCCACTACCTGACCACGCGCGAGGAATACGCGAGCCAGCAGTACGAGGGTGCTTCGACCGTGTTCGGCCCATGGTCGCTCGCCGCCGTGCAGCAGGAAACGCGGCGGCTGGCGATCGCGCTGCGCGACGGCGCGGCGGTGGCGCCGGGCCCGGCGTATCCGCGCGTCACGCCGATCCTGCGCCGCCCGCCGTATGTGCCATCCGATCTGCCGGTGCAGCCGTTCGGCACCGTCGTGACCGATGTGCCCGCGACCGCGCGCCCGGGCGACACGGTGCGCGCCGAGTTCCAGGCCGGCCACCCGCGCAACGATCTGCGGACGCAGGCGAGCTATGTCGATGCCGAACGCCGCCGTGCCGACGGCAGCTGGGAAACGGTGGCCCAGGACCGCGATCCGGAACTGTTCTACGAATGGAACCCGTCGCTGCCGTCGCCGCTGCCGATCGATCCGCCGGTGATCGGCCCATCGACCGCCGCCGCGATCTGGCAGATCCCGGCCAACACGCCGCCCGGCACGTATCGCCTGCGCCATCGCGGCGCGGCGCGGACCTCGCCGCTGGCGCCGGTTACCGCCTATGAAGGCGTGTCGAGCCCGTTCACCGTCGCCGGGCCGGTGGCGGAGTGTCCGTGAAGCTGCCGCCAAGGCGACCACGTCGCGAGCGCTGAGCCGCCTTGATTCGGCGGCGCGCGGCACCCATGTCCGGTCGATGAGCAAGGCAACCGGGGCTGCAAGGTGCTGATCTGGGACTGGACGATCGGCATCGTCGATTTCGCGATGGGCCTGTTCGCGGCCGTCGTCTGCGTCACCTACTGGCGCCGCCGGCAGGCCCGGCGCCGGCGCGAACTCGCGCCCTTTCCGCCGCACTGGCGGGCGCTGCTCGAACGGCGACTCGTGCTGCTGCGCCGGCTGACGCCGGACCAGCGCCGCCTGCACGAAAAGCGGGTGATGGAATTCCTGACCGACATCCGCCTGCTGGGCCGTGGCGGTCTGGAACTGACCGAAGAGATGCGCGTGCTGATCGCCGGCTTCGCCTGCCTGATGCTGCTGCGGCCGGATGCCTACGTGTTCCGGGGGCTCAAATCGGTGCTGGTCTATCCGGCGCCGTTCTGGGTGCGGCATCACGAGCCGGACGAGCTCGGTCTGGTCAATGATCAGCCGGAGCTGCGACTCGGCGAATCCTGGAACGGCGAGCGCGTGGTGCTGAGCTGGGAAGACGTCGAGGCCGCGCTCGACGGCGATGCCGTCAACGTCCTCGTCCATGAATTCGCCCATCAGCTGGACGACGAGAACCCGGAAACCGAAGGCGCGCCGTTGCTGCCCGACTACACGCGCTGGTCGAAGGTGATGACGGCCGAGTTCAAGGCGCTGAAGCAGCGCTCGTCCCAGGTGCTGGACGACTACGGTCTCGAAGGCCCGACCGAATTCTTCGCCGTGGCCACCGAAGCCTATTTCCAGCGCGGCACCGAACTGCGCCTGCTGCACCCGCCGCTGTATGAGTTGTTACGCGATTACTACCGGATCGAGACGTCGGATTGAGGTTCGGCGCTGCCTCGAACAGGTTTTCAGGTCACCGAATCCGGAAACAAGTCATCGTAGGTCGGATCAGCGTGCTCGAACTGGAGCGCGTGGTGGATCGCCACCTTGCGGACCGTTTCCAGCTCGACTTGCGGCGGAACATCAATGCAAATGTACCGTCCGTTCGATCCCTCAAATGTGCAGCCGAGGGACACGAATTCCGCCAGCGTCTGCGCCGAAGTCGAGCCATCGGTCGCGGCGGTCTCGAACAGCACGCGAATCATCCGATGGCCTGACTTCGTGACCACCCGCTCGAAACTGGCGATGCCGCGCTCGTCATCGAACGGTGCCAGCACCACATCCCCCCAAGAAACGGAGTAGGCATAAAACGGACTGTTGTCGATCCGGAAAAGGTCGTTCCCGAGCGGGAACGCCCATAGCGTCTCGCAGAATTCCCCGCCGTCCCCGTTCGGCACACGAAACAGAACCTTCGCCATGTCCGGATACTGGCTCATGACCGGACGGCCTCAGCGTACCGCCCGCTCCACCACCCGCCGCTGCATGCCGTGGTCGGTGAAGAACTTGACGATCCCCGGCAGCAGCCGCTCGGGCTTCGTGCGCAGTTCGAGGATCGATTTCGCCTCCAGAAACTGCGTGTTCGGCAGTTGCCGGGCAAGGGCTGCGGCGTCGTCGAACGGATGCAGGAAGTCGCCGGGGTGGCCGATGATCAGCGTCGGCATGGTCATCGCGCGGCGGGCGGCCAGATCGGGCACGACCGGGCCGACGAGGATGCCGTGCAGCACGGCCCCGAGTTCTTCCGGCGACATCGACAACAGGTTCATGACCGAGATGCCGACGTTGTGCTTCGGCCGCGGCAGGCGCTTCCAGATGCCGGACCACAGCCGCACCAGCGGCTTGGCGCGGCGCACGGTGATCAGCAGCGGCGCGAACAGCAGCGCGGCGGCGGGCGTCGCCCACTCCATCACCGGCATCTCGATGAACAACGCGCGGACGCGGTTCGGGGCGATGGCGGCGACATGCAGGCTGACATCGGCGCCGAGCGACAGCCCGCCGATCACTGCCTGCCGCACCTTCAGTTCATCGAGCAGCGCGATCACCTGCAGCGCATACAGATCGAAGCGGTGATGCGTCGGCTCGTGCGGGCGGTCGCTGCGGCTGTGGCCGAGCAGGTCGAGCAGCACCACGCGGAAACCCGCGTCGGCCAGCGCCGTGGCGAGATCGCGGTTGACGTGGGCATCGAGCAGCAGGCCGTGCATCAGCACCACGGTCTGCGGACCGGCGCCGTGGATTTCGTAGGCGAGGCGGTGCTCGCCACAGGTGAAGCTGCGCAGTTCGTAGACCATGGATGATGGCGTTTCGGGTGGCGCGACGACCGCGCGCCGCTACTGTAGCGGCGGGACGGCCCACGCGGCGAGACCGGCCAGCCGGCTTGTCGCACCGCGGCCGGGGGTGGCGAACCCACGGGTCATCACCGCGGATGAGCGATCGTCTTGAGCCGATCAAGCCCGGTTGCGCAGTGCAGCACGCGGGGGTACCGTGCGCGCCGTGAAGGAATTCCAGTGATTCGGGCATGAAGATCGTGATTCTGGGCGCAGGCCAGGTCGGCTCCACCTTGGCCGAGAATCTCGCCCGCGAAGCGCACGACATCACCGTGATCGATTCCAACAGCCACGCGCTGGCGGCGCTGCAGGAACGGCTCGACATCCGCACCGTGCTCGGCCACGCCTCGCACCCGGAAACCCTGCGCCGCGCCGGCGTCAACGATGCCGAGATGATCATCGCCGTCACCGACAGCGACGAGACCAACATGCTCGCCTGCCGGATCAGCCAGACGCTGTTCCACACGCCGACCAAGATCGCCCGCGTCCGCGCCGCCGAGTACCTGAACGAGGAAGACCGGCTGTTCCTGCCGGACGCGCTCAGCGTCGACATGCGGATCAGCCCGGAGCAGCTGGTCACCGACGCGATCCTGCGTCTGATCGAGTATCCGGGCGCGCTGCAGGTGGTCGACTTCGCCGACGGCAAGGTGCAGCTGGTCGGTGTGCGCGCGTACTACGGCGGCCCGCTGGTCGGTCACGAACTGCGCGAGCTGCCGAACCATCTGCCGACCGGGGTCGATGCCCGCGTCGCCGCGATCTACCGGCGCGGCCGGCCGATCATTCCGGAAGGCTCGACCATCCTCGAAGCCGACGACGAAGTGTTCTTCGTCGCCGCGCGCGGCCACATCCCGAAGATCATGGCCGAGCTGCGCCGGGTCGATCGCCCGGTGAAGCGCGTGATGCTCGCCGGCGGCGGCAACATCGGCATGCGGCTGGCGCGGGCGCTGGAAAAGAAGTGCCAGGTCAAGATCATCGAACGCTCGACCGACCGCGCACGGCTGCTGTCGCAGCAGTTGAACCACGTCATCGTGCTGGCCGGCGACGCCGCGAACGAAGCGTTGCTGGAAGAGGAAAACATCGAGGACACCGACGTGTTCTGCGCCGTCACCAATGACGACGAAGCGAACATCCTGTCGGCGATGCTGGCCAAGCGCCTCGGCGCAAGGCGCGTGCTGAGCCTGATCAATCGGCTGGCCTATGTCGATCTGGTGGAAGGTGGCGCGATCGACATCGCGGTCTCGCCGCAGCAGGCCACGGTCAGCGCGCTGCTGACCCATGTGCGGCGCGGCGATGTCGCCAAGGTGCACTCGCTGCGGCGCGGGGCGGCGGAAGCGATCGAAGCCGTGGCGCATGGCGACCGGCACAACTCGAAGGTCGTCGGCCGCCGGCTCGACGAGATCAAGCTGCCGCCCGGCACCACCATCGGCGCGCTGGTGCGCGGCGACGACGTGATCATTGCCCACCACGACACCCGGGTGGAGGCGGAAGACCACGTGATCCTGTTCATCGTCGACAAGCGCCGGACCAAGGATGTCGAGAAGCTGTTCCAGGTCGGGCTGACGTTCCTGTAGGCAGCGGCACCGCGCGGGCAACGCCGACGCTGCGCAGCCCGCCCGCTCACTCGCGCCAGAACGTGGGCGTCAGCAGCACGATCAGCACGAACACTTCCAGACGCCCGGTCAGCATCGCGACCGTGCACACCCAGGTCTGGAAATCGGTCAGCACGGCGAAGGTCGTGGCCGGGCCGACCAGGCCCAGGCCCGGGCCGGCGTTGTTCATCGTCGTCACCACGGCGGAGAACGCGGTCACCGGATCGAGTCCGCTGATCAGCAGCAGCAGCGCGAAGACCACGATGCTGATCGTGTACAGGTGGATGAAGCCGAACACCGACAGGATGGTGCGCTCCGACACCACCTGACCGCCGACCTTCAGCGAGTGCATCGCGCTCGGGTGCACGAGGCTCGTCAGCTCGCGCCCGCTCTGCTTGAAGAGGATCAGCGTGCGGATCATCTTGATGCCGCCGCCGGTGGAGCCGGCCGAAGCGGCGACGCAGGACATCGCAAGAATCCAGAAACCGGCGGCGATCGGCCACTGGCCGAAGTCGGCATTGACCAGGCCGCAGTCCAGCGCCACCGACACCAGGTTGAAACTGGCGTAGCGCAGCGCCGTCCAGAAATCCGGATAGACGCCGCTGATCCAGATGTACAGCGCGATGCCGACGCAACTGCCGACCAGCACGCCGATCATCGCCAGCGCCTCGGCATCCCGCCAGTACGGCCGCAGGCTTCGGCCACGCAGCGCGAGGAAGTGCGTGGCGAAGTTGATGCCGGCCAGCACCATGAACACGATCAGGATCACTTCGACCAGCACTGAATCGAAGTAGCCGATGCTGGCGTCGTGGGTCGAGAAGCCGCCAAGCGACAAGGACGCGAAGGCATGGCAGATGGCATCGAACGCGGTCATGCCGGCCAGCCACAGCGCCAGCGCGCAGGCGGCGGTCAGGCCGGTGTAGATCAGCCACAGCGAGCGCGCGGTCTGCACCAGCCGCGGCGTCAGGCGCGAATCCTTGATCGGCCCGGTGGCTTCCGCGCGATACACCTGCATGCCGCCGACACCGAGCAGCGGCAGCACGGCCATCGCGAGGCCGATGATGCCGAGGCCGCCGAGCCAGCACAGCTCGTGACGCCAGAGATTGTGCGCGTGGTCCATGCCATCGAGGCCGGTGAGCACGGTGGCACCGGTCGTGGTGAAGCCCGACATCGTCTCGAAGTAGGCATCGGTGAAGCTCATGCCGAGGCCGATCATCAGCGGCACTGCGGCGGTGGCGGCGAGCAGGGTCCAGGTCAGCGCCACCAGCAGAAAGCCGTCGCGCGATTTCAGCTCGCGGCGGTTTCGCCGCGCGACCAGCCACAGCAGCAGGCCCAGCCCGAAATTGGCCGCCAGCCCGGCGAGGTACGGCCGCAGCGCGCCTTCGTCATTCAGCAGCGAGATGCCGATCGGCGGCAGGAACGCCACGGAAAACGCCATCAGCAGGATGCCGAGCGGACGGGCGACGTTGAGCAAATCCTTCAGCAAGTGCCGGAGTCCGAAAGGCCGTGTGCGGAACCATGAGTTTACAACGCGTGACCGCGCTTCCCGTGCGTCGGGCGCGAACGGCGGCGGCCGTGTTTTCGTAAACTGCGCGGCGCCCCAGCCCGCCACCTGCCGCCATGTCCGTCTTCACCAAAGTCAGCCACGCCGAACTGCTGGAATTCCTGCGCCAGTACGATCTCGGCACCCTGCTCGGCTTCCAGGGCATCGGCGAAGGCATCGAGAACACCAACTATTTCGTCGACACCAGCCGCGGCCGGTGGGTGCTGACGCTGTTCGAGCGGCTGGACTACAACGACCTGCCATTCTTCCTCGGTCTGATGGAACATCTGGCGCGGCACGGGTATCCGAGCGCGCTGCCGGTATCGGACAACGCTGGCCAGACGCTGAAAGCGCTGAACGGCAAGCCGGCGGCGCTGGTCGCCCGGCTCACCGGCCAGAGCGTGCTGTTCCCGAACCTGATGCAGTGCGCCGCCGTCGGTCACGCATTGGGTGAACTGCACAAGCTCACCGCGAGCTACACCGGCGTCTGCAGCAACTCGCGCGGGGTCGACTGGCGTCGGCAGACCGGTGAAACGCTGCTGCCGAAGACCACACCGGACGCGCGCGACCTGATCGCCGACGAGCTGGCCGCGCAGGCGCGACTCGATCTCGCCAGCCTGCCGCAGGGCGTGATCCACGCCGACCTGTTCAAGGACAACGTGCTGTTCGTCGACGACCGCCTGACCGGCGTCATCGACTTCTACTACGCCTGCAACGACTCGCTGCTGTACGACCTCGCCGTGACCCTGAACGACTGGTGCGCGCTGCCCGATGGCAGCCTCGACCGCGCCCACTCCGCCGCGCTGCTCAGCGCCTACCGCGCCTGCCGCCCGCCAACCGCGGCCGAGGAAGCCGCCTGGCCGCTGGTGCTGCGCGCGGCCGCGTTCCGCTTCTACCTGTCACGCCTGTACGACTGGACCTTCCCGCGCGAAGGCGACCTCGTCCACATCAAGGACCCGGAACCGTATCGCCGCATTCTCGTGCACCACCGGACCCAGAAGCCGCCCGTGTTGTGACCTCGGGATGACGCCGCTTGACCGCGCACGCCGGACGCGCCGCGCGCTCAGACCAGGTTGTTGAGGGCGGTCACCTCTGCAATCCGGGGATCGCCCAGCCAAATCGCATCGAGGAAGCCGAAGACCTCTTCGGCGATTGGCGTGCCCAGGACTTCGGCCCGTGGCAAGGATCGGGCGCACAGCTTGGCCTGTCGCGCGTGGCGGCCGCTGCCATCGATGACCTTGAAAGAACCGCCCTCTGGCGATGGCCGGTAAAGGACTGCAATCAGCGCTCGATCGGCAGCGGAAGTTCCCTCGCCCCAGGCCCCAACGACGAGATCGATGTGGACGTCGTGCTCAGGCGCACCAATGGTCCACTGAACGAAATAGGTGGCGCGCGCGAGGCCGTCGGCGTGCAGCCCGCCCCAGATGGTTCGTGACGTCCGGCCACAGCATGAGCAGGTGCCTGACGACTCACCCCAGAGACTCGCCACCCGTTTGGCGCTCGTCATCACCGGACTGGCGGCCGCAAGCGCTGTTACACCGTCACTTCGCTGCCGCAGGCCAGACGCCGCGTGACCGGCGGCACCAGCCGCTCCGTACGATCCGGCGTGGCGTGAAGCACCAGCAGAGTCGTGGGGCCGAAGACCAGTACGTCCTGCACACCCGGCGGCAGGTAGAAATTCGGCGCCAGCTGCAGATCCTTCGCCGCGTAACCCTTGCTGACGACTTTGACCACGGCCTCGGGAATCGAGGTCAGTGCCTGTTGCTGCTCGGCTTCGGTCGGCTCGCGGCAGAGGATCGAGACATCGGGCTGCTTCAGGCCATCGCGGAACGGGACATCGACGTCCATCGCATGAACGCACTGGCAATCGACCACGCCTTCAGCCGGTCGCACGCTGTTGGCGATGGGCTCAACCTGTTTTTGATCGCCGTACAGCGGCGTGGCCTTCCAGATCGACAGGCCGTTCATCACTTCCAGGCGAATGCCGAGCTGATCGGCACGCAGCAGGTCTTGCAGGGTCATGCCTTGAGCCGACGGTCAGACGTACCGCGCCAGTATAGGCGGCGCAACGCGCCGCCTGAGGCTCTGTCGGCGGCCGGTCGCCGAATCGCGGCCCGGCCCGCTCAGCAGCAGCGCGACGTCCCCCTGCCATAGCGCGCGTCCTGCCGGTCCCGGAAGAACTCGGCGTAGCTCATCACCGGCTGGTCCGGGTGCCGGTCGCGCTGATGCGCCACATAGGTGTCGTAATCCGGCACGCCGATCGCGAGATTCGCGGTCTGCGCGGCCTTGCGCCATGCAGCGTGCAGCCGCGCGATCATGCCGGCGTCCGGTGCTGCCGCAGCATCAGGCCGTGACCGCGACATCCTTCCGCTCCACGTACGGCGCTTCCAGCGTCGTCGGCGCATTCGCGCGCAGCGCTGCTCTGACGGTGCGGATGGCGAGCGCGAACACGATCACGACCACCGACATGAACAGCAGCGCGAGTGTTGCGTCGATGCGGTCGTTCAGCACGATCTGCTGCATCTGCGCGACGGACTTGGCCGGGGCCAGCACTTCGCCGCGGGCCAGGGCATCGGCGAACTTGTTGCCATGCGCGAGGAAGCCGATGCGCGGGTTGTCCGAAAACACCTTCAGGTAACCGGCGGTCATCGTGCAGATCAACAGCCAGGTCATCGGCACGGCGGTGATCCAGACGTAGCGCTCGCGCTTCATCTTGATCAGGATGACGGTGGCGAAGATCAGCGCGATGCCGGCGAGCATCTGGTTGGCGATGCCGAACAGCGGCCACAGCGTGTTGATGCCGCCGAGCGGATCGGTCACGCCCTGATACAGGAACCAGCCCCAGCCGGCGACGCAGATCGTGGTCGCCACGGTGTTCGCGCCCCAGCTCGCGGTGTTCTTCATCGGCGCGTACATCGCCCCGAACAGGTCCTGGATCATGAAGCGGGCGATGCGGGTGCCGGCGTCGACCGTGGTCAGGATGAACAGCGCCTCGAACAGGATCGCGTAGTGGTACCAGAACGCCATCGAGCCGATGCTCGGGATGACGTTGTGCAGGATGTGCGCCATGCCGACGGCCAAGGTCGGCGCGCCACCGGCGCGGCTCAGGATCGAGTTCTCGCCGATGTCCTTCGCGGTCTGGGCGAGCTGGTCCGGCGTGATCACGAAGCCCCAGTTGGCGATCGCGGCCGAGGCCGATTCGACCGTGGTGCCGATCGCCGCGGCCGGCGAGTTCATCGCGAAGTAGACGCCGGGGTCCAGCGTGCAGGCCGCGGTCAGCGCCATGATCGCGACACAGGCTTCCATCAGCATGCTGCCGTAGCCGATCGGCCGGGCGTGGGTTTCGTTGGCCAGCATCTTCGGCGTGGTGCCGCTGGACACCATCGCGTGGAAGCCGCTGACCGCGCCGCAGGCGATGGTGATGAACAGGAACGGGAACAGGCTGCCGCTCCAGACCGGGCCGGTGCCGTCGATGAAGCGGGTGACGGCCGGCATCTGCAGGGTCGGCGCGGAGATCAGGATCGCCACTGCCAGCAGCGCCACGGTGCCGATCTTCATGAACGTCGACAGGTAGTCGCGCGGTGCCAGCAGCAGCCAGACGGGCAGCACCGAGGCCGCGAAGCCGTAGCCGATCAGCAGCCAGGCGAGCGTCGTGCCCTTGTGCGTGAACGCGGCGGCCCACGCCGGATCAGCGGCGACATGGCCGCCGACGATCACCGCCGCCACCAGCGCCACGATGCCGATCAGCGACATCTCGCCGACCTTGCCCGGCCGCAGATAGCGCGAGTACACGCCCATGAACATCGCGATCGGAATGGTCGCGGCCACCGTGAACAGGCCCCACGGACTTTCCGCGAGCGCCTTGACCACGATCAGCGCGAGCACGGCGATCAGCATGATGGTGATCATCAGGATGCCGGTCATCGCCACCCAGCCGGCGGTGGGGCCGAGTTCGGTGCGGATCATGTCGCCGAGGCCGCGGGCATCGCGTCGGGTCGACAGGAACAGGATGATGAAATCCTGCACCGCCCCGGCGAACACGACGCCGACGAGAATCCACAAGGTGCCGGGCAGATACCCCATCTGCGACGCGAGCACCGGTCCAACCAGCGGACCGGCACCGGCAATGGCGGCGAAATGGTGGCCGAACAGCACGGTGCGGTCGGTCGGCACGAAGTCCAGACCGTCATTGCGCAACTGCGCCGGCGTCGCGCGGTTCGGGTCGAGCCCCAGCGCGGTGTAGGCGATGTAGCGGCTGTAGAAGCGGTAGCCGATCAGGAACACGGACGCGGCGGCCGCGACTAGCCACATCGCGTTGATGGTCTCGCCGCGGCGCAACGCCACCACGGCGAGGCAGGCCGCGCCGAACAGCGCCAGCACGGCCCAGCCGATCCGCGCGCCCACGCTCGTTGCACCAGCGTTCATCGTGTTCTCCGGCCGGGCCTGCGGGACGCGGCCGGCAATCTGCTCGTTGTGGCGGCAAGATTCGGCCGTGACGGCAGCGGGGTCAAGCGCGGCGAAGGTCGAATGTCGGGCGTCGGGTGAGCCGCCCGTGCCGCGTGCGGCGCTGGCTCAGCCGGGCAGTGCGTAGCTGCCGGTGGCGTGAGCGACGAGCGTGTCGTCGCCTTCGCTGCGGATCAGTACTTCCACCGTCGCCAGCCGCCGGCCCAGCTTCAGGATCCGGCCTTCGGCGATCACGGCGGCCGGCTGCGGCCGATTCAGGAAGTTGATCGTCAGATTCGTGGTCAGCGCCATCACCTGATCGCCGATGTGGGCGAGGATCACCGCGTACATCGCGGTATCGGCTGCCAGCATCATCACTGGCCCGGCGACGGTGCCACCCGGGCGCAGCATCCAGCTGGCAAACGGCAGGCGCACGGTGGTGCTGCCGCGGGCCACGTCGATGACGGTGAAGGCCGCGAGCGAAGACATCGGCAGGCCGTTGTAGATGATGCGCTCGACGGCGGCAGCGTCGAGAACCGGGTCAGGCAGCGGCATCGGAATCGGAGCAGGTGGTGGGCCCGCGCCGATTATCGCGGGCCTCGCGTCAACGCGTCGCGGGCGGCGCCGGAACCTGCTCGTTGAAGATGCTCGGCACCTGGTTCAGCGGATTGGCGCCGCCATTCGACTCGTTGCCGTAATTGAGCCGCAGCACCGTGATCTGCGCCGCGCCCACCTGCACGCCCAGCGTCTGCAGCAGGTTGGTCACCGCGCCGTCGAGGACATTCGTGACCGGGGACAGGATGCCGGTGACGGCCGCTGCGAGGCCGCCCGCCTGCAGGCAGGGCAGCGGTGTCGCGCAGATCGTCAGATTGTTGCGCAGGCTGCCGCTGAGGCCGTTCAGCGTGTTGCCGAGCGAAATGTTCGAGCCAACCGTCGCCGGGGCGCTCGGGAACGGCCCATTGAAGGTGTTGATCGTCGGGCCGGCGCCGCCGACCTGAGCCGACAGCGGTGCCGAATTCAGATTGACCGTCAGCAGGCCAAAGAGCGCCGACACCAGTGATCCCGAGGTCAACGGCCCCGACGGGTTGCTCGTGCTGAACGAGCCGACCGTCAGCGAGGCCGGCATCACCGTCGTGCTCAGCGCCACGACCGGCTGCGGCCGGGCTGGGCTCGACACCGCCGACGGGCACAGGATCGAGGTCAGCTGGCTGCTGGCACTGCTGACCGCCACGTCGACGCCCAGCTTGACCTGCGCCAGGGCCGCGAGGCCCGGAACATTGTTGACGACGGCGCGCAGCTTCAGCGTGATCTGCTGCGTGGTCGCAACCGTTCGCGGCGCGCTCAGCGGGCTCGGGCGGCCGAGGCCGATCGTCTCGAACTGCTGGGACTCGCGCTGCGGCTGTCCGACCTCGATGAAGGTGTCGAGGCTGACCAGATTCGCGACATTGACGCCCAGGTTCGGAATGTTCAGCGGATACAGGCCATGCGCGGCGCTCAACGCCAGCGCCTGCAGCACCGAGAGCGCGTTGAACGGCAGCGCATCGACCAAGGCCGCCGCCCCGTCCTCGATCCCGAGCACATTGCCAAGCGTCGTCGTGCGGTTCGGATCGGCGAGATCGGCCAGGGTCTGCAGCGTGTTGGCGGCGGCGGTCTGACCGGTGTTGGCCAGTGCCGTGGCCAGTGCATCGAGAATCTGGCTTTGCGGCAGTTGCAGGTCGAGCAGGTCCTCGGCATTGCCGACGCCGAGCGCAGCCTGAATCTGCGCCAGCGTGACATTGGCGTTGGCCAGACCCTGGTAGCCGATCAGCGTCAGGTTGACGTTGCCGCCAAGCAGCGCGCTCAGCAGCGAATTCAGCGGGCTGACCTGGTTCACGGTGACCGTGGTCGTGCCGATCATGAACGAGGCCTGCGGTGCGTGCTGCGCGGAAGAAGACGCTGCCAGCGTGCCGGTGGCCGGCAGCACGATGTTGAAGAACGGCAGCAATGGCCGCGGGGTCGGACGGGTCAGCGTCACCCGCACGGCATCGACGGCGGGATTGTTGCTGGCCAATGGCGTGAAGGTGCGGGTGCCGGCAATGTCCTCGTAGCGCCCGAGCGCCACCGCTGCGGTGATGCCGCTGGCACCCGCCGGCGCGTTGTTGACCACCAGCGCGTTGTTCGCCGCGCTCAGCGCTGCGGCCTCGGTGCCCGGAATGCCGCTGCCGTTGCTGAAGCAGCCGCTCTGGGCGCGCGAAGCATCGAGTGCGGCGATCGTCGCCAGTTTCTGCAGATCGCGCTGCGCGTAGTAGAGCTGGCCGATGTCGACCACGAGCGCCGTGATCGGAATCAGCAGCAGCATCGAGATCGCGACGAAGATCGCGGCCACGCCGCGCTGGCTCGAACGCCGGGACTGTCGGCGAGGAAAGCGGGCGGGTACGGTGTTCAAGGGGTGACTCCGGGTGCGTTCGGCTCGACGTGCTGGTCCCGACCGCGCGCTTCACGGCGACGTCCGGGCGCAATCCCTGCAGCTTTCAGGGTGCAGGTCGGCGGATTAAAACCTACTCGGGCAGCCCGTGAAAGCGGCCCGCGAATTTCCTTGAGGCGATGGCGGACAGACGGCGCGGTCAGGACGCCGAGCGGCAGCCGCCCTCCCGTCGCGGCCGCTGACCCGGCTGAATTCCGTTCACGGCGGCCGCGAGGCGATTTCACGGCGACCGCTGGGCCGGCTTCGTATGCTGTGGACCGACGGCCGATCCCACCCGACGAGGACCCCACACGATGATCCAGCTTCACGGCTTTACCGGTTCCGGCAACTGCTACAAGCCGGCGCTCGCGATGCGTCAGCTCGGCATTCCGTATCAGTGGCACGAGGTCGACATCCTGCGCGGCGAATCGCGCACGCCGGCGTTCCTGGCCAAGAATCCGAACGGCCGGATCCCGCTGCTGGAGGTCGAACCGGGCCGGTATCTCGCCGAATCGAACGCGATGCTCGGCTACCTCGCCGACGGCACGGCGCTGCTGCCAGCCGATCGCTGGGCCCGGGCGAAGGTCTACGAATGGCTGTTCTTCGAGCAGTACAGTCACGAGCCGTACATCGCGACGATCCGCTTCTGGACAACGATCGAGAACAGCGTCGAGCGCCACCGTGATCGCATTGCCGAAATGCGGCCGCGCGGCCATGCGGCGCTGGCGGTGATGGAGCGGCAGCTGGCGCAGACCCCGTTCCTGACCGGAGCCGACTACACCATCGCCGACATTGCGCTGTTTGCTTATACGCACGTCGCACACGAGGGCGGCTTCGATCTCGGCCCGTATCCGGCGGTGCGGAACTGGCTCGGCAACGTGATGGATACGCCGGGCTTCGTGCCGATGCAGGACTGCTGCGGCTGACGTCGCCGCCACCCGATGCGGACAGACGGTCGCGCGATCGGCCGATGCTCAGCCGGCGACCGCTTCCTTCAGCTTCAGCATCTTCTTCTTGATTCGCTCGCGCTTCAGCGACGACAGGTAGTCGACATAGAGCTTGCCGTCGAGATGGTCGATCTCGTGCTGCACGCACTGCGCTTCGAGCCCCTCGCAGTCCATCTCGAACGGCTGGCCGTTGCGGTCGAGCGCGCGCACGCGCAGCTTGTTGTAGCGCTGCACGGTGTCGCGGATGTCCGGTACCGACAGGCAACCTTCTTCCATTTCCTGCCGCTCGTCGGTCGACAGGATTTCCGGATTGATCAAGACCTTAGGCTGGGTTTTGTCGTCCGAACAGTCCATCACCGAGAGCCGGAGCAGCACGCCGCACTGGTTCGCGGCCAGCCCGACGCCGGGCGCTGCGTACATGGTCTCGAAGAGATCGTCGATCAGTGTCTGGAGCTTGTCGTCGAACACCGTGACCGGCTTCGTTTTCAGCCTCAGACGGGGATCGGGATGGGTGAGGATGGGAAGGATCGCCATGGTCCAGACCTGCGCGCAAGACTTGCCGGATTGACTTGAGAAACGGATTACAACCATGCGTAATGGCAGGGATTCATGCCACCATCGCGAAGGCCGCAGCACTGGCCGCACAACAGGAACATGCAGCCATGAGGAAGTATAACGCCTCGCCGTTTCAGCTCCCGGCACGAGGCGCGGCCGCGCTGCTGATCGCCCTGCTCGCGGGCTGCGCCAGTCAGGCGCCGCAGGTTGCTGAGCCGGTGGCTGCTCCCGTTGCGCCGCCGCCGCCCGCGGCTCCGGTCCCTCAGGCCGAGCCCACCGCGCCGGTGGTGCTGCGCGAAGACGCGCCGCTGCGTTACGTCGTGAAGAAGGGCGACACCCTGTGGGACATTGCTCAGTATTTCCTGCGGGACGCCTGGCAGTGGCCCGAGCTCTGGTACACGAATTCGCAGGTGCGCAATCCGCATCTGATCTACCCGGGCGACGTGCTGACACTGATCAATGTCGACGGCCGTCCGCGGCTGGTGCGCGAAGGCCCGGTCGAGCGCCTGTCGCCGCGTGTGCGCGAGGAGGCGATCGATGCCTCGCTGCCCGCGATTCCGATCGAGGCGATCCGCAATTTCCTGCGCGGGCCGCGCCTCGTCACGCTCGAGGAAACGCAGCGTTCGCCGTATGTCGTCGCCTTCGTCGACGAGCGCCTCGCGGTCGGCGCCAACAACGATGTCTACGTCAAGAACCTGCCGGCCGAGGTCAAGTACAGCTACGCCGTGATTCGCGTCGGCGAGCCGTATCGCGATCCGGACAGCCGCGAGCTGCTGGGCTACGAAGCGATTCCGACCGGCGAGGCGGAACTGCGCGAACCCGGTCAGGCCGGGCAGCCGACCGCGCTGATGCGCATCACCAAGTCGAACCGGGAAGTGCTGGTCGCCGACCGGCTGCTGCCGATCGAGGCCGAAAGCTTCGATGCCAACTTCTATCCGCATCCGCCGGCCAGTCCGCTCGAAGGCCGCATCATTTCGGTGTTCGACGGCCTGTCGCAGATCTCGCAGTACCAGATCGTGGCGCTGAATCGCGGCTCGAACCACGGGCTCGATCCGGGCACCGTGCTCGACATCTTCCAAAGCGGACGCGTCGTCCCCGACCCGTACGGCAGCCGTGCGGTGAGGCTGCCGGACCAGTACGCCGGCGTGCTGATGGTGTTCAAGGTCACGCCGAAGCTGAGCTACGGGCTGGTGATGAACGCGACCAAGCCGCTGCACGTGCTCGACAAGGTCAAGAAGCCCGCCCCACGCTGACCCCGCCCGACTCGCTGCTTCGCGGCAAGGACGCCGCCCGATGCCCCAGCCTCCCGACGCCGCGACCGCGGCGACCACGCGCGATCTGCTTGCCTACCTGACGCTGCTGCGCACGGCCGGCGTCGGCCCGGCCCGACTGCGTCGCCTGCTGCATCGCTTCGGCGATGCCGGCGCCGTGCTCGTCGCAGGACCGTCCGCCTGGCGCGACTGTGGCTGCAGCGACGCCCAGATCGCCGCACTCGCTGCCCCCGATCACGCCGGCGGCGAGGCCGACCTGCGCTGGCTCGACGCGTCCGACCACCATCATCACGTCCGTCCCGGGGACGCTCGGTACCCGATGCGGCTGGCCGAGATCGCATCGGCACCGCTGGGCCTGTTCCTGATCGGCGATCCGGTGTGGCTGGCCGAGCCGCAGCTCGCGATCGTCGGCGCCCGCGCCGCCTCCGTGCAGGGCCGGGAAAACGCGGCTCACTTCGCCGGTGCACTGGCCCGGATCGGGCTGACCGTGACCTCGGGGCTGGCGCTCGGCATCGACGCCGCCGCGCATCGCGGCGCGCTCGACGCCAGCGGGCCGACGATCGCCGTCTGCGGCAACGGCCTGGATCGGGTCTACCCGGCGCGCAACCGCGATCTGGCGCGGGACATCGCCGCGCGCGGGCTGCTGGTGTCGGAGTTTCCGCCCGGCACGCCGCCGAAGCCGGAGCATTTCCCGCGGCGCAACCGGATCATCAGCGGCCTGAGTCTGGGCGTGCTGGTGATCGAGGCGGTGCCCGAGTCCGGATCGCTGATCACCGCACGGCTGGCCAACGAGCAGGGCCGCGAAGTGTTCGCGGTGCCGGGCTCGATCCACAATCCGCTGGCGCGCGGCTGTCACGCGCTGATCCGCGACGGCGCCACCCTGGCCGAATCGGTCGACGACATCCTGCGCGAGCTGGCGCCGCAGCTGACCGTGTCGATCCGGCCGTCGTCGGACCATGCAGAACCCGACAACCGGCAGGCGGCGCCGGTCAGCGATCCACTCGAACGCCGCGTCTATGAACACCTTGGCGACACGCCGCTGGCGCTCGATCAGCTGGCCGAACAGCTCGGGCTGGGCGCTGCGGCGCTGGGTGCAGCCCTGCTGTCACTGGAGCTGCAGGGCGTGGTCGAGACCCATCCGGGCGATCGATTCACTCGGCTGCAACGCAGCCGGTGAGGCGCTAGACTAGATTCGTCGCAGTTTTTCGATGACTGCAAGCGCCCGGTCCCGGCGCATGTGAGAGAACATGAAAGAGACCCTTCTCGATGTGCTGATGTACCTCTTCGAGAACTACCAGGACGGTGAGTTCTCCGACTCCGACAACCAGGAAAATCTGCGGGTGGAGCTGTCCGCCGCCGGTTTCCCCGATGAAGAAGTGGCGCACGCTTTCTCGTGGCTTGATGGTCTGGCCACCCAGCGCAATGCGCCGACCCTCCGAGGCCGTACCGACACCCTGCGGCTGTACGCGCCGCAGGAACAGGAACGGCTGTCGGCCGAATGCCGCGGCTTTCTCCTGTACCTGGAGCAGCTCGGCATCCTCAACTCGCAGAGTCGCGAGCTGGTGATCGACCGTCTGCTGGCGTTCGAGGACGAGATCGACATCGAGCGCGTCAAGTGGGTCTGCCTGCTGGTGCTGATCAATCAGCCGGGCTCCGAGGAAGCGGCGGTGCACCTCGAAGACATGGTCTATTACCACGGCGAATTCCTGCACTGATACCGGCTGCCCGGGTCGTCCGGGTGCGGGGCATCGCGGCGGGACTCCTGCGGTCGCGAACCGGCTGGAACCCTGACCTCGTCGACGGTCCGAACCTTCGCCGCCGCCGGTTCATCCGCCTGTTGCGCGAGCGTTCGGCCGGGTTCTGGACGCGCGTCGACCGCCACCACCGCGACCCCGCCGGGCTAGCCATTGGCCCGGCCTTTGCCGTATAAGCTGACGCCCCACGCGCCGCCGGGGCGCGGGAAACGGTCATTGATGAGCAAGAATCTGGTCATCGTCGAGTCGCCTGCGAAGGCCAAGACGATCAAGAAATATCTGGGCAAGGACTACGAAGTGCTGGCTTCGTACGGTCACGTGCGCGACCTCGTGCCGAAGGACGGTGCGGTCGACGTCACGCGCGGCTTCGAGATGAAGTACCAGCTGATCGACAAGAACGCGAAACACGTCAGCGCGATCATTGCCGAGCTCAAGCGCTCCGACAACCTGTTCCTCGCCACCGACCCTGATCGCGAAGGCGAAGCGATTTCGTGGCACCTCCTCGAACATCTGAAGGAGAAGGGCCTGCTCAAGGGCAAGCCGGTCAAGCGCGTGGTGTTCTACGAGATCACGCCGCGCGAAGTGCAGCGCGCGATCGCCGAAGGCCGCGACGTCGCCCAGGATCTGGTCAACGCCCAGCAGGCGCGCCGCGCGCTCGATTATCTGGTCGGCTTCAACCTGTCGCCGCTGTTGTGGCGCAAGGTCGGCCCGAACCTGTCCGCCGGCCGCGTGCAGAGCCCGGCGCTGCGCCTGATCTGCGAGCGCGAGGAAGAGATCCGCGCGTTCAAGCCGCAGGAATACTGGACGCTCGACGCCCGCGCCGAGAAGGACGGCACGGCGTTCAACGCACGCCTGCTCGAGTTCGACGGCATCAAGGTCGAGCAGTTCACGCTATCGAACGAAGGCGGCGCCGACGCCGCGAAGCGGGCGATTGCCGAAGCGGCGCGCGGCAGCCTGAAGGTCGCCAAGGTCGAGAAGAAGCAGCGCAAGCGCACGCCGGGGCCGCCGTTCACGACGTCCACGCTGCAGCAGGACGGCAACCGCAAGCTCGGCTTCACCGCCCAGCGCACGATGCGCACGGCGCAGCAGCTCTATGAAGGTGTCGACATCGGCGGCGAGACCGTTGGTCTCATCACCTACATGCGTACCGACGCCGTGAACCTGTCGCAGGACGCGATCGCCGAACTGCGCGAGGTCATCGTCAAGCGCTACGGCGCCGCCGCCGGCCTGCCGGAGCCGCGCTACTTCAAGGTCAAGTCGAAGAACGCGCAGGAAGCGCATGAAGCGATCCGCCCGACCTCGTTCCTGCGCGCGCCGGAAGCGGTCGCGAAGTATCTGACGCCGGATCAGGCCAAGCTTTATGACCTGATCTGGAAGCGCACCATCGCCTGCCAGATGGCGCCGGCGGTGTTCGATACCGTGGCCGCCGAACTGCGCGCCGGTGCCGATCACGCGTTCAAGGCCAACGGCCAGATCCTGGTCGAGCCGGGCTTCCTCGCCGCCTACGGCATTGCCGTCGACGACGAGAACGAGGCCAAGGAAGACGACGAGAAGCGCCTGCCGCCGCTGGAAGTCGGCGACGCCGTGAAGCTGCTCGACCTGCTGCCGGAACAGCATTTCACCCAGCCGCCGCCGCGCTTCACCGAAGCGAGCCTGGTCAAGACGCTCGAGGAATACGACATCGGCCGCCCGTCGACCTACGCCTCGATCATCTCCACGCTGCAGGCCCGCGACTACGTGCGCCTCGACGGCAAGGCGTTCATGCCGACCGACGTCGGCATGATCGTCAATCGCTTCCTGACCGAGCACTTCACCCGCTACGTCGACTACGAATTCACCGCCAAGCTCGAGGACGATCTCGACGCCGTCTCGCGCGGCGAACAGGCCTGGGTGCCGCTGCTGTCGAAGTTCTGGGGCATCTTCAAGCCGATGGTCGACGAGAAGATGGAACTGTCGCGCTCGGAGGTTTCCGAGACGCGCACCATCGGCATCGATCCGGTCAGCGGCAAGCCGGTCACCGCACGCCTTGGCCGCTACGGCCCGTTCGTGCAGATCGGTGCTCGGGTCGAGGAAGGCGACACCACGTCCGAGAAGCCGCGCTATGCCAGCCTCCGGGGCAATCAGCGCATCGACACCATCACGCTCGAGGAAGCGATGGAGCTGTTCAAGCTCCCGCGCAAGCTCGGGCAGATGCCGAACGGCGACGAGGTCGAGGTCAACATCGGCCGCTTCGGGCCGTATGCGCGCCACGGCAAGAGCTTCGTCAGCCTCAAGAAGGACGATGACCCGTACACCATCGAGCTGCCGAGAGTCATCGAACTGATCGAGCAGAAGGCCGCCGCACTGGATGCGGCGACGATCAAGAGCTTCGACGGCACCGGCATCCGCATCATCAAGGGCCGTTTCGGGCCGTACATCACCGACGGCACGCGCAAGTCGCCGATTCCGCGCACGCGCGACGCCGAGAAGCTCAGCGTGTTCGAGTGCGAGGCCTATCTGGCCGAAGCCGAAGCCGCGAAACCGGCCAAGAAGGGCGCCAAGAAGAAGGCGGCGGCCAAGAAGGCCGCGCCGGGCACCGACGATGCCGTGGTGGTGAAGAAGGCGGCGCTGAAGAAGGCTCCGGCCAAGAAGGCGGCGAGCAAGAAGACCGCCGCGAAGAAGTCCACCCAGAAGACCACCCAGAAGGCCGGCCGCGCGCCGACGCTGACGAAGCGGACGGTCTACGCCAAGAAAGGCTGAGGCCAGCCGCCGTGTTGAACGTCGCGAAGATCCGGGAAGCCGGGCGCGTCATGCGCAGCGGCGGTGTCATCGTCTACCCGACCGAAGCGGTCTGGGGTGTCGGCTGCGATCCGCAGAATCGCGGCGCGGTCGAACGCCTGCTCGCGATGAAGAACCGCGAATGGCAGAAGGGCCTGATCCTGATTGCCGCGAGCATCGAGCAGGTCGAGCCGTACATCGAAGTGCCGTCGCGCATGGCCTGGCGCCGTGCCACGGCGACCTGGCCGGGCGCGTCGACCTGGGTGTTTCCGGCGACCGACCACTGCCCGATGTGGATCAGCGGCGACCGCGACACCGTGGCCGTGCGGGTCACCGCGCATCCGGTGGCGTCACGCCTGTGCGAAGTCTTCGGCGGCGCGATTGTCTCGACCAGCGCCAATCGCGCCGGTGATCCGCCAGCCCGCAGTGCCGGCACGGCGCGAATCTACCTGCGCAACCGCTTCGACCTGCTGGTGCCGGGCGCACTCGGCGGGCTCGATCAGCCGACGATCATCCGCGACGCGGCCAACGGCAACATTCTGCGGCGCTGAGCACGCCTGCCGCCTGCGCGGAGGCGGCAGCCTGCGACCGCCGATCGCCAGCCACGGCATTCCCTAGAATTCGTTCACGAACTCCCCGGGACGCTCCATGATCGTCGGCATCGACCTCGGCACCACCAACAGCCTGATCGCGGTCTGGAAGGACGGGCGGGCGCAACTGGTGCCGAACGCGCTCGGGCAGGTGCTGACGCCGAGCTGCGTCAGCTTCGACGACGACGGCAGCGTGCTGGTCGGCGTGGCCGCGCGCGACCGGCTGCTGAGCCAGCCGACACGCTCGGCCGCCGCGTTCAAGCGCTACATGGGCACGGACAAGCGCCTGCGGCTGGCCGGGCGGGAATACCGGCCGGAGGAGCTGTCGGCGCTGGTGCTCAAGGCGCTGAAGGCCGATGCCGAGGCCTTCCTTGGCGAAGCCGTCAGCGAAGCGGTGATCACCGTGCCGGCGTACTTCAACGACACCCAGCGCAAGGCGACACGGGTGGCCGGCGAGCTGGCCGGGCTCAAGGTCGAGCGCCTGCTGAACGAGCCGACCGCGGCCGCGCTCGCCTACGGCCTGCATCAGGCCGATCCGGAATCGCAGTTTCTGGTGTTCGATCTCGGCGGCGGTACCTTCGATGTTTCGATCCTCGAACTGTTCTCCGGCGTGATGGAAGTGCGGGCGACGGCCGGCGACAACTACCTCGGCGGCGAGGACTTCGTCAGCCTGCTGGTCGACGGCTTCATCGCCGAGGCCGGTGCCGCCATCGGGCTGCAGGCGCGCAAGCTCGGCGAGGCGCAGGCCGCGCGGCTGCGGGCCGAGGCCGAGCGCGTGAAGCGCGTGCTGTCGACCGCCGACAGCGCCGAGTTCAGCCATACCGAGGATGGCCAGACCGCGCGCTGGACCGTCACCGCGGCCGAGTTCGAGCGCCGCGCCGCGCCGCTGCTCGAACGCCTGCGCACGCCGGTGGAGCGGGCGCTGCGCGACGCCCGCCTGCGCCCGGCCGATCTCGCGCGCATCGTGCTGGTCGGTGGCGCCACCCGCATGCCGATCGTGCACCGGCTGGTGTCGCGCCTGTTCGGGCGCTTCCCGAACCGCGACATCAACCCGGACGAGGCGATCGCCGTCGGCGCCGCCGTGCAGGCCGGGCTCAAGGCGCGCGATGCCGCGCTCGACGACGTCGTGATGACCGACGTCTGCCCGTACACGCTCGGCATCGAGACCAGCGAAACCTCGGCCGGCGGTGCCGTGCGCAGCGGCATCTACCTGCCGATCATCGAACGCAACACGGTGATCCCGGCCAGCCGCTCGAAGGAGGTTTCGCCGCTGACCGACCATCAGAGCGAAGTCGAGCTGCGCATCTTCCAGGGCGAAAGCCGGGACGTGAAAGACAACGTGCCGCTCGGCACGCTGACCGTGCCGCTGCCGCGCCGCCCGAAGGCCGAGCAGACCATCGACGTGCGCTTCACCTACGACGTCAACGGCCTGCTCGAAGTCGAGGCGCTGGTGCTGGCCGACCAGAGCCGCCAGCGGCTGCTGATCGAGCAGACGCCGGGCGCGATGTCGGCGGACGCGATCCGCGCCAGCCTCGATGCGCTGGCCCGGCTCAAGATCCATCCGCGCGATCAGGCCGAGAACCGGGCGCTGTCCGCGCGGCTGGCGCGGCTGTACGAACAGCAGCTCGGCGACGTGCGCGACTGGGTCGGCCGGCAGATCGGCGCGTTCGACGACGTGCTGGCCCGGCAGGACCCGCGCGAGATCGCCCACGCCCGCGAGCAGCTGTCGCGCCAGCTCGATGATCTGGAAGGCGCGCCGCTGACCTGATCGCTCCGACCGACGCATGTCCGATCCCACGTCGCTGCACGGCATCTGGGCCGAGCTGGGCCTGGCGCCGACCGGCGATCAGGCCGCGATTCGCCGTGCCTACGCGGCGCGCCTGAAACGCACCAGCCCGGAAGACGATCCGAAGGCGTTCCAGCGCCTGCGCGAGGCCTACGAGCAGGCACGCGACGAAGCGCCATGGCGACAGGCCGCCGCCGAGCAGGCGGAGGCCGATGGCGAGGCCGATGGCGCAGCCGAGTCGGCGGTGGCCGACCGCTTCGACAGCCGCTTCGACAGCCGCGTCGAAGTCGCCGCCGCGCCCGCCGAGCCGGTGCCGGCTTCTGACCCGGAAGCGCTGGCCGAGCGCTTTGTCGACGGCCATCGCGGCAGCGACGACGTTCTCGCGACGACCGAGGCGCTGCGGCAGATGCTGGCATCCGAGCCGCTGGCAGCGCCGCACGCCCAGCAGCGCTTCGAGGACGCCCTGCAGCGGATCCTCGTCACCCGCCTGCCGGTGCTGGTGCCGATGATCGAGGCCGCGCTCGCGGTCTGGGGCTGGCAGCAGCCTGCGCATCGCTATGGCGACGACGGCCGCTGGCTGCAGCTGGAAACGCGGCTGGCCATGGTGCAGGCCGAGCAACGCTCGCAAGGGCTGGTCGAGAACTGGCACGACGCGCTCGATGACGTGACGATCGAAGCGACCCTGCAGCGGCAGCTGGCCGATCCGCTGCTGACGGCGCTCGACGCGCGCGAGCATTTCGAGCGTCGGCTGCTGTTCGGGCTGCTGCAGCGCGAGCCACTGCCGCAATCGCTGGCCGGCATCGCACAGCGCGCGCTCGACTGGGACAACCCGCGCCATCCGCTGCACGACCACCCGGCGATGGATGCGCTGCGCGATCGACTGGCCGCGGCCGATGCCGCGCGGCAGACCGCCGACACCCGCGCCTGGCTCGAGGCCGTGGCCGACGGCCGCCATGGCCGGCCGCTGCGGCAGGCGCTGGCATCGCTGCGCCAGCCGCCGCGTCCGATCCGGTTCGCGCTGCTGCGCCAGTCGCGGCGGCGCTCGTCGGCGTTTGGCGCAGTGCTTGATCGTCTCGAGACGCTGCCGGGCGACGCGATGGCGCAGACGATTGCGGGCGAGTTCGATCGGGCCTCGGTCCGCTGGTGGACCGAAGCGCTGAGCCGCCCCGCCGCGCGCGATGAAGTGACGCTGCGCGGCCTCGCGATCCTGTTCGGGCTGACACTGGTCGCGGCCAGCGCGCTGCGCGGATGGCTGACCCCCGGCACCGTGCTGGCGGACTGGCCGCTGGCGACGACGGTGCTGCTGGCGCTGGCGCAGCTCGCCGTCATCACCGCGATCGCGCTCGGCCTGCGCTACGCGGGCCAGCGCTGGCGGCAGCGGGTCACGCCGTGGCTGGATGCGCGGCTGGCCGATGGTCGGTCGGACCGCAGGACGCGCCAGCGCGTGCTGACGGCGCTGGTCGCCGCGCTGATCGGCTGCGCGGCGCTGCCGACGCCCGGCTGGCAGTTCGCCGCCGCGCTGATCGCGTTCGGCACGCTGCTGCTGCGCCACGGCCGCCGCGCGCTGAACGCGCTGTTTCGCGGCCTGATGGTCGCCGGCATGCTGCTGTTCGGCCTGCTGAATGCCGTGCTGCACGACGAACTGGCGGCCGGCCTGCTCGCCGTGCTGCTGGCCGCGATCGCCCATGCCGAGTCGATGCCGTGGCTGGCGGAGCACTTCGCACGGCGGCAGTGGCCGTCGGCCAAGGCCGAGCGCTGGCTGCGCCACATCGACATCGCCTGGTGGCTGGCGCCGCTGCTGTTCGTCGTCGCACTGGCCGGGTTGCTGCTGTGGCTCGATCCGGCCGCCGCCCAGCGGCGCTGACGATCGCCGACTTCGGCGGCAACCCGATTACACTTTCGCGATGAGCACCAGCCCCGTGTCCCGGCCCGATCCGGTTGCCGTCGAAACCTATCTGCGCGGTCTGCAGAACCGCATCACGGCCGAGATCGAACGGATCGACGGTCAGGCCACGTTCCTGCGCGATGCCTGGCAGCGCGACGAGGGCGGCGGCGGCGAATCGCGCGTGCTCGCGGACGGCGCCGTGTTCGAGCGCGCCGGCGTCAATTTCTCCGATATCCGCGGCACGAAACTGCCGCCGGCGGCGACCGCCGCGCGGCCGGAACTGGTCGGCCGCGGCTTCCGGGCGATGGGCGTGTCGCTGGTGTTCCACCCACGCAATCCGTACGCGCCGACAGTGCACGCCAATGTCCGCTTCCTGATCGCGGAAAAGGACGGCGAGGAACCGGTCTGGTGGTTCGGCGGCGGCTTCGACCTGACGCCGTACTACGGCTTCGAGGAAGACGCGATCCACTGGCACTCGACCGCCCGCGACGCCTGCGCGCCGTTCGGCCCGAGCGTGTTTCCGAAGCTCAAGGCGCAGTGCGACGACTATTTCTTCCTGAAGCATCGCGGCGAGCCGCGCGGCATCGGCGGTCTGTTCTACGACGACTGGACCGAAGGCGGTTTCGACGCCAGCTTCGCGCTGATGCAGAGCGTCGGCGACCATTTCCTGCCGGCCTACGTGCCGATCGTCGAGCGTCGCATCGGCCTGCCGTACACCCAGCGCGAGCGCGACTGGCAGCTGTACCGGCGCGGCCGCTATGTCGAATTCAATCTGGTCTGGGATCGCGGCACGCTGTTCGGGCTGCAGAGCAAGGGCCGCATCGAGTCGATCCTGATGTCGATGCCGCCGCTGGTGGCCTGGCACTACAACCACCAACCGGAACCAGGCAGTCCGGAAGCGACCTTCCTCGCCGACTATCTGCGCCCGCGCGACTGGGTGACCTGATCCGCGCGGCTGGCCGCCGCCGCGTCAGGCCGAACGCGTTCTCGCCACCGCATCGACCCAGCCGGCGTACAGCGCGTCGGCGCGGGCCGCGTCCATCTGCGGCACGAAACGGGCTTCGGCGCGCCACAGCGCCGCGATCTCGTCGAGCGATTCGTAGACGCCCGCCGTCAAGCCCGCCAGCAGCGCCGCGCCGAGGGCGGTGGTCTCGACCGTCTGCGGCCTCACCACGGTCACGCGGACGATGTCGGCGAGAAATTGCATCAGCCAGTCGTTGACGGCCATGCCGCCGTCGACGCGCAGCTCGGTCACTTCGACCGCATCGCGCGCCATCGCGTCGAGCAGATCCCGGGTCTGGTAGCAGACCGATTCGAGCGCCGCGCGGACGATGTGGGCGATGCCGGAATCGCGGGTCAGACCGAGGATCGCGCCGCGGGCGCGCGGGTCCCAGTACGGGGCGCCGAGGCCGGTGAACGCCGGCACCAGATAGACGCCCTGCGTGTCCGGAATGGTCCGCGCCAGCGCTTCGGTTTCCGCTGCCGAGCCGATCAGGTGCACCGCGTCGCGCAGCCACTGCACGGCGGCTCCGGCCACGAAGATCGAGCCTTCGAGGGCATGGGTGGTGACGCCCCCGAGCCGGTAGCCGACGGTGCCGAGCAGGCGCTGCTGCGACTGCACGGCCTTGGTACCGGTGTTCATCACCACGAAGCAGCCGGTGCCGTAGGTCGACTTGATCATGCCCGGCTGGAAGCAGGCCTGGCCGACCGTCGCCGCCTGCTGATCGCCGACCAGCGCGCCGATCGGCACCGCCGCGCCCAGCAGTTCGGGCGCGGTGTGGCCGTAATCGGCGGCGCTGTCGCGCACCGCTGGCAGCAGGCTGCGCGGCACGCGGAAGAAGGCCAGCAGTTCGTCGTCCCAGTCGGCCGTGTGCAGGTTGTACAGCAGCGTGCGCGAGGCATTGCTGGCATCGGTGGCGTGCACGCGACCACCGGTCAGCTGCCACAGCAGCCAGCAGTCGATGGTGCCGAAGGCCAGTTCGCCGGCGTCGGCACGGGCGCGCGCGCCGGGCACGTGGTCCAGAATCCACGCGATCTTCGTCGCCGAGAAATACGGATCGAGCAGCAGGCCGGTCCGTGCCTGCAGGCCGAGGGCGAGCGCGGCGTCGGCGTGCTCGGTGCAGAACGCAGCGGTGCGGCGGTCCTGCCAGACGATGGCCGGATGGATCGGCGTGCCGGTCGCGCGGTCCCACACCACCGTCGTCTCGCGCTGGTTGGTGATGCCGATCGCGGCGATGTCGCGCGCCTCGAGCCCGGCCTTGGCGATCGCTTCGCGGGCGCAGGCCAGCGTGTCGGTCCAGATCCGGCTGGCATCGTGCTCGACCAGCGCCAGCTTGCCGCCATCCGCGGCCACCGCGTCGGCCGATTCCGGGAACGACTGCGGCAGTTCGCGCTGCGCCACGCCGAGCTTGTTGCCGACGCGATCGAATACGATCGCCCGGCTGCTGGTGGTGCCCTGGTCGATCGCCAGCAGCGCGGTGGTGGTGCGGTCATGCGGATCGATGGCCATGGCGACGGGAGCCTGTTGGTTATAGTTCTGGGCGACCAGCGACGGTCGTGCAGGAAAGGTACCGATGACGGCCGATGGTTTCCAGTTGACCCGCGCGGCGCTGCCGCCGCTTTTCATCCACCGCTGGCTGCCGGACACGCCGCCGCGCGCGGTGCTGCTGATCATTCACGGCATGGCCGAACACGGCGCCCGCTACGCCCGCTTCG
This sequence comes from Nevskia sp., assembly GCF_021732705.1. Taxonomy (GTDB): domain Bacteria; phylum Pseudomonadota; class Gammaproteobacteria; order Nevskiales; family Nevskiaceae; genus Nevskia. Next base: position 109,069 of record NZ_JAKFUM010000008.1, on the reverse strand, counting down.
CCGCCGCCGCGAATGCGCAGGGCTTCGCCGTGTTCGCGCCGGACCTGCCCGGCCACGGCCTGAGCGCGAAGACGGAAGATCGCGGCTTTGTCGCCGACGATGACAGCGGATGGGCGCAGATGGTCGATGCGATCGACGCCACGCGGGTCTACGCCGCAAGGAGCCACCCGGGCCTGCCGATCGTCGCGTTCGGGCACAGCATGGGCTCGTTCCTGATGCAGGACTATCTCGTCGAGCACGGCGCGAAGCTCGCGGCGGCGGTGCTGTCGGCGACCAGCCACACGCTCGGGCCGCTGCGCGCACTCGGGCGGCTGCTGATGCAGGCGGAAGGCGCGCTGCTCGGCCGCCGCCACCCGAGCGCGCTGGCGGAAGCGCTGACTTTCAAGGCCTTCAACAAGCCGTTCGCGCCGGCGCGGACCGGCTTCGACTGGCTGTCACGCGATCCGGCGGAGGTCGATGCCTATGTCGCCGATCCGCTGTGCGGTTTCCGCTGCTCGGCACAGATGTGGGCCGACCTGTTCGCCGCCGGTGCCGGATTCGGCGATGCCGCGCGGCTGGCGCGGATTCCGAAGTCGCTGCCGATCCTGCTGATCTGCGGCACGGCCGACCCGGTCAGTCAGGGCCGGACCGGGCCGGATGGACTCGTGCAGCGCTATCGCGCCGCCGGCATCTCCGATGCCAGCGTCATCTCGTACGCAGACGGCCGGCACGAGTTGCTGAACGACGTCTGCCGCGAACAAACCACCGCCGATGTGCTTGGCTGGATGGTGCAGCGGCTGGGCTGAGCCCGTCGCGGACAACCAAGAACCGGCGAGGGCGTCGCCAGTTTTCTGGGTGATCGACCGAACCCGAGCGCGTGCTGCGCCGGACCTCGAACCGGATCAGGCCGCCTTGATCGCCGGGCCGGATGTCAGCACCGGGCCGGTCGGCTTGCCGGTCGGCGAGCCGCCGACCGGTTCCAGGCTGACCGCCAGGGTCAGGCGCTCGCCGCCGACGCCAGGCGGCAGTTTCAACTGGCCTTCGCCGGCGGTTGGCAGCAGGCCGAGCGACACCGGGCCGGCGTCGGTGATCAGCCACAGTTCCAGGCTGTGCTCGCCGAGCTTCGGATAGGCACCGCTGGCGACGGCAATGACCTGATCGAGCTGCGGTTTCACCGACAGCGTCCACTGCATGTCCGATTCCGGCAGACGCAGCAGCGACACGTAGATCGTCTGCGGCACCACCGGCGAGGCAGCGGGCGGCGCCGTGGCCACCACCGGCGGCGTGCCGACGCGCGAACCGAACAGCACGGCAAGCACCACCGCGGCCGCCGTCGCAAGCCCGGCGAGAATGCGCCACGGCGGCGGCGGCTTCGGCGCTGCCGCTGGCGGCGTCGCGGCGGCCGGCTTGCGGATCGGCGTGACCGTGGCGCGTGGCGCCGGTGCCGCTTCGGGGGCCGGACCGATGCGCTGCTGGATGAACTGCCACACCGACGGCGCCGGTGCCACCGGCTGCACGTCATCGGCCAGGCCGGCGAGCCGGGTTTCCCACAGCGTGACGACCGCCCGAAGGTCGTGATCCTTCTGCACCAGCTTCTCGAACCGGCGGCGGGCGCGTCCGCGCAGCGTGCCGAGGGCGTACTCGGCAGCCAGCATCTGGCGCAACTGGGCGTTCTGAACCTTCATCTCGTGCCGCCGCTCACCGTTCCATCAAGACATTCGCGCAGACGCGTCAGGCCGCGCCGCACCCAACTCTTCACCGTTCCGAGTGGCGCATTCATCACGCGTGCCAGCTCCTGATGGGTGTAACCCTCGTAATACGCGAGCGGCACGCTGCGCTTCTGCTCGCTCTGCAAGTCGCGCATGCAATCCCGCAGCATGCCCAGACCTTCCCGTTCCACTGCCCGATCTTCCGGGCTTTCGCCGACATCGGCGAAGGTCATCGGCGCTTCCTCGCCTTCCTCCGGCATTTCCACTTCCGGCCGCTTCATGCGGATGAGGTCCAGCGCGCGGTAGCGAGCCACCGTCATCAGCCACGTCAGCGGCGCGCCCTTTTCCGGCGCGTAGGTGTCGGCTTTCTGCCAGACCCGGAGGAAGCAATCCTGCAGCGCTTCCTCAGCCCAATCCCGACGTTTGAGCATACGCAGCAGCAAGCCGAACAGATGCGAACTGCAGGCCTCGTAGAGCTGCGCGAACGCGCGTTGATCGCCTGCGCCGGTATCGGCCAGCAGGCGAACGAGACGCTCGGAATCGGCGCTGGTGAGGCTCATGTTCGAAGGGGATTTCGTCTTGGAAACGATCGACACGGATGATAGCAAGTGCCTCGTGGAAACTGGGTGAAAGACCGTGCGCGGCTGGCCGATCCTCCGTCGACCTGCCGCCGATCCGCCGCCGATCTCTCGTCGATCTCTCGTTGGCCGGGCATCGATTCGGCCTGATCCGCCATCGGCCGTCGGCGACGGGCCGCGATCCTGCCCGGTGATGCACCGTCCGCGCCGGTCATCGCGACCGGCCCCTCGAGGCCGGCGACTATACTTGCGCTTCACCACCGAGCGAGCCTGCCGTGATCCACACCGCGTATCCCGCCACCCGTCCGCGCCGTGCGCGCGCCGCCGCCTTTTCGCGGGAACTCACGCGCGAGACCCGCCTTGCCGCCGGCCAGCTGATCCAGCCGCTGTTCGTGGCCGAAGGCGATCTGCGCGGGCCGATCGCCTCGATGCCGGGCCAGATCCGCCGCGATCTCGACCAGCTGGTCGCCGAATGCCGTGAACTGGCGGCGCTCGGCGTGTCGGCGGTGGCGATGTTCCCGGTGATCCCACCGCACCTGAAGAACGAGGTCGGCAGCGAATCGCTGAACCCGGACGGCCTGATTCCGCGCGCGATCAAGCGCGTGAAGGACGCCTGCCCGGAGCTCGGCGTCATCGTCGACATCGCGCTCGATCCGTATACCAGCCACGGCCACGACGGCATCCTCGACGAAGCCGGCTACGTCGCCAACGACATCACGGTCGAGGCGCTTCGCAAGCAGGCGGTGGTGCTGTCGCGCGCCGGGGCCGATGTCGTCGCACCTTCAGACATGATGGATGGCCGAGTCGGCGCCATCCGTTCGGTGCTGGAGCGCGACAACCGCCACAACACGATGATCCTGAGCTACGCGGCGAAATACGCCAGCGGCTTCTACGGCCCGTTCCGCGATGCCGTCGGCTCGGCCGCCGCCCTCAAGGGCGACAAGCGCACCTACCAGATGGACCCGGCCAACAGCGACGAGGCGCTGCGCGAAGTCGGCCTCGACATCGCCGAGGGTGCGGACATCGTCATGGTCAAGCCGGGCATGCCGTATCTCGACATCATCCGCCGCGTGAAGGACGAGTTCGGCGTACCGGTGGCGGCGTATCAGGTCTCCGGCGAGTACGCGATGCTGAAGGCCGCGGCCCAGAACGGCTGGCTGGACGAGAAGAAGGTGGTGATGGAATCGCTGCTGTGCTTCCGCCGCGCCGGCGCCGACATGATCCTGAGCTATTTCTCGAAGCAGGCCGCGCAGTGGCTGAAGGACGCCTGATCGCATGAATGCTGACGTCAGTCGTTACGGCGTGCTCGGCCAGCCGATCGCCCATTCGAAGTCCCCGCGCATCCACGCGGCGTTCGCCGCAAGCCTGAACCAGAAGCTGCTGTACGAGGCCTACGAAATCGCGCCGGACGAACTGGCGCCGTCGCTCGCCCGCTTCCACGCCGACGCCTGGGCCGGCTTCAACCTGACCGTGCCGCACAAGCAGGCCGGTTTCGCACTGAGCGAAACCCGCTCGGACGCTGCCGTTGCCGCCGGTGCGGTCAACACGCTCATCCGCACCGCCACCGGCTGGCATGGCGACAACACCGATGGTGCCGGGCTGGTGCGCGATCTCGTCGCCAACCTCGGCGTGGCGATCGCGGGCAAGCGCGTGCTGGTGCTCGGCGCCGGCGGTGCCGCCCGCGGCATCCTCGCGCCGCTGCTGGCCGAGCAGCCGGCGATCGTCGCGATCTCCAACCGCAACCCGTGGAAGCCGGAAGAGATCGCCGCCGCACTGAAGCCGCTCGGCAACATCGTGCCGCGCACGCACCTGTCGCTGAAGGGCGATCAGTACGACCTTGTGCTGAACGCCACCAGCGCCGGCCACAAGGGCGAAGTACCACGCCTGCCGCCGGGTCTTTTCGCGCCGGGTGCGACTGCCTACGACCTGAACTACGGGCCGGCGTCGCGTCCATTCCTCGACTGGGCGGCCGCGCAGGGCGCCAGCCGCCTGAGCGATGGCCTCGGCATGCTGGTCGAACAGGCCGCCGAAGCGTTCCAGCGCTGGCGCGGCGTTCGGCCGGAAACGTCGGCGGTGCTGGCAGACCTGCGCGGCTAGCGCGGCTCGGTTCCCGCTTACGTCGGCGGCGCGACAAACGGGTCCGCGTTCGCGACGCCCAGCGCATCGAAGTGGCGGGTATTGCGCGTCAGCACGAGCAAGGCGTGATGTTTCGCCAAAGCCGCGATCGCCGCATCGGGGAAGCCGGGATGCTGGCCGCTTGCGACCGCGGCATCGGCCATGCGGCCGAGCACCCGGCTGACGGCAGCATCGAGCGGCAGCACGCGGTCTCCGTAGTGCTTCAGCAGCCCGTCGAGCCAGATCGACAGTCGCGCTGCCCGCGCCACGCCGCCGGCGCGATGCAGTTTGGCGATGCCCTGTTCGAGTTCGGCCACCGCGATGCACGGCACGAACAGGCGATCACTCGCCGCCCGCAGCCAGATCCCAAGTTCGGGCGACACGGCGGCGCGGTCCGGCGCGAAAGCCGACAGCACGCTGGTATCGAGCAAATAGCCTTCCGTAGCGGCGCGGCTCACAGGTCGATGTCACGCAGCGGCGCGGTGTTCCGCTCGGGCGCAACGTCGGGCTCGTCGAAACTCTCCGGAATCGCCAGCAGGTAGTCGGCGAAGCTCGGCTGGTTGTCCGGATACAGCTTGCGGCCTTCTGCGACCGGCACGACCATCGCCATCGGCTGGCCGTGGCGCGTGATCATGGTCGGCTGGCCGTTCTCGGCCGCCGCGATCAGCGATGAAAACGCGGCCTTGGCTTCGCGAACTTGCAGCGTGTTCATGCTGGATGCCTCCGAATACCATGTGACTACATGGGGTCACACGGTATTCGGGGCGCGGATTGCGGTCAAGCACTCGGCCGTTGGATCAAGCGCCGCCTGCCGTCGAGGTGCGGTGACGGCAGGCGGTTCCGGGTCCCGTCCGGATCAGGCTTGAATCAGGCCCCGATCAGGGCGTGCCGATGATCTTCTGCAAGAACAGCACGATGGCGTTGCTGTTGTAGTCGCGGTTGCCCTTCTTGCGGAAGCCATGGCCCTCGTCCTTGGCCAGCAGATACCAGACTTCGCCACCGTTGCCCCGGATCGTCGCGACCATCTGCTCGCTTTCGGTGTACGGCACGCGCGGATCGTTCAGGCCCTGCACGATCAGCATCGGCTTGGTGATCTTCGCAGCATGGGTCTGCGGCGAGATCCGCTCGAGGAAGGCCTTCATCTGCGGGTCGCGCTCGTCGCCGTATTCGACCCGGCGCAGGTCGCGGCGATAGTCCTGGGTGTTGGTCAGGAAGGTGACGAAGTTCGAGATGCCGACGGTGTCGATGCCGCCGGCGAGGCGATCGTTGTAGTGGGTCATCGCGGCGAGCGTCATGTAGCCGCCGTACGAGCCGCCGGCCACCACCACGCGCTTCGCATCAAGGTTCGGCTGCTTCGCGATCCAGTCGAGAAGTGCGCCGATGTCCTTGACCGAGTCCTCGCGCTGGTAACCGTTGTCGAGCCCGAGATAGGTCTTGCCGTAGCCGGTGGAGCCGCGCACGTTCGGCGTCAGCACGGCGATGCCGAGTTCGCGCACGAAGAATTCGGTGGTCGGGTTGTAGCTCGGCTGCGACTGCCCTTCCGGCCCGCCGTGGATCGAGATCAGCACCGGATGCGGGCCTGCGCCCTTCGGCGTGTACAGGAACGACGGGATGCTGCGGCCATCGAAGCTCGGGTAACGGATCAGGGTCGGCTCGGTGAAGGTCTCGGCCTTGAGCCCGCCGGTTTCGCTGGTGGTCCAGCGGGTCAGCGCCGGTTTGTTGCTGCCGGGGACGAACGAGAAGACGTCGCTGGCCGAGCGCGGGCTGTTCAGCACGAAGCCGAGGCGCTTGCCGGCGTGGTCGAAGCTCAGCGACCCGATCAGGCCGACCGGAATCGCGGGCACGGCGGCCGGCTTGCCGGTCTTCAGGTCGATGAGCTTGAGCTGGCTCGCACCATCGACATTGGCGGTGTAGGCCAGCCAGCGGCCGTCCGGCGAGCGTTCGAGGCCATCGACATCCCACGGCAGGTCGGCGGTCAGCACTTTCGCGCCGCTGCCGTCGAGACGCTCGTAGCGCAGCTGCTGGAAGTCCGAGCCTTCGTCGGAGATGTAGTAGATGCCCTTGCCGTCCTTCGCGAACTGGGCGTTGCTGAACGCGATCGGCGTGTTCGCCGGGTGGAAGCGGCGACGCTCGCGGCTCTGCACGTCCACCAGATACAGCTCGCTTTCCTGCGCCGAGATGTAGCGGCCGACCAGCAGGGTACGGCCATCCGGCGACCAGTCCACCGCGCTCCACGAGCCTTCGGCCTCGACCAGCGGCGTCGAGCCCGGCTGTGAAGGCGTGGCGAGATGGATGTCGCTGTCGCGGCCGTTGCGGCGCGTGGTGCTGAACGCGAACTGCTCGCCGGTCTCGGCGAACAGCCCGCCGGTGTTGCGCGACTTGCCATCGGTCAGCAGGCGGTACTCGCCGCTGGCCAGATCGTGGAAGTAGAGCTGGAAGAACTCGTTGCCGCCGTTGTCCTTGCCGAAGAGGAAGCCCTTGCCGTCCGGGGATGGCGAGGCGCCATTGATCGGCTCCGGAAAGAACGTCAGCTGGGTACGCGCCGCACCCGGTGCCAGCACCCGGTGGATCTGCGCGGTTTCGCCAAAGCGGGTCGAGATCAGCAGGCTGCCGTCGGCGAGCCAGCCTTCGAGCGTCGCGCCGCGCGACTGCTGGTAGCGGTTGGTGCGCTCGGCCAGCGCCGGCGGAATCTCCGGAATGCCTTCGATCACCAGCGCGCCGCGCTCGACGCGCTTGACCGGATCGGCCGCAGAGGCAGCCAGAGGCAACAGGGCAACGGCCAGCGCGGTGCCGGCGAACTTCGACAGGGACACGGGGAATCTCGGCGAGGGATCAGCTCCGAAAATACTGCGCCGCGGTCAAAACTTCACGCGCCGTGTTGCCGGGATCGGTGCGGGCTTGATCGGCGTCGCATGCCGACTCAATCCTTGATCTTGACCAGAAAGCCCTTGATCTTGTTGCTCTCCAGCCTCGCCAGCACCGACTGCGCCGCCGCCAGCGTCGGCTGCGGGCCGATGCGCACGCGGAAGCGGGTGTCGCGTTCGGTCAGGGTGACCTGCTCGATGCGCGATTCGTAGCCGATCAGCGCGAGGCTGGCGCGCTGCTTGTCGGCCTCGTCGCGCGACTTGTACGCGCCGACCTGCACCAGATACGCGCCACCCGGATCGGCCAGCGCCTGCTTGACGTCCGGCGGCGGCGCCTTCGGCGGCTTGCCGACCGGTGCCGGGCGCGAGTACTCGCGCGGGATCGTCACTTCGATCTTCGGCAGCTCGTTGTAGAACGAATAGCGCGACGGCACCTTGTCCGGCACGGCCACGGCGCCGCTGCCGGCTGCCGCGCTGTCCTTGACCGGCTCTTTCGGCGCCGGCTTGTCGGCGGCAGCGGTGTCCTTGCGGTCACTGCCCTTCGCTTCACCCTTGCCGGCGTCATCGGACTTTCCCGCGTCGCGATCCCTGGCGGATGCGGCCGGACCCGCGGCTGCGGCGCTCGAAGCAGCGCCTTCGCCGAGCGCGGTGCGGTGCGACGGCCGGTCGATGTAGACGAACGCGGCAACGACCAGCCCTATCGCCAGACCGACGACTAGCCAGACCCAGCCCGGCAGGTCGCGTCCGCTGCTGCCTCCGCCGCCGGACGACGATCCGCGGCGATTGCCCGGCTGACCGTTGCCGTTGCCGCGATTGCGGTTGGCGTTCGGGTGGCGCGGCTTGGCGTAGTCGCGGGCCACGGGCCTACATCCGGTCCGGTGCGGAAACGCCGAGCAGGTCGAGCCCGTTCTTCAGCACCTGCTGGGTGGCCAGCGCCAGCGCCAGACGGGCGTTGCGCAGGGCCTCGTCATCGATCAGGAACGGCACCGCGTGGTAGTAGCCATGGAAGGCGGCGGCGAGATCGCGCAGGTACTGGGCGACGACGTGCGGCTCGAGATTCTGCGCAGCCGACTGCACCGTCTCGGCGAAGCGGCCGAGCAGCGCGACCAGCGCCACGGCATCGGCTTCGGTCAGCTGATCGAGTGCCGCAAGGCCCGCGGCCGCGTCGTAGCGCAGGCCGCGCTCGGCCAGCTGCCGGAACACCGCCGAGACGCGGGCGTGGGCGTACTGGATGTAATAGACCGGGTTGTCGTTGGTCTGCGCGCGCGCCAGGTCGATGTCGAAGATCAGCTGCGAATCGCTCTTGCGGGCGACGAGGAAGTAGCGCGTGGCGTCGCGCCCGGCCTCGTCGATCAGGTCGCGCAGGGTCACGTAGGAACCGGCGCGCTTCGACAGTTTCACTTCCTCGCCGCCGCGCATCACGGTGACCATCTGGTGCAGCACGTATTCCGGGTAGCCCTTGGGAATGCCGATGTCGAGCGCCTGCAGGCCGGCGCGCACGCGGGCGATGGTGCCGTGGTGGTCGGCGCCCTGCTCGTTGATCACGCGGACGAAGCCGCGCTGCCACTTGTTGACGTGATAGGCGACGTCCGGCACGAAGTAGGTGTAGCCGCCTTCGCGCTTGCGCATCACGCGATCCTTGTCGTCACCGAACGCGGTGGTGCGCAGCCACAGCGCATCGCCTTCCTCGAAGGTGTGGCCGCTGGCCTGCAGCGCGGCCACGGTGCTGTCGACCTTGCCATCGGCGTACAGCGACGATTCGAGGTAGTAGACATCGAACTTCACGCCGAACGCGCGCAGGTCCAGATCCTGCTCGCGGCGCAGATAGGCCACGGCGAAGTCGCGGATCGCGTCGAGATCGTCGGCGTCGGCCTTCGCGGTCACCGCGCGGTCGTCGGCGGTGACGGTTTCGCCGGCGAGGTAGGCCTTGGCGACGTCGTCGATGTAGTCGCCGCGGTAGCCGTCTTCCGGCCAGCCGGCATCGCCCGGCTTGATGCCTTTGGCCCGCGCCTGCACCGACACGCCGAGGTTGGCGATCTGGTTGCCGGCGTCGTTGTAGTAGAACTCCTTCGTCACCTGCCAGCCGGCGGCGGCGAGCACGCGCGCCATGCAGTCGCCGACCGCCGCACCGCGGCCGTGGCCGACGTGCAGCGGGCCGGTCGGATTGGCCGAGACGAACTCGACCATCGCCTTGCCCTTGGCGCCCGAGCGGTCGATGCCGAACGCGTCGCCGGCGTTCAGGATCTCGACCACGATCTGCTGCAGCGCGCCGGCCGCGAGGAAGAAGTTGATGAAGCCCGGGCCGGCGATCTCGACCTTCGACACGATGCCGCCCGCCGGCAGGGCCGCGACGATCGCTTCCGCCACGGCGCGCGGCGGCTTGCCGAGCGGCTTGGCCAGGGTCAGCGCGAGGTTGGTCGCGAAGTCGCCGTTCTTCTTGTCCTTCGCCGGTTCGACGAGGATCTCGCGCGGCGCGGGCACATCGGTGCCGGCGAGCACGGTGGCGAGGGCGGTGCGCAGCAGGTCCTGCAGTTGGGATTTCATCGGGACGCGGTCAATCGGCCGGGTGGCCGTGCTTCAGAAGTGAGGACAACATTGTACGGGGCAAGGCACTGATCGCCTGCCTCGCACGCGGAGGAAGGAGGCGCGCTCAGGCCGGCTCGGCTTCCCAGATCCACGGCCGGCCGCGCGAATTCGGGCGGTAGCCGTCGGCGATCGCCGCTTCGATGCAGCCTTGCAGACGCTTGGCGAACTGCACTTCGGACTTCGGCTTGCCGTGCCCGAACTCGACGAACGGGAACTCGACGATCAGTTCGCGGCGCTTGCCCGGATCGGTCGACACGGTCACCGACAGGCCGCCGCAGCCGCCGCCCTTCAGCGGCCCGCCGATCCAGTGGCGCACCTGCCAGTGGTACTCGTCGTCGTCGATGACGATGACGCCGGAATCCTTGAACGCGGCCATCAGGTCGAGGCCGCGCCGGGCAGCGGCTGGCGCTTGATCGCCAGCGGGCCGATCGCCTGACATTCCGGCATCAGCTGCAGCAGGTTGATGTTGATGTGCGCCGGCCGGCTCGCGACCCACAGCACGGTTTCGGCGATGTCGTCGGCCGTCAGCGGCACGGTGCCGGCATAGACCGCATCGGCCTTGGCCTGATCGCCGTGGAAGCGCACGGCGGAAAACTCGGTGCCGCCACACAGGCCGGGCTCGATGTCGGTGGCGCGGACGCCGGTGCCGACCAGATCGGCTCGCAGGTTCAAGGTGAACTGGCGGACGAAGGCCTTGGTCGCGCCATAGGTGTTGCCGCCCGGATACGGCCACTCGCCGGCGGTGGAGCCGATGTTGATCACGTGGCCGCGGCCGCGCGCCACCATGCCCGGCAGCAGCGCGTGGGTCATCGTCATCAGGCCCTTGATGTTGGTATCGACCATGCGCTCCCAGTCATCGAGGCTGGCGCGCTGTGCCGGTTCCAGCCCGAGGGCCAGACCGGCGTTGTTGACCAGCACGTCGATCGCCGCCCAGTCCGCCGGCAGCGCGGCGATGACGGCGGCGATGGCGGCACGATCGGTGACATCGAGCGCCACCGGCAGCAGCGATGGCCCGAGTTCCGCCTGCAGCGCGGCGAGCTTGTCGACGCGGCGAGCGCTGGCGATCACGCGATGGCCTGCCGCCACGAACTGCCGCGCCATCGCGGCCCCGAAACCGGCGCTGGCGCCGGTGATGAAAACGATCATGGAATTCCGAATCTCTGAAACCGATGCGGATTGTCGGCGCTGCGCGCGGGTGGCGCCAGCGCCGGGGCCACTCCGCGCCATCGGCCGCGGGATGGCGCAGCCGATGGAACGGGATCTTCAATCGCCGCTCAGGCGGCCTTCGGCAGCATTTGCGCCACGAACGCCTCGCACTCGGCCTTGTCCATGTAGCGCGGCACGGCGTAGGTCCAGTGCGCCTCGGCCAGCGCCTTGTCGGTGATCGCCGGAATGTCGCTGGCCTTGAGCTTGTCGACCTGCGTCGGAATGCCGAACTCGGCATTGAGCTTGCGGATATGGGCGATGAAGCGATCGGCCAGCACGGCATCGCTTTCCCCGCCCTGCTTCAGGCCGCTGACTTCCGCCAGCTTGGCCAGGCGTTCGGCGCAGTCCGGCTTCGAGAAATCGAGCACGTACGGCAGGATGATCGCGTTCGCGAGGCCATGCGGCAGGTGGTAGTACGCGCCGAAGTTGTGGGCAATCGCGTGCACGTAGCCGACGCCCGCCGTGGTGAACGCCACGCCGGCCTTGAACGAGGCCACCGCCATGTTCTGGCGCGCCTCGATGTTGCTGCCGGTCGCGACCGCCGCCGGCAGGTTCTGCATGATCAGGCGCGTCGCTTCGAGCGCTTCGGCATCGGTCATCGGCGTGTGGTTGCGCGAGATGTAGGCCTCCACCGCGTGGGTCAACGCGTCCATGCCGGTGGCCGACGTGATGTGCGGCGGCAGGCCGGCCATCAACGCGCCGTCGAGCGCGGCGCCGATCGGCACCAGCTTCGGGTCCATGATCGCGAACTTGCGGGTGGTCGACGGATCCGACACCACGGCGGCAATCGTCACTTCCGAGCCGGTGCCGGCGGTGGTCGGCACCGCGTACAGCGGCATCGGCTTGAAGAACACGCGCATCAGGCCGGCCATGTGGACGATCTTGTGCGGGTTGCGGGCGCGGGCGGCGATGACCTTCGCGGCGTCGATCGACGAACCGCCGCCGATCGCGAGGATCGCCGTGCAGCCGGCGCTTTTCAGCATCGTGAGGCCGGTCTCGATCTGCTCGATCGTCGGGTTCGGCAGCACGCCGTCATAGATCACGGTGCTGATGCCGAGCGACTTGAGCTTGTCCAGCATCGGGTTCAGCAGACCGATCTTGACCAGCATCGCGTCGGTGACGATCAGCAGGCTCTTGACGTCGGTCCGGGTCGCGATGTGCTCGCACAACTGCAGCGACGAACCGGCACCGCTGAACAGCTCCGGCGTGCGGAAGGTCAGCAGCTTGGTCGACCATTTCAGCGCGAGCTGGAACAGCTTGTAGATGAACACTTTGATCGAGAAGGGAATCATGGAAACGCTCCGCAGGTGAAAACCGGATGCGACGTTGAGGCCGCACCGTGAAGAAATGAAGACTCAGGAATGGCCGCCCGACTTGGTCGATTCCGCAGCGCGGCGCTTGGCCAGACGTTCTTCCTTGTCCTTGTCGCTGCCCCAGATCACTTCCGGGAACAGCAGCACGCGCAGCAGGCCGATCAGCATCCAGCCGTAGCTGATCGTGAACAGCAGCCCGCAGAACAGGCTGATCCACTCGAAGTTCGGTGACACGTACTTGATGCCCCACCACGAGATGACGTCGGTCAGGGACGCCGCGAGGCCGACCGGGAACACCCACTGGTAGACGCGCAGCTGGTTGAACTGCAGCGAAAACGGAATGCCGACGATGAAGAAGCTGGTGGTGAAGCCGAACAGGTGCGCGTGGCTGAACGCGATCAGCTTGCCGAGCGACATCTGATCGAAATAGGCACTCGCCGAGCCGTGCAGGTTCAGCTGGTAGCTGATCTCGGACGCGCCGAAGACGAACGCGATGCCGAAGATCACGACCGCCATCGCGATGCCGCGCTTCGCCGCCGGCGGAAAGTTGCGCAGGTTGATGTCGATCGAATGCGACGAGGAAGTTTTGGGAAAGGGCACCAGCCGCCAGATCGTCAGATTCAGCGCGAAGAAGAACAGCGCCAGCGCGATCGGCCCGCCGACGGTCTGCCACGACGGCCGTTCCGGCGGCAACTGCACGATGTCGGCGGCGGCGACCGGCTGGTCGCTGAAGAAGTCGAAATCGTCCTTGTCGGCTTTGGAGGCATCGGCGTTGGCCGGTGTCCCGGCGGCAGCGGGCGCTGCGGCAGGCGACTGTGCGGCGGCCGGAGCATCGTCCGCGCGAACCGGTGCCGTGCCGATCACCGCGAACGCGAGCAGCAGCACGGCCACGCAAGTGCGCAGGGCAAGGCTCAACCGGCCGCCAGCCCACGCGGCGCACGCGCGCACGCTGCACGCCAGCACCGATCGTGCGGCGATCCGCGTCATCAGGCGCCCTTCAGTCGCACGTACAGCAAGGTGCCGGCCTTCTTCACCGCCGCGGTGATCACCGCATCCAGATCATCGCCGCTGGCCGCCGGCAGCTTGTCGACGGCGAGGCCGTTGAACTTCGCGTACACCGCGGACTTCGCCGCCGCCGGCACCTGCCGCGTGTTCATCGGTGCAACCGCAGCGACATTCAGCTGGCGATCCGTCGTCATCAGCAGGTAGAACGGCTTGCCGCGGAACTCGGCAGCGAAGATCAGCGCCGTACCGGCCGGCTTCTGCTCGACCAGCGGAATGTAGATCGTGTTGTCGTCGGCCTTGCCGAGCTTGGCGCCGAGCGTTGCGGCACGCGCGACGTCGGCATCGGTCAGCAGCGCATCCTTCGGCAGCCAGGTCTTCACGCCGGGGAAGCGGTTCTGCACCTCGCGCGGGATCAGGCTGGCCAGATCCAGCCAGTCGCCCGGCGCTTTCGGTGTCGACGCCTTCGCGCCCGGATTGGCCTTGGCCGTGGCCTCGACGGCATTGGCAAAGCCGTCGCCATCGGCATCGAGCATCTCGATCGCCTTGAACGCGGCGAGCGTCTCGCCGGCCTTCTTGAACGACTCGCCGTAGGCATTCAGCGCCGAGCCACCGCCGTCCCGGTGGCAGGCGTTGCACGACGGCGCGTAGCCGAACTGCTGCTTGAACATCAGCGCGAACACCGGCTGGGCGTGCGCGGCGGTTGATGCAAACACGGTAGCCAGCAGCAGTGCTTCCGCCGCTGCCGTGAGGCGGAAGGTGCGAGGCGGGAGGCGTGAAAAGCCACGTCGGCCATCGCTTTGGGCTCCGCTGTTGTCGTTTCGCCTCACGCCTATCGCCTCCCGCCTCACAATTCAGAAATCGAACAATCCGGGCACCACCGCCCGCATCTCGTCGAGCAGCTTCGGGTTCTGCGCGAGTGCCGCCTGCAGGCGCTCGTGCTGCACCGAATCGGCCGGCGGCATCAGCTTGTTGGCGCGGTCGGTGCCCTGATAGCGCGACCAGTCGAGCGCTTCGCGGATCGCGTCCTTGGCCTTGATGTTGGCGAGCACGGCGGCTTCGTCGGCACCGCTCATGAAGTTCAGCTTCTTCGATGGGTTGCCGCGGTGGCAGGCGAAGCAGTACTGCTCGTAATGCTGCAGCGGCGAGTTCGCGGACAGCTGCACCGGCGGCTCGCCACTGGCAATCGGCGGCGATAGCTCGGCGGTGTCAAGGCAGCAGTAGTCGAGCGGCTTCGCGCCGAGCGCGGCCAGCAGCGCGTTGACCGTCTTGACCCGCGAGTAGACGGCCGGTGCGAAAAAGCCGTCGTCGATCTGGTCGACCGCCGCGAGCAGCTTCGCGGTATCGCCGGCGGCGGCCGTTTCCAGCAACTGCCGGTCGGCATCGGAGAACAGCGCCGCGATGCCGTAGACACCGTCGAGGTCGCTGGCGGCGAGCACGCGTTTCGGCGCACGCGGGCTCAGCGGGTCGAACGCCGCCTTCAGCTTCGGCAGGCGGTCGAAAGCTTCGAGATCCTCGTTCGTCTTCGCGCCGTCGCCGGGCTTGGGCTGCCGCGTCGTGATCTTGCGCAGCCAGCCCTTGAAGCCGCGGTTCTCCTCGACCGGATCGCGGTTCGGCAGGTCGCTTTCGGCGACGACGATGCCGGTCTTCGGCCAGTGTGCCGCCTGCAGTTCGCGCAGCTTGGCAGCGCTTGGTGACTGGGCATCGAAGCCGGCCGGATTCTGCAGCCAGGTCAGCGCCAGCGTGAGCATCGTGCGGCGGCAATCGGCCGAGGTGCCGCAGGCATCGATCCACAGACGCTGCGTCGCCGGAATGAAGCCGCCGACGTCGGTCAGCTGGTCGAAGCGTTCCGGCACGCCGAGCGCATTCGCCGCCGGCACGCCGAGATACGGCTGATCGCCGTGGCGGGCGGCGGTGATGGCGGCTGCCGTGGCCGGCGCGCCGTTGGTCTCGTTCCACGGCCGCTGCGGGAAGATCGGCACCGCGCCCTGATGGCAGGTCGTGCAGATCGCGCGCCTGGCGTAGACCAGCTTCGGAATGCAGCCGGCGCAGTAGTTCTGCACCAACTGAAACTCGTAGCGGCCTGCCGCCTCGTTGTAGCTCAGCACCTCGATCTCGCTGGCGTTCTCGACGAAGCCGAGGAACAGCTGGCCGCTCGTGTTGAGGCCGAGCGCGGCCGGCGTGGCGGCGGCGCGGAAATCGGCGGCGGCGAGCACGCGCGGGTGGGTGTCGTCGGCCAGCCCCTTCAGCAGCGAGCGGCCATGCGGAATCAGCACGGTGAGCGGTCTGGCCGCGTCCGGATCGTGCTTCGCGATCAACTCGACCAGCTTCGGGAACGGGTACGGAATCTGGCCGTTGGCCGCGATCAGGTGATCGAACAGCGAGCGCGTGCCGTCCGGCGGCAGATCGTCGGCCGGAATGAGCGTCGCGCTCAGCGCGTCCGCCGCCACGGCGCCGGGCTGCTTCGCGAGTTGCGTGATGGCGACGCCGGCATCATTGCCGCAGCCGGTCAGCAGGCCGGCGACGACAGCAGCGAGGACGGCGGCGCGCATCGCTGCGATCACATCAGCTTCAGGAATTCGCGCAGCGCGCGCTTGTCGTCGGCCGACAGGCTGACACCGAACTGGTGACCCTTGTTCTCCACCGGGTCATCGCACTTCATCACCAGCGGATGGTGCGGATCGGCGCTGGCGAAGTTGGCGATCGGCGTGCCCTTCGACACCGGCAGCTTGATCAGGCCCTGACCGTCCTCGCGCGGGGCGAGCCAGAAGTCGCGGTCGACCGTCGTGATCTTCTGCGGACGGTGCGGCGTGACCGCCGGATCGTCCGAGGTCATCAGCTCGTCGAACGCCATCTCGAACTGCCGGATGCGGCCCTTGACCGTGTAGTCCAGCGTCTTGCCGTCGGGCATCCGGGTCTGCTCGCCGATGGCGTTGTTGTGCAGGAACGGCGCCGTGGCCCAGGCCGAGAGCAGCGAGATGTTGCGGTAGTAGCCCGGCCCGCCTTCGATCTTCTTCTCGCCGACCTTGGTGCCGCCCACGCCCGGCACCATGCGGTTCAGCACCTCCGGCACGCTGCCCGGCGACGCGCGGTGCTTGTAGTCCTCGCTCGAGAACTCTTCCCAGATGTGGCCTTCGTTGTGGTTGTCGTGCAGCGCGCGGCACTGGTTGGTGCCGACGATGTTGAACGGCGTCGGCTCGTCGTTGCCGAGCCAGTCCTGGCCGAAGACGTCGTCCTTCGCGAACTGCGCCGGGCGCAGCACGCCCTTCGCGTCCTTGGCCATGTGCTTGGCGATGAATGCCGGACTGGTCCGCTCGGCTTCGGTGAACTCGTGCTGCCAGTAGGCTTCCGCGCCGAACACGTGGCCGTCGTAGAAGCGTTCGAGCGCGGCCTTGTCCTGGCGGACGTTGTCCGGCGCCACCTTGGTCGAGTGGCAGCCGGCGCATTCGCGGGCGAAGACCTTGCGGCCCTGCGGGACCTTGGCGAGGTCGATGTAGTCGAGCCCCGACTTGCCGTCGGCATCCTTCGCGGCGGCGAGGTAGGTCGGGCCGCCGGTGATCAGGAACGCGGCGAGGTCGTCCATCTTGGCGTCGGCGTAGTTCCACGGCTCGCAGTCCTTCGCGCACTGGGCGATGCGGAACGGCTTCTGCCTGGCCTTGTCGCCGAAGAAGCTGCCGGGCGACGGGAAGTTCGGCGTCCAGCATTCCTCGGTGCACATGCCGATGTTGACGTAGACGCGGATCAGCGCGAGGTGGTCGCCAACGGAATCTTCGCCGCCTTTCAGCACGTGCTGCGTGCGCCCCTTCTCGAGCTTGCCGGTGATCGGATCCTTCATCGTGTGCGTGAATACGCGCCGATTCTGGAAATCCATGATGTTGTTCTGCGTGCCCGGGTTGTTCTGGAAATCGTTGGCAACGAGACTCGTGTCAATCGTGCCGTTGCGGCCCGCCTGGAGCGCGATGCGGGCCAGCGAGTCTTCCGGTGCGCCCTGGAAGAACATCGTCGGCTGGTTGATGTGCTGGTTGCCGATCGTGGCCGAGATGTTTTCCCATTTCGGCAGGTTCGGGTTGGCCGGCGGGCGGGTCGGATCGAAGCCGACGTGGCACTGCACGCACGGATGGCCGATCACGTAGCGCAGGTTCTTCTTCAGCTCGTCCGGCTGGTACGGCGACTTCAGCGGATCGAACACGACCTTGCCGGTGGCGTCCTTGGTCGGGTCGGCCGTGTACTTGCGGTAGCCGAGCACGCCGCTGGAATGCTCGTCCGGGCAACGGTCCCACCAGTAGGTGCTGGCGTCGCCCTCGGTGCAGTCCGGATCGTTGATCAGGCCGTACTTCTCGAAGCGCTTGGCGCGCTCGCGGGTGTCGAGCCACGGGTACCAGATGTCCGCCATGCCGTTCGGCACGGTGCGGGCGAAGTGCAGGTAGATCTCGTCCTGATTGCCGAACGTGCCCTTGAACCAGACATCGCGGCCACGGCGCGCCTGCGCCCGCAGCTCCTTCGCCTTGGCCGGATCGCGCGCTTCGACATCCTTGAACAGCTGGTTCACGTAGCGGCAGGACTCCGCGTCGTAGCCGGTCGGCTGCGGCTGATCGCACGGCGGCGGAGCGGCCTGCGGAATCGGCGCGAACTTCCAGGTGATCGGGCCCTGCCAGTCATGCGTGTAGTGCTGGGCGCCATCCGGCCAGACCTTGCGGGCGGCGAGGGTCGCGTAGAAGTTCGCGTCGTACCACGCGCGCTTCTCGTTCAGTTGCGGAGTGCCCTTGTAGGTGCCGAGCGGCAGGATGTCGCGTTTGGCGAGGTCTTCGAGCGAGACCGAGCGCAAGGTCATGCCGTACGGCGCGTCGCTGACCGGGTAAGGGTTGGCTGGCGACGCAGCCGGCGCTGCCGGCGCGGCGGCGGCCTTGGCCGGAGCGGCGGTCGCAGGGGCCGTCGCGAGCATCGCGGCGGCCAGAAGTGATGCAGCAAGCACAGTCCGATTCATCCCCGATCCCCGTCTCGTAACCCCAGCCCAGCGCGTGATTCCCGACCCGGCCCGTGGCCGGGAATGCGCTCTGACGGCGCGTTCGGCCGCGAGTGTAGCAGCGGATTCGCGATTTCCATACTGTAGCGTATTGATCTCTGCGGTCTTCCGACCCGCCGCGTTTTCGCGGTCACGGCCGCCAGCGCACCGTCGCGCGCGCCACGCTGGCAGCGCGAATCAGCCCGCCGCGACCAGCGATTCGGCCAGCGCCGCGCGCAGTTGCGCGAGCCGCGCGGCCCGCAGGTCCGCGTCGTACGGCAGGCTCGGCACGCGGCCCCAGACCGGCGCCGGCCAGGCCGGATCGGTCGAATAACGGGCGATGTGATGGACATGCAGCTGCGGCACGACATTGCCGAGTGCGGCGATGTTGAGCTTGTCCGGCGCGAACACGGCCATCAGCGCTTTCGACAGCAGCATCGACTCGCGCAGCAGCTGCAGCTGGTCAACCTCCGCCAGCTCATGGATCTCGCGAATGCCGGCGCGGCGCGGCACGAGGATCAGCCACGGGTAGTGGGCATCGTTCGACAGCAGCAGCCGGCCCAGCGGCAGTTCGCCGACGGTGACGGTATCGGCTGCGAGTTGCGGGTGCAGGGTCCAGTCGGCGTCGGTCATGGCGGGCAGGTTCCGAGGATGGCGGCTGGCGCGCAGTCTGGCCGATCTGTCCCGCCGCGTGCCGCGATCACAGGTCGGGGTGGCGCTGCTTGCGCTCGGCGGTGTAATCCCACCACGGCCGCGCCGGCGCGCCGTTGGCGAAATCGATCGCCGCGATGAACACGTCGAGCACGCAGGGATCCTGACGCTGGCCGGTCAGCACGCTCAGCCGCTGGTACAGCACCAGCGGATCAAGCCCGGCCAGCTCGCCCGGCGTCTGCAGACCCAGCAGCGCGAAATCCTTCGCCGCCGCGGGGCCGATGCTCGGCAGGTCGGTGAAGCGTCGGGCCTCGCTGATGCTGGCGGCCTTGCCGCGGGTCTTGCGCATGTCGGCGTCGCGGGCGGATCAGGACGCCGCCAGCACTTCCGCCGCGGCACGCTCGCCCGAGCGCACGGCGCCGTCCATGTAGCCGGACCAGACGGTCGCGGTTTCGGTGCCGGCCCAGTGGATGCGGCCGATCGGGTCGCGCAGCGCGCCGCGATACGCCGTCAGCACGCCGGGCGGGAACACGCCGGTCGGGCCGCCGGCGCTGTATTCCTCGCCCTGCCAGTTCATTTCGAGATAGCCGGTCGGGTTCGCTGCCTGCGGGCCGAAGTAGGCGACGAAGGCTTCGAGGACCGCGGCGCGGCGCACGGCGGGGGGCATCAGCACGGCATCGCGCGCGTCCTGGCCGTCGATGAAGCCCATCATCACGCCCGGCGCGCCCGGCTCGGGCGGCGTGTTGTCGAACGTCAGCTTCGGCAGGAAGGCGTCGCTGGTGACCTGCCCGTTCAGGCCGGCGGCGCGCCAGAACGGCGTCGGGTAAATCGCGTGGACTTTCCAGATCGAGCCCATCGGCACCCGCTGCGACAACTGCTGCCGCGCCTGCAGCGGGCCATCGAGTGGCGAAATGCGCATCCGCCCGGCCATCCACGGCGACATCGCGACGATCACCCGCCGCGCCCGGACGGTGAAGCCTTCGCCGCGGACAGTGACGCCGCTGCCGTCCTGCTCGATCGCCTGCACGGCCGCGCGATAGCGGATGACCGGCCCGAGGCTCTGCGCCATCGCCAGCGCGATCGCCTGCGAGCCGCCGACGATGCGGTCCTGCTGCGCGCCGCCTTCGGTATCGAGCAGCAAGTCGAGGCTGCCGGCGGTCGCGACGTAATGCAGGAAGTGCAGGAACGACACCTCGCGCGGCTCGGCCGACAGCAGCGCGATCGTCGCCAGGGTCAGCAATTGCTTGCCGGCGTTGGTCAGCAGGTTGGCATCGATCCACTGCTCCACCGTCATCGCGTCCCAGCGCGGAGCTTCGCGGGCGTTCCACGGCGCATCGCGCGGCACGTCCTGCGCCATGCGGTTCAGGCGGATCAGCGCCAGACCCGCTTCGGCGGCACCGGCCAGCGCGCCCGGCGGAATGCGGCCGGAATAGGTCGTGCGGCGGCCGTTGCGATAATCGACCAGCCGGCCGGTGTTGAATGCGCGGAACGTCGACAGGCCGAGTTCCTGCACCAGGGCGTACATGCGGTCCTGCGTCGGCCCGAGGAATTCGGCGCCGCCTTCGACCACGTAGCGCTCGTACGGCGCCGGCAGCCGCTGATTGACGCAGCGCCCGCCGACGCGATCCCGCGCTTCGAGCAGCAGCACGTCGCGCCCCGCCGCGCGCAGCGCCCGCGCCGCCGCCAGACCGGCATAGCCGCCGCCGATGACGACGGTATCGGTCGCCAGCGAGCCGGTCGCCGTCGTGCCGCTGGCGAGCGCTGCGTCCGGCGCCAGACCGAGCAGCGGCGCGCCGGTGCCGGCAGCGAGACCCGCGAGCACGCGGCGGCGGGAAGGATCGGTCGGTGTCATCGGCGAGTCTCGCGACAGTGAGGTGCGTCGAAGCGTCGCCGGTCGACTGGCTGGCGGCAATGGGTAAAACCGCATCCGTGGCGTGATATCCGGCGTGCGAACGGTGCTGGCCTGACTCTGTGTCGTTGCCGCTCGGGCATCCGGCGGCCGGGTTTGCCGGTGCGCCCCACCAGCCGGAAGCGCAGCGCCGAGACCTCGCCGGGACGTTCCGTCAGCGCCCATCGTCAACGACCATTCGCCGTCCGGCAGGGTGCGCCGCCGTTGACCAGGTCAAGTCACGGTGGGCTGACCACTGCCGCAGGGCCGCGCTGCCAGCGGAAACTCAGGCGCCACCAGCAACGGCGGTGTCCCCACCGTGGCGAGCCCCGACAGCGCAACGCTCGTCAGTGCTTCAAGCGAATTCGGCTGAGCGCAACGCGCGCTCAATTCGCTCCGGCGTCAATCCATTGCCCGATCAGGGTCACGCCGGCCGCGTCGACGACATGGCTGGCGAGCGGCGGCATGCGGTTGTCGTCTAGGCGGCGCATGCGCTCCCAGACCACACTCGATTCCTTGCGGCCCGGGGCGATCCGGCGCGCGTTGGCGAGGCCCAGATCGCCGTTCTGCGGGCTGATGCCGAGCAGGTTGGTGCTGGCGATCGGCGTCGAGGCGCGGAAGTCGATGTTCGACGGCGCCGGGCCGTTCGGCTGGTGGCATTGGGCGCAGTTGGTGTCGAGATACGAGCGGGCGCGCGCAGTCAGCGACAGGCTGGCGTTGGCCGGGTCGACCAGCGCCGGATACTGCGACGCGTTGCCGATATCGGCGGTGAACAGGTTGATGTGATTCAGCGTGCGCAGCTGGTTGTCGCTGCGCGGCGGGTAGGCGAACACGCTGTTCAGCTGTGCGGTCGACACGCCGAGCACGAAGCCGGCCGCGGCCGAGTGGCAGGTCGCGCAGGCGGCGCGGCTCGGGTATTCGTACAGCTGCGTGCCGCCGCCGGCGACGGTCAGCGTCTCGGTGGCGCTGGTGCTGAGCAGGTCGGCATCGCTGCCGTCGGCGTTCCAGCGGTAGGTGTAGCCCTGCCAGCCGTTGCTCTGGTTGACGAAGACGCGGGTTTCCAGACGCCGGTTCTGGCCGTTGGCCAGCGTGATCTCGAAGTGCTTGACCGTCACCGAGCCGGGCGGGAAGGTCCACGGCGCGTTGCCGCGGAACGTGACCTGCGTGCCGTTCGGGATGCCGAACCAGCGGCGCTTGCGGGTACCGTCGGACCAGAACTCGGCGGCCGGCTGGTATTCGATCAGGCCGGGATTCGGCGTCATCGTCGCGGTGTTGGTGAACAGGCCGGTCTGCGACAGCCGCTGCGGAAACGGGGCGCTGCCGCCGCCACCGACATTCGGCAGCAGCCGGTACAGCGCGCCGTCGAACAGGCCGGTGGCGTACAGCTCGCCATCGTGATCCGGCGCGACCGAGCTGGGGCCGGCCGGAATCGTGCCGACCACGGTCGCGGTGGCCGGACGGCCGTCGGTCGGGGTGGCCGACCACAGGGTGCCGGAGCAGAAGTCGGTATAGAGATAGGTGCCGGCCAGCGAGGGAATCGCGCCGCCGCGATAGACCGTGCCGCCGGTCACGCTGCAGCCGGCGTTGTGGTCGTATTCGAGCACGGGTTCGATGAAGTTGCTGCCGGGCGGAATCGGCGTGCTGGCGGTCGGATAGCCGTGCAGGCCTTCGCGCGTGGCCCAGCCGTAGTTGCCGCCGCGGGTGATGACGTCGATTTCCTCGTAGATGTTCTGGCCGACATCGCCCACCCACAGGTTGCCGGTGGCCACGTCGAAGCTGCCGCGGAACGGGTTGCGCAGGCCGTAGGCCCAGATCTCGCCGCGGGTATTGGCCTGGCCGACGAACGGGTTGTCGGCCGGAATCGAGCCGTCCGGATTGATGCGCAGCATCTTGCCGAGCAGCGTGTTGCGGTTCTGGCCGTTGCCCTGCGGATCGCCGCCGGCACCGCCGTCGCCGGAGGCGATGTACAGCTTGCGATCCGGCCCGAAGCCGAGCCAGCCGCCGTTGTGGTTGGCGAACGGCTGGTTGTAGCGCAGCAGCACGGTTTCGCTGGCCGGATCGGCCACCAGCGGGTTGGACGTGACGCGGAAGCGCGAGATGTGGGTGCGCAGCGGCGAGCCGTCGGTCGTGATCGGGTTGTAGTTGACGTAGAAGTAGCCGTTGCTCGCGTAGTCCGGATCGAACGCCAGCCCGAGCAGGCCAAGCTCGCCGCCGTCGTTGGTGACACGGGCGTCGATGTCGAGGAAGACGCTGGACGTGGTCGCGGCCGGGTTGGTCAGGTCGAACACCCGGATCACGCCGTTCTGGCTGACGACGAAGCCATGCTGGCGATTGCCCGGCGCCACGGCGAAGTACAGCGGGCTCGGGAACGTGAGATTCGGAAACGCGCGGGCGATGCGCACATCACCGCTCTGCACGCTGCCGCTCGGAAACGCGAGCGCGCCGAGCGAAGGCCGGGTGTCGAGGCCGAAGCCGGTCGGGCCCGGGTTCGGCGGCGGGGCCGGCGCCGGCAGCGGTTCGGCGCCGCCGCCGCCACAGCCGGCAAGCAGCAGCGCGCTGCCGATCAGCATCAATCCGATGCCGCGGGCTGCGGCGATGCCAGTTCCGTTCGAGCGCATGACCTGTCCTCCCTGACCGATGCCGCTGCCGCGTCCGGTCGATCTACTTGCCTGCCGCGTTGCCGGTCATGGCCACGGTCAGGCGCGAAATGCAGACGAGCCTGTCGCTGTCGTCCACGATCCGAATTTCCCACACCTGCGTGGCGCGGCCGATGTGAATCGGACGAGCGGTTCCGGTGACCAAGCCACCCGTCGCCGCACGGATGTGGTTGGCATTGATGTCCAGCCCGACCGGCATGCCGGCGTTCGGCGGCGTGCACAGCCACGACGCGACGCTGCCCAGTTCTTCCGCCAGCACGCACGAGGCGCCGCCGTGCAGGCGGCCGTACGGCTGCACCGTGCGGTGATCGACCGGCAAGGTGCCGCGCAGGAAGTCCTCGCCGACCTCGGTGATGGTCAGGCCGAGAAAGGCACCGAGCGTGTTCGGCGCGGTCGGCAATCCCTGGCCGATGGTGACGGGCTGTTTCCAGATGCTCATGCGCAAGCGGTCGGTGTGGGGCGGGCATCAAGTCTAGCCTGCGGCCTGACTCCGGCGGTCGCTGCGCGCCATCGGACACAGGGCGGCGCGGCCGGTCGAACCCACGTGGCCGTGCCGGGTTCGAGGCCGGTCCCGTTGCCGCAACGACGCTTCGCTACACTCCGCGGCTCCTCCCGCCTTTCCGCTCCGGACACGCCATGCCCCGCACAGCCCTGCTCGCCGGTGCCACCGGACTCGTCGGTACCGCGCTGCTGCCCTTGCTGCTGGCGGATGCGCGCTATCGCGAGGTCATCGTCCTCGGCCGCCGCGCGCCGGCACTGACGCACGCGAAGCTGCGCTTCGTGAAATCGACACTGGAAGATCTGGACACGCTGCCGGATCCGCTCGCCGCCGATGACGTGTTCTGCTGTCTGGGCACCACGACGGCCGCTGCCGGTGGCCGCGCCGGGCTCGAACGGGTCGACTATCACATGGTGCTGGCCGTGGCCCGCGCCGCGCAGGCCAGCGGCGCGACCCGCTTCTTCGGCGTTTCCGCGGCCGGCGCCAGTACCACGTCGCCGGCGTTCTATTCGCGGGTCAAGGCGCGGATGGAAAAGAGTGTTTCGGAAGCCGGTTTCGCCGCCGTGCACCTGTTCCGGCCGTCGCTGCTGCTCGGTGCCCGCAGCGAATCACGGCCGGCGGAAGCGTTCGCCCAGCGCATCGCGCCGTGGCTGGCGCCGCTGTGCGTCGGCCCGCTGCGCAAGTACCAGCCGATCACGGCCGAGGCGGTCGCGAAGGCGATGCTGACGATCGCGCAGTCCGATCAGGCCGGCGTGCACGTGCACGATCTGCCGCTGTAGCGCGCCGGGTCAGACGTAGGCGATCCAGCGCCGGATCAGGGCCTGCACGGCGTCGGCTTTCGAGGCCAGATCGGCGGCATCGCGAACCACGATCATCGCGCGATCCTTCGCCAGCCAGTGCAGCAGCTGCGCCGGGTCGTCGACGGGAACGGACGCCAGCGGCCGGACCTTGGCCCCCAGATGCAGGATCACGCCGACGCCGGCCTTCTCGCGCAGGTTCACCGTCGCGAAGTATTCGCGGGTGCGGAAGCTCGGTGCATTCCACTGGATGGCTTCGACGATGCCGGCATCGGCCTCGCGGATCAGCCCGCGCAGCGCCTGAATCGTGGCGTGCAGCGGGTGTTCGAGACGCGCCATGAAGGCATCGACGGTGTCGGCGACATCGGCCTTGCGCGATCCGGCCGTCCGACCTGCCGCAGTGCCGGACGGCTGCGCCATCTCAGGCCTCGTCCTCGAGCTGCTGGCGCAGCGCCGCGAACTGCGTGCGCTCGGCCGGACTGACCTCCGGATAGCGCAGGTCCAGCCGCTGCATCGTGCGCACGACGATGTCGGCAACCGTGGCGCGCAGGTAGGGCTTGTCGTCGGCCGGAATCGCGTACCACGGCGCCCACGGGCGCGAGGTCTCGTTCAACGCATCCTCGTAGGCCTGCTGATACGCCGGCCAGTGGCCGCGCTCGGCGACGTCGGCGGTATCGAACTTCCAGTTCTTCTCCGGCTCGGTCAGGCGCGCGAGGAAGCGCTGGCGCTGTTCTTCCTTCGACACGTTCAGCCAGAACTTGATGATCACCGTGCCGTTGCGGGCGAGATGGCGCTCGTGCTCGCGGATCGACTCGTAGCGATGCTTCCAGAACGTCTTCGGATGCCGGCCGGGATGCGGCCGCTGCGCGCCGAGGTATTCCGGATGCACCTTGGTGACCAGCACTTCCTCGTAATAGCTGCGGTTGAACACGCCGATGCGACCGCGTTCCGGCAGGCGCCGCGCGGTGCGCCACAGGAAGTCGTGGTCCAGCTCCTCGAGGCTCGGGCGCTTGAACGCGTGCACCTCGCAGCCGGCCGGGTTGACGCCGGTCAGCACGGCGCGGATGGTCGAATCCTTGCCGGCGGCGTCCATCGCCTGGAACACCAGCAGCACCGCACGGCGGTCGTGCGCGAACAAGATCTTCTGCAGGTCGTCGAGCTGCGCCACCGATTCGCGCAGCAGCGCCTTCTGCGCGTCGTCGCCCGGCGCGTGCTTCGGCGGTGCCGTGCGCGCCTTGCGCACCTTGAAGCTGCCATCGTCCGGCACCAGCCAGGGGCTGTCGACCGTGAAATCGAGGCTCATCGCGGATTCCTCAGTGGGGGCCCGGCAACACGTAGAACAGCACGCTGAAAAAGTGGAAGACGCTGCCGGCGAGCACGAACACGTGCCAGATCGCGTGGTGGTAGCGCATCCGGGTCGACGCATAGAACACGGTGCCGACGGTATACGACAGCCCGCCGGCCAGCAGCAGCCACAGGCCCGGATCCGGCACCGCGGCGATGATCTCGCTGCCGGCCACGACACCGCACCAGCCCATCGCGAGATACACCGCGAGCGACAGCCATTCGAAGCGGCCGGTGGTGAAGATCTTGAACAGGATGCCAACCGCCGCCAGCCCCCAGGTGAAGGCGAACAGGCGCATGCCCCAGACGCTGTCCTGCAGCGCGATCAAGGTGAACGGCGTGTAGGTGCCGGCGATCAGCACGTAGATCAGGCAGTGGTCGATGACCCGGAAGATGTGCTTCGGGCGCGGCAGCGGAATCGAATGGAACAGGGTGGAGGCGGCGTACATCAGGATCAGCGCGCCGCCGAAGATGCTGCTGGCGACCAGTTCCCGCGTGCCGCCGTACAGCACCGAGCGCGCCACCAGCACGCACAGGCCGACGATGCCGAGGACGGCACCGAGACCGTGGGTCAGCCCGTGCGCCAGCTCCTCGCCGAAGCTGTAGAGGTTGTGCGTGGCCTCGCGCACGACAGCGCGGGCCCGATCCTCGCCCGGTGGCGCGGCGTCGGCATCGGCGTGGATGCGTTCCGGATCGACCGCGTCGCGGCCCGTGTCGAGCGAACGGCTAATGCGCGTGCTCCACACCGTGATGAGCGATCGCCTCGACCTGCAGGGTCGCGCCGTCGCAGCCGGTGACGCGGACCCGCGTGCCGGCCTTGAGCGTCGGGCCGGCCACGCGCCAGACCGAATCGTCGAGCCGGGCCTGGCCGATGCCGTTCTCGATGTCGGACACCAGGGTCAGTTCGCGGCCGATGGTGTGGCGGCCACGCTGGTTCAGGCCGTTGTCCTCGGCATCGTTCCGGGTCAGCGGCTTGAACCGGAACCACAGGCCGACCGACACCAGACTCAGCAGCGCAAAGCTGACGATCTCCGCTGCCCAGCTCATGCCCGGAAATGCCCACGCCGCGATGCCGGTGACGAACGCGGCGAAGCCCACCCACATGAAGAACGTGCCCGGCGTCAGGATTTCCGCCACCAGCAGGGCAAAGCCGAGCACCCACCAGTGCCAGAACACGAAACCGTCGGTCAGCAGGCTGTCCATGGTCGAACTCCTCGGTGGGTCAGGCGTGAACGCGAATGCTCGGGCAAGACGGTCAGGACTTGCCGGCGCCGGCGGCGCTCTGGCCGGCAGCCGCCTTGGCCAGATCGGCGATGCCGCCGATGGCGCCGATCACGCTCGCGGCTTCCAGCGGCATGAACACCAGCTTCTGGTTCGGGCTGGCGGCGATGTCCTTCAGCGCCTCGATGTACTGGGTCGCGACGAAGTAGTTGATCGCCTGCACGTTGCCCTGCGCGATGGCGGCGGAGACGCGCGCCGTGGCATTGGCTTCGGCCTCGGCCTGACGTTCGCGCGCCTCGGCGTCGCGGAATGCGGCCTCGCGGCGGCCTTCGGCATCGAGAATGGCCTGCTGCTTCATGCCTTCCGCCGACAGGATCTGTGCCTGCCGCGCGCCTTCGGCCTTCAGGATCGCCGACTGCCGCATGCCTTCCGCTTCGAGGATCGATGCGCGCTTGTCGCGCTCGGCCTTCATCTGCCGGCCCATGCTTTCGACCAGATCCATCGGCGGCCGGATGTCCTTGATCTCGATGCGGGTGACCTTGATGCCCCATGGGCTGGTCGCCTGATCGACCACCGACAACAGCCGCGTGTTGATGTGATCGCGCTGGCTCAGCAGCTCGTCGAGGTCCATCGAACCCATCACCGTGCGCAGATTGGTCTGCGTCAGGTTCAGGATCGCGTACTGCAGGTTCTGCACTTCATAAGCGGCGCGGGCGGCATCGAGCACCTGGTAGAACACGACGCCGTCGACACCGACCATCGCGTTGTCCTTGGTGATCACTTCCTGGCTCGGCACGTCGAGCACCAGCTCCTGCATCGACACCTTGCGGCCGATGCGATCGACATACGGCACCAGCCAGTGCAGGCCAGGCTGGAACGTGCCGCGATACTTCCCGAACCGTTCGATCGTGTATTCCATGCCCTGCGGCACCGTCACCACACCCTTGTAGAGCGTGACCAGCGCAAACGCGAGCAGGGCCATTGCGAAGTACGACATGACGGGTTCCCTCCAGTGAGTGGCTCGATTCTACGCCCGGCCCCATGACCGGCATGACGGCGGCGGGCGACCTGCCATCCGGCGTCGGCTGCCGTTCCAGTCCTTCGTCAATCTGGAGATCGGACGCCGCGCTTGCAATGGCGGCGGCCGAATCGAGGCCGCCGTGCGCGCGTTCAGGCGGCGGCGTCGGCCGCCATCTGCCGGATGCGCTCGACCATCGCGTAGAAGCCGTTGCGGCGGTTCATCGACAGATGGCTTTCGAGGCCCAGCTGCGTGAACGCGGCCTTGATGTCGGTGTCGAGCACTTCGCGCGGCGTGCGGCCATCGGTCAGCGCCAGGATCAGTGCGATCAGGCCCTTGACGATGTGGGCATCGGAATCGCCGCGCAGATGAAGGCGCTGGTCGTCGGCGACTTCGCCGGCCAGCCAGACCTGACTCATGCAGCCACGGACCAGATGAGCCTCGTCGTGCTCGGCCTCCGGCATCGGCGGCAGCTTGCGGCCGAGTTCGATCAGGTAGCGGTAACGCTCTTCCCAGTCACCGAGCAGGTCGAAGGTCTCGACGAGGTCCTGCAGCGCTGCATTGTCGTGCGTGTTCAAGCGTCCGGATTTCATGTTCAAGCGTTTGCTGGCTATGTTACGGCGATCCGGGTTGCTAAGCTGCGGTCCGAGTTGCAACCCCCGGAGTTTTCCCATGCTGATCCGCGTCAAGCCCCCGTTCCCGATCGCCCCGTCCGAGATCACGTCGGAATCGGTCTACCACGACCGCCGTCGCTTCCTCGCGCAGATGGGTCTGGCATCGGCCGGGCTGGCGCTGGCCGGCTGCTCCGACGCCAAGCCGCCGGCGCCGAAGGTCGATGAAGCGGCCGCCTCGCAGCAGGCCGCCAAGGAATCCGGCCTCGCCGACCTGAACGTCGCGAAGAAGGTCGAAATGGCCGGTGGCGAGAAGGTGTCGAGCTTCGAGGACATCACCAACTACAACAACTTCTATGAGTTCGGCACCGGCAAGAGCGAGCCGGCGACCTACGCCCGCAAGCTGCAGCCGAAGCCGTGGCAGGTGACGATCGAAGGCGAGTGCGATGCCCCGGGCACCATCGGCATCGACGATCTGATCAAGCCGCATGCGCTGGAAGAGCGCATCTATCGTCTGCGCTGCGTCGAAGCCTGGAGCATGGTCGTGCCGTGGGTCGGTTTCCCGCTGGCCGACCTGCTGAAGCGCTTCAAGCCGAATTCCAAGGCGAAGTACGTGCAGTTCTTCACGCTGGCCGATGTCGAGCAGATGCCGATGATCCGCCGCGGCGTGCTGCCGTATCCGTACCGCGAAGGCATGCGGATCGACGAAGCGATGCATCCGCTGGCGTTCATGGTCGTCGGCCTGTACGGCAAGGTGCTGCCGAACCAGAACGGCGCGCCGATCCGCCTGATGGCGCCGTGGAAGTACGGCTTCAAGGCGGCGAAGTCGATCGTCAAGATCCGCTTCACCGAGCAGCAGCCGGAAACGACGTGGAACATGGTGCAGCCGACCGAGTACGGCTTCTACGCCAACGTCAATCCGGAAGTCGATCATCCGCGCTGGAGCCAGGGCAGCGAACGGCGCCTCGGCGAACTGTTCCGCAAGCCGACCTTGCCGTTCAACGGCTATCCGGAAGTGGCGTCGCTGTACACCGGCATGGACCTGCGCCGGAACTTCTGATGGCGGCTCTGGCCTCTCCGGCCGCGCGACTGTGGGCCGCGCGGCTCGCGGTCTGGGCGCTGGCCGTGGTGCCGCTGGCGCTGCTGATCACGCGGCTGCTGGAGAACCGGCTCGGCGCCAATCCGATCGAGACGCTCGAGCACAGCCTGGGCATCTGGGCGCTGCGCTTTCTGATCCTGGGGCTGGCGATGACGCCGCTGCGCAGCCTCACCGGCTGGAGCGAACCGCTGAAGCTGCGTCGCACCATCGGGCTCTGGGCGTATGCCTACATCTGTCTGCATTTCGCCGTCTACATCGTCTTCGATCTCAACATTCTCTATCCGGCGCAGGCACTTGCGAAGCTGGCAGAGGACCTGACGAAGCGCCTGTACATCACCGTCGGCTTCGCCTCGTGGCTGTTCTTGCTGCCGCTGGCGATCACTTCGACCGATGGCTGGCAGCGCCGGCTCAAGCGCAAGTGGAAGACCCTGCACAAGCTGGTCTATCCGGCCGCGATCCTCGGCGTGCTGCACTTCATCTGGCTGGTCAAGAAGGACGTTTCCGAGCCGCTGATCTATGCCGCGATCCTTGCCGTGCTGCTCGCCTGGCGCTGGCCGTGGCCGCAGCTGAAGGCGCTGGTGCAGCGTGGACGCGCGGCACCGGTGGTTGCCGGGGCCGATCGCGCGCGCTGAGCGGTGACCGGCTGCTGCAGCGCCGCGGCGTGCCACCCGGTTGGCGACGGTCCGGCGAACGGGCGCACAATGCGCCCCCATTGCCTTGTGACCGCCCGCCTGTGACCCGTCCTTCGAACCGCGCCCCCGACCAGCTTCGCCCCGTCACGATCCAGCGCCAGTTCACGCGCCATGCGGAAGGTTCGGTGCTGGTCGCGTTCGGCGACACGCAGGTGCTGTGCACGGCCAGCGTCGAGGAACGTGGTCCGGCCTGGAAGAAGGACGGCGGCTGGCTGACGGCCGAGTACGGCATGCTGCCGCGTTCGACCCACACGCGCTCCAAGCGCGAGGCCGCGCAGGGCAAGCAGAACGGCCGCACGCAGGAAATCCAGCGCCTGATCGGGCGTTCGTTGCGCTCGGTGCTCGATCTCGACGCGCTGTCCGGCCTGACCATCACCATCGACTGCGACGTGCTGCAGGCCGATGGCGGCACCCGCACCGCCAGCATCACCGGCGGCTACGTCGCGCTGGTCGATGCCATCGCCAAGCTGCGCAAGAGCGGCAAGGTCAAGCGCGACCCGCTGCACGGGCAGGTTGCCGCCGTGTCGGTCGGCATCGTCAACGGCGTGCCGGTGCTCGATCTCGACTATCCGGAAGACTCCGGCTGCGAGACCGACATGAACGTCGTGATGAACGATGCCGGCGGCTTCATCGAAGTGCAGGGCACCGCCGAAGGCCACGCCTTCCGGCGCGAGGAACTGGATTCGATGCTGGCGCTGGCCCAGAAGGGCATCGCCGAGCTGTGCGCACTGCAGCGGGCGGCCCTCGCCGCCGGCTGATCGCCGTCTGGATCGCGCGTGATGACCGATCTCGTGCTGGCCAGCCGCAACGGCAAGAAGCTCAAGGAAATGAGCGCCTTGCTGTCGCCGCTCGGGTACCGGCTGCGACTGGTGTCGGCGTTCAGCGACATCGAGCCGGATGAAAGCGCGCCGACTTTCGTCGAGAACGCGCTGATCAAGGCGCGGCATGCCGCCCGCGTATCCGGCATGGCCGCCATTGCCGACGATTCCGGCATCGAGGTCGCCGCACTCGGCGGCGCGCCCGGCGTGCGCTCGGCGCGCTACGCCGGCGGGCATGGCGACGATGCCGCGAACAACGCCAAACTGCTGAAAGAACTCGAAAAGGTTCCGGACGAGGCGCGCGACGCCCGCTTCATCTCGGTGCTGACGCTGCTGCGCCACGCCGATGACCCGGTGCCGCTGATCGCGTTCGGCGCCTGGCCGGGGCGCATCCTGCACGCGCCGCGCGGCAGCGCCGGCTTCGGCTACGACCCGCTGTTTCTCGACCCGGAAACCGGCTTGAGTGCGGCCGAACTGCACCCGGACGACAAGAATCGCCGCAGCCATCGCGCCCGGGCGTTCGCTGCTCTGCTCGCGCAACTGCGCGCATGAGCGTGCCCGCATGAACGCAGCGGCATCGACGCCGGCGCTCGACGCCGCGACCATTCCGCTGGCGCTGTACCTGCACTTCCCGTGGTGCGTGCGCAAATGCCCGTACTGCGATTTCAACTCGCACGGCCTGCGCGGCGAGGTGCCGGAAGCCGAGTACGTCGCCGCGCTGATCCGCGATCTCGAGTTCGAGCTGCAGACGCCGGAAACTCGCCCGATCGGCAGCATCTTCATCGGTGGCGGCACGCCGAGCCTGTTTTCGGGCGCGGCGATGGCCGAGGTGCTGGCCGCCTGCGCGCAACGGCTGCATTTCGCGGCCGACATCGAGATCACGCTCGAAGCGAACCCGGGCACGGTCGACGAGGCGAACTTCCGGGCGTATCGCGCGGCGGGCGTCAATCGCCTGTCGATCGGCGTGCAGAGCCTGAACGACGCGATGCTGAAGCGCCTCGGCCGGATACACGGGCACGCCGATGCCGTGCGTGCTGTCGACACGGCGCGCGCCGCCGGTTTCGACAATCTGAATCTGGACCTGATGTTCGCGCTGCCGCAGCAGACCGAAGCCGAGGCCGAAGCCGATCTCGCCGCGGCGATCGCGCTGGCACCCGACCATCTGAGTTACTACCAGCTGACTCTGGAGCCGAACACCGAATTCGCCGCCCGCCCGCCACCATTGCCGGACGACGATGCCGCGTGGGCGATGCAGCTGGCCGGTCAGGAACGGCTGGCAGCCGCCGGCTACGGCCAATATGAAGTGTCGGCCTACGCGCAGGCCGGTCGGCAGAGCCGCCACAATCGCAACTACTGGCAGTTCGGCGACTACCTGGGCATCGGCGCCGGCGCGCATGGCAAGCGCACGGCCGGGGATGTGATCGCGCGTCGCGCCCGGCACAAGCTGCCGAAGACCTATCTCGCGGCGGCCGGAACCGCCAAGGCGCTGCAGGAAGATCGCCTCGTCACGACGGCCGAGCGGCCGTTCGAGTTCGCGATGAACGCGCTGCGGCTGCACGAAGGCTTCACGATGACGCAGTTCGAGGCCCGCACCGGACTCGGCGCCGGCGTGATCGCGCCGATCCTCGAAAGGCTGGCCGGCCGTGGCCTGATCGAGGCCGACGGCGCTATCGTGCGCCCGACCGCGCTCGGGCGCGCGCACCTCAATACACTGATCGGCGAATTCCTCTGACCGATCCTTACGCGATTCGCACCGCCATGCTCGAAGAAACCGAAATCGTCTGCCCCGCCTGCCACGAGAAGATCGAGCTGACCGTCGATCTCGATGCCGGCTCCCACAGCTTCGTCGAGGACTGCAGCGTCTGCGACGAGCCGATGAAGGTGAAGGTCTGGGTGTCCGAAGATCAGGACGAGTTCCGGGTCACCGTCACCGAAGCCGGCGAGCGCCTCAACGGCGTCGAGAAGGACGACGGCGCGCTGACCGAAGCCGAAGTCACGTGCCCGGCCTGCTGGGAAATCATCGAGCTGACGATCGATCTCAGCGCCGGCTCGCAGACCTATTCCGAGGATTGCAGCGTCTGCTGCCGGCCGATGACGGTGCGGGTCTGGGTGTCGGACGACGGCGACGAGCACACGGTCGACGTCGAGGCCGAGAACGAGTGAACCCCGGACCGGGCTGACGGCCGGGCGCGCGTCGCGGCTTGATTCCGGAAACCGCGTCGCCACACTTGCTTCCCCGACGCGGCTTCCTTACACTCCGCGTCCTTTCGCCCGATCCCGACGTCGGGCCGCGCATCCGAGAGACTGCCATGAAGCCCAATATCCACCCGAACTACGCCGAAATCACGGTTGCCTGCAGCTGCGGCAACAAGTTCCTGACCCGTTCGACGGTGGGCAAGGATCTGCAGATCGAAGTCTGCTCGAAGTGCCACCCGTTCTACACCGGCAAGCAGAAGGTTGCCGATGTCGGTGGCCGTATCGACAAGTTCCGCAAGCGTTACGCCAACGCCTGAGTCAGGCCGACCAGCCGCTGGAACCGCCGCCGTCCCGGTGCCGTTCCAGCCCGATCGCTGGCGTTGCACGCTGCATCGAAAGCCGCCCTCGGGCGGCTTTTTCGTGTCCGAAGCGGCTGATTTAAGCGAAATTGACGCAAGATCGGGCCACTGGGAAATGTTTGCCCCGGGTCAAGGCTGGCCGGAAGCCGCCTAAAGTCGCTATGCTTACACCGTTCGCCGGGAATCCCCCACTGACTCCTCGCCGCCGCCACAGGCGTGCTGACGTGATGTCGCGCGGATTGATTGCGGCACTGCACATTTTTCTCGGGACCTCGTCTTAAGTCCCGATCGGTCCGACGGAGATGATGTGATGACGACTGCGAGCTACAGCCTGCTGAACAACGAGACCGGCGAAAAGGTCGATCTGCCGATGGTCAAGGGCACGCTGGGCCCTGTGGGCCTCGATGTCGGCAAGGTCTACGACAAGATGGACCTGTTCACCTACGACCCGGGCTTCACGTCGACCTGCTCGACCAAGAGCGCGATCACCTACATCGACGGTGACAAGGGCATCCTGCTGTACCGCGGCTACCCGGTCGACCAGCTGGCGAACCACTCGACGTTCATCGAGGTCGCCTATCTGATCCTGCACGGCGAGCTGCCGAACAAGACCCAGCTCGACACCTTCGAAGCGTCGATCCGTCGCCACACGATGATCAACGAGTCGCTGCGCGGCTTCTTCGACGGCTTCAACTACGACGCCCACCCGATGGCGATGCTGACCGGCATCGTCGGCAGCCTGTCGGCGTTCTATCACGACACCACGAACAACAAGGATCCGAAGCACCGCGAGATCTTTGCCCACCGCATGATCGCGAAGATCCCGACGATCGCCGCGGCGGCGTACAAGAAGTACTTCGGCCAGCCGTTCATGTACCCGAAGAACAACCTCGACTACTGCTCGAACCTGCTGCGGATGATGTTCGCCGTGCCGGCCGAGGAGTACGAGGTGAACCCGGTCGCCGCCAAGGCGCTCGACGTGCTGTTCATCCTGCACGCCGACCACGAGCAGAACGCCTCGACCTCGACGGTGCGTCTGGCCGGCTCGACCGGCACCAATCCGTACGCCGCGATCGCCTCGGGCATCGCCGCGCTCTGGGGCCCGGCGCACGGCGGCGCCAACGAAGCCGTGCTGAAGATGCTCGAAGAGATCGGCGACGTGAAGAAGGTGCCGGACTTCATGGCCAAGGTGAAGGACAAGAACTCGGGCGTGCGCCTGATGGGCTTCGGTCATCGCGTCTACAAGAACTTCGACCCGCGCGCGACGATCATCCGCGAGCAGTGCCACAAGGTGCTGCGCGAGCTGAAGATCAACGATCCGCAGCTGGAACTGGCGATGAAGCTCGAGGAAATCGCGCTGTCCGACGATTACTTCAAGGAGCGCAAGCTGTACCCGAACGTCGATTTCTACTCGGGCATCATCTACAAGGCGCTCGGCATCCCGGTGAACATGTTCACCCCGATGTTCGCGATCGCCCGCACGGTCGGCTGGGTGGCGCATTGGACCGAAATGACCGCCGAGCCGGGTGGCGTGAAGATCGGCCGTCCGCGTCAGGTTTACACCGGCGCCCCGGTGCGCGACTACAAGGACATCAGCACCCGCTGAGTCGTTGATGGAGCAAGAAAAAGCCAGCTTTCGAGCTGGCTTTTTCGTTTCTGCGCTGCCGGCATTGCCGAGCGATCGGGAATCCGTTCAGCGCCCGAGGATGGTGTCGACGCCGATCGCCGCCAGCGCTTCGGCTTCGGCCAGGCCCAGCCGCTTCATCGGCAGGCCGTCGCTCGGCGACAGCGGCACGCGGCGCAGGTCGTCGAAGGTGAACATCGCGATGTCGATGCCGATGTCGCCGGCCTCGAACCGGGCGAGCGGCACCGGCTGCTCGGTGCCATCGGCGTAGCGGTAGTCGCGCTCGTCCTGCTCGAACGGAATCTGCTTGTCGGTCAGGAAGAAATCGAGCGATTCGAGCTGATCGGCAAAGCCGTGGATCTGCACGCGGTGCGCGGCGGTGACCGCGCCGCTGACCGTCGCACCGACCAGCCTTGGCGAGAAATCGCGCAGCAGCTTCATCGCCTGCACGGCGGCGCGGCGCAGCGCGATCAGATGCTGCGCATAGTCTTCGCCGCCGAAGATCCGCTGATATTCGATGACTGCGGCCTGAATCCGGGCATTGTCCGGCAGCGCCGTCCGCGGGCTCAGGCCGAGCCGCTGCGCCGCCTTCATCTTGGCGGCGCGATAGTCGAGCACATCGTCCTCGCAGATGATCCGGGCGCTTTCCAGAATCATCTCGCGGATGCCGGGGCCGTCACCGGTGGTGGTGCCGGCCGAGTGGCCGCCCGAGGAGCCAGGGTGCGACGAGGACTTGCGGCTCATCAGAAAATGTCACCGGGGGATTCTTCGGCATTGCCGTAGGCGCTGGTGCCGTCGTCCGGCGGCGGCACATGGTCGCTCTGCACCACTTCGAACAGCGCGCCGGGCGTGTCGCCGGACACCTGCTTGCCGTTGTTCGGGTTGATCGCGATCGAGGTGATGCCGGGCGGAATCGGGCGCTTCAGCTGCGGCTCGTTCTTCAGCGCCGTGCGCATGAAGTCCATCCACACCGGCACGGCCGAACGGCCGCCGACTTCGCCGCGACCGAGCGGCTTCGGCTGGTCGAAGCCGATCCAGGTCACCGCCACCAGCGACTGGCAGTAGCCGTTGAACCAGGCATCGGTCTCGTCGTTCGAGGTGCCGGTCTTGCCGGCCAAGTCGTCGCGGCCCAGCGCCTTGACCTGCGCCGCCGTGCCGCGCGTGACCACGTCGTGCAGCATGCTGGTGATCAGGTAGTCGAGGTCAGCCGCCAGCACGCGCGGCGCGCGATCCGCAGGCGCGACCGGTGGCGGCGCCGGTTCCGCCGGCACTTCCGCCACCGCCGGTGTCGGCGCAGGTTCCGCTGCCGGCTCGGCGTCCGGATCGGCGTCCGCATGGGCGGCGGCCGGATCGAGCGCCGGTTCCGGTGGCGGTGGCGGCGGCGCATCGCAGGCCGGGCACGCGATCTTCGGCCGGGCCTTGAACACTTCGTTGCCGGCGCCGTCGCGAATGCTCAGGATGAAGTACGGATCGACCAGATAGCCGCCGTTGGCGAGCACGGCGTAGGCGCGAGCCTGTTCCATCGGCGTCATCGAGGCGCTGCCCAAGGCCACGGTCAGATCGGCCGGCAGGCGCGACTTGTCGAAGCCGAAGCGCGTTGCGAACTCGCGGGTGTAGTCGATGCCGATGGCCTGCGCCACGCGCACCGACACCAGATTGCGCGACAGCGCCAGCGCCTCGCGCAGCCGCATCGGACCCTTGAACTTGCCTTCGTAGTTGCCCGGACGCCAGTCGTCGTCCGGATTGACGCTGGTGAACACCACCGGCGCATCGAGGAAGATCGACGCCGGCGTGTAGCCCTTCGACAGCGCCGCGGTGTACAGGAATGGCTTGAAGCCCGAGCCCACCTGCCGCCGCGCCTGCGTCGCGCGATTGAAGTTGCCGAGGAAGAAGTCGTAGCCGCCGACCAGCGCCTGCACCGCGCCATCGCGCGGATCGAGTGCGACGAACGCGCCCTGCACGTCGGGCAATTGCGTCATCCGCCAGTTCGCGCCGATCTTCGCGACCCGCAGCAGGTCGCCCACTGCCGGCTTGCGCTTGTCGTTGAAGCCGGCCCACTTGAACGCGGCGGCCGGCAGTTCCAGCCGCCCGTCCTCGGTGGCGACGACCAGCAGTTCCGGTGCATAGCTCAGCACCACCGCCGGTTTCAGGCCGGCCACCGGCGGCCGCGCCGCCAGCTGGGCCCGGATTTCAGGCGCCAGCGGCTGCACGCCGAGCTTCGGCAACAGTTCCGGCGGCAGCTTCGCTTCCGCACCGTTGTAGCCGTGACGCTCCTCGTACGCGAGAAGACCGCCGCGCAGCGCGGCGGTCGCGGCCTGCTGCCGGGTCGAGTCCAGCGTGGTGGTGACGGTGTAGCCGTCGGTGTAGGTGCCTTCGCCGTGCTGCGCGTACAGCTCGGCGCGGACCATTTCGGCGACGTATCGGCCTTCGGCCTCGACCGCGGTGGCGTGCTCGAATGCGGTCACCGGCTCGGCCAGCGCCGTCTGGTACGCCGCCTGATCGATGTAGCCGAGCTCGCGCATGCGGCGCAGCACGTAATCGCGGCGATTCTTGGCCCGCTCCGGGTTGCTCAGCGGGTTGTCGCGCGACGGCGCCTTCGGCAGGCCGGCGATCATCGCCGACTCGGCAATGGTCAGCTCGTCGACATCCTTGCCGAAATAGACCGATGCCGCAGCGCCGACGCCGTAGGCCCGGGCGCCGAGGAAGATTCGATTCAGGTACAGCTCGAGAATGGCTTCCTTGCTCAGTTCCCGCTCGATCTTTTGTGCCAGGAAGATTTCCTTGAACTTGCGCGAGAAACTGCGCTCGTTGGTCAAATAGACGTTGCGCGCCAGCTGCATCGTGATGGTCGAGCCGCCCTGGCGTTTCTCGCCGGTCGTTGCCAGCACCACGACGGCGCGGGCGAGGCCGGCCATGTCGACGCCGGAATGCTCGAAGAAGCGATCGTCCTCGGCCGCGAGGAACGCCTGCACCAGAGGCTTCGGCAATTGCTCGTAGCGGAGCGGTTCACGCCGTTCAGCGCCGAACTCGCCGATCAGCTTGCCGTCGCGCGTATAAACCCTGAGCGGCACGCCGAGCTTGATCTCGTGCAGGCTTTCGACCGACGGCAACTGCGGCGCAT
Source organism: Nevskia sp. (assembly GCF_021732705.1). Lineage (GTDB taxonomy): Bacteria > Pseudomonadota > Gammaproteobacteria > Nevskiales > Nevskiaceae > Nevskia. The sequence continues at coordinate 70,120 of NZ_JAKFUM010000008.1, read as the reverse complement.
ACCAGGCGCGGGCGCCAAGGAAGCCGACGACGCCGAGGATCGCCAGACTGACCAGCCCGATCAGGACGATCCGGCCGATGCGAAAATCAGGTTTCAAACGTGTGTCTCCCGGTCCGGTTTGGGGAGCTTCGGAACGCGGCTTGCAGACCCTTCCGCAGGGGGTGCAAGCCTCGCCTTTCATCGCCTGCTTTAGGGCTTCTATCAGGCACTTAGACGCACAAGTTGTTGTTGCGCCGTAAAAAACATGGGCTATATTAAGTCTTGCTCGGGAAGCCGTCATTTCGCCCGACCGCCGCAGTTCGCGAGCGAGGCAGCGCAGGGCCACTCGGGGGCTCGTCAACTGGGGTGCGAGAGGTCATGTCGATCAAGCAGTCGCTGTTTGGAAGAGGGAGCCGCGAGCTGATCGGTCTGGACATCTCGTCCAGTGCCGTCAAGCTGCTGGAACTCGGCAAGCGCGGCGACCGCTACAGCGTCGAGGCCTATGCCGTCGAACCGCTGCCGCCGAATGTCGTCAACGACAAGCAGATCACCGATCCCCGCGCCGTCGGCGAAGTCATCGTCCGCGCGCTGAACCGGGCTGGCACCCGCACGCGGCAGGTCGCCGTCGCCGTCGCCGGCTCCTCGGTCATCACCAAGATCATCGGCATGCCCCAGTCGTTGAAGGAAAACGACATGGAGGAGCAGATCAAGGCCGAAGCCGATCAGTACATTCCGTACCCGATCGATGAAGTGAACCTCGATTTCCAGGTGCTGGGCCCATCGGCTCGCGAGAAGGACACCGTCGACGTGCTGCTCGCGGCCTGCCGCAAGGAGCAGGTCGAAACCCGCATCGCCGCGCTCGAGATCGCCGGCCTGAAGCCGCTGGTGGTCGACATCGAAGCCTATGCGCTCGAGAACGCCTGCCAGTTCCTGACCCATCAGATGCCGGCGCAGGGCGCGGGCAAGACCGTGGCCGTGGTCGATGTCGGCGCCTCCACCACCTCGCTGCTGGTGCTGCACGACCTGCAGACCATCTACACCCGCGATCAGGCCTTTGGCGGCAAGCAGCTGACCGAGGACATCATGCGGTTCTACGGCATGAGCTACGACGAGGCCGGCAAGGCCAAGCGCCTGGGCAACCTGCCGAACAACTACGAAAGCGAAGTGCTGACGCATTTCATCGCCGACATGGCGCAGCAGATCGACCGCTCGCTGCAGTTCTTCTTCGCTGCAGCGTCGCGCCACAACGTCATCGACCAGCTGATCCTGGCCGGCGGCTGCGCCCATATCCCGGGCGTCGATGCGGCGATCCAGAAGCGCCTGCAGATTCCCTGCGTCATTGCCCAGCCGTTCTCGAAGATGTCGATCGGCTCGCGCGCCAAGCCGGCGCAGCTTGGGCAGGACGAGGCGTCGATGCTGATCGCGGCGGGTCTGGCGCTGCGCGCGTTCGATCCGGAGGACTGACGCGCCATGGCCACCAGAATCAACCTGCTCGACTGGCGCGCCGCACGCCGCGCCCGTCGCAAGCAGCAGTTCCTGACCCTGCTCGGGCTCGGCATCGGCGCCAGCGCCGCGCTGCTCGGGCTCGGCTATGTCACGGTCACCGAAGCCGTGGCGCATCAGCAGAGCCGCAACCAGTACCTCAGCACCCAGATCAGCGATCTCGACAAGCAGATCAAGGAAATCCAGGAGCTGGAGAAGGTCAAGGCGAACCTCGTGTCGCGGATGAACGTAATCCAGCAGTTGCAGGAAAGCCGCTCGGCCACCGTCCATTTCTTCGACGAGATCGTCAACACGCTGCCGGACGGCATCTTCCTGAGCTCGGTCAAGCAGAGCGGCCAGAGCGTGACGATCGAAGGCATCGCCGAATCGTCGGGCCGGATCTCGGCCTACCTGAAGAATCTCGATTCGAGCCCGTGGTTCAAGGACCCGAAGCTGGTCGTGATCAAGACCGGCGAGAAGAACAAGCAGCGCAACAGCGAATTCACCCTGCAGGTCACCAACCTGACCAAGGCCTCCGGTGACGAGACGGCCGAGGCCAGCGGCCGGACCGAGGTGAAGCCATGACCGCGCAAGAAGTCTTTGAGGAGCTGCAGCAGCTCGACCTGAAGAACCCGGGGGCCTGGCCGCGCTGGGCCCACATCGGCGCCGTGGTCGTCGCCAGCGTGCTGATCATCGGCGTCGGCGCGTGGAGCCTGATCAAGCCCGAGTATGAAACCTTGGGCGTCGAGGAACAGAAGGAAGTCACGCTGAAGGGCGAGTTCGAGCGCAAGCAGAAGAAGGTCGCGGCGCTCGATGCCTACAAGGCGCAGCTGGAAACGATGGAGCGCGATTTCGGTGCCATGCTGCGGCAGCTGCCGAGCAAGACCGAAGTCGAGAACCTGCTGAATGACATCTCGCAGACTCGCGTCGCGTCGAGCCTCGAGGAGGAGCTGTTCCAGCCGCAGCCGGAAGTGCCGAAGGAGTTCTACGCCGAGGTGCCGAACCGCATCGTCGTCACCGGCAACTATCACCAGATGGGCGCGTTCGTCGGCGGCGTGGCGGCACTGCCGCGCATCGTGACCATCGACGAGGTCGAGATTCGCCCTGCCGGCGGCGCCAACCAGCCCGGCGGCGCGCGCGGCGCGCTGCGGATGAGCGCGCTGGCCAAGACCTATCGCTATCTCGACGAAAGCGAGATCGCCCCGCCCGCCGACGGCAACCGTCCGCGGCCGACCCGCCGGAGCACGCCATGAAGCCGGTGCTGCCGTCGTCGTTGCGCTTGACCGTCGTGGCGCTGGCGGCCGCCGGCCTGCTGGCCGGCTGCAGCCGCGACATGAGCGACCTGCAGGGCTACGTCGCCGAAGTGAAGGCACGGAAGAGCAACCAGATCGACCCGATTCCGCAGATGAAGCAGTACGAGGCGTTCGCCTACGTCGGTCAGGATCGGCGCGATCCGTTCGTCACCGCGCCGAACCAGCGCGAGCGCGGCGGCCCCGGCGACGCGGCCCTGCGGCCGGACGTCAACCGCAACAAGGAACCGCTCGAGGAATTCCCGCTCGATGCGCTGCGTCTGGTCGGCATCGTCACCTTCGGCACCAAGACCTATGCCATGGTCAAGGCGCCGGATTCGGTGATCCACCGCGTCAGCGTCGGTGATCACATGGGCCAGAACTACGGCCGCATCAACAAGGTGGCCGAAGCCGAAGTCACGCTGACCGAGATCATTCCGGACGGTTTCGGCGGCTTCATCGAACGCGCAGCGGCGCTTGCCGCCACCGAGTGAAGCCCATGAACACTCCGACCCCCGGTGCGCTGCCGAGCGCCCTTGTCCGCTGGTCCGTCATTTCCCGAACACGGCTGCACTGGAGCACAACGATGTCGACCGCAACCACCGCCAAGCCGAAAGCGGGTTTCCGCACCGGGCCCGGAGCCCGCACCGGCACCGGTCTGATCGGCCGCGCGCTCGCGCTGATCGCCCTCGTGCTGATGTCGCTGCTGCTGCCGGCGCGTGCCGAGCAGGTGCGGTCGCTGCAGGCGATGGATTTCGTCGCCCTCGATGGCGACCGCGTGCTGCTGACGCTGACCCTGTCGGCACCGTCGCCGGAGCCGACGGTGTTCACGATCGAGAAGCCGGCGCGGCTGTCGCTGGATCTAGCCGACACCACGCTGGCGCTGGCCGAGCGCTATCGCAAGGTCAATGTCGGTCAGGTGCGCTCGATCGCCGCGGCCGAAGCCAAGGGCCGGTCGCGCGTCGTGATCGAGATGACCACGCTGACGCCGCACACCGTCCGGGTCAGCGGCAACAAGGTCTTCCTCGAGCTCGCCGGTCTGGGCGGCGCGCTGTCCGGTGCGTCCAGCCCGGCGCCGGCGGCGCAGCCGGCCCCCGCGCCGGCGCCGGCGCCGGTGGCGGCGACCAACCCCGGCCAGACCCAGGGCCTGATCAGCAACATCGATTTCCGCCGCGGCGAAAAGGGCGAGGGCCGCATCATCGTCACCGTTGGCGACACCCGCAACGCCGTCGATGTCCGCGAGGAAGGCGGCAAGATCATCGCGCGGTTCAAGAACACGGCGCTGCCGGAACGCCTGGCCAAGCGCCTCGACGTGCTCGACTTCGCCACACCGGTGAAGTTCATCGACGCCAGCCGCGACGGCGCCAACACGCAGATCGTGGTCACGCCGATCGCCGCCGGCGACTTCGAGCAGGTGGCGTATCAGTCCGGCAATGCCTTCACGCTGGAACTGCAGCCGGTCTCGCAGGACAAGCTCGAGGAACGCCGCCGCGCCGAACCGCAGTACACCGGCGAGCGGATTTCGCTGAGCTTCCAGAGTGTCGACGTGCGTTCGCTGCTGCAGATCATCGCCGACGTCGCGCAGACCAACATGGTGGTGTCGGATTCGGTGACCGGCCAGATCGCGATGCGCCTGCAGAACGTGCCGTGGGATCAGGCGCTGGACATCATCCTGCGCACGAAGGGGCTGGGCCAGCGCAAGACCGGCAACGTCATCCTCGTCGCGCCGCTCGATGAACTGGCGCAGCGCGAGAAGGCGGAACTGGAGAACGAGAAGCAGAAGGTGCAGCTCGCCGCACTGCGCTCGGAAATCATCCAGGTCAACTACGCCAAGGCCACCGATCTGGCGACCCTGATCAAGTCGAAGGAAAACTCGGTGCTGTCCGATCGCGGCAGCGTCACCGTCGACGAGCGCACCAACACGCTGCTGGTGCTCGAAACCCGCGACAAGCTCGGCGAGATCCGGGCGCTGGTGCAGCGGCTGGACATCCCGGTGCGTCAGGTGCTGATCGAATCGCGCATCGTCGTCGCCCGTTCGAACTTCCAGCGCGATTTCGGCGCTCGCCTCGGCGTCAACGGTGTCCGCACCCGCGATGGCGGCAACGGCGGCCTGATCTCGACCAGCGGCTCCGGCGAAGGCACCAATGCCACCCTGCCGGGCACTGGCGGCTCGGTGACCGGCCAGCCATCGATCGGCGGCAACGCCAGCCTGCCGCGCCCGACCGGCGCGATCGGCGATCGCTACAACGTCAACCTCCCGGTGGCCAACCCGGCCGGCGCCATCGCCCTCGCGATTCTCGGTCGCAACTCCCTGATCGATCTGGAATTGTCGGCACTGCAGTCGGAAGGCAAGGGCGAAGTCATCTCCAGCCCGCGCGTGATCACGGCCAACGGCAAGCAGGCGTCGATCGAGCAGGGTGTGGAAATTCCTTACCAGAACTCGACCTCCAGCGGCGCCACCGCCATCCAGTTCAAGAAGGCCGTGCTGAGCCTGAACGTCACGCCGCAGATCACGCCGGACAACCGCGTGATCATGGACCTCGCGGTCAACAACGACAGCCGCGGTCAGGACGTCAACACGGGCACCGGCGGCACCGCGCTGGCGATCGACACCCGCAAGGTCACGACGCAGGTGCTGGTCGACAACGGCCAGACGGTGGTGCTCGGCGGCATCTACGAACAGACCAACAACGACTCGGTCACCAAGGTGCCGCTGCTTGGCGACGTGCCGCTGCTTGGCGTACTGTTCCGCACCAAATCCAAGATCGCCAACAAGACCGAACTGCTGATCTTCATCACGCCGAAGATCCTGAGCGAGGGCTTGAAGGTCAACTGACGGCGCGGCGTCGTGCGACGCTTCCGGCCGAACCGCACGACGTGGGCAAGACGAGCAACATCTACCTGGTCGGCCCGATGGGTGCCGGCAAGACGACCGTAGGCCGACGGCTGGCCGAGGCGCGGCGCATGGAATTCATCGATTCCGATCAGGTGGTCGAAGCCCGCACCGGCGTCAACATCGCGTTCATCTTCGAGAAGGAAGGCGAGGCCGGCTTCCGCAAGCGCGAGCGCGCGGCGATTGCCGAACTGGCCGAACGCGACGGCATCGTGCTGTCGACCGGCGGCGGCGCGGTGATGGATCCGGACTCGCGTGCCCTGCTCGGCGAGCGCGGTTTCGTCGTCTATCTGCACGCCAGCGTCGAGCATCAGCTGATGCGGACCGAGCGCACCGACAACCGGCCGCTGTTGCAGGTCGGCGACCGGCGTGACACGCTCCAGCGCCTGTTCACGCTGCGCGATCCTCTCTACCGTGAAATCGCCGACCTCGTCGTCCACACCGACGGACGCAACGCCCGCGCCCTCGCGCGCGAGATTGAAGACCACTTCGTCCGCCCCGTCGCCACCGTCCCCGCGTCCGCGTCCTGAACCCTTGACCCGCGTCCTGAAGGTCGAGCTCGGCGAGCGCAGCTATCCGCTAAACATCGGTGCCGGTCTGCTGGCCGATCCGGCGTCGTTCGTGGACCTCAAGGGCAAGCCGCTGCGCGTCGTCACCGATGCCAACGTCGCCGCGCGTTACCTCGATCCGGTGCTCGATGCCCTCGGCCTGACGCGCGAGCACGCCTTCGTGCTGCCGGCGGGTGAAACCCAGAAAACGCTGGCCAACGCCGAACTGCTGCTGGACTGGCTGCTGGCCAGCCGCATCGCCCGCGATGGCGTGCTGATCGCGCTGGGCGGCGGCGTCATCGGCGATCTGACCGGCTTCGTCGCCGCGATCTACCAGCGCGGCATCGCCTTCGTGCAGATGCCGACGACCCTGCTCAGCCAGGTCGATTCGTCGGTCGGCGGCAAGACCGGCGTCAACCACGCGCGCGGCAAGAACCTGATCGGCGCCTTCCACCAGCCGGTGGCGGTATACGCCGACACCAGCACGCTTGCCACCCTGCCGCCGCGCGAGCTGTCGGCCGGGATCGCCGAAGTGATCAAGTGCGGCATGCTCGGCGATTCCGGCCTGTTCGCCCGGCTCGAACGCGACATGGACGCGCTGCTCGAACTCGACGGCACGGCACTGGCTGAAGCGATCGAACGCTGCTGCCAGCTGAAGGCCCGGATCGTCGCGCTCGACGAACGCGAATCGCTGGCCGGCGGCCCGCGCACCCTGCTGAACCTGGGCCACACCTTCGGCCACGCGGTCGAGACCTACACGAAGTACGAGAGCTGGCTGCACGGCGAAGCGGTCGGACTCGGTCTGGCGATGGCGGCCGATCTGTCGATGCGCCTCGGCTGGCTGAAGCCGGACGATGCCGAGCGCTGCATCCGCCTGATCGAGCGCGCGAGGCTGCCGATCCGCCCGCCCGCCGGCATGACGCCGGACGATTTCCGCAGCCTGATGGCGCGCGACAAGAAAGTTGCGGCCGGCAAGCTGCGGCTGGTGCTGATGCGCGCGATCGGTGAGTCCACCACGACTGCGGATTTCGACACGGCCGCGCTCGACGCCACGCTCGCGCACTTCTGCAGCACCGAGCCCGCCACCGAGTCGCGCCCGGCGCTGCCGGTGTCATGAACCTTGCGCCGTACGCCGCGCGCGAAGACCGCACGCGCGGCCGTCGTCATGCCGAGGCGCCCCCGCAGGGCCGCGGCGAGTTCCAGCGGGATCGCGACCGCATCATCCATTCGGCCGCGTTCCGGCGGCTGGAATACAAGACCCAGGTCTTCGTCAGCCATGAAGGCGACCTGTTCCGCAATCGCCTGACCCATTCGCTGGAAGTCGCGCAGATCGCCCGCAGCCTCGCCCGCAGCCTGCAGCTGAACGAGGACCTGTCGGAAACCATCGCGCTGGCGCACGACCTCGGCCACACGCCGTTCGGCCACGCCGGGCAGGATGCGCTCGACGACTGCATGAAGGCCCACGGCGGCTTCGAACACAACGCCCAAAGCCTGCGCGTGGTCGACGAACTCGAAGACAAGTACGCCGAATTCCGCGGCCTGAACCTGAGCTTCGAAACCCGCGAAGGCATCCTGAAGCACTGCTCGCAGGCGCGTGCGGCGACCTTGGGCGATGTCGGCGCGCGTTTTCTCAAAGGACTGCAGCCCGGTCTCGAAGCGCAGCTGACCAACATCGCCGACCAGATCGCCTACAACAATCACGATGTCGACGACGGCCTGCGTGCCGGCATCCTGAGCATCGAACAGCTGCTCGACGTGCCGCTGTTCGCGCGCTTCCACGGCGAAGTCACCGCGCGTTACTCCAGCCTGACGCCGCGCCAGCTGCGCCACGAAACCATCCGCCGGATGATCAACGCGCTGGTCATCGACCTGCAGACCGAAACCGCGCGCCGGCTCGCCGACGCCGCTCCCGCCGACATCGACGCCGTGCGCGAGCACGGTACGCCGCTGGTCATGTTCAGCCCGGCGATGGAGCGCGACAACCGCGACCTGAAACGCTTCCTGTACGAGCACCTGTACAAGCACCATCAGGTCTACCGGGTGATGCACAAGGCCCGGCGCATCGTCCGCGAGCTGTTCGAAGCGCTGTTTGGCGACATTCGCCTGCTGCCGCCGGAGTTTCACGCCATGGCGGACGAAGCCGAAGCCGCCGGCGGCGTGACCAGCCGGGCGCGGGTCGTGGCGGATTACATTGCCGGCATGACCGATCGCTACGCTCAGGACGAACACGCGCGGCTGTACGACTTGAGGCAGCTCCGGTGACCGGTCGTCAGGGTCAGCCAAGCCGCGATCGGTCGCCGACTCGCCTGGCTCGCACCCACGCAAACCGCGCGTGGGGCCCGCTCGGGGGCTCGCGTCGCCATCGCTACGCGCAGGACGAACACGCGCGGCTGTACGACTTGAGGCAGCTTCGGTGACCGGTCGTCAGGGTCAGCCAAGCCGCGATCGGTCGCTTACTCGCCTGGCCCGCACCCACGCAAACCGCGCGTGGGGGCCGCTCGGGGATTCGCGTCGCCATCGCTACGCCCAGGACGAACACGCGCGGCTGTATGACTTGAGGCAGCTTCGGTGAGCGGTCGTGAGGGTCAGCCAGGCCGCGATCGGTCGCCGACTCGTCTGGCTCGCACCTCGCGCTGACCGACCGCTGCCGCGCGTGCACCGGAGACCGCCATGGCCCGCCAACCCCGTCTGACTGTCCCCGGTTACCCGCATCACGTCATCCAGCGCGGCAACAACCGCCAGCCGGTGTTCGTCGACGAGGCCGACCAGCGGCTGATGCTTGACCTGCTCGCCGAGTACGCGGCGCGCGACAAGGTGGCGATCCACGCCTACGTGCTGATGGGCAACCATTTCCATCTGCTGGCGACGCCGTCGACCGAGAAAGGACTGCCGTCGATGATGCAGTCCGTTGGCCGGCGCTACGTGCAGATCTTCAACCGTCGCCACGCCCGTACCGGCACGCTGTGGGAGGGCCGGTATCGCGCGACGCTGGTCCAGACCGATCGCTACCTGCTGGCCTGCATGGCCTACATCGACCTGAATCCGGTCCGCGCCGGTCTCGTCGCGCGGCCGGCGGACTGGCCGTGGTCCAGCCATCGCCATCACATCGGGCAGACGACCGATCGGCTGGTCACGCCGCATGCGCTGTATTGGGGCCTCGGCAACACGCCGTTCGCGCGGGAAGCGGCGTATGCCGATCTGGTGCAGCAGGGCGTGGCGCGCGATCAGCAGGCGGCGTTGACCGAATCGGCGCTCAAGGGCTGGGCACTCGGCACGCCGGAGTTCCTCGACGATCTCCAGAAACAGACCGACCGTCGGATGACACGCGGCCGCCCCGGGCGTCCGAACCGCCAGAAATCGGCCTGATCGGTCCCCTGTTTCCCTGATTAACGTTCAGATTCAGTCGTTTGCCGATCATAAATAATCTGTCCCCAATTAATTGGAAGGCGATGACCCGGCCGAATTAATGTGTATCTGACCCCAATTATTGTGCGGAAATTTGCTTGGCATTTTTGTTGCGGCGCAGTACGCTCCCAGCCCTTGTCCGATTGACTGTCAGGTCCGCCATGTCTCTTCAGCCCGCGTCTTCCGCCGAACGTCTCCACGCCGAGCAGCACGGGCTTTACCGGCAGTCGAACGAACATGACGCCTGCGGCATCGGCTTCATCGCCAACATCAAGGGCGAGAAGGCGCATTCGATCGTCGAGCAGGGCCTGCTGATCCTGCGCAACCTCGAGCATCGCGGCGCGGTCGGCGCCGATCCGCTGATGGGCGACGGCGCCGGGATCATGATCCAGATGCCGGATCAGCTTTATCGCGAGGAAATGGCGAAGCAGGGCGTCGAGCTGCCGCCGCTCGGCGAGTACGGCGTCGGCATGATCTTCCTGCCGAAGGAAAACGCCTCGCGCATCGCCTGCGAGCAGGAAATCGAGCGCGCCGTGGTCGACGAAGGCCAGATCATCCTCGGCTGGCGCGATGTGCCGGTCGACCTGAACATGCCGATGTCGCCGACGGTGCGCGCCAAGGAGCCGGTGATCCGCCAGATCTTCATCGGCCGCGGCCCGGACATCACCGTCACCGATGCGCTGGAACGCAAGCTGTACGTGATCCGCAAGGTCTCCGGCCACGCCATCCGCGCGCTGAACCTGATCCACGGCAAGGAATTCTTCGTGCCGTCGATGTCGGCGCGCACCGTCGTCTACAAGGGCCTGCTGCTGGCCGATCAGGTCGGCGTGTACTACCTCGACCTGCAGGACGAGCGCTGCATCTCGGCGCTGGCGCTGGTGCACCAGCGCTTCTCGACCAACACCTTCCCGGAATGGCCGCTGGCCCATCCGTACCGCCTGATCGCGCACAACGGCGAGATCAACACGGTGAAGGGCAACTTCAACTGGATGCGCGCCCGCGAAGGCGTGATGAAGTCGGCCGAGCTGGGCGACGACCTGAAGAAGCTGTTCCCGCTGATCTACGAAGGCCAGAGCGACACCGCCTGCTTCGACAACGTGCTGGAACTGCTGGTGATGGCCGGCTACCCGATCGCCCAGGCGATGATGATGATGATTCCGGAAGCGTGGGAGAACCACACGCTGATGGATCAGCAGCGCCGCGCGTTCTACGAATATCACGCCGCCGCGATGGAGCCGTGGGACGGCCCGGCCGCGATCTGCTTCACCGACGGCCGCTACATCGGCGGCACGCTCGACCGCAATGGCCTGCGCCCGTGCCGCTTCATCGTCACCGACGATGACCTCGTGGTCATGGCCTCGGAATCCGGCACCCTGCCGATCGAGGAATCGCGGATCACGAAGAAGTGGCGCCTGCAGCCGGGCCGCATGTTCCTGATCGACCTCGAAGAAGGCCGGATCATCGACGACGAGGAAATCAAGGACACCTACGCCTCGGCCGAGCCGTACAAGGCCTGGATCAACCGCGTCCGCATCAAGCTCGACGAGCTGAAGTCACTGCCGCCGAAGTCGCCGCTGGCCGATTTCCCGGCGACGCTGCTCGATCGCCAGCAGGCGTTCGGCTACACGCAGGAAGACCTGCGCGTGCTGATGTCGCCGATGGCGCTGGTCGCCGAGGAAGCGACCGGATCGATGGGCAACGACTCGCCGCTGCCGGTGATGTCGAACAAGCTCAAGCCGCTGTACAGCTACTTCAAGCAGCTGTTCGCGCAGGTCACCAACCCGCCGATCGACCCGATCCGCGAAGCGATGGTGATGTCGCTGGTGTCGTTCATCGGCCCGAAGCCGAATCTGCTCGACACCGCCAACATCAATCCGCAGATGCGTCTGGAAGTGACGCAGCCGGTCCTCGATTTCGACGACATGGCCAAGCTGCGCGACATCAGCGCGCATACCCGCGGCAAGTTCAAGAGCTTCGAGATCGACATCTGCTATCCGGTCGCCTGGGGCAATGAAGGTGTCGAAGCGCGCCTCGCCAGCCTGTGCGCGACCGCCGTCGACGCGGTGAAGGATGGCTACAACATCCTCGTGCTGACCGATCGCAAGATGGACGCGAACCACGTCGCGATCCCGGCGCTGCTCGCCACCAGCACCATCCATCTGCATCTGGTCGCGAAGGGCCTGCGCACCTCCACCGGTCTCGTCGTCGAAACCGGTTCGGCGCGCGAGGTGCACCACTTCGCGCTGCTCGGCGGCTACGGCGCCGAGGCGATCCATCCGTATCTGGCGATGGAAACGCTGGCGGCGATGTCGCAGGGCCTGCCGGGCGAGCTGAGCCCGGACAAGGCGATCTACAACTACAAGAAGGCGATCTCGAAGGGCCTGATGAAGGTCATGTCGAAGATGGGCATCTCGACCTGGATGTCGTACTGCGGCGCGCAGATCTTCGAAGCCATCGGCCTGAACCGCGCCGTGGTCGACAAGTACTTCACCGGCACGCCGTCGTCGATCGAAGGCATCGGCGTGTTCGAGATCGCCGAAGAGGCCGTGCGCCTGCACAAGCTGGCGTTCGGCAACGACAAGGTGCTCGCCAGCATGCTCGACGCGGGCGGCGAGTACGCGTTCCGCGTGCGCGGCGAAGAGCACATGTGGACGCCGGACGCGATCGCCAAGCTGCAGCATTCGACCAAGGCGAACAGCTTCTCGACGTACAAGGAATACGCGCAGATCATCAACGATCAGTCGAAGCGTCACATGACGCTTCGCGGCCTGTTCGAGTTCAAGCTCGATCCGTCGAAGGCGATCCCGATCGACGAGGTCGAACCGGCGAAGGAAATCGTCAAGCGTTTCGCCACCGGCGCGATGTCGCTCGGCTCGATCTCGACCGAAGCGCACGCGACCCTGGCCGTGGCGATGAACCGCATCGGCGGCAAGTCGAACACCGGCGAAGGCGGCGAAGACCCGGTCCGCTATCGCCTCGAAAAGCAGGGCATCGTGATCAAGGACGGCGCGACCATGGCGTCCGTGATCGGCGAGGACCAGGTTGAAGCCGACATTCCGCTGAAGGAAGGCGACAGCTTGCGCTCGAAGATCAAGCAGGTCGCCGCCGGCCGCTTCGGCGTGACCACCGAGTACCTGAACTCGGCCGATCAGATCCAGATCAAGATGGCGCAGGGCGCGAAGCCCGGCGAAGGCGGCCAGCTGCCGGGCGGCAAGGTCAGCGAATACATCGCGCGCCTGCGCTACTCGGTGCCGGGTGTCGGTCTCATCTCGCCGCCGCCGCATCACGACATCTACTCGATCGAAGATCTGGCGCAGCTCATTCACGACCTGAAGAACGCCAACGATCGCGCGTCGATCTCGGTGAAGCTGGTCGCCGAAAGCGGCGTCGGCACCGTCGCCGCGGGCGTGACCAAGGCCAAGGCCGATCACCTCGTGATCGCCGGCCACGACGGCGGCACGGGTGCCTCGCCACTGTCGAGCGTCAAGCACGCCGGCGCGCCGTGGGAACTCGGCATGGCCGAAACCCAGCAGACCTTGGTGCTGAACGGGCTGCGCTCGCGCATCCGCGTGCAGGCCGATGGCCAGATGAAAACCGGCCGCGATGTCGTCATCGCCGCGATGCTCGGTGCCGATGAAGTCGGCTTCGCGACCGCGCCGCTGGTGGTCGAGGGCTGCATCATGCTGCGCAAGTGCCACCTGAACACCTGCTCGGTCGGTGTCGCGACGCAGGATCCGGTGCTGCGCAAGAAGTTCGCGGGTAAGCCGGAATACGTCGTCAACTACTTCTTCTTCGTGGCCGAAGAAGCGCGGCAGCTGATGGCGCAGCTCGGCATCCGCAAGTTCGATGACCTGATCGGCCGCAGCGACCTGCTCGACAAGTCCAAGGCGATCAGCCACTGGAAGGCGAAGGGTCTGGACTTCTCGCGCCTGTTCTACGTGGCACCGAACCCGCCGGGCGAGCCGGCGCACCACGCGCTGGACCAGGATCACGGCCTCGACCGCGCGCTCGACAACAAGCTGATCGCGCAGGCGCTGCCGGCGCTGGAGAAGGGCGAGCGCGTCTCGTTCATCTCGCCGGTGAAGAACTTGAACCGCACCGTCGGCGCGATGCTGTCGTCGGAAGTGGCGCGTCGCTACGGCCACGAAGGCCTGCCGGACGACACCATCCACATCCAGCTTCAGGGCACGGCGGGCCAGTCCTGCGGCGCGTTCCTCGCGCACGGCATCACGCTCGATCTGGTCGGCGCCGGCAACGATTACGTCGGCAAGGGTCTGTCGGGCGGCCGCATCATCGTGCGTCCGAACACCGAGTTCCGCGGCTGGGCGGTCGACAACATCATCGTCGGCAACACCGTGCTGTACGGCGCGATCACTGGCGAAGCCTTCATCAACGGCGTGGCCGGCGAGCGCTTCGCGGTGCGCAACTCCGGTGCCATCGCGATCATCGAAGGCACCGGCGACCACGGCTGCGAATACATGACCGGCGGCACCGTCGTGGTGCTCGGCGAGACCGGGCGCAACTTCGCGGCCGGCATGTCCGGCGGCATCGCCTACATCTACGACCCGGACGGCAAGTTCCAGTCGAAGTGCAACATGGCGATGGTCGCGGTCGAGCCGCTGCTGATCAAGAGCGAGCAGGAAGCCAATGTCGACCGCGCGCTGTGGCACAGCCTGGAGCGCAACGGCAAGAAGCAGACCGACGAAGCGATCCTCAAGTACCTGCTGGAGCGCCACTTCAAGCACACCGGCTCGACCCGCGCCCGCAACCTGCTGGACGACTGGGCGAACGGCCGCAAGAAGTTCGTCAAGGTCTTCCCGCACGAGTACAAGCGCGCGCTCGGCGAGATGGCGGCCGCGGCCGCTGCCGCCGCTGCGAAGAAGGATGCGGTTCCGGCCTGAGGCCGGGACTCATTCCCCCACTCGTCGCTGATCCTGAGCTGACCTGGCGCCGCACGATCCATCGTTATCCGTAGAGAGTTCACCATGGGCAAGACCACCGGTTTCATCGAATTCCAGCGCCAGAAGGAAGGCTATCTTCCGGTTCCGGAGCGGGTGAAGCACTACAAGGAATTCGTTCTCGTGCTCGAGGACGAAAAGGCCAAGACGCAGGCCGCGCGCTGCATGAACTGCGGCACGCCGTTCTGCACGACCGGCTGCCCGGTCAACAACATCATTCCGGACTGGAACGATCTGGTTTACAGCCAGGACTACAAGAACGCGCTCGACACGCTGCACTCCACCAACAACTTCCCGGAGTTCACCGGCCGCATCTGCCCGGCGCCGTGCGAAGCGGCATGCACGCTGAACGTCAACAACGATCCGGTCGGCATCAAGTCGATCGAGAACTTCATCATCGAGAAGGGCTGGGAAAACGGCTGGGTCGTGCCGCAGATCGCGGCGGTCAAGACCGGCAAGAAGATCGCCATCGTCGGCTCCGGCCCGGCCGGTCTCGCCGCCGCGCAGCAGCTCGCGCGCGCCGGCCATGACGTGACGGTGTTCGAGAAGAACGACCGCATCGGCGGCCTGCTGCGCTACGGCATCCCCGGCTTCAAGCTGGACAAGGCCAACGTCGACCGTCGCCTCGAACAGCTCAAGGCCGAAGGTGTCGTGTTCCGCACCGGCGTCTACGTCGGCGGCGGCAAGCTCGGCACGATCACCAACTGGGCCAAGGAAACGATCAGCCCGGACGAGCTGAAAGCGCAGTTCGATGCCGTGCTGCTGACCGGTGGCGCCGAAACCCCGCGCGACCTGCCGGTGCCGGGCCGTGACCTGAAGGGCATCCATTTCGCGATGGAGTTCCTGCCGCTGCAGAACAAGGTCGATGCCGGCGACAAGGTCAAGGCGCAGATCCGGGCCGACGGCAAGCATGTCGTCGTGATCGGTGGCGGCGACACCGGTTCCGATTGCGTCGGCACCTCGAACCGTCACGGCGCGGCCAGCGTCGCTCAGTTCGAGCTGCTGCCGCAGCCGCCGGAAGCCGAGAACAAGCCGCTGGTGTGGCCGTACTGGCCAACCAAGCTGCGCACCTCGTCCAGCCACGAGGAAGGCTGCAACCGCGACTGGTCGGTGGCCACCAAGCGTTTCGAAGGCAAGGATGGCAAGGTCGAAAAGCTCGTCGCCTGCAAGGTCGAGTGGAAGGACGGCAAGATGCAGGAAATCCCGAACTCCGAGTTCGAGATGAAGGCCGACCTCGTGCTGCTGGCGATGGGCTTCGTCTCCCCGGCCGAAGCCGTGCTGAACGCGTTCGGCATCGAGAAGGACGCCCGCGGCAACGCCAAGGCCACCACCGATGGCGAAGGCTGCTACAAGACCAATGTCGAGAAGGTGTTCGCTGCCGGCGACATCCGCCGTGGCCAGTCGCTGGTGGTCTGGGCGATCCGCGAAGGCCGCCAGGCCGCCCGCGAAGTCGACCAGTTCCTGATGGGAAGCTCCGACCTGCCGCGCTAACCTCAGGCCCGTGGTACCGAAAAGCCCGCCTCGCGCGGGCTTTTTGCTGTCTGCCGATAACGTTGTCGAACCGCTGTTCTGCGAACAGTGATCATTGATCAAACCTATTTTTCAAAAGATCAATGCTGCTCCGGAGTGCGGCTTCCGAGCGGCTTTCAAAAAAAACAATATAAACAAACAATTGTTCGCTGAATCTCTAACGACGGTGGCGTTCAGACACGCGGCCACCAGTCGAATTCCGACAATCAAAGTTTCTTTTGCAATCGCTGTCATGCAGTGATATCAATGGCATCGGAAAGCGTGCCCTGAACGGAATGTTGACGTTCATGGAGCTTTCAGACAGTTCATCTTCCGAACAGCTTCTATTTCCAAACTATCCCGTATGCCAGCCGGCTACCTTCGGCGTGCGGAGCGTGCGCGAAAGGTCGCTGGAGCGTTGCTGGACGGGGTGTCTGTCGCAGTGGGTGCGGCCCGCCACAGGTGTGGTGCGGCCGGGAGCGCTGAACCGTGGCACATCCAAGAAAATCGACAAGGAGCCTCACCGATGAAGATGTTGAAACAACCGTTGTTGCGCGCGATCGTCGCCGGCGCGGGCCTGCTGTACGGCACTGTCGCCCATGCCGAGCCGGCGGATACCGCGCCGTCTGCGGATAGCGCGTCGATCCTGAACACCGACCAGGCCGCCGCGCTGGTCGCCGTCAGCGTCATCGGCGAAACGCTGCCGGCCGAGCTGGCGCTGGAGCTGGCCAAGTTCACGCGTGATCTGGAGCAGAACCCGAACGTCGAGCAGGCGCAGGCGATCCGCGACCAGCTCGCCGTGACCGTGACCCGCACCGTGGCCTCGCTCGGCCTGAACCAGTTGCCGGCGCTGAACGGCAGCGCGCTCGGCGTGCCGTTCTCGCCCGGCACCACGCTGCGGACGATCACCGAGCTGCTCGGCACCGCGCAGACCGCCGCGTGGCTGGCCGGCTCGCTGGTGGCGCCGGACCTCGCGCCGTTCCTGCTGCCGCACAACATCCGCTCGATCGCGACCTACGCCCGCGCGGTCACGCAGACCGTGACCATCGGCCGGCCGTTCGTGCTGCTGGTGACGCCGAACGTCCGCGTCGGCGATTCGTTCACCATCCGCACCAACGTCGACACCGATCTGGTCACGCTGGCCGGCATCGATCAGGCATTGGTGAACGACACCATCGCCATCCAGGCACCGGTGGCGGCCCAGTTGGAGATCGTCACCTCCTGCGCCACCACCATCACCGTGTTCGGCGTCAGCCGCTGCCGCACCGTTCGCGTCGCCACGGCGATCAGCACGCCGGATCGCGTCATCGCCACCAACCCGACGTTCCGCTTCGCCTATCCGGTCAACGCCGGCCAGTTCGCGACCCGCGCCACCGGCTCCGACCTGCTGCTCGCCGCGTACGACCGGATCGGCACCGTGCACAGCCGCCGACCCGCAGCCGCGCAGTTCGCAAGCCCGTTCGCGAAGGCGCCGGGCTTCGAGGCGCTGGTGCCGGGCACCTCGCTGCCGGAACTCGCCACGCAGTCTCCGCCGGTGAGCTTCTTCGGCCTGCAGACCACGACCGACGCCGTACTGCTGAACACGCTGACCAACGGTGCCGTGGCCTCCGCCATGCGCATCGCCGGGCTGGAACCGGTCGACGTGCGCCAGCATCCGCCGCGTGCGCCGCAGGGCGTGCTCAGCACCGGCGTCAGCGTGCCGCGTCACGCGCTCGGCCTGACCGCGGGTTATCGCGCCGCGGAAGTGCGGGCGCAGCAGTCCAGCTTCATGTTCGTGCGCTGGCACAACCTCGGCAGCAGCACCGTGACCGATGGCCTCGGCAACGTCGTCGGCGTGCTCGGCCCGAACGCCGTGATCCCGCCGCCACTGGTCCTGCCGTTCGCCTCCGCCCCGGCCACGTTCTACTACGACGTGCCGGCCGGCGAGTACACGCTCAGCAACGCCCGCACCGACGCCCAAGGCGGCGTATTCGTCGTCGACTACGGCGTGGCTGCGGACGCCCCGCCGGTCGTGTTCCCGCCCACCGTGCCATCCCTCGGCGGCGTGCTCGGCGGCCTGGGCGGCGTCCTCGGCGGCGGCACCCTGCCGCAGCTCCCGGTCCCGCTGCCGACTCCGTGACCTGATGTGACCTCGGCACCGGGCGGCACGAACCGCTACCCGGTGCCGAGCCGCCATGACCCGTGATGGGTTCAGGCGGGTGCTGTCTTCCCCTTTTGTGCCGCCGGGTGATCAATCATCCGGGATCATGCAGGAGGGGATTTTTTTTTGGATTGTTGAGCGCCGGACGCGCGAACAATAGACAAGTTTTAATGTCGGCTGCGGTGCCAGAAGGGGACATTTAGTTAAGGCTGCAAGGTACGATGAGCGACGGATCTACGGAGGTGAATGTGTCAAGTCAACAGGCCGACAAAGACTTCGAAAACGAAGTCAGACGAATTGCCCGGGCTAAGTGGCCATGTGCTGAATTTTCCGGAGCCGAAATGTTGGATGGCCGCGAAAGGGACGGTGTATTCGAGACCGAGGAGTCAGTCAATTATTTGGAGGCGACAGTCTCGTCCGGAAGCGGCAAAGCTAAGGACGATACCCGCAAGCTGTTCAAGGCGATTGCCGAGCACAATCGAAAGGGAACTCTAAAGGTCGCCATCGGATGGTTCGTCACCAAGAATGAACCGACGGCCGATCAGCGGAAAGAAGTTCAAGAAATAGGGAAGGGACAAGTGCGGGCAGTCTCTTTCTCGCAGTTTCAGCAAAGCTTGATAGACGTACGGGCTTATTTGTCAGCCCGGAGTAATCATAGTTTTGGAAGCGTGCAAGATTTCACCTCAAGCTCACTAACTCCCTCTGTACCCTTTGTGGAATTAGGGTTATCAAGTATGTTGGGTCAGGCATTATCAGTGAGGGAGGTCATTGAGCAGCTTCTAGTTGGGAAACACTTTGCGATTACTGGACAGTATGGCGCCGGAAAAAGCATGACACTACGAGAAATTTTCGTGCGTCTGCATGATAAATATGTGAAGGGAGTCACGCCAAAGTTCCCTGTTTACATAAATCTGCGCGAACATTCAGGCCAGCGTGATCCTGTCGAAATCCTCGAGCGGCATGCGCGCAGCATAGGATTCGAGTCGCCGCCATCACTAATTAGAGCTTGGCGCGCTGGCTTCGTAATTCTATTGGCCGATGGATTTGATGAAATCGCTTCGCTGGGAGTACAAGGATCTTGGAAAAAGCTTAAAGATCTGCGCATGAGATCTCTAGAGGGAATTCGAAAACTCATTAGAGATAGCGTCAACGTAGGAGTCGTAGTCGGAGGACGAAGTCATTACTTCGAGAGCGAACATGAACTTGGCAGCGCGCTTGGCTTACGAAATCCCACTTCGTTAAGCATGGATGAGTTCTCCGATGAACAGATGAAGACATTTCTATCGGCTTTCCCTAGTGTAGATGGCAATGCTTCGTTACCCGCATGGC
Organism: Nevskia sp.; assembly: GCF_021732705.1. Lineage (GTDB taxonomy): Bacteria > Pseudomonadota > Gammaproteobacteria > Nevskiales > Nevskiaceae > Nevskia. The sequence goes on along the minus strand of NZ_JAKFUM010000008.1, from coordinate 50,588 downwards.
TACCTACTAGGCCGTTGCTTCTTGGCTACCTCGCATCGAAAGACTTGCTCGCCGGTTTTAACGGCTCCATCACTCCGCTTGATGCTGTTGACGGTTGGGATTACCTGCTCGATCGCATATATCAAAGAGAACAGCAGATTGAAACGAACCTTGACGGCGCAACATTGCGCCGAATTCTCGAGCGGGCTTCCACAATGGCGAGGTCGTCGGAAGATGGTTTAGGGCCGATTACTAGAAGTTCGCTCGTTGCCGTGTTCAATGAAGTGTGTGGTTATGAACCGGATGAGCAAGGACTTCTTGCAATTCAGCGACTGCCTGGACTTGGTATACACAGAGCTGAAGACGAAAGTCGATGCTTTGTGGATAAAGAACTAGCGGCGGTATGCACGGGAACTGAGCTATTTCGATTTTTCGAAACGCCCTATGAGATTGTAAAGAATCAAATTTGGGTGGATTCGATGTCATCGTGTGAACGTTGCATCAATCCAGTGGGCGCGGAAACTACGATAAGAAAGATCAGGGCGAAGGGCGATGCGCGTGGGCTGGTCAGGCAGACTGTTGCGTTTCTGAATACTAGAACGGACATTTCATGTGCCCGAGGTGATGTGGCTAGCGTTGTAGTCGCCGGCGATTTCGAACTCGACATTCCTCTTTCAGTAAAGGAAATGAACTATTCGCCGACAAATATTGATTTTCATCGAGGTATGGTGGACCTAAGCAGGTTGTCATTTAGCCACTGTCTTTTTGACCACATCGCCATAGAAAATGACATTCCTATGGACCGATTACCTCGATTTGATCAGTGCTTATTTGACCGGGTGACGGGGCGGATTTCAGCTCAAGATCTTCCAGAGGATAAATTTTCCGTTTCGTGCGAATACGGCGCCTTTGACGAGATAGGAACTAATGGGGCTATACGCGCAACGCAAATGAGCATTGGCGAGAAAGTTCTTCTGATAACTTTAAGAAAGCTCTTCGTACAAAGCCTATCCGGAAGGGCTGAAGGCGCCCTATATAGGGGGCTAGATGTTGACGAAAGACGCTGCGTTGCAGATGTCTTGGCTTTGCTGAAGCGTCACCAGTTGGCGACAGAGTATTCTCGCGGGGACGGCATCATCTGGCTTCCTGTCAGAAAGGCCTTGGGGCGCGTGAAGAGGATACTTAACGCACCGGTTCAGTGCGGAGAGGCCATAGTCCGAGATGCTAAAGAAATTGCCTAAAGCGATACATCGAGAATGTGTTCTATTGCTTTTCGATGGCCGCTTCGGGCTGATAGCAGCCAGTGGAGGCAGGGGTCGCCCGATTTAGTCGGGCAACACACCAGTGTGCTTGGCTAAGTAAGCCGGCTTCATCGCAGTTGAGCCAACACGCCGGCTCAGGGCGCAACCTAGCCCGCAACCGGAAGACTCATCCACAGTCGCAACTGCGTCCGCCAATGCCGCAGTTCCAGTTCCAGCCACGCGCTGGCGGAGATGACCGGCGGGCCGCCGTCGTCGAGCACAATGGTGAGGGATTGATCGCCATTGGCCGCTTCGGGCGTTGCCAACTGCTGATCGGCGGCTTGCTGGTCGCCCGAGCGTTCGTCGGCATCGGCATCGTCATCGCTGTCCATATCGACTGACGCTGCGTCTTCGTGGTCGTCGATCTCGTCGAGCTCGTCGGTGGGGTCGATGTCGCGCGCGGCGCCGAGCAGCAGCAGGCCGGAGAGCAGGAAGCTTTGCATCGGCCACAGGCCGACCGGATCGAGCATCGCCTGGAAGCGGGCGCTTTGGCCGGCGAGCGTGGCGGCGTCGCCCGGGAAGTCGCTGGTGATGCTGCGGTGCGCGAGTTGTTCGAGCGTGGTGCGGAGGGTGGCGAGGGCGGCGTCGTCCAAGGTGGCGGTGCCGGGCTGGCGCTGCACGGTGAGGCCGAGCGTGAGGTCGACGAGCTTGGCGTCGAGCGTGCGCAGGTTGCCGCGCACCAGCAGTTGCAGCACGTCGGCGGCGGGCTTGCCGATCTGGCTGGCGGCGGTCAGCGGATCGGCAAAGCCGCCGGTGGTGGAGAGTTCAGCGCCGAGCGCCGCGTCATGGGCCAGCAACTGCACGCGGCTGCGGGCTTCGCCGGTCAGGGCGGTCAGCAGGGCCAGCGTCAGTTCGATCACCGGCGCGTGCGTGCCCGCGATCGGTGCGAGGCGCAGCGCGGTCACGGCGGGCGACAGGCTCAGGCGATCGGCCCCGCGCACGGCGGCGGCGGCCAGCGTCAGTGCGCTGGCGAGCGTGACCGGCACGGTCGATGACGCGAGACCTGCGGGAATTCCGGGTGCAGTGCCGGGAATCGATCCTGGCGCTGCGCCGGGCGGCACGGCGGGCAGGCTGGCGCCGAGCAGCGCGCGCGCGCCGAGCAGGGCGGACAACGCCTGCGCCGGCAGACCGGCGGGCGTGCCGCCGTGTGCGGCGATCAGGTCGCCGTCCTGCGCCAGCGCTTGCAGGGCGGCGGCGATGGCCAGCGCTTCGCGGGCGGTGGGTGGTGCCGTGCTGCCGGCGGGTGCGTGGGCGGGCAGATCGAAGATCGGCCGCAGGGCTTGGTCCGCGAGCGCGGCCACGCGCAGCAGCACGGCGCGATCCAGCACGGCCGCGGCCGGCGTCAGCGTGGGGGGAGGAGGCGTCGGCAGCGCGACGCCGGTGCCGATCCGCATGATCGATCCCGGAAGGAGGCGGGGTATCCCGACCCGGCCGGTTTCGCGCGGCGGGTCTCGTCCCTGCTATCGGCGGCAAGAACGGGCGCTTGAGCGTCGCGGCTGACCGGCCGTCACATCACATTCATCCGCGGCGCGATAATCGCGGCATGAGCACTCTTTATCTATCCCCGAACGAAGCCCGCGTGCTGGCGGCGCTGGTCGAGAAATCGATCACCACGCCGCAGTACTACCCGATGACCGTCAACGCGCTGATGATGGCGTCGAACCAGAAGAACTCGCGCCATCCGGTGATGAACCTGAGCGAGGGCGATACCGGCGCGGCGCTGAACGCGCTGGAAGCCGAAAAGCTGGTGACGCGCGACGACAACGCCGGCCGCGTGCCGAAGTGGCGGCATCGCTTCCAGCACCAGCTACTGCTGAAGCCGGCGACGATGGCCGTTCTGGCGACCCTGATGCTGCGCGGCCCGCAGACGCCGGCGGAGCTGCGCACCAACAGCGCGCCGCTGAACGGCCCGGCCGATGCCGACGGCGTGCAGGCCGCGCTGAACGATCTGCTGGACCGCGCGCAGCCGTTCGTCATGCAGTTGCCGCGGCTGCCCGGTCAGGCGGCGTCGCGCTGGGTGCATCTGTTGTCCGGCACGCCGGACATTCCGGTGCAGGACGCGCCTGCGCCGTCCGCAGCACCGGTGGCGCGGGCGCCGGCCGGCACCGGCAGCGGGCTGGAGCGCGTGGCCGTGCTGGAGGCGCGGGTGGCGGAACTGGAAGCGAAGCTCGCGGAACTGGAGCAGCGGTTGACGGCCGCGGGCGGTTAGGCGCGCGTCGATCCGGTCACCCCGGATTTCCCGGGATCGGTAATTGGGGTCAGATACACATTAATGGGCGAGCAGCACGGCGCTGGGGGCTGGTGCGGCGGCCCGCGTGCCGACCGTCGCCGCGATCGCCAGGCCGTGCGCGGTGACGTTGTCGATCTGGTTGCGATAGCGCGGCCGGATGCCGGGGCGGTCTTCGGCCCACGCGATCATCTGGCGGCCGAGCACGTCCGGGCTGCCCGGCGTCAGCTTGTCCTGCCACCACCATTCGAAGATCGCGCGTTCGGCGGTCAGGCTGACGATGCCGTAGCCGTGGTCGACCCATTCGATGAACTGGCAGTTCTTGTTCGCGGCGATGATCGCGGCTTCGATGGCGCGGGTGCCGACGACGGTCGCCGCTGAGCCGGCCGGCAGGCGCAGCGCGTTGGCCAGCAGTTCGTCGGCACCGCCGCGGCCCATCGAACTCGGCGCGAATTCGACGCCGACCGAGGCTTCGCGCAGGTTCAGGCGGCCGACGTTGCCGGTGCCGATGCGGCCGAAGCCGGCGGGAAAGTTCAGCGGTGTGGAGCCACGGCGCAGGTTCGGCGCCGGCAGGGCTGAAACGTAGCGCGAGCCGATCAGCGAGTTGTCCTCGATCAGGTCGGACGCCCAGTTGCCGTGCACGTCGCCGGACACGAAGACGTTGTTGTCGACCCGCAAGCCGGCCGGATTGACGCCGCGCAGGTGGCTGAACAGCGCGGCGCGCTCGGCCGGGTAATCGCTCCAGCGCGACACGTTCAGCGGGTTCGGCAGGTTCACGCCGTCGATCACCGGCGGCACGCCGACCGGGGCGATCCAGGTCTGGTTGTTGACCAGCCGCCAGACCGTGCCGGCGCGGGCGGAGTCCTGCATCGCGCCGGTCAGCCACTCGAACTGCTGCCGCCCGAGCAGGCTCGGCGCGCCGTTGCCGAGGTGCGTGGCGTCCGGCTGCCGCCCGTGCGACGGCAGGCCGATCTGGCTGTCGATGCCGAAGACATCGGCCAGCGGGCCGTACGGCAGGCGGCGGTAGATCCGCGTCGGATCGGCCGGGGCCGGATAGCGACCGTCGTCGACCTGATCGAACGCGCCGCTGCCGTCGGCTTTCGGCGGGCGGGTCGGCGTCCATTCGTGGAACACGCGGGTGGTGATGGCGAGCGTCGTGCTGCTGCGCGCGCCATCGAACGGCGTCGGCAGCTCGTTGCCGTAGTCCTCGTCGATGTCGTGGTTGTCCCAGACGATGAACCACGGGTGCTGCTGGTGCGCGCGCAGCAGGTTCGGGTCCGAGCGCCACAGCGCGTGACGGCGGCGCAGTTCGGCGATGTTCAGCCAGTCGCGGTAGTCGACGTCGGCGGTGTCGCGGACGTTGTTGCGGGCCCGAACTTCCTCGTCTTCGTCGACGAAATCGTAGAGGTAGTCGCCGCAGTGGATGACCAGGTCGAGGTCGTTGCGGTCGGCGATGTGGCCGTAGCCGCTCCACCAGCTGGACCAGTAGCTGGAGCAGGACACCACCGCGAAGCGCAGCTCGTCGACCATCGTTGCCGGTGCGGTGCGGGTGCGGCCGGTCATCGATACCGCGCCGAGCGCTTCGAAGCAGTAGTAGTAGGTCGTGGCGGGGCTGAGGCCGGTGACGTCGACCTTCACCGTCCAGTCACGGTCGGCGATCGTGGCCTGCACGCCGCTGCGGACGATCTGCTGCATCGCCGGATCGCGCGCCACGAACCAGCGCACCGGAATCTGCGAAGCGCTCGGCGTGGCTTCGGTGATGCGGGTCCAGACGATCACGCGATCGGCCAGCGGATCGCCGCTGGCCACGCCGTGCGCGAATGGCAGCGGCGCGCCGATCGGGTAATCGAACGCGGGACTCGCGGCCTGGCCGCGGCCGGTGGCGCTGAGCGCCGAGGCGGCGGCCAGTTGCTGCAGGAATTCGCGGCGGGACGGCGGCATCGGAGATCTCGCGACTCAAGGGTGGCCGCATCTTCGCATTCCGCCTGCGAGGATTTCGTGACGGCGGCGTGTGCCGGCCGCGCCCTCAGAACGCTTCGCGGAACGGCCGCAGGTCGACCTCGTGCGTCCACGCCGACGGATGCTGCGCGTGGATCTGCCAGTACTGCTCGGCAATGGCATCGACATTGAGCAGGCCATCGGCACCGGCGCGCTCGACGAACGCGGGGTAAGCCTTGCGCAGGCGCTCGCCATCGACGCCGCCATCGACGATCACGTGCGCCACGTGCAGGCCCAGCGGTCCGTACTCGCGCGCCATGCTCTGCGCGATCATCCGCAGACCGCCCTTGGCGGCGGAGAAATGCGCGAAGCCGGGCTTGCCGCGCAGGCTGGCCGAAGCGCCGGTGAAGATCACGGTGCCGCGGCCAAGCGGCAGCAGGCGCCGCGCGGCTTCGCGGCCGGCGAGGAAGCCGGCGAGGCAGCCGACCCGCCAGAACGCTTCGAACTGTTCGGCGCTGAGCTGCCGGAAGTCGATCATCTGGTTGTTGCCGGCGTTGAACACGACCACGCTCGGCGGCGCGATGCCGTTCGGCAAGTTCATCGCGTGATCGAACAGCGCGAGCACGTCCGCTTCCGCGGTCACGTCCATCACTAAGGCTTCGGCGCTGTGGCCGTCGCGGCGGATCGCGTCGACCAGCAGATCGAGCTTCGCGGCCGTGCGCCCGCCGGCGATCACGTGCAGACCCTCGCGGGCGAAGCGCCGGCACAGCGCGCCACCGATGCCCTGTTCGGCGCCGACGCCGATGATCACTGCGGATTCCTGCTGCATGGCTGCACTCCTCGAAGAACCGGAGGAGGACGATGACAGCCGGATGCGGCCGCGCACAAGCGCAGCCCGCCGGATCAGGCGGCGGGTCGATCATCCTCCGGCACGGTCAGCCAGCGCGCGGCCACCAGCACGGCGGCGGATGCGAGATAGGCGATCACGAACGGCCACGCCGGATGCAGGTCCAGCGCGGTGTCGGCACCGGTGTAGCGATACGCATGCATCAGCCCGGTGGCCGACAGCAGCGCGGCGACCGCCATCCAGACGGCGGCGCGCAGGAACTGCCGCTCGACGATCGCGACCGTCGCCGCCGACAGGATCATGGCGGTGAATACCACGCCCTGCTCCAGCGCGAACGCGCCATCGGCCCAGACATCGGCCGCATGAAACGCCGGCAGCAACGCGTCCGTGATCGCCGGGCCGTTCGGCGAGCCGGCGCCGGCAGCGCGCAGGCCGGCCTTCAGCATCAGGCTGCCCCACATCGCCAGCCCCGGCAGCAGGCCGATGACCACGGCCGGGAAGTGCAGGCGCGGTGTCGCCTCGAACGCCTGCACCGCCATGACGATGCCGATCCACAGCAGGATCGCGATGCCGGCATCGATCGGCACCGCCCACGCCACATGGGCGATGGTGCCGCTGAAGCACAGCAGCGCGATGAACACGCCGCTTAAGCTCGAGTAGCCGGCCCGCGCGCCCATCGCTTTCCAGCCCGGATGGCCGATGTACAGCGTGGTCGGGAAGCACGAGCCGAACACGGCGGCGACCAGCGTGGCGATGCCGTTGACGGCGAGCGACGAGCGGGTGTCGTAGGCATCGCCGGCCGCTTCCGCCGATTCCAGATTCTGCAGCGAGCCGATCACCGAGATCAGGCCCATCGGCACGATCACCGAAGCGTAGGCGAGGAACTGATCGAGGCGCAGGCTTTCCAGCAACGCACCGAGGACCGGCACCGGCAGCGCGAGTTTCGGGGCCGGCGGCAGCGGGCCGGTCGGCGCCAGGCCGAGCGTCCAGCCGAGTGCCACGCCAAGGATCACCACGACCACGCCGACCGGCAGGCCGCCGCGGAGCCGCACGCGGCCGAAGTAGCCGACGAGCACGACGACGAGCGTGACGATGCCGATCAGTGGATGGGCGTAGGCCCGCATCAGGAAGCCGAGCGCGATGAACGCGAGTGCCAGGCCCGCGAGTGTCGACAGCAACGCGGCACGCGGCGTGTGCCGGCGCACCCAGCCGGCGACGAAGGCTCCGGCGAACTCGATCACGCCGGTGCCGAAGCAGGCCAGCAGCCCGGCCTGCCACGCGGCACGCGCCGGGTCGGCACTGCCGGCGGCGGTGGCGGCGAGCTTCGCCGGCAGCATCACCAGGAACACGAACGAGAACACGGTGATCGTGTTCAGGCCGAACGGCAGCGCACAGACATCGTTCCGGCCTTCGCGTGCCGCCAGCCGGCGCGCCTGCCACGCGTAGAACAGGTTGCCGGCGAGCAGCGAGACCGCCGCGCCGGGCAGCACGGTGCCGAGCACGAGGGCATCGTCGAAGCCGAGCACGAAGCGGCACAGCGCCGAGATCAGCAACAGCAGCACGAGGTTGTCGAGCGCCAGCCCGATGAAGCCATCGAGATCGCCGCGAACGAAGCGCGGGGTCGGCGCGCGGGTGGCGGGGCGCATCAGAACGAGACCTGCGCTGGCGTGATCGACAGCAGCACGCTTTCGTCGCCGGTGCGCTGCTTCCACGCCGTGCGCAGCGCATCGAGCGCGCGCCGCTGCCGCGTGCCGTGGAACAGGATCACCACCAGCTTCGAGTTCAGCCGTTCGATCGTGCCGGTGTCGCGCTTTTTCCACTGGCCCTGCACGTCCAGCACCGAAAAGCCGTCGGGAAAGCGCGGCGTCACGTCCTCGTCGAGAAACGCCTGCCAGCGCTGCGCGTAGTCGGCGGCGTCGGCACCGCCGGTCCGGCCGAGGCCGAAGTACAGCTCGGCCCGCTGCCAGTGCGAGGCCTGGGCCGGGCGCTTGGCGTCGCCGTGCATCGCGGCGCTTGGGGCCGGGGCGGTCGTTGATCTGGAGGTGTCGCGCGCCATCGCCGGCAGCGCGATGACGGTCGAAAGGGCGACGGCGCAGGTGAGGCGAAAGCCAGCGGGCATGGGTTCGGTTTCAGGATCGCGGAAGGAAGAACGTCAACGGTACCGGTACCGGCATCGGCATCGGCATCGACATCGTCACCGGCATCGGGCACGCACGGCGCATGCCGCTGCGGTCATTGCACCGGGAAGGGTCCGTCGCCGTCCCAGACCGTGTCGTGATAGCCCTTGCGGCCGATGGCTTTCGCAAGCTCGCTGCGGAAATCGCCGGTGGCACGCAGTTTCGCGATCACTTCGGCGAAATCCCAGCGCGGCTGCCAGCCCAGTTCCTCGCGGGCGAGGCGGTTGTCGTAGACGCGGTCGAGGCTGTCGAACAAGGTCCAGCCGCGGCGGTCGTACTCGTCCAGCGCCTGCGGCACCCGGCGCGCGACGACGGCGGCGGCATCGCGGCGCAGTTCGGCCGCGTCCTCCGGCGTGAACGGCGTGGTGGCGCTGATGATGTAGCGGCCGAAGCCGAGCGCGGGTGCACGGTCGATCGCCAGCAGGTGCGCGGCGACCACGTCCTCGATCTCGACCCGGCGATACAGGAACTCGTTGGCCTTGGCGTTGGCATCGAGAAACGCCAGCCGCGTGGCTTTCGAATCGTCGTCCTCCGGAAAGAAGCGCGACGTGCGCAGCACCAGGCACGGCAGCCCTTCGCGGCGATGGATCAGCTCGCACAGGTCTTCGGCGGCGATCTTGGTGACGCCGTAGATGTTCTTCGGCACCGGCCGCACGCTTTCGGTGATCCACGCCGACGGCGCGCCGGGCGGCGGTGTCAGCGCCGCGCCGAAGGCACTGGTGGTGCTGGTGAACACGAACGCACCCGCGCGCTCGCGGACGGCGGCTTCGAGCAGGTTCAAGGTGCCGCTGATGTTGGTATCGACGAACTGCTGCCGCGTGTGGGTCGCGACATGCGGCTTGTGCAGCGTGGCGGTGTGCAGCACGGCGCCGACACCGGCCATGCAGCGATCGACGAACGCGGCATCGGCGATCGAGCCGACGGCATCGGTGTACGGCGACGGTTTGACATCGATGCCGAACGCGTCGCGGCCTTCGGCGCGCAGGGTCCGCATCAGCGCTTCGCCAAGGTGGCCGGCGCTGCCGGTGACGAGAATCTTCATCAGGGAGAGCCAGTTCGAGCAGGCAGGCACGATTTCACGCGCTGGCGCTGCCGGCTGCAAGTCCCGCGCGTGCCGTGGCGACCCCGATCCGGACTGCTGGCCGTTGATTTCTGCCGGGATGGCCGTTGATCTCGGGCGGGTTCGCGGGATTTCGCTGGCCTGTTCAATGCGTGAAGTCGTACGCTAGCGCTACCGTTTCACAGGATGGCGCGCACCCGAGGAATCCGACCCGGACAGCGTGGGAGGGTCCTTGCAGCGGCATTCGCCTTGCATCACTCGGCCTCAGACCGATCGCTCCACCACACCACTCACTCAGGATGATCAAGTCATGGAAATGACCCGCTGCAAATCGTTGTCCGCTTGGGCGCTGAGCTTCGTCTTTCTGGGTGCCGCACCCGGTCTGGCCACTGCCCACGACGGCTTCTATCTCGGCATCGAAGGCGGCGCGAACTTCGTGTTCGACCAGACCCTGCGCATCTACAGCGCCAACCGTCCGCTGCGGCCGATTCCGGACGGCACGCCGGTCAGCACCGTGGGCTTCGATACCGGCTTTGCGGCCGGCTTCTTCGGTGGCTACGCCTTCGAGAACGGCTTCAATCTGGAACTGGAAATCGCCCACCGCGACAACGTGCTCGGCGACGTGACGCTGGCCAATGGCGAGCCGTCGCAGCGTGTGGGCGGCCACGAGTTCGCCGTCGCCGCGTTCGGCAACGTCTGGTACGAATTCCTGAAGGGCTATCGCCTGCGGCCGTATCTGGGCGGCGGCGCCGGCTACGCCCGCGTCGCGATCCGTGATCCGGAAGTCGACAACCTGCCCGGCTTTCAGGACGGCTCCAACCTGCGCAGCGACTTCGATGCCGTGTTCGCGTTCCAGGCCGGCGGCGGCCTGCGCTACGACCTGACGCCGAAGCTGACGGCCTCGGTCGACTATCGCTTCGTCCGCAGCAATGTCGGCAGCTTCGACCTGCTGGCGAACAATCCGGACAGCGAAGTCCAGACCCGCTACAAGTCGCACACCGCGCTGCTGTCGCTGCGCTATCACTTCGGTGGCGGCAAGCCGCCGATTGCGTCGTCGCCGGTCGAGCCGGTGCAGGTCGTGCCGGTCGAGGAAACGCCGGTCGAAGCGCCGGCCGAAGCACCGGCGGAAGTCGCGGCCGAACCGGCGCCGCCGAAGCCGCGCTGCCAGCCGTCGGCCGACGGCGGCAAGATCGACCTCGCGGACTGCGAAGTCGGCGACGTGTTCGTGCTGCGCGGCGTCAACTTCGAGACCAACAAGGCCACGCTGACGGTCAACGCCAAAACCCTGCTCGATGACGTGGTCGTGGCGCTGAAGGCCCGGCCGGACATCAAGGTGGCGGTACAGGGCCACACCGACAGCCGCGGGAGCGATGCCTACAACCTGCGCCTGTCGCAGCGTCGCGCCACGACCGTTCGCAGCTATCTGATCGGCAAAGGCATCGACGCCGCACGGATGACCTCGGTGGGCCTCGGCGAGACCATGCCGGTGGCCGACAACGAGACCGACGAAGGCCGCGAGCTGAATCGCCGCGTCGAGCTGAAGGTGGTCGATCGCGCGGCACCGGCCGCGGCTGCGGAGCCGGCTCCGGCCCCCTGAGTCGACGTTTCATCCGGGCGAGGTCAGGCACGCGCACGCCGCGTGACCTGATCCGTCCGGGCGGTGCGGGGGCTGCCGTATCATGGCGGTCGCTCCCGCTGTCCTGCCGCCCGTGACTGCCGCCACGCCCCCGCTGCACGCCCGTTTCGACCTGATCCGCGATCGCCTGCTGCTGCGCGATGCGGCGCGGCTGTCGCGTCAGCTTGCCGCTGCCCGCGGCAACCCGAAGTTCGACACCGCCCGCTTCGAGAAGGATGTCGAAGCCGCGTTGCTGGCTGCCGAGAACCGTCTGCGGCTGCGGCCCGAAAGCATCCACTACCCGGCCGAACTGCCGGTGGTGCAGGCCAAGGACGAGCTGCTGAAGGCGATCGCCGAGCATCAGGTCGTCGTGCTGTGCGGCGAAACCGGTTCCGGCAAGACCACCCAGCTGCCGAAGCTGTGTCTGGAACTCGGCCGCGGCAGCCGCGGGCTGATCGGCCACACCCAGCCGCGACGGCTGGCGGCGCGCAGTGTCGCCAATCGCATCGCCTCGGAACTCGACGGCAAGGTCGGCGATCTCGTCGGCTTCGAGACCCGCTTCGATCGGCGCATGTCCGAGCGCAGTCTGATCAAGCTGATGACCGACGGCATCCTGCTGGCGGAGCTGAGTCGGGATCGCGAACTGCTGGCCTACGACACGATCATCATCGACGAGGCCCACGAGCGCAGCCTGAACATCGACTTCCTGCTCGGCTGGCTGAAGCGTCTGCTGCCGCGCCGGCCGGAACTCAAGCTGATCATCACTTCGGCGACGCTCGATCCGGAAAAGCTGGCCAAGCACTTCGCCAATGCGCGTGGCGAGCCGGCGCCGATTCTCCTGGTCGAAGGCCGCACCTATCCGGTCGAGATGCGCTACCGCGCGCCGGATCAGGACGACGATCTCGAAGGCCAGGTCGCGAACGGCATTGAATCGCTGTGGCAGTCCGGACGAGTCGGCGACACGCTGGTGTTTCTGCCCGGCGAGCGCGAGATCAACGATCTGGCGCGCAGCCTGCCCGGCCGCTTCCCGCGCGCCGAAGTGCTGCCGCTGTACTCGCGGCTGCCGGCCGAGAAGCAGGACAAGGTGTTTTCATCGGGCGGCGCGCCGCGCATCGTGCTGGCGACCAACGTCGCCGAAACCTCGGTGACGGTGCCCGGCATCCGCTATGTCGTCGACACCGGCACGGCGCGCGTCAACCGCTTTTCGCCGCGCCTCGGCGTGCAGCAGTTGCAGATCGAAGCGGTGTCGCAGGCTGCGGCGAATCAGCGCGCCGGCCGTTGCGGCCGCGTGGGCCCCGGTGTCGCGCTGCGGCTGTACGACCAGCAGAACTTCGAGACGCGACCGCCGTTCACCGATCCGGAAATCCTGCGCTCGAATCTCGCCGGCGTGATCCTGCAGATGGCCAGCTTGGGCTTGGGCGATGTCGAGGATTTCCCGTGGCTGGACGCACCGGAAGGCCGGCACATCGCCGATGGCTATCGCCTGCTGCAGACGCTCGGCGCGCTCGATGACGACAAGCGCATCACCCCGCTCGGTCGCGATCTGGGACGCTTGCCGCTCGATCCGCGCATCGCCCGCATTGCCCAGGCGGGCCGTGGCACCGCGTACCGCGAGCATGTCTGGGTGCTGGCGGCCGCACTCTCCGTGCAGGACCCGCACGACGTGCCGCCGGATCAGCAGAACGCCGCGCGCCTCAAGCACGCCGAGTGGCGGCATCCGAAGTCCGATTTCCTGACCCTGCTGAACCTGTGGGCGCGCTACCAGCAGTGGAGTGCGGCCAGCTCCAATCGCCAGCTGCGCAAGCTGTGCAAGGAGCATTTCGTCAGCTATCTGCGGATGGAGGAGTGGGAGTCGGTCCACAAGCAGATCGTCGACATGCTCGGCAAGGACGACGCGCAGAAGCCGAAGACCGACCTGCCGCTGGACAAGCTCTACACCGACCTCCACAAGTGCCTGCTGGCGGGGCTGATCGACCACATCGGCCAGAAAGTGCTCGAGAAGCCGGAGTTCAACGGCCCGCGCGGTCGGCGCTTCAAGGTGTTCCCGGGCTCGACCCTTTCAAAGAAGCCGCCGCCGTGGATGATGAGCGCGCAGCTGGCGCAGACCAGCCAGCTGTTCGGCCGCATCAATGCCGAGATTCAGCCGGAGTGGCTCGCCGATGTCGCGCCGCATCTGGTCAAGCGCGTGCTGCAGGACCCGGTCTGGCACGCCGAGCGCGGCGAGGTCACGGCGATGGAAGTGGTGACCTTGTTCGGCATGCAGGTGCTGCGCCGCGCCCGTCACTATGGCCGTGACGAGCCGGCCAAGGCGCGCGAGATCTTCATCCGCGAGGCGCTGGTCAGAGGCGACATGCCGAACAAGCCGGCCTTCCTCGACAAGAATCTGGCCTTGCTAGACGCGGTGCGCGACAAGGAAGCGCGCCTGCGCCGGCCCGATCTGCTGGCCGACGAAAGCCAGTTCTTCGAGTTCTACGACACGCTGCTGCCGGCCGATGTCTGCAGCACCGTCGGTCTCAAGAACTGGCTGCGGCGCGAGCCGTCCGCCCAGCGCCAGCTGACGATGGCCGAGGCCGACGCGCTGAAGCCCGGCGCCAATGCCGATGTCGCCAGCCTGTTCCCGGATCATCTCGATCTGGCCGGCACCCGCATCGAGCTGAGCTATTCGCACGAGCCGGGCAGCGACGAGGATGGCGTCACTTTCGAGATCCCGATCGCCCAGTTGTTCACCCTGCCGGCCGCGCGTTTCGACTGGCTGGTGCCCGGCCTGCTGCCGGCGAAGATCGAAGCGCTGATCCGCAGCCTGCCGATGAACCTGCGCCGCCTGTGCACGCCGGCCGCCGAGTACGCCAACGCGATCGCCAATGCCGCGAATCCGAACGCGGGCGAGCTGCTGGACGCGATCTGCGCGCGCTTCCGCGACATGAACGGCGTGCAGCTGAAACCGGACGATTTCGCGCCGGCCAAGCTCGAAGCCCACCTGAAGCCGCGACTGGTGCTGGTCGCCGCCGATGGCAAGGCGATGGGCGAGGCGGAATCGCTGATCGCCCTGCAGCAGCGCTTTGGCAGTGCCGCGCGCACCGAGCTGACGAAGCGCGCCGAGACCAGCGCGGAGGCCAAGCGCTGGACCCGCGAAGTCGTGCTCGACTGGGATTTCGGCACGATGCCGGAGCACATCATGGTCGGCGCGGCGAAAGCCTATCCGGCCCTGGTCAGCGCCAACGATCGCATCGGCCTGAAGCTGTTCGAATCCGCCGAGGCCGCGCGCGCGGCGCATGCCATCGGCACGCAGGCGCTGCTGCTGGCGCGGGTCGCCGATCGCCTGAAGGATCTGGCGAAGACGGCGCGCGCCAAGCTCGGCATCTCGCTGGCGCAGACCGGCCTGTCGGCCGAGCAGCTTGCCTTGCAAGTGGCCGAACGCGCGGCGCGCAGCTACTGGAACCCGGCCGCGATCCGCGATGAGGCCGCGTTCCACGCAGCACTGGCCAGGCGCGGCGAATTCGGTCGCGAAGCCGTGAAGCGGCTGGAGGAAGTCTGTGGCTGGCTGGTCACCGGCATGGAGCTGCGCAAGAAGCTCGATGCCATCGCCAAGCCGTGGCCGGATGCCAACACCGACCTGCGCAACCAGCTGCAGACGATGTTCGCGCCGGGCTTCATCCACGAGATTCCGGACGACGTCTGGCCGCGCATCGGGGTTTATCTCAAGGCCGCGACCATCCGTGCCGACCGCCTGCCGCACAAGCCGCAGCGCGATCTCGACATGCTCAAGCAGATTCGTGCCGTGGCGCAGCATCTGAAGGGCCCGTTCCATCCGGCCCGCTGGCTGATCGAGGAATGGCGCATCGCGCTGTTCGCGCAGGAACTGAAGGCGAACGGCTCGCCGAGTGCCGGGAAGATTCAGGCAGCGCTCGCCGCCTGAGCCTCACGGCATCGCGGCACCGACCGTTGCGCGCACCGGGATGCCGGTGGCGTCGAAGCCGATGAGGCACGCGGTGTTGATGCCGTAGTGGTCCGGCGCGAGGCGCTTGCGGTGGAACGGGTAGACGCCGCAGACCTTGCAGAACCAGTGCTTCGCGGTGTGCGTGTGGAACTGGTACAGCGTCAGCGCATCGGCTCCGGCCAGCAGCCGGAAGTCGCTTTCATGCACCTTGACCATCCGCGCGTTGCGCCGGCGACAGATCGAACAGTCGCAGGTGGTCAGTTCCGGGAAGTCGCTGACGATCTCGAACTGTACCGCGCCGCAGTGACAGGCCCCGCGCAGGGCCTGCCGACTGCGGCGGTGCTCGGGCCTACTTGCCGGCACGCCGGCCGACGCTGAACGCGTAGGCCGCCGGCCGCGCCAGCAGCACCGGATCGGCCGATGGCGCGATGCCGTCGACCAGATGCAGCGGGCTGAACGCGAGCTTCTTCTCGACCGCGGCACTGTCGGCCAGCGCGGTATCGAGCGTCAGCGTGCCGAGCAGCACTTCCTTGTGATCCTTGCCCCAGGCGATGCTGCCATCGTTGACGGCATCGCCGTCCTTCGCCAGCTGCGCGATCAGCTTGAACTTGACCGGTGCCTTGGCCAGCCGCGCCTTCAGTTCGTCGATCAGGTAATCCGGCGCGGCCTTCTTCGCTTCGTCGTCGGTCAGGCGCTTGTCGCCGGCGACCGGGATGATCCGGTAGCGCGCGTACTGGCTCTTGCCGGCGGCATTGGTGAAGTTGAAGGCGTTGACGCCGTAGAACGGCAGGGTGGCGTAGCTGACCGGGGCCGGCTTCGGCGCGGTGACGAAGGCCTTCGCCGCCGGGTGGCTGCCGAGGAAGGTTTCGATCGGCTTCGGCGACGGCACGTCCGGGCCGCTGGCGGCGACCGCGTTCAGCAACGCGAGAAAGTCGTCCGGCGTCGACACCGGGAAGCCGTCGTACGAGATGCTGACGATGTCGGTCGCCTGACCGCTCGGCGCAGTGAAGCGGATCGCGATGCCATGCGGGCTGGCGTTCGGATCGGCATCCGGCAGGGTCGGCACGCCGGTGGCGTTCGAGAAGCGGACCGTCACCGGCACCTTCGCACCCTGCAGGTGCTCGGCCTTGGTCAAGGTCTTGGCGGCCGCGTCGGCGGTGAAGCTGCCGGTGACGACGATGCCCTTGGCGTGGTTGGCGCGGAAGCCGGCGTGCGGACCGCCGGACAGCTTTTCGAGGGTGTCGACAGTCTGTTCCGGCACGCTCTTGACCCGGTCGGCGGCAAGGCCGGCGGTGGCGGTCAGCAGGAACAGCGCGGAAATCACCGACTGGGTGAACGGCAAATGGCGGCGAATCATGGGGGCTCCGATGGTCGTCCTTGAAGGGGAGCCTGAGCATGACCGGAGCCGTCGTCGCGCCGCAATCCCACCAAAGGAGTGCCCCCGACGACGCCGGCAATCGCGCCGCGTCGCCGAGGATTCGCGCCGGCTCAGGCCGTGACCGGGGCCGGCATCGCGCCCCGGCGCTGGCCGAAGCGCTGCCGATGCCGGCGGTTCAGCACCACGTTGACGACGACGGCGACCGCCAGCGGGCCGAACCAGGCCAGCATCTGCGCGGCATTCGCGAGATCCTTCGGCAGCACGCGGGACAGGCCGATCGCGAGGAAGGCGATGTGGGTGCCGACGCCGTTGCCGATCATCGCGCCGTAATGTTCCTTGAGCCACCAGCCGGCATCCGGCGTCGTCGTGCGCATCTGCCGCCACATGCCGCGCCCGAGCACGAGGCCGACCACCGCGAAGCCGGCGAGCAGCAGGTTCGACTGCACGATGCCGTAGGTCATCGACAGCCCGGCGGTGACCGGCAGCAGCACCGCGAACAGGCGGTAGCCGCCGCGGCGATAGGCGTCGAAATCCTGCTTGAGGCGCACGGCCCGCGGCGCGGTGTAGACGGTGGTGGCGACCAGCACCACGAGGTAGCTCAGGAACACGCCTTTCGCGGTCTTGCCGTCGATGAACGCGGCCAGCGCCATCGGCGCGGCGGTGACCAGGATGCCGCGCATCGCGATCAGATAGACGCGGCCGGCCTTCACATGCAGGCCGTGGCGGGCCTTGCGCGCCAGCCCGGCGATCCAGAACGTGATCAGCGCCAGCACGCCGGCTGCGATGTGCAGCTTGACGATCAGCGCGTAGAGCGGGCCGTACAACGGGCCGTGGAGCAGGGTGGCGAGGTCGGTCATGGCGGCGGTTCCGGATTGGGCGAGGTGGGACGACGTGCCGCCATTGTCGGAACCCCCTGCCCACGGCGGCAGGTGAGAAAAGGCAGGGACCGGGGGTGAGAAAACTCACCTTGGCAGCGCTGCCACTGGCTGCGATGCTCGACCGATGACCGATCCTGATCGCCCGGCCGAGGCGTCCGCAGCGTTGCCATCGTCGTCGTGGAATTCGCCGATGGCGCCGCTGAGCCTTGCGGCCTACGTCACCTGGCTGGCGATCGCGTCCGGCCCGGTGATCGACGCCATCGACGGTCGCATGACGCTCGATGCCCGCACCGTGATCGGTGCGCTGGCGCTGGTGGCGCAGCCGCTGCTGTTCATCGGCCGCGCGCGGGCCGATCTGCACGACCAGGGCGCGCATGCCGAGCGCTGGGTGCTTTGGCAGCTGCCGCTGGCGCTGCTCGCGGTCTGGGGCCTGCCGCGCACCGGCTCGACCGCGATCCTGATGATTCTCGTCGTCGCCCAGCTGTTCGCGGTGTTTCCGGTGCGCCGCGCGCTGCTGCTGACCTTGGCGATGAACGCCGGGCTCGCGGCGCTGCTGATCAGCCAGTTCGGACCGCGTCGGGCCGTGAGCGCGCTGCTGGCCTACGGCGGCTTCCAGGCGTTCGCGGCGCTGACCACCAGCTACGCGCGCCGCGCCGAGCATGCCCGCGACCAGTTGCGGACGATCAACGCGGAGCTGCTCGCGACTCGGCAGCTGCTGCTGGAATCCGCGCGTGGCGAGGAGCGCCTGCGGCTGTCGCGCGAGTTGCACGACGTGGCGGGCCACAAGCTCACGGCACTGAAGCTGCACCTGCGGCTGATCGAGCGCGAGATCGACGACGGCGCGCCGCGCGCTGCGATCGGTGACTGCGTGCGGCTGTCGGACGAGCTGCTGGCCGATGTTCGCGGCGTGGTCGACGCGCTGCGCGCGCATGACGGCATCGACCTGCATGCCGCGCTGCGGGCGCTGGCGCCGAACCTGCCGCGGCCAATCGTTGCATTCGCGCTGGCCGACGACGCCCGCGTGTCGCGGCTGGATCAGGCGCAGGCGCTGCTGCGCGTGGCGCAGGAAGCGCTGACCAACGCGCTGCGCCACGCGGCCTGCACGCAGATTGTGATCCGGCTGCACGCGGTGGCCGACGGCATCGAGCTGCAGGTCGAGGACGACGGCCGGGCGACCGCGCTGCCGGTCGACGGCAACGGCCTCAGGGGCATGCGCGAACGGCTGGACGCGGTCGGCGGCCGGCTGGCGCTGGCGCTGAACCCGGGCGGCGGCCTGCGGCTGACGGCGCTGCTGCCGTCGCCGCTCCCGGTCCACTTCCCCGCTCGCGGCGCGGTGTCGTGAGCGCGGCACCGCTGCGGCTGGCGCTGGCCGATGATCAGGCACTGGTGCGACGCGGCCTGCGGGCGCTGCTCGAACGCGCGACCGGGCTGGACGTGGTGATCGAAGCCGCCGACGGCGCCGCCCTGCTTGCGGCGCTGCAGACCGCGAAGGTCGACGTCATCCTCAGCGACATCCGCATGCCGGTGCATTCCGGCATCGAGGCGACGCGGCTGCTGCGCGCCCGTGGCGACTACACGCCGGTGGTGCTGCTGACCACGTTCGACGAGCCGGGGCTGATGCAGGGCGCGGTCGATGCCGGCGCCCAGGGCTATCTGCTGAAGGATGCCGAGCCGGAAGCGCTGGAAGCCGCGATCCGCACCGTCGCCGCCGGCGGCCGGCTGGTCTCGCCGCAGAGCCTCGATCTGGCGCGGGCGCGCTTGCCGAATGACGCGGCCGGCGCGGTGCGGCTCACCGAGCGGGAACTGGCCGTGCTGCGGCTGGTCGCCGGCGGTTACTCGAACAAGGAAATCGGCCGCGCGCTGACCATTTCCGACGGCACGGTGAAGAACCATCTGACCGAGATCCTCGCGCGGCTCGATGCCCGCGATCGCACCCACGCCGTGCTCAAGGCGATCGCCGCGCGGCTGCTGTAGGGGACATCCGCGAAATGCGCAGATAGAATGCGCATGTCAGCTTAACTGGACACTCCGTGATGTTCGCCAAGACACCAGCACCGAAGCCGGAACGCCGTGCCGTGAACCTGTCGATCAGCGGCAAGCTGATCGACGAAGCGCGCGCGCAGAAGCTGAACCTGTCGCGGGTGCTGGAGGAAGCGCTGGAAGCCAAGCTGCGCGAGCAGCGGGCGTTGCAGTGGCAGGAGGAGAACCGCGAGGCAATCGCCTTCCACAACGAGCGGATCGCCCGTGATGGCCTCTGGCACCGTGGCCGGACCCGCTGGTACTGACGCTCCGATGGCGCAGTTCGACATCCACGCGGTGCCATCCGCCGACGCCGACTACGCGCCGTATCTGGTCGAGCTTCAGTCCGATCTGGTGGCGGGGCTCGACAGCACGATCGTCGCGCCACTGGTGCGCCGTGCCGATGCGGGCCCGATCCTGCACCACCTGAACCCGGTGATCCGTTTCGGCGACGAGGAACTGGTGATGCGCGTCGGTGAACTGGTGTCGCTGCCCCGCAGCGTGCTGGGCCGGAAAGTCGGCTCGGTGAAATCCGATCGTGAAGCGCTGATGGCGGCGATCGACGTCGTCTTTTTCGGAATCTGAATCCTTGAGTACCGCCCGCAGCAGCATTGCCCCCCGCGACCGACTGATCGTCGCCCTCGACGTGCCCGAAGCCGACGATGCCCGCGCGCTCGTCGAGCGCATCGACGACGGTGCTTCGTTCTACAAGATCGGCATGGAGCTGTGCATGGCGCCGGGCTTCTTCGAACTGCTCGGCTGGCTGCGCCGCGCCGACAAGAAGGTGTTCGTCGATCTCAAGTTCTTCGACATTCCGGAAACCGTCGCTCGCGCCGTGTCGCGCCTGAGCGAACAGGGCGCGCAGTTCTGCACCATCCACGGCAATCAGTCGATCATGCAGGCGGCGGCCAAGGCCAAGTCCAACGGCATGAAAGTGCTGGCCGTCACGGCGCTGACCAGCCTCGACCGCGGCGATCTCGATGATCTGGGCTTTGCCTGCGATGTCGAGGCGCTGGTGCTGTCGCGCGCCCGCCGGGCACTGGCTGCGGGCTGCGACGGCGTGGTGTCGTCCGGCCTCGAAGTTGCCAAGCTGCGGCTGGAAGCGCCGCAGGAACTGATTTGCGTCACGCCGGGCATTCGCCCGGTGGACAACGATGTCGCTGCCGGCATGGGCGACCAGAAGCGGGTGATGACGCCGACACTGGCCCTCAAGGCCGGTGCCGATTACCTCGTCGTCGGCCGTCCGATCCGAGATGCACAAGACCCCCGCGCCGCGGCGCTGGCCATCCAAACCGAAATCGCAGGCGCGCTCGCCCCATGACTCCCATCAAACCCGAAGTGCTGCAGAACGATCGCTTTCTCCGGGCGCTGAAGCGCCAGCCGGTCGACCGCACGCCGGTCTGGCTGATGCGTCAGGCCGGCCGTTATCTGGCCGAATACCGCGCCACCCGCGCCCGCGCCGGCAACTTCATGAACCTGTGCAAGTCGCCGGACATGGCTTGCGAGGTCACGCTGCAGCCGATCGACCGCTACGGCTTCGATGCCGCGATCCTGTTCTCCGACATCCTCACCGTGCCGGACGCAATGGGCCTCGGCCTGCACTTCACCGAAGGCGAGGGCCCGGCGTTCGAGAAGACCGTGCGTACTGCCGCGGATATCGCCGCCCTGCCGATTCCGGATCCGGAAACCGAGCTGCGCTACGTCATCGACGGCGTCCGTGCGTGCAAGAAGGGCCTCGCCGGCCGCGTGCCGCTGATCGGCTTCGCGGGCAGCCCGTGGACGCTGGCCACCTACATGATCGAGGGCAGCGGTTCGAAGGACTTCCGCCACGCCAAGGCGATGCGCTACGGCGCGCCGCACCTGCTGAAGGCGCTGCTCGACAAGCTCAGCGAATCGGTCGCGCTATATCTCGCCGCCCAGGCCGATGCCGGTGCCAATGCGCTGATGATCTTCGACACCTGGGGCGGCGCGCTCGACCGCGAGGGCTACAAGTTCTTCTCGCTGGCCTCGATGGCGAAGATCGTCGACCGGCTCAAGGTGCTGGCGCCGGGCGTGCCGGTGATCCTGTTCTCCAAGGGTTGCGGGCAGTTCCTGCTCGAAATGTCGGCGACCGGCTGCGCCGGGCTCGGCGTCGACTGGACGACCAACATCGGCGACGCCCGCCACATGGTCAGCGGCAGTGTCGCGCTGCAGGGCAATTTCGATCCGACCGCGCTGTTCGCCCCACCGGAAGCGATCCGCGAGCTGGTCGGCAAGATTCTGGATGACTACGGTCCGCACAACGGCCACATCTTCAATCTGGGCCACGGCATCGTCCCCGGGACGCCGCCGGAGCATGTCGCCGCACTCGTCGAAGCGGTGCGCGAGCTGAGCCCGCAGTACCACGAGACGGCGGAAGCCGAAGCGCCTTGATTCGTCCGGTCGCGACAGTGCTGCTCCTGACGCTGGGCGCGAGCTTCGATGCGCCAGGCGCATCGGGGACGCTGTGCCCAGGGCTGGCAAGCAACATTGCCGAGGACCACCAAGTGCACGAGGACCAGCTGACCTTCGAGGGAGCGGTCGATGCGCTCGCGTTCATCAAAAAGCATTACGCAACGACCGATCAGACGCTGAAGTTCGGACTACACAACTCGGAAGTACGCATCCACGGCTACCTCTTGCGCAAATCCGCGATGGCGTCGGATGCCGAGGTGGCCAAGCGCGAACGGCAGAAGTTCTGCCAGTGGCTCAAGACCGCCGCATGGTTCGATTGATTGCCGGTCACATTAGATTTACGTGCGGTCTGTCGATGGACATGAAGTGAGCATGAAAAGATGGCTGCCGGCACCCGTGATCGGGTGCCTGACGTTCGCGACGATGTTCGTGGTGCTGATGATCTGGGCCGGGCTGCTGATCCTGCCGGCCGGGATCGTGAAACTGCTGCTGCCGTTTCCGCCGCTGACCCGCCAGCTCGATCGCTGGATCGCCTGGTGCGCGAACCACGGCTGGGTCGGCTGGAACCAGCAGGTGTTCCGGGTGCTGCACGGCCGGCGCGAGAACTGCACGATCAACGGACAGCTCGATCCGGCGCGCAGCTGGATGATCGTCGCCAACCACCAGAGCTGGGCCGACATCCTGATCCTGTTCGACGTGATGTACGGCCGCACGCCGTTCCCGCGCTTCTTCATGAAGCGCGAGCTGATCTGGATTCCGCTGGTCGGCTTCGTCTGCTGGGCACTGGACATGCCGTTCATGAAGCGCAACTCGGCGCAAGCGATCGCGAAGAACCCGGGCCTGCGCAATGCCGATCTCGAAACCACGCGGCGCTTCTGCGAGAAGTTCAAGCGTCGCCCGATCGCGGTGGTGAACTTCCGCGAAGGCACGCGCTACACGCCGGAGAAAGCGCAGGCCAAGGCCTCGCCGTACCGGCACCTGCTGCGGCCGAAGTCCGGCGGCTTCAGCTTCACCTTGAACGCGATGGGCGAGCAGTTCGCCGGGCTCATTGACGTGACGCTGGTCTACCAGCCGACCGGCAACGGCCGCAGCAAGCTGTGGAGTTGGCTGTGCGGCGAGCAGAACGCGGCCTTCGTGCAGGTCGACGTGAAGCCGCTGCCGGTCGAGCTGCTCGGTGGCGATTATCAGGACGACGCGGCGTTCCGCGAGCGCTTCCAGGACTGGGTCAACGGCCTGTGGGCGGACAAGGACGAGTTGATCGCCCGTCAGCGCAGCACGATCGGGTAGACTGCGCACGCTCATTGGGGAGTAGTCACCCGGCGCAGCGTCGGCAACATCGGCAGCTGTTGATCGGGGGATGCGTCAACACAATCGGTCGCGAGGCCGTGGCGCATCCAGATCGGGAAGCCCTTTCCCGCATTCGGCGAGACCTTTGACGCGCAGTCTTTCCCGGGGTCGGGCGAGGCCGCGTGTCATCGTCCATCCGCCTGACCCCCGAGTACCCGTTCCCATGTTCGAAGCGTTCGGCATTTCCACGCTGGTCGTCGCGATTGGCGAGATCGGCGACAAGACCCAGTTGCTCGCTCTGCTGCTGGCGGTGCGCTACCGCCGGCAGGCCCTGCCGATCCTGCTCGGCATTCTGGTGGCGACCATTGCCAATCACGGCCTCGCCGGCTTCTTCGGCGCCTGGATCCGCGATCAGTTCACGCCGGACACGCTGCGCTGGATGGTCGGCGTCACCTTCCTCGCGATCGGTGCCTGGGCGCTGGTGCCGGACACGCTGGACGAGCAGGAAGCCGCGCCGCGCGGTCAGTACGGCGTGTTCATGGTCACCGTGATCACGTTCTTCCTCGCCGAGATCGGCGACAAGACCCAACTGGCGACCGTGACCCTGGCGGCGCGCTTCGATTCGTTGCTGGCCGTGGTCGGCGGCACCACGCTCGGCATGATGATCGCCGACGCGCCCGCCGTGCTGTTCGCCGAGCGCCTGACGCAGCGCCTGAGCTTCACCCTGGTGCGCTATGTCGCGGCAGCGCTGTTCGCGGCACTCGGCATTGCGGCGCTGCTTGGCGTCGGCTTCTGAGCCTCGTCGAACAAAAGCTTGCAAATGAGAAGCGTTCGCAATAAATTGGGGCCTCGACGAATCTGGAGACGCCCCGATGACTGCGCTTCGCTCCCCGATGCCGACCCCCACGCTCCCGATGGCGGCCGCTGCCGTGCAGCACGGTGATGCCGGTCCGGCGGCGATCGACGAACTCGACAGCCGTCGCCTGTTCGCCCGCTCGCGGCGGCTGACGATCGTCCATCAGGGCGAGCGTTACCTGCTGCAGGTCACGCGGGCCGGCAAGCTGCTGCTGACCAAGTAGTACCGCGTCATCCGGCCGGGCTGAATGCCCGGCCGGCGTTGCAGACCCAGCCAGCCACTCCGCCCAGCCGGATCGCCAGCCATTCGCCGATGCGCCTCGTGCCATCGCGCGACCCCGATCCGAATCCCATGGAGTGCGCCTCGCAACGAATGCTGTGGATGCTGTCGACGCTGCCCGCGGTCTGGCCTCGCTGCCGCGAACCCCGATTGCCCTCGCCGTGCTGATGCTCGGCTGCGGCGCCGCGTACGGCGCCGAGCCGGCCGCACCGGCCGAACCGACGGAGGTCGCCGCTGCTGCCTCGGTCGAACTGGACGAAGTGCAGGTGCACGGCACCCGAGCCGGCGATTTCAAGCCGGGCACGTCGAGCGTGGGGGCGAAGACCGACACTGCGCTGCGCGACATTCCGCAGAGCGTCACCGTGATCAACCGCGCCGTGCTCGATGCCCAGAACGCCACCAACCTGACCGATGCGCTGCGCAACGTGCCGGGCATCACGCTCAGTGCCGGCGAAGGCGGGCAGATCGGCGACAACGTCAACCTGCGCGGTTTCACGGCACGTACCGACATCTTTCTGGATGGCGCCCGCGACCGCGCACAGTACCGGCGCGACACCTTCGAGCTCGACAGCATCGAAGTGCTGAAAGGCCCGTCATCGCTGTTCTTCGGCCGCGGCTCGACCGGCGGCGTGATCAACCAGGTGACCAAGCTGCCGAGCCTGAAGGCCGCGCGCTCGGTCACCGGTTCGATCGGCACCGACGACTGGTATCGCACCACGATCGACCTGAACCAGCCGCTGAGCGACCACGCCGCCGTGCGTCTGAACGCGTTCGCGCAGGACATCGGCTCGACCCGCGACGTGGTCGATGCCAGGGACTTCGGCCTCGCGCCATCGCTGCGCTTCGGCATCGGCGAGGCCAGCGAATTCACCATCAGCGCGCTGGTGCAGCGCAATGCCGACATCCCGGACTACGGTCTGCCGTTCGCGTTCGGCCGGGTCGCGGATGTCTCGCGCAACCGCTTCTACGGCGATACCGACGATTACTTCGATCAGGACGCCAACGTCGTTCGCGCCCGCTGGGATCAGCGCTTCAACGGCAATCTGGCGCTGCGCAACCAGGTGATCGTGCAGGACACCCATGTCGAGGCGCGGCCGACGCCGTACCGCGTCTGCACGGCGGCGTTCAACACCGCGGCCGCGCCGTGCCCGGTATCGCCGCCCGGCACGCCGCTGGACCAGGTCACCGTGCAGTCCGACCGGCGCGATCGTCTGGTCGACGACTACTCGCTGTACGACCAGCTGGACCTGCTGGCGTCGTTCGATACCGGCCCGTTCCGTCACAGCCTCGTCTTCGGCGGCGAAGTCGGGCAAGACCGCACGCGGGCCCGGAACTTCGCCACCAGCCCGCGCCAGACCGATTCGCTCGGCAACTTCACGCCCGGCCCGACGGCAGACGGCACCACGCGCACCGCGACCACCGATACCCGCGGCGTCGGCGACACGCTGGCGATCTACGTCAACGACGCCGTCACCCTGACGCCGACATTCAAGGCCGTGGCCGGCATCCGGTACGACCGTTACCAGGCGCACTCCAACGCGCTGACCGTCGCCACCGGCGCGCGCACCGTGTTCGAGCGCACCGATACCGCCACTAGCGTCCGTGGCGGGCTGATCTGGCAGCCGGTCGACTGGATCAGCAGCTACGTGTCCTACGGCACCTCGTTCAACCCGAGTGCCGAAGCGGTGACGATTTCGGCGGCGCAGGCGCTGGTCGGCCCGGAACGCAATCGCTCGTACGAGCTCGGCACCAAGCTCGATCTGCTGAACAACACCCTGAGCCTGAGCGCTGCCGCCTTCCTGATCGACAGGACCGATGCCCGCACGACGGACCCGGTGACCAACACCGTGCGCCTCGATGGCCGCACCCAGGTGCGCGGCTTCGAGGTGAGCGCCGTCGGCCGCGTCACCCACGCGCTGCAGATCATCGGCGGCTACACCTTCCTCGACAGCGAACTGGTCGATACCCTCGATGGCAGCGGCACCGGAGCCGCGCGCATTAGCTTCGAAGGCAACCGCCTGCCGAACACGCCGCGCAACGCTGCGTCGCTGTTCACGACCTATCGCGTCGGCGAGATCTACGGCGGGCAGGTCGAAACCGGCGGCGGCGTCTATTACGTCGGCCCGCGCTACGTCACTACGGCGAACACGACGCAGGTCGATGCCTACACCCGCTGCGACCTGACCGTGGCCTGGCTGCGGCCGACGTTCGACCTGCGCCTGAACGTGCAGAACCTGCTCGATTCCGCCTACCTCGACGCGATCATCGCCTCCGAAAACGGCCGCGCCGTGCCCGGCCGCGGTCGCACCGTGGTCGCCACCGTCGGCGTGCGGTTCTGATGCTCGTCCGGATTCCGAAGGCGATTGATGCAGCCACCTTGGCCAGCCTGCGGCAGGGGCTGGCCGACGCCGGCAGCGACTGGGTGGACGGCCGTGCGACGGCCGGGCGGCAGGGCGCGGCGGTCAAGCACAACCTGCAGATCGCCGAAAACTCCGAGACGGCGCAGCGCCTGGGCGATCTGGTGCTGGCCGCGTTCGAGCGCCATGCGCTGTTCATCAGCGCCGCGCTGCCGAATCACGTCTACCCGCCGCTGTTCAATCGCTACGACGGCGGCATGGCCTTCGGCCAGCACATCGACAACGCCGTGCGCCTGCTGCCGGGCACGGCGCGGAAACTGCGCACCGACCTGTCGCTGACCGTGTTCCTGAGCGATCCGGACCGCTACGACGGTGGCGAACTGCTGATCGAGGACCGTTACGGCGCGCAAAGCGTGAAGCTGCCGGCGGGCGATGCCGTGCTGTATCCGGCATCGAGCCTGCACCGGGTGACGCCGGTCACCCGAGGCCAGCGGCTCGCGAGCTTCTTCTGGGTGCAGAGCCTCGTCGCCGACGATGGCCAGCGCACCGTGCTGTTCGACCTCGATCAGGCGATCCAGCGTCTGGTCGCCACCGGGGGTGATGCCGCCGCCGTGACCGCGCTGACCGGCAGTTATCACAACCTGCTGCGGATGTGGTCGCATCCCTGACCGGCCGTTTCACAACACGTTAAACCTCCTTCCCGCGAACCCGACATGAGCACCGCCACCGCTTCCGCCACCCCCGCCGCCGCGGCCCCGGCCGCCTATCGCCGCGCCCGCGCCGTCCGTTTCCTGCGCACCGCCCACGGTTGGATCGGCCTGTGGGGCGCCGCACTCGGCCTGCTGTTCGGGGTCAGCGGCATCCTGCTGAATCACCGCAACGTGCTGAAGATTCCGGCGGCGCACACGCAGGAAGACACCGTGCAGCTGGCCTTGCCGGCCGAGCGCCCGGACAACCCGAAAGCGCTGGCGGCGTGGCTGCAGGGCGAGCTGAAGCTCGATCGCGAAGCCGGCCGCGTCCGTGCCGAACCGGGTCGCGAGGTGATCTGGGGCGATCAGCCGGTGGTGCAGCCGGCGCGCTGGACCGTCGGCTTCGTCACGCCGGCGGCCTCGGTGCAGGCCGAATACTGGGTCGGCAACGGTTTCGTCAGCGTCAAGCGCGGCAGCAACAACGTCTTCGCCACCTTGAACAACCTGCACAAGGGCGTGGGCCTCGGCGTCGGCTGGGTGCTGCTGATCGACACGCTGGCCGGCAGCATCCTGCTGCTGTCGCTGAGCGGCGTGGCGCTGTGGACGCTGACCAACCGGCGGCGCACCGTGGGCGCGGTGATCGGCGGGACTTCGCTGCTGGTGGCGCTGGTGATCGGCGCGTCGGCGTTCTGAGGCAGCCGCCGTCGCGGGCGGTTGGCGGCGTGTGCTGCCGCACAGTCGGTGATTTCTACCGGCTATCAGGCTGCGTGCATCTGATGCCTAATGCGCACCCGACCGCTGGAGATCGCGATGCTGCTGAAGGTGCCCGAAGTGCTGCCCGCCCCTGTCGTGACCCGCATCCGCTCGGTGATCGAGCAGGCGGACTGGAGCGAACAGCGCCCGGTCGGCGCGCTGCCCGGCGTGCCGGCGCGGCTCAATCGGCAGCTTCCGGAAGACGGCAAGGCGGCGCGCGCAGCGCGGGCGATGGTGCTGGACAGCCTCGGCCAGAGCGTCATGTTCTTCACCGGCGCACTGCCGAAGAAGATCTTCCCGCCGCTGTTCAATCGCTACGACACGGTGGCCAACCAGTTCGACAACCATGTCGACACCGCGCTCAGGACCTGGGCGCCGACCGGCACGCAGGTGCGCGCCGACATCGCCGTGACGATCTTCCTGAGCGACCCGCGCGAGTACGAAGGCGGCGAGCTGGTGATCGAGGATCACTACGGCACGCAGTCGATCAAGCTGCGCGCCGGCGATGCGATCCTGTACCCGGCCGCGAACCTGCACCGGGTGCAGCCGGTGACCCGCGGCGTGCGGCTGGCCTCGTATTTCTGGGTCGAAAGCATGGTTCACGAGGACGAGCGCCGCCGCCTGCTGTACGAGCTGGACATGTCGATCCTCGCGCTGCGTGCCCGCCATGGCGAAAGCGCGGAGCTGGCGCGGCTGACCGGCTGCTACCACAACCTGATGCGGATGTGGGCCACGACCTGACCCGTCGGCGTCAGAAAAACCGCTGCAAAATCCGGCACATCGCGTCGTTGTTCAGCGCGAACGCGGCCGTTCTGCCGAGGATCGCCGCCGGCGTCTGGACGTAGCGCGACGGCGACACCGCCTCGTGCCGGAACCATTCCTCGGCGTTGGCCTGCGTCACTTCCAGATGGAACTGCAGGCCGAGCACGCGGCTGCCGTCCCAGGCGAACGCCTGCTGCGCGCAGGCCTCGCTCGTGGCCAGACAGACCGCGCCTGGCGGCAGCGCGTAGGTGTCGCCATGCCAGTGAAAGCCGGTGAAGCGCGCCGGCAGGTCGGCGAACAGCGGGTGCGCGCGGCCTTCGGCGGTCAGATCGAGCGCGTGCCAGCCGATTTCCGGCTCGGCGTTGCGCGTCACCGCGCCGCCGAGCGCATCGGCGATCAGCTGCGAGCCCAGACAGATGCCGAGCACGCGGCATCCGGCGTCGATCGCGGTGCGGATCAACGCCTTTTCGGCGCGCAGCCATGGGTGCGCGTCGTGTTCGTAGATGTTCATCGGCCCGCCCATGACGATCAGGGCGTCGAATTCGGAGACCTCCGGCACGGGCTCGCCGGCATACAGGCGGTGGCCGGTCACCGCGTGACCACGCGCGGCGAGCCACGGCCCGATGCAGCCAAGGTCTTCGAAATCAGCGTGTTGCAGCCAGTGGATGCGCATGGTCGGGTCCTGATCGGGAGGGCGGCAGCGGCTTGGCTTTGGGTCTGGAGGCAGCTTGCGCGGCCTTCGCGTCATCGCCCGGCAACAGTTGGCAGATATCTTGCTTTAATCACACTGTCTCTTCTCGACTTAACCCGGCTCCGGCCGGGTTTTTTGTGTCTGGCGATGCCACGGCAGGTCGCCGTTATGATGCTCGCCGTGCGCGGCGCGCCATCGCCATCGCCAACGCCTTTGCCATCGCCTCACTGATCCGTTTCCCCGCCGCTTCCACCGTTCGAGCCTTTTGATGATGCTTCGCCTGCTGCCGCGTGTCGTGCTCGGTGCCGTGCTGCTGCTCAATTCCTGTGCGCTGCTGTCCCAGCCCGGTGCAGGCGCGACGGTGGCGACGCTGCAGGGCGCGGCGGTTGACGAACTGAGCGGCCTGACCGTCTCCCGCGCCGATCCGACCGTGCTGTGGGGCCATAACGACAGTGGCGACGGCGCGGTGCTGTACCGCATCGGCTTCGATGGCGAAGATCTCGGCAGCACGCGCATCCCCGGCATCAGCGCGATCGACTGGGAAGACATCGCCGCGTTCGACTGGAACGGCAAGCCGGCGCTGCTGATCGCCGATGTCGGCGACAACAAGGCCAACCGGGTCGCCGTGACCCTGTACGCGGTGACCGATCCCGGCCGGAGCGGCGACGCCAAGCTGCTGTGGCAGCTCGATTTCCACTATGCCGATGGCCCGCGCGACTGCGAATCGATCACCGTCGATCCGGTGGATCACGCGGTGATCCTGCTGACCAAGCGCGAGTACCCGCAGCGCCTGTACCGCCTGCCGCTGCCGACCGCGACGCCGCCGGTCGGTGTCGCCACGCCCGAGCTGCTCGGCGAGGTCCGCAGCATTCCACGGCGCTCGCCGCTCGATCAGATCCTGCATCCGGGCATCGGCGCGTTCTTCGGCCAGCCGACGGCGCTGGACCTGTCGCCGGATGGCGGCCGGGTACTCGTCGTCACCTACAAGGACGTGCTGCTGTATCGGCGCGCGCCGGGGCGGTCGTGGGTCGAGACCCTGAACCAGACGCCGGAAGCGCTTGCCTACGGCCACCTGAAACAGGCCGAGGCCGGCACGTTCGCGCCGGACGGGCTGTCGCTGTTCGTCTCCAGCGAAGGGCTGAACGCGCCGCTGGTGCGGCTGCCGGTCAAGCCCTAGCGCTCGACGGCAGCAGCTCAGCGCGTCGCCACCCAGCCGAGCAGGGCGGCACCGAGCGCGATGCGGTAGACCGCGAACGCGGTGAAGCGGTGGGTCTGGATGTAGCGCAGCAGCCATTTCACCGCGACGAACGCGACGACGGCCGACACCCCGAAGCCGACGGCGACATTGCCCCAGTTCTCGCTGCCGCCTCCCGCCTTCAGCTCGCCGTACAGCTCGTAGGCGCTGGCCGCGTACATCGTCGGGATGCCGACGAGGAACGCGAATTCGGTGGCCGCCGCGCGACTGGCGCCGCCGATCAGCATCGCCGCAAAGATGGTCGAGGCCGAGCGCGAAGTGCCCGGAAACACGCCGGCCACGACCTGCGCGATGCCGACGACGATCGCCACCGTCCACAGGATCTGCGTCTGGTCCGGCCGCTTGCCGGCGAACCATTCGGCCGCGAGCATCCAGACGCCGCCGATGATCAGGGCCCAGGCGATTGGCGTGATCTCCTCCGGCAGCTTGAAGCCGAGCGTCTTGACGATCAGCCCGAGCACCACGGTGATCAGGAACGCAACGCCGAGCTTCAGCACGTAGTCGCGGTTTTCCGGCTGCGAGAGGCCGGTCGCCAGCGACCACAGCCGCGACCAGTAGATGAAGGTCACCGCGAGAATCGCGCCGGCCTGGATCACGATGTTGAACAGGTCCGAGCGGGCGCCCAGACCGAGCTGCTCGGCAATCAGCAGATGGCCGGTCGACGAGATCGGCAGGAATTCGGTGATGCCTTCGATGATGCCGAGCAGGATGACTTGCAGGAGATCGTTCACGGACGAGGTCTGGATGGGGCTGGACAGCGGGAGGGTCATCGGACGACACGAGCATCGTGCCGGGCAAGGCCGAGGCGATGGCCGATAATGCGCTCCGGAATTCTCCGGGCGGCGCACAGGATACGGGACGAACGATGACCAGCACGCAGCCACAGGAAGCCCTGACGCCGCTCGCCGGCGTGGCGCTGGTCACCGGCAGCGCCAGACGCGTCGGCGCGGCGATCGTCGAGCGCCTGCACGCGGCCGGGATGAATGTCGTCATCCACTGTCGGCAGTCGCAGGATGAAGGCACGGCGCTGGCCGCCCGCCTGAACGCGATCCGGGCCGATTCCGCCATCGTGCTGCATGCCGAGCTGGCCGACGATGCCGCCGTGGCGCAGCTCGCGGTGGACGCGCACGCGCACTGGGGCCGGCTCGACGCGCTGGTCAACAATGCCTCCGGCTATCGCCGCACGCCGATGGGATCGATCACCCCGGCGCTGTTCGACGAACTGATCGCCTCGAACTTCAAGGCGCCGCTGCTGCTGACCCAGGCCTGCCTGCCGCTGTTCGGCGAGCGCGCGGCGGTGGTCAACATCCTCGACACGCTGGCCCGCCATGCCCGGACCGGCTTCGCGCCCTACAACGCCGCGAAGGCCGCGCTGTGGTCGCTGACCGAGACGCTGGCGGTGGAGCTCGCACCACGCGTGCGCGTGAATGCGGTGGCGCCCGGGCACATCCTGTGGGCGGAAACGACCAACCTGACGGCGGCGCAGCAGGCCAAGGAGCTGGCGCAGATCCCGATGGGCCGCCTCGGCGAGCCGGACGAGATCGCCCGCGCAGTGGCGTTCCTGCTGTCGCCGGCCTCGGCCTATCTGAATGGCGTGATCCTGCCGGTGGATGGGGCGCTGCGGCTCGGCGCGTAGGGCAGGCTCACGGCGCGCCGATGTGGCCGGCACGCCGTGCAGGCACGGCTAGTTGCGCTGAAACTCGATCCGCTGCTCGCCGGTCACGCCACCGTCTTCGCCGTAGCGGCGTTCCGCGAACAGCGTGCGGCCATCGGCGCCGATGATCACGATCTGGCTGGCGCGCGTGCCGTAACCGGGCAGGCGGATGAACGCGGTCGACAGCACGCGCTCGCGCTCGATGCCGACGCCGGT
This sequence comes from Nevskia sp., assembly GCF_021732705.1. Lineage (GTDB taxonomy): Bacteria > Pseudomonadota > Gammaproteobacteria > Nevskiales > Nevskiaceae > Nevskia. The sequence continues at coordinate 18,000 of NZ_JAKFUM010000008.1, read as the reverse complement.
GTTCGGCAGCGCGGCGTCATCCGGGCGGTGCTCGTCGGCCAGCGCGGCGTACAGCGGCGCCAGATCCAGATTCGGTGCCGTCGGGTCGTTCGCCGCCAGCCAGGCGGACAAGGCCGCGCTCAGCCGCGTGGTCTTCGGCCACGGCTGGTCGAACGCGCCGTTCGACAGGCCATGCACGCCCGGGGACACCGTTTCCCAGCGCGGCTTCAGGCGATTGGTCGCGACGACCAGCTCCTCGCCATCCCACAGCAGCAGGTTGAACGGCCCGAAGTCGTTGCCGTCGACCCGGCGCAGCTCGGCGTAGCTGACGGCGAGGTCGTCGCCGGTCAGGAATTCGCGCACCAGCCCGCCGCGGGACTTGAGCCCGCTCGGCGGCACCGGTTCGCGGACGTTGGTCACCGCGGCAAGACGCGGCCGGCGCCGGTCGAGCGCCAGCCAGCCGCCGCCTTCGACCAGATCACGCCCGCCGAGAATGTCCGGCAGGCCCTCCCAGGGCGCCAGCGGCGCAGTGGGCCGCGCGTGGAATTCATCGCGATTGGCGATGAGCACGAGCGGGGCCGAGGGGTGGGCGTTCCAGGCGAAGGCGATCAGGCACATGGGGCGGAATGATGCCTGATCGGGGTCGGGATCGGCACCGTTGCCATTGAAATCACGACAGATGCCGCCAAAAAGGGAACAGCGGGTGCTGCGTTCCGAGGATCGTGACGGCCGGTTGCACCGCCGCCCACCCGGCACGCCGGCCGCCGCTGCGTCAGGATGGCGTCGCTGCACTCACACGAGCCCCGGAGGCCGGATGCCGACCCCGTACGAGCTGGACCAGCTGCGCCGCATCGCGCGCTGGCGCGACACCCCGCCGGACCTCGTCACCCAGGCCTTCGGTCGCGCGCTGTCGCCGGCGGCGCAGGCGGTGCAGCGGGCGATCCCGGCGGACTGGTTGAAATCGGCACTCGATCAGGTGCAACGCACCGCCGCCGTCGTCGCCGATCGCCGCTCGATCCTCGATCGCGCCGGCGTCACCGATCTATCCGCGCTGCGCACGCAGGATCTGGCGCGCTGCGACCAGGTGGCCGGGCATGTCCGGCGTCGCGGCACAGTGCTGGCCGGCGGTACCGGCGCCCTGTTCGGCGTGGCCGGTGCCGCCGGCATGATCGCCGACGTGCCGACGCTCTTGGTGCAGACCTTCCGCGTCATCCACCGCACCGGGCTCTGTTACGGCGAGGATTGCAGCGAAGACATCGCGCGCCTCGTGCCGATTGCCGTGTTCGCGATGGCCTCCGCCAACACGCTGGACGAAAAGCGGGATGCGCTGGCGGCGCTCGAACACGACGTTTCAACGCGCGCCGCCGCCGTCCGCGACGGCCTCGAGCGCACTGCCGAACGCGAACTGGCCAAGGAAGCCGCCGTGTTCAGCCTGACCAACCTCGCCGGGGCGTTCACCCGCCGCATGGGCCTGCGCAAGGCCGGCAGTGCGGTGCCGGTGATCGGCGCGCTGGTCGGCGGCGCGGTCAACGCCTGGTATCTGAACGAAGTCGCGGAAGCGGCGAAAGTCGGCTTCCAGCTGCGCTGGCTGCAGCGGCGCTATCGCGGCACGACGCCGGAAGCCTTGCTGGCTTTGCCGGCAGCGCGAGACGGCGCAGCGTGATCGGCGTGCATTTATCCTGATCCGTCGTCAACTTGACGGAATCGGTGCTCATCGTGCCGGGAGCAGCGCCTTTTCCAGCCGCAGCCCATCGGCGCCGTCATCGTAATAGCCGGGCAGGGTCCGGGTTTCGGCATAGCCCAACCGGGCGTACAGCGCGCGGGCAGCCGCGTTGTCCGCGCGTACTTCGAGCGTTGCCGTCGTGCAGTCGGCATTCGCCGCGTCGGATTCCATCGCGGCGATCAGCCGCTGAGCGAGCTTCAGCCCACGCGCTTCCGGGGCGACGACCACCGAGTAGATGCGGGCGGCGCGGCTGCCGGCGCGGCGCAGCCAGATCAGGTTGCCGACGACCGTGCCGTCGCGCTCGGCGATCCAGACGTTCGCGCTCGGCACGCGCAGGAAGCGGCGGATCGAGCGGATCGTCATCCGGTCGGACGGAAAGATCGCCTCGAGCGCGAGGATCGCGGCGGCATCGGCAGGACGAGCGCGGCGAATCAGGCCGGGCGCTTTTTCAGCTGCGTTGGCAGTCACGTCGACGGCATCCGCCATCGGCACGAATCAGTGCGGCGTGACGCCGCCGCAGCCACCGCCGGCGCAGGCCACCTGCTCGATCTGCACGGTGGCGTGGACATCGCCATAGCGGGCATGCAGGCGCTGCTGGATCGCGGAGAGGGCGGCGTCGCGGTCGGTGCCTTCGGCGAGCACGGCGTGCATCGTCATCACCGGGTGCTTGTCGGTCAGCGACCAGGCGTGCAGGTGGTGAATGCCGGTGACGCCGGGCACGCTGGCCGCGAGATCGAGCGCGACGGTTTCGGCATCCAGATCGTGCGGCGCGCCTTCGAGCAGGATGTGGGCGGATTCGCGGGTGACGCGCCAGCCGCCCTTCAGGATCAGCAGCGCGACGAAGCCGGACAGGATCGGGTCGATCGGCGTCCAGCCGGTCAGCATGATCGCCACCGCTGCCGCCGCTGCTGCGGCGGAGCCGAGCAGATCGCCCAGCACGTGCAGCATCGCGCCGCGCAGGTTCAGCGAATCCTCGCCATCGCGCAGCACGAGGAAGCTGACGAGGTTCGCGGCAAAGCCGAGCAGCGCGACCAGCAGCATGGTGCTGCCGACGACCGGCTCCGGCACGATCAGCCGCTGGATCGATTCGACGACGATCCAGCCGCTCAACACCAGCAGCGCCAGCCCGTTGACGAACGCCGCGAGCACTTCGTAGCGGGCGCGGCCATACGAGAACAGGGCGTCGGCCGGCTTCTTCGCGATGCGCAGCGCGACCAGCGCCAGCAGCAGCGAGCCGGCGTCGGTCAGCATGTGCACGGCGTCGGCGATCAGCGCCAGCGAGCCGGAAACAACGCCGCCCGCGACTTCGACGACGCAGAACACCGCCGTGATGATCAGCGCCCAGCGCAGCCGCGTCTCGTTGCTGCTGCCGTGGTGGTGGCCGTGGCCGTGGCCATGGCCATGGCCATGACTGTGACCATGTCCGTGGCGATGGTCGTGCGAATGGGCCTTGGCCGCCGGCTTTGCCTTGGCGGCAGCGGCCGGCGCGTGCGCGTGGTCGTGCCCGTGATCATGCGAATGCCCGTGGTCATGCCCGTGGCCGTGGCCGTGGCCGTGGTCGTGATCATGACCGGCGTGCGGATCGCGGGGCTGGCTCATGGCGCGGGGCGTGGCGACGTCGACCGCCGGATCAGAGATCGCTGCCGATGCGGACCACGACCCGGCCCTGCGCCTTGCCGGCGACCAGTTCTTCGGCCACGGCCGGCACGTCGTCGAGCGTCACCGTGCGCGGGGCGATCAAGGTGGTCAGGCCGTTCGGCTTCCAGTCGCCAGCAAGGCGATCCCAGATCGCCAGACGCCAGCTGCGCGGGCATTCCACCGACCAGATGCCGAGCAGGCTGACGCCGCGCAGGATGAACGGGATGACCGTGGTCGACAGCGTTGGCGCCTGCGCCAGACCGATCGCGCCGATCGTGCCCCAGGGCTTCACGGTGCGGGTGAGGTAGGCCAGCGTGTCGCCGCCGAGGTTGTCGACGGCGCCGCCCCAGCGCGCGGTTTCGAGCGGCTTGCTGCCGACATCGAGCGTGTTGCGGTCGACGATCTCGTCGGCACCGAGGTCACGCAGATACTTTTCGGCGCCCGGCTTGCCGGTGATCGCGGCCACGGTGAAGCCGGCGCGCTTGAACAGCGCGATCGCGATCGAGCCGACGCCGCCGGTCGGACCGGTGACGGCGATCGGGCCCAGATCCGGCGTCTGGTGGTTTTCGAGCATGCGGCGCAGCGCGAGCGCCGCGGTGTAGCCGGCGGTGCCGAGCGCCATCGCCTCGTGCAGGCTCAGGCCTGGCGGCAGCGGCACCACGGCTTCGGCCGGCACGCGGGCGTATTCGGCAAAGCCGCCGTCGAACACTTCGCCGACATTGCCGCCGGTGACCACCACGGCATCGCCCGGCTTGTAGTCCGGCACTTCGCTGCTGACCACCGTGCCGGACAGGTCGATGCCGGCCACCTTCGGGTAGCCGCGCATGATCTTGCCCTTGCCGGTCACGGCCAGGGCGTCCTTGTAGTTGATCGACGAGTACGCCACGCGGATCACCACCTGACCGGCACTGAGATCGCTCAAGGTGATCGCTTCGAGCCGCGCCTCGGTCTTCTTGTCGACCTGATGGATGCGCAGGGCCTTGAACGTCGCGGGCACAGAAGTCATCGGAGGGATTCCGGCAGGGTAGGATCGGGCACCTATTCTGCCCGACTTCCCACCCTGAACCGATGCCGCAATACACCCGCAACCCGCCGCTGCGAAAAGCCGGAATGGCTGCCGACCCGATGGCCCAGTTCCGCCTCTGGCTCGATGCCGCGCACGAGATCGGCATGATCGAACCGACCGCGATGACCCTGGCGACCGTCGACGCCGATGGCCGCCCGTCCGCCCGCGTCGTGCTGCTGAAGGGTCTGGAAGCCGACGGCCTGCTGTTCTACACCAACTTCGAATCGCGCAAGGCCCGCGCGCTGGCGGCGAATCCGTTCGCCGCCGCGACGTTCTGGTGGGATCGGCTCGAACGCAGCGTGCGCTTCGAAGGCGGGATCGAACAACTGACGCCCGCGGAATCCGAGGCCTACTTCCGGACCCGCCCGGTCGGCTCGCAGATCGGCGCGGTGACCTCGCGCCAGAGTCAGGTCGTCGACAGCCGCGAGACGCTCGATGCCCGACTCGCCGACAACGAGCGGCAGTTCGCCGGCGGCGTCGTGCCGTTCCCGACGTACTGGGGCGGTTACCGGCTGACGCCGACGGTCATCGAGTTCTGGCAGGGCCGCGACAACCGCCTGCACGACCGGCTGGTCTATCGCCGCGGCGAAGCGGCGGGCGCGTGGAACCTGGTGCGGCTGGAGCCGTGAGCGGCGATGCGGCGGTCGCCGGCTTGACCGGCCCTGCGAATGAGCTGATCACGAGGCTTGGCCTCGAACGGCATCCGGAAGGCGGCTGGTTCCGCCGCATCCACACCGCGGAGCAGGTTGTCGACACCGGCCACGGGCCGCGCGCCCGCGTCACTTCGATCCACTACCTGCTCACCGCGGACGAGCCGATCGGCCGCCTGCACCGCAACCGCTCGGACATCCTGCATTACCTGCAGGGCGGCGGGCCGGTGGAGTACACGCTGCTCGACGCGCACGGCGTGCTGCGGCGCGAAACGCTCGGGTTCGGGCCGGGCCAGTCGCTGTTCCTGTTCGTGCCGGGCGGCGTCTGGAAGGCCTCGCGGCTGATCGGCGACGCGCGCCACGCGCTGGTCTCCGAAGCCGTCGTCCCCGGCTTCGACTTCGCCGATCACGCGTTCGGCGCCTCGGACCTGCTCGTCACCTATCCGCAGCATGCGGACGCGCTGCGCCCGCTGCTCCGGCCTGACTGACCGGCATTCGGCGTTAATCGGGGTCTGACCCCAATTATTGGGCAGGCCGATAATTGGGGTCAGGTACAGATTGATTGGCGGTATAACCGGCGGTCTGGATCGACCGACAGATTTCCACCGAGCACGGTTCCCCGCGTCTCGCCACCCGCCGTCAGCGCAGCGAGATCACCGGCCAGCCGCGGGCTACGGCTTCGGCGCGCAGCACCGGATCGGCATCGACGGCGTGCGGGTGGTGGACGAATTCGAGCAGCGGCAGGTCATTGCGCGAGTCGCTGTAGCCGCTGAGGCGCTCGAACTTCACCGGGTGCGCGTCGAGCCACTGCTGCAGGTTGCTGACCTTCGCTTCGCGAAAGTTCGAGCGGGCGATGCGGCCGGTGAAGCGCTCGCCGTCGCGTTCCGGTTCGGTCGCCAGCAGGTGCGGCACGCCGAGGTGTTCGGCAATCGGCTCGACGATGAAGCGGTTGGTCGCGGTCGTGATCAGCAGTTCGTCGCCAGCGGCGCGGTGCCGGTCCAGCAGCGCCGGCGCGTGGGTCGAGATCACCGGCACGATCTGTTCGGCGACGAAACGGTTGCGCAGCGCCAGCAGCCGGTCGAGCGGATGGTCCATCAGCGGCCGCAGCGAAAACGCCGCGAACTCGTGAATGTCCAGCGTGCCGGCCGCGTATTCGTCATAGAAACGCTGGTTTTCGCGGGTGTAGTACTCGCGGTCGACCAGGCCGTTGGCGACCATGAACTGGCCCCAGAGGTAGTCGCTGTCGCCGTTCAACAAGGTGTGATCGAGATCGAAGACCGCGAGATTCATGACGGGACTGGGCGTTCGGAGTGGCGAGGGTGACCGGCGCGGCAGTTTGCCGCAGGCAGGACCCCTATGAAAGAATCCTCCGTGAATCTTTCATGGCACCCGCTCCCAAGTGATTGACGCCGATGGCTTTCGTCCGAACGTCGGGATCATCCTGACGCATGCGGACGGCCGCGTGCTGTGGGCGAAGCGCATCGGCCAGGACGCCTGGCAGTTTCCGCAGGGCGGCATCAAGTTCGGCGAATCGCCGGAAGCGGCGCTGTATCGCGAACTGGAGGAAGAACTCGGCCTGCTCGAAGAGCATGTCGAATGCCTTGGGGTCACCGCCGGCTGGCTGAGCTATCGCCTGCCGTCGCGGATGATCCGGCGCGGTCGCCGCCCGCTGTGCATCGGCCAGAAGCAGAAGTGGTTCCTGCTGCGACTGACCGGCTGCGAATCGAAGGTCTGCTTCACCCGCACCGACAAGCCGGAGTTCGATCACTGGCGCTGGGTCGACTACTGGCACCCGCTGAGCGAGGTGGTGTCGTTCAAGCGCGAGGTCTATCGCGGCGCATTGAAGGAGCTGGCGCCGCTGATCGGTGCGCCGCCCCAGCCGGGAACCGCCGGTCCGACCGGAACGGTCGACCGGGTCGGCAACCCTGCTCCGTAGTCCCGCTCCATAGTCCCACTCAGTAGTAGCGGTACTCGACACCGCCCTGCACCAAGCGCGGCGCTCCCGGCACGATGCCGCGGGTGCGTTCGACGATGTAGGTGTGATCGAACAGGTTCTTCACCGTGAAGAACACGCCGAAGCCGGTGTTCGGCACCGTGTAGTTCAGCGCCAGGTTCCACACCGTTGCGCCGGAGATCTTGCCGCTCAGGCCGTTGCCGTTCGCCGCTGGCGTGTCGGTGTTCGCGAAATCGCTGAACTGCTGGCCGATGTAGACCGCTTCCAGTCGGCCTTCGAAACCGCCGCTGTGGCTGTAGCCGAGCGTCGACGTCACGGTGTGACGCGCGGCATACGGCAGACGGCGACCCGGCGCCGAGCCGGCGACGGCAGCGCCGTTGACCACTTGGGTCAGCGTGTTCTTCTGCTCGGCGGTCGGCAGGGCCGTCCACGCCAGTTCGAAGAACGGGTTGTGCGGCCCTTTCAGCCAGCGGCCGAAGTCGGCACGGCCGCTCAGTTCGAAGCCCTGGTACAGCGTTTTGCCTTCCGCCAGCGGGACGCCGCCGGCGATGCTGCCGACCGCGATCTGGTTGTTGAAATCGTTGCGGAAATAGGTGCCTTCGACGCTGATGCCGTGGATCGGCCGCGACCGCACGCCGGCTTCGAAATTGACGCTCGACTCGGCCCTGACGTCGACCGCGACCCCGCTGTTGTCGACGATGTCCTCGGTGCGCGGCGGCGCGAAGCCCTTGTGGACGCCGGTATAGAACGTGGTCTTGTCGGTCAGCGCGTACGAGCCGCTGAACGAGTACAGCACGCGGGTCAGATCGCTCTTGCCGTCAGCGCCGGTGAGGGCATTGGTTCGCTCGTAGTTGACGTGCTCGACGCGAATGCCCGGCGCGAACGTGAATGCGCCGATCTTCACTTCGTTCTGGGCGTAGCCGCTGACCGCATCGGTATCGCGCTGATTGTTCTCGACGACCGTGCCGTTGCGGGCCGTCGGGCTCGTGCCGTTGACCTGCAGCCGATCCTGGGTCTCGAAGTGGTAGCGGACGCCGGTCTGCAGCGTGTTGTCGAGGCCAAACGCGGTGTACGGCAGGGTCAGGCGCGGTTCGATGCCGGCGTTGTAGTAGTCGCGCAGACGGCCCTGCACGGAATTGCAGGCGTTGGAATCGACGGCCGCGCCAGCGAGGCGGGCATCGCGGAAGGCGGTGCCGCACTGGGTATCGGTGGTCGTCGAACTCTGGCGCCACCAGTCGCGCGAAAAGTTCGCGAAGTAGAGGTTCGTGGTCAGGCGCGCGCGGCCGATCGTCCAGTCATCGGTCAGCGATGCGCCCCAGCGGTAGGCATCGAAGTAGTCGTTCTCGAACGGGTTGTAGCGCGCGCCGAAGTTGCGGTATTCGGCGTCGGTCAGGCCCGAATAGCTGACCTGCGAGTTCTCGCGGTAGTAGTTGCCGCGGGCGATCAGCGTGTGGTCCTTGGTGACCGCGACCACGCCCTTGTAGTTGACGTCGTCGATCGCCAGATCGGTGTTGTCGCGGGCGCCATTGGACTGCTTGCGCACGTAGTCGAAGCGATGGCCGCCGAGGCTCACCGAGCCGTGGCCGGCAAAGTAGTCGCGATTGCCGCCGGCCAGCGACAGTTCGCCGCTCAGGTCCTGGCTCGGGATCGGCGTGATGTAGTTGATGACGCCGCCGATGGTCTGCGGGCCGTACAGGTTCACGGCCGCGCCCTTCAGCACTTCCACGCGGTCGAAGCGTTCGATCGGCGGGTGGTAGTAGCTGGCGTTGTCACCGTAGACGCCGTAGGTGACCGGAATGCCGTCCTCGAGCAACAAGACCTTGGTCGAGCGCGACGGATTCAGGCCGCGGATGCCGATGTTCGGTCGCAGGCCGAAGCCTTCCTCGTCGCGGACATTGACGCCCGGCAGCTTGCGCAAGGCCTCGGACGTGGTGAACACGCGGCTGGCGCGCAGGGTGTCGGCATCGAGCACTTGCGCCGATCCGGCGGTCTTCGCCAGATCGTCCGGCTGGCCGATGATCGTCACGGCCTTCAACACGACCGCCGTTTCGGACTTGCCGGCCGTGTTGACCGCGACTTCGACGAGATCGCTGCCGGCGTCGTCGGCAACGTCGTCAGCGCGGGCCGGAGCGGCGATGTCCGCGGCGGTGGCCGACGTCGATACGGCGAGGACCAGCCCCAGCCAGCCTGCGTTCTGCATGTTCCTTCTCTCTTTCTGCATGTTCCTTCTCTCTATTGTTGTCTGTCGGACGCCGTGATGGCGCCGCGATCGGTATGTCGTGTCGAGCGCCCGGACCGGCGGGGCACGTCACGATGCCGACGATTGGTGCTGCAAATGAGAACCGTTCGGCATTGGGTAACGTTACCCGATGCGATATCGATTGACAATCATTCTCATTACGCTTTAACTTTCGTCCCATGATCATCTGCGTCTGCAAAGCCGTTTCCGACAAGACCATTCGCCGCTCGGTCGAGCAGGGCGATGTGATCTCGCTGCGCGACCTGAGCCGCGAGACCGGGCTGGGCACCTGCTGCGGCAAGTGCGTGCCGGCAGCGCGGTCGACCCTGGCGCAGGCGCTTTCGGCGCTGCCGACGGCGTCGGCGATGAATCTGGACCTCGGCATGCCGCTCGGCGCGCAGGCCGCCTGCTGACGCAAGCCCTGCGCGGCGTGATCGCCGCGAATCGCGAATCACACGCAAAAGCGTTCGAAAGAACAGCAAAAACAACAAGTTAATCTTGTTGTCGCCGGGTGGCTTGCCTATACTGCGAGCACTTTCCAACCCGGACCAGATCATGCGCGGCGACGCCAAAGTCATCGAATTCCTGAACCAGGCGCTCAAGAACGAGCTGACCGCGGTCAACCAGTACTTCCTGCATTCCCGGATCTTCGGCAACTGGGGCCTGAAGAAGCTGGAGAAGTACGAGTACGGCGAATCCATCGACGAGATGAAGCACGCCGACAAGCTGATCAAGCGCATCCTGTTTCTCGACGGTCTGCCGAACCTGCAGGATCTCGGCAAGCTGTTCATCGGCGAGGATGTGAAGGAAATCCTTGAGTGCGACCTGAAGCTCGAATATCTCGCGCACCCGCTGTACCGCGATGCCATCGCGCACTGCGAGCAGGTCAAGGACTACGTCACCCGCGAACTGCTGGTGGCGATCCAGAAGAGCGAGGAAGAGCACATCGACTGGATCGAGGAACAGCTCGGCCTGATCGAGAAGATCGGCCTGCAGAACTACATGCAGTCGGCGATGGGCGAGATCGGCGAAAGCTGAACCGCTGCCCCATCGGGGCCGCTCCGCTGCCACGAAAAAGCCCGCCATCAAGGCGGGCTTTTTCGTGAGTCCCGGTCGTTCGGAACGACCGTCGTCCGGACCGGCGTGCCGATCAGAACGGCTTGACGATCACGAGGATGACGATCGCCACCAGCAGCACGGCCGGCACTTCGTTGATCAGGCGGTAGAACTTGTGGCTCTTCGTGTTCGCCCTGGCGGCGAACTTGCGGATCACCGACTTCAGCCAGCCGTAGTAGCCGGACAGCAGCAGCGCCAGCAGCACCTTCGGGTGCAGCCACTTCATGTCGACGTAAACGGCCTTCAGATAGGCCGGTTCGGCGGCGAGGATCGTCGCGATGCCGAATACCCAGGTGCCGATCATCGCGATCAGGCCGATGCCGTACAGCTTGCGCTCCATGGTGACGAAGCGTTCGTGGCCGGCGTCGTCGGTGACGTCGCAGTGATAGACGAACAGGCGCGGCAGATAGAACAGCGCCGCGAACCACGACACCATGAAAATCACATGAAACGCCTTCATCCAGAGCATTGCGCGCGCCATCACTTGTGGGGATGGCGCACGGTATCATCGTCGCCCCCGTTCTGTGGGCAGAGGGCGCGCGCGTCGTGATCGAAGTCGGAATCGTCGGTGGTACCGGGTACACGGGTGCCGAGCTGCTGCGGCTGCTGGCGCTGCACCCGGGTGTGCGCCTGCGCGTGCTGACCTCGCGCGCCGAGGCCGGCAAGCGTGCCGACGCCTGGTTCCCGCATCTGCGTGGCCGGGTCGATCTGAGCTTCTCGGCACCCGATGACGACGCCCTGTCGGCCTGTCAGGCCGTGTTCTTCGCCACGCCGCACGCCACGTCGATGAAGCTGGCACCGGCGCTGATCGCGCGCGGCGTCCGGGTGATCGACCTGTCCGCCGACTACCGGATCCGCGATGCCGAAGTGTTCAAGCGCTGGTACGCGCACGATCACGCCAGCCCGGAACTGCTCGAAGAAGCGGTCTACGGGCTGCCGGAAGTGAATCGCGACGCGATCCGCAGCGCCCGGCTCGTGGCTGCGGCCGGCTGCTATCCGACCGCGACGCAGCTCGGCTTCCTGCCGCTGATCGAGGCCGGCCTGATCGACACCTCGAACCTGATTGCCGACTGCAAGTCCGGCGTCAGCGGGGCCGGGCGCGAGGCGAAAGTGGCCTCGCTGTTCGCCGAAGCGGCGGACACGCTGATGGCCTACGGCGTGGCCGGGCATCGCCATTTGCCGGAAATCGAGCAGGGCCTGCGCCGGGCCGCGAACGCTCCGGTGCGGCTGACCTTCGTGCCGCACCTCACGCCAATGATCCGCGGCATTCACGCCACCCTGTATGGCACGCTGCGGAAGACCGATGTCGACCTGCAGGCGCTGTTCGAGGCGCGCTACCGCGATGAGCCGTTCGTCGACGTGCTGCCGAAGGGCGCACACCCGGAAACGCGCTCGGTGCGCGGCTCCAACCTGTGCCGCATCGCGGTGCATCGTCCGCAGGGCGGCGCCACGGTGGTGGTGCTGTCGGCGATCGACAATCTGGTCAAGGGTGCGGCCGGTCAGGCCGTGCAGTGCTTCAACCTGATGTTCGGTTTCGACGAGCGCGCCGCGCTCGACACGATTCCGCTCGCGCCGTAAGCGCGGCAGCGGCCGGATCGACTGCCGATGGCCGACTCGCGTCACCGCATCGTCATCACCACCGATCAGCCGGCTCGACGCCGCGTGCTGGTCGTGGTGTCGGTCGTGGCGCTGCTGCTCGGCGCGTTCGGCCTGTATCGCTACACGCGGGCGACGACGGTGTCGGATTTCGCCGCCGCCACCAGCGAGCGTGATCGCCTGATCGAAGAGCGCCGACAGCTGACGCGCGACCTCCGCGCCGCCCGGGCGCAGGCCGAGGCGCTGCGCGATCAGGTGGCCTACCTGAGCCGCTCGCAGGAAATCGATGGCAGCGCCTGCAAGGCCGTGAAGCAGTCGCTGACGCAGCTGCAGGCGGAGTCGTCCGATCTGCGCGAGCAGCTCGCGTTCTACCGCGGCATCGTCTCGCCGCAGGAATCGCAGGCCGGCGTCCGCGTCTACGAGTTCCGGGTGAGCAAGCTCAGGACGCCGGCGAACAGCTATCGCTACGACCTCGTCTTCATCCAGCCGGTGCGCAGCGAGAAGCGCGTGGGCGGCTCGGCCGACCTGTCGATCGAAGGGCTGCGCAATGGCCAGAAGCAGACGCTGAAGCTGTCCGAACTCAGCGTTGACGGCACCCGAAATCTGTTATTTTCGTTCAAGTATTTCGAGGAATTCAGCGGCCAGCTGCGTTTTCCGGAAGGTTTCCGCCCGCTGCGCGCCACAGTGGCGCTGCAACCCGCTGGCGAGGGTCAGCCCCCGATCGAAGACGAGTACGAGTGGGCGAAGATTCTTCAGGAGGACGAAGGTTCATGAAAGGCATGTTCGGCTCCGGAGCCAGTTCCGGCAGCAAGGGAGGCACGGTCGACACGCTGATCGGGCGCCAGACCGAAATCCTCGGTGATGTCCGCTTCGCCGGCGGTCTGTACATCGATGGCCGGATCAAGGGCATGGTGTCGACCGGCACTGCCGACGGTTCGGCGACGCTGTCGCTCAGCGAGACCGGCGTGATCGAAGGCGATGTCCGCGTGCCCAACGTGGTACTCAACGGCACCGTGATCGGCGACGTCCGCGCCAGCGAAAAGCTGGTGCTGAACGCGAAGGCCAAGGTGACCGGCACGGTCTATTACAAGGTCTTGCAGATGGAGCCCGGCGCCACCATCAATGGCCAGCTGGTGCACGACACCGGCGACGTGCCGGCGCTGACGCACCAGAAGGCGCAGGATGGCAAGTCGGAAACCGCCGTACTGGATCTTCAGGACGCGCGGCGCAGCAAGCACGGCTGATTCAGCATTCCGGCGCGGCGCCTCGGGCGTCGCGTCGAAACCCAAGGCCCGACAACGGGTCCGGAACGTGGAGAGTGGCGATGGATGGCAACGACAGTGCAGTCATGGCGGAACCGGAAGTGGTGTTCACGTCGGCGGCGGCCAGCAAGGTCCGTGAACTGCTCGACGAAGAGCAGAATCCGGCGCTGAAGCTGCGGGTGTTTGTCTCCGGCGGCGGCTGCTCCGGCTTCAAGTACGGTTTCACCTTCGACGAAACGCTGGAAGACGGCGATCTCGCGGTCGAGAACGGCGGCGTGACTCTGCTCGTCGACCCGATGAGCCTGCAGTACCTGATGGGTGCCGAGATCGACTACAAGGATGATGTCGACGGCGCGCAGTTCGTGATCCGCAATCCGAACGCGACCACGACCTGCGGCTGCGGATCGTCGTTCTCGGTCTGAAGCTGCCGCATTCCGGTCCGCCGCATCGGCGCGGACCGGGCAGTGGAAGGTGCCGCGTTTCAGTGCGAAGCGCGCGCCAGCACCATCGAACCCAGTGCGGCGAAGCGCCTCGCGCCGGTGACCGCCGGCAGGTTGCCACTCAGGCCGTTGACCCGTCGCATCGCCAGCCAGGCGAACGCCGCGGCTTCGATCCACTCCGGTGCCAAGCCCGCGGCATCCGTGGTTTCGACCACCACCGACGGCAGTTCCGCCTGCAGCAGGCGCATCAACTCGCCGTTCCGGGCGCCGCCGCCGCAAACCATCACGCGGGCCGCATCCGGGATTTCCGCGCGAATGGAATCGGCAACCGAACGCGCCGTGACGGCAGCCAGGCTGGCCTGCACATCGTGCGGCGCCAGCAGGGCGAGCCCGGGAAACCGCCGCCGCACCCAGTCCAGCCGGAAATAGTCACGGCCCGTGCTCTTGGGCGCCGGCAGGGCGAAATACGGATCGCCCAGCAAGGCGTCGACCAGTGCCGCGATCGGTTGACCGGACGCGGCGAAGCTGCCGTTGGCATCGAAGGGCTGGCCGCGCTGCACTTGCATCCACTCGTCAATCAAGCCGTTGGCGGGGCCGGTGTCGAAGCCACGCACCGGGCGTCCGGAAGCGCCCGGGAGCACCGTGATGTTGGCGATGCCGCCGAGGTTCAGCACACAGCGCGCTTCGCCGAACTTCGAGAAGACGGCCTGGTGGAAAGCCGGCACCAGCGGCGCGCCCTGCCCGCCGAGCGCCAGATCGATGCGGCGGAAATCGGCGATGGTGGCGATGCCGGTGGCCGCGACGATGCGATTGGCATCGCCGAACTGCAGGGTCAGCCGCGCCGGGCCGTCGTGGAACACGGTCTGGCCGTGGCTGCCGATGGCGGTGATGGCACCGGCATCGACGCCGCTGGCGGCCAGGATGGCGAGCGCAGCGTCGGCGAACGCATCACCGACCGCGGCATCGAGCGCGCAGAACTCGCGCATCGACAATTCGGGCTGGTCGATCGAAAGCTGCAGCAGCCGAGCCCGCAGTTCGGGCGCGTAATGGTGCTGATGCGTCGCCTTGAGGCCGACGAAGCGATCAGCCTCGAACTCGGCGATGACAGCGTCGATGCCATCGGCGCTGGTGCCTGAAATCAGGCCGAGGTAGTGCTCGGACATCGCCGGTTGCAGCGCCGCGCGAGCTTCAGCGGTTCAGGCTGGCGACGCTGCGGTTGCTCAGTTCGTCGATCTTTGCGACCAGCGGCGAGGTCGTCTCGCGGAACTTGGCGAGCACCGACGGATTCAGCGGAATCGCGCGCGGAAGGCTCACGGTAACCGGGTTCTGGTGGATGCCGTTGACGAGGAATTCGTAGTGCAGATGCGGCGCGGTGGCCAGACCGCTCTGACCGACGAAGCCGATGACCTGGCCCTGACGCACCTTGGCACCGACCTTCACGCCCGGCTTGAAACGCGACAGATGCGCGTACAGCGTTTCGTTCTGGCCGCTGTGCCGAACGACGATGACATTGCCGTAGCCCTGCTTTTTCCCCATGAACTCGATCTTGCCGTCGCCGGTCGTATGCACCGGCGTGCCGGTGGCGGCGGCGTAATCGACACCCTTGTGGGCGCGGATGATGTTCAGGATCGGGTGCAGTCGCTTCAGATTGAAGCCGGAACTGATGCGGACGAAGTCGACCGGCGTGCGGATGAACGCCTTGCGCAGCGACTGGCCATCCGGCGTGTAGTAGCCGGCACGACCTTCCGGGTCGACGTAGCGCACGGCGCGGTAGGTCTTGCCCTGATTGCTGAACTCGGCAGCAAGGATGTCACCTTCGCGCAGTTTCTTGCCGTCTTTCAGGATGTTTTCGTAGACCACTGCGAAGCGGTCGCCTTCCTGCAGATCCTGAGCGAAGTCGATGTCGTAGCCGAAGATGTCGGCGAACTCGAGAATCATGCGATCCGACAGGCCCGCCTTGCGGCCATCGGCAAACAGCGAGTTGCGGATTTCGCCGACGCTTTCGGCCGGCCGACGCTGCAGCGCGGCGGTCAAGGTCGTCGACTCGTAGCCGACGCCGCGACGGCGCACGCTCAGGGTGCGGGTTTCATCTATCGCGTAGGTCAGCTCTTCGAGCCGGCCGGACACGATCCGGAGATTCAGGGCATCGCCGGCGCGGAGCTTCTTCAGGCTGCTGCTGTCGCCGCCAAGACGGGTCATCAGCAGGCAGTCCTGCGGCGGCAGGCCCGCGTCTTCGAAGATGTTCGACAACGTCTCGCCGCGCGCCACGATCACGCGGGTCCACGCGGCCGGCTCGGGGACCGCGAGCGCGTCCGTCACCGCGTTCTGGATGATGTCTTCGAATGCCGGGTTCGGGACGACCGGCAGCGGAATCTTTTCCGGCTGCACCACGCGACCCGCGCTGGCCACTTCGGCGATGCTGGAAGTCGGGCGCAAGCCAACGACGGCAGCGGCGGAAACCCCGAGGAATGCGGCGATGACGCCGATCCTCCGCAGTGACGAGACCCTGGCCCCGCCTGCGGAGCTATAATCGAAAGGCATATTTTTTCCACGAAAACAAAGGTTGACCGGTACCACGTCGGTTGGTGGATCGCGCTTTATTTTCGTTGGTTTGCTGATCCCGACAGCCGTAACAAAACACAAAAAGCCGCGATTGGCAATTTTTCACATCATCCCGATAGCGAAAGCCTGCAGTCGCGCCAGCTATCCGCAAAATTCACGCCGTCTTCGGGCTGGCGATGCGAGACCCCAGTGAATATCGAAGAGATCGAGCGCGGTACCGACGAAGTCATCCCGCAGGCGGACCTGCATGCCAGGCTGGAAAAGGCCGCAGCAGAAGGAAAGCGGCTCCGGATCAAGGCCGGCTTCGATCCGACGGCCAAGGATCTGCATCTGGGCCACACGCTGCTTTTGAACAAGTTGCGGGCATTTCAGGAGGCCGGACACGAAGCAATCTTCCTGATTGGCGACTTCACCGGGATGATCGGAGACCCGACCGGCAAAAATGAAACACGGAAGCCGCTGACGCGCGATCAGGTCGAGGAGAATGCGAAGACCTATCGTGAACAGGTGTTCAAGATTCTGGACCCCGAAAAGACCACGATCGAGTTCAACAGCCGCTGGCTCGATGCCCTCGGCACCGAGGGCATGCTGAGGCTGGCTGCCCAGCACACCGTCGCCCGCATGATGGAGCGCGACGATTTCTCGAAGCGCTTCCGCGACAACCAGCCGATCGCGATCCACGAGTTCCTCTACCCGCTGCTGCAGGGTTACGACTCGGTGGCGCTGAAGGCCGACGTCGAACTGGGCGGCACCGATCAGAAGTTCAACCTGCTGGTGGGTCGGCAGTTGCAGCAAAGCTACGGCCAGAAGCCGCAATGCATCATGACCGTGCCGATCCTCGAGGGGCTCGACGGCGTCCAGAAGATGTCGAAGTCGCTCGGCAACTACGTGGCACTGAATGATGCTCCGAAGGACATGTTCGGCAAGATCATGTCGGTGTCGGATCAGCTGATGTGGCGTTACTACGACCTGCTGAGCTTCCTGCCGTTGACCGAGATTGCTGCCTTGCGCCAGTCGATCGTCGATGGGGCCAACCCGCGTGATGTGAAGATGGCGCTCGGCGTCGAACTGGTCAGCCGCTTCCATGGCGCCGGGGCCGGAGAAGCCGCCAAGGCTGAATTCATCGCCCAGTTCTCGCAGGGCCAGCTGCCGGAGAACATTCCGGAAGTGCTCATTGCGGTTCCGGAGGCCGGGATGGCGCTCGCCGCCCTGCTCAAGGAAAGCGGTCTCGTCGCCAGCAATGGTGAAGGCAATCGAATGATCGACCAGAAGGCAGTGAAGGTCGATCAGCAGCGAGTCGAGGACCGCGGCCTGATGCTGAAAGCGGGTGCCACGTATCTGCTGCAAGTCGGCCCGCGACGCTATGCAAGGGCAACGCTGACTGCCGCGTAAACGGGCATGGCCGCGCCGGCTTTACGGTGCCGTTGCCGGCATATCGCGGCGTTGAAACAAACCCGCAAGAAATCGTTGACAGGGCGTCGGACTGCCCTATAATTCGCCCCCTCGCAGCGGCCACCGTTGCGGGGGTTGGGAAGGAAGAAGGAGTCGGCGCTTTCGGGGTTCATCGGAAAGAGTTGACAGGGGATGAAAGTCCTCTATAATTCGCCTCCCTGCTGACGGGCCTGACGCGAGACGCGGAAGCCCAGAGGCCTGATCTTTAACAGAATAACAAGTGATTTTTGTGGGTGCTTCCGGGTGCTTGGCAGCAAGCCAATGCATTACGGAGCATCGATGAAAGCAGTAAGAGCCCATCGATCGCTCTATGGCCTTGAAGA
>NZ_JAKFUM010000011.1 GCF_021732705.1 Nevskia sp. | reverse complement strand
GTGCCGATGACGATGTCGACCTGACCCTTGGCCAGATCGTCGAGCAACTGGTTCTGCTCCTTGCCGGTGCGCAGCCGCGACAGGCCGGCGATGCGGATCGACGGCGTGCCGGCCGGCTCGCCGATCGCTTCGCAGTACTGCGCGAAGCGGTCGCGGAAGTTCTTCTCGTGCTGCTGCACCAGCAGCGTGGTCGGCGCCAGCACGCAGACCTGCTTGCCGTTGGCGGCCGCCGCGAATGCCGCGCGCAGCGCGACTTCGGTCTTGCCGAATCCGACATCGCCGCAGACCACGCGATCCATCGGCTTCGGCAGCGCCATGTCGGCGAGCACGGCGTCGATCGCCTTCTGCTGGTCCGGCGTGGTCAGGAAGCGGAAGCCTTCGTTGAACACCGCGAAGGCATCCTCGTTGACCGGCAGCGCCATGCCTTCGCGCGCCGCGCGGCGGGCCTGGATCTGCAGCAGCTCGGCGGCGACGTCGGCGGCGCGTTCCTTGGCCTTGGCGCGGGCCTTCGACCAGCGGTCCGAACCCAGGTTGTGCAGCGGTGCCGCCTGTTCCTCGGCGCCGGTGTAGCGGTGGATCTGGTTGAGGCTGGCGACCGGCACATACAGCTTGTCGGCGTCGGCGTACTCCAGCACCAGGTATTCGGCTTCGACACCGCCAGCATCGAGCCGGATCAGGCCGCGATAGCGCCCGACGCCGTGCTCGACATGCACCACCGGCGCGCCGAGCTTCAGATCATTCAGATCGCGGAGGATGGTTTCCGGATCGCGCACCTTGCCGCGCTTGCGCATCGACACCGGCGCGCGCGAGCCGAACACCTGCGCTTCGGCGATCAGCGCGACGTTGGCGGCCGCCAGATTCAGGCCGTCCTGCAGCGGCCCGAGCACGATGCCGTAGCGGTTGGCATCCGCCGCGAATGCCGCCCAGCGCTCGTACTGGCGCGGCAGGATGCCGAGGCCCTTCAGCCAGCCGATCAGCGCTTCGCGGCGGCCGGCCGATTCGGCGACGAACAGCGCGCGGCTGGTCGAGGCCTTGAGGAAGGCTTTCAGTTCGTCGGCGGTGCCGGCGATCGGCGTGCAGCCGAAATCGGCTGCGTCATCAACGACTTCCGCAATCCGCACCTGCGGGTAGTAGCCCAGTTCCTCGAGCGCGGTCGCAGGCGTGACGAACAGATCGGCCGGCCGCATCAACGGCCGTTCGAGGTTGCCGGAGTAGCGCTCGAAGCGTTCCTCGATCTGCTTCCACTCGGCGGCGAGCGCGGTATCCAGATCATCGGTCGCGATGATCAGCGCGTGCACCGGCAGGTAGTCGTAAATCGTGGCCGCAGCCGCGGTTTCCGGCGCGAAGAACAGCGGCAGATAGGCTTCGATGCCACCCGGCATCAGGTTCTTCGAGACTTCCGAGTAGATGCGAGAGCGCGCCGGATCGCCGGGGAAGTATTCGCGGTAGCGGCGGCGGAAGACCTCGACGCCGGCCTTGTCGGTCGGGAACTCGCGGGCCGGCAGCAGACGGATCTCGTCGACCTTGGCCGACGAGCGCTGGGTGTCCGGATCGAACACCCGGATCGTTTCGACTTCCTCGTCGAACAGGTCGAGCCGGTAGGCCTCCGACGCGCCCATCGGGAACACGTCGATCAAGGCACCTCTGACGGCGAACTCGCCCTGCGTCTGCACCTCGGACACACTCTGGTAGCCGGCGGCGATCAGGCGCTCGCGGAAGGCGTGCGGCGGCAGCTTGTCGCCGATCTTCAGCAGCAGCGCTCGGCCATCGAGCCAGCTGCGCGGCGGCAGCCGTTCGAGCAGGGTGCCGGCGGTGACGATCATCACGCCGCGCGTCTGCGACGGCAGCCGATACAGTGCTGCCAGCCGATCGGACAGGATTTCCTGGTGCGGCGAGAACGGGTCGTACGGCAGGGTTTCCGCGTCCGGGAAATGCATCACCGGGATCGACGGATGGGCGAAGAAGCGCAGTTCCTCTTCGAGCTTGTAGGCGTGCTGCTCGCCGTTGGTGACGGCGATGACCAGCCCGTCATGGCGGGCCGCGGCCTCGGCGATCGCCAGCGCCGCCGAGGCGCCCGGCAGGCCGGTCCAGTGCAGGCGTGCGCCAGCCTCCGCAGGCAGCGGCGGCGACAGCAGGATCGGCAGGGACGGCGTCTTGCTCAAGGGCGCGGATTATGGCCGCGCCGGGCCGGGCTGTCAGCCTGTGACCGCCGCTTCCGGCGCTGCAATCCGCAGCATCGTCGCCAGTTTGGCGTGGTCGATCGCCAGCACGTCGCCGCCGTCGGCTTCGAAACGCCGCCACGCGATCTGGATCGGATTCTGCGCGGTGGTTGCGATCGGGTGATTGCGCGGGTGGTAGCGGCGGCCGAACACCGGCAGGGCTGCGATGAACAGGCGGCCGAGCATCTCGCCGCCGAAGGCCAGGGTCTTCAGCGCCTGCCACGGCGAACGCAGCCAGCCTTCGCGGCGCGCCATGCGTGGATAGATTCGGATCGTTTCGCGGGCAATATGCAGCGCGGCTTTGAGCACCATCCACTTGCGGTACCACTCGTGCTCGCCGTACAGGTGCTGCCAGACTTCGAACGCGACCGCGCCGTGCTCGATCTCCTCGACCTGATGCCAGACCCAGACCGCCTTCATCAGCGGATCGGCGTCGGCGAACCAGCGGTCATGGTTCTGCAGGATGATCATGCCGGCGAGGAAGGTGAAGGTTTCGTAGCCGGCGGTGAAGCCGATCCGCGCTTTCATGCCGTCTTCGGCCGCATGCTGCGTGAACCAGGCGATCGAGGCGTCGTCGATCGCCACCACGTCTGGATAGCGGGCGCGCAGGTGCTGGTTGAACGCGGTCAGATTGTGCGAATGGTTCGCTTCCTGGCCGATGATCGCGGTGACATCGCGCTTCAGCTTCGGGTCCGTGATCTGCTCGCGCGCCTTGCGCAGCGACACCACCAGATAGCGCTCGAAGTGCGGCACATGCATCGCCAGCGCGTTCAGGAACACCGCAAACGCGGGCTTGGTGCGGCTCCAGACCACGTCGACCGGCTGATCGGCGGCCAGCGGGAAGCGCAGCGGCCGGACCGGAAAATCATCCATCGGATGTAGCGAGTGCTGGGCCATGGCGCGCCTCGGTCGTGGTTTGTCTCCTCGCGGCCGAGCCTAGGGCAAACTGCGCCAGAAACCAACCACGACGGGAGCAGGAGATGACCAGCAAGACTTCGGCCGCATTGATCAAGCACGGGCTCGCTGCACTTCTCGTGGCCCTGATCGGCGGCTTCATGCTGACCTTCAAGATGCTCGGCGGCATCTCGTTCTCGCCGGTGCCGCTGTTCATCGAATACGACCTGCCGGGCACGGCCGCCGGCTGGCGCGCGGTGCATCTGGGCATGCTGACGAACGGCCTGATGGCGATCGTCCTCGGCATGGTCGTGCGCCTGTTCGTGCTGGCCGATGGCAGCGCCAACACCGTGCGCTGGGGCGTGCTGGTCGCGATCTGGGGCAATTTCTGCTTCTACCTGTTCAGCATGTTCGGCTACAACCACGGCCTGAGCCTGGGCACGAACCGGCTCGGCGAAGGCAACTGGGCCGGCGCTGCGGCGTTCATTCCGGCGCTGGTCGGCGCGGTGACCCTGATCACCGCGGTGATCGTGCTGTTGCGCGCGCCGCTGAAGTCCACCTCGAACTGAGCACTGATCGTCCGCGATGGCCAAGTCCCTGAATCCCGGCAGCGCCAAGCTGCGCTACGTCTGCAACAACTGCGGTGCCGATGCGCCGAAGTGGCAGGGCCAGTGCGCCGACTGCGGCGAGTGGAACACGCTGGTCGAGACCACGACGTCGAAGCCGAAGACCCGCGCCGGCAGCTTTTCGGTCGAACGCAGCGCCGTGCGGCGGCTCGACGAGATCACCGGCGAGGACAGCGAACGCGTTCCGACCGGCCTGTCCGAACTGGACCGCGTGCTCGGCGGCGGCATGGTGCCGGGTGCGGTGATCCTGATCGGCGGCGAGCCCGGCATCGGCAAGTCGACCCTGCTGCTGCAGGCACTCGCCGCGCTCGAAGGCCGGGTCAACACCTTGTACGTGACCGGCGAAGAATCGCTGACGCAGGTGTCCTTGCGCGCCCGCCGGCTCGGCCTGCCGCGGTTGGATCTGCCGGTGCTGGCCGAAACCGGGCTGGAGACCATCCTCGACACCCTGAGCCGAACCACGCCGGGCTTCGTCGTGCTCGATTCGATCCAGACGCTGTACACCGATGCCCTCGATGCCGCGCCCGGTTCGGTCTCGCAGCTGCGCGAGTGCGCTGCGCAACTGGTGCGCTACGCCAAGGGCAAGAGCTGCACGATCGTGCTGGTCGGCCATGTGACGAAGGAAGGCGCGATCGCCGGGCCGCGCGTGCTCGAACACATGGTCGACACCGTGCTGTATTTCGAGCAGGACGTCGGCTCGCGTTATCGCATCGTCCGCGCGGTCAAGAACCGCTTCGGCGCGGTCAACGAGATGGGTGTGTTCGCGATGACCGATGCGGGGCTCAAGGAAGTCAGCAACCCGTCGGCGCTGTTCCTGTCGCGCCACGAGCAGCCAGTGCCGGGCAGCGTGATCACCGTGACCCGTCAGGGCTCGCGTCCGCTGCTGGTCGAGGTGCAGGCGCTGGTCGATGCGACGCAGGGCAGCAATCCTCGCCGCGTGGCGCTCGGCCTTGAAGGCAATCGCCTCGCGATGCTGCTGGCGGTGCTGCATCGCCACGCCGGCATCGCGCTCGGCGATCAGGACGTGTTCGCCAATGTCGTCGGCGGCATGCGCATTCAGGAAACCGCAGCCGACCTGCCGCTGCTGCTGGCGGCGCTCTCCAGCTTTCGTGGCAAGCCGGTACCGAACGACACCGTGGTGTTCGGCGAGGTCGGGCTGGCCGGCGAGATCCGTCCGGTGCAGAACGGCGAGGAACGACTGCAGGAAGCCGCCAAGCACGGTTTCAAGCGCGCGATCGTGCCGGAGGCGAACAAGCCGCGGAAGAACGTGAAGCTCGATCTGGAAGTGGTGCCGGTGCAGCGGCTGACGCAGGCGCTGGACGCGGTCTGAACCGGGTTATGGCGTTTCCGCCAGCAGCCGGTCGATCGCCGATTCGATCTGCCGGGCATTGCTGTCGCCGGGATGGGTTTCGCCGGCGAACGCGCCGCGCACGCGGCCTTGTCGGTCGACGAGATACCACGCCGGCCAATAGCGGTTGCCGAACGCGTTCCAGTACGAGTAATCGTTGTCGATCATCACCGGGTGCTTCAGGTCGAACTTCGCGACCTTGGCCACGACGTTGTCGCGCACGTACTCCTGCGGCAGTTCCGGCGTGTGCACGCCGATGACCTGCAGCCCCTTCGCTTCGTACTTCGCTTCCAGTTCCTTGAGCCACGGGAACGAGCGGTAGCAGTTCCAGCAGTCGAAGGTCCAGAAGTCGATCAGCACGACCTTGCCGCGCAACGCTTCCCACTTCAGCGGCTTCGAATTCAACCAGTCGGCGTCGCTGCCGTGGGTGAACGCGGGGGCGATGGGCGCGTCCGACGACGCGGCCTCGGCCACGGCAATCGGCTGCGGAAGGCCGCCGTGCCCGCCAAAGCTCCAGATGCCATAGCCGATGACGGCGACGGCAATCGGCCACCAGCGCAGCTTCGTCATGTCCGTCGGCTCCTGTCCCGCGTGCGTGAAGCCACGAGTATAGGTTTGCCGCGTCCGTCGCTCGGCAGTGCGTTGATGGCGGTCAACGCAGGCCGAACTGCACCGCTAGCCCGGCGAGCGCGCAGGCGCCGATCAGCTTCGGCACGCTCACCTGCAGGCGCAGCAGCGCGACCAGCGCCACCGCACCGATTGCCGCCGCGGGCCATTCGAACGCGCCGTCGAAGCCCTGCGGCCACAGCACGTGATACGCGAAGAACAGCGCGAGATTGAGGATCACGCCGACCACGGCGGCCGTGATGCCGGTCAGCGGCGCCGTCAGCCGCAGATCGTCGCGCGTGGCTTCCACCAGCGGCCCGCCGGCGAGGATGAACACGAACGACGGCAGGAAGGTGAAAAAGGTCGCGACACCGGCGGCCAGCGCACCCGCGGCCAGCACATGGCCCGGGCCCAGCGCCGCCGCCAGCGCATCGGTCTGCCAGCCACCGACGAAGCCGACGAACGCGACGATCATGATCAGCGGCCCCGGCGTCGTTTCGCCGAGGGCGAGGCCATCGATCATCTGCGGCGCGGCCAGCCAGCGGAACTCGTTCACCGCGGCCTGATAGACGTACGGCAGCACCGCGTAAGCACCGCCGAAGGTCACCAGCGCGGCGCCGGAAAAGAACATCGCCATCTGCGTGATCGGATTGCCCGCGCCGAGGCTCGCCAGCAGCGCGAGATAGACGCCGATCCACAAGCCGAGCCCGGTGGCCAGCACCCGCGCCAGGTGCGTGTGGCGGTAGGCCGCGTGCGGGACCACCGTATCGTCATCGATCAGGCATGGGCCGTGGCCGCCTTTTGCTGCGCTGTGCGTGCCGCCGGTGCGGAAGCGCTCGGGCGCCAGCTTGCCGCCGATGACGCCAAGAATCGCGGCGCCGACCACGATCAGCGGAAACGGCAGGTGCAGCGCGAAGATCGCGACGAACGCCGCCGCCGCGATCGCCCACAGTGCGGCGTTGTTCAGGGCCCGCTTGCCGATGCGCCAGGCGGCCTGCACGACGATCGCGGTCACCGCCGGCTTGATGCCGTACAGCACGCCGGCGATCAGCGGCACGTTGCCGAACGCCAGATACGCCCAGGTCAGGCCGATCAGCAGCACCAGCGACGGCAGCACGAACAGCGCGCCGGCGACGATGCCGCCGCGCGTGCCGTGCATCAGCCAGCCGATGTAGGTGGCGAGCTGCTGCGCTTCCGGCCCGGGCAGCACCATGCAGTAGTTCAGCGCGTGCAGGAACCGCCGTTCCGACAGCCAGCGCCGGCGTTCGACCAGTTCCGCATGCATCACCGCGATCTGGCCGGCCGGGCCGCCGAAACTGACGCAGCCGAGCCAGAACCAGAAGCGCAGTGCCGTGACGAACGGCACCGGCGGCGCGGGTGTCACGCGCGACGGCCCCAGCCGGCCGGCGGCGGCTGCCGCAGGCGGCTTTCGGGGATCAGGTCGCGCAGCCGCCGCGCGAAGCTGCGCATGCAGACTTCGCCATCGCCGAGCGGCCCGGTGCTGTAGCTGGACGAGGCCATGCCGGCCTGCACGCGCGCGATCAGCGTGGTGTCCTCGCGGTTGACCTGCCGGTTGATGCGCCAGTTCAGGTAGCGGGCAGCCTTCATCTCGCGTCGGCCATCCGGATGGACGTAGGCGATCTCGCGGATCAGCGTCTCGGTCGGCGAAATCGGCAGGAACTGCATGAAGTCGACCTGATCCGGATACAGGTCGAAGGCCACGTTCGGCCACAGCTTGAAGTAGGTCCACTGGCGCTGATGACTCGCCGGAAGGTGGGGCGCGGGCGGCAGGAAATGCTGGTAGCCGCGCTCGCACCAGTTCTTCGACGGCGCGTCGACGAGGGTGCCGACCATCCGGTCGACCCAGGGCTGGGCCTCGATCGCGTAGCTGCCGCCGAACAGCCGGGTCAGCCCCGGATGCGCGACCGGGATGTGCAGGCCGTCGGAATAGTTGTCGCTGACGTTCTTCCAGTTGACCGGGCGCGGCCGCAGCCGGACCTTGCCTTGCGGCTGCAGCGCATCCAGCCGGTACAGCGCCAGTTCGTCGAGGTACGGCGCCATCATCTCGCGCACGCTCGGCAGGCCCGGTTCCAGCCGCACGAAGACGAAGCCCATGAAGATTTCGACATCGACCGGTGCCAGCCCGTGCGCGGCGGGATCGAGACCGGTGAAGTTCTTGCGCTGCGGGAGTGCGGCGAGCTGGCCGTCCAGCGCGTAGGTCCAGTGGTGATACGGGCAGGTCAGCCGCCGGCCGCAGTGGCCCTTGCCGGGTTCGACGAGGCGCGACGCGCGGTGCCGGCAGACGTTGTGGAAGCCACGCACCACGCCGTCATCGCCACGGACGACCAGCAGCGATTCATCGAGGAATTCCAGCGTGTGGTAATCGCCAGCGGCCGGGATGTCGCTGACATGGCACACCACCTGCCAGCTCGGCCGGAACACGGTGCGGACTTCCTCGGCAAAGAAATCCGCATCGCGATATGTCCACGCCGGCAGGCTCAGGGCGTCGTCGGCGGTGGATGCGGTGGCGGGCGAGACATCAAGGCTCATGGCGCGATGCGGGGCAGGTCGAACGGGAAAGCGCGGCGGCGAGCGAAGCGTTCCGGAATTGCGGATCGACAAGGCCCAAGCGCGTGGCGCATGGTAAACCGGCAGCGCCGGCCCGGACCGGCCGCCTTCTCCATCGAATCACTCAGGGCCATCGATGATCCGCAACCGCAAGATCGGGCCGGTGCTGGCCACGGCACTGGTCGCCAGCAACATGGTCGGTTCCGGGCTGTTCCTGCTGCCGGCAACACTCGCCACCGTCGGCAGCATCACCGTGTTCGGCTGGCTGATCGCGACCGTCGGCGCGCTGCTGGTGGCCTCGACTCTGGCGCGGCTCGGTCAGGTGTCGCCGCAGGCGGGCGGGCCGTGCGCCTATGCCGATGAAGCGCTCGGCCGCTACATGGGCTTTCAGTCGACGACGATCTACTGGCTGTCGTGCTGGACCGGCAACATCGCCATCGCGGTCGCCGCGACCGGCTATCTGGCGAGCTTCTTCACCGCACTGATCGACCCGCTCACGGGCTCGCTGGCCACGGTGGCACTGATCTGGCTGCTGACCCTGATCAACATTTACGGCGCGCGGCTGGTCTGCAAGCTGGAATCGGTCGCCATCGTGCTCGGCCTGATTCCGATCGTGCTGGTCGCGACCCTCGGCTGGCGCTATTTCGACGGTGGGCTGTTCCTCGCCTCGTGGAACGTGCAGCAGTTGCCGGCCACGACAGTGATCCCGGAGTCGCTGGTGCTGGTGTTCTGGGCCTTTACCGGGCTCGAAAGTGCGTCGGTCGCCGCGAGCGTCATCGAGAACCCGCAGCGCAACGTGCCGATCGCCACCATCGCCGGCGTGCTGCTGGCAGCCGTGGTTTACATCGCCTCGACCACGGTGATCATGGGTCTGATTCCGGCACGCGAACTGGCGACGTCATCGGCCCCGTTCGCCGATGCCATTCGGCTGATGCTCGGGCCGGCGGCCGGTGCGCTGTTCGCAGTCATGGTGCTGATCAAGGCCATCGGCACGCTCGGTGGCTGGATCCTGCTGACCGCGCAGACTGGCAAGGCCGGGGCCGATCGGGGTCTGTTTCCGGCCGTGTTCGGGCAGGTGGATCGCCACGGCATCGCCGTGCCGAACCTGCTGATCATGGCGGTGATCATGACCGTCGTCGTGTTCGCCACCGCTTCGCCGACGCTCGGCCAGCAGTTCGGCAAGCTGATCGAGATCTCGGCGATCTTCTGCCTGCTGGTCTATGTCTACGCCGCACTCGCGGTCTGGCATTACGACCGCCAGGCGCAGCCGCCGCGCGGCTTCAATCGCCATCAGGTGGTCGCGGCGCTGGCGATCGTGTTCTGCCTGTGGGTGATCGTGAAATCCGGCGATGGGCTGCTGATCTGGTCCGGCTGCACGCTGGCCGTGACAGCGCTGCTGTATCCGTTGATTGCGAGGCGGGCGGTGCTGGCAAGCCCGTGATCGCCGCTGCTGCCGCTGGCGCTCAGCCGGTGGCCAGCTTCGCCGGCCGCACCCGGGCGCTCTTGATCGCGTTGGCGCGGATGTCGGTGATTTCGATCTGGTAATCGCCGATCACGAGCTTGCGGCCCGGCTTCGGCAGTTCCTGCAGCTGTTCCATCACGAGGCCATTCAGGGTCTTCGGGCCGCCGGTCGGCAGCTTCCAGCTCAACGAGCGATTGAGGCTGCGGATGGTGACCGAGCCGTGCACCAGCACGCTGCCATCGGCATCGAGATAGACGTTCTTGACGCGCGTTGCCGGGTCGGACGTGAACTCGCCGACCACCTCTTCGAGGATGTCTTCCAAGGTCACCAGCCCCTGGATGTCGCCGTACTCGTCGACCACGAAGCCGATGCGTCGCTTCTGGTCCTGGAAGTTCAGCAGCTGCTGGTTCAGCGGCGTGCCTTCGGGGATGTAGTACGGATCGCGCACCAGGGTCAGCAAGGTGTCGAGCGTCAGGTTG
Organism: Nevskia sp.; assembly: GCF_021732705.1. GTDB lineage: Bacteria > Pseudomonadota > Gammaproteobacteria > Nevskiales > Nevskiaceae > Nevskia. The sequence goes on along the minus strand of NZ_JAKFUM010000011.1, from coordinate 326,143 downwards.
TCCTGCACGGTCAGGCGCAGCACCTTGCGCAGGTGGACGATGCCCTTCAGATCGTCGATCGAGCCGTCGAATACCGGCAGCCGGGTGTGGCTCGACGCGACGATGGTCTCTCGGATCTTTTCCCAGGGCTCGGAGATATCGATGCCGACGATCTCGTTGCGCGGCACCATGATGTCTTCCACCGTCGCCTTTTCCAGATCGAGGATCGACAGCAGCATGCGCTGGTGGCGCTCGGGAATCATCGCGCCGGCTTCGGCGACGACCGAGCGCAGCTCTTCGCTCGACAGGCTGTGCTCGGCGGCATCCTCGGAGCTGACGCCGAACAGCCGCAGCACGCCGTTCGACAGCAGGTTGACCACCCAGACGATCGGATAGACCACCCACTGCAGCACCGAATAAATGTAGGCCGACGGAATCGCGACCCGTTCCGGATGCAGCGCGCTGAGGGTCTTCGGCGCGATCTCGCCGAAGATCAGGATGAACACGGTCAGGATGCCGGTGGTCGCGGCGATCCACGCGTTGCCGTACAGCTCCAGCGTGATGATCGTGGCGATCGCGGTCGATGCGGAATGCACGGCGATGTTGCCGAGCAGGATCATGCCGATCAGCCGGTCCGGCCGTTCGAGCAGTTTTTCGGCCAGGCGGGCGCCGCGGTGCCCGGTGCTGGCGAGATGGCGCAGGCGGTAGCGGTTGAGCGCCATCAACGCCGTTTCCGATCCGGCGAAGAAGGCCGATAGCAGAATCAGGAAAACCAGCAGGAACAGCAGCGCCACTAGCGTTTTGTCGTCCAACTGGAAATCGGCCCCGTCACCTCGTTACCCGCATTAAAGCGGACGGGCCGGGTAGCCTGTCAAGCCGCCGCAACGGTGGGCGCGGCGACCGCGCCGGTGCCGGTCGTCAGTACCAGCTGCGGCCGAGCACCTGTTCCAGGATCAGCTTCGAGCCGAAATACGCCAGCACCAGCGCGACATAGCCGGACAGCGCCCAGCGAACGGCGGTGCGGCCACGCCAGCCATGACGCACGCGGCCCCACAGCAGCAGGCCGAAGATCAGCCACGCGAAGAAGCTCAGCACGGTCTTGTGCACCAGGTGCTGGGCGAACAGGTTGTGCACGAACAGCAGGCCGCTGACCAGGGTCATCGACAGCAGGAAGAAGCCGAAGAAGATCAGCTGGAACAGCAGCCGTTCCATCGTCTGCAGCGGCGGCAGGCGGCGCACCAGCATCATGTTGCCGGGCTTGCGCAGCATCCGGTCGAGGCTCAGCGTCGCCACGGCCTGGATCGAGGCGAGGGTCAGCAGCCCGGCACTGAGCAGCGAGAACACGATGTGCAGGCCGATGCGCCAGTCCGCCAGCGGAATCGGGTGGCCGTGATCGGTGAACACGGCCGGTGCCAGCACCCACAGCGCGGTGACCGGGTAGTGCACCGCGCCGATGGCGTGCAGCGGCTCGCGGAAGCAGAAGATCCACAGCATCAGCGACGACAGGAACGCCAGCATCGACAGCGATTCGGCGATGCCGATCACCAGATTGCCGCCGGACACCACCTGCTGGGACAGCGCCAGCCCATGCGCCAGCAGCGCCAGCGTCAGCACCAGCCGCTCGCGGTCGTACTGGGCGCGCAGGGCACGCCAGCCGGCAAAGGCGTAGAAGGCGCTGGCGATCAGGCTGAAGAGCAGGGACATGGGCACTCGCAAGGGACGCGCAAAGATAGCATCGCCCGGCCGCGCCGAAGGTCTCGCCGGCGCTGATGGCACCGCATCGACAGGCCGCGTTTCCGGCCGGCGTCCGGCTTGTGCTTGGGCGGTGCGGGCCCGGGAACACGGAAAGTTCGCGTGCTACATTCGGGCTTCGATCGTCTTCGCGCCTTTCGATGCAGATCAGGATCCTCGGTTGCAGTGGCGGCATCGGCCCGGGGCTGCGCACCACCAGCCTGCTGGTCGATGGTCACCTGCTGATCGATGCCGGTACCGGCGTCGGCGATCTCGACGCGCGGGCGCTCGCCGCGATCCGCACGGTGATGCTGACGCACAGCCACCTCGACCACGTCTGCGGCCTCGCGTTCATGGCCGACAACCTGTTCGGCGAGATCGACCACCCGCTGCAGGTTCACGCCATTCCGGAAACGCTTTCCGTGCTGCGCGAGCACATCTTCAACTGGAAGGTCTGGCCGGATTTCACGGCGCTGCCAAGCCCGGAGCAGCCACTGCTGGTGTTCAACCCGCTGGCGGCCGGGCAGTCGCTGACCATCGACGACCTGACGCTGACGCCGTTCCGGGTCTGCCACACGGTGCCGGCCATCGGTTACGCCGTGGCGACCGATGCCGGGCTGTTCGCCTTCAGCGGCGATACCTGCGCCGGCGACACGCTGTGGAACGCGCTGAACGCGCTGCCGCGACTCGATCACCTGATGATCGAGGTGGCATTTCCGAACCGCGACGGCGAGTTGGCCGAATTGGCGCGGCATTTCACCCCGGCCGTGCTGGGCGCCGAACTGGCGCGGTTGCGGCATCGCCCGATGCTTCACCTGACCCACGCCAAGCCCGGCGCCGAAGCCCGCATTGCCGATGAATGCGCGGCGGCGCTCTCGGGCTGGCGCTACCGCCATCTGAAGACCGGCGACAGCATCACGCTGTAGCGCCGCCGGCCGATTCGGGCCCGCGCGGCGGCGGCGCCGTCCGGCATAATCGCGCGGCCTCCAGACCCACCGGCGACCGCGCTCCATGTTCGAAAACCTAAGCTCCCGCCTGACCCGCACGCTCGACGTGCTGCGCGGTCAGGGCCGTCTGACCGAAGACCAGGTCAACACCGCCGCGCGCGAACTGCGCATGGCGCTGCTCGAAGCCGATGTCGCGCTGCCGGTCGTCCGTGATTTCATCGACAAGGTCAAGGCGCGCGCGGTCGGCACCGAAGTCACCGAAAGCCTGACGCCGGGCCAGTCGATGTTGCGCGTGGTGCAGCAGGAACTGACCGCCACACTCGGCGGCAGTGCCGAACCGCTGAACCTGCGCACGCAGCCGCCGGCCGTGATCCTGATGGCCGGCCTGCAGGGATCGGGCAAGACCACGTCGACCGGCAAGCTCGCGCTGCGGCTGCGCGAGGTCGAGAAGAAGAAGGTCATCGTCGTGTCCTGCGACGTCTACCGCCCGGCGGCGATCGAGCAGCTGCGCGTTGTCGCCGGCCAGGTCGGCGTCGACTTCTTCCCGTCGACCGGGGCCGACCAGCCGGTCGAGATCGCCAAGGCGGCGCTGGCGCACGCCAAGCTGCAGTTCGCCGATGTGCTGATCGTCGACACCGCCGGCCGTCTCGGCATCGACGAGGAAATGATGCAGGAAGTGGCCGCCCTCCACGGCGTGCTGAATCCGATCGAAACCCTGTTCGTCGTCGACTCGATGACCGGTCAGGATGCCGCGAACACCGCCAAGGCGTTTGCCGATCGCCTGCCGCTGACCGGCGTGATCCTGACCAAGACCGATGGCGACTCGCGCGGCGGCGCGGCGCTGTCGGTGCGCCATGTCACCGGCAAGCCGGTGAAGTTCATCGGCGTCGGCGAAAAGAGCGGCGCGCTCGAGGTGTTCCATCCGGACCGCATCGCGGCGCGCATCCTCGGCCAGGGCGACATGCTCGGCCTGATCGAGGAAGCCGCACGCAAGGTCGACAACGATGCCGCGATCAAGCTTGCGAACAAGATCAAGAACAAGAAGGGCTTCGATCTCGAAGACTTCCGCCAGCAGATGGCGCAGATGGAGCAAATGGGCGACATGGCCTCGATGCTCGAAAAGCTGCCGGGCGGGGCGAAGCTGCAGGCGCAGATGAAGAACGTGAAGCCGGAGAAGGAAATCAAGCGCGCGGTCGCGATCATCAACTCGATGACCAGGCAGGAACGCCGCTTTCCGGACCTGATCAAGGCCTCGCGCAAGAAGCGCATCGCCACCGGCGCCGGTGTCGAGGTGCAGGAAGTCAACAAGCTCATGCGTCAGTTCGACCAGACCAAGGAGATGATGAAGAAGCTCCAGGGCGGCGGCATGATGAAGATGATGCGCGCGCTGTCCGGGCGCATGCCGCCGGGCTTCGGCGGTCCGCCGGGGCGCTGAGCCCTTGGCAACGGTCGTCCGGGTTGCCGACTGCGACCCCGGCCACCCCGAAACCGCGGCCCTGATCGCGCGCAGCGATGCCTACATGAGCGCGCTGTACCCGGCCGAGAGCAATCACTTCGACGGTCTCGACACGCTGCGCCTGCCGAACGTGCGCTTCGTCGCCGCGTGGCTCGGCGAGCGCATCGTCGGCTGCGGCGCGGTGAAGCGCCTCGACGGGCCGCCGGCATATGGCGAGATCAAGCGCGTGTTCGTGGCCGAGGACTGCCGCGGGCAGGGCGTTTCGAAGCAGATCATGGCGGTGCTCGAACAAACCCTGGTCGAGGCCGGCGTGCATCTGGCGCGGCTGGAGACCGGCATTCACCAGCCCGAGGCGATCGGCCTGTATCGCGCGCTGGGCTATGCCGAACGCGAGCCGTTCGGTGCGTATCAGCCGGATCGCTTAAGCCTGTTCATGGAGAAGCGGCTGGTCGCAGGCACGTCGCCCTAGCGATTCGGCTGCACGATGCGCCGGTAGTCCGCTTCGGTATCGACGTCATCGAGCCCTTCCGGCAGCCACACCGTCCGGACAGTGGCGGCATGGGTCTTGAGCACGGCGCGCGCGCCTTCGTCGCCGTCGAGTGCGGCCAGTTCGGCAAAACACCGCGGCGGGAACAGGCATGGCGGGCCGCGCGTGCTGCCGTAGTCGGAGACGATGATCGCGTCCGGATGCGCGGCGGCGACATCCAGCAGCCGTCGCAAGGCTTCCGCGCCGACGCGCGGCTGATCGGCGAGGCACAGCAGGGCAGGGCGGTCGACGCCATCGGCGATCAGTGACGCGAAGCCGGCAGCGATCGATCGGCCCATGCCGCGTGCCCAGTCCGGGTTGTCGACGACTTGGACATCAATCCCGGCGAGGGCTTCGATCACGGCTTCGCGATGGGCGCCGACGATCACGCGCACGTCATCGGCGACGGCCAGCGCGGCGCGTGCGGCGTGCTGCACGAAGCGGCTGCCGTCCGGCAGCGTTTCGACTTGCTTGGCGCGGCCATAGCGGCGGGCGGCACCGGCGGCGAGCACGATCGCGACCGGCCGCCGCGCAGCGGGCAATGGCGCGCGCGGCGATGCCGGATCGCGGCTCACCGGTGGATCGGCCCGTCGGTGCGGCTCAGCGGCTGCGAGGCGCGGCCGCTGGTGACGGCGAGAATCTCGGCGGCGATCGCCAGTGCGATTTCCTCGGGCGTTTCGGTGCCGAGATCGAGGCCGGCGGGGGCGTGCAGCCGCTCGGCGTCGAGTCCCGATCCGGCGAACAATTGCGCCACGCGCTTGCGCGAACCGAGTGCGCCGAGGTACGCCAGCGGGGCGTCGGCGAGCGCCCGCAGGTAATCGATGTCGCGGCCGATGTTGTGGGTCATCACGACGGCGAAGCTGCGGCTGTCGAATTCGAGCCGGTCGCGGATCTGTTCCGGGCGGGCGGCGATGCGGCGAGCGGCGAGCGGCACTTCACCGGGCATCGCGCGATCGTCGCGGTCATCGACCAGAGTGAGGTCCCAGCCGAGGATCGTGGCGTAGCGCGCCAGCGCAAGAGCAGCTGAATTGCTGCCGACGATGGTCAGCGCGTACGGCGGAATCAGCGCTTCGAGCAGCACGTCGTACTGATTGCCGCCATGCTGGAACGGCTCGATGGTCGGCGACGACGGCGTGCGCTCCAGCGCGAGATCGGCGAGGACGCCGCTGATCAGACCGGCGCCGAAGTCGTTGACCAGGATGCGGCCTTCGTCGATCAGCATCCGGCGCGGTTTCGGCAGCATCACGGCGCCGTCGCGACGGAAGACGGTGGCCAGCACGCCGCTGCGACGGGCGGCGAGCGTGCTCGACGCCGCTTCGATGAACGCGATGTCGCGCGGCTGCACCAGCGGTTCGATCAGCACTTCCAGCTCGCCGCCGCAGCCGAGTTCGAGCAGCGCGTCGAGGCCGGATTCGCGGTCGTAGCGGACGATCCGCGCGTCGCCGGCCGCGATCACGTCCTTCGCGCGGCTGATGATGTCGGCCTCCGGGCAGCCACCGGACAGACCGCGCACCACGGTGCCGTCGCCGCAGACCAGCATCCGGGCGCCGGCGCGGCGGAAGGTCGAGCCGCGGGTCTGGGTCAGGGTCGCCAGTGCGCCGCCGCCGTTGGCGAAACCGCTGGCGGCCAGCGCGCGCAGGCCCGCGAGCAGGGTTCCGAACTCTTGCGGGGTGTTCACGGATCGCGGGTGGGATTTTGCTTGGAAATCAGGATCATGCGGCGGAATTCGATGAAGCCTGCAACGCCGAAAGCCCGGAGCCGGCGATGAGGCCGACTCCGGGCTTTCGAGGGCGTGCGCGTCAGGCGCTCAGCTGATCGCCGAACGGCAGCTTGCGGATGCGCTTGCCGGTGGCCGCGGCCACGGCGTTCGCGACGGCCGGACCGATCGGCGGCGTACCCGGCTCGCCGACGCCGGTCGGCGGCTCGGCCGACGCCACAAGATGCACGTCGATCTTCGGCATCTCGGTCAGCCGCAACGGCGGGTAGCTGTCGAAATTGCCCTGCACCGGGCGGCCCTTTTCGAAGGTGATCTCGGAATGCAGGATCGCGGCGAGGCCGAAGCCGATGCCGCCCTCCATCTGCGCCTTGATCACGTCCGGATTGATCGCCAGCCCGCAGTCGACGGCGCAGACCACGCGGTCGACGGTCAGCGTGCCGTCGGCATCGATCGACACTTCGGCGACTTCCGCGACGTAGGTATTGAACGACTCGTGCACGGCGATGCCGCGGCCGCGCTTTTTGCCGGCGACGGCCGGCAGCGGCGTGCCCCAGCCGGACTTCTCGGCGACCAGATTCAGCACGCCGAGGTGGCGCGGATGCTTCTCGAGCAGGCCGCGCCGGAACGCGACCGGATCCTGGCCGGCGGTCTGCGCCAGTTCGTCGATCATCGTTTCCATCACGTACGCGGTGTGCGTGTGGCCGACCGAGCGCCACCACAGCACCGGCATCGAATACTCGATGGTATGCAGTTCGACCTGCAGGTTCGGGATGTCGTAGCGGGTATCGGCCGAGCCTTCGACCGAGGTGCCATCGACGCCGTCCTTGACCATGAACGCCTCGAACGGCGTGCCCTTGGCGATCGACTGACCGACCGTGCGCTGCTGCCAGCCGGTCAACTTGCCGCCGGCATCGAGACCGGCGCGCACGCTGTGGAACATGGCCGGGCGGTAATAGCCGCCGCGCATGTCGTCTTCGCGGGTCCAGACCATCTTGATCGGCGCCTTCACGCCCTGCGTTGCCGCGGCCTTGGCGATCTGCGCGGCTTCCAGCACGTAGTCGGACTTCGAACTGGCGCGGCGGCCGAAGCTGCCGCCGGCGTACATCTGCTTGATCCGGACCTGCTCCGGCTTGATGCCGAGCAGCGCCGCCACCGAACCCTGATCCGGCGTGTGCATCTGCTCGCCGTTGACGATGTCGCAGCCGCTGTCGCTGATCGTGACGATGCAGTTCAGCGGCTCCATCGGTGCGTGGGCGAGGTACGGGAACTCGTACTCGGCGACAACCTGCTTCGCCGGTTCCTTGAGCGCGGCGGCGACATCGCCGCGCTTGATCGCGACCGCGCCCGGCTTGGCTGCCAGTTCCTTGAATTCCTTGAGGATATCGGCGGAGCTGAGCTGGAAGGCCTTGCTCTCGTCCCACTCCAGCACCAGCGCGTCCCGGCCCTGCTTGGCGACCCAGGTGTTCTTCGCCAGCACCGCGACACCGGCGCGGAAGATGCCGTTGTACGACTCGAACGGGATAACAGCGGTCACGCCGGCGATGGCCTTGGCCTTGCTGTCGTCGACCTTCTTCAAGGTGGCGCCGAAGCTCGGCGCATGCGCGACGACGGCGACCAGCTGGCCATCGAGCTTCACGTCCTGCGTGAACATCGCGGTGCCGTCGGTCTTGGCCTTCGAATCCTTGCGCGGCGTGCCGAGCGTGCCGATCAGCACGAAATCCTTCGGATCCTTGAGCTTGACCGCCGTCGGCGACGGTACCGGCTGCTTCGCCGCGGCCTCGGCCAGTTGGCCGAAGGTGGCGGTCTTGCCCGATGCGGCATGGCTGACCACGCCCTTCGACACGGTGATCTCGCCGGCCGGCACCTGCCATTCGGCCGCCGCGGCGCCGACCAGCATCGAGCGGATCGCGGCGCCGGCGCGGCGCATCTGGTCATGCGAGTTCGCCATCGCGGTCGAGCCGCCGGTGACCTGCACGCCCATCAGCGTGTTCGCGTACTTCGAATTGTCGGCCGGCGCGGCCTCGACCGTGACCTGCGACCAGTCGGCGTCCAGCTCTTCGGCCGCCAGGGTGGCGAGGCCGGTGAAGGTGCCCTGGCCCATTTCGAGGTGCTTCGAGATCACCGTCACCTGATTGTCGGTGCCGATGCGGATGAACGCCGTCGGTTCGATGGGCGGCGGCGCCGCAGCCGGGGCGGGTGTCGGCGCAGGGGCCGGCGCCGCGTCCTTCGACGAGCAGCCGGCGACGCCGCCGAGGAACACGCCGACGACGAGACCGCCGCTACCCTGCAGGAAGCCGCGCCGGCTCAGGTTGACCAGCGGCTCGGACGGCGCCGACGGAGCCGGACCGTTGCCGGCGATGCGATTGAGGATGCCCATGTCAGTTCTCCGGATGCGGTTCAGGCCAGCGACGCGGCGGCGTCGTGGATCGCCGCGCGGATGCGGGCGTAGGTCGCACAGCGGCAGACGTTGCCGTTCATCGCGGTGTCGATGTCGGCATCGCTCGGCTTCTTGTTCTTCTTCAGCAGCGCCACGGCCGACATGATCTGCCCGGACTGGCAGTAGCCGCACTGCACCACGTCGAGCTTGCGCCACGACGCCTGCACGGCCGCGCCGACCTTGTCGGACGCCGCGCCCTCGATCGTGGTGATCGATTTGCCGGCGGCGACCGACACCGGTGTCACGCAGGAGCGGATCGGCTGGCCGTCGAGATGCACGGTGCAGGCACCGCACTGGGCCACGCCGCAGCCGAACTTGGTGCCGGTCATGCCGACTTCGTCGCGGATGAACCACAGCAGCGGCATGTTGGGGTCGCCGTCGTGGTGCTGCTTGACGCCGTTGATCGTCAGATCGGTCATGGCTGGAACTCTCGAGGAAAGGTGTCGATGCAAAATGATAGGCGGCGGGCGGCGCACGAAGGTGACGGCCGCGTGACCGGGGACGAATCGCTTCGACGCCCGTCAGGCGTGCTGCGGCTGGCCGATTCCATCAATAGGGAGTGTACCCGGCAGGAATCAAGCCAGAAGTCGCTCGAAAGGAGGAGATCGGTCTCGAAGCGGCAGCCGGATGCCGGCAATCGCCGGAACAGGACGGGGCGGGTGCGACCATCGGGCGAACGCGGGGTGGCAATCCGGGGCACTGCGCATTATCATTCCGCGCTTTCGCGTTCCCAGCGTCAGTATTTCCCGAGAGTTCAAAAGATCATGATGAAGATTCGTCTGGCCCGCGGTGGCGCCAAGAAGCGTCCGTTCTATCACGTCGTGGCGACCGACAGCCGTTCGTCGCGCGACGGCAAGTTCGTCGAGCGCCTGGGCTACTACAACCCGAATGCCCGCGGTCAGGAGCAGAAGCTGGTGGTCGACGCCGCCCGCATCGCCTACTGGCAGCAGAACGGCGCCCAGATCTCGGAGCGCGTGGCGTTCCTGGTCAAGGGCGTGACGGCGCCGGCCGCCGTCTGAAGTGACGGCAGCCCAACGCCGGGTGACGCTCGGTCGCGTCGCCGGCGTTTTCGGCATCAAGGGCTGGGTCAAGATCGTTTCGAACACCCGCCCGGCCGACAACCTCCTGAAGTATCCGCAGTGGTGGCTCGGTGCCGAAGACGGCTACCTCGCCACGCTGGTCGATGCCAAGGCGCAGGTCAACGGCATCATCGCCCAGGTCACCGGTCGCGATGGCCAGCCGATCGCTGATCGCGACATCGCGGCTCGTCTGGTCGGGCGGGACATCGCGGTCGATCGGTCGGAACTGCCGCCGGCTCCGGCCGGCAGCTACTACTGGGCCGACCTGCTGGGTTGCGTCGTCACCTCGAAAGAGGACGAGGCGCTCGGCACGGTCACCGCGATGATGGAAAACGGCGTGCAGGACGTGCTGGTGCTGACCGACGGTGAAGGCGAAGCTGCGAAGGAGCGCCTGATTCCGTTCGTGCAGGGGCCGATCATCGTCTCGGTCGACATCGACGCGAAACGGATCGTTGCTGACTGGTCGCCGGATTACTGATCCGATGGCCGGGTGGTCGTGAAGATAGAAGTCCTGACCCTGTTCCCGGAGTTCGTGGAGCAGGTGGTCAAGGTCGGCATTCCGCGCAAGGCGGTGGAGGTCGGCGCGCTGAGCCTCTCGGCGCGCGATATCCGCAACTACAGCGACGGAGCGGATCGCCGGGTCGATGACCGTCCTTACGGCGGCGGTCCGGGGATGGTGATGGAACCGGGGCCTCTGGCCGATGCGATCGCCGCCGCGAAAACGGCGATCGGCAACGCCAAGGTCGTCGCGCTGAGCCCGCAGGGCTTGCCGATGACGCAGGCGCTGGTGAAGCAGTTGGCCGTGGAACCGGCGCTGGTACTGGTTTGCGGACGCTACGAAGGTCTCGACGAGCGGGTCACGCCGCTGATCGATTTCGAAGTGTCGCTGGGAGATTTCGTGCTGTCGGGCGGGGAGCTCGCCGCGATGGCACTGGTGGACGCGGTGTCGCGCTGGTTGCCGGGCGTGCTGGGGCATGAAGGGTCTGCGGAAGCGGATTCGTTCAGCGCCGGCCTGCTCGACCATCCGCACTACACGCGGCCGCCGTCGTGGCGCGGTGAAGCGGTGCCGGACGTGCTGCTGTCCGGGGATCATGCGAAAATCGCGCGATGGCGTTTGAAACAGGCGTTAGGGGCCACGTTCCTGAAGCGGCCTGATCTGCTGGAAGAGCTGGAATTGAGTCGTCCCCATGCCGAGTTGCTCAAGGAATTCCTCCACGAGCGCTCCGGCGAGAAAAACTAGGCGTCGAAATGACGTCGTCTTTGAACGAGGTGTAGTGACATGAGCAAGATCATTCAGCAGCTGGATGCGGAAACGATGGCCGGCAAGGTCGTCCCGGATTTCCGTCCCGGCGATACCGTCGAAGTGAAGGTCAAGGTCAAGGAAGGCGACCGCGAGCGTCTGCAGGCCTATGAAGGCGTGGTCATCGCCAAGCGTTCGCGCGGCGTCAACTCCGCGTTCACCGTGCGCAAGATCAGCCACGGCGAAGGTGTGGAGCGCGTGTTCCAGACGTACAGCCCGCAGGTCGCGGAAATCGTGATCAAGCGCCGCGGCGAAGTCGCCCGCGCCAAGCTTTACTACCTCCGCGGCCGTCAGGGCAAGGCGGCGCGCATCAAGGAAAAGCTGGGCTGAGGCAGTCGATCGGCGCGCCCTGCGCGCCATCGCCCGGCACGAGCCGGCATCGGAAACGATGCCGGCTTTTTTTTCGTGGTCGCCGGATCGCGGCGCAGCCGCTCAAGGCGTACGGCTCGCGAGAACCGCATCGCAGAACGACTGCACGCTGACGGTCGCAGACGCTTGATCGGCATGGCTATTGCTCCCAGGGCGGCTGCCATGGACGGCGAACGATCCCCCTGTTCGCAGCCGAGACCTTGCCGAATGCCGTCCCCGATTGCCGACTATCTCTCCCGGTTGCATGCCGACCTGTCGTCGCTCGATGCCGGCGCGCTGGCTGACTACATCCCGGAACTGGCGAAGGCCGAGCGCTCGGATTTCGGCATCTGCATCGTCACCCTGGATGGCATCGCCTACTCGGCCGGCGACGCCGACAAGCGCTTCACGATCCAGTCGATCTCCAAGCCGTTCGTCTACGCCGCGGCACTGGCGGATCGCGGGCAGGCTTTCGTCTCCGGCAAGGTCGGGGTCGAGCCCAGCGGCGATGCCTTCAACTCGATCAGTCTCGATCCGAAAACAGGTGCGCCGAAGAACCCGATGATCAATGCCGGTGCAATCGCGAGCACCAGTCTGGTGCGAGGCGACACCGCGGACAGCCAGTGGCAGCGGATCCGTGCCGCGATGGCGGCGTTCATCGGTCGCGAGGTCGAGATCGAAGAGTCGATCTACCGCTCGGAAAGCGAGACCGGTCATCGCAATCGCGCAATCGCGTGGATGCTGAAGAACTTCGGGATCATCGATCACGACGATCCGATGGCGCCGCTCGAAAACTACTTCCGGCAGTGCTCGATTCTCGTCGACTGCCGCGATCTGGCAATGATGGCGGTGACGCTGGCCAACCGCGGCGTCAATCCGGTGACTGGCCAGCGGGCGCTGCCGGCCGAACTGACCGCGCCGGTGCTGTCGGTGATGGCGACCTGCGGCATGTACGACTACGCGGGCAGCTGGCTGTACGAGGTCGGCATGCCGGCCAAGAGCGGCGTCGGCGGCGGCATCATCGCCGTGCTTCCGGGCCGCTTCGGCATCGGCATCTATTCGCCGCTGCTCGATGCCAAGGGCAACAGCGTGCGCGGCATCGAGGTCTGCAAGCGCCTGTCGCAGGACCTGCAGCTCAACGTGTTCAGCCACAGCAGCCAGCCGAGCATGGCGCTGAGCCGCGTCTACACGGCAGCCGAGGTGCCGTCGAAACGGCATTACCCGGCGGCATTGCGTGCCCGGATCGATCCTCGCGCCTCGCGCATCAAGTACTACACGCTGCACGGCCCCCTCGCCGCCGACGGCGCGGAGTTCATCACCCGCCGGATGCTGGCGCTGGCCGATGACAGCGACTGCTGCATCCTCGACCTGCACCAGGTCACGCAGATCACCGACAGCGCCGCGCGCCTGTTCGGGCACACGCACGCGCAGCTCGCCGCGCGCGGCATCGCGGTGGTGTACTCGCGCCTGCACGGGCGGGAAAGCCTGCGCGCGGCGCTGCGTCGCGGCATGCGGGCGGTGGACGGGCCGCACGGCTTCCTGTCGTTCGAGGACAACGATCTGGCGGTGCAGTGGTGCGAACGCCGGCTGATCGAGGCCGACGGCGATGTCGGCGCCGAGATGTCGTTCGCCGAGGCTCCGCTGTTCCGCGGCCTGTCGGCGGCGCTGCTGGCGCAGGTCGAGGCGATGAGCTGGACCGAGCACTTCGCCAAGGGCGACCTGATCCTGACCGCCGGGCAGCAGAACGACCGCCGGATCTTCGCGATCGAAAGCGGCTTCGTCAGCATCCTGCTGCCGCTGATGAACGGCGATCACCATCGCATCGAATCGATGGGGCCGGGCAGCAACTTCGGCGAGCTGATCCTGCTCGGCGCCACCGCGCGCAGCGCCTCGGCCAGCGCCGACAGCGACGTCCGGCTGCGGGTGCTCGATGCCGACGACGTCCATCGCCTGTCCGCCACGCACCCGGAACTGAAGATCGCGCTGCTCGAGAATCTGGCGCGCGATGTCACCTACAAGCTGCGCCGCACCAACCAGTCGATCACCGCGCTGGGCTGACGCGGCAGCACGCTCCGGTCTTGATTCGTGCCATGCCCGCCCGCCGCAGACGGGTCGGCGACCCGGCGCGGCTCTTGAAAAGCGCGCGGCCTGAGCCCAACAACACGGCGTCCGCATCTTCTGCAACCGGAGCGCCCCACGATGACGACTGATACCGCCACGCCGCAACAGCATGAGTTCCAGACCGAGACCCGTCAGCTGCTGAAGCTGATGATCCACTCGCTGTACTCGAACAAGGAAATCTTCCTGCGCGAACTGGTCTCGAACGCTTCGGACGCCGCCGACAAGCTGCGTTTCCTCAGCATCCAGAACCCCGGGCTGCTCGATGGCGATGCCGATCTGGCGGTGGATCTCGTCGTCGACAGCGCCGCCGGCACCCTGACCATCCGCGACAACGGCATCGGCATGAGCCGCCAGGACATGGTCGACAACCTCGGCACGATTGCCCGCTCCGGCACCAAGGCGTTCATGGAGCAGCTGTCGGCGGACGCGAAGAAGGATGCGCAGCTGATCGGCCAGTTCGGCGTCGGCTTCTACTCGGCGTTCATCGTCGCCGACCGCGTGACGGTGACCTCGCGCAAGGCCGGCGAGACCGAGGCCCACGTCTGGGAATCGACCGGCGAGGGCAGCTACTCGCTGGAGCCGGCGGACAAGGCCAGCCGCGGCACCGACGTCACGCTGCACCTGCGCGAGGACGAAAAGGAATTCCTTGAAGAGCACCGCCTGCGCCATCTGGTGCGGAAGTATTCCGATCACATCGGCCTGCCGGTGCGGCTGAAGATCGGCGACAAGGACAGCGAAACGCTGAACAAGGCCGCCGCACTGTGGACGCGCCCGAAGGCCGAGCTGACCGACGACGACTACACCGGCTTCTACACGCACCTGTCGCATGACCCGGCCAAGCCGCTGACCTGGGCCCACCAGCGAGTCGAAGGCAACCTCAGCTACATCTCGCTGCTGTACATCCCGAGCGTCGCGCCGTTCGATCTGTGGGACCGCGACAAGTCGCGCGGCCTGCAGCTGTACGTCAAGCGCGTGTTCATCATGGACCACGGCGCCGAACTGCTGCCGGCCTACCTGCGCTTCGTGCGCGGCCTGGTCGATTCCGACGACCTGCCGCTGAACGTCTCGCGCGAGCTGCTGCAGGGCAATCGCAATGTCGAGAAGCTGAAGGCCGCGCTGACCAAGCGCGTGCTCGACCTGCTCGACGACATGGCCAAGAACAAGCCGGAGGACTACGGCAAGTTCTACGACGTGTTCGGCGCGGTGCTGAAGGAAGGTCTGGTCGAAGACACCGTCAATCGCGAGCGCATCGCCAAGCTGTGCCGCTTCGAATCGACGGCCAGCACCGATGGCAGCCGCGTGTCGCTGACCGATTATGTTGCCCGGATGCCGGAAGGCCAGTCCAAGATCTACTACGTCACCGCGGACACGCCGGCTGCGGCGCGTGCCGTGCCGCATGTCGAAGGCTTCCGCAAGAAGGGCTGGGAAGTGCTGCTGCTGACCGACCGGATCGACGAATGGGTGGTCATGCACCTGCCGGAGTTCGACGGCAAGGCGCTGGAATCCTGCGCCACCGGCGGGGCTGATCTGGATTCGGCGATCGCCACACCCGAGAAGGAAAAGATCGAGACCGAATTCGCGCCGCTGCTGGCACGGATCGGCACCGCGCTCGGTGCGAAGATCGAATCGGCGAAGGTGTCGTCGCGGCTGGTCGAATCGCCGGCCTGTCTGGTGGCGCCGGACTACGGCATGAGCCGCCGCCTCGAAAAGATCCTGAAGCAGGCCGGGCAGGCCGCGCCGGCGCTGCCGCCGGTGCTCGAGATCAACCCGGACCATCCGTTCGTCACGCGCCTGCAGAACGCGACCGACGACGCCGAGTTCGGCGATCTGGCCGCGATCCTGTACGACCAGTCGGTGCTGGCCGAAGGCGGGCAGCTGGAAGACCCGGCGGCGTTCGTGCGCCGCCTGAACGCGCTGATCCTGTCCGGCGCCAAGCCGGCAGGCGAGGCGAGTCGGATTATCGTCAGCTGAGTCGATGTCGCGGCGCCGGTGCCGGATCGACCGGCATCAGCGCCCCGGCGGCGTCGGAATCCGATCACGATCCGCGACTCGACGGACGCCGGGCGCGGCTGACGCATCGCGCAAAACGGCTGATTCATCAGGGATTTGATGAATGGGAGGCGCCGCCCGAGACCGCTGCTGCCGGCCCCGCCGTCGCGGGAACGGAACTTGTAAGGCGCCACCCCGGAGCAACACAGGAGGTGGGCCATGTTCCGGATGCCGTGGTCACGACAAGCGCTCACGATGATCGTCAGCCCAGCCGGACGTCAGCGGGTTCGCGCGATCCGCGCACGACAGACGCAGGTCAGGCGCTGGTCCGAAGGCGGGCTGGTCGCGCTCAGCGTGCTGGTGATGGTTGCCCTGTTCGCCATCATGGCCAAGCGTCACGGCGTGCTGGATTCGTCGCGCTCGATGGCGCAGGCGTTCGATGTGCTGAACGAGAACATCCTGTCGGGCACGCGGCTCGACGGCAGCCGCGGCAACCGGGCCTACGGCGCCTGTGGCGACCTCTGCGACGCCCAGGGCGCTTGCCGGTTCGTCGTGCTGACGGACGGCGTGCACAACCGCCAGCAGGTCTCGCGGGACTATCTGAACGCGGCGCAGCCCTGCCACTGAGACCCGCTGCGCGCTGTTGCATCGGAAAAGGTGACGGGCGGCAGCCGGGGCAAGGCCGGTTCGGCTATCCTCGATCCGGGTCGGCAGGGCAGCGACCCGACCATCGGAGCACACGGATGTCCCGTTCGATTTCACTGGCAGCCGCGGCGCTGCTGGCCAGCGTCAGCACCGCGTCGTGGGCCGGCCCGTTCGCCGACGATCTGTCGAAATGCATGATCACCGCGACGACGCCGGCCGACCGTGCCGCCCTGGTGCGCTGGATGTTCACGGCCGGCGCGGCCCATCCGGACCTCGCGTCGATCGTCAAGGTCACCGCCGAGCAGGTCGAGGCTTCGAACAAGGCAGTAGGCGAACTGACGATGAAGCTGGTCACCGAAGCCTGCCGCGAGCAGGCGAAGAAGGCGATCCAGCTCGAAGGCCCGAACACCTTCCAGACCGCCTTCCAGGCGCTGGGACAGGTGGCCGGCACCGAGCTCTACAGCAACCCGGGTGTCACCGCCGCAATGTCGGGACTGCAGAAGTACATCGATCCGGTCAACCTGCAGGAACTGGCGAAGTAAGCGCCGACCTCGCGCGCCTTGCCAACGCGCAGCTCAGCGCAGCAGCCGCACCGTTTCGACGTAGCGCTTCTTCCACTCCGGCGCTTCGACCGCCACCAGACTGACCTGCTTGCCCGATGCCGGCGCGTGCACCATGCGGCCGTCGCCGATGTACAGGCCGACATGCAGGCCATTGCCGCGTTCGAAGCGATAGAACAGCAGATCGCCGGGCCGGGCTTGATCGAGCTCGATGGTCTTGCCGAAGTCGCGCTGGGATTTCGTGTCGCGCGGCACGATGACACCCGCCTCGGCATACGAGAACTGCACCAGCCCGCTGCAATCGAAGCCGGACGGATCGCGCCCACCATAGCGATACGGCCGGCCGAGCTGGCCGAGCGCGGTCTCGATGATCGCCTGCCGCTGCGCGCCGAAATCATCCTTCGGCGCGCTGGCGCATCCGGCCAGCATGGCCAGAACGACGATCAGCAGCAGAGTTGCAAGGCGGCGCATGTGGCGAGAGTGCCATCGCCGCGGCCACAAAAAAACCCTCCTGTGCGGGGAGGGTTCGGGGCTTCCGCGCGTCGACGCGGACGGCCTCAGTGGCCGTGCAACTTGTCCAGATACTTCTCGGCATCGAGTGCGGCCTGGCAGCCGGTGCCGGCGGACGTGATCGCCTGACGGTAGACGTGATCCATGACGTCGCCGGCGGCGAACACGCCGTCGATGCTGGTCGCCGTGGCACCACCCTCGCTGCCGCTCCTGACCTTGAGATAGCCGCCCGCCATCTCGAGCTGCCCGTCGAAGATCGCGGTGTTCGGCGAATGGCCGATGGCGATGAAGACACCGGCCAGCTTGACCTCGCGGGTCGCGCCGTCCTGCACGTTCCGGACCCGCATGCCGGTCACGCCGCTGGCATCGCCAAGCACTTCGTCGAGTTCGGAATTCCAGATGATCTCGACCTTGCCTTCCGCCTGCCGCTTGAACAGCTTGTCGTGCAGGATCTTCTCGCCCTTGAACTTGTCGCGGCGGTGCACGACGGTGACCTTGTTCGCGATGTTCGACAGGTACAGCGCTTCCTCGACAGCGGTGTTGCCACCGCCGATCACGGCGACGTCCTGACCCTTGTAGAAGAAGCCGTCGCAGGTCGCGCAGGCCGACACGCCCTTGCCGCGGAAGGATTCTTCCGACGGCAGGCCGAGGTACTTGGCGCTGGCACCGGTGGCGATGATCAGCGCATCGCAGGTGTATTCGCCGCTGCCGCCGGTGAGCTTGAACGGCCGATTCTTGAGATCGACCGCGTCGATGTGGTCATAGATGAACTGGGTGTCGAAGCGCTCGGCATGGCGGCGCATGCGGTCCATCAGATCGGGGCCCATCAGGCCTTCGACATCGCCCGGCCAGTTGTCGACTTCGGTGGTGGTCATCAGCTGGCCACCCTGCTCGATGCCGGTGATCAGCACCGGCTTCAGGTTGGCGCGCGCGGCGTAGACGGCGGCCGTGTAGCCGGCGGGGCCGGAGCCGAGAATGATCAGGGGATGGTGGTTGCTCATGGACGGGCTGAAAGTTTCCTGTAAGCGGCAAGACGTTGATCGTGCAGGGATTGCCGGTGAATCTGGATGAACGCGGCGGAGCGGTGCCAGCGACCTGACCGCCAGCCGGCGCGAGTCCGCCACATGCCGCCATTTTCGCTGTTTCGATCATGGGGTGTCGCCGCCGGCAGACAAGGCCGCCGTGCCGGCTGCCTGCCGCAACGTGCGCAGAGGTGCCGACCACGCGCGGGGCGGCAGGGTAGCAAACCCGGACGGCGACCGACGCATCCCAAGGCGTTGCGCCTCAGCGTCACAGCGATTCGCCGGTCGCGACGACACGCGCGTTCGCCGAGCGCGCCGCGCTTTTTGCGGGCCTGTGGGATACATTCGCTGCTCCCCCTTATTCCCGGATTTTTCACGAATGAAAGAACCGCGCTCCCTGATCGTGCGCCTGTTCAGCTGGATCTGGACCCTGATCGTCTTCTGCTGGCGCGCCCTCGTGGTCATCACGCTGGTCGTGATCGGCGTCAGCCTGTGGGCGGGCTCGAAGAACACCGCACCGACGATCGAGGACAACCTGGCGCTGACCGTCATCCCGTTCGGCGAACTCAGCGATCAGGTCGTCGATGATCGCGGTCGCCACTTCCTGCGTCAGTTCAGCGATGCCAAGCCGACGCAGACCTCGCTGCGCGAAGTGGTCGAGGCGATCGACGCCGCGACCACCGATCCGCGCATCCCGTACCTCGTGGTCAAGCCGGACGAGATGGAAGGCGCCGGGCTGCCGCAGCTCGAGGAAATCGCCGTCGCGCTGCGCAAGTTCAAGGCCGCCGGCAAGCCGGTCTACGCCTACGGCGACTCGTTCGACCAGAAGCAGTACTACCTCGCGGCACAGGCTGACGAGATCTCGCTCGACCCGTTCGGCTCGGTGCTGCTCGAAGGCTTCTCGGTCTACACCAACTACTTCAAGGACGCGCTCGACAAGCTCGGGGTCGAGGTCAACATCTTCCGCGTCGGCGAGTTCAAGTCGGCAGTGGAGCCGTACGAGCGCAACGACATGTCGCCGGAAGCGCGTACCGCCAACCAGGCCTGGCTCGGCGACCTGTGGAAGGAATACGGCAAGAACGTCGGCGAGGCGCGCAAGCTGACGCCGGATGCCGCCGACCGCTACATCACCGGTCTGTCGGCCGGGCTGGAAAAGCATCGGGGCGACATCGCCGCCTACGCGCTCGACGCCAAGCTCGTCACCCGAGTCGAAACCCAGGCCGAGTTTCGCAAGCGGATGATCGAGAAGGTCGGCGAGGACAGCGACCACGGCTCGTTCCGGCAGATCGACACCGGCAGCTATCTGGCGGCGGTCAAGGCCGAGAAGGCGGCGCAACTCGCGTCGAAGCAGATCGCGGTCGTCGTGGTCCAGGGCGAGATCGTCGATGGCGAAGGCGACGAAGGCACGGCCGGCGGCGACACCGTCAGCGAGCTGCTCGAAAAGGCCCGGCGCGATGACAAGGTCAAGGCCGTGCTGCTGCGCGTGAACTCGCCCGGCGGCAGCGTCTTCGCGTCCGAAAAGATTCGCCGCGGCGTGCTGGCGCTGCAGGCCGACGGCAAGCCGGTGGTCGCATCGATGTCGACGCTCGCGGCGAGCGGCGGCTACTGGGTGTCGATGGACGCCAACAAGATCTTTGCCGAGCCGACGACGATCACCGGCTCGATCGGCATTTTCGGCATGATCCCGACGTTCGCCGAGCCGCTGAACAAGATCGGTGTCCACACCGATGGCGTCGGCACCACGCCGCTGGCCGGCGCGCTGCGCATCGACCGGCCACTGGGGGCGGAGATCAAGACCCTGTTCCAGCTGCAGATCGAGAAGGGCTACCGCAACTTCATCGAAGGGGTGGCCAAGGGCCGCAAGATTCCGGTCGAGCAGGTCAACTCGATTGCCCGCGGCCGGGTCTGGAGCGGCAAGGCGGCCAAGGAACTGGGTCTGGTCGACGAACTCGGCAGCTTCGGTGACGCCGAAGCCGCGCTGGCCACGATCGCGCAGCTGGAACCGGGCAGCTACCGGATCAACGAGCTGCAGCCGGATCGCGATTTCTTCAAGCAGTTCGTCGGCGATCTGTTCGGCAGCAGGAGCCGGATCGACCTGTCGCAGTTGCTGGCCGCGCTGCCCGGGGGCAAGGCGCTCGCCGCACCGGCCGATGCGCTCGGTGATGCCGTGAAGCGTCTCGATGACCCGAAGCGGATCTACGCGATCTGCTTCTGCACGCCGTCGCTCGGCGGTCGCTGAAACTTACCGGCACGTGCATCGTCGGGTGCGCGTGCCGGGTTCACCGTCGATCCGACCCGACCATCGCCGGAGGCATCAGCCGCCGGACGTCTCGCTGGACGAACGGGCCTGCTCCCGGCGCAGCATGTCGAGCTGATCGCGCAGTTCGGCAATCTCGAACAGGATGCGGTGGATACCGGTCTCGTTCTTCAGGTTGACCTCGTAGTCGGCATCGGCGTGCAGCCGTTCCTTCCGGGTCTGCCGGTTCTGGCTCATCATCAACAGGGGCCCCTGGATCGCGACCAGCAGCGCCAGGAAGAAGTTGAAGAACTGGAACGGGTAGGGGTCGAACTTCAGCGCCGGAATGCTGTTGATGCCGGCCCAGATCGCCGTGCCGATGATCAGGATGAGCAGGAACGACCAGCTGCCGTTCCACTCCGCAACGCGATCCGCCAGCCGCTGCGACCAAGTCAGTTCGGCATCCGCCTCCTTGTTGATGTCGCGCGAGGCCGTGGTGCCGAGCAGCTCGGCGGCGATCCGCAGGCGCTTCGACATGATCGCCAGCATCGCGATGCCGACTCTCGGGGAGCCGTCGAGCTGCAGCATGAAGTTCTCGCGAGTCAGTTCGAGCAGGTCTGCCCCGCCGGGGGAATCGACGCTGGCCATGCGCGGCGCGCTGTCGATCAGTCCCATCTCGCCGACGAATTCGCCGGCATCGAGCTGTTCCAGCACCACCGGCTTCCTGCCCGGCTTGGCCGACGGCAGCAGCACGCGCACCGTGCCGCGCAGCACGACATACAGGGCGGAACCCGGATCGCCGCGCTCGAACAGCGTTTCGCCAGCGCCGAGGCGGCGCAGGGTCATGCGATCGGCAATGCTGCGCAGATCCTCGTCGGTCAGTTCCGAAAACAGCGGCACGCGGCGCAGCAGGTGCAGGTCGTGGCTCAAGTCAGGGCTCCTTGGCGTGTCATGCCGCACCGAACCGGATTCGGCAGCGCTCGCGCGAAGGCTAGCAGGCAAGGTCCGCTTTCGGCACGAAGCCGGTGCAAATTGCGACACAGCGCTCGCACCGGGCGCCCGCGGCGGCCTGCAGGGCTGTTCATGCGATGGGCTCGGGGCCATTCTTCGGGCATGCCGCTGCAGACGGCATTTCGGCTCAGGAGCCACCCGCACATGTCCCCATCTCCCTCTCCCGCCGCGCTGGTGACGCCGCCGGCACCGGTCGATGTCACGGTCGCCGACACCATCCTCCATTACCTGAAGCTCGAAGGCGCGCGACACGTCTTCGGCATCCCCGGCGGCGGGCTGCAGAACCTGCTGGTCAATTTCAAGAATGCGCGGGACGAGGTTCGCTACGTCATCTGCCGGCACGAGACCGGCGCCGCCTACGCGGCCGACGGCTACGCCCGGATCAGCGGCGGGCTCGGCGTGGTCATGGTCACCACCGGTCCCGGCGCCACCAATGCCCTGACCGGCACGATGAATGCCGACAACGACGGCTCGCCGCTGCTGACCATCACCGGCGAAGTGGCCCAGCAGTTCTTCGGCAAGGGTTATCTGCAGGAGGGCACGGACTTCAGGCTCGACGTCAATCGCCTGTACGCGGCCAGCACCGATTTCAGCGCGATGATCAGCACCGGCAGCAATGCCCAGGAACTGATCGAGCAGGCGCTGCGCATCGCGCTCGGCACGCCCGGGCGCTCGACCCACCTGAGCCTGCCGGACAACGTGTCGCTCGAAACCCTGCCGGCCGCGGGTCTGGCCAAGGCGACGACCCGCTACCGCTGCGGCCCCGGCGGCATTGCCGCCAGCGACGTCCAGCGCATCGCCGAAATCCTCAGTCGGGCGAAACGGCCGCTGGTCTTCCTCGGCAACGGCTGCCGCAAGGCGCTCGCGGCCGGCGGGCTGGCCAGGCTGCTGGCCTTCGTCGAGCAGTACCAGATTCCGGTGATCACGACTGCCGACGGCAAGGGAATCTTCCCGGAATCGCATCCGCTGTCCTTGCGGGTCTACGGCTTCGCCAGCTGCCAGTGGCCGCAATACTGGATGAAGCCGACGCTGGCCGATCCGAACGCCGAACCCTACGACGCGCTGCTGATCATCGGCTCGGCGCTCGGTGGGCTGGCCACGCACAACTGGCTGCCGATGATCGAACCGCAAGGTCCGATCGTGCAGGTCGATGTCGACAGCCGCGCGCTCGGCCGCGGCCTGCCGCTGGCGCTCGGCGTCGTCGGCGAGGCCGGCGCACTGTTCGACGCGTTGCCGGCGGCCGCCGCCGCGTGCACCTGGAGCGCGGCGGACATCGAAGCCCGGCGCGACTTCCTCGCCGGCATCAAGCGCCGCTTCTCGCCGTTCGTGGCGCCGAACGACTACAAGGGCAAGGCCCGGCCGATCAAGCCGCCGGCGCTGATCCGCGTGCTGCAGGACGCGCTGCCGGACGATGCCATCGTGATGCTCGACTCCGGCAACTGCGTCGGCTGGGCCTCGCACTACTTCGTGATCGACCCGCCGCGGCAGATTCATCCCTCGCTGGCGATGGGGCCGATGGGCTTCGGCGTCGGCGCGGTCATCGGCGCCAAGTTCGCGGCACCGGAGCGGGTCTGTCTCGCGGTGGTCGGGGATGGCGCCTTCCTGATGCACGGTGCCGAAGTCTCCACCGCGCAGGCCTACCGGCTCGGCGCGATCTGGGTCGTTCTCAACGACGACGACCTGCACATGGTCACGCAGGGCATGAGCATCCTGCATCCCGATCCGACGGACCCGAAGGTCTACGACGGCCTGTACGGGCTCGGCAAGCCCGATCTGGTCAAGTTCGCCGAAGGCCTCGGCGCCGACGCCCATGGCATCGATTCGCCGGACGATCTGGCGGCCGTGATGCCCGCGGTGCTGAAGGCGGCGGCGAAGGGCCGGCCGCAGGTGATCGTGGCCCGCATCGATCGCAAGCAGGTGCCGCCGTACTACAACCCGGCCTATCTGCCGCCGCATGCCTGACGCGCCATCACGCTCGCCGAGGAACCCGCGCATGACCCGCAAGACCAGCACTGATCTGCAACCCGATGTCGATGTCGCCATCGTCGGCGGCGGCGTCTCCGGCCTCTACACCGGCTGGCGCCTGATGACGGCCGATCCGGCGTCATCGCCGATCCTGTCGAAGTGGACCCGAGGCGGCCGCACGCTCAGCGTCACCGTCATCGAAGGCAGCGCGCGGATCGGTGGCCGACTGCTGTCGGCCCGGCCGCCGACGATGCCGAAGGTCACCTGCGAGCTCGGCGGCATGCGCTACGTGTCGAGCCAGACGCTGGCGCGCAGCCTGATCGAGAACGAGCTGAAGATGGCGCGCCATCCGCAGATCGTCGACACGGCCGCGAACCTCGCGTACCTGCGCGATCACCGGCTGCGCAACCGCGATCTCGGCGATGCCGCAAAGCTGCCGTATCGCCTGCGCTGGGCCGAGCAGCAGGCGCTGGACGCGAGCAACCCGGCGCCGACCCTGATCGGCTGGGCGGCCGAGCAGTTGCTGCCCGGCATCTCGACCTTGAGCGGCGACGCGCTGCGCAGCTTCCTGCACACCGCCCGCATCGACGGCCAGCCGCTGCATCGCTGGGGCTTCTGGAACCTGCTGGCGCGCGTGCTGAGCCCGGAAGCGCACGAGCTGGCGATCAAGACCATCGGCTACGACTGCCTCGGCTCCAACGCCAACGCGGCGGACCTGCTCGCCGAATACTTCGACTTCACGCCGACGGTGAAGTACTCGCTGCTCGATGACGGCTACGAAAGCCTGCCGTGGCAGCTCGAACGGCGCTTCAAGGCGGTGGGTGGCCGCGTCGCGACCGAGACCTGGGTGGCCGGCTTCGATGCCGTGACCTTTGCCGATGGCAGCACCGGCGTCGAGATCCGTCATCACGATGGTCGGCCGAGCCTGAAGGCGCGGGCGATCGTGCTGGCGATGCCGAAGCGCGCGCTGCGCCTGCTGCGGCCGGAAGGTCCGGTGCTCGATCCGGCGCGGGCGCCGGCCGTGCAGTCGCTGCTCGACTCGGTCGAAGGCGTGCCGCTGTTCAAGCTGTTCGTGGTCTATCCGAACGCCTGGTGGCAGGCGGTCGGCGTCAGCCAGGGCCGTTCGCTGACCGACCTGCCGCTGCGCCAGTGCTACTACTGGGGCTCGGAGCCGACCAGCAAGGTCGATCCCGAATCCGGCCACGCCGCGATCATGGCCTACAACGATGCCACCAGCGTCTCGTTCTGGGCCGGGCTGCGGCAGCGGCCACCGTCGCTGGACGAGGGCCGTCCCGCGCACTTCCGCGGCGCCCGCGACCACGCGCACGGCCAGACCGCGAACGCGTTCGGCCCGGCGCACAAGTCCGTGCGCAACGAGCATCCGTACCGGCGCAACTGGCGCACGCACAAGGCGCCGGACGTGATGGTGGCCGAGATGCATCGCCAGCTTCAGCAGATGCACGGCGTGCTGCACGCGCCGGCCCCGATCGACGCGGCGTACATGGACTGGGCCGATGATCCGTACGGCGGCGCGGTGCATTTCTGGAACCCCGGCTATCGCTCCGAGCAGGTGCTGCAGACGATGACGCAGCCGGTGGCCGACTTCCCGGCCTACGTCTGCGGCGAGGCGTATTCGACCAATCAGACCTGGGTCGAAGGGGCGCTGCAGACGGCCGAGATCGTGCTGCAGCAGCGTCTGCAGCTGCCGGCGCCCACCTGGGTGACGCCGAATGCATGAGGCCAGAACCGAGCCGCGCATCCTCGGCACCGGCTACTGCGTGCCGAAGACGATCCGCGGCAACGACGATCCGATCTTCGCGTGGCTGCACGCCAACGACCCGCCGGGCAAGCACCTGTTCGCCGGCTACGAGCAGCGCCGGGTGCTGGCGCCGGGTGAGGACCTGATGACGATCATGGTGCCGGCCGCCAGGTCGGCGCTGGCGGCGGCGACGCTTGCGGCCGGCGATGTCGACCTGCTGCTCGGCATCGGCTCGGTCAGCGCGTTCGACCCGCCGAATGCCCTGAGCCAGCTGCATCGCGAGCTCGGCCTGTCGGCGACCTGCTGGGTGCTGCCGCTGGCCAACGACTTCTCGAACTTCAACGCCGGCCTGCTGCTGGCCGACGCGATGATCCGGGCGGAGCGCGCGACGAACGTGCTGGTGGCGGTCGGCACCAACTGGACGCGGCATGTCGACTACCACACACCACAGGCGATCAGCGCCGCCGATGGCGCGGCGGCGGCCGTGGTCGGTTCCGGCCGGCGCGGCTGGCGCATCGTCGACCAGCAGGTGCTGATGGCGACCGAGCACTACGGTTCGATGATCATGGCCGGGCAGCCGGTCACGCTGGCGCTGCCGGTCGAGGGCTACAGCAGCCTCGACACGCCGCCGACGTTCGTGATCACGCCCGACGGCGCCAAGGCGTTCGGCAGCTTCGGAGTCGATGCCTCCGTCGGCGCGGTGTTCGAACTGCTGAAGCGCAACCATCTCGCGGGTGCCGACATCAGCCTGATCAGCCATCAGGCATCGAGCGTGCTGACCAACGCATGGCAGGCCGCGATCCAGCCGGCGCAGTACCTCGGCACGCTGGCGCTGTTCGCGAACATGACGGCGGCGAACATTCCGGTGAACCTCGCGTGGGCCGAGCTGAACGAAGGCATCGCGAAGGACCGGCTGGTGCTGTTCGCGCTCGGGCCGGACATGCACGCGCACGCGCTGCTGCTGGCGCGGGACTGAAGCCGCGGCACCTGACAGCGCGGGTCTGCCGAGCCGTCATTCCCGCGAACCCGGGAATGACGCGTTTCCGAAAGGCGGTTCGAATCAGGCGCTGCGCAGTCGCCGCGCCATGGCCCGCGCGCCCCAGGCCTGCCAGGCGTCCGCTGCGCGCTCGCGCAACGCCGGTGCCGCCGCCGGTGCCGCGGCACGCGCAGCCCATTCCAGCGCCAGCGCGTGGTCCTGCGCGTAACCAGCGCTGGCGGCGGCATCGGCGGCTTCGATCAGCAGGGCTTCCGCTCGCGGGTGCTCACCGGCGGCCAGCGCCAGTGCACCATCGAGCAGCCGTGCCTTGTGCGCGAAGTTCGGCGGACACAGCGCCGCCCACGCGCGCATCTGGTCGGCGAAGGCGGTGGCGCGCGCGTCCACAGGCGCACCCGACGCCAGTGCCTGCCCGGCACCGGCGAGCGCGGCGTACTGCACCAGCTCGAATTCCGCGGTCTGGCCGCCATAGGCCTGCCGCGCGGCTTCGGCGCGCTCGGCCCAGGCCAGCGCGTCCGTCCAGCGGCCAGCCAGCGCGTGGACCTTGAGCTTGGACACGAGGAAATAGCCGATCTGGTTGCTCAGCGTCGTGTCGAGGATCGACGCCAGCTCGCGCGCCTCGTCGTGCTCGTCGTCGCCGAAGCTGCACAGGTCCGCCGTCTGCCCGGCCAGTGCCTTGGCCACCTGCATCTCGTGAATCAGGTGGAAGGCCGAGTTCTTGACCCGGCCGCCGTTGCGGTCCAGGTGCCGGCGCGCGGTGTCGATCACGGTCTCCAGATGCACGCCGGCCGCTTGCTGGTAGATCACGTGGCCGGCGAGGTTGAAGCAGGCGTACAGCAGGTTGCCGGTCGCCAGTGCGCGCTCGGCGGCGTCGAGGCTGATGCGCAGGCTGTCGCGCAGCGGCCGCTGCCAGTGGCTGTGGAACCAGGTGTGGACGAAGCCGACTTCGCCGTAACGGCTGCCGCCATCGCGCAGGTCCAGCATCAGGGCCAGATCGCTCCACGCGGCGGCACCGGCGCGGTCGCCGGTCAGCGCGCCGTGCACGACCGAGTACAGCGAATAGACCTGCGCGGCATCGGCGCCATTGCCGTGGCGCAGCGTGCGCTGCATCGCGGTGATCGAAGCCAGTGCATAGAGATCGATGCGATTGCTCTGGAACGCCAGCGGCGCGACGGTCAGCAGGGTGGCGACGGCGCGCGCGGCGTCGGCATCGGTCATCGCCGGCAGGTCGGCGTGATCGGCTGGCGTGCGGTTGCCGATCAGGCTCTGGATCTCGCCCATGCCGGCGCCGATGGCGGCACCGACCTCGGCCGGATCGTTCGGCAATTCGACGCCGAGCAGTGCCAGCGCCGCGAGTCCCGTCGTCAGCGCCTGCTGCGCGTGGCCGTTGCTGAACACGCGCACCGCCTCGCGTTCGAGGTAGCGCGCGGCACGCTCCGGATGACCGGCCGCGGCCCAGTGCGAGGCCAGCACCGGGTAGCAGCCGGCCAGATCGTCGCCGCGGGTCGACTCGTACCAGCGTGCGAGATCGGCATGCAGCATCCGCCGCATTTCGGGCAGCACGAGGTCGTAGACCACTTCGCGGGTGATGTCGTGGCGGAATTCGAAGCCCGGCCCGGCATCGACGGTGATCATGTCGACCAGCCCCATGCGCTGCTGGGATTGGACATGTTCGGCCAGCGTGCGGCTGTCGATGTGCAGCGGGTGCACCTGCTCGACCGCCGCCAGCGGCCCGCGATGGCCGGACACGCTTTCGACCTTCAGCGTCAGCCGCGCCGATGGCGCCATGTTGTCGATGCGATTGGTGATCGTCGCCCGCACCGTGGTCGGCAGGCTGGCCGGGCGTCCGGCCTCGCGCGGCGCGCGGCGGACCTCGCCGTCGGCGCTGCGTTCGAGATCGCCGCTGTCGAACAGGTAGCGCGCCAGTTCGGCGGCGAAGAACGGATTGCCGGCGGCGCGCTCGTGCAGGCTGGCCACGACGTCCGGTGCCACGCTGACGGCGCCGAGCTGGGTCACGATCAGCGTGCCGCACTCGTCCGCCGTCAGCGGACGCAGTTCGATCAGCGTCGCGCCGCTGTCGATCAGATCGTTCAGCGCGAGGGTCGGCGGCCGGGTGCTGATCAGGATCGCGGCGCCGGCGAGCCGGCGGCCGAGTCGCTCGAGCAGCAGCAGGCTTTCGTCATCGGCCCACTGCGCATCCTCGATCACCAGCAGCAGCGGGTGTTCGCGCGCGGCGGCCTGCAGCAGTTCGGCCAGCAGGCTGCGGATGCTGGCCACGCGCTCGGATGGCAGCAGGCCGGCAGCCCACGGGCTGTCGTTGAAATCGAGCGGAATCACGGCGTTCAGCAGGCACAGGCGGTCGCCGTGCGCAGCGCCCCAGACCGCCTCGAGATGCGCGCGCCGGGCGCTGTTGTCGGCCAGCGTGTCGAGCCCGAGCAGGCTGGTGTAGATGCCGCGCAGCGCCTGGAACGGCGTGTTCTGCTCGATGCGGGCGCATTCGCCGACCAGCACGTGCAAGCCCTGATCGATCGCGGAGCGCCGTGCCGCCCCGATCACCACCGACTTGCCCATGCCCGACTCGCCGACGACGACACAGGTCGCGCTCTTGCCGTTGCGGGCGCGGGCGAGGGCGGCGTTGACGGTGTCGAGCACGTCGGCCCGGCCGACCAGCGTGACCGGGGCGCGGACTTCAGCTTCGTGGTCGGGCGACCAGATCGGCAACGGCTCGGACCAGCCCTTGACCGTCACCCGTGGCAGCGCCGTGAAGCGCGCGCGGTCGGCGCAGTCGCGCACGCTGGCCTCATCGCACAGCACCGGTGCGTCCTTCAGGTGCGACAGGCGCGACGCGAGGTTCACGGCGTCGCCGATCACCGCGTAATGGCGGCGCAGATCGTTGCCGAGCACGCCGATGAAGGCATCGCCGGCGGCGATGCCGATGCTGGACGCGACGCCGCGCAGCGCGAACTCGGCATGCAGCTCGCGGGCGCTGCGCAGGGCGCGCAGGGCATCGTCGTTGTGCGACAGCGGCGGCAGGCCGAACACCAGCTGGAAGCCCACGCCCTTGTCGTCGACCGCGAGGCAGCGCAGCACGCCTTCATGGCGCCGGCATACCTGCTGCACCAGCCGCGACAGCTCGTGGATGCGCGGCGGAAAGTCGGCCGCGGCCTGATCGACGCCCGGCAGCTGCACGCAGACCGCGATCACATGGCGCAATTCCGCCGCCCAGCGCAGCTCGCCGATGGCGATGCCATGGCGCACCGGCGGGGCCAGAAAGGCCTCCAGTCCCGGCGGCGGCGGCGCGGCGTCGGGTAACGGCACCGCCGTGCCCGGCGAGAGCGGTCCCTCGAACACGAGGCCGCCATGCGGCAGGCGGTCGACGATCACCGGCCGGTCGACCAGGGCCGCGAGTTCCGGCGACACGATGATCCGGTTCGGCGACTGGTCGCGCGTGATCTGCGCCAGCTGCGCCAGTGCATCGCCGGCGACCGCGTGCAGGCGCTCGCCGCCGACGCCGCCGAAATCGAGCAGTTGCAGCGCGCCGGCGGTCAGATGCAGATGCAGCGACAGTCGCAGGCCGGGTTCCAGCTCGTCACGACATTCCGCGATGATCGCGGCAGCGCAGGCCAGTGCCTGGCGCGACGCATCGGCGAGCCCCTGTTCGGACGCCGCGGCGAAGATCACCAGCACGCCGTCGCCGAAGAATTCGCTGCAATCGCCGCCGTGGCGATGGACGATGCCGGTGACGCGGTCGAAATGCCGCTGCAGCAGGCGGGACAGTCGTTCGACCCCGGTGCTGCCCTGCGCGACCAGCGCCTTCGCCAGCGGCGAGTACTTCGCGATGTCGCACCACAGCACGGCACCATGACTGCCGAAGCTGGCATGCGCGTCGTCGGGTGTCGGCCGATGCTGCCAGCCTCGGCGCAGCATCTCGGGAACCAGCGACGCGGAAAGGTTCGACATGAATTAGGCAGTGGCGCGTGGTCTGGGCGAGTCGAAAGTAACCGATGCCCGTGTGTCGCGTCCGTGCGCGGGGTTCAATCAGCCTGCATCAGGCTCCGATGAAGCGCATCGACAGGTCGATGGCCCGCAGATGCTTGGTGATGGCGCCGATCGAGATCCGGTCGACGCCGGTTTCGGCCAGCTGCCGGATCGTCGCAAGGGTCGCGCCACCGGAGTATTCGATCAGCGTCTTGCCGCCGGCGGCACGGTGCGCGCGGGTCAGGCGCACGGCTTCGCGGATGTCGGCATCGCTGAATTCGTCGACCAGCAGCAGGTCGACATCCGCGGCCAGCGCGGCACGGGCCTCGTCGAGGTTTTCCGCTTCCGTCATCAACTGCACGCCGGCGTTCAGCGCGCGTGCGGCGGCAATCGCGTGGACGATGCCGCCGGCCGCCGCAATGTGGTTTTCCTTGATCAGGATGCCGTCGTACAGGCCGATGCGGTGATTGGCGCCCCCACCGCACAGCACCGCGTACTTCTGGCCGTTGCGCAGGCCGGGCAGGGTCTTGCGGGTGTCGACGATCGCGGTACCGGTGCCGGCCACGGCATCGACGTAGGTCCGCACCGCGGTGGCGGTGCCGGACAGGGTCTGCAGGAAGTTCAGCGCGGTGCGCTCGCCGGTCAGCAGCGCACGCGCCGGCCCATGCAGGCGATACAGCTCCTGATCCGGCGCCACGCGCTCGCCGTCGGCGACCTGCCAGTCGACGCGCACGGCCCGGTCGATCTGCGCGAACACGGCATCGACCCAGGCCTGCCCGCAGATCACCGCCGCCTCGCGCGAGATCACGCGCGCAGCCGCCTGACGATCGGCCGGGACCAGCTGCGCGGTCCAGTCGCAGGCACCGACATCTTCGGCAATCGCCTGGGCGACCACGGCATCGAGGTCGTTGACGTACACCGGTAGTCTTCCTGCAATCATCGCCTCACGCCTCACGCCTCACGCCTCACGCCTCACGCCTCACGCCGACAGCAGGAATTCCAGCAGCGCCATCTGCGCCCACATCCGGTTCTCGGCTTCGTCCCAGACCACGGACTGCGGGCCGTCGATGACCTCGGCCGACACTTCCTGACCGCGGTGTGCCGGCAGGCAGTGCATGAAGATCGCGTCCGCCTTGGCGCGCGCCATCAGCGGGCCGTCGATCTGGTAGTCGGCGAACGCCAGCACCCGGCGGTTGTACTCGGCTTCCTGACCCATGCTGGTCCACGTGTCGGTGACCAGCAGGTCGGCGCCGTTGGCGGCGAACGTCGCACCGCGCAGGATCTCGATCGAATCGCCCGCGGCCTTGACGATGTCGGCCTGCGGCTCGAAGCCTTTCGGGCTGGCGATGCGCAGCTTGAAGCCGAACAGCGGGGCTGCCTCGATCCACGAATGGCAGACGTTGTTGCCGTCGCCGATCCAGGCGGCGACCTTGCCCGACGGATCGCCGCGGTGCTCGAACCAGGTCTGCATGTCGGCCAGCAGCTGGCAGGGGTGGTGCAGGTCGGACAGGCCGTTGATCACCGGCACGCGCGAGGCCTGCGCCAGCGCTTCCTGATCGGCCTGCGAGTCGTTGCGGATCATGATCGCGTCGCACATGCGCGACAGCACTTTCGCCGTGTCTTCCAGCGGCTCGTCACGGCCGAGCTGGGTCGCGTTGGAGTGCAGGAACAGCGCGTGGCCGCCGAACTTGGCCATGCCGGCCTCGAAGCTGACGCGGGTCCGGGTCGAGTTCTTGGTGAAGATCATCGCCAGCGTCTTGCCGGCGAGCACGCCGGTCCGGTTCGGGCCCGCAGTCTTCATCTCGATCGCGCGGCGCACGATGGCGCGCAGTTCGTCGGGGCTGAAGTCGCTGAGCTTGAGCAGGTGACGGGTCATCTCGGTATCCGGTGGCGCGCCGCCCGGGTCACGGCGGGCGGCGGGAACTGCCTGTGAATGCTTGAAAATCCAATTGAAACAATTATTTGCCGCTGAAACGAAAAGAGTCGCCGAAGCGACTCTCGACACCATAATGAACTTGCAGTCAGACGTCCATGCCGCGACTGTTTCCGCGCCGCGAACCGGAGACCCGGCCCGCGGCGCGTACGACCTCAGTTCAGGTTCTTCTCGACGAATTCCCAGTTCACGATCGACCAGAAATGCTCGAGGTAGGTCGGACGGGCATTGCGGTAGTCGACGTAGTAGGCGTGTTCCCAGACGTCGCAGGTCAGCAGCGGCGTGTCGCCATTGGTCATCGGGTTGCCGGCGCCGGTGGTCGAGACGATGGCCAGCGTGCCGTCGCCCTTCTTGACCAGCCAGGCCCAGCCCGAGCCGAAGGTGCCGATCGCGGCTTCGGTGAACTGCTTCTTGAAGTCCTCGACGCCGCCGAAGGTCTTGACCAGCGCATCGGTCAGTTTCTTGCCCGGCGCGGTCTGGTTCGGGGTCAGGCAGTGCCAGAAGAACGTGTGGTTCCAGATCTGGGCCACGTTGTTGAACAGCTTGCCGGACGACTTCTTGATCACGTCCTCGATCGACGCGTTCTCGAATTCGGTGCCGACGATCAGCTTGTTGGCCATGTCGACATAGGCCTTGTGATGCTTGCCGTAGTGATACTCGAAGGTCTCGCGCGACATGTGCGGTTCGAGCGCTTCGCGGGCGTACGGCAGTTCCGGCAGGGCAAAGGTCATGGTGATTCTCTTGAAGGCGGTGAAGAAGGGATGAACGAATAATCCATCGATGCATCGAAACTCGGCACGGGCGCGTTCGACTGGCCCGGCGGCTGGCGCGATTTTAGCATCGCCGTCGAGGCCACCGCGCGCCGGCAGAATGTAGCCGATCCGGCAGGGTGGTAAAATGACCCATCCGCAGCACCTCAACGGGATGAACCATGGACGCACTCGAACGCATCAAGCAGCAGGTCACTCAGAACCCGATCATCGTCTACATGAAGGGCACGCCGGACTTCCCGCAATGCGGCTTCTCGTCGCGCGTGGTCAAGGCGCTGAACGCCTGCGGCGCCGAATACGCCTACGTCAATATCTACGAGGACGAAGAGGTCTACCGCGCGCTGCCGAAGTTCGCGAACTGGCCGACGTTCCCGCAGCTGTACGTGAAGGGCGAACTGGTCGGCGGCTGCGACATCACGCTCGACTTGTACCAGTCCGGCGAACTGCAGAAAATGCTGAAGGAAGCCGTCGTTCCGGCCTGATCACGCATTGCGTGATCGAAAACGCCCGCCTCGCGCGGGCGTTTTCGTTGGTGCGGTCGTCTGGGCGCCGGTGCTGAGCCCCACTGGCCAATACGGAGCGAGCCCCTAGAGCGCGTCGACCAGCAGCGCGCCGGCGACCGCATTGCGCGTTTCCCGTCCCGCCATCCGCTCGAGCAGCGCCAGGGCGAACGCGATCGCGGTGCCCGGCCCCTGGCTCGTGATCAGCGCACCGTCGCTGACCGCCGCCTGGTTCTGCCAGTCCGGCACTTGCGCGCGGAAGGCCGGATAGCCGGTTGCCCGGCGACCGGCGAGCAGCCCGTGCGCCGCGAGCACCAGCGCCGGCGCCGCGCAGATCGCCGCCACCGGCTGGTTCGCGGCGAGGCGCGCCCGCAGCTGGTCGATCAAAGGCGCATGCGCGGCCAGCGCCCGCGCGCCCGACTCGCCGCCCGGCAGCACGAGCAGGTCCCAGGGATGGTCGGCGACATCGGCATGACGAACGTCGGCCACGAAGCGGATGCCGCGCGTGCCGGCAATCACCCGGTCCGGGCCGATGCCGGCGACCTGCACCTCGAGCCCGCCACGGCGCAGGACATTGATCACGGTCACCGCCTCGAGGCTTTCGGAGCCATCGGCGACAACCACCAGAACACGTGCGGCAGCGGCGTTTTGCATCGGTTTCCTCGAATGTCGGGGGGCGGCCGGGGCCGGGTCTTTGCGCCCGGAGCGGCGGCTGTCGAATGCTAGAATCGGCTATCCGGAGCCGGAAAGCGCTTCGGCTCCCCGAAACACGAAAAGCCAAACGAACAGTTGCTCGAAATTCGATCATCGCGTCAGGAGCGCGAGGCCATGACTACCCCCACTGCAGCGCAGTACCGCCACATCAAGATTCCCGCCACCGGCGAGAAGATCACGATCCAGAACGGCAAGATCGTGGTGCCGCACCAGCCGATCATCGGCTACGTCGAAGGCGACGGCATCGGCCCCGACATCACGCGCGCCTGCCTCCGCATCTGGGATGCGGCGATCGAGAAGGCCTACGGCGGCCAGCGCAAGATCCACTGGTGCGAAACCTTTCTCGGCGAGAAGGCGGCCGGGCTCTATGACGGCAACTACTGCCCGGACGAGACGCTGAAGGTGCTGCAGGACCTCGTCGTGTCGATCAAGGGCCCGCTGACCACGCCGGTCGGCGGCGGCTTCCGCAGCCTGAACGTCGCGCTGCGCCAGGACCTCGACCTGTACGCCTGCGTCCGTCCGGTGCGCCACTACGCCGGCGTGCCGAGCCCGCTGAAGCATCCGGACAAGGTCGACATCGTGCTGTTCCGCGAGAACACCGAAGACGTCTACGCCGGCATCGAATACAAGACCGGCACGCCGGAGAACAAGAAGGTTGCGGATTTCCTGCGCAACGAGATGAAGGCCAAGTTCTTCGAAGGCGCCGGCATCGGCATCAAGCCGGTCTCGGAATTCGGCTCCAAGCGTCTGGTGCGCAAGGCGATCCAGTACGCCGTCGACAACGGTCGCGAGTCGGTCACCCTGGTGCACAAGGGCAACATCCAGAAGTTCACCGAAGGCGCGTTCCGCAACTGGGGCTATGAAGTCGCCCGCGAGGAATTCGGCAGCGTCACGATCACCGAAGAACAGCTCTACGGCGAGTTCAAGGGCAAGCAGCCGGAAGGCAAGATCGTGATCAAGGATCGCATCGCCGACATCATGTTCCAGATGATGCTGCTGCGGCCGGACGAGTTCGATGTCATCGCCACCACCAACCTGAACGGCGACTACCTGTCGGACGCCATCGCGGCCGAAGTCGGAGGCATGGGCATCGCTCCGGGCGCCAACATCGCCGACCACGTCGCCGTGTTCGAGGCGACGCACGGCACCGCGCCGAAGTACGCCAACCTGAACAAGGTCAACCCGGGCTCGCTGCTGTTCTCCGGCGTGATGATGCTGGAATACATGGGCTGGACCGAAGCCGCCGACCTGATCACGCTGGTCTATCCGGAAGTGGTCAGCGACGGCATCGTGACCTATGACTTCGCGCGCCAGATCGACGGCGCCACCGAAGTCAGCACCTCGGCGTTCGCCGACGCGCTGATCGAGCGCATCCAGGGCGGCATCGATCTGGAAGCCAAGCGCCGCGCGCAGCAGGCGCAGCTGGTCAAGGAGCGCAAGCAGCGCGAAATCCGTCGCCTGCTGCAGCCGATGGAAGAGATGACCGAATCCGGCCGCGTGCCGCAGTCGGTCGGCGATCTGATGACCCGCTCGCTGATCACGGTGAACGGCGACGAGACGGTCGAGAACGCGATGCACCTGATGACCGAGAACAACATCAGCTCGATCGTGGTCGAGCCGGATGCCCGCGGCATCTGGGGCATCCTGACCCGCCGCGACATCGTTTCGAAGATCGTCCGCAACAACAAGTCGCCGTCGACGACGAAGGTCGATGCCATCGCCACCCGCCCGGTGGTGTCGGTGCCGGCCGAGACCTCGATCCGCGAAGCGGCGGAAATGATCGCGGATGCCCGCTACAGCCGCCTGACCGTGGCCCAGGGCGACAAGATCATCGGCATCGTGACCGAGACCGACATCTTCAACGCGGTCGAGAAGTTCGGCTGGGCTTCCGAGTAAGCGCTTGATCCAGCGGTAGAAAAGGGCAGCGCAAGCTGCCCTTTTCGTTGGCTCCGCCCGCGTCGGGGGCGGGACGGCGGACTGGGGTCGCGTCAGCGTCATCAATCGGTAAAACTATGGCGCTTGTGGCACGCAGCGGCCGGCTTGATCCGGTCGCGCGACGAATCGAACTGCGGAGAAAGGATCCATTGCCATGTCGATCGGTCTGTTGATCGTGGGTGACGAGTTGCTGTCCGGAAAGCGCGCGGATAAGCATCTCCCGAAGGTGATCGAATTGCTCGGCGCGCGTGGCATCGCGCTCGAGTGGGCCCACTTCGCCGGCGACGACGAGGAACAGATTGCCGCCGTGATCCGTGCGGCACGCGGTCGCGGCGATGTGCTGCTGTCGTGTGGTGGGATCGGCGGCACCCCGGACGATCGCACCCGGCAGGCCGCGGCACGCGCCTTCGATGTGCCGATCGCGCGTCATCCGGAGGCACTGGCGATCATCGAGCGTCAGTACGGTGACAAGGCCTACCCGAACCGCGTGCTGATGGCGGACTTTCCGCTCGGTGCCGGACTGATTCCGAATCCGATCAACAACATCGCCGGTTTCTACATCGGCACCTGCTACTTCGTGCCGGGTTTCCCGGAAATGGCATGGCCGATGCTCGAATGGGTGCTCGACGAACGCCTCGGCGCGTTGCACAACGCCGAGCCGCCGGTCGAATTCACGTTCCGGGCCTACGGGTCCGGCGGCGAGGGCGACCTGATCGACCTGATGGAAGCCACGCTCAGCGCCTACCCGCCGATCAAGCTCGCCAGCCTGCCGTTCCGCGGCAGCCCGGAGCGCGAGCGGCACATCGAATTCGGCATCAAGGGCCCGCGGGCCGATGCCGAAGCCGCGACCCGCTGGTTTCGCCAGCGTCTGCTCGCGCGCGGCGACATCCGGATCGAGGATCTCGGGCACCCTTAGCCGTCCTGACCTGCCACCGAGTGGAGCCCGCAGACCCCGATGACCCTCCATTCGACTGGCCCGATCACATCGCGGCAAGCGCTCGACGTATTGCCGGTTGCCGCGGCCGCCGCGCGCGACCTGTGCACGGACTGCGGCATTTCGCGCTCCAGCCAGCCCGGCCGCTGCGGCAGCGCCTGTCAGTTCATCAAGCCGGACTATCCGAAGCTCGAAGCGCAGGTCCATGGCCGCGCCCGTGATCCGGCGCGGCCGGACGAAATCCACTTCGGCCCGCATCGGCAACTGCTGCGCG
Source organism: Nevskia sp. (assembly GCF_021732705.1). Taxonomy (GTDB): domain Bacteria; phylum Pseudomonadota; class Gammaproteobacteria; order Nevskiales; family Nevskiaceae; genus Nevskia. The sequence goes on along the minus strand of NZ_JAKFUM010000011.1, from coordinate 288,773 downwards.
CCGCACTGACCACGCCGCGCCCCGGCGCGCAGTGGACCGGCATCACCACGCGGATCGCCGAACGGCTGCTCGAAACCGGTGCCGTCGATGCCGTGCTGACGATGGCGCCTGACGCGGCCGATCCGTGGCGCCCGGTGCCGGTGCTCGTCACCCGGGCAGAGGATCTGGCGCAGTGCCGCGGCATGCGCATGGGCTACGCGCCGCTGCTGGCGCTGCTCGAACCGGCCCGCGCGCGCGGCTACAAGCGCCTCGCGGTGATCGGCATCCCGTGTCAGGTCTATGCGCTGCGGGCGCTGGAAGCGGAACTCGGCTTCGAGCGGCTGTACGTCATCGGCACGCCGTGCTCGGACAACACCACGACCGAGAACTTCCACACCTTCCTCGATCTGCTGTCGGAACGGCCGGAAACGATCAGCTACCTCGAATTCCGGGCCGACTATCACGTCGAACTGCGCTTCACCGATGGCCGGATCAAGACCATCCCGTTCCTGCAGCTGCCGATCTCGAAGCTGCCGCGCGACTTCTTTCCGCTGACCTGTCGCACCTGCGTCGACTACACCAACGTGCTCGCCGACATCACCGTCGGCTACATGGGCGGGCAGGGCGAGCAGTGGCTGCTGGTGCGCAATGAACGCGGAGCCGAACTGCTGGCGCTGCTCGGCGACGAGGTCCGCACGTCCGAACCCGGCAGTGCCGGCAAGCGGGCCGGACCGGTCAAGGGTTTCCTCGCCAACACCGAGCGCGCCGCCGGCGGTCTGCCGCTGCGTCGGATGCCGGATTGGCTGAAGCCGATCGTGGGCTGGCTGATGCCGAGAGTCGGCCCGCGCGGGCTGGAGTTCGCCCGCGCCCGCGTCGACATGAAGGCGGTCGAGACCATCGTTCATCTGCGTCGCGAACAGCCGCGGCGGATGAAGTCGATGATCCCGGCGCACGTCTGGAAGCTGGTCGAGCCGTACGGCCTGAAGCCGGAAGCGGGCGAAACGCCTCGGCAGCAGCCCGCCGAATAATGTGTATCTGACCCCGATTGTTTGCGGGCCGAGCGCCGCGCCACGCAGGCCCTAGAATGCGCGACCCGATTTCCCGATGCCATCGAGACCGCCGCCCATGAATCCGATCGAAGCCCAGCGCAAGGCCGCGCTCGAGTACCACGAGTTTCCAACGCCGGGAAAGCTCGCGATCGTGCCGACCAAGCAGATGGTCAACCAGAACGATCTGGCGCTCGCGTACTCGCCCGGCGTCGCGGCGGCCTGCGAGGAAATCGTCAAGGACCCGGCCAACGCCTTCCGCTACACCGCGCGCGGCAATCTGGTGGCGGTGATCACCAACGGCACGGCGGTGCTGGGCCTCGGCGCGATCGGCCCGCTGGCCGCCAAGCCGGTGATGGAAGGCAAGGCGGTGCTGTTCAAGAAGTTCGCCGGCATCGACGTGTTCGATCTCGAAGTCGACCAGCGCGATCCGGACAAGCTGATCGAGCTGATCGCCGCGCTCGAACCGACTTTCGGCGGCATCAACCTCGAAGACATCAAGGCGCCGGACTGCTTCTACATCGAGCGTCGCCTGCGCGAGCGGATGAAGATTCCGGTGTTCCACGACGACCAGCACGGCACGGCGATCGTCGTCGGCGCGGCGGTCACCAACGGCCTGACCGTCGTCGGCAAGTCGATCGACGCGGTGAAGCTCGTCGTCAGCGGCGCCGGTGCGGCGGCACTGGCCTGTGTCGGCATGCTGGTCGAACTCGGCGTCCGGATCGAGAACATCTGGCTGACCGATCTGGCCGGCGTCGTGTACCGCGGCCGCACCGAACTGATGGACGACGACAAGGCGCGCTATGCGCAGGAAACCTCCGCCCGGACGCTGGCCGACGTGATTCCGGACGCCGATGTTTTCCTCGGCCTGTCCGCCGGTGGTGTGCTCAAGCCGGAGATGGTGAAAGTGATGGCCGCACGGCCGCTGATCCTGGCGCTGGCCAACCCGACGCCGGAAATCCTGCCGAACGAAGTTCGCGCCGTGCGCGACGACGCCATCGTCGCCACCGGCCGCACGGATTATCCGAATCAGGTCAACAACGTGCTGTGCTTCCCGTTCATCTTCCGCGGCGCGCTCGATGCCGGCGCGACGACGATCACGCGCGAGATGGAAATCGCGGCGGTGAAAGCGGTGGCGGAACTGGCGCGGCTGGAACAGAGCGATGTCGTGGCCAATGCCTACGGCATCGAGGACCTGGCCTTCGGCCCGGAATACCTGATTCCGAAGCCGTTCGACCCGCGCCTGATCGTGCACATTGCGCCGGCCGTGGCCAAGGCGGCGATGGAGTCCGGCGTGGCGACGCGGCCGATCGCCGACTTCGACGCCTATCGCCAGAGCCTGCAGCAGTTCGTCTACCACAGCGGCACGATGATGAAGCCGGTGTTCGCCGCGGCGCGCCGCGTGCCGATGGAGAAGAGCCGCATCATCTACGCCGAGGGCGAGGACGAGCGCATCCTGCGCGCCGTGCAGATCGTCGTCGACGAGAAGCTGGCGAAGCCGATCCTCGTCGGGCGGCCGAAGGTGATCGAGCAGAGCATCGCCAAGTTCGGGCTGCGCCTGACCCCGGGCGAGCAGTTCGACATCGTCAACCCCGAGCACGACGATCGCTACCACGCGTACTGGAGCGAGTACCACGCGATCATGGCGCGGCGCGGCGTGACGCCGCAGTACGCGCGGATCGAGATGCGCCGCCGCACGACGCTGATCGCCGCGATGCTGCTGCGCATGGGCGAGGCCGACGGCATGATCTGCGGCACGTTCACCACGACCTGGCGCCACCTGCAGTACATCGACCGGGTGATCGGCAAGAAGCCGGGTGCCAATTGCTACGCCGAAATGAATGGCGTGATCCTGCCCACGCGCCAGGTGTTCATCGTCGATACCCACGTCAATGTCGACCCGAGCGCCGAGCAGCTGGCGGAAATCACGCGGATGGCGGCCGACGCCATCCGCCGCTTCGGTATCGTGCCGAAGGCGGCTTTGCTGTCGCATTCGAACTTCGGGTCCAGCGATTCACCGAGTGCGCTGAAGATGCGCGAGACGCTGCGCCTGCTGCGCGAGCAGGCGCCGGATCTGATCGTGGACGGCGAAATGCACGCCGACTGCGCGCTCGACGCCGCGCTGCGCCGCACGGTGCTGCCGGAATCGACCCTGACCGGCGAGGCGAACCTGCTGGTCTGCCCGAATCTCGACTCGGCCAACATCGCCTACAACCTGCTGAAGACGGCGGCCGGCAACAACGTGGCGATCGGCCCGGTGCTGCTCGGCTGCGCCCGGCCGGTGCACATCCTGACGCCATCGGCGACGGTGCGGCGCATCGTCAACATGACGGCGCTGACGGTGATGGAAGCGGCCACCGGCGTCGCCTGACGGCCGCCGCTATGGGACAACGCGGTGGCTTGTCAGCCCCAGGGTCGGGTGTTGCAATATTGCTGACACCTTGCTCAGGCCGGTGCCGGACGCGAGACTGATGCCCGGTTCGGCGGCGGCCCGGCGCTGGTGATCGCATCGAACCCGGCCCGTTCCGGCCGTGTCTCGATGCGGTGGACCGCCGTGATGCGGCGGTGCCGTCACCCGTCAACCGATTCGATAACGGACGCGCGAATGAGCCGTACTCTGCCGCTGCTGGCACCGATGCTGGCCTTGCTGCTGCTGATCGTGACCAGCCCGGCGCCGGCGGCCGAAAGCCTGCCCGTGGCGACCGAGGCTAGCGGCATCACGGTGTTCCTGCCGAATCGCGCCAGCGTCCGGATCACGCCCGAGAAGCTGGCGTCGATGCCGCGCGTGTCGCGTGTGGTGATGCTGCGCGACGCGGGTCATCTGTTCGAAGGCGTGGACCTGCGCGAGCTGCTGAAAGCGGCCGGTGTCGACGAGATCGACGGCATGCGCGGTGCGTCGCTGCGCCGGGTGATCGTCGCCGAAGGCGCCGATGGCTACCGCGTGGCCTACGCGTTCGGCGAACTCGATCCCAGCATCGGCGACAAGCTGGTGATCGTCAGCAATCGTCAGGACGATGCGCCGCTGCCGAGCGAGGATGGTCCGTGGCGGCTGATCGTGCCGACCGACAAGCGCAACGCCCGCGGCGTGCGCAAGCTGGTCAAGCTGACGGTGACCGAGCTTCCCTGAACTTTTTCCCGGGGTCCGGGGGCTGAGGCCGCCTGCGGGCGGCCGGCGAGCGACGCACGGCGATGGGCTGGGGCCTCGACTTCCAGTATCCTTCGCGCGCTTTTTTGGTGCCTTGCACGCGCCGCTTTTGCCGACCCAACTTCAGGACATCTCGTGGACCAGACGCTCGCCGCCCGCGTGGGCCGTATCAAGCCCTCTCCGACTCTCGCCGTCACCGCCAAGGCCGGTGAACTGAAGGCGCAGGGGCTCGATGTGCTCTCCCTGAGTGCCGGCGAACCGGACTTCGACACGCCGGACCACGTCAAGGCTGCCGCCGTCAAGGCGATTGCCGACGGCTTCACCAAGTACACGCCGGTTGGCGGCACGCCGTCGCTGAAGAAGGCGATCATCGCCAAGCACCAGCGCGACAACGGCCTCGACTACGCACCGAATCAGGTGCTGGCCTCGGTCGGCGGCAAGCAGGCCTGCTACAACCTGTGCCAGGCGCTGCTGAACGATGGCGATGAAGTGATCATCCCGGCGCCGTTCTGGGTCAGCTACCCGGACATGGTGCTGCTGGCCGACGGCACGCCGGTGATCCTGCCGACCGATGCCTCGACCCGCTACAAGATCACCGCCCCGCAGCTTGAAGCGGCGATCACGCCGAAGACCCGCCTGATCTTCCTGAACTCGCCGTCGAACCCTTCGGGTGTCGCGTACACGCGCGCCGAGCTTGCGGCGCTGGCGGAGGTGCTGCTGAAGCACCCGCGCATCATCATCGCCAGCGATGACATGTACGAAAAGATCCTGTGGAGTGACGAGCCGTTCGCGAACATCGTCAACGTCTGCCCGGAACTGTATGACCGTACGGTCGTCATCCACGCCGTGTCGAAGACCTATTCGATGACCGGCTGGCGGCTCGGCTGGTCGTGCGGCCCGAAGTGGCTGATCACGCCGATGGCCGATATCCAGAGCCAGAGTACGTCGAATCCGACGTCGATCGCGCAGGTTGCCGCCGAAGCCGCATTGAACGGCGACCAGCGCTGCGTCACCGACATGACCGTCGCGTTCAAGCGCCGTCACGATTTCCTCGTCGCCGGACTGAACGAGATTCCGGGCATTCGCTGCCAGCCGAGCGATGGCACGTTCTACGCGTTCCCGGACGTCTCCGGCCTGGTCAAGGCCAAGGGTCTGGCCGACGATCTGGCGCTGGCCGACGTGCTGCTGAAGGAATCGCTGGTGGCGCTGGTGCCGGGATCGGCGTTCGGCACGCCGGGTCACATGCGCCTGAGCTTCGCGACCAGCGACCGCGTGCTGACCGAGTGCCTGAAGCGCATCGACGCCTACGCCCGCAGCTGATCGACGCCACCGCCGTGCCTTGAGCCCCGCAGCGCGAATCGCGTGCTGCCGGGCCGATGTCGGGCGAGGTCGGGGTGGGGTCGGGGTGGGGTCTGGACGCGGATCAAGAACATCGCCGGGATGTCGAAAAGGGTGTTGCTTTGCGGAACGAGTTGGGTAAAATGCGCGACCGCAATGTTCCTTGATAGCTCAGTCGGTAGAGCAAGTGACTGTTAATCACTGGGTCCCAGGTTCGAGTCCTGGTCAAGGAGCCAACTTTTCGTGCTATGAACCCCGACCACTTGTGTCGTCGGTTCAGAGAGTAGGGCAGTTTTGTAGTTGATCTCAGCTGTCTCGGAGTGTAGCACCACACTTTCGAGCACCTGCTGCAGCATCGCTCGGCTGCGCTTGATGTCGGACTGGTCGCTGACAATCTCCATCAGCGACTCCCGCAACGCCTCCAGATCTGCATCGTTCAGATCGAACCTCGGAAGCGCCTGAGCTCGTAACCGCTCGATCTCCTCCCGCAGCTGCGATTCGCGTTCGCGAAGCTCTGCCATGCGTGGACCGATGTCGCCCAGGTTTGGCGCATCGATGCCGTGCAGCTCGAGCACTTCCATCAGCTTCCGCTTTCGCTTGGTGGCATCCGCCAGTTCGCGATCGAGCCCGGCCATCTGCTGTTTGCGCTCGCTGGCCCACTTGCCGCAGGCGCCGTTCAGTTCTTGCGCGACTTCCAGCATCACCTCGCGCGTGAACACCCGCGTTGTGATCGCTTCCAGCAGCCAGCCGTCGAGCGCATCCGCGCGGCGCCGGCGATCGCCGCACGCACGGGCCGACAGCCAGGCGTGGCAGTTGTAGTAGGCGTAGCGCGTGCCATGGCGGTTCATCGCGGTTTCGACGTGCATGCGCGCGCCGCAGTGGCCGCAGGTCAGCAGACCGGTCAGCAGGTGCGTCGACATTGGCGATCCGCTCTTGCGCCGCGCCGATCGCCGCTTGATCTCCTGCGCCTGATCCCACTGTTCGCGCGTGATGATCGGTTCGAAGCTCTGCACCTCGATCTGACCTTGCGATAGCCGAGCGCGCCCCGGATTCCGACGTGACGGGCGACGGTTGAACACGATCACCCCCAGCACGGCCGGACTGGCGAGGATGTTCGAGACCGCCGTGCTGTTCCACCGCGCCCCGCGGTGCGAATGCCCCTGATCGTTCAGCGCCGCGGCGATCTGCAGCGGCCCTGAGCCCTCACAGCGCCAGCGAAAAATGCACTGCACCAGCCAAGCCTCCTCCGGTGCTGGCACCAACGTCCGCCGGCGAGCATCGCGTGGCGATTCCACCGCCTTGTAGCCGTACGGCATCCGTCCGCCGTTCCAGTGGCCGGCGCGCGCGTTGTTCATCAGCGAGCGCAGCGTGTCGATCGACACCTGGCGCGAGTAGACCTCATCGATCATCGACAGCACGTTGTCGAGGATGAAGCCTGCGGTGGTGTCGCGATCGATGTCGACGGTGCAGTACGCCAGCTCCACGCCCGCTTTTTCGAGTCGCCGCTTGTAGACCGCCGCGTGCACCGAGTCGCGGCTGAAGCGGCTGGTGGACCAGGTCACGAAGTAATCGATCCGCTCCGCCTCGGCGTACGCAATGGCATCCTGGAAGCCTGGCCGGTCTTCATCCGTGCCGCTGATGCCGCGATCGGCGAACACCTGCAGCACATCGGCGCCAAGTGCCGCCGCCTTCGCGCGACACTGCTCGATCTGACTGGTGACAGGCAGCTCCTCGGCAGCCTGTTTGGCCGTCGAAACGCGGGCATAGATCAAAGCAGTTTTGCGCATGGCTCGGTCACCGGTCGCGCGCGCCAAAAAAGCGCTTCTGGATATTGCGGATGTTCTGGTACCCACCTACCCACCTGATAGGGCGGGGCTATCCTGCCGAGCCCCCACCCCTGCCGGGACTATGGTCCGGCCGCTGCACGATGACCGACGATCGCGACACTGGCGAATGAACTTCGCTTATCTCGCACGATGGCATCCGCAAGCCCTTGATCGGCCGTGTCGTCATCGTCGGTCAACTTCGCAATCTTCCAGAACGCGAAGTTCAGCACACCGCTTGAGATAGGCCGCTCCAAGGCCTTCTTAGAGACCCCGCGCAAACGTCCGCCTGCATAGCTTCTGAGAGTGTGCGCAGCCCCGGCTCTACGATTTGCATGGGCTGGCCGGGCAGCGCGCGCGCCTGCCGCCGGCGCGTCCTCGATCGCGCCCCATCGCCAGGCTGCAGCTCGATGTCGCCGCCGTCGCTGCTGCCGATCGCGTGGCAGGCATGCGATCAACCTGCACGGTCCCGCTTTCTGCCCGGAAAGCGGCGTAAGTCATTGATCTGTCGAGGATCGGGACTGTGCAGGTTTGCGATTTCCGCACTGAGAAGTTGCACGGTCCTTTTTTCGGGACCGACGAAAGTTGCACATGCCCGCTTTCTCCATTCTTCTTCTTCTTTTTCAATAAAAAGAGAGAGATAGATATGAAAGCTCGAAAGACTTCATGTGCAGCGGAAGGTGAAAAGGTGAACGGTACAGCGGGAAAGTTGCACGGTAATCGTTGGAAGTTGCACGGTGCAGTTGCTTAGACAATCAAAGGCTTAGGCCAAAAGGCAGGGGGCACCGTGCAAGTTGAAACGGAATGCCTGCCTCACACGCGCGGTAAACGGCTTTTTCCCCCGCAAGCGAGGGGATCAAGGCAAGTGGACCGTGCAGGTTTGCGGGGGACCGTGCAGGTTCCGGGCAAAAAAAAGCCCCGCGGGGCGGGGCAGTGCAGCAGGGGATCGATGTCAGACGGGCGCTTCATCCGCAGCGCGCATCTCGGCAGCCAGTGCGCGGCCGATCTCGGTCTCACTGCCGTCCTTGATCACCTTGACCGGCAGGTCGATGCCCTTGGCTGAGCACCGCTTCACGCCGATCGCGATGCAGTGGTACTGGTCGCGGCCGTTGATGACGGTGCGGAAATCGGGATCAACCACCAGCTCCGCGTCGACCAGCTGCTGCTTGAACACGCGCGCGGTCTTGATCGGCAGCGTGTCGTAGAAGTCGCGCAGGTTGTTGGACGTCGACAGGTGATCCATCACGTACTGCGCCTTGACCACCAGGCACACCTCCGGCTCCTGATCCGGCCCTGGCTTCACCTCGCGCCACGCGAACGGATAAACGAAGCGATCGCTGGCGATCTCGCTGGCCAGCTTCTCCAGGATCCACACGAACGGCTCGCGATCGTGCTCGGTCTCGGTCATGTGGGCGTTCATTTCCGCGATGCAGTCGCGCGGAAAGTCGCCCGCGTTCTCCTCGATGCCGGCGAACTCGGTCATCAGCTTCCACGCCAGCAGCAGCGCGCTGTAGTTCGTGGCCATGCGCTTGGCACCGAGATCGCCCTTGGTGCTGCGGCTGTTGCGATAGCAGTACTCCAGCAGCCGCTCGTGACGCTTCACCACCGTTTCCGGGTCGAGCTCCGCCACCCAGTCCAGCCAGTTGCGCATCGGCCACAGCGGCAGCTTCTTCGGCATCACCGGGCCCTGCTTTTCGCTGGTCAGCTTGGTGCGCACCAACTTGCCGGTGATGTCCTTGGCCGGCACGTCTTCACCTGCCAGCAGCACCGGTGCGGCATTGAGATACCGCAGGTTCTCGGATCCGCGCGTGTGCGGCGTGAACTGGTAACTCTCCTGCAGCATGGTGATCGCCATCGCCAGGCTCACCTTGCCGGCCTTGCTGACTTCTTCCCAGCCCACCGGGATCGAGGAATGCCCCACCGAGCTGATGATGCGGTACGAGGTCTTGAGCTGTTCCGAGCTGAACATCTGGAAGCCCGTGGTGCCGCTCAGGCGCTCGATCAGCGTCGACTTGCCGGATGCCTTCTTGGCCTGCATCTCGAAGTGCGGCCAGAAGCCCAGGATGCACTTCAGCGCCACGGCGCCGCAGACCCACACCAGCGGGATCGCGGCCGCGTTCTGCTTGAACGTGGTCTGGTAGGCATCGATCACCGCCCGGGCGTCGCTCTGCGTGCCGCGATGGAACACGGCATCGTGATAGATGCACTGCTTGTCGGGCCGCTCGAAATAGCAGTCCGTGCCCTCGTTCACGCGCAGCTTGCCGTCCAGCCAGCACAGGCCCACGAAGTTGGCCGCGCGGCGTTCGCCGAAGTGCACGGCGCGCTCGAACAAGGTGACCAGGCGCTTGAACTGCTTCGGGTCGTAGATCGGCCCGAAGTCCTCCCAGCGCGCCAGTCGATGCAGATCTTCATCGCGGAACACCCGGCGCAGCAGCCGCGGCCCGTGGCGTGGCACCTGCACCGTGGCCGCGAACTGCGTCGTCGGTGCGGAATCCTTCACGCCGCTGACCGTCGCTTTCGGGCTCTGGATGGTCACGCGCGAGATCGCCGCAATCCGGAAGCCGGCCAGCGGCGCCAGCTTCACGCCGCGGCGTTCGCCGCCAGCTTCATCGTCGTCATCGCTGCCGGAATCTTCCTCCGGGTCGTCGCCGAGATCGCTGATGTACTGCGTGAAGTCGGCTTGCGCCTTGAAGCGGCCGTACACCGCGAAGTCATAGCCCGGCAGCCACAGCCGCTTCGGCCCGGGCTGCACCTTCGCCGGTACGCCGGCGATCGCGGAATCCTCCAGGCGCCGCAGCCGCGTGCGCAGGCCGTCGACCCCTTCGGCCTTCAGCACGTCGTTGCAGTCGTTCAGCTTGCGGCGGGCCCAGTCGGTCTGGTCCACGATCGCGCAGCCAATGTTCAGCGCCGTCAGCTGGTCATACAGCGCCCAGGCCGCTTCCGGCCCGGGCCGGCGGTCCCTGGCGTTCGGTTCGTCGGCATCGAACACGATCACCACGTGCTTGCCGTGGCACTGCGTCCAGTCGATCGCCGCCGCGCCCTGCAGGCCGCGCACGGCCATCGCGCAGGCACCCTTGATCTCGCAGGCCTCGATCGACAGCGCATTGATCGCAGACTCCACCACGTAGACCGTGCGCGCGGCCTTCAGCGATCGACGGCTGGCCAGCCACGGCAGGCCTAGCTTTTCGCCCTTGCTCCAGGTCTTCAGCCCGCCGTTCAGGGCGGGATCGATGAAGCGCTTGTCCACGCCCTCCGCCAGGCCCGTGGTGGGGTCATACGCGATGAAAGCCACCGCCGGGCCCTGATGTCCGATCTCGCCGGCCGGCGTCTTGTCGCTGGTCCAGCTCGAATAGCCCAGTGTGCGCGCCTTGATCGCTTCGCGGATCGTCGCTTCCGGGATCTTCCGCTCATCGCGCAGATAGGCCACCGCCGGCTCAGGATCCGCAAGGCAACTGGTGGCGATGAACTCGGCCGCGCTGCGCTCTCGCCGCGGGGCTTCCTTGGCTGTTGGCCAGGGGATGTCGCAGTAGTCATGCAGCCAGCGGCTGGCCTCGGGGAAGTCGCAGCCGTTCACATACATCACCAGGCTGAAGGCATCGCCGCCGGCGTCGCTGCTCCAGTCCTTCCAGCCGGTGCCGCCGTCGAAGATCGACAGGCTCGGGCTCTTGTCCTTGTGGTGCGGGCTCTTGTAGTTGCCGCTGCGCACCGGCCGCTCCAGCCCAAGCTTCTCGGCCAGATCGTGCAGATCCACCCGTTCCTTGATCTCCGCCGCGTTGCGCCATAGTGCTTCCTTGAATCCCTCTGAGTCCGATGGCTGCATGTCCGCTTATGGTTGTTGGTCTGTTGAAGGTGCCCACTGGTGGCAGGCGGGTGCATCCAGCCGAATGTCCGTCACGGCGCTGAAGCGCCGCTTCACCAGGCTGCACTTGTACCAACGCCGCGCGCGTCCGCCGGTGTGGTGTTCGTGGCAGGTCAGGTGATCGCAGGTCTTGCAGGTCTGCCCCTGCGGGCCGGTGCCGGGGGTGCCGGCGTAACCCTCTCCGGGCAGCCGCGGGTGCGCGGTTTTCGCCGGAAACAGGTCGGCCTGGCGCGGCATCAGATCGTTGAAGCCGGCACCGTGGCCGGGTCTGCCGGCAGCACGGCGATGGTCAGGCGCGAGCTCGGGCCGGGGCACTCGAACACCCGGCGCCCCACGCGGATCGAGCCCACGCCCATCCACAACATCGCCTGCTGGATCTTCACGCGCCGGCCTTGCACGATAACCTTCGCGCTGCACAGCTCCTCCAGCACCTCGAACGGGCTGCGGCCGGCGCTCATTCGGTCGCACCTTCGGCCTGCAGCCGTTCCAGCGTGCGCAGCGCGGAAGACAGCCGCCAGTCCTCCAAGCGATAGAACGTCGGGTTCGCGTTCGAGCCCACCGCCATGATCTTCTTGTGATACCGGCGCTGGCCTTCCTGCGCGCGCTTCAGCGCCTCGATCTGATCGGCGATCGGCGCGGAGCGCCACGGCTTGGTCTCTGCCGCCACCGGCGGCTTGGCGGGCAGGGTCATTTCAGATCCTCGATGACTTTCACGCGCGCCAGGCGATAGTGGCCAGCCTTCAAATCTTCGCGGCGTCGCTGCTGACCTTCGAAGTCCCACAGGGCGAGGAACGATTCCCAGGCAGCGCGCCGTGTGCGGGCGATCGACGTGTAATGAATCCAGTCACAGCGCGAGTTGACGACGATCACCGCCCACATCTTCACGGGCGCGGGCGGCTTGCGGGCCTTGGCTGTCGGCGCGCTCATGACTTCACATCCGGCGTTCGAAAAAAGCCCAGCTGCCCGGTGTAGGCGCGGAACGGCAACGGCCTGGCATTGGCGAGCACGAAGCCGAAGCTGCCGACGAACCAAGGGCTCGAATGCTGATCGGTGCAGTCCAGCAACTCGGCATCGCCAACGATGCCGCCCAGCGCGAACTGCTCCGGCAGCTTGATGGCAGGAAAGCGCTGAATCACCTGAGCGACATCCTCGCGTTGCTCGCGACCGAATCGCTTGCCGGCATGAATCAGAAATCGTCCGCGGAAGCTGGTTGCCCAGTCACGGTTCTCGATGTCCTTGTAGCCATGCACGATCAGCCACGCCCACGGCTGCAGGATGCTCAGGGTGTGAATCATCGGCACTCCGATTTCATCGGCGCAGTTCGATCGGATCCATTCCTGAACGGCGTTCGCTGCAGCGACATACTCCAGCGACGGATCCTTGGTGATCTCCTGGCCGCGTCGATACGTCGCCGTCACCAGATCCCGCAGGTGCTTTGGCAGCCTGAACCAATGGCTGCGGCATCCCCACAACGCCGGCGGCACTGCGCTTGAACAACCAGGCCAATGGCAGCGATGCGCGCTCATGCCATCAGCCTCGCGTGCAGCCGCTGCACCCTGAGCTCGGTGATCGCCAGCACTTTCGTACGCTTGATCTGCAGATATGGCTGCTGGTAGCCCAGCGCCTTCGCCAGCTGCGCTTCGGTGAAGCCCTCCTCGAGGAGCTCGTTCAGCAGCTTCCACGTGGTCTTCGCCGACACCAGCGCGTGGTCGCTGCACTGTTGGACGGTGATGCGCAGGATCTTGCGCGCGGTCTCGGCGCGGATCTTCGGCTTGCGGCCGCTGGCGACCTCTTGCTGCACGGTTTCAGACACGCCCGATACCGCGTGCACCGCACGCCGGCCGACGTGGCGCTTGCGCAGGTACAGCAGGTGCTCGCGGGCCTCGGTGGCATCGACAATGCCGTTGTGCTCGCCGCGGGCCCGGGCTTGCCGCCGCGCGTTCTCGTATAGCGAATTGGCCTTCTTGCACCACTCGCAGCGGCAGCCGGCGAGATACCGCAGGCGATCGCCGTGCGGCCGGTTGGCGGCGAGTGCCGCGATCGGGCGCAGGGTGTCGAGATGGCGAACCGGCATTTGGGCGCTCATGACTCATCACCCTCCCGCTGCAGCAGCAACTTCAGCGTCTCGGCATCACGCGCCGGATCGCCCGTGAGATTGGCTTTCATCGCCACGCTGTCCGCCCACCAGCCGACAAGGCCGCAGACGATCCCGATCACGATCAGCAGCAGGAACAGATGCACCAGCAGGCTCATGACTCACCGCCTGCAGGCGCATTGCCGGCCGTGCTGTTGTTGGCGATCGGCATCGACGCCGGCGGGTGCCAGCCGGTCATGGCCTCGATGCCATCCCAGGTGAAGTAATTCGCCGGGCGGTGCTGCAGGCAGTGGCCACAGACCACGGTCGGGATGCCATCGGCCAGCGTCACGAAGTAGAAGCCGGCGGTGGAGCCAGACGGGTGGATCCGGAATTTCGCCGGTACATGGTCATCGGGGATCGGGTACTTCACCAGCACGTTCTCGCCGATGAAGGCTCGGCCGTGCGGGCTCAGGCAGCGCGAGTTGACCAGGATCGCTTCGGCCCCGGGGGCAAAGTGCTGGGTCATGATTTGCTCCGGCGATAGGCGATGTCGGCATCGATGACGGCCATCAGCGCTTGATCCGCGCTGAGCTCACCTTCGGTGCCGAGTCGCTGGACGAATCGGCCGCCATCGAGTGCGTCGGTGTAGGCGTAGTAATCCCCCCGCCACGCCACGACACCATCGAAATGCTCAGCGAACCGACCTCGGCTGATGTCAGCCCCGTGTCCGGTACCGGCAGCCAGATCGAGCACTCCCCGAACGTCGCCATCATCTGAGCGAAGGGGCAGTCCGGATCCGCACCGTTCAGCATCGCTGCCGTCGCGGGCCGCTCGGTCTTGATGAAGGTCCACACCCGGCGCTTGAGCTCGGGCGGCAGCCGGCTGATGCAGATCATCAGCACCTTGTCCTGCGGCGAGTCCATTCATCGGGCCCTCCGCTTCCGCTCGAGGCGGTAGGCCGAAATCATCTTCTCGAACACCGCGCTGCCATTCGGCAGGTAGCGGTGGATCTCCATCACGTTCTCGTGATGCAGGCGCAGCACATGGATCAGGTGCTCGATCAGATCGCTATCCAGCCCCTTGAGATCGAACAGGTTGGGCTTCACGCGGTCGCCGTTGTACATGCCGGCCAGCACCCCGGCCACGACATAGCTCTGGCCGCAGGTGAAGTTCACGTGCATCACCAGATTCATCAAATGCGCCAGGCTCTTTCGGCCCTGCTCGATGTCGGCGTTGCGCAGCTGCAGGCGGCGATCAAACTTGTCGCCGGTCTTCCAGTCCGACCAGAAGGTCAGGAACTTGTCCTTCTCGGACGCCGGCATGGTCACCGTGAATGTCACGTCGAGCTCGCCGTGCAGGGCGGCATGGCGGTTGTCATGGGTCTGCGCAGCGGCGGTCATGACAGGGCCACCAGCTTGTTGGTGCCGACCACGGCGAACAGGTGCAGATCTTCGCGGCGGTACCTGCCACCGGGGCCGCCGATAAAGACCCAGCCAAACATGTCGTCTTGCGTCGAGACCGGGAACGCCAACTGAACGGTGAGCGAGCCCGGCGCGAAGTCCGCCTGGCTGTAGTACGGGCTGCTGGGCTTGATCGTGGCGACAAGGCGCACCAGCCCGGCTTCCTCTGCAACGCGGTCCGTCAGCACTACGTTCTTCAGCGCGCGCTTCACAGTGCCGCCTCGCGCAGGCTGCTGGCCACGGCTTCGCGGGTGGGGCGGGTGTAGATCATCGTGCTGCGCAGATCGCGGTGGCCCAGCACGGCGGCGGCGTGCAGCACCGGTTCCTTGCCGGTGCTGCGCTCCACCAGGCGCTGCCCCAACGTATGGCGCAGCCAGTGCGGGGAGACCTCCACGGATAGACCCGCAGCCTGACTCCAATGCCGGCAGCGCATCTGCAGCGCGCGCGGCGTGAGCCCGGTGCCGCCCACGCCGCGCGTGCGGCTGATCACTAGCGGCTCGGCCAGATCCATCGACAGGCCTTCATCCTTGCGCAGCTTCAGCAGGGCGCGCAGCTCCTCGGTGATGGCCTTGGTCAGCGGCACCTCGTAGCCGCGGCCGCCCTTGGCGATCGCGCTGCGGAACTGCAGGGACTGCTCGGCCAGCGCGTTGCGGGCATCGCCCACGGTCAGCTTGCAGATCGCGCCCACGCGGCCGCCGCACAGGCGGATCAGGCGCAGCACGTGATAGTCCCGCGCGGCTGCGAAGCCACTGCGCGCCTTGATGGCATCGAAAAACTGTTTCTCTTCAGCCGGCGTGAGATACCGCCGCAGGATGGTTTGCATGGCTCGGTCACCTTGTGGATCAGCGGAACAGCAGGGTCAGTGCAGCTCGACGTCGATCAGCACAGGGCTGCCGGCGTCGTCGAAGGTCGTGGCGTTGTGGGTCAGGGCCCAGCCGATGGCGAAGACCTGGCCGCGGAAGCCCGCCTGCAGGCCGTGCATGCGGATCACGACGCCGTTCATCTGCAGCTCGAAGCGCAGACTTTTCTGATCGCGTTCATCGCGGTCCACGAACGCGGTCAAGGTCCAGCCCAGGACAAACGGCGCGGGCTTGCCCGGCTCCAGCAGAAAGCGGAACGCAGGGGTCTCGGGCAGATCCCGATAGGTCACGGTGGGCATGGCTTGGCACTCGCAGGCACAGCGGGGGAGGGCGGCGTGGCCAGCCGGGCCAGACGCGGCCCGGCGGTCAGCACCAGCAGGCGGGCAACGGCCGCGGCGTTCAGGCCGTTCGGCGCGTTGTCGGTGATCACGGGCAGCGGCAAGGCCTTAGCGCGCGGCATCGGCGAGGCCTTCCAGGCGTGCCAGCAGTTCGAGCTCCGCCGTGATGTGGGCGTGCACGCCGTCGCGGATGTCGGAGATCTCCGCACCGCTGATTCGGCCGTCCTCGAGCGCGCGGCGGATGCGATCGCTGCGATCGCCTTCGGCCCGCACCTGCATCAGCAGCAGGTCCAGCAGCTCGAGGTCGGAGGTGCGGCGGTAATCGCCCAGGCGAACCACGCAGTGATCCACCGAGTTGGCCAGCGCATGCAGCACGCGGTAGTCGCTGCTGGCCGTCATCAGCATCACGATCTCGGCGATCGTGAAGCCGTGCTCGCTATCGGTGGCCGCCTTGTTGTAGACGGTGCCCGGTGCCCGGCCGATCGCCTGCGCGGCGGTCTCGATCGGGTTCAGCCCGCGGCGGGCTGGAAACTGGTGCACGGTCAGGTAAATCGCCGTGCGAATGGTGCTGTGCATGAAAGCAGCCCCTCGATTCACTTGAGATCGAGAGGGAAAACCGGCGAACTACCCCGGACAGCTGAAAACTGTTAATTTTTCACCGGGGACGAACGGGTGACCAAGCCAGTAATCCCTCGCACCGGTCAGGGTTGCCGCCCTGATCGGTGCACCTTTTTCTCTACTTAAGTTGCGGCGCTGCCGGCGGACGATTGACCCGCTCCGTGCGCATGCACCCCCTCCATCGCATCGAGGGCGCGCCGAATGCATTCCCCTCCCATGCTCGACAACGTTCGGTTCTCACGCTCGGCTGCGCCCTCCAACCGCTGCCGCAGATCGAGCGGCAGCCGGATATTCGTGTGCTTGCTGGCCGTGCGCTTCCAGCGCCCTTCGCGCTCGCGACCTGCCGTCTTTTTCGCTGCTGCCCGTGCCGTCATCGCGGGGTGTCTCCGTGGTGCGTGGTGAAAAATCTAATCACAAAAACCGTACTAAGCAAGCCGCTGATACGGAAATTCGCACTGACGCGAGCCTGTTCATTGATCGCATTGAGAAAATAGCGGCCGGCCGAAAACTCACGCCTTGGCTGAAGGGCATCGGCTGGATTGCCAACGATGTCACCCGGATCAAGGCCGGCGTGGTACCGGGCAGCACCAAGCTGCAGCAGCTGGCGGAGGCCGAAAACGTCAACGTCACTTGGCTGCTGACCGGCATGGGTGCGCCGTACCAGGTGGAGCATTTCGAGACCGATGTCAGCGCCGCGCGCCGCATGCGCGAGATCCTGTCGCCGGCCACTGCTGCGCGTGCCATCCGCGCGATCGACGCCACGACCAAGCGCTGGCTCCTGGTGATCGAGCGTCAACCATTCGCAGCGCTGCCCGCCGCGTTCGTGGTGCTGGCTGGCGAGCTGGGGCGGATATCGCTGGATCAGTACGCCGTATGCACGCACCAGCGGTTCGGCTCGGAAAACCACCTGCTGGAATCAGCCGTCTTCGCGGCCGTGGCGGAGGGCCGCGTAGGCCGCTACGAAATGCTGCAGGCACAGCCGCCGCTGTTCGGTAGCGCCCCGGTACCCCCAGCCGTTGCCGTAGCAGACACGGCGCTGAACTACGTCTCCAGCAAGGAAGCCCTGCACGCGGAAGTCGAGCGCATGAGCGACGAAAAGGCCGCGCGCTGGCTGCAGCTGCTCAGGCTGCAGGACTGACATCACCAGCCGGCAGCGCGGCCGCGCTGATCAGCACGCGATCGCCCAGCTCGCCCTCGATCACCACGCTGCAGCCGAACCGGCTGACGCCTGCGGGGGTCAGGCTGTAGCGCTCGCCCAGCGCCTCGCCGTACATCACCGCCACGTCGATCGCTGGATCCACGGCGGTACCGGCATGCGTCAGCAGCGCGCGCCAGACGCCCGTCGCAACGTCGGCGGAGATCTCGATCGGTAGCTGGGCCAGCGTCACCGCCAGCATGCTGCCCGACAGCACGGCGTGATCGCCGATCAGCAGCCTGCCCACCTCGCAGCGGATCTCGATCGTCACAGCAGGTCTGCCAGGTCGTACGCCGGGCCCTCATTGGTTGCCGCGGTGATCGCGTTGCGAATGCTGACGCTGGCGCGCACATCATCGGGCCAGATGATGATGGGCTCGCCTTCGATCAGCGTTGGCGGCTCACCGAGAAGCATCAGCAGCAGCTCGCGCTTCAGCGGCCCCTCGCCATAGCGCGTCAGCTGCCCCACGCTGGCCGTGTGCTGCATGGTGACCATAACGCGGCGATCCAGCGCATCGAGCACCGCGCCACCTTCATGATCCAGCCAGCGCACCACGCCGATCAGCGTCCGGCCGCCCATGTGCTCGTGCCGATAGGCCGAGCAACTCGCTGCCACGTAGTCGCCGGTGTCCAGTAGCAGCAGTTCCTCGTCTGGCGCGATGACGCTGATCGGCTCGCCAGTGTCAGGGTCAGGCAGTGTGAACGCCGCCAGGTCGGCGGGATCGGTGACCTTGGTGTAGCTCATGGAATGACTCCGCCGCCGCCTCTGGTTGGAGTGCCGCCCGAGCCGGACCCTCCGCTGACCGGAACGGTAAAAGTGATGGTGCCCACATGGATGCGCAGATCGCTGCTGACCAGCGTCACTGGGTTGGATGTGGCCTGCAGGCTGAACGTCCCGCCCAGAAGGATCGTGCTGCCCTCGTAATACAGCCGGAAGGTCTGTGGCGAACCGCGGGGAATTGCACCGAGAGCGACGCTTGAGGCGCCAAAGCTGGCGCCAAAACTGCCCTGCTGCAGCGTCCCCGCCGCCGCCGTGATCGTGACATTGGCGGGACTCGCTGAGTCCCACGACGCAGTGAGGTTCGCGCCGTTCCACTGGCTCCCCGCTCCGGCTGTTCTGACTGGCGGCAGATTGCGGCCGCCGCCTACGCGCACACCGGTTGTAGGGTCTGTGAGCGCCCATCCCGCAAAAGCGTTGCTCCTTACGATCGCGGCTGCCGTGCCATTGACATTGGCCACGTCATTGGCCGTGCCCATGCTCGTGATCACATCGGCATCGTCGAGCGTCACGCCGCTGTTTCGCCGCAGGTTCACGCCGGCAGTGGCGCCGACCGTCGCGCCGCTTTCGGCAGCCCAGCGCCGACCGCCAGTCTCGGCAATGTAGTCGGCGGTCCGGTTCGGGATCGGCTTGGCGAAGTCCGGTCGGTTGTCGGTCAGGATGTCGACGCGCGTCTTGCCGAAGGTGCCGCCGTCCAGCACTTCAGCATCGAGCGACACCGGCTGCGTGAAGCTCAGGTCGTCGACCCGGAACACCGCATAGAAATTGCCGGGCGTGATCGTCGCGCCGGTCGTGTTGCGGACGAACAGGCCGATGTAGACCCGGCCGAAGGCCGCCGCCGCCGGCACTGATCCGGTCATCGTGAAGCCGGCGTAGGCGCTGCCGGTGCCAGCACTCAGATCGGCGAACTGAAAACCACCGGATGACAGCAGCGTACCGGTGCTGGTGAACCAGCAGATGCCGACCCGCGCGATGAACTCGAGCCCGGCCACGCTCGTGAGATAGGCCGAATCGACCCAGCGCTGGCCG
Organism: Nevskia sp.; assembly: GCF_021732705.1. Lineage (GTDB taxonomy): Bacteria > Pseudomonadota > Gammaproteobacteria > Nevskiales > Nevskiaceae > Nevskia. The sequence goes on along the minus strand of NZ_JAKFUM010000011.1, from coordinate 269,229 downwards.
GTCAGCAGGAACGCCTCGTTCGGCCGCGGATAGACGCGATCGCTCTGCAGCGCGAGCGCGTGATAGCTGTTGCTGTTGACCGTGATGCCTTGGCCCGCTGGCACGCGGAGCTGCACGGCACGCGAACCCGCGAACGCCACCGTGTCATAGGCGAACTGCACGGCATCCTGCGGGAACGCGCCGATGTTGGTGCCGTCGCCGCTGGTCGTCTCCCAGCCGTCCAGCACGATCACGCCCGCCTGCATCGTCGTGACGCCACCACCACCGGTGCCGATGCCGACGCTCGCCAGTTCGAACGTTGGGTTGACCAACATGTTCTTGCCCGACGTGACCGAGCGCGGCCGGCCCGCCTGCAGATACGGCGTGCCGGTGCGGCTGTAGACCGGCCCGTCGACCACGTGCTTGTCGATCGACACCGCCGCGGTCAGGCGCATGTCATCGAACCGGGCATCGCAGTACAGCGAGCTGCCGGTATTGAACGTGCCGCTGGCCACGATGATGAACGCCGCGCACTGGAACCGCGCATAGGCGGCATCGCTGGGGGCCGTGATGCGGTAACTCAGGTAGTCCGCCTCGTAGGCGATGCCGGCCGCGCCGGTGGCGTCGGCATAGCTTTCCGGAGGCGTGCACGCGGAGCCATCCGCCCGATACCAGAACAGGCCGATGCGCCGCAGCGCGCTGACCGTGCCAGGCAGCGAAGCATGGGCATCGGCCCGGCGGAAGCCGCCATAGATGTAATCGTCACCGCCAATCACGTTGATGCGGTCGGACTGCACCACGCACCCATAGGTGCCGGGCCCCAGGCTCTGCCCGGGCTGCAGGCTGATCAGCAGGTTCGCGCCACCGGAATGCGGCGCGAAGCCGCTGGTCTCGCGGGACACCGCCCAGCCGCCGGTCGAGACCGACCGATACCAGCCATCGCAGATACCGGTACTCGCCGTCAGCACCGCGCCGGCCGGGAAGTCAGCATCGTTCAGCTCGAAGCCCGGGTTCGGGCACAGGTTCGCGCCTTGGATCTTGCCGATCAGCACGCCGCGCTGAAGCTGGTTTGCGCGCAGCCGCGCGTAGTTCGTGCCGTCCGGGAACTGGTCCAGATTCGAAACCACGCCGCCGCCACCGGGCAGCATCAGGTTGGTCCCCAGCACCGCGCCGTTGGTGGCCCCGTCTTCCACCGTCTTGGCCCGGGCATACACCGGTGTGCTGTAGCTGCCGCTGCTGCCGCCGTAATCCACGAAGCGCATCGTGTACCAGTACAGCGCGCCGTTGGTCACGGCATCGTTGTAGGCGGTGCCCGGGGCGATGAACAGCAGGGTGAAGGTGCCGGGCATGCCGCCGGCGTCCGGCGCGCGGTAGATCTCGGTGCGCACGTCGGCTGCCAGTCCGGCCGGGCGGGTCCACATCAGGTGCACGCCATCGGCCAGCGGCGTGGCGGCAGCGCCGGTCACCTGCGGCAGGTACAGGCGCGCGGCCTGCACCGTGTGCGTGGCTGCACTCCAGTCGCTGGGAATGCCGCCGAGCTTCGGCACGCAGCGGGTTTCCACTACGTACTGCACGCCCACCTCCACGCCGGGAATCAGGATCGGCTGGCCGGGGGCAAAGCGGTGGTATTTCCAGTCATCCGGTACGGCGCTCGGCCGCACGCGGACCTCCACATAATCGATCGGCAGGCAGGCAGCGGTCACGGAATGGACACTCGAATCACCGGGCTCGTGGATCCGCCGGGGGCGGTGGTCGGTGCCGTGCCGGACGTGCCGCCGCTGGCCAGTGTCGGCAGCCGCGGGCAGCACTGGATCAGCGCCGGGTCCACCACGATGTCGCCGCGTGGCGGGAACGCCGGCGGCGTCAGGTTCTGGGTTTCCAGCAACTCCGGTGCGTCATCCACCAGGGTCAGCGTGGCGGTCAGGTCCGGGCCGGGATCCTGCGAGACCACGCGGCATAGCCGGGTTTCGCTGTTCAGCTCGCCGACCATCGCCAGATCGCCGACATTCACGCCGCCCAGCGGCGTCATCAAGGTGAAACGGTTGACCGTGCCGACCACCGACGTCACCTGCGAGACCACGCTGGCCGCAATGTTCCGGCGGATCCGCAGCGCATACGTGCGGCCGGCAGCCAGCGTCACGAATTCATCGATCTCCACCTCGGTGGCCTGGCTGCTGCCATTCAGCACCACGCGCGTTACCCGGCCGCTGCCAAGCCCTACGCCGATCACGTCACTGGCGACGCCCACCAGATCGCCGCGGCGCGCCACCAGATTCTCCACGTCGCAGGTGAGCGTGTAGTTCGTGCGCCGAAGCCGGTTCTGCGCGAGGAAGTACTTGCCGCCCAGCCAGGCCTGCTGCGGGCTGGTTACCCCGCGCAGCTGCAGCGTCTCGAAGCGGGTGGCGGTGGCCTCGGTGTAGCCGGTATCCGGCACGATGATTTCATCCTGCTGGTAGTCCAGATCGGGATTGACGAAGCGCACGCGCACGGCATGGGGTAGGGGCTCCAGCGAGATCTCCGCCTCGAAGTTCTGGCTGTTGCGCGGCGTGAACCACTGCACCGGCACGCTGATCGCCTGGTCCTGAATCACCGTGAACCGGCCATCGCGCTGGCTGATGCTGGCGCGCCCCACGCTGGCAATGTCCCGCGCCAGCTCGAACACCGTGGTGCGGCTGTCGATCACGGCATCGAAGGTGCGGCCACGCGTGGTGCACTCGGCTGCCCAGTCGATGATCTCGGCCAGCGCCAGCCGGCTGTTGCGGTCCACCGCGCGCTCGGTCGCGATGCCGGTCAGCACGTCGACAAACGCCCACGCCGGCGATCGCGTGGCCTGTGTCACCCAGGCGCTGCCGCTCCACACCGGCAGTGCACGCTGCGCCAGCACGTTGATGCGATCGGTCACACCATTGAGCTGGTCGGTGCTCTTGATCCGCATGGCCAGCAGCAGCGTGTTCGGCACGGCACTCGGCACGGTGTAGGTAACGCCGCGCAGCGCAATCAGCTGGCAGTCTGCCGCCGTGATTGTCGGGCTGCCGATCTCGGTCACCGTGTTCTGCCGGGAAATCCGCACCTCGTACTGGCCGCGCGCGCCGGGCTTCACGCGGATGCCGGCCATGCGCGTCTCGCGCACCATGCCCACGCAGGCAAAGGCGTAGTCGCCGCCCGGCACGCTGATCCAGCCGGCGCTGAAGCTGGCCGTGCCAGTCAGCACCGGATTGATCCACGCGCCGCCGCTGCCGGCTGCGCGGTACTCCACCGAAAAGCGCACTGTGGCCAGCCGCGTACGGTTGCGGTCATCCACGCTGTACAAACCCTGCGGAAAAGCCAGATCGAAGCTGAACTCATCCACGCCCAGCGCCGTGGTGCGGGTCACGGTGCTGGCGGGGTCATTCAGTTCCACTGCCAAAGTCTCCTCGCTGACATCGTTGGCGAACAGCGACGGCGCGCTGCCGATCTCGACCTCCACGCCCTGGAACGAACTGATCGGCGTGGTGCCGATGCGGATATCGCTGATCGTCAGCGGGCCGTATCCCAGCATCAGCAGCACGCGCAGGTATTGGGTGTCGCCCACCTGTTCGGTGAACGGCAGCGCGGCGAACGGCGGATAGAAGCGCATTCGCCCATACACGCAGGGCACCACCTCGTATGGCGCCACGTTGTTGCGGGTGCCGGTCAGCGCCGTGCGCCGGTTGAAGCTGTCGCCCGCACCCGGGGCGGACGGCACCGGCGGTGCCAGCAGCTTCAGCAGCGGCTTGGTGATGAAGCTGATGACGCCCAGCAGCGCGCCCAGGATTCGGCGGAACACCCGCTGCGGCACCGCATGTGCCGTGACCAGCGCGCCGGGCTTCGGCCGCACGTGGGGCCACTGCTCGCGCGGAACTTCCACGCCGTTGACGCTCACTCGGTAGTGGCCCGCCGCGTCGCCCAGCAGTTGCTTCAGGCTGCCGCCGGCGGGCGCCTTCGCCTCGAGGCAGTCAGCGCGCAGCGGCTGCGGGAACACGCGGATCGTTACTTCCGGTGCCTGCCGGTAGTAGCCGGCAATTCGTGTGGCCCAGCGCGGCCCGTCCAGCCGCTCGATCGCGCTGCCAACGTCGTCCGTGCTGCTCAGCATCTGCAGCGGCGCGGTGGCCACCACCACGCCCGCGTGGCGCACATGGCTGCCGATGCGTAGCAGCACCACGTCGCCCGGTTGCGGATCGGTGACCGCTTCCCAGTCGCGCGCACAGGCATCGATCAGCCCGTGTCGGTCCGGCTGGTCGGCGCGGCACTGTTCGCGGTAGTCCGGTGTGGCCAGGCCGTACACCTGCTCGCGCACCGCCTTGACCACGCCCCAGCAGTCCAGCCCGATCGCCGGATCGCGGCCCATGTCCACGTACGGCACGCCGACAAAGCGGGCAATTGCCGGCGTCACCCGAACAGCCCCGGCGAGTTGACCGGCGTGAACTGATCGCGCGGGAATGGTTCGTCCAGGATGTTCTCGTACGCCAGCTGCAGGTTCACGCTGTCCGCGTTCACCCGCCAGCGCTTCAGCGTCAGGGTGTAGGGCCCGGCCTCGATCGTGTTCGGCTGGCTGGCCAGCACGATCTCCAGCCGCACCGTGGGCGTGCCGGTGATGCTGCGCAGCGTCGCGGCAATCGCCTGGTCCACGTTGTCGATCACCATGCTGAGCTGCGGCAGGCTTTCGCCATCGTCTTTCGGCAGCACCAGCTCGAAGGCCAGCGGCTGGAACGTGCCTTCGCTGCGCACCAGCGGCACCGGGTCGTTGACGATGCGCACCGGGCTGGCCAGCCCGCCGCCGGACAGCACCGCGCACTCCACGAACACCTCGCCGGTGTTCTCGGCCAGCACTGCCTGCAGCGCCCGCAGCGACAGGCTCACGGCAGGCGCACCAGCTGAAGGTCCGCGGTCCACACGCGGGCACCCGCCAGCCGATAGGTCGGCCCGGCCACTACGCTGTAGCGGGCATCCAGCGGCGAGGTCGAGACCGACAGCTCGGCAAACCCGGCCGGGCCAATGTTGGTACTGGCCGGTCCGTTGATCACCAGATAGCCGCGGCCGCTGACCGCACCATCCGGCACCAGGCATGACGCCGTGACCAGCGTCCAGCCGGTATTGGCCGGCAGGTCGCCGCCGGCGCCGAACACGAAGTTCGCGCCGCTGGCGTTGGCAAAGGCCACGTTGAACGCCAGCGGATACGTGCAGCCGGTGGATCGCATCCGCAGCCGCGTGAACAGCCGCTGCCCGGGCGTGACATCGAACGGCGCGTTCTCGGAATTGTCCCGCTGCAGCGCCTGAAAAAAGCCGCCCCAGGCTTCCGTCGTGCTCTGGATCGTGCTGCCGGAACCGGTCCACAGTCCGCGCTGCAGATCCGCGAAGCTGCCCTTGTTCAGCAGGTTGCGTTCGCCCAGCGCCGAGCCCAGCGCTGGCCAGGCGAAGGGCAGGGCGCCACCGGCCAGCGTGTACTGGAACCAGTTGTCCAGCAGATCCTTCTCCGCCTGTGAGCGCAGCAGCACCGTGCAGCTCAGCGGCCGCTCGGCTGCGGTGTAGCGCTGCCGGGCCTTGCGCGGGCCGCTGTCGTTCTGGCTGCGGATCACCGTCTCCGGGGCAGCGTCGGCAAAGCTGGCGCGCAGCGGCGCCTGCAGCAGGCTGGCCGGGTACTGCATCAGAGCACCCGCCCGGCGCGGCGCAGGCCGTAGGTATCGCGGATCGCGCTGCCCACTTCGCCACCCTCCCGGATATCGCGCCCGATCTCCGCCACGATCAGCCGCAGGGTCGGCCGGCCATCGGCATCGGTGCTGCGCTCGGTGCGCACCTGCGCGTTCGCCACCTGGTTGATCACCTGCACGTTCAGGTTCAAGGCCCCGCCGCCAGCAGCGCCACCATTGCCGCCACCACTGCCCAGCGGCACCACCTCGCCGGCATTGCCGGGCAGCAGGTAGCTGCGGCTGGTTCGGCTGTCGCGAAACACTTCCGGAACACCCGACTCGGTGACCTCGTACAGCCCGCCGGCGGCCACGCTCCCGCCGAAGCGCCGGCCGGGTGGCTGGGCGGCGCGGATCTGCGCCACCTGCCGCAGCTGGATGGCCACGGCCGTGGCCGCAGCCACCGGTGCCAGGAACGGGCCGACCACCGGGATGCCTACCGTGCTCTTGTATGCCTCGATCGCTACGCCCGGGATCGCGACCAACGCCTGAGCAATTGCAAATGCCTTGTAGGTTTCGAAGCCTTTCCGTCCAAAGCTTTGAGCCAAGGTCGCTAACTGGCCGAAGACTGCCGCCGTGCCCATCGAAATCTCGGCGAAGACCTGCACCCGCGCATTGGCATAGCCTTGATCGATCTCCATCAGCGCTTCTGCATGTGCCGCTGCAAGGTCTCTTTGCCGCTGCAGATTCGCAGCAAAGTCTTCGGTTCCAGCCGCGCGCGACGCGATTTGCGCATCGAGTTCTAGGCGCAACAAGCTTTGATACTCCTGCCGGGCAAGCCCCCTTGCACGCTCTTGCCCGCTATCGAGCCGTCCGAACGGATCGGAGTCCTCTTCGCCACGCGCCAAGTTCGGACCCTGATCCCGGCGACGCAAGAAGCGCTGCGAGGCAGCGTCCGCGCGGTCGCGGGCACGCTGGGCATTGCGCGCCAGTTCCTCGGAATCTTTCTGCGCCTTCACCTGCGCCTCGAGCGCGGCCAGCTTCTCCAGCTCGGTAGCGAGCGACGCCTGGTCAGTGCTCCGGCCTCGGGCCTTCAGCTCGAACAGATCGCGCGCCGCACCGGTCAGGGCCTCGCCAGTGCGCAGCTCCTCCGCCACGATCGCCGCCCGTACGCGCGTGTCCTCGATCGTCCGGCGCTCCGATGCCTCGCGCTCCACCGCGATCTCCAGCGCCCGCTGGCGGTCGCGCAGTTCGTCGGCGGCGGCACGCGCGGCCTCCCGGGCATCGTCGCGCAGCGCGCGGTTGGCGTCGCGCTGGGCGTCTCGTTGGGCTCGCGGATCCGGCGCGCTCTGGCCGAAGCTCAGCAGGTTGGCGCCGGTCAGGAAGTCCGGCGCAGGCCGGCCGGGGGAAATGAACGGCGCAGCCGCTGGTCGGTTCGGGTCGAAGAGCTGCGGCGCGAACGGGTTGGCGGTGACGAAATCGCGGGCGGCATTCGTGCTCCGCGCCAGCGAGCCGATGCCGCGCAGATTGCCGCCGGTGATGGCATTGGCGCCGGCAATCGCCGTATCCACCAGCGGCGCGAAGAACGTCTGCACCGAAGCGGTCAGCCCGTTCTCGCGCTCGTAGCGCAGCAGCGTCGCGATGTAGCTGCTCAGATCCCCGAACGCGGACTTCACCGGGCCGGATGTGTTGTCAGCCAGTAGAAGCAATTCGTTGCGTAGGCGCTTCACCTCATTGGCCGCGCCAGCAATCTCGGTCTGCGCGCTGGTGCCCAAGGCGAGACGCAGACCGTCGCCCAAGGCTGGCAGCACTTCGTTGCCGGCCAGTTCGCCGTTCTTGATCAGATTCCGAAGCTGGTCGTTGGTTATGCCCAGCCCACGGGCCACGGCGTCAAAAGTCTGCGGCAGGTTGGTGCCAAGAGTGCCGGCCAGATCGTCCAGCGTGATCTTGGCCTTGCCGCCGATGCGGATCACCTGGTCGAAGTTCTGGTTGATCTGCTGCTGCGTCAGGTTGTAGGCCGCGCCGGCCTCGTTCAGCGCGCTGAAGATGTCGTCGCGGCGAGTGCGGGACAGCCCGCTGCTGGCCGTGCCTGCCACGAAATCCGCGTAGTTCGCGGCGGTGTCCTGGATCTGCAGCGCCAGCCGGTCCGCTTCCAGCCGCACGAACGTGAAGCCCGCTGCGCCCGCCGCTGCAGACCCGGTTGCGGACGTGATCTTCCCGCGCAGGTCATCGAACTCGGTGCCCACGGTGAACACGGTCTGACCAAGCTGCACCAACCCGGCAACGCCGATGCCAGCAATCACCCCCCGGACGGCTGATTCCAGAAAACCGATCTGTCGGCCAGCCGCCTGCGACGCCGCGCCGACCTTCATTGTTTCGTCCTGCTGCTTGCGCAGCATCTGGCCGGCGGAATCCGCCGTGGTCGCCAGTCCGGCGTTCTCCAGCTGCACCCGCTGGAACTGCTGCGTGGCCATCGCGGCGGCATCGCCCATGGCCTTCAGTTGTGCCGCGACCCGCGCCAGATCGGCGTCGACCGACTTGGCACTGGTGCCCAGGCCTTCGGTTTCCCGGCGCGCCTGCGCCATGCGCGACGTGAATTCCTGCCCGTCGAGCGAAAGGACCAGCCGGATCTGATTGGGCTCTGCCATCGCTGCCTCGATGGCCCCGCAAACGAAAAAAGCCGCAGCATCCGGTTGGATGCTGCGGCTTTCGCGACGGGGCGTTATGCCTGATGGCGGGAGTGTAGTCCCGTCAGGCCGTGGCCGTCAGCCGCTCCTCGATCACCTGCAGGCGCGTGGCCACCGGGGCAAACAGTTGCAGCAACGCGGTGCTGCTCATCTGCACCGGCTGTTCCCCGAAACAGCACAGGGTCTGCACGCCTTCCACGTAGGCCCGCAGTTCCATCAGGTCCACCGAGATATCCGGGGCGCTCATGCCTTGGCTCCCTGGTTGCCTGCAGAAAGGAGTCCGCTTTTCCGCAGTTCAGGGAGAAGACTTTTGCGAATCCAACCCCGGAACCGGTGCGCGATTGACCCAACCTCCAGCGCCTGATGCGTCCGCAGCACCAAAGCATAGAGCCCAGACTCTGAGACGAAATTCATCAACACCAGCCTCCCTTTCCTGTCTCGGCACTGCAGTTTCTGAAGTTCGTCCTCGTCCAGTCGCCTGACAAACTCGCGCGTGTTGCTGATCTGCAAAATCCGCGACAAGTCGGTAGCGCAAAACCAAGGTAGCCCGGACTCAACCTTGACCCGAATCTCGTCTCGCTCGAACGGAAAACGTAAAGGTGCAAAGTCGGTAAGCGGTCGCTTGCGATTGCTCATGACCGCACCTCCATCGCCGCCCGCACGGTGCTGGCGAACTGCCGGTGCTGCCAGTAACCGCGCTCGATTTCAAGATCGGCTTGCGCACGTCGAATTCCGAAAACGAACGCTCGGGTTTCCGGGGTGCGCCCGTAGCGGGTCCCAAGGCACAGCCGCAATGCCAGATCAAACAGCACCCAATTCACAGGCCGCTGACTGCCGGGATATTGCAGCATCCACTCGCGGACCCATCGTCCGGTAATGGGCTGATTGTCGGGAGTCTTCACGCCCTGAGCATTCAACGCCGTTGCCGCACGGGACACGCAGCGATGTTCGATGATCGCGGCACACAGCTGGTCGCCGTAGGTCTTCGGCTTGATGCCGGTGGCCTTGATCCAGCGGTCAAGGTCTTCCAACTGCTGCGCCACGTCCCGCAGCAGCGCGCGGCGCGCGTGCTGCAAGGTGGCAACGGTGGGGGTGGAACGCTTGAAGTGCAGCCGGATATGGCTGCAGGGCACTGCGGCGGATGACAGCATGACGGACTCCTTTAGCTTCAGTAGTCCGCCTTCAAGATGAGGAAGGCGGGACTCAACTACCGCTAAAGACGGCTGACCTTATTCCCCTTGCGGGTATTGTATTGGGGCCTATCGTCCCGCCATGGAAAGCCTACCCGTTCTGTGATGACGGGCACAAAAAAACCGCAAGCCTTTCGTGTGCGGGTAACGCTTTAGTAGCAGTGCACGTAACATGCACCAGCGGTGAAAAAATTTCAACTTCGCTTTTGGAGGGACAGGGAATGCTGAAGGTTCTGATCGTCGCGTTGGCATCGATTGGGTTGGCTTCATGCGCTTCCACATCCTCCGGATTCCTCGGCGTGGGCGGCGTCACGGAGCGGGTCGATACCTTCACCGGCAAGCGTGTCATCGAGACGGGCGAGGGCTTTGTCTATTGCCCCTCGAGTGAAGGCTTGCTGTGCGACACCCGCATGACCCTTCGGTTTCTGTGGGCCGGCGGCGACTCGATCTTGGTCGTGGCCAAGCTCCGCGATATCAAAAGCATTCAGGCTATCCAGTTCAACCTCGGTGCCGAGCCGATTACGATACGGCCCGCTGGCACATTGACGGATTTCACTTCGGACGTGACACGCTCCGGGAATACCCTCTACACCAAGGCCGAATCGACTCAGCGTTTCATCGTCACGACCGAGTTCGCCCGCAGCTTGATTTCTTCGCCTAAGGCCCTGGTGAGACTTGAATTGCTCAACAGCAATTACAACCAGCCGGGCGACTTCCTGAGACCTACGGTAGCCGGGCAGCCTGCAGCAGCGTCTTTGCTGACAGAGTTGCTGAACCGCATCGACAAGTCGGTGACGCCACCTGCATGACCACCGCCACCACGGACAACTGGTAGCCATGCCCCGGAAACCGCCAGCCGCTCCTGTCACTGATCAGCAGCGCGAAGCCGATGCCCTGATCGCGGCAGAGCTAGCTGCCGACCCCAGGAATGGGCCGAGGTTCGATAACGTCGACGCGTTCATGGCGGCGCTGAAAAGCGCTCCGGATGTGCCGGACCTGAAGCTGGGTTCGCAGTTCCGCGCAGCACGTGCTCAGGCTGTTGCTGAGGGTATGCCAACGCTCTCGGCTGACGAAATCAATCAGGCCAGACGGGATTTGTGGCGGCGCGGCTAAAGCGCTGGAGTCACGGAAGCGCGTCGTAAAACGCCTGCTTTGATACTCCAGCCTGGCTCGCCATGCTGGTGATCAAGGTCTGGCTGAAGGGAGCATTCGGGCAATCCACGGTCACGCTGCGGAGCTTGCCGTCTACGATCTTTTGCCACTTCTCGTGCGATCCGCGCTGCACGACGAAGGCGAACCCTAGTTTTTTCAAAATTCGTTTCACGTCCCTGCATTCCAGGGGCGGGAACTTCGAACTCATGCAGCAGCGGGTCTCTGCGGCGAAAGTGGTAGCAGGTCGCAGAAGGCACGCACCCGCTCCCGCATGGCGCGGAACCGGCTCATCGCGTGTACCACGTGGTACCGCAGCACAAGTGCGACAGGAGCCTTGCGCTGCAGCAAATCCACCCCGTGAGCCTGATCGTCGCCTGCCACCGCGTCGTAGACGTACCAGAGGATCTGATGGTGAAGTTTTTTGCGAGCTTCCTCAAAACTGTTGGCCTGCGCCGCCAAATTGAAATCAATACAAACTGCGACCCACTGATCGCCTTCCAGCTGCGCATAGCACCGCAATTGCATATCTGCTGGGTGGATCACCCGCTTTTTTCTCGTCGCCATGGCGTTCGCTCTCTGTGCAGGGCCTTCTGTGAGGCCCGTTTTCGGCGAAGTCAGGGAATTTCCTGCTTCTCTGCGTGAATCACCCGTTGACACGGCTGTAATTCAGGAGTTGCAAAAGCGTACCACTTCGCGGAACAGAGGTGAAAAGTATTTTCACCGCGCGGAACAGAGGCTGTTCCGGCACGTCAGACGGTCACTTCCCCCTCAAAAACGCCGCCAGCCCGCTCGCCGGGTTCTTGATCCGCTTCATCGGGTTGGCGTCGGTCGCTGCCTTTCTGAGTTTCCGGAACGCGATGTGGCTGTAGATCGCCGTGCTCTTCGGGTCGGCGTGGCCCATCAGCTTCTGGCGGATCACCAGATCCACGTCGCCTTCCGCCAGCTCCTGGCCGTACAGGTGCCGGAACGCATGCGGGTGCAGGTGGCGCGGGTTCACGCCGGCGCGCTCGCCGTGGGTCTTGATCATGTTCCACACGCTCCACTCGGTCAGCCGGCGGGCCTCGCCGCGGTGGTCCGGGCCCAGCGTGTGGGTGTTGGTCTGGTTGACCCATAGCACCTGCTCGCCGCTCGGCAGGCGGCGGTCGATCGCCTCGAGCTCCGGGTGGCCAAGGTAGGCACGCACCAGCAGCCGGGTTTCCTCCGGCGCCGGCACGTAGCGCTCGTGCTTGCCCTTCTCGCGCAGGCGAATCACCATCTCCTCGATGCCGGCATCGCTGGCGGCAAAGATCAGGTCGCCCTCGTTCATCGCCACCAGGCCGCTCACGCGCGGCCCGCAGCCGATCAGCACGCTCAGGATGGCCACGTCGCGCACGCCGGCAAAGGTGTCCAGATCGCACTGCGCGAGGATCTTCTCGGCATCCGCGGTCGGGATCGGCAGCGGCAGGTTCCGGCCCAGCTTCGGGTAGGGGAGCGTCTCGCAGGGGCTCACGCTCATCAGTCGCCGGTTCACCAGCCACTTGAACCAGCCCCGCAGCGCGGAGACATACACCCGCCGCGTGGCGGTGCTCAGGCCGCGTTCGTGCAGCACGATGCCGGCGAACTTCTGCACCTGCTCCGGCGTGATCCGGGTCATCACCAGCCGCTGGCTGTCGCACCAGGCGCTGAGCTGTTCCACGGCCGCGCGGTAGTTCGCCACGGTGGTGCCGGCATGGCCCTTGTTGTGGGCGTTGTGCTGCAGCCAGCTTTCGAGCTGGAATCGCTCAGCGTCGGTCATCGGCTTGCCCGTCGCGCGGCTGCAGTGCGGCCTCGATCACCCGCAGCAGCCCGAACGCGAGATCCGGGCACCAGCCCTGCGTGCGGATCAGCTCCAGCCACGCGGCCCGGCCAGCACGTGGGCCGCCGCCGGCGGTCGGCACTTCGGCCAGCCGCCAGAACCACGTCCAGATCTCGGTTTCCCACTGCAGGCGCGGCGGCAGATCGGCCTTGCCCGGCCGCACCTTGAGATCGCGCAGGGTGGCCAGCGCGCGTGGGCCGCCGGCGTTTACCCAGGCAGCGCACGCGCGGAGTCGTTTCCCGCGTCGGTCTCCAACTGCTGCAGGTGAATGCCCAGGCCGGTGACGGTGTTGATCACGAACGCCGCCACCGGGTCGATCTCCATCAGCGCGGTGCGGCCGTCTGCGCTGAACGGCACCGGGTGCGGGCGGCCGTCGTCGCCCTGTTCGTCCACACCATCCCAGCCGTGCAGGCATTCAGCCGCCACCAGTTGGCCGTATACGGCCTGATCGAACACCGGCGGCGGGCTCTTGCGGGCGCCGTTCGCCGGCGGCCTGGTGACCATCGCCTGCTCGATCAGCGCAGCCCGGCGGGATGCCGGCAGTGGCGATAGCTGCAGGCGCGTGCCTTGGCTGCCGGGCAGATCGATCCAGCGGCGGCGAGTGTTCAGGATCAAGGTCATGGGGAGGCTTTACGGGTAGGACGGGACATCGTTCACCAGCACCACGGTCACCGGGTTGGCGCCGGCGGCGTAATGCGCGCGCCAGTTCACGCCTTCCACCACCAGGCCCTTGCTGGTGTTGACGTTCAGCTTCGGGCGATCGAACTCGATGTTCGGGATGGTGACCTTCATCGTGGCGTTCCCGGTCTCATCGGCCTGATCGATCACCAGCGTCTTGCTGACATTGCCCCAGGCGTGATCGAACAGGGTGGCGTCCTCGAACAGGCCGCCCAGCGTACCGCTGACGGCGGGCTGCCCCAGCAGGATCGCGCCGAAGCCCTCCTGGCCATCGGCCAGCGGATAGCCGGTGAGGTCGTTGCTCCACTGGATCGTGGTCTGGTTCAAGCGGCCCAGCGTGTTGCTGCCGCTGACGTCGTACACGTTCGCGCGTTTGGTGCAGGCCCGGCGCGTGGCAAAGCGCGGGGTCAGCGAGGCATCCAGCGGCGCAGTGGGCCGCGGCTTCACTTCCACCGCGCCGATCAAGCTGGCGCTGAAGCTCTGGTTGTTGGCCAGCGCATCCCAGCTCAGCTGGTTCAGCATCATGCCGATGAAGCGGTGATAGCGGACCACGGCGTTCGCGGTGACCGTGGCCTCGAACGCCAGGCTCGGCCGGTCGTTCAGGTTCAGCGTGAACGTGTGCGTGTAGGTGCCGGTGCCGGTGGTGGTCGGGGAGCCCAGCAGCGCTTTCAGCCACCAGCCGATGTCGTTCAGGCACAGGATGGCACTCAGCTCCATGCTGGCGCTGCTGTCCATCTCGGTGCGCTTGTCGGTGAGCGCGTTGGCCTGAATCGTCGGGTTCTCCTCGAGCACCGCCTCCTGCCCGGGATTCATCGTGCTGAACTTCAGCAGCTGGCCCTGCGGCGTGGCGCCCGGCGTGCGGAACGCGGATTCGAAGTAGCCGGCGAGGGTGGCCGTGCGGCCGGGGTAAACAAACATGGCGTGCTCCTGGGATCAGTCCAGCTCGGAAAATTCAAGGTCGGCGAACAGCCAGCCGGTGGGCACCACCGCCTGCTTGCTGAACTCCGCGCTCAGGATGGCCAACGGGCACAGCCCGTCGCCGGGGGAACGGATGAAGGCGCGCAGCTCCTCGAGGAAGGCCCACTCGGCACGCTCGACGGCCTCGCCATCGGCTTTCTCTGACAGCTCGAACTCGTACAGCAGCCCCAGCCGCAGCCGGCCCGCCACCTCGAAGAACGCATTCGGTGCGCGCAGGTCGCCGATGAAGTTGCTGGCCAGCGTGATCACGCCGCGCTTGCGATCGGCCGCTGCGCGCTGCGCGAAATCCACTGCGCTGCGCGTGACCAGGCGATTCGGGAAAGCGCCCTGCAGCGCGGTCCTGATCAGTGCCACCTTGGCCTCGGTGGTCACCGGATCAGCCCCGCTTCAGTCAGGCCGCGGCGAGCTGCAGCCTGCACCAGATCCGCGATGCGGCCGGCGTTCTGGCGGTTGTTCGCGGGCGCCAGATACGGCTGCGCGCGGGTGCCGTCGCGGGCGATCTTCCGGGCAATCAGGAACGGCAGCTGCGCGGGCGTCACGCCATTGCGCGGGGTGATGCCGCGGCGGCGAATCCACGCGGCGATGTTGGCCAGCCCGTTGGTCCCCAGCCCGCCCTTGCCGGGCGCGCGCCGCTCCGGGCCGTAAAGCCCGGTGCCGCGCTCCACATACGCGCCGTGCGCGGCGCGGCTGTTGATCTGGTGCAGCAGCACCTGCAGACGGCCACTCTGAATGTTCCGCGCCAGCGTGCCATCGGCCTTCGGCGCGGCGCGCACGGCTTCGCGCTGGATCAGCGCGGCACCGGTGGCCAATGCCTGGTCGACGTAGCGCAGCACCAGCGGCGATCGCGCCAGCGCATCCTGCACGCCGGTGGCTTCCACCTTCAGCGAGATGGTCATGACCGGAAGCCCTCGCGCACCTGTACTTCCCAGGCGTCCAAGGTCATCTGCGCCAGCGCGGCCGGCGTGCTGTTGCGGGTCTGGCCATAGCTGGGATCGCGCGTGGTGAACGGCTTGTGCGCGTTGCGGATGGCCAGCGCGCGCAGGCTTTCCACCTGCGCCCGCATCACCAGCAGCGGCAGATCCGCATCGGCAAACGTGGTGTCGTTGGCATCGTCGGCCAGCACGTGCGCCACGATGGCCGTGTAGCGGTACCGGCAGCCCAGCGCGCTGATCAGCCGCTGGGTCGGCACCGGCCGGAAGCGCCAGCTGCGGCCGGTGCTGGTGCGGATCAGTAACGGCAGCGGCACCTGCGGCTGGCGGCGCGGATCGTAGGGTTCGAACAGCGCGTTTGCATCGACCATCTCCGCCAGGTGAAAGCGCAGCGCACCGGCCGGGGCCGGGTAGTCCGCCTGATCGGCGATCAGCGTCAGCTCGAAGGGTTCGATGCGCGGCCGCACGCGGTTGAAATCGGCCGCCGCCGCGCGCAGGTGGTTGTCCAGCGCGGCACCCTGCGCTGCGCTGCCGTCCTCGCCGAACAGGCTGCGCGCATCCAGCAACGAGCTCGCCAGCTGCTCGCGTGCCGTTTCGAGCGTGAAGCTCACGCCGCGCGCTCCGGCTGGCCGTGCCCGGCGGTCGGCACGTTCAGCGCATTGAGCTTGTTCATCCACTCGGTCATCGACATTTCGCCGTCGATCACCAGCTGCGCGTCCGGCAGCTTGCCGCGGAAACGCCAGTCCTGGCTAAGGATCATGCTCATGGCGAGGATGCAGGTCTGGCTGCGCTGCAGCTCCTCGCGCAGCGCAGCGCGATCCGCTTGGCTGTGCATCAGCAGCCAGACCAGCAAGGCCGCGATGATCAGGATGCCGATGGTCAGCGCCAGCGGGTGCTGCATGAACTCGCCGATCAGCACCAGCCAGTCGCGCACGGATTGCGAGGTAAGCCCCAACGACGTAAGGGCGGCAAGAGCGGCAAACAGCTGAGCCGGCGTGACGGTGCGAAGGCGATCTTTCATGACGGTGGCCGGTCAGGTGATGGGAACCGCATATGCGGTATCGATGGAAATCCGGATCGTGGTCGGCACGCGCTCGCCGCTGCTCAAGACCGCGATGAAGGTGACCTCGTAGGTCTTGCCCAGCACGCCGCCGGCGATCACCGCGTACACCGTGGTGCCGTCCCGCACGCCTTCGCCGGTGGCACTGAGGCCAGGGGCATTCACGGTGACCTCGACGGTAGCCACGGTCACGCCGGCGGCGAGGCAGTCGCTCATGTCGACGCCATAGGGGCCTTCGTAGCGCGGATCCTTGACGAACGTGCTCATGCCGCCGCCTTGCAGGTGGTCGGGCGCGCCACGGCCCGCCCGTTGATCTGCGGCCGCAGCGCGCGGGCCCGGGTCGTCGGCCGCTTCGCGCGCGCCGTACGCGCCGGGATCAGCTCCAGACTGCCGCGCGCCTGCATTGCATCGAGCACGGCCGAGCGCATCGCCAGGCTGGCGCCAATGCGCGCCGCGGCAGTTGCCGTGCTCTCGACGTCGACCGCAGCCATCAGATCCGCCGTGATCGCCACGGTACTGCCGAGGCTGGCCAGCACGGTGTCGATGCCGGTGCTGAGGCTGGCGCTGATCGCGACACCGGCGGCGAGATCGCCCGCCACCGGGTCAAGAATCTGGCTGGCATCGGCTTGGGTGACCGCCACCGCGGAGCCGGACAGCTCGCTGCCGGTGCTGACGCTGCCCGCGGTGCCGGCGGCGATCGCGTTGCCGGCTTCGGCCGCACTGGCGGCAGAGCCATCGCCCAGCAGCGCGCCGGCGGTCGCCGCGTTGCCGCCATAGCTGCCCAGGACGGCATCCAGCAGCTGCGCCATGCTGGCGCTGATCGCGCTGCTGGCATCGCTGGCCGCCGTGATCGCGATCGCGCCATCGAGGTCCGCCTGCCGGATCGCCACGGCTGCCGCGCTCAGGTCGCCGGCTTGCGTGGTGGTCTGCGCGGCATCGGCAGCGATTGCCGCCATGCCTGCAGCGCTGCCATCGCAGGCGACGCCGCCGGCGGCAGCGGCTGCGATCGCTGCGATGCCGTAGAGACTGCCGAGCACGGCATCGAGCCCGTGGCTCAGGTTGGCGGTGATCGCCGTGCTGGCCGCAGCCGTGCCGGCCTGATCGGTGGCAGCCAGCGCGCTCGAGGCGATCGCACTGGTGGCCGCGGCGCTGCCGGCCTGCACCGAGCGATCCGCCGCGGCCGCCGCGACCGCGCTGGTGGCCGCCGCGCTGCCCGCAGCCGTGGTCTGGTCAGCCAGATCCCCGGCGATGCCGCCACCGCCACCGCCGCCGGCATCCTCGGCAACGGCGAGCAACAAGGCACCCGTGGGGCTGCCGCCGTCCCACGTCGCTTGCCGGGCATAGGTGCCGGCCGCAATCGGCCCCTGATATGCCGCTCCCATCGAGACAAACGAGGATCCGCTGCTGCCGCCGCTTGCCACGGCCGCCGGCTGCGTCATGCCATCGGGCGGGGTCATCGTCCGCCCTTGCGTGCCAATGCCGGCCACGTACAGCAGCCACTGGTTGGCGCTGGTCGTCGTGACCGAGATCGACGGCGGCTGGTTGGCAAAGCCCGTGCTGTTGACCGCGAAGACGGTGGCCGCACCCAGCGCGCCGAACGCCAGGATGGTGACGGCCTGCGAGATGGCGCTGGCGCTGATCGAAATCACGTCGGCATCGCCAGCCTGCCGAGTCCGGCGATAGGCGCGCAGCGTGATGTTGTCGGTGACGGCCACCGGCGTACCGCTCACGGTGACCTCATCCCAGCCGGACGGCATGGTGACGCTCGCGTCGCTGCCTTCGACCATGACAAACGCAAACAGGCCGTCGCCCGTCGACAGGCCAGCGGGCAGCGCCACGTCTACGGCGCCATAGCCTGAATAGGCCACTGCGCTGGCGGCGATGAACGAGGCCATTACGCGAACGCGATCGTCAGCAGCGTGTTCAGCGGCAGGATCTGCAGGCGCATCTCGGCCATCGCCTCCGCACCCACTGCGGCAAGCCCTTGCGCGCAGCAGGTACCGGCGGCGTCGCACACGCGGAAATGACCGCGCCAGTCGTCTGCAGGGCTGAACGCGCACGGCACGCCGCGCTCGGCTGCGTGCTTCCAGCCTGCCGGCAAGGGCACCTGCCAGACCGACTCGCCAGCGTTCGGGCTGGCGCAGTCGGCCGGGGCTGCCGGATCATCGAAAACCAGCAAGGTCGGCCACGGCCCGCACGCGCTTTCAAGCGCTGCAGCAGAAGGCACATGGGCGGCCAGCTGCAGCATCAGGCGTTGCCGGCAGTCTTGGTCACGGTGTTGATGGTGATCACCTGACCGTTCGCCACGTTGCGGTTGTCCACGTACATGTCGCCGCGGAAGGTGATCGTCACGCCGGAACCGACACCGGCCGAACTGGTGTGGCTCAGGGTCACCGTGGTACCGGTCACGGCCAGCACTGTGGCACCGGCCGGCACGCCGGTGCCGGTGGCGAACATGCCGACCACCACGCCAGTGGTCGACGCGAAGTTCAGGACGTTGCCGTTGGCAGCCGTTACAGCATTGGTGTTCAGCGTGACCGTATTGGTCACCGAGCCCTGCTCCATGCAGGTGGTGCCGGCGCTGTCGTAAACGCGGTAGTAATCGAGGTTGGTGCCGGCACCGGCAGCGGCCAGGCCGGTCATCGTCCAGGTGCCGTTCTTGCCGCTGGCGCCGCTAGCCGGGGCGGTCAGCGGATCGGCCGGCAAGGTGCCCTGCGCGATGCGCGTACCGGCATCGGCCGCCGCGCAGTTGGCCGGCATGCTGCCGCTAAAGCCGGCGATGATCGCGTTGGCTCCCCAGGTGGTTTCGATCGCCTGAAGGATCGCGTTGCGGACGCCTACACCGTATTGAGCCATGGGGAGTTACCGATCAGGGGTGTCAGCACGCACGGCGCGGATCCACTGGATCAGCGCCGTGCGCGAGTCCTCGATGCCGGCGCAGCGCTCGGCATTGAGGGTGTGGTTTTCGAGGAGGGCGGCAGGCGTCACGCCGGCGGCGATCGCGAGCTCGGCACCGGCAGCAGGTTCGCCGGGCGTGGTGTCGGTGGATCCTGCGGCAGCGGAATCGGAGGCGGCGAGGGTGCCAGCATCCACGCGGGTGGCGTCGGGATCGGTTGCGGCTCGCAGGCGATCGGCCTCGAGGGCTGTGTTCCACAGGCGGCGATAGCCAGCAGTGAACAGGCAAGCAGGCAGCGGCTCAGCGGCTGCACCAGGTGCCGGCACATAGACAGTGGTGACATCGGGGATCCTCTTGATGATGGTCCGCACGGTGGTCTGGCGCTGCTGCGCCAGCCGGTCGATGTGATCGCGCAGCTGCTCGGCAATCGTCACCGACTCATTCAGCAGCTTCAGGGAACGCGCCCGCTGATCGCTCAGCGCGCGCTCGTGCTGCAGCGCCAGCTGCAGGGCCTTCTGCGCACCGCGCGTGCGCTCCACGCTGACGCCGTAGCGGTAGGCGGCTACCGAGTAGGCGGCCCAGAACCCCACCACAATGGTGATCGCCAGCAGCGCCCACAGCAGGGACTGAATCCGCTCGGCCGCCGCAGCACCGAAGCGCCGCACCAGCCACGCCGTGAACAGCGCAGTCACGGGGCGGCCTTCGGAATCGGGCACAACCAGCGCACCGTCGCCGTGTGGCCGCGCCGGTTGCCCCAGACCTTGCGCAGCGCCTTCAGCGTGTCCTGGCTGTCGGTCACCGCCATGCCGTACGGCGGCAGCGGGGCGATGTGCTTGCCCAGTGCGATGCAGCCCTGCAGCTGGTGCGGCCAGTTGGCGGCGTGCATCAGCACCAGCGAACGGCCGATGCCGCGCTGCGCCGGCGGCACATCAGCTTCGGTCGCGAACACCTGCAGTGCAGGGTTCACGAACATCAGCACCATGCCGAACTGCGGGCTGTCCCACGGCCGCAGCTCGTAGTCGCCGGCGGGGATGCAGCTGCGGCCCTTCGCGTTGTTGCGCCACGGCTGTTCGGCCGTGACGCAGAACGGCACCTGATCCAGCGCCAGCCGGCCGAACACGCCGTTCGGTTCCACCAGCGTGCGCTCGAACAGGAAGTGCATGGCCGGCTTACGCCCCGCCTGCCGCGCGCTTCAGCTTCTCCGCCTCGATCTCGCTGATCAGCGTGGTGCGGGGCTTTGCAGCATCCTGCTCCAGCTTCAGCAGCGCATCGAGATCGCCACCGGTCAGCGCTGGCAGCGCCTTCTTGATCGAGTCGATGCTGCCCTTCTGCAGATCGGCCAGCGTCGGCGCCGTGCCGTCGTTCGTGGTGGAGGTTTCGTCGGCATCCGGCACGTCCGCAGTGACGGATTCGCCCGGGTACACCAGCCGGCTGCCGATATAGGTCGGGCCGCGGGCGTCGATCGGGTGCGTGATGATCTTCAGCGTCATGAATCGGTCCTCGAAAAGGATCGGGGCGGTTGCCCGCCCCAAGGGTGCGTCGGAGGAAAGGGCTCAGACCGCGGCGCGGGCGGTGGCCGAGTAGACGATCACGCTGGTCAGGCGGCCACGCAGCGGCAGCGGCACGTGGATGGTCGAGTACTCCTCGCCATACGCCTGCTTTTCGCCGGTCGGGCGCATCGTCGTCGGGTCCATCACCTCGAACGGCGTGCCGGTCACGAACGGCTTGGCGATGCGTAGCTGCACACGTTCGATTCGCCCATCAGGATCCGGCTTTCGCCGAGATCGATGCCGGGCTGGTTGGTGCCGAACGCCGGCAGGCCCTTGACGTTGGCAAGGTCGCCGCGCACGTCCAGGTTGGTGCCGTCCTTCTGCTGATCACGCTCGAACTGGGTGGCCTCGGTGATCGTGTTGTGCAGCGTGGCGGCACAGACCAGGAACTGCGCCTGAACGAAACGCTCCTGGCTGAGGATCGCCTTGCGCCGGCCGATGATGTCCAGCAGCGTGTTCGCGTGGTCGCGGAAGCTGGCCACGCCGCCCGGAATATCCAGATCGAACAGGCTGCGGTTGGTGCTGTTCGAGTAGCTGATGACCACCGCCGTGGCATTGGCCAGCGTCTGCACCGCGCCGGCCTGGTTGACGATCTGGAAATAGCCCAGGTTCCAGTCGGTGAAGCGCCAGTAGTTGCCGGCGCCCTGCGTGCCGGTGCCGTCGTACATCGGCCGGGGCGTGCCGCTGATGGTCAGCGTGATCGCGTTCTGTTCGGTGCCGATCGCGTTGCCCTGCAGATCCCGCACGGTGCGCGGCCGCACCACCGGGAACTGCGCGGTCTTGAACGTGGTGCGGGTGCCGTTGACCTGCGCGGTGATGGTTTCGCTGGTCACCGTGCCGGCGCCGAAGGCATCGGCGCTGCGCTGCATCTCGTTCGCCACGGCGGTGGCGATGATGTCGCGCATCAGGCGGGCATTGCTGGCGATGTTGCGCGCCCAGGCATCCCAGTTGATCAGCGCGCGCTGGGTGAAGTGGATCAGCTCATTGCTCATCAGCATGGCGATCTTGCGCGGCACCACGTAGGCCTGATCCATCAGCTGGCGAACGCCGCCGTACGGAATCGGGTTGCCCTCGTACACCACCGCGCCGTTGGTCACCTGGCCGGTGTTGCGCTGCTCGTACGGGATCTGCATCGTCGCCTGCGCCTGCGGGTCGACAATGGTCTGCACCATCTGCAGGAAGCGCAGATCGGCCAGCAGCTCGATGATCACCTGGCGCTGCGCCACCACCGGGAACTGGCTGTCCGCCACGTTGGTGCTGCCATCACCGGCCAGCCGCTTCACCTCGGCATCCAGCCGCGCACCGTGCAGGCGATCGAACTCGGCCAGCACCTTGCGGGCGAAGCTGGTCAGCTGCTTTTCCTCCGGCAGCCGCAGGCCGGCGTTCGCGGCCGAGAACTGCAGGTGCTCGCGCATCAGGCCGTGCGCCTGCGTGCCGATATCGCTGGTCAGCATCACGTTCGGCAGTACGCCGGTCATCGTGCCGCCAAAGCCAAGCTGCGCGCGCCGCAGCGTCACCTCGGTGGCGTTGCCGATCTCGATCGCCGCATCGGCCAGCGTCTTGACCTGTTCGGCCGTCATCTCCGCCGTGATGGCGGCGGCCTGCTTGCGCAGCGAGGCGCGGGTGACTTCGCTCAAGCCCTGTGCCGCGTTGATGGCATCGGTGAACGTCTTGCGGTGGGTCTCGGCCGTCTGCGCCAGGGTCACGCGGCGGGTCTCGGCATCGGCCAGCGCCTTGGCCACGGCCGTGCTGATCGCGTCTGCCGTCAGACCGCCGTTCACGGTCAGCGTCACGTTCGATTCGCCGGCGGCGAGCTGCGTTGCCGTGGCTTCGAAGGTCTCGCCCAGCTTGTGCAGCTTGCCTTCATCGTCGCCCAGGCCCAGCGCGATCGCCTGCGCCTCGAACTGCGCCAGCAGGGTGGCGACCATCGCGTTGCTCAGCTTCAGGCTCAGCAGTTTGGCGCGCAGCGCCTCCAGATACTTCTTCATGTCGCAGTCCTCGAGACGCAGGTGGGAAGGAACGAACACCGAGCGCCCTTGGTCGCTCAGCATCAGGCGGCCGGGTCCGGCCGAAGGGGTCATGTTCTTGATGAACGGCCGCGGCACCAGGCCAGCGCCGAACAGCAGCGGGCCGTGGCTCTTGCCGGTTTCCGGGTGCACGAAGTCGTCGGTGAAGTCGATCGAGAAGTACTTGAAGCCGTCCTCGGTGAACGTCTTCACGCCCAACGGCTTCCACTCCAGATCTCCCAGCAGCCGGCCCTGCCGGTCCACCTGCAGGCCGCGGAATACGCCGTTCACGCCATCGCCCGGGTTGTGGTTCCGGTCCAGGTAGATCTCCTGCCCCAGCGTGTTCGCCTCGAAGTTGCGGACGAAGCTGCGGAAGGTCTCCGCGTTCAGCCGCACCTTGCCGAACAGCGAATGGTTGGCATCGATCGGCCGCGCCAGCTGCTCAATCGACCGCAGCCCCGCGCCGGGGCCGGTCTCGACGGCGGCGAGGGCGTAGTAGTGGCGCTGGGTGTCAGCCCCTTCATTCAGCGTGATGCGGCGGCGGTGCTGCATGTGCGGCTCCAGAAACGAAAAAAGCCGCCGCACCCTTATCGAGTGCGGCGGCTTTCGCGACGTGGCGTTATGCCTTGCCTCTCCAGTATGCGCCAACTGCGGGCGCGGTCAAATCGGGGAGCGTCGGGCCTTGAACACGCGCCGGCGGCCGGCGCTGGTGATCGGGAACGGGTCCGGCTTCGGCGTGACGGTAGCTTTCATCGCCTCCAGCTTGGCCAGCACCTGCGCCAGCCCTTCATCGCCGTCCGCGGCTACGGCCTCCGGTGATCGCCAGCCGCCGAATTCGGAGGTGGTGCCGTAGTACCACCGCCCGGCGTCGGCATCGTTGCCGAACACGGCAATCGCAGCGAAGTGCGCCTGGTCCACACGATCAAGCCGTGCGATCTCCTCGGGCTTCAGCGAACCCAGCGCGGCATCCCGCAGCCGTTCGCGCCAGGGCTTCATGCCGTGCCCGGTGGCGCATAGGTCACCGGTACCGCCACCCAGGCCTTGCAGCGGCACAGCGCCTCGGCACCGCCGCGCGGCAGCAGCCGCACCACGCGGCTCTTGATCACCACGCCATCGAAAATCGTGTGATTGCAGACACAGACCACGCGCTGGCGCTCACCGGTCAGGTCGACCACGGTGGCCATGCGAGGCTGAACGGGCAGGGGAAGGCTCAAGCGGCGCGCTCCGGAAGGCGGGTGCCGTATTTTGACGCCAGCAGCCGCCACGGCGTGGTGATCTCCCCCGGCTGCAGCAGGCCGGCCTGTAGCGCCGCCACCTTGTCCCGGCTCTGCAGCACGCCCAGCTGCTCGCCGGCCGGGCGGCCTTGCAGCCAGGCGATCGGATCATCCCGCTGCGCGCGGTCCTCCGGCGTGACCTCCCAACTGAACACCGCTTCCTCGAAGCTCAGGGTGTTCGGGTGTGCCGGCAGCGGGCTTTGCCCGCGCGGATACACGCCGCGGCCCAGGCCGTGCAGGTTCACGTTGGCGTGCAGATCGCAGATATCGAACTTCGGGTGAGACGGGCTCAGCAGAAACCGCGTGCCCACCACGTCCTCGACGGCATAGATGCCTTCGCGCGTCGTCAGGATGTTCGCCTGGTCCACCTCGCTGCGCAGCACCCGCAGCGCATTGGCATAGGCCTTGGCCTCCGGCCCGGTCAGGATCTCCGCCGCCCGGTCACCCAGCGCGCCGGCCTTGGCCAGCTCGATGTCGCCGATCTGCTGCGCCGTGGCGGCACCGGCCCGGCCCAGCACGCCGCGCACGGCATCCCGCGCGGCCTGCCCGTTGATGATTGCTGTCTGGATCGCCGGCAGCAGCTCCGCCCGCAGGCCCTGATGATTGCGCCAGATCCGGTCGGACAGCCGCAGGCCATCCGGCCCGGGCGCGTGCACCAGTTGCTGCCGTACGCGTTCCGCCACCTCGCGCGCATCCGGCAGCCGCGCCACCGAATCCGCCTCGATCTCGCCATTCGTCGCCAGCAGCCGCAACTGATCAATCGCCCCGGCGCCGATCACCGCCGCCCGGAACACCTGCTGCTCCGCCAGCGCCTGCTGCGCCACCAGCAAGGCCTCAAGCGCCAGATTCACCCGGCCGATCACTTCCTGCAGCGCCGCCACCGGCACCGCGCCGTCGCGATCCGCTGCGGCCCGCAGCCCGCGCAGGATCTCCACCGCCGCGGCCTGGTACTCCGCCAGCACCAGCCGCTGGGATTCGGCATCGAGGGCTGCGACCTGATCCCAGGCGTTCCGCAGCGCTTGGTTCAGACCTTGATTAATCGCGCGTTGCTGGGTAGGGGTGAGATCCGCCATTCGTGTCTTATAACTCGGCTAAAAGGTTGTTATCTGTCAATTTGTCGGATAACCCACGTTGGGCTTCAAAGCGTATTGCAGCAGTGATCGAGCCACCAACAACCCGTAGCCCTGTAATTGAAGGCGGTCGTGCAAGTCGCCTAGCCGCGGGTGTAGAACAATCCCAGGCGGCAGTGGCGGCAGCACAAAACCTCCCGCAATCGCCAGTTCAAGCGCATGTTTCAACAGCTCGGCAATATCCAGCCCAACAAGGCACTGACACGGCCGGAAGGAATACCGGCAACGTCGGCCAGAACTTCGGCAGTGGCGGACCCTTCCAGTTCCAGATGCCGACGCATAGCATGCGTGGGTGGAATTCGACTATCAGCGGCAGCCAATCTCCCCACTGCCGCTTTCTGTCTTCCTCCGCCTTCAGGGGTATCGGCGGCCGTCGCGATGCGGGGGCTTACGGTGCGAGCAGAGGCAGCAATCTGCGAATGGCCGGATGCCTCGCACAGCAACCTCCCGGCCCTCATGACTTCGTGCGTGCGCGTGGACACGCTCAGCCCCCTACTAGGTATTCGTGACACTCGTTGCACTTTCCCCCTTCGGCCGATTCCCCGGCGTGATCGACACCCGCGGCTGCGGCCGGCCAGTGCCGCCGGCGGCGCCGGGGTAGGGGTCGTAGTTCTCCCCGGCGGCGTCGATGTGCCTCTGCACCTCCGAAGGATCCAGACCGGCCGCGCTCCAGACCATCGGCCGCGGCACGCCCAGTGCCTGGTGCTTCAGCGCCAGATCCGCGCGCTGGTTCGGGGTGTCGGTCTTGCGTTCGGCGAACTGCACGCTGAATTCCTCCGCATCCGGGTTGATGCCGTGCAGCAGCAGCTCCAGCCGGAAGCCCAGCTCGTAGATGAAGCTCACGTTGTCCTGCAGCGCGTCGAGCTCGTCGAAGTAATCCTGCTTCAGGTCCGCCAGCACATCGCGCGCGGTCTCGCCCAGGTAGCCGAACAGGGCCTTCGGCGCCGGCGCGCCTGAAAAGAACGTGTCCAGCAGGTAGGACACATCGGCGATCTGGTCCAGGTTGGCGTCGCCGGTAATGCCGGTCACGCCGCCCTTGCGGTTCAGGTAGTAGTCCGTCGTGACCAAGCCTTGCTTGCTCCGGTGGTTCTGCTCGTAGGCCTGCAGCTCGGCATCGGTGGCGCCTTCCAGCACGTGCACCTGGCGCTGCGGCGCGCGAGTGTGGCGGCGCACCACCAGATCCCGTTCGGTCATCACCAGTTGGCGCCACACGGTGCGCGTGGCGTCCAGGTACGGCCGGCCGAAGCTGCCCCAGTTGTCGTAATTGTCCGGCCGGATCCGCACCAGGTTGAGCTGCCACAGCGGGAACTTCGCGATCGCCTGACCGCGCAGCCAATCCCACTGCTGGTAAGCCGCTGCCGGGTCTTCGAATTGCCCGTTCGCGCCCACCAGCGGCTTGATCGTTTCGGTCGGCATTCGAACGCCGCGGATCACGCGGGCGCTGTCGTGGTCGATCACCCACTGGATCGGCAGGTTGCCCTCCATCAGCGCGCCGCGCATGTCGCTTTCCAGCTTCTCGCGCCGGTGCAGCTCCAGCCGCCGGTGATAGCTGTCCCACAGCCGCTTCACCGTGTCTGCCTGCGGGCTCACCTTCAGCATCAGCCCGCCCTTGCAGGCCGCCCGGGCGGTGCGCTCGTGGATCTTCTTCACCCGCGGATCACGCTGATCCATCTCGCGGATCTCGTTGATCGTGTTGCGCAGCACGAAGCTCGGCTCCATGCGCAGGTACATCAGCTCCAGCTGCTGTTCCGGCGTGGTGCGGAAGCCGGCCTCGGTGGTGCGCGGTGGCGATTCGCCGGGCAGCAGCGTGCCGATCGTCGGCGCCGTCAGCGTGGGCAGCGGGGCCGGGTTGCTTCGGAAATACCGCATCAGGGGATCGAGCAAGCTCATCACATCAGCTCCACGGTGGTGCCCAGCAGATCCGCTTCGGATTGCTGGCGCGTCAGGATCAGGGTCTGCACCTGGCCGGTGCCGCGCGTGTTCAGCGCGTGGCTGGCGGCGCAGTAGGCGTCGAAAAGGTCATCGCCGATCTTCTTTTCCTGTCGGCTGTAGCTGCTGTAGGCCTTGCTGGTGGCGCTGGCCACAATGTTCGTCAGCTGCCGCTGCAGGTCGCGCATGTCCACCGCGGCGCGGTCGGTGTCCGGTGCGTCATCCACGTAGGGCATCGCCACGCGGTGATTCTGGAAGCTGGCGCGCAGCTGCTGCGCCATGGTGTGCTTGGTCATGCCTTCGAAGCGGATCGGCGCAAAGGCCCACTCCGCCCACGTGGCCGGGCTGGATTGCCCGTCGCCGATCGTCCGCCGGTCGATCGGCGTCAGGCCGGTGGCCAGCAGGTCATCGTTCAGCGCCGTCAGCATGCCGATGCCATAGGCATCGCCCATCGCGTAGTCCGGCCGGTAGTAGCGCCAGAAAGAACGCAGGTCGTTCTTCACGTCGGTTTCGTCGGCGGTGGATGACCAGGTGCGGGCATAGATCGGCACCTCGAAATTGCCGATCTGCTCCAGCACTACCAGCGCCGATCGCGAGCTGGTCGGATCCTCGCCGTGGCCCAGGTGGTCATAGCCGAACGAGATCAGCCCGCGCTTGCGGTACGTGTCGCCCGGGATCGGCTCGCAGATCTCGATCTTCGCCTTGATCGCCAGTTGGATCGCCGCGCGCACCCAGGCTTCCCAGATCAGGTTCTTGCCGGACACGTTCCGGCACAGCAGCTGCCGGATGTACTCGTGCGCCGGCAGGCTATCCCGCATCTCCTCCATGAACGCCGCGTTGACGATGCCCATCTCGATCGCCAGATGGACGTCCACCACCGGCAGCGCGTGGTACTTGCCGCTGGCCACCATGTTGGCCAAGGTGTCCGCGCCTTTGTAGACCCCGGTGATCCGGATGATCGGTCGGTTCACGGATTCCGTGCTGGCACCGAGGCGGCGGCTGGATCCCAGCATCAGCAGGAAGCGGCTGTACAGCCGGTCCGCCGGCATGTCGTCCACCTCCTCGAGGCTGGCCACCGTCAGGTCGCCGCCGTCCACCTGGCTCATGATCCCGTAGCTCGCCGCCACGCTGCGGTTCGCGAACTGGTACCGGGTGTCCCCGAACTGGCGCCGGCCGCGGTCGAACATCAGCCAGGCATCGAGCACCGGCGATCGCCGGATCGCGTCCAGGTGATAGCGCAGGTTCACCTGCGCCTGTGCCTCGCGCGGGGCCACCACGCCCAGTTCCTGGTCGGCGTTGGTCGCCAGGTACTTCAGATCCCACAGTTCCTTGGTCGAGGTTTTGCCGGTGCGGCGGCAGCTGAAATCGACGGTCGACGGGTGCTGATCCATCTCCGTCATCTTCAGGATCTGCATCGTGTCCAGATCCACGTTGTGCACGTGCTTGTGCCACATCGCGTGATCGTCGGCGTAGCGCATCACCTCCACCTCGGCGAGGTTCCGCGCCCGCAGCCGCTGCGCCGGGCTGACGCGATCGCCGCTCACGCCGGCAGGCCCTCGGTGATCGCCGCCCGGCCGGCATCGGTCACGAAGAAAATCCAGCCCGGCGAGATCGCGCTGCGCCGCTGCAGCATCAGCCCGGCCTGCACCAGCGCCTGCAGCGCGGCCCAGTCGGTGTGCCCCACATCGGCGCAGAAATGGTTCCGGTACGGCGTCTTCTTGCGGTCAAGGCCCAGCGCGTGCCGCAGCACCGCCTGCTGATCCGCCGGCAGCTCAGGGCTTGGGCTGGCCATCGTCGTTCTCCAGCGCCTCGTGCTCGAGGAGCACCGGGTCACGGCTCGCGCGCTGCTGCGATCGCTGGATCAGCGTGCCCAGCTTCTCCAGTGCCGCCGTCTGTCGGGCGCGGAAGTCGTTGGCGCTGTCGGTTGCCTGCTTGTCGTCGGTCAGGAAGCCGCTGATCGTTTCCTGCTCATCCTTCACTTTCATCGTCATGCCCGAATCCGGCAGGGTCATGCCGTTGCGGTTCATGAACTCGATGATCAGCTTCAGCAGCGGGTGCGCCTCCACCTTCTGGATCGTCCGCGTGTCGCCGTAGTCATCGACATAGGTCGCCAGTCGCACAGTGCCTTCCTTGTCCAACGCCCATTCCGGCGTCCGCAAGCTGACCCCATCCTTCAGGATCGTCAGGATCATGTCGTTCGTCATCTGCCAGACCAGCGCCTGCAGCCGCGCCTGGTACCGCCCCAGCATCTTCGGATCCCGGGTATCGAAGGCGATCGTGAAATCCATGAACAGCTCGGTGCGCTTCAGGCAGCCCGGCGGGTTCTTGTGCCCGCGCGCCGGCCGAACGTCGCAGCCAGCATTGAAGTGCTCGCAGCCGTCGCAGTGTGGGTACTGCCCCGGCCGGGCCGGAAAGTACTGCGCGGTTTCGGCAAAAACGCCGTGTTTCATCGCATTGAAGCGGGTGATCCGCGCCTCCTCCGGCGTCGGGTGCCCCTTCAGGTTCGCCGCGCTGGCCGCTTTGCCGCCGTCCGTCCGCGGCCCGGTTGCCCGCGTCCAAGCCTTGGCCAGGTTCACCTCCCAGGCCGCCTGCTCCGCCTCCGCCCCGCAATCGCGGCAATTGGCGAAGTAAGCGGTCGGCAGAAACTCCCGCTCCGGCATCTCCTCGGAGCGCGTCGGCACCGCCACGAACCGCAGCTGGCAGCCCCGACAATGAAAGTTCAGCGACCGCCCATCCATCACGCCGCGCGCCTCAGTCGATCCGGCAAGGAAACCACCAGACTCCGGGTTCGCAGCACGGCATGGTCGGGGAGCCAACTCATTCGCTGCATCGTTGTGAAAAAGCCCGCCTCGCGCGGGCTTTTTCGTGGGTGCGGCTCAGGGCGTGCGTTCGAGCAGCCGCACGCCGTCGAGATGCGACTGGATCAGCGGCAGCTGACGCCGCGCGAAGTCGGCAATCGCGCGATCGGGCAGGTCCTGCGCGTCGCGGAAGACGGCGACATCGCGCACGTGGTCGATCCGGATCGAGCGCAGATAGCGCGGTTCGAACGGCGCGCCGTTCGCCTCGGCCAGCGCGGCGAGGCCGCTGCGCTTGTCGGCGCCGATTGTCGCCGGCAGCACCACGTTGGCTGCCAGCGCAAGCGCGCGCAGTTCGGCCAGCAGCCGCGGCTGGTCACGCAGCATGGTGTCGGCATAGTCGCGAACCGCTGGCGTGGTCGCGCGTTCGAGCGCGAGCCGGCTCTCCTCGATGTCCATCCGCCGGGCATCGGTCATGTCGATCAGGAACAGCACGGACGGTCGACTGAGGGTCACCGGCCGCTCGGCATTGACCCGGCGTGCGGCCGCCACGCTGTCCGGCCCGCCGGCACAGGCTGCGAGTGCGGCGGCGCCGGCAAGCAGCAGGATGCGCAGCGATTTTCGTGCGCTCATGGCCTTGTCGGTTTTCGTCGGATGGCAGGGGCGGGCCCGCGTGCCGGGCGAAAGTACTGACGTTCAAGCAACTGGCCGATGGCAAGCCGGCGCGCGTCCAGCTCGTCCTTGATGCCTTGCAGGAACTGCTTGAGCCCCGGCTCGGGTTCCCGTTCGATCATCACGCCGACCAGATGCCGTTGTTCGTCCAGCGCGTAGTAGAAGGTCAGCAGCAACTGCCGCTCGAACGGCAGGCCGCTGGCGCCGGTCAGCGGCGCGATGTCCTTCGCCAGATCCATTCCGACGGCCGTTCGCGTTTCGGCTATGACCGGCGGCATCGTTTCGGCATCGAGCCGCAGCGCCGGATACTGGCCGGCAAGCTTTTCCAGCGATGCCGACAAGCGCCGGTACAGATCGAGCAGCTCGGTGGTCACCGGCAGCAGATTCGGGCGCTGCTGCTTGAACATCAGCAGCCATTCGATCTTCGGAATCCCCACAGCCTGCTGGTACAGCAGGCTGTAGCCGACATTCAGCTCGCGCCGGGCGCGATCACCCGCCGGTGCCGGCACCTTCGCGGCTGCCGAGGCCGGCGCAGCGGGCGCCATCTTCCGATCGTCGCAACCCGCCGGCGCCGCCGCCATCAGCCCGACAACGAGCAGCGACGCGAGCGCACGGCCGGCCGTGCCGCGCGGACGCTGGCTCGGGCCGGATCGATGCTGCACATGGGATGTCATGACCGCAGGGCCGCATGCGCCGTGCCCGCGTCGCGCTGACGCGAGGGCTGCGGCCGGGGCTCGGTGGGGCAGCGAACGGAACGCCCCGAAGATCGCACCGACAGTGCGATGGCCTTGTCCCGTTCACCCCAGGAGCCGCCCGCCATGCCGATCGTCACCACGCGCGACCAGACCTCGCTGTACTACAAGGATTGGGGCAGCGGCCCGGCCGTGATCTTTCTGCACGGCTGGCCGTTGTCCGCCGACAGCTGGGACGATCAGGCGATGGCAATCGCCGAGGCCGGCTATCGCACCATCGCCTATGACCGGCGCGGCTTCGGTCGCTCGTCCCAGCCCTGGGTCGGCTATGACTACGGCACGCTCGCGGACGATCTGGCCGATGTCATCGCGCACGTCGGTGTATCCGATGTCACGCTCGTTGGCTTCTCGATGGGCGGCGGCGAGATTGCCCGGTATCTGACGCGGCACGGACGCGCCGCGATCAGCCGCGTCGCACTGATCTCGTCGGTGGTGCCGTACATGCCGAAGACCGACGACAACCCCGATGGCACCAACGCCACGGTGTTCGCCGAGATGGCGCAGTCGATGACCGCCGATCGCGCGGCGTTCTTCGAAGGTTTCTTCCGCGATTTCTTCGGCGTGAGCCTGATCAGCCATCCGGTCGGCAGCGAGCTGCTGCGCTGGTGTCAGACGGTGGCGATGCAGGCCAGCCTCAAGGCCACGCTGGAATGCGCGAAATCGTTCGCGACCACCGATTTCAGACCGGATCTCGCGAGCTTCGATCTGCCGACCCTGATCATCCACGGCACGGCCGACAAGACCGTGCCGATCGACGCCGCTGGCCGTGCCGCCGCGCGCGGCATTCCGCAGGCGCGGTTGATCGAGTATCCCGGCGCGCCACACGGCCTGTTCGCGACCGACAAGTCCCGGCTGACGCTGGATCTGCTCGAATTCCTCGGCCACGTGCCGACCATCGCGCAGAGCGAAGCCCGACGGCAGGACCTGTGCGACGACTTTGCCGGCGGCCAGATGCAGGCCCCGCTGCTGATCGCCGGTCGCCCCTTCGCTGCGTGACGGCGTCGCGAGAAGCGGTGCTCGCTGCAGACGGATCGCTAGCGCATCCTGACCTTTGACAAGGGGGGGCTGGGTCAACAGACTTGCCGGTGTCTAGCAACAGGCTGAACGGATGACAGGCATGCACGCGACACCGACCCCGGCAACGGCACCGAACCACGATCCGCTGCGCCAGAACGGCCGGCCGGTGCTGAACGACCCGAACGGCGATTTCGCCCGCCACTACAACCGTCAGAGCTTCTGCTTCGAGCACGGCCTGAAGGGCAATCCGCTGTTCGAACTCGACAGCCTGGTCGAGCTGTCGAAGCGGCTGCCGGCGCATCCGGACTTCGCGTACTGGTCGAACGGCCGGGTCTCGATCAACGATCCCTGGGAAAAGGGAATGGCCGAGCGCTATTCGCTGCAGGACACGATCCGCGGCATTGCCGACAACAACTCGATCGTGATCATGAAGCACACCGAGCAGGACCCGGTGATCGGCCCGGTGTTGCAGGAAATCCTGTCGAAGTTCGTCGAGTATTCGGGCGCGCAGATGCGCGACGACGTGATCGTCGGCGAATCGCTGATCCTGGTGTCGTCACCGAACCGGATCACGCCGTACCACTTCGATGCCGAGCTGAACTACCTCGTGCAGGTCACCGGCGACAAGACCTTCCACGTCTTCGATCACACCAAGGCGCAGCAGGTGACCGACGAGGAACTGGAAGGCTATTTCTCCGGCGCGCCGAGTGCCGCACGCTACGGCGAGGCGAAGCAGGCGCACGCCACCGTCTATGACCTCAAGGCCGGGCAGGGCATTCACATTCCGGTCACGGCCCCGCACTGGGTGCAGAACGGCGACAACATCTCGGTGGCGCTGTCGATCAACTACGAGCTGAAGTCGGTCGCGCAGCGCGCCAAGAGTTACTGGCTGAACCACCGGCTGCGCAAGCTCGGCATCAATCCGTCATCGCCCGGCCGTTCGGCAATGCTCGATGGTATGAAAGCGGCTTCGGCGACCAGCCTGCAAGGCCTGCGGGGTCTGTTGAAGCCGGCCCCGCCGCCGCCGACCTGGCAGGTCTGGACGCCGCGCTGAGCCCTGCGCCGCCGGATCGGCGAACGCCACCGGTCCGACCTTCATCCTGATGCGATTCGAGCCCTCCGCCGATGGCGCTGCGCCTGCCTGACCTGTCGCCCACTGCCTGGAACACGCTGCGCAACCTGTTTGCGCAGGGCTTCGGCCTGCTGCTGTTCGCAGTGCAGGCGCCGCTGCTGGGGCCGCATGCCTTCGGGCTGATCACGCTGGTGATGATCTTCGTCGGCTTCTGCGAGCACGTGATGGAGATCGCGACCACCGAAGCGCTGCTGGCGCTGCGCGAACCGGATCGCCGGCACTACGCGACGATGACGACGGCGGGTGGTGCATTCGCCATCGTGCTCGGCGTGACCGTGGCGCTGTGCGCGGAGCCGATCGCCATGCTGTTCAAGGAGCCGGAACTGGCGCCGGTGCTGCGCTGGATGGCGCTGCTGCCGGTGCTGACCGCGATCACCACGGCACCCAACGCCGCCGCCCGGCGCGAGATGAACTTCAAGCCGCTGGCGCAGCGGACGATCCTGTCGATCGGCATCAGCGGCATCGTCGGCCTGACCCTGACCGTGCTCGGCTACGGCGTCTGGGCGCTGGTCTGGCAGGCGATGCTGCAGCGGGCGATCAACCTGATCCTGATCTGGTACTTCGTCCCGCTGCCGTTCGAACTCGGCTACAGCCGCCGGCACATGGCCGAGATGATGCCGTTCACCGGGCCGATGCTGATCACGCAGACCATGTCCTGGGGCGCCGGGCAGGCACCACGCTTCATCCTCGGCCTGTATGTCGGCACGACCGAAGTCGGGCTGTTCAGTCTGGCGTCGCGACTCAACGAAATCCTGCTGCAGCTGACGATCTCGCCGCGCTTCCAGGTCGCGCGAATCGAGATGCGCCGCTACACCGATGATCAAACCGGCCTCGCCGACGCACTGGCGCGGGTGCTGCGCGACATGGCGGTGCTGAGCTTCCCGATGGCGATCGGTGCGGCCGCGGTGATGCCGGTGCTGTTCGCGGTCTGGCTCGATGCCCGCTGGGCCGGCGGTGTCGTCGCCGCGCAGCTGCTGATGCTGATGTGCCTGCCGTACGTCACCCACTACGCGCTCAGCTCGGCGCTGCTCGGACTGCATCAGCAGAAGCCCGTGGCCAAGACGTCGACGGTGCAGACCGCGTCGACGGTGCTGGCAATGGCGGTGGCAGCGCCATTCGGCCTGGTTCCGGCCGCGGCGGCGCTGGCGATCCAGCCGGTGCTGACGGCCGTGCTGCCGGTGCACTACCTGCGACGAGCATCCGGCATCGGGCTCGCCACGGTGCTGCGGGCGCAGGCGCCGTTGCTCGCTGCGGCGATCGGGATGGGCGTGGTCGTCAGCGGCGTGATCCTGCTGCTGCGCGGCCACGCGCACGATGCGGTGGTGCTCGCGGTGGCCACGCTCAGCGGCGTGCTCAGCTATGCCGGGCTGCTGCAGAAGCTGGCGCCGGACGCGGCGCGACCGTTTCTCGACAAGATCCTGCGGCGCTTCAAGCGCCGCTGAGCGTCAGCGCGGCGCGCGATTGCCGGCGAACGTGAACAGGCGGCCGAGGCTGAAGTTCCACATCATCACCGTCCCGGTCGCCAGCACCTGCGCCACCATGTAGTGGCTGTGCAGCGCCTTGTTCAGCAGCCAGAAGATGCCGGCATTCAGCGCCAGCCCGGTGCCGGACACCACCACGTAGCGGCCGATCGAGCGGGTGATTGGCGCGGCGCTCCGGAACGTGAAGAAGTAGCTGGCGGTGAAGTTGAACATCGCGCTGATCGCGAAGCCGGTCGAGGTCGCCGGCACCAGCGGCCATCCGTAGTGCTCGTGCAGCAAAATCAGGATGCCGTAATGAATGCCGGTGGCGGTGCCGCCCACGAGCACGAAGCGCAGGAACTGCGTCGCCACCTCGCGCGGCAGCCTGACGGTCACAGCGCGAATTCTCCGCGCAGCCGGATGTCTTCCGGCAGCGGCTTCACCCAGGACTCGCATTGGCCGGTCGCCGGATCGGGCGGCGTGTGGCGCCAGATCGCGAAGTGGTTGCCGCGGCTGACCAGGCACATCGCCGACAGCGCCTTGACCACATCCGGGTCGCGCTCGAAGAACGTGGTGATGCGGGTCATGTCGAGCACCACGCGCTCGGCATCGGCAATGCTGGCCAGCAGCCGGGTCTTGTCGGCCGGCAGCAGCTGGCCGTAGTTGATGATCCAGCTCTGCGGCGTGTGCACCGTCGGGTAGTAGTGATGCACGCCGGTGGCATAGGTCAGCAGCAGCAGCTTGGTCTGCTTCGACAACGCGACGATCTCGCCGAAATCCTTCACCACCTCGGGGAACGCGTAGAAGCCGCGGCTTTCGGCGCTGGGCTGGGTCGATTTCCACAGCCAGCGCGTGTTGCCGGCCTGATTGCCGAGGCTCATGACCGCCACCAGCGCCCAGATGCCGATCAGCCCGCGCTGCAGCGTGGGTTGGGTGATGCCGGCCAATGCGACGACGACGCCGGCCACCAGCAGGAAGTCGTAGAACACGTGCTGGCTCGGAATGCCGTAGGCGACCAGCACGAACACGATGTGCAAACCGCCGGCGAGCAGGATGAACTGGCTGCGCGCGGAAGGACGCCGCTTGACCAGCACGTCCTTCAATGCCGCTGCGCTGAACACGGTCAGCAGCGCGGAGCTCAGCAGCCACCAGGTCGCGCGGTCGAACAGGTAGTAGCGCAGCGGCGACCATTCCGGCCGCGCTTCGGTGCGTCCGGGGTACAGGAAGATCTTCAGCGACGTGAACAGGCCGTAGTCGACGCTCTTGTAGAACGACGCGCCCTGGAACGGCAGTGCCGTGGCCAGCACCGATTCGAAGCCATAGCGCAGAGTCAATGCCGCGCCGATCGCGAGGTAGGCGATCGCCGCCGGAACCACGGCGCGCAGCAGCGCGGCAAGGCTGCGGCTTTCGCTGCGCCACCAGTCGATGGCGATCAGCAGCAGCAACCCGGCGGTCAGCACCAGCGGCAGGCTCGGCACGCTCCAGCAGCCGATCGCCGACACGACCAGCGCCAGCGGCAGTCGCCGTTCGAGCACCAGCGCCAGCGCCCAGATCATCGACACGTGCACGAACAGGTACTGCACGTTCTGGTTGACCCAGATGATGATCGGGCTCATCGCGAACAGCAGCAGCGTCCAGCGCAGCGGATGGGTCGCGTTGCGGACCAGCACCGCGAAGCCGCCAGCCATCAGGGCGAGATAGACGACATGGCAGCCGATGATCGGCCACGGTCCGCGCCCGAACACGGCGAACAGGCCGTCCTGCACCAGCACCGGCAGCAGACCGTACAGGTAGTAGGTGTCGACGCCGATCCGCAGCCCGGCATCCTGCAGATAGGCGAGATTCAGAAAGTTGCCGCGATCGCCGAACACCCAGTAGCCGAACGAGTACTCCACCGGCCACGACACGAGGTGCAGCAGGACGAAGCCGGCAAACAGGATCGCGGCGCGGCGCGCGTCGTCGGACGTGAAACGGAACGGAGTCGCTATTTCGGTCGGCATGGCAGGGCTCGTCATCAGACCGCGTTCTCGCCGCGCATCCGGGGGTCGGCCGGCAGTTCCTTGACGTAGGTCCTGCACTCGCCGGTGACCGGGTCCGGCGTGCGGCTCCAGTAGATGAAGTACGGATTCATCCTGAACATGCAGAGTTTGGCCAGCTCGGCCTTGATCTCCTCGTCGCGCTCGAAGATCGTGGTGATGCCGGTGACGTCCTCGACCACCACCTCGGCCGTGCGCAGCTTGGCCAGCAGCCGCTCACGGTCCGGCGGCAAGGTCTGGCCCCACTGGATCAGCCAGCTTTCGGCGGTATCGATCGTCGGGAAGTAGTGATGCACGCCGGTGGCGTACGACAGCAGGAACACCGGCCGCTGCTTCGACAGATCGACGACTTCCTTCCACGCGCTGGTGAACTCCGGTGGCGAATAGAAGCCGGCGCTGTCCGGGCTCGGCTTCGTCGCTTTCCACAGCCACCAGGTGTACGAGGCCTGATTGCCGTGACTCAGCGCCGTGACCGTGAAGAACACGCCGATCAGAAGGTTGCGGGCGCGCGACGCGGCGAGCATCGACAGGCCCAGCAAGGTGCCGGCTGCAACCAGCGGGTCGTAGATGATGTGCTGCGGCGGCGTGCCGTAGGCCACGAGGATGAACACGATCTGCATCACGGCGCAGAACAGCACGAACAGGGCCTTCGGATCGAGCTGCCGCTCGCGCCACATGCGCAGGAAGCCGCGGGTGCCGAAGACGGTCAGCAACACCGTGGCCAGGACCCACCAGGTGGCGCGGTCGAACACGAAGTAGCGCAGTGCCGACCAGTTCGGACGGGATTCGGTCTGGCCGGGATACAGGAAGACCTTCAGCGAGCTCAGGAAACCGTAGTTCACGGCCTTGTAGAACGAGGCGCCCTGAAACGGCAGCGCGGTCGCCAGCACCGAGTCGATGCCGAAGTACGCGGCGAGCCCGGCCCCGATGCCGAGATACGCGAGCAGGCCGGGATAGCCGAGCTGCAGCAGCCGCTTCAGCGTGCGCGGCCCTTCGAGCCACCAGCAGGCGAACAGCAGCACCACCAGCGACGCCGACAGGACCAGCGGCATGCTCGGCACGCTCCAGCAGCCGAAGGCCGAGACCACCACGGCCAGCCGGTAGCGCCGTTCCAGCAGCAGCGCGATCGACCACAGCATCGTCACCTGCACCAGCACGTACGACAGGTTCGGATTGACCCAGATGATGATCGGCACCAGCGCGATGGCGCCGAGATTCCACAGCATCGGCTTCGGCGTGTGCCGGACCACCACGGTCAGCGCGGCGCTCATCAACGCCAGGTAGCAGACGTGCAGGCCGATGATCGGCCAAGGGCCGCGGCCGAACAGGTCGAACACCACGTCCTGCAGCAGTACCGGCAGCAGGCCGTAGAGGTAATAGGTGTCGACCCCGGGCCGAAAGCCCTTGTCGAGCAGGTAGGCGAAGTTCAGGAAGTTGCCGCGATCCTTGAACACCCAGAGATCGAACGAGAATTCGGTCGGCCACGAGGCGAGCACCATCGCCAACATGCTGCCGAACAGCATCAGGAAGCGCAGGAGATCGGTCGAGCGCGGATCGGCTTCGCGGTTCAGGGTCATGGCGTTGCGTCGATCGAGGAGGTAGCGGGAGCCATCACGCCGTTGCGGACCGGCGTTGGCCAGTAGCGGCTGGTGACCTCGGGATACGGCGACCGATCGCTGTCCAGCAGCGGGGACGTCTTGCCTCGCAGGGCGCGGTCGAACCAGGCCAGCACATAGGCGTGCAGGATCTCGTAGCCGCGCAGCGGCGCAATCGGGCCGCGCCCCGCGATGCGATCGAGCGGCGAGGTCAGGCAGAGATCGGCGAAATTGAAATGCTGCGTGCCCGCGATCATCACGTGCTGGCCCCCGTGCCGGGCGAGGTTGCGCAGCAGCGCGTCGCCGTCGGTCTGATCCTCGATCGCGTTGTAGCGCGTGTCCGGATCATCGGCGGTGAACAGCGCCGGATCGATCGGTGCCAGTTCCTCGTTGATCATCAGCATCGGCTTGTTCGCGCCATCGGCACGGCCCTCGGCCCACATGCGGCCGTCGAGGTTGATCGCCGTGATGAAGCGCGGGTCCTGATTCGCGGCCTGCACGGCCACCGCGCCGCCAAGCGAGAAGCCGACGAAGCCGGCGCGGCTGGCGTCGAAACGGCCGCTGAAGACCTGGCCGGGCGTTGCCGCGACCTCCGCGAGCCGGGTCAGCGCGGCCGAGGCGTCGCGCGCGCGGCTGCGCACGCGGTCCTTCGAGATCTCGACCAGTTCGAGATAGCGCGCTTCGCTGCCGTAGTAGAAATCGCGCTCGAGCTCCGCCTTGAGTGCCTGCCAGCGTGCGTCGGACATCCCCGCCTGTCGTCCCGGGTACTCGATCGTGGCGACGTAGTAGCCATGGCTGACCAGCTCGCGAACCAGCGCGGCACTTTCGATCGCCACCCCCGGCCAGCCGGGAAAGTAGAACAGCAGCGGCGCTGGCGATGGCAGATCGACCGGCGGCGCGTTGCGGATGGCCGGTTCCGGCAGCTGCTTGCCGCGCTCGCCGAAGGCGGCGACCCGCTCCGCAAGGAAGGCCGGATCGAGCAGGCGACTGCCGCCCGGGGCCACGGCCGGGTACCAGAGCTTCAGCAACGGCGGCGGATGGCGCAGTTCGTCGGGGGTCGGGACATCGCCGACCGGTGACTGGCCCAGCACCGGAAACGCGATCTGGCCGATCACGGCGTACTCGCCACCGGGCGTCGGGTAGCTGACCGCCGGACGCAGCCAGTTGCTCGCGGTGCTGGCGATCAGCAGCAGACCGGCCGCAGCCAGCCCGAGCCGCGCAAGGATGCCGTCGCCCGGCAGCTTCAGCAGCGACAGTACGAGCGGCATGAGGCACAGTCCCAGCAGCGCCACCGCCGCGAATACGATCGGCTTGCGCCAGCCTTCGAAAAAGACCTGCAGCAGGATCAGGCCGACGCTCGCGGCCAGCAGCGCCAGCGCGACAGTCGTCGAGCCGCGCGGGCTGGCCACGAAGCAGCGGCCGAGCTGCAGGGCCGCAGCCAGCCAGACCAGCAACTCGAACAGCTTCAAGGACACCCCCCGAAAGTGTCAGCGCAGCGGTCCCGCCCGTTCCCGCAGTCAGGACGCTCGTGAAGGCGCGGGCCTGCCGTACCGCTGCGCGGTGGCGATCAGGTCGGCGCCTGATCGACCCGCGTCCCGGCGGGTCGAATGCAGACGTGGCTCAGCCGTTGGCGGGCCGCATCAGAACGCGTCGTCCGGCGTGCGATCGTGAATGCCGTCGGCGTTCGGCCCGATGTTGCGCAGGTTGCCGAAGCGCGCCGTCCGATAGGCCTGGATCGCCGCGCCGACCGGCTGCTTCAGTGCGTCGAGCAGCTTCGACTGGAACGGCGGCGTCGGATTCAGCCCCATCCGGCGCAGGTAGTAATTGGTGCTGTACAGGTTGTAGTAGGCGCTGTCCCACGAGTGGTAGAGGATCGCCGCCGACACCGAGATGTTGTTGCCGTTCTTGACCCAGTGCGGGCTGTTGACCGGAATGTGCACGCCATTGCCGGGCCGCAGCTTGAACACCGTGGCGCGGTCCTGCAGATGCGGCTTGTAGACGGCAGCGTTGACGTCGACCGTCCATGAACGCTCGATCTCGACTTCCGGCAGCACCTCGCGATCCTTGCGGTCGAACAGGCTGATCTCCTTCTCGCCGCGGATCTGCAGCAGGAAGTTCACTTCGCTGTCGATGTGGTACGTGCTGATGCGGTTCGGCGAGGTCACGAAGATCGCCATCTGCTTGCGCCGCATGTTCTTTTCGAGCTGGCGGCCGCTGATCTTCAGGATGTCGCAGATGATCGTGTTCAGGACCTTGCCGTACTCCTTGCTGCGCTCGGCCGACTTGAAATCGATCCAGGCTTTCGAGGTCTCGATGCGGCGCATCAGGTCCTCGACCGTGATGTCGGCCGGCGCGCCGCTCCAGCGCTGGCCGATGTCGTCGACGCCGGCGTCGAAGTAGATGTCCTTCGGCCACTTCTTGGTCATCTCGTCGGCCAGTTCCAGCAGGCGCGGGATCTGGAACAGCGGATGGTCGGCCAGCTGGTGCTGGACCTCGAAGAAGTTCCGGTTGAAGTTGGCCTCGAACTCGGCACGGTCCAGATTCAGCAGCGTGCCGTTGCCGGCGAGACCGTGTCGGCGAGCGCCGGCCTCGGAGTAGTCGCGAATTTCAGCGTTCATGACGGGGCTCTCTCGATCGACCGACACGGCGCGTCGGCCGGTCGTGTCCGGGGAAGGGGAATCGTGGCGCAGCATGACCGGGCCTGCATGCTCAGCTCGCAGGACCGGACGCGGCCTGATCCAGTTGCGCGGTGATCTGCGCGGCCATCTGGCTGACGCCGGGGTCCTGGAACATCGTGAAGTGATCGCCGTCGACCATGTGCAGCTCCACGCCCTGCCGGGCAAACGGCCCCCAGCCGGCATGCGGATCGAACCACAGGCCGGTCGGTTCCCGGTAGCTGCGGAACAGCGTGATGCGACCGTCGAACGTCTTTGGCTCGTAGCGCGAGGTCACGTCCTGCAGGTAGCCGAGCAGCCACTGGTCGTAATCCTCCGGCGCCGCCTGCTGGGCCATCGCGGCTTCCGCTCGCGGCATGCGACCGCCTCCGCCGAACAGCTCGCGCAGCGCCTTGACGAAGCCGCGGTTCGCGAGGAACGCGCCGAAGCCCTTGCCGGTCTGCTGCTTGCTCTGCCAGTCCTCGAAGATGAACTGCCAGCGCAGCGTGTAGCCGTTGATCAGGCGGCGCAGCGGCGACAGGCGCTTCAGGTAGTTCGGCACCCACGAGTCCATGAGGTACAGGTTGCGCACGGTCTGGCCTTCGGCCTGCAGCTGCCGGCCGACCTCGAAGGCAAGCGCACCCGCGACACACCAGCCGACCAGCGAATACGGGCCCTGCGGCTGCACGCGGCGGATCAGCTGCACGTAGCCGGCGGCGATCTCTTCCAGCGTCTTTGGCAGCGCCTCGCCCTGCACCGAGGGATCGAACAGCTGCAGCGAGGTCACCGGCTGGTCCTGCCCGAGGCGCTTGGCCAGCAGGTAATAGCTGCCGGTGTTGTTGATCGCGATCATCGGTGGCCGCGAGCCGTGCGGCTGCAGCTTCACCACCTGGCGGAAATCGAAGTCGCGCGAGTCGCTGCGCTCCAGCAGTTGCGCCAGTTCGCGGATCGTCGGTGCGCGGAACAGCGCGGCCAGACTGACGCGTCGCCCGAACAGGGCTTCGACCTTGCCGAGCATGCGCGCCGCCAGCAACGAATGGCCGCCGAGCTCGAAGAAGTTCGATTCGGCGTCGAGGTCGTCACGGCCGAGCATCGAGGCCCACAGCGTGGTCAGACGGCCTTCGATCGCGCTGGGCGCACCGAGCCGCAGTTCCGGCGGCGTGGCCGGTCGGCGCAACTGGCGGAAATCGACCGTGCCATCCGCCGCGCGCGGCAGCGACGGCACGATCTGCAGCGGCTGTGGCAGCAGGCGTGGCGGCAGCCGCTGCGCCAATGTCGTGCGCAGCGCCTCGCCGACATCGCTGATGCCGCCGCCACCGCTGAGCACGACCCACGCGGTCAGGGCCGGCTGGCCGTTGCCGTCATTCGCGAAGGTCACGGCGGCGTCGGCGATGTTCGGATGACGGGTCAGCGCGGCTTCGACCTCGGCAGGATCGATCCGATGCCCGTCGAGCCGACGCGCGCGGTCCTGCCGGCCCAGCCATTCGACCCGGCCATCGAGCCGCACGCGGCCGAGATCGCCGGTGCGCAGCAGCGAGGCATCGGCCACGAACGGATCGGCGCGGAAGCTTTCGCGCTCGGCATCCTCGTCGAGCATGCCGAACGACACGCCGACGCCCCCGACATGCAGCTCGCCGACGGCGCTGGTCGGCAGCAGCTGGCCTTCGGCATTCAGGACGCGTATGCGGCAGGTCCCGTTGGCGATGCCGACGAGCGCGACTTCGTCGGCACGCTCGTGACGCTGCGCCGTCGCGAACAGCGCCACGCCCGGCACCGTGTACAGCGTCCACAGTTCGTGGCCGAGTTCGAGCATGCGCTGCGCCAGCCGCGCGTCCGGACGCTCGCCATGGGTCCACATGCGCAGGCGCGGGATGCCATCCCATTCGGTGGCGAGCAGGCGCGACCACAGCACCGGCGTGCTGGCCATCGTCACGCGGTCCGTGCGCAGCGTCATCAGCAGGGTCGTCAGCCGGCGGATGTCGAGCGACTCGCGCTCGCCGGCGATCACCAGACGGGCGCCGACCAGCAACGGCAGCAGCAGTTCGGCCAGCGCGAAGTCGAGCGAGACCGGCGCGGTGGCGACCAGCACGTCACCGTCACCGAGACCCGGCTGCGCGGCCAGCGTCGCGAGCCGTTCGGCCAGCGCGCCATGCGAATACCGGAACGCCACGGCCTTGCCTTTCGACCAGCCCTGCACGCTCAGCACGGCCTCGTCTTCCGGCCGGACGTAGGCGTCGGCGATGCTGCCTGGCCCGCGGCTGATGACGGCGGCTTCGGCGTCGATATCGATCAGCGAGGTTCGTGTCGCGGCGAACAGCCCAGCCTGCGCCGTGCGCAGCACCACGGCGCTGATGCGCCCGGCGTCGATGAAGGCCGCAAGTCGCGTCGGCGGCTCCTGCGGATCGAGCAGCACGACGCTTGCGCCGACGCGCTGGGCAGCCAGCAGCGCGATCGGCAGTTCGGCGGCGCGCGGCAGGCAGATGCCGAGCCGCGAGCCGGCTGCGACGCCGCG
The DNA here is from genome assembly GCF_021732705.1 of Nevskia sp. Taxonomy (GTDB): domain Bacteria; phylum Pseudomonadota; class Gammaproteobacteria; order Nevskiales; family Nevskiaceae; genus Nevskia. The sequence continues at coordinate 225,690 of NZ_JAKFUM010000011.1, read as the reverse complement.
AGACAGCAGGTGATGGGCCAGTCGTGCCGATTCGAAATCGACCTGGCGGAACGTGTGGCGGCGCTCGTCACCGACGATGGCGATGGCGTCCGGCACGCGTGCCACCTGGGCCGCGAAGCGCTGGCCAATGCTGACGAACTCCGCGGCCTCGGCCACCGGCGGCAGCAGCCGCGCACGCTCGTCGGCGCCGATCAGGTCGATCTCGGCGAGGCGCAGGCTCGGCTTGCGGGTGGCGAGATCGAGCACCGTCTGCACGTAGCCCAGCAGGCGGTCGACGGTCTCGCGCTCGAACTGGTCGGTGTTGAACTGGCACGAGAAGCGCCAGCCATCCGGCCGTTCGACCATGAAGAAATTCAGGTCGTAGATCGCGCCCGCCGGCAGCGACGGCATGTCGACCAGCCGGAAATCGCCGTAGTCGTCGTTCTGGATGAACGTGCGCTGGAAGATGAAGTTGACCGAGATCAGCGCGCTCTGGGCGCTGTTGCGCTCGCCCTTGACCATCGACAGCAGGCGCTCGATCGGGATGTGCCGATGCTCCAGCGCCTGCGCACTGACATCGCGCAGGCGCTCGATCAGCGTGCCGAAGCTCGGATTGCCGGACAGGTCGTTGCGCAGGATCAGCGAATTGACGAACTGGCCGACCATGCCTTCGAGCTCGACCTGATCGCGGTCGGACACCTGGGTGCCGATGACGATCTCGGTCTCGCCGGTGTAGCGGTGCAGCATCGTGGTCAGCGCGGCGAATGCCGCCGCGAACAGCGTGGCGCCGTGATCGGCGCTGACGGACTGCGCCCGGTTGGTCAACTCCCGCGGCAGCACGATCGACGTGATCGCGCCGTTGGTCGTCGGCACCAGCGGTTTCGGCTTGTCGGCCGGCACCTTGAACGGCTTCAGGCCGGCCAGCTGCTTCGACCAGTACGCCTCCTCCGCCGCCGTGCCGCGCTCGCGCGTCCATTCCAGATGCCACTGCGCGTAGTCGGCGTATTGCAGCGCCAGATCTTCGAGCGGAATCGGCTTGCCGGCGCGCAGCGCCTGGTAGATCAACCCCATCTCGCGCGCCATGACGCCGATCGACCAGCCGTCGGACACGATCTGGTGCGTGGTGACGAGGATCACCGCGTCGTCCGGGGCATAGCGCAGCAGGGTGGCGCGGACCAGCGGACCGCCAATCAGATCGAATGGTGCGCGCGCCTCGATCACGCCGATGCGATCGCCTTCGGCATTGCGGGCATCTTCCGGCAGGCCGGTCAGATCGATCTCGGCGAGCCGGAACTGCGAGCGCGGCAGCACTTCCTGCACCGGCTTGCCGTCGACTTCGCGGAAGATCGTCCGCAGCACTTCGTGGCGATTGATCAGGTGCAGCCACGCCTTCTCGAGCAGTGCGGTGTCGACCTTGCCGAGCAGTCGCCAGCGCACCGCGACATTCAGTGACGAGTTGCCCGGTTCGAGACGATCCAGCAGCCAGAAGCGTTCCTGGGCGATCGAGCACGGGAACAGCAGGGGGCCGTCATCGACAGCCGCGTCGGAGACGCCGCTGTCGAACTCGACCTCCATGGAATCGGCCTCGACAATCTTGTCGGGCTCGAAATCCGGATTCCGCAGGCTGTTCATTCCGTGTTGCGTGATGGCGTGGTGGGTGAGTTACCGGATTTCGGTGCCGGTGCGGCGCTTCCGCTGGAACTGCGCCAGCGTCGGCAGCGCCTTGCCGGTAGCGGCCGGGGCCTCCGCCGGGGCGGCGGCCAGCGACTTCGCAAGCACCGAGATGGTGCGGCTCTGGATCAATTGCTTCGCCGTCAGCTTGATGTTCTCGCGGTTGGCGCGGGCCGCGATCTGGAAGATCTGGATCGAATCGGCGCCGAGTGCGAACAGGTCATCGCCGGTGCCGACGCGCTCGCGCTTCAGCACTTCGGCCCAGATGCGCGCCAACGTCGCTTCGGTGTCGGATGTGGGGGCGTGGTACTCGGCTTCAACCGTCTGCGCGGCATCCGGCACCGGCAGTGCGCGGCGGTCGATCTTGCCGTTCGGCGTCAGCGGCAGCTGCGGCAGTTCCAGCCACGCCGCCGGGATCATGTACTCCGGCAGATGCAGGGCGAGCGCGGCGCGCAGGTCGGACGGGCTGCGGCTGATGCTCGGTGCCAGCTGGTAGTACGCGACGAGACGCGGCGCGCCCGGCGTGTCCTCGCGCAGCAGCACGGCGGCATTGGCCACGCCGCCGTGGGTCATCAGCCCGGCTTCGATTTCGCCCAGCTCGATGCGGAAGCCTCTGAGCTTGGTCTGGTGATCCATGCGGCCGAGATGCTGCACGCGGCCGTCCGGCAGCCAGCGGGCGAGGTCGCCGGTGCGATAGATCCTGCCGGCGCCGAACGGATTGGCGATGAATTTCTCCGCGGTCAGGGCTTCGCGCTGGTAGTAGCCGCGCGCCAGGCCGTCGCCGCCGATGTGCAGCTGACCGGCGACGCCGAGCGGCACCGGCTGATCGTTGGCATCGAGGATGTGGAACTGGGTGTTGGCGATCGGCTTGCCGATGCTGATCGGCTCGTCGCCGGCGGTGACGCGATCGCACGATGACCAGATCGTGGTCTCGGTCGGGCCGTACATGTTCCACAGTTGGCCGTCGCCGGCGGCGATCAGGCGATTCGCCAGTTCGCGCGGCAGCGCTTCACCGCCGCACAGCATCTTGAAGCCGGCCTTCGGCTTGAAGTCGGCTTCGAGCAGGATGCGCCAGGTCGCCGGCGTGGCCTGCATCGCGGTCGCCTTCACGCTTTCAAGGTGGCTCAGCAGCCGGAAGCCGTCGGCCAGTTCTTCGCGCTCGGCAATCACCACGCGGGCGCCGACGATCAGCGGCAGGAACAGTTCGAGCGCTGCGATATCGAACGAGATCGTGGTCACGGCGAACAGCACGTCGTCGCGGCTCAGGCCGGGCTGGCGCGCCATGGCCATCAGCAGGTTGACCACCGCGCGGTGGCTGACTTCGACACCCTTCGGCAGGCCGGTCGACCCCGAGGTGTAGATCGTGTACGCGATGCTCTCGGCGTTCGTCGCCACGCTCGGCTTGTCGGCGGACGCGGCATCGAGCGCGGCGGCATCGCGGCTCAGTTCGATCACCGGCGCGCCGACGTCGATCGTGCCGATCGCGGTCGGATCATCGGTGATCAGTGCCGAGATCTTCGCTTCGCCGAGGATGTGCTTGAGGCGCGCGGCCGGGTGCGTCGGATCGAGCGGGATGTAGGTGCGGCCGGCCTTCATCACGCCGAGCAGCGCGGCGAGCATGTCGGTCGAACGCTCGATCAGCACGCCGACCGGCTGGTTCGACGCCGAGCGCGCCAGCAGCAGGTTGGCGAAGCGGTTGGCCCGCGCATTCAGCTCGCGGTAGCTCAGCGTGGTGTCGCCGAAGCTCACGGCCGGTGCGTCCGGGCTCGCGGCGGCGCGCGTCTCGAACAGCTGGTGCACGCAGTGTTCGCGCGGATAGTCGCTGGCCGTGTGGTTGAAGGCGGTCAGCAGCTGTTCGCGCGCCGCCGGCAGCAGGCAGTTGGCCTTGACCAGCGGCTGCGCCGGATCGGCGACGAACGCCTGCAGCAGCGCCTGATAGGCGTCGAGCCAGCGGCCGATCGTCGCTTCGTCGTACAGCTCGGTGTTGTAGTCGCAGTCCAGCCGCAGGCCGTCGTTCGACTCGATGACGTTCAGGAAGATGTCGAAATTGACGAAGGCCTTGGCGTTCGGCGCGACATCGACGGTGAGGCCCGGCAGCTGCAGGCGATCGGCCAGACGTTCGAGGTTGAACTGGATTTCGGTCAGCGGCAGGCGGTTCGGTTCGCGCTTCAGCAGGCCGCGCTCGGTGAGCCGGCGGACCAGCGTGCCGAAGGTGTAGCTCTGGTGCTCGAACGCGTTCAGCACCTGCTTGGCGACTGCGCCCAGATGCTCGGACACCTTCATGTCCTTCGACCAGGCGCCGCGGATCGGCAGGAAGTTCACGCAGTGGCCGACCAGGACCTGGTCTTCGAGCAGCGACTGGCCGGCGGTCGGCACGCCGACCACCACCTCTTCGAGCCCGCTCAGACGTCCGGCCAGCGCCTCGAATGCGGCCAGCAGGGTTGCGAACAGCGTGCTGCCGAGGCGGGCGCCGGACTTCTTGACCGTCTTGTACAGCTCGGCGTCGATGCGGCGGCACAGGCTGGCGCCGTGATAGCCGCGCAGCGCACCGCGCGGACGATCGGTCGGCAGGTCCAGTGGCGTCACCGGCGCCTCGAACTCCTTCAGCCAGAACGCCTCGGTCTTCGCGCCATCGGCGGCATTGCGCTCGATCTCGGTCCGGGCGTAGGTGCTGAACGGCAGCGGTGCCGCGAGTTCGGCAACCCGGCCTTCGCAGGCGGCAGCGTAGATGTCGGCCAGTTCGTTGACGATGACGTTGACGGACCAGCCGTCGCAGACGATGTGATGCGCCGTGATCATCAGCACGTGCTGGGTCGGCGCGAGGCGGACCAGCTTGGCGCGCATCAGCGGGCCGGCGACGAGATCGAACGGCGTGCGCGCGTCTTCGTCGAGCAATTCGGCAAGCCGGGCTTCGGCGTCGGCACCGGACACGTCGACGGTCGGGTAGGCGAAGGCGGCAGGTGCCGCGATGTTCATCGTCTCGCCGGTCTCGCTGAACGAGGCGCGCAGCGCGTCGTGGCGGGCGACGACGCGGGTCAACGCGTGCTGCAGCGCTTCAGGATTCAGCGTGCCGTTCATGCGCAGCGACACCGACTCGTTGAACGCGCACGACGCTTCCTCGCCAAGCTGCGCCGACAGCCAGATCTCGACCTGCGGTTGCGTCAGCGGCAGGCCGGCCTGCGCCGGCTGGCTGGCCTCGTGCGCCGGAATCGCCTTCGGCACTTCGGCCGGCGGCAGGGCGGCCACCGTCGCCACCGCGGCTGCCGGCGCTGCAGCCAGCGCCGGGGCCGTTGCGCCGAAGATGCCGACCTTGCGCAGCTCGTTCACGGCTTCGCGGAACGCGCGGCGGATGCGGTCGAGATCCTCGTCGCTGTGCGCCGTGGTCAGGAAGCACGGGAAGCCGTCCTGAATGTGAATGCCGCGCAGGCGCAGGTGATAGAAGAACAGCGTCGCCAGCGGATGCTCGCCCGACAGGTTGAAATAGAACCAGCTCGAGAAGCTTTCGATGCGGGTCTTGAGGCCGCCTTCGGCGAAGATCGCGTTGAGATCGGCCACCAGCGCGGTGGTGCGCGCAGTCAGGCGCTCCTGCAGCTGCGGGCCTTCCTGCTTCAGGTGCAGCAGCACCGCGTGAACCGCGGCCAGCACCAGCGGATGGCGCACGAAGGTGCCGGCGAAGAAGGTCACGCCGACTTCCGGGTAGGAATCGTCACCGTACTGCCAGAAGCCGCCGTCGAGGCCATCCATGAACTTGGCCTTGCCGGCGAGGATGCCGACCGGCATGCCGCCGCCGACCACCTTGCCGTAGGCCGCCATGTCGGCCTCGATGCCGGCCAGCGCCTGCATGCCGCCCTGATGCACGCGGAAACCGGTGACCACCTCGTCCATCACGAAGACCGTACCCGCAGCCTCGGTGATCTTGCGCACTTCGCGCAGGAACTCCAGCGGGTAGAGATGCGGATGGCGGCTCTGGATCGTCTCGACGATGACCGCCGCGCAGTCCTCGGCGTTGTCCCGAATCCACTGCAGCGATTCCGGCGTGCCGTAGTCGAGCACGACCATGTTGGCGACCGATTCTTCCGGAATGCCGTTGGCACCCGGCTTGGTCCGCGGCTTCGCGCCGGGCTTCTGCACGCCCTTGACCAGCACTTCGTCGAACTGGCCGTGATAGTCGCCGTTGAACACGACGACCTTCATGCGGCCGGTGATGTTGCGGGCCACGCGCATCGCCGCCATCACCGCTTCCGAGCCGGTGTTGCAGAAGGTCACGCGCTCGTTGCCGGTCATCTCGGCAAACATCTGTGCAACCTTGCCGGCGAGGTCGGCCTGCGGACCGATCGCGAAGCCGCGGTCGAGCTGCGCTTTCACCGCGTCGGACACGAAGTCCGGCGAATGCCCGAACGCGGTCTGGCCGTAACCGTTGACGAGGTCGACGTACTCGTTGCCGTCGACATCCCAGATCTTCGAGCCTTTCGACCGCGCGCAGACCACCGGGAACACCATTTCCTTCCACTCGGCGCGAAAGCCGGAGGCCGTGCGCGGATCGGCATGCGGCCGGCGGAATTCCTGGCTGTGGGCCTTGGAGCCGGCGAGACGTGTCGCGTACTGCTCGACCAGTTCGGCGATGTGCGCGACCTGTTCCGGCGAGGCCGAGGTATCCGCAGTCTTCTTGCGGACTTCCTTGAAGATGTCGAAGCGCGACGGCCGGTGGAATTCGCCTTCGGTGTCGGCAGCCGGTGCTGCGGGCGTCGCGGCAACGGGTGTCGCAGCCGCTGGCGGCACCACGTTTGTTGGCATCGCCGGGGCCGAGCCACCGCTGATGCCGAGGCCCTGCAGCGCTGCCATCTGGTTCTGGACCAATGCCGACATGGCCGCGATCTGCTCGCGGAACAGCGCCTCGATGCCGCTGCCGGCGACCGCTGCGGCGGACATCGTCGGCATCGGCATCATCTGCGCGACATACGGCTGCGGCGCGGCTGACGGTGCCGGGCTCGGCGCGGCCGGCGCTGCAGCGGCCACGGCCGGGCGCGGCGTCGAATCGGCGAGGAACTGCGACAGCGTCGGGATCGTCGCGTAGTCGCCGAGCAACTGGCGGAACGTGATCTTGACCTTCAGCTTGCTCTGGATGCGCTGCGCGACCTGGGTCAGGAACAGCGAATCGAAGCCCATCTCGAGGAAGCTGAGATTCGGCTCGTCGGCCGGCGGCGTCTCGCCGGACAGGTCTTCGAGGATCGCGACGACGGTCGCGCGAATCGATTCGAGGTGGGCATCGGCAGTGGCGAATGTCGTCACGGGAGTGTCCTGACTGGCAAGGGCAACGGGGAAAGAGGAATTCGGGGCCGCATCGGCAGCCGGTGCGGAATCGCGGGCGACGGCGGTCGCGGCCGGTGCTTCGCGCCGCGCCGGCAGCGCCGCGGCGGAAACGTCGCCGACGGCAGGCGCATCCAGCCAGTGACGGCTGCGCTGGAACGGGTAGGTCGGCAGCGCGATCCGCTGCCGGGTGCCGCCGTGCAGCGCGCGCCAGTCCGGCACGTGACCGGCGATCCACAGCTTGCCGAGCGCGGACAGCACCATGTCGACATCGGCGATCTCGCGCTCGGCGTCCGGCAGCGATGGCGTGATGGTCAGGCCGCGGCCCTTGGTGATCTGCGTGGCGAGCGTGGTCAGCACATTGCCGGGGCCCACTTCGAGCAGCAGCGGCGCGCCGTCGGCTGCAACCGTTGCCAGTCCATCGGCAAAGCGCACCGGAACCCGCGCGTGGCGCGCCCAGTAGTCGGGCGAGGTGGCCTGCTCGGCGCTGATCCAGGTGCCGCTGACGCAGGAGACGTACGGGATCGTCGGGGCCGACAGCCTTGCCTTCGCGACGACTTCGCGCAGCGGCGCCACGATCGGCTCGACCATCGCCGAGTGGAACGCATGCGAGGTGTGCAGGCGGCGATGAACGCTGCCGCGCTCGGTCAGCCGCGTCTCGAAGGCTTCAATCGCGTCGAACGGGCCCGAGACCACGCACAGGCTCGGTCCGTTGATCGCGGCAATCGCCAGCCCCGATCCGGATCCAGAGTCCAGCAGCGGCAGCAGCTCGCTTTCCGGCAGGCGGACCGACAGCATCGCGCCACCCGGCAGCTCCGCCATCAGACGTCCGCGGGCCGCGACGATGGCGAGCGCATCGTCCAGCGTCATGACGCCGGACAGCGTGGCCGCGACGAACTCGCCGATCGAGTGGCCGATCATCGCGGTGGGTGCGATGCCGAGGCTCAGCCAGAGCTGGGCGGTGGCGTACTCGATGGTGAAGATCGCCGGCTGCGCCGCCAGCGTCGACATCAGCGCCTTCGCGGCGCCGTCGGCATCGGCCTTCGGATACAACAGGGTCCGCAGGTCCAGCCCGAGGTGCGGGGCGAGGATGGCCGCACAACGATCGACGGCGTCGCGGAACACCGGCTCGGCGGCGTACAGGCCGGCGCCCATGTCGGGATACTGCGCGCCCTGACCGGGAAACATGAAGACGACTGGCGACGGCTGCGCGGGCTTCGCGCCGCTGGCCACCCGCGCCGGCTCAGCACTGGCGAGCCGGGCAATTGCCTGCTCGACCGACGACGCGACGATCGCGCAGCGCTGGTCGAAGCCGCGGCGGCCGGCCTGCAGGGTCCACGCGACATCGGCGAGGCTTGCCGACGGCGTGGCGCGGAGATGCGCGGCGAGGTTGTCCCGTGCGGCGGCGAGCGCTGCGGCATTGCGCGCCGACAGCACCAGCAGCTGCGGGCCGGCATCGCGATCATCGCGAACTGCCGCTGGCGCTTCCTCGACCACGACATGGACATTGGTGCCGCCGACGCCGAATGCGCTGACGCCGGCGATACGTGGACCGTCGCAGTGCCACGGCGTCAGCGCGGTGTTGACGAAGAACGGGGTCGACGCGAAGTCGATCTGCGGATTTGGCCGCGTGTAGTGCAGCGAGGCCGGAATCTGCCGCTTGTGCAGCGCCAGCGTCGTCTTGATCAGGCCACTGACGCCGGCCGCGGCATCGAGATGGCCGATGTTCGATTTCACCGAGCCGATGCGGCAGAACTGCGCATCGTCGGTTGCACTGCGAAACGCGCGCGTCAGCCCGGCAATCTCGATCGGATCGCCGAGCGGCGTGGCGGTGCCGTGGCATTCGACGTACGAGATCGCGCGCGGATCGACACCCGCCGCGGCGTGGGCCATCTCGATGCAGCCGGCCTGACCTTCGACGCTCGGTGCCGTGAAGCCGACCTTGCCCGCACCGTCGTTGTTGACGCCGCAGCCGCGGATCACCGCGTAGACGGTGTCGCCATCGGCAAGCGCGTCTTCGAGGCGCTTCAGCAGCACCATGCCGGCGCCACTGCCGAACACGGTGCCGGTGGCATCGGCATCGAAGCTCTTGCAGTGACCGTCGGCGGAAGCCATGCCGCCTTCGAGGTGCTGGTAGCCGCGCTGCTGCGGCAGGCTGATCGACACGCCGCCGGCCAGGGCCATGTCCGACTGGTACAGCATCAGGCTCTGGCAGGCCTGGGCGACCGCGAGCAGCGAGGTCGAGCAGGCGGAGTTCAGGTTGATCGCCGGGCCGCGCAGGTCGAACTTGTAGGCGATCCGGGTGGCGGTGAAATCATGGCCGGCGCCGAGCAGCTGCGGGTACTGGCTGACCTGGTAGCCGCTGGTGAAGTCCGCGACCTTCTGCCGGTCGGTCATCACATGCCGCAGGAAATAGGTGTTGATGCTGGAGCCGGCGAACACGCCGATGTTGCCGCCGAACTGCGCCGGATCATGGCCGGCGTGCTCGAACGCTTCCCACGCGCACTCGAGCAGCACGCGGTGCTGCGGATCGGTCAGCTCGGCTTCCTTCGCGTACATGCCGAAGAACTCGGCATCGAAGTTCTCGATGCCGCGCAGGATCGGCCGGGCCTTGACGAAGTTCGGGGCGGCACGAGTGTCGGCATCGAACGCGTCTTCGAGCTCGGCATCGCTGAAGCGGGTGATCGATTCGCGACCGGCGGCGAGGTTCTGCCAGAACTGCTCGACCGTGCTGCAGCCGCTGTCGGCACCGGGCAGGCGCACGGCCATGCCGATGATCGCGATGCCGCCGGGCGGCGGTGCGTCGTCGGCGGACTCGGGCAGGTTCGGATCGGCGTTCATCGGACCGTGGGACGGGGAGCGGGGCGCGCGCGGGCCAGCGCCGCATTCTGGCGGCGGGCGCGTTCCTGCGCGTTGAGCATGGCCGCGGATGCCTGCGGTGCGGCCGCTGGTGTCGCGTTCGCGAGCCAGTTCGCCAGAAGGCGGATGCGCGGATAGGTGAACAGGTCGACGATCGACGCCGGCCGCGGCAGCAGCGGCTGGATCGCCGCGTGGACTTTCATCATCTGCAGGCTGGAGCCGCCGATGTCGAAGAAATTGTCGTCGACGCCGATGTCGTCGCTGCCGAGCACCTCGCGCCAGACGCGCAGCAGGCTGGCTTCGAGCGCGTTGCCGGCGGCGGCGCGCGCCGGGCTCGACGGCGCAGCGTCCGGCACGGCGAGCTTCGCGCGGTCGACCTTGCCGGACGTGGTCAGCGGGAAGGCTTCGAGTGCGAGCAACTGTGCCGGCTGCATGTAGTCCGGCAGCTCGGCGCGCACGAAGCCGCGCAGCGCGTCGAGATCGATCGCGCCGCCGTCACCGGCGGTGACGAACGCGGCGATGCGCCGATCCCCGGCGACCGGCTCGAAGGTCTTCACCGCGGCTTCGCGAACCGACGGGTGGCGACGCAGCACGGCTTCGATCTCGTCGAGCTCGACCCGCTTGCCATTGATCTTGACCTGACGATCGGCGCGGCCGTGGAACTCCAGCACGCCATCGGCGCGACGGCGCACGAGATCGCCGGTGCGGTACAGGCGCGCGCCGGGCGTCGGGTCGAACGGGTGCGGAATGAAGCGTTCAAGGTCGAGCTCCGGGCGATTCAGATAGCCGCGTGCAAGTCCTGGTCCGCCGACAAACAGCTCGCCCATGTCGCCGACCGCACCGTCGTTGCCGTCCGGCACCGGCTGCAGCGCAGCGTCCAGCACCCAGGCTTCCGAATGCCGGATGGCGCGGCCGATCGGAATCGGCCCCGGCTGGCGGTCGCCATGACCGATCGGCGGAATCGTGTAGCAGCAGGAGAACGTGGTGTTCTCGGTCGGCCCGTAGCCGTTGATCAGCCGCAGCGTCGGGTGCGCGGCCAGCAGGCGATCGACATGGGCGACCGACAGCACGTCGCCACCCGCCAGCAGCTGGCGCAGACCGCGCAGCGCGTCGAGCTGGTGATCGACCATCAGGTGAAACAGGCCGGCCGTGAGCCAGGCGGTGGTGACGCCGTGCTCGCGGATCGCGCCGGCGATGTCCGCGAGGGATGGATGCGCATCCGGGACGATGGCCAGACTGCCGCCGTGCAACAGCGCGGCCCACAGCTCGAAGGTCGATGCGTCGAAGGCCAGCGGGGCGAGGTGCAGCACCGTTTCGTCGGCACCGAAGGTCGCGAAATCGTTGTCGATGACCAGCCGCAGAATGCCGCTGTGCGGGATCTGCACACCTTTCGGGCGGCCTGTGGAGCCCGAGGTGTACATGACATAGGCCAGCGCGTCCGGCGTGATCGCCGGCAACGCGGGCGCCGTCGTCACCGGCGGGAAATCGCGTGCCAGGTCGAGTGTGGCGCGCGCGGCGAAGACGCTGGCGGCGGGCAGGGCCTGCATCGCGCCGGTGGTCAGGATCACGGCCGGTGCGGCATCGTCGAGGATGAACGCGAGCTGCGCGGCGGGGTAGGCCGGGTCGAACGGGACGTAGGCGGCGCCGGCCTTCAGCACGCCGAGGATCGCGGCGACGGTGTCGATCGAGCGGCCCATGAACAGGCCGACGAGGCTGCCCGGCGTCACGCCGCGCGCGATCAGGCCGCTGGCAATGGCGTTGGCACGGGCGTCGAGCGCGGCATAGGTCAGCGTGTCGCGGCCACAGGTCAGCGCCACGCGTTCGGAATACGCGCGGACAGCCTGCTCGAATGCAGCCGGCACGGACTTTCCCGACGCCATTTTCACGGCCATGCCGTGGACGGCGTTTGCGGGGTCGCGTTCCGACATCGGTTCCCGATTGCTCAACCTATGGCTTCCTGGGCTCGGCCATGTTGCTGAATTCCCTGAGTTCTTTTCTGTCACGGCGTCGATCGTTGTACATCATAAACGACCGTTGCCGGGCACTGATGAGACACCTTGCCCACGCCGCAAACCGGCCGTTTCGATGACGGTCAGGCCCGCGGTTCCTTCCGCTGCAAATTTTCCCGATCTTCACCGCCTACGGCGCAACAGTTCGCAACAGTTTCGGGGCGAATTCGCCGCCTTCTCGACACTTCGATGATGCACGCGCGAACGTCAGTCTGCGCCACGGACGGCATCATCAAAACGGAATCGGCATCTGGTCGGGTTTCTGAAGCACATTGCCGGTTTCGAGGCGAAAAGCGGACGCAACCACGAACTCGAACGATATTTCAAGAAACCGTTGCGATTGCGAGGCCGGTCGTGATGCCGCTTGTTCGCCGGCAGGCCCAGACGCCGTGCGGCCTCCGCAAGCGGCGCCGGAACGCTTTGCCCGACGGCATTTTCCGATTCTAGCGACGGCGCGGTGAACGCGATGTGCGTTCCCTCACCGTTCTTCGGATTTCGGGCCCGCAGCACGGCGCAACTGTGAGCCCCGTCACGCTGCACGCGCCGGCCCCCATCGATCGGTGTCCGATGACGGGGCCGGAAAGCGTCGTTCAGCCGGCTCGCCGCGCGGCGAGCGCGTGTGCGTGATTACGCGGCGTCGTTTCCGAGTCGGGCAAACGGGTTCTGGCAGGCCAGCGGGTTCGCCCAGGGATCGAACAGGCCGAGATATCCGACCGGCTGCTGCTCGTCCGCTCCGTTGGCGAAGAAATCGCTCGACAGCAGGTAGGCCGATACCACGCGCTCCTCGCCATGGCGTACCGCGGCCGGCGTGCTGTCATCGGCGGGCAGCCATCGATACAGCGGTGCCAGCGCGGCGATCAGCCGCAACTTTCCGCGCGCCATCTTGCCGGCGGCGGTGTAGTCGTGCGCGAAGGCACGCAGCCCGGCTTCGTCGAGCTTGAGATACGACAGGCGCTTGCGCAGCACCGTGACCACCGCATCCTCCGGCTGGGTCAAGCCGAGGTGCAGCGCGGCGAGGCCAACGGCAGCGGCGCCGCCAAACAGGAACGTGCGACGCGACAGCAGCTTGGCACTCATGACGCCTTCGATTCCAGCAGATGATCCGCCGCCCACAACGACAGTGCGGAGATGGTCAGCGACGGGTAGGCCGGCGATGCCGTCGGGTAGGCGCTGGCGCCAAGCACCAGCAGATTGCGCAGCTGGTGATGGATCAGGTGACCGTCGACGACACTGGTTTCCGGGTCCTTGCCCATCACCACGGTGCCCTGAATGTGCGCGGTGGTCGGCCCGAGTTCGGTCTTGACCACGCGCTCGATCGGCAGCGCCTGGCTCAGCACGTCGATCATCCGCGGCAGCTCGGCCCACGCACGATTGGCGTAGTCGGAATAGCGCACGAATTTCGCGACCGCCATGTCCGGATTGTCGGGATTGATCGTGACCGTGTTGTCGTCCTGCGGAATCTCGTCAAACATGAACCGCATGTACATCCGTTCGGTATGACGGCCGCGCTCGAGGCGGAAAGCGGGATGGCCGTAGGCGAACGGCGCGTTCCAGGTCTCGATCATGCAGCCCGGGTAGTGGCGTCGATGCTCGCCCTCGTAGAACAGGTAGCCGTTGCCGGAGACCGTCGACGAGCCGCCGTAGCCCTTGACGCCGCGAAGGTCGAGACAGACATCGATCGACATCTGCTCGTGCAGCCGCTTGCCGACCAGCGGGTGGTCGATGCCCGAGCGCAGCAGCACGTGCGGGTTGAACATCGCACTCGCCGCGAGCACGACGAGATCACCGTCGGCGCGTTCGGTCTTGCCGTCCCGCCGGTAGACGACACCGGTGGCGATGCCGGCCGCGGTTTCGATCGCTTCGACCGGACACAGCAGTTGCAGCGTGACGCGCGGATCCTGATAGATGCTGGCCAGCCCGTTCTGGATAGTGAACTTGGCGTCGACCGGGCACAGCTCGCAGATGCCGCTGGCGCAGCAGACGCCGCGGGTGCCGGTGGCCACACGGGCGCGGCTGGTGGCGCCGTGAAACCAGCCATCCGGGAACTTCTTCTTCAGCAGTTCGTCCGGCTCGGAAAAGCGGTGCGGCGGCTGCGGATAGGGCTTCGAACGCCGGTGCGGACTGTCGGGCGGCCCGGAGATCGACATGATGTCCTCGACCACCGTGTAGTGCGGTTCGAGATCGTCATAGCGCATCGGCCAGTCGTAGCCGACGCCATAGCGCGACTTCAGCTCGAAATCGCCGGGCATCATCCGGGTGGTGCCGCCCCACCAGCAATTCGAGTTGCCGCCGAAGCCGGGGCTGGTCAGCCATTCCTTCTCGGGCGTCAGATTCTTGAAGACCTCGGTCGGCGCGATGCGCGAGGTGCGGCGATTCTCGATCTGCCAGCGTTTGGGGTCGTGACCGCCGCGGTCGAGAACCAGGATTCGCGCGTTCGCGGGCGCTTTCTCCAGGTATCGCATCAAGAAAAAGGCACCGGCGAAGCCGGTCCCGACCACAATCAGGTCATATCTACCCGCCACTATCTTCCCCTGAGATTCACAGCCAATTCGCCACCGTGATGCACCAACGCCGGTGGCGACTGCCCGTCAATTGAAATTGATTTGAAATCGTTCGCTCGTTGCGACGGTCAGCCGATTGTCCGGGCGCCCGCGATGAGCGGTATTGAAGTGACGATAACCGGATGATTCCACTCTGCAGACGCGATGGGGAGTTATTTTCTGCACAGGCTTCGTGTCGCTGAGACTTTGCGCACATGCGTCTGACAAAATGCGTGCCGGCCGACCTGCCTGCCTTGCTGCCACGTGCCTGGGTGCGTGCGGGTCGCCACCTTTCCGCATCATTACTTTCCCGACCATGATCGAACCGAGCGCCTTGCCCGGGTCTCACGCCGCCATCATCCGCTGCGCGATCCGCGCGTCAGGCCTGTGCTCCGCCACCGGCGCAGACGGCGCCGTCCGGCCATGACGTCATCCGTCCTGGTGCTGGGCGCCGGCGGCTTCATCGGTCGCCGGATCGTGGCCGCACTCGCCGCGAGCGGCATGCGCGTGCTTGCCGGTGTCCGACAGGCCGGTGCCGGCTTCCCGGCCGGCGTCGAATCCGTGACCGTCGATGCCACCGCCGCCGATTCGATTGCCGCCGCCGCTTCGAGCGCCGATGCCATCGTCAATTCGGTCGCGGGCGATGGCGCCACCATCGTCGCCAACGCGGCGGCACTGTTCACGGCGGCGGCCGGTCGCCGAGTCGTGCATCTGAGCACGATGTCGGTGTACGGCCAGATGCATGGCGTGGTCGATGAAGCGATCGATTTCGAGGTGCTGAGTCGGGGCGATCTCGATGACTACGGCCGCGCCAAACTGGCTGCCGAAGGCCGCGCCAATGCGTCGTCGGCCGCCGTCACGCTGCTGCGGCCGGGCATCGTCTACGGACCGGGCAGCCGTGAATGGAGCCAGCTGATCGGCGACCTGCTGCTGGCCCGACGCCTCGGCGATCTCGGAGCTGCCGGCGCCGGCGGCTGCAATCTGGTGCATGTCGACGACGTCGCTGCCGCCGTCGTCGCGTCGCTGGCCACACCGGCCAGCATCGGCCGCGTCTACAACCTCGGCCACCCGGCGCCGGTGCCGACGTGGAACGACTACTTCCGCGCCTATGCCGAGGCCTTGGGCGCCGGCCCGGTCGCCGCGATCACGCCGGGCCGGCTGGCGCTGGAACTGAAAGCCTTCGGCCCGCTGCGCAAGATCGGCGAAATCGCCCTCGGCGTCGGCAAGGTCGGCCCGCCGATCCGGCCGTGGCTGACGCGCTTGTGCGCGCAGCCCATCAGCCTGTCGGTGCGGCGTGCCGAGCAGGAACTCGGCATGCGCTGGACGCCGCTGGCCACCGGCCTCGCGCAAACCGCGGCCTGGCACGCGGGGCGTCGCGGCGGAGCAGCGTCATGATTCGCGTTCTGGTGGTCGGCGCGGACAACTTCGTCGGCCGTCGCCTCGTCGAAGCCCTGAACGCCAGCGACTGGGCGGAACCGGTGATCGCCGGGCCGATCGGCGTCGGCAGCTTCGTCGGCGTGAAAGCGGTGGTCAACTGCACGGTCGGCGAGCCGAAGGCGATCCTGTCGACCGCACGCGCGCTGTACCGGACGCTCGATGCTCGCGAAGGCGCGCCGCTGCGCATCGTCCATCTCGGCTCGATGACGATCTACGGGGCCGCGCACGGGCAGGTCGATGAGCACGCCGGGCCGGAAGGTGCGCTGGGGCCTTATGCGGCGGTGCAGTACGCCGCGGAACAGCTGGCGCGCAGCGTCGGCGCGGTGGTGCTGCGCGCCGGGGTCGAGTACGGGCCCGGTGCCCCGGCGTGGGGCGAGCGGGTCGGTCGCTGGCTGCTGGCGGATCGCATCGGCGATCTCGGTGCGGACGGCGAGGGCGTCTGCAACCTCGTGCTGGTGGATGACCTGGTGGCGGCGCTGATCGCTGCGCTGCGGGTGCCCGGTATCGAGGCGCAGGCGTTCAACATCGCGCAGCGCGACGCACCGAGCTGGAACGGCTACTTCGCGGCCTACGCGGCGGCGCTGGGCCGTCCGCTGAAGGCGATTCCGCCGTGGCGGCTGGCCATCGAGACGCTGCTGCTGGCCGTCCCGCTGAAAGTGCTTCAACGGTTGCTGCGCGCGCTGAAGCTCGGCGCGATCCGGATCCCGGAGCCGATTCCGCCGTCGCTGCCGGCGACCTGCCGTCAGACCCTGCGACTCGACGTGCAGCGTGCGGAGCAGGTGCTGGGTCTGCGCTGGACGCCGCTGGACATCGGCGTGAAGGCCGCTGCGGCGGCGCTCGACGATCGGGTGCAGACCGGCGCATCGACGTGATTTGCTTTTTGCTGCAGTGCGGCAAAAAATATCGGCCCTTCAATTGATCCCGGTGCGAGCTGCTGCGTACCGCATGACCAACCCTGACGCCTGAATGCTAGCTTGCAATCGATTAACACTGGCGGCCTATCTCGGACTTTTCGCGGCAGCCTTCGGCATCGAGCTGTGGTTGTTTCGCGACGTCTGGCAGAGCTATCACCCCGCCAATGACGACATTGCGCTGATCCTGCATTCCACCGACTTCGGCCAGGAGCCGTTCTGGCCACGCGTCAAATCCTGGTTCACCGAAGGTTTTTCGAACTACTGGTACGTGTTCCCGGAGTGGAGCGAACCGCACACCAATTACCTGCGGCCGGGCGTCAATCTGGCGTTCTTCCTGCTGTTCGCGCTTATCGGCACGTGGTGGAGCGGCTATCTGATTGCCTGCTACGCGCTGTATGCACTGGTGCTGGTGCTGACCGTCGACCTCGCGTTCCGGACCTATCACCTTCGCGGCTGGCCGTTGGTGGTGGTGGCGATCAGCATGGCCACCACGTCGTCGGCGTGGTTCAACGGCGAACTGTTCTTCAATCCGACCTTCGCCTTCGATGCCGTGGTGACGGCCATGATCGTGCTGGCGTTTCGTGCCTATCTGGCCCGGAACTACTTCGGCATGACCCTGATTCTCGCGATTGCAGTGTTCACCAAGGAAACGGCACTCGCCGCCGCTGCGGCGGCGTTCACGGGCGTGCTGCTGCACGAACTGCCGCTGATCGATCCGCGCCGCGCCCGCTTTGTCTTCGGCCGGCGGCCTGCAGCCGCATCGGCGATCGAATCGCCGAAGCAGGGTTTCGTGCGTGGCCTTGCGATCGCCGGCATGGTCGGCCTGCCGGTCCTGGCGTGGCTCGGGCTGCGCTGGCTGGCGTTCGGGGATCAGATCGGCGTTGCCGTGGCGTCGACCGGTGTCCACAGCCCCGTGCTGCATTACATTCGCCAGTTGCTGGAATGGCCGTTCAACGACGGCATGATCAACGGCGAGTCGGTGTCGGCGCTGCGGCATCGGAATCTGCTCGCCGTGTCCCCCGGCTTCTATGCGCAGGTCGCGGCCAATGCCGCGTTTTTCGTGCTGGTGGTCGTGGCGCTGTGGCAGCGCTGGCGAGCGATCCCGGCAACGCCAGCCACATCGCCGCCGGTGACCAACGATCGCGCGCATCTGTTCGACAGCTGCTGGTGGCTGTTGTGGCTCGGTTTGATGCTGCTGCTGACGGCCGTGTCGCCCCGCATCGGGCACGCGGTGACGGTGTTTGCGGCGTGCATCATCGGCGCCCTGTGGCAGGACGCGCGCCAGGTCTGGATGCGACGCGCGTCGATGGCGCTGCTGACGGTCGTGGCGGTGACCAACGTCCTGACCAGCATCGGTCTGGTCAACAACGGCTATCTGGAAACCAACATCGAGCGCAATCGAAATCAGCTCGCGCTGTTCGCGTTGATGCGCGAACACGCGGCACCGGATCGCCAGTTGCTGGTCGTCAACGACTTCTCGTCGCGATACGCCAGCAACGAGGACCTGCGGCGTTTCGCCGGCGTGCCCGGCCGGCTGACCCGCCTGAACAGCGTCGGCTATCTCGACGATTCGATGTCGCACCGGCGTCCACCAGCGGATTTCCCGATCGACTCGGTGCGCATCCGCCGCGACGGTGATGGCATCGTCGTCGAGACGCAGTTGCCGGATTACCTGCGCTACCAGTTCGAGGATGTGCGCTACGAGCGCCTGCTGCAGTTCCGCGACGGCGACAGCCTGACCACGATGCAGTGCCGCTATCACTTCCCGGATCTGACCGTGGCATTGCCGCAGCCGATCGATTTCGGCCGATTCATGCGCTTGAGCTGCACCGTCGACGGCGATTTCCGGGTGATCTACTACGACCCGGGCCAGCGCCGGTATCGCATCTGGTCAGCCGACTGAGTCCGCGCGCGGTCGCCCAGAACGCGCCGGCGACCACGCCGCACTCGCGCGCGACGCGGCGAACCGCGTTCGCGCAGCGGGCTCAGAGCTTGAGCTTGCGGAAGATCGTTTCCGGCACGTTCTTGATGATCTGCATGATTCCCCACCAGAACCATGGCGTGTAGAGCACCGGCTTGCCGCGCTGCACGGCCTTGACGATCGACTTCGCGACCGACGCCGGCGTCGCCCACAGCGGGCCTTTCTTGAAGCTGGCGGTCATCGGCGTGTCGACGAAGCCGGGCTTGATCGTCAGCACGTGCACGCCTTTCGGGTGCAGGCGCTGGCGCAGGCCGCTGGTGAACGCGGTGACGGCAGCCTTGGCCGAGCCGTAGACATAGTTCGACTGCCGGCCACGATCGCCGGCGACCGACGAGATCACCGCGATCGAGCCGCGACCCTGCGCCTCGAAGCGGTTGCCGAGCTCGGTGCACAGCACCATGTAGCTCAGCGCATTGGTCTGGAACTCCGCCAGCATCAGGTCGCTGGAGGCTTGGGCAGCGGTCTGATCGGTCAGCGTGCCGTGGGCGATCAGCGCGGTGTCGAGCCCGCCGAGGCGGCGCGTGGCTTCATCGACCAGCGCCGGGTAGTCGGTCAGCGAGCGGGCATCCATCACGTGGATCTCGGCCTGCGGCGCACCGCGCAGGCGCAGGTCATCGGCAATCGCGCCGAGGCGATCCGGGTTGCGACCGACGAGGAACAGGGCATCGCCCAGCGCGGCAAATTCGCGGGCGGTGGCTTCGGCGATCGCCGAGGTGGCGCCCATGATCAACACTCTTCTCATTTCGCGGTTTCCGTGACGCGTCGCCAGAACGACGACGAAAATTTCGGATCGACGTAGCGGGAAAACGCTTCCCACTGCGGAAAATACTGCTGGAACGACGCGGCGCTCATCCGCGCATCCTTCGCCGGATAGACCGCGCCGCCGACGCTGCGCGTCAGCCCGTCGAGCGATTCGAGCAGCGCCAGCGTCTTCGCGCCGCGGTTCGGGAAATCCAGCGCCAGGGTCGCGCCGGGACGCGGGAACGACAGCAGCCCGCGCGACGCGACCGTGCCGAACGTCTTCAGCACCACGAGGAACGAGCCGAGGCCGGACTGGCCGATCTGCCGCAGCATCTCGCTGAGCACCGCTTCGGCGCCGTCCTGCGGCACCACGCACTGGTACTGGTAGAAGCCGCGCGGGCCGTACATCCGGTTCCATTCGAGGATCGAATCGAGCGGATAGAAGAACGGCCGGTAGTGCCACAGCGCGTCCTGCGCCACTGCACTCGGACGGTGGTAGTACAGCTTGTTGAACGCGGTCAGGCTCAGCGCGTTGACGGCGGAGAGCGGCGGCGTGAACGGCATCGTCATCGTGCCGCTGCCCGGACCGCGGGCGCTGGCCGGCGTCACCGCGTGATTGCCGCGGATGAAGTGGCCGCGGCCGAGCCGCCGGCCGACGCCGGAGCAGTCAATCCAGGCGACGGTGTATTCCCAATCGCGCTCGGATTCGGCGGCGATCTCGAAGAACTCGCGCAGATTGCCGAAGCGCTGGCTGTCGCCGCGCAGCCACGGCCCCGGCACGCGCTTCAGCTGCACCGTGGCGCTGACGATCAGGCCGGTCAGGCCGAGCCCGCCGATGGTGGCGGCGAACCAGTCGCTGTTCTCGCTCGGCGAGCAGCGCAGGGTGCTGCCATCGGATCGTCGCAGCGTGAAGGCCAGCACGTGATTGCCGAAGCTGCCGGCGCGGTGATGGTTCTTGCCGTGCACGTCGTTGGCGATGGCGCCGCCGACGGTCACGAAGCGGGTGCCCGGCGTCACCGGCGGAAACCAGCCGCTCGGCAGCGCCAGATCGATGATTTCGCTCAGCAGCACACCGGCTTCCAGCTCGATCACGCCGGTGGCCGGATCGAACGCGATGAAGCGGTCGAGCTGACGGGCATTCAGCAGCGCCGCGCCATCGTTCTGGCAGGAGTCGCCATAGCTGCGGCCGTTGCCGAACGGCAGCATCGAGGCCTCGTCCGGCAGCCGGTCGAAGCGGCTCGCGAGGCCGTGCACGCGATGGCTCGCGCGCGGCCAGCGGCCCCAGCTGGTCCCCGGCGCTGCCATCAGATCGCGAAGGCGACGATGGCACCGATCATCGCGATCACCGCGATGCTGATCCGGTCGCGGATCGCGAACAGGATCGGGTCGTCGTGCATCTGGCCGCGCGTGGTCAAGAGCCAGACCCGGCTGATCCAGTACAGCATCAGCGGCGGTACCAGCCACAGCGGCTTGGAATCGGCATACAGCGCGGCCGATTCCGGGCTGTTGATGTACAGCGCCATGACCACGATCGCGGCATAGCCGCTGGCGGTGCCGAGACTCATCAGCAGCGGCAGATCGTCAGCGGTGTAGCCGCGGCCGGCGGCCTTGCCCTTGCCGGCGCGGGCGGCGTCGTCGAGTTCGGCATAGCGCTTGACCACGGCCAGACTCAGGAACAGGAAGATCGAGAACGCCAGCAGCCAGAACGACACGGTGACGCCGCTCGCGGCACCGCCGGCGATGATGCGGATCGTGTACAGGCCGGCCAGCATCATCACGTCGACGATCGCGGCGCGCTTGAAGCGCAGCGAATAGGCCCAGGTGAACACGTAATACGCGCCGAGCACGGCGACGAACTGCCAGCCGACCTCGAGCGCGATGACCAGCGCCGCAACGAACAGACCGCCGGCCACCATCACGCCGCGGCTGGCCGGCAAGGCGCCCGATGCGAACGGCCGATGACGCTTGCGCTTGTGGCGGCGATCGGACGACAGGTCGAGCAGGTCGTTGAACAGATAGACGCTCGAGGCGCACAGCCCGAACGCGACGAAGGCCAGCAGGCTGTTGCCGAGCACGGCGCCGTCGAGCACCTTGTGGGCCAGCAGTGCCGGCACGAAGATCAGCAGGTTCTTGACCCACTGATAGATGCGCATCGCCTTGATCCACAGCTTGGGCGAACTGCGCAGCGCCGGGAACACCGGGCCGAGTTCCGTGACCTGACTGGCGGCATCGGCCAGCCCAGGCCCGGCAACGACGATGGCCTGCCGCGCCGACGACCAGACCTTCAGGTCGACCGTGTCGTTGCCGGCGTAGTCGAAACCCTTTTCGCCGTAGCGGGCGACCAGCGCCGCGCGCTTGCGCTCGCCGGACAGGTTGTCGCCGCCATCCGCCGCGATGACCTCGTCGAAGATGCCGAGATGGGCGGCGACGGCGTCGGCAATCGAGCGGTGGGCAGCGGTCGCGAGAATCAGCGGCCGGCCGGCGGCGCGCTGCTCGCGCAGCCAGGCCAGCAGGTCCTCGCGGTACGGCAGGCTGCTGACATCGATTTCAGCCCGGGCCGAGACTTCGCGCTTGAACGTCGCCTTGCCCTGCGCGACCCAGCCGGGCAGGGCGAGCAGCGACGACGGCGACTGCTTGGCCAGCCCGAGCAGGGTTTCGTGCAGGGTATCGATCGGCGTCAGCGTGCCGTCGAGGTCGACGCACAGCGGGAAGCCGGCAGGTGCAGAAGCGGTCATGGAGTCAGACGGAACCGGAAACGGGGGCGGGAACGGCACGGGTTTCAAGCACGGTGGCTGCGATCAGACCGAGGACGACGGCGAACCACAGCGTGGCGAGACGGCACAGCAGCATCGCGATGACGGCCGTGGCCAGCGGCACGCCCTGCGCCACCAGCAGCGCCGGCATCACCACTTCCATGCCGCCGATGCCGCCAGGCATGAAGAATGCGGCACCACCGGCGAGCACCGACACACCGTAGATGCCGGTCGCCTCGGGAATCGACGACTCGATCGCCAGACCTTGGAGAATCCAGTAGAACCCGACGCCCTCGGCACCCCAGGCGACCACGCCGAGCACCAGCCCGGACAGCAGCAGGCGCGGCGTCAGCAGGGCCTTCGACGAGCGCAGCAGATTGGCGATGCCGGTCAGGGCCGCCGCGATGCGGCCGCTGCGCCGCGCACCGAGACGGTCGAAGCCGCGTGCGACCTGCGGGCGGCCGATGAACACGACCAGCGCCAGGGTCGTGCCGAGCGCGCCGACCAGCACCGGCCAGTACGACGGATCCTTCAGCACGATCAGGCAGGCGATCAGCGCGATCGCCATCAGATCGAGCACGCGCTCGACGAACAGCGCGGCAATGCTGTCCGGATAGCTGACGCCGTGCTCGCGCAGGTACAGCGAGCGCACGGCCTCGCCGGCCTTGCCCGGACTCACCGTGAACGCGAAACCGCAGAGGTAATAGAGCAGGTGACGCCCGCGCGGCACGTCGTGCCCGAGTTCGCGGATGTACATCGACCAGCGCCCGAAGCGCAGCAGATAGTTCAGCGCCGAGGCGCCGAGCACCAGCGCGGTGCCGCCCCAGCCGAGCGCCAGCAGCGCCGCTTCGAGACGATCGGCATCGGTGATCACCGCCGCCGCCAGATAGACCAGCACGCCGAGCCCGGCGATCGCGATCAGCGCCCGTCGGCGTCCGTTGGACGGTTTCGCGAGTTCAGCGGTCAAGCGGTTCCCCGGCAACGATGCATGGAGCGTTCAGCCTGGTTCGCGGCCGTGGTGGACACGGCGTCGCGTCGTGGTGACGGTGGTTGCATTCCCGTATTGTCGCAGTGCACAACGGCTTTGGCATTGATGAAAGCACACCGCTCGTCGATTGATCCGATCAAGCCGTCAGGTACTGTGACGGGTGCCCTGATTCACGTCGGGTTTTCGAGTTTCCGGCCGGCGCCGGGCGCGGCTTCCGCGAGCATGTCGACGGTTCTCGCGGCTGCGGTGCCATCGGCACGGCACAACAGCCGCAGGCGCGCCTGAATCGCCCGCAGCAGGCCCCCGGCATCGAGCCCGCAATCGGCCAGCAGCTGCTCGCGGCTGCCGTGGCTGACGAAATGATCCGGCAGGCCGAGGTTCAGCACCGAGCGGATGAGGCCCTGTGCCGCCAGCCATTCGTTGACCGCGCTGCCGGCGCCGCCGGCAACGGCGTTGTCCTCGATCGTCACCAGCAGGTCGTGCCGCGCGGCCAGCCGGTCGATCAGCGCGCCGTCGAGCGGCTTGACGAAGCGCATGTCGGCGACCGTGGCATCGAGCAGGTCGGCGATGTCGAGCGCGGCCGGCAGCAAGGTGCCGAACGACAGCAGCGCCACCTTCTGGCCGCGCCGCCCGCGGCCCTCGCGGCGGATCACGCCGCGGCCGATCGCGACCGGCTCGGCTGCGGCGATCGTCGCGCCCGGCCCGCGGCCGCGCGGATAGCGCACGGCACTCGGGCCAGCGTGGGCGAGCCCGGTCGCGAGCAGTGCACGGCATTCCTGCTCGTCGCTCGGTGCCATCAGCAGCAGGTTCGGAATCGCCCGCAGCAGCGACAGGTCGAACGCGCCGTGGTGGGTCGCGCCATCGGCCCCGACCAGCCCGCCACGGTCGACCGCGAACAGCACCGGCAGCTTCTGCAGCGCCACGTCGTGGATCACCTGATCGAGCGCGCGCTGCAGGAACGTCGAATAGATCGCGACCACCGTCTTCAATCCGGCGCAGGCCATGCCGGCGGCCAAGGTCACCGCATGCTGCTCGGCGATGCCGGCATCGAACAGGCGATCCGGAAACGCCTTCGCGAAGTCGACCAGGCCCGAGCCCTCGCGCATTGCCGGCGTGATCGCGACGATGCGCGGATCGGCCGCCGCCGCTTCGCACAGCCACTGGCCGAACACTTCGGAATAGGCGGGCGAGGGTGCCGTCGTTGCCGGCCGCGTGCCGGTCACCGGATCGAAGCGGGTGACGCCGTGGAAGCCGATCGGATCGGCCTCGGCCGGGGCATAACCCTTGCCCTTGACCGTGACCACGTGCAGGAACTGCGGCCCCGGTGTCTGGCGCAGCCGCTGCAGCGCCGGCAGCAGGCGGTCGAGATCGTGACCATCGATCGGCCCGCTGTACGTGAAGCCCAGCGCCTCGACCATCGCCGCCAGGGTCGCGCCGCCGCCCGCCGCCGGACGACTGCGGCCAAGCTGCCGGGCCACGGTGTCGCGCAGCGCGCCGACGTTTTCCGAGATCGACCAGTCGTTGTCGTTCAGGCAGACCAGCAGGTCGAGCCCGAGCGCACCGGCGTGATTCAGCGCTTCGAACGCCATGCCGGCGGTCAGGCCGCCATCACCGATGACGGCGACCGTCTTGGCGCGGGTGGCTTGCGCGCGCGCGGCCGCAGCGAAGCCCGTCGCGGCGGAAATCGCGGTGCCCGCGTGGCCGCCTCCGAACGTGTCGTACGCGCTTTCGCCGCGATCGAGAAACGGGGCCAGCCCGCCGTGCTGGCGAATGCTGTCGAGCCGTGCCCGGCGGCCGGTGACGATCTTGTGGACATAGGCCTGATGGCCGATGTCCCAGACCAGCGCATCACGCGGCGTGTCGTAGACGCGGTGCAGCGCCAGAGTCAGCTCGACCACGCCGAGGCTGGCGGCAAAGTGGCCGCCGACGCGCGACACGGTCTCGATCAGGTAGCGCCGGATCTCGTGCGCCAGTTGCGGCAGGTCGGCCGCCGACAGCCGGCGCAGGTCGGCCGGATCGGCAATGCCGCCGAGCAGCGCGTAGCCGGGGATGTCATTCATGGACAGCGCTGCGCTCAGGCCTCGGACGGACCGGCGTCGGCATCGAGCAGGTTCCGGACCCGCAGTTCGGCGGTTTCGAGCGAGCTGCGGCAGACCTTGGTCAGGCCCATGCCGCGCTCGAACAGCACCAGGCTTTCCTCCAGCGGCAGATCGCCTCGCTCCATCTTGGCGACGATCGCTTCGAGTTCGGCCAGCGAGCCTTCGAAGCGCGAGACCGGATCGTCGGCGGGAGTTTCGGCAGCGGCGGCTTTCTTGGTCATCGGATCGGGATTCAAGGCGGGCGGCGCAATTGTAGGTCAGTGGTCGCCGGCCGGCCGAACGCCGGCAGCCATCGCGTAGGCTGCTGCATCCGTTTCCGCGGACCGCTGCATCTGACTGACCGAACCCAACGCCACCCGGAGCACCCCATGTTTCTTGCATCAGCAGCAGAGTTCGGCATCGACTTCGGCCAGCACGCCGGCGGTGATTCCGGCTTCACGATGGTCGAGGCACTGGTGCCGCTGTTCGGCATCGTCGCCGTGTTCGGCATGCCGGTGGTGATCGTGCTGGCCGTGCTGCGCTACCGCGCCAATCGGCAGAAATCGATCAACGAAATGGTGCTGAAGCTCGCCGACAAGGGTCAGCCGATCCCGCCGGAGCTGTTTCTGGAGCCGGGCAAGAAGCGCAAGAGCGACATCAGTTCCGGCCTGAGCCTGGTCGGCGCCGGTGTCGGCCTGATGGGCTTCTTCTGGTTCGCGGGCGCCGACGAAGCGATCGGCATCGGCTTCATCCCGCTGGCGATCGGGGTCGGCCAGCTGATCGCGTGGAAGATCGAACAGCAGCCGAAGTAAGCCCGAGCCCGCACGACGCGACATGTCCAGCGACGCCGTCAAGGTAGCCGCCGCGCAGGAACCGGTGCCCTCGGAAGGGCCGCCGGATTCCGCCCTCGTGGCCCGCGTGCTGGCCGGCGACGACCGCCACGCCTTCGCGGTGCTGGTGCGTCGCCACCAGGGCGCGGTGCGCGCGCTGCTGCGCCGGCTGTGCAAGGGTGACGATGCCTTCGCCGACGATCTGGCGCAGGAAACCTTCCTGCAGGCGCATCGAAAGCTCGACCAGTTTCGCGGCGATGCCCGCTTCAGCACGTGGATCTACCGCATCGCCTACAACAGCTTCCTGATGGCGATCCGCTCGCGCCACGTGGAGGAATCGCTCGACGATCACGAGAACGACGTCGACGACGAAGGACCGCAGGACCTGCACCCGGAAGAGACGACCGCCGACCTGCAGATGGATCTGCAGCGCGCATTCGCGATCCTGTCTCCGGCCGAGAGAGCCGTGATTGCCCAGTGCTACTATCTGGATCGCAGTCACGAGGAAGCGGCCTACGCGCTTGACTGCCCGCTGGGCACGGTGAAATCGCACATTTCGCGTGCCAAGCAGAAGCTGAAGGCGCATCTGCAGGTCTGGGAGCCACGAACGTCATGACTATCGAGCGCAAGCCCCCCCCAGCTCCGGGACAACCCGAGGACCCTGCAATGGACGGATCGATGTTCCCGGCCGGTTTCGGCGGCCCGATGGATCGCGGCGACGCCGGCAGCGATGCCTGGATCGAAAGCCTGCTGCGCGAAGATGCCGCGCGCCAGCCGCACATCGCCGATGACGGCTTCGCGTTCCGCGTGATGATGAACATGCCGGCGCCGCGCAAGCCGGCCCCGAAGTGGATCGTGCCGATGGCGGCGATCGTCGGCAGCGCGGCGGCCGTCGGCCTGACCCCGGCGGGTGCCTTCATCGTCGACAACCTGTTGCATCTGCTTGATTTCCGGAATTTTTCGCCGGTGCAGATGATGGTGCTGGTACCGGTCGTGCTGGCCTACGCCTGCTCGTTCTCGGCACTGCGCGAGCGCTGAATCCCCCGCGGTTCCGGGCTCGCTGAAGTGCCGGGGCGCCGGCACGCCGGGTTTCGCGTTCGCCGCTGCGCCTGACCGGAGACTCGCTTGCGACCCGGGAAGGCATTGGGTACCGTCCGCGCACTTTCGCAGTCCCGATTCGACTCCCCGCGACGATGGCCACCCCGAACAACAACGCCTATGGCGCCGATCAGATCGAAGTTCTGAGCGGGCTCGACCCGGTGCGCAAGCGCCCGGGCATGTACACCGACACCGCGCGCCCGAACCATCTGGCGCAGGAAGTGATCGACAACTCGGTCGACGAGGCGCTCGCCGGCCACGCCAAGCGCATCGACGTCACCCTGCTGGCCGACGGCTCGCTGAAGGTCAGCGACGACGGCCGCGGCATGCCGGTCGACATCCACCCGGAACACGGGGTGTCCGGTGTCGAGCTGATCCTGACCAAGCTGCACTCGGGTGCGAAGTTCTCGAACAAGGCCTACGGCTTTTCCGGCGGCCTGCATGGCGTCGGCGTGTCGGTGGTCAACGCGCTGTCGAAGGTGCTGGAAGTGCGCGTGGTCCGCGGCGGTGGCGAGTACCTGATCGGCTTCGCCGACGGGCACAAGGCCAACGAGCTGACCCGGGTCGGCGACGCACCGCCGCGCAAGTCCGGCACCACCGTGCATTTCTGGCCGGACGAGAAGTATTTCGACTCGCCGAAGTTCTCGATTCCGCGACTCAAGCAGGTGCTGCGCGCGAAGGCGGTGCTGTGCCCGAACCTGAAGGTCACGCTCGATGACCAGATCAGCAACGAGCAGACCGTCTGGCAGTACGAGAACGGCCTGCTCGACTATCTGAAGGATTCGCTGAACGGTGCCGAGGTGCTGCCGGCCGAGCCCTTCGTCGGCAAGTTCGCCGCCAAGCGCGAGGAAGCCGAATGGGCGCTGTGCTGGTCGGTCGGCGCCCAAGGCGGCGCCGGGGCGGAGGCGGTGTCGGAGTCCTACGTCAACCTGATTCCGACGGCGCAGGGCGGCACCCACGTCAACGGCCTGCGCACCGGGCTGACCGAGGCAATCCGCGAATTCTGCGAGTTCCGCAACCTGCTGCCGCGTGGTCTGAAGCTGTCGCCGGAAGACGTCTGGGCCGGCTGCAGCTACGTGCTCAGCATCAAGATGCTCGATCCGCAGTTCGCCGGCCAGACCAAGGAACGGCTGTCGTCGCGCGAGACCGCGGCTTTCGTGCAGGGCGTGGTCCACGACTCGTTTTCCGTGTGGCTGAACCAGCATCCGGCCGAAGGCGAGCAGGTGGCGCAACTGGTCATCGCCAACGCCAATGCGCGGATGAAGCTCGCGAAGCAGGTCGTCCGCAAGAAGGTCACCAGCGGCCCGGCGCTGCCCGGCAAGCTGGCCGACTGCGTGCTGACCGACCTCAATCAGACCGAGCTGTTCCTGGTCGAAGGCGATTCCGCCGGCGGCAGCGCCAAGCAGGCGCGCGATCGCGACACGCAGGCGATCATGCCGCTGCGCGGCAAGATCCTGAATTCCTGGGAAGTGGACGCCAACGAAGCGCTCGCATCGAATGAAATCCACGACATTTCGGTGGCGATCGGCGTCGATCCGGGCTCCAAGGATCTGACCGGCCTGCGCTACGGCAAGATCTGCGTGCTGGCCGATGCCGATTCCGACGGCCTGCACATCGCGACGCTGCTCTGCGCGCTGTTCCTGAAGCACTATCGGCCGCTGGTCGCGGCCGGCCACGTCTACATCGCGATGCCGCCGCTGTTCCGCATCGACGCTGGCAAGCAGGTGTTCTACGCGCTGGACGATGCCGAGCGCGAAGGCGTGCTGAAGCGCCTCGAGGCCGAAGGCAACAAGGCCAAGATCAGCGTCACCCGCTTCAAGGGTCTCGGTGAGATGAACCCGCTGCAGCTACGCGAAACGACGATGGCGCGCGACACGCGACGTCTGGTCCAGCTGACGCTCGACGGCAGCCTCGACACCGGCATTCCGGATGCCGAGGACGCCGCCCCGGTCACCACCGTCGACCAGATCATGGACATGATGCTGGCCAAGAAGCGGGCGGGGGATCGCAAGGCCTGGCTGGAAGAGAAGGGCGACAAGGCGGAGGTTTGAGCGCCCCTGCGTGGGGCATCGGATCGGCATGACCGCTTCCAGTGCCCGAAACCGCCCCGCTCGTGCCCGCAGCCACGCGAGGGAATGGCGCGATGCCGGTCGCCGGATTGCCGAAAACCCGCGCGCTGCCGCGCCGCATTCCGACCTGGATTCCCGCATACCTTCAAGGGCTTGCGGAAGCCGCACCCGCCATTTCACGCCGGAGCCGGGCGGAGCACGGACCGTCCGGTTCCTGCACGGCGCTCAGGACGAGCAAGAATGTCTCCGACCGAATGGCGATGCCGCCGCCCTTCGGCACGAATGATGTTGCGACTGAAGCAGCACCGGATCCGAACGCGCACCTGACATGATCGACGACGCCAAAACCACCCGCCCCGGCACCGAACTGACCGCCGATATCTGCATCGTCGGCGCCGGTGCCGCCGGCATCACCTTGGCGCTGGAACTGATCGGCAGCGGCAAGTCGGTCCTGGTGCTCGAATCCGGCGGGATGAAGCCGGAGGACAGCGCACAGGCGCTGTACACCGGTGAAACGACGGACGAAGCGCTGCATCCGCCGCCGGACAAGTACCGCGTGCGTACCTTTGGCGGTTCGACCACGATCTGGGGCGGCCGCTGCATGCCGCTCGATCCGATCGATTTCGAGGCGCGCGACTACCTGCCGCACAGCGGCTGGCCGATCCGGTACGACGATCTGGCGCCGTTCTATCCGCGCGCCAACGAACTGGTCGAGGCCGGCAAGTTCGCCTACACCGCCGAGACCGCGTATGACGGTCCGGCACCGCCGGCGATCCGTGGCTTCGACAGCGACAAGGTCAGCCAGAACCGGCTCGAACGCTTCAGCCTGCCGACCAATTTCGCAGCGAGCCACGGCGACAAGTTGGCGGCCGCGACCAATGTCCGCGTGCTGCTGCATGCCAACTGCACCGGCATCCGCCTGACCGCCGATGGCACGGCGGTCGATCATCTCGATGTCGCGGTGCTCGACGGCCCGCGGTTCACGGTCAAGGCGCGTGAAGTCGTGCTGGCGACCGGGGGGCTGGAAGTGCCGCGCCTGCTGCTGGCGAGCAATGACGTGAAGCCGGCGGGTGTCGGCAACGATCACGACGTCGTCGGCCGCTACTACATGTGCCACATCGCCGGCACCGCCGGCACCTTGACCGTCACCAAGCCGCGCAGCGACGTGCACCACGGCTACGTCGTGACGCCGGACGGCATCTACGCCCGCCGCCGCTTCGCGATCAACGAGCCGGTGCAGCGCGCACTGAGGGTCGGCAACTTCATCGCCCGCCTGCATTTCGCCAATCTGAACAATCCGGCGCACCGCAGCGGCATCCTGTCCGGGCTGTATCTGGCGAAGTCGTTCATCAGCTATGAGTACTCCAAGCGCCTGCACGACGGCCAGCCGCGCACGTTCAAGACCTGGCTGCTGCATGCGCGCAACATCGTGTTCGATCCGTTCGACACGCTGGCCTTCCTGTGGCACTGGATCACCAAGCGCACGCTCGCCAGACGCAAGTTCCCGTCGGTGGTGATTCCGTCGCGCGCGAACCGCTTCAGCCTCGATTTCCACTCCGAACAGCAGCCGTCGCCGGACAGCCGCATCACCTTGATCGAGCAGCGCGACGCGCTCGGCCTGCCGCAGATCCGCATCGACTGGCGCTACACGCAGTGGGACATCGACACCGTGCGCGTCTCGCTCGGTGTGATCCGCGACGAACTGGCGCGCACCGGCTGCGGCCGGCTGGAATACAACGAGGCGACGGTGGCCGAGGAAGCGCTGCGCTACGGCGCGTACGGCGGCCACCACATCGGCACCGCGCGCATGGGGGCGGACCCGAAGACCAGCGTCGTCGACGCCGATCTGCGCGTGCACGGCGTGCGGAACCTGTCGATCGCCAGTGCCGCCGTGTTCCCGACGTCGAGTCAGGCCAATCCGACCCTCACCATCGTCGCGCTTGCCGTGCGGCTGGCGGCGCGGCTGCGCGCGGCCTGATCGTTCGGCGTCATTGCTGGCGAACGGTAGGCCGGAATGGGGGGTCGAATGCAGACGCCTGAAACGCGCCACCCGGTTTCGCCTGATGCTGGCGACGGCCGCGGTATCGCCACTTTTCGCGGCGTCAATGCCAAACTCCGCGCCCTCCGCCGCTGCCGCTGCGGCGCCATCTGACTGTGCACGCGATTCATGAGCGAACCGACTGAAACCGAACGCATCCCGCTCCGCCTGTTTGCGGAGAAGGCCTATCTCGACTACTCGATGTACGTCGTGCTCGACCGCGCGCTGCCGCATGTCGCCGACGGCCTGAAGCCGGTGCAGCGCCGCATCATCTACGCGATGAGCGAGCTGGGGCTGTCGGCGCAGTCGAAGCCGAAGAAGTCCGCCCGCACCGTCGGCGACGTCATCGGCAAGTTCCATCCGCATGGCGACAGCGCCTGTTACGAGGCGATGGTGACGATGGCGCAGCCGTTCAGCTATCGCTATCCGCTGGTCGATGGTCAGGGCAACTGGGGCTCGGCGGATGATCCGAAGAGCTTCGCGGCGATGCGCTACACCGAAGCCAAGCTGACGCCGTACGCGGCGACCCTGCTCGGCGAGCTGGAAATGGGCACGTCCGACTGGGTGCCGAACTTCGACGGCACGATGACCGAGCCGAAGCTGCTGCCGGCGCGACTGCCGAACATTCTGGTCAACGGCACGACCGGGATTGCGGTCGGCATGGCCACCGACATTCCGCCGCACAACCTGCGCGAGCTGGCGGCCGCCTGCCAGATGCTGCTGAAGAACCCGCAGGCGACGCTCGATGAGGTGATGACCGTGCTGCCGGGGCCGGATTTCCCGACCGGCTGCGAAATCATCAGCGAATCCGCGGAGTTGCGGAAGCTGTACGACACCGGCAACGGCATGGTGCGGATGCGCGCGCGCTGGGAAAAGGAGGACGACAACGTCGTCATCACCCAGCTGCCGCATCAGGTCTCGCCGGCCAAGATCCAGGAGCAGATCGCCGAGCAGATGCGGGCGAAGAAGCTGCCGCTGGTCGAGGATCTGCGCGACGAATCGGACCACGAGAACCCGACGCGGATCGTCATCATTCCGCGCAGCAATCGCGTCGACATCGATGCGCTGATGACGCACCTGTTCGCGACCACCGATCTGGAAAAGTCGGTGCGCGTGAACCTGAACATGATCGGGCTGGATGGCCGTCCGCGGGTCAAGAACCTTCCGGAAATCCTGCGCGAGTGGCTGGTCTACCGCGTCGCGACGGTCAAGCGCCGCCTTGAATTCCGCCTGAAGAAGGTCAACGAGCGGCTGCACATCCTCGATGGCCTGCTGATCGCGTTCCTGAACATCGACGAAGTGATCCGGATCATCCGCTACGAGGAAGATCCGCACGCTGAACTGATGCGCCGCTTCGGCCTGAGCGATCTTCAGGCCACCGCGATTCTCGACCTGCGCCTGCGCCACCTGCAGAAGATCGAGGAAATGCAGATCAGGGGCGAGCAGGCCGAACTCGCCGCCGAACGCGACAAGCTGCAGGACCTGCTGTCGTCGGACGCGAAGCTCAAGAAGCTGGTCGGCAAGGAAATCGACGAGGACGCGAAGAAATACGGCGACGCACGGCGCTGCCCGCTGGTCGCGCGTGCGCCGGCGGTGGCGCTGGAAGCGACCGAGATCCTGCCGAGCGAGCCGATCACGGTGATCCTGTCGAAGGCTGGCTGGATCCGTGCCGCCAAGGGGCACGAGGTCGACGTCACCGGCATGAGCTACAAGACCGGCGACGAATATCTGACCTCGGTGGCCGGGCGCACCAACCACCTGCTGATCCTGCTCGATTCCAAGGGCCGCGCGTACACGCTGAACCCGCGCGAGCTGCCGAGCGCGCGCGGGCAGGGCGAGCCGGTGACGACCAAGCTCGATCTGCAGGACGGGGCCGCGATCGTCGCCATGCTGGCCGGCGACGGCGGCGATCGCTACGTGCTGGCCGGGTCCGATGGCTACGGCTTTGTCGCCAAGCTTGACGACCTGCAGGGTCGCAACAAGGCCGGCAAGGCCTGCCTCAGCCTCGACGGCACGCCGCTGGCACCGCTGTTGACGCGAAATTCAGCCACCGATCGTTACGCGGTGGCGACGGCGGAAGGACGGCTGCTGGTGTTCCCGGTGTCGGAACTGCCCGAGCTGGCGAAGGGCAAGGGCAACAAGCTGATCCAGCTGAAGGGCGAGGACCGCATCGTCGCGTCGTGCCTGCTGCCGGCCGGATCGGCGCTGGAAGTGATGAGCCTGAAGCGGCGGCTGACGATCAAGGCCAGCGATCTGGAGTCGGGCTATGTGGCCGCCCGGGCTTCGCGCGGCAACCCGCTGCCGCGCGGCTATCAGCGAGTCGATGGGCTGGCCGCGATCGCCAGCGGCCGCACCGGCGAATCAGGGTCTTGATTCCGGACGCGCCATCGCCAATTTGTCGATACACCTGAAGGACTGACACGGAACGGAACATGAAGCGCATCGGCCTGTTTTTGTTGACGAATATCGCCATCATGCTGGTGTTGTCGGTGGTCGTGAGCCTGCTCGGCGGCGACCGCTTCCTGACCCGGCAGGGCTTGAATCTGGGCAGCCTGCTGATCTTTTCGGCCGTGTTCGGCATGGGTGGCTCGTTCATCTCGCTGGCCATGTCGAAGTGGATGGCGAAGCGCTCGACCGGCGCCGTGGTCATCGAGCAGCCGAAGAGCGCGGCCGAGGCCTGGCTGCTGGCGACGGTCGAGCGCCAGGCCCGCGCCGCCGGCATCGGCATGCCGGAAGTCGCGGTTTATGACGCGCCGGAAATCAATGCTTTCGCCACCGGCATGTCGAAGAACAGCGCGCTGGTCGCGGTGTCGACCGGCCTGCTGCGCTCGATGAGCCAGGACGAGACCGAGGCCGTGCTCGGCCACGAGATCGCCCACGTCGCCAACGGCGACATGGTGACGCTGACGCTGATTCAGGGCGTGCTCAATACCTTCGTGATCTTCCTGTCGAAGGTCATCGGTTATGCGGTGGACTCGGCACTGAAGCGCGGCGACGACCGCAGCGGTCCCGGCATCGGCTACTACGTGACCTCGATGGTGATGCAGGTCGTGCTCGGCTTCGCCGCATCGATCGTCGTCGCCTGGTTCAGCCGCCGCCGCGAGTTCGCGGCCGACGCCGGCGGTGCCCACTACGCCGGCAAGCGCAAGATGATCGCCGCGCTGCAGAAGCTGAAGGCCGCGCATGAACCGTCGAGCCTGCCGCAGGGCATGCAGGCGATGGGCATCGCCGGCGGCGTCAAGAGCCTGTTCATGACGCATCCGCCCCTGGAGGACCGCATCGCTCGTCTTCAGGCTTCGGTCTGAGCGGGGCGATGCCGCTCCCGATCGCCTTGCGACCGATCCCCGAGGAAAGCGCGCGGGGGCCCTCGGTCGGTGACGATCGTGAGCACCCGCCCCTGGAGGATCGAATCGCTCGTCTTCAGGCTTCGGTGTGAGCGGGGCGATGCCGCTCCCGATCGCCTTGCGACCGATCCCCGCGGAAAGCGCGCGGGGGCCCTCGGTCGGTGACTATCGTGAGCACCCGCCCCCGGAGGACCGCATCGCCTGTCTTCAGGCTTCGGTCTGAGCGGCGGCGCTGCAAACAAGAAGGCGACCCTCGGGTCGCCTTTTTTGTGTCTTTCTGCGGGTCCGGATTCATCTGGACTGCGCTTCCGCCAAACCTCGCAGGCCTCAGCGCCGCTGCACGAAATCCCCGCTGAGCAGCACGACTTCGGGCTCCTGCACGTGGTAGCCCCGAATGAAGTTGACGCCCATCTGCCAGAGCCGGGCCATGACGTTGGCGTCCTCGACATGGCTGACGATGGTCTTGATCTTCCGGATCTTGGCCGCCTCGACCAGTTCGACCAGCCGGCGCTGGCTGTCCTTCTCGCCGAACGCGTGAGTGAACGAGGCGTGGAACTTCAGGAACTGCGCCGGGATGTGGTCCAGCATCTGGATCGAGTTCGAGCCGATGCCGAAATGCTCGATCGCGATGCCGGCACCGAGGTCGGCCAGTTCGCGGGTCAGCGCCTTGGCCTTGCGGATATGGTTCTGCAGCACCAGTTCCTGCGCCTCGAACACGATCTCGTCGGCTTTCAGCCGGCGGCCGTTCAGCACCGTGCGCAGCCAGACGATGAAGGCTTCGGAATCGCGCAGCGTGTCTTCGGACAGCTTCACGAACAGCACCGAGGCCTCGGCGTTCGGCTTGCGGCTCAGGATGATGTCGATGACGGTGCCGACGACCCAGCGGTCGACCGACCGCATCAGATTGAATTTCTGCGCGGCCGGCAGGAATTCCGACGCCGTCCACTCGCGTCCGGCGTCGTCGAACATGCGCACCAGCACGTCGTAGTGACTGCGCGCTTCGCCTTCGAGACTGGCAATCGACTGGTACGCCAGCTTCAGCCGGTCTTCGGCGATCGCGCGGCGGGTTTGCGCGGCCAGCCGTGCTTCCTCGCGCACGTTCTGCGTCGCCCGCGCCGTGCTGCCGAGCAGTACCACGCGATTGCCGCCCTTGCACGACGCGCTGCGCGCTTCGGTGACCAGTTGCCGGATCACGGCCTGTGCGCCGTCGGCCGCACCGAGATGGAACACGGCGATGCTCAGCGACACCTGCGATTCATGATCGTCCAGCGTGTAGATCTCGTCGCGCAGGGCCTTGCGCAGCGATTCGGCGAGCTTCTCGACATCGCCGGCGTCCGGTCGGCACACCAGCAGCGCCAGCTCATCGGTCGAAAACGGAAACAGCTGGTCGAGCGGACCGAGCTGCCGCTGCACCGAGGCTGCCACCTGCGCCGTCAGCGTTTCGGCATCGGCGTGGCCGACGCGGTCTTCAAGGCCGGCGAAATCGTCGATCCGCAGCAGCAGCGCGCTGCGCGTGGTGCCGGTGCTCAGGTTCGGCGTGGCCAGCGCCCGCGCCAGATCGGTGCGGCCGGCGCGGGCCGACGGCGCACAGGCCGGCGGATCGATCACGGCATCCACGGGGCCCGCCGCGCGGATCAGCAACTCGATCACGCGTTCGCCGTCCTGATTGCCGAGGATCAGCTGGGCCTTGACCTCGACCGGCCCCGTGCGACCGACCAGGCGAAGTTCCAGCAGTTCGCCGACATGCTTGCCCTTCAGCACGGCGCGCAGCCGCTCCTTGATCTTGAGCTGCTGGGTAGCCTCGACCAGATCGATCAGCGGCTGGCCGGCCAGCGGCGCCGGATCGTCGTAGCCGAGCAGGCGGGCGAACGCGACATTGGCGCGGGCCAGGATGCCTTCCTGCACCACGCCGACGGCATCGGCCGTGCAGTCGGTGAGCTGCGAGTGCCGTGACTCGAAATCGGCCAGCCGGGCTTCGGTCGTGCGCAGGCGGCGCAGCTGCTGGTGTTTCAGGAACTCCCGGACAACGACCAGTTCCAGATGCCGAAGCTGGGTGGCGTCCTCATACGAAACAAGGTCTTGCGCACCGCTACTGATCGCCAGCACGGTTGCTTCCAAGGTCGGGCTGCGGCTCAGCAGCAGTACCGGCAGATCGGGCTGCAGGCGGCGAACCGACTCCAGCACGCGGTCGCGCGGCGCGGCGCGCACGTCCTTGTCGGCCAGAATCAGGTCCGGCGGTGCGCGGCGAATCCAGTCCTCGACGTCTTCGAGCGTGTTGACCCAGGTGACCCGCAGCGGATGCCCGGCATTGCGCAGATGGCTTTCGATGCGCTTGGCGACATCCTCGGCCGCAGTGACCACCAGCAGCACGCCGCACACGGCATCGGCAGCGGCCACCGGGGCCACCATCGGCGCGTAGGTGTCGGCGGGCATCGCTACCACGGCAGCAGAGTCTTCGCAGGTTCGCCGGCGATTTCCCGGACGAGGCGCGGCACCAGATACCCCGGCAGCCGGGCCGCCAGGCCTTGCATGATGCTTTGGGCGTGTTTGTCGCTCACGTCGAAATGGGCGGCGCCTGACACTCGATCCAGTACGTGAAGATAGTAGGGCAAAATTCCGACAGAAAAGAGCCGTTCGGACAGCTTGACTTGGTCTTCCGTCGCGTCATTGATTCCGCGCAACAGCACGGCCTGGTTCAGCAGCGTCACTCCGGCGTCGCGCAGATCGCGGCAGGCAGTGGCCACCGCATCATCGATTTCGTTCGCGTGATTGATGTGCAGCACCACCACTTTCTGCAGGCGGCTGGCGCGCAGCCACGCGGTCAGCCGGGCATCGACCCGCGCCGGCAGCACCACCGGCACCCGCGTGTGCAGCCGCAGGCGCCGGATCCACGGCCGGGATTCGAGCGCTTCGGCAAACGCGGCGAGCTTGTCGTCGGTCAGCGCCAGCGGATCGCCGCCGGACAGGATCACTTCCTCGATGCTCGGGTCGGCGTCGAGCGCCACCAGCGTTTCGCGCCACTGGCCGCGCGCGGCCATCGTGTCGCCGTACGGGAAATGCCGGCGGAAGCAGTAGCGGCAGTTCACGGCGCAGGCGCCGGTCGCGATCACCAGCGCGCGGCCGTGGTACTTGTGGATGACGCCGCCGGTTTTCAGCTTGTGCAGGTCGCCGACGGCGTCCGCGGTGAACCCCGGCACGTCCTCCGCTTCCTGATTCGACGGCCAGACCTGCCGGAACAGCGGGTCCTGCGCATCGCCCCTGCGCATGCGCGCGATGAAGCTGTGCGGCACGCGGATCGGAAAATCGCGCAGCCGTTCGGTGTCGAGCGCCGGCAGCGCCGGATCGATTCCGAGCGCGGTCAGCAGATCCGCCGGACGCGTGATTGCTTGCGCCAGCGCGGTCTGCCAGGCAGGGCGGGCGGAAAATTCGGTAGGGGCGAGTCCGTCGTCCATCGATTCAGATCAGGTGTCGGCGCCGCGGCCGGGGTCGGCCAGCGGCGCACGAATGCGGGAATTCGGAAAGCTTATCGGCCGATTTCGAAAAAACTGCAAAACAGCCGGTCAGCGAAAGCAAACCTCGGGCCGACGGTCGCCGGTCATGCGGACGGCTTGCGCTCGCGTTTCGAGGCAACGGTAGTGGCCGCGCGCGGCGAACGCGGCTTCGAGGCAGCTTTGGCGCCCTTTCTGACCGCCTTCTTCACAGCTTTTCGGGCCGACTTCGCCGCCGTGCGCGATGCATTCGCCACCGGCTTGCCCTTCAGCGGTTCCGGCTCGGCGTCTGCCGCACGCGACTTCGGCTTGTAGCGGCACAGTTCGACGATCTGGCAGCGCCAGCATTCCGGGCTGCGCGCCTTGCAGACATAGCGCCCGTGCAGGATCAGCCAGTGGTGCGCGTTCAGCAGGTAGTCCTTCGGCGTGACCTTCTCGAGCTTCGCGGCCACCTTGTCCGCTGTCTTCTCCGGCGCCAGCCCGGTGCGGTTCGCCACGCGGAAGATGTGGGTATCGACCGCGATCGTCGGCACCCCGAACGCGACATTCAGCACGACGCTGGCGGTTTTCGAGCCGACGCCGGGCAGCGCTTCGAGCGCGGCGCGATCATTCGGCACCTCACCGCCATGCTGCGCGATCAGCAGTTCGCACAGCTTGATCACGTTCTTGGCCTTGGTCTGATAGAGACCGATGGTCTTGATGTAGTCGCGCAGCTTCGCTTCGCCAAGCGCGAGGATCGCCTGCGGCGTGTTCGCCACCGGATACAGCCGCGCCGTGGCCTTGTTGACGCTGACATCGGTCGCTTGCGCCGACAGCACCACGGCGATCAGCAGCTCGAAGTGGTTCGAGTACTCGAGGTCGCTGCGCGGGTTCGGATTGACGGCGGCCAGCCGCCGGTACAGTTCGACGCGGTGTTCGGGTTTCATCGGCAATTGTCTGGATTCACGAAGGATTCGTTCGCCGGGCGCGGGCCCGCGCGATGGCCGCGGCAATGTCGATCGACTGCGCCTGCGCCGCCAGCACTTCGCCCCGGCGCTGCCGGCGCGCCTCGTCGCGGCTTTCGCGTTCGCGCGCCAGCCGCGCCTTGCGCATCCGATGCAGCTGCCGCCAGCGCTCGGCCATCGCATCCACCGGCGGCAGTTCGGGCGGCCGCGGCACCAGTTCGATGCAATCCACCGGGCACGGCGGCAGGCACAGGTCGCAGCCGCTGCAGTCATCGCTCAGCACCGTGTGCAGGAATTTCGGCGCGCCGATGATCGCGTCGACCGGGCAGGCCAGCACGCACTTGAAGCAGCCGATGCAGCGGCTTTCGTCGATCCGCGCGACGGTGGGCAGCAGCGACTGATCGGCGCGCAGCACGGCGTCCTGCGGCCAGACGTCGGCATCCGGCGGCAGCGGCGGCTGCGCCAGCACTTCGGCGAGCGCAGCAATCGTGGTCAGACCGCCGGGCGGGCAGCGATTCAGCGTTGTCTCACCCGCGGCAAGCGCTTGCGCGTAGGGCCGGCAGCCGTCGAAGCCGCAGCGGCGGCACTGCGTCTGCGGCAGCAGCGCGTCGAGCCGGTCGACCATCCCGGTCGCCGTTTCTCCCGCTGCCCCGGGAACAAGGCCGGGGGGCGGCGCACGCAGCCCGGACGCAGCCATCAAGCGTGGAAAAGGCTGATCGAATCAGTGGGATGGACGGCAGTGCTCATCGCACGTCCTCCAGATACAGCGTGCGCCCGAGCGCAGCGGCGAGGAGACCGGCGGCAAGCTCCATCGCCAGCAGTCGCACGGTCGCCACGGTGGGCCATTCGAGCGCGATCACGGCATAACCCAGCCCCGCGACAAACGCGAAGCCGCAGACGACCGCGCACAGCACCATCAGCGCCGTCAGGCGCGTGGTCCGGCCGAACGTGCCGACGATCAGGAACAGACCGGCACCGGCCAATGCCGCGCCGGTGTACGGATTCGCACGGTCGGCTTGCCACGCCGCCAGCCCGAGTGCGGTCAGCAACGCGCCGGACAGTGCGCAGTAGACGCGCGCGGCCAGCGTGGCGTCGATCGTCATCACTTCACCTTCATGCCCGGCTGCGCACCGTCGTCCGGCGCCAGCAGGAACGGCCCGCCGTCATCGCCGCTGGCCGCCAGCACCATGCCTTCGGACATCCCGAAGCGCATCTTGCGCGGCGCCAGATTGGCGACCATCACCGTCAATCGCCCGATCAGCTTTTCCGGCGGATACGCGCTCTTGATGCCGGCGAACACCTGCCGCTTGCCCATTGCGCCCAGATCCAGGGTCAGGCGCAGCAGCTTGTCCGCGCCGTCAACGCCTTCCGCGTGCTCGATGCGGGCGATGCGGAGGTCGATCTTGGCGAAGTCTTCGATGCTGGCGTGTGTGTCGCTGCCGCCAACTGGTGCCGCAGCGGCCGGAGCCGATGCTGCCTTGGCCGGTTTGGCGTTTGGCACCTCGACCGGAGCGAGGCTTTCGGTCGAGGCGGCGATCATCGCCTTGATCTGGGCCAGGTCGATGCGATTCGCGAGGTTCGTATAAGACCGGATCTTTGTCCCCAGAAGTCGACTATCCACATCGTTCCAAGACAACTCTGGAATATCGAAAAACAATTCGACTTCTTTAGCCAAATTAGGTAGGAGTGGTTTTAGATATACCGTTAATACTTTGAAAATGTTTAAAAAAATACCACAAAACTGATGGAGATCAGTACGTTTTTGTTCGGTGTCAAGATTCTTCGCAAGCGTCCAAGGTGCCGTGTTATGAATAAACGTATTTGTAGTGTCCGCTAGGTCCATCACCTCCCGGATCACGGCCGCATAGTCGCGTTTTTCATAAAGAGCTCGAATCGGATGGAGATGACTTGAGCCATCGTCGATAGACGTTACGGGGTTTTCGACGTTCGAAAGCAAGCCGATCGCGTCAGAGCAAGCACCATCGAGCGACATGGGAAGCTTGCCGGCGAAAAACTTCTCAACGAACCCCGCACACCGACTGGCAATATTCACGTACTTGCCCACAATGTCGCTGTTCACGCGGGCAACGAAATCATCGAGATTCAGGTCGAGATCATCGACGCCGTCGCTCAGCTTGGCCGCGAAGTAGTAGCGCAGATATTCCGGATTCAGCCCGGCATCCAGATACGTCCGCGCCTTGATGAAGGTGCCGCGGCTCTTCGACATCTTGGCGCCGTTGACGGTCAGGTAGCCGTTGACCGACAGGCCGGTCGGCTGGCGATAACCCGCACCCTTCAGCATCGCCGGCCAGAACAGGCCGTGGAAATTGATGATGTCCTTGCCGATGAAGTGCCACAGCTCGGCGGTCGAATCCGGGCCGATGAAGGCGGCGAGCTTTTCAGCATCGTTGCCAAGCAGGGCGCTGAGGCTCGCGAAGTAGCCGATCGGCGCATCCAGCCACACGTAGAAATATTTGCCCGGCGCGCCCGGAATCTCGAAGCCGAAGTACGGCGCATCGCGCGAGATGTCCCAGTCTTTCAAGCCGCCGTCCAGCCATTCGGCGAGCTTGGCCTTGACGCTGGCATGCACGTCGGCCGCGGCGAGCCAGGCCTGAACCTCGGCCTGCAGCTTCGACAGGCTGAAGAAGTAATGCTCGGATTCCTTCAGCACCGGCGTCGCGCCCGACACGACCGAGAACGGGTTCTTCAGATCGGTCGGGCCGTACGTCGCGCCGCAGTTCTCGCAGTTGTCGCCGTACTGGTCGGCGGTGCCGCACTTCGGGCACTCGCCCTTGATGTAGCGATCCGGCAGGAACATGTCCTTGACCGGGTCGTAGGCCTGCTCGATGAAACGGCTCGCGATGTAGCCGTTGTTCTTCAGCGCCGTGTAGATGGTTTCCGATAGCTGCCGGTTCTCGTCCGAATGGGTCGAGTGGTAGTGATCAAAGGCGATGCCGAAGGCCTTGAAGTCCGCTTCGTGGCTTTTCTGGATGTCGGCGATGAACGCTTCCGGCGCCAGGCCGGCTTTTTCGGCGGCGAGCATGATCGGCGTGCCATGCGCATCATCGGCACAGACGTAGGTCACGTCATGCCCGCACATCCGCTGGAAGCGCACCCAGATGTCGGCCTGGATGTAGCCGACCATGTGGCCTAGGTGCAGCGGGCCGTTGGCGTACGGCAGCGCGTTGGTGACCAGGATCTTGCGGGAAGCAGTGCGGGGCGCCGGAGCGGACATGGGGTTCGGGACGGGCGAAAAACGGGCAGGCCGCGATTATCGCATGGCCCCCGCGGCGGGCCGGCATCGCCTGCAGTGCCCGGAATCATTGACTTTCTGCCCGATTCC
Organism: Nevskia sp.; assembly: GCF_021732705.1. GTDB lineage: Bacteria > Pseudomonadota > Gammaproteobacteria > Nevskiales > Nevskiaceae > Nevskia. Next base: position 183,279 of record NZ_JAKFUM010000011.1, on the reverse strand, counting down.
CCCGGCACACTAAGGCTTCGGAGTTCACTCACAGGGAGGTAAGGCATGACCAGCAGCACCCCTCAGAAGCTTGCAGCGGAATTCATCGGAACGGCGTGGCTGATGCTGGGCGGCTGCGGCAGCGCTGTGCTGGCGGCCGGCTTTCCGCAGTACGGCATCGCGTTTGCCGGCGTGTCGCTGGCCTTCGGCCTGACGGTGCTGACGATGGCTTACACCATCGGCCACATTTCCGGCTGCCACCTGAACCCGGCCGTGTCGTTCGGGCTGTGGGCGGGCGGTCGCTTCCCGGCGTCGCAGCTTGGGCCGTACATCGCCGCACAGGTGCTCGGGGCCATCGCCGGTGCCGCCGTGCTTTACGTCATCGCCAGCGGCGTGCCGACGTTCGATGTCGCCAACGGCTTTGCCTCGAACGGCTATGGCGAGCATTCGCCCGGCGGCTTCACCGTGGGCGCGGCGGCGGTCACCGAGTTCGTGCTGACCTTCTTCTTCCTGACTGTGATCCTCGGCGCCACGTCATCCCGCGCGCCGGCCGGCTTCGCGCCGATCGCCATCGGTCTGTGCCTGACCCTGATCCACCTGATCAGCATCCCGGTGACCAACACGTCGGTGAACCCGGCGCGCTCGACCGGCCCGGCGCTGTTCGTCGGCGGCTGGGCCCTGAGCCAGCTGTGGCTGTTCTGGATCGCGCCGATTGCCGGGGCTGTTGCCGCCGGCTTCTTCGCGCGCTGGCTGGATGATCAGAAGGCGGCATGACGACCTGATGCGATGCTGACGACGAAGGCCCGCCGCGTGCGGGCCTTTTTCGTGAGCCTTGCGAATACACTGCCGGCTCCTGAAACCGGAGCCTGCCATGTCGCTTCCCCATTTCGGCCTGATGATTCCGGGCGCGGTCAGTTCCTCGGCGGCGTATACCGTCGAGGCGCCGTTCGATCGTGCCCCGATCGCCACCGTGCAGACGGCGGACGCCACCTGCGTGCAGCAGGCGCTGATTGTCGCCAGCACGCTGTACAAGCATCGCGACGCCTGGATTCCGCTGGCCGAGCGTCTGGCGATCCTCGATCGTGCGGGCGCGATCATGAAATCCCGCGCCGAGGAACTGGCGGTGGAAGCGGCGCGCGAAGGCGGCAAGCCGCTGATCGATTCCCGGGTCGAGGTCGCACGGGCGATCGACAGCCTGAAGATCTGCGTCGAGACCATGCGCGTCGATCAGGGCGACGTGATCCCGATGCGCACCAGCGCCTCGTCCGCCGGGCGCATCGCGTTCACGCAGGTCGAGCCGATCGGCGTGGTCGTCGCGATCAGCGCCTTCAACCATCCGCTGAACCTGATCGCGCATCAGGTCGGTCCGGCGATCGCGGCCGGCTGCCCGGTGATCGTCAAGCCGGCGCGGTCGACCCCACTGTCGTGTTTCCGCTTTGTCGCGATCCTGCGCGAAGCCGGCCTGCCGGCATCCTGGTGTCAGGCGCTGGTGCCGGACAGCAACGCATTGGCCACGACCTTGGCGACCGATCCGCGAGTCGCGTTCCTCAGCTTCATCGGCAGCGCGGCGGTCGGCTGGAAGCTCAAGAGCCAGCTCGCGCCCGGCGCGCGCTGCGCGCTGGAACACGGCGGCGTGGCGCCGGTGATCGTCGCGGCCGATGCCGATCTCGATACCGCGGTGCCGCTGATCGCGAAGGGCGGTTACTACCATGCCGGTCAGGTCTGCGTGTCGGTGCAGCGCGTGTTCGTGGCGCGCGCGATCGTCGATGACTTCGTCGCGCGGCTCGCGGCGGCGGCGCAGAAGATGGTGATCGGCGACCCGACGCTGCCGGCGACCGAGATCGGCCCGATGATCTCGCCAGCGGAAGCCACACGCGTCGTGCAGTGGATCGACGAAGCGGTGGCGGCGGGTGCGAGGCGGGTCTGCGGCGGCAAGGCAATCGGCACGACGATGGTCGAATCGACCCTGCTGGTCGATCCGCCGGCCGATGCCAAGGTTTCCACCCACGAGGTGTTCGGCCCGGTGGTCTGCGTCTACACGTTCGACCACGTCGACGAGGCGATCAACCGCGCGAACAGCCTGCCGTTCGCGTTTCAGGCGGCGGTGTTCACGAAGAATCTCGACACCGCACTGCGCGCCTATCGACGGCTCGATGCGTCGGCTGTCATGGTCAACGATCACACCGCGTTCCGGGTCGACTGGATGCCGTTCGCGGGTCTGAAGCAGTCCGGCTACAACGTCGGCGGCATTCCGCACACGATCCACGATCTGCAGATTCGGAAGATGATGGTGCTGCGCTCGGGGGAGATCGGCTGAGCGGCTGCGCGGCCGCGGCCGGTGCCTGAGTCGCGGAATCCGCACCTCATTCACATCCGTCATTACCGCGAAGGCGGGAATCCATCGGCAGCGGTCTGGGAAATCGCGACAAGCAAACAAGAAGCTGGATTCCCGCCTCCGCGGGAATGACAGTCGATTGAAACCGGCAAGCGCTTCAACGGCGCGCAGCAGGCAGCCTTCACTCACATCACGGCGCTGACATCGGCCCTCACGCAGCACAGGCAGGGACATGGCCGACACGAATGCTGCAAACCCCAAGGACATCAAGGCGGCGGAGCTGTTCGTCCGCTGCCTCGAAGCGGAAGGGGTGGAGTACATCTTCGGCCTGCCGGGCGAGGAAAACGCCGATCTGATGATCGCGTTGCTCGACTCGCCGATCCGATTCATCCTCGTCCGCCACGAGCAGGCCGCGGCGTTCATGGCCGATGTCTATGGCCGGCTGACCGGCCGCGCCGGCGTCTGTCTGGCGACGCTCGGCCCCGGTGCCACCAACCTCGTCACCGGGCTGGCCGACGCCAATCTCGACCGCTCGCCGGTGGTCGCGATCATCGGGCAGGGGCCGACGCGACGCCTGCACAAGGAAAGCCACCAGAACATGGACGCCATCGCGATGATGCGGCCGGTATCGAAGTGGGCGCAGTCGATCATCGATGCCGACGCGATCCCGGAAATCCTGCGCAAGGCGTTCAAGCTGGCGGAGGCCGAGAAGCCCGGGGTCTGCGTGGTCGAACTGCCGGAAGACGTGGCCAAGCAGCGGCTCGATGCGCAGCCGATGGCGGTCACCAAGACCCGCCGGCCGTCGCCCGATCCGCAGGCGGTGGCGCAGGCGGTGGCGATTCTGCTGGCGGCGAAGAAGCCGGTGATCCTCGCCGGCAATGGCGCGCTGCGGAAACGCGCCGCGCTGCAACTGCGGTCGCTGGCCGAGAAGACCGGGCTGCCGGTGTTCAACACCTTCATGGGCAAGGGCGCGCTGGCACGTTCGGACCGGCATAACCTGTTCACCATCGGCCTGCAGGCGAAGGATTACGGCAATCAGGCGATGGCGGCTGCCGATTGCGTGCTCGTGGTGGGCTACGACCTCGTCGAGTACAGCCCGCGCTTCTGGAACGTGGCGCGCGACAAGCAGATCATCCACATCGATTTCCTGCCGGCGGAAGTCGATCAGGACTATCCGGTGGCGGTCGATGTGGTCGGCGATATCGCGGCGACCCTTGCGCAGATCAACGACGCGCTCGATCAGCAGCCTGCTGCCCGCCTGCCGCTGCACGACATTGCCGAGTGGCAGCCGCTGCGCGACCAGATCGCCGCCGATCACGGCTGTGAGCGCAACGACGCGAGCTTCCCGATGAAGCCGCAGAAAGTGCTGTGGGACGTGCGCGAATTCCTGCGCGGCGACGACATCCTGCTGTCCGATGTCGGCGCGCACAAGATGTGGATCGGCCGCTATTACCCGGCGGAAACGCCAAACAGCGTGCTGATCTCGAACGGCTTCTGCTCGATGGGCTTCGCGCTGCCGGGTGCCATCGGCGCGCAGTTCGCGGCACCGGACAAGCGTGTGCTCGCGATCTGCGGCGACGCCGGCTTCCTGATGAACGTCCAGGATCTCGAAACCGCCGTCCGCTACCGCCTGAACATCGTCGTGATGATCTGGGTCGATGGCAGCTATGGCCTGATCGAATGGAAACAGCAGAACGAGTTCGGCAAGCACTCGCCGCTGAGCTTCGGCAATCCGGATTTCGAACTGCTGGCGCAAGCCTTCGGCTGCTGGGGCAAGACCCTGACCGCCGCGAGCGAACTGCCGGCGGCACTCGACGAAGCGTTCCGGCAACCGGGCCCGGCGCTGATCGCCGTGCCGGTGGATTATCGGGAAAACGTCAAGCTGACCGAGCGGATGGGGACGCTCGTCGCGAAGCTCTGACCATCGGACTTCCCGCGGTCAGCCGCGCAGCAGCCGCTCCAGCCCGGATTCCTCCGGCCAGACGGCGAGCTGCGCGAGGATGCGCAGGCGCTCCGGGTTGCCTTCGCGTTCCGCCAGCATTGCCACGTGTTCGCGGAACGCGTTCAGCGTGAGGCTGGCCAGCCCGGTGTCGTAGCGCAGCTTGCCGGCGACGAAATCCTGCCAGCGGGCGCGTTCATCCTCATCCAGCGTGTCCGGATAGTGACGTGCGCGGTAGCGGAACAGCAGTTCGTCATAGCGCGGATCTTCGAACGTGCCGTGCAGTCGTGCGATCGAATCAGGACCTGCGGCGCGCACCTTGGCCAGCCGCGGCTTGTCGGCATCGGGCAGGAAGCCGCCGTACAGCGACAGTTCCGGATCGGCCCAGTCGCGCGGCTCCTGCGTGAACACCTCGCGCACCTTCTCGCGCAGGGCATCGCCGGCGGCCAGCAGCTTCGCCTGGTTGGCCAGACACAGCGCCAGATCGACATTCCAGCGCTCGGCATCGGGCCCGCGCAGGGTCGCGATCGGCGACAGCATCGGCGACTTGTTCAGGTGCACGCCTTTCAGCGGCAGCCGGGTCACGCCATCCGGGAGATCGTCGTTCGAGGCGAACACGCGGTCGCGCAGATCGTCGGCGTCGAGTTCCAGCAACTCGTCGATGTCGCTGCTCAGATCGAACGTCAGCACGCAGTTGCTGTTGGTCGGATGCAGGACGATCGGCGCGATCACGGCCAGGCAACCGCGCGCAGCCGGAATCTTCGACGAGACATGCACCACCGGCGTCATCTCGGTGACGTTCAGAAGTGTGGCGGCGAACTTCTTGTCGCGCAGCTTCAGCGCGTGCTCGAACAGGCGCGGCTGCGCGCTTTTCAGGCGTTTGGCGATCGCGATCGTGGCATCGACGTCGCTCAGCGCGTCGTGCGCGCGGGCATGCACGAGCTGATTCGCCTCGGTCAGCCGTTCGAGCTTGAACGTGGTCGCGCCGTTGTCGCCGACCGGCCATTCGAGGCCCTGCGGCCGCAGCGCATGCCACAGGCGGACGACGTCGATCAGATCCCAGCGCGAATTGCCGCCGCGCCATTCGCGGGTATAGACCTCGTGGAAGTTGCGATACAGCAGATGCCGCGTCACCTCGTCATCGAAGCGGATCGAGTTGTAGCCGGCGGCACAGGTGCCGGGCACGCTGAACAGATCGTCGATCTGGCGCGCGAACTCGTATTCCGGCAGGCCTTCGTCGCGTGCCAGCTGCGGCGTGATTCCGGTGAGCAGGCAGGCTTCCGGATGCGGCAGCACGTCGATCGGCGGCTGGCAGTAGATCGTCAGCGGCTGGCCGACCGGCTCCAGATCCTCGTTGGTGCGGCGCGCGGCGAACTGCGACGGCCGGTCGCGCGCCGGATCGGTGCCGAAGGTTTCGTAGTCGTGCCAGACGAAGCTGAAGCTCATGGCGAGGTGACGAGGCAGGGCAGGGAATGCGCGACAATAGCGGAAGACCGGTCCCGATCCCCAATGCTGCCCATGCCTGCGTCCGCTACCCGAGAAGTCCTGCTTGCCGCGCTTGATGCGTACGTCCATCCGCTGATCGGCCAAGGCCTGGTCGCGGCCGGCTGCATCGTCGATCTGACACCCGGCGCGACGCCGCACGTCGTGGTCGAGCTGGGCTTCCCGGCTGCCGGCATCGCGATCGATATCGTCAGCGATATCAAGACCTTGCTGCGCGCGAGCTGTGATGTCGAAGCGACCGTGCGGATCGGTTGCCGGGTGCTGCCGCAGGCGGTCCAGAAAGGTCTGAACCCGCTGCCGGGCGTTGCCAACATCATCGCCGTGGCCTCGGGCAAGGGCGGCGTCGGCAAGTCCACCGTCGCGGTCAATCTGGCGCTGGCGCTGCAGGCGGAAGGGGCGAGCGTCGGCATACTCGATGCCGACATCTACGGCCCGAGCCAGCCGCTGATGCTGGGCTCGAAGCAGCGTCCGACCTCGCCGGACGGCAAGCGGATGAACCCGATCATTGCCCACGGCCTTCAGGCGATGTCGATCGGCTTCATCATGGCCGACGACGCCCAACCGGCGATCTGGCGCGGGCCGATGGTGACGCAGGCGCTGACGCAGCTGCTGAACGAAACGGTCTGGGACGATCTCGACTATCTGATCATCGACCTGCCGCCGGGCACCGGCGACATCCAGCTGTCGTTGAGCCAGCGGGTGCCGGTGTCGGCCAGCGTCATTGTCACCACGCCGCAGGACATCGCGCTGCTCGATGCCCGCAAAGGGCTGCAGATGTTCCGCAAGGTCGGCATTCCGGTGCTCGGCGTGATCGAGAACATGGCGACGCACGTCTGCACCAACTGCGGCCACGAGGAAGCGATCTTCGGTGCCGGTGGCGGCGACAAGCTGGCCAACGAAGCCGGCACCGAGCTGCTCGGCTCGCTGCCACTGGACCTTCGCATCCGCCTGCAGGCCGACAGCGGCAACCCGACCGTCGCCGCCGATCCGCAGTCCGAGCTGTCGCAGCGCTATCGCGGCATCGCCCGTCTGATGGCGGCGCGGCTCGCGTACGGCGCCGGCGGCGAGCTGGCGTTTCCGACCGTCACGATCAGCGACGACTGAGCCGGCGCTACGGCCGATGCTGAACCGCCCCATCCGCGGCGTCTGGCTGGTGCTGGCGCTGGCGCTGTGGGGTGGCTGGAATGCCTCGACCCATCGCGCGGTCGAGCCGCCGCCCGGCGTCCTCGTGCCGGACGCGCCACGGCAGACGACACTGGCCGCAGACGAGGCGCAGCCGTTCGAGTTCGACGGCTACCGGCTGACGCCGCTGGCCGGCTTCGAACTGCAGGCGCGGGTGCTGGGCACCGAGACCTATCGTTTCGACCGGCTGGCGAGTCTGGTGCCGACCGATCTGGCACTCGGCTGGGGACGGATGTCGGACAGCGCGGTGCTGAAGCGGATCGACATCAGCCAGAGCGGGCGCTTCTTCTACTGGCAGGTGGCGCAGTTCCCGATTCCGCAGGACGAGCTGATCGCCAGTGCCGCGAACATGCATCTGATTCCGGCGAACGCGGCAGTGCGGCGGGCCATCGGCAGCGTGCGGGTCGGGCAGGTGATCGCGCTGCGCGGCAAGCTGGTCGAAGCGCAGTCGCCGGGCGGCGTCACGATGCGCAGCTCGCTGCGCCGGGACGATACCGGCGCCGGTGCCTGCGAACTGATCTGGGTCGAAGACTTGCAACAACTGCGGCGATAATCGCGACACGACATTCAGCGGTACTCACTCGCCAGTTGGTTTGGCATCGGGCAGGCAGGCAATGAGCATCAAGAGCGACAAGTGGATCCGGCGCATGGCGCAGGGCGCCGGCATGATCGAACCGTTCGAGCCGGGGCAGGTGCGCGTGGCCGGCGACGGCCACAAGATCGTCAGCTACGGCACGTCCAGCTATGGCTACGACGTGCGCTGCGCCGACGAATTCAAGATCTTCACCAACATCAACTCGACCATCGTCGATCCGAAGAACTTCGACGAGCGCAGCTTCGTCGACCTGAAGTCCGACGTCTGCATCATCCCGCCGAACTCGTTCGCGCTGGCGCGCACGGTCGAATACTTCCGCATTCCGCGCAGCACGCTCGTGGTCTGCCTCGGCAAGAGCACGTACGCGCGCTGCGGCATCATCGTCAACGTGACGCCGCTGGAACCGGAATGGGAAGGCCACGTCACGCTCGAATTCAGCAACACCACGCCGCTGCCGGCGAAGATCTACGCGAATGAAGGGGTGGCGCAGATGCTGTTCTTCGAAAGCGACGAGGTCTGCGAGACGTCGTACGGCGATCGGGGCGGCAAGTACCAGGGGCAGCGTGGCGTCACGCTGCCGAAGACATGATGGGCCTACAGACGCTGGCCCCGATCGCTGGCGCCCGTCGCCTTGCCGTCGATCCCGCTGGAACACAGCATCCAGCGGGTCCCTCGCCGGGTGGCTCCGGTCGCCATCGTGGCGGGAAGTACCAGGGGCAGCGTGGTGTGACCTTGCCGAAGACCTGAGATGAAAACGCTCGCTGCCGTTGTCGCCGCCGTCTTCGCCTTCGGAAGTGTCACGGCATCAGCCGTCGACACGCTGCTGATTGCGCCGCGCATCCACACGATGAACCCGGAGCAGCCAACCGCGACCGCGATGGCGTGGAACGGCGACGGCGTGCTGCTGGCCGTCGGCGAGGCAGCCGCGCTGAAGGCCCGCTTCCGCAAGGCCCGCGTCGTCACGGCGCGCGGGGCGACGGTCGTCCCGGGGCTGATCGATGCCCATGGCCACATCATGGGGCTCGGCTTTTCGCTGCTGCAGGCCGACCTGACCGGCACCACCAGCAAGGCCGATGTGCTGGCGCGGCTCAAGACGTTCGAGAAGACCCTGCCGGCCGATGCCTGGCTGATCGGCCGCGGCTGGGACCAGAACGACTGGCCGGACGCGACATTCCCGACCGCCGCCGATCTCGACAGCGCGTTCCCGAAGCGCCCGGTCTGGCTCGAACGGATCGACGGTCACGCCGGCTGGGCCAACACGGCGGCGATGAAGCGCGCGAAGCGCGATTTCAGCGGCGACTGGCAGCCGGAGGGCGGTCGCATCGAACGCGGTGACGACGGTGCCGCCGCCGGCGTGTTCGTCGACGGTGCCACGGCGCTGATCGATGCCGTGGTGCCGCCGCCGAGCGAAGCGCTCCGGGCACAGGCGCTGTCGCGCGCGCTGGCTGCCGCCCACGCGGTCGGCCTGACCGGCATCCACGACATGGGCGTATCGCGCGCCGATCTGGCGCTGTATCGCCGCTTCGCCGATGAAGGCCGCCTGCCGCTGCGGATCACGGCCTATGCCGACGGCGACCGCGATGCCCTGGCCGATCTCTGCGCGAACGGGCTGTATCGCCACGCCGGTGGTCGCCTGCAGATGCGCGGCGTAAAGCTCTATGCCGACGGCGCGCTCGGCAGCCGCGGCGCGGCCCTGCTCGCCGACTACAGCGATGCGCCGGGGCAGCGCGGCCTGCTGGTCACCGAGCCGAAGGCGATCGAACGCGCGGCCCAGAAGGCGCGCGACTGCGACGTGCAGGTGGCCGCGCATGCGATCGGTGATCGCGGCAACCAGATCGTGCTCGATCGCTACGAATATCTGTTCGCCGCCGATGCCAAGGCGGCACGGCCGGATCGCCGCTGGCGCATCGAGCACGCACAGGTGATCGCACTGAGCGACATCCCGCGCTTCGCTGCGCTCGGCGTCATCGCGTCGATGCAGCCGACGCACGCGACCTCGGACATGCCGTGGGCGGAAACCCGCGTCGGGCCCGAGCGGATCAAGGGCGCGTATGCCTGGCAGCGCCTGCTCGGCAGCGGTGCGCGGCTGGCGCTGGGTTCGGATTTCCCGGTCGAATCGGTCGATCCTCGGCTCGGCCTGTATGCCGCGGTGACGCGGCAGGATGCGGCCGGCCAGCCGGTGGCCGGCTGGTATCCGGATCAGCGCCTGTCCGCGCTGGAAGCGCTGCGCGGCTTCACGTCGGACGCCGCGTTCGCCGGCTTCGCCGATGCCGACGTCGGCATGCTGAAGCCGGGAATGAAGGCCGATTTCGTGGTGCTCGAAGCCGATCCGCTGACGGTCGCGCCAGCGACGCTGCGGACGCTGGGCATCCGCTCGACCTGGGTCGATGGCCAGAAGGCGGCGGCCAAGCCCTGAGCGGATCGGGCTGAGGGTGTGCCGCGCGCGGCGCTGACCGCTGTCAGCCGCCGGCCTTCCGGTTCGCCAGCCACGCCGTTCCCACCTTGCGGATCGCCCACGCGCGATGCGCGGGCGGCGGCCGCTTGAAGTCCTCGTCGAGCGTCTTCTGCGTGATGTCCTCGACATCCAGCCCGTGCGGCGCCAGATCGTCGAGCCGGAAGCGCTTGCGGTTGCACGAGAAGTACAGCACGCCGTTCGGGGCCAGCAGGCGGGCGGCGAGGGTGATCAGTTCGACATGGTCGCGCTGGATGTCGAGCGTGCCCTCCATCTTCTTCGAGTTCGAGAACGTCGGCGGGTCGCAGAAGATCAGGTCGAACTGCGGCGGGCGGGATTTCTCCGCCTGCTCGCGCAGCCAGGCGAGGCAGTCCGCGCGGTAGAAGCGGTGCGGATTCTCCTTCGCCGACCGGCGTTCGATGTCGACCATCCGGATGCCGTTCAGGCGCAGGTTTTCCTTGGCCCAGTCGAGATAGGTGTTCGACAGGTCGATCGACACGCTTTCGATCGCGCCGCCGACGGCGGCCTGCGCCGTGGCCGTGCCGGTGTAGCAGAACAGGTTCAGGAAGCGCTTGCCGTGCGCTTCCTTGCGGATGCGCAGGCGCATCGGACGGTGGTCGAGAAAGATGCCGGTGTCGAGGTAATCGGTGAAGTTCACCTGCAGGCGGCAGCCCTGCTCGTCGATCGTGTACATCGCGCCGGTTTCGGCCTGCCGCGTGTACTGGGCGTCGCCTTTCTGCTGCCGGCGCACCTTCAGATGCAGGTTCGCGATCGGCACTTCGAGCACCTGCTGGATCGCGTTCAGGCCTTCGCGCAGCCGGCGTTCGGCGGCAACCGGATCAACCGTCTTCGGCGGCGCGTATTCCTGCACATGCACGTGCAGCTGGTCGCTCTGGTACAGGTCGACGGCGACGGCGAAGTCCGGCAGATCGGCGTCGTACAGGCGGTAGTTGGTGACGCCGGTGCGCTTGGCCCACTTGCCGAGGTGCTTCAGGTTCTTGCGCAGGCGGTTGGCGAAATCGCCGTCGATCACCTGCGGCGCCGCCGGACTTTCCGGATCGCGCGCGGCGATGTCGAAGGTCAGCAGCTTGCACGGCAGATCGCCGTTGTAGAACGAATACAGGCGCTCGGCGCGCAGACCGAGGCGCGGACCGAGGTCCGGCCGGCCGGTGAAGACGCCGGCGCGCCAGCCCGGGAAATACTGCTTCAGCAGCGCGCCGAGCAGGCTGTACAGCTTGACCATCTCGGCCTCGCTGCCCATGCGCTCGCCGTAGGGCGGATTGGTGCAGACCAGGCCCGGCGTGTCGGTCGGCGGGCGCATCAGCGAGACATCGGCCTCCTTCAGTCGAATCTTCCAGACCAGTCCGGCCCGCTCGACATTGCCGCGCGCGGCCTTCAGCGCCGTCGGGTCGAGATCGGCGCCGTACAGGATCGGGATGCGCTCGGCACCAGCTTCGCGCCGGGCCTTGGCTTCGTCCATCAGCGCGCGCCAGGCGTCGATCTCGACGCCGTTGAGCGACAGAAAGCCGTGCCGCGTGCGCATCAGCCCCGGGGCGACATCGCCGGCCATCAGCGCCGCTTCGAGCAGCAGGGTGCCGGAGCCGCACATCGGATCGAACAGGCTGCCGCCGCGCGCGAACACGGTCGGCCAGCCGCTGCGGATCAGGATCGCGGCGGCGAGGTTTTCCTTCAGCGGCGCACCGCCGGTAGCCAGACGATAACCACGGCGGTGCAGGCTTTCGCCGGAAAGATCGAGGCTGATCGTCGCCTGCGCACCATGCAGGTGCACGTGGATCGAGACATCAGGATCTTCGGCGTCGACGTTCGGACGCTCGCCGCAGGCGTCGCGGAAGCGGTCGGCAATCGCGTCCTTGACCCGCAGCGCCGCGAAGTGGGTGTGGGTGACGGTGTTCGAGCGGCCCGCGACGTCGATCGCGAAGCTGGAACGCACATCGAACCACGCCGGCCAGTCGATGCGCCGCGCCCCGTCGTACAGGGCATTGGCGTCCGGAATCTCGACCAGATCGAGCGGCAGCAGGATGCGGCTGGCCAGCCGCGACCACAGGCAGGCGCGATAGGCATCGACCCATCTGCCGGTCGCGGTGACACCGCCGCCGCGCTCGGCCACGTCGGTGAAACCAAAGGCTTTCAGTTCGTCGACCAGCAGCGGTTCGAGGCCGCGCGCGCAGCTGGCGAACAGCGGGCCGGGCAGCGGGCGGGAGTCGATGCCGATGCGCCGATCGATCAGCGCCGCAATCGGATTCGGCACGGCCGGCTTCGCGACCGGCTCGGTGACCGGCTCAGTCACTGGCTCAGTGACTGGCGCATCGACATCGTCATCGGCCGGTGCGTGATCGAGTGCGACGGGCACGCTGGCCGGAGCTTCGGAATCGGCGGCGGGGGAAGACGGATTGCGGGGCATCGGGTGTCCGGTCAGGCAGGCTGCGGACGGGGCCGCTGGGCAGGGAACGCGGTCGGCGACCGGCATGGCGTCACGGCGCCGAAGGCCCGATGCAGGGCTTCATCGTCGTGCCATGACGCTGGCACGATACTGGCAACCGGGAAGGCAACCCGATCCGCTAGAGTCGCGGGATTCCCGCCATTTTAGCGGCCATTGGCCCGGGCCATCCGACGCCGCTGCCGCGCGCCACCTTGCCGACTTCATCGATGACTGATCGTCACCACGGATTGATCGACGCATGAACAAGGGACTGACCCGCCGCCAGCTGATGCAAGGGCTGGCCGCCTGCACCGCCGTCCCCACGCTTGGCCTTCTCGGTGGCTGTTCGAGCCAGTCGCTGCAACTGCTCGGATCGAGCTTCGCCGGCGCGCGCACGGCCGTCAGCGGCGATCGCTACGGCTTGAGCGATGACCAGATCGAAGCCTTGCCGTATGCCAGCCTGGGTGTGCGCATCGGCCGTCTGGCGCCGGCCGTGCTGATCCTGGCCAGCATCGATCAGGACGAACTGCGCTGGGCGTCCGCGGACCGCGTGGTGCTGGTGACGCGGCGCGGCCGGCTGGTGAAGTCGGTCGGGCTGGTGCGCGATCTGCTCGGCACGCAATGGGCGTCGCCCGATCCGCTGCTGGGTTATCCGAACACGATTCCGGCGAGCACCGAAAGCCGCGTCGGCCGCTTCGTCGACCTTCGGCCGAAGGATGATTTCGGCGTGGCGGTCGAAAGCCGTTACGACACGATCGGCAACGAGACACTGACCCTGCTCGGACGCACGCGGCGCACCGTGGTGCTGCGCGAGCGGATTTCGGTGCGCAAGTGGCGCTGGTCCGGCGAGAACCTGTTCTGGCTCGATGCCGCCAGCGGCAAGGTCTGGAAATCCCGGCAGCAGTTCTGTCCGGACGTGCCGCCGCTGACGCTGGAGGTGCTGAAACCGGCCGAGGAACCGCCGCTCAGCACGTGAGCCGCGCGCAGGCACGAAAAAGCCGCGGCGAAGTCGAGCTTCGGCGCGGCTTTCGATGAAGCGCGGCCTCCGATCGAATCAGGCCGAAGGCCGGACCCGATCAGGCCATGACGCTCAGCGCGTCGTCGCGGTTGCGGTCGACGTCGAGTTGTTCGGGCCGTTGTCGCCGGCACCGACGACGAACACGGTGATGGCGGCGCTGACGCCGAGGCCGATCGCGAGGATCGTCGGCAGGCTGCCGTCGGCGAAGCTGGAGGCGGTGGCGACGTTGCCGGCCGGTGCACCCGGAGCCGGTTCCGGCTTGGCGTCCTGGGCATTGGCGATCGGGAACGTGGCTGCAACGAGGGCAACGGCAACGGCGGTCACAACATGCTTCACGGTCGTATTCTCCTGAACGGTACGGATGTGGAATCGACTGAGCATGGATCGTGCCGCATCAGTCATTTCCCGGAGAATATAGGCGGCGCGGCAATTGCGTCCAGCCCTGAACCGCACGTGCCACGGAACTGTCATCCGCGGCCGTGTTCCGGGGGATCGCCGGGATCGCGTGTCATCGTTCATCAAACGGCCGGCAACGGCCGTCATCGCAGGGCCCGGATCAAGCCGGTATCCTTTGCCGCGGGCGTCTTCCAGACCGTGCCGACCTCGATTTCGGCGACCGTGACGTGCTGTCGCCCGCCGTGCCGCCGCCGCGCTTGCCGATCGACGCGAGCCGGTCGCGGCGCAACCGCAGCGGCAGCGCCATTCGTTTCAACCAGGGAACCAGAGCAATCGTGAGCAAGCGGAATTTCCGGGCGGTTTCGGCTTTTGTCGGCGGTCTCGCCATCGCCGCGCTGCCGTGGCTGGAGGCGCGGGCGCAGCTGCCGTTCGACCCGGCGGCGATCGAGCAGCTGACGCCGGAGCAGCGCCAGCGCGCGCTCGAAGCGATCGGTTCCAATGGCGGCAGTGGCGCGGCGCAGGCGTCGCCGGACGGCAGGTTCCGCGACCAGAAGCTGGCCACGCCGGAAACCGCCGTGCCGAATCGGCGCGGGAGCACGTCGCGGTCCGGCGCCGGCAGCAGTGGCGGCAGCCAACGCGATCGCGCGTCCGCCGATGACCTGCGCGACGAGGGCAGCGATGCCGATGCCGATTTCCAGCGCGATGCCCGCAGCACCCGATCGCGCGAAGCGACGCTGGAACTGGCCAATCGCGACTACGCGCTCGAAGATCGCGAACGCCGCCGCCTGCGGCCGTTCGGCTACGACCTGTTCGAGACCACCGCGACCACGTTCGCGCCGGCGACCGACATCCCGGTGCCGGCGGATTACGTCGTCGGCCCCGGCGATTCGGTGCGCGTGCAGCTGTTCGGCAACGAGAACGGCAACTACAGCCTGCAGGTCGCGCGCGACGGCCAGATCAATTTCCCGAAGCTCGGCCCGATCGCCGTGGCCGGCCAGCGCTTCGAGGACGTGCGCAAGCTGCTGACCGAGCGCATCGGCCGCGAGCTGATCGGCGTGCAGTCCAGCATCACGCTCGGCGAACTGCGCTCGGTGCGCGTGTTCCTGCTCGGTGACGTCAACCAGCCGGGGTCTTACACGGTCAGTTCGCTGTCGACGATCACCAACGCGATCTTCGTCGGCGGCGGCATCAGCCCGGTCGGCTCGCTGCGCAACATCGAACTCAAGCGCAATGGCCGGCTGGTGCAGAAGCTCGATCTCTACGCGCTGCTGCTGCGCGGCGATTCCAGTGCCGACGTCCGGCTGCAGCCTGGCGACGTGATCTTCGTGCCGCCAGTGGGCCCGCGGGTGTCGGCCGACGGCGAGGTCAAGCGTCCGGCGATCTACGAGCTGAATGGCGAGAAGACCATTGCCGATGTCGTGTCGCTGGCCGGCGGGCTGCTGGCCTCGACCAACACCAGCACCGCGCAGATCGAGCGCTTCGACGGCAATCGCAAGAGCATTCGCCAGATCGATCTGGCCAAGGCCGGCGACCTCGGCGGCCGCGTCCAGAGTGGCGACGTGCTGCGCTTCGGCCAGATCGCCGCGAAGCTCGACAACAACGTGCGCGTGCTCGGCTACGTGAAGTACCCGGGCAACTATCAGTGGAAAGCCGATTCGGACCTGCGCTCGGTGCTGCAGCAGGCCGAGATCCAGAACTCCGATTCGCAGAACGAGGCGTATCTGCCGCTCGGTCTGATCGAGCGCACCGCCGCCAGCAGCGGCGTGCGCGGCTGGGTCGGCTTCAGCATTCGCGATGTCATGCTGCCGGACGCCGCACCGTTCCCGCTGCAGCGCGACGATCGCGTGATCATCCTGACCCGTGACGACGTCAGCTATCTCGACTCGCGCGAAGTGCGTGCCGTGGCGGCCGGCGAAGTCACCGCGATCCGCCAGTGCCCGGCGCTGGAATCGCTGGCGGAACTCGCGAACACCGAGCGCGCCGCGCGCTTCCTGAAGGCGTTCACGGCCGAAAGCACCCGCACCGGTGCCAGCGCGCGCGACCGCGCGGCCGTCGATCCGCGCACTGGCCTGTTCCCGGGCGAGCGCGAGACGCTGGACCCGCGCACCGGCGAGCCGATCAGCGCCCGGCCGGTCAACGCCCGCTGTCCGGCGGTCTATCGCGCCGCGCCGCGCGCGCTGCAGTACCTGCTCGAAGAATCGGTGGCGATGTACGGCGAAGTGCGCCGCCCGGGCCTGTACCCGATCGCCCGAGGCACGCCGCTGCCGCTGCTGATCGACGCCGCGGGCGGCCTCAGCAACGAGTCCGATCCGCGCAACATCGAGTACATCTCGTATACCGATGCGCTGAAGAACGGCCGCTCGGCCTACCAGACGCTGGACCTCAAGAGTGCCGACGCCGCCGCGCTGAAGGTGGCGCCGGGTGACGTCTTCAACTTCAAGCCGCTGTACCTCGGGCAGGAAGTGGGCACGGCGCGGGTGTCGGGCGAATTCCGCTTCCCGGGCTCGTACGGCATCCTGCGCGGCGAGCGCCTGAGCCAGCTGATCAAGCGTGCCGGCGGGCTGACCAGCAACGCCTATCCGTACGGCGCGGTGTTCACTCGCCAGGCGGCACGCGAGGCGGAACGCGAGTCGTACAAGCGCGCCGCGAACGACCTGCAGGAGGCTGTTGTCACCGCCGTCACCAGCGGCGCGCTCGGCAAGGAAGGCGCGACCTCCGCGCAGTTCCTGAGCACGGTGATTTCCCGCCTGCAGACCGCCGAGCCGGTTGGCCGCGTCGTGATCGAGGCCGATCCGACGATTCTCGAAGCCCGCCCGGAGCTGGACCCGATCGTCGAGCCGGGCGATCTGCTGACCATTCCGAAGCGGCCGATCACGATCACCGTCATCGGGCAGGTGCTGAACCCGGGCACGCAGGCCTTCGTGCCGGGCACCACGCTGAAGCAGTACATCGAGCGCGCGGGCGGCTACTCGCAGGCCGCTGACGATGGCCGCGTGTTCGTGATCCTGCCGAACGGCACCGCGCAGAAGGTCAAGGCCAGCTTCTGGAACTACACCGCGCAGGACATTCCGCCGGGCAGCCTGATCGTGGTGCCGCGCGACGCTGCGCCGTTCAATGTGCTGGCGCTGTCGGAACGCGTGTTCGGCCTGCTGTCGAACCTCGCGCTGTCGGCCGCGGCGCTGGCCACGATCAGCCGCAACTGATCCGGCCGCCGGGTTGCCTGTCGGCATGAGCCGTTCGCGGGCAGCGCTGGCTGCGGCCGCGCTGCTGTCCGGCACGCTGCAGCCGGGCACGGCGGCGGCGGCCGACTTCGACACGCTGAACGACCTGGGCGGCGTCGGCCTGCTGCAGACGCCGAGCGCCCGGTTTTCGGATGTCGGCACCTTCGGCGTCGGCATTTCGCACATCAAGCCGTACAACCAGATCCAGTTGTTCGCCACGCCGACGCCGTGGCTGGAGACGACGTTTCGCTACACCGACGTCACCGATCGCGCGTTCGGCCCGGTCGAGTTCAGCGGCAACCAGTCGTACAAGGACCGCAGCTTCGGCTTCAAGCTCCGGCTGATCGAGGAAAGCGAGCGCGGCCCGGCGGTCGCGATCGGCGTGCAGGATTTCGGCGGCACCGGCGTGCTCGGTGGCGAGTACATCGTCGCCAGCCGCCGCTACTACGACTTCGACCTGAGCTTCGGCCTCGGCTGGGGTCGGCTCGGCGCCGGCGGCGACCTGCGCAATCCGCTCGGCCGCCTGATCAGCCGGTTCGACACGCGCGGCGCAGCGGCCGATGGCAGCAACACGCCCGGCGGCTCCGGCGTCAGCCGCTTGTTTCGCGGCAAGCTCGGGCCGTTCGGCGGCATCCAGTGGCGCACGCCCGTCCCGTACCTGAACCTCAAGCTCGAATACGACGGCAACGACTATTCGAGCGAACGCGGCAACGGCACGCGCATCCGGCAGTCGCTGCCGATCAATGTCGGGCTCGATTACGCGGTCAGCGACAGCTTCTCGGTCGGCGTCGGCTTCGAGCGCGGCGAACGGGCGAGCTTCCATCTGGCGCTGCGCACGAGCCTGGAAGGCAGTGGACCGCGCAAGACGCTGGATCCACCGCCGCCGCCGCCGCGGGTGCGCGCGCCGGAATCCATCGGCCAGCCGGCACCGGACGCGATCAGCGAAGCCGATGGCGACGCGCTGGTGCTGGCGGCGGAAACCGCCCTGCGCCAGCAGGCTTTCGAGATCGCGGCGGTGAAGCTGTCGCCGGATCGCCGCGGCCTGTCGCTGTGGATCGAACAGAACAGCTACCGCAGTCCGCTGGTCGTGCTCGGCCGCACGGCGCGGGCGCTGAACACGGTGATGCCGGCGTGGGTCGATCACTACACGGTGATCGGCGTCGATGCCGGCGTGGAAGTCTGGCGCCTGCACGTGCTGCGCAAGGATTTCGAGGCGATGGCGCAGTACCGCGGCAGCCCGGAGGAAACGCGCCGGCATGCCGATTCCGATCCGCCGCTGCCGGACGATCCGGCTGCGCAGGGCGCCGATCATCCGGACCGCTTGCGCCTGCCGCGCTTCAACTGGGACACCGGCCCGGGCTTCCGCCAGCAGATCGGCGGGCCGGACGGCTTCTACTTCGGCCAGATCCTCTGGCGCCTGACGGCCGATGTCCGACTGACGCAGGGCTGGACCATCGGCGGCGGGCTTGCGTTCAACATCGTCAACAATTTCAATAACATAACGCTGGCTTCGGACAGTCAGCTGCCGAGAGTCCGCAGCGACATCGTGCAGTACCTGCAGAACGGCCAGCAGGCGGTGACGAAGCTCGAGACCAACTACATCTGGTCGCCGGCGTCGACGGTCTATGCCCGCGTCTCGGCCGGCATCTTCGAGGAGATGTACGGCGGCATCGGCGCCGAAGTGCTGTGGCGGCCGCAGTTCCAGCGCTGGGCGATCGGCGCCAACGTCAATGTCGTGCAGCAGCGCGACTTCGCCGAGCGCTTCAATTTCCGCGACTACCGCGTCGCGACCGGCAACCTGAACCTGTACTACGAGTTCCCGTGGTACGGACTGAAGGCGAAAGTCAGCGGCGGCCGCTATTTGGCCAAGGACTACGGCAGCACCATCGAACTGACGCGCGAGTTCAAGAGCGGCGCCAGCCTCGGCGTGTTCGCGACGTTCACCAACGTGCCGGCGCGCGTGTTCGGCGAAGGCTCGTTCGACAAGGGCTTCTTCATCAACATCCCGTTCGATCTGCTGTTCGCGAAATCGACCCGGCGCAGCGCCAGCTTCCTGTTCCGCCCGCTGACCCGCGACGGCGGCCAGAAGGTGCGCGACGGCATCGATCTGTACAACGCCACCGACGCCGGCAATCCGGGCCGGATCGTCGGCGACTGGGCCGACGTGACGCGCTGACGACGCGGGCGGCGGGCGGCGGCCGCGACAGGAATGCGGCTTGCCCGTTCGCGACGAGGCTGATTCACCGGCACATCCGGGCGACGCAATTCCGTCGCCGAACCGCGGAATGCGGTCTGGTCCGCAACTTGTAATGCCCCGGCTGTCCGCCGAATTTTCGGCCAGTCAGATGGGGCCAGACGATGAATTCCGCACTCTGGGTTGCAAAGACCGGGCTTGATGCGCAGGCCACGCGCATGAGCGTGGTGTCGAACAATCTCGCGAACGTCAACACCACCGGCTTCAAGCGCGGTCGCGCGGCGTTCGAGGATCTGCTGTACCAGACCGTGCGCCAGCCGGGCGGGCAGACCACGCAGTCCACCCAGTCGCCGAGCGGCCTGACCCTTGGCACCGGCGTGCGCGTCGTCGCCACGGACAAGCAGTTCACCCAGGGCAATCTGCAGCAGACCAACAATTCGCTCGATGTCGCGATCAATGGCCGCGGCTTCTTTCAGGTGCTGCAGCCCGATGGCAGCCTCGCCTACACCCGCGATGGCAGCTTCCAGCTCAATTCGCAGGGCGAGCTGGTCAATTCGGCCGGGTATCCGCTGCAGCCCGGCATCACCATTCCGGCCAACGCGCTGTCGGTGACCATCGGCCGCGACGGCACCGTCTCGGCACAGTTGCCGGGGCAGGCCGCGGGCCAGCAGATCGGTTCGCTGACCGTCGCCGACTTCGTCAATCCGGCCGGCCTGCAGGCGACCGGCGGCAATCTCTATGTCGAAACCGCGTCCAGCGGCGCACCGCAGGTCGGCACGCCGGGCCTGAACGGCACCGGCGCGCTGCAGCAGGGTTCGCTCGAAGCCTCGAACGTCAACGTCGTCGAGGAACTGGTCAACATGATCGAGACGCAGCGCGCCTACGAGATGAACTCGAAGGCGATCTCGACCACCGACCAGATGCTGCAGTACATCGGGCAGAACCTGTGAAGACGGTCCTGCTCGGCGTCGCGGCGCTGTGGCTCACGGCCTGCGGCTCGATGTCGCCGCGCGCCTCGCTGTACGACGAAAAGCCGAAGGCGATCCCGATCCCGCTGCCGGAAGGCGTGCCGCTGGACGGCTCGCTGTTCAACGCGTCGTCGTCAATGTCGCTGTTCGAGGACGCAAAAGCGCGCAACGTCGGCGATCTCGTCACCATCCTGCTCACCGAGAAGACGCAGGCGCAGAAGAACGCGGAAACCAACACGAGCAAGGCGTCGAGTGTCGATCTGACCGATGTCACCCTGCTCGGCAAGCCGATCGGGATCAACACCGGCATATCCGGCAAGCGCAGCAGCGCCGGCAGCGGCGACTCCAAGCAGAGCAACAGTCTCGACGGCAGCGTCACCGCGGTCGTCGTCGGTCGTTTGCCGAACGGCCTGCTGCAGATCCGCGGCGAGAAGCAGATCGAGCTGAATCAGGGCTCCGAGGTGATCGTCATCGATGGCGTCGTGCGCCCGATCGACGTGCTCGCGAACAACACCGTGTCGTCCGACAAGGTCGCCAACGCCCGCATCACCTATCGCGGTCGCGGTGCGCTGGCCGATGCCAACTCGCAGGGCTGGCTCGCGCGCTTCTTCAATTCCCCGTGGTTCCCGTTCTGAACACAGGCCCCGCCATGAACTCGATGCGCGTGATGTTCCATGTCATTGCCGGGCTGCTGCTGATGCTGGTGATCGCCTGTGTCAGCGTGGCCCACGCCGAGCGCGTGAAGGATCTCGCGAGCGTGGCCGGCGTGCGCTCGAACCCGCTGGTCGGCTACGGCCTCGTCGTCGGCCTCGACGGCACCGGTGACCAGACCTCGCAGGCGCCGTTCACCGTGCAGAGCCTGAAGGCGATGCTCGCGCAACTCGGCGTCACCATCCCGCCGGGCGTCAATCCGCAGCTGAAGAATGTCGCGGCCGTGGCGATCAACGCCGAACTGCCGCCGTTCGCCAAGCCCGGCCAGCAGATCGACATCACCGTGTCGTCGATCGCGAACTCCGGCTCGCTGCGCGGCGGTACCTTGCTGATGGCGCCGCTGAAGGGCGCCGACGGCCAGATCTACGCCATCGCCCAGGGCAACATCGTGGTCGGCGGTCTCGGCATCTCGGCGAAGGATGGCTCGCGGGTGTCGGTCAACATTCCGAGCGCCGGCCGCATTCCGAATGGCGCCACGGTCGAGCGCGCGGTGCCGGTCACCTTCGGCGCGTCGCCGGACCTGCGGCTGGACCTGCACACGGCCGACTTCACCACCGCCACGCGGCTCGCCGCCGGCATCAACGCCGCGCTCGGCGGCAGTCAGGCCAAGGCGGTCGATCCGGTGACCGTGGCGGTGGAAGCGCCGGCCGATCCGAATGCCCGCGTCGCGTTCCTGTCGCAGTTGGAGAACATCGACATCACGCCGGCCGATGGCCCGGCGCGGGTCATCGTCAACGCCCGCACCGGCACCGTGGTGATCTCGAGCCTCGTGCGCGTGCTGCCGGCGGCGGTGTCGCACGGCAGTCTCAGCGTCACGATCAGCGAGAAGCCGGAGGTCAGCCAGCCGGGGCCGTTCTCGAAAGGCGAGACCACGGTGGTGCCGCGGTCGCAGATCGAGGTGACCTCGAATGCCGGCCCGGCGTTCGTGTTCGATGGCGGCACCAATCTCGACGACATCGTCCGCGCGATCAATCAGGTCGGCGCGGCGCCGGGTGATCTGGTGGCGATCCTCGAAGCGCTGCGCGAAGCCGGCGCGCTGCGCGCCGAGCTGGTGATCATCTGATGGCCGCGCAAGGCCCGCTGCTGCCGGGATCGACGGCCCCGTCGACGACGGCCGCCAACACCAGCGACTTCGGCCAGTTCGCGAAGCTGCGGGCCGGCGCCCGCGACCACAATCCGGACACCATCCGGCAGGTCGCGCGGCAGTTCGAGAGCCTGTTCACGCAGATGCTGCTGAAGGCCTCGCACAGCGAGGATTCGAGCCACAACGACCTGCTCGGCGGGACCTCGAGCGACACCTATCGCGACATCTACGACCAGCAGATGGCCGCACAACTGTCGTCCGGCAAGGGTCTGGGTCTGGCGGAGCTGCTGACCCGGCAGCTGCAGGGCCTCGCGGCCGCGCCGGAGATGTCGGCGGAGGACATCGCCACGCTGCGCAAGCCGGACAGCGGCGCCTTGGCCTTGCCGGCCGCGGCGCATCCGGCGGCCGTGCAGTCGAATGGCGCCGGAAAAGCGTCGCCGGCGGCGGCGACGTCGGCGTCGGCCGATGCCTTCGTCGACGAGATCACGCCGCATGCCGAGCGCGCGGCGAAGGAACTCGGCGTGCCGGCCCGCGTGCTCGTCGCGCAGGCCGCGCTCGAAACCGGCTGGGGCCAGAAAAGCATCCGGAATGCCGACGGCAGCAACAGCCACAACCTCTTCGGCATCAAGGCCGACAAGGCCTGGACCGGCGCCAGCACGTCGACCACGACGCATGAGTATCGCAACGGCGAAAAGACGTCCGAGCAGGCCGCGTTCCGCTCGTATGGTTCGGTCGGCGAGGCTTTCGACGACTACGTGCGCTTCGTCAAGGACAACCCGCGCTACGCCGCCGCGCTCCGGCATGGCGGCGACGGCAGCCGTTACGCACAAGGCTTGCAGAAGGCCGGTTATGCAACCGACCCGGCCTACGCGAGCAAGATCGCCCGCATCGCCTATGGCCGCACGATGACGGCGTCGCTCGACGTGACGCCGGCTGCGGCTCTCGCCTCGGCCACCAGAACCTGGGAGACCTGAGCATGGGTGACATTCTCGGCATCGGCATCTCGGCCCTGCTCGCCAACCGCAGCGGGCTCGATGTCACCGGCCACAACATCGCCAACGCCAATACCGAGGGCTATTCGCGGCAGCGGATCGACCTCAGCTCGCGCATCGGCGCCGTCACCGGTTACGGCTTCGCCGGCGCCGGGGTCAACGTCCGCTCGGTCACGCGGCTCAGCGACCAGTTCGTGTTCGGCCGCGAACTCAGCGGCAGCTCGGCCTTGTCTCGCGTCGCGGCGTTCACCACCGAAGCGAAGCGCACCGACACGCTGCTGTCCGATGCCGCGACCGGCCTCGGCGCGCCGCTGAACAGCTTTTTCGACAGCGTGTCGGTGCTGGCGACCAATCCGTCGTCGACCGCGACGCGACAGGCCGTGGTCGGTGCCGCCAATGCGCTGGCCGGCCGCTTCAACGACCTTCAGGCCCAGCTCGACACCAACGAGCGCGCGATCAACGCCCAGATCGGCCAGACCGTCACCGAGATCAACAACTACGCGACCAGCATCGCGCAGCTCAACGACCGCATCGCGCAGGCCATCGGCTCGTCGGGTGGCAAGCCGCCGAATGACCTGATCGACCAGCGCGATCAGGCCGTGCGCGATCTGTCGACCCGCGTGTCGGTCACCACGGTGACGCAGGACAACGGCGCGCTGAATGTCTTCGTCGCCAATGGCCAGAGTCTGGTCGTCGGCACCACGGTCAGTGCCCTCGGCACGGTGCAGAACGAGTTCGATTCCGGCCGCACCGAAGTGACGGTGAAGGGCGGGGCGGTGATCAGCGGCCAGCTCGGCGGCGGCTCGCTCGGCGGCCTGTTCGACGCCCGGCGCGAAGTGATCGACCCGGCGCGCGAGAAGCTCGGCCGCATCGCGATCTCGCTGTCGGAAGCGGTCAATGCCCAGCAGGCCCGGGGCGTGGACCAGAACGGCAACTTCGGCCAGCCGCTGTTCACGCCGCTGGCCGGCGTGGCACCGGCCTCGGTCAAGAACACCGGCACGGCGACGGTCACCGTCGGCTTCAGCGACGCCACGCAGCTCGATGGCCGCCAGTACCAGCTCAGCTACAACGGCAGCGCCTACACCCTGACCGATGCCGGCAGCGGTGCCAGCGTGCCGTTCACCGGCACCGGCACGGCCGCCGATCCGTTCGTCGCCAAGGGCCTGTCGCTGACGGTGACACAAGGCGCGCAGGCCGGCGACAAGTTCCTGGTGCAGCCGGGCCGCCGCGCGGCCGGGCAATTGAAGGTGGCCATCGACAGCCCGACCCAGTTGGCTGCCGCCGCGCCGATCAAGGCCGCGGCCACCGTCGGCAACACCGGCACCGGCACGATCACGCCGGGCGAGGTGGTCGACGTCAGCAACCCGAACCTGCGCACGCCGACGACGATCCAGTTCACCAGCGCCACGACCTACACGGTCAACGGCACCGGCAGCTACAGCTACACCGCCGGCAGCGCGATCACCATCAACGGCGCGAAGGTCGCGATCAGCGGTGCGCCGGCCAGCGGCGACAGCTTCACGCTCGGCCCGGTCGCCGCCAACAGCGGCGATGACCGCAATGCCCGCCTGCTGGCCGGTGTCGCGAACAAGGCGCTGCTCGATGGCGGACTGAACACGCTGACCAGTGCCAACGGACAGCTCGTGCAGCAGGTCGGCAGCCAGGCGCAGACCGCGCAGCTGCAGCTCGATGCCCAGACTTCGCTCGCGGCGCAGACCACCAGCGAGCGCAACTCGCTGAGCGGCGTGAACCTCGACGAGGAAGCGGCGGACCTGCTGCGCTTCCAGCAGGCCTATCAGGCCGCAGCCCAGATCATTTCGGTGGCCAGCACGGTGTTCGATTCGCTGCTCGCCGCCACCCGTCGCTAACGATTCATCCTGAGGGAGAGAGACGATGCGAGTCTCGACCGCCGATTTCTATCGCCAGAGCATCTCGTCGCTGCAGCGTCAGCAATCGCTGGCGCTGGCGACGCAGAACCAGTTGTCGTCCGGTCAGAAGCTGCTGACCGCATCGGACGATCCGACCGGCGCCGCGCACGGCCTGTCGCTCGATCAGGCGTTCAGCGCCAATGGCCGCTACGCCGAGAACACCAAGGCCGTCAGCGAACGGCTGGGGCTGGAAGAGAACGCGCTGGGCGGCGTCACCGAAACACTGAATCGCGTGCGCGAGCGCACGCTTCAGGGCAACAGCGGCACCTTGAGCGATTCCGATCGCAAGACCATCGCGGCCGATCTGCGGCAGTCGCTGGAACAGTTGCAGACCTATGCCAATGCCACCGATGGCGAGGGCCGCTACCTGTTCGCCGGCAGCAACGACGCCACCGCGCCGTTTTCGCTGACCACGAGCGGGACCGTGTTCACCGGCGACGACGTGATCCGCCAGGTGCAGATCGGCCCGAACCGAGCGGTGCAGTCCAGCGATGGCGGCGCCGACGTGTTCCTGCGCCACAAGTCCGGCAACGGCACGTTCAGCATCGCCGCCGATGCCGGCAACACCGGCAGCGCCACGATCGCGTCGAGCAAGGTGTCGAACGCCGCGGCCTACGACGGCGGCAGCTATTCGGTCAGCTTCGCCGGCGGCAATTACGCGGTGACCGATGCCAGCAACACCGTCATCGCCAGCGGCGCCTACACGCCCGGCACCAGCATCCGCTTCAACGGTGTCGATCTGACCTTCACCGGCCCGCCGGCCAATGGCGACCGCTTCAGCGTCGGCCCGAGCGCGCAGAAGGACGTGTTCCAGACCATTCGCGATCTCGCGGCGCTGTTCGACACGCCGACCGCGAACAGCCCCGCGCAGCGCGCGCAGGTGCAGACCGGCGTGCTCGAGAACCTGAGCGCGCTGGAAGGCGCGCAGAACCGTGTGGCCGACATCCGCGCCTCGCTCGGGGCGCGGCTGGTGGCGGCGGACGACTCCGCCAACCAGCTCGGCGCGCAGAGCGTGCAGATCCAGGCGGCACTGTCGGGCCTGCGCGACATCGACTACGCCGAAGCCACCGGCCGCCTGAACCAGCAACTGACCGGACTGCAAGCGGCGCAGCAGTCCTTCGCGAAGATCCAGAATCTGAGTCTGTTCAATTACTTGCGCTGAATCGGCGAGCTTTCGCGGCGCCTGCCGCTGCTCCGCCGGACACGACCGTTCGTCCCGACCACGCTGAGATCAATCAAGTTTTTCCGGCACCGACCGCTACACCCATCAGAGCAGCAAGCAGCACCGAAACAACCCCTCATTCCCGAAAGCCCGCCGCACCCTCGACACGGTCCTGAGCCTGCCGAGACCTTCCATCCAGGAGAATTGTCATGACCGCAGTCATCAACACCAACGTGGCGTCTCTGAACGCGCAGCGCAACCTGTCGTCGTCCCAGAGCACGCTGAACACCTCGCTTCAGCGCCTGTCGTCGGGCCTGCGCATCAACAGCGCCAAGGACGACGCCGCCGGCCTCGCGATTGCCGATCGCTTCACCTCGCAGATCCGCGGCCTCGACGTCGCCTCGCGCAATGCCAACGATGGCATCTCGCTGGCGCAGACGGCGGAAGGCGCCCTCGGCGAAGTCACTAGCAACCTGCAGCGCGTCCGTGAACTGGCCGTGCAGTCGGCCAACGCCTCGAACAGCTCGACCGACCGCGCCGCGCTGAACACCGAAGCGACGCAGCTGCTGTCGGAAGTCGATCGCGTGGCCAACCAGACCAAGTTCAACGGCGTCAGCTTGATCGACGGCAGCTTCACCTCGGCCGTGTTCCAGGTCGGCGCGAACTCCGGTGAAACGATCACGATCAGCTCGCTGGTCGATGCCAACACCGCCGCGCTCGGCTCGGTCACCTCGGCTTCGGCCCAGTCGGCCGCCGTCACCGGCATCAGCAGCCTGACCGCGGTCGGCGCCGGTGCGCTGACCATCAACGGCACGGACGTCGGTGCCGGCATCGGTGCCGCGGGCACGGCGCAGCAGCGCGTGGCGCAGGTCGTCGACGCGATCAACAACTACTCGACCACCACCGGCGTCAACGCGGCGTTCGACACGGCCACCAACAAGATCGTGCTGAGCTCGGAGGCGACGATCACCGTCGGCGGCACCGATGACGGCACCGCCACCGGCTTCGATGGCGCCACCGGCATCACCGGCACCGCCGCGACCACCACCGGTCTGACCTCGCTCGATCTGTCGAGCTACGCCGGCGCTTCGCTCGCGATCAAGCAGATCGACTCGGCCCTCGGTCAGGTCAACACCGCTCGCGCCACGCTCGGTGCGATCCAGAACCGCTTCAGCTCGGTGGTCTCGAACATCGCTTCGACCTCGGAAAACCTGTCGGCTTCGCGCAGCCGCATCCAGGATGCCGACTTCGCGAAGGAAACGGCCCAGCTGACCCGTGGCCAGATCCTGCAGCAGGCCGGCACCGCGATCCTGTCGCAGGCCAACTCGGCTCCGCAGAGCGTCCTGAGCCTGCTTCGTTAAGGGCAGGTCCGGCAGTCGCGCTTCAGGCCTGATCGGGGACTGACGCGCGGCTGCCGGGCTTTCTTCAGAGGGTCCGCACATGTCTCTGAACACCACATCGGCGGTCACGGCGATCCCGGCAAATGCTGTCGTGGATCGCTTTGCCGTTCCCGTCTACACGCCCGTCGGCGGCGCGGTGGCGCAGGCTGCCACGCCGCAGATCGATCAGCCGCCGGCCACGGCCGCCACCGACGCCGCCGCACCGCCGGTGCAGCTGGCCAACGCGGTCGATTCGCTGAACCAGAAGTTCAAGGACAGCCGTACCGACCTGCGCTTCACCGTCGATCAGGACAGCGGCCGCACGATCGTCTCGGTGGTGACCGAGGACGGCACCGTGATCCGCCAGATTCCGGGCGACGAAGTGCTGCGCATCGCCAAGGCGCTGGACAAGGCGCTCGGCACCTTGATCGAACGCACGGCCTGACGGAGAAAACCTCATGGCAGCAGTCACTTCCGCCGGCATCGGCTCCGGGCTCGACGTCACCGCGATCGTGTCGCAACTGGTCGCGGCCGAACGCGGTCCGGCCGATCAGCGCATTGCCACGGCGACGTCGAAGGCGCAGTCGAGCATTTCCTCGCTGGCCAGTTTCCGTTCGGCGATCGCCAATCTGCAGACGGCGGCCAAGGCGCTGCTGCCCGGCACCGGCGGCAACGCCAGTGCGCTCGGCAAGCTGACCG
This sequence comes from Nevskia sp., assembly GCF_021732705.1. Classification (GTDB taxonomy): domain Bacteria; phylum Pseudomonadota; class Gammaproteobacteria; order Nevskiales; family Nevskiaceae; genus Nevskia. The sequence goes on along the minus strand of NZ_JAKFUM010000011.1, from coordinate 155,102 downwards.
CGACGGCGGCCGAAACCACGCGTTTCTCGGCCACTGCGGCGAACAGCGCCGTGGCCGGCAACTACTCGATCGAGGTCGTGTCGCTGGCGGCGGCATCGAAGCGGGCTTCCAGCCTGTTCACCAGCAGTTCGGCCACGGTCGGCAATGGCGATGTCACGATCGCCGTCGGCAGCAAGTCGTTCACCGTGTCGCTGGCCGATGGCGCCAATTCCCTCGCCGATCTCCGCGACAAGATCAATGCCTCCAGCGACAACCCGGGCGTCGGCGCGGCGATCGTTTCCGACGCCGGTGGCGCCCGCCTGCTGCTGACCAGCCGCTCGACCGGCACGGCGAACGCGGTATCGGTGACGACGTCGCTGTTCACCACGACCGAGTCGCAGCCGGCGGCCGATGCCGTGGTCAAGGTCGATGGCTTCACCACGACCAGCAGCAGCAACCAGGTCACCGGTGCCGTCGATGGCCTGACCCTGAACCTGACCAAGGCCGAGCCCGGCGTCACCACGGCGCTCGCGGTGTCACTGGACGGTACCGCCTCGCAGACGGCGGTGGCGGCGTTCGTCAACGCGTACAACAACCTCGCGCGCTTCGTTGCCGCGCAGACCAAGTTCGATCCGGCCAGCAGGACCGGCGGCGTGCTGCTGGGCGATACCACCGTGCTGTCGGCCAGCCAGCAGCTGCGCGGCATCATCGGCGGCACCGCGACCAGCGCCGGCGCCTACCAGACGCTGTCCTCGGTCGGCATCACGTCGTCCGCGACCGATGGCACGCTGAGCGCCGATTCGAGCAAGTTCTCGAAGGCGCTGGTCACCGATTTCACCTCGGTGCAGAAGCTGTTCGCCGGGACTGACGGCATCGCCACCCGGATCGATACCCTGGCCAAGACATTGCTGGCCGATGGTGGCCAGCTCGCCGCGAAGACCGATGGCCTGAATGCGCGGATCAAGGATCTGGGCAAGCAGCAGATCGCCGTCGATACCCGGATCTCGGCCTATCAGGCGCGGACGCTGAAGCAGTTCAACTCGCTGGATTCGCTGCTGTCGAAGCTGCAGTCGACCAGCAGCTACCTGACCCAGCAGCTCGCGCGGCTGTAGCGGCAAGGGCCGCAATGCCGCCGTTCGCGGCCGACGGACGACGCTGAATTCGCTCAAGTTTTCGGACGGATCGCCGCTAAGCCGGGTACGCAAACGAGGAGCAGACCATGGCTTACACCAGCAACGCCGCGATGAACCAGTACCGCCAGACCGGTGCGGCCGCGGCGAGTGTCGAGACCGATCCGAAGAAGCTGATCGAGATGCTGCTCGGCGGTGCGATCGATCGTCTGGCCTATGCCCGCGGCGCCATGATCCGCAAGGAACGCGAAGCCAAGCATCACTACATCACCGCCGCGATCTCGATCATCGAACACCTGCGCGTGGTGCTCGATCTCAAGGCGGGCGGGGCGCTCGCGCGCAACCTGATGAGCCTGTACGACTACATGCTGGCGCGTCTGCCGGCCGCCAATCTCGCCGACGACACCCAGGGCATCGATGAAGTGATCGGCCTGCTGCGCGACATCAAGAGCGCCTGGGACGTGATCCCGTCCGGTAGCCAGCGGCACTGACGCCGCCCCGGCGACGGACGCCTCCCGGTCGCCGGCATTGACGAAAATCATTGAACCGTCACCCGGGACGATTCGATCATCACCTCAGCCCTTTGCAACGGAACCGGTCGCGAGCCGCGAGGCCCGTGATCTTCTCGAAGCAACTGGAGGAGGGAAAAACGATGGCTCGAAAGACAGTAGTGCTGTACGGCATCCCGACGGGCGAAGCGATCAAGAAGGGCGATCTCGAAGAGATGAAGGCCCTGCTGGCCGGTGGCGAGGCCTGGCTGGCGCAGGTCGCCGAAGTGGAGGCGAGCGTCAAGAAGCTGAAGGCCGAGATCAAGAAGCGCTCGAAGCCCGCCAGCTGACGTGGGCAGCCACGGCGACGCCGAAGCGTTCGGCGTCAGCCCCCGACATCGAACCGATCGCGATGATCGCGACTGCATTCCGGTGCATGTCGTCTGGGAGCTGACGCTCGCCTGCAATCTCAAGTGCGGCCATTGCGGATCGCGTGCGGGACGGCGTCGACCGTCCGAACTGACCACCGAAGAAGCGCTGGCCGTCGTCGATTCGATGGCCGCGCTCGGCACGCGCGAGCTGACCGTCATCGGCGGCGAAGCCTATCTGCGGCGCGACTGGACCGAGATCATCGCCCGCGCGACGGGGCACGGCATCTACGTCGGCCTGCAGACCGGCGGCCGGGCGCTGACACCGGCGCGTCTGCAGGCGGGCATCGACGCGGGTCTGAAGCAGATCGGCGTGTCGGTCGATGGCCTCGAGGCGCTGCATGACCGGCTGCGCGGCGTGAACGGATCGTGGCGCGCCGCCATCGACGTGCTGCACCGGGCACGGGCCGGCGGCGTGCGGACCTCGGTCAACACCAACATCGGCCCCGAAACCATCGCGCAACTGCCGGCGCTGCTGGACGTGCTGGCCAAGGCCGGCATCAGCAACTGGCTGGCGATGATCACGGTCGCGATGGGCAATGCCGTGGACCATCCCGAATGGCTGCTGCAGCCGTACCAGATGGACGACGTGATGCGCCAGCTGGCGGCCCTGCACGAACCGGCGCGCGCGGCGGGCATCCTGCTGAAGCCGGGCAACAACGTCGGCTACTTCGGGCCGTACGAACACCTGTGGGCCGACGATCGCGATGCCGACAGCGACGAGTTCGCCGGCTGCTCGGCCGGCCACACGCTGATCGGCCTCGAAGCCGATGGCACGGTCAAGGGCTGCCCGTCGCTGGCCACGCAGGATTTTGCCGGCGGCAACATCCGCGATGGCTCGCTCGAAGCGGTCTGGCGGCGCGCGGCCGGCAGCGGCGCGCTGCGACCGTCGCCCGACCTCTGGGGGCATTGCGGCAGCTGCTACTACGCGCAAGCCTGCGGCGCCGGCTGCACCTGGACCGCTCACGGCGTGCTCGGGCGGCCCGGCAACAATCCGTACTGTCACCACCGCGTGCTGAAGCTGCGGGCGGAAGGGCGACGCGAGCGCATCGTCAAGCTGCAGGACGCCGGGCCGGCCTCGTTCTCGGTCGGCCGCTTCGCGTTGATCGAGGAGACGCTGGACGGCTCGCCGCTGCCCGCAAGCGAGCCCGCCGCCGCGGTGCCGCTGCGCCGCGACCGTCCGCTGGTGCTCGATCTGTGTCGCGGCTGCCAGCAGTACGTGCATCAGGGCACCTTGCAGTGCCCGTTCTGCGGCGGGGATGTTCCGGCGCTGCGCGAAGCCCATGCCGGCAGCCGGGCGGAATTGCGCCGGACGATGGACGATCTGCGACAACGGCTCGGCATCGGCGAGACGGCGCGTTGACGGCCTGCCGGTCGCGGCACGGGCGCGCAAGTTGCAAAGCCCGGAGTCATTGCCGGAGAGGCCTTCGTTCCCGATGACTGCCCACGATCATTCCGCGGCGCCGCTGATCGGTGCCCCAAGCTACGAGGCGGCGCTGAAGCTGGCCTGGACGCCGCTGTCGGCAGCCGTCGGCGGGCTGCGGCGCGAGCGGTACAACGACGACAACCTGCGCGTGCTGGCCGCCGTCGCCGTGCTCGATGAAACCCGGGCACCGGCGGCCAGCGACGAGGCCAGCGCGCTGGATGCCGAGATCGGTCGCCTGAACCAGAAGCTCAATCTGGTGATCGATCTGCTGGGCTTTCTGGTCGCGCAGCAGTCGTCGGTCGAAGCGCCGTCCCGGGTGCGTCTGTCGTGGCAGGGTGCGGTCTTCATCGGCCAGCAGCCGCTCGGCGAGAGCGGCTTGCTGAGCCTGCACCTGCATCGCGGCGTGCCGCAGCCGTTTGTCTGGCCGGCGCGCATCAGCCATGTCGACGGCGAGGACCGGCATGCGCGCTTCGAGCCGTTCGGCGATGCCCTGCAGACGGCGCTGGAGCGGCACGTGTTCCTGCACCATCGACGCGAAGTGGCCGGCACGCGGCGATCGCCCGGCGTCGGCTGAGGCGCGCCGAACCTGCAGGTTCCGCTGCCGGCCGTGGTCACCGTGCGGCGTCTCTGCACTAGACTTCGGCTTGCTCGCGGTTCGCCGCTCCGCCCTGAAGCCCGCTGCCGATGCGCCTCGTCCTTGCCGATCCCCAGCCTCTTGTCCGCGCCGGCATTCGTCGGCTGTGCGAGGCGATTCCGGGGCACGAGGTGCTGGCCGAGACCGGTGACGGCCAGCAACTGCTGGAACTGGTCGCGCGGCAGCAGCCGGAGCTGGCACTGATCGAGCTGACCCTGCCGACGCTGAACGGCATCGACGCCCTGCAGCAGATCCGCCGTCACTATCCGTCGACGATGGTGATGATCCTGTCGGCGCGCAGCGAGGCCTCGCAGGTGCGCGCGGCGCTGAAGGCCGGCGCCGTCGGCTATCTGTCGAAGCAGGGCGAGGCGGTGGAACTGGACCTCGCGCTGCGCGCCGTGGCCAAGCGCCAGACCTATCTGAGCCCGAGCATCTCGCACACCATCGTCGGCACGCGGAAGTCGGCCCGCGCCGAAGACAGCATCGTGCTGCCACGCCGGCAGCAGCAGGTGCTGCAGCTGATTGCCCGCGGCAAGTCGACCAAGGAGATCGCGCAGCTGATGGGCATCTCGACCAAGACCGTCGAGACCCATCGCGCCCGGATGATGGACACGCTGGGTCTGTACGGCACCAACGCGCTGATGCGCTACGCGATCCGCACCGGTCTGGAAGGCGCGGAAAGCTGAGCGTTTGGGCGTTCGCGGCACGATCGAGAAAGCGTGCCGTTCACGCCGCCCGAATCTTGCAGCAGGACCGGCGAGGGCAATTTCCGGACCAGCGGTAAGGCCTCCGTTCAGGTTTTGAAACATGTCAGGATTCGCCTGACAAGCAGTCAGGAATAAACTGATTGGGCGACTTCCCGCTTTCGCTGACGATGCTTCCACGGGATCACTCACGGGGAGCGCGTCAATGAAGCCAGCAGCGAGAATGGGAATGTCACAAGGCGTTGCAATGACGCCGCAACTCCTTCAATCCATTAAACTTTTGCAGCTCTCAGCGATCGAGCTGGAGCAGGAAGTGGAAGCTGCGCTGGAAGGCAATGTGCTGCTCGAACGCGATGAGGACACCACCCCGACAACGGCTGGCGCCGAAGCCCCGCTTCCCGAGCTGATCGAACACACGACCAGCCTTGCGGAGTCTACCGAAGTGCCGGTCAGCGGCTGCGACGAAGCCGCCGGCGATCGCGTCGATGCCGATTTCGACTGGTCGAGCGCCGAGTCCTGGTCCGGCGGCGAGCCGACCGAAGACGGCGAGCCGATCGAAGCCCGCCGCGCCGCTGCCCCGATCGAGGACGCGCGCGTCTCCGCGCTGAGCCAGCTGGAACTGATGATCGCATCGCGCCGCGAGTGGCAGCTGGCCGTCGCGATCATCGAGCATGTCGACGACAACGGCTATCTCGAAACCGCTCTCGAACAGATCCTCGCGACGCTGCCGCCGGAATGGCAGGTGACGCTGGACGAACTCGACGCGGCGCTGACCACGGTGCAGAGCGTCGAGCCGACCGGCTTCGCTGCCCGCAACCTGCGCGAATGCCTGCTGCTGCAGCTCGACGCGGTCAAGGCCGGCACGCCGGGCAAGAACCTCGCGGAAACGCTGGTGGCCGATCATCTGGATCGCGTCGCTGCCCGTGATTTCGTCAACCTGCGCAGCGAACTGGGCGCCACCGAAGCGAAGATGATCGCGGCGATGGACCTGATCCGCACGCTGGACCCGAAGCCGGGCGCTTCACGCACCGAGCCGGCACAGGCCGTCGTGCCGGACCTGATCGTCAGCGGTGTTGCCGGCGCCTGGAAGGTCGAGCTGAATCCGGTGAACCTGCCGAAGCTGCGCATCAATGGCCAGTACGAGCGGATGATGAGCGGTACCGCCGGCGGCCATCGCGGCCTGAAGGATCAGCTGCAGCAGGCGCGCTGGCTGGTGCGCGGCCTGGAAATGCGGCACGAAACGCTGCTGAAGACCGCCCGCGTGGTGTTCGAGCGCCAGCGCGATTTCTTGCGCCGCGGCGAGGAAGGAATGATGCCGCTGACCCTGCGCGAAGTGGCGGACGCCATCGCCATGCACGAGTCGACGGTATGCCGCGTGACCTCGAACAAGTTCGTGCAGACGCCGTGGGGCGTGTACCCGATGAAGGCGTTCTTCCCGAGCCAGATCCAGGGCGCGGAAAGCGAAACCTCGGGCATCGCGGTACGGGCGATGATTCGCCGGATCGTCGATGGCGAGAAGGCCGGCGCACCGCTGTGCGACGGGGCGATCGCCGCTATTCTTGCGCGCAACGGCGTGCTGATCGCCCGCCGCACGATTGCCAAGTACCGTGAAGCCATGAAAATTGCACCGGCCAAGGAACGCAAGCTGCTGGCGGCCCGCGTTCCGCTCAGAATGGCGAGCTGATCGGAGCCGGAAATGCGTCACCGCCGTTCGACGATCGCACGGCAGGATTTCAACAGAATTCGCTGAAGGTTCAGGGGGACGCGAAAGCGCCCGGGGAGACTGTCATGAACACCATTCGCACCTTGCTGGTCGATGACAACGAAGCGTTTCTGGTGCTGGCGCGCCATCTGCTGGCGTCGGTGCCGGAGATCAGTGTCGTCGGCCTGGGTCACGACGGCTACGACGCCGTCCGCCTGGCCGAGGAACTGCGCCCTGACCTGATCCTGATGGACCTGTCGATGCCCGGCATGGGCGGTCTGCAGGCCACCCGCCTGATCAAGGCCCAGGACGCGCCGCCGCGCATCCTGATCGCCAGCCATTACGACGACGCCGAGCACCGCGAGCACACCGCGCAGGCTGGTGCCGACGGTTTCATTTCCAAGCACGACTACGAACACCGGATCGCCGAGTACGTGCGCTCCAACATGACCAGCACGGTGACCGGAGACGCCCATGGCTGAGTCCCGCGTGCTGGTGATCGACGGCGACGAGCAAAGCTCGGCGACCCTCGCATCGATCCTGCAATTCATCGATTTCGCACCGATCTGCATCGGCAGCGCCGCCGAACTGAAGCTGGCCGACCGCAAGCCGCAGGAGTGGCTCGCCGTGGTGGTCGGCCACGAAGCCGATCCGGCTGCGCTCGGCCGCTTCATCGACTGGCTCAAGCGCGATCGGCATCACCCGCCGCTGCTGGTGGCGCCATCGAAGCAGGAAGCGATCTGCGACCAGTACGGGCTGGATCGCAGCGCCTGCTTCGCGCTGGAGCAGCCGGTGCGCTACGCCCAGCTCAACGATCTGCTGCGCCGCGCCGGTCTGGTCCGGATGGATCAGGAAGCCGCCGCCACGCGCCTGATCGGCCCGACCGGCAACTCGGCGCCGATCCGCAAGGTGCGGCGGATGATCGAGCAGGTCGCCGCTCACGAGACCACGGTGCTGGTGACCGGCGAGTCCGGCACCGGCAAGGAAGTGGTGGCCCGCGCGGTGCACGAACAGTCCGCCCGGCGTGACAAGCCGTTCGTCGCGGTCAATTGCGGCGCCATTCCGAGCGAACTGCTCGGATCGGAGCTGTTCGGTCACGAGAAGGGTGCGTTCACCGGCGCGATCACTTCGCGCAAGGGCCGCTTCGAAATGGCCGACGGCGGCACGCTGTTCCTCGACGAAATCGGCGACATGACCTTGCCGATGCAGGTCAAGATCCTGCGCGTGCTGCAGGAACGCACCTATGAGCGCGTTGGCTCCAGTCGCAGCATGCGCTGCGAAGTGCGGATCATCGCCGCGACTCATCGCAACCTCGAGGACAACATCGTCAAGGGCACGTTCCGCGAAGATCTGTTCTATCGCCTGAACGTGTTCCCGATCGAAATGCCGGCGCTGCGCGAGCGTCTGGAAGACCTGCCGCTGCTGATCGACGATCTGATCGAAGCGATGAAGCGCAACGGCCATGGCTCGGTGCGGCTGTCGGCCGATGCCGTGCATGCGCTGCGGGCCTATCACTGGCCGGGCAATGTCCGCGAACTGTCGAACCTGATCGAGCGTTTGGCGGTGCTGCATCCGCATGCGCTGGTCGGCGTCGCCGAACTTCCGGCGCGCTATCGCCAGAACGTGGCGCTGCCGGTGGCGCCAGCGCCGGTGCCGGTCTCGGTGCCGGCCGTGCTCGAGGAAGCGGAACCGGTTGCGGTCAATGCCCGCGGTGCCGGTCTGGCCGCGCCGTTCGGCACGTCGCTCGGCGGCACCGGCTTTACCGCGGTCAGCAATCTGCCGCCGCTGGCATCGGCCTCGTCGACGTACTTTCCGTCGTCGCCGACGCAGCTGCCGCCGGATGGCGTGAATCTCAAGGACCACATCGAAACCATCGAGCTGGCGCTGATCCGGCAGGCGTTGCAGCAGTCGTCCGGCGTCGTCGCCCACGCCGCGAAGCTGCTGAACACGCGGCGCACGACGCTCGTCGAAAAGCTGCGCAAGTACGGTCTGCAGCGCGACGACGGCAGCGATCCGGAATCGGCCCAGCTCTGATTCCGGGCACCCGTCGGGCCCGGTCGCTGGCTTGCGGCACGGGTCCGCGGCGTTTGGCTGATCCGCCCGTCTAAGCGCGACAGCGTACCGAGCCCTGCCGCGGCAGCGGCCACGCTCCGGCTTCAGGAAGTCTGCCTCTGCGGTCACTCGACCGCTCGCAGCTTCATGGAGCGCCGATGAATACTGCCGTCCGTCCCGATGTCGCGTACCTCCCTTCCGACCTGCCCTCGGGCAGCGGTCCCCGTCCGGTCAGCGCCGTGTCGTGGAGCGCGATCGCGGCGGGTGCCGCCGGCGCGGCGGCGCTGTCGCTGGTCCTGCTGGTGCTCGGCACCGGGCTCGGTCTGGCGTCGGTCTCACCGTGGTCGAACGCCGGTGTCGGCGCCTCGGCGTTCGGCCTCGGCACCATCCTGTGGATGCTCGCGATGCAGATCGCGGCGTCCGGTGTCGGCGGCTTCATGGCCGGCCGACTGCGCAGCCGCTGGCCGGATGCCCACGCCGACGAGGTCTACTTCCGCGACACCGCGCACGGCTTCCTGGCGTGGGCGCTGGCGTCGCTGGCGATGGCCAGCCTGCTGGCCTCGGTCGTCAGCTCGCTGATCGGTGGCGGCGTCGCCGCCGGATCGGCCGCGGCCGGTGCCGTGGTGTCGGCCGGCGGACGCGGCCTCATCGCCGCGGGTGATGCCGCCGCCGCCAACGCCGATGATCTGGCCAGTGCCCTGTTCCGCAGCACCGACCGCGCGCCGGCCGCCGCCGCACCGGCCGGCACCGCGGCACCGGCCCTGTCCTCGGTGCCGCCGGAAGTCGCGGCGATGGTCACCCGCGCGCTGCGCAGCGGCGAATGGCCGGCTGCCGATCGCGCCGAGGTCGTGGCCGTCATCGCCCGTCAGACCGGGCTGACGCCGGAGCAGGCCGACCAGCGCCTGACCGAGGTCGTGGATCGCGCCAAGGCGGCCTTGCAGGTCGCCGAGACCCGCACCCGGGCCGCGGCGGACACCGCGCGAAAGGCCACGGCCACGGCGTCTCTGTGGCTGTTCGTCTCGCTGATGCTCGGCGCGTTCGTATCGAGCGTCGCCGCGATCTACGGCGGACGCCTGCGCGACCGCTGAACTGCCCGTCGTTCCCGCTGCCGCCCACCGGAGCCCGTCATGCGTTCGATCCTGCTGCTGCTGCTCGGAATTCCGATTCCGATCGTCATCCTGATTGCCCTGCTGGTGCGCTGAGCCGCACGCGCCACGGCGCGCCGGCCTGCTTGTCAGTCCCTGCCGTAACCCGTGCGAGAACCCCTCATGAACCCGAACCACTCCAGCACCGCCACGTCGAAAGCCGCCGCTGCCAGCCCGACCGACCGGAAGGCGGGCGGCGCCTCCCACCGGCCTGCGGACAGCAGCCCGGAAAAAGCCTCTGGCAAGCCTTCTGACAAGGCGGCCATCAAGCGCGTCGACAAGCGCACCGACCGGGCATCACCCGGCAAGTCGGCATCGGAATCGGCCCCGCCGGTTGAAGCCACGGCACTGCTGCGGGCCGATCACGAACAGGTCGACGCGATGTTCGTCGCGTTCGAAGCGGCGCGCAGCCCGGCCAAGAAGCAGCAACTGGTCGCCAGCATTTGCGAAGCGCTGACCGTCCACGCGCAGGTGGAGGAAGAAATCTTCTACCCGGCATTCAAGGCGGCACTGAAGGACCACGCGCTGGTGCCCGAAGCGATCGTCGAGCACGCATCGCTGAAGGCGCTGATCGCCGAACTCGAAGGCATCGCGCCGGACGGCGAGATGTACGACGCCCGGGTCAAGGTGCTGTCCGAGTACGTCAAGCATCACGTCAAGGAAGAGCAGGACGAGATCTTCCCGAAGGCGCGCGCCAGCAAGCTCGACCTGCTGCAGCTCGGCAACGCCATCGCCGCCCGCAAGGCGGAACTGGCGACGGCCGACCGGTGACCATTCTCGGCAACGACCCGCGCAATCAGCCGCCCGGCTCGGCCCCCGATCCGGATTCGGATTCAGGGACGGACGCCGGCGTGGACGATGCCGTGGACGGCAGCGGCGACGGCAAGCGCGAGCAGCTGGCGGCCATCACCCGCCGCGGCGACGGCGAGCGGCTGACGACGAACCAAGGCCTCGGCATCGTCGATGACCAGAACACGCTGAAGGTCGGCGACCGCGGCCCGGCGCTGCTCGAAGACTTCCTGCTGCGCGAGAAGATCACGCACTTCGATCACGAGCGGATTCCGGAACGGGTGGTGCACGCCCGTGGCGCCGCTGCCCACGGTTATTTTCAGGTGTACGCCGACCAGTCCGCGCTGACCAAGGCGGCATTCCTCCAGGACCCCGCGGTGCGCACGCCGGTGTTCGTGCGGTTCTCCACCGTGGCTGGCTCGCGCGGCTCGTCCGATCTGGCGCGTGACGTGCGCGGCTTCGCGGTGAAGTTCTACACCACGGAAGGCAACTACGATCTCGTCGGCAACAACATGCCGGTGTTCTTCATTCAGGACGCGATCAAGTTTCCGGACCTGGTCCACGCCGTGAAACCCGAGCCGCACAACGAGATTCCGCAGGCCGCATCGGCCCACGACACCTTCTGGGATTTCATCTCGCTGATGCCGGAAGCGATGCACATGGTGCTGTGGGTGATGTCGGACCGCGGCATCCCGCGCAGCCTGCGGATGATGGAAGGCTTCGGCGTGCACAGCTTTCGCTTCGTCACCGCCGATGGCACGTCGAGCTTCGTCAAGTTCCACTGGAAGCCGCTGCTTGGCGTGCATTCGCTGATCTGGCCGGAAGCGCTTCAGGTGTCCGGACATGATCCGGACTTCCACCGCCGCGACCTGTGGGAAGCGATCGACGGCGGCGCGTTTCCGGAGTGGGAACTCGGCGTGCAGGTCGTGCCGGAGGCCGATGAACACCGCTTCGCGTTCGACCTGCTCGATGCCACCAAGCTGATTCCGGAAGAGCTGGTGCCGGTGCAGCGCATCGGCAAGATGACCCTGAATCGCAACGTCGACAACTACTTCGCCGAAACCGAGCAGGTGGCGTTCCACGCGGGCCACGTCGTACCCGGCATCGATTTCAGCGACGACCCACTGCTGGCCGGCCGCCTGTTCTCGTACACCGACACCCAGCTGTTGCGGCTGGGCGGGCCGAACTTCCACCAGATTCCGATCAACCGGCCGCTCGCCTCCGCGCACAACCACCAGCGCGATGGCCTGCATCGTCAGACGATCGATGCCGGTCGCGTGGCCTACTCGCCGAACACGCTCGGCGGCGGCTGCCCGATGCAGGTCCCGTCAGCGGCGGGCGGATTCTCGACGCATGCGGCAACGGTGACCGGCGACAAGCGCCGTCGGCGCGGCCCGAAGTTCTTCGACCACTACAGTCAGGCGGCGATGTTCCTGAACAGCCTCGCGGACTGGGAACAGGCGCATCTCGTGGCCGCGCTGCAGTTCGAGCTCGGCAAGGTCGTCACCGCAGCCGTGGTCGAACGGATGCTGGGCCAGCTGCAGCAGGTGCAGCCGGCGCTGGCGCAGCGGGTGTCGATCGGCCTCGGCATTCCGGTGCCGGCGAGCATCGAGCTGCCGCTGAATCGCAGCGTTCCCGAAGACGCCGATCCGGCCGCGTTCGCGTCGGTGCCGGTGGATTCGTCGCTGCTGCCGTCCCCGGCGCTGAGCATGGCGCGGCGTCAGCCGGGCGGCATCGCCACGCGCTGCATCGCGATCCTCGCGGCGAACGGGGTCGATGCCGGCAGCGTGCACGCGATGCAGGACGCGCTGCTGGCGGCAGGCGCCCGCAGCAAGATCGTCGCGCCGCATGGTGGCGCGCTGCATTGCGCCGACGGCAGTTCGATGCGGATCGACCACAGTCTGCTGACCACGCGCTCGGTGATGTTCGATGCCGTGTTCGTGGCCGGTGGCGCCGACAGTGTCGCGGAACTCGCGCGCCACTCGGGTGCCCGTCATTTCGTGCACGAGGCGTACTGGCACTTCAAGACCATCGCGGCGGTGGCCGAAGGCTGTTCGCTGGTCGATGCCGCCGATGTCGGCGAGACGCTGCCGGACGGCAGCGGCGCCGATCCCGGCATGCTGCTGCTGCGCGAGGGCGCCGTGGCTCCGATGATCGACGGCTTCATCGGCGCGATCGGTCGCCATCGTCACTGGGAGCGCGAGCGGGCCGCGCTGCGGCGTGGCTGATCAGCGCTTGCCGCGCTTCTGCTCGTACATGCGGGCATCGGCGGTGGCGAGCAGCGCGTCCAGCGATTCGCGGCCGCTGGCCGGGCAATCGAGCAGGCCGATGCTGAACCCGAGCTGCGCTTCGAGGATCGGATTGCTCGAGAGGTCGGCCACGGCCTGATCGAGCCGGCGGCGGATGGCGTCGGCATCGCCGTCGGTGTCCGGCGCGAAGATCGCGAATTCGTCGCCGCCGATCCGCGCGACGATGTCGGTGGCGCGGAACACCTTGCGCAGGATCATCGCGGCCAGCGCGATGATGGCGTCGCCAGCGGCATGGCCGAGGCGATCGTTGACGCCCTTCAGGCCATCGAGATCGACCAGAGCCAGCGTGCAGGCCGAGCCACGGCGCCGCGCGCGCGACAGTTCCGGTGCGGCGAGCGTGTCGAAGCCGCGACGGTTCAGCAGGCCGGTCAAGCTGTCGGTGATCGACTGCCGGCGGATTTCCTCGTAATGCCGCGCGCGGGCAGTGTCGTCCTGCGCGATGCCGCCGACAAACCGTTCGCCGCGCGCGTTGTGGAAAGGGAAGCGCGTGACCAGCCAGCTGCGGGTATCGCCATCGATGCCGTCCTCGACCACCATCATCCGCGTCGGCTCATGGCCGCCGAGCACGTCGAGATCGTGCGCGCGCTCACGCGCCGCGACATCGGCCGGCAGCAGTTCGAAGTCGCTCTTGCCGATGGCTGCGGCCTCGTCCAGCCCGAGCTGCTCGAACCACTGGCGATTGGCATAGACCAGCCGGCCGCGCTCGTCCTTGAGCCAGGCCCGGAGGTTGCTGCGATCCATGTAGGCCCGCAGCAGCAGGCTGTCGCGTCGGGCCGTGTCGGCATCGTCCAGCTGCGTCTGCGCCGTCGCCAGGTCTGCACGCAGGCTGGTGTTCTCGAGGCGCAGCGCGGTCACGCGTGCAGCCAGCGCGTCGCGCTCGCGCTGCAACTGCTCGAAGCTCGGGCGGTCTTCGGAAATCATCATCGGAGGCAGTCGTGGGTTTGGTGCCAAGCATGGGCGCGGTCGCCTGCCGCAGCGGCCGACGCCGGTGACAAAAATGACCCAATGACGACCGACGGTAGCGTTGCCCGGAAGCCCGGTCGATGGCCGCGCCACGTGCCGGAATTCCGTCGCGATTCCGACGCCGAAAACCCCGTCAGTGCTGCGTTTCACGAGCATTTCGAACGGTGCCGGTCGGGAACAGGACTTGCTCGAAGCCCGTCGACCGCCGTTCCCGGATTCCGTGCATGAATGCCATCGACGTCAACAGTGTGCTGTCGCAGATCAGGGCGATGCAGGCCCAGGCCGGCAATCGTCCGGCCCCGGTCGCGCCGGCGGAGACCAGTGCCGCCGCCAGCACCGGCGGCTTCGGCTCGCTGCTGAAGTCATCGATCGATTCCGTCGCGAAAAGCCAGAACACGGCCGCCGACCTGCAGAAGAAGTTCGAGCTGGGCGACCCGTCCACCGATCTCGCGAGCGTGATGCTGGCGACGTCGAAATCGCAGGTGTCGTTCAAGGCCATGGTCGAGGTACGCAACCGCATGGTCGCGGCGTACCAGGACATCATGAACATGCCGCTGTAACGGAAGCCCATCCATGTCCGAAGTCGCGGTGCCGATCACGCTGAGCAACACCCGCTCCCTGTTCGAGATTCCGATCGTTCGCCAGTTGATGGCGATCGGCGGCGTGGCGCTGGCCATCGCCATCGGCATCACGCTGTTCTTCTGGGCACAGAAGCCGAACCTGACCCCGCTGTACCCGAACCTGAGCGAGAAGGACTCCGCCGAGATCGCTGATGCGCTGCGCGCGTCCGGCATCGAGTACAAGCTCGATGGCGCCACCGGCGCAGTGTCCGTCGCCGGCGACAAGGTCTACGAGGCACGCATGCGGCTGGCCTCGCAGGGGTTGCCGAAGGGCTCGTCGGTCGGCATGGAAATGATCCGAGGCGAGCAGGGCTTCGGCACCAGCCAGTTCATCGAGACCGCGCGCTACCAACTGGCGCTGGAAACCGAGCTGTCGCGCACCGTCGGCAGCCTGCTGGCGGTCAAGGGTGCGCGGGTGCATCTGGCGCTGCCGAAGGCGTCCGCGTTCGCGCGCAACCGCGAGCAGGCCAGTGCCTCGGTGCTGCTGGAACTGCATCCGGGCCGTCAGCTGGAAGCGGGGCAGGTGGCGTCGATCGTGCACATCGTCGCGTCGAGCGTGCCGAATCTGCTGCCGTCCGCAGTGACCGTGATCGATCAGTACGGACACCTGCTGACGCGCGACGGTGCCGACAGCGATGCCGATGCCTCGGCCGAGCAGTTCGCGTACACGCGGCGCGTCGAGGATGACTACGTGCGCCGCATCGAGCAGTTGCTGACGCCGATGATGGGGGCCGGCCGGGTCAGCGCGCAGGTCACGGCCGATCTCGATTTCAGCGTCACCGAAGAAGCGCGCGAAGCCTACAACCCGAATCCGCAGGCGATCCGCAGCGAGCAGACCAGCGAGGAAGCGTCGCGCACCGGCACCAATGGCGCGCAGGGCATTCCGGGGGCCACCTCCAACCAGCCGCCGAACGCTGCACAGGCCGTGCCGCTGAACAGCGTCAACGGCGCGCCGCCTGCCAATGGTGCCGCCGCCACGCCGGACCCGAATGCGCCGCCGACCAACGAAAGCCGCTCGGCCACGCGCAACTTCGAGCTCGACAAGACCGTCAGCCACACCCGCAAGTCGCCCGGCAAGATCCAGCGCCTGTCGATCGCGGTGCTGGTCGACAACCTGCCGAAGCCGGACCCGAAGCCGGAAGCGAAGGGCGCGCTGGTGCCGACGCCGCTGACCGAGGCCGAACTGGCCAAGGTGCAGTCGCTGGTGCGCGAAGCGGTCGGCTTCGATGAAAAGCGCGGCGACACGGTGACCGTGCAGAACGCGCCGTTCCTGCAGAACGAAGCGCTGCAGCCGCTGCCGGCACTGCCGATCTGGCAGCAGCCCGAGATGCGCGATTACGCCCGGCAAGGCCTCGGCGCGCTCGTCGTGCTGCTGATCGGCCTGCTCGTGGTGCGGCCGATGCTGAAGAGCCTGATGGGCCCGCCGCCGCCGCGCACGGTGGAAGCGGTGCTCGAATCGATTGCCGAGCGCAAGGCCGCGGCCGCGGCGGCCGGTGATGGCGAGATCAGCGGCGAAGTCGTCGACGATCGCCTGAGCCTGGGCTCGACGGCAGCGGCTGCCGTGCCGGCCGTGCCGGAAGTGCCGAAGGTCTACGAACAGAAGCTGGTGCTGGCGCGGCAGGCGGTGGAGCAGGACCCGAAGCGCGCGGCCCAGTTGGTCAAGAACTGGATCGGGAGTGAAGGATGAGCAGCCTCGCCAAGAGTGAAATTCCAGGCCCGGAACGTGCCGCGATCCTGCTGATGTCGCTCGGCGAGGCCGAAGCCGCCGAAGTGCTGAAGCACATGGGCGCGAAGGACGTGCAGAAGGTCGGACAGGCGATGGCGACCCTGACCAACGTCTCGCGCGAGCGCGCGACCGAAGTGCTCGAAGCCTTCGTCACCGAGCTCGACAGCCAGACCAGCCTCGGCGTCGGCGCCGATGACTACGTCCGCCGCGTACTCGTCGGCGCCCTCGGCGAGGACAAGGCCTCGGGCCTGATCGATCGCATCCTGCTCGGCCGCAATTCCAAGGGTCTGGAAGCGCTGAAGTGGATGGAAACGCGCGCGGTGGCCGATCTGGTGCGCAACGAGCATCCGCAGATCGTCGCCATCGTGCTGGCCTATCTCGATCCGGATCAGGCGGCGGAGGTCGTGCTGCAGCTGCCGGATCGCATGCGCAGCGATGTGCTGATGCGCATCGCCAAGCTCGATGGCATCCAGCCGGCCGCGCTGAAGGAACTGGACGAGATCATGGAGCGCCAGTTCTCCGGCGGCTCGAACCTGAAGGCGTCGAGTGTCGGCGGCGTCAAGGTTGCCGCGAGCATCCTGAACCTGATGGATTCGTCGAGCGAAAGCGCGATCACCACGCGCATCACCGAACTCGATGGCGATCTCGGCCAGCGCATCCAGGACCTGATGTTCGTCTTCGACAATCTCGCCGATGTCGACGATCGCGGCATCCAGACCTTGCTGCGCGATGTCCAGACCGAGCAGCTGGGCCTGGCGCTGAAGGGGGCCGATCCGAAGATCCGCGACAAGTTCCTGAAGAACATGTCGAAGCGCGCGGCCGAAATGCTGGTCGAGGACATGGAAGCGAAGGGCCCGGTGCGGCTGGCCGATGTCGAAGCCGCGCAGAAGGAAATCCTCACCGTCGCCCGTCGTCTGGGCGATGCCGGCGAGATCATGCTCGGCGGCAAGGGAGAGTCCTTTGTCTAACGGCGATCACCGCAACGCGGGCGCGCTGCGATGAGCGAATCGCCAAGCTACTGGCGGGCCGAATCGCTCGGCACGGTCGAGCGCTGGGACATTCCAGTCATCCGCGACGAACTGGACCTGCCGCCGCCCCCGCCGCCGCATACCGCGGATCATCTCGACGAACTCGAACGCGCCGCCTACGAAGACGGCTACGCCCGCGGCCACAGCGAGGGCTACGCCGCCGGTGATGCCCAGGGCTATGCCGATGGTGCCGCTCGTGTGCGCGAACAGACCGCGCACCTGAAGGCGCTGCTCGATCATCTGGCCAAGCCGATGCGCGATCTCGACGGCGAGGTCGAGCGCACGCTGATCGCGCTGGCGCTGGAAGTCGGCCGGCGTCTGGCGCAGGCCACGCTGATCCAGGAGCCGGAAGCGATCGCTGGTGTCGTGCGCGAAGCGCTCGGCGCACTCGGCGCGCCGGCCCGCGATGCCCGCATTCACCTGCACCCGAAGGATGTCGAACTGGTCGGCGAGACCCTGACCTTGCCGGCCGATTTCAGCGGCTGGCGGCTGGTGCCGGATCGCGACCTGATGCGCGGCGATGTCCGCATCGTCACCGACTCGGCGCAGGTCGATGCCCGGCTTGATACCCGCGAAGCGTCCGTGGCCCAGGCCTTGCTCGGCGAGCCGTCATGAACCCGCATGCCGCCCGCCGTGATGCCCGCTTGACCAAGGCCCTGAACATCGCGGCGGATCGCGTCAGCCAGTCGCGCAGCGTCATCGTCGAAGGCGTGTTGAAGCGCGTCGTCGGGCTGACGCTCGAAGCGGTTGGCTGCCAGAGCCAGATCGGCAGCCGCTGCCGCGTGGTCAACGCCGATGGCGGCATGCTCGAAGCGGAAGTCGTCGGCTTCTCCGGCGATCGCACCTTCCTGATGCCGACCGGCGAGATGCACGGCCTGAAGCCGAACGCCCGCGTCATTCCGATGGCGCGGATGCCGCGCGTGCCGGTCGGCGAAGGCCTGCTGGGCCGCGTGCTCGATGGCGAAGGCGAACCGCTCGATGGCCTCGGCCGGCTCGACTGCGAGCGCCGCCCGGCGTCCACCGCGCCGATCAATCCGCTGGCCCGCGCGCCGATCAAGGAGCCGCTCGATGTCGGCGTGCGCGCGATCAACTCGCTGCTGACGATCGGCCGCGGCCAGCGTCTGGGCCTGTTCGCGGGCACCGGCGTCGGCAAGTCGACCTTGCTCGGCATGATGACCCGCTACACGCAGGCCGACATCATCGTCGTCGGGCTGATCGGCGAACGCGGCCGCGAAGTCCGCGATTTCATCGACAACGCACTCGGGCCGGAGGCGCTGAAGCGCGCCGTGGTTGTCGCGACACCGTCGGACCGCTCGCCGCTGGCCCGCGTCCGCGGCGCCTGGCTCGCCACCGGGATCGCCGAAGCGTTCCGCGATCAGGGCAGGAATGTGTTGTTACTGATGGATTCGCTGAGCCGCTTCGCGCAGGCATCGCGCGAGATCGGGCTGGCAGTCGGTGAACCGCCGGCGACACGCGGCTATCCGCCGAGCGTCTTCGCGCAGTTGCCGCGGCTGGTCGAACGGGCCGGCAACGGCCTGCCCGGCGGCGGTTCGATCACCGCGTTCTACACCGTGCTCGCCGAAGGCGACGACCAGAACGATCCGATCGCCGATGCCGCCCGCGGCATCCTCGATGGCCACATCGTGCTGAGCCGTGCGATTGCCGATTCCGGCATCTATCCGGCGATCGACATCGAAGCCTCGATCTCGCGAGTCGCGCATGAAGTCACGCCGCTCGAGCACCAGAAGCGCGTGCGCCTGTTCAAGCAGATGTTTTCGGCCTACCAGCGCAATCGCGACCTGATCAACATCGGCGCGTACAAGGCCGGTTCCGATCCGCGCATCGACACGGCGATGGCGCTGTGGCCGCGGATCGAGGCCTTCCTGCGACAGGACGTGCACGAGCCATCGGATTTCGCCGCCAGTCGTTCCTCGCTCAACGCCCTCTTTCCGGAAGTGAAATAAGCCATGGCCCTGTCTAGAGTCCGACTCGAACTGCTGCTGCGCGTGGCCGAACGTCATGAGGACGAGGCGCAGCGGGCGGTCGCCCGCGCGCAGGCCAAGCTCGCCGAGCAGCAGATGATGCTCAGCGAGCTGCGCCGCTATCTGGACGATTACGAAGGCCAGCGTCCGGCCCGCGTCACGCCGGCGATGCTCGAAAACCAGCGCCAGTTCAACGCGAGGCTTGGCGAGGCGGTGAAGTCTCAGGAAGGGCTGGTCGAAGCCGAGGCCGCGCGCGTCGAGCAGGTGCGGCAGAGCTGGCTCGACAGCCGCCGCCAGCTGCGCATTGCACAGCACATGCACGAACAGGGGTGTCTCGCCGAGCGCGCCGTCGCCGAGCGCAACAGCCAGAAGGAAATGGACGAATTCGCCGCCGTGCGGCACTTCATCGCCGGAAATGCCTCATGACCGATCTCGCCGTCACCGCCACTGCTGCCAGTGCATCGCCCCGAAGCGTCAGCCGTCGATCCGGCCACGGTGGCGACAGCGGTTCGCCGTTTGCGGCATTGCTCCACGCCCGGGATGCGCAGGACACCGCGGCCGCCGACCGCCGTGACCGCGTTCGTGAACCCGAGCCCGCCGGCAAGGCGAAGGCCACGGCGGAAGCCCGCGAGCCCGCATCGAACGAGGACGATCAGGACGACGGCGCGACCGATGCCGTGAAGGCGGGCGACGGTTCGTCGCCCGTGCCGCCGTGGCTGCTGGCCTTGCGCAATCCGACCGCCGAGGCACCGGCACCATCGACGCCAGCCGTCGATCCCGCCGCGACGCCGACGCCATCGACCGATCCTGCCACCACGCTTGACGGCGTTGCCGCACTCGCCGGCTTCGTGCGCGGTGCGGGCGGTACGGGCGGTGCTGCCAGCGGCAAGACCGTCGGCACGCCGCCGACGCCGCCAACGCAGGCGCCGAAGGATTTGCCGGCATCGGCATTGACCTCGGCATTGGCGACGGCAGGCGACGACGGCAGTGCTGATCCCGCGGCTTCGACCCTCCGCGCCGGGTTCGGCACGGAACCGACTGTGGCAGCGCCCGATGCCGTCCTGGGCCCCAGCCAGACCGCTGCCCTGAACGCCGCGCTCGACAAGCTGGCCGCGCAGATCACGCCGGCAACGCTCGCCGATGCCGCGCCGAATGCCGCCACGGACATCCTGCCGGGACCGATATCGACGCCGGCCCCGACCGTCGCGACGACTCCACCCGCAGCCGCCGCGCCGCCGTCGCCACAGGCTGCGGGCGCGGCACTGCTCAACGCGTTCGGCGAGCCGCTGGCGCTGAACCAGTCCGACGCCGGTACTCGGCTTGGCGAGCGCCTGCGCTGGCTGCACGAGGCCGGCGTGCAGGAGGCGCGAATGCAGTTGCATCCGCGCGAACTGGGGTCGGTCGACATCCGCATCCGCATCGAAGGCCAGAACGCCAACGTCTGGTTCGGTGCCGAGCATGCGGGTGCCCGCGCCGCACTTGAGGCGGCGCTGCCGCAGTTGCGCGAGCGCTTGGCCGCAGACGGTCTGGCACTGTCGCAGGCGCAGGTCGGCGGGCGTGATTTCGCATCGAACGCGCACGCCGGTGGTCAGCCCCAAGGGCAAGCGGGTCATGGTTCGGCGGGCGCGGGCAACGGGGCTGCGGCGCGCGAACGGGACGGCCGGGCATCCGGCGGCGATGCCGTGTCGCTCGATCCGGCGACAATCCGCGATGCCGTGACGCGGCGACAGACCGGTCTGGTCGACCGCTACGTCTGACCGCGGTTCAGCCGGTTACCGGCATTACCGGCGCGGCCTCGCGATTTTTTCTACAGTGGCGGCCCGTCCGACCCTGTTGCTGGCCCTGCTGCTGGATATTCCGATGACCGCTGCCTATCCGAACCTCCTCGCTCCGCTCGATCTCGGCTTCACCACGCTGAAGAACCGGGTGTTGATGGGCTCGATGCATACCGGGCTGGAGGATGCGCGCAAGCACACGCCGCGGCTCGCTGCCTACTTCGCCGAGCGCGCGCGCGGCGGCGTCGGCCTGATCGTCACCGGCGGTGTCGCGCCGAACATCGCCGGCTGGGCCAAGCCGCTGGCCGGCACGCTGTCGAGCCACTCGGCTGCGCGCCGTCACAAGGTGGTGACCGATGCCGTGCATGCCGAAGGCGGCAAGATCGCGATGCAGATCCTGCATACCGGCCGCTACGGCTATCACCCGTTCGCGGTGGCACCGAGCCCGATCAAGTCGCCGATCTCGCCGTTCAAGCCGCGCGAGCTGTCGGCACGGGGCGTCGAGAGCCAGATCAAGGCTTTCGTCAACTGTGCGGCGATGGCGCGCGAAGCCGGCTACGACGGCGTCGAAGTCATGGGCTCGGAAGGCTATTTCATCAACCAGTTCCTGAGCCTGCACACCAACAAGCGGCGCGACGAGTGGGGCGGCGACTACAGCAATCGCATGCGCCTGCCGGTGGAGATCGTCAGCCGCGTGCGCGAAGCGGTCGGCCGCGATTTCATCATCGTCTATCGCCTGTCGATGCTCGACCTGATCCCCGACGGCAGCACCTGGGACGAGATCGTGCAGTTGGCCAAAGGCGTCGAAAAGGCCGGTGCCACGATCATCAACACCGGCATCGGCTGGCACGAGGCGCGAGTGCCGACGATCGCCACCTCGGTGCCGCGTGCGGCGTTCGCCTGGGTCACGAAGAAGATGAAGGGCGAGGTCGCGATCCCGCTGGTCACGACCAACCGCATCAACACGCCGGAAGTCGCCGAGCAGCTGCTGGCCGACGGCTATGCCGACATGGTGTCGATGGCGCGGCCGCTGCTGGCCGATCCGGATTTCGTCAACAAGGCCGCGCGCGGTCTGGCGCGCGAGATCAACACCTGCATCGCCTGCAATCAGGCCTGTCTCGATCACGCTTTCCAGAACCGGATCGCGTCCTGTCTCGTGAATCCGCGCGCCTGCCATGAAACCGAGCTGAATTTCGACCGCACCGCGAAGCCGAAGCGCGTCGCCGTGGTCGGGGCCGGCCCCGCGGGGCTGGCCTGCGCCACGGTGCTGGCGCAGCGCGGCCATCACGTTGACCTGTTCGAGGCCTCGGGCGAGATCGGCGGCCAATTCAATCTGGCCAAGCAGATCCCGGGCAAGGAGGAGTTCCACGAGACCCTGCGTTACTTCGGCACGCAGATCGAGCGTCACGGCGTGCAGTTGCATCTGAACACGCGGGTCGATGCCGCGAAGCTGCTGGCGGACAAGTTCGATGAGGTGGTGCTGGCCACCGGAGTCGTACCGCGCGATCCGAAGATCAAGGGGCAGGATTCGCCGAACGTCGTCAGCTACATCGACGTGCTGCGCGGCACCCGGCCGGTCGGCGCGAAAGTGGCCGTGATCGGGGCCGGCGGCATCGGCTTCGACGTCGCCGAGTTCCTCGTCCACGACGGACATTCGGCGACGCTGGACATCGACGCGTGGCGGGCCGAGTGGGGCGTCGGCGATCCGGCCGCGGCGCGTGGCGGCCTGACTCGACCGCAGATTGCGCCGCCGGCGCGCCAGGTCACGTTGCTGCAGCGCAAGACCGGCAAGCCGGGTGCCGGCCTCGGCAAGACCACCGGCTGGATCCATCGCTCGTCGCTGAAGATGAAGCGGGTCGAGATGCTGTCCGGCGTCAACTACGATGGTATCGATGCCCGCGGCCTGCACATCAGCTTCGGCGAGAAGAAGGAGAAGCCGACCCTGATCGAGGCCGACACCATCGTGCTGTGCACCGGTCAGGAAAGCCTGCGCGAACTGGAAGCGCCGCTGAAGGCCGGTGGCGTCACCGTGCATCGCATCGGCGGAGCCGATCTGGCGGCGGAACTCGATGCCAAGCGCGCGATCGATCAGGGCTCGCGGCTCGCGGCCTCGTTGTAGGGGCCGGCGACCCGCTGCAGCACGGCGGGTCCGGTCGGGCGGTCGAGCGGCGTCGGGCTGACCGGCAGGTTCAGGTCGCGCAGCCAGCGATAGACGCCGAAGCGCAGGCGGCTGTGCCAGGTCTCGCTGGCCTGCAGCGCCTGCAGACAGCGGCGACTGTCCGGCCGCCAGCGCAGCTTTGAAGGATCGCTGCCGGTCGACAGGTTGACCCGCCTGACGCCGCGCTCGATCGACCAGCGCAGCGCTTCGGCCACGACCGTCGTCATCACGCTGTACCGGCCCCAGTCCGGCAGGTAGCCGGAGTAGTACAGGAACAGCTCGTTGCCCATCTGGAAGGCGACGCGCGTCGCCACGATCTCGCCACCGATCTCGAGCTGGAACACGCGCAACTGGTCGCGCTGCGCCAGGTGCTGGCAGAAGTCGAGCAGGAAGGCGCGCGCCGCCGGCTCGGCGAACACGTTCGGGTGGGTGACGGTGTCTTCGCGCAGCGCACGCTCAGCGTGCAATTCGAAGAATCGATCAAGCGCTGCCGGCGTCTGGTCCGGCCGTGACGCCACGCGCAGACGGAACTCGTGGCCATCGCGCTTCAGCGAGTTGTAGCACTTGCGCAGCGCTTCCTTGGTGTTGCGGGGCAGGGCAGCCCGGAAGTCGTCCCACTGGCGCGGCATCGGCAGGAAGAAGTCCTCGATCGGCGGCCCCCAGCGCACGGTGCCGGTCTGCTCGATCGCCTCGCGCGCGGCCGGACTGTCGTCGATGCCGGCCCAGTGGATCACGTCCCAGTCGGCCCGGCTGTCGTTGAACGCCTCGCGCAGCGCCGCGATCACGCCCGGCTGATGCTCCGCGCGGCAGACCAGCCCGCGCTGCTCGGTGATGTTGACGTCGGCGCCGAAGAAGCGAAGCTCGCGCACCAGCCGCATCAGGGCACCGGGGCGGCGCGTGATCATCATCGGGGCGATCGCCAGCAGCTCGCGCTGGGCATTGCGCACGGCGTAGACGCGCATCTCGTCGCGGACCAGCGCGTGCGACTTGCCGAGGTGGTGCCACCACAGCAGGTTCCACCACGGCGTGCGGAACGGCATTCGCGGCGTGATGGTGGCTTCCAGCGCGGTCCATTCGGGCACCAGCCGGAACAATTCGGCGTCGTCGACGACGGTTTCGACAGTCAGCATGCTGCTTGGGGGCGCTCCGCGTCCGTGTGTCATGGCCCGATCAGACGCGCCGGCAGCGGCCTGCGGTCTGCGTGATCAACCCAGCCTGGTTGTCAGCGGACGCTTCCGATGGTTGTACAACCGGTCCCGGAAGCGAACCGCAGGCAATAATAACGCCGTTAGCGGAACACCGGCCGCAGTCGCCGGTACCCTGCGGCAAGCGCCTGATTCCAGTGTGCTTGTCGTGTCGGCGGGGCATCGCGGTCAGCCGTCGCGTGGCGACGCCAGGTCGCGCGTGCCGGCCCGGTCGGTTCAATTTGCCGATCACGCAGTCATCGTTTCCGATTCCGGCAGGACCGGCGGCGTCGGCACCAGACCCTGCCGGGCGCGCGCCGCCGCGCATGCGTCGCAGGCGAGGCGGCCCGGGCATCGATGCCACCAAGACCTCGGGCACACTGCACGCATGACTGTTCCTCTCGAAAACACGGTGCCGGGCTGGCACTTCTGGGTCGATCGCGGTGGCACGTTCACGGACATCGTCGCGCGGCGTCCGGACGGGTCGCTGCTGACGCTGAAACTGCTGTCCGAGAATCCCGGCCAGTACCGCGATGCGGCCACGCACGGGATCTCCCGGCTGCTCGCAGGCTACGGCGGTGGCCGTATAGAAGCCGTGAAAATGGGAACGACCGTCGCCACCAACGCGCTGCTGGAGCGCCGCGGCGCACCGACGGTGCTCGCGATCACGCGCGGCCACGGCGATGCGCTGCGCATCGGCACCCAGAGCCGGCCGAAAATCTTCGCGCGCCGGATCGAACTGCCGTCGCTGCTGCACGGTCTCGCCATCGAGATCGACGAGCGCGTCAGCGCCGACGGCGAAGTGCTCAGGCCGCTCGACGAAGCCGCCGCGCGGCGCGATCTCGCCGCCGCCTATGCCGCCGGCTACCGCAGTGTCGCGATCGTGCTGATGCATGGCTATCGGCACAGCGCGCACGAGGCACGGCTGGCCGACATCGCGACGGCAGTCGGTTTTTCGCAGATTTCCGTCAGCCACGCCGTCAGCCCGCTGATCAAGCTCGTCGCGCGTGCCGACACCACGGTCGCCGATGCCTATCTGTCGCCGGTGTTGCGCCACTACGTCGACACCGTGCAGCAGGCCCTGCCGGCCGGGACCCGCCTGCTGTTCATGCAGTCCAACGGCGGGCTGGTCGACGCCCGCGCGTTTCGCGGCAAGGACGCCGTGCTGTCAGGCCCGGCCGGCGGCATCAACGGGCTGGCCGTGACCGCAGCCGAAGCCGGCATCACGCAGGCGATCGGCTTCGACATGGGCGGCACATCCACCGACGTCTCGCACTGGGCCGGGGCGTTCGAGCGCTCGTTCGAGACCGTGGTCGCCGGCGTCCGGATGCGCGCACCGATGCTGAGCATCCACACGATCGCGGCCGGCGGCGGCTCGATCTGCCGGTTCGACGGCGCGCGGCTGCGCGTGGGGCCGGAATCCGCCGGCGCCGTGCCCGGGCCCGCCAGCTATCGCCGCGGCGGGCCGCTGACGGTGACCGACTGCAACGTCATGCTCGGCAAGCTGCAGCCGGCCTTCTTTCCGGCCGTGTTCGGCCCGAACGGCGATCAGCCGCTGGATCGCGAGGTGGTCGTCGCGCTTTTCACCGAACTTGCGGCGGACGTGGCCGCAGCGACCGGCATCGCCCAGACGCCGGCCGGCCTCGCCGCCGGCTTCGTGCGCATTGCGGTCGAAAGCATGGCGCGGGCGATCCGGCAGATCTCGACCCAGCGCGGTCATGACGTGACGCGCTACACCCTCGTCAGCTTCGGCGGCGCCGGTGGCCAGCACGCCTGCCTCGTCGCCGAGGCGCTCGGCATGCGGCAGGTCATGGTCCATCGGTTCGCCGGCGTGCTGTCGGCCTACGGCATCGGGCAGGCCGATGTCCGCGTGCTGCGCGAACGCAGCATCGAGGCGCCGCTCGCGAGCGCTGGCGAGGCCCGCTTGCGCGCGATGGCAGATGCGCTGGCCAGCGAAGCGATGGCCGCTCTCGACGCACAGCAACTGCCGCTGGCGTCCCGACGCACGCAGGTCACGGCGCGGATCAAGGTCGCTGGAACCGACAGTGCGATCGCCGTCGACCATGCCGATGCCAGGACCCTGCGGCGCAGCTTCGAAGCTGCGCATCGACAGGCCTTCGGTTTCGATGTGGCCGGCCAGCCGCTGGTGGTCGAGATGCTCGTGGCGGAGGCGATCGGCACGGCGGCTGCGTCGTCCCCGGGCACCGCATCGAGCATCGATAGCGGCGAGCCTGCCGCGCTGGCGACCGTGACGATGCACGACCATGACGGCGTGCCGGTGTTCGATCGCGAGCGCTTGCCGAGCGGCTGGACCGCGCGCGGCCCGGCGATCATCCGCGAAGCGACCGGCACCACCATCGTCGAGCCGGGCTGGACGGTGACGGTCGATCCACTGCGCAACCTGATGCTGGTGCGCGATGCGGCGGCCTGCGCGAGCGTGCAGGCGAGCACGGCCATCGACCCGGTGCTGCTCGAAGTCTTCAACCATCGCTTCATGGCCATTGCCGAGCGCATGGGCCACGCGCTGCAGAACACCGCGACCTCGGTGAACATCAAGGAGCGGCTCGATTTCTCCTGCGCGCTGTTCGATCGCGACACACGACTCATCGCCAACGCGCCGCACATTCCGGTGCATCTCGGCTCGATGGGCGATTCGGTGCGCGCCGTGGTCGAGGCCCGCAGTGCCGCCAGCCCGCTGCGTCCGGGCGATGTCTGGATGCTGAACGCGCCGTACAACGGCGGCACGCACCTGCCGGACATCACCGTCGTGATGCCGGTGTTTGCCGCCGACGACACGCTGCTGGCCTTCGTCGCCGCGCGCGGCCATCACGCCGACATCGGCGGCATCTCGCCGGGATCGATGCCGCCGAACAGCCGCACGGTCGACGACGAAGGCGTGCTGATCGACAACGTGCAACTGGTCGAGGCCGGGCGCTTCCGCGAGGCCGAAGTCCGCGCCCTGCTCGGCGCCGGTCGCTGGCCGGCCCGCAATCCGGATCAGAACATCGCCGATCTCAAGGCGCAGGTGGCCGCCTGCCATACCGGTGCCGACGAGCTGCGGGCGATGATCGCGAGTTTCGGCCGCGACGTGGTCGAGGCCTACATGGGCCACGTGCAGGACAACGCCGAAGCGGCCGTGCGCAACGTCATCGGCCGCCTGCGCGATGGAGAGGCCACGGTGACCATGGACGATGGCGCGGTGATCCGGGTCGCCGTGCGCATCGATCGCGCCGCGCGCGGCGCGACGGTCGATTTCACCGGCACCTCGCCGCAGCTCGCAAGCAACTTCAATGCGCCGCGCGCGATCTGCCGCGCCGCCGTGCTGTACGTGTTCCGCACCTTGATCGACGACGACATCCCGCTGAACGATGGCTGCCTGCGGCCGATCAAGCTGCGGATTCCGGACGGTTCGATGCTGAGCCCGGTGCCTCCGGCCGCCGTCGTCGCCGGCAATGTCGAGACCAGTCAGGCCATCACCGATGCGCTGCTCGCCGCACTCGGCGCGCTCGCCGGCTCACAGGGCACGATGAACAACGTCACCTTCGGCAACGCGCAGCATCAGTACTACGAAACGATCTGCGGCGGCGCCGGTGCCGGGCCCGGATTCGATGGTGCCAGTGCCGTGCAGACGCACATGACCAACAGCCGGCTGACCGATGCCGAAGTGCTCGAATCACGCTTTCCGGTGCTGGTCGAACGCTTCGCGATCCGGGAAGGCTCCGGCGGGGATGGCCTGCATCGCGGCGGTGACGGTGTCATCCGCAAGCTGGTGTTCCGGGAGCCGATGACCGCCGGCGTCCTGTCGAACCGTCGCCGCGTGCCGCCGCAGGGTCTCGCCGGTGGCGGCGACGGCGCCGTCGGGCGCAACACGGTGCTTCAGGCTGATGGCGCGGTGCGCACGCTCACCGCGACCGACAGCGCCGAGATGCAGCCGGGGGATGCCATCGTCATCGAGACGCCGGGCGGCGGCGGCTGCGGCCGCGGCCCGGACGGAGCGCTCTGACCATGCTGGTGCTCGGCGGCATCGCAGTGGTCGTCGTCGGCTTCGCGCTGCGGCTGCATCCGCTGCTGGTGATCGTGGTTTCGGCACTGGTCACGGGCCTGGCCGCCGGCTTCGATCCGCTGGCAGTCATCGCGGCACTCGGCAAGGCCTTCAACGACAGCCGCTACATCAGTCTGGTCTGGCTGGTGCTGCCGGCGATCGGCGTGCTGGAACGCGCTGGCCTGCAGCAGCGGGCGCGGCAGCTGGTGACCGGCCTAAGGACCGCGACCACGGGCCGCCTGCTCGCCGCGTACTTCGTGCTGCGGCAGCTCACCGCCGCGCTCGGGCTGACCTCGCTCGGCGGCCACGCGCAGATGGTGCGGCCGCTGATCGCGCCGATGGCGGAAGCGGCGGCCGAATCTCGGCTGGGGCCGCTGTCGCAGCGCATTCGCGATCACGTTCGCGCGCAGACGGCGGCGGTCGACAACATCGCGCTGTTCTTCGGCGAAGACATCTTCATCGCGATCGGCTCGATCCTGCTGATGGTCGGCTTCCTGCACAACAACGGCCATACGGTCGAGCCGCTGCGGCTGGCGCTGTGGGCGATTCCGAGTGCCGTCGCAGCACTGCTGATCCACGGGTTCCGGCTCTGGCGGCTGGATCGCCAGCTGGCGCGCGCCGTGGCCGAGGAGCGGGCCGCGTGATCGGCCTGCACGAGGTCTATCTCGTGGCCGGTGCGATGTTCGCCCTGTTCGCGATCGGCAGCGTCGGCGATCGTGCCAACCCTCGTCGCTTCACCAACACGGCGTTCTGGGGCCTGTTCGCGCTCAGCTTCCTGGCTGGCGATGCGCTGGGCGACCTCGGCAACGGCGCACTGGTCATCGCGATGGTGCTGCTGGCCGGCATTCGGGGGCTGGGCCTCGGGCAGCCGAAGACGACGAGCGCCGAGCAGCGCACGGCGAGCGCGCAGCGGCTGGGTCTGAAGCTGTTCGTGCCGGCGCTGGCGATTCCGCTGACGACCCTGCTCGGAACCTTGCTGCTGAAGCGCATGACGATCCACGGCGCGCCGCTGATCGATCCGAAGCAGGCCACCTTGGTCTCGCTGACCTTGGGTGCGGTCGTCGGCATGACCTTGGCGATCACGCTGCTGCGGCAGCCGTGGTCCTCGCCGGCGCATGACGGACGGCGGCTGATGGATACCGTGGGCTGGGCGGCACTGCTGCCGCAGATGCTGGCCTCGCTCGGCGCAGTGTTCGCGCTCGCCGGCGTCGGCCCGGTGATCGGCGATCTGGCGACGCAGAGTCTCGCGGTCGACAGCCGCATCGCCGCCGTCTGCGCCTACACCGCCGGCATGGCGCTGTTCACGATGGTGATGGGCAACGCTTTTGCGGCGTTCCCGGTGATGACGGCGGGCATCGGCCTGCCGCTGATCGTCGGCCGCTACGGCGGCGATGTCGTCGTGATGAGCGCGCTCGGCATGCTGTCCGGCTTTTGCGGCACGCTGATGACGCCGATGGCGGCCAACTTCAATCTGGTGCCGGCCGCCCTGCTTGAACTGCGTGATCGCCATGCCGTGATCAAGGTGCAGGTGCCGACGGCACTGCTGCTGCTCGCGTTCAATACCGTCGTGATGATCGCGTTCGTGTTCCCGGACTGACCCGCCACCGCCCCCGAGTCATCACTCGTCGACGCCATGACCCGCCATCGCCTGACCGAAGCCACCGCTTCGAAGTTCGCCCGCATCGCACTTGGCCATGTCGGCCGCGAGTATCCGAACGCAGTGAAGCTGATCCTGCGCGACGATGCCGATCTGAAGCTGCCGCGGATGCTGTATCCGATCTTCCACGGCAGCCTCGACTGGCATTCCTGCGTCCACGGCTACTGGCTGCTCGCGACCGTGCTGAGGCTGTTTCCCGGCATTCCGGAAGCCCCCGCCATCCGCCGTCAGTTCGAGCACGCGTTCACCGCCGACAAGGTCGCCGGCGAGCGCGCCATGCTGGCGCAACCCGGCAATCGCGGTTTCGAGCGGCCGTACGGCTGGGCCTGGCTGCTGATGCTGCAGGCGGAACTGCTGCGCCATGTCGATGACGCCGGCCGTCGTCACGCCGCGATCCTGCAGCCGCTTGCCGATGATTTCGTCGCGCGCTTTCGCAGTCATCTGCCGCTCGCGACCTATCCGGTGCGCGTCGGCACGCACTTCAACACCGCGTTCGCGCTGCGGCTCGCGGCCGACTACGCCGATGCGGTCGGCGACACTGCGTTCATGGCCCTGCTCAAGGACTGCGCTTGGCGCTGGCATGCGCAGGATCGCGACGCGCAGGCCTGGGAACCGTCAGGCGACGACTTCCTGTCGTCGACCCTGATCGAAGCCGAAGCGCTGCGCCGCCTGCTGACGTCGTTGGACTTCGCACGCTGGTTCGACGCCTTCCTGCCGCGCCTCGCGGCGCGAGAGCCGGCCAGCCTGTTCATGCCGGCCGAGGTCAGCGACCCCAGCGACGGCAAGATTGCCCATCTCGATGGACTCAACCTCAGCCGCGCATGGTGCTGGCGATCACTGGCCGCGAGCCTGCCCGTGACCGACGCTCGCCGCGCCGTGCTGCTGGAATCGGCGGAGCGCCATCTGGACGCCAGCCTCGCGGCCGTCGCTGGCGACTACATGGGCGAACACTGGCTCGCGACCTTTGCGCTGTTGGCGCTGCTCGCCGCCGAATAATGTGCCTGACTCCTTTCTACTGTAGGTTCATCATGAAGTGTGGTGTGAGTCAAAACTCGATGACGAAACCTGCATGCAGCTGAACTCCGGAATGGCCGCCAATGGCTTGGGCATGGACCAAGCGGCAGGATGCCTTGCAAGCATCGTTCTTCGGGTTTGTCCGACAACAGGACGGATGAGGCAGGTACGACGGTGTTATTCACTAATGTTTAGCTAGTTAGCGTTGGACGGCATAAATGGCGCGTGATGATTGGTTCCGAAACACAGAGTGGAACTCGGAAATTGAGGCTGCATTTCTTGTCAAGCTGAAGCGCGCACGCGACAAGGCCCAATATCTAAGAATTCAGGCATGCACACTCGCACGTAAGCACCCTGCCGCTGCCCTATACCTGCTGGAGCAATACTTCGGCCTGGGCGAGCATTTCGATCACGCGCAAGCGCATGTGGATCGTGCAACGGCGCATCTTGCGCTCGGCAGTTTAGAAGAAGCTATAAGGTCTTATGAGGCCGCTCTTGCAACGGAAGAAAAGCGCCCGAACCTGAAAACTCAGGCTTACTTGGATCTGCCGTTCGTAATCGCAACTCAAGGTATCAGAGGGCGTTATCAGCAGGCGTTGCACATCCTCAGTGAGCACAAGTCGAGGCTTACGTTTCCGATCGATCATTTTCGCTGGCACACCGCTCACTCGCTGATCTACGCCGAGCTCGGTAATGCGCCAGATGCACAAGCTCATGCAGTGCGCGCGCTTGAGGCAGCAGACAAGGAGCACTCTGGGTTCCGCTACCATCCGGGCGTCGGCCTAGTTGGCGATTCATACGTCGGCATTCGCAAGAAGCTGGCGGTCAATGCCATTCAACTAGCCATTGAGCCCTAGTGCCCCGCCTCCGGCCGTTCCGCAGGTGAATTTTGGCGTTAGTTTCCGATGGACAGTTTGTCGCGCTACCCCGAAGCAATAGACAGTGCGCTCGTGGGCACCTATCCGGCATCAGCCAACGCTGGGGCGGCTAGATTTGGAATGCGGTTCTGGAGTATCGAGTTTGGTGCTATCCCAGCGCGGCAGCAGCTGACATCTGCGGCGGTTGTGACTATTACTACGCTTTCGCTTCATTCGAGGAAGCTGAAGACTTTTCCTTCAGGACAGTAGGGGCCCACAAGCCGCTCGCGCTCGTGCTTCTGGAGGAGTACGTCGACGAGGAAGAGCCGCCCCGGTCCGTCCACGTCAAAGCGCATCGCATTACCGAGTGGCCTGCAGAGTTCCTATCACGTCCAAGGCGAACCCCGTCCACTATTTCTGACTTCATGTCCCTGACTGCACCTGCAAACAGCCTCGCCGTCCTCAGGGGGCTTGCCGAATGAGTCTGTCGTATTGGCATCGAACTTCGCGTTCAAATGGACCTCGGAGAGGTTTCGATGTTTCCTGATGCGTGGTCGCGGCTCGGCCGCTTGACGCGGCGTTGGACCCAGAAAAAAAGCCCTCCACCGCGCAAGCGGAGGAGGGCCGAGGTACCGCATCGAGATGCGTGCCGCTGGACTCAGCGCAGTTCCGCGGAGCTCTTGCCGAGCAGGCGACGGGCGACGATCAGCTGCTGGATTTGCTGCGTGCCTTCGAAGATGTCGAGGATCTTCGCGTCGCGGGCCCACTTTTCGAGCAGGCTGGTTTCGCTGTAGCCGACCGCGCCGGCCAGTTCCAGCGCCTTCAGCGAGACATCGACGCAGGTGCGGCCGGCCTTGGCCTTGGCCATCGAGGCCTGCAGCGAGTTCGGCTTGCGGTTGTCGGCCATCCATGCGGCCTGCAGGGTCAGCAGGCGGGCGGACTCGTAGTCCGCTTCCATCGCGATGAACTGCGCGGCGGCGGCACTGAGCGCGATCACCGGCGCGTTGTAGTCGATCACCACACCGGCTTCCTCGAGGATGCGGCGCGTTTCCTCGAGCACGGCGCGGGTCAGGCCCAGCGCCATGCCGGCGACCAGCGGCCGGGTGTTGTCGAAGGTCTGCATGACGCCGGCGAAGCCCTTTTCGACATTGATTTCCGGATCGCCGAGCAGGTTCTTCGCCGGCACGCGGACATCCTTCAGCACGAACGCGGCGGTGTCGGACGCGCGAATGCCGAGCTTGTGTTCGAGGCGCACCAGTTCGAAGCCCGGCGTGCCCTTCTCGACGACGAAGCTCTTGATCGCGGCACGGCCGATGTTGCGATCGAGTGTTGCCCAGACCACGACCAGTTCGGCACGGTCGCCGGCCGTGACATAGATCTTTTCGCCGTTCAGGATGTAGTCGTCGCCATCCTTGACCGCGGTGGTACGGATCGCGGCGGAGTCCGAGCCGCAGCCCGGTTCGGTGATCGCCATCGCGGCCCAGCGGCCCTTGAAGCGTTCCAACTGCTCCTCGTTGGCAACGGCCGCGATCGCCGAGTTGCCGAGGCCCTGACGCGGCATCGACAGCAGCAGGCCGACGTCGCCCCAGCACAGTTCCATCACGCCGACCAGCGACGACAGGTTCGAGCCATTGCGGTTCTCGTTGCTGCTGTCACGGGTGCCGCGGCCGACACCGGCGGCACCGGCGCCGGCAGCGCCGCCGCCGGCGGTCATGCCGTCGAGCAGCGAGGCCAGCATGTCCAGTTCCTTCGGATACGCGTGTTCGGCGAGATCGTACTTGCGCGAGATCGGCCGGAAGATTTCCTTCGCGACCTGATGGGCCTGCATCGCCAGGCCGGCGAACTTCTTCGGGGTTTCGAGATTGATCATGTTCGGAATTCCTTAGACGAGGACCACGCCTTCCATCACGCCGACTGCGCGCAGGTCGCGGTACCAGCGTTCGGCCGGATGCTCCTTGACGAAGCCGTGGCCACCAAGCAGCTGCACGGCGTCTGAGCCGATGGTCATCGCCTTGTCGCTGCACAGCTTGCGGGCGATGGCGGCCTCGCGCGCGAAGTCGAGGCCCTGTTCGGCACGCGCGGCGGCGCGATAGGTCGCCAGCCGCATGCCTTCGAGTTCGATGCCGATGTTGGCGATGTTGAACGCCACCGACTGGCGATGGCTGATCGGCTCGCCGAACGCGACGCGCTCGTTCACGTACGGAATCAGGTAGTCGAGCGCGGCCTGCGACGCGCCCACGGCCAGCGCGCACCAGCCGATGCGCGCGAGCTGGATACAGTCGGCATAGGCGCTGGCATCACCGGCGGCGAGCAGTGCTTCGTCCGGCAGGCTGACGTCGGTGAACCGGACGCGACCGGTGCCGGCCGCGCGCAGACCCATTGCCGGCTCGGCTTCGACGCTGATGCCGGCGCTGCCGGCTTCGACCACGAACAGGGCGGGGCCATGTCCTTCGAGATCGGCAGCGACGATGAACAGTTCGGCATCGGCGGCCAGCGGCACCAGCGACTTCTCGCCGCTGAGCAGATAGCCGTTCGCCACCGGCTTCGCGACGGTCTTCAGCGCAAACGGGTTGAACAGCGCGCGCGGTTCCTGGATCGCCAGCGCGGCGGCTGGCAGGCTTTCGCCGGTGAACGCCGGCAGATACTTGGCCTGCTGCGTTTCGTTGCCCCACAGCACCAGCGCGGTCGAAACCGCACTCGGCGCGAGGCAGGCCACGGCCAGGCCGAGATCGCCCTGGGCCAGCGCTTCAGCGACCAGCACATTGGTGACGGCGGAGCGCTCGGCACCGACGCCACCGAGATCTTCCGGGATGCCCATCATCGCGATGCCGAGTTCGGCGGCCTGCGTCAGCAGCTCGCGCGGCGCCTTGCACGCGGCATCGGCGGCGACGGCGGCCGGACGCAGCTGCTCGCTGGCAAAGCCGAGCACGGCGTCGCGCAGCATCTGCTGCTCTTCGCTCGGCGTGAGGTCGAACAGATCGCGCGACGGCGCCTTCGGCAGGCGCGACGGCTTCAGCAGCTTCTGCGTCGCGGCGAACTGGCGGCCGGCGGCACCGGCGACGCGGAACGCGTTCTTCGACGTGTTGAACAGCAGACGTTCGGCCGGCTTGCGCAGGCCAAGGCGGTCGATCACGGGCAGGGCGGACACGCGGTTCAGCACGCGCAGGCCGCGGCCCATCAGGACATCGGCAAGGGGGGCAGCAGGTTTCATGGTTTCTTCGGTGCAGGTTGTTTCGGGGAACGGGATTTCGGCTGCGACGCCGGCGCTGCCGGCTCGGCGGCGAGGGCTTCGGCGGTGCGAGCGAGGAAGCGCTCGATCAGCGTGCTCATCTTGGCGCTGATGAAACTCGGGGCCAGCGGCCGGTACAGCAGCGGCACCGGCACGTCGTTCATCACGCCATTGACCTTGAACTGCATCTGCGTGGCGTCGCCGCTCGCGGTCAGGCGAATCTCGCCGCCGATGCTGGCATTGCCGTGACCGGGGACCGGCACCCAGCGGATGACGCCGTTGCCACGGTCGATGCTGTAGCGCGCGGCGTAGCTCAGGTCATGCGCGATGCGGGCGATGCGCACGCCCATCGTGCGCATGTCCCAGCGGTAGCTGTGATCGTCGAGCCGGGTCAAGGCTTTCAGATTCGGGAAGCGGCCGATCGTGCTTTCGACGTCGTCCAGCAGCGTCAGCGCGCGCGCATGCGAGACAGGCAGCATCAGGCTGCGTTCGATATTGAGGTCGATTTTCATCGGATGACAGGACGGGCAGGGCGAGCGGCGGGCGGGTTCACAGGCGCAGCGCGCCGCTGACGATCTTCGCGTGCAGCGCGCGGGTCAGGCGGACATAGCCATCGCGATCGAGCAGATACAGCGGGTCTTCGACCACGG
The DNA here is from genome assembly GCF_021732705.1 of Nevskia sp. Taxonomy (GTDB): domain Bacteria; phylum Pseudomonadota; class Gammaproteobacteria; order Nevskiales; family Nevskiaceae; genus Nevskia. The sequence goes on along the minus strand of NZ_JAKFUM010000011.1, from coordinate 119,431 downwards.
CCGGATCGAAGCCGTCGCGCTTGAGATCGACCTTGCGGTACTTGAAGGTGGCGGTGACTTCCTGCTCCTGCCGCAACCGGATGAACAGCGGCACGGCATACGCGGGCAGCGCCTGACGCAGCGTCGCGGCGACCGCCTTGCCGTCGAAGCGTTCGCCGACGCAGGACAGCGAGGCCATCCCGGCGCGGCCGTCGCAGTTCGGCACTTCCACACCGTAGACCACGGCCTGCTCGACGCCGTCGATCTGGTTCAGTGCCGCTTCGACCTCGGTGGTGGCGACGTTCTCGCCTTTCCAGCGGAAGGTGTCGCCGACGCGGTCGACGAACTGGATGTGACGCCAGCCCTGATCGCGCACCAGATCGCCGGTGTTGAACCAGCAGTCGCCGCGCTTGAAGACATTGCGCAGCTGCTTGCTGTTGCTGGCCTTGGCGTCGGTGTAGCCGTCGAACGGCGCGCGATCGGTGATCTCGGCCAGCAGCAGGCCGACTCCGCCGCTCGGCACCTTCTTCAGGAAGCCGCGAGCATCCTTCACCGGTGCTTCGGCTTCGGCATCGAACTCGACGATGGCGAACGGCAGCGGGCAGAAGCCGGTGGTCTTCGACAGGCCGAAACCATTGACGAAGGCCACGTTCGATTCGCTGGCACCGTAGAACTCGTTGATCCGCGGAATCGCGAAGCGGGACTGGAACGCGTCCCAGATTTCCGGACGCAGGCCGTTGCCGACGATCAGCCGGATGCGATGTTCCTGATCACGCGGGCCCGGCGGCTGGTTCAGCAGGTAGCGGCACAGTTCGCCGATGTAGCAGAACGCGGTGGCGTCGAAGTGGCGCACGTCGTCCCAGAAGCGCGAGGCCGAAAACTTGCGGCCGATGGCCAGCGCCGCACCGGCGCCGATGGCGGCGCCCCACGACACGGTCAGCGCATTGTTGTGATACAGCGGCAGCGGGCAGTACAGCGTGTCATCGGCGTGCAGGCGCAGCGACATCTGGCCGAGCCCGGCCATGCCGCGCAGCCAGCGGTAATGCGTCATCACCGACGCCTTGGGCAGGCCGGTGGTGCCGGACGTGAAGATGTGGAACGCCGGCGTCTTCATCGCCACGGCCTGAGTTTCCGGGCAGTCGGCGGACGATTCGTCGTCGGCGAGCTTGGCCAGATCGCGCCAGCCGCGCGGCGCCTTGCCGCTGCCGAGCCAGAGCCGGACGACGCTGGCATCGAGCCGCTCGCCCGCCGCCAGCGAGTCCAGCGCTTCGAGGCATTCCTCGCCGGCAACGATGATGCCCGGCGCGCTGAGCTTCAGGCTGTGCGCCAGCACGCTGCCGCGCTGGTTGTGGTTGACCATCGCCGCCACGGCACCGAGCTTGACCACGGCGGTGACCACGGCCAGGGCTTCCGGCCGGTTGTGCAGCAGCACTGCCACGCGCTGGCCGGCGCGCAGGCCGCGCCCGCGCAGCACGGCAGCGATGCGATTGGCCCAGCCATTGAACTCGGCATAGGTCCAGGTCCGGTCATCGAACTTGATCGCGATGTTCTGGCCGTGACTGCGCGCCAGTTCCTCGATGCGCAACCCGATCGAATCGATCGAGGCCGGCTTCTTCAGCGCCAAGGTCGCTAGCCCCTGCCCGACGATCAGGGCATCCGGCAGCGCCGACAGCGCGCCGCGCACGATGTCGGTCAGGTGCAGGCGATCCTGCGGCTGATCGGAGCTTCCGCGCATGGGGTTCAGGCAGCGCGCGGCAGGTTGCGGGCGACCGAGACCGGCTGCCAGCCTTCGAGCAGCGCGCGGTTGTCGTGCTGCCACGGGTGGAAGCCGGGACGGAAGTACGCAAGCCACGGCAGCACGATGCGGCGAAGCAGGCCCGGTCGGCCCCAGAGATGGTTCATCAACCGCAACCAGCCGCGCAGGTTGCGATGCTCGCCGTCCTGCCGGATCAGGTGGTAGTGGGTGCGCGCGGTCTGCCACAGGAAGCGGATCGAGACGCTGACCATCACCGTGCAGCGCAGCACGTAGCCGCGAACCGAGCCGCGGGTGATCGCGCGGAACACGTCGAACGCGACGGCCTTGTGCTCGGTTTCCTCGACCGCGTGCCAGCGCCACAGCGCGGCCATGCGCGGGTCGGCACCGGCGGTGAGGCGCGGCTCGCGCAGCAGCACGTCGGCGAGGATCGCGGTGAAGTGTTCGAGCGCGATGGTCGCGGCCAGATGATGGATCGGCGGCAGGTGCTGGCGAGCGAAGTTCAGCAGGCTCAGCGCGCGGGCTTCGAGCAGCTCGGCGTCGTAGCCCTGCTCGGCCAGGCGGGCGTTGTAGGCGCGATGCTCGCGGCCATGCATCGCTTCCTGACCGATGAAGCCCTTGATGTCGGCCAGCAGCGCCGGATCGGTGATGCGTTCGCGGTAATGACGGACGCTGTCGATGAAGAATTGCTCGCCTTCCGGGAAGAACAGCGACATGGCGTTGTAGAACTGGCTGACGCTCGTGCCGTCGCCGTGCCAGTGCTTGAGGTCGACGTCGTCGATCGCGAAATGCAGATCCCGGCGCGTGATCGCGGCGGCGCCGGAGGGCGCGACGGTGACGGTGCTGCCGGGGTTCGGGCTGCCCTCGGTCGTGCGATTCATGGACGGTCTCCTCCTGCGATGCGGCGGATAATGGAACAAGTGTTCACAAACTTCCACCGGTTGGTTTTTGCCTAGTCCGGTCGCGTGCACTCACGCGGCGCGCGGAGACTCGGTGTGGGCGACGATCACGCGGACCAGGCGCGCGGCCGGATCGCGACAGTCCGGCCAGTCTTTCGCAAGGTCCGACGGGCGCAGCAGTTTCGCGCTGGAAAAGCCTGCTGATTCAATTGCTTGGACTGCCTCGTCGGCCGACGAGAAGTGCAGGTGCACGCGGCCGCGGACGAACACCGACAGCGCCTGCACGAACGCGCGCACGGCCGGATTGCGGTTTTCGCCGCCGATGTGCAGGTCCGACAGGTACAGCCCGTTCGGGAAGCGCGACAGCGTTGTCGCCATGCGCGACCACAGGCCGGTGACGGCATCGACCGGGAAATAGTTGATCAGGCCTTCGGTGATGATCGCCGTGCCTTGGGTCGGATCGAGGGTGTCGGCGATGGCCGCGAGGCTCATCGGCCCGGCTTCGGCGAAGGCGTCGATATCGACCACGCGATGGCGGTCACCGTGATGCCCCAGCCGCGTCAGCAACGCGCGCTTGCGTGCCGCCATGCCCGGCAGGTCGGCCTCGATGTAGCGGATGCGCGGGCCGTAGTGCTTGACGAAGCGCCAGCCGCGCGGCGACAGGCCGGCGGCGATCTCGATCACCTGCGTGACCCTGCCGGCCTTGATCGCGGCATGGAGTTGCTGGTCGATGACCCGATGGCGCGACAGCAGCAGACCCTCGAGCGTCGGTCCGCCGAGCGCGCGCGCCAGCGCCAGCGCCGGCCGCGCGGCCTGGAACATCAGATGGCCTTCGAGCGTTGCGAAGGCCGGATGCGACAGGCCGTTGCGGGCCCAGACGGCACCGGTGTACAGCGCGGTGGGGCTGACGGCGGCGGCACGCGACGGTTTCGGCATCACTGAACTCCTTTGGGAAAAATTCACTGCAGGCTTGCCGCGAAAACATGAATGCGACTATCGTAATGGAACCGCATTAACTCCTGGATGTCGCCCCCCGTCCATGCTGATCGCTGCCAAACGACCTGTCGCCAGCAAGAAAGCCGATGGTCGTGCCGTGGTCTCGCGGGCCATTGCGCGCAGTCCGCGCAGCAAGCGCATCGCCGAAAGCACCAGCGGCACCCGCGAGGTGCTGATCCGGGAAGCGATGAAGCTGTTCGCCGACCGCGCGATTGGCGCTGTCAGCCTGCGCGAAATCGTGCAGAAGGCCGGGCAGGGCAATCAGTCGGCGATCCACTATCACTTCAAGGACAAGCAGGGCCTCGTCGACGCCGTGGCCGAGCATGTCCAGCAGATTTTCCAGCCTTACTACGATGCGGCGCTGGCCGATGTCCGCGCAGCCGACGAGGCCGGCACCCTGGGCACCGAGGATCTGGTCACCGCGCTGGTGATGCCGGTGGTGCTGGTCTTCCACGCCAACGAAACCGGCCGCGATGCGATCCGCTTTCTGGCCAAGCTGGCCTCCGATGGCGGCGATGTCGGCCAGTCGCTGCTGCTGAGCAAGAGCGCGTCGTACGTCATCGAGATCGAACGGCTTCTGGCGAAGCGCCTGCCGCGCAAGCCGCGTGAAAAGCTGTGGCTGCAGATGTTGCTGTGCCTGAGTTCCACGTTGTTCGGCTTGACGGCGCTGGGCGGACTCCGCTTTTCGCCATTCGGAAACAACGCGCCGCTGTACCCGGGGCGGCGCGATGAACTGATCCGGGATTACGTCCATTTTGTCAGCCGCGGAGTGCTGGGCGACTGACCTGCAGCAGACCAACGATGCCCGCTCGGGGGCATACGACAACAAGAACAACCGCCGTGCACGCATGCGGCGTCCAGTGGGGAGAAAGTTGATGAAACTGAATGCATTCCGCAGCGCCGTTCTCGTGGCGCTGGCCTATCAGATGCCCGCGCACGCGATCGACTTCGAGTTCGGTGAATTCACCGGCTCGTGGAAGAGCAGCCTGTCGGTCGGTGCCGCGGTTCGCGCCGAGAAGGCCGACGCCCGACTGATCGGCAAGACCAACATCAACCCGGCGCTGTGCCCCGACGGCTGCCTCAGCTTCACCGGTGATCCGGCCCCGAACCAGCGTCTGGTCGATGCGCCCGGCGCCTTCGTCGGCACCAACAAGGACAACGGCGACCTGAACTACGACCAGTGGGATCTGGTGTCGGGCGTCACCAAGCTCAGCACCGATCTCAGCGGCCAGTACGACAACCTGAACTTCAAGTTCGGCGTGCTGGCGTTCTTCGATCCGGTGAACTACCGCTTCACCGAAAGCCATCCGGACACCAATTTCCAGCCGGCGCGAACCGCCCGTCCGAGCAATCAGGGCCGTCCGGTCGGTCAGGATTTCCAGATCAAGGACGCCTTCATCGGCGGCGCCTTCAACCTGCTCGGGCAGGATTTCAACGCCACCGTCGGCTACCAGCACATCCGCTGGGGCGAGTCGAGCTTCGTGGTGCTGAACTCGATCAACGAACTGCAGCCGCCGGACGCCCGCCTGCTGCACCAGCCGGGTACGCCGATCAACGAAGTGTTCCAGTCGGTGCCGCTGCTGAGCTTCAACACCCAGCTCGGCGAAGGCCTGTCGCTCGACTTGATCTACCAGTTCGCGTGGCGCCGCGTGAATCCGGACGTGGGCGGCACGTTCTATTCGTTCCTCGATTTCTACAATGCCGACAGCTTCCTGGTGTCGGTCGGCCAGTTCTCGGAAGATCCGGATCGCCTGCAGCGGATTCCGTTCCCGATCAACGCCATCTCGAACTCGTCCCTGACGGCGCAGGTACTGCCGCTGAGCTTCGCGCAGCCGAACAATCAGGGGCAGGGCGGCTTCAAGCTGACCTGGTATCTGCCGGAGTTCAACGGCGGCACCGAACTCGGCTTCTATGGGCTGAACTATCACAGCCGCCTGCCGTACGTGAGCGTGATCGCGACCAGCGAATCCTGTGCCCGCGACGCCAACGGCTTCGTCGATGCGTTCACTTCCTGCAATGGCTTCGTCGGCCTGAATCCGGAGACCGGGCTGGAGCCGGCGCCGATCGATTCGCTGAAGGTGTTCTTCGACTACCCGGAGAACAACCAGGTGTTCGGTGTCAGCTTCAACACCAACATCGGCAAGTGGTCGCTGGCTGGCGAGTATTCGGTGCGCCCGAATCTGCCGCTGCAGGTCAGCGTCGTCGATCTGTTCTTTGCCGGCCTGCAGCCGTCGCTGCCACGGCAGGACATCACCCTCGGCCTGTCGCCGCAGTTCATCACCCAGACCATCGCTGCGCTCGGCCCGGCGATCGGCGACATCACCACGTCGAATCCGCAGCAGCTGCTCGGCAATGTCACCGGTCTGCTGAACGGCCTGCCGACGCTGCTCGGCGCCGTCGGTTCGGGCGATGTCTTCACGCTGCCGTCGTCGCGCAATGCCGTGCCGGACTTCATCTCCGGCTATCGCGGCCAGGAAATCCAGCCGAACCAGCGCATTCGCGGCTATGAGCGCTTCACGGTCGACCAGCTGGACCTGACCGGCATCCGCGCCATCGGTGCGTCGGAAAACCCGTTCGGCGCCGATCAGGTCATCATCCTCGCGGAAGTGGGCCTGACCCACATCTACGGCCTGCCGAGCATCGATCGCCTGCAGATCGAAGGCGGCAACAACAACAACACGCACGCCAGCCCGGGTGCCGACGGCACCGGCCGCCCGAACGGCACGCCGGACGCGCGCTCGCTGAACCCGACGCAGCAGCGCAAGGGCTTTGCCAGCGACTTCTCGGCCGGCTACCGCATCCTGACGCGCTTCGAATACAACAACGTGTTCTTGGGCCTGAACTTCAAGCCGGCGCTGTTCTTCGGCCACGACGTCTATGGCATCTCGCCGCTGCCGGTGCAGAACTTCATCGAAGGCACGATCACGTATTCGATCAGTACCGAAATCGAGAATGGCGGCCCGTGGGCCGGCCAGCTGATCTATCTCGGCTCGACCGGTGGCGGCACCAACAACACCCAGCGCGATCGCGACACTTTCGGCTTCCAGATTTCGTACACGTTCTGATCCCTGATGCATGCCGCCGGCGCGTCGCAGGGATGCGGCAGGCCGGCACGCCGCAACCCCCGAGCCACCTCGATTGGCAATGAAGAATCACGAGAGGAGCACACCGATGTTCAAGAAAATGAGTCTGTATGTGGCGGGTGCCGCGATCGGCATGGCCGCCAGTTCCGCGGCATTTGCCAAGGCGGGTCCCGATGAGGCGGCCAAGCTCGGCAAGGAATTGACGCCGGTCGGTGCCGTGGCCGGTGCCAACGCCGACGGCTCGATTCCGGCCTGGGTCGGCGGCAAGAACTTCGACGCCGAAGTGCGTGCGCTGACGCCGGCGAAGCTCGAGGAACTGCGTCAGCAGTTCGAAGCGATCCGCGCGAAGAGCCCGGGCGACTTCGACGCGCTGCTGAAGTATCTCGATACCTTCACGCTGGCCGACTACCCGAAGATCTCCAAGCAGATCGACGACATCATCGCCAAGCTGCCGCCGGATCTGGCCAAGCTGGCCACCAAGCAGCGCCAGCAGATCGGTGGCGGCGGCACGTTCGAGAAGCCGCTGTTCATCATCACCAAGGCGGATGTCGCGAAGTACGCCGACAAGCTGACCGAAGGTCAGAAGGCGATGTTCGCGAAGTACCCGACGTACAAGATGATCGTCTACCCGACCTTGCGTTCGGCGTTCTTCCCGGACCAGATCAACGCCGCGACGATCAAGAACGCGACGACGGCCGAGCTGAAGGGCACCGATGAAGTCGAAGGCGCGGTGCTCGGCTTCCCGTTCCCGATTCCGAAGTCGGGCGCGGAAGTGATCTGGAACCACAAGATGCGCTACCGCGGTTCAGCGGTGAAGCGCTACAACAACCAGGCCGTGGTCAAGGCCGATGGTTCGTACAAGATCACCAAGCTGATCGAGGACGTGAAGTTCAAGTACGCGAACCTCGAGGAAGCCAATCCGGGCACCAAGATCCTGCTGTACTACCTCTCGAACGTCGTGGCGCCCGCCAAGGTCGCCGGGCAGCTGACGCTCGTGCATGAAACCTCGGGTGCCGGCGGTTCAGGCCGTGATGCGTGGATCTTCAACCCGGGCCTCGGCCGCGTGAACCGCGCGCCGGACGTGGGCTACGACAACCCGTACATCGGTACCGACGGCGAGCAGTTCAACGACCAGGTCGACGTGTTCAACGGCGCGCTCGATCGCTATGACTGGAAGCTCGTCGGCAAGAAGGAGATGTACATCGCGTACAACTCGTTCCTGATCAACGCGCCGCTGATCAAGTACAAGGACATCGTCCGTCCGGGCCACATCAACCAGAACCTGTCGCGCTATGAGCTGCATCGCGTCTGGATCGTCGAGGCCACGCTGCGCGCCGGCCTGCGTCACCAGTTCAAGAAGCGCCGCTTCTATGTCGACGAGGACAGCTGGGCGATCGCCGCGGTCGATGCCTACGACAACCGCGACCAGCTGTGGAAGGTGCAGGAAGCGCAGCTGATCTCGGTGCCGTTCGTGCCGACCGTCACCGGCATTCCGGAAGTGATCTACGACCTGCAGTCGGGCCGCTACTTCGTCACCGCGCTGTCGAACGAAGACAAGATCAGCGACTTCAAGATCGGCTTCAAGGATGACTACTTCTCGCCGGGCAGCCTGAACCGCAAGTCGCAGTCGAAGTAGTCGCGCAGTCGCAGTACTGGCAGCTCCACCGGGCCGGCGAGACCACTCGCCGGCCCCGTGCCGGAAGCGCCGTCGTTGACGGCACGGCGCCGGCTCAAGATTTCAGGACCCTCGCATGAATCGTCACGCTCTCTCGCTGCGCAAGCTGGCCGCGCTGTCGTCGCTCGCGGTCGCCGTTGCCTTCCCGGTCTACCTGTTCGCGCAGGAAGCGGAATCTTCCGGCGACGAAGACACCGGTACCGACACGACGCTCGTCGCACGGCCTTCGGTCGAAGCGCCGCGTGCGGTGTCGAGCCTGCTGCTGGGCATCGCCAAGGCCGGCTCGGGCTATGTCGCGGTGGGCCAGCGCGGCGGCGTGCTGCTGTCCGAAGACGGCAAGGCGTGGAAGCAGGTTCCGACTCCGGCGGATGCGACCCTCGTGCGCGTCCGCTTTCTCGATGACACCCATGGCTGGGCCGTGGGCTACGACGGCACCATCCTCGCGACCGAGGATGCCGGCAAGACCTGGACGCTGGCGCAGTTCGATGCCAGCTGGGGCAAGCCGTATTTCGACATCCTGTTCTTCGACACGAGCAATGGCCTCGTCGCCGGCGGCAATGGTGCGCTGAAGCGCACGGCCGATGGCGGCAAGACCTGGGAGACGATCGAATCGTCCGTGTTCGAGGATCAGCCGAATCTCTACAACCTCGTCACGCTCGGCGATGGCAGCCTGCTGCTGACCGGTGAACGCGGCTTCCTGGCGCGCTCGGTCGATCGGGGCTCGACCTGGACACAGCTCAAGTCGCCGTACACCGGTTCTTACTTCGGCACGGTGCCCGATGGTGCCAACGGTGCCGTGATGTTCGGCCTGCGCGGCAACGCGTTCCATGCGGCCGACCTGTCGAAGGCGGCCGTGCTGACCGAAGCCGACCTCGCCGCGCTGCGGGAACTGGCCGCGAATCCGGAAGCCTCGGGCAGTCTGGCCAATCCGATCAGCGAAGTCGCGGGCTGGACCCGTCTGGCATCGGAAGACACCGAAAGCCTGTTCGGCGGCTCGGTCAGCGACGACGGCCAGGTGCTGCTGTTCGGCGCCAACGGCCGCGTCATGAAGGCGGATTTCGCCGCCGGTGCGCTCAACCGCATCGTGCTGCCGACCAACATCAACATGAACATGGGGCTGGCTGCTGCCGGCGGCCTGATCGTGGTCGGAACCTCGGGCGTGCAGGCGCTGCCGGTTCCGAACTGACGCTCGCTGCTCACACCACATAACGATTCGTCGCGGAGAAGGGACATGGCAGGTGCAGCAGTAGGCGGCGTCTGGGCCGAGAAGATTCTCAAGGTCGTTGAACCGATCATCTACGGCAAGCGGCACATCACGCACTGGGTGCTGATCGTGCTGACCCTGCTGTTCGTCGTGCAGACCGGGCGCCTGAAGCCGGACGCCGGCTGGCTGAAGTCGGTGCCGCTGGAACATCCGTACATGGAGAAGTTCCGCGAGTACTACCGTGACTTCGGTGGCGCCAACACGGTGCTCGTCGCGCTGATCAAGGACGAGGGCACCGGCGACATCTACACGCCGGAATTCATGGGCACCTTGCAGAAGGCGACCGATGAAGTGTTCTTCATGCCGGGTGTTGACCGCGCCAAGGTCACGTCGCTGTTCACGCCGAACGTCAACTACGTCGAGAACATCGAAGGCGGCCTGTCCGGCGCCACAGTGATTCCGCCCGACTATCAGCCGACGCCGGACGTGCTGCAGAAGGTGAAGTCGAACGTCGCCAAGGCGCAGGTGATCGGTCGCATCGTCACCAACGACCAGCGCGGCGCGATGATCCTGACCGAACTGCTCGAGATCGATCCGCAGACCGGCGAGAAGCTCGACTACCCGAAGGTCGGCCAGTATCTCGAACAGTTGCGCGCGAAGTACGAGAAGGACGGCATCAAGGTCCACATCATCGGCTTCGCGAAAATCGTCGATGACATGACCAAGGCCTCGCTCGAGGTCGCCGGCTTCTTCGGCCTGACCCTGATCATCACCGGCTTCCTGCTGTGGATCTATTGCGGCTCGTTCAAGCTGGCGATGATCCCGCTGTTCTCGTCCGTGGTCGCCGTGGTCTGGGAAATGGGTCTGTTGAAGACCCTCGGCTACGGGGTCGATCCGTTCGCGATCCTGGTGCCGTTCCTGATTCTTGCGGTGTCCGTGTCGCACGGCGTGCAGTACGTCAACGCCTGGGTCGATGAAGTGCACGCCGGCAAGTCGAGCTTCGATGCCTCGCTCGAAACGTTCCGCCGTCTGGCCATCGCCGGCACCATCGCGCTGCTGACCGACGTCGCCGGCTTCGCGACGATCTACCTGATCAAGATCCAGATCATTCAGGAGATGTCGATCAACGCCGTGCTCGGCGGACTGGCGATCATCGTCGCCAACAAGATGTTCGTGCCGATCTGGCTGACGATGGTCAAGCTGAAGGACGTGAATGCCTTCATCGATCGCCAGACCAAGAAGGACGCGAAGCTCGATCCGATCTGGTGGTGGCTGTCGGGTGTCACCAAGCCGGCGGTGGCGACCGGCGTGCTGGCGGTGTCCGGTGCCATGCTGGGCTGGGCGCTGTGGGGCAAGGCGGATCTCAAGATCGGCGACGCGCTGAAGGGCGTGCCGGAACTGCGGCCGGATTCCCGCTTCAATCAGGATTTCAACGCGATCACCGACAACTTCCAGATCGCCGTCGACATCTTCAAGGTCATCGCCGAAACCAAGCCGAATGGCTGCGTCAGCTACCAGCTGATGGATCAGGCCGACCGCTTCGCGTGGAAGATGGAAAACACCGATGGCGTGCAGTCGACGCTGAGCCTGCTGACCTTCGCCAAACTCGTCTATCAGGGCCTGTCGGAAGGCCGCCTGAACGCGCTGGTGCTGCCGCGCAACCAGTTCGCGCTGGCGCAGGCCACGGCACTGGTGCCGACATCCACCGGCCTGCTGAACGACGACTGCGACGCGCTCGCGATCTACCTGTTCACCAAGGATCACAAGGCCGCGACCATCAGCCACATCGTCGAGGAAGTGAAGAAGTTCAATGACGAGAACGCCAAGGACTTCTTCTCGCGCGCCCCGGACGTGACCCCGGAGTACTGCTCGACCAAGTACACGACGTTCCAGAAGCTGAAGGCGGCGAATGCCGAAGTGTTCCAGCTCGGCGACTCGGCCAAGCCGGAAGTGCTGGAAGCCGCCCGCAAGAACCAGACGGACCTGCGCACGGCCTACGAAGGCATGACCAAGGATTGCCCGGTGAACTTCGCGCTCGCCACCGGCAACGTCGGCGTGATGGCCGCCACCAACGAGGTGGTGGAGGAGCAGGAAGGCCGCGTCGTGCTGCTGGTCTACGCCGTGATCCTCGTGCTGCTGTGGATGTGCTTCCAGGAGTGGCGCGCACTGGTCTGCATTCTCGTGCCGCTGGGTCTGGTGTCGGAGATGGGCTACGCGGTGATGGCCTCGCTCGATATCGGCATGAAGGTCGCGACCCTGCCGGTGCTGGCACTGGCGGTCGGCATCGGCGTCGACTACGGCATCTATGTCTACGGCGTGCTGGTGTCGGGCCTGAAGGAAGGCAAGAGCCTGCGCGTGGCCTACTTCGAAACCCTGCGCGGCACCGGCAAGGCGGTGATCTTCACCGGCATCACCTTGGCGGCGTCGGTTTCGACCTGGCTGCTGTCGCAGCTGCAGTTCCAGATCGACATGGGCCTGCTGCTGCTGTTCATGTTCACCGCGAACATGTTCGGCGCCGTGCTCGGCCTGCCGGCCATCGCGGCATTCCTGTACCCGCCGAAGCCGGGTGAAGCGCCGGCCGTGCGGCCGACCAATCTGGCGCCGGCGCGTCCGGTCTGATCCTTCATCGTCATGGATCGATCAGACACCCGATCGGCAGCGCTCGGCGAACTGGAGGCTGCGCTTGAACGGCAGCCGCCAGCCGGGCTCGATGCACTGGATGCGGCCGAACTCGGCAAGCTGGCGCGCCTGCTGAGCGAGGCCAAGCGCACGCAGAAGGCGCAGGTCGATGCGGCGCTGACCGAATCGCTGAGCCACGTGCCGTTGCTGCTGCGCGGCGCCGTGCGCAAGATCCTGGATCTGTAGGCCGATGGCGAAGTCCACCACCCAGGCGGCACTGACCGCGCTGTCGCTGGCGCAGCGGGCGGAAATCATCAAGCTGGCGCGGCTGTGCCGGGTCGAGGACGCGTCCTTGGCCTGGCTCGGCAAGCTCGACGCGCCGCTGATCCGGGCGCTGCGCGAGCGGGCGACCGCGGCGATGTTCGATGCCGATCGCAAGCGCTTCCAGAACATGGCGACGGCCAGCCGTCTGCTGCCGATCCCGATCCTCGTGCTGATCATCGAGAAGGTGATCGGACCCTTGATCTGCGCGCGCGTCTGCGGGCTGGTGCCGGCGGCGCGGGCGATCGAGATCGCCGAGAAGCTGAAGCTGCCGTTCCTCGTCGATGCCTGCATCGAACTCGACCCGCGCTCGGCCCAGGAGTTGATCGCGGGCTTTCCGAAGCATCTGATCGTCGCAATTGCCCGCGAACTGGCACAGCGCGGCGAATACGTGACGATGGGCCGCTTCATCGACCTGATCGCGCTCGACGCGATCCGGCCGGTGGTCGATGCGATCACCGATGACGCCAAGCTGCTGCACATCGCGTTCTTCGCCGAAAGCACCGAGCGGCTCGGCGACATCGTCGCCCGCATCGCGCCGGAGCGCCTGCAGGCGGTGGTCGGTCACGCGGCAACCGGTTCGTCGGACCTCTGGGCCGAAGCGCTGGCGCTGATTTCCGGCGTCGATGCCGCGCTCCAGCAGAAGCTGGCAGCGATCACCGGCGAACTGCCGGAAGCGGCTCTGAACAACATCGTCAAGAACACGCAGGCGATCGGCCGCTGGGACGTGCTGCTGCCGATCGTGGCGCGAATGGAGCCAAGGCTTCAGAAGCGCGTGATCAACCTGCCGGTGATTCAGGACGACGCAATCTTCGGCGACATCATCCGTGCCGTGTTCCGGCTGCCGGACATCCGGCCGGTGATCCTGCTGCTGACGCAGCTGGAAGCGGATGCCCGCACCAAGCTCGACGCCGTCGCGCAGCAGATCGGTCTGACCCTGCCGGACCCGGCGCTGCTGATGCCCCTGCTGAACGACCGCTGATCTCGCGGCTGACGAAACAGAAAGCCCGCGACCGAAGGCTCGGTCGCGGGCTTTTTCATGCGTGCTGCCGGGCGTCGCTCAGCGCGGCGCCATGCGGATGGCACCATCGAGGCGCACGCATTCGCCGTTGAAGTAGCCGTTCGAGCACATCTCGACAACCAGACTGGCGTATTCGGCCGGATTGCCGAGGCGCTTCGGAAACGGCACCGAGGCGGCGAGGCCGTCCTGCACGTTCTGCGGCATGCCCGCCATCATCGGCGTCATGAAGATGCCCGGCAGGATGGTGTTGATGCGGATGCCGTCGTTCATCAGATCGCGGGCAATCGGCAGAGTCATGCCGACGACGCCGGCCTTCGATGCCGAGTACGCCGACTGGCCGATCTGGCCGTCCTGTGCGGCGACCGACGCCGTGTTGATGATCACGCCGCGCTCGCCGTGCTCCAGCGGCGCCGCGGTGATCATGCCGGCGGCCGACTTGGCGATGCAGCGGAACGTGCCGATCAGGTTGATCTGGATGGTCTTTTCCCACTGATCGAGCGCGAAATGCTTGATTTCGCCGGTCTTCTTGTCGAAGCCGGCGGTCTTCGCAGCGGTGGCGATGCCGGCGCAATTGACCAGGATGCGTTCCTGACCGAGCGCGGCGCGCGACTTGGCGAAGCCGGCGTCGACATCGGCGTCCGACGTCACGTTGACCTTGCAGAACACGCCGCCCAGTTCGGCGGCCAGCGCTTCGCCGCGGGCCTCGTTCATGTCGAACAGGGCCACGCGAACGCCGTGGGCGGCCAGGCGGCGGGCCGTGGCCTCGCCCAGACCGGATGCACCGCCGGTGACCACGGCAGTGACGGAACCATCAAGAATCATCGTGCTTTCCTCGGGGTTGTGGGAGGTATCGGGTAAACAAGTGTAACTTTTTTGGACTCCGTCAATTCAATGACGGAATAACAAAATAACGGTGCTGAAAGCGCCGTGGACTCAGTGTTTCGAACCGTACATTTGTTGAATCTTCTGTCAGTTCGAAAATCGAGATTACCGCGTGCAAAATGACCGCTGATCGGTTGATCGATACCGCTCCCGCCTTGACTCAAGTCAAGCCGCTTCAGAACACGGTCGTATGGCCGATAGGACGCACACAGAAAACCAAAACCCTTCTCACGCTTCAGGACGCCCCGCCATGCTCAAACTTGACGACAGCATCTTCGAATACGCGCTCTATGACGTGCTTCATGCGCTGCACGCGGAAGCCGGCAAGCCCGTGCCGCTCGACAGCCTCCGGTCGCAGTGGCGCATGACCGGCTTGCGACACACGGATTTGTACCTGTCGCTGGAACTGCTGACCACCGCCGAAAGTCTGGTTGCGCTGGCGGACGATGCCTGGACGCTGACCGATGTCGGCGCCGAGCGAATGCTCCGGGTTGCATCGGTATCGACCCCGACCATGGCCGATCAGGTGGCCCGCAGTGTGCTGCAACTGATCAAGGAACGGGTGCCGGCGGCGGCGCGTGCGCCACGCCCCGTCATGGCCCGTCGTCGCGCCGTGATGCGCGTGCGGGTGCGCGACCGCGGCTGACCGGCGTTCGGCGCCGGGTTGCCTGGTCCGGTTGTCGCGTGAAAACGCTGGATTCCGGGCACACGGCCGCCGTCTGCGCGCTTGATCTGAACCTCGATCAAGCCCGAACGCAGTAACTGACCTGATGCAATGACCGTGCAAGCTTCTTCGCGTGTAGTGGCGGCGTTTTATACCCACTACACGAATACGGAGAAGCATGATGAAGCCTGTGCTCAGGGCGATGACCGGCTGGATCCTGACCGGCGCTGCCGCGATGGCGGTTCCGGTGTCTGCCGAAAACCTCGTCGACCATTTCGAGTTCGATGCGATGCTGGCAGCGCCGTATCGCGCCGATGCCAACGGTCGCCGCGACATCGAGTTGCAGTTCAGATTCCCCGGCGCGGTCGATCGTACCGTCGCGGTCTGGCGTCTTGAACTGCTCGGCAGCCGCGATCGGGTCATTCGCAGCTGGCGTGGCGATACCCGCCTCACCGGCGGCCGTTCCGATGAAGTCGTCAGCTGGTACGAGCGCGACCCGCGCAACGGTCTGCTGCCCGACGGCCATTACCGCTTCCGCCTGACCTCGACGGCGCTCGACACCGGCAAGCTCGGGCTGACCGCGCTCGGCTTCGGCGACAAGCGCATCGACGATGCGCTGGCGGCCGGTGATGCGCAGCAACAGGAATGGTCGATCGAAGTCGGCAATGTCCCGCCAGCCCCGATCACGCCGATGCCGGCGATGGCGTTCGCCGACAACGAGCGCCCGGTGCTCGCGTCGGCCGAGCCGACCAAGGCCGAAAGCGCCAAGGCGGCGGCGAACGGTGCGACCACGCAGGCGTCCGCGCCGGCGCCCGGCGGCCTTCCGTACACGGTCTATCTGGCCAACCTGCACAGCCAGGCGAACCACAGCGACGGCGGCGGTGCCCTGACCAACTGCACCAGTTCGCAGGCGCCGCAGGCCGGTGCTTTCGGCCCGGCCGACGCCTTCACCTATTCGCGCGGGCGCAACACCAACATCCTCGCGGTGACCGAGCACAACCACTATGCCGACGGCTCGACCGGCACCAATGCCTCCGCCAACCCGACGACGGCGATCAACCGTTATCAGTCCGGCCTGTCGGCCGCGACCTCGTTCAACAGCGCCAACCCGGGCTTCCTCGGCGTCTACGGCATGGAATGGGGCGTGATCAACAACGGCGGTCACCTCAACATCTTCAATTCCAACGAGCTGCTGGCCTGGGAATCGAACTCCAGCGGTCAGCTGATCGGCAACACCTTCACCGAGCAGGGCAACTATCAGGCGCTGTACACCCTGATGCGCAGCCGTGGCTGGATCGGCCAGTTCAACCATCCGGCGACCACCGGGCAGTTCCAGATCGGTGGCACTCCGCTGGCCTACACGGCGGATGGCGACAACGCGATGGTGCTGTGCGAAGTGCTGAACAGTTCGGCGTTCTCGACCAACACCAGCGAGACCGAAACCGGCCGTTCGAGCTATGAAAGCGCCTGCAACACGCTGCTGGAGCGTGGTTACCACGTGGCCTTCAGCACCAATCAGGACAACCACTGCGCGAACTGGAGCGCGAGCTACACCAATCGCACCGGCGTGCTGCTGCCGAACGGCACGGCGTTGACCCAGGCCAGCTTCGTTGCCGCCCTGCGCGCCCGTCGCGTCTACGCGTCGACCGATCGGACCTCGCAGATCGCCCTGACCGCCAATGGTCGTCTGATGGGCGAAACCTTCAGCAACTCCGGCCCGCTGACGCTGACAGTCAACTACGCGCCGGGCCCCGGCCGCAGTGCTTCGCAGATCCAGGTCTTCCGCGGCGTGCCGGGCCGCAACGGCACGGTCACCCAGTTGTCGACGACCGCGACCACGACGCTGACGCCGACCGTCGGCGCGCATTTCTTCTACGCGCGCATCACCCAGAACAACGGCACGATCCTGTGGACCGCGCCGGTGTGGGTCAATCAGACCGCCGGCGCCGCGCCGACCGAGCTGCTGACCAACGGCGACTTCGAAAGCGGCGCCACCGGCTGGACGGCCTCGACCGGCGTCATCACCAATTCGACGGCGCGCCCGGCGCGCACCGGCAGCTGGAAGGCCTGGCTCCTGGGCAACGCGGTGTCGTCGACCGAGACCGTCAGCCGCAGCGTCGCGATTCCCGCGGCGGCGACCAATGTCACGTTCAGCTTCTGGCTGCGCATCGACACCGCGGAAACCACCACCACCACGGCGTGGGACACGATGCAGGTGCAAGTCCGCAACACGGCCGGCACCGTTCTGGCGACGCTGGGCACCTACTCGAACCTCAATGCGGGTGCCAGCTATGTGCAGCGCAGCTTCAATCTCAACGCCTACCGCGGGCAGACGGTGAACCTGTTCTTCACCGGCACGGAAGGCTCGACCTTGCAGACCTCGTTCGTGGTCGATGACGTGAGCGTGCTGTCGCAGTAAGCGGCTGCGGCAAGAGAGCGAGCCGGAAATCGCCGCAATCCCGGGATTGCGGCGATTTCATCGGCCCAGTGAACCATTTTCATATCGAACTGCGACGCAAACTGTCACCATAATCTGTGGGCTTTTCCACGAATTCCAGTTGCGGCAGTCCCGCAGGTAAGACATGAACGTCACACGCTCGACCTTCAACGAGGTCATGGTTCCCAACTATCAGCCCGCCGACATGGTCATGGTGCGAGGCGAGGGCAGCCGAGTGTGGGATCAGGCCGGCCGCGACTACATCGACTTCGCCGGCGGCATCGCCGTGACCCTGCTCGGTCATTGCCATCCGAAGCTGGTCCACGCGCTGACCGAGCAGGCCGGCAAGCTCTGGCACCTGTCGAACGTGATGACCAACGAGCCGGCGCTGCAACTCGCGACCAAGCTGGTCAATGCGACGTTTGCCGATCGCGTGTTCTTCTGCAATTCCGGCGCCGAAGCCAACGAGGCGGCGTTCAAGCTGGCGCGTCGCTACGGCAACGGAATCAGCCCGACCAAGAACCAGATCATCTCGTTCTACAACGCGTTCCACGGCCGCACCCTGTTCACGGTCAGCGTTGGTGGTCAGGCCAAGTACACGCAGGGCTTCGAGCCGATTCCGGCCGGCATCACCCATCTGCCGTTCAACGATGTCGCGGCACTCGAAGCGGCGGTGTCCGAAAACACCTGCGCCATCGTGCTGGAGCCGATTCAGGGCGAGGGCGGCATCATGCCGGCCACGCCGGCATTCATCGCCGCGGCGCGCCGTCTGGCCGATCAGCACCGGGCCCTGCTGATCTTCGACGAAGTGCAGAGCGGCATGGGCCGCAGCGGCCATCTGTATGCCTACCAGCACTACGGCGTGGCGCCGGACGTGCTGACCTCGGCCAAGGGCCTCGGCGGTGGCTTCCCGATCGGCGCAATGCTGTGCACCAAGGCTGCGGCCGATGTGCTGGCCTTCGGCACGCATGGCTCGACCTACGGCGGCAACCCGCTGGCCTGCGCCGTGGGCGAAGCGGTGATCGACACGGTCAACGATCCGGCGCTGCTGGCGGGCGTGCTGCATCGCGCCCAGCTGTTCCGGGACGGGCTGGACTCGATCGGCCGGCGTTACGGCGTGTTCACGCCGAGCCGTGGTCTGGGTCTGCTGATCGGTGCGCCGATGAGCGACGCCTGGAAGGGTCGCGCCAAGGACATCGTCAACGCGGCGATGGCACATGGCGTCTGGACACTGGTTGCAGGCCCGGACGTGCTGCGCATGGCGCCGAGCCTGATCATCAGCGAGGCCGACATCGCCGAGGGCCTGCGCCGGCTCGAAGCGGGCGTGGCGGATCTGGTCGGCACGGCGAAAGCGGCTGCCGCCTGATCGGCCGACAAGATGTGAAAAGCCCGCTCGATGGCAACATCGAGCGGGCTTTTTTTGTGCCGCAAGCCAGCGTTCAGCGAACCGGGAACAGCACCTGTTCGTTGCGCCAGTCGAAGACGATGCCTTCGGGCACGATCCGCGCGATTCTCGGCCCTTCGGCGATGACATCGGTCTCGCGATAGCGCTTGCCAGTGATCAGCACGAAGCGCCGCTGCGGATTGTCGTTGTAGACGTGAACGTCGACCGACAGCGGCGGGAACTCGGACCGGAATCCGGCGGGCATGTCCTTCAGGCGGCGGAACTCCGCAGCTGGCGCGGGTGCGATTTGCGGCTCGGGAATGGCGGCCACGGGCGGTGGTGCCGGGGTCGGCTCCGGCGTGTTGGCCGCCGGCTGGGCCGTCAGCGGATTGGCATCGAGCTGGATCGATGAACTGGCGCCCGGCGGTGGCGGTACCGCAGCGGGGGCCGGCTGTGGCCGCGGTGCCGCAGCCACCGGATTCGGTGTGCGCAGCGTCGACGGCGTGTCCGCGCCTTGCGCCGCATCCTGCGAATAGGCTGCAGCGGCCGCAGCCTGCGCCTGCAAGGCGGCCGCCTGCTGGGCAGCGGCCAGTTCCGCTGCTGCCTGTGCGGCGGCAGGATCGGCCGCCGGATCGGTCAGATCATCGAGCGATGCGATCTCGCCGCCATCCTCGATCCGGGCGTCGACGCTGCCGTCCGGCGTCGCCACGACGGTGACCGGCGCCGGTGGCGGTGCTGGCACGGGGGCCGCGGCAACCGGCAGCTCCGGGGCAGCGGCCGGCGCGGCCGGAGGTGGCCCGCGGAACAGGAACACGGCGTAGCCGGCGAGTGCTGCGACGACGATCGCGGCAAGACCGATCAGCAGATTGCGCGGACCGGCCTTGGCCTTGGTGACCGGTGGCGGCGCGGCCACCTCGTCCAGCGCTGCCGGGGCCTGGCCGAGCTTGCGTTCGCGTTCGGCGCGTTTCAGCGCTTCCAGGATGTAGCTCATGGACAGTCACTCATGGCACGTCGTCCAGCGACGGCAGGCCGGGTTTCGGGGCGAGATTGGTCAGTGCGATCAGGGTGCGGGTGCCGGCGACACCATCGGCATTCAGGCCACGCGCGGTCTGGAAGCGGATCAGCTGGGCCCGCAGTTCCGGGCCGTAGTTCGTCGGAATGGCACCCGTCAGCGTCTTGCCTTCGGCCTGCGCCAGCATGCGCCGCAGCCAGACGATGGCATCGCCGCGCGTCGCCGGATTGACCTCGACTTCCTCGATCGGCCGCTGCCACAGCAACAGGAATTCGCCGGTCCAGGCGGTTTCGAGTTCCGAAGCGGCGACCTTCAGCGGGCCGGACGCGGTCTCGATCACGGCGTCCAGGCCGCTGATCGCGCGCAGCAGCACGAACTGCCGAGCGCTGTCGTCGAGTGCCAGGGTCAGGATCGCCGGCCGGTTGATCTGGCGCAGCTCGTTCAGCGTCGCTTCGCCCTTGTAGCAATCGAGCGCATTGCGCGCCAGCACGCGACAGACGTTTTCGCCGCGCGGCACGTTCAGGCCGGGCCGCCACAGGCCGATCAGCTTCGACATCACCTGCGGCAGCGGCTGCGCGGTTGCCCGCAGCGCACCGAGGCCGACCGGCGTCTGCGCGGCGATCGGGGTCGCGACCGGCGGCGGTGCTGCCACCGGCGCCGGGGCCGCCGCAACCGGTGCCGCGGGCGGCGCGACGGCCGTGACCGGTGCTGCAACCGGGCGGTTCAGCGCCTGATTCAGCAGCACGCCGGCGATCAGCAGCGCGGCAATCGCGAGTGCGCCCTCGACCCACGGCAGCGGCACGCCACGCGCGCCGAGCCGGCCGAACAGTTTGCTGAACGCCGAGCGGTGCGGCTGCGCGCCAAGCACTTCGACCGCCGCCTGATCGACCACGGCAGGTGTCACCGAGCGCAGGCCCTTGGCATAGGCGCCGAGCAGCGAGCGGTCGCAGATGATGTTGATCTGGCGCGGAATGCCCTTGGCGTAGTGATGCACGCGACGCATCGCGGCATCGGTGAACAGGTCTGCCGGGCCGCCCGCCACATGCAGGCGATGGATGATGTATTGCAGCGTCTCGACCACGCTCAGCGGCGTCAGGTGGAAACGCGCCGTGATACGGCTGGCGAGCTGGCGCAGGTCGGCGCGGGCCAGCAGGTCGGCCAGCTCCGGCTGGCCGATCAGCATGATCCGCAGCAGCTTTTCCTTGTCGGTCTCGAGGTTGGTCAGCAGGCGCACCTGCTCCAGCACCGGCTGCGGCAGGTTCTGGGCTTCGTCGATGATCAGCACCGTGCGCCGGCCGGCTGCGTGATTGGCCAGCAAGTGCAGGTTCAGGGCATCGACCAGCACCTTGATCGACATCGCCGCCAGATCGCCGCCGCGGCCCGGGTAGTCCACGCCGAGCTCGTCGCAGATCGACGCCACGAACTCGATCTCGTTCTGGCGCGGGTTGTGGATCATCGCGATGTCCACGTTTTCCAGCTTCTGCGCGAGCAGCGTGCGGACGATCGTGGTCTTGCCGGTACCGACTTCGCCGGTCAGCTGGACGAAGCCGCCGTACTGGCCGGTGCCGTAAAGCAGGTGACCGAGCGCCTCCTGATGACGCGAGCTCATGTACAGGAACGCCGGATCGGGTGCGATCGAAAACGGCGGCTCGCGGAGCTTGTAGTGCGCGGCGTACAAGGCGTTCAGTCAGAGGAAAGGCGGGGGACAGCGGAGTATAGCGGAGGGTCTGCGCGGTTCTTCTTGCAGTGCGTCAGCCTGCGACACGCATGTCGATATGCCAGATGCCGTCTTCCAGATACGGCTCGCTGATCTGCATGAAGCCGAGGCTGCCGTAGAACTTGCCGAGATGCTGCTGGGCACCGATCCGGATCGGCTGCCCCGGCCAACGAGCGCGGCACAGCGCGAGGCTGGTTTCCATCAGCCGCACGCCAAGCTTGAAGCCGCGCGCCGATTCGTCGACGACGACCCGGCCGATCGACGCCTCGTCGTACTTGAGCCCGGGCCGCAGCAGCCTGGCGTAGGCCAGCAGCCGGCCGGCTGCATCGGTGCCGCAGACGTGTTCGCAATCCGGGTCGATGCCGTCCATTTCCGGAAACACGCAGTTCTGCTCGACCACGAAGATATGGCTGCGCAGGCGCAGCGCGTCATACAGCTGGGTGTTCGACCACTCGTTCCACTGCCAGCAGCGCCAGGTGATCGCCGGCGCGTTCACGTCCGCCACCGGCGCGCTCAGAGCAGCAGTGCGTCGACTTTCGCCGCGCAGATGAAGTCGTTTTCCGAAAGCCCGTCGATCGCATGGGTCCAGAACGTGATGTCGCAGTTCTTGTATGTGAAGGTGATGTCCGGGTGATGGTCCTCGTGGATCGCGATGTAGGCCACCGCGTTGACGAACGACAGCGTGCGGAAATAGTTCTTGAACTCGAAGTGGCCGACAATCTGCTTGCCGTCGGCGGTCAGGGTCCACTGGCTGCCGAGCTTCGGCAGCAGCGCGGTGGCCTGATCGAGCGTGAGCGCGGCAACGCCGCCTTCACAGGGGAGGCAACGGCGTTCGGCGAGGGTTTTGGTGGTGGTCATCGGAAGCCTGAGCGAAAGGTGGGAGGACGTGGCCGCGTTCTGGCGGCGAGAATCGGACGACGCACCGGACATCGGGTGAGGCGAATCACCCGAGCCGGGACGTCTCCGATTTCCGGACGCGTGCCTTGAATGCGCGGATTATCCCAGATGCACGTCGCAGGACCGACGTTCAGTTCAGCGCGTGGTCCAGATCCGCCCGAAGGTCTGCCAGATCCTCGATGCCGACCGACAGCCGGCACAGCGAATCGCTGATGCCGAGCTTGGCGCGGTTCTCGGCGGGGATGCTGGCGTGGGTCATGATCGCCGGGTGCTCGATCAGGCTTTCGACGCCGCCCAGGCTTTCGGCCAGCGCAAACAGTTCGCAGCGCTCCAGGAAGCGTCGGGATTCGGCCAGACCGCCTTTCAGGTCGATCGAGATCATGCCGCCGAAACCGCGCGGCATCTGACGCAGCGCCAGCGCGTGCTGCGCGTGCGACGGGAGCCCCGGATAGTAGACGCGCGCCACTTTCGGATGCGCTTCCAGCCAGCCCGCCAGCGCCAGCGCGCTCTGGCAATGCCGCTCCATGCGGATCGCCAGCGTCTTGACGCCGCGCAGCGCCAGGAACGAATCGAACGGCCCGGCGATGCCGCCGACGGCGTTCTGCAGGAAGGCGAGGCGTTCGGCCAGATCGGCATCGTCAGCGACCACCAGCATGCCGCCGACCATGTCGCTGTGGCCGTTCAGATACTTCGTGGCCGAGTGCATGACCAGATCGAAGCCGAGTTCGATCGGGCGCTGCACGTACGGGCTGGCGAAGGTGTTGTCGGCGGCGGTCAGCACGCCGTGGCGCTTGCCGATGGCGGCGATGGCGGCGAGATCGGCCAGCTTCATCGTCGGGTTGGTGGGTGTTTCGACCCAGATCAGCTTCGTGTCCGGCGTGATCGCGGCTTCGACGTTCGCGGCATCGCGCATGTCGACGAACGAGAACTTGAGCCCGGCCGATTTCGCGCGCACGCGCTCGAACAGCCGGTAGCTGCCGCCGTACAGGTCATCGCTGGCGATGATGTGGGCGCCGGGCTCGAACAGGTCGAGCACGGTTGCCGTGGCGGCCAGACCCGAGGCAAACGCGAAGCCGCGCGTGCCGCTTTCGAGATCGGCCACGCAGCGCTCGTAGGCGAAGCGGGTGGGGTTGTGCGTGCGCGAGTACTCGAAGCCCTTGTGCACGCCCGGGCTTTCCTGGACGTAGGTCGAGGTCGCGTAGATCGGCGGCATGATCGCGCCGGTGGTCGGGTCCGGGCTCTGGCCGGCGTGGATCACGCGGGTCGCAAAGGCATTGCGCGGGTTGGCTGTGTGGGTCATGACGAATGAAGAGCAGGGAGAGCCGTCGGTGGTCGGCGAATACCCTGCAGTGTTCGCGAGCGCATGGCTCTGACGCAAATCAATGCTGCATCGGTTGCCTGCCGGACAAGATGTATGACGTATGAGAAATATTGCATACGTCCCATTTTATCCTGTCGAGGATCCCGCCGATGCGCCGCTCCGATCGCTTCCGTCCGATATCGCCTGCCGCCCTGCTGCCGCTGGTTTTCCTGGGAGGTCTGCAGGCAAGGCCTGTTGCCGCCGACGAGACGCCGACCGTCGTGGCGGTTGCCGAGCCGGTCCAGCTCGACGGCGTTCAGGTCCGTGGTGAAAGCCAGCGGCGGACGGTGAAACCGGCCACGCAGACCACCGTGATCGAGGCCGAGGACATCCGTCGCCTCAACGTGCGTACCGTGGCCGACCTGTTCCAGAAGGTCCCGGGTGCGCAGTCGCATACCTTCGGGCAGGGCGACATCGGCCATCCGCTGCGCCTGCGCGGATTCAACGGCGAACATGGCCGCGATGTCGCGATCATCATCGACGGCGTGCCGCAGAACACGCCGTCCGGCTCGTCCGGAGGCCACGGCAACGCCGATTACAGCTGGCTGACGCCGGACATGATCGAGCGAATCGAGGTGGTGCAGGGGCCGGCCACGGCACTGGCCGGCGATCAGGCGCTGTCCGGTGCGGTGTTCATCACGACGCGCACGCGCGCCAAGTCGAGCGTCAACGTCCGGGCCGGCAGCTATGGCGATACCCAGCTGAGCAGCGTGTTCGGGCAGCGCATCGGCGAGGTCGACGTCCTCGGCGTGGCCGAACTGACGCGTCGCGACGGCTATCGCGCCAATTCCGACTACGACCGTGTCAACGTCTTCCTGAAGGGCTCGAAAGCGATCTCGAGCGGTGTGCTGTCGGCACGCGCGAGCCATTATTCGGCGGACTGGAGCGCACCCGGCTACATTCCGTTCGCGGCCTATCAGGCCGGCGCCTTCTCGCCGACCGACTCGCTGTTCGAGACCGATGGTGGCCGCGGTCGCAAGACTTCGCTGGTGATCACCCATGCGCCGGCACCCGGGAACGGCCTGACCGCCACCGCCTACTACGAGAACATCCGCCGGTCGCGCTTCGGCACGTTCGGCACCGCACCGCAGAACGAGCAGGATGACCTGCGCAACGTCTTCGGCAGCAAGGCCTACTACACCTGGGAATTCGAGGGCCGCGGCGATCTCAACGTCGGCTACGAATATCGCCACGACAATGGCGTCAATGGCCAGTTCCAGGCCGTGCGCCGTGCGCGGAACGGCGTGGTCAGCCGCGATTACGAGTTCGATATCGATGCCATCTCGTTCTACACCGAAGGCAGCGTGCGGCCCTGGCAGCGGCTCAAGCTGCTCGGCGGCCTGCGCTACGACATCTTCCGCCAGGACATCTTCAATCGGCTGACGCCGACCCAGTCCGGCGATGGATCGCAGACCATCGCGTCACCGCATGTCGGCCTCGTGTTCGAGGCGACCGATTGGCTGGAGCTGTTCGCCAACTACGGCACCGGATTCCGGTCGCTGCAGGTCACCGAACTGTCGCCGGTCAGCGCCACGCGACCGCAGGGGTTCGACCTGACGCCGCCGCAGGTCAGGGCGCGCGACACCGGGCTGCGCCTGTCGATGGGAGCGGCGATGGTCAACGTGTCGGTCTACACCGCGACGGTCGCCGACGAGATCCAGGAAACCGCGCCGGGGAGCAATGTCTTCGCCAACATCGGCAATACCAAGCGACAGGGGTATCAGGTCGATGGCCGCCTCGAGGTGATGCCGGGCTTGAGCCTGACTGCGGCGTATTCGCACGTGCATGCGCGCGTGATCAATCCGGCGATCGCGGGTCGCGACCGGGTCGACAGCAATCCGCGCAGCACGATCAGCGCTGGCGTGCAGCACTCGATGTCGGCGTTCGGCGGCTCGGTGCTGACCGACTTCTTCCTGCAGCAGGTGGGTGCCAAGCCGTACTACGCCAACAATGTGCTGTTCGAGACCACGCCTTATCAGGAGAACAACCTGCGTGTGGCCTACGAGCGCGGCCACTCCGCAATCGCGCTGTTCGGCGTCTGGCGGCCTCGCGATTTCGCCTCGGATCAGGCGGGCAGCTCGTTCAACCCGCAACCGAACTTCGAATACGGCGCGTCCTATCGCTACACGTTCTGATCGTTCGATCGGCAGACGCTGTCGCCATTGCCCGCGACAGGCGTCGTCGTGCTGTCGATCACCGATCGACGGCGCTTCACGCTCGATTCGATGCGTCTTCCCGGCTGCAGGCGACCGCGGATCGAAAGGAGCCACGCCGACGCGATCATGGGGGCCTGATTCCGGGCAGCTTCGTTGCGGATGCCGCCATCAGGCGGGGCCGGCGTTGCGGTTGATGGTCATCAATGGTTCATTCGTATGAACAAAGCTATACAGGTAACACTGCATACGTGCATCGCGCAGCGCTTCATCGACAGCGGCGCCTCAATGGCACGCGGTGGCCCCGGGCACATCCTCCCAATTCTGGAAGCTACAGTGAAATCAAGGCTTTACAGGCGTTCGCCCGTCATTGCAGCGGCCATCGCGTCGACCTTCGGCATTCCGCTTGCGCACGCTGCCGGTCTGCCGGGAGAAGCCGTGAAGCTGGATACCGTCGTGGTGACGCCGGATGAACTGGTCGGCGAAAGCGATTCGGCCTCGATCGGCACGGTCTACGCGGAGCAGTTCGAGAATCGGCCGATCTCGCGCACCGGCGAGGTTCTGGAGGTGGTGCCGGGCCTGATCGTCACGCAGCACAGCGGCGAGGGCAAGGCGAACCAGTATTTCCTGCGCGGTTACAACCTCGACCACGGCACCGATTTCGCGATCTTCATCGACGGCCTGCCGGTCAATGCGCCGACGCACGCCCATGGTCAGGGTTACGCCGACAACGGCTTCTTCATTCCGGAACTGGTTGATTCGATCGAGTATCGCAAGGGCCCGTACTACGCGCAGTACGGCGATTTCTCGGCGGCCGGCGCGGTCGATATCCGCTACAAGGAAAAGTTCGACCAGAACCTCGTCGAACTCACCGGCGGCGCCTACGGCTACGGCCGCGCGCTGTCGGTCGGCTCGCTGGGGCTCGCCGGCGGCAACCTGCTGTACGGGCTCGAATACGTGCATTACGACGGCCCGTATGACCTGAAGCAGAGCTTCAACAAGGGCAACCTGGTCTTGCGTTATTCCCGGCGCTACGACGGCGGCAGCTACCACCTCGCCGCCACCGGCTACTCGACGCGCAACCTGTCGCCGGACCAGATCCCGGTGCGCGCGGTCGAGCAGGGCATCATCGGGGCCCGTGGCTTCCTCGACGGCACCGACGGCGGCAAGACCCATCGCGTCAACTTCTCCGGCGGGCTGGTGCAGGACCTCGGTCCCGGCACCCTGACGGTCAACGGCTATGCCTTCCGCTACCGGCTGGATTTGTTCTCGAACTTCACCTACTTCCTCGACGATCCGGTCAACGGCGACCAGTTCGAGCAGTCGGACAAGCGCAACGTCTTCGGCGGCGACATCAGCTACAAGGTCGATACCCAGCTGTTCGGCCTCGAATTCCACAACGAGATCGGTGCCCAGACCCGCTACGACGACATCGACGATGTCGGCCTGTACCTGACGCGGGCCCGTACGCGGCTGGAAACGACCACGGTCAGCGACGTCAAGGAATGGATCGGCTCGGGTTATGCGCAGACCGGCGTGCACCTGACCTCCTGGCTGCGCGTGAACGCTGGCGTCCGCTTCGACTCGATCAATTTCGACGTCGTCAACAACAACCCGGCGAACACCGGCAAGGCGTCCGACACCTTGATCAGCCCGAAAGGCGCGCTGGTGTTCGGCCCATGGGCGAAGACCGAGTTCTTCATCAACGCCGGTCAGGGCTTCCACTCGAACGATGCCCGAGGGGCGACGCAGACCATCGACCCGCGCAGCGGCGATTCGGTGAATCCGGTGACGCCGCTGGCGCCGGCGCGCGGCATCGATCTCGGCGTGCGCACCGCGATCATCCCGAAAGTGCAGGTGGCCGCCAGCCTGTTCCGCCTGCGCTCGGATTCGGAACTGGTCTACGTCGGCGATGCCGGCACCACCGAAGCCTTCGGCTCCACCGAGCGCTACGGCGGCGAGCTGTCGATCTACTGGAAGCCGGCGAAGGGCCTCGTGGTCGACGGCGACGTGGCCTACACCAGTGCCCGCTTCCGCGATCAGCAGCTCGACGAGGACGGCAATCCGATCGGCAAGCGCGTGCCGCAGGCGATTCAGGGGGTGGCGACGCTGGGCGTGACGTACACCAGCCCGCGTGGCTGGGATACCGCGTTCCGCTTCCGCTACTTCGGACCGCGGCCGCTGACCGAGGACAATTCGGTGAAGTCCGCCTCGACCACGATCGTCAGCGTCGGCGCCGGCTACCGCGTGACGCCGCGGTTCAAGATCAGCGGCCAGATCAACAACCTGTTCAACTCGAAGGATCACGACATCGACTACTTCTACACGTCGCGCCTGCAGGGCGAAGCGCCGGAAGGCGTCGACGACATCCACTTCCATCCGATCGAGCCGATCAACGGCCGAGTGACGTTCAGCTACAGCTACTGACCGTTCGCCGGCCGCGACGAGTTTCGTCGTCGCGGCCGTGGGATAAAGGCTGCGAGTGTTTTCTCCGATGAAAGTTTTGGCCGCCCTCGAGGCGGCTTTCTTTTTGTCCGCCGTGTTCGAATCCGGCGGTCGGCGCTAGCTGGTCGGGCTCACGTGCATGTGCGGCTCGCCCATCACGCGCGAGATTTCCAGCGCCACCGGCACCAGATGCAGATAGCCGTGACGCACGCCGCGTTCGGCGATCAGCGATTCGCCGAACTCGCGGACCCGTTGCAGCGGCCCGCGCAGCGCCATGGTTTCCAGGCAATTGTCGTGGTCGAGATGGACGTGCATCGTCGCCATGCTCAGGCCATGGTGATCGTGCTGGTTCTCGGCCAGACGGCTGGCAAGCTGACGCTCGTGATGGTTGTAGACGTACGACACCGTCGCCACGCAGTGACTGGCGCGGCCGTCGTCGATCCGCTCATTCTCAAGCCGGCCGCGCAGCAGGTCGCGGAACGCTTCCGAGCGATTCTCGTAGCCGTGGCGCTCGGCCCACTGGTCGAACTGGTCGGCGAGGTTGTCGTCGAGAGACAGGGTGATTCTGCGCATGGAAAGTCCTTGAGATGGCCCGAGGCTGGTCCGAAGCCGGCCCGGAGATTGGCGTGGTGATCAGAGCTGCTGGCGCAGATAGTTCAGCAGATCGATCTTCGTGATCAAGCCGATGAAGCGGCCATCGGCACCGGCCACGACCGCCACGTGGTCGCGCTGGAACACGGCGACCAGATCGGCGATCGGCGCGTCCGGGCGGATCGTCTCGACCTTCGCCACCATCGCCGTCGACACCGGGTCGCTGAAGCGCGCCGGATCGGCCTGGACATGCAGCAGCAGGTCGGATTCATCGACGATGCCGACCACTGCTTCGCCGGCCATCACCGGAATCTGCGAGACGTCGAACAGCTTCATCCGGCGATAGGCGAGCAGCAGCGAATCGGTCGCGGCTAGGGTGACGGTGCCGCCTTCCTGGTAACGCCGCAAGATCAGGTCGATCAGGTTGCCGTGCTTCGGACGCGGCAGCAGTTCCTGCTCGAACATCCAGTAGTCGTTGTACATCTTGGTCAGGTACTTGTTGCCCGAGTCGCAGATGAAGGTCACCACGCGCTTCGGCGACGTCTGGTCGCGGCAGTAGCGCAGGGCAGCCGCCACCAGCGTGCCGGCCGACGAGCCGCCGAGGATGCCTTCCTTGGCCAGCACTTCGCGCGCGGTCAGGAAGCTTTCGGCGTCGGTGATCGAATAGGCCTTCTTCGCGTACTTCAGCTCGCAGTTCGGCGGAATGAAGTCCTCGCCGATGCCTTCGACCAGCCACGATCCCGGCGTGATCGTTTCGTTGCGCTCGATCAGCGGTTCGAGGATCGAGCCCTTCGGATCGGCCAGCACCATCTCCAGATGCGGCGCGACGCGGGCGAAATAGCGTCCGAGCCCGGTCAGGGTGCCACCGGAGCCGACGCCGACGACCACGGCATCGCACATCTGCTGGGTCTGGGCCCAGATTTCCGGGCCGGTGGTCGACTCGTGCGCCAGCGGGTTCGCCGGATTGGCGAACTGGTTGACGTAGAAACTGTTCGGAATCTCGCGGCTCAGTCGCTCGGCGATGTCCTGGTAGTACTCCGGGTGGCCCTTGCCGACATCGCTGCGCGTGATGTGCGTGACCGCGCCGAGCGCGCGCAGATGCAGGATCTTCTCCTGCGCCATCTTGTCCGGAATCACCAGGATGATCTTGTAGCCCTTCTGGGCTGCCACCAGCGCAAGACCCAGGCCGGTGTTGCCGGCGGTCGCTTCGATCAGGGTGCCGCCGGGCTGGATCAGGCCCTGCTTCTCGGCCGCTTCGATCATCGACAGGCCGATGCGGTCCTTGATCGAACCGGTCGGGTTCTGGTTTTCCAGCTTGACGAACAGCCGGCACAGGCCGGTATCGAGATTTTTCAGCTCCACCAGCGGCGTATGGCCGATGGTGTTCAACACGTTGCCGTCGCGGGCCATGAGACCCTCCGAAATGGTGCAAAAGGGAAGTTGGGCGGAGAGTAGCACGCAGGTTTTGGCCCGCTGCTTGATGCCGGTCGCCCGGCTGCGGCCGCGAAAATCGGGCGCTCCCTGCTAGGCTTCGCGCCATGAACAACCCTGATCTGAACCTGATCTGGATCGACTGCGAGATGACCGGTCTGATCCCCGACGAACACCGCATCATCGAGATCGCCACCCTCGTGACCGACAGCGATCTGAACCTGCTGGCCGAAGGCCCGGTCATCGCCGTGCACCAGCCCGAGCACGAACTGGCCAAGATGGACGACTGGAACGTGCGGCAGCACGGCCAGTCCGGCCTCACTGCACGCGTGCGCGCCAGCACCATCGGCGAGGCCGAAGCGGAAGCGCTGACGATCGAGTTCCTGCGGCAGTGGGTGACGCCGGGCAAGTCGCCGATCTGCGGCAATTCGATCTGTCAGGACCGGCGCTTTCTCGCGCGCGGCATGCCGAAGCTCGAACGCTACTTCCACTACCGCAATCTCGACGTCAGCACGCTGAAGGAACTGTGCGTGCGCTGGTCGCCACAGGTGGCGCGGGGCTTCACCAAGGAATCGACGCATCTGGCGCTGGACGACATCCGCGATTCGGTGGCCGAACTGCGCTACTACCGCGAGCACTTCATTCGCGTGTGACCGCGGGCTGCGCCGCATTCCGGCGGCACGAACGGAAAAGGCGCGATCGGTGATCGCGCCTTTTCCGTTGTTAGCGTCCAGACTCGTGGAAGCCGTAGCCGCGAGCACCTTTGCCAAGAGCGCTCGGCTCGAAGACGCGAACCGGCAGCGCGCCGCGCCGGCGCGGCTCGATCAACTGGTGCGGCGGCGGCCTGGCTTGTCGTCGAGGAAATCGTCGAAGTCTTCGCCGATCAGCTTCTTCAGTTCTCGATCTTCGCGAAAGCGCTCGACGTCGCGCCAGTCGCGCGACTTGGCGGCGGTCACTGGGTTGCCCTTGGCGTCGACGTTCGGGACGTCGTCGTCGAAGCCCTCGGACTCTTCCGCGAACTCGTCGAACGGCTTGGGCTGCGGCTACGCTTTCTTGGCGGGTCTGCCTGCCATACCTGCGGTGTCTCCGTGTCGATCGGGGGTGCTGTTCGGGCGCGTTTTATCAGGCTTTCGCAAGGCGTGGAAGCCCCCACGACCACTGCGGCCGCGGATCAGGCGCGCGCCTTCGGCGAGACCTGCCGTCAGCCGTGAGTCAGCGGGCGCCGAACAAGCTTGGCGCGGCGATTTCGCCGCCGCATCAGTGCGCCAGCGAACAGTCCGGTCAGGCTCCACAGCCCGAGTGCGCCGCCGCCGCCATTGCTGCCGCCGTTGGCGGGCGGGGCCGCGGCATCGAGCGATGCGCGCAGGGTGTAGGTCGCATTCGGCGCGCGATCGAAATTGACCACGGTGACGTAATAGGTCCCGACGCGCGGTGTGGCGATGGTCACCGATTCGTTGCCATTGGTACGCGCCGCGCCCTGCTGCGTGGCCGGCACGTTGATGAAGTAGAACGGCGCCGGGTTGGTGTCGGTCGGCGGCGATGGGTCGGCGGCCAGTTCAATGTCGTATTGCGCCGGTTCGCCGTAACGCACGAAGAAATCGATGTCGTTGCTGCCGGTGGTCGCGAACGTCAGGCTGCCGCCGTTGGCCGGCAGGCTGGTGACATCGAAGGTCCAGGTATGGAATTCGTCGTACAGGTTGCTGTTGTTGGCGCCGGTCTGGATCGTCTGCGTCACCGTCTGACCGTTGCTCAGGCGGCCGATCTCGAGGATGAAGCTGCGCGTCGCCGTGTAGCCGCCATCGGCGGTGATCGCCAGCGTGAAATTGACGTACTGGTGGCCGGTGGTCGTCGCTGGCACCGTCACGTTGAAACGCCCGGTGATGGCCCCCTGCGGCGCGATGTTGCCGAAAGTCACCGCACCACTGTTGACGGTGACGCCGCCGCCTGATGCGCTCAGCCGCGCCTGCACGTTGGCCGCCGCGAGCCACAGGTTCTCCAGCGTGACGGCGATGTTCGTGGTCTCGCCCGGGTCCAGCGCGCGGTTGCCGTTGTCCTCGACCAGCACCGGAATGTAGACCGGCACATCGATCGTGCCGCTGCTGAACTGCAACTGGTAGCGGCTGCTCTGCAGCGGGCGGATGACGATCGACGGCCGCGGCGTCAGATTCAGCGCGGTATTCGCATCGACCCGGCCGCCGGCCGTGCGCAGGTTGACCGGGCTGTTCGGGTCTACGCCGGCCGAGCCGCTTTCAATGAGTCTTGCGCGGATTTCGCTGACCGTGACGGTCGGTATGTAGTCGCGGATCAGCGCGGCGATGCCGGCCACGTACGGCGCCGAGAACGAGGTGCCGCTGATGCCGGTGGTGGTGTAGCCGCCATTGATCGTCGTCGTGACGATCTGCAGGCCCGGTGCGGCCACCGGCACCGTGACCGAGCCATAGCTGGAGAAGCTGGCGATGCCGTCCTGGCGGTTGGTGGCAGCGACGGCGATGACGTTCGGCAGCCGGTAGTTCGCCGGGTACGAAGCCCCGGAGATGTCGATGTTCGAATCCTGATTGCCGGCCGAGGCGACGAGCAGCACGCCGGCATCGTTCAGGGCCGAGACGGCATCGAATTCGGTGCGCGTGTAGGTCGGCCCGCCGAAGCTGGCGTTGACGATGGTCGCGCCGTTGTTGCGCGCGAATTCCAGCGCGCGGACTTCGCTGGCGGTGTCGAAGCCGAAGCGCAGCGGCATGATCCGCTCGTTCCACGCGGTGCCAGCCACGCCGATGCCGTTGTTGCCGACCGCCGCCGCGCTGCCGGCCACCGCCGTGCCGTGCGACTGGCTGCTGGTATTCGGATTCGGGTTGCTGTCGTTGTCGGCGAAATCGAAGCCCGGCACGAGGTTGCCGACGAGATCGGGATGCGAAGTCTGGACGGCGTCGTCGACAATCGCGATCACGACGCGGCCGCGACCGGTGCGATCGGCGGTGCCGTCATTGTTCGCGTCCCAGGCATTGATCATGTTCAGGTCGCCGCCGGGAATGCCGGCCGGGCCGCCGCTGACGAAGTTCGGCTGCCCGGTGTTGCGCAGACCCCATTGCTGCGGAAATTGCGGATCGTTCGGAATCACGGCATCGGGAAAGCGCAGGAAGTTCGGCTCCGCGTACTCGACCGCCGGGTCCGCCGACAGCATCGCGATCGCGCCCGGCACATCCATCGCCGACGGCAGGACGAGATGGTCCATCCGGCCATCGAGCAAGGTCTGCTTGGCGACGAAGCCGTGCGCGTCCTTGAGCGCGCTCGCAGCCGGCGCGGATGCGCGGGCGCGGTACTTCACCAGCACTTCGCCGGGGCGATACCAGCGGGCATCGGTCGCCGACGATGCGGCGGATGATCCCGATGGCGCGATGGCCCATGCCGGCGGCGTCGCGGCGAGTACCAGCAACAGCACGGACAAGGGCTTGCGATTCATGGGGGGCTCGGTCGGAACGCGAAGGGAAAGGCGCTTGATCGCGATCATCGGCCAAGCGCTTGGCCGTGCGCCAGTCAGGGTCGGGACGTGGCGACCGAGCGGCGGCCGACGGCGGTGCGAACGGCCTCGAAAAAGTTGCGCCGCGACATGGCAACACTGTTAAACTGCGCGCCGTCGAGCAGGGCCCGGTCAATGCACCGTCCGCCGTGGATCGACGTCGAGGCAGCAGCAGGTTTCACGTGGGGACGTAGCTCAGCTGGGAGAGCGCGTCGTTCGCAATGACGAGGTCGTCGGTTCGATCCCGATCGTCTCCACCAAACCTTTCGCCTCGACCGTGCCGGCAGGCTGCCGGCACCGTGTGACAGCTCCGCTTTCCATCCCGACGAAGCCCTGTGGCTCGCTGGCGCGTGGACAGGTCAGTCCGCGCGTTCTGGCGCCATCACCCGTGTCGGTCGTGCCAGCAGCACGCCGCTGCAGTTCGGACAGGTGTGTTGCATGCGCGCGGCGCATGCCGGGCAGAACGTGCATTCATACGAGCAGATGAACGCTGCGGCCAGCAGGGGCAGCGGTGCGGCGCAGGCTTCGCAAGCAGGTTTCATCAGCAGCATCGTCAATCCTCCGCGCGTGATCCCGGTTACAGCCAGTTGCGGATGCTGGCCGCCACCCAGTGTCCGTCGTCGAGCGGCAGATCGTGACCGGCTTCGGGATGCACGCGCAACGGGCAGCCCCAGCGCTCGGCCAGACGGCGCGAGCAGCGGCTGTCGACCAGTTCGTCCTTCGCGCCGTTCAGGATCAGCACCCGGGTATCGGGGCAGCGCTTCGGTGCCCGATAGGCTGCGGCGGCCAGCAACTGCCGCAGCGCGTTGCTGCGTGATACCGGATCGGACTCGCGCCACGCGGTCCATTGGTCGAGCAAGGCTTGCGGCGCTCGCTCGGGCCGCCGCGCAAGCTGCGTGGTCAAGTCGAGGATCATCGCTTCGATGGCGCGCGGCGCCGGTGGCCGCAGCGCGATTTCCAGCACGCGCGGCCAGACCTTCGGCCGCAGGCGCCAGTGCGGCGGGCTGAACGGGCGCAGGCTGGTGTTGATCAGCACGCAGGCGTCGATGTCCTGCGGATGGCGATCAGCCCATGAGGTGGCCGCCATCGCGCCGAGCGACATCGCCAGCAGCCGATACGGCGGCTTCAGGCCGCGACGCAGCAGGTCGGCGCGGGCATCGTCGGCCATTGCCTCGATCGTGCGCGCGCTGCGCTCGCGATGGCGCGTGCCGTTGCCGGCGAAGTCCAGGCATTCGATCCGAGTGTCGGGTATCAAGTCTCGGAAAACGTGAGGAAATTCGCCCCAGTGGCGCTGATCGCGCATCAGGCCACGCAGGAACACCCAGGTCGGCGCGCTCATCGCGGCTTCTCGCGATACCAGCGGCTGATCGCGGCATCACGATGGCGCGCCAGATCGTCGTCCGACGACGGCAGCCAGCGCAGGTGACTGCTGGCGGCGCGGGCGAGGAAATCGAGCAGGGCGATGTGGCGGCGCATCACGCGATGGTGCCGGTGATCGAGGATCGGGTTGAAAATGCCGAGCCGCGTGAACATCTGCCGCGGGTTCTTCTTGATCCACATCCACGAACCCATTTCGAGCGTCAGCGGCAGGAACACGCGATCGCGCGCCTGCTCGGCCTTGCGGTAGAGGTAGTCCCAGATGTCGCCATGCGTGAGGTACTGGCGGCTCTGGGGCTCGAACAGGTAGACGTGATGGTTGTGCGTCTGCTCGAAGATGGTCTTCAGCGCATGGATTTCCGGCAGATGCCGGATCGGCGTGGCGGTGTGCGCGTACGGAAACCAGATGCGGTCCTGCGTGCCGAAGCCGGAATGGCAGTCGACCGCCAGGCTGAAGCGCCGGCTCAGCAGTTCGGCCTCGACGAACGCGCACAGCGCACGGCTTTCGATTTCCATCGGCGCGCCGGCCTCGCCGCGGAACCACGGCAGGCCGCGGCTGATGCGCTGGCCGCCGATCAGGAAGGGCACCTTCTCGACCGCTTCCATCGGCGCGTTGCGCATCAGATCGACGCCGCGCGGATTGGCGCGGGTGCCGAGCAGCAGCCCGCCCGGATTGACCAGCGGCATGAACACCAGCCGGACCTTCTGCAACTGCGCGTGCAGCACGCTGTCCCAGGCCAGCCGCTTGACCAGACTGCCGAGGAAGGCGATCACGACGTCGGCGCCGATCCGCTCCAACCCGTGCACGCCGCCGAAGAAACCGACGGCGGGGACTTCCGGATCGGGATTGCCGAGCGTCAGCGCATGGATCGGCAACCGGTGCCGTCCGGCCTGGACCTGACCCACGACCTGCGTCTGCAGGAGTGGCTGCCCCTCGTCGATCAGCGCTTCGAGCGCGGCAAGTTGCGGCAAGTCAGGGGACATCGCGGAGCGCGTGCGAATTCGGTCAGGGGAGTCGGCAGGCCATGAGCATATAAACGAAATATGTCAGCGCATCGACGGTGGCGACAGCCCGGCGTCGGCGGCTGTCACCGGGCTGCCATCGTCCTGTCACCGAAGCGCCGTAAGGTTCGCGGCGCTGACGCGAAGCCGCTGCAGGATTCGTTCCGTCAGCGAACGAACACCATCGGAGACCGTCCCATGAACCGAATCGCACAGATGTTCAGCTCCCCGCCGGTCGTCATCGGCGGCCTGCTGTTGCTCGGCGTGCTCGAATTCGTCGCGCTGCAGCGCTCGCAGCGCGCGTCGCGGCAGGACCTGGAGGCGCTGGAATCGGCCTGAAGCCGGTCGGCTGACCGTCTCGGCCGGCCAGCGATCGACGCCGGCCGCGATCAGCAGCCGGCCTTGTTGGCTTCGGTCTGCTGCTTGATCTGCTTGATCAGGCCATCGAAGCCGCTGGCCTTGTAGATTTTGTCGTATTGGCTGGCGCGGATCGCCAGATCGCTGACCCCATCGGCGACGACGTTGATGATCCGCCAGCCCTTGCCCGACTCGGGCACTTCCCGCAGCACGTAGTCGAAGTTGACCGGCGCGCCGCTGCCCGGTGTCAGCTTGGCATTGACCAGACGCGTGCCATCGGCCAGATCCTTGGTCTCGCGGGTTTCGAACTTCTCGCCGCCGAACTTCGCGAACTGGCTGGCGTAGGTCGCCAGCACCAGTTCCCGGAACGTCGCGATGAACTGCGCGCGCTGTTCCTCGCTCAGATCCTTCCACTGCCGGCGCAGCACGCGCTGCGCGAGGAACGGCAGATCGAAGTCGGCATCCACGGCCGCACCGACCTTTTCCGCGCGCCCGCCGCATTTCAGCGTGGCACCGGCCTTCATGTTGTCGATCAGCACGGCGTGGAACGAGGTGACGGTCTCGGCCGGGGTGGTCGTGGCGGCGGACGCGCTGAACGCGGCGCCGGCAGAGAAGGCGAGGGCGAGCAGGGATACGAAAGGCTTCGGCATCGGCGACAATGGAGGGATCATTCCGGGTGGGATGCGAGTGCGGCGGTCTGCAGCGGCGATCAGCGACTGCCATCCGCCTCTCATCGACCCCGGTCCTCACATCAAGTTCAGACTAGCACAGGGGTTTGCGGCGGATGAGTCGATTTTTGGCAGCGCTGGTGGATGCCGCGCAACGCCGCGCAGTCTGGGTGGTGATCATCGCCGTGCTGGCCGGGGCGGGGCTTGCGAAGTACACGGCCACGCATCTGTCGATCGATACCGACACGCAGAACCTGCTGTCGGCCAAGCTGCCGTGGCGGCAGGCCGAGATCGAGATGGACCGGCAGTTCCCGAAGCTCGGGTACACGCTGGTCGTGGTCATCGAAGGCGGCATTCCGGAAGTGCTCGACGAGGCGCAGGCGCGGCTGGTGGAGACCCTGCGCAAGCGCACCGATGTCTACGACGAAGTGTTCGCGATCGAGACCGAAAGCTATTTCCGCCGCAACGGGCTGATGTTCCTCGAGCCGGACGCGCTGCAGAAGCTCGCCGACGACGTGACCACCGCGCAGCCGTTCCTCGGCGCGCTCGACCAGGACCCGAGCCTGCGCGGCCTGTTCACCCTGCTCGGCCGGGCGCTGAACGCGCCCGAAGGCACGGATTTCGACCTGTCGCCGGCGTTCACCAAGATTGCCGCCAGTGTCGACGGCAGCGTGAAGGGCGAGGACCAGCCGCTGAGCTGGCAGGGCCTGATCGGCGATTCCGCCAGCGGCCTCGGCGGCAGCCGGCGCTTCATCGAACTCGGCGCCAAGCTCGATTTCAAGCAACTGCTGCCGGCGCAGGCGCCGGTGCAGGGTGTGCGCGACGCTGTTCGTGATCTGAAGCTGGCCGAGCGCGGCGTCCGCGTGCGCCTGACCGGCACCGTCGCGATGGAGCACGAGGAAATCCAGACCGCGTTCTCCGGTGCCGGCATCGCCGCGTTCCTGGCACTGTGCGTCTCGGCCTTCCTGTTGTGGTTCGCGCTGCGTTCGGTGCGTCTGGTGCTGGCCACGGTGATCTCGCTGGCCTACGGGCTGCTGCTGACGACGGCGTTCGCGGCAATCAGCATCGGGCACCTGAACCTGATTTCGGTGGCGTTCGGCGTGCTGTACATCGGGCTCGGCCTCGATTACGCGCTGTACCTGTGCATGCAGTACCGCGAACGGCTCGGGCAGGGCCTGCCGGTGAAGGGCGCGCTCGGCATTTCGGCGGCGGACGTCGGCGGCTACATGACGGTGTGTGCGGCGACGACCTCGCTCGGCTTCTTCGCCTTCATTCCGACCGATTTCGTCGGCATCGGCGAGCTCGGCATCATTTCCGGGGCCGGCATGATCATCAGTCTGCTGGTGACGGTGACCCTGCTGCCGGCGCTGATCGAGCTGTTCGCGCCAGATCCGAAGAAGCTTGCGTGGCAACCGGTCATCGGCAATCGCCTGTCGGCCGTGCTGGCCTGGCCGTTCGCGCACGCCAAGCCGATCTGGATCGTCTCCGGCGTACTGATCGTCGGTTCGCTGCTGCTGGTGCCGGGCGCGCGTTTCGACAGCGATCCGCTGAATCTGCGTGATCCGAAGTCCGAAGCGATCATGACCTTCCGTGACCTGCTGCAGGACCCGGAACTGCCGACCTTGACGCTGTCGACGCTGGTGCCGGACGCCGACACTGCGGCGCGACTGGCAGCCGAGCTGTCGAAGCTCAAGGAAGTGAAGCGGGCCCTGTCGCTGCGCAGCTTCGTGCCGGTGCAACAGGACGAGAAGCTGCCGATCCTCGAAGACCTGCGCTTTGCCCTCGGCCCGCAGCTGGCCGATGCGCCGGCGCCGACCGAACCGGCCGTGCGTGACGACGACTTTGCGACGATCGACGCGATGCGCGTCGGCCTGCCGGCGTATGTCGCGCAGCAGACCGGCGCGCAGGGCGCGGCGGCGAAGGCACTGCAGGCCGCCCTCGATGCCTTCGCGGCGGCGTACACGAAGCGTGATGACGCGGGCAAGGCTGTGCTGCTGGCGCAATTGCGTGCGAACCTGCTCGGCACCCTGCCGGCGCGGCTGGCGGGGCTGAAGGAAGCGCTGAAGGCGAGCGCCGTCGGCGAAGCCGATCTGCCGCCCTCGCTGGTCGATCGCTGGAAGAGCCGGGACGGGCTGTTCCGCGTCGAAGCCGCGCCGAACGAGATCCTCGACAACCCGGATGCCGCCCACCGCTTCATCGATGCCGTGCGCTCGGTGTCGCCCACGGCGATCGGTGCGCCGCTGGCGCAGGATGAGGCCGGCAAGGCGGTCGTGCTCGCGTTCCAGAAGGCCTTCGCATTCTCGTTCGCCGTGATCACGCTGCTGCTGCTGGTGCTGATGCGGTCGATCATCGACACGCTGCTGGTATTGGTGCCGCTGGCGATGGCCGGCCTGCTCACCGTGGCGGCCTCGGTGCTCGCGGGCGTGCCGTTCAACTTCGCGAATGTCATCGCGCTGCCGTTGATCCTCGGCGTCGGCGTCGATTACGGCGTCTACCTC
The DNA here is from genome assembly GCF_021732705.1 of Nevskia sp. Lineage (GTDB taxonomy): Bacteria > Pseudomonadota > Gammaproteobacteria > Nevskiales > Nevskiaceae > Nevskia. The sequence continues at coordinate 79,495 of NZ_JAKFUM010000011.1, read as the reverse complement.
GTGCAGCGCGGACGCGATGCGGCCGATGGCTCGCTGCTGCGCACCGGCACCGCGCGTGCCGTGCTGTTCGGCGCGCTGATCACGATGGTCAACTTCGGCAACCTCGCCTTCGCCAAGCACCCAGGCATGGTCAGCATGGGCCTGCTGCTGACGCTGGGCCTCGCGATGACCCTGCTGTGCGCGCTGGTGCTGCTGCCGAGCCTGCTGGCGCTGCGCTGGCGGCATCTGGCCAAGTGATCACGAGTCCGCCGTTCGACTGGAGGAACACCCGATGAATCTCGGCATCGCCGTGCTGACCGTTTCCGACACCCGCACCCTGGACGACGACAAATCCGGCAACCTGCTGGTCGAGCGCATCGCCCGGGACGGCCATCGCCTGGCCGCGCGCGTGATCCGCAGCGATGATCGCTACGGCATCCGTGCCCAGGTCTCGAACTGGCTGATCGACGAGACCGTCGACGTGATCCTGATCACCGGCGGCACCGGCTTGACCGGCCGCGATCTGGTGCCGGAGGCGGTCAAGCCGCTGCTGGACCGGATCACCGATGGCTTCGGCGAACTGTTCCGGATGCTGTCGTATGCCGACATCGGCACGTCCGCGATCCAGTCGCGGGCGTTCGCCGGCTCGGCCAATGGCCGCCTCGTGTTCTGCCTGCCGGGTTCTCGCGGTGCCTGCGAACTGGCCTGGGACAAGATCATCGGCCTGCAGCTGAGCGCGGCGACGCGACCGTGCAATCTGGTCGACATCATTCCGCGGATGAAGGAATCGCCGGATCGTCCTGCCGGCCCGAAGCGCCCGTCGAACCGGGACTGATCGGGAACGCGGACCACTCCGCTGGCCCGGGCTGACCAGCGCGTCAGCCGACCATCGGCCGGGTTCGGCCGTTGGGTGGTTTCGATGGCGCGCCCGTTCACATCGCGCCTTGCTGCCCGGCATTCTTGCCTCGGGGCCGCGTCGCGAACGCGCTCCGCCATGAATCCGAATCGAGACCAGGAATGTCCGCCAAGCTGCCGCTGCCGTCCGTGTTGCTGCTGTGTCTGTTGCTGTCGGCCTGCGGAGGCGGCAGTCCCGGTTCCGGCGGCACGTCCGGCACCACGAGCGGCGGGACGACCGGAGGCTCGACGACGGGTGGCTCGACCGGTGGCACCAGCACTGGCAGCACGACGGGCGGTTCGACGACGGGCGCAACCAGCGGCGGGTCAACGACCGGCGGCTCGACCGGCGGCGGCAGCACGGGCGGCACGACCGGAGGCTCGACGGGTGGCACCACCGGCGGCACCACGGGCGGAAGCATCGGCACGGGTCCGGCAGCGCGGCTGTCGGCGCGCCTCGGTCGTGCCAATCGCCTGCTGATCGGCCTCGGCGAAGGCAATGATCTGTCGCGGATCAACAGCCAGGCGCTGCGCCCCGACATCTACGATCGCTATCTGACCGGCATCGGTACCGGACAGTGGCCGGAGTACGTGCCCGGCGCGCCGCGCGGCGAGTATGTCAATCAGGTGGCCGCCGCCGCCGACAGCATCGGCGCGATTCCGATGTTCACGCTGTACCAGATGGCCGCGCTCGGCGACGGCAACCTGTCGATTCTCGACAACCGCAACGTGATGACCCAGTACTGGTCACAGACGGTGCTGCTGTTCCAGCGACTGGCAACCTACAACCGGCCGGCGCTGGTCAGTTTCGAGCCGGACTTCTGGGGCTATGTCCAGCAGCAGACCGCTGGCGGCGATCCGACCGCACGCTTCGCCTGGGTCAACATCACGCCGGAATGCGCGACATTGCCGAACGATGTGACGGGCGTCGGCCGCTGTCTGGTCCGCATCGCCCGGCAGTACGCACCGCGAGTCGCGGTCGGCTTTCCGCCGTCGACGTTCGGTGACCCGGTGCAGGCCAATGTCGAAGCGTTCATGAACCGGATTGGCGCGGCGACTGCGGATTTCGTGACGATGCAGACGCTGGATCGGGATGCCGGCTGCTTCGAGGCCGTGCCGCAGCCGAGCTACTGCCAGCGCGTGCGAATCCCGTATTACTGGGACGAGTCGAACCAGACCAGTCCGAACTTCCGGGAGCATTTCGCCGCGGCGCAATCATTCGGACGGGCAATCGGCAATCTGCCGCTGGTGTGGTGGCAGACGCCGATGGGCCAGCCGGCCGCGTCGTCACTCGGCGGCCGTTCCAAGCGCTGGCGCGACAACCGGGTGAACTACTTCCTGACGCACGCAAGTGAATTGGTCGCCGCGGGTGGCATGGCCGTGGTGTTCTCGACCGGCGAACCCAACCAGACCGACATCAGCTCCGATGATGGCCAGTTCCAGCGCCTGTCGAACGCCTATCTGCTGGCACCGGCTGCGCTGCCGTGACGATCTGCGCTCAGCCAACAGCCGCCGTTGCTGAGAGCGTCCGCATCGCTTCGATCACCAGCGGATGCACGTGCTCCTCGCCCTTGGCGATGCAGGCACGAAGCTGCTTCTGCATCCGCGGTTCCCAGAACTTGTCGATGTGATTGGCGACACCGGCCACCGCTTCGGCGTGATCGGGTTCGGCGGCAAAGAAGTCGGCGATGCTGTTCGCCATCTCGCTGAGGTTCTGCGGGTTCATGCAGGCATCTTCTCGTTGTCGGCGGGCAGCACTTCGGGCGTCGCGATCAGGCGCGCACCGCAGGCATAGACCACGTGGTTGTTGTTCCGGGCGAAGCCGACCAGGGTCAGCCCGGCGTCGTCGGCCATGCGCACGGCCAGTGCCGTGGGTGCGGAGATCGCCGCCAGCAGCGGCATCCCGATCGTCGCCGCCTTCAGCACCATCTCGTAGCTCGCGCGCGAGGTGATCACCGCGAAGCCTCGGGCACAGTCGAGGCGTTCGTGGCTCATCGCGCCGATCAGCTTGTCGAGCGCGTTGTGACGGCCGACATCCTCGCGAACCAGCAGCAGCCGGCCGCTGACATCAGCCCAGCCGGCGGCATGGGTGGCACCGGTCACGGCGTTGATCGGCTGGCGCTGACGCAGCGCGTGCAAAGCCTTGTGGAGTGCCGCGGCGTCGATCGGCAGGCCGGCCGGCACATGCGGGGCAGGGCGCATGGCCTCGGCAATGGTTTCCGAGCCGCACAGCCCGCAGCCGCTGCGGCCGACCAGATTGCGGCGGCGGTCGGCCAGCCGTGCGTGGCGGGCCTCGGGAATCCGCAACGCGACTTCGTAACCATTGTCAAGCGCCGTGATGCCGAGCAGCTCAAGGTCCTCGCGACACTCGACGATCGCCTCGCTCAGGCAGAAACCGAGCGCGAAATCGGCGAGGTCGCAGGGGGTCGCCATCATCACCACGTGCGGCGCGCCGTTGACGATCAGCGCCACCGGCACTTCCTCGGCGACGCAGTCCTGCGTCGCCTGTGCGATGCCATCGCTCAGGGTGGCGACCGGCAGCAGCGCGTAGCCGGCTGCCGAGTCGTCGATCAGCGGCGTCCTACTTGGCGACTGCGGCGCCGACATCGCTGGCCTGTTGCAGCAACTGCTGCTGGTTGTCGCTGAACTCGCGATAGCGGCGCTGCCATTCGCTCGGCTGGCTGACCCGCGTCACCTGCACGGCTGTGACCTTGAACTCCGGGCAGTTGGTCGCCCAATCGGAGTTGTCGGTGGTGATGACGTTGGCGCCGCTGAACGGATGATGGAACGTGGTGTAGACGACGCCGGGCTGGACGCGATCGGTGACCTTGGCTCTGAGCACGGTGTTGCCGGAGCGGCTTTCGATGCCGACCCAGTCGCCATCCTTGACACCTCGGGTCTCGGCATCGTGCGGATGGATCTCGAACACGTCCTCGCTGTGCCACTCGCTGTTCGCGGTACGCCGGGTCTGCGCACCGACGTTGTACTGGCTCAAGATGCGGCCGGTGGTCAGGATCAGCGGGAACTTGCCGTTGACCTTCTCGTGCGTCGGCACGTATTCGGTCAGCAGGAAACGACCCTTGCCGCGCACGAACTCGTCGATGTGCATCGTCGGCGTGCCGAGCGGGGCGTCGTCGTTGCACGGCCACTGCACGCTGCCCAGTTCATCGAGCTTCTTGAACGACACGCCCTTGAAGGTCGGCGTCAGGCGCGCGATCTCGTCCATGATTTCGGCCGAGCTCGTGTAGTTCATCGGATAGCCGAGCGCATTGCTGAGCATCTGCGTGGCTTCCCACTCGCCGACACCCGACTTCGGCCGCATCACCTGCCGGACCGGCGAGATGCGCCGCTCGGCGTTGGTGAAGGTGCCGTCCTTTTCGAGGAACGACGAGCCGGGCAGGAACACGTGGGCGAACTTCGCGGTCTCGTTCAGGAACAGGTCCTGGACGACGACGCATTCCATCGCGCTCAGTGCTGCGGTCACATGCTGGGTGTTCGGATCGCTCTGGGCGATGTCCTCGCCGTGGACGTACAGGCCGAGAAATTCACCGTCCAGTGCGGCTTCGAACATGTTCGGGATGCGCAGGCCGGGTTCGTTCGACAGCGACACCTTCCACTCGCCTTCGAACTCGCTTCGTGCCGCGACATCGGACACGTGCCGATAGCCTGGCAGTTCATGCGGGAAGCTGCCCATGTCGCAGGAGCCCTGCACGTTGTTCTGGCCTCTGAGCGGGTTGATGCCCACGCCTTCGCGGCCGACGTTGCCGGTGGCCATCGCCAGGTTGGCGATACCGATCACCATCGTCGAGCCCTGGCTGTGCTCGGTGACGCCGAGGCCGTAGTAGATCGCGCCATTGCCGCCGGTCGCGTACAGGCGTGCCGCACCGCGCACCATCGCCGCCGGCACGCCGGTGACCGCTTCCATCGCTTCCGGCGAGTTGCGGGGCTGGGCGACGAAATCGCGCCATTTGTTGAACGAGCCGACATCGCAGCGCTCGGCGACGTAATCCTCCTTGACCAGCCCTTCGGTGACCACGACGTGGGCGAGCGAATTGATCAGCGCGACATTGGTGCCCGGCAGCAGCTTCAGGTGGTAGTCGGCCTCGATGTGCGGCGTGCGCACCAGATCGATGCCGCGCGGGTCGGCGATGATCAGCTTCGCGCCCTGCCGCAGGCGGCGCTTCATCTGCGATGCGAACACCGGATGGCCGTCGGTCGGGTTGGCGCCGATGACGACGATGACGTCGGACTGCATCACCGAGTCGAAGGTCTGGGTGCCGGCCGACTCGCCGATGGTCTGCTTCAAGCCATAGCCGGTCGGCGAGTGGCAGACGCGGGCGCAGGTGTCGACGTTGTTGTTGCCGAACGCCGCGCGAACCATCTTCTGGACGACGTAGACCTCTTCGTTGGTGCAGCGGCTCGACGTGATCGCGCCGACCGAGCCGCGCCCGGCCTTGGCCTGGATGCGCTTGAATTCGCTCGCCGCGTGGTCGATCGCTTCCTGCCAGCTCACTTCGCGCCACGGGTCGGAAATCTTCGCGCGGATCATTGGCTTGGTGATCCGGTCCTGGTGCGTGGCATAGCCGATGGCGAAGCGGCCCTTGACGCAGGAATGGCCGTGGTTCGCGTGGCCGTCCTTGTTCGGCACCATGCGGACGATCTCTTCGCCCTTCATCTCGGCGCGGAAGCTGCAGCCGACGCCGCAGTAGGCGCAGGTGGTGGTGACGCTGTGCTCGGCCTGGCCCTTGGCGATCAGCGATTTCTCGCTCAAGGTTGCGGTGGGGCAGGCAGCGACGCAGGCGCCGCAGGACACGCACTCCGAGCCCATGAAGTCATCGTTCTGGCTCGGGCTGACCTTGGAGTCGAAGCCGCGACCTTGAATCGTCAGCGCCAGCGTGCCCTGCTGCTCGTCGCAGGCGCGCACGCAGCGTGAGCAGACGATGCACTTGCTCGGATCGAAGGTGAAGTAGGGGTTCGATTCGTCCTTCGCGACGAAGCGCTCGTTGGCCTTGCCGTCCACTTTCGGATGGACATGGTTCTCGCCGTCGTAGCCGTAGCGCACTTCGCGCAGGCCTACAGCACCAGCCATGTCCTGCAGTTCGCAGTGGCCATTGGCCGGGCAGGTCAGGCAGTCCAGCGGGTGATCGGAGATGTACAGCTCCATGACGCCGCGGCGCAGGTCGGCCAGCTTGTCGTTCTGCGTGGTCACCTTCATGCCGTCCGCCACCAAGGTCGTGCACGAGGCCGGATAGCCGCGCATGCCTTCGATCTGCACCAGACACAGGCGACAGGAGCCGAAGGCTTCCAAGGTGTCGGTCGCACAGAGCTTGGGGATGTTGATGTCGGCCAGCGCTGCGGCGCGCATCACCGATGTGCCTTCCGGCACCGTGACCTCGCGGCCGTCGATGCTGAGCGTGATCTGCTTGGCCGGGATTTCGGCAACGGCGGTCTTCTGGCCGACATTGCGCGGCGGGCGCGGCGCGGGGGTGCCGAGATCCTTGTCGATGATCGAGAACATGGCTGCTTACCTCGGGAGACTGATCGCTGCGTAGCGGCGGGAAAAGCAACCGTTAAACGCAAAGGCGCGAAGGGAAAAGAAAGGACGCAAAGTAACGCCTGAGAGGAATTCAGAGCTGATTGACGACGCGGCGGGTGCCGTCGCGGATTGAATCCGCATGGAAGTTGAACAGCAGGCCGAGACGCTTGCCGGAAAGACGGAGGTACGTGAGGACTTGCGCGGAATGAACTGGAGCCAGCGCGGTAACGGCTTTGAGTTCAACGATGACCAAGTCTTCAACGAGAAAGTCGATTCTGTATGCATCACCCAACTCCACACCTTTGTAGCGTGCAGGCAACGCAAGTTGTCGATGAAACTGGAGTCTGCGATCAGTGAATTCGATTGCGAGCGCAGCTTCATAAGCTGATTCGAGCAGCCCAGCGCCGAGCTCGTTATGAACTTCGATGGCCGCACCAATGATGATCTTCGAGCATTCATTTTCATCCACCTTTGCGTCCTTTCTTTTCCCTTTGCGCCTTTGCGTTTAACGGTTGACGTTGGCCATTTGGGCCGCAGTCGCACGAGGACGGAAGTCGTCAGGGAAATGGTTGAGCGCCGACAGCACCGGGAACGGCGCCATGCCGCCGAGCGCGCACAGCGAGCCGGCCAGCATCGTGTCGCAGAGATCGCGCAGCAGCGCTTCCTGCTTGACCGGCTGATCGCCGGCGACGAGCTTGTCGATCACCTCCATGCCGCGCGTGGAGCCGATGCGGCACGGCGTGCACTTGCCGCAGGACTCGGTGGCGCAGAACTCCATCGAGAAACGGGCCTGTTCGGCCATGTCGACGGTGTCGTCGAACACGGTGATGCCGCCGTGGCCGACCATGTTGTTGAGCTTGGCGTAGGCCTCGTAGTCCAGCGGCAGATCGAACTGCGATTCCGGGATGTAGGCGCCGAGCGGGCCGCCGACCTGCACGGTGCGGATCGGCCGGCCGGACAGCGTGCCGCCGCCGTAGGTGTAGAGCAGATCGCGCAAGGTGACGCCGAAGGCCTTCTCGACCAGCCCGCCGAACTTGACGTTGCCAGCGAGCTGCACCGGCAAGGTGCCGCGAGAGCGGCCGACGCCGAAGTGCTTGTAGAACTCGGCCCCCTTGTCGAGGATGACCGGCACCGAGGCCAGGGTGATGACGTTGTTGATCACCGTCGGGCAGCCGAACAGGCCCTTGATCGCCGGCAGCGGCGGCTTGAAGCGGACCATGCCGCGCTTGCCTTCCAGCGATTCCAGCAGCGAAGTTTCCTCGCCGCAGATGTAGGCGCCGGCACCCATACGCACTTCCAGATCGAAACGCTTGCCGGAGCCCTGGATGTTCGCGCCGAGCCAGCCGCTCGCGTAGGCACTGGCAATCGCTTCATTCAGCGCGCGCTCGCCGTACGGGTATTCGCAGCGCAGGTAGATGTAGCCGCGCGTGGCGCCGACCGCGAGGCCGGCGATGGTCATGCCTTCGATCAGCAGGAACGGGTCGCCTTCGCAGACCATGCGATCGGCGTAGGTGCCGGAATCGCCTTCGTCGGCATTGCAGACGATGTATTTCTGCGCGCCTTCGGCCCCCAATACCCCCGGCGTGCCGCCAGGCGCGCCTAAAACAGTTCTCCACTTGATGCCGGCCGGGAACGCCGCGCCGCCGCGACCGCGGAGGCCGGATTCGGTGACGGCGGCGACGATCGCGGCCGGCTCCATCGCCAGCGCGTTCTTCAAGCCCTTGTAGCCGTCATGGGCCAGGTAATCGTCGAGGCTGACCGGATCGGTGATGCCGGCGCGCGCGAAGGTCAGGCGCTCTTGGGTCTTCAGGTACGGCAGTTCGTCGACGATGCCCAGATTCAGCGAATGGGCATTGCCGAGGCCGGCCGCGAACAGGCTCGCGACATCCTCCACCTCTACCGGGCCGTAGCCGATGCGACCGGCGTCGGTCGCGACCTCGACCAGCGGCTCCAGCCAGAACATGCCGCGCGAGCTGTTGCGGACGAGATTGATCGCGATACCCAGACGAGTCGCTTCGGCCGCGATCGCGACCGCGACCTCATCGGCACCGAGCGAGATCGCCGCCGAATCGCGAGGGACGTAGACGGTGATCGGCTTCATGCCATCGCTCCGGTCAGGCGATCGAAGCGCTCCGGCGTCACGCGGCCCTTCAGCTGCATGTCGATCAGCAGGCTCGGGCCGACCGCGCAGTTGCCGAGGCAGTAGGCCGGTTCGAGGGTGTAGCGGCGATCGGCCGTGGTCTCGTGGAAATCGATGCCGAGCTTCGCCTTCACGTGCGTTTCCAGCGCCCGGCCGCCAACCGCCTGACAGGCTTCGGCGCGGCACAGGTGGATGACGTGCGCGCCCGGCTTTTCGGTGCGGTACCAGTGATAGAACGACACCACGCCATGCACTTCGGCGCGCGACAGGTTCAGCGACTTCGCCACCATCGGCACCGCGTCTTTCGGCACGTGGCCAAGCGCGTCCTGAATGCCATGCAGCACCGGCAGCAGCGCGCCGGGCAGGTCTTTCAGCTTCGCAAGCACGCCGTTGACGGTCGCGAGATCGGATGGCGACAGCGATGACAGCTCGGCGAGCTTGATCGGCGGTTTGCGCTCGAAGGTGGAGGTCGACATGGATGGATCCGGATAAGTGTCTGATTTACTTGAACAGAACGGCGGCTTTCGCGACGGTCTGGGCAACGCCCCACGCCAGCGGAATGCCGACGGCCAGCCACGCGAGCAGCACCATCGGGCTCGGGCCGCTGGCACCGGCAGCCTGAGTCCCGGCAGCGGCTGGCGGTGCAATTTCATGTGCCAGTTTTCTGGCTTCCGCGACCTCTGCCTCGGTCATATGCCATTTCGGGGCCACGGGCTTGATCAGCAGGTTGCACAGGAAGCCGGCGACCAGCAGACCGGCCAGAATCAGCATGGTGGTGTCGTAAACCTGTGCCTTGGCGACACCCTGGCTGAGCTGGTACTCGCGCAGGTAGTTGACGATGATCGGGCCGAAGATTCCCGCCATCGACCACGCCGTCAGCAGCCGGCCGTGGATCGCGCCGACAAACTGCGTGCCGAACATGTCGGCGAGGTAGGCGGGCACCGTCGCGAAGCCGCCGCCGTACATCGACAGGATGATGCAGAAGGCGCCGACGAACAGCGCCGTGCTGCCGATGTGACCGGATCCCGGCACCGAGGCGTACAGGGCGATGCCGAGCGCGAAGAAGGTGGCATAGGTGAGCTTCCGGCCGAGCCTGTCCGAGAACGAGGCCCAGAAGAAGCGGCCGGCGATGTTGAACAGGCTCAGCAGACCGGTGAAGCCGGCGGCGATCGCGGCAATCGCCTTCTTCTGGTCGGCGTCGAGGCTGCCGATGCCGAGATCGAGCCCGATCAGCTTGCCGCCGAACACTTCCTGCAGCATTGGCGACGACATCCCGAGCACGCCGATGCCGGCGGTGACGTTCAGGCACAGCACGGCCCAGATCAGCCAGAACTGCGGCGTCTTGTGGGCGTTCTTCAGATGCACCTGCTTGGTCGTGATCATCGCGTTGCCGCTGGCCGCCGTCGGCGGCGACCAGCCGGCCGGTTTCCAGCCGGCCGGCGGCACCCGATACCCGAGCGCACCGCAGGTCATGAACACGGCATAGCCGAGCGCCATCACCACGAAGGTCTGCCAGACGCCGACCGAGGTCGATGTGGCGAAGCTCGTCATCAGCTTCTGCGCCAGCGGGCTGCCGATCATCGCGCCGCCGCCGAAACCCATGATCGCCATGCCGGTGGCCATGCCGCGGCGATCCGGGAACCACTTGATCAGGGTCGACACCGGCGAGATATAGCCGAGGCCGAGACCGATGCCGCCGATGACGCCGGAGCCGAGCAGCATCAGCCAGAACTGGTGGCTGTAGACGCCGAATGCCGAGATCAGCATGCCGCCGCACCAGCAGAGGGCCGAGATCAGGCCCGCCTTGCGCGGGCCGGCGCGCTCGAGCCAGCCGCCCCAGATCGCGGCGCTGGAGCCGAGGAACACGAAGAACAGCGTGTACATCCAGCCCAGCGTGGAGATTTTCCAGTCGCAGGTGGTGGTGAACATCTCGTCGAAGAACCCGGTGCCGGTAGGGCAGGCAACCGGATCGGTGATGCCGATCGCCTTCGACAGCGGCAGCCAGAACACACTGAAGCCATAGGCCATGCCGATGCACAGATGAATCGCGAGCGCGGCGGGCGGCACCAGCCACCGGTTGAAGCCGGGGCCGGCGATCGTGCGCGCTTTCGACAGGAACCCGGCGGTCGCCGCCGGGCTGTCGTGCGCGCTGTCAATGGGGGTGCTGGTCATGCGGGCTCCTCGCGTGTCCGTTCAACGATATTTATCCTCTAGTACGCATATTGAACCGGCACAACTTCACGCGACTACGCTACGTTAGTCTGATGCCGGAGTGATTAAAATAGGCTGCGAACAGCCGAATCAGACGGGTCATCGCGAGGCTTCGAGGCAGACATGTTCAAGGTATCGATCCAGCCGCAATGGCAGCTCGAACAGGCCGATGGAAAGCAGTCGCTGCCCCGTCTGGTCGAACTGCTGGCGCGTGTTCGCGAGACCGGCACCCTGGCTGAAGCCTGCATCCAGGCCGGTCTGTCGTACCGCTATGCCTGGGGGCTGCTGCAGGATGGCACCCGAACCTTCGGTGCGCCGCTGGTGACGATGCAGCGCGGTCGCGGGGCGGTGCTGACGCCGCTGGCGGAAAAACTGGTCTGGGCCGACAAGCGCACCAACGCGCGCCTTGCGCCACTGCTCGACAGCCTGGCGTCGGAGCTGGAAGTCGAACTGGAACGGGCACTGACCGATACCGGCACGATCCTGCGTGTGCAGGCCAGCCACGGCTTTGCCGTCGAAACCTTGCGCGACTGGTTCGTGCGCAGCCGCATTCCGATCGATCTGAAGTACCGGTCCAGCTTCGAGGCGCTGGCCTCGCTGAAGACCGCATCCTGCGATCTGGCCGGCTTTCACGTGCCGGTCGGCGAGTTCGAGACGCAGGCGCTGCAGCAGTGCGCCGCCTGGCTCAAGCCGCAGACCCAGCGCCTGATCATGCTGGCCACGCGTCGTCAGGGACTGATCGTGGCACCGGGCAATCCCAAGGGCCTGCAATCACTGGCCGATCTGACGCGGGACGATGTCCGCTTCGTCAATCGCCAGCCGGGATCCGGCACGCGGATGCTTCTGGATCTGATGCTGAACCGCGCCGGGCTCGACGGCGGCAAGATCAACGGCTACGAAAGCGGCGAGTTCACCCATGCGGCCGTGGCGGCGTACGTCGCCAGCGGCATGGCCGATGCCGGCGTCGGCGTCGAGGCTGCAGCGAAGCGCTTCGATCTCGGTTTCGTGCCGCTGGCCGGCGAGCGCTACTTCTTCCTGTGCTCGAAGTCGGCGCTGAAGACACCGGCGCTGCAGAGTGTCATCGATACCCTGTGCAATCCGGATTTCCGCAATCTGGTCAATGCATTGCCGGGCTACGACGCATTGCGCTGCGGCGAAGTGCTGAGCATCGACGAAGCCTTTCCGCAGTTCGGCAAGGTGCCGAAACCGCGGGCGGGCCGACGCTAGTCAGGCCGTTTCGCGCAGCTCCGCCGCGCGCAGCGTGTTTTCCATCAGCATGGCCACCGTCATCGGCCCGACGCCGCCCGGCACCGGGGTGATGAACGCCGCTTTCTGACGCGCCGCGTCGAACTCGACATCACCGCACAGCTTGCCGCTCGGCAGGCGGTTGATGCCGACATCGATGACGATGGCGCCTTCGCGGATCCAGTCGCCCTTGATCATGTCCGGAATGCCGGTGCCGACGACCAGGACCTCGGCCCGCGCCACTTCCTCGGGCAGGTCGCGGGTCTTGCTGTGGGCCACGGTGACCGTGCAGCCGAGCAGCAGCAGTTCCAGCGCCATCGGCCGGCCGACGATGTTCGACTGGCCGATCACCAGCGCCCGCTTGCCGGCCAGCGGCACGCCGGTGGACTTCAGCAGCTCGACCGAGCCCCACGGCGTGCATGGCCGCAAGGTCGGCGTCTTCTGCGCAAGACGGCCGAAGTTGTACGGATGGAAGCCGTCAACGTCCTTGTCCGGACGAATGCGCTCGATGACCTTGTCGGCGTTGATGTTCTTCGGCAGCGGCAGCTGCACGAGGATGCCGTCGATGCTGTCGTCGGCGTTCAACTGATCGACGACGGCCAGCAGCTCGGCTTCGCTGATCGCGGCGTCGAGATGGGTCGGCACCGAGCGGATGCCGATCTTCTCGCAGGTCTGGCGCTTGCTGCGGACATAGATCTCGGACGCCGGGTCGGCGCCGACCAGCACCGTGGCCAGCGCCGGGGCGCGCTTGCCGGCCGCGACGCGCGCTTCGACGGCCTGCCGCACCCGTTCGTGCACCTGCGCTGCCACGGCCTTGCCATCGATCAGTTGTGCGGTCACGGCGCGTCGTCCTCTGAAAGTTCGTGCCGGATTGTGTCATGGCGCCGCGGCGACCCGCAGGCCGGCCGGGGCTTCACGTAAACTTTCGCGCTCCCCACCGGCCTGCGCGTCCATGTCCAGCCTGCACGTCCACCAGCTCGTCGTCAGCCGCGGCGATCGCACCGTGCTCGACGATCTGAGCTTCAGCGTGGCGGCCGGTGAAGTGCTGCACATCCGCGGGCGCAACGGCGCTGGCAAGACCTCGCTGCTGGAAGTGCTGTGCGGGCTGCGCACGGCCAGCGGCGGGCGGATCGAGCAACAGCCTGCGCCGTCCGAGCGGCACTGGATCGGCCACAAGAACGGCCTGAATCCGGTGCTGTCGGCGCTCGAGAATCTGCAGTTCTGGGCGGGCCTGAACGGCGTCACCTTGCGCGACCCGCGGGGCGCGCTCGCATCCGTCGGCCTCAAGGCGCAGGCGTTGCGGCCGGCCGGCACCTTGTCGACCGGCCAGAAGCGCCGCGCCGCGCTGGCAAGGCTGGTGGCAGCGCCGCGACCGTGGTGGTTTCTCGATGAGCCGCTGGCCGGGCTCGATCTCGAAGGGCTCGACGTGTTCGCGCGACTGGTGACGGCGCAAGTCAGCGGCGGCGGCACGGTGATCGTCACCAGCCATCAACCGCTGCCGGGCGAGATTCCCGGACTGCGGGCACTGAGCCTGACGCCATGAGCGCGGTCGCCGCCGTCTTTGCGCGGGAGTTGCGGATTGCGCTGCGCCGGCCGGCGGAATGGGCTCAGCCGCTGGTGTTCTACGGCATCGTCGCGCTGCTGTTTCCACTGGGCATCGCGCCGCGCGATCCGGCCCTGACCACGTTTGCGCCGGCGATCGTCTGGGTCGGGGCGCTGTTGTCGGCCCTGCTCGGCGTCGAGCGCCTGTTTCGCGGCGATCTCGATGACGGCACGCTGGAGCAGATGCTGGTCAGCGATACGCCGCTGTCGTTTCTGCTGGCCGCGAAGCTCGCCGCGCAATGGCTGCTGACTGCCGCGCCGCTGGTGCTGGCATCGCCGCTGCTGGGCTACGGTCTGGGACTCGAAACGCCGGCGGTGCAAGTGCTGGTGCTGAGCCTGTTGCTCGGCACGCCAACGCTGGTCTTCACCGGCGGCTTTGCCGCGGCGCTGACCGTCGGGGCTCCGAGGGCCGGCCTGCTGCTGCCGATCCTGGTGCTGCCGCTGATGACGCCGGCAGTGATCTTTGGCGGCGGTGCCGTGCGTGCGGCAACGTCCGGGCTGCCGAGCGATGCGCCGCTGTATTTCCTCGGCGCGCTGCTGGCGCTGAGCCTGACGCTGCTGCCGGTGGCGGCCGCCGGCGCACTGCGCAACGCCATCGACTGACGGACCGGCCGTTGCAGCGGCAGGTCCGCCCGTCGCGGTGGCTCAGGGCGCGGCCGGGACCACGTCCGGGCTTTGCGTGGCGGCCGATTCCCGCAGCGACCGCGCCAGCACTTCGATGTTGCGGGCCTCGGTCGTCGTGTTCCGCATCAGGCCGATCAGACGGCGACCGACCGGCGTCAGCTGTACCGGGTGCGATTGCCGCTCGAACAGCTCGAGCCCCAACTGCTGCTCGAGACTGCGAATCTGCAGGCTCAGCGTCGGCTGCGACACTTGGCAACGCTCGGCGGCGCGGCTGAAGTGGCCCAGATCGGCAACGGCAACGACATATTCCAGCGTGCGTAGGTTCATGGTGGACAGGTTGGGATGGAAAAGGAGTGATCGTTGGATATCACGATTTCCATGCACACAGATTCATTTTTTCCTTTGCAGTCGATAGCCAATTCTTATGTTGAAGACCCGGATGCGGCGCACGGATGAAATCGTCATCCATCTGGCGCGAATCGCGGATCGATCAACCCGACAGAGACATCGGAACGGGCATAATGCTTCGATCCGCCGGCATCCCGGCGCCCGCCATTGCCGCCGTTCGCCGTTGGAGCGCTGCTGAACCCATGTGGACCTGGTTTCATCGACTGGCATCGCCGCCGACGTTCTACCGGTTCGCCGAACGACTGGCACCGTGGCTGCTGGCGATTGCGGTGGTGCTGATCGGCATCGGCGTCTGGCGCGGCCTGTTCGTCGCCCCGACCGATTACCAGCAGGGCGACTCGTTCCGCATCATCTACGTGCACGTGCCGGCAGCGGCGCTGAGCCTGTCGATCTACACCGCCATGGCCGTGGCCGGTGCCATCGCCCTGATCTGGCGAATGAAGCTGGCCGAGGTTGCCGTGGTCTCGGCGGCTCCGATCGGCGCCACGTTCACCGCACTCGCGCTCGTCACCGGCATGCTCTGGGGCAAGCCGACCTGGGGGGCGTACTGGGTGTGGGACGCGCGACTGACCTCGGAACTGGTGCTGCTGTTCCTGTACCTCGGCGTCATCGGCCTGCAACAGGCCTATTCCGATCCGCGCACCGCCGCGCGCGCCTGCGCCTGGCTGGCGCTGGTCGGCGTGGTCAACGTGCCGATCGTCCATTACTCGGTCACCTGGTGGAACTCGCTGCACCAGGGTTCGACCATCCTCAGCGCCGAAGGCATTGCCAAGCCGAAGATCGCCGGCGAGATGCTCGGCCCGCTGCTGATGACGCTGTTCGGCTCCTACCTGTTCTTCGGCGCGATCTGGCTGCGCCGCATGCAGAACGAAGTGCTGGTGCGCGAAAAGCGGGCCAAGTGGGTCAGGCAGATCGCGTTGCAGGCATCGCCCGCCGATCTGCTGGATGTCGCTCCCCGAGCCGGCAGCAACCCATGAATCCGAAGCACGCCGTCTTCATCTGGACCAGCTACGCCCTGACCTTCGGCGTGCTGCTGTGGAACTGGCTGGCGCCGCGATTTCGGCGCAACGAACTGCGCAGGCAGCTGTCTGAGGATGCGCCTGACGAGGAAAACGCGGAATGACCAAACGTAGACAGAGACTGCTGGCGGTGGCCGCCTTGGTCGTTGGGGTCGGCGTCGCCGCTGCGCTCGGCTTTACCGCCTTCCGCAAGAACATGATGTATTTCTACACGCCGAGCGATCTCGTCGCCGGCGGTGTGCCGGAAGGCGCCAGCCTGCAGCTCGGCGGACTCGTGGTGCAGGGTAGTCTGGTGCGTGCCGAAGGTCTGAAGATCGAGTTCAAGGTCGCCGACTGCGAAAAGAACGTGCCGGTGCGCTATGAAGGCGTGCTGCCGGACCTGTTCCGTGAAGGGCAGGGCGTGGTCGCCGATGGTCACCTCGGCCCGGACAAGGTGTTCGTCGCCACCCGCATCCTCGCCAAGCACGACGAAAACTACATGCCGCCGCAGGTGGCGGAGTCGCTGAAGGGCAATCCGGAATCGGGCAAGCATTCGTGCATGCCGTTCAAGGCCGTCGCAGCGTCATGACCGGTGGCACCGTCGAATGATTCCTGAACTGGGACACTTCGCGCTGATTCTGGCGCTGGGCATTGCGCTGCTGCAGACCGTCGCACCGCTGATCGGCTACGCGCGCCGCGATGCCAAGCTGCTCGCGTTCGCCGGCTCCGCGGCGCAGGGGCAGTTCTTCTGCATTGCCGTGGCGTACGTTTGTCTGACGATCTCGTTCGTCGACACCGATTTCTCGGTTGCCTACGTCGCCGCCAATGCCCACACCGATTTGCCGCTGATCTACCGCGTGTCGGCGGTCTGGGGCGCGCACGAAGGTTCGCTGCTGCTGTGGATGTTCATGCTGTCGGGCTGGACATTTGCCGTGTCGGTGTTCAATCGCCGTCTGCCGGCCGATCTCAGCGCGCTGGTCATCGCCATACTCGGCGTGATCAGCACCGGCCTGCTGCTGTTCATGCTGCTGACCTCGAACCCGTTCGAACGCCTGTTCCCGGTGCCGCTGCAGGGACGGGACCTCAATCCGCTGCTGCAGGATTTCGGCCTCGCCATCCATCCGCCGACGCTGTACATGGGCTATGTCGGCTTCAGCGTCGCGTTCGCGTTCGCCGTGGCGGCGCTGATCACCGGCAAGCTCGATGCGGCCTGGGCGCGCTGGACGCGCCCGTGGACGACGACGGCGTGGATGTTCCTGACCTTGGGCATCACGCTGGGTTCGTGGTGGGCCTACAACGAACTGGGCTGGGGTGGCTGGTGGTTCTGGGATCCGGTCGAGAACGCCTCGTTCATGCCGTGGCTTGCCGGCACCGCGCTGATCCATTCGCTGGCGGTGACCGAGAAACGCGGCCTGCTGAAGAGCTGGACGGCACTGCTTGCGATCCTGACCTTTTCGCTGTCGCTGCTCGGCACGTTTCTCGTCCGCTCCGGCGTGCTGGTGTCCGTCCACGCGTTTGCCAGCGATCCGGCGCGCGGCCTGTTCATCCTCATCTTCATGGCGATCGTCACCGGCAGCGCCTTGCTGCTCTATGCGTGGCGGGCACCGAAGCTGGTCAGCATCGGCGAGCTGAACCTGTTCTCGCGCGAAGGCCTGCTCCTGTTCAACAACGTGTTTCTGGTCGTCGCGGCAGCCGCCATTCTGGTTGGCACGCTGTACCCGCTGGTGCTCGATGCGCTGAACCTCGGCAAGATTTCGGTCGGCCCGCCGTACTTCAACGCCGTGTTCCTGCCGATGATCGCGCCGCTGTTCGTGCTGGTCGGTCTCGGCGCCGTCGTGCCGTGGAAGAAGGGCAAGGTCGGCGAGACCTGGCAGCGCCTGAAGCTGCCGGCGCTGGCTGCGGTGGCGATCGCCATCGTCCTGCCGCTGGCGCTGCACGGACGCGCGACGCTGCTGGCCGTGACCGGCGCCCTGCTCGGTGCGTGGACGATCATCGCCGCGTCGCAGGATGTCTGGCGCCGCATCCGCGCCAAGCGTCAGTTCATCACCGGGCTCACGTCGGTCCCGCGCGCCGTCTGGGGCATGACGCTCGCGCACGCCGGCCTCGGCGTCTGGGCGCTCGGCGTGGCCTTCGTCATCAGCTACGGCTTCGAGAAGGACGTGCGGCTGGCACCGAACGCCAGCACCGAGATCGGCGACTTCACGTTCGGCTTCGTCGGCGCGCAGGAAGCGAAGGGCCCGAACTTCGTCGCCCAGCAGGGCGAGGTGACGATCGAGCACGGCGATCACTCGGTCGCGACGCTCTATCCGCAGAAGCGCTTCTATCCGTCGCAGCGCAATGTCATGACCGAGTCGGCGGTCGAGGCCTCGCTGCTGCGCGACCTGTATGTGTCGCTCGGCGAACGCTTCGATGACGGTTCGTGGAGCCTGCGCATCTACGTCAAGCCGATGATCCGGCTGATCTGGCTCGGCGGTGTGCTGATGTTCCTCGGCGGGTGCCTCGCCGCGAGCGACCGCCGCTACCGTCTGGCGATGGCCGCCGATCGCAAGGCCGTGCTCGACGGCGCACAGCCGGCCTGATGCGCGCGATGAGACTGGCGCGATGAGATTCGCGATTCCGTTGCTGGTGCTGGCCGTGCTGATCGGATTTTTCGCGGTTGGCCTGAATCGTGACCCGCGGACCTTGCCGAGCCCGCTGATCGGCAAGGCGGCACCGGCGTTCGAACTGCCGGTGCTCGAATTCCCGAAGAAGGACGGCGCGCCGCCGTTGCTGACCAATGCCGATTTCGTCGGCAAGCCGATCCTCGTCAATTTCTTCGCCAGCTGGTGCGCCGGTTGCCAGGTCGAGCATCCGTTCCTGATGCGTCTGGCCCAGAGCGGGCAGGTGCAGATCGTCGGCGTCGACTACAAGGACGCCGATGCCGATGTCCGTCAGTGGCTCGGCGTGCGCGGAAATCCCTACGCGCCGATCCTGGTCGATCTCGACGGCCGCACCGGCATCGACTGGGGCGTCTACGGCGTTCCGGAGACCTTCGTCGTCGATGCCCGCGGCACGATCCTGCACAAGCACATCGGCGCGATGACGCCGGAAGCCTGGGAAAAGGACATCAAGCCGTTGCTGGTAAAGCCATGAGCACGAAGCGACAGTCACGAGGCGTCGAAGCATGAGCGCGACGCGGCCGCCGAACCGGCTGTTTCGGCTTTTCGCGCCCCGCGCGAGCGCCTTGCTGCTGATCGCGTTGTGCGCGCTGTCACCCCTTCGCGCGAGCGCGCAGGTGACGACGGTCAAGCCCGAGATTCCGCTGACCGCCGCGCAGGAAAAGCAGCTTGAAGTGCTGCTGCCGGATCTGCGTTGCCTCGTCTGCCAGAACGAGTCGCTGGCCGAATCGCGCGCGCCGCTGGCGCTGGACCTCAAGTACGAGGTGCGCAATCTGGTGGCGCAGGGCAAGTCGGATGCCGAGATCAAGCAGTACCTGACGGCGCGCTACGGTGATTTCGTGCTGTTCCGGCCGCCGTTCGATCCACGGACCTGGCTGCTGTGGCTGGGACCGATCGGTCTAGTGATCATCGGCCTGCTGGCGCTGCTCTGGAACGTGCGCCAGAGCCGCAAGCCGAAAGCGACGACGACACCGACCGTGGACCCGGCAGCGCTCCGCAAGCTGCTCGACGAATAGACCCATGACTCCTGCGTTGACTGCCGGCCTGCTGATGGCCGTGTTGCTGCTGATGGCCGTCGCCGTGTCGACGCACCCGTGGTGGCGCGCCAAGGCCGGCACACGGCAGAACCGGCGGGCGGCCAATGTCGCGGCCTATCGCCTGCGGGTGGCCGAGATCGAGGCCGAAACCGCGTCCGGCATGATTCCGGCGGAAGAGGCGTCCGCCCTGCGCGCCGAACTCGATGCCCGGCTGCTGACCGATGCCGACGGCACCGAGCCGGAGCTGGTCGCCAAGGCCGAACGTCGGCCGCTGTCGGTGCTGGTCGTCGCATCGCTGCTCGGCATGTTCGCGATCGCCTGGTATGCGGTCGGCGGCAGCTGGCGGGTACAGCAGGAAATCGCCTCGGCGCCGCCGCCGGCAGCGGCTCCGGCCATCGACCCGCAGGTGGTCGCGATGGTCGACAAGCTGGCCGAACGCCTGCAGCAGAAGCCGGATGACCCGACCGGCTGGACCATGCTCGGCCGCTCGTACGTGGTGATGTCGCGCTACGCCGAGGCCGCCGCCGCGTATGCCGAGGCGCGCAGCCGCACGCCGACGCCGACCGCCGAGCTGCTGGCCGACGAAGGCGAAGCCATCGCGTTCGCCAATGGCCAGGACGTGTCGGGCGAGTCCGCCGCGCTGTTCGACGCGGCGTTGAAGCTCGATCCGGATTACAGCAAGGCGCTGTGGTACGGCGGGCTCGGTTCGGCCGTGGCCGGCGACTACGCGACGGCGAAGGCGCGCTGGCAGCGCCTGCTGGCGAAGAACGATCTGGCGCCCGAGATGCGCAGCGCCCTTCAGGAGCGGATGACCACGCTCGAACAGGCCATTGCCGCCAACGGCGTGAATCCGGCTGCCGCCGAAGCCGGCGCCGCCGCCGCGCAACCGGCGGCCGCGGCGGGCGATGCCGAATCTGCGGCCGGGCCGGCGATCAGTCTGAAGGTCAAGGTGTCGCTGGCACCGGAACTCGCGTCCAAGGTGCCGGCGGGCGCCACGCTGTTCGTGTTCGCCAAGGCCGCCAGCGGTCCGCCGATGCCGCTGGCGGTGCAGCGTCTGCCGGGTGCCACGCTGCCGCTGGAAGTGTCGCTCGATGAAAGCATGGCGATGGCGCCCGGCCTGAGCCTGTCGCGGTTCGAGCAATACGTGATCACGGCCCGGCTCAGCGCCGCCGGCAGCGTTCAGGCGCAGCCGGGCGATCTCGAAGGCCGCATCGAGGCGACGCAGGCGCAGTCCGGCGGCAAGGCCTTGACCTTGGTCATCGACAAGCAGCTGCCGTGACCATTCACAGGCCGAATCCTGCCTTTCAACCACCTTCGTGCGACCAAAATCCCGAGCAAGGCGCGTAAGATTCGCGCGTCGGTGGCAGGGGCCACCGAACTCGTGAGTCCGATGAGCCCAAATACAGTCCGCGTCTTCGATCTTCCGGCCCTGCCGCCGGTGCTTCCAGCCTTCGCCCGCGCCGCCTGGTCCGCGACCCGCTCGGTCCGCGCGCCGGTCGAGATTCCGGACTGGAAAGTCCGCGTGCCGGGCCTCGGTTTCGACCGCCAGCATCTGGCCGACTACAACGCGCTGTGCGGTTTCACCCGCAGCGACTCGGTGCCGATGACCTACCCGCAGGTCCTCGCCACGCCGCTGTACCTCCATCTGATGACGCAGCCGGGTTTCCCGCTGCCGCTGATGGGACTGGTGCACGTTCGCAACGCGATCGAGCAGCGTCGCGAGCTGGCGCTCGACGACAGCTTCGATGCTTCGGTGCGTCTCGGCCCGAGCCGCGAGGTGCGCGCCGGGCTGGAACTCGATCTGATCGTCGAATTCGCCGAGCTCAACGGCGATGTGCTGTGGAAAGCCACGATGACCGTGCTGAAGCGCGGTGCCCGCAAGGAGTCCGGCCCGGCGGCGCCCGCGGCACCGGCGCTGCCGAATGGCGTGGCGCAATACCTGTCGATCGCGGCACCCGCCGACATCGGTCGCCGCTACGCCCGGATTTCGCAGGATTTCAACCCGATCCATCTGTACGCCACGTCGGCGAAGCTGTTCGGCTTCAAGCGCGCGATTGCCCATGGCCTGTGGTCGAAGGCCCGCGTGCTGGCAGCACTCGAAGGCCGGCTGCCGTCCGTGCCGCGCCTGTTCGATGTCCAGTTCAAGCAGCCGCTGCTGCTGCCCGGACGCGCCACGCTGCGCTATGTGCAGGAGCCGGCGCGCGTCGATTTTTCGCTGCTGGAGCCCTCCGGCGGCAAGGTGCATCTGACCGGGACCCTGCGATAGACTTGTTTCACCACTGACACACTGACACCCGCTCCGGTGTCGCCATCCACCGAACAACGAACTTCAAGGACCGCTGAGGCCCGCCATGCGCATCAGAAAAGCCGTATTCCCCGTCGCCGGCCTCGGCACCCGCTTCCTCCCGGCCACCAAGGCCAGCGCCAAGGAAATGCTGCCGGTCGTCGACAAGCCGCTGATCCAGTACGCGGTGCAGGAAGCGATCAGCGCCGGTGCCGAAGAGCTGATCTTCATCACCGGCCGCTCGAAGAACTCGATCATGGATCACTTCGACAAGGCCTACGAACTGGAAGCCGAACTGGCCTCGCGCGGCAAGGGCAAGCTGCTGGAGACCGTGCAGGAAATCCTGCCGCCGGGCATCACCTGCATCTTCATCCGCCAGGCCGAAGCGCTGGGCCTGGGCCACGCCGTGCTGTGCGCCTGGCCGGCGGTCGGCGACGAAGACTTCTCCGTGATCCTCGCCGATGACCTGATCGATGGCCGCCTGCGTCCCTGCCTCGCGCAGATGCAGCGCGTGTATCAGGAGTACGGCACCAGCGTCATCGCGACGCAGCGCGTGCCGATGGACGAGATCTCCAGCTACGGCGTGGTCGATACCCAGCCGGTGGGCCCGGGGCTCGGCGAGATTCGCCGCATCGTCGAAAAGCCGAAGCCGGAAGATGCGCCGTCGAATCTGGCCGTGGTCGGTCGCTACATCCTGACGCCGCGCATCTTCAAGCTGCTGGAACGCACGCCGCGCGGCGCCGGCGGCGAAATCCAGCTGACCGACGCGATCAGCATGATGATCCAGGAACAGACGGTGCTGGCCTACGAATTCGAAGGCACGCGCTATGACTGCGGCTCGAAGCTCGGCTATCTGAAGGCCAACGTCGAGTACGCGCTGAAGCATCCGGAACTGGCGGGCGAGTTCCGGGATTATCTGGGCAATCTGACGGCCGACTGGCCGGCACAGGGTCAGGTTCCGAACAATCTCGAAGCGGCTGCCAAAGCAGCCCGAAAGTAAGCGAAGCGCCTGAGGCGCAGGAAGAGCAATGACCGGAAGCAAGTATCTGAGCCTGATCGAGAGTTCGTCGATTCAGGGCGGCAACGCCAGTTACGTCGAAGACCTGTACGAACAGTATCTCGACGATCCGACGCAGGTCGACGATTCGTGGCGGGCGTATTTCCGCAGCGTGCAGGGACCGGGCGGCGGCAGCGAAACCGCCCACGGCCCGGTCCGCGCACAGTTCGAGAAGCTCGCGCGCGAGCCCAAGGTGGCCGTCGCGAACAATCCGCCGGCCGGCGATCTGGTGCAGGCGGAAAAGCAGGCCGCGGTACTGCGGCTGATCAACTACTACCGGGTCCGCGGCCATCAGGCAGCGAAGCTCGATCCGCTCGGCCTGACGCCGATTCCGCAGATCGCGGATCTCGATCCGGTCTACCACGGCCTGCAGCCGGACGATCTCGACACCGTCTACAACACCGGCACGCTGGCCGCTGCCGAACGCCTGCCGCTGCGCGAGATCATCCGTATCTGCAAGGCGGTGTACACGGACACCATCGGTGCCGAGTACATGTACGTCACCGAAACTTCGCAGAAGCGCTGGATTCAGGCGCGTCTCGAAACGCGCGCGTTCCAGCCTCGGCTGTCGCCGACCCGGCGCAAGGAAGTGCTGACGCAGCTGGTGGCGGCGGAAGGCATCGAGCGCTACCTGCACAACAAGTACGTCGGCCAGAAGCGTTTCTCGCTCGAAGGCGGCGAAGCGCTGATCCCGGCGCTCGACGAAGTGATGCGCACGGCGGCGGAATCCGACGCCGATGAAGTCGTCATCGGCATGGCCCATCGCGGCCGCCTGAACGTGCTGATCAACGTCCTCGGCAAGTCGCCGAAGGACCTGTTCGCCGAATTCGAGGGCAAGTACTCGGTCGAGGCGCTGTCGCGCGCTGGCGACGTCAAGTACCACATGGGCTTCTCGACCGACGTCGAGGTGTCCGGCAAGCGCCTGCACCTCGTGCTCGCGTTCAACCCGTCGCATCTGGAAATCGTCAACCCGGTGGTCGAAGGCTCGGTCAAGGCCCGCCAGACCCGCCGCAAGGACGAGAGCGGCAACAAGGTGCTGCCGGTGCTGATCCACGGCGACGCCGCGTTCGCCGGGCAGGGTGTCGTGATGGAAACGATGCAGCTGTCGCAGTCGAAGGGCTACGCGACCGGCGGCACGATGCACATCATCGTCAACAACCAGATCGGCTTCACCACGCCGAACCCGATCGAGGCCCGCGAAGGCCACGAATCGCGCACCAGCCGCTACTGCACCGATCTCGCGAAGATGTCGGAAGCACCGGTGTTCCACGTCAACGGCGATGATCCGGACGCGGTCGTGTTCGTCACCCGGCTGGCGATGGACTTCCGCAACGCGTTCCACAAGGACGTGATCGTCGACATCTGCTGCTACCGCCGCCTCGGCCACAACGAGGCCGACGAGCCGTCCGTCACCAGCCCGGTGATGTACGAGACGATCAAGAACCTGCCGACGACCCTGGCGCTGTACTCGCAGCGTCTGGTGCAGGACGGTACTGTGAGCAAGGACGAGCCGGAAAAGCTGGTTCGCGCGTACCGCGACGCGCTGGACCGCGGCGAGAACATCGCCCGCACCACGCTCGGTCTGGTCGGCAACAAGTACACGGTGAACTGGGCGAACTACTCGAAGGGCGACTGGGCGACCCCGGCCGACACCTCGATGAGCCGCGACATGATCCAGAGCCTGTCGGCGCGGCTGCTGAAGCTGCCGGAAGGCTTCACGCCGCACGCCCGCGTCGCCAAGATCCTCGAGGATCGCGCGAAGATGGCCGAAGGCAGCCTGCCGATGGACTGGGGCTTCGCCGAGACCATGGCCTATGCCGGCCTCGTCACCGAAGGCTTCAATGTCCGCCTGTCCGGTCAGGACGTCCGCCGCGGCACGTTCTTCCACCGTCACGCCACGCTGCACGACGCCAAGACCGGCTACAGCTACACGCCGCTGCGCCATCTCGATGCCGACAAGGACAAGTTCATCGTCAGCGACACCCTGCTGAGCGAGGAAGGCGTGCTCGGCTTCGAGTACGGCTATTCGACCACCGATCCGGACAGCCTCGTGATCTGGGAAGCGCAGTTCGGCGATTTCGCCAACGGCGCGCAGGTCGTCGTCGACCAGTTCATCGCCTCCGGCTACGTCAAGTGGGGCCGTCTGTGCGGCCTCACGATGTTCCTGCCGCATGGCTATGAAGGGCAGGGCCCGGAGCACTCGTCGGCGCGCCTCGAGCGCTACCTGCAGCTCTGTGCCGGCAACAACATGCAGGTCTGCGTGCCGTCGACGCCGGCCCAGTTCTTCCACATGATCCGCCGCCAGATGAAGCGCAGCCTGCGCCTGCCGTTGATCGTGATGACGCCGAAGTCGCTGCTGCGCCACAAGCTCTCGGTGTCGACGCTCGAAGACCTGACGCAGGGCAGCTTCCAGTACGTCATCGACGAACCGGCGAGCACCGACAAGGCCAAGATCAAGCGCATCGTGTTCTGCTCGGGCAAGGTCTACTACGACCTGTTCGAAGCCCGCGAGAAGGCCAAGCGCGACGATGTGGCGCTGGTCCGTCTGGAACAGCTCTATCCGTTCCCGCGCACCGAGTACGAAGCGGTGATCGCCTCGTATCCGAACGCCAAGGATGTGGTGTGGTGTCAGGAAGAGCCGGAAAACCAGGGCGCCTGGTACCAGATCAAGCATCGCCTGCGCGCCTACCTCGCGGCCGACCACCAGTTGTACTACGCCACCCGCAAGGGCAGCGCGACGACGGCGGTCGGCTACCTCAAGGTCCACGTCAAGGAACAGGCGGACCTGTGCGAAGCCGCGCTGAGCGGCGGTCTGCCGCTGCAGGGCGGCGCCTGATCCGCTGCCCGTTTCACTGCCTCGACCATCATTGCTGCACGAACTACAACCAGAATCCGGAGCTGTCATGAGTATCGAGATCAAAGTCCCCAACCTGCCGGAATCGGTCTCCGAAGCCACGGTATCGGTCTGGCACCTGAAGGCCGGCGACAAGGTGTCGCGCGAGCAGAACCTCGTCGATCTCGAGACGGACAAGGTCATGCTGGAAGTACCGTCGACCGCCGACGGCGTGCTGACCGAGATTCGCGTGCAGGCTGGCCAGACGGTCAAGGCCGGCGACGTCATCGGCGTGGTGTCGGAAGGGGCCACCGCTGCCGCGCCCGCCGCTGCGCCGGCCAAGGCGGAAGCTGCAGCACCCGCGGCCGCTGCCACTGACGACGACGCGCAGGGCCCGGCCGTGCGCAAGCTGCTGGCCGAACTCGGCCTCTCGGCGTCGACCCTGATTTCAGCGGGGGCCGGTACCGGCAAGGGCGGCCGCCTGACCACCGAAGACGTCAAGGCTTACGCCGCCAATCAGAAGGCGGCGCCGGCTGCCGCGCCGAAGGCTGCGCCCGCTCCGGCGGCCGTGGCCGCGCCGGCACCGAAGGCCGTGCTCGGCGCCCGCACCGAGCAGCGCGTGCCGATGACCCGCATCCGCGCCCGCATCGCCGAGCGTCTGGTCGAAGCGCAGGCCACGGCCGCGATGCTGACCACGTTCAATGAAGTGGATCTGAAGGCCGTCGGCGAGATCCGCGCGAAGTACAAGGAGCCGTTCGAGAAGGCGCATGGCGTCAAGCTCGGCTTCATGAGCTTCTTCGTGCGCGCCGCGATCGAAGCGCTGAAGAAGTACCCGGCCGTCAATGCCTCGATCGACGGCAACGACGTGGTCTACCACGGCTATTACGACATCGGCGTGGCGGTGTCGACCGAGCGCGGTCTGGTCGTGCCGGTCGTGCGTGATGCCGATGCCCTGAACCTCGGCGACATCGAAAAGGCGATCGGTGCGCTCGGCGTCAAGGCCCGCGCGAACAAGCTGACGATGGAGGACCTGTCCGGCGGCACGTTCAGCATCACCAACGGCGGCGTCTTCGGTTCGATGATGTCGACGCCGATCCTGAACCCGCCGCAGGCCGCGATTCTCGGCATGCACGGCATATTCGACCGCCCGATCGCCGTCAACGGCCAGGTCGTGATCCGGCCAATGATGTATCTCGCGCTGACCTACGATCACCGCCTGATCGATGGCCGCGAAGCCGTGCTGTTCCTGAAGCACATCAAGGACTGCCTCGAAGACCCGGCGCGCCTGCTGCTTTCGCTGTAAGGCGCAACGCGCGATCCATCGACCCGCGGCATCGGTGACAGTGCTGCGGGTTTTTGGTGTCTGCCGCCATCGTCGGTGGATGGCGCGTCGTCACCCGGACTGCGGCAGCAGCTCGCAGACCACGCGGTTGCGGCCTTCGGCCTTGGCCCGATACAGCGCCGCATCGGCGGCGTGGATCAGCTGCTCGGCCGTCAGGCTGTCGGCGGCGGCATGCGCGACGCCGATAGAGACCGTCGTTCCGAGTTCCTTCGTGCCGTTCGCGGCGGGCAGGCGCAGTTGCTCGAACCGGGTGCGAATCTCTTCGGCCCGGCTGACGGCGTCCGCCAGACTGCTCCGCGGCAACACGATCACGAATTCCTCCCCGCCGTAACGGCACAGCACATCGGTGCTGCGCAGGTTGGCGCGCAGCAGCTCGGCCCAGGCTTGCAGCAGCGCATCGCCGGCCTGATGACCGTAGCGGTCGTTGATGCGCTTGAAGTGGTCGAGATCGGCCATGATCAGGCTGACGCCGTGATCCTCGACGGCCGCTCGGTCGAGTTCACTGGCCAGCCGCTCATCGAAGTAGCGCCGGTTGTAGAGGCCGGTCAGGCCGTCACGGATGGCCTGCTCGCGGAGCTGCTCCTGCAGTTCCGAAACTTCCGCGATCCGGTTCTGAAGCATCCGGTTGGCTTCGCCGATGCGCTTCTCGGCCATCCAGCGCTCGGTCACGTCGAGATTCACGCCGACCATCCGCACCGGGTTTCCCTCGTCGTCCATCACCGGGCCGAACAGGGATTCGATAAAGCGCTGCCCGAGCCTGGGATGAACGATGCGGAACTCGCTGGACCCGCGAGTCTTGCTCCGGATGGCTTCCGCCATCGCTTCCTCGCAGTGCGACAGGTCTTCATCGACGACCGCGCTGCGCCACGTCTCGTAGTGCAGCGCGATGCCGTCGTTGACGCCGTAGATGCGTCGGATCCCGGCGTCCCAGGTCAGCAGGTTGGTCTTGAGGTCCCATTCCCAGACGCCGATGCCCGAGGCGCGCAGGGCGAGGGTCAGCCGTTGCGTGAGTTCTTCCTGATGCGCTTCCATCTCGCGGCGCACGGTGACGTCCTGCATCTGCGAGATGAAATGCAGCGGCTGGCCGTTGGCGTCGCGCAGCAGGCTCACATGCAGCTGCACGTAGACGATGGCGCGGTCGGCGCGCAGATAGCGCTTGCCCATCTGGTAGCGCTCGCGAATGCCGTCGAGCAATTCCCGGCGATGGGCGACATCCTTGGCGACATCATCGGGATGGGTCACGTCCTGAAAGGTTCGGGTCAGCAGCTCGGTTTCCGAATAGCCGAGCATCCTGCACAGCGATTCGTTGACCGACAGGAACTGACCATCAAGCGAGACCAGCGCCTTGCCGATCGGTGCGTTCTTCATCGCCAGCCGGAAACGGTTCTCGCTTTCCTGCAGCGCCGCCCGCGTGCGCCGCTCCTCGGTCACGTTGCGGCCCTCGGGAATCAGCAGCACGATCCGGCCAGTCTCGTCGCGGACGGGTTTCAACGAGAAATCGATGGTGATCAGGGCGCCGCCGGCGCCTTGCACCTCGCAGTCGTAGCGAACGAATTCGCCTTCGGCAGCGCGCAGCACGGCCGCCTTGAGCTGCAGCTGAGCGTGCAGCGAGTAAGTCCACCAGTGACAGTCCCAGAACGGCCGGCCGAGCAATTGCGATGCGTGCACGCCGGTGAACTGCACCGCGGTCTCGTTGGCTTCCAGCAAGGTGCCGTCAGGCTGGAGCAGGCCGATGAACTGGAAGGTCGAATTGAAGATCGCCTCAAACCGTTCCTGCGCCTGGCGCAAGCCGTCGCGCGTGCGCCGCTCCTCTGTGACATCCCGACCCTCGGGAATCAGCAGCACGACATTGCCGCTATCGTCGTAGACCGGCTTGATCGAGAAATCGACAGTCACGCGCCGGTCCTTCAGATCCAGCACTTCGACGTCGTAGCGCACGAACTCGCCGTGGGCCGCGCGCGAGACGGCGGCGCGAATTCCGTTGCGGGTGGGTTCACTGATGCGCCACCACGGCGTCGCCCAGAACGGTCTGCCGAGCAGATCGGACGCTGGCCCTCCCGAGAAGCTGGCGGCGGCATCGTTGACCTCCAGCAGGGTGCCGTCCGGCGCCAGTATCGCCATGAACTGGAACATCGAATTGAAGCTGGCGCGGAAGCGCTGCTCGCTGATCTGCAGCGCCCGTTCGCGCTCGGCCAGCGCGGTCATCAGCTGGTGGCGATCGGTGACATCGGTGACCGTGCCGCGCAGGCCGATGATGCGGCCCGATGCCTCCCGGATCGCTTCGCCGCGCGCAGTGATCCAGCGCGGCTCGCCCGAGGCGTGCCTGATCTCGAGTTCGAGCGTGTACGCCGTGCCGCTGACCACCGCATTGGCGACGGCCGCGTCCAGCCGGGCAAAGCTCTCGGCCGCGTAGAGGCTGGCATGTTCGCGATAGCTCGGCGCTGCCAGTGCCGGATCGCGACCGAAGATCGCGTACAGCGCGGCGGACCACTCCACCGTGTCCGACTCGATGCTCCAGCACCAGCTGCCGACACCCGCCAGGCGCTGCGCTTCGACCAGTTCGAGGTCGGTCGGGGCGATCCGTGACGCGGGCGGCGCGATCGGCACGGTGCTGACCCGCTGGCGTGCCGCCCAGGCGCAGAGCGCGCCCCAGCCGCCGATCGCCGACACGGCCAGCGCCTGCGCGACGATGGGCCAGCCGACGGCGACCAGCATCATGCCGACGGCACTCAGCGCACTGATCGCCAGGCTTGCCCGGTGGCCCCACAGCCAGGCGCCGGCGGCAATCAACGGAAAGCTCAAGGTCAACGGCGCAGCCGGTGTCGCCAGCAATGTCTGCAGCGCCGCCTGAATCATGTTGATCGCCATGATCGTTCCATCGATCGGTCTCCGTGTGCAGCGGTCGAACCGGCTCCGGTCGGCAGGCTCGCCCCCATGCACGGGGGCGATCCGCTGTCCGGATGGGCAAGCAGTTTTCATACGCGGGGGTGACGAGATGCGCGAGGCCACTTGCAAGTTTCGGTCTCGACGGGCGTCGCATTTCCGTCACCGAACGGTCATCCCGTCATCCGCGACCGTGCCGGCCCGACGGCGGGCATCCGCTGCCGGGCCATGCCTTGCCAAGCCGGCCGCAGTGCGGTGGGATCACCTGGCCGAATTCCCGGCTCGAACACCGGCTGGCTTGCCCGACCATGAATGATCTTCCGCCGCTGCCCGTAGCCCCGATCGGCCGCTATCGCCACTACAAGGGCGGCGAATACGAGGTGATCGGGGTCGTGCGGCACAGCGAAACGCTGGAGCCGCTGATGCTGTACCGGCCGCTGCACCACGACAGCGGTCTCTGGGTACGGCCGTACGCGATGTTCCTCGACGAGATCGAGCACGACGGCGTGCGCCAGCGCCGATTCGCGCCGATTGCCTGAGCGCCGGTCATCCCGCGGCGGCTGGTTCGACTGCGTCGACGGCAGTTGCGGCTGGACCGGGCCGGCATCTGCGGCCCGGCGACGGGCGCCGCCGACGACCAGCATCCCCGGCGCGGCCGCCGCGCGCGATCCGGCGATGGTCGCGGGGGCGTCGCGCGCCGTCCCGGGCGCTAGCGCGCGTTCACGGCGCCGGCTCCGACGCCGCGGGCGACAGCACCTCCAATTCGGCGGTCGGCTCGCCCTCGAGCATCGGAACCGGCCTGCCGACGGCGATCGTCATTCGCGCCAGCCGCTCGATCTCGTCGAGACCGTCGCCGAGGTAGTCCATCAGCGATTCGACGTTCGGCAAGGTGCGGCGGCAAGCCAGCACGCCGAAATCGAGGGCATCGGCCCGGCTGGACGCCGTGATGTTCAGCGCCATGCCGTCGGCCAGCACGGAGACCGGGAACATCCCTTCGACCGCGCAGCCCTGCCAGTACAGTGGCGAGCGGGGGCCGGGAACGTTGGAGATCACGAGGTTGAACGCCAGACGGCCGCGCTTCGGCGCCAGCAGCATGTTGACCAGCCCCGGCAGCATCTGGGCCGCGGCGAAGCCGAGGATCGCGCCCGGCTTCATCGGCGCGTAGCGCTGCTTGCTGTGTTCGACCGACGCCCGGATCACCCGCAACCGTTCGGCCGGATCGGCCAGATGGGTGCCGAGATTGGCCAGCAGGAAGCTGATCTGGTTGCCGACGTCGCTCTTGTCGCGCCGGGTGGACATCGGCACGCCGGCGATCATCGGCTCGCTCGGCAGGGCGCGCTGGTCGATCAGGTAGCGGCGCAGCGCGTGGCTGCACATCGCCAGCATCACGTCGTTGACGGTGCAGCCGAGCGTGCGGCTTGCGGCCTTGATCCGCGCCAGCGGATAGCTGCGCGCGAGGTAGCGGCGCGAGGCGCTGATCGGCTGGTTCAGGATCGTCGGCGGCGCCTGATGGCCGGACAGGGCATCGACGTTGCCGTCGCGCCGGTCCTGCCGGGCCTTGCGCAGTTCGCGATAGACCGTCGGCAGATGTTCGACCACGCCGCCGAAGCGTCCGGCGAGCTTGACCACGCCGTCGACCGGCGCGGCGAGCAGGCCGCTGGGCCGTTCGCGCCGCCCCTGCGGCGGCACCGCCCACGGCGGCGGCAGGATGTCGTTCGGGTTCAGCGACATCGAACGCAGGAACAGCCGGGTGCCGGCCACGCCGTCGGCCACCGCATGGTGAACCTTCGAGTAGATCGCGATCTGGCCGCCGGCGATGCCCTCGATGATGTAGGTGCGCCACAGCGGGTAGGCGCGGTCGAGATGGCTGGCATGCATGCGCGACACCATCGCCAGCAGCTGATCCATCGTGCCGGGCTGGGGCAGGGCCAGATGGACGACGTGCTGGGCGATGTCGAACTCCGGGTCCTCGACCCAGAAGCCCTTGCCGAGCCGGCTTTCCAGCCGCTGGTTGAACGGCGGCAGCGGCGACGCGTACGAGCGCAGGCGCGCGACCAGCGTCTGCGCGAAGTCCGGCGGCGCATCGGCCGGCGGGCGCAGCAGGGTCAGGTAGGCGACATGCAGCGGCTGGTTGCGCCGCTCCAGATGGATGAAGCCCATGTCGAGCACGGTGAGTCGTTTCATCGGTTCTCCTCCCGGATGATGGTCCTTCGGCGTCCGTGCGGGTCAGCGCTTCGGCCGCGGTCATGCAAGCTGCAGCAATTCAGCTCGCAACAAGCGTGCTGAATCATGATGACGCCGTGGAGACGGCCGGACGATCCGGGTGCCGGCGCGGTAACCGGAGTGGCGCTGCGGCCTGCGGGATGGGCCGCCGCTCGGTGGATAATGCCGGCCTGAATTCCATGGCCACCCGTCGATGACCACCGCATCCTCCGATTCGTTCCCTTCGCCTGCCACCGGCATCCGCTCGATCTGCGTGTTCTGCGGTTCCCGCTTCGGCAGCAATCCGGCCTATGCCGATCACGCCCGCGAGCTCGGCAGGCTGATGGCCGCACGCGGCATCCGGCTGGTGTACGGCGGCGGGCGGGTCGGGCTGATGGGGGTGGTCGCCGATGCCGTGCTGGCCGGCGGCGGCGAGGTGGTCGGCGTGATTCCGAAACTGCTGATCGAGAAAGAGGTGGAGCATCGCGGCCTGACCGAACTGCACGAGGTCGACTCGATGCACACCCGCAAGGCGATGATGGAGCGGATGTCGGACGCCTTCATCGTGCTGCCGGGCGGCTTCGGCACGATGGACGAGATGTGCGAAATTCTGACCTGGGCGCAGCTCGGCCTGCACGAGAAGCCGCTCGGGCTGCTGAACACCGCCCACTATTACGATGGGCTGCTCGGCTTCTTCGACCGCTCGCGCGACGAGGATTTCGTCTCCGCGAGGAACCGGGCGCTGATCCGGACCGAGGCCAGCCCGGCCGCGCTGCTGGATCGCCTCGCAGCACGGGGATGACGCGAAGCCGATGCTTGGCGAGGATCCGCGGCGGACGCGCACCCTGTCTGCCAAGTGCCGACATGGTCTCAATGCGCCATTGCCGCGTCGTCGTTGATCTGGAACAGTGCAAGCGGTTTTCTGACTGATCGATCCGCGTGCTGCCCGTCTTCGTCCTGCTCTGCCTGATTGCGGTCCTGCGGCTGGCTCTGCTGCTGCGGCAGCGCGCCGTGCTGACCGACGAGGCCTATGCCCGCGGCCTGGTCACGCAGCGCGTTGGCCAGCAGCTGTGGCAGCAGGGCTGGCCGCTGTTGCTGGTGGCGCTGGCACCGTTCGTCGCACAGGCGGGCGGCCTTGCGCCGTCGGTGCTCGCGCTCGTGCTGCTGGTCGCGCTCGGCTGGCTTTGGGAATTGCCGCCGAAGATCGTCAAGGTGTTCGGGCTGGATGCCGCGCATGGCATGAACCGGATGACCGTCGCGGCGTTTGCCCGCGAGCAGGCGCTGAAGCTGGTGCTGCTCGTCGTGCTGGCCGTGCCGGGTGCGACGGTGGCGCTGGCGCTGATCGAGCGCAGCGGCGACCACTGGTGGCTGCCAGCCTGGGCCGTCGGCTGGTCCGGCTGGGGCGTGCTGCGCTGGGCGCAGCCGCAGTGGATCACGCCGCTGTTCGACCGGGTCGAGCCGCTGCCGGCCGGCGATCTGCGGCAGCGGCTCGAACGCCTGCTGCTGCGTTGCGGCGTCGTCGAACCCCGGCTGTATCTGGTGCGGGCTTCGGCGCGCTCGGCGCAGGCCAATGCCCAGGTTACCGGCGGCATCGGCGCGCCGCGCATCGTGCTCAGCGACACCTTGATCGACAAGCTGCCGCCGGACGAAGTCGAAGCCGTGGTCGCGCACGAGTTGGGTCACCTGCAGCGCGGGCACCTGCGCTTCCAGGTGCTGATGCTGGGCGCCGCGTGGCTGCTGCTGATGGCCGTCGCCGGAATGGCGACCAACGAGATCGGCGATCCCGTGACCCGGCTGGCGATGGCCTGGGCGCTGCTGCCGTCGCTGTGGTTCTTCGCGCAGCCGCTGGTGAATCATTTCTACCGCCGCTTCGAGTTCGAGGCCGATGCCTCGGCGGCCGAGAACGCCAGCGGTCATGCGCTGGCGCGCGCGCTGCGCACGCTGACTCGCAACAATCGCAACGCGCCGGTCGCCGATCGCTGGTACGAGCGCGTCTACCACACGCATCCGGCGACTTCCGAACGGCTGCGCCTGCTCGATCAGGCGAGCCATTGAAGCCACTGGCGCCGCCGATCGCGTCGACGCGGGTCCCGGCTCGCCCGGCGGCCGCCTGATGCGTCTGGTGCTGCTGACCCTGATGGCGCTGGTCGCGTTCGCCGCGAACTCGATCCTGTGCCGCCTGGCATTGCGCCATGGCGAGATCGATCCGGTCAGCTTCACCGCGATCCGGATTGCGGCCGGCGCCATCGTGCTGGTGGCGCTGGTGCGGCTGCGCGGCATTGCCATCGGCGGCAACTGGCCGTCGTCGCTGGCGCTGCTCGCGTACGCGATCGGCTTCTCGCTGGCCTATGTCGCGCTGCCGGCCGGCACCGGCGCGCTGATGCTGTTCGGCGCGGTGCAGGTGACGATGATCGGCACCGGGCTGGTCAACGGCGAGCGCCCGCAAGCGCACGAGTGGATCGGCGAGGGGCTGTCGATCATCGGGCTGATCGCGCTGCTGCTGCCGGGGGTCACGGCACCGCCGCTGGGCGGCTCGCTGCTGATGCTCGGTGCCGGCATCGCCTGGGCGATCTACAGCCTGCGCGGCCGCCGTGGCGGCGATCCGACCGGCGCGACCGCCGGCAATTTCCTGCGCGCGACGCCGCTGGCGCTGCTGCCGATCGCGCTACAGCCGCAACTGCATGCCAGCGCGACCGGCGTGGTGTTCGCCGTGCTGTCCGGCGCGGTGGCATCCGGCCTCGGCTATGCCGTGTGGTACACGGTGCTGCCGAAGCTGACCGCGATCCGCGCCGGCCTGGTGCAGATCGCCGTCCCGGTGCTGGTGGCGCTGGTCGGCATCGGCTTGCTTGGCGAGCCGCCAAGTCTCCGGCTGCTGCTGTGCGCGCTGCTGATTCTCGGCGGGCTGGCGCTGGCCACCCTGTACCGTCCCGCGTCGCGCCGGCCTGCGCGCGCCGCGGCCTCCACGCGCTGATGGCGCTCGAAGCCTGCTGCTGCCGATGAAAACGGAATCGATCTCCCGCACCGCGCTCGTCACCGGCGGCACCGGCGCCATCGGCGCGGCCATCAGCCGGCAACTGGCGCAGGCCGGGCACCGTGTGATCGCGGTCTGTCTGCCGGCGGATCGACCGCAGGCCGAAGCGGTGCAGTCCGGCTGGCAGGCGGAAGGTCTCGACATCGCGCTGGCCAGCTTCGACGCGTCGGATTTCGACGACACCGCGGCGTCGATCTTGCGGCTGGAAGCGCGATTCGATGCGATCGACATCCTCGTCAACTGCGCCGGCATCACCCGCGATGCGCCGCTGCGGCGAATGACGCCCGAGCAGTGGCAGGCGGTGCTCCGGGTCAACCTCGACAGCGTGTTCAACACCTCGCGTCAGGTGGCCGATGGCATGGCGCAGCGCGGCTGGGGCCGGATCGTCAACATTTCGTCGGTCAACGGCCAGCGCGGGCAGTTCGGCCAGACCAACTACTCGGCGTCGAAGGCCGGCGTGCACGGCTTCACGATGGCGCTGGCGCTGGAAGTCGCGCGCAAGGGCGTCACCGTCAACACGGTGGCCCCGGGCTACATCGACAGCCCGATGATCAGCGCCGTGCCCGACGCGATTCGCGCCGACATCCTCGCCGGCATTCCGGCCGGGCGTTACGGCCAGCCGGCCGATGTTGCCGCTGCCGTCGCGTTCCTGTGTTCGGAGGCCGCAGCCTACATCACCGGCGCGCAACTGCCGGTCAACGGCGGCTTGTACCTCAGCGCCTGATCGCGGACCCGCGAACATGGCCGAGGGAACCGGCCGGCCTGGCGCGTGTCCATGAATCGGCAGACGCGCCGATCTCGTGGACAATGGACGCCGCCAGCCCCTGCCGCTATTGCCCGGAGATTCCGATGAACGACGTCGCCAGCCCTGCCGCCACCCTGCCGGAAGTCGACGCCGCCGGCCTCGCCGCGGCCTTGTCGGATCACGCGCTGCCGCTGCTGGTCGAATACATGGCCGACCACTGCGTCTGGTGCCAGCGCCTGGAGCCGGTGCTGGCTGCGGCGCAGCCGAAGTTCGACGGCCGCCTGCGGATGCTGAAGGTCAACGTCGAGCGTCATCCCGAGGTCAAGCCGACCGATCATCCGCGCGCCGTGCCGACGATCGCGCTGTATCGCCAAGGCCGGATGATCATGACCAAGAGCGGCATGATCCAGCGCCAGCAGCTCGACGTGTTCCTGAATCACTGGCTCGATCCCGCGAACGACGGCCTCGCTTGAGGCAGTGTCCGGAACGCGCCGCAGTCCAGTAGCATGCGGGCGGCAACGCGGCAGGTGGCAAGCGCGGCACACGATCCGGCAACCCCGGACGAATAACGAAAAGCTGGAGGAATGATGATCGGAAGTCGCACGACGGCGCGGGTCCAACCGCGCTCGAACCGGACCGCGCTTCGGGCCGTCCGCGGATGGCTGCTGACCGTGCTGGCCTGCGTCGGCATCGGCACGGCACAGGCGGCGGACGACAAGACCATCCGCATCGGCATCCTGCAGTTCGGCACCGTCGCGTGGACGCTGGACACCATGACCGCGCGCGGCTTCGACAAGGCCGGCGACTTCAAGATCGAGATCGTGCCGATGGCGGCCAGCAATGCCGCGCAGATCGCGCTGCAGGGCGGGGCGGTCGACATGATCACGTCGGACTGGCTGTGGGTGACGCGCAATCGCTCGGAAGGCCGCAGGCTGCAGTTCGCGCCGAATTCCACGGCACTCGGCGGTGTCTACGTGCGCAGCGATTCCGGCATCAAGACCGTGGCCGACCTCAAGGGCCGCGAGATCGGCGTGGCCGGCACGCCGGTCGACAAGAGCTGGCTGTTCCTGCAGGCCTGGGCACGCAAGTCGGCGAAGCTCGATCTGAAGCGCGACGCACGCCCGAGCTTCGCCGCGCCGCCCGCGCTGAACGAATTCATCCTGCGCGGCAAGCTTCCGGCGGTGCTGAACTTCTGGCCGTACGCGGCGCGTCTGAAGGCGGCCGGCCTGACGCCGCTGATCGATCTCGATGACGTGCTCGTCGGGCTCGGCGTCGACAAGCCGGTGCCGATGGTCGGCTGGGTGTTCAATGAAGGATGGGCCGGCAGCCATCGCGAGCTGCTGGCGCGTTTTCTCGCCGCCGCCGACAAGACCAACGAGGTGCTGCGTCGCGACGATGCCGAATGGCAGCGCCTGCGGCCGCTGATGAAGATCGAGACCGATGCCGATTTCCTCGCCCTGCGTGACGCCCACCGCGCCGGCATCGTCGCCGAACAGCTCAAGGTCAATCTGCCGGTGATGCAGTCGCTGTACGCGCTGCTGGCGGCGGAAGGCGGCGAGGAACTGGTTGGCAAGGCGACCACGCTCGACCCGCAGACGTTCTACGCCGTGCCGGCCGAGAACGCGGGCGGCAAGTCCGGCTCGAAACCCTGACGTGACCGCGGTCCGGACACTGCCGGCTGCGGTGGTGCGCGGCGCAGCGTTCGTCGTGCTGCTGGCGCTGTGGCAAGCGCTGGCGGCGATGGTCAATGATCCGCTGCTGCCGTCGCCGCTCGCCGTGCTGCTGAGCCTGCAGCACCACCTGATGCAAGGCGAACTCCTGCATCACCTGGCGAAGACCCTGATGCGGGTCGCGGCCGCGTTCGTCATCGCGATGCTGATCGGGGTCGCCGTCGGCGTCTGGATGGGGCGCAGCAAGCTGGTCAACAACTTGCTCGACAGCCTGCTGGTGCTGATGCTGAACCTGCCGGCGCTGGTCGCGGCGATCCTGTGCTTCATCTGGATCGGCCTGAACGAGACCGCTGCGGTGCTGGCGGTGGCGCTGAACAAGGTTCCGACCGTGATCATCAACATCCGGGAAGGCGCGCGGGCGCTCGACACGCAACTGCTGCAGGTGGGCGAGGTTTATCGCGTACCGCGGCTGACCGTGCTGCGCCGCATCGTGCTGCCGCAACTGTACCCGTACATCATGGCGTCGGCGCGCTCTGGGCTCGCGCTGATCTGGAAGATCGTGCTCGTGATCGAACTGCTCGGCCGCTCGGATGGCATCGGCTTCCAGCTCGGGACGTTCTTCCAGTTCTTCGACCTGACCAGCATCCTCGCGTACACGGCGGCGTTCGCCGGCGTCGTGTTCGTGATCGAAGCCGT
Source organism: Nevskia sp. (assembly GCF_021732705.1). Lineage (GTDB taxonomy): Bacteria > Pseudomonadota > Gammaproteobacteria > Nevskiales > Nevskiaceae > Nevskia. Next base: position 41,421 of record NZ_JAKFUM010000011.1, on the reverse strand, counting down.
GCTGCTGCGGCCGCTGGATCGCAGGCTCAACGGGTGGCGGGCATGACGGCGCTGACAGTCGATATCCAGCGCAAGCGGCATCCGGGCGCGGCCGGAGACACCATCGGGCCGCTGCGCTTTGCGCTGCGTTCGGGCGAATTCGTCGCCATCGTCGGGCCCAGCGGCGCCGGCAAGACCAGTCTGCTGAAGATCATCGCCGGGCTCGATCCGGACTTCGTCGGCACGGTCGGCGCAAAAGTCGACGGGTTGGGCAGCGGCAAGCTCGGGTTCGTGTTTCAGGAACCACGCCTATTGCCATGGCTCACGGTGGCCGACAATCTGCGCCTGGTGATGCCGGCGCTCGACACCGGAACGCTCGATGCGGCACTGGCGCGGGTCGGCCTCGCCGGCACCGCACAGCAGTTTCCGCTGCGGCTGTCCGGCGGCATGCAGCGGCGCGTGGCATTGCTGCGGGCGTTTCTGATCAGGCCGGCGTTGCTGCTGCTCGATGAACCGTTCATCTCGCTCGACGTGCCGACGGCCGAAAGTCTGTACGCGCTGCTGGCGGACCTGCGGCGCGACGTGATGCCGACCACGGTGCTGGTGACGCATGACCTGCGCGAGGCGCTGGCGCTGGCGGACCGCGTGCTGTTCGTCAGCCGCAGCCCGGCGCGGATCATCCTTGATCACGCCGTGAACTTGCCGAAACCCCGCCGCCGCGATGATGAGGCGGTGGACCAGATGCATCGCGCGCTGATGGCGCGGCATCCAGAATTGCTTGGCGGGTTGCAGTCGACCCGCCCCGAACCGGAGAGCGCCTGATGGCGTCGTCCACACCGACACTTGAAGTCCGCGACGCGGTCAAATCCTACGGCGAGGTCAAGGCGCTGCAGGGCGTCTCGATGCGCATCGAAGCCGGCCAGTTCATGGCGCTGCTCGGGCCGAACGGCGCCGGCAAGTCGACGCTGTTCCAGTTGCTGAGCGGTCTGTTCGTGCCGGACGCCGGCGCAATCGCGATCTGCGGCGAAGACTTCCTGAAGAAGCCGACCATCGGCCTCGCCAAGCTTGGCGTCGTGTTCCAGCAGCCGACGCTCGATCTCGATCTCAGCGTCACCGGCAATTTGCGCTTCCACGCCGCGCTGCATGGTCTGGGTGCCGAAGGCCGGGCGCGGATCGCGCCGCTGCTGGCACAGGTCGGCCTTGGCGATGCCGGCGACAAGATCTGCCGCACGCTGTCCGGCGGCAATCGTCGCAAGGTCGAACTGGCGCGCGCGCTGCTGCACCGCCCGGCGCTGCTGCTGATGGACGAGGCCACCGTGGGCCTGGACCCGCAGTCGCGAACCACGCTGATGGCGCTGGTCAAGGGTCTGTGCCGGGATCAGGGGCTGGCCGTGCTGTGGGCCACGCATCTGGTCAACGAAGCGGAAGCCGCCGATCGCGTCTACGTGCTGCACAAGGGCCGAAAGCTCACCGAAGGCACACCGACGGAAGTCGTGGCCGCCAGCGGCTGCGCGTCGCTCGAAGAAGCGTTCCTGAAGATGACCGTTCCGCCGGCGGGCGCTGCACCCGGCGGCAAACCCGAGGAGAAAGCGGCGTGAACCAGAAATTGATCGTGGCCGCGGCCTGCGGCGCCCTGGCCTGTGCTCCGGCGATGGCCGGCAAGCTCTACGTGAGCAGCGAGAAGGACAACGTGGTCACCGTGTTCGACGGCGCAAGCCTGAAGCAGCTCGCGAAGATCAAGACCGGCGACAAGCCGCGCGAGCTGGTGTTCTCGCCAGACCAGAAGAAGCTCTATGTCGCCTGCGGCGAAGGCAACGTGATCAATGTCATCGACACGGCCACCGACAAGATCAGCGGCAAGCTCGATGTCGGCCCGGATCCGGAACGCTTCGTCTTCTCGCCGGATGGCAAGACCGTGTGGGCCACGCTCGAGGAAGACGGCGTGGTCTCGGCGACCGACGTCGCCACCGGCAAGCGACTGGCCGAGGTCAAGGTTGGCGAGGAGCCGGAAGGCATCCTCATCACGCCGGATGGCAAGACCATTTACGCCACGTCCGAAGTGGCCAATCTGGTCCACGTGATCGATACGGCAAGCAAGACGGTCAAGGCCAACATTCCGGTCGGCAATCGGCCGCGGCGCTTCGCGCTGACGCCGGATGGCGGTGAGCTGTGGGTCTCGAACGAACTGAGCGGCACGATTTCCGTGATCGACACCAAGGCCAATGCCGTGAAGGGCGAGATCAAGTTCGCGATCAAGGGCTTCCGGCAGGAAGACATCACGCCGGTCGGCATCCTGATGACCAGGGACGGCAGCACTGCGTACGTGACGATGGGCGGCGCGAACCATGTCGCCAAGGTCGACGTGAAGAGCCGCACGCCGAAGGAATACCTGCTGACCGGCAGCCGCCCGTGGGGCATCGGCATCTCGAAGGACGAGAAGACGCTCTATGTCACCAACGGTCGCTCGGACGATCTGGCCGTCGTCGACCTCGGCAGCTTCAAGGTCACCAAGGCCGTCCCGGCCGGTCGCGTGCCATACACCGTCGGGGTGCACGAATGAGGGCGATGCTGGCCACGGTTGCGCTGGGGCTGCTGGCGCTGCTGCCGATGGCGCGGGCGGCCGACACGCCGTTCCGCATCGGCTATCTCGAATGGTCGGAAGACCCGCGTTACCGTGCCGAACGGCTCAAGGCGCAGTACCCGCTGCAACCCTGGGGTCGACCGTATGCCGGTGCTGCGCAGGCGATCAGCGAAACCGCTTTCTCGGGTGCCGCGCTCAAGCTCAAGTTCGAGCTGCTGAAGCGCGAGGCTGCCGATGTCGCCGGCATGGCCGATGCGGTCAAGGCGATGGTCACCGCCGGCATCCATTACGTGATCGTCGATGCCGATGGCCCGGTGCTGGCCGATCTCGCCAAGCGCACCGCGGCCCTGCCGGTGACGCTGTTCAACATCGCTGCCGCGCAGGACAGCCTGCGCGGCGCGCAGTGCCAGAGCCGGCTGCTGCATGTGCTGCCGAATCACGCGATGCTCACCGATGCGCTGGCGCAGTATCTGGTGCTGCGGCGCTGGGCCAGCGTGCTGGTGCTTCAGGGGCCGAATCCTGCGGATGCCGAGCTGGCGGCCGCGTGGGCGCGCTCGGCCAAGCGCTTCGGCATCAAGACCGTCGACAGCAAGCCATTCAAGCTGGGCCAGGATCCGCGCGAGCGCGAACTGAACAATCTGCAGCTGCTGACCGGCTCCAAGGATTACGACGCCGTGTTTGTCGCCGATACCGATGGCGAGTTTGCCCGCGCCGTGCCGTATCAGACCGCCAAGCCGAGAGTCGTGATCGGCGCGGCCGGGCTGGTCGCCGATGGCTGGCACTGGTCGTGGGAACGCGACGGTGCGCGCCAGCTGAACAATCGCCTGATCAAGGCGGCGGGGCGGCAGGTGACGTCGTATGACTGGGCGGCATGGATGGCGGTCAAGAGCGTGGTCGAGGCGGTGGTCCGTGCCGGCACGCCGGACTACGACAAGAGCGACGCCTACCTGCGCGGCCCGGACATCGTGCTCGACGGCTTCAAGGGCTTCCGCATGGGCTATCGGCCGTGGGATGGCCAGCTGCGCCAGCCGGTGCTGCTGAACACCGGCAATTGGGCGATCGCGATCGCGCCGATCGAGGGCTTCCTCGATCCGGTCAACAATCTCGATACCTTGGGCTTTGATTCGAAGGAAACGGCCTGTTCGAAGTCTTCGGCTTCGAAACCGGCAGCAGCGGGAGCGTCCAAATGAAGCTGGGACATGCGCTCGAGGCGCTGTGGGCCATCAGTTCGCGCGAGTTGCGCAAGTTCATCCAGCAGCGCTCGCGACTGCTGTCGGCGCTGGTGCGGCCGAGCCTGTGGCTGGTGGTGTTCGCGGCCGGCTTCCGCAACGTGTTCGGCGTGGCGGTGATCGAGCCGTACACGAGCTTCGTCGAATATCAGGTCTATGTCGCGCCGGGTCTGCTCGGCATGGTCTGCCTGTTCAATGGCATCCAGTCGAGCCTCGCGATGGTCTATGACCGCGAGATGGGCATGATGCGGCTTCTGCTGACCGCGCCGCTCGCACGCGCCTATCTGCTGGCGTGCAAGCTGGTGGCCGGCACCTTGCTGTCGCTGGTGCAGTGCTACGCGTTTCTCGGCGTCTGCGCGCTGTTCGGCGTCGACCTGCCGTGGATCGGCTGGCTGTACGCGCTGCCGGCCTTGTTGCTCGGCGGCCTGATGCTCGGTGCGCTGGGCCTGTTGCTGAGCGTCTACATCAAGCAGATCGAAAACTTCGCGAGCACGATGAATTTCGTGATCTTCCCGATGTTCTTCATGTCGTCGGCGCTGTATCCGCTGTGGAAGCTCAAGGAATCGGGCGCCGACTGGCTGTTCTACGTGTCGAGCATCAACCCGTTCACGCACTCGGTGGAGCTGACCCGGTTCGCGATGTACGGCCAGCTCAATGTCGAATCGCTGGCCGTGGTCGCCGGCACGCTGGTCGTGTTCTTCGCCTGGGCGGCGTATGGCTACGACCCGCAGCGCGGCATGGTGAAGAAGCGGGCACAGGCCTGAACGTACGGCCGACATAAAAAAGCCGCCGGTTCGCACCGGCGGCTTTTTCGTTGCAGCGAACCGCGAAGCCGCGGATCAGACGTTGCCGATCTCCAGCAGTTCCGGCGATTCCTCGACGATGGCGCCGGTTTCGGCATCGACTTCGACGCGAACGTCGCCGTTGGCGCCCTTGATGTCGAATTCGTACGACACCTTGCCGTCCGGTTCGACTTCGTATTCGACGCGTTCGATCGTGCCCGGCACCTTGTCGGTGGCGGTCTTGGTCGCCGTCGCTTCATCGACCTTGGCCTTCGCAGCGAACGCCGGATCGGCGGCGCTGGCAACGCGGGTCTCGGTCTCGACAATGGTGCCGGCGGTGTCGCTGCACTCGATGTCGAGCAGCTTGCCATCGGCCTGCTTGACCTCGAACTCCCAGACCTTGCCAGCGCTTTCGGACTTCAGGGTCGCCTGCAGCAGTTCGCCTGGTGCCTGCGCGAGCACGGCCTTGGCGCAACCTTCGATGCCGGCCGCAACCGGGGCCGCTTCGACGGCCGGGGCGGCGGTTTCGGCAGCGGCGGGGGCCGGTGCCTTGCTGCAGGCAGACAGCGCGAGCACGGCAGCAGCCATCATCAGGGTCTGATTCTTGAGCATCTATCACTCCGGGCGTTGGGCGCGATGGATATCGCGATGCAACATTTGAGAGTCTGCCGAGCCGTTGCTGGGAAAAAAATCCGGTCGATAGTCGGATTTCACCAACATTAATGGATTGACCGCTATTCGGAATCCAGACCTGTGCCGTCGTTACCGGATCAATGCCGATCCTTGTCCTTTCCCTTGCCCTTGCCATGACCGCGGTGGTCGTCGTGGCCATGGTCGTCGTGACCGCGACCACCATGGTCGTCGTGGTCGCCATGACGCTCGCGGTACCGCGGCGCATAGTCGTTGTTGTACCAGTCATCGCGAACGAAGTAGACCGGGCGGCCGCAGGCGCTGTAACGGCCGCAGTAGCGCTTCCAATCCTTGCGGTGACCCGGCGGCACACGCACATACACCGGCCGCTCGACGACGCGATGGCGCTCGATGATCACCGGCTGCTCGTAGATCACGCGGGGCTGCGGGAAATCGCCGATGTCGATCTGGCCGTAGAAGCCGGGCTGGCCGATGTTCACCGAAATGCCGACGTCGGCTGCCTGCAACGGGGCAGCACAGGCGCTCAGCGCGATGGCGGCAAACAGCGTCTTGAGATTCATTTTCACGATGACATTCCTCGAATTTTCACGGATCGGTTCAGCATCGCCGGGCCCGAATCGGACTCGCGGACAGCGACGTGATGGCGCCATCGTGGACCCGTCGCGATGAACGTCGCCTGAACTCTGTTTCGCCGTGCACCGATCGCCGCGCGTGGCGGCGGATCGGTGCGGGCTTGGCGCGTGCTACCTCGGCGTCGTCAATTCCGCGAGCTTGATTGCGTGCCGGTCAGAATTCTTCGGATTGCGGAAGATGATCGGCTTTTCGATCGTCGTGCTGCGGGCGCTGGAGACGGCTTCATCGACGAGATGCCGCAGCGGGGACTTGTCGCAGACCGGATCGGTGGCGGCGGCATCGCCGGTGAACTGGAAGGCCTGACAGCGGCAGCCGCCGAAATCCTTTTCCTTCTCCGGGCACGACAGGCACGGCTCCTTCATCCAGCCGAAGCCGCGGAAGCGGTTGAAGGCATCCGAGGTCTGCCAGATGTCCTTGACCGACGAGGTCTGCACGTTCGGGAACTCGAAGCCCGGCAGCTGGCGCGCGGCGTGGCAGGGCAGGGCGGTGCCGTCCGGCGTCACCAGCAGGAACACCGAGCCCCAGCCGTTCATGCACGGCTTCGGACGCTTCTCGTAGTAGTCCGGCACCACGAAGTAAATGTCCATCTTGCCCTTGAGGCGCGCCTGATACTCGTTGGCAACGCCTTCGGCTTCGCGAACCTGTTCAAGCGTCGGCAGCAGGCGGTCGCGATTCAGCAGCGCCCAGCCGTAGTACTGCGTGGTCGCCAGCTCGACGTAATCGGCTTCCAGTTCGATCGCCAGATCGAGCATTTCGCGCAGGCGATGCAGGTTGTCCCGGTGGAGGACAAAGCACAGCACCATCGGGAAGCCGGCGGCCTTGACCGCGCGCGCCATGTCCAGCTTGTGCGCATAGGCGCGCATGCCGGCGATCTCGTCGTTCTGATTGGCTTCCGAACTCTGGAAGCTGACCTGGATGTGGTCGAGGCCGGCCGCCTTCAGCGAACGGGCGCGGGCGGCATCCATGCCGATGCCCGAGGTGATCAGGTTCGAGTAGTAGCCGAGCTTGGTGCTCTCCGCGACCAGCGTTTCGAGGTCCTGACGCACCAGCGGTTCGCCGCCGGACAGGCCAAGCTGCAGCGCGCCCATCGAGCGGGCATCGCGCAGCACGCGAATCCAGGTCTCCGTGTCCATGGTCTTGCCGTGGCCGTTGAAATCGACCGGATTCGAGCAGTACGCGCACTGCAGCGGACAGGCATAGGTCAGCTCGGCGAGCAGCCACAGCGGCGGCTTGATCGCCGGCATCGCGATTGGACTAGGCGATCCACCCTCGTGCATGGGCTACCTCCAGAAAGCTCTTCACATCGCCGGAAATGTCGCCGGCTTCGGGAAACTGCGCCATCAGCGCGGCCGCGATCTCGGTCGCGGACTTCTGGCCGTCGACGGTCTTCAGGATCATCGCGGCGGATTCGCTGAGCTGGACCACACCTTCCGGATACAGCAGCACATCGCAGCCCTGCACGGTCTCGTACTGGATGCGATGACCGCGCGCGAGCCTGATCGGCCCATCGTGCAGCGGCTTGTATTCGGTGGCGTACTCGATCTTCTTGTCCGGCTCAGACATGCGCCGCTCCGCTGATCTCGGCGGCGTTCATGCCCTGCGCGAAGCCGGTCACGCAGTGATACGGCGGCTCGTTCTTGACGTAGGCCATGGTCATGGCATCGAGCATGGTCCACAGGATGTCGAGCTTGAACTTCAACAGCTCGAGCGCACGTTCCTGCTCGGCGCGGGTGACGAACAGATCCAGAGTCAAACCCAGGCCGTGCTGCACGTCGCGATGCGCTTCCTGCACGCGGCCCTTGAAGTAGTCGAGCCCGCTGCTTTCGATCCACGGATAGTGCTTCGGCCACTCGGAGATGCGTTCCTTGTGGATCGACGGCGCGAACAGCTCGGTCAGCGACGACGCCACGCCTTCCTGCCACGACGCACGGCGCACGAAGTTGACGTAGGCATCAACGGCAAAACGCACGCCGGGCAGCACGTAGCGGTGGCTGACGATGTCCTCGCGCTTGAGTCCCACCGCTTCGCCAAGCCGGACCCAGCGCTCGATGCCGCCTTCGACCTGATCGTTGCCATCGTGATCGATGATGCGCTGGATCCAGCGGCGGCGGACTTCGCGATCCGGGCAGTTGGCCAGCAGTGCGGCGTCCTTGTTCGGAATCGCGGTCTGGTAATAGAAGCGATTGAGCACCCAGCCCTGAACCGCTTCCTTCGACAGCTTGCCGCTGTTCATCGCCACCTGAAACGGATGGTGGATGTGGTAGTACGGCTCGAAGGCCTTGAGCCGGGCCGCGAACTCTTCCTTGGTCCACGGCAGATTGGAGGTATCGACCGATGCGTTCATTGCCCGACTCCTACAGTTCGAAAACCATGCCGTCCTGCGCCACTTCGACACCATGCTGCGCCACCAGCGCGCGCTCGGGGCCGTTGTCGACGAGGATCGGGTTCGTGTTGTTGATGTGGATGAGCACGCGCCGCGCGTTCGGATAGGCGCTCAACACTTCGAGCATGCCACCGGGGCCGGACTGATACAGGTGCCCCATCTCGCGCGCGAGCTTGCTTCCAACGCCGCGACGGCTCATCTCGTCATCGGTCCAGGTCGTGCCGTCGACGAGGATCAGGTCGGCTTCGCGCATCGCCTGCTCGACCGGTGGCTCGATCACGCCCAGACCCGGCGCGTACAGCGCCTGCTTGCCGGTGCGTGTGCTGCGGATGACGAGGCCAAGGTTGTCGCCGGGCGCGGGATTCGCGCGATGCGGCGAATACGGCGGCGCCTTGCTGGTCAGCGCGAACGGCGCGAACTCGATGTGATCGATGCCGTCGACGGTGAACGTCGTGCCGTCCGGCTTCACGTCGTGCCAGTCGACACCGCAGTAGTGTTCGAGGATGTTGAAGATCGGGAAGCCGGATGTCAGATCGGCCTTGACCCGCGCCGAGCAGTAGATCGGCAGCCGGACTTTGGACTCGCGCAGCATCAGCAGACCGGTCACGTGATCGATCTGCGCATCCATCAGGAACACGGCCTTGATCCCGGTATCGCGCAGGGCACGGTTCGGCTGCAGGTCCGGCGTGGCCAGAATCTGCGAACGGATGTCCGGCGATGCATTGATCAGCACCCAGTCCTGACCGTTGTCGCTGACCGCGATCGACGACTGGGAGCGGGCCGTTGCCAGCAGAGTGCCGCTACGCTGGCCGGCGCAGGTTTCGCAATTGCAGTTCCACTGGGGGAATCCTCCTCCCGCCGCGGAACCCAGAATTCTTATTTTCATGTTCGGGGTTTCGTAACGGACGCCGCGTCGATTGCTGCGCTGCGTCGCAAAAACGCGCCCTCAAAACAAAGCCCCCAGTTTTGGCCGGGGGCTTCGTCACCGCTATCTGGCTGGCGCCGCTTCGGGAGAACCCTGGGCGGACCGGTGCCGGAAGGCTTAGCGGTTGAGGATGTACATCGTCACTTCCATGCCAAAACGCATTTCGGTGAAGCTCGGCTTCGTCCAACGCATGATTGATTCCTCCGTCTGATCGCAGTGATTTTGCCAGCATGCCCTTAAAGGACATCCCGACAGTGCAGAGACTATGCCACGTCAGGATTAGTTCCCAATCGTATGATTCAATGGTGCGAATTGCTTCTTCGCAAGTCCCTGTCACTGCTGGAATTTAAGCCGTTTCCGACGCGCGAATCAAGGTCTTTTTCACGGCCTTTTCGAGACGACGGCAAATTGTCACGGCGCTGCCTGAAACGGTCGTTGTGTCACATCCGGGACAGATCGTCGCGCCGCGCATCGCCCACGGGAATGCTGTGCCGCTTGAGCTTGCGATACAGCGTGTTGCGACTCATGCCGAGTTCGCGCGCGGTCAAGGTCATGTTCCAGGCATTGCTTTCGACCGCCCTCAGGATCGCGCCGCGCTCGGCCGCTTCCAGCGGATTGACGCCTGCGACGGCCTGCAGGCTCGGCGGTGCCGGCAGGGCCTCCGGGGTGCTGACCGCTGCCGTCACCGCCGGTGCCGGCAGCGCCGCGGCGGGGGTCGGCAGGCCCGGCTTGCGCTGGCGGTGCGACACAGTGCGCGGCAGGTCCACGCTCCGGATCACCCCGTTCTCGCAGATCGCCAGCGCCGTGCGGATGACATTGCGCAGTTCGCGGATGTTGCCCGGCCAGTCGTAGCTGACGAGACTCTCGAAGGCGTCGGCCTCGATCGACACGGCCTGCCCGGCGCGGGCTTCGAGCGCGATGAAGCGGCGGATCAGGCTTTCGGCGTCGACCCTGTCCTTGAGCCCCGGAAGCTCGAGCGTCATGCCGTTGAGTCGGTAGTACAGGTCTTCGCGGAATTCGCCGCGGGCGATCATGTCCTGCAGGTTGCGGTGCGAGGCGCTGACCACGCTCAGCTCGACCTTCACGGCCTGCTCGCAGCCGAGCGGCACCACTTCCTGTTCTTCGAGCACGCGCAACAGGCGCGTCTGCAGGTTCAGCGGCATGTCGCCGATTTCGTCGAGAAACAGCGTGCCGCCGGAGGACTGCACGATGCGGCCGCGCATGCCTTCCTTGCGCGCGCCGGTGAAGGCGCCAGCCTTGTAGCCGAACAGTTCGGATTCGATCAGCGTCTCCGGAATGGCCGCGCAGTTCACCGCGACGAACTGCTGCGACGCGCGGCTGCTGGCCAGATGAATGGCCTTGGCGAACACTTCCTTGCCCGAGCCGGTCGGTCCCTGGATCAGGATCGGCACCCGCGAATCGGCCAGCCGGCGTGCGGTGCGGATGTTCTGCAGCATCTGCGGATCCTGGCCCGCGAGATCCTCCAGCGACAGCGCCGTCATCAGCGGTGCCGGCGTGATCTGGACGCGCTCCGGCATCGAGCGGCGCGGGCGATCGCCGGAATCGACGAGGCGAGTCAGCATCTGCGGCGGCGCGAGAGTGACGAAGAAGCGCCGGCCGAAGCGCTGGTCGCGCATCGGCAGCAGCGCCTGACGCGTGGTCACCAGTTGTTCGAGTTCCAGCTCGCCAAGATCGAACAGTTCGCTGACCGGCCGGCCGATCAGGCTGGCGCGGCTCGGGGCCGACAGCAGCGACACGGCCATGTCGTCGGCGGCGGCGACGTGACCGTCCTCGGTCAGCGCGAGCGCCGCGTCATGCAGCAGGTTGACGAATTCCGGGCGGCTGTGGAATCGCAGGATGCGGTACGGCTGGCAGCGGCGCAGGAACAGGCACTTCTCGATCAGCCGCGCCGACGTGTTGACCAGCGCCATCGTGTGCATCTGGCTGGCGCGGGTGTCGTGACTGCCGACGGACGAGGCATCGAGCACGGCGATCATGTTGCCGTTCATGTCGCGGATCGGCGAGCCGGAGCACGACAGGCCGATGTGGCGCGCGCGGAAGTGATCGTTGCGGTGAATGGTGATCGAGCGGCCTTCCGCGATGCAGGTGCCGATGCCGTTGGTGCCTTCGCTCTTCTCGCTCCATTCGGCGCCGACGATGAGGCCGGCGCTGCGGAACATCTTGGTCAGCGTCGGATCGACCTTTTCGGTCAGGATGATGCCCTTGGCATCGGTCAGCAGCAGCGCGTAGCCGGAGCCGCTGATCTGGTCGTACAGCGTATCCATCTCGGCCCGGGCGATTTCCACCAGTTCGTCGTGGCGCGCCTGCAGATCCTTGAGGTTGTTGCTGTTGATCACGCTTGGTGCATGCAGCCGTGCAGGATCGAGCTGGAATTCGTTGAGGCAGCGCTGCCATGACACGCGAACGGCTTCATCGAGCCCGGTCCGCGCCATGCCATCGCCATTGATCAACCGCAGCACGCCATTGGCATGCTGTACGGCGGCGTTGTCGCCCATCTCATCGCTCCTCATCGCACTCCCCGCGCTCGTCGTCACGGGGCTTGTTGTGTTCTTTCTGGTCGATGCCGGTGCCCGCGAACCCGCATACGCGCGGCCCAAGCAACTGTGATGCCAAGGCACGGTAGACCCGGAATCGCCCCCGGTCAACGAAAAGCGGACGGCCGTCGGCCCGTCTGCCGCCCGAAGGCGCACCACTGTGTCAGCCCTGCAACACCGATGCCGGCGCACGCGCCGCGGCTGTGACAGCAGGGGGTGCACCACCTCGGTACATCGTCAGCAACTTGAGAAAAAACAGGCAGTTGATTCATTTTTTCAGGCGCGCGGGCGGCTGGCTTGGTTCTTGCCATCAGCGGTTCGTTGCGATGCCCGGGTGTAGAGTCCACGCACCCGGCGCAACATCGCCGGCAGTATGTCCGTCACCCCAAACAATGCACGAGGAGATCGAAAAATGGATGGATCAAAAGGCCTGGAAGCACTGGGCGCAGAAGCCCGCAAGTTCATCAGCAGCCCGAAGAAGATTCTGATCGACGGCGAGTGGGTCAACTCGACGTCGGGCGAAACCTTCGAAATCTACAACCCGGCCACCGGTCAGGTCGTGGCCCACGCCCAGAGCGGCAGCAAGGAAGACGTCAACGCGGCTGTTGCCGCGGCCCGTCGCGCGTTCGACGATCACAGCGAGTGGCGCAAGATGTCGCCGTCGAACCGCGGCAAGCTGCTGCATCGCATCGGTGACCTGATCCTGAAGCATCAGGACGAGCTGGCCCAGCTGGAATCGCTCGACAACGGCAAGCCGGTCGTCGTTGCCAAGGTGGCCGACGTCGCGCTCGCCGCCGACATCTTCCACTACATGGCCGGCTGGACGACCAAGGCCGATGGCGGCGTGCTCGACCTGTCGGTGCCGTTCACCCCGGGCACCGAGTACCACGCCTACACCAAGCGCGAGCCGATCGGCGTCGTCGGCCAGATCATTCCGTGGAACTTCCCGATCCTGATGGCGGCGTGGAAGCTCGCTCCGGCGCTGGCCTGCGGCTGCACCGTCGTGCTGAAGCCGGCCGAGGAAACCCCGCTGACCGCGCTGCGCCTGGCCGAACTGATCCAGGAAGCCGGCCTGCCGAAGGGCGTGCTGAACGTGGTCACCGGTTTCGGCGAAACCACCGGCGCGCCGCTGGCCAGCCACCCGGGCGTCGACAAGGTCGCCTTCACCGGTTCGACCGAAGTCGGCAAGCTGATCGTCAAGGCGGCCGCCAACGACCTGAAGAAGCTGACCCTGGAACTCGGCGGCAAGTCGCCGAACATCATCCTGAACGACGCCGACCTGTCGAAGGCGATTCCGGGTGCCGCCAGCGCGATCTTCTTCAACCAGGGCCAGACCTGCAGCGCCGGCTCGCGCCTGTTCATCCAGGACAAGGTCTATGACGAAGTCGTGGCCGGCATCGCCGCCTACGCCAAGGGCCTGAAGATGGGCCCGGGCCTCGACCCGTCGACCCAGCTCGGACCGCTGGTGTCGCAGAACCAGTTCGACCGCGTTTCGGGCTACATGGCTGCCGGCAAGACCGAAGGCGCGTCGCTCGCCACCGGTGGCGGCCGCTGGGGCAACGAAGGCTACTTCGTCGAGCCGACCGTCATCATCAACGCTGCCGACAGCGCCAAGGTCGTCCAGGAAGAAATCTTCGGGCCGGTTCTGGTCGCCACCCGCTTCAGCGACGTCGATGACGAGCTGGTCCGTCGTGCCAACGACTCGGTCTATGGCCTGGCCGCCGGCATCTGGTCGCAGGACGTGTCGAAGATCCACAAGCTGGTTCCGCGCCTGCGCGCCGGCACGGTCTGGGTCAACTGCTACAACATCTTCGATGCTTCGATGCCGTTCGGCGGCTACAAGCAGTCGGGCTGGGGCCGCGAAATGGGCCATCAGGTGCTGAACAACTATCTCGAAACGAAGGCTGTCTGCATCGCCTACTGATCGAGCGGTCGACATCGGCTGGCTTCAGCCGATAGTTGTCAGTGACACGAGGCCCGGGCGATGCTTGCCCGGGCCTTCGTCGTCGCGGACTTGAGACAGACGAACACAAGCGCCGATTCGAGCGCGCCCGCTGCCTGAGGAGAAACCCCGATGATCCGTATCCTGCTGGTCGACGATCACGCCGTCGTGCGTGCCGGCTATCGTCAGTTGCTCGAGTGCGCTCCCGAATATCAGGTCGTCGCCGAAGCGTCATCGGCCGCCTGCGGGTATCGCCGCTTCCTGGAATGTGCGCCCGATGTGGTCATCACCGACCTGTCCCTGCCCGGTGTCGGCGGCATCGAACTGCTGCGCCGGCTGAGCGCGCGGCAGCCGGATTTGAAGGCCCTCGCGTTCAGCGTGCACGAGGAGCCGATGTTCGTGAATCGTGCGTTTGCCGCCGGCGCGCTCGGCTATGTCAGCAAGCGCTCGGCGCCCGACACGCTGGTGGCGGCCGTCGACAGCGTGGCCCACGGCCGTGAATTCCTGTCGCCGGATCTGGCCGGCACCCGACAGCAGCAACGGCGGCCGGACGATGCGCTGCATCGCCTGAGTCAGCGCGAATTCGAGATCTTCCGCCAGATCGCCGAAGGACGATCGGTGCGCGACATCGCCAGCGGCCTGTGCATCAGCGGCAAGACGGTTTCCAACCATTACTCCCAGATCCGGCTGAAGTTGGGTCTGCGCTCGGCCGCCGAGATGGCGCGCCTGGCCATCGTGGCCGGCGTCGTGCGTGTCTGACGTCGCCGCGCTGGCGCCACCCGGCTGGGTGGATCGCGCGCGACTGCGTCTGCATGGCGCGCTGACCCGGATCGATCTCAAGACTCGGCTCAGCCTGTCGATCGGCCTGCTGCTCGGCATCGTGCTGCTGCTGGCGGTCTATGCCGTGCTCGGCAACTCGCGCCGTTCGGTCCAGGGCGAGATCGATGCGGTGATGCGGCTGGCGTCGAGCCTGCTCGACGAACACGCGATTCCGGTCGAGGCGACCGACGCCGACCTGCTGCCGGTGCTGCTCGGCGTGTTCGAGCACACCCGGCACCTGTGCGTCGAGAAGGTCGGCGAACTGCCGGCGGCTCGCGGGTGCCCGGCGGCGGTCGACGACAGCGTGCCGGACTGGTTCGTCGCCCATGTCACCACGGCACCCCGTGAGCTCCGGCGCAATGTCACCGGACGCGACGGACGAATCGCCGCAGTCGTCATCCGCTCCGATCCCGCCGATGAAATCCTCGAAGCCTGGAACGAGGCGCGGCCGCTGCTGCTGCTGATCGTCGCGATCGGCTTCCTGACCAATGCCATCGTCGTGTTCTCGGTCTGGCGCGCGTTCCGGCCGATCGACCTGATTCGCGACGCGCTGGCTCGTATCGGCCGCGGCGAGCTGCACCCCGGCATGCCGACGGCCACGACACCGGAACTGCGCACGATCATCGACAGCGTCGTCGAACTCGGCGAAAGCCTCGAACATGCGCGATCGGACAATCAGCGCCTGCTGCGCCACAGTCTGGAAGTGCAGGAGCGCGAACGGCGCTCGATCGCCCGCGAGCTGCACGACGATCTCGGCCAGAGCCTCGCGGCGATGGATGCCGAGGCGGCGGTGCTGCAGCAGAAGGCCGGTACCGCGGTGCCGGAGCTGACCCATCGTGCCTCGGCGATCCGGTCCGGCATCGCCAGCCTCTACGACGGCCTTCACGGCCTGCTGGCACGGCTCCGGCCCGCCGGTCTCGAAGAGTTCGGGCTGGGGCCGGCGCTCGAGAATCTGGTGATGGACTGGGCTGCGCGCTGCCCGCAGATCCGCTTCGAGCAGCACATCGCGCTGGACCGCGTGCCGGGCGGGCCGCTGGTGCAGGTGTATCTGTTCCGCATCGCGCAGGAAGCGCTGACCAACGCCACACGGCATGCCCGTGCGCGGCGGATCAGCCTGATGCTGGAAGCGGGCAGCGACGGCGCGATCGAGCTGCGCATCGTCGACGACGGTTGCGGTCTTCCCGGCACTGCCGGCACGACCCGGTCGGCGTCGGAGCGGGTCGGGCTCGGACTGCTCGGCATGGCCGAGCGCGCCGAGACCCTCGGGGCCACGCTGACGCTCGGCGCGAACCCCGGCGGTGGCACCTGCATCCTGCTGCGACTGCCGGCCTCGCGCGACGCCTGAGGTTTTGCACCCCTGCGCTGGCGGTGTAACGGAACTGACTCGAAAGTCGTCCCCTCAATGAAACAACGAGCGATTGTCACATCGCGTGTGGAACATCGTAAAAAACAATAAATACAATAGCTTGTGAGATAAATTTATCTTGGCATGGCCGTTGCTCTATGGGTCACGCCGACACACTTGTGCGGGCCGCGCGCGCTGAAAGCCGATCTCAACAAAACGGCTGAACGGCAGCGGGGCTGAAGAGGAAGTGTGGCGGCAGGAGTGAGCGATCCACCGGGTCGGTGGATGGCTGCGCCGTTCAACCTCTCAACAATATTGGGGATTCACTAATGAAAGCAGCGAACCAGCGAAATCTGATTGCGGCCGCCGTGGCCATGCTGTCCGCCACCAGTGCCAGCGCACTGGAACTCAATGCCGGTGACTACAAGTTCACGGTCAACGGCAATATCAACGTCCATTACGTTTACTCGGATTGCGACAGCAGCTCGCCGGCTGTCATCGCCGCGGGCCTCGCCTGCACCGGCGGCGGCGGTACCGCCAAGAGCGCGTCCGCCGTCACCAACGGCCTGCTGCCGGCTGCGCTGTCGTTCGGCATCATCACCAAGCAGGCCGGTCTGGATATCGAAGGCCACTTCGGCTTCTATCCGGGCATCAGCACCAACGACGGCGGCAGCCCGAACCAGGTGGGTCCGCAGAACAATGTGGCGCTCGGCACCACCGGCCTCGATGTTCGTCAGGTCTATCTGACCTTCGGCAACAAGGACATCGGTACCTTCACGCTGGGTCGCAACTTCGGCCTGTTCGGCTTCGACGCGATCATCAACGACATCACCATTCCGGGTGTCGGCGTTGCCGGCGCCGCCGCTTCGGGCGCTCCGGCCAACACCACGCTGGGCTCGATCGGTCTCGGCTACGTCTATACCGACACGCTCGGCCAGATCAACTACACCACGCCGAGCCTGTTCGGCCTGAATGCCACGGTCGGCATCTACGATCCGCTCAACTCGCTGACCGGCGGCTCGGGCCGCAAGTCGCAGCCGGGCATCCACGGCAAGCTCGCGTACAAGACCGACATCGGCGGAGCGAAGCTGTACGCCTCGTCGACCTTCATCACGCAGCAGACGCGTGACGATGGCGGCAACGACGACTATCGCAGCTACGGTGTCGATGCCGGCGCCAAGCTGAACATCGCCGACCTCGAACTCGGCTACTGGTACTACTACGGCAAGGGCCTCGGCACGACCGCGCTGTTCGCGTTCGCCTCCGACGGCAACGGCGGCCGCCGTGGCTCCAACGGCTATCTGGCCCAGGCGTCGTACAAGATCAACGCCCTGAAGCTCGGCGTGAACTACGGCACCAGCCGCCTCGGTCAGGCCGATGGCGAACTGCAGTCGAGCGTGCCGGTCCGCAGCAACAGCAAGATCACCGGCGGCGCGTACTACTCGCTGACGAAGAACCTGACCCTGGTCGGCGAAATCTCGTCGGTGACCGCCAAGGCTCACGGTGGCGGCAAGAACGAAGCCCTGAACTTCAACATCGGCACGTTCCTGTCGTTCTGAGTCGTCGGCTGATAAAGAACCTCTCCTAGCGCCAAATTGAACCGGGCTTTGCGCCCGGTTTTTTTTGGCCCGGATTCCGGCGGAGGTCATGGCTCAAGTCCGAACGATAGCGGCCGATGAACTGTGTCATCCACTGTGACAAACTCGACACACCATGGCTTGCCATGGCGTGTGGATGGTGTCGACGCCGCGCTTGCGTCCCGGTGACGGTACAGCGAAAAAGGGGCTGTCCCCGGCTGGTGACACTGGCGGCACTTGCGTCAGACCCCGTTGTTCACGTGCTGGCAAGGTCCCCCGCATGACGTCGGTCCGGCTGATGGAGTCGTCGAATTTATTATCGAAGAATCATGGACTTGAAGCGGAATCGCCGGGATTGAATAGCTGCTTTCAATGGCGATGCGCACGCGAATGTTGCGTTGCGTTAAATGGCATTGATCATGCTTCTGGCGGCGCGATGACTTTGGTCGGGTCGTCACACTTGTGTACGAATTGAAACCTGAGGAGGAGAAAACAGATGAACCACAAAATTGAACGAACCAGCATCGCTCGGGCCGTTGGCCTGATCGGGCTGGCGGCGGCGGCGAGCGCGCTGCCGGCAGTGGCCGCGGTGCCGGTCACCGATGCCATGATCGCGAACGACCAGAACACGCCGAACGATGTGCTGACGGTGGGCATGGGCTTCAGCGGCCAGCGCTTCAGCACGTCGACGCAGATCAATTCCGACACCGTCGTCGACCTGGTTCCGGCCTGGTCGTTCTCGATGGGTGGCGAAAAGCAGCGCGGCCAGGAAACCCAGGCCCTGGTGCACGACGGCAAGATCTTCATCACCGGTTCGTACTCGCGTCTCTGGGCGCTGGATCAGAAGACCGGCGCCAAGCTCTGGTCGTATGAGCATCGCCTGCCGGAAGGCATCGTGCCGTGCTGTGACGTGGTCAACCGCGGCGCCGCGCTGTACGACAACCTCGTGATCTTCGGCACGCTCGACGCCAAGCTCGTCGCGCTCGACCAGACCACCGGCAAGGTCGTCTGGACCGAAACCATCGCCGACTTCAAGGGCGGCTACTCGTACACGGCAGCGCCGCTGATCGTGAAGGGCAAGCTGATCACCGGCGTGTCCGGCGGCGAGTTCGGCGTGGTCGGCCGCGTGGAAGCACGCGATGCCAAGACCGGCAAGATGGTCTGGACGCGTCCGACGGTCGAAGGCCACATGGGCTACTTGAACGGCAAGGAAAACGGCGTGTCGGGCAAGACCAACGCGACCTGGCCGGGCGACCTGTGGAAGACCGGCGGCGCCGCCACCTGGCTCGGCTGCACCTACGGTGCCGACACCAACCAGATCTACTGCGGCACCGGCAACCCGGCTCCGTGGAATGCCTTCACCCGTCCGGGCGACAACCTGTACTCGACCTCGACCGTCGCAATCAACGCCGATACCGGCAAGATCGAGTGGAGCTACCAGGGCACGCCGAACGACCATTGGGACTTCGACGGCGTCAACGAGTTCATCTCGTTCGACATGAAGAAGGACGGCAAGACCGTCAAGGCCGGCGCCAAGGCTGACCGCAACGGCTTCTTCTACGTTCTGAACCGCACTGACGGCAAGCTGCTCAGCGCCAGCCCGTTCGTCACCAAGCAGACCTGGGCCTCGGGCGTCGACCTGAAGACCGGTCGTCCGATCGAGTCCAACAACCGTCCGGGCAATCCGGGTTCCGGCGAGAAGGGCAGCGCGGTGTTCGCCGCTCCGTCGTTCCTCGGCGGCAAGAACTGGATGCCGATGGCGTACTCGGGTCAGACCGGCCTGTTCTACGTGCCGGCGAACGAGTGGGGCATGGACATCTGGAACGAGCCGATCACCTACAAGAAGGGTGCGGCCTATCTGGGCGCCGGCTTCACCATCAAGCCGCTGTACGACGACTACATCGGCGCGCTGCGCGCGATGGATCCGGCCACCGGCAAGGTCGTCTGGGAATACAAGAACCCGGCTCCGCTGTGGGGTGGCGTCATGACCACCGCCGGCAATCTGGTGTTCACCGGTACCCCGGAAGGCTTCCTGAAGGCGTTTGACGCCAAGACCGGCAAGGAACTGTGGAAGTTCCAGACCGGTTCGGGCGTCGTCGGCCAGCCGACGACCTGGGAAATGGACGGCGAGCAGTACATCGGCGTCGCGTCGGGCTGGGGCGGTGCGGTTCCGCTCTGGGGCGGCGAAGTCGCCAAGAAGGTCAAGGACATCAGCCAAGGTGGCTCGTTCTGGGTCTTCAAGCTGCACAAGTCCGGCAAGGCCACCGTTGCGCAGAACTAAGCTCGACCGGCCTCGGCCGTCGAAGCTGAACGAAAGCTAGAAAGCGGAACGAAAAGGAGCCCGGATTCGGGCTCCTTTTTCGATTCACGCGGTCTCATCGATCATCCCCCCACCCATTTTTTTCATTACCACTCGGTCTCACACCCATGATGATTCGCACGATGTTCAAGTCCGCAGCACTGGCCTCGGCGGTTGCCGTGGCCGCGGTCGCCACGTTCGCGTTCAACAGCCCGGCGGTCAGCGCCCATGGTGACGTCACGCCGCAGGCAGTCGATGTCTCACACCTGCCGCCGCTCGACGGCCCGAAGACCAGCAATCCGTACGTCGGCAACCCGGACGCGATCAAGATCGGTTCGTCCGCGTTCAACCAGAACTGCGCGCGCTGCCATGGCCTCGGCGCCGTGTCCGGCGGCATCGCGCCGGATCTGCGCTACCTGCCGACCGACGCCGAAACCGACGAATACTTCAAGGGCAAGGTCCAGGGCGGCGCGATCCGCAACGGCGTGACCTACATGCCGGCATTCAAGGATGTCTTCAAGGAAGAAGCGATCTGGGCGCTGCGCAGCTACCTCGTCAGCATCCACACCGAGCCATGAGCCTGTTCCGGACGTCGGTCCGGTTGCTGGCACGCGGCATCCTGACGGTACTGGCGCTGGCGGCCACGCTGCTGACCGGCGTGGCGTTCGCTGACGAAGGCGACGACCGTCTCGATCTGGTTCGCAAGAAGGGCGCGATCGAGTTCGTGGTCTATCGCGACTTCCCGCCGTACTCGTATCAGGTGGATGGCGCGTTCAAGGGCGTCGACGTCGAGATGGGCGAAGCGCTGGCTGCAGCGCTCGGCCTGAAGGCCACGTTCAAGACCTTCATTCCCGGCGACGACCTCGACGATGACCTGCGCAACCAGTTGTGGCGCGGCACCATCGTCGGCGGCAGCGTCGGCGACGTGATGCTCCACGTCGGCGCTGATCCGCAGTACGTCGCGCGCCAGGACAAGGTCTGGATTTTCGGCGTCTATTTCCGCGAGACGGTGTCGCTGTCGTTCGATCCGAAGAAGTTTCCGGACTATTCGGTGCTGGAGGATCTCGAAGGCAAGCGCATCGCCGTGGAACTGGGGTCGATTGCCGATCTGTACCTGACGAACTTCAACGACGGCGCGCTGCGCCAGTCGCTGAACCGCTACCCGACCGCGAACGAGGCGGTGAAGGCCTTTGTCGCGGGCAAGGCCGATGCCACGATCGCGCCGCGCGGTGAACTGCAGGGCCTGTTGAAGCTGAATGGGGAAAACGGTCGCGCCTCGCCGGCGCAGACGGTGCAGTTCCAGGGTCTGTTCCGCAATGCCTGGGAAATCGGCATCGCGGTCAAGCGGGACAGCCCGAAACTGCGCGATGCGCTGGCCGACGCGCTGGCCACGATGATCGAGAACGGACAACTGAAGGCGATCTACGCCCGTCACGGGATGGATTACCAGACGCCGGGCTTGAAGTAGGCAACGGCTGGCACCGGCCGCGCCCCCGCGCTGCCGGTGCTGGACCACACGAAGCGTCATTCCCGCATGATCGGGAATCCGCGCTGGTCTCGTTTCGACGGCCGGAGCGGCGATACGCCACGGTGCAAGGACGAGGACAGGCTCATGAATGAAGTCGCAGGCAGGGCAGCGCAGCGCGTTGCGCGAATGATCGGCGCAGCAGCTTGCCTGCTGTCCGGATTCGCGGCACTAGCCGCGGAGCGCCCGGTCGATCCGCTGAACTCCCCGGGCTGGAGCACGATCCACGGCCGCTACTTCAAGGACCAGACCGTGGTCTTCGACGAGCGCGTGAAGGTGATGGCGCCGTCGGCAGCGGAAAACCCGCTGGACGTGCCGGTGCAGATCGACGCCGATGGCCTGGCCGATGTCGAGCAGGTGCTGGTGGTCGCCGATTTGAACCCGATCCAGAAGATCCTGAGCTACGAACCTACGCGGGCGCTGCCCAGCCTGTCGTTCCGGTTCAAGGTGGAGCAGTCGACGCCGATCCGCGCCGCAATGCGGACCAAGGACGGCGTCTGGCATGTCGGCGGCGTCTGGCTCAGCGCCGCTGGTGGCGGCTGCACCACGCCGAGTCACGGCAGTGCCGACCCGCTGTGGCAGACGCATCTGAACGAGGTCAGCGGCCGTCTGTGGCCGAAGGCCGACAGCAACACGCAGCGCCTGCGCCTGCGCGTGGTCCACCCGATGGACACCGGTCTCGCCAGCGGCATCCCGGCGTTCTACATCGACCGTCTGGTGATCAGCGACGCCCAGGGCGAGCAGATCGCGCGGCTGAACACCTACGAGCCGATCTCGGAGAATCCGGTGCTCAGCTTCGATCTGAAGGGCAGCGGTCCGGTGCGCATCACCGGCGGCGACATCCAGGGCAACAAGATCGCGGCCGAGATTCGTCCGTGATGCTCCGATGGGCAGGCGCGGCGCTGATCGTGGCCGGAGCCATGACGGCGCGCGGCGACGATTTCGCCTACCAGCTCAAGCCGACGGCGGTTGCCGACGGCGTCTACGCGCTGATCGGGAAGACCGAGAATTTCACCCGCGACAACGGTGGCAACATCGTCAATACCGGTTTCATCGTCGGGCAGGATGGCGTCATCGTCATCGATTCCGGTCCGTCGAAGGCCTATGGCACGCAGCAGCGCGCGGCGATTGCCGGCGTGACCCCGCAGAAGGTCACGCAGGTCTATCTGACCCATGCGCACCCGGACCATTTCCTCGGCAACCAGGCCTATGCCGATGTGCCGATCGCGGCCACCGTCGCGACCAACGCGGCCCTGCGCCAGAGCGGTGACGCGCTGCTCGACAATCTGTATCGCTTGGTCGGCGGCGCGATGAGCGGCACGCAGGTGCAGTTCGGCTCGGCCGATGCAGCTCCCGGCAGCGTCCGGATTGCCGGCCGCGCCTTGCGCCTGATTCCCGCGGCTGGCCACACCGCTGGCGATCTGATGGTGTTCGACGAAGCGACGAAGACCCTGTTCACCGGGGATCTCGTGTTCTTCCAGCGCGCGCTGACCACGCCGAATGCCGACATCCCGCGCTGGCTGGCGACGCTCGATGCGATCGACAAGCTTGATTTCAAGGTGATGGTGCCGGGCCATGGCCCGGTGCTGCGCGACCATGCGGGCGTCATGCAGACCCGCGACTATCTGCAATGGCTCAGCGGCGCGTTGAAGGACGCCGCGAATCGCGGCCTCGACATGCCGGAAGTGATGCGGCTGCCGATTCCGGAGCGATTCCGCACGCTGGCCGTGCTGCAAACGGAGTACAGCCGATCGATTGCCCATCTGTATCCGGCGTACGAACTCGAAACCCTGCCTGCGGCACGACCATGATCCAGAAACTCCTCCGTCACACGATCTTCGGACTGCTGTCCGCTTCCGTGTTCGCGATCAGCGCTGCCAGCCCGTCCAAGGCCCCCCGGACGCTGGACTGGCCGGTCTACGGCCTCGACAACGCCAACAGCCGTCTAGCCGCGATCACGTCGATCAACCCGACAACGGTCGGCAAGCTGGTGCCGAAGTGGATCTACCAGAGCGGCGTCAGCGGCACGTTCCAGGCCACGCCGCTGGTGGTCGACGGCCGCATGTACGTGTCGCTGCCGTTCTCGTCAGTGGTCGCGATCGATCCGAAGACCGGCCACGAGCTGTGGCGTTACGAACACAAGAAGCGTAGCGAGCGCATCTGCTGCGGGCCGGCCAATCGCGGCGTGGCCGTCGCCAACGGCAAGGTCTTCGTCGGCACCGTCGACGCGCGTCTGGTCGCGCTCGATGCTGCCTCCGGCAAGGTGCTGTGGGATGTCGAGGTCGCGCGCCCGGAAGCGGCCGCGGAAACGCAGGCCGGCTTTGCCGCGAGCGACAGCCTGAAGGATGTGAAGGTCACCGGTGCGTCCGGCGTCGGCATCGCTTCGGCGCCGCTCGTGTTCGGCAATCGCGTGATCGTCGGCGTCAACGGGCTCGGCTACGGCCTGCATCTCGACAGCCTGCGCCCCGGCGCGCCGCTGGGTGCCGTGGTCGGCCTGCCGGGTCAGTACGGCGGCATCGGTTTCCTTGCCGCGTTCGATGCCGACAGCGGCAAGCCGTCGTGGCGGTTCGATACCGTGGTTCGCCCGGAGAACGGCGGCTGGGAAGGCGAGTTTGCCGCCGCCACGCCGGACGGCGTGCCGCTGAACCGCAATGTCGACGCGGAGCGCAAGCTCGCGCCGACGCGCAGGGACGCGTGGAAGTTCGGCGGCGGCTCGGTCTGGAACACGCCGGCGTTCGATCAGAAATCCGGCCTGCTGTTCTTCGGCGTCGGCAACCCGAGCCCGCAGATGAACGGCGACGGTCGCCCGGGCGACAACCTCTACACCTCGAGCCTGGTCGCGGTCGACGTCGAGACCGGCGAGCGCCGCTGGAGCTGGCAGCAGGTGCCGCACGATCTCTGGGGCTACGACGTGGCGTCGCCGCCGATGCTGCTCGAGGCCACCGTCAACGGCCAGAAGGTGCCAGCCGTGGCGCAGGCGTCGAAGCTCGGCTGGCTGTTCGTGCACGACCGCTACACCGGCAAGCTGCTGTACAAGTCGGACGCCTACGTCCCGCAGAAAAACCTGTTCGCGCAGCCGAGCCGCGACGGCGTGACGATCTCGCCGGGCATCGGCGGGGGTGTCAATTGGTCACCGGCCGCGCTCGATGCCGCGCGCCAGTTGGTGTTCGTCGCGGCAATGCATCTGCCGACAACCTACAAGGTCAAGGAAATCCCGGCCGATGGCGACAAGCCGGCGGTGCCGTACTTCGCGGCCGAGCCGTCCAACGAGCAGAGCTGGGGCGTTCTGGCGGCGATCGATCTGGGGAGACAGGGCCAGATCGCGTGGTCGACCAAGACCGCGCAGCCGCTGATTGGCGGCGTGCTCGCGCTGCAGGGCGGTGTCGTGTTCACCGGCGAAGGCGACGGCAACCTGTCGGCCTTCGATTCCAGGACCGGCAAGCGTCTTTGGCAGTTCAACTGCGGCGCCGGCGTCAACGCTCCGCCGATCGCGTGGATGATGGACGGCAAGCCGTACATCACGGTGGCCGCCGGGGGCAGCCAGATCTGGGGTTATCGCCAGGGCGATGCCGTGGTGACGTTCGGCCTGCCGGACTGAACCCGGGCTCTAACGCGTGAGGCGCTGCAGGCCCGCTCAGGTCTGCCGCGCCGGTTCAGTCGCGCGGCCGGCTCGATCAGTCGGGGCCGCGCGCGGGATCAGCGCTCGAACGACTCCAGTTCCATCGTCACTTCGCCGCCGACGATCTGCGTGGTTTCGAGCGGCTCGACCCGCTGCAGCTTGATCAGCCCGACACCGGGCGCATACCACTCGGTATGCCGGACCACGACTTCGGAGCCGCCGAGTCGCGGATCGGCCAGCACGTAGATCAGCGCATCGCCTTCGGCCTTGATGCAGTGCTTGAAGGTGCCGGCCGGCACGGTCACTTCCTCGTCCACGGCCGTGATCTTCATCTGCAGCGCGAAGCGCACCGATTCATGGTGCAGGAAGCGTTCGCGAAACGGCACGGCGCGTTCGAGGATGAACGGCTGGCTCGGCTGTTCCCAGCCATCCCCGAGCTTCGGGGCGATCGGCAGCACGGTGCGCGGCGTCGGTTCGTCCCGCGGCTCGAACTCGACCGTCGTGCGCAGGCCGGCACGAACGATGTTGCGGTCGTCGAGCTTCAGCCAGTACTCGGTGCCGAGACTGTTGCGACGCAGCCAGAAGGTTTCGCCGTTGCGCTCGCGCGGGCCGGCGCTGGTGATCTCGAAGGTCTCGGTCTTCTCGCCGAGGGCATTGGTCTCGTGCAGCGTGTACGTCCAGCGACGTCCCGATTCGAGCGGAAAGTACGGTGTGTCGGGCGCGTTGCCGCAGGCTGCGAGCAGCAGGCTGGCGAGGGCAGTGAACGGCAGAGGAAGGCGACGCATGCGCACGCGCCTCACTTTTCCGGCAGCGCCGGATCGGGCAGATCGGCCAGCGTGAAGCTCGCCAGCGCCGCGGTCCGTCGGGCATCCGAGACCACGTTCGACTTGTTCCGGACACCGGCCTTGCGGCCGATCTGTGGCAAGCCCTGCTGCCGCTGGCGCTCGCGCGCGTCCTGAATCTGCTTCTGGTCCTCGGGGCTGTACGGCAGTTCGTAGGCGCGCGGTTCCTTGGCTGGACCGGACGGCGTCAGCTCGGTGGCCCAGATGTGGATCAGGCCCGGGTCGCCGGTGGCGCTGTTCGGCTCGCGCACGCTGGCCGCGTGATACAGGAAGCGTTCGGGCAGCACGGCGCGGGTCGGCCAGCCTGCCATCTGCTTCCAGCCGTAGTGGCTGAGCCCGGCCATCGCGACGAACGCGACGATCATCACGGTCTTGAGCCGCGCGCCGAGCGTAGTGCGGACCAGCAGCGCCAGCAGCAGCAAGGCCAGCGAGAAGTACAGCAGCGACAACAGCACGAGTCCGTTGGACATGGAGGCTTGAGGGTGGTGACGAGAATGATCAGTTGCTGGACTTGACCAGCGATTTCTGCAGCGTGTTGACGTTGATGACGTCGCCTTCCGGCGTCACGGTAAAGCGCACGGCGGTCTTCTCCTCGCCCTGCCGCGTCAGCGTGATGGTGTCGTAGAAGATCACCCGCAGCACCGGATTGACCTTGACGACATTGACCTGCACCGGCACCGGTCCGGTGTTCGCCGACTTGTAGTTGTTGACGTTCACCGTGTACTCGCCCGGTGCCTTGCCGCGCAAGGTCACCACTTCCTGATTCAGCGGATTCACGACTTTCTGGCCGTTGACCGTGATCGTGTCGTTGGCCAGCCCGCGGTCGTCGCGGTCCAGATGCATCTGCCCGTCGTCCGGATGGCTGAACCAGACCACGTCGCCGGTGCCGGACTCGACCCAGGTGTCGATGTCGTCCTCGGCGCCATCCGGCCAGGTCGTGGTCACGATGAACTCGGCCTTGGTGTCGATCACGCCGGTCTTCTTCGATGGCGGGTTCAGGAACAGCAAGGTCAGGAACAGCAGCATCGTGAAGCCCATCAGGGCATTGAACAGCAGATCCGTGAACGGATCTTCCTCGTAGTGATGACGGTTGCTGCCGCGGCGAGACATCGGCTCAGCGCGCGCCCGGATCGGGCATGGTGATGATCAGCGCGAACAGGCGATCCGCCGCGCGATCGATCACCAGCATCTGGATGCCGATCATCATCGAGCCGATCAGGCCGACGATCGTCGTGTACAGCGACACGCGCATGCCCAGCCCCATGTTCTGGATCAACCGATCCAGCCCCTGACTCTGCAGATCGCTGGCGTTGCCGATCGACGCCAGCATGATGACGAAGCCGATCACCGTTCCGAGCAGCCCCAGCTTGATCTGCAGACCGGCCGAGAACCAGCCCAGTTCGGTACGGCCCTTGATCCGCTCGTGCAGCAGGTCGCCGAGCGCGGTCGAGTCGGCGCCGTTCAGCGCCTGACGTTCGGCGAGATAGTCGCCGACCCAGCTCGGTCCGGCGCTCGGCTGGCCGTTCTGCAACCCCTGCAGCACCGCATGTTGCCGCGCCAGTTCGAAAGCCATGCTGCCGCAATAGATCGACGCGGCGACGAACAGCACGATGATCCCGAACGTCAGCCAGGTCGGGTCGCCAAACGCGAGCAGCGGCAGCCAGCCCAGATCGTTGCTGATGTACAGACCATAGGCGATCGCAGCCGCGATCAGCAGCCAGCGATGCCAGCAGGCGCCGACCGGATCTTCCCGGCGCAGCCCCTCAGGTCCGTTTCGCTTGCGCGCCAAAACTGTCAGTCGTGATGCTTTCATACCAATCGCGTGCCTGGGCCGCTTCCTGCTGCCGCAATTCGGCGCTGCCCGACAACGGACTGACGCCGTCGGAAATCACCGAGATGCGGCCATTGGCGGCCGAATAGAAACCGGAAACGGAGATTGCTGCATCCTCGGCAACGAGGCTGTAGCAGGTGTTGACGAAGCGGGCGAGCGGTGCCTCGCGGCCCTCGAACGCCGCGACGATGACCGATGCGCAGAGCTTGGCCTGCGTGTTCGCCGCGAAGGCCGACTTCGGCATCGGCGCTGCCACCGAGGCGTCGCCCAGCACGTGAATGCCGGCGTGGCGGGTCGATTCGAACGTCGTCGGCTCGATCGGGCACCAGCCGGATTCGTCGACCAGATCGCCCTTCGCCGCAATCGCGGCGGCCTGCTGCGGCGGCACGATCGACGCGAGATGGGTGCCGATGGACGTGTTCGCATCGCGCAGCCAGACCTCGCCGGTCGTGACATCGACGCGAACCACCTCGCCACCCTTGGCGCGCGGCAGCCACTCGATCATCGCGCCGTAGCGGTTGTCCCATTCGAGCAGGAACAGCGCGCGCTTGGTGAAATCGTCCTTGGCATCGGCGATCAGGATCTTGCAGCGCTTGCGGCCGGTCTTCCGCAGGTGATCGGCGATCAGGCCGGCACGCTCGTACGGCCCGGGCGGGCAGCGGTACGGATTCGGCGGCGAGCCGATCAGGATCACGCCACCGTCCGGTACGGCATCGAGGCGATCACGCAGGTTCAACAGCTGCGTGTCGCCGAGCCAGGCGTGCGGCATCGCGCCGCTGTTGCCGGCATCGAGCCCGGCGATCGGCCCCCAGTGCATCGCCACGCCGGGCGAGACCACGATGCGGTCGGCGGTGTAGCGCTGGCCGCTCGCGGTCGTCACCGACTTCGCGACCGGATCGAGCGCGATCACTTCATCGACCACGGTCCGCACGCCATGCGCCTTGCCGATGTCCGCCGTGCGCCGCGTGATGCTGTCGACTGTGCGCAGGCCGGTGATCGCGAGGTTGGTGAACGGGCCGGTGCAGTAGCGCTCGCGCGCCTCGATCAGCAGCACGTCGATCGACGACGACAATTGCCGCAAGGTCTTGGCGCAGGTGGCACCGCCAAATCCGGCGCCGATGACGATGACGCGCGCCTTGCGGCGGCTGCCCGCTGCGGCCGCAGTCATCGGCACCATGGCCGATGCCAGCAGGCCCTGCAGCAAGGTGCGGCGCGACAGGCTCATCGCGGTTTCGCGTTCGAGCCGACCGCTTTCGACGAGGACGTGGCTTGACCCAGCTCGGCGGCGAGCTGTTCGATCTCGGCATCGCCCAGCTTCACGGCGAAGCGCGCCATGATCGAACCCGGTTGCGGCTGATCGCGCGCGGCACGCAGCGAGGCAGCGATTGCCGCCGGCGCGTAGTGATCCAGCGCCGGCATCGACGCGGCATTGACCGCCGGCTGATGACAAGCGAGACACGACAGGGCGAGCGGCGACAGCGACTTTGCCGGCGCCGCGACAGCCGGGCCTGTCGCCAGCAGCAAGGCGATCAGCGCGGTGACGGAGCGAGGGCGGGGCAGCGGCATGGTCGGCGACAAAGGCAGAAAGCGTGCCGTCTGGCACGGCACGCAGAATAACGCGCAAGCCCTTGTTTGCAAGCCATTATCCGGTGTCGTGACCGCACCCCGCGTGCGCGCGGCTGTCACGCGGATGGGACAGTGCTTCCGACCGGGCGCTCCCGGCGAAGCACTCGAAGCACCCTTGCTGCGATTGCTCGTGCGGCCGCGCGTGCAAGCGCGGGTGGCCGATGGTCCGGCGTCCCGCGCGGTTTGGCGAACCCACGGCCGTTCGGAAACTGCCGACGTATGCGGACCGTCGACGCGATCCGGCGCCCTCGAAACCGGATGACATGGCAAGCCCGTCCTCGCTAATCTGCAGGTTAGGTCTTGCCGCGCACGTGCGGGCTCGCAGCGCCGATTGCCGTGGCAGCGTCCGGCGGGCCCAGCGCTCGATCACGGCATGATGTGAGGCGCCGTTCGCGGGACACCGCGCCGAATTCGACATAGGAGCAGAGCAGACGTCATGAGCAATCGCTTCCTGAGATGGGCCAGCACCTGGATCGAGGACAACATCCTGCCCGGTGCCAATCCCGACGTTGAAACGTATGCAGCACGCGCGAAGCGCATGACGGACAAGATGATCGCCGACGCGCTTGACGCCGGCTTCACCAGCGCGGAGATCGACGAGGAACGCGCCCGCCTCGCACCGCAGGTGCTCGCCGCGGCCTCAGACGACCGGGACTTCGACGTCAATGCCTACCACCTCAAGTCCCTGCTGGCGCAGGAGAATGAGGACGGGGATTGAACGCTGCCTTCCCGGCAGCCGATGGCCTTGCGCGACGGTGGCGCGCGGCGCCGAGAATTCCCAGCAGCTTCGTTCGATGAGTCCTCCGAGCGGGCCGTGACTCGCTTGCTGACCCGCGATTCGGCCATTGACCGGGCTCGCGACGCATCGATCACCCACGTTCGCCGGCCATCACAGAGCCGAAGGCGGCAGGGCGCGACACGCCACGGGCGCTGATCGCGGCGCTCGCTTGCGTCAGCGCGCCGCCTCCGGTGTCATCAAGGTTCGACCTTGCCACGCGCGCCCATGTTCGACTCCGATTCAACCGTCCCGTCGTTCGATGCCGTGGTCATCGGCGCCGGCTTTGCGGGCCTTCGGGCAGCGGTCGATCTGCAGCGTGCCGGCCTGCATATCGCGCTGCTTGAAGCGCGGGATCGCGTCGGCGGCCGATCGCGGCCTGGGATGCTGGCCGGGCGTGTCGTCGATACCGGCGGCCAATGGGTCGGCCATGGTCATGCGCAGCTGACCCGGCTCGCCGCCGACGCCGGTGCACCGTTGCTGTCGCAGGAACGGCCGGGGGCGAAGCTGCTGCAGATCGGCGACCGGCTGCATCGCTACTCGGGCCTGATTCCGCCCGCGTCGCCGGTCGCGCTGATCGAGATGCAGATCCTGCTGTGGCGTCTGCGTCTGATGCAGCGTCAGGTGCCGCCAGACGCGCCGTGGACGGCGACCCGCGCCACGCAGCTCGACGCGCTGACGGTCGCCGACTGGCAGCGCCGCTGGTTGCGGAGCGACGGCAGCCGGATGCTGTTCGACGCCGCGGTGCGCGCGGTGCTGTGCACGGAAGCGTCGAACCTGTCGATGCTCGGCTTTCTGCATTACCTCGGCAGCAGTGGCAGTTTCGACGCGCTGCTTGCGGTGCGCGATGGCGCACAGGCACAGACGGTCGGTGGCGGCATGCACGCGCTGGCCACTCACCTGGCCCAGCAGCTGATGCCGGGCACGCTGAAGCTGTCGACAGCCGTGCTGGCGCTCGAACAGCGGTCAAACGACGTCCGGATTCGGCTCGATGGCGACCGTTGCCTGCAGACGAGGCGGGTCATCGTCGCGATGGCGCCGCGGATGGCCGGTGACATCGCGATGGCACCGGCTTGCGCGGAACGAAGCGCGCTGGCCCACGGCATGCCGATGGGCTCCGTGATCAAGTGCGTGATCGCCTACGCCCGGCCGTTCTGGCGCGATGCCGGCTTGAATGGCGAATTCGTCGGCGACCGGGCACTGCTGTCGCCGGTGTTCGATGCTTCGCCAGCGGATGGCAGTCACGGCGCGCTGGTCGGCTTCATCGATGGCACCAACGCGCGCCACTGGAGCAAGGCCACACCCGAAGCCCGGCGCGCCGCCGTGCTGGCCAGTCTGGTCGGCGCGTTCGGCCCGCAGGCCGCGGCGCCGATCGATTATCTCGATCACGACTGGATCAGCGATCCGTGGAGTCGCGGTTGCTACGTCGGAGTGCCGACGCCGGGCATCCTGAGCCGACATGGCCCCGCGCTTGCCGCGCCGAGCGGGCGCATCCACTGGGCCGGCACTGAAACCGCGGGGCGCTGGTGCGGCTATATCGAAGGCGCGCTGTTGTCTGGCGCGCGTGCCGCGTCGGAAGTGCGCACCGCGCTGGCTCAGTAGCCCAAGGCCGCCCGCCGCGCCTCGGCCGTCGGCAGCGCGGCGGTCTTGCTGTCGATCACCGGCAGTTCGCGGGATCGCTGGCGATTCAGCGCGATCAGTTCGTCCGCGCGGCTTTCGAGATCGAAGGCATCGACGATTGCCTTGACCGGGCAGACCGGCACGCAGGCCGCGCAGTCGATGCAGGCCTCCGGGTCGATGTAGAGGCGGTCCTCGGCGGCATGGAAGCAGTCGACCGGACACAGCGCCACGCATTCGGTGTAGCGGCAGGCGGTGCAGCTATCGGTGACGACGTGTGGCATCAGGCGCGCTCCACTTCGACGGCGTTGTCGGAGAACGTCGGCGCGCCGCCGAGATCGCCCAGCACCGTCGGGTTCAGCGCGGCGGGCGTGGCCTTTGCCCGCGAACTCGCGATCCAGTAGCCCATCGGGGCGACGACCACGCCGGGCATCGCGTCATCGCCAACCTTGGCCACGGCGACGAAGCTGCCTCGGGCATTGCGCACCCGGACCAGATCGTCGCTGCGGATGCCGCGCGCGTCGGCATCGACCGGGTTCATGAACAGCCGCTGCTCGCTTTCGCGCGCCAGTTGCCGCCGGTGGTTGGCATAGCTGGAGTTCAGGAACGAATGGCTCTTCGGCGACATCATCGCCAGCGGGTGGCGGGCGCCGGGTGCGGCATCGCGGATGCCGGATTCGCGCGGCGGCTGGTACGTCGGCAGCGCCGGCACCGGCGAGCCGTCCTGAAGCTCGCCGTAGCCCTGCCGGAAGGTCGGCAGCACGAAGTTGCCGCCGGCGGCCATCGAGGCTTTCATCTCGACCTTGCCGGACGGCGTCGGGAAGCCACCTTCGGCATGCGGCGCAAAGACATCGGCCGCCGGCAGGTTCAGGCGGGCGTAGCCCTGCGCTTCCAGCAGTTCCATGGAGATGCCCTGCATCGTCGGCGCGTCCCAGTCCAGCGATTCGCGAAGGATGGTCTCGTCGCTGCGCTGGAAGAACGGATCGTCGAAACCCATCACCGTCGCCAGCCGGCGGAACAGTTCGGCGTTCGACACTGCTTCGCCCTGCGGCGGCACCGCCTGCCGGTTCAGGGTCAGGTACAGATGGCCCCAGGAGAACATCAGGTCGTCCTGCTCGACCTGCGTCGTCGCCGGCAGCAGCAGGTCGGCGTAGCGCGCGGTGTCGGTCATGAACTGCTCGCTGACCACGGTGAACAGGTCTTCGCGCGCCAGCCCTTGCTGCAGCCGGAGCTGGTCCGGGGCGACCACCAGCGGATTGCTGTTGTAGACGAACAGCGCGCGGATCGGCGGGTCCAGCGGCAGGCTGCCGGTCAGCGCTGCGCCGAGCTTCCACTGGTTGATGACGCGTGTACCCGGTGTCGCCAGATCCGCGCGATGCAGCCGATCCCAGCGCACCGGGAACGCCCACAGCGGCAGTTGCAGCAAGCCGCCGCCGGGACGTCGCCAGGCACCGACGAGCGCCGGCAGACAAGCGATCGCCCGCACCAGTTGCCCGCCGCCGGCCGAGCGTTCGATGGCCACGCCAATCCGGATCGCCGACGGCTGGGCGGTGGCGTAATCGCGCGCCAGCGTGCGGATCACTTCGGCATCGATGCCGGTTTCGTCTGCCGCGAACTCCGGCGTGTATTGGGCGACATGGGCCGACAGTTCGTCGAAGCCGATCGTGTGGCGATCGACGTAATCACGGTCGACCAAGCCTTCGCGGATGATCACGTGGATCATTGCCAGCGCCAGCGCGCCATCGGTGCCGGGGCGCGGCCGCAGGTGCAGATCGGCCATCGCCGTCGTGCCGGTCTTGACCGGGTCGATCACCACCAGC
The DNA here is from genome assembly GCF_021732705.1 of Nevskia sp. Classification (GTDB taxonomy): domain Bacteria; phylum Pseudomonadota; class Gammaproteobacteria; order Nevskiales; family Nevskiaceae; genus Nevskia. The sequence continues at coordinate 8,066 of NZ_JAKFUM010000011.1, read as the reverse complement.
TTGGCACCCTGCTTCCGCGCCTGATCGACGAACGGCCACAGATGGGCGTTGGTGCTCAGCAGGTTGCAGGCCCACAGGATGATGAAGCGCGAGTGGGCGAGGCTTTCCGGGTCCATGCCCGGCGTCGGGCCGACGGTCATCACGTAGGCCGTTGAAGCGCCCGAATCGCAGAACGTGCGCTCGGAAATGGTCGCGCCGAGCTGGTTGAAGAACGGATCACCGACGGTCAGGCCGTTGACGATGCCCTGCGTGCCCAGATAGCTGTACGGCAGGATCGCGGTCGGGCCGTCGGCCTTGATGATCGCGCGCCAGCGCTCGCCGATCGTCGCCAGCGCTTCATCCCAGCTGATGCGCTCGAACTGCCCGGAACCCTTCGGCCCGCTTCGGCGCATCGGATAGAGCACGCGTTCCGGGTGGTAGACGCGTTCCTGATAGTGGCTGGTCTTGGCGCACAGCCGGCCCTGCGTGAACGGATGCGCCGGATTGCCCTGCACGCCGGTGACCTTGCCGTTGGCGACCTTGACCAGCATCGAGCAGGTGTCGGGGCAGTCGTGTGGACAGGCGCCGAGCACGGTGGCGTCCTGGGCGAGCATCGTCGTCATCGCGGTCTCCGATCAGGCGGGCAGGTGCTCGAAGCATGCTGTGTGCGAAACGACGATTCAATTGGCCGCGAGACTCGTTCCGGCGGTCATTCCACTTCGGCACCTGCAGAGGCGAGCCGCGCCCTGCACATCGAACCGCGTGGCGATTGATTGAATTCGAAGCATCGTCAACGGCTGTTCGACCGTGCTGTACTAGGATTCAGGTCATTCGATCAACAGTCCACGTTCCGGAGTCGGAGTACCGCCATGTCGCTCAACCGCGTCGTTCCGATGCTTGCCGTGTTGCTGGGCCTATCCATTGCCGTGCCGGTGGCACGCGCGCAGACGGCGGCGGCAAACGAATTTCCGGTCAACGTGCTCGGATCCCAGAACGAGGTCGACTCGGCCGTCGCCCGCAATGCCAGCGGCCGCACGGTGATCGTCTGGGACGACAACGGCACCATCCGCGCGCGACGCTTCGATGCCGCCGGCGCACCGCTCGACAACGGATTCGTCGTGGACGCGGCGGGCATGCGTCCGGATGTCGCGATCGCGGCCGACGGCGGCTTCATCGTCACCTGGATCCAGCCTGGAGCCGATGCCAATGCCCGGTTTCGCCGTTACAGCGCAGACGGGCTGGCGACCGGTCCGGCCTCGCCGGTGCTGGTCGGCACGCCAGCGCGCAATGCGACGCAGGCGGCGATCGCGCTCGACGATCACGGCCGTTTCGCGATTGCCACCGCGCATGCCGATCCGGCGCGGGGCATCTCGACCGGGCCGTTCCTGTTGTGGCTCGTCGGTGCCGGCATCGTCGATCTGCTCGCGGCGCCGATGCAGGTCAATGTCAGCCATTTCGATGTCGACGGCCGGGCGCTCAACTCGGCGACGCTGTCGCGCGCCAGCGACCTGACCTTCTACCTCGCGGTGCAATCGCTGGTCGGCGGCGGCATCGAAGGCGTCACGCCGCAGCTCGGTGGCAATGTCGATGTGGCGTTGGACGCGTTCGGCAACGCGACCGTGGTCTGGGACAGCATCAGCGGCTTCGGCGTGACGCCGCTGGTCGTGCTGGGCAGCACGCTGGGGCGCGTGGCCGGCACCGTGCAGGTGCGCAGGTTGCGGCGCGGTGCGTCACAGCCGGGGCCGGAGGTCACCGTCGATGTGGGCCAGAGCGTCGTGTTGCAGTCGTTCAACCCCGGCACCATCGCGTTCGCCCCGCCGCCCCCGAAGCCGTCGATCGCGCTTCGGAACGATGGCCGCGCCGTGCTGGCCTATGCGCTGCCGTTTCGGTTCGAGATCGTGTCGCGGCCCCTCGATGTTGGCGACACGCGCGAAATCGATCGCAGCCTGCGTCTGACCACGCTGTCGCCGACGCTGTTGCCGCAGCGACTGCCCACCGTGGTTGCGGAGCAGGTTGAAGCCGCGTCGATCGCGGTCGATGCGTCGGGCAACGCCGTCGTCGCCTGGGAAGGGTCGCTACCGGGTCCGATCATGGCGCAGCGTTTCGACGCCGCGCTGGCGCCATTGGCCGCACCGGTTGCCGTCGGCAGCCGTCAGCGCACCACTTTCGCCCCGACCACATCGCCGATCGGTCTTGGCGCGGCGGCCGACGGCAGCTTCGCGCTGAGCTGGCAGCAGCGCGTGACGAGCCCCGGGCCGCGCCGCACGACCGTTCGCGCGCGCTTCTACACGGTGCCGTGAGTCTGCACCTCGGGCGCGCCCGAGTGCGGCGCGCCACCAGTGGCCATCACTGACGCGCGCGGAATCGACAACCGCGGCCTGAACTGGCGCCGCCGCGCACGCCGTGACGCTCAGGCCGCGCTGGCGTACGCCTCGTTGCCGGCAGCCACGGCATCGCCGCCGGTCCGCGCATAGGCATCGGCCCAGCGCTGGTAGGTCTGCATCTCGCCGTCCTGCCACGGGTGGAAACCCGGCCGGTAGTACGCGAGGTAGTGGCCCAGCAGCGGTCGGAACAGGCCATTCCAGCCGTACAGCCAGCGCAGGCCGCGCGCCCACAGGCCCATGCGCTGGCGGAAGCTGAAGCCGTCGACGACGAGCATGTGCCGCAGGATCAGGAACACGTGCAGCGGGAACATCACGGACGTGTACAGCATCACGCCGGTGCGCAGGAAATAGCCGGACTTGGCGACGTTCTTCATCACGTCATACGCCACCGCCTTGTGCTCGATTTCCTCGACACCGTGCCAGAGGTACATCGCCCGGATGCGGGGATCGGCGTCGGCGAACACCTCGTGCCGCTCGAAGAAGCTGTGCGCCATGATCGAGGTCATGTGCTCGGCCGCCGCGGTCTGCGCCAGCGTGAACGAGGCCGGCAACAGGCGGCGCATCTTGATCAGCATCTCGCGGGTCTTCGCTTCGATCACGTCGACGCGAACGCCCTGTGCCTGCAGGCGATCGTTGAACTGCTTGTGGACGCGGCCGTGCTGCGCTTCCTGCCGCATGAAATCCTTGACCTGCTGCTGCAGTTCCGGATCGGTGATCTGGTCGCGGTAGTCGCGCACGCAGGTGATGAAGAATTTCTCGCCTTCCGGAAACAGCGTCGACATCGCGTCGAAGAAGCGCGACTTGAAGGCATCGCCACCGAACCAGTGGCGCGGAATGTCGCCGTCCAGATCGAAATCGACCTCGGTGCGCGGCACGATCGGATAGCCGCTGGTGACGGTGGTCTGCTTCATGGGGCGCTGCCTCGATGGAATGGCGTGCCTGCACTCTAGGCCGCGCGGCTTGTGCCGACTATGACCGACCGCGACCTCGAGGGAACATTTCGCGACAGGTGCGCCGGCTCAGCCGTCCGCCCGTTCCTTGCCGCGAAACGCGCTCGGCGAGGTGCCGGACCAGCGCCTGAACGCGCGCGTGAAGCTGCGGCGATCGGAAAAGCCGAGCCGCTCGCTGATCGTTTCGATGTCCTGCGCGCCGTCTTCGAGCCAGCGCACGGCCAGCCTGAAGCGGGCGCGATCCTGAAGCTCCGCATAGCGCTGATCCTCGTCCTGCAAGCGTCGCTGCAAGGTGCGCGGATGCAGGCCGAGCACCGCCGCCATCCGGTCGATGCCTTGTCCGAGCAATGCCGGCTGCGTGGCGAACGCCTGTTCGATCGCCGCCACCAGGCCCGGCGACGGCAGCGCATCGTGGCCCGCCTTCGGCGGCAGCTGTGCCAGCCGCTGCTCGACACGAAAGCGCGCCTGCCTGTGCAGCGCCGGGAACGCGCCGTCCAGCGGCTGATCGAGCAGCGCGCGGTCGAAAGCCAGCAGCTGCTGCGGCTGGTCGAACAGCACCGGCACGCGGAAATAGGCGTCGTACGCCGCGACATGCGCCGGCCGCGCATGACGGAAGCACAGGCGACGGAACGGCACGTCCGATCCCAACAGCCGCCGGCCGAACTTCACGATCGACGCGAACGTGGTTTCGCTGAAATACGGGTACGGCGCAGGCTCGCCGGACGGCGCGAGATCCAGCACCAGATGGGCCTCGGCATCGATTTCGGCCAGCCGCACCTGAATCAGCGGGTTGATCAGCTCGCGCACCCAGTCGAACACGCGCAGGCCATCGCGCAGGGTCGGGCTGGTGGCGAGAAACGTGTCGATGTCCGGCAGATAGTCGAACGCGAAGGTTTCGCCCAGCACGAACGGAAAGTGCTGCGGCGAGTCGCGGGTTCGCGTCACGCAGGCTTCCATCACCTTCTGCAGCAGCGGCGCACTGACCGTCGCGCTTTCGACATGGATCAGGTCGGTTTCGATGCCCAGTTCGCGGAACACCGGCTCGATGTTGAAGCCGCACTGCGACGCCGCCTTGACCCAGTTCGGCAGGGTGATGAACGGAATCGGTTCGAGGTGCAGCGGCGGGCTCATTCACCGAGTATGCCGCAGCGGTGATGGCCAATTGCAGCACGGACCGCTATGCAGATGGTGCGCGCAGCGGGCAGGCTAGACGCAGGCACCACCACCCGCCGGAGCACCCGCACCATGCGCCAGACCGACCCGATCCACCGCTGGCACGAGATGGTTCGCGCCCGCAGCCCGCGCGGCCTCGAAACGCTGCTGGCCGATGACGCGGTGTTCCACTCGCCGGTCGTGCACACGCCGCAGGTCGGCAAGGCGATCACCGCGAAATACCTGACGGCGGCGTTCTTCGTGTTCTTCAACGACACCTTTCGCTACGTCCGCGAAGTGCGCAGCGGCAATGACGCGATCCTGGAGTTCGAAGTGACGCTGGACGATATCGCCATCAACGGCGTCGACATGATCCGCTGCAACGACGCCGGCCAGATCACCGACTTCAAGGTCATGATCCGGCCGCTGAAAGCGATCAATCACATCCATCAGAAGATGGCGGCGATGCTGGCGAGCGGGAAGGCGCCGTAGTCGGGCGGTCGCCGGTTTCGGGCCGAAAGCTAAGTAGCCCGGATCGACCAACGCGAAATCCGGGGCGATACCGATTGCGGAACGTGGCAATCCCCGATTTCGCGACGCGCTAAGAGGTCTGCGCTCGCTACGCAGCCTTCCGCGCCGACATCAGCTGCGGCCAATGCGCAGCGCGTTGTACAGACAGATGCCGGTGGTGATCGTGGCCGCGACCACGGCAATGTAGAACGTGCCGTAAGACACCAGATTCGGCCAGTCGCCGATCGGTTGCAGGCCACGCTCCGGTGCGTAAACCGCCGTCGAGTAGCCGATCATGTTCCCCCACAGCAGCACGATGGCCCAGTAGTACACCCACTTTGCCTGACGAACGCTGAAGTCCAGTCGGGCACTCAAGCCGACCATGGCCATGACATAGATCGAATTCAGAATCGTGCCGACATGCACGTTTCGGAGCAGCTCTTTCTGGTCCGGGACGATCACTTCAAAACGCGGCAGCGGCACGATGTGGAAGACGTTGCCAGCCAGCGCGATCAGCCACACGAAGCCGCCCGCGAAGCCGAGAAACATCATGATGAAGCAATGGGTCAGCAGCTTGCCGCTGATTCGGTCCGAGAACCCTTTGCCCGCCACCACCCACGTCTCCTGCTTCATCGGCTCTCCCCTGTTTGTTTTCGGTACATTCGCGGCACGTCGCGGCAAACGCTGAATTGGCCACTGCCGATCGGGCACGTCCGCTGCGAGCAGGACGGCGCTCCCACTCCGACCCCCTTACGCGGCTACGTTTCCGTATTAAGTAAACAGTATTAACGTAACGTCGTCAACGCAAAAAATCGGAAGAGCAGCTGCGAACCAAGCTCCTAGTAGCGCGGTCTGCCAGTTAACTGGTCCGCAGGGCGGGTTGCGATCCACCACAGAGAAAGCGCACTGCGGCAATCAGTTTTGATGGCAGCGTGTGGCCTGTTCAAGGCAGGCGACACTCACGGCACTGAAAGCGGGGTATGCGACCGCCCCTGCGTGCTTCCACATCATGTGACCGCTTTCGCGAGAGACCGAATCCAAGTCGCCCGGATTTCGCTAGGCTCAATCCGGACTGCGCTGGCTGATGGATAACGTTTGATATGAGAGGCCCCCGTAGCGGCGAAGCCGCGTAGGGAACCTGCAAGCGCAGCTTGCAGGCTGTCCCTCTTGACGGAATAGTTAGCTGCAGTACTCATTGGACGACGAACTCACCGGAGGCTTGGCCAACGATAACTCGTGGCGGCACGCCACTGCTTGGTGCCTCAACAACCCACACGCCAGAAAATTGTGGTGTTCGGATTGTTGTGAAATGCCACGACAGCAGAGAGCGAGTGGCGGCAATGACTTCGGGAATGTCTTTGGCCAGATTGTTTAAGCCCTTGTCGTTTCCCCAAGGATTGTCAGCATGCAGGTGCTTCCCTAATCGATCATAGAAACTCTCAAATTCATCTTTGGAAAGAGAGTTGTCTTGCCTCCGATCGAAGCGCCAATTTCCGGGAGATACAGCGATTGGAGCTGAAGCAGGCACGGGGTAAAAATCAGAATTGATCTTGCCTAGGAACTGCAAGATCGATCTGGCATTGAAGTCTTTCGTGAGATCGGAATTTTTATCGGCTTGTGCCCGATATTCCGCGTACTGGGTCTTGTTGGGGGCAATGGCAGCAAATGCAACCGCTTCCAGAGCCTTGCGAATTTGCAGGACAGCTGACTCTAGAGAAAACACATCTTTGGAAGAGCCATATGCACCGAGAAGACGCTCGCAGGCCGCGAGCCTAGCAAGTGCCTCACTGATTTTCCCAAGGTAAATGGTCTGAAGCTCTGTCATGGTGGAAGAACTAAACCGCTAACGCTCAGGTTCAGCCGTGACCACGCGAAGCGTGGTCACGGCTGAACCATTGGTTGGATCGCACGTTAGCAACCACAGGACACCCACACAGCGATCTTGGATTTGATTGTACCGGCCTCGATGGTGAGAGGACCCGTGAACTCTGATACCTCGCAGCCCTCCGAATCTTTAGGACATACCCAGACGCTCGTGAGCGTGCCTGCGACGCTCAGTTGCTGAGACGATAGTGACACTTGCTGCTTCTCGCCCAGGGCCGACGCGTACGGGATGTCTGCAGCAGGCTGCAGTTTGTGAAGGTTGCCTCGAGTAAACATCACGGCCGGGCCGCCGAGCTCCCAACTAATGATAAAAGAGCCAGCGCCCTTCTTCTCTGCCGGGTAGTAGAAGCCGCAGCCGCAGCCAGCCTCATAGTCTCCGGCACGAAGCTCTCCAACCTCGAGACCGCCTAAGCTTTGAATCTTTCGTGACTGATCGCCCGCAATGGCGTTCGCCGCAAAGCCCCAGAGCGCTACTGTGAAGAACGTAAGCATCATTGCGGTCCAACGCCCGCGCTCAGCCGCGGATTCGCCGCGGCGCAGCGGAGTCAAATGCGTCTGATGGAGCGGCTGGTTAGGCGCGCGGTGTAGACAGTGCGTCTTCAAGTATGCGACGTGCTTTAAGTGCTTCGGAAAAGAAGCTCAAGAGAATCATAGCAATGCCGAAAAGTAACATGCTAATCGGGAACCAACTAGTGCCTTTACTTGCGCTATTGGGGTCGATGAGAACACGCCAAGCAGTGTAACCAACTCCCGCAAGCCAAACCCCAGTGAAAGCAGCAACGATAGGTTGCAAAAACATGGTCACACTGATTCGCGACCCAAACGAAGTAGGCGTAATACGACCGCAGATAACAGGAAGACAAGAGTTAGGAAAACGAATGTCGCGGCGCACGCGAAACGAATCCTCGGTGACTTCGCCGAGAAAAGATGGCTCCAGAGTTTTAGGAGTAGCAAAGCTTTTACGGATTTTCTCTACAAACCGGCGCGGTGGCCGAACAAATGGCCGAATGCGCGCCACTACGATATGAACTGGAGAAGGCACATGAAGCGCGAAACGATAAATTGGCATTTAGTAAGCGCCTAACGAGCCTGTAGAAAAACGTCGGAATCGCACACGCCCCTATCTATTTCTGACTCTGGAGCGCAACTCGAGCAACTCAGCGTCCAGATTTCGTTTTGGTGAAGGATAGGCATCACGGCGACCGAG